>CAVWPK010000014.1:0-186404 GCA_963756795.1 uncultured Actinomycetota bacterium | reverse complement strand
GCTCGCAATGATTTTACTGTCCGATTAAATTTTATCGCGGAATATTTGAAAATTTATTGATAAAATGTTGAAACGATGATTTATTTACAAATCTTTTTGTTTCAGACGTGGTTTCAGGATTTTATCTGGGCAATCGGCGGGAAGCGACATCAATTCGCCGATTCCGATCTGGCAGCTCGTTTTGCGAACGGTCATCGTTTACGGCGTCGCGCTTTTTCTCTCATACGGGTTGCTAAACGCCGCTTTATGGGCGGCTTTACGACGTTTGATATTCTGCTCGGTTTTGTCGTCGGTTCGATTATGAGCCGTGCCATCACGGGCGGGATTCGTCTAATCGATATGATCGTCGTCGTTTCAATCCTGATCGCACTTCATTGGATAATCTCGGCGGTTACATACAAATATGATAAAGTCAGCGGTTTCGTGAAAAATTCCGAACGCGAATTGATCAAGGACGGGAAAGTTTTAGAAAGCGCGATGCAGGAAAGCAAAATCGGTGAAATCAGTTGCTGCAAGCTCTCAGACAAAAAGCCGGAGTCGAAAAAGCGGAACAGGTAAAATCCGCTTATCTCGAACGCGACGGAAGCATTACCGTAATTCCGAAAGGCTGTGAAACGCACATTCTGGAAGTTGAAGTTAAGGAAAACGTGCAGACCGTCAAAATAAAAATCGAACACTAATTTTCTAAATGACTTTTCCGCTAAACAACGAAACGTGCGCCGCGTAACCGCACGATCGAATTGGGAACAGAAGAAATCGAAAAGTTTCGCGTTTCTTTGATCTTGTCAAAAACATCACTGATCTCGATTCGATAAAAAATAAAACGATCTGCGGCGATACATTTGAAATTCTCAAACTGCTTCCCGAACAATCTTTCGATCTGTTGTTTGCCGATCCGCCGTATAATCTGTCGAAAAATTTCGGTGAAAATTCATTTAACAAACTTCGGTGGACGAATATGAAAATTGGCTTGATTCTTGGTTAAAAGACTGCGTTCCGCTTTTGAAACCGACGGCTTCGGTTTACATTTGCGGCGATTGGCGTTCGTCCTCGGCGATCGAACGAATCGGGATGAAGTATTTCGTTTTGCGAAACCGCATCACTTGGGAACGCGAAAAAGGACGCGGCGCGAAAGCGAATTGGAAAAATGCTTCGGAAGACATCTGGTTTTTTACCGTTTCTGACGATTACACTTTTAATATCTCATTCGGTCAAAACAAAACGCAAAGTTCTCGCGCCTTATACCGAAAACGGCAAGCCGAAAGATTGGGACAGATCGAAAGAGGGAAATTTTCGCCTGACGCATCCGTCGAATCTGTGGACTGATCTGACTGTTCCGTTTTGGTCAATGCCCGAAAATACGACGCATCCGACGCAAAAACCGGAAAAACTTCTGGCAAAAATTATTCTCGCTTCGACCAATGAAAACGATCTTGATTCTCGATCCGTTTGCGGGAAGCGGCACGACTTCGGTTGTTGCGAAAAAATTAAACCGCACTTTTTGCGGCATCGAATTGGACGAAAACTTTTGTCTTTTGACGGAAAAACGGCTTGAGTTAGCGGAAAATGATAAAACGATTCAGGGATTTTCCGACGGCGTTTTCTACGAGCGAAATACAAATATAAAAATGTAAAGGTAAAATTTTCTAAGAGCCTGTTTGAAAATTCAAAATCAGCTCCGTAGGAGCGAAATATTTAGAGACCTAATCGTTAAAAATAGAATCGAGTTCCGTAGGAACGGCATATTATTTATGCCGTTCCTACGGAACTCATCATTTCCTTGAAACTTCGAGCTATAAATATGCCGTCTAATGGTACTTTTCTAATTTCTAAACAGGCTCTAACAAAAGAAACGGACGAAATAAATATTTATCTCGCCCGTTTTTTTATATTAAAAGTTTTATTTTACTGATTTGAGCGTGCTGCTTGCTGACGATTTTTGAACTGACGATTTTTCCGGCTGAATCCACAACGACTTCAATTATTCCGCCGGTCGAATCTTGTAAGCGGCGAACGGTTTGACCGGCGCCGTTGGTCGTTTCATTGACAACTCGCAAGCCGGTTGCCGCCGTGTCGAGAACAGAGCCGATGGCGCGTTGGTTGACGACCTTACCGGTGGTGTCGAGAGTTTTTTCAACCAAGTTGCCAGTGGTGTCGAGTGTGCGCTGGACGGTTTGACCGAGCGTATTGACCGTTTGACTCAAAACTCCGCCCGGTTGCAGCGCGGTGTTGGCGACACTTCCGACCGTGCCGACAGCGTTATCAACTGAAGTTAAAAGTTTTTCCAAAATCTGCGGATTGCGGTCAATCGTCGTCAGAGTGCGGTCAATGATGCTGTTAACGTTATCGAGCCGAACTTTCAGCAAAACCTCGGCTTTAACGCCTTTAATCGTCAACTTTACTTTATCAATTGCGACATCCGCGCCTGCCGTCAACTGCAAAAGATTGGCGAGACGCGCATCGAGCGAAACTTTGGCTCTTAAATTTTCGACTTCGAGCGTGATTTCATCAACCGAAAGGTTCGGCACATCGAGCAACACGTCGGGCGTTCCCTCGGCGGCTTCCTGCGCTCGGCGCTGGCTCGAAGCTTGTTGTCGCTGCTGTTCCTGCGCCGACAGCGGGCGGACGGGCGTTGCGCGCGTGACCGGCGTCGGTGTCGGACGCGCCTGATTAGTCCGCGTCGTGATCGAAGTATCCTGCGCCAATGCGAAAATTGACGCGCACATTAAAATTGAGACAAAGATTAAAACTTTGCTGATTTTTCCCACCTTATTTTTCCTCCTGGTTCATTTAATTAAAAATAAAAAATCGCCCGCCTATTTTTGTTCCGGCGGCGGACGAAGCAAATTGATCTGATTCAAAATTTTTTCCAGCGATCCGCGAAAACGCACATCGCCGAAGACGTTTTTCAATGTGACGGTTATCCGTCTGGCTCTGACCGCCGCGCCGACATTGACCGAAACATTCGATCGCAGCTGTGGTCGAAGCTGCCGACCCAGCACGATGCGGACATCACCGTCGACGCTGGAGGCTTCGCGTTCGCGAACGGCGGCGTCGCATGCACAACGCGGGACCTTGCGCGCGACTCGGTCAGCTCCTCCTCGACGGTGGCGCGGTCGACGGACGGCAAGTCGTCCCCGGGTCGTTCGTGAGCGACATCATGGCCGGTGGGGACGCCGGCGCAGCAACCGGCACTCACTTCCGCTCCGTTCACCCACGTGGCAGCTACCGCAGCCAGTGGTGGATCACCGGCGACGAGCATGGCGCCATTTATGGTGCTGGGATCCACGGACAGTACTTGTGGGTAGATCCGCACGAGGGGACCGTCGTCGCAAAGTTCGGGGCGCACCCGGAGGAACTTGATGTAGTAGCGCTTTGCGAGAACTCGACGTTTATGCGGTGGCTGGTCGCGCAACACGGCCGGTGAGCCGACGCGCCTGGCCGCTGGATCGGCGGTGGCGGGCACTTGCAAGCAGGTTCGCGACCTGGGCCTGACCCGGGGCGTCTTGCGCCTCTTCGGTGACGGCCGTCGGTTGGTTGCCGCCCGTTCGTCACCAGCACCATGGCCATCCAGGATCTGCTGCATGAACGGGTCACCGCAGCAGCGGCTCGAGCGCGTGCTCAGCCGAGGAAGACGCTGCTGACCTTGTGGGCCGGTCGTACGACGGGCCGACCCAGCTCCTCGGCGACGAACTCGCGCATCAGGTCGATCGCGGTCAGGATCTTCTGGTTGCTCAGGGAGTAGTAGACGCTGGTGCCGGCCCGCCGGGTGGTCACGATGCCGCGCTCACGGAGGACCGCGAGGTGCTGGCTGGCGTTGGACTGGCTCAGCTCCAGGGTGGCCGCGATCTCCCCGACGCTGAGCTCGCAGTCGCGGAGCACGCTGATGATCAGCAGCCGCTTCGGGTCGGCGATGGCCTTGCACACCCGTTCGTGCAGCTCACGCAGCTCGGCTTCCAGGGCTTCGTCCACGGGCACCTCCCTGGCTCTCGGGGTCGAACGACCGGCACATGAAGTTTAACCTTGAAGGAGGATCAACCCGACGGCCATCGCCGCCAGGAGCGTCACGGTGCCGGCCAGCAGCAGCGGCAGTCGGGGGTCGACGGGGTCGGCCCCGGCGCCGATGGCACCGGTGGTGCCCTCGTAGCGCAGCTCGCCGAGCACCAGGAGCGTCGTCGCCAGGCCGAGCCCGAGCAGGCCGGGCAGCGTCGCGACAAGTCGCCCCCCGGTCTGGTGCAGCAGGAGCGCCGAGACCCCTGCGACGCCCAGGGAGGTGCGCTGCCAGGCCATCGAGGTGCGCTCGGCCTGCAGGCCGGCGTCGTGGTGCGGACCGATGACGCTCGCCGCGGGAGGGCCACCGACGAGTCACGGTCAGTCGACCAGGTCGACGATGACCAGGGTCAGCGCCGCCACCGCGGCGAGCACCAGGGTCCAGGACACGAGCCGCGGGACGAAGGAGGGGGGCAGCTGTCGGCCCAGCCGCATCGCGTGCTCGTTGCGTTGCCAGTCGCGGTAGGACATCGCGGACAGGAAGCCGCCCAGACCGATCAGCAGGAACCCGAGCAGATGCCGCATCAGGCTCAGGCCGGGGACGTAGTGGATCACCGCGACCCCGGCGGCCATCAGGGCCAGGGCGGTGCGGACCCAGGCCAGGAAGGTCCGCTCGTTGGCCAGCGTGAAGCGGTAGTCGGGGTCGGTGCCGCCTTCCTGGTCCGGCCCGTGCCGGGCGCGGGAGAAGGAGTCAGGCGGCACGGGCATCCCTCTGTCTCTCGGTCGGGTCATGTCAGCGAGGTGGACGCCGCACACTGGTTGCGACCGACGTCGAGCACCAGGAGCTCGTCCTCGGGCGGCCGCAGCCGCCCGGCGTTGACCAGCCTGATCGTGTCATAGGCCGCGGGCGCGGGCGGGAGCGTGGACACGATCTCCTCGACGAAGCGCTCGATCGGCCCGCTCGTTGAGCAGGGTCGCCTCGAAGACCTCGCGCAGCGTGGTGGTCACGGTGCCGGCCTCGTTGAACTCCTCCGGGCTCGACCAATGCGCGGGAGCGATGACGGTGTCTGGGTCGAGCGGCTCCAGCCGGTCGTGGACGCTGCGCGAAGAGCGAGCGCGCCAGGTCCTCGGCCTGTCCAGTCAGGTCGGGGCGTCCCAGGCCGCGGACGAAGATGGTGTCGCCCACGAGCAGCAGCCGCTCGCCCACCAGGAGAGCGGTGGTCCCGGGGGTGTGGCCTGGCAGGTGCATGGTCATGGCCCGCATCACCGTCTCGGCGCCCAGCTCGATCTCCTCCCCGTCGGACAGGGCGCGGTTCTGGAAGGGGATCTCCTCGGCGCTGTCCTCGGGAGGAAGGTGGTACTCCACGCCGAGGTGCTCGGCGAGGGCGGGGCCACCGCTGATGTGGTCGGCGTGCACGTGGGTGTCGATGACGTGAGTGACCCTCATGTCGTGGCTCTCGGCCAGCCGGAGGTACGGCGCGTGGTGCCGGGCAGGGTCCACGACGATGCACTTCTCACCCGGGACCCCGATGACGTAGGAGAGACAGCCCTTGGCCGGGCGCTGGAGCTGCCAGGCGCGCACCGGCTCCGGCAGGCCCTCGATAGTCATCGGCACCAGCAGCTGGGCCCAGGCCTCCATGCCACCGGCCAGCGAGCGGGTCTCCTTGCCGAGGGCATTGAACTCCTGCACCACCAGGGCCGAGCCGTTCCCGTGCCCGCAGATGACGATGGCGTCGTCGAGGGTGTCGCCGGCGAAACGCTCGGGCTCCTCGAGGACCTCGTAGACCGGCGCGTGCCGCATCGGGACCTCCCGCCGCGTCTCGAGCCGCTGCTCCTCGAACTCGTCGCTGTTGCGGACGTCGAGGATCTCGGAGATGTGACCGCGCAGGATCCCCTCGTGCAGCTCGGCGGCCGAGATCGTCCAGGCTTCCATGTCGTGCTCCCATCCCGAGGTCGGTCGGGTGTGGCGCTGACGCACGGGGCCACGCCCAATGTCCGTACAACTAACCCGTGGGGGTTGTTGTATGCGTCATCACGAATGTAATGTGACGGGCAACACAGTGCAATCCCCTCGTCACCGATGGAGGAGCCCGGTCATGACCGATGCGGCACCCGAGGACGACACACCCGACAGCATGACGATCGTCGCGTGGAGCGGGGATCTCGACAAGATCTGGCCCACCTTGATCCTCGGCTCGACGGGGGCGGCCTACGGCATGAAGACCACCATCTTCTTCACGTTCTGGGGGCTCTTCCCGCTGGTCCGCGACGACGTCCGGATCACCGGCACCAACGCGATGACCAAGGCGCTGGCGGGGCTGAACCCGCCCGGCGTGAGCCACCTGAAGCTCTCCAAGCTGAACATGGGAGGCGCCGGCGCCTTCATGATGAAGAAGCTCGCTCGCAACAACAAGGTCGCCAGCCCCAAGGAGCTGCTCGACATGTGCATCGAGCTGGACGTGAACCTCTGGCCCTGCGAGATGACCATGGAGCTGATGGGCCTTCGCCGCGACCAGCTCATCGAGGGCGCCGGCGACCCGGTGGGCGCCGCGACGGCGCTCTCGGAGATGAGCCGGTCCCAGATCAACCTGTTCATCTGACCGTCTCGGCCACGCCCGACCGAATCGAGGAGTCACCATGGATCAGCACGTCGATGCGACCGCGGACGCGAAGGGCCAGAAGTGCCCGATGCCGGTGTTGCTCGCCTCACGCCAGATGAAGGGCCTCAGCTCGGGCCAGGTGCTCCTGATCGAGGCGACCGACGGCGGCTCGCAGAGCGACATCCCGTCGTGGGCCAAGGACACCGGCAACGAGCTGCTCGACAGCTCGATGGAGGACGGCGTCTACCGCTACCTCGTCCGGAAGAGGCTGACGGGATGCAGCTCGGGTTCGCCATCGATCAACGCACCTGCATCGGGTGCCACGCCTGCACCGTGGCCTGCAAGACCGAGCACGACGTCCCCGTCGGCCAGTTCCGCACCTGGGTCAAGTACGTCGACAGTGGGTCCTTCCCGGACACCTCCCGCTCCTTCGGGGTGATGCGGTGCAACCACTGCACCGATGCGCCCTGCGTGAAGATCTGCCCGACCGAGTCGCTGTACAAGCGCGAGGACGGCATCGTCGACTTCGACAAGGAGCGCTGCATCGGCTGCAAGAGCTGCATGCAGGCCTGTCCGTACGACGCGATCTACATCGACAAGGACACCAGCACCGCTGCCAAGTGCAACCTGTGCGCCCACCGCGTCGACGAGGACCTCGAGCCCGCCTGCGTCGTGGTCTGCCCGACCCACTCGATCTGGGTCGGCGACCTCGACGACCCGACCAGTGGCATCGCCCGCCTGGTCGACGACCACCCCACGGCTGGTCCGCTCTCCGGAGCAGAACACCGGGCCCAACGTCTTCTACCTCGGGGCCGACCGAGCGGTGCTCGACCCGCTCGCGGCCCCCGTCGAGGACACCTACATCTGGGCCAAGCCCGACGCCCAGCGCCTCGAGACCGCCGAGGACCTGCCCGGGGACCCGGCGACCAACGCCCGCACCACCCTCAACACCGCCCATCCCCGTCCCTGGGGCTGGAAGGTCACCACCTACCTGTGGACCAAGGGGGTCGGCGCCGGGGCGCTCGCGCTGGCCTGCCTCGCGCACCTCCTCGGGGTCGAGCTGGGGGCGGTCGGTGACTACGTCGCCCCGCTGCTCGGCCTCTTCGGGGCGGCCACCACCGGCGCGCTGCTGGTCTGGGACCTCAAGCGACCCGAGCGCTTCCTCTACATCTTCTTGAAGTCCAACTGGACCTCCTGGCTGGTGCTGGGCTCCTACGTCCTCACGATCTTCTCCGGCGGTGCCGTCCTGTGGCTGCTGGCGGTGCTCCTCGACCTCGGCTGGTTGATGACGCCGCTGGCCTGGCTGGGACTGCCGGCGAGCGCGATGATGGCCGGCTACACCGCCTTCCTCTTCGGCCAGGCCGAGGGCCGCGACCTGTGGCAGTCCCGGCTGCTGTTCTGGCACCTGCTGGTGCAGGCGGTGATGGTCGGCAGCGGCGCGCTCGCCGTGGCCGGGCTGTTCGCCGACCTCTCCGACTGCGCGTGGACCCTGCTCGCGGCCTCCTTCGTGACCGGTGCGGTGCTGCACCTGGTGCTGCTCGGGCTGTCGAGTACTTCGGCCGAGCACGAGACCGCAGCAGGCCGCCGTGGCCGCGCGGATCGTCAGCTCGGGCCGCTACGCACGCACGTTCTGGCTCGCCGGGGTGCTCCCGTCGCGCTGGCCGTCGTGCTCGGCGCCACGGCCTGGGCGGGGGCTCCCGTCGTCTGCTGGCGCTGGCCGGACTGCTCGTCCAGCCGGCGCTGCTGGCCTACGAGAGCGTTTTCGTCCGTGCCGGCCAGGACGTCCCCCTGTCGTGACCCACCCCGCCGCACACCCCCGTCACTCCACCCTGCCTCGAAGGGACCCGTCATGACGCTTGAGTCGGAGCGCGAGATCACCCCCCTGGTGCTGCCCGGTGAGCGCACCCACGAACGCCTGCGCAACTTCCCCCCGGTCTCCGACTGGGACCACCACGTCGAGTACGACGCGAAGGCGCACCCGCGCAAGGTGCCCCACGAGTACATGCTCGTGCCGACCACGTGCTTCAACTGCGAGTCGGCCTGCGGCCTGCTGGCCTACGTCGACAAGTCGGACATGTCGATCAAGAAGCTCGAGGGCAACCCGGCCCACCCGGGATCGCGCGGTCGCAACTGCGCCAAGGGGCCGGCGACGATCAACCAGATCAACGACCCCGAACGGATCCTGCACCCGCTGCGTCGCGCCGGGAAGCGCGGCGGCGGCGACTGGGAGCGGGTCAGCTGGGACGACGCCCTCGACGACATCGCGGCCAAGATCCGCGCGGCGATCGTCGAGGACCGCAAGGACGAGGTCGCTCTACCACGTCGGGCGACCCGGTGAGGACGGCTTCGCGGAGCGCTTCCTGCTGGCCTGGGGGGTGGACGGCCACAACAGCCACACGAACATCTGCTCGGCCGGCGCCCGGCTCGGCTACGCCCTGTGGGGCGGCTACGACCGGCCCTCGCCGGACTACGCCAACGCCAAGGTGATCCTGCTGATCTCCAGCCACCTGGAGGCGGGGCACTACTTCAACCCGCACGCCCAGCGGATCATGGAGGGCAAGGTCTCCGGCGGCGCCAAGCTCGTCGTGCTCGACCCGCGGCTGTCCAACACCGCGTCCCACGCAGACCTGTGGATGGCACCCTGGCCGGGCAGCGAGGCGGCGATCCTGCTGGCGGTGGCGTCTACCTGCTGCGCACCGACCAGGTCGACCGGGACTTCATCCGGCGGTGGGTCAACTGGTCGACCTACCTCAAGCACCTGCACCCCGAGCCGCCGGCGACGACTTCGATGCCTTCATGGCGGTGCTGACAGAGGACTACGCGCAGTACACGTTCGCCTACGCCGCCGAGCAGGCGCAGATGCCGGAGGAGCAGATCGACGAGCTCGCCGACATCGTCGCGACCGCCGGCAGCGCGCTGTCGGCGCACGTGTGGCGAGCCGCGACCGCCGGCAACCTCGGCGGCTGGCAGGTCTCCCGCGCGCTGTTCTTCCTCAACGTCCTGACCGGCAGCGTCGGCACCAAGGGCGGCACCAGCCCCAACGGCTGGGACAAGATCATCGCCCACGGTCCCAACGTACCGCCCGGCCACGAGTCGTGGAACGAACTTCTCTACCCGGGAGTTCCCGATGTCGACCAACGAGATGTCGATCCTGCTGCCGCACCTGCTCCAGGACGGTCGGGGCAAGCTGGCGATGTACTTCTCCCGCGTCTACAACCCGGTCTGGACGAACCCCGACGGGTTCAGCTGGCTCGAGGCGCTGACCGACGAGGCGCTGGTCGAGTGCCACGTGGCGCTGACGCCGACCTGGTCGGAGACCGCGACGTTCGCCGACTACGTGCTGCCGATGGGGCACAGCACCGAGCGCCACGACACCCAGTCCTACGAGCAGTACGCCGGGAAGTGGCTCGGCTTCCGCCAGCCGGTGACGCGGGTGGCGATGGAGAAGATGGGCCGGATCGTCTCGGACTCCCGCGAGTCCAACCCGGGGGAGGTCTGGGAGGAGAACGAGTTCTGGTTCGAGCTGTCCTGGCGGATCGACCCCGACGGCTCGCTGGGGATCCGGCAAGTACTTCGAGTCGCCGTACCGCCCCGGCGAGAAGGTGACCGTCGACGAGTACTACCGCTGGGTCTTCGAGAACAGCGTGCCCGGCCTGCCCGAGGCCGCGGCCGAGCAGGGGCTCACCCCGCTGGCCTACATGCGCAAGTACGGCGCGTTCGAGGTGACCAAGGACGCCTACCGCGTCGACGAGCGGGTGCTGACCGACGCCGAGGTCGAGGGCACCACGGCCGACGCGCAGGGGGTGCTGCGCAAGCCGGTCACCCTGGACTCGACGCCGCCGCTGGTCGGCGAGGCCGGCTCGGTGGGACTGGTGCACGAGGACGGCTCCCGTACCCAGGGGTGGCTGACGCCCTCGCGCAAGCTCGAGCTGTTCAGCGACACCATGGTCGACTTCGGCTGGCCGGAGTACGCCGCGCCGGGCTACATCGAGTCGCACGTGAGCCACCGCTCGCTTGACGGGACGGCGGCGAGATGGTCCTGGTGCCGACGTTCCGCATCCCGACCCTGATCCACACCAGGTCCGGCAACGCGAAGTACCTCAACGAGCTGAGCAACACCCACCCGATGTGGATGAACACAGTCGATGCGGCCCGCTTCGGCTTCGCCACCGGCGACCTGGTGCGGGTCAACACCGAGATCGGCTACTTCGTCGCGCGTGCGTGGGCGACCGAGGCGATCCGGCCCGGCGTCCTCGGGCTCTCGCACCACATGGGCCGCTGGCGCACCTCCGAGCACGCCGGCTCGCGCTGGGTGATGGGCCTGGTCGACCTCACCAAGAGCGACGACGGGGTCTGGAAGCTGCGCTACAAGGAGGGGGTCAAGCCCTTCAAGAGCGACGACCCCGACAGCGAGCGCATCGACTGGGACGACCCCGGCGTGCACCAGAACCTCGCCTTCGCCGTGCACCCCGACCCGTTGTCGGGCATGCACTGCTGGCACCAGAAGGTGCGCCTGGAGCGGGCGCGAGAGGACGACCAGTACGGCGACGTCGTCGTCGACACCAAGCGGTCGCGGGAGATCTACCGGGCCTGGATGGACACCACCCGGCCGGGGCCCAGTGCGTCAGGGCTGCGCCGCCCGGAGTTCTTCATGCGCCCGGTGAAGCCGAAGCGACGGGCCTTCCGGGTCGACGGTGGACGCCCCGAGACCTCCGGGGAGGACGCATGAGCCTGCTCTCCAGGAGCCGGTCCGCCGCCGCGGTGGACCTCGACGGCAGTGCACGCAGCCCTCGCCGGCGTCGAGGACCCCGAGCTGCGGATGCCGCTGCCGGAGGCCGGCATGGTCGGGGAGGTCGAGCTCGGCAGGTCCGGCCTGGTCCGGGTGACGGTCCGGCTGACCACGGCGACCTGCCCGATGAAGGACCGGCTGGTCGCGGACGTGACTGACGCCGTGGGCGCGGTCCCGGGTGTGGAGCGGGTGGAGGTCACCCTCGGCGCGATGAGCGAGAGCGACCGGCTTCAGCTGGCCGGACGGTTGCGCGGCGGCCGGGCCGAGGGCACCCACGCGTTCGGTGACGGGTCCGCCACCAACGTCTACGCGGTTGCCAGCGGCAAGGGCGGCGTCGGGAAGTCCTCGGTCACCGCCAACCTGGCCGTGGCGCTCGCCAAGCAGGGGCAGCGCGTCGGCGTACTCGACGCCGACGTCTGGGGCTACTCGATCCCGCAGCTCTTCGGCGTCCGTCGCGCGCCGGTGGCGCTCAAGGGCGTGATGCTGCCGGTCGAGGCCTACGGGGTGGCCCTGATGTCGGTGGGGTTCTTCGTGGAGGAGGAGCAGCCCGTCGTCTGGCGCGGACCGATGCTGCACAAGGCGATCGAGCAGTTTCTCACCGACGTGCACTGGGGTGAGCTCGACACCCTGCTCCTCGACCTGCCGCCCGGCACCGGCGACGTCACCATGACCCTGCTCGAGCTGCTGCCCGACGCGCAGCTGCTCGCGGTCACCACCCCGCAGGTGGCCGCCCAGACGGTCGCGGCCCGGGTGGGCCGGATGGCCCGCGACGCCCGGATGCCGGTGGCCGGGGTCATCGAGAACATGTCGGCCCTGGTCTGCGGCTCGTGCGCGGAGACCACGCCGATCTTCGGTGAGGGTGGTGGCGCCCGGCTGGCGGCGACGATCGACGCCCCGCTGCTCGGGCAGATCCCGCTGGACCTGCCGCTGCGCACGTCCGGCGACCTCGGGGTGCCGGCCGTGGTGGCGACGCCGACTGCGCCCTCGGTGATGGAGATCCGGCGGATCGCGGCGGAGCTGCCGGTCGTCCGGCGCAGCCTGGTCGGCCGGTCGCTGCCGCTGTCCGTGGTCTGACGGGATTGGTTCCCGGACGCACCCGCAACGGCAGCGGGTCGATGTGTTCCTCGCTCTGCTCTGAGCTGGTGCCGCGGGGAGACGTTGTTCAGTAGCCTCGAGCAATGACGGGTGAGCCATCCGGCATGTTCGAGGCGATCTACGCCGGCGCGGAGGCCGATGGTCCCAGGCCGCCCTGGGACTACGGCGGCCCTCGTCCACAGCTCGTGGAGTGGGCCGAGGCGCAGAACCTAGCGGGTGACGGCCGCGAGGCGCTGGTGGTCGGATGCGGCTACGGGGCCGACGCCGAGTTCCTTGCACGGCTGGGACATCGGGCCACCGGGTTCGACTTCGCGCCGACCTCGATTGCTGCGGCGCGGCGGAAGTACCCCGCCAGCGAGGTGGACTACCTCGTTGCTGATGTCCTGGATCTTCCCCGCGAGTGGCAGGGCAGGTTCGACCTGGTTGTCGAGAGTCTCACTGTGCAGTCGATGCCGCCTGAGCAGCACCGGGCCGCGGCGCAGAACATCGCCGCGTTGGTTGCACCAGAAGGCACGCTGCTGGTCCTGGCGACCACACGGGACGAAGACTCCGACGTGAAAGGACCGCCGTGGCCGCTGACCCGGGCAGAGCTCGACGAGTTTGCGTACGGCGACCTTGTCCTGCGCCGAGTCGAGCGGATCGAGGGCGGCACCTGGTGGCGAGCCGAACTGGCAAGAGGTAGGACTCACTCGACCCGTCATGAGCGCTCGTGACAGATCGGCTCGTACCCCGGTCGGCTCGTGGCGAGATGCTCCACCCGTGCACTTCTACAACGACATAGGAAGTGGTCGCCATCACGACCACTTCCTATGCCGTTGAGTGGCTCCCGTTGACCCGTTGACCCGTCAAGCCGCGGGCCCGAAGATCTGACGATCGCCGCGCATTTGCTGAACGACTGGACGTCGAGGCAATGCCTCGCCGACTGCCCGGCTCAGCTGCCCGACGTCGTCAGCCCCAGTTTCACGGCCTTGTCGAACTCGTCGTCGATCAGCACCACGTCGTGCCCCTCGCGGTCCAGGAGACTCGCGCAGATCGACGCGCGGTAGCCGCTGGCACAGTGCACCCACAGGGTGCCGTCCGGCACCTCGTCGAGGCGATCGAGCAGGGAGTGGATCGGGATGTGGCTCGACCCCGGGATCGCGTCGTCGGCACGCTCGTCGTCGCGCCGTACGTCGAGAACCCGCAGCGGGCCCTGGTCCTGCGAGGACTCGGCCAGCTTGTCTGCCAGGTCCTCGAACGACACCACCGGGTAACCGGTCAGCGCCTCGTCGGGGACCAGCGCGTCCAGCTCGCCGGCCGCGGCGCCGGCCGGGCGGTCGATGCCGATGCGGACGAGCTCGCGCTGGGCCTTGCTCACCTGTTCCTCGGAGTCGCCGATCAGGGTCACGGGGGTGTCCCAGGGCATCAGCCAGCCGAGGTAGGTGGCGAACTGCCCGCCGAGGTCGATGCCGATGCTGCCGCGCAGGTGGCTGCTGGCGTAGGCCTTGAGGTCGCGCAGGTCCACGACCCACTCACCGGCGTCGACCCGACGTCGCAGCTCGAGCGCGTCGACGCTCTCCGGTGCGCTCAGGTCGATCGGGCCCGGGTCCGAGCTGTTGAGGGCGCCCATGTGCGCGTAGTAGGCCGGGTAGGCCGTGAGGTTCTCGACCAGCTTGGTCACGAACGCGTCCTCGTCGTCCTCGGTCAACGCGTCGTTGCGCTCCTTCTCCTCACCGATGGTGGAGGTGTCCCCGCCGGAGGCCGAGCCGGAGGAGCAGAAGCTGCCGAAGCCGTGCGTGGGGTAGACGCTGGCCTCGTCGGGCAGGAGGGAGACCAGCTTGCGGGCGGAGTGGAACTGGGCCCGCGTGAGCGCGTCGGTCTGTTCCTCGCCGAGGAGGTCGGTGCGGCCCACGCTGCCGTAGAGAAGGGACCCGCCGGTGAACACGGCCACGTCGTCGGACGGCTCGGAGTCCTCGTCCGCGCGGTCCGCGCCGTTCGAGACGGCGTAGGACAGATGGGTGTGGGTGTGACCGGGGGTCGCGATCGCCCGGATCTCCAGCGACCCGTAGGACAGCGTGTCCCCGTTGGAGACGGGCCGACGGTCGAAGGTCACCTCGTCGTCGGCGCAGACCAGGTAGTCGGCACCGGTCTGACGGGCGAGCTCGAGACCGCCGGTCACGTAGTCGTTGTGGATGTGCGTCTCCGCGACCGCTGCCAGGGTCAGCCCGTGCTCGTCGAGGATCGCCTGGACCCGGTCGATGTCGCGCTGGGGATCGATGACCACCGCCGTGCTGCCGTCATGGACGACGTAGCTGCGGTCTCCGAGTTCGCTGGTGTCGATGACCTCGACGTTGAGCATCTGCGTGCACCTCCGATATGACCGGACATTTCAATCAACGTACGACCGGTACCCAGGGCGGGCAAGGGTATGTTCCTCGCCGCCGACGTGCCCGGCGGCGGGTCGCGGTGGCAGACTCCAGGGGTGTCCTTTCCCACGGCTCGCTTCACTGACTCGGCTCTTCCCAGCATGGTGGGCACGGCCGGCCGCTACCCGGTCGAGCTTCCCGAGGTGCTGCCCTTGACCCTGGGCGGCCGTTCGTTGCTCACCCCGGGGCCGCTGCGGGTCTACACCTGCGGCATCACCCCCTACGACGTCACCCACATGGGACACGCCTCGACCTTCGTGTGGGCCGACCTCATCGCCTCGCTGGCGCACGCGACCGGGGTCGACGCGCTGACCTGCCGCAACGTGACCGACGTGGACGACGTGCTCACGGCGGCTGCGCGCGGCGAGGGCCGGCACTACGACGACTTCGCGCTGACCCAGGAGTTCCTCTTCGACCGTGACATGCGCGCCCTCTCCGCGGCGCCGCCGGACATGACCCCGCACGCCCGGGCCTTCATCCGGTCGGTGCAGCGGCTCGCCACGGCCCTGCTCGACGCGGGCGCCGCCTACGTGAGCGAGGGTTACGTCTACTTCCGCGGGCAGGGCATCGCCGCGGCGGCCGGCCTGGAGGAGAGCGCAGCGCTGGCCGCGTCCGAGGAGTACGGCGACCAGGTCGACGTCCCGGGGCGAGAGTCGGTGTTCGACGTGGCGGTCTGGCGTCCTTCGCTGGAGGACCACCCGGCCTGGCCCAGCCCCTGGGGCTGGGGGCGGCCGGGCTGGCACGCGGAGTGCGCGGCCATGGCGATGGCGTGCCTGGGGAGCTCGGTGGACGTCCTGCTGGGTGGGGCCGACCTCGCGTTCCCCCACCACGCCTACCAGTCGGCCATGGTGGAGGCGGCGACCGGCGTGACTCCGTTCGCCCGTGCCGTGGTGCACGTCGGCGAGGTCCGGCTCGGGGGCGAGAAGATGGCGAAGTCGACAGGCAACCTCCGGCTCATCGGCGAGGTGCTGCAGCACCACGCCGGATCGGCGGTCCGGCTGGCCCTGCTCGACCGGGCGTGGGATCAGCCGTGGGAGTGCGCCGACGTCGAGTTCGTTCGGGCCGCCGAGCGGCTGGAGCAGCTCCACGCAGCGGCCGGAACCCCGGGCGGTGCTGGCTCGGCGCGGGACGAGGTGCTCCGCCTCCTGGCCACCGAGCTGAACGTCCCCGAGGCGCTCGAGCTCGCGCTGGCCGAGGGCGGGGGAGCGGCGCGGTTCCTGGTCGACGTGCTCAAGCTCCGCGACGCGCCGTTGCCATGACCTCGTCGCCGGACGCTGGCGGCGCGCCGGGGCCCCGGCCCGTCGACCGGGCTGCTGGATCGACACTGTGGGAGCAGGTGCATGCCGACCTGGTCCGCCGGGTGCGTGCGGGCGAGTTCACCGACTCCTTCCCCGGCGAGCTCGGGCTGGTGGAGGAGTACGCCGTGAGCCGTCATACCGTGCGCGAGGCGCTGCGCCGGCTCCGGCAGGCCGGGATCGTCACCGGGGAGCGCGGGCGCACCTCACGGCTGTCCGGGCCGGCCGAGATCGACCAGCCGATGGGCTCGCTCTACAGCCTGTTCGCCGCCGTCGAGGCGGCCGGGCAGACCCAGCGCAGCGTCGTACGGCACCAGGATGTGCGGGCCGACGGGGTGGTCGCCGAGCGGCTGTCCCTGGAGGCGTCGGCGCCGCTGTTCTATCTCGAACGGTTGCGGCTGGCCAGCGATCGTCCCCTGGCGCTGGACCGGGTGTGGATGCCCGCCGCGGCGACCGGTCCGCTGCTCGAGGTGGACTTCACCGAGACCGCCCTCTACGAGCAGCTGCACGCGCGCTGCGGGGTGACCCTGAGCGGTGGCCGCGAGCACCTCCGGGCGGTGCTGCCGACGCCGGCGGAGCGGCAGATGCTGGAGATGCCCTCCCATGTCGCCGCGCTGGCGATCGAGCGCCTCGGCTACAACCGGGACCGGCCCTTCGAGTGGCGGCACACCCTCGTGCGAGGCGACCGGTTCGCGGTCAGCGCGGAGTTCGCCCAACAGTCGGGCTACCGGCTCGCGGGTGGGGCGATCGACCGGGAGTAGCCGCGAGCAGACGCGCTCAGCGGGGCTCGCCGTCGGGCAGCACGACGTGACACTGGGGGAAGATCCTCGCGGTGCAGCTGCGGCAGATGTCGGCGTCCAGGCGCGGGTAGATGGTGTCGATCGGGTGCGACTTGGTCGGGAACAGGTGGTCGGCCCCGATGTCGTCGAGGTAGCCCCCGTGCTCCAGCAGGTCCCGCACCACGGGCTGGACCCGGTAGAGGTAGAGCCCGCCCCCGAGCTTGCGGCGCCGCCGGGCCTCCTGGGCGAGGAGCTCCGCCCCGGCGATGTCGACGAAGTTCATGCCGCGGGCGGCGAGCATCACGTGCCGTTGCTGGGGGTCGGCCTCGTCGATGGCGCGCAGCTCGCCCTGTACGTGGCTGACGGCACCGAAGAACAGCGACCCGTGGATGCGCAGCATCTTGTACTGCGGGCACTCCGCCCGGTCGTCTGCGGGCACGTAGTAGTAGCTGGCCGGATCGGGGTCGGGCACTACGGGCACCATCTCGGGCCGCGAGGTCCGGGACAGGTAGAGCATCAGCGAGAGGATGATTCCCAGGAGGATGCCCTTCTCGAGGTCGATCAGGGTGCCGGCGAGGGTCACCACGAGGACCGCCGTCTCCGGTTTGCTCGTCCGCAGGGTCGACCTGATCTGGGCGAAGTCGATGAGGCCGTAGGCCACCAGGAACAGCAGGCCGGCCATCGCCGCGGTCGGAAGGTAGGCCACGAGAGAGGCGACCGCGGCCAGGATCAGGACCAGGAACCCGGAGGCGTAGACGGACGCCAACGGGGTGCGCGCACCGGCGGCGTGGTTGACGCCGGTGCGGTTGAAGGAGCCGCTGGAGGCGAAGCCGGAGAAGAAGCTGCCCGCCAGGTTGGCGAGGCCCTGGCCGATGAACTCCTGGTTGCCGTCGATGCGCTGCTCGGTCTTGGCCGCGATCGCTCGCGAGATCGACACCGCCTCGGTCAGTCCTAGCAAGGTGACGATCAGGGCCGGGAAGACCACCTTGCCGACGGCGTCGAGCGAGAAGTCGGGCGAGGAGAGCGGAGGCAGGGTTGCCGACAGGGCGCCCACGGTCGGGATGTCGGCGGCGCCGGTGAAGCGCTGGAGCGCCAGCGCCGCGAGGCTGCCAACCACCAGCGCCACGATCATGTGCAGCTTGGGGAGGACTCTGCGCAGCGCGATCCCAGTGGCCAGCGTGACCACGCCGACCGCCGCCACCGCAGGCTCGAGGTCGCCCAGGTGGGTGGCGGACTGGAACAGCACCTCGTGGACGGGCAGGCCCCGCTCCAGGTCGAGGCCGAGGAAGTTCTTCAGCTGGCTGGTCGCGATCAAGACGGCCGCGCCCGCGGTGAAGCCGATCACCACGGTGTGGGAGATGAAGTTGACCAGCGCCCCGAGCCGGGCCAGCCCCATGGCGAGTTGGAACAGGCCGGTCAGGAAGGTCAGGGTCAGGACCAGCCCGACGTACTCCTGTGTGCCCGGTTCGGCGAGCGGGGAGACAGAGGCGAACACGACGATCGAGATCGCCGTGGTCGGCCCGGTCACCAAGTGCCAGCTCGAGCCGAACAGCGCGGCCACGACGGCAGGCACCATCGCGGCGTAGAGGCCGTACTGCGGGGGCAGTCCCGCGATCGTCGCGAACGCGACACCCTGGGGCAACACGATCAACGCCCCGGTCAGCCCGGCCACCAGGTCGAACCGCGTGCTCCTCCTGTCCACCCGGGACCACCAGCGCAGCAAAGGCAGGGCTCGCGCCAGTCGGCTCGCGGCTGCGTTCTGAGTCAAGCGGGCCTCCCTGACCTTGCGCCACAGCATATGCGCAGCGGTGAATCTATGAGACGAGCCCGACCTGGACGCTCGGGCCGGTCATTCGGCTCGGCGTGGGCGGGCGGTTTCCCGCTGCCAGAGCCAACCGAGAACGGCGAGCAGCGACCCAAGCAGCGAGTCGGTGCTGCAGTCGGTGGTGTAGTCCAGGCGTCCGCGCGTCCATCCGCCACCGGCACGCTCCCCGCGACCATGTCTGCCGGTGATCGGCCGTAATGCCGGCGACGGACCGCTGTAGATGTCGTAGTAGTAGATCTCGAACTGCTCCCGCGTAGTTGGTCATCGGTGGTTGTCGCCGTTCTGGGCTCTGATGCGGACGAAGCGACGGCGGAGCTGGCTGACCTGATCGAAGGCGTGACCGGCGAGTTCTCGACCTTCGAGGAGTCGCACGGTTTCAGCATCGACGGAGTCGACCTGGACACCGCGGTCCTGCCTGAGGGGTGGCGGGAACGCCTGGTCAGAGTCCAGAACGCGAACACCGCTGCGCCATCCGGCGAGCCACGCTTCACAGGCTGGTGCCTGGACAAGGAGGACGTGTGCGTCGCCAAGCTGTGTGCGTTCAGGGAGAAGGACCGGAACTTTGTCGCCGCGCTCCTGGAGGCCGGCCTGGTCGATGGTGAGACGATCGCGGCCCGCCTCGACCTCGTGCCAGCCCGCTGGGAGCCCAAGACAAAGCTTGCCGGCACTCCTCACCAGGCGCCCCATGACGGGCGCCGAAGGGCTGGGTTGCGTCGCCTCACGGCGTCAAAGGTCAGGTCAAGTTGTCACCAATCCGTGCAGCGGACCCACCCGCCGTATCGTCGCGCCTATGCCACCAAAGCTGTACCAGCCCGACGGTGCGGAATCTGCCCGGCCTCTGGGTGTCGGTCATCTGGATCCTGGCGATCGGCGGCCCCACCTTCTGGTGGGCTTACGGCATTGCGTCCGGCGACACCTACCCGGCTACCGTCCTCCTTGCCGTCGCTTTCCCCAGTCTGCTGCTGTTCGTGCCGAGGTGGCTGGCCACCCACTCATTCGCATACCGTGCCGGGATCGCCCGCTCCTACGGGTACGGCAGATCACCTGGTCTTGTCGGACTGTTTCAAAAGCAGGGCGCGGTCGCCACGGAGGTCAAGCCAGGCTTCATTCTGGCTGTCTGGGTGGAGGCTGGCATCACCCTCGTCGCATACTCGCTCGGCTGACCCCGGTCGCGGCTGCTCGGCCTCCGGGGCGTTCGGTTGGTGGCAAAATAGCCGTCCGGCCCCAGTAGCTGGTGGCCTGGCGCTAGCCCTGGCCGGGCTTCACTCTTCACCGGCCCGGGTGACGGGGCCTAGGATCCCCGCGCTGGCTCACCCCCAAGCGCCCCCGGCCTCTGCATGGGCCAGGGCGCTTTCCTGCCATTACGGGCCGCGATACCCCCGCGCGGTGTTAGGAAGGAGCACCAGGCAAGGGCGGATCAGAGGAGCGGGATCGCGATGGGTGACGAAACCACGTCGGGGTGGGGCGGCTTCAAGAACGTGATGATGGGGAAGACCTACGACGGCGAGAAGATCCCGCTCCAGTTCAAAGGCATGTTCGCCGGATACAGGCTCGAAGGACCGATGCTTTCCAAGAGCCTGTCCTCCTGGAGGATCGCTGGTGCCGAAGCCGAGTTCCAGCACGGCGCAGACCTCGGCGGCAGGGTCACACTCACCCGGGTCGCGCTGACAGGAGTGTTCGCCCTCGGCCTGAAGAAGGACCGCAGCAAGGTCTACATCGCGGTGCAACTCCCTGACGGGCAACAGGTGTTGATCGAGGGCAAGGCCAGGGAGGAGAAGCAGGCGCGGCGGTTCGCGAACCAGATCCAGCAGGCCGCCAACCACTACCGGTCAAAGGACCAGGCGACCGCGCCAACCGCGGCGCCCGACGACCCCGTCGAGCAGATCAAGAAACTGGCCGAACTGCGCGACGCTGGCGTCCTGACCGAAGACGAGTTCACCGCCAAGAAGGCCGAGATCCTTGGACGCATGTAGACCGGCACTAGCGCGCCGCCATCGTGTCGTCGCGATCGCTGCTGCGGCAGAACTGATGGCCTGCTCGACCGGCGCCGACGACGGCAGCGGTGAAGGTAGCAACGACGGCGGCAAGTACACCCAGACCTGGACCAAGGATTACGCCGCCACCACCTGTCGGGAGTGGAACGTAGAGGTGACCGAGGACCAGCAGTGGGTGGCCGCCGCCGACATGCTGACCGGTGCCCGGAACAAGGGCGACGGCGGCGAGGGACTTCCCCCGGAATCCCTGGTGAACGAGTTCAAGAGCGGCATCACGACCACCTGCGTCGTGCCCACCATGTCGCTGTCGGAGACCGCAGCAGGCCCCTACCTCACCGGACGAGCCCGCTTCCAGCCGTAGGGTGCCGGGCATGGACGCAGCCACAGTTGGCGTAATGACCGGAGGCATCGGCGTCGCGGGCACCCTGCTCGGCGTCGTGTTCACGCAGTGGCGAGCCGACGTGCGGGAGAAGAACCGCCTGGCCGTCGAGGAGCGCCGCGAGCAGCAGCGGCTGACCCACGACACCGAGCGCGAGCGTGACGCTCGCATGTTCGATCATCGGCGCAACGCCTACCTTGCCGTGATCGAGCAGTTCCACCGCTGGAACGCGGTTGCCATGGACTTGCGCAACAGTCTTGAGGCCGCGCCGCCTGAGGATGCCATGGGCGAGTTCTGGCGCGTGGTCAGCGGGGTGGACCTCTACGGCAGCGCCGAGGCCGCCGAGAAGGCCCTCGCCCTGTACCAAGTTTTGAGTGACCAGGTGTACGGGCCACGCGACCCGAACGTCGAGGACCTCGACTATGACGTAAGCGCAATGGAGCGCCTGAACGACTTCGTGGACTCCGCCCGTGCCGACCTCGGGTTGACGGCGCGTTGGCCCGATCTGGACAAGCCGATATCGCTCAAGTTTGGCGGCGAACCATCGAGTAGCCGCTCCCGGCTCAGGCCCACCTGATGGGTACCCGGTCGGACACACAAGGCCCCCGCCATTGGCAGGGCGGGGGCCTCAACGCTGGGTACACAACGGGTACACAGTTGGTTGCTGTGGATCGTGTTGGCTGCCGGAGGGCTGCGGCGGTAAACGCGCAGGTCAGAGGCGGCTTTCACCGCCTGCCAACGCCCGCCAACGGCAACCGTCTAACCGACTTCTAAATGTCGTAGTAGAGCTCGAACTCGTGCGGGTGCGGACGCTGCTGCACCGGAGCGATCTCGTGCTCGCGCTTGTAAGTGACCCAGGTGTCGATCAGGTCGGGCGTGAAGACGTTGCCGACGGTGAGGAACTCGTGGTCCGCCTCGAGCGCTTCGAGCACGGCACCGAGCGACGTCGGGACCTGCTCGATCTCGGCCATCTCGTCCGGCGGGAGCTCGTAGATGTCCTTGTCGATCGGTGCGGGCGGCTCGATCTTGTTCTGGACGCCGTCGAGACCGGCGAGCATCAGGGCGGAGAACGCGAGGTAGGGGTTCGCCGACGGGTCGGGGAACCGGGTCTCGACCCGCTTGGCCTTCGGGTTGGTGCCCGTGATCGGGATCCGGACTGAAGCGGAGCGGTTGCGCGAGGAGTAGACCAGCGAGATCGGCGCCTCGAAGCCCGGGACCAGCCGGTGGTAGGAGTTGACCGTCGGGTTGGTGAACGCCAGCAGTGCCGGGGCGTGCTTCAGAATGCCCCCGATGTACCAGCGAGCCATGTCGGAGAGGCCGCCGTAGCCGGTCTCGTCGTAGAACAGCGGGTCGCCGTTCTTCCACAATGACTGGTGCACGTGCATGCCTGAGCCGTTGTCACCGAAGATCGGCTTCGGCATGAAGGTGACCGACTTGTTCTGCTCCCAGGCGGTGTTCTTGATGATGTACTTGAACTTCATCACGTCGTCCGCGGCCTTGAGCAGCGTGTCGAAGCGGTAGTTGATCTCCGCCTGTCCGGCAGTCCCGACCTCGTGGTGACCTCGCTCGACCTGGAGGCCGACGTTCTCCAGGTTGCGCACCATGTCGTCGCGCAGGTCGCCGTAGTGGTCGTACGGCGCAACGGGGAAGTAGCCGCCCTTGAACCGGGTCTTGTAGCCCAGGTTGTCACCCTCGGCGCCTGAGTTCCACCAGCCTTCGACCGAGTCGATGTGGTAGAAACCCTCGTTCGGTCCGGTCGAGTAGCGCACCTTGTCGAAGATGTAGAACTCGGCCTCGGGGGCGAAGAACGCGGTGTCCGCGATGCCGGTCGTGTTCAGGTAGGCGAGGGCCTTCTTCGCGATGTTGCGCGGGTCGCGGGAGTAGGGCTCTCCGGTGATCGGGTCGTGGATGAAGAAGTTGACGTTGAGCGTCTTGGACTTGCGGAACGGGTCGATGTAGGCCGTCGACGGATCCGGGAACAGCGACATGTCCGACTCGTTGATGGCCTGGAATCCGCGGATCGACGATCCGTCGAAGCCGAGGCCGTCGTCGAACACCGACTGGTCGAACGACGAGACCGGGACCGTGAAGTGCTGCATGATGCCGGGCAGGTCACAGAAGCGGACGTCGACATTCTCGACGCCTTCGTCGGCGATGAACTTGAGCAGCTCTTCGCTGTTGCTGAACATTCGTTCCTCCTCGGCTGACCCAGGGTCAACCACCAGTCTGGATCCGGCTCTCCGGATTCGAGGGGTTAGATCGCGGCATCGTACCGACGCAACACTGCGGGACGACCGCCATGTCCAGGAACCTACGGAGGGGCCGTTTCCCGACCATGACCACATTGTTTCCGCGATGTAACAGGTTCCTGAGACCTCGCTGGTCCCGACTCTAGACCTGACCCGCCCGGCGAGCGGGGTCAGAGGATGTAGAGCATCTCCTGGTACGTCGGAAGCGGCCACAGGTCGTCGGCGACGATCCGCTCGAGCGCGTCGGCCGCGGCTCGTACCTCACTCATCGCGACCAGTACGACGTCGCGCAGGTACGTCGCCTCGGCGATCCCCTCGTAGTCGTGGGCTCCGGCGATAGCTGCGTCGAGCGCGGTGATCGACCTGGTGAGCACGGACAGCGGGATGCTGACCGCCGCGAGCATGGACGTGTCGACGTCGACGCCGGCCGCCTTCAGGGCCGCGACGTTCTGCGCCAGCTCGGTCTGGTAGCGGACCGCGGCCGGGAGGATCACCGTCGTCGCGATCTCCGAGGTCAGGTTCGCCTCCACGCCGACGGTCAGGACGTACTGCTCCACGCCGATCTCGAAGCGCGACTCGAGCTCGCGCTCGTTGAAGACGCCGTACGTCGTGAACAGCGCTTTCACTTCCGGCGTTTTCAGCTCGGGCAGGGCGTCGACGGTGGTCTTGAGGTTCTTGAGCCCACGCTGCTCGGCCTCGATCTGCCACTCCTCGGAGTACCCGTTGCCGTTGAAGATGACCGCGCCGTGGTTGGCGACGATCTCGGCCAGCAGCAGTTGCACCGCGACGTTGAACTCCGTGCCCTCGCTGACCGCGGCCTCGAGCGTCGTGGCGCAGTAGTCGAGGGACTCCGCCATGATCGTGTTGATCACGACCATCGGAGCCGCCACGGTCTGCAGCGAGCCGGGCGCGCGGAACTCGAACCGGTTGCCGGTGAACGCGAACGGACTGGTCCGGTTGCGATCGCCGGGGTCCTTGGTCAGGTCGGGAAGGGTGTCGACGCCGATGGTCAGCGTGCCCATCTCCTTGGACTGGGTGGCGCCGCCCTTGGCGATCTGGTCGAACACGTCGGCCAGCTGGTCGCCGAGGAAGATCGAGATGATGGCCGGCGGCGCCTCGTTTGCGCCGAGCCGGTGGTCGTTCGACGCGGACGCGACCGACGCCCGGAGCAGGCCCCCGTGGAGGTGAACGGCGCGGATGACCGCAGCGCAGAAGACGAGGAACTGGGCGTTGTCGTGCGGGGTGTCGCCCGGCACCAGCAGATTGCCCTGCGCGCCGTTGCCGAAGGAGTAGTTCACGTGCTTGCCCGAGCCGTTGACACCGGCGAACGGCTTCTCGTGGAAGAGGCATTCCATGCCGTGCTTCTTGGCGATGGTCCGGAACGTCGTCATCAGCAGCTGCTGGTGGTCGGATGCCAGGTTGGCGCGCTCGAACATGGGAGCGACCTCGAACTGGCCAGGTGCCACCTCGTTGTGCCGGGTCTTCGCGGGGATGCCGAGCTTGAACAGAGCCCGCTCGGTGTCGCACATGAAGCCGAGCACCCGCTCCGGGATCGCACCGAAGTAGTGATCGTCGAACTCCTGGCCCTTCGGTGGCTTGGCGCCGAACAGCGTGCGACCCGCGTTGAGGAGGTCGGGGCGGGTCAGGAAGAAGTGGTTGTCGACCAGGAAGTACTCCTGCTCCGGCCCGCAGTAGGAGACCACCTTCTCGGGGTCCGCGTGGCCGAACAGCTCCAGGACCCGCATCGCATGCACCGACATTGCCTGCTGGGAGCGCAGCAGCGGGGTCTTGTGGTCGAGCGCCTCGCCCGTCATCGACACGAAGACGGTCGGGATGCACAGGGTGTTGCCGTTGGGGTTCTCCAGGACGTACGCCGGGGACTGGATGTCCCACCCGGTGTATCCCCTGGCTTCGAACGTCGCGCGCAGGCCACCGTTGGGGAACGACGACGCGTCGGGCTCGCCCTGTACGAGCGTCTTTCCCGCGAACTCGGCGATCGCCGTGCCGTCGCCGACAGGCTCCAGGAAGCTGTCGTGCTTCTCGGCGGTCAGGCCGGTGAGCGGGTAGAAGACGTGGGCATAGTGCGTCGCACCCTTCTCCATCGCCCAGTCCCGCATCGCCGATGCCACGGCGTCGGCGACGATCGGGTCGAGTGCGGTGCCCTTCTCGATCGTCGCCGCGACCGACTTGTAGACCGACTTGGGCAGCCGCTTCTGCATGACCGACAGGCTGAAGACGCTGTCGCCGAAGATCGCGCCGGGCTCCTCGGTCGCGTCGAACGACACGGCTGGCGGCACATACGCCTCGACATCCTGGATTGCACCGAGACGGACGATGTTGGCAGTCATGGGTCGAGCTCCTCGCGTTGGCGGCGTGACGCCGTCGTGTGGTGAGCGCGACGCTAGGTGCGGCGGGTTACGTCCCCGCTCCCTGGTGTTTCCACCCGGTAACGGTTCGCCGGCGTCGGGTCGCTAGCGTGGTGGCGTGTTCGAGACCGCATCCTGGGGACGCCGGATCCTTGCGCTGTTCGTCGACTGGATCGCCTCGACCATGGTCGTGATCGCGTTCGTCGGCCTGGACGAGTACGGCGAGCCGGGGTCGCCGGCGCAGCTCTACACCCTGGGCGTCTTCGTGCTCGAGGCAACGCTGTTCACGTGGCTCCTGGGCGGGTCCTTCGGGAAGCTCCTGACCGGTCTGCGCGTCGTACCCGCCCGCGGCCGTGGTCGCCTGGCCAACCCGCTGCCGCTGCTGGCTCGGCAGGTCGCGATCGTGCTGGTCATCCCGCCGCTGGTGTTCCGCTCGGACGGCCGCGGGCTTCACGACCTCCTGGCCGGGACCGCCACCGTGACCATGGAGACCTACCGGGTACTGACGACCAAAGGCATCTAGCCATCTAGCCATGCATCAGCAGCGGCCTTGGTGGAGAGGCTCGCTGCGCTCGCACCTCAACCAGCGTCGAGGCGCGCGACTCAACCAGCGGGTCAGCGGCCCTTGAGGTTGCCGCGCATGCCCTTCATGCTCGTGGGCACGGGACCACGGGGGAGTGGCACCTTCGGCCGCTGGGCGTCGAGCGCCTTGAGCCGCTGCAGGAGGTCGGTCTGCTCGGCCGGCTTCACCTGGCGGCCGAGCTTCTGTACGTGCCGCACCAGCTTGGGCAGCGGGACCTGACCCTCGGCCTTGCCGACGAAGACCTCGTGCACGGGGAAGCCGGCGGCCACGCGCTCGTGCTTCTTGCGCTCGCTGGCCATCAGCTGCCGCAGCCGGTGTGGATTGCCCTCGCCGACCAGCACGATGCCGGGGGGTCCGACCACCCGGTGGACCATGTCCTGCTGCTTGGTGAAGCCGACGACCTCCTCGACCCTCCATCCGCGGCGCAGCATGGAAAGCGCGCGAGCGCCGCCGCCGACCTGACCGTCGAGCCGGGTGTACGCCGCCTTCTGCGCGCGCCGGCTGAAGATGATCATCATGCCGAGGAACCCGAGCAGCAGGCCTCCGATGATCGACATCACGAGAGAGATGGTTCCCGTGCCGGGGAGCAGCCAGAAGATGCCGAACCCGATGCCGCCGAACAGCAGGAAGGCGCCGAGCATCCACCAGCCCGCGGCGCGGTCGACCTCCCGGGTCATCCGGAAGGTCTCGATGATCTGCCGACGTCGGCCCATGGTCGCGGGGTCGAGAGGCTCTTTTGGCTTCTTGGGCTCTTTCGCCATCGTGCGGTGCTGCCTGCCTGACTTGATCTGCTGGTGGTGTGGTGTCGCGAGCCTAGGCCGAGGCTGAGCTGTCGGCGGCCCGCGCGTCCATCGCCTGACGGTACAGCCGACCGGCGCGGTACGACGAACGCACCAGCGGCCCTGAGAGCACGCCCGCGAACCCGAGCCCGGTCGCCTCGGTCTGGAGCTCGACGAACTCCTCCGGCTTCACCCAGCGCTCGACGGGGTGGTGGCGCACCGACGGGCGCAGGTACTGGGTGATGGTCAGCAGCTCACAACCCGCGGCGTGCAGGTCGCGCATCGCCTGGCTGACCTCTTCGCGGGTCTCGCCCATGCCGAGGATCAGGTTCGACTTGGTGACCAGACCGAAGGTGCGGGCCTGGGTGAGCACGTCGAGGGAGCGTTCGTAGCGGAACGCCGGCCGGATCCGCTTGAAGATCCGCGGCACCGTCTCGACGTTGTGGGCCAGCACCTCCGGCCGCGACTCGAAGACCTCTTGGAGCAGGTCGGGGATGCCGTTGAAGTCGGGGATCAGGTTCTCGACGCCCGTGTCCGGGTTGAGCTCGTGGATCGCGCGCACCGTCTCGGCGTACAACCAGGCGCCGCCGTCGTCGAGGTCGTCGCGGGCGACGCCGGTGATGGTGGCGTAGCGCAGCTCCATCTTCTTGACCGACTCCGCGACCCGGCGCGGTTCGTCACGGTCGAGCGGCTGCGGCTTGCCGGTGTCGATCTGGCAGAAGTCGCAGCGGCGCGTGCACTGGTCGCCGCCGATGAGGAACGTCGCCTCGCGGTCCTCCCAGCATTCGAAGATGTTGGGACAGCCGGCCTCCTGGCAGACCGTGTGCAGACCCTCGGACTTCACCAGGCTCTGGAGCGCGGTGTACTCGGGCCCCATCTTCGCCCGGGTCTTGATCCAGGAGGGCTTTCGCTCGATCGGGGTCTCTGCGTTGCGGACTTCGAGACGAAGGAGCTTGCGGCCTTCGGGGACAGGGGCAGACACGTCGGAAAGGGTACTCCGCGTTGGTCGGAATCCCCGCTTCGGTCAGGGCACATCGCGTCGTTGGAACGACGCGAGGGAGGCGGCGGTGAACAGCACCAAGCCGGACCCGAGGAACCAGAGCGCGCGGTCGAGCGGAAGCGTCTTCTCCACCGAGCAGGTCCCTTCGAACCCACCGCCGCGACACGGCACCTCGGCCCAGTACTTCGCACCGTCGAGGATGACCGCGCCGATGTTGAGCCCCGGGTTCCAGACCGAGTCGATCCCGATCACGGCGAGCACGATGCCGCCCGCCACGCTGGCCGCCAGGAGTACGCCGAGCGCCGCGACCGTGCTCCGGAACAGCATCGTGAGTGCGTAGCCCGCCAACGCCGCCGCACCGGCGACCGCCGCGCCGCGCCACCCGCTCTGCAAGCAGTCGAGCAGGAGTCCATCGCCGATCGGGATGTCGCGAGACCGACCGACCAGCCCGAGCAGCAGCCAGAAGACCGTGACCACCACTCCCGTGAACAGTCCGGCCAGTCCCGTGACCACCGCGCCTTTGGCGGCCCACACCAACGGTCGTCGGGGCTCGAACAGGAGTTGGTTGCTGACCGATCCGCTCGCCCAGTCGTGCCCGGCGAACGTGGTGCCGGCCAGCATCATCAGGATCGCCAGCACGATCACGACTGCGAGCCCGGCACCGTTGTCCCGCTCCTCGGCCAGGTTCAGCTGCTCCCAGTAGACGTACCAGTCGAGCTGGGGTAGGTAGCTCTCCTCGCACGCTGTCTCGACATCGGCCGGCACCGGCTCGCCAAGGAACCGCTCGGGCTTGTCGACGCACCGCTGATAGCCGCGCTGGACGCGCGGACGGGCAGTCTCCTCGGCGACCTGCTGCTCGGCGAACGCAAGTTCGTCGGCGGACGGCGACCGGGTGTTCAGTACCGTAGCTACGCCGATCACCGCCGGGATCGCGACCGCGACCGCGAGGATCACGAGCACCGCCCGGCGGCACAGGAGTCGGGTCAGCTCGACCCGCAGCAGCCGGCTCACGCGACCACCCCCTGGGGGTCGGTCGATCGAGGCAGGTCGTGGCCGAGCTCTTCGGCCTCGGTCAGCTGGAGGAAGTAGGCCTCGAGGTCTGCGCGTAGGGGCGTCAGCTGGGTGAGCCAGATGTCGGCCTCGCCGAGTGCCCGGGTGATGTCGGCGGGTCGCTCGGCATCGACGTGGAGAACGCCGTCGAGGGAGACCGGAGCGAAACCCGCGTGGACCAGCGCGTGGGTGGCGGCGACGAGGTCGGGCACCGCGACCCGGTACGACGTACCGGTGCCCAGTAGCTCGTCGACCGTGCCGGACGCGAGCAGCTTGCCGTTGCCGATGATCGTCGCTGAGGTGCAGACCTGCTGGACCTCGGCGAGGATGTGCGAGCTCAGCAGCACGGTTACTCCGGATTCACCGAGGTCGCGGATCGTCTCCCGGATCTCCCGGATGCCGGCCGGGTCGAGCCCGTTGGTCGGCTCGTCGAGGATCAGCAGATCCGGCTCCTTGAGCAGGGTCGCCGCGATCGCGAGCCGCTGCTTCATGCCGAGTGAGTAGGCCTTGTAGCGGTCCTTCTCGCGCCCGGCGAGCTTCACGGTCTCGATCGCCGCGTCGACCCGCGCGGCAGGAGCACCGATCGCCCCCGCAAGGAGCTGCAGGTTGCGTCGGCCACTGAAGTTCGGCGAGAACTTCGGCGACTCGACGACCGCACCCACACGCCCGATCACCTGGGGGAGCCGCTGGGGCACGGGCTGTCCGAACAGCCGCATCGTCCCGCGGGTCGGCCGCGCCAGCCCGAGCAGCATCCTGATGGTCGTGGTCTTGCCGGACCCGTTGGGCCCGAGAAATCCATGCACGCCGCCAGCCGGGACCGCGAGGTCCAGCCCTTGTACGGCGACCCGGAGCTCGCCCCGCAGGCTGCGGAACTCCTTGCGTAGCCCGGTCGTCTCGATGACGAGGTCACTCACCCGAAAATCCCCTGTCTGTTGGCCCCCTTCGGGGATCGGGGGTCATCCGATCACGTGGAAGGTTGGTCGGGCGGGGGACACGCCTGGGGTTGGGTGTTGCGGTTTGGTCCCAAACCGCAGCCACAGCGGTCGAATCGATGGAGTTTGTGGCCAATGGCCCACCGATTCAGCGGCCGGGTGCCAACAGGGTGACCTTGGGGGTGCGACCGGGCTCGGGACGGGGCTGGTAGTCGGGGGTGGCGTCGTACGGGCGCCAGGACAGCAGGTCGCCCAGGTGCTGCCGGACCGACGGGAGTACGTCGACCACGGGCACGTCTCGGCCGAGCTCGTTGGTCAGGGAGGTGACGCCGGCGTCGGCGATGCCGCAGGGGACGAATCGGTCGTACCACCCCAGGTCGACGTCGCAGTTGAGTGCGAAGCCGTGCATCGTCACGCCTCGGCTGACCCGGATTCCGATCGCAGCGATCTTGCGCTCCGGTCCGTGGGCGTCGGCTCGAAGCCAGACGCCGCTACGGCCAGGCACCCGGGCCGTGGCAACGCCGAAGTCGGCGCACACGGCGATCAGTGCCTCTTCGACCCGCCGGACGTAGTCGACGACCTTGACGTGGTCGGGGAGGCGGACGATCGGGTAGCCGACCAGCTGGCCGGGTCCGTGAAAGGTGATCTTGCCGCCGCGGTCGACATCGATGACGTCGGCACCGCCGGGGTCGCCCGGCCGCTCGTGCGGGTCGGTGCGCTTGCCGGCGGTGAACACCGGCGGGTGCTCGAGGAGCAGCACGGTGTCGGGCCGGTCGGCTGCGGTGACCTGTTCGTGCACCCGGCGCTGGAGGTCCCAGGCCTCGAGGTAGTCGATCGCGTCGGCGCCGAGGCCGGCTTCCTGGAACTGCAGATCGGTCACGGATCGAGGGTACTGGCAGCCTGTGGACGGCCGGATGCGCTATCGGGGACTCACGGGTAGGACTGACGCCATGACCTCCGACGACGCCAACGGGTCGCCACTACCGCTTCGGGTGACGATTGCCGTCGCTGCGGTGATCGTGGTGGCTGTGGTCGCGCTGGTCATCAGCGGGCTGCTGCGGTCAGCGCCGGGGGATGAGGACCGCAGCAGCCCGACCCCCGCCGACCCCCTGCCCCGGGTTGCGCCCTCGGTGACGATCACCGAGGCGGTGGCGTCACTCGCCGTACTCCGCGACTGGGACCGCGCCCGGTCTGCGGCCTGGGCCCAAGGCGACGTCTCTGCGCTCCAGCGGCTCTACCGACCGGGGTCGAGTGCGCGCGCTCACGACGTCGGGATGCTGACCCGGTGGGTCGAGCGCGGTCTCCGGGTACGGCGGATGACGATGCAGGTGCTCTCCGTCGAGCTGCGGGTACGCACCGAGCGGCGGATCGTCCTCGACGTGACGGACCGGCTCGCCGACGCGGTCGCCGTACCGCTCGGAGGTGGACGGCGGCAGCTGCTGCCCCGCGACAGCCTGACGACGCGGCGGCTCGCGTTCGAGCTGACGAGAGCCGGGTGGGTGCTCGCGGCGGTCTACGAGAGACCGCTGGCCAGCACCGAGGTGACCTCCGGATCGGCGAACTCGTAGCCGAGGTCCAGCAGGGCCTGCGGCCGGACGTTGACCGAGCCCAACAGCTCCGGGGCCAGCCGGCCGGCTCCGAGCTTGAGGGCGGGTGACGGCACCGTCGCGAACGCGGGCCGGTGCAGCGCGTTCGCGAGCGCCTCGGTGAACTCGGCGTTGGTCGGCGTGGTCACGCAGCAGAGGTTCGCCGGTCCGTCCGCGGTCGGGTGCTCGATGAGGTACGACGTCGCGCCGACCCAGTCGCGCAAGGAGATCATCGGCATGTGCTGGCGGCCACTGCCGAGCCGCCCGCCGAGACCGGCCTTGAAGAGCAGCCGGAGCTGCCGCAACGGAGCGCTCGACCGGTCCATGACCGGAGTGGTGCGCAGGAAGACGACGCGGCCGTCTCCCTCGACGGCCGGTCCCGCGGCCGCCTGCCAGTCACGACACACGTCGGTCATCAGGGTGTGGCCGCGGCTGTCCGCCGCCTCGGTCAGCTCGGCGGGGCCGTGGTCGCCGTACCAGGCGACGGCGTTGCCGGCGACGAAGTACGGCGGCCGCGGTGCGGCAGCGATCGCCGCGGCCAGCGTGGCCGTGGTCCGCACCCGCGACTCCCGCAGCGCGGTCGACCACGTGCGCGAGTGCGGGTTGCCGATGGTCGGGGAACCCGCGAGGTTGACGACGACGTCGGCCGCGGCGACGACCTCACGATCGACCTCGCCGGCGTCCGGGTCCCAGCTGGATTCGTCCGGCAGGTCCGTCGGCCGCCGTACGAGCGCGGTCACGCGGTGCCCGCGCTCGGACAACTTCTTGCGCAGGCGCGTCCCGAGGAATCCGGAGCTGCCGGCCATGACGACGTGCAGGCTCATGCCACCCACCTTAGAACGGGCCCGGTGGGCGTCAGGTTCATCAAGGGATGCAGGCGAGGCGGTAGTTCCCTCGCCGGTTTGGACATGGGGAGCGACGGTCCCGCGGCATGCCGTGGGTGACCACCGGTCCGAGGAGTCTGCTCAGACCTCGAACTGTGCGGCCTCAAGGCGGCTCTTGACCTCCTGGAGGAAACGACCCGCGTCGGCACCGTCGACGAGCCGGTGGTCGTAGGTCAGCGCGAGGTAGACCATGTGCCGGACGGCGATCGTCTCGCCGAGGTCGTCGTCGTCGATGACCACGGCGCGCTTCACCACGGCGCCGGGACCGAGGATGGCGACCTGCGGCTGGTTGATGATCGGGGTGTCCCAGAGAGCGCCCACGCTGCCGAGGTTGGTGATCGTGAAGGTGCCACCGGAGAGCTCGTCGGGCCCGATCTTGTTGGACCGGGTGCGGCCCGCCACGTCGGCGATCTTCTTGGCCAATCCAGACACCGACAGGTCACCGGCATCCTTGACGACCGGGGTCAGCAGACCCTTCTCGGTGTCCACGGCGAACGCGATGTTCTCGCGGTCGTGGTAGGTCACCTCGCCGGCCTCGAGGTCGAGGGTGGCGTTGAGCGAGGGGTGCTGCTTGAGCGAGTCGATCGCAGCTTTGGCGAAGAACGGCAGGTAGGAGAGCTTCACACCCTCGCGAGCGAGGAAGTCCTCCTTCCTCGCCTCGCGCAGCCGGGCGATGTTGGTGACGTCCACCTCGACCACCTGGGTGAGCTGGGCGGAGATCTGTACCGACTCGACCATCCGCTGGGCGATGATCTTGCGCAGTCGGCTGACCTTGACGGTCTGACCGCGCAACGGCGACGGCGTCGACGACTTCTGTACGGGCGCTGAGGACGCGGCCGGGGCCCGGCGATGCAGCCGCAGCCGGGGCTGCCGGCGCGGGCTTCTGCGCTTCCGCGGCGTCGATGATGTCCTGCTTGCGGATCCGGCCACCCACACCGGACCCCTTGAGGGAGCCGAGGTCGACGCCGTGTTGGGCCGCAAGCTTGCGCACCAACGGGGTCACGTAGCCGGGACGGTCGTCGCCGCCGGACGGCTGAGCCGGCGTGGACGACTCCTCCTTGGCCGGCTCGGCCTCGGGCTTCGACGCGGCCTGGGGCTTCGGCTCCGGCTCGGGCTCCGGCTCGGGCTCCGGCTCGGGCTCGGGCTCCGGCTCCGGCTCGGGCTCCGGCTCCGGCTCCGGCTCGGGCTCCGGCTCGGACTTGGTCGGTGCGGGCGAGCCGGACCCGATGATGGCGAGCTCGGCGCCGACCTCGACGGTCTCGTCCTCGTCGGCCTTGATCTCGAGCAGGGTGCCGGCGACGGGTGAGGGGATCTCGGTGTCGACCTTGTCGGTGGAGACCTCGAGCAGGGGCTCGTCGACGGCGACCTCGTCGCCGACCTTCTTCAGCCAACGGGTCACGGTGCCCTCGGTGACGGACTCGCCGAGCGCTGGGAGGGTGACCGGGGTGCTCTCTCCGGAACCGCCCGAACCTCCAGACTCCTTCGCGGCGGGCTGCTCCGGCTCCGGCTCGGCCTCGCCCTCGGGCTCCGGCTCGGGCTCCGGCTCGGGCTCCGGCTCGGGCTCCGGCTCGGGCTCGGGCTCCGGCTCCGGCTCGGAATCCTGCGAAGACCCGTCCTCGGCCGACTCGCCGCCACCCGAGCCCTCGCCCTCGTCACCGATCACCGCGAGGACGGCGCCGACCTCGACGGTCTCGTCCTCCTCGGCCTTGATCTCGAGCAAGGTGCCGGCGACGGGTGAGGGGATCTCGGTGTCGACCTTGTCGGTGGAGACCTCGAGCAGTGCCTCGTCGACGGCCACGGAGTCGCCGACCTGCTTCAGCCAGCGGGTGACGGTGCCTTCGGTGACGGACTCGCCGAGGGCCGGCAGGTTGACTTCGGTGGCCATGAAATCCTCGTCTTCGCTTGGTGTTCGGTGACTCTGCAGGTGGTGGTGTCAGCTGTGGGCGTGCAAGGGCTTGCCGGCCAGGGCGAGGAACGCTTCGCCGAGTGCCTCGTGCTGGGTGGGGTGCGCGTGGACCAGCGGCGCGACATCGTCGGGGTGCGCCTCCCATCCGTAGACCAGCTGCGCCTCGCCGATCAGCTCGCCTACCCGCTCGCCGACGAGATGGACGCCCACGACCGGCCCGTCGACCTGGCGCACGAGCTTCACGAAGCCCTGGGTGCGCAAGATCTGGGACTTCCCGTTGCCGGCGAGGTCGTAGGTGAGCGTGGTGACCGCGTCGTCGCCGTACTCCTCCTTGGCCTGCTCCTCGGTCAGCCCCACGGACGCGACCTCGGGTCGCGAGTAGGTCACCCGTGGGATGCCGCGCTCGTCGGTCGGGAGCGGCGCAAGCCCGGCGATCTGCTCGGCAACGAAGATGCCCTGCTGGAAGCCGCGGTGCGCGAGCTGGAGCCCGGGGACGATGTCGCCGACGGCCCAGACGCCCTCGACGCCGGTGCGGCAGTGGTCATCCGCGGTGACGAAGCCACGATCGAGGGTGACCCCCTGCTCCTCGTAGCCGAGCGCCTCGGTGCGCGGAACCCGGCCGACCGCGACCAGCAGCACGTCGGCGCGGAGCTCGGTGTCGTCGGACAGCGTCACGACGACGCCGTCGTCGCCCGAGACGACGCCGGTGACCGACGTGCTCGTACGGGCGGTGATGCCGCGTTTGCGGAACGCGCGCTCAAGGGTCGCGGACGAGGCTGCGTCCTCAGGCGGCAGCAGCCGGGGGAGTGCCTCGACGATGGTGACGTCGGCACCGAAGCTGCGCCATACGCTCGCGAACTCGCACCCGATCACCCCGCCGCCGAGCACGATGACCGAACTCGGCACCCGGTCGAGCCGGAGCGCGTCGTCGGACGTGAGTACCCGGGTGCCGTCGATCTCGATGCCGGGCAGCAGTCGCGGCGCTGACCCGGTCGCGAGCACGACGTTGCGGCCGGTCAGCGTGACCGTCCCGTCCGCGCCCGCGACGGTGACCTGCTTCGGACCGGTCAGCGTGCCCCGGCCTTCAACGACCCGGATACCGCGGCTCTTCACCAGTCCGGTCAGGCCCTTGAACAGCCGGTCGACCACGCTGTCGGCGTAGTTGCGGACGCCGACAGCATCGACGCCGTCGAACTTCGCCAGCACCCCGAAGGTGTCCGCCTCCCGCGTCGCGTCCGCGATCTCAGCCGCGTGCAGCAGTGCCTTCGTCGGGATGCATCCGACGTGGAGGCAGGTGCCGCCGAGCTTCGACTGCTCGACCAGCGCAACGCTGAGTCCCAGTTGGGCGGCGCGGAGAGCACAGGCGTAGCCGCCCGACCCCGCGCCCAAGATCACAACGTCGACTACGTCGCCGTCGCCGTCGGCCTCGGCCACCACAGTTCTCCCTGTCACTCGGGTGCGCGCCCATCCTTGCACCAGAGGTGTCGTGAAGCGCAACGCCCCTCGCCCATCGGGCACACTGGACGACATGGCGTTGTGGGATCGGTTCCGGAAGGGACCGAAGATGAGCGGGCCGGCGCGTGACGCGGCCCGGACGGGGTCGACGCGCGTGCGCGCGGCGGACAAGGTCGACGAGGCACACCTGCATGAGTGGGTCACCGAGCGGCGCGGAGTGGAGGGCTTCGTCGAGCCCCGCACCGCGGTCAGCGAGGTCACCCTTCTGCTGGTCGCCCACGACGGCGAGTGGACCCGGCGCCGGGTGCCCGGCGTGAAGTGGGCCCACGACTTCTGCAACAAGCACCAGGTGCCGTCGTACGACGCCGCCGTGGTCGGGATCCCGCAACGGATGCGTGACTACAACTCGCGGATGCGCAAGGAGAAGAAGGCGGCGGACTACCCGCAGTACAAGCCGCGGGAGTCCGGCTAGCGCTAGTCGGTCGGGTCGGCAAGCGACCGCGCGAGCTCGACCAGGGTGGCGACGCCGTAACCGGTCGCGCCCGAGGTCCAGTGTCCGACCGGGCCACCCTTGTTGAACGCCGGTCCGGCGATGTCGATGTGGGCCCACGGCAGGCCCCCCGTGAACTGCCGGAGGAAGGCTGCGGCGAAGAGACCGCCGCCCCATCGGATCCAGTCGTGCTGGGAGAGATCGGCGATCTTGGACGTGCGGATCCGCTCCTCCATGTGCTCCGGGATCGGCATCGGCCACGCTTCCTCACCGGCAGCTCCGGCAGCGGCGAGCACCCGCTCGACGGTGTCATCGTCGCCCATCACCCCGCACATCTTCTCGCCGAGGGCGAGCGACATGTGCGCGGTCAGCGTCGCGATGTCGACGATCAGGTCAGGCTTGCGCTTCACCGCTCGCCCCAGCGCGTCGGCCAGCACCAGCCGCCCCTCGGCATCGGTGTTGGAGATCTCAACGGTGGTGCCGTCGTACGTCGTCAGCACGTCGCCCGGTCTGAAGGACGCGCCGCCGACCATGTTCTCCGCGAGTGCGGCGAAGCCGGTTACCCGGATCGGGAGCTGCAACCGGGCAACGGTGAGCACCGCCTGCACGACGGCTGCGGCGCCGGCCATGTCCTCCTTCATCGTCGGCATGCTGGCCGCGGGCTTGATGGTCAGCCCGCCGGAGTCGAAGGTGATGCCCTTGCCGACGAGTGCCAGGTGGACGGTGGCGTCCTTGGGGCGGTAGTCCAGCTCCACCAACCGCGGCGGGGCGGCGGACCCGGCACCCACGGCGAGGATGCCGCCGCAGCCGAGCTCAGCGAGCTGCGCCTCGTCGAAGACCTTGGCCTTGACGCCGACCACCGGCTTCACGGCGGCGACGATCTCGTCGGCGAAACGCTCGGGTGTCAGGTCCCCGGGCGGTGTGTTGACCCAGTCACGGGTGGCGACCACCGCGTCGACCACGAGCTGCGCCTCGTCGAACGCGGCGATCGACTCCTTGCGCCGCGCCCCTGCCGAGAGCACCACGATCTCGGCCGGGGTCGCTGGGGCGCCGCTGCTCTTGTAGCGGGTGAACGTGTAGCCACCGAGCCGGTAGCCCTCGAGGACGGCCCGCACCAGCTCGGGGGTGTCGGCAGGAAGCGCCAGTGCGACCGACGCCGAGTTCGTGATGGCACGGGCGGCCGATCCGGCGGCCCGCCGGACCGTCTGCGGATCGATGTCGGCGCCGAGTCCGACCAGGACGAGCAGTGGCGAGGAGATGGCGCCGCTGGTCGGCACCTTCGCGACCTCGCCCGGCTTGCCGGTGAGGCCGAGCGACGCCAGCAGCGGCGCGAGCCGGCGGCCGTAGGCCTTCGCGACGTCCTCGCCGCCCGGCGCGAGCCGGGCCGTGCCCTTCCGTCCTCGGTCGCCGGGCACCACACCCACGACCACGGCTTCCGCCCGGGTCTTTGCAGGGCTGGCGGTGCGCAGGGCGAAGGACGTCATGGTGGGGAGGGTAGACGTCGGTGGGCGCGGAAGTGTCGTCGGTAGAGTCCCGATCATGTCCGACGGAACCCGGTCCGCGTCGCCGCCCGCCTTGACTCGTTCGCCCCTGCACGTGCGGCACGAGGCGCTCGGTGCGAAGTTCGCCGAGTTCGGCGGCTGGGAGATGCCGCTCCAGTACTCGGGGATCGTCGAGGAGCACAACGCGGTCCGGTCCGCCGTCGGCATCTTCGACGTGAGCCACCTCGGGAAGGTGGTCGTCCGCGGTCCCGGGGCGGCCGGGTTCGTCAACGCCACGCTCAGCAACGACCTCGGCCGGATCGGTCCCGGCCGGGCGCAGTACACGCTGTGTCTCGACGCCGAGACGGGCGGCATCGTCGATGACATCTTCAGCTACTACCGCGACGACCAGCACGTCCTGCTCGTCCCCAACGCCGCCAACAACGCCGAGGTCTTCGACCGGCTCGCGGCGGCCGCGCCGGACGGGGTCGAGGTGGTCAACCAGCACGCCGACTATGTGGTGCTCGCCGTCCAGGGCGCCCGGTCCGATGACGTGCTGGCCAGGGTCGGACTCCCCGTCGGCCACGACTACCTCACCTTCGTCGACGCCGACTTCGGCGATGGCTCTGTCATCGTCTGCCGCACCGGCTACACCGGCGAGCGCGGTTATGAGCTGATCGCCCCGAGCGGCGTGGCCCTCGAGCTGTGGGACGCCGTGATGGAGGCCGGCGGCGAGTTCGGCATCCTCGCCTGCGGGCTCGGCGCCCGCGACACGCTCCGCACCGAGATGGGCTACCCGCTGCACGGCCAGGACATCGGGCCGACGGTCACGCCCAACGAGGCTCGCCTCGGCTGGGCCGTGGGCTGGAAGAAGCCGGAGTTCTGGGGCCGGGATGCCGTACTCGCCGAGAAGGAGAAGGGCGCCCGCCGCAAGCTGGTGGGCCTGGTCGCGACGGGACGAGCCATCCCGCGGCCGCACATGTCGGTCTCGCTGGTCCCCGACGTGCTGCTCGGCGAGGTCACCTCCGGCACGTTCTCGCCGAGCCTCAAGCAGGGCATCGGGCTGGCGCTGGTGGCCAGCGCGGTCGCCGACGACGCCGAGGTCGCCGTCGACGTACGCGGTCGGCGCGAGGTCTTCAAGATCGTCAAGCCACCCTTCGTCGACACCTCGGTCCGGGAGTCCTGATGAACCTGCCCGAGCCGCCGCCGGCCTTCCGTCAGGCGACGCCCTCAGAGCGACCCTGGTGGTGGCGCCTCGAGGACGCGGACGGTGCCGAGGTCACCCTGACCGGCGAGGTGGCCGAGGAGTACGGCGAGCGCCGGTTCGTGAGCCAGGCGGATGCCGAGTCGTGGATCGGGGAGACCTGGGCTGCGCTCGCCCATGCCGGTGTCGCCGCGGTGACGCTGATCGAGCTCGATCGGGTCGTGTACGGGCCGATGTCGCTGAGCGCCTGAGGCTTGCGGGGGCGGGTGCTGCTGGGGCTGAGGTTTGGTCCCAAACCGCAGCCATCTGCCACGGAATCATGCAGTTCTTGCCCATTGGCCCGCCCTTGCACGACGTACGGCGGCAGCAGCTGCGACGCACCGCGGGCGAGGCCGCAGGCGGTCGGCCGTCGCGACTATGGTGAGCCACGTGCAGGCCTACCTCGATCTCGTGCAGCGGATCCTCGACGAGGGAGCGAAGAAGGGCGATCGCACCGGCACCGGCACCTTGAGCGTGTTCGGCCACCAGATGCGGTTCGACCTCGATGCGGGCTTTCCGCTGGTGACGACGAAGAAGGTCCACACTCGTTCGGTCTTCGGCGAGCTGCTGTGGTTCCTCCGGGGCGACACCAACGTCAAGTGGCTGCAGGACCGCGGCATCACGATCTGGGACGAGTGGGCCGACGACAACGGCGACCTCGGCCCGGTCTACGGCGCCCAGTGGCGCTCGTGGCCGACGCCCGACGGCCGCCACATCGACCAGCTGGCTCAGGTGATCGCCGACATCCGCGGCAACCCCGACAGCCGCCGGCACATCGTCTCGGCGTGGAACCCCGCCGACATCCCCGAGATGGCGCTGGCGCCCTGTCACAGCCTGTTCCAGTTCTATGTCGCCGACGGCAGGCTCAGCTGCCAGCTCTATCAGCGCTCGGCCGACGTCTTCCTGGGGGTGCCGTTCAACATCGCGTCCTACGCGCTGCTCACCCACATGGTCGCCCAGGTGACCGGCCTTCAGGTCGGCGACTTCGTGCACACCCTCGGCGACGCCCACCTCTACTCCAATCACCTCGACCAGGCCCGGCTGCAGCTGACCCGCACACCGCGTCCGCTCCCCACGCTGGTGCTGGACCCGTCCGTCACGGCGATCGACGCGTTCGACCTGGAGCACATCCGGGTCGAGGGCTACGACCCGCACCCGGGCATCAAGGCCCCGATCGCGGTCTGAGCGGTCTGAGCGGTCTGAGCGGTCTGAGGTCTGGTGTCGGTCGCCGGCGCGACCGGCGGCGGTGCGGCTGAGGTCACGGCGACAGGTCGCAGGCTTCGATCGCGTAGCCGATCGCGGCCTCGGCGCCTTGCGGCGACATCCGCAGCACGAGCTCGCCGAGCTCGCCGTCGAGACGCAACCGCAACCGGAACGCGGTCGCGCCGCCGGCCTCGAAGAAGGCGTGGCTGTCGCACCGCGCCGGAACGACGGGCAGCTCGATGCGCTGCGGTCGGCTGTCCCCTTCGACGACCCGGCCCGGCTGCCAGGTGGTGGTGGTCGGGTGCTTGAGCACAGGTGTCGCTCCCACCCGGAGGATCTCCAGCCGCCCGGGACGGCCGGTGGGGGTGGCGACCAGCGTCAGCGTGCCGACGTCCCCGTCCGAGGACACGGTGTCGTCCCAGGCGAGGCTGACGACGTCCTGCACCGCGCGGGTGAAGCAGGTCGCTTCCACGAAGCGCTGGACGATCCCGATGCTGTCGGTGACGGCCAGCCGTCGGGTCCCGTCGGCGGTCGCGAGGACCACCGCGGGCGGGTCCGGGTCGGCGCGGCCGCAGCGCGGTTGCGGGAGGGGCAGCGGGAATCCGCGCTCGAGTCCGGACGGCATCGACCGCAGACGGCGCGCCGCGATCGGCCGGCTGAGCCGCGGGTCGGCGTACTGGATCCGGGTCGGCTCGACGTCGTCCTCCGTGCCGTTGAAGAGCCACACCTGCATCCGGCCGCGGGCGGCGTCGCGGGACGACTGCCGCAGGACCGCATCGAGCGTCCCCGTCATCGGCCTCGGCGGCACCGGGATGACCGAGTACGACGGCTCCGACTCGTCGCGCTCGTGCCGCCCGTCGTTCTCGTGGGCACACGCTGCGAGCGTCGCGGCCAGCACTCCTACCACCCCCCGACTCCCACCACCACCCGGGCCCGCAGCGGGCCCGCAACCGTGGATGGCAGTCTTCGTCCCATGACTGCGCGAGTGTGCCCGGGTTCTCCGATCGGCGCCACCCGATGAGCACCCCCGGCGGCAAGACCGTGACCATGGTCGCCGCGGTGGCGGAGAACGGCGTGATCGGGCGCGCTGGAAAGATCCCGTGGCACCTGCCTGAGGACTTCGCGCACTTCAAGGAGACGACGTCCGGGCACATCCTGATCCTCGGTCGCACCACGCACGAGGGCATCGGCAAGCCGCTCCCCGACCGGACCACGATCGTGCTCACCCGTGACGCCTCGTGGCACGGCGAAGGTGTCCACGTCGCGCAGACACTGCTCGACGCGCTCCGGCTCGCCGACACCATGGCCGGCGAGGTGATGATCGGCGGGGGAGCGGTGGTCTACGAGGCAGCGCTGCCGTACGCCGACGTACAAATCATCAGCGAGGTGCAGGCTGCGCCCGACGGCGACACCCACTACCCGCAGTTCAGCCGCGACCGGTGGCGGGAGGTCGCCCGCGAGCCGCGCGAGGGTTTCGACGTCGTCCGGTGGGAACGGGCATTCGGCTGCGGCGGGGGTGCCTGAACGGTCACCCGGCGGCGCGGGCGCGCTCCGCGCAGTCCAGGACCACGCCGGCGACAGCCTCGGCGTCCGCGACGCTGGACTTCCACGACGACACGCTGATCCGCATCGCAGCGGCTCCGTGCCACTGGGTGGGGCCGCACCAGATCCGTCCGTCGGCCTGGACCGCGGCGACGAGGTCGTTGGTGGTGACCTCGTCGTCGAGGCGGACCAGCACCTGGTTCAGGACGACGTCGTTGACCACCTCCAACCCGCCGGCGCGGAGCCGGTCGGCGAGGGCGACCGCGGTGTCACTGGTGCGCTGCACCAGCTCGGCCACACCGCTCCGTCCGAGCGCGCGCAGCACCGCCCACACCTCGACCTGTCGCGCGCGCTGGGACGACTGCGGTGTGTGGTGCATGGCCTCGAACCCCTCGTCGCCGGGGAGGTAGCCGGCTACCGCGGTGAAGGTACGACGCAGCTCGGCAGGCTCCCGCACGAACGCCATCCCGCAGTCGTAGGTGACGTTGAGCCACTTGTGTCCGTCGGTCGCCCAGGAGTCAGCGCGCGCGAGCCCGGTGACCAGGTCGGCCCGGGTCGGGTCGGCCAGGGCCCAGAGTCCGAACGCCCCGTCGACGTGCACCCAGGCATCCCGCTCGGCAGCCCAGTCCGCGATCGCGTCGAACGGGTCGAACGCACCGCTGTTGACCTCACCGGCCTGCGCGCACACCAGCACCGGTCCGCTGAGGTCCGGCAGCTCCTCGGCTCGCAGCCGTCCCTGGTCGTCGGCGGGTACGACGACCACCCGCTGGCGGCCGAGACCGACCAGCCCGAGCGACTTCGACAGGGTCGAGTGCCGATGGGCGCCCACCACCACCGTGACCGGCGGCGCTCCGAAGAGCCCGTCCGCCTGCGCGTCCCACCCGGCCCGCTCGAGCAGCGCGTCCCGGGCCGCGGCGAGGCAGGTGGCGTTCGCCACGGTGGCGCCGGTCGTGAACACCACCCCGGTGGACGCCGGCAGCCGGAGGAGATCGACGAGCCAGCGTCGTACGACGTCGTGCAAGCGCGCGGCCACGGGCGACATCACCGGCAGCGCCGCGTTCTGGTCCCACGCGTCGGCCAGCCAGGCGGCGCCGAGGGCGGCGGGGTGGACGCCGCCGACCACGAAGCCGAAGTAGCGGTCCGCGGTGCTGGCGACCGTGGCGGGCGAGCCCGCGGTGTCGAGCAGTCGCAGCGTCTCGGCGAGGTCGGCACCGGTCTCGGGGAGCGGCTCGTCAAAGGCAGCGAGGGCAGCGATCGCCTGTGGCGGAGGGAAGGCGGGGCGGTCGTCGACGGTTGCGGCGTAGTTCAGCGCAGCGTCGGCAGCATCGCGGAGGACGTCCATCCGCCAGTCGTACCACCTCTGCCGGGCCGTTGGTGCGGGCTGGAAGGGTGGAGACATGACAGTCGAGCTCAGGGTGATGACCGAGCCCCAGCAAGGAGCGTCGTACGACGACCTGCTCGCGGTGGCCCGCACGTCCGAACAACTCGGGTTCGGTGCGTTCTTCCGCTCCGACCACTACCTGACGATGGGCGGCGCAGGCCTGCCCGGCCCCACCGACGCCTGGACGACTCTGGCCGGGCTTGCGCGGGACACCTCGACGATCAGGCTCGGCACGCTGATGACCAGCGCGACGTTCCGCCACCCCGGCCTGCTCGCGATCCAGGTCGCGGGCGTGGACGCGATGAGCAACGGTCGGGTGGAGCTGGGCATCGGGGCTGGCTGGTTCACCCAGGAGCACACCGCCTACGGCGTCCCGTTCCCCGACACCAAGCAGCGGTTCGAGCTGCTCGCCGAACAGCTCGAGATCATCACCGGGCTGTGGTCGACGCCGGTCGGCGCGACCTACGACTTCGCCGGCGACCACTACCGGCTCGCTGACTCGCCGGCGCTGCCGAAGCCGGTGCAGTCCGTCGGCCACCGCGGCGGTCCACCGGTCCTCATCGGCGGCAAGGGCAAGAAGCAGACGCCCGCCCTGACGGCCCGGTACGCCGACGAGTTCAACCTCCCGTTCGTCGACGAGGAGACCACGGCCGCCCAGTTCGCGCGCGTCCGCGCGGCCTGCGAGGAGATCGGTCGCGACCCGGACGGGCTGGTCTGGTCCAACGCGCTCGCCGTGTGCGTGGGCACCGACGACGCCGAGGTCGCCCGCCGGGCCGACGCGATCGGCCGCGGCGTCGATGAGCTGCGCGCCAACGCCCTGGCCGGGACCGTCGACGAAGTGATCGACACGATCGGGCGCTACGCCGCCCTCGGGTCACAGCGGATCTACCTCCAGGTCCTCGACCTGGCCGACCTCGACCACCTGCACCTGATCGCCGACCAGGTCATGCCGCACGTCTGATCGATGGTCGAGGGGATAGCCTTGGCTCCATGAGCCTCGCCCCCTTCGGCACCGTGCTGACCGCGATGGTCACGCCCTTCCGCGAGGACGGCTCGGTGGACCTGGACGGGGTCCAGCGGGTCGCCCGTCACCTCGTCGACCACGGCCACGACGGCCTCGTGGTGTCCGGGACCACCGGGGAGTCCGCGACCACCACCAAGGAAGAGGACGGCGAGACCCTCGCGGCCGTGAAGGACGCGGTCGGTGACCGGGCCAAGCTGGTCGCCGGTGTCGGCACCAACGACACCAGTACGTCGATCTGGCTGGCCCAGCAGGCTGCCAAGATCGGCGCCGACGGCGTACTGCTGGTGACGCCGTACTACAGCAAGCCCGGCCCGCGCGGGATCCTCCACCACTTCCGTCAGGTCGTCGACGCGGCCGAGCTGCCCGTCATGCTCTACGACGTCCCGGGCCGTACTGCCAGCCAGATCGCGTTCGAGTCCTTCGAGGAGATGGCGAGCTGGGAGCCCGTCGTCGCAGTCAAGGACGCGGTCGGCGACTTCGCCCGCGGTGTCCGGATCAAGGAGATGGGCTACGCGGTCTACTCCGGTGACGACGTTGCCAACCTGGCCTGGCTGGCGCACGGCGCAGTCGGCTTCGTGTCGGTCGCGGGCCACGTCGTCGGAGACCGGCTGCGTGCGATGTACGACGCGTTCCACCACGGTGACCCGATGGCCGCCCTCGACCTCTTCGCCGGCATGCTGCCCGCGATCGACGCGATCATGGGCAGGCCCAACTACGGCGCGACCGCAGCGAAGGCCGCCCTCGAGCTGATCGGGGTCCTGGAGAACCGGCGGGTCCGTTCGCCGCTGGTCGAGCTCGACGACGACGAGCTGGGCGCCCTGCGCGCCGGGCTCGAAGCGGCGGGAGTCCTCAGTTGAGCCACGCGCACCCCGAGCTCGGCGTCCCGCCGGAGCTTCCCGCCGGTGGGCTGCGGGTCATTCCCCTCGGTGGCCTCGGCGAGGTCGGCCGCAACATGACGGTCTTCGAGTACGACGGGCGGCTGCTGATCGTCGACTGCGGCGTGCTCTTCCCCGACGAGCACCACCCGGGCGTCGACCTGATCCTTCCCGACTTCGCACCGATCCGCGAACGGCTCGACGACGTCGAGGCGCTGGTCCTGACCCACGGGCACGAGGACCACATCGGCGCGACGCCGTACCTCTTGCGCGAGCGCGGCGACATCCCGCTGATCGGCTCCGAGCTCACCCTCGCCCTGCTCAACGGCAAGCTCAGGGAGCATCGGCTCAAGCAGCCGGTGTTCCACACCGTCAAGGAGGGCGACCGGATCAGCTTCGGGCCGTTCGACCTCGAGTTCATCGCGGTCAACCACTCGATCCCCGACGCGTTGGCGGTCGCGATCCGCACCGGCGCCGGGCTGGTGCTTCACACCGGCGACTTCAAGATGGACCAGCTGCCGCTCGACGGCCGGATCACCGACCTGCGTGCCTTCGCACGGCTGGGGGAGGAAGGCGTCGATCTCTTCCTCACCGACTCGACCAACGCCGAGGTTCCCGGCTTCACGACCTCGGAGAAGAAGATCACCCCGGTCCTCGACCAGGTCTTCCGCGAGGCTGACCAGCGGATCATCGTGGCCTGCTTCGCCTCCCACGTGCACCGCGTCCAGCAGATCCTCGACACCGCCGTCGCCCACGACCGCCGGGTGGCGTTCGTCGGCCGATCCATGGTCCGCAACATGGGCGTGGCGCGCGACCTCGGCTACCTCACGATCCCGCCGGGCGTGATGGTCGAGGCCAAGGAGCTCGCCGACCTCCCGGTCGACCGGCAGGTGCTGATCTCGACCGGCTCGCAGGGCGAGCCGATGAGCGCTCTCGCGCGGATCGCCAACCGCAGCCACCACTTCGTCAACCTCGAGGCCGGCGACACGGTCGTGCTCGCATCGAGCCTGATCCCCGGCAACGAGAACGCCGTCTACCGGGTCATCAACGGGCTGTCCCGGTGGGGGGCTCGGGTGGTCCACAAGGGCAACGCGCTGGTCCACGTCAGCGGCCACGCGAGTGCCGGCGAGCTTCTCTACTGCTACAACATCGTCCGGCCGCGCAACGTACTGCCGGTCCACGGCGAGATCCGGCACATGCTCGCCAACGGCGCGCTCGCTAAGGAGACCGGCGTCGAGAACGTCGTCTACGCAGAGGACGGCGTCGTCGTCGACCTCGTCGACGGCGTTGCGTCGGTCACCGGCAAGGTCGCTGTCGGCTACGTGTTCGTCGACGGTCCGTCGATCGGCGACGTCACCGAGTCCGAGCTCAAGGACCGCCGGATCCTCGGTGAGGAGGGCTTCATCTCCGTGATCGTTGTGGTCGACTCGGTCGCGGGGAAGGTCTCGGCAGGCCCCGAGATCCACGCCCGCGGACACGCGTGGGACGACACCATGTTCGAGGACATCAAGCAGCCGATCATCGACGCGGTCAACGAACTGCTGGCCGACGGCAACGTCGACACCTACCAGCTGCAGCAGTCCGTACGACGCACCATCGGCCGGTGGGTCAGCAACACCCACAAGCGCCGGCCGATGATCATCCCGGTCGTCGTCGAGGCCTGACGCCAGGACCGGTTGCCTGCGGCAGGGCTCGGTCGGCTCGCACCTCAACCACCCCTCGGAGCGGCGGGAACAACGATCCCCGCCCTCCGGGAGGAGAGCGGGGATCGTCGGGTTGCTCGATCAGTCGCCGGTCAGCGTCGCACCACCTCGACGGTGAAGTCGGTGGAGCTCCGCTGGAACTGCTTGGCTCCGCGGTACTTCGCGGTCAAGGTGTGCGTCCCGACCCGGAACACGCGGAACACCTTGATCCTGGCAACGCCGTTCCGGTTGAGGTCGTCCCTGCCGAGCCGGAACCTGCCCTTGGTGAGGACGACGGTGCCCCTCGGCTTGCCGTTGTCCGCGGTGACCTTGACCCAGACCTTGAACGTCCGGCCCCGCTCCACCTGAGCGGGTGCCTTCGTGATCTCGGTCGTGGTGGGCTTCGGGTCCGGGGCACAGCTCGCCACGGTCACGTTGTCGACGTACCAACCGTCGAGACCGTTGCAGCCGTCGCGTCCCATGTCGAACCGGAAGTTCACGGTGTCACCCGCGCCCGCCAGGCCCTTGAGCGCGACCACCGAAGTGCCCCAGGAACCGCGCAGCTGACCACCGTCGGTGCCGGTCCAGGCGGGCTCTCCGCCCATCGGGCCCTGTTGCGGGTCGAGCTCGCCGGCCGGTGCGTTGAACCGGTAGGCGTCGAGGGGGATCAGCGCGAACGGTCCGCCGTTGACGCTGATCTTGACGTTGCCGCCGTCCCACGTCGCCTCGGTCGCCAGGTAGTGGTCGAACGAGAGTCGCGGGGAGCTGCCCCTCGGCACGGTGATGTCGGGGCTGATCAGACCGTTGCGGCTGGTCAGGTCACCGGCGTCACCGCACACCCCGGCGACGGGGTCCGGCCCGAATGCAACGGTGCCGCCGTGGCCACCGGGTGCGCTCGCGGACTCTTCCCACGGGATGCCCTCGCTGAACGGGAAGCCGAGCTCCTCGTCCTGGGTCCAGCCGGCCAGACCGTCCTCGAAGTCCTCCTGGTAGGCCACCTTCGTGTGCTTGCCTGCACCGCAGGCGACCGGGGGAGCGCCGGGCTGCAACAGCGGCTGCCAGTCGCACTCCTCGGTCGGGTCGAGCCGCAGCTCGGTCACCCCGATCGCGTCGCTCACCGCCTCGCAGTCGGCGTCGGTGGTTCCACCCGACACCTGCTCGGGGTGGACCACTCCGCCGTCGGCGCCGTCGGATCGCGACGGGTTGCCGAGCGTCACCTTCTCGAAGTTGACGCCCTGCAGCGACGCACAGGCCGCCTCGAGGCCGTCGGCCAGGTCTGGGAAGTACGACGTCGGGGTCAGGTAGTGGGTCTGGGCGTACCAGAACAGCCAGGCCGCCTTGTCGAGGTCGATCGCCTCCACCTCGCCGGGGAGACCGTCGACCAGGATCGCGAACGTCCGGTTGACCACGCCCGAGTTCCTGTGCACGCCGCCCGAGTCGCTCTCGTCGCAGTGGTACTCAGCGTCCGAGACCGCGCCCGGGTGGCCGTAGCAGTTCGGGTTCCACAGGTCGCGGATCGCACCGCCGAAGGCCGGGTCGGACTCACCCGACAGCCACCGGTAGCTGTCATCGGTGTCGCCGGGGACCGCGGCGATGTGGAAGTCGACCGGCGCACCGGCCGACTTGAACCGCTGGCCGTCCTCGAGGGTGACCATCACCCCGTAGATGTCGGCAGCGCCGGACATCGAGATCGGGTCGCGCCCCGAGACGTTGTCGCCGACGACGATGCCGAGAGCCCCGGCGTCGTCCGCGTTCTGTGCCTTGGTCTGGAACGTGCAGAGACCCCGGTCGACGTAGACCCATTGCCCGGCGATGTCGGCTGCGTTGTCGAACGGCAGGCAGCCGTTGCCTGTGGAGGTGTCCGGCGTCCCGTCGGGAAGCGTGCCGGTGCCGTCGACGCCGACGATGGCGGTGCCGTTGACCCCGGCTTGCGTGATCACTGGTCCGAAGAACGCCGGCGCGGCGGTGCACGGACCGTCGACGCTAGCGGGGGCCGTGATCTCCATGTTGACCTCGGAGCGCGTGTATTCCGAGCAGAGCCCCGGCGTGCGCTCGATCTTGTCCGCCTGCGTGTCGCCACCCTCGTTGTGCCGGGTGTTGAGCATGTCGACGGTCTCGCCCCAGATGTCGGAGTACGCCTCGTTGATCGCACCCGACTGCCACTGGTAGATCAGGCCCGAGGTCGACTCGGTGTAGGCGTGACCCCACTCGTGCGCGACCGTGTCGTCCCCGGTGACGCCGGTGCAGTAGTTGGTCGAGAAGCCGTTCCAGTTGGCGTTCGGGCAGCTGATCCGCGGATCGTTGTTGGTCGTGAACATCGTGCCGCCGGCACCGTCCCACGAGTTGTAGCCGAACGTGTTGCGGAACATCCAGTAGCTCTCGCCCGCGCCGAGGATCTCGTTCTGCTGGTCCTCGGTCAGGCCGTCGGGGAACGGGTCGCCCTCGCTGTAGACGTGGGTGTAGGTGCCGTCCGGGTTGCCCTCGAAGAGCTCCCGGTCGAGCGCGTGCGCCATCATCGACCAGCGGTTGAGCGGCTTGTTGGTCTCCGCGTCGAGGATGACCATCTCGCGGACGGTGGCCTTGTTCCAGACCTCGGCGACCCAGGCCAGCTTGTTGGTGCCGTCGATGCCGCGCGAGGAGCCGGTGCGGTAGATCATCAGGTCGATCGAGCGGACCTTGAGACCCTTCGTGAAGCTCTTGGGCTGGCCGCCGTCCTGGTACCCGTCGGGACGCGCCTTGACCACCGAGAGTGCCCGTGCCGACGCCTCGCGCTCGGTGAACCGGGGCGAGGTGGAGAGCGAGAGTCCCGGAGCGGCGAAGCCGTTGACGGAGGTCAGCGCACCCTCGCGGTTGACCTCGGCCTTGAGCTCGGCACCGAAGACCGGGACGCCCTTGTAGGCCTGGGTGAAGGTGACCGAGAAGCCGCCCTGGTCGGAGTAGACCTCGGACTGGGTCAGCTCGCCGGCTCGCGCGCCGAAGGCGCCGGCGAACCGGTCGAGGTAGCGGGTGGCCTTGTCGATCGCGCCCTGGCGGCCCTCGGCCGCTACGCGGGGCATCAGGTCCGGGTCGGCGCCCTTGACACGGGCGAAGCCGACCTTGCCAGTGGCCGGGTTCTCGCGCACCGCGAGCTTGCCGGACGCGGCGTCCCGCATCTCGGCGACGAGGGTGGGGTCGGGCTTCGCCGCTGGAGCGGCGGAAGCGTTGAGTGCTGGTGGTGCCGCTAGTCCGGCAGCGATGAGGGCGAGGCCGAGAGCAAAACTGCGGCCCCGGTTGAAGTTCTTCACCGAGGTTCCCTTCGAAGGAATGTATTTCCTGAGGCCGCGTCCGAGAAAGACGCACCATCCGGCACCTTAAGAGGGCGACACGCTGCGGTCCACCCCCAATTTTCTCGGGGCTCCTTTGGGCTCCTCCGCGGGTGCTCAGCACCTCGCAGCAGGCTCACCACCGCGCCGGGGAGCGTGAATCAAGGGACGTTTGGGACGCCGACACGCTCCCGTTATCCATGGGGCAGATGTGGCGAATGAGTAGGGTCATCACCATGGCGACCCGTACGTCTTCCCCGACGCGGTCGCGCAGCCGGAGCACGTCCAAGAGCCGCGGTAGCGGCAGCACCTCAAGGGCCAGCACCAGCTCGCGATCGCGGAGTACAGCCAAGAAGCGACCCACCTCTAGGAGCACCTCGAAACGGAGCACCTCGAGCCGCCGGCCGGCTCCTCGTGCTGTCCGCACCGGGCCCGGCCCGGTGTCGCACGCGTTCAGCGCGCTCGCACGTGCGGTCGCCGCCATCTGGCTGGGGGTGGCGCACGGTGTGGGTGCCGTGGTCCGCGGGATCGTGGGCGGGGCCAAGGAGATCGAACCGGAGCAGCGGCGCGACGGGATCGGCCTGCTGCTGTGCGGTCTCGCTCTGGTGGTGGCAGCAGGGGTCTGGTTCGAGGTGCCGGGTGGCGTGATGGACTTCGTCCGCACCGTCGTCGCCGGCACCGTCGGCAAGGTCGGCTGGTTCGTGCCGTTCCTCGTGCTGCTCGCCGGTTGGCGGGTCATGCGGGATCCGGTCGCCAACGGCCCGGCCGGCCGACAGGTGATCGGCTGGACCACCCTGAGCTTCGGCCTCCTCGGCATCGTGCACATCGCGAACGGCAGTCCGCAGCCAGTCAGCGGCGACACCACGCCGCTGCGGGAGGGCGGCGGCGCCGTCGGGTACGTCGTGTCCGCCCTGCTGCTCGACCTGCTCCGCTCGGCGGGGGTCGTCGTACCGCTGCTGGTGCTGCTCGCTTTCTTCGGTCTGCTCGTGATCACCGCGACGCCGCTCTACCGGCTCCCCGACCGGCTCCGCGAGCTGGGCGACACGCTGCTCGGCCGGCACCCGGTCGCGGACGACGGTGGGGAGCCCACCCAGCCGATCCGCGTCCGGCGCGGGTCCGACGACACCATCGATCCGCTGATCGGCGACCCGGCCTACGACTCGCCGCTGCTGGACGGGCCCACCAAGAGGCGGCGCGGCCGCAAGGCGGCGGCCGCGGTCGAGGAGTCGATGGAGCTCCGCGAGCCGATCGACGTCCCGCTCGCCGACGAGCCTTCGGCCGGTCAGGACGGTGCCGGCGACCTCGAGCCGCCGCCGCACACCCCGCTGCCACAGCGGGTCGAGCAGCTCGCGCTGTCCGGTGACGTCGCCTACACGCTGCCGAACGGCGACGCGCTCAAGCCGGGTTCCCCCCACCGTGCCCGGTCGAAGGCGAGCGACGCCGTCGTCGAGCGGCTCACCCAGGTGCTCGACGAGTTCGCCGTCGACGCCCAGGTCACCGGCTACACCCGGGGCCCGACGGTCACCCGCTACGAGATCGAGCTCGGTACCGGCGTCAAGGTCGAGAAGATCCTCGGCGTCTCGCGGAACATCTCTTACGCCGTCGGCTCGGAGGACGTACGGATCCTGAGCCCGATCCCCGGCAAGTCCGCGGTGGGCGTGGAGATCCCGAACACTGACAAGGAGATCGTCTCCCTCGGCGACGTGCTGCGATCCAACGCCGCACGCAACGACCACCACCCGATGGTGGCGGGTCTCGGCAAGGACGTCGAAGGCGGTTTCGTCGTCGCCAACATGGCGAAGATGCCGCACCTGCTCGTGGCCGGCGCGACCGGCTCCGGCAAGTCGAGCTTCATCAACGCGCTGATCACCTCGGTCCTGATGCGGTCCACTCCCGACGAGGTGCGGATGATCATGGTCGACCCCAAGCGGGTCGAGCTGAACAACTACGAGGGCGTGCCGCACCTGATCACGCCGATCATCACCAACCCCAAGAAGGCCGCCGAGGCGCTGGCGTGGGTCTGCCGCGAGATGGACATGCGCTACGACGACCTCGCCAACTTCGGGTTCCGCCACATCGACGACTTCAACAAGGCGGTCCGCGCGGGCAAGGTCAGCGTGCCGGCGGGCAGCGAGCGGGTGCTGACGCCGTACCCCTATCTGCTGGTGATCGTCGACGAGCTCGCCGACCTGATGATGGTCGCCCCGCGCGACGTGGAGGACTCGGTCGTCCGGATCACCCAGCTGGCGCGGGCCGCCGGCATCCACCTGGTACTCGCGACGCAGCGGCCGTCGGTGGACGTGGTGACCGGGCTGATCAAGGCGAACGTGCCCTCACGGCTGGCGTTCGCGACGTCGTCGCTGGCCGACAGCCGGGTCATCCTCGACCAGCCGGGAGCGGAGAAGCTGGTCGGTCAGGGTGACGGCCTGTTCTTGCCGATGGGGGCGTCGAAGCCGATCCGGGTCCAGGGCAGCTGGGTGACCGAGGCGGAGATCCACCAGGTGGTGCGCCACTGCAAGGCCCAGCTCGAACCGACGTACCGCGAGGACGTCACTGCACCGCAGAGCAGCAGCAAGGTCCTCGACGACGACATCGGCGACGACCTCGACCTGGTCATCCAGGCGATCGAGCTCGTCGTCTCCACCCAGTTCGGGTCGACCTCGATGCTGCAGCGCAAGCTCCGCGTCGGCTTCGCCAAGGCAGGCCGGCTGATGGACATCCTCGAGAGCCGCGGCGTGGTCGGACCCAGCGAGGGTTCCAAGGCGCGCGACGTGCTGGTGAAACCCGACGAGCTCGACTCCGTCATCGCGACCATCCAGGGGGAGTGACATGAACGACCAGAGCCTCGACACCGACCTGACGACCGACGCCGACCTGTCGGACCAGAGTGCCGACCGGGCCGACGGCCCGGCGGCCGACCAGGTGGAGGTACGGCGCAACGTCGTCCTCTCCGGGGCCCTCAGCGCCGGTGCCGCCGTCCTCACCGTTGCGTTCGCGGTCCGCGCGTTCGGCGACGGCACTGCCGTCGACTGGGCACTTGTTCGCCGTCCTCGGTGTGATCACGGTGCTGCACGCGGCCGCGGTAGCCGATGCCCGTGCGCCGCTGCTGGTGGCGGACCGACTGGGTGTCCGGCTCCGCCAGGGTGCGGAGTGGCAGGGCATCGCGTGGGACGACATCGAGTGCATGGAGCACTTCCCGCGCCGGCTGCCGCTGCGCGACGGACACCTGCTGGTGGTGGGGGAGAGCGGTCAGCAGCTGATCGTGCCGCTGACCCTCGCGACCCACGTGGTGGGCGTGGACGCGAGCACCATCAGTGACGAGCTCGCCGCTCTCGCCGACGGTCGCGCCGACGTGGTCGAGGTGGTGCCCGACATCGCTGGCGGCCCCGAGGACGGCCTCGAAGACGGTCCCGAGGACGGCCACACGGACGGCCACACAGACGGCCACACGGACCACATCGAGGTCGACGACGGCGCTGGTGCGCCGCAGCCGGCTCCGGCCGTCGGGGTGATCGGCCCGCTGGGCGAGGACACGGTCAAGCTCGAGCGCCGCGGGATCGCGGCCGAGGTCGAGAAGCGCTTCCGGTCGCCTCTCGCACAGCACGGTGATGTCGAGGGTTCCGCCTTCTCCGACGACGACACCGTCGACTCGCTCTATCCCGTCGCCGCTGACGCGGCGACCGATGAGACCGATGAGACCGATGAGACCTAATGGACGCGATCGCCGACGCCGACCCGACCCCGCCCACCCCGCCGGCGCCCGGTCGACCGGTCGTCTCCCCGGCCCGGGTGGAGCGGCACCGTCCGGACTTCGTGCGCGGCTCCCGGGACGACAGCACCGGCTCACACCCGACCATCGGTGCCAACGCGCTGGTCGCGGACCTGGACCGGATGCCGGAGCCGGAGTCGGCCGAGCACTCGCTGACCGTGGTCCTCGACGACCTCGCCCTCTACCCCGTCCCCGAACCGATCATCGGTCCGGAGCTTCAGGCCGCCCGCGAGCGGCTCCGTCTCACCGTCGACCAGCTCTCGGAGCGGACCCGGATCCGTCCCCACGTGATCGAGGCGATGGAGGTCGACGACTTCGGTCCGTGCGGGGGCGACTTCTACGCCCGCGGTCATCTGCGCACCCTCACGCGGGTGCTGGGCATCGACGCCGGCCCGCTGGTCGCGTCGTACGACGAGACCTACGCCGACGCCCCGGTCGACCCGCGCCGGGTGTTCGAGTCCGAGCTCGCCACCGGGGTCGGCGGGTCGATCCGCGGTACCCGCGGTGGCCGCAACTGGTCGGTGCTGGTCGCCGCGGTGATGGCCGCGATCCTGGTCTGGTCGATCGCCCGGTTGGTGATGGACGGTCCGGTGCCGCTCGGCGAGCCGTCGACGCTGCGGCAGACGGGGAGCAACGGCATCGGCGGTGGCGGCGCGAAGGCCGAAGCCGTACCGGTCACGCTGACGGCCACCGGCGGGGGTGCCCGGGTGATCGTGCGCGACGGCTCGGGCGACATCGTCTTCAAGGGGCCGCTCGCGTTCGGTCAGACCTCGAAGCTCGACGTGGTCCCGCCGGTCCGGATCTGGACCTCCGACGGCTCTGTCACCGCAGGCGTCGACTGCAAGGACCCGATGCCGCTCGGCGAGACCGGCTACGAGGCTTCCAAGAGCCTGCCTGCCTGCTAGTCAGCCCGGTCGGCGTTTCGCGCCTGAGGCGGGGGAGCCGCCATACTGGCCGGTAGTCATGCCGACCTCTGATCTGTCCGCCTCCGCCGCTTCCCCGCCCCTTGCGGTGGCGCTGCTGACCCTCGGCTGCGCGCGCAACGACGTCGACTCCGAGGAGCTGGCCGGACGGCTCGCCGCCGACGGGTTCACGCTCGTGGACGACCCGGAGGACGCCGACACCGTCGTCGTCAACACCTGCGGATTCGTCGACGCGGCCAAGAAGGACTCGATCGACACCCTGCTGGCTGCTGCCGACCTGAAGGACGCGGCGGGCGGTTCCAACGTCAAGGCCGTGGTGGCGGTCGGCTGCCTGGCCGAGCGGTACGGCGCCGAGCTCGCCGACTCGCTGCCCGAGGCCGACGCCGTGCTCGGGTTCGACGACTACCCCGACATCGCCTCCCGGCTACGGGGGATCGTGGCCGGCGAGCGGCCGCACGCCCACACGCCGCAGGACCGACGCAAGCTGCTCCCGATCAGCCCCGCCGACCGACCGCCGGCCGCGCCGGCGACGCTGGAGGCACGCGCCCGGCTGGACTCCGGCCCGATGGCCGCGCTCAAGCTGGCCAGCGGCTGCGACCGGCGCTGCACGTTCTGTGCGATCCCGATGTTCCGTGGCTCGTTCGTGAGCCGCCGGCCCTCCGACGTGCTGACCGAGGCGGTCTGGCTCGCCGGGCAGGGAGCCCGCGAGCTGTTCCTGGTCTCGGAGAACTCGACGTCCTACGGCAAGGACCTCGGTGACATCCGGCTGCTCGAGACGCTGCTGCCCGAGCTGGCCGCGGTCGACGGGATCGACCGGGTGCGGGTGTCCTACCTGCAACCCGCCGAGACCCGGCCCGGCCTGATCGAGGCGATCGCGACCACGCCCGGCGTGGCGCCGTACTTCGACCTGTCGTTCCAGCACGCCAGCAACGACGTGCTGCGCCGGATGCGCCGCTTCGGCGACCCGGAGAGCTTCCTCGGCCTGCTCGACCAGGTCCGGTCGCTGGCGCCCGACGCGGGGGTCCGCTCCAACGTGATCGTCGGGTTCCCCGGCGAGACCGAGCGCGACCTGGAGATCCTCTGCGACTTCCTCACCGCAGCGCGGCTCGACGTCACGGGGGTGTTCGGATACTCCGACGAGGACGGCACCGAGGCCGAGACGTTCGAGGGCAAGCACGACGACGACGAGATCCGGGCCCGGCTCGCGCACGTCACCGACCTGGTGACCGCGCTCAACGGCGAGCGGGCCGAGGAGCGGATCGGCGAGACCGTCGAGGTGCTGGTCGAGGACCTCGACACCGACCGCCCGGGGCACGTCGAGGGCCGCGCCGCCCACCAGGGTCCGGAGGTCGACGGCAGCACGTTGGTGAGTGGTTGCCCGGACGCCGCCGTCGGCGACCTGGTGCGGGCCGTCGTGGTCGAGAGCGACGGGGTCGACCTGGTCGCGGAAGCAACAGGAGAGCAGCGATGAGCAGCGCAGACGGCGGTACGACGACGCCGGCCCCCGGGACGGCAGAGCCCCCGAGCAACTGGAACCTGCCCAACGCACTCACCACGCTGCGGATCGCCTCGGTCCCGTTCTACGGCTGGGCGCTGCTCGTCGACGGCGGCGAATCGATCACCTGGCGCACGGTCGCCTGGGGCATCTTCGTCCTGGCGATGGTCACCGACAAGATCGACGGCGACATCGCGCGCAAGCGCAACCTGATCACCAACTTCGGCAAGATCGCCGACCCGATCGCCGACAAGGCGCTCACCGGGATGGCGTTCGTCGGGCTGGCCATCATCATGGACACCTGGTGGATGTGGACGATCACCATCATCGTGCTGGTCCGCGAGTGGGCGGTCACCCTGCTCCGGCTGTCCGTCCTCAAGGCGGTCGTCATCGCCGCGGCCGAGATCGGCAAGTGGAAGACCACCGCCCAGGCGCTCGCCCTCGGGTTCCTGACCCTGCCGCTGCTCGAGGCCGGCGACAAGTGGGGCTGGCTCGACGTCCCAGGCGAGGTGACCTACGTCGTCGCGCTGGTCTTCCTCGCGATCGCGTTCGTGCTGACCCTCTGGTCGGGCTACCAGTTCTTCCACGACGTCTGGAAGCAGCGCCACGACATCCGTGCGAAGGCTGTTGCGGGCGACCCGACCTGATCGTTGGTAAAACTTTCGGGTGCCTGTTTCGTCCGGTCCACGCTGAAATTGTCGTTTCGTCACGAAATAGTTGCACCGAGTTCTTCACTTTTGGTGCGCAACTGTCGGCGATCGGACTTAGGGTCAGGCTCACTTCCCCAAGTTCTCCTGCCCGCGATGCCGAACCCCCGCCCGCGAAGTAGGCGTCGTTGTCGTGCTCACCCCTCGTGGAAAGTGCCCCATGCCTTCACCGAAGCAGGTCCTTGTCTCCGTTCTCGGCCTCGGACTGACCGTCACCGCTCTCACGTTCGCCGCTCCGCCCGCGCAGGCGAACGTCACGACCACGATTGCATCGTTCCCCTACACGCAAAACTGGTCCGACACTGGCCTGATCACGGCAAATGACGACTGGTCGAACGTGGTTGGCGTTCAGGGCTACTTGGGCGATGACGCTTCAACGACGGCCGCGGGGATCGATCCGCGGACGATCCTCACTGACCAATCTGCGACCACCGACGTCGTGAACGACGCACTGGTGACGAGCACGGCAGGTGGCGTCCTTGAGATCAGCGGAGACACCATCGCGATGCAAGGAAGCGGGACTGCCGACTATCCGAACCTGGTCTTCCACCTCAACCTCACTGGTAAGTCCGACGCGAATTTTGCTTTCGATGCGAAGGACCTTGACGCGGGCGCTGACAACACCAACCAGCAGGTCAATGTGCAGTACCGGGTTGGCAACTCGGCGGATACACCAACTTGAGTGGCGGCTACATCGCGGACGCCAGCACTGCCAACTCGGCCACACTGGTGACCCCCGTCAGCGTGACACTGCCGAATGACACCGACGGCGCCGCCGATGTGTATGTCCGGGTGATGACCACAAACGCCCCGAGCTTCGACGAACTCATCGGCATCGACAACATCAACATCACCGCCGAGGACGACGGCGGCGGGCCGACCCCGCTCGAAGCGGTCTCGCCCGGCAACAAGACGGCCGACCAAGACGTTGCGATCACGCCGTTCACGATGGCCGCGACCGGTGGCACCTCGCCGTACACGTGGTCGGCCGACGGCCTGCCCGAGGGCATCAGCATCAACCCGACGACCGGTGAGGTCTCCGGCACGCCCACGACGGCCGGCGCCTCCTCACGGTCACCGCGACCGTCACCGACGCGCCGGCGGCGACCGACGACGTGACCTTCACCTTCACCGTCAACCCGCCGCCGACCGTCACGCCGATCCACGAGGTCCAGGGCGACGGCCCGCGCTCGCCGTTCGCTCCGGACACCGGAAGCGGCGCGGGCGACGTCAAGACCGTCGAGGGCGTCGTCACCGCGCTCTACCGGACCGGCGGCTTCAACGGCATGTACATCCAGACGGGCGGCACCGGAGGCCTCGACCGACGCCACCCCGGATGCCTCGGACGCCGTCTTCGTCTACGGCGGTACGAGCGGCACCACCAACGGCGTCCCGAATCAGCCCGGCGCGCCCAACATCCCGACGAACATCGCGATCGGCGACTCCGTGCGGTCACCGGTCCGGTCAGCGAGTTCTTCGACAGCACCCAGATCACGCCCGCGAACGCGGCCGCCGTGGTCGAGCTCGGCTCGCCCGCTCGCAGCCGGTGACCGCTCGTCGAGATCGCCTACCCGACGACCGAGGCGGCCCGCGAGGACGCAGGAGGGCATGCTGCTCGCGCCGACCGACACCTTCACGGTCACCAACAACTTCAGGCCAACGACTTCGCCGAGATCGGTCTCGCCACCGGCACCACGCCGCTGCGCCAGCCGACCGAGTTCGCCGAGCGCGACGACACCGTCGGCATCGACGCGATCATCGCCGACAACGACGCTCGCGCGGTCATCGCTCGGACGACGGCGCGACGATCAACTTCCTGCAAACCAGACCACCAAGGCGATCCCGCTGCCCTGGCTCACCCCGACCAACCCATCCCCGCCGGGTGGGCGCCGCAGGCGACGTTCGTCTCGCCCGGTGATCCTGATGGCGCAACAACCTCTGGAAGTTCCAGCCGCGCCAGCAGGTGACCGGCGACGGCACCGACGTCGTCGACCTTCGAGAACACCCGTGCCGACAACCTGCTCCCGCAGGACGTCGGTGGCGACATCTCGATCGCGACGTTCAACGTCCTCAACTTCTTCAACACCACCGGCGAGGCGTACGCCGACGGCCGACACGCGACTGACCCGCCGCAGGCACCTGCGCTGCACCTACTACACCGACCGCCAGAGCAACCGGATCGGCAACAACTCCTGTGGTGTCCAGAACGTCGACAACCCGGACACCGCTGACGAACGAGGCTGCCAACAACAACGGCAGCGGTCCGCGCGGCGCCGCCACCACGGTGAGCTTGGCGCGCCAGGAGGAGAAGCTCGTCAACACCATCAATGCGATGGACGCCAGCGTCATCGCACTGGAGGAGATGGAGAACTCCATCAAGCTTCCGGGCGAGACCAACCGCGACGACGCGCTCGCCTACCTGGTCGCGCTCCTCAACGACGACGCCGGCGCGACCAAGTGGAAGTACGTCAAGAGCCCGGGCGAGGCCACCACCGCCGGTGCAGTCGCCGAGCAGGACGTGATCCGTCGGCGCCTTCATCTACCAGCCTGCGCTCGTGACGCCGGTCGGCCAGTCGGACATCCTGTTCGGCACCACCCAGTTCGCCAACGCCCGCGAGCCGCTCGCCCAGGCCTTCAAGGCCGCCGGCGCGCCCAACAGCGACGCGTTCGCCGTGATCGTCAACCACTTCAAGTCGAAGGGCGACAGCTGCACGACCCGGAGCGGACGACCAGCCATGGAAGTGCGCAGTCGGAGACAACGCGAACGACGAATGGCTCGGCGCCTTCAACGGCGACCGCGTCCGCCAGGCCAACCGCCTGGTCGCAGTTCGCCGACGACTTCGCCGCGGCCCGTGGCATCGAGGCGGTGTTCCTGGCCGGTGACTTCAACGCCTACTCGAAGGAAGAGCCGATCCTCGCGCTCGAGGACGCTGGCTACGCGCTCGTCGAGTCCGACGACCCGCTGGAGGAGTCCTACTCCTTCGACGGCCTACTTCGGCTCGCTCGACCACGTGCTCGGCAACCCGGCCGCCATGGACATGGTGACCGGTGCCGACATCTGGGAGATCAACGCCAACGAGTCGGTGGCCTACCAGTACAGCCGCTACAACTACAACGCACACGATCCTCTTCGACGCGAGCAACCCGTTCGCGACCTCGGACCACAACCCCGAGATCGTCGGGATCGACGTGCCTGACTTCACGCCCACGACCACGAAGAAGATCCAGGTCGTCGGCACCAACGACTTCCACGGCCGGCTGCTGCCGGACGGTGGCAACGCAGCAGGTGCGGCGCCGTTCGCAACGGCGGTCGACGAGCTGCGCGCGGACCACCCGAACACGATCTTCGCCGCCGCAGGTGACCTGGTCGGTGCCTCGACGTTCGAGTCGTTCATCCAGGACGACGAGCCGACCATCGACGCCCTCAACGAGATGGGCCTCGAGGTGTCGGCCGCTGGGCAACCACGAGTTCGACCAGGGCTACGAGGACTTGGTCGACCGGATCATGACGCCGTACGACGATGTCACCACCCGCTCGGGGCCGAGTGGGAGTACATCGCCGCCAACGTCAACGAGCCGCGGGTCGCGACGACCTCGCGCCGAGACCTGGACCAAGACCATCGACGGCGTCGAAGGTCGGCTTCGTCGGAGCGGTGACCGAGGACCTGCCGGCTCTCGTCAACCCCGCCGGCATGGCCGGCGTGACGGTGCTCCGACGTCGTCGACGCGACCAACGACGGCTGCGGCCGACCTCAAGGCCGCCGGCGCCGACATCGTGCGTGCTGCTGGTCCACGAGGGCTCGCCCGTCGACCGACTGCTCTCGACGAACTTCACCGACCCGGCGAACCGTCTTCGGCAACATCGTCGCAGAACACCTCGGCCGACGTGGACGCGATCGTCTCCGGTCACACGCACCTGGCCTACAACTGCCGCTTCACCGTGCCGGACTGGGTCGACGAGTCGCGGGTCGTGACCCGTCGTCCGGTCGTCTCCGCCGGTCAGTACGGCACCAACCTCAACCAGCTGGTCTTCAACTTCGACACCGCTTCGGACGACCTGCTCGAGATCGAGCAGGAGCTCATCGGGACCGCCGGTGTCGGCTACGCGGCCGACACCGAGGTGCAGGCGATCGTCGACGCAGCGCGGTCAACTTCGCCAACGCCGTGGGCAACGCGGTGCTGGGTCAGATGGAGGGTCCGTTCAACCGCGCGGTCTACCAGCCGGCCTCGGGCCACGACCGAGAACCGTGGTGGTGAGTCGACGCTGGGCAACCTGGTGGCCGAGGTGCAGCGCTGGGCGACCCAGCTGCCGGACCGGCGTCGAGGCCGACATCGCGTTCATGAACCCCGGCGGGCTGCGGGCCGACATGGCCGGCATCGCGAACGGCGGGGTGCGTGACCTGACCTACCGTCAGGCCGCCAACGTCCAGCCGTTCGCCAACACGCTGGTCAACATGGACCTGACCGGCGCCCAGATCGAGACCGTGCTCGAGCAGCAGTGGCAGCGCACGGCGACGGGCCACGTGCCGTCGCGGCCGTTCCTGCGGCTCGGTGTCTCCGAGGGCTTCACCTACACCTACGTCGGAGACCCCGGAGACGGTGAACGTGCCGAGCACTGACCCGGTGCACACCCGTCAGGGAGAGGTCACCGGCATGTGGCTCAACGGGGTCGCGATCGACCCGGCGGCGACGTACTCGGTGACGGTGAACTCGTTCCTCGGCACCGGTGGCGACAACTTCCTGGAGCTCGCCAACGGCGCCAACAAGGTCGACACCGGCAAGGTGGACCTTGCGGCGATGGTCGACTACATGGACCAGTTCACCCCCGAGGCTCCCCTCGAGGTGGACTACAGCCAGCGTGCGGTCGAGGTCGAGTTCCCGCCGGCCGCCCCGGCGGTCTACGACGAGGGCGAGACCGTCACCTTCGACGTCGCGTCGTGGACCATGTCCGGTGCCACGGACACCAAGGACACCGAGCTCCAGGTCAAGCTGGGCGACGACGTGCTCGACACGGCACCGCTCGACAACACGATCGGGATCCGGCCCTACGACGACTACGGCACCGCCTCGGTGAGCTTCCCGCTTCCCAACGAGCTGGCCGATGGTGACACCGAGCTGACCCTGGTGGGAGCGCAGACCGGCACCGAGGTGCCCGTGGTGATCCAGACCTCGGACGGCTTCACGGACGTCCAGATCCTCGGCACGAACGACTTCCACGGTCGGTTGGTGCGGGATGAGACGAATGCGGGTTTGCACTGCGACGACTCCCAGACGAACACCCCGGCCGGCAATGTGCTGTGTCCGGCTGCGGTGTTGTCGAGTGCGGTGAAGTCGCTGCGTGTCGCGAACCCGAACACCGTGTTCGCTGCGGCGGGTGACTTGATCGGTGCGACGACGTTCGAGTCGTTCGTGCAGAACGACGAACCGACGATCGAGGCGTTGAACGAGGCGGGTCTGGAAGTCTCGGCCGTTGGCAACCACGAGTTCGACCAGGGTTATGAGGACCTGGTGGGTCGCGTCCAGGGCCTGGCGGACTGGGAGTACATCGGCGCCAACGTCCAGGAGCCGGCGGGTCGCAACGACCTGGCGGAGACCTGGACCAAGAACATCGACGGGACCACGGTCGGGTTCGTCGGTGCGGTCACCGAGGATCTGCCTTCGCTGGTGTCGCCGGACGGTATCGAGGGCCTCACGGTCACCGACATCGTGGACGCGACGAACGCGGCGGCTGCCGACCTGAAGACCGGGGGTGCCGACATCGTCGTGCTGTTGGTCCACGAGGGTTCGCCGAGCACGTCGTGTGCGAGCCCGAACTTCACCGATGACTCCACGGTGTGGGGCAACATCACCCAGAACACCTCGTCGGACGTGGACGCGATCATCTCGGGTCACACGCACCTGGCCTACAACTGCTCCTTCCCGGTGCCGCAGTGGGTCACCGACGGTCGCGCGGTCACCGAGCGTCCGGTGGTTTCCTCTGGCCAGTACGGCCAGAACCTGAACAAGCTGGTGTTCACCGTGGACGCGGTGACCGGTGAGGTTGCGGCGAAGACGCAGTCGACCCTGGCGCTGACCGAGGCGAACTACCCCGAGGACCCGGCGGTGGTCTCGATCGTGGAGGACGCGATCGACTTCGCGTTGCCGATCGGGGCAGAGGTGCTGGGTGAGATCGAGGCGCCGTTCAACCGGGCGCGGGTGTTCAACACGCCGCCCCCACCCACGCCGCCGTCGCTGGTGGAGAACCGTGGTGGGGAGTCGACCTTGGGCAACCTGGTGGCTGAGGTGCAGCGTGACCAGACGCCGGTCGAGCAGGGTGGTGCGCAGATCGCCTTCATGAACCCCGGCGGTCTGCGGGCCGACATGATCGGGACCCCGAACGGTGACATCCGTGAGCTGACCTACCGGCAGGCCGCCAACGTGCAGCCGTTCGCCAACGGGTTGACCAACATGGACCTGACCGGTGCTCAGATCGAGACGGCGTTGGAGCAGCAGTGGCAGCGCACGGCCGATGGTCCGTCGGGAACGGTGCCGTCGCGTCCGTTCCTGCGGCTGGGTGCCTCGGAGGGCTTCACCTACACCTACGTCGAGACGCCGGTCACGGTCAACGGCACTCCGACGTTCGAGGGTGAGGTCACCGGGATGTGGCTGAACGGGGTCGCGATCGACCCGGCGACGTCGTACTCGGTGACGGTGAACGCGTTCCTGGCATCAGGTGGTGACAACTTCCGAGCCTTCGCTGCTGGTACGGGCAAGGCCCAGTGGGGTGTCACCGACCTGCAGGCGATGGTGACCTACATGGACGAGAACACCGGTGTCGAGCCGTTGCCGGTGGACTACAGCCAGCGTGCAGTCGAGGTCCACAACGTGGCCGCCAGCTACGAAACCGGCGGGGACGTCACCTTCGACGTCGGCTCCTGGACCATGTCGGCTCCCGGCGATGTCACGGACGCCGCGATCGACGTGAAGCTCGGCGGCGACGTGCTCGGCACCGCGACGCTGAACAACACCATCGGAACCGCCGTCTACGACCAGTACGGCACCGCCCACGTCGACGTACAGTTGCCGAACGGCACGCCGATCGGGCCGGCGACGCTCACCCTGGTGGGTCCGGAGACGGGCACCGAGGTGACCGTCCCGATCACGGTCGTCAAGGCTGACCCGACGGTCACGGGCGCGAACGTGGCCGTGGAGTACGGGCGTCCGACCACGATGCAGGTGAGCGTGGAGACCTCCGGTCAGGTTCCGACCGGCCGGGTGGTCCTCAGGTCCGAAGGTGCCACCGTCGGTGCGGGTGTCCTGGTCGATGGTGAGGTCGACGCGACCGTCTACGCCAGGAAGCTGGAGCCGGGCATCCACGAGGTCACGATCAACTACCCCGGCGACGACTCGGTCAACCCGGGCACCGGCACCGCGACGGTGACGGTGTCCAAGGCGACCCCGGTGATCATCGGAGCCCGCACGGTCGTCGAGTACGGCCTGTCCACGATCATCGCGGTGCGCGTCACTGCGCCGGGCGTGGCGCCGACCGGCACCGTCGAGCTGTCGTTCGAAGGGGAGGTGATCGGCACCGGCACGCTGAGCAACCGGATGGCCACCGTCGACGTCGCAGCCCAAGCGCTGCCGGCCTCGAGCACGAGGTACGACCTCACGATCACCTACACCTCAGCTGACGGCTACGTCGAGGACGGCACCGGCACCTCGCGGCTGTTCGTGAAGAAGTCGACGCCCACGGTGACCGGGACCGACGCGACCATGACCGCGGGTGAGACCGGGGAGATGGACGTCGTCGTGACCGCACCGGGCGGAGTGGTGCCGACTGGTCGGGTGACGCTGAGGACCGGCACCACGCTGCTCGGCTGGGCCTACCTGGTCGACGGCGAGGTCACGGTGACCCTGTTCAAGAACCGGGTTCCCGCATCGGGGACGCCGTACCCGGTGAAGATCACCTACAGCGGCGACGGGTCGATCAAGACCAACACCGGTATGGCGGAGCTCACCGTCAACCCATAGTCGTGACGAGGGGCCGGCTCGCTCTCGCGGGCCGGTCCCTTGCCCGCGCCGATTAGCATCCCGACCATGCCCGATCCCGATCCCATCGTCGGCCGGCTCATCGACGCCGGAGCAACCATCGCCACCGCCGAGTCGATCACCGGTGGCCGTCTCGCCGCCCGGCTGACCGACGGTGCCGGCTCGTCGGCCGCGTTCCTCGGGGCAGTCGTCAGCTACGCGACCGAGGTCAAGATTTCCGTGCTCGGTGTGCCCGAGGCGCTCGTCCACGACCACGGTGTCATTTCGGCGGAATGTGCTCACTCGATGGCCGAGAAGGTGCGGACCATGATGGGCACAACGTACGGCGTCAGCACGACCGGCGTGGCGGGTCCGGACACCCAGGAGGGCCAGCCTGTCGGGACCGTCTTCGTGGGCGTCGCGGGGCCGACCGGCACCGACGTCCGGCAGCTCGTTCTCGACGGTGATCGGATGGAGATCCAGACCAAGACGGTCGCCGAGGCAATGTCGGCGCTGACTGCGAAGGTGGACGCCGACGAGCGGACTTCGGCCGGTCGTGACTCGGAACAGAAGGGCCTCGGGTAGCGTTGAGCCGGACACCGCGGCTCGACCGTCGCGGGAGAGGCCGGGTAGACGAGAGGAGATTGGCATGGCGCTGTTCCGACGGATGCTCGGAGACGTGCTGCGCGAGCGCCGCTCCGAGCTCGGCCTGACCCTGCGCGAGGTCTCCGGAGTCGCCCGGGTCAGCCTCGGCTACATCTCCGAGATCGAGCGCGGCCAGAAGGAAGCATCCTCCGAGCTGCTCGCGTCCCTGTGCGATGCGCTCGAGGTGCCACTCTCCCAGGTGCTGCGCAACGTCGCCGACGCGGTCGCCGTCGAGGAGCACGCGGCGGTACCGACCCCGATCGGGTCACTGCCGCACCCCGAACGGGTCGTGGCTTCCGCAGCCTGACCGCGCCCCGCGAAGTGTCACACCTGGTCGCGCGAAGTGTCGTTCTTGGTTGCCCGAGGTGTCGCGTATGGCTGCTCGACACGCGCGCGGCGACGACATCTGGAAAAGCCGACAGCGACACTTGGGGCCGCCAAGAGCGACACTTCGACCAGCCAAGAGCGACACTTCGGCGTTAGCGGGGCTGGCAGGAAGGGCACCAGTACGTCGTACGCTCGCGGCCCTCGCCGCCGACCTGGCCGGCCTCGATCGTGGTGCCGCAGCGTTCGCAGGGGCGGCCATGGCGTCGGAAGAGCCAGACCGTGCCGCGACGGTCGCCGGCCGTGGTCGGGCGACCGTGGCGGACGCCGTTGCGGAGCAGCAGGTGGGCGCGGCGGAGTAGCCGCCCGGGATCCTTCACAGCACTGACCGGTGCCAGCGGGTGGGCGCCCTGGAGGAAACAGGTCTCGGCAAGATAGATCGTGCCGATGCCGGCCACGACGGTCTGGTCCAGCAACGCCTCGCCCAGTGGCCGTTCGGGCCGGCTCAACAACCGGCGCAGCGCCTCGGCCTCGTCGAAGGCCTCGTCCATCAGGTCCGGTCCGAGGTGTCCGACGACGCTCTTCTCCTCAGCGGTCGGCAGAAGCTCGACGAGACCGAGCGCGAAACCGACGGCTTCCCGGCCGTCGACCCGCAGCACCACCCGGGCCTCGTGCGCCGGCCGGGGCCACCGGCGGCCGGCGTCGATCACCCGCCAGACGCCTTCCATCTTGAGGTGGGTGTGGAGCGTGAGCGGCCTGCCGTCGTAGTCGAGCCGGGTGAGCAGGTGCTTGCCGTGGGTGGCGGTGCCGAGCACGGTCGCACCGGACAGGTCGACGGTCGCCAGCGACGGCCACCGGAAGTCCGACGCGGTGAGTACGCGGCCGGCCAGACCGCTGTCGAGCCGGCGCGCGGTGAGGAAGACGGCGTCGCCCTCGGGCATCGCTGGCTAGCCCCGGATCCGCAGCCCGCGCGGGGTCGCGACGAAACCGGCGGCATCGAGCGCAGAGCGCAAGGCGCTGGGCCCGGACCCGAGAAGCGGCGCCCCGTCGGCCTTCTCGACCGTGAGCCGGCCGAGGGTGCCGCGGCGGACCGCGGTCGAGAGCGCCTCCGCAGCCGGGGCGAGCAGGTCGGCGTCGTCGCTCCAGGTCAGTAGGGTGCGTCCGCCCCGCTCGACGTAGAGCGCCAGCGCGCCGTCGACGAGTACGACGATCGCTCCCGCCTTGCGTCCCGGGCGATGCCCGCCGCCCCCGGCATCGCCGGGCGGCCACGGCAGCGCCGCGCCGTAGGGATTGGCGGGATCGGTCGCTGCCAGCGCGACCGCCACCGGCTTGTCGTGGTCGGGCACCGAGGAGAAGGTGCGGAGCCGGTCGACGGCGCCGGCCGAGCCGAACTGCGCGGCGCCCAGCCCTTCCACGAAGTAGCCGCGGCGGCAGCGGCCGCTCTCCTCGAAGGCTGACAACACGCGGTAGACGCCGGCGAAGCCGCCCGGGATCCGCTCGCTGACCACGGCGCCCCGAGTGACGACGCCGTGCCGGTCGAGCAGTCGCTCCGCGGTCGCGTGCCCGCGACGGGTCGGGTCGGTGTCGATCGCCGGCAGCAGCGCCCAACGCCCGGCGGTCTCGGGGGGACCGGAGCGGGCCACCCGGCCGGGCCGTGGCGCCGCCCGGCGACTGCGGTGGGCGGGCCGGCCCGCGCTGGTGAGCGACCGGAGCGGAGCGAGGGTGTCGTTGCTGACCCGTCCCGACCAGACCAGCGCCCAGAGCGCGGTGCTGAGCTTGCCGTCGTCGAGGCTCCCGACGGAGTCGCTGAGCTGACGGAAGAACCAGGCACCGCCGGGGGCGAGCGCGGCCAGCACCTGGCGCTGCAGCTCGTCGTCGACCTGTTCCTGCGGTGCGGGAAGGGTGAGCGATGCCTGGTCCGCGAGATGCAGCGACACCCAACCGTCGCTGCCCGGAAGCGGTCCGTGGCCGGCCCACACCACCTCACCGGTCGCGGTGAGCTCGTCGAGGTAGGCCGGTTCGTAGTCACGGACCCGCGACGCGAGCACCAGCGGCTCGAGCGCGGACGCCGGCACCGGCGCGCCCGCCAGCTGCTCGACCGCTCGCAGCACCCCGTCGATGCCGCGCAGGCCGCGTCCCGCGGCCGACACCTGTTGCCAGGCGGCGGAGAAGCGTGCCAGCGCGACCGGCTCGACCGGCTCGATCTCGTGGCGCAGCTTGGCCAACGACCGCCGCCGGAGTCGCCGCAGGACCTCGGCGTCGCACCACTCGTCACCGACACCGGTCGGGCGGAACTCCCCGGTCAGCACCCGGCCTTGGGCCTCGAGTCGCTGGAGGGTGTGGCGGACGACCGCGGCCCCGAGCCCGAGCCGCTCCGCGACCTGGCGGTCGGTGAACGGTCCGTGGGTGCGGGCGTAGCGCGCCACCAGGTCGGCCAGTGGGTCGTCGACCGGCTCGGCGAAGGTCGCGGGAGTGCCGGGGGGTACGGGGACGCCCAGGCCGTCCCGCAGCCGGGCGACGTCTTCGACGACGGCCCACGCATCGCCGTAGGCCATCCGCACCGGAACCACCCGGCGGGTGGCAGCGAGGTCGGCCAACCATTCCGCGACCGGGGACTCGGGCACAGACCGGGCGACCGCCTCGTCGGTGGACAGCGGTCCGAGCAGGCGGAGCAGGTCGGCGATGCCCTCGGCGTCGCGGGCCCGTCGGTCGGGGGCGACCCGTTGCAGCTCGGCCTCCAGCTCGGCGAGCACGTCGGGGTCGAGCAGCTCGCGCAGCTCGGCCCGTCCCAGCAGCTCGGCGAGCAGCCCCTGGTCGAGGGTCAGCGCGGCCGCGCGCCGCTCGGCGATCGGGGAGTCGCCCTCGTAGACGAACTGGGCGACATAGCCGAAAAGCAACGTCCGGGCGTACGGCGACGGCGCGGTGGTCTCGATGTCGGTGACGGTGACCTCGCGCCGCTGCACGCGGGTCAGCAGCGCGATCAGGCTCGGCAGGTCGTAGACGTCGTTGAGCACCTCGCGGACGGTCTCGAGCACGATCGGGAACGACGGGTAGCGGGCGGCCACTTCGAGCAGCGCCGCGGCACGCTGGCGCTGCTGCCACAGCGGGCTGCGCCGGCCCGGGTCACGGCGGGGCAGCAGCAGAGCACGGCCGGCGCACTCCCGGAACCTGCTGGCGAACAGGGTCGAGCCGCCCACCTCTCGGGTGACGATCTCCTCGATCTCGTCGGGCTCGAACGCGATGAGGTCGGCGGTCGGCGGCTCGGCGTCGGTGTCGGGGATCCGGATGACGATGCCGTCGTCAGAGGCGATCGCCTGGCTGCCCTGGCCGGCGAGGCCGTAGCGCTCGCGGAGCCGGGCGTTGATCGCCAGCGCCCACGGCGCGTGGACGGCGGTGCCGTAGGGGGAGTGGACCACCAGCCGCCAGTCGCCCAGCTCGTCACGGAACCGCTCGACCAGGAGCGTGGTGTCGCTCGGGAGCACCCGGGTCGCATCGACCTGCTCGCGGAGGTAGGTCACCAGGTTGCTGGCGGCGTTGTCGTCAAGGCCCTCGGCGAGGGCGCGGGCCCGGGCCAGGGCTTCGGGCATCGCCGCCAGCTCGCGGTTGAAGGCGCCGACGGCTTCACCCAGCTCGGCGGGACGACCGACGGTGTCGCCCTTCCAGAACGGCAGCCGGCCGGGGACGCCCGGCGCGGGGGAGACCAGCACCCGGTCGTGGGTGATGTCCTCGATCCGCCAGCTGGTGGCGCCGAGGGCGAAAACGTCGCCGACCCGGCTCTCGTAGACCATCTCCTCGTCGAGCTCACCGACCCGGCGACCCGGTCCGTCGCCGCCGACCAGGAACACGCCGTAGAGCCCGCGGTCGGGAATGGTGCCGCCGCTGGTGACGGCCAGCCGTTGCGCCCCGGGCCGACCGGCGATCCGGCCGGTGACCCGGTCCCAGGTGATCCGCGGCCGGAGCTCGGCGAACTCGTCGCTCGGGTAGCGACCGGCCAGCAGGTCGAGGACGGCCTCGTAGGCGGACCGCGGGAGGCCGGAGTAGGAGGCCGCACGGCGGACGGTGTCGAACAGCTCGTCGACGTCCCACTCGTCGAGGGCGGTGGCGGCCACGACCTGCTGGGCGAGTACGTCGAGCGGGTTGGCCGGGACGCGCAGTGCCTCGATGTCGCCGGTCCGCATCCGGGCGACGGAGACGGCGGCGGGGGCCAGGTCGCCGCGGTGCTGGGGGAAGAACACGCCCTTGGAGGTCTCGCCGACCTGGTGGCCGGCTCGTCCGACCCGCTGCAACGCACTGGCCACGCTCGGTGGGGAGGCGATCTGGAGCACCTGGTCGACAGCCCCCATGTCGATGCCGAGCTCGAGGCTGCTGGTGGCGACCACCGCCGGCAGCCGACCCGCTTTGAGGTCGTCCTCGATCTGGGCGCGCTGCTCCTTCGACACCGAGCCGTGGTGGGCCTTCGCGAGGAGCGTGGCCGCTCCTGCCGAAGCACCTGACTGGGCCATGATCTGCGCCGGCGCCTCGGCGCCGTCGGCGCTCTCACCGGTGGCGATCTCGTTGAGACGGGCGGTGAGCCGCTCGGCGGTGCGGCGGGAGTTGGTGAAGACGATCGTGGAGCGGTGGGCGCGGATCAGCTCGGCGACCCGCTCCTCGACATGGGGCCAGATGCTCGAGCGGCGGCGCGCGACCGAGTCGCCGAGGGCGTCGTACTCCTCCACCTCGGGGCGACCGGCGTCGGGCTCGGTCATGTCCTCGACCGGTACGACGACATGGAGGTCCCACGACTTGTGCGCGGGCGGGGCGACGATCTCGACCGGCGCCTGGCCACCCAGGAAGCGGGCGACCTCCTCGGTCGGGCGCACGGTGGCGGAGAGCCCGACCCGCTGGGCGGGCCTGGCCAGGAGCGCGTCGAGCCGCTCGAGAGTGACCGCGAGGTGAGCCCCGCGCTTGGTGCCGGCGACGGCGTGCACCTCGTCGACGATCACCGTCTCCACGCCCTGGAGCGACTCCCGGGCCCGGCTGGTCAGCATCAGGAACAGTGACTCGGGCGTGGTGATCAGGATGTCGGGCGGCCGGGTGGTGAGGGTACGGCGCTCGCTGGCCGGTGTGTCGCCCGAGCGGATGCCGACCCGGAGGTCGGGCAGGCCGCTGGCCTTGCTGCTGGCCTTGCTGCTGGTCTGTTTGCTGGTCTGGTTGCTGGTCTGGTCGCTGGTTGAGGTGCGAGCGGAGCCAGCCTCGAAACCGAGCCGGTCCGCGGTCTGCCGGATGCCGGCTAGTGGCGCCCGCAGGTTGCGCTCCACGTCGACGGCGAGCGCCTTGAGAGGCGAGATGTAGAGGACCCGGGTCCGCCTGGTCCGGTCCTCAGGGATGGGCGTGGTCAGCAGCCGGTCGATCGACGCGAGGAACGCACTGAGGGTCTTGCCCGAGCCGGTCGGAGCGACGACGAGGGTGTGGTGACCGCTCGCGATCGACGCCCAGGCACCGGTCTGCGCGGGCGTCGGCTCGGCGAACGCGGCCCGGAACCAGGTCCGGGTGGGCTCGCTGAACCTGCTCAGCGGATCGGGCTTCTCTGGCACCACGACATCCTTGCGCACGGCGCCGACATCGCGGCACGGTTAAGACGTGAGCCACTACCCGAGGCTGTTGCACACCGCGATCGACACCACCGACTGTCGCGGACTCGCGGAGTTCTACCGGGAGCTGCTGGGAGCCCGCTACCGACCAGGTGACGAGCCGCCGGCCGACGGCTCCGCCGACGAGGCGGACTGGCTGGTGCTGGTGGCCGCCGACGGGTCCCGGCTGCTCGCGTTCCAGGAGGTCGACCGGCTCGAGCCGACCACCTGGCCCGAGCACGACGTACCGATGCAGCTGCACCTCGACTTCACCGTGCCGGACCGGGAGGAGCTGGAGCGGCACCGGGCTCGGGCGGAGGCGCTGGGCGCCTCCCTCGTGTTCGACCGGTCCGCCGACGAGGACGAGCCGCTCTACGTCCTGGCGGACCCGTCGGGTCACCCGTTCTGCCTCTTCGTCGCCTGAGGCCGGCTACTTCGGCGGGAGCGAGCCGACGTACGACACCCCGCGCTGCACCCAGTCGTCGAGGGCGTCGTCGCTGGCGACGTCGTCGGCGCCCACTCTCAGCCAGCCCGGCATCTCCCGCCCGCGCATCTCCATCGGCGTGGCGGCGGTCGTTGTGATCAGGCGCTCACCCTCGGCGGGATCGACCCGGACCAGGATGCCGCCCTGACCGCTCGCGGCGACCGCGAGGTGACCGCCCACCATGAACCCGAGGCCACCGAACATCTTCTTCTCCGTCAACAGGGGAGCGCCCTCGAGGTGCGCCCGCAGCCGCTCGGCCAGAGCCTCGTCGTATGCCATGGTGGCAGCGTAGGACGGTGCGCCGACATTGGCGCACCAGGGAGTTCTCCACCCACCCGAGGTGCCATGAGCCGCCGCTCGACAGTGATGGCCGCGACCGCGACCGCGGCCGCCGTGCTGGTGGCGTGCGGCCTGGCCTGGTGGCTGCTGCGCGCCACCGAAGATCCCGCGGTGCCCGCGGTGTCGTCTGGCGCCACCTTCACGGCCCCCACCGTCCTGCCCGAACCGGATCCCTGCGACCGAGCCGCGGCCAAGCCGTTCACGCCCCACCGGATCACGATCGAGGGCGTCGTGGCCCGCGCCGAGGTGGTCGGGGTCGCGCGCGACAGCCGGGGCGTCACCGGGGTGCTGCCGATCAGCAACAAGGCCGACGTCGCCTGGGACCTCGGCGGCATCCGTCCCGGCAGCCGTCGCGGCAACGTGCTGCTCAACACCCACACCTGGCCGGACGGGTCCGCGCTCGGCAACGCGATGCTCGACCGGCTCGGGGAGGGCGACCGGATCGTGCTTCGGGGCAGCATTGGCGCCCGTGCCTGCTACGAGATCGACCGACGGGTGGAGGTGCTCGCGAGCGAGGGCTACCCGCCCTACTACGAGACCGACGGACCGGCCCAGGTCGCGCTCATCGTGTGCTCCGGCACCCGCAGTAGTGCGGGGGATTGGAGCCACCGCACGATCTGGTTCGCACGGCCGCTCGACAGCTGACGAGGCACGACGCGGGGATCACGAGCCAGCGGACGCCTGACCTGTGCGTGGCGGACGCGGGTGCCGCGATCGAGTGGTACGTCGACGTCCTCGGCGCGGACCTCAGGGTCGAGGCGTCCAGTCCGGGTCGCGGCCGATGAAGCCGAGCAGCTTCGGCTGCCAGTCCGCGTCGTCCGGCACGGGCACGCGGGCGCCGTACTGACCACTCTGGCGCAGCATCTCGTCCATCGGCAGCATGCCCTCGAACAGCTCCCGGCAGCGGTCCGGGTCGAGCCGGTCTTCCTGCCCGGTCGCACGGGCGAGGTCCCAGGTGTGCAGGAAGATGTCGGTGGTGTAGAAGCGAGAGACCGCCAGCGGCAGCGGCATCTCGGGCACGTGGGGATGGGTGAACGCGACCGACGCGTTGGCGGGGTCGTCCAGCACGTCCTGGACCGCACGCGTGTGCTGCTCCCACGCAGCGACCGGGTCGTCGTCGACCGACCGCCCGGTCGGGAGCCGGACGTCCGAGCCGTCGGCGAGGAAGGTCGGGAACCACTCGACCAGATGGCGTACGACGTCGCGGGCCCGCCACTCCGCGACCGGCGTCGGGGCGTCCCACCCGTCGGCGGCGACGTCACGGGTCTTCGCGGCGAACGTGGCGGCGACGCTGCGGTGCTCCTGCGCGGGTGAGGTCGGGATCACGCGGAGACCCCGCCGTCGGACTCGGCGTCGAACTGGCCGTCGAACTGGGCGGCGAGCAGGGCGTCGAGCTTTGCGTAGCCCTCGTTGATGCCGGACTCCATGCCGCTGGCCATCATCCCGGCCTGCGCCTCCATCGACTCCACGACGGACAGGATCTCGAGCCGGGTGCGCCCGTCGCCGAGGTCGTGCAACTGGAGGGTGTCGAGGCTGACCGCGTCCGGCATCTCCTCGAAACCGAAGGTCTGCACGATCTTCTGGTTCTCCCAGACCCGATGCACCGAGCCGTAGAAGTGCGCGATCTCCTCACCGTCGCGGAGCGCGGTGTAGCGGTACTCCCCGCCGGTGCGCAGGTCCCAGGTGACGATCTCCAGGTCGAGGGACCGCGGACCGAGCCACTGCACGATCAGCTCGGGGTCGACGTGGGCGCGGTAGACGGCCTCGACCGGTGCGTCGAACTCCCGCACGATCCGCACCGTCGGCAGGTCCGGGTCGGCTTCGACAAGGGTCCCGGGTGGGGTCCCGGGTGGGGTCCCGGGTGGGGTCCCGGGGTGGGTGTGGGTGTTCATCCTGCAGCTCCCTTGCGCTGGTTCTTCTCGCTGTCGTCGTCCCGGCTCTGGAGCCGGTCGAGGAGCGCGTCGAGGCGTCGGTAGCGCTCCTCCGCCTGCTGGCGGTACCTCTCGATCCACTTCGTCATCAGGTCGAACACCTCCGGGTCCAGGTGCACCGGGCGCCGCTGGGCATCCCGGCTGCGGCTCACCAGCCCCGCCTCCTCCAACACCTGGACGTGTTTGGAGACCGCCTGCAGCGACACGTCGTACGGCGCCGCCAGCTCGCTCACCGTCGCCCCGTCGGCCGGGCCGGCCGCGAGTCGGGCGACCATGTCGCGCCGGGTCGGGTCCGCGAGTGCGGAGAAGACCCGGGACAGCCGGTCGTCGTACTCAACCATGTGATTGAGTTCAGCAGCAGTCGGACTCGTTGTCAACCGGCGAGTTGAATAGCGGTTGAACCTGAGCGTCGCTACCCCACGATCCCGCGCACCACGGCCGCCAGCGCCCGGTCCAGCTCGGCGTCGGTGACCCCGCCGAAGCCGACGACGAGGCCGCTCAGGCGAGCGGTCCGGCAGTACCGCGAGATCGGCGCGATGTCGAAGCCGGCCTCCCGCGCGGCTGCACACGCGTTGCGTACGGCGTGGTCGGGCAGCAGCCAGGTCGAGTACATGCCGGCGGCCGGACCCGTCGGGGTGGCATGAGGTGCGAGCGCCTCGGACACCCGCGGCGCACGGTCGGCGTAGACCCGGCGCGCGGTGCGGACCACCTTGTCGACCCAGCCCTCGCGGAGGAGTGCGACCAGCGCGCGCTGGGCCGGCCACGACGGCATGTCGTAGGTGTGCTCGCGATGCTCGACGAGAGTCGGGAGGAGCGCCGGAGGCGGGACCATCCACCCCACGCGCAGCCCCGGGCCGACCGACTTCGAGGAGGTGCCGAGGTAGGCGACCCGGGTGCGGTCGAGAGCGGCGAGTGCGGGGATCGGCGCGACGTCGTACCGGAACTCGGAGTCGTAGTCGTCCTCCACGACGATCGTGTCGTGCTCGGCGGCCGCGGCCAGCAGCGCCAGCCGGTCCGTCGCCGACATCACGTGGCCGAGCGGGTGCTGGTGTGCCGGCGTGACGTACGCCGCAGCGAGCCCGGCCACCGGGACCGGTCCCGTCGGTGGCAGGTCGACCACCTCGCGGCCATGCACGCGGACGCACTCGACCGCCGCGCGGTAGCCGGGGTCCTCGATGCCCACCGGGCCGGGCGGCAGGTGGGGGAGCAGCTGGCGGAGTCCGTCGGTCGTCCCCGATGTGAGCAGCACCTCGTCGGGATCGACGGCCAGGCCCCGGGTCCGGCCCAGCCGCTCGGCGATCGCGACCCGGAGCTCGACGATGCCGCGCGGGTCGGGGTAGCCCGTCGGTGGCGCCGCAACCGACACCTCCCGCCAGGCACGCCGCCAGCCGGCCGCGTGCCTGGCGTCGATCCATGGGGACCCGAGGTCGAGCTCGATCAGGTCCGGTGCTGCCGGTCGTTGCACGCGCGTCCGCGCGGCCGTCGGGGTCAGCCCCCCCGAGGCGACGAAGGTGCCAGCCCCCTGCCGCGCGGTGAGCCAGCCCTCGGCCAGCAGCTGGTCGTAAGCCTGCTCGGTCACCGATCGGGCCACTCCGAGGTCGGCGGCGAGTGCGCGGGTGCTGGGGAGACGGTCGCCTGCCGTGAGGGTGCCGGCGACGACCAGGTCGCGGACCTGTGTCGACAGCTGTACGCCGAGCGGCTCGGGTCGGTCGCGGTCGACCCGGACCGGAAGAGTCTTCACAGGTCACCCATGAGGAGCATCAGAATGTCCTGTCAAAGTCGATGGAAAGTGGCTCGTGACCACAAGCCAATTGCTTGCCAGGCTACTCCCATGCCCACTCTGTCGCCCACCCTGTCGCCCACGCCGAGGACCACGCTCACCCGGGAGAGTCAACGGGCCGTCGCCGAGCGTCGCCGGCTGCTGGCGCTGCTCAGCGACGCGTTCGTCGCCCACCTCGGTGTCGTGGTGACCCGCGACGGGGCCACCCACCCGGTGGTGCTGCCGACCGCGTTCGCGGTCGATCCGGACGGTCCCGATGCCGACGGCACCCTCTACCTGCACGGCTCGACCGGCGCCGGCTGGCTGCGCGCAGCGCTCGTGTCGGACGTGTGCGTCACCATCACCGAGCTGGACGGCCTGGTCGCCGCTCGATGCGCGTTCGCGCACTCGATGAACTACCGGTCCGCGGTGATCATCGGTCGCGCGCGCATCGTCGACGATCCGGCCGAGCGGCAGCGTGCCCTCGACCTGGTCATCGACCACATGGTCCCGGGCCGGGCCGCCACCCTCCGGGCGTCGACCCGCAAGGAGCTGGCCGCGACCGCCGTACTCGCCCTCTCGTTGCACGAGGCGTCGATGAAGGAGCGTTCGGGCGGTCCGGTGGACGAGTCCGAGGACGTCGCCACCGGTGTGTGGGCGGGCCACATCCCGCTGCGTCGGGTCGCGCTGCCGCCGGTCAGCGCGCCGGACTCTCGCGGCGACGTCCCTCCGGACGTCGCGGCGCGCGCGGAGGCACTCGGCTGAGGGGGAGCCTCAGCCCCGCACCATCGGTGGTTGGACGACCCGCGCCGGCCCTCTTCGGTAGAGCAGCGCCCGGCGTCCACCCGCGCCGGCGGGGGAGCCGTGAGCGTCGGTGGGGATGACGAACCCGGCGGTGCCGAGCACCTTGCGCCGGAAGTTGCCGAGGTCCGGCGGCGTGCCCCAGACGGCGGTGTAGACCCGGCGCAGCTCGGGGAGGGTGAACGGCTCCGCGACGAACTCGGTAGCCAGCGTCGTGTACTCCAGCTTGGCCCGGACCCGTTCCCGGGCGTCGATCAGGATCTGCTGGTGGTCGAAGGCCAGCGCCGGACCGGCGTCCTCGGCCGCAGCCGCCGGTGCGAGCAGGTCGTCGACGACCCACCAGCGGGCATCGGCGGCGTCGGTGCCGGCGGTCGGCTCGGGGAGGTCAGGTGCGAGGGCGACGTGGGCGACCGAGACCACCCGCATCCGGGGATCGCGGTCGGGTGCGGAGTAGGTACGCAGCTGCTCGAGGTGGCCGGAGAACGTCGCCGACGCCTCCAGGCCGGTCTCCTCGTGGAGCTCCCGCCAGGCGGCCTGCTCGGCGTCCTCGTCCGGCTCGACGAAGCCCCCGGGCAGGGCCCATCGTCCGGCGTACGGCTCCTCGCCGCGCTCGACGAGCAGCACCGACAGGGCGCCGTCGCGGATGGTGAAGATCGCCAGGTCGACGGCGACGGCGAACACCGGGTGCTTGCTCACAGCCGGACGCCCGCTTCGGACATCTCGGCCAGCGCCGCCGCGCTGGTCCCCGGTGCGACCCCCGCATGCAGGCCGTCGAGGAGGCGTACGGCGAAGCCCTCGCGGCGTGCGTCGAGCGCCGTCGCCCGTATGCAGTGGTCGGTGGCGATCCCGGCGAGCTCGACCTCGGTGACACCCGCGGTCCGTAGCACGTCGGCCAGCGCCGCGCCGTCGTCGGTGACGCCCTCGAACGCCGAGTACGCCGGCACGCCCTGACCCTTGCGGACGTGGTGGGTGACCGCGTCGGTGACCAGGTCCGGCGCGTAGTCCGAGCCCGGTCCGTCCGACACGCAGTGGACCGGCCAGGTGGCTGCGAAGTCCGGTTCCTCGCCCGCCGCCGCGAAGTGGCCGCTGTTGGTGCCGTGGCCGTGGTGCCAGTCGCGCGAGGCCGCGATCACGGCGTACTCGCCGGCGTGCGCCGCGAGGTGCGCGCTGATCCGGGCAGCGACGTCGCGGCCGCCGGTGACGCCGAGCGCGCCACCCTCGACGAAGTCGTTCTGCACGTCCACGACGATCAGGGCCTTGGTGGGTGTGGTCATGGTGCCTGCTTCCTCGTGGGGGACCGGGTCGACGGTGAGGTACGGCGCGCCCGCGGCCACCGAGCGCGCTTCGGGGGGCAGCGTCTGCAGCGCCGCCGCGGTGAACGAACGGATCTCCTCGATACCCGGCGCATGGATGGTGGCGCCGCCGCGCATGACCGGCACCTGGACCGGGCGAGCGCCCGAAGGTGGCGGCTCGCCCGGGACGGTGAAGCTCTCGCGGACCAGCAGCCCGGCGTCGTCGTACTCCCGCCAGGCCGCCTTGTGGCCGCCGACCGAGACCTTGTCCTTCGAGTTCTTCGACACCGGCCGGAGCGGTCCACCGGCCGCGTCGCCGACCGCGACCAGCTTGTAGACCATGCTCGCGGTCGGGTGGCCCGAGCCGGTCGCGACCCGGGTGCCGACGCCGTAGCCGTCGATCGGGGCGTCGGCCAGCGCGGTGATCACGAACTCGTCGAGGTCGCTGGTCGCGACGACCCGGGTCGTCGTAGCGCCGAGCTCGTCGAGCAGGGCACGCGCCTTCACCGCCTCGTCGGCGAGGTCGCCCGAGTCGATGCGGACCGCGCCGAGACGGGGGCCGGCGACCCGGACGGCGGTACGGATCCCTTCGGCGATGTCGTAGGTGTCGACCAGCAGTGTCGTGCCGACGCCCTGTGCCTCGACCTGGCTCCGGAACGCTGCCTCCTCGCTCTCGTGCGCGAGCGTGAACGCGTGGGCCGCGGTCCCGACCGTCGGGATGCCGTAGCCACGGCCGGCAGCCAGGTTGCTGGTCGACGCGAACCCGGCGAGGTAGGCGGCCCGGGCGGTGGCGACAGCGGCCCGCTCGTGGGTACGGCGCCCGCCCATCTCGATGATCGGCCGCCCCGCCGCGGCTGTGACCATCCGCGCTGCCGCTGACGCGATCGCGGTGTCGTGGTTGAGCACGCTCAGGACCAGCGTCTCGAGCACGATGCACTCGCCGAGCGTGCCGCTGACGGTCAGGACCGGGCTGCCGGGGAAGTAGAGGTCGCCCTCGGGGTAGGCGTCGACATCGCCGCGGAACCGGAAGTCGCGCAGGTACGCCGCAGCCCGCTCGCCCACGACCTCCTGGTCTCTCAGCCAGTCGACGTCCTCGGCGTCGAAGGTGAACGACTCGATGAGGGGGAGCAGCCGCCCGAGCCCGGCGAGCACGCCGTACCGTCGACCTTCCGGCAGCCGGCGCGCGAACACCTCGAACACCGCACTGTTGGCGGCCGACCCGTCCCGTACCCAGGAGTCGAGCATCGTGAGCTCGTAGCGGTCGGTGAGCAGGCCGGTGCGGTCGGTCACGCTGACTCCTTGTTGTAGTCACTATGACTCTAACATGGTCGGGGGTGTCGGTCGAGGAGGTCGCGTCGCGACTCTCACGAGACCGGGTCCCCGAGAACGTAACCTTCGCTCGTGGACGAGCGGGAGCGGGCCGAGGCGCTCGCCACTGCCTATGAGGACCGGCTGGTCGGCGAGCTGACCGACGATCGTCGGGCCCGCGGGGCGTTCTACACCCCGCCCGAGCTGGTGGAATGGATCCTCGACCGCGCGCTCGGCGACGGCGGCACGGTGCTCGACCCGGCGTGCGGCACCGGACACTTCCTGGTCGCGGCCGCACGCCGGGTCGGCGTCCGCGCCGTACACGGCTCGGACCTCGACCCGGAGGCGATCCGCATCGCCCGGTTGCGGTTGCAGGCAGCGGAGCCGACCGTTCCCGCCGAGGAGATCGAGGCGAGGGTCCGGCTCGCGGACGGGCTGACGGCCTGGGAGGGCGCAGCGTTCGGGGCCGTCGTCGGAAACCCGCCGTTCCTTGGTCAGCTGAAGAGCCGTACGGCCGGCCAGCGGGGCGGACTCGCGGCCTACACCGACACCAGTGCCGCCTTCCTCTACCAGTCGCTCGACCTCGTCGCGCCCGGCGGCACGGTCGCGCTGGTCCAGCCACTGTCCGTCCTCGGGGCGCGCGACGCCGGCCCGGTGCGGGCTCGGGTGGCCGAGGTCGGCGCGATCACCGACCTGTGGGTGTCCGACCAGCCGGTCTTCCGTGGCACGTCGGTGCTCGCCTGCGTGCCCCTCGTCCGCATCGGCGCCGCAGACGGACCCAGCCCCGACGACTGGGGGCGGCTCGCGGCGCCGTACTTCGGCATCCCCGACGTGAAACTGCCCGAGGGTGGGGGGCGGGTCGGGGACCTCGCGGTGTGCACGGCCGACTTCCGTGACCAGTACTACGGACTGATCCCGCACGTGCACGAGTCGCCCATTGGTCACGAACTGCACCCCGCGGGTCCGATTTCGCGCGGTTTGGGACCAAACGTCAACCCCGACCACCCACCGCTCATCACCAGCGGCCTGATCGACCCCGCGACCTGCGACTGGGGCCTGCGGTCGACCCGCTTCGCGCGCCGGCAGTACGACGCGCCCACGGTCGACCTTGCCGGTGTGCGTTCCGGGCCGCTCGGGGCGTGGGTGGATGCCCGGCTGGTACCGAAGCTGCTCGTCGCCGGCCAGGGCCGGGTGATCGAGGCGGTCGTCGACGAGCGGGGGGAGTGGCTGCCCTCGGTGCCGGTGTTGACGGTCGTCCCGCATCACGCCGACGACCTGTGGCGGATCCTCGCCGTACTGATGGCGCCGCCGGTGGTCGCCCACGCAGCCGCGCGCTACCTGGGCACCGGACTCACCCCGGGCTCGGTCAAGGTGAGTGCCCGGCAGCTGGCGGCACTGCCGTTGCCGACGGACGAACAGGCCTGGGCCGTCGGCGCGGCGCTGGCCCGGCGCGCGCAGGCCGCCGACGCGGCCGATCGGCCGGTCCTGCTCTCAGAGGTCGGTGCGGCGATGTCGAACGCCTACGGCGCCGGCGACGACGCGTTCGCCTGGTGGCGCGCGCGGATCGGTCGGCGTGGCGATGAGTTGGCCCGCGATCGCGGGTCGCCGTCCTCCTGAGCCGGCGTCAGGACACCGCAGCCAGTACGCCGGCGAGCGGGGCCGGCACCTGGGCCGGTTCGAGGGCGGCAGTGAGGAGCGCGGCGTACTTGTCCTTGCGTCCGCTGGTCGTGCCCCAGAACCGTTGCAGGACCGCCGCCGGCGGCCGGGTCCGGTGGAAAGGCTGGTTGAGCAGGATGTGCCAGGCGTCGAGGTCGCCCGCGGCCGCGACCACGTCGAGGACGGCCGGCATCCCGAGGGCGCGGACCAGCTCGTCCTCGAGGTCGGCGTCGCAGACGAACCGCGCGACGTCGCCGTCGTACCCGGCGAGGGTGCGGTCGACGTACGTCGTCTCGCCGGCGTCATGCAGCACCGCGACCCGCTGGTTCCCGCCCAGCGCGGCCAGGTGGCGCCGGAGGTTCGTGATGCCGCCCATGCTGACGACGTCGACGTCGGTGAGGTCGTGGCCGAGCAGACCGGCGAGGGTCAGGAGGGCGGTCCGGTCGCTGTCGCCCTCGACGAGCACGAGGGATGGGGGCATCGGTCCCACGATATTCGAGGGTGTCTGTCGCCGTCGGTCCCTAGGATCAGTCGGGTGAGCGACACCCTCTCGGACAGCACCCCCGGCGATGCGGCGGCGTCACCCGGGCCGACCGAGGCGATGGTCAGGGCACGGGGCCTGTGGAAGCGGTTTCGCCAGAGCTCGGGCCAGAGCTTCGAGGCGGTCAAGGGCGTCGACTTCGATGTGCTGAGAGGGGAGGCGTTCGGGTTCCTCGGTCCCAACGGCGCGGGCAAGTCCTCGACGATGCGGATGATCGCGTCGGTGTCGCCGGTCAGCGAGGGCGAGCTGAGCATCCTCGGCATGGACCCGGCCGTCGATGGTCCGGCGATCCGCGGCCGGTTGGGGGTGTGCCCTCAGGAGGACAATCTCGACCGGGACCTCAGCGTCTTCGACAACCTCTACATCTACGGTCGCTACTTCGGGCTGCCCAAGCAGGTGGTGCGCGAGCGGGTCGACGAGCTGCTGCAGTTCGCGAAGCTCACCGAGAAGGCGAACGCGAAGGTCGACGAGCTCTCCGGTGGCATGAAGCGGCGGCTCACCATCGCCCGCTCGTTGATCAACCGTCCTGACCTGCTGCTGCTCGACGAGCCGACCACCGGACTCGACCCGCAGGCCCGGCACCTGCTCTGGGACCAGCTGTTCCGGCTGAAGCACGCAGGCGTGACCTTGGTGCTGACCACGCACTACATGGACGAGGCCGAGCAGCTGTGCGACCGGCTGGTCGTCATGGACAAGGGCGTGATCGTGGCCGAGGGCACCCCGCGCGACCTGATCCGTGCGCACTCGACGCGCGAAGTGGCCGAGCTCCGGTTCGGCGTCGGCGAGCACGCGGCCAACGCCGAGCTGATCGGCGACCTGGGGGAGCGGGTCGAGGTGCTGCCCGACCGGGTGCTGGTCTACGCCGAGGACGGCGAGGAGGTCGTGCTGCGCGCCCACGAGCGGGGGCTGCAACCGCTCGCGACCCTGGTACGGCGGTCCACGCTGGAGGACGTCTTCCTCCGTATCACCGGCCGGACGTTGGTGGACTGATGGCGGTCTCCGACGGCACGCCCGGCACGATTCCCACCGGCTCGACCGGCTCGACCGGCTCGACCGGCTCGACCGGCGGGGTGCGCGACCTGCCGCTGGGCGAGGGCGTACGCCGGCAGCTCGACTACTGGGCGATCCTGTGGGCCCGCACCTGGCGCGGGGTCCTGGTGTCCTCGTTCCTCTCACCGTTCCTCTACGTCCTGGCGATGGGTGTGCTGCTCGGCGGCTTCGTCGACGCCGATCCCGACCGGCTGGAGGGCGCGACGTCCTACCTCGCGTTCGTGGTGCCGGGGCTGATCGCAGCGCATGCGATGCAGACGGCGGTGTCGGAGACCACCTATCCGGTGATGGGCATGATCAAGTGGCAGCGGATCTACGAGTCGATGCTGGCGACGCCGCTCCAGCCGCGCCACGTCGTGGGTGCCCACCTCGTGTCGGTGGCACTTCATCTGACCGCGACCTGCGGGATCTACACGGCGGTGATGGCGCCGTTCGGCGTCTACGAGTCGTGGTGGGGGCCGCTGGTCGCCTTTGCGTCCCAGGTCCTGTGCGGGATGGCGTTCGCGACGCTCGTCTACGCCTTCACGACCCGCAACAACTCGGAGGAGGCGTTCGCCGTCCTGTTCCGGCTCGGCGTGTTCCCCCTGTTCCTGTTCTCCGGCGCGTTCTTCCCGGTGTCCAACCTCGGCGACGTCGGATCCTTTCTCGCGAAGCTCACGCCGTTGTGGCACGGCGTCAACCTCTCCCGGATGTTCGCGCTCGATGAGATCACCTGGTGGGTGGCCGGCGTCAACGTAACGATCCTCGTGGTGCTCCTGCTGCTGGGCTGGCGCTGGTCGGTGTCCGGTCTGACGAAGCGGATGCTGTCGTGACCGCCCTCCTCGCCTCCGAGTCGACCGAGGTCCGGCCGCTGAGCATGCTGTCCGCCGCCGGGTTGCTGGTGCTGCGCAACTACACCACCTACCGGGCCAACTGGAAGCTGTTCCTGACCGGCTTCTTCGAGCCGTTCTTCTACCTGCTCTCGATCGGCATCGGCGTCGGTGCGCTGGTCGACGGCTTCGCCGTCGGCGGCAAGGAGGTCTCCTACGCTGCCTTCGTGGCGCCCGGGATGCTCGCTGCCTCGGCCTTCAACGGGGCGCTGCTCGACTCGACGTTCAACGTCTTCTTCAAGCTCAAGTTCGAGAAGCTCTACGACCAGATGCTCTCCACGCCGTTGTCGACGGGCGACATCGCGCGCGGCGAGATCGCTTGGGGCCAGCTGCGCGGGTCGACGTACGCCGCCGTGTTCCTGCTGGCCATGCTCGCCATGGGTCTGATCGACTCGTGGTGGGCGGTCCTGGCGCTGCCGGCGGTGCTGCTGATCGGGTTCGCGTTCAGCGCGGTCTGCATGGCCGCGACCACCTGGATCCGCAACTTCCAGGACTTCGACAAGATCACGCTCTTCCAGCTGCCGCTGTTCCTCTTCTCGGCGACGTTCTTCCCGGTCGACACCTACTCCGGACCGGTCCGGTGGATCGTCGAGTGCACCCCGCTCTACCGCGGGGTGGTGCTGTGTCGCGAGCTCACGACGGGCACCGTTTCGATCGCTTCGTCGGTATCGGTCGTCTACCTTCTGGTGATGGGGGTCGTCGGCCTGCTCGTGGTGCGCAGACGGCTCGACACGCTGTTGCTGACCTGAGGAGACGGCCGATGAGCCGCAAGAAGGCGATCTGGCTGAGCGTCGGCAGCGCGCTGCTCGTGGTCGTGGTGGTCGCGTTGCTGCTCTTCCAGCCGTGGCTGGTGTTCGTCGACGACGAGGTCGACGAGGCCGACGACGCCGGCGAAGTGGTCGGCACCGCGTCCGACGGCCTGTCGCAGACCACGTTCCCGAGCGACCAGGCCGGCGGCCCCGGGGGCGACGAGCCGCGCCGGGTCGAGCTGGCCGCGGCCGAGTTCATCGACGCCGAGCACGGCACCTCCGGGCGGGCCGTCGTCTACCTCCGGGAGGACGGCAGCCGCTACCTGAGGCTCGACGGGTTCGAGACGTCCAACGGTCCCGATGTCCACGTCTGGATCACCGACCAGACCAGCGGCGGCGACTGCGAGGGCTGCAGTGACTCCTGGGGCATCTACGACGACGGCGACTACGTGAAGCTCGGCGCCCTCAAGGGCAACATCGGCGATCAGAACTACGAGATCCCCGACGACGCCGACCTCTCTGCGATGAAGTCCGTGGTCATCTGGTGCGACCGGTTCAACGTCGCGTTCGGCAGCGCCGCGATCGCCTGATCGAGTGGGGTCCTACTCGTCGAGGAGGGTTAGCACCGCCAGCACCCGACGGTTTGTCGTCTCGTCGGCCGGGAGCCGGAGCTTGGTGAATATCGAGCTCACGATCGGCTCGACGGTCTTGATGCTGAGGTGAAGTCGTTCGGAGATCGCCTTGTTGGACAAGCCCTGGGCGATGAGGTCGAGGACCTCGTTCTCACGCGGTGAAAGGCCGGCGAGTCCGCCTGTGGCCCGCGTCTCATCGAGAACGCGGCTGAGGCTGAGCTGCGCCATGATCCACCCGGCAGTCACCGGGACGAGGGTCGTGGCGAGCAGCCCGAGCCTGGGGGAGTGCCACAGCGCCAGCCCGGCCAGCAGCGCCGCGGCGGCCACCGCGACCGCCCCCGCGAGCAGAGCGAGCTGCTGACGCAGGATCCCGTTCGCCGTGCGCCAGCGGGCGATGACGCCGACCACCCAGATCAGCTGGAAGAGGGCGTAGGTGGGGTGGGCGACGACGTCCCAGACGTCCTGGGCCGCGCCCAGTCCGCCGAGTCGGATCGGGTGGGGAGCGTCGACGCCGGCGGCGGCGTACTCCACGGGCCACAGGGCCGAGAGCAGAGAGCAGGCCGCGGCGAGGGCCATGATCAGGTACGCCGCTCGCCGCCACCCATGCGAGAGGAACCGGCCCTCGGGAAAGCTGAGGACGGCCAAGGTCGTCAGCCCCAGGATCGTCGCGATCGGCCAGACGCCGAACCACCCCCACCACTTCGCGGCGTCCCCGGCGCCGTCGTGGGCGACCTGCCTGCCGAGGAACAAGAAGCCCTCGAGCACACCCACGGCGCCTAGCAGGAGCGCCTCGCGGTGCTTCGGGCGCTGGAGCAGCGTCCATGCTCCGACAATGCCGAACGCCAGCGCTAGCAAGCCGTTGTGGAGGTTGTCGAGCCAGATCCCGTGCGCGAACCCGGCCGAAGTCAGGGCCACGACGGCACCGAGCACGACCAGCGGGACGAGCAGGTCCCAGGGGCGCGGCTCGTCGTTGGTCACCGCGCCATCGTCGCGCAGATCGGGTCGTGCAGGCGTACAGGGTTATCCCTGGAATGTCGCCGGAGGCGAGGTCCAGGGCAATCCCCGGAGCGGAACCAGTCGGTACTCACGGAGCGTGGCCCCACGATCCCGACCGAGAGGAACGCCATGTCCGACCTTGCCCATGACACCACCCAGGCGACGGCTACCGTCGCTGCACCGACCGAGCGACTGCTCGATGCCTCACTCCTGCTGGCCCCGATCGCTTATCTGGCCGTGGATTGTAGCTATGCCGTGCGGGGCTGGGACGACGGCGCGACCGCCAGTCTCCACGTCCTCGCCGCGGCGCTGTACGGCCTCGCGGCGATCAAGCTGGTGACCCTGGTCCGCGGTTGGCCGCAGGCCGTGCTCCTCGTCGTCGCGCTCCTCGGCGTCGTCGGCAACGCCGGCGTGGGCGAGAACACGCTGCACGTGGCACTCGGTGGCAACGACCTCTTCGACGCCGACGGCCCGGCCAACCTGTTCAAGGCGATGGGCTTCTTCTTCCCGTTGACGTTCGTGATCGCTGCCGTCGCCCTCCGACGCCGTGCCGCGACGTGGTGGTCGACCACCCTCGTGCTCGGTGCGGTCCTCTTCCCCGTGGCCCATGTCGCCAACATCTCCTGGCTGACGATCGTCGATGGCCTGGTGCTGCTGCTGGCTCTTGGCAGCTGCCGGCAGGCGATCCGCGAGTAGCCGGGCAAAGGCGGCCGCCGCCACCAGGACGAACCGGAAGTCGGTCTGCTCCGCATGCAGCGCCACACTTCCGGCAACCGCGTGCGCGTTGTTGTCGCGGTGCGCGACCCCGCACACGAGGGTCCGATTTGCGTGCCACCTGCGACGTCATGAGCCGTGCCCGCCGAGACGCCGGGCCAGCGCTCCAGCAGTGCGGACGACGGCTGCGGCGAGTACGACGACGTCGGCCTGGTCGCCCGGATAGGTGACGGCGACGCCGGCCACCGGATGATGGTTGTGGTCGAGCACCGGCGCGGCGACGCTCGCCAGCCCGGGCGTGACCTCGCCGTCCTCGCGGGCGTGCCCGCGGCGCCGGGTGTCGGTGAGCACGGCCCGCAGCGCAGTCAGCGACTGCGGGCCGACGCCGGTGCGGTCGACGAAGGCCGACCGGCCGGGATAGAGCGCGCGGACCTGGGCCGGCGGCAGCTGGGCCAGGATGGCTCGTCCGCTGGCCGTGAGGTGGGCAGGTAGCCGCACGCCGACGTCGGTCACCAGCGACGGGCGACCGGGCGCTCGTTCCTCGAGCACGTAGAGCACGTCGCGGCCGTGCAGCACCGCGAGGTGCGCCGAATGGCCGACCTGGTCGACCAGCGCGGCCAGCGGTCGGCGTGCGATCCGCTGCAGCGGCTCCTGGCGGGCGTAGCCGGACCCGACCTCGAACGCGGCCACGCCCACGCCGTACCTCCGCTCCTCGGGGAGGTGCACGACGAAGCCCTCCTCGACCATCGCGGTGAGGAGGTGGTAGGCCGAGGAGCGCGGGATCCCGACCGCGGCCGTCACCCGTTCGAGAGGAACGGGCTCCGGCTGAGCGGCCAGGAACCGCAGCACCCGCAGCGCCCGGGTCGCGGACGGGACCTGGCTCACCGATCAGCTCGGGTCGGGCGCTCCGGCGGCCGAGGAGGTGTCGATGATCCCGAACGCCTCACCCTGGGCACCGGTGACGACGGCCATCCGGCCGAACGGGCTGTCGTTGGGCGGCATCATCACCGCTCCACCGAGGTCGGCGACCTGGGCGGCTGCGTCGTCGCAGGACGAGACGGTGAACCAGGTCAGCCAGGCCGACGGCGCGCCCTCGGGCAGCATGGCCGCGGTGCCCATGCCGCCGACGCCTTCGTCGTCGGACGAGCGCTTGAAGATGAAGTAGGTGAAATCCGGGCTCGACATGTCGTCGAAGGTGTAGCCGAACACGTCGGCGTAGAACGCCTTGGCCTTGTCGAGGTCATGGGAGTGCAGCTCGTTCCACGACAGCGAGCCGGTCTCGTTGTAGACCGCCGCGCCGATGTGGTCGCCGGCCTGCCAGACACCGAAGGTCGACCCGTCGGTGGCGGTGCCGAAGAACATCCGGCCGTGGTTGCCGGTGCTGGTCTCGACGTCGAACGGCTCCATGTGCAGGGAGCCACCCGCTGCCTTGATCGCCTCGGCGGTCTTGTCGGCGTCGTCGGTGGCGATGTAGGTCGCCCAGTTGCTGGGCATCTCCGGCACCGGCTTCGGGCCGATGCCGGCAGCGGGACGGCCATCCCTGGTCGCGATCCGGTAGCCCTGTGCGTCGTCGGGTGCCGCGTCGACGGTCCACCCCAGCAGTTGGCTGTAGAACTCGGCGGCAGCGTCCGGATCGTCGACCGAAAGGTCGACCCAGTTGGGGGTGCCTGCTGGCCAGGCTTCGTCTCGGGTAGGCATCAGTGTCTCCTCATCGTTGGGTCGGACGCGGGTCATCCTGCTCCCGACCACCGACATCCGGATCGGACGGGCGGTGAGCAGGACCCGCGACTGCTACTTCTGCTACTTCTGTTACTTCGGCTACTACTCGCGCTTCGGTGGCTGGGTCGAGACGTGCACGCGCGGCATCGTCACGGTACGGCGACCTTCCCGACCGGCACCCGACCGGCGAACGCCGCCAGCCGCTCGATCGGGGAGCTGTCGTCGCTCGCCGCAACCTCGTCGCCGAACGCTCGACCACGTCCCCCGTCCACGAGCGGGCCAGCGAGCTCGGCGACGTAGGCGACCACCTCGTCGGAGACCCGCAGCGACTGGCCGGTCGCCTGGGCGAGATCCCAGCCGTGCAGCAGGATCTCGACGGGCAGGATGCCGGCGGCGAACCCGGCCGGCATCTCGCCACCCGGTCCGGGCACGGTCCCGGCCAGGTCCACTCCCCGCCAGGCGGTGATGGCCTGGTCGGCCATCATGGACACCTTGTGCTCGAGCGAGCCGTCCTCCGGACGCGTGACGGTGGCGCCCGCCATCCCGCCGAGCTGCTCGAGCGAGGTCATCAGGTGCTCGGCGAGCTCGTGGCAGGTGAACTCCGAGCACGGCGTCGGCTTCGGGCGGTCGGCCTGGGTGAGGTTGCGCAGCACCGGCTGGACGACGGCCAGCGCGGCTTCGGCAGCGACAGTGGGGGTGAGGTTCTCCGGCGCCCAGGCCCAGTCGTCCTGGCCGGCGTCGCCGAAACCGGCGACCCGCTCGAGCCGCTCGAAGAAGTGGTCCCAACCCTCCGCGTGGCCGGCGAGCAGCGCCTCGGGCAGCCCGGCGTGCTCAAGGGTGACCAGCGATCCGCCCTCGCTCGGCTCGATGGTGACGGTGACGGTCGACGCGTCGGTGGGCAGGGCGTCGTCGCCCTCCCAGCCCCAGCCGAACACCAGCCGGCGACCGGGCTCGACCTCATGGATCGTGCCTGCGACGTGGTGGCCCGGGGTGACCGTCCAGCGGTAGTCGCCGCCGGCGCGCAGGTCGACGTATGCCGACACCGCCATCCAGCGACGCAGCCGCTCAGGTTGGGTGATCAGCGCGAACGCATCGTCGGGCGACACGGGGAGGGTGGTGGTCTTGAGGTAGGTCATGGCGAGCTCCTGAGGGCGGTTGCGTGGGCATTGGCGTCGGCGACGAGCAGGTCGAGCTCGTCGGTCCAGAACCGGTCGATCTCGGCCTGCAGCTGGTGCAGACCGTCGGGGACGACGCGGTAGATCCGCTGGCGACCGACCTTGTCGGCCGCCACGAGACCGGCGTCAGCCAGCAGCAGCAGGTGCTGGCTGATGGCCGAGCGGGTGACCGGGAACTGGCCAGCGATGTCGCTGACGGTCCGCGGCCGGGACGCGAGCAGCTGCAGGATGCGGCGCCGGGTCGGCTCCGCCGCTGCACTGAATGCGTCCACGGGAATACGTTAGTGATGACTAACGCATTTGGCAAGTACCAGCGGGTGGAGGGCGCTCGGAGGGCCGAGCCCTGCACCCCGGATCTCGGATCCGAGACACCAGATCTCGTGAGCGGCTGGCCCGACCACGCGGCCGAGGCGTTGGATGGGCCTATGGAGCAGAGGTACGTCGACGTCGGCGTCGGACCAGTCACTTTCACCGACGTGGTTGCCGTCGCCCGCGAGGGTGCAGCCGTCCGGCTGGCCGCCGAGGCGCTGACCGCGATCGACCGGGCGCGCGCGGTGGTCGACGAGCTCGCGGCGTCGGCTGCGCCGACCTACGGCGTCTCGACCGGCTTCGGTGCTCTCGCGACGCGGCACATCGCGCCCGAGCTGCGCGCCCAGCTCCAGCGATCCCTGGTGCGGTCGCACGCGGCGGGCTCGGGTCCGGAGGTGGAGCGGGAGGTCGTCCGGGCACTGATGCTGCTGCGACTCTCCACCCTGGCCACCGGTCACACGGGAGTACGGCGGGAGACCGCCGAGCTGCTGGCCGCGCTGCTGACCCACGGCATCACGCCCGTCGTCCACGAGTACGGCTCGCTCGGGTGCTCGGGCGACCTGGCGCCGCTTGCCCACTGCGCGCTCGCCCTGATGGGCGAGGGCGACGTCCGCGACGCAGCCGGCGACCTGGTCCCGGCTGGGGCCGCGCTCGCAGCGGCCGGACTGACGCCGGTCGAGCTCGCGGAGAAGGAGGGGCTCGCCCTCATCAACGGCACCGACGGCATGCTCGGCATGCTGGTCCTCGCGATCACGGACCTGCGCCGGCTGCTGCGCACCGCCGACATCGCCGCGGCGATGTCGGTCGAGGCGCAGCTCGCCACCGACCGGGTGTTCGCCCCCGAGCTCCAGGCACTCCGCCCGCACCCCGGCCAGGCCGACGCGGCGGCCAACCTGGTCGCCCTCCTGGCCGACTCCGGCGTGGTCGCCTCGCACCGCGGGCCCGACTGCAACCGGGTGCAGGACGCCTACTCGCTGCGCTGCTCGCCGCAGGTCCACGGCGCCGCCCGCGACACGGTGGAGCACGCCGCCGTCGTCGCAGGTCGCGAGCTCGCCAGTGCTGTCGACAACCCGGTGGTGGTCTTCGAGGGTGGTCCCGAGCAGCTCGCCGACGACCCGGTCTCGGCCAAGGGTGGCCGGCTGGAGAGCAACGGGAACTTCCACGGTGCGCCGGTGGCCTACGTGCTCGACTTCCTCGCGATCGTGGCGGCGGACGTCGCCTCGATCAGCGAGCGACGTACCGACCGGTTCCTCGACAAGGCCCGCAACCACGGGCTGCCGCCGTTCCTGGCCGACGACCCGGGCGTCGACAGCGGCCACATGATCGCGCAGTACACCCAGGCCGCGATCGTCTCCGAGCTCAAGCGGTTGGCGAACCCGGCCAGTGTCGACTCGATCCCGTCGAGCGCGATGCAGGAGGACCACGTGTCGATGGGGTGGTCCGCCGCCCGCAAGCTGCGCCGGTCGGTCGACGGGCTGACCCGGGTGGTCGCGATCGAGGTCCTCACCGCCGCGCGGGCACTCGACCTGCGGGCGCCACTCGAGCCGTCCCCCGCCACGGGCGCCGTCGTCCGCACCCTGCGGGACGCCGGTATCGCCGGCCCCGGTCCCGACCGCCACCTCTCGCCCGAGATCCAGACCGCGGTCTCGCTCGTCCACACCGGTGCGGTGCTCGCCGCCGCCGAATCCGTGATCGGAGACCTTCGATGACTGCTCAGCCGAACCCTGGCCGCCCGCCGGTGCACGCCCCGACCGGCACCGAGCTCAGCGCGAAGTCCTGGCAGACCGAGGCGCCGCTGCGGATGCTCATGAACAACCTCGATCCGGAGGTCGCCGAGCGCCCGGACGACCTGGTCGTCTACGGCGGGACCGGCAAGGCCGCGCGCAGCTGGGCGGCGTACGACGCCATCGTCCGCACCCTCCGCGACCTCGAGTCCGACGAGACCCTCCTGGTGCAGAGCGGCAAGCCGGTCGGTGTGATGCGCACCCACGAGTGGGCGCCGCGGGTGCTGATCGCCAACTCCAACCTGGTCGGCGACTGGGCGAACTGGGAGGAGTTCCGCCGGCTCGAGGACCTCGGCCTCACCATGTACGGCCAGATGACTGCCGGCTCGTGGATCTACATCGGCACCCAGGGCATCCTCCAGGGCACGTTCGAGACCTTCGCCGCGGTTGCCGACCAGTCGTTCGACGGGACCCTCGCCGGCACCATCACGCTCACCGCCGGGCTCGGCGGCATGGGCGGCGCCCAGCCGCTCGCGGTCACCATGAACGACGGCGTCGTGATCTGCATCGAGTGCGACCAGTCGCGGATCTCCCGACGGATCGAGCACCGCTACCTCGACGTCCAGGCCGACTCGCTCGACCGCGCGCTCGAGCTCGCCGTCGAGGCACGGGACGCCCGTCGACCACTGTCGATCGGGGTCCTCGGCAACGCCGCCGAGCTGGTGCCGGCGCTGCTCGAGCAGGGCGCTCCGATCGACATCGTCACCGACCAGACCTCGGCGCACGACCCGCTGTTCTACCTGCCGGTCGGCGTGCCGTTCGAGGAGTGGAAAGCACAGCGCGAGGCCGACCCGGCCGGCTTCACCAAGGCGGCCCAGGCGTCGATGGCGGCGCACGTGCGGGCGATGGTGGAGTTCCGGGACCGAGGGGCGGAGGTGTTCGACTACGGCAACTCGATCCGCGACGAAGCCCGCAAGGGCGGCTACGACCGTGCCTTCGAGTTCCCCGGCTTCGTACCGGCCTACATCCGGCCGTTGTTCTGCGAGGGCAAGGGCCCGTTCCGCTGGGCCGCGCTGTCCGGGGATCCGGCCGACATCGCCGCGACCGATCGGGCGATCCTTGAGCTCTTCCCGGACAACGAACGGCTGCGGAAGTGGATCACGATGGCCCAGGAGCGGGTTCACTACCAGGGCCTGCCGGCGCGGATCTGCTGGCTGGGCTACGGCGAGCGCCACCTCGCGGGTCTCAAGTTCAACGAGATGGTCGCCTCCGGGGAGCTGAAGGCGCCGGTCGTGATCGGGCGCGACCACCTCGACTGCGGATCGGTCGCCTCGCCGTACCGCGAGACCGAGGGCATGCTCGACGGCTCCGACGCCATCGCCGACTGGCCGCTGCTCAACGCGCTCGTCAACACCGCCTCCGGCGCCACCTGGGTGTCGATCCACCACGGCGGCGGGGTCGGCATGGGACGCTCGATCCATGCCGGACAGGTGTGCGTGGCCGACGGCACCGAGCTCGCCGCCCAGAAGATCGAGCGGGTGCTCACCAACGACCCGGGCATGGGCGTGATCCGGCACGTCGACGCGGGCTACGACCGCGCCGACGAGGTCGCAGCCGAGCGCGGGGTCAGCGTCCCCATGCAGGACGGTCGATGACGTTCGAGTCCCTGTGGCGCGACCTCGCGCCGATCGGCCGCTCCGCCTCCACGGGCGGCTACAACCGGCTGCCCTGGGCGAGTGCGGAGCTCGAGCTGCGGGCGTGGTTCCGCGAGCAGGCCGCCGCCCGCGGGCTCGCGGTCGAGGAAGACCCCTTCGGCAACCTGGTGGCGTGGTGGCGACCGTCCGACGCCCTGGGTTTCGAGGCGCACACCTCGACCAGCGCGGACGGTGTCCTCACCGGCAGTCATCTCGACAGCGTCCTCGACGGCGGTGCGTACGACGGACCGCTCGGTGTCGTCTCCGCGCTCGCCGCGATCGACCTGATCCGCGAACGGGGAGTCGTGCCGCGGCGAGCGCTGGGCGTCGGGGTGTTCGTGGAGGAGGAGGGCTCCCGGTTCGGACGGGCGTGCCTCGGGTCGCGACTGGCGACAGGAGCCGCCGCGTGGGAGGACGTGCAAGGACTGACCGACCGCGACGGCGTACGCCTCGGCGACCTGGTGGGGGGCGGCGCTCCGGTCCCTTGGCTGCAGCAGGTCGGCCAGTTCGTGGAGCTGCACGTCGAGCAGGGCCGTGGCCTCGTCGACCGGTCGCGCTCCGGTCGGGGCGGCGAGCGGGATCTGGCCGCACGGCCGCTGGCGCTACGAGATCGCCGGGCGCGCCGACCACGCCGGCACCACCCGGATGGAGGACCGCGCCGACCCGATGCTCACCTTCGCGATGACCGCCCTCGCGGCGAACAAGCAGGCCCGGCTCGCGGGACAGCGCGCGACCTTCGGCCGGATCGAGGCCCACCCCAACGGCACCAACGCCGTACCTTCCCTCGTCACCGCCTGGCTCGACGCCCGCGCCGACTCCGACGCTGCGCTGGCGGACCTGGTCGCCGCGGTCGAGAAGCAGGCCGGCGAGCGGGCCGGCCGCGACGGCACCCGGCTCACCGTCACCGCGGAGTCGGTCTCCGGCGAGGTCGCCTTCGACCCGCCGCTCACGGAAGCCGTCGGCGCCGGGCTGCCGTTGCTCCCGACCCAGGCCGGTCACGACGCCGGCGTGCTGCAAGCTGCCGGGATCCCGTCCGCCATGCTCTTCGTGCGCAACCCGACCGGCGTCTCGCACTCGCCGGACGAGTTCGCCGAGACCGCCGACTGCGAGGCCGGGGTCGTGGCGCTCGCCGCCGCGCTGACGGGCCTGCTCTCATGACCACGCTGACCATCCCCGCCATGGCGAACGCCCACTCGCACGCCTTCCACCGGGCGCTGCGCGGGCGCACGCAGCAGGGCGCGGGCAGCTTCTGGACCTGGCGCGAGCAGATGTACGACCTCGCCGCGCGTCTGACGCCGGACCTCTACTTCGACCTTGCCCGCGCGGTGTACGCCGAGATGCTGGCGGGTGGGATCGCCGCCGTGGGGGAGTTCCACTACCTCCACCACCAGGCCGACGGGACGCCCTACGACGATCCGAACGAGATGGGGCGGGCTCTGCTCGCTGCGGCTGACGACGTCGGGATCCGGATCCGGCTGCTCGACACCTGCTACCTGACGGCGGGGATCGGGCAGCCGGCCGAGGGCGTGCAGCGCAGGTTCAGCGACCGCTCGGCCGACGCCTGGGCCGAACGGGTGGCGGCGTTCGACGACGACCGGGTCGGCGCCGCGATCCACAGCGTGCGCGCGGTCCCCGTCGACCAGATGAGCACCGTCGCGGCAGGGGCGGCCGACCGGCCGCTGCACGTCCACCTGTCCGAGCAACCGGCGGAGAACGACGCGTGCCGGGCGGCGTACGGCGTCACGCCGACGGCTCTGCTCGGGGACGCAGGTGTCCTCGGACCGCGGACCACGTTGGTCCACGCCACGCACCTGACCGACGCCGACATCCGGACGATCGGCGACGCCGGCTGCATCGTGTGCCTGTGCCCCACCACGGAGCGCGACCTGGCCGACGGCCTCGGCCGGGGAGCCGACCTCCGGGCCGCGGGTGCGCGGATCTCGCTCGGGAGCGACAGCCACGCGGTGGTCGACCTGTTCGAGGAGATGCGCGGTGTCGAGATGCACGACCGGTTGCGGACGGGGGTGCGCGGCCACTGGTCGGCTCGGGCGCTGCTCGACTGCGCCACGACGCACGGCCATGCGTCCCTCGGGTTCGACCTGAGCGGTGTGGTCACGATCGACCCGGCCAGCCCGCGGACGGCCGGCACCGGCGCCGACGAGCACGCCGCCGTCTTCGCGGCGACGGCGACGGACGTCACCGAGGTGATCATCGACGGGCGGGTCGTCTTCGACGGCGACCGTGCGCGCGTCGGCCGCGACCTCGAGGCCGCGATCGAGAAGGTGTGGCAGTGAACCCACCCCAGCTGAGCATCCTGATCACCAACATCGGCGAGCTGGTCACCAACGACCCCGACGCCGACGACCTGCTCGGTCTGCGGTCGGGCGCGGCGCTCGTCCTCGACGCGGGGCGCGTCGCCTGGGTCGGCAATGCCGCCGATGCACCTGCTGCTGACGAGGTCGTCGACGCGGAGGGCGGTGCGGTGCTGCCCGGGTACGTCGACAGCCACAGCCACCTGGTCTTCGCCGGCGACCGGGCCGAGGAGTTCCGGGCCCGGATGGCGGGGGAGCCGTACGCCGCCGGCGGGATCCGCACCACGGTGACCGCCACCCGGGCCGCCACCGACGACATCCTCGCCGCCAATGTCGCGCGGCTCGTCGCGGAGATGCGCCGCCAGGGCACCACGAGCGTCGAGATCAAGTCCGGCTACGGGCTCACCGTGGCCGACGAGGCGCGGTCGCTGGCCGTGGCCGCCCGGTTCACCGACGACACCACCTTCCTCGGTGCCCACGTCGTGCCGCCGGAGTACGCCGACGACCCGGCCGGCTACGTCGACCTGGTCACCGGTCCGATGCTCGCCGCGGCCGCGCCGTACGCACGGTGGATCGACGTCTTCTGCGAGACCGGTGCCTTCGACGCCGACCAGGCCCGCGCGGTGCTGTCCGCCGGCGCCGCTGCCGGCCTCCGCGGCCGGCTCCACGCCAACCAGCTCGGGCCGGGCCCCGGGGTCGGGCTCGCCGCAGAGCTCGGGCTGACCGCGGTCGACCACTGCACCTACCTGACCGACGCCGACGTGCACGCGCTGCGGGACAGCGGCACCGTGGCCACGCTTCTTCCCGGCGTCGAGTTCTCGACCAAGCAGCCCTATCCCGATGCCCGCCGGCTGCTCGATGCCGGGGTCCGGGTCGCCCTGGCCAGCGACTGCAACCCGGGCTCGTCCTACACGAGCTCGATCCCGCTCTGCATCGCCCTCGCGGTGCGGGAGATGGGCATGACGCCCGCCGAAGCGGTGCACGCCGCCACCGCGGGCGGCGCGGCGGCGCTCGGGCGCGCGGACGTCGGCGCGCTGGTGCCGGGGAGGCGGGCTGACGTCGTACTCCTCGACGCGCCGAGCCACGTCCACCTCGGCTACCGGCCCGGGGTGCCGCTGGTCCGCCAGGTGTGGGTGGCGGGCGCGGCTACCTAGGCTCGACCGGGTCGGGCGTCGGTGGCGCGAGGTCTCGTTGCAGCATCGCGACGTCGTGCCACGCGCCGAGCTTGTAGCCGACCCGGCTCAGCAGTCCGGCCCGCTCGAACCCGAACCTCGCATGCAGCGCGTTGCTGGCATCGTTGGGCTGGCTGACCTTCGCGTAGACGACGTGGAAGCCCCGGTCCCGCAGCCGGTCGAGCAGGGCGCCGTACAGCGCGCTGCCCGTACCCTCACCGGTCCGCTCCGGGTCGAGGTAGACGCTGACCTCGCAGGACCAGCGGTACGCCGGCCGCTCGGCGAACCGGGTGCCGTAGGCGAAGCCGGTGACGACATCGTCGATCTCCCCGACGAACCAGGCGTGGGATGCCTGGCACGCGGCGATCCGGCCCGCGACGGCCTCGACGGACGGCGGCTCGAGCTCGAACGTCGCCGGGGTGACCCGCACGTAGTGCCCGTAGATCGCAGCGCACACCTCAGCATCGTCCGCGGTCGCGTCCCGGATCGTCGGTCCCTGCACACCGCTCATCCTGGCAGGACGGGGTCGATCAGGACGGCTCGTCCCCGTCGAAGACGACGACACTCTTCGCTCGGGTGTCGACGTGGAGGGTGAAGACGTCGGGCCGCGAGTAGTGCCCGACCGAGTCGAACATTCGTCGCTGCTCATGGACGGCGGCGATGTCGAGGTCGGCGTAGAGGATCTCTTCGCGCTCCAGGACCGGGCCGGCGAGGACCTCGCCGCCCGGCGCCACGATCGTCGTGAGGCCGCGGGACAGCCAGTCGTCCTCTGTGCCGTAGAGGTCCCCGCGCAGTTCCTCGGGGACGTCGGAGCCGCGCAGCAGCGGGGCGACGCCGATGACGAACTGCCTGCCCTCCTTCGCGATGTGACGAAGCGTGGCTACCCAGGTGTCGCTGGTGTCCCAGGTCGGGGCCAGGTAGATGTCGCAGTGCTGCGCATAGATCGCGGCGCGCGCGAGCGGCATGTAGTTCTCCCAGCACATCAACCCCCCGACGACACCGAACGGCGTGGTCACCACGCCGAGCTCCGAGCCGTCACCCATTCCCCAGATGGTGCGCTCGCCGCCGGTCGGCATGAGCTTGCGGTGCCGCTGCAGGAGTCGTCCGTCCGGACCGATGTAGAGGAAGGTGTTGTAGAGGGTTCCGCCCTCGATCTCGGTGACCCCGATCGCGACGTACGCGTTGGCGTCCGCCGCCGCTTCCCCGATGCGCTGCAAGGTCGGGCTCGGGACGCCGACGGCATTGGCGTAGAGCCGTTTCGTGAACGCGCCGTCGCGCCATGGCGGGGTACGCCAGACCCAGTCCGGATATGCGGGGATGAACGACTCACCGAAGACGACCAGCTGCGCGCCTGAGTCCGCGGCCTCCTTGACGAGCGCGCAGACCTTGTCGGTGGTGGCGTCCCGATCGAGGAACACGGGAGTTGCCTGAGCCGCGGCGACGATGACCATGGTTCCTCCAGTTCCTCCAGCCCGTCGGTCGCTGCCGACATGGATCCCCAGTGTGGACCCGTGTCCGAGTCCCGTCGAGCGGGTCCCGCTGGTGCTCGTGACTTCGCCTGCCGCAGTGGGCTGTTTGCGCGTAGTCTCGGTCTGCTGCCCACTACTTCTTCGAAAGTCAGGTCAGACGAGCCGACTCGGCGGTGCGTCTGGCGAGGAGACCCTGAGCATGGCTGTGTCCGCCCGCGCGACCTGCGAGACGGTCGTCCGCGTCGTCGGCCGCAGTGCTCGATCGAGCGCCCCGGGGGCGGTCCAGGTCGGAGGCGGGGCGCCGTGAGCCCGGTCCCTAGCCGGCGGGTGCTTCGGGAGATCGAGGCCGAGGGGGAGGAGCACCTCGGAGCAGTCTCCGCAGCGCACGGCTTCTTGTCGGCGGAGCCGCCGCGATCGCAGCTGCCCGCCAGCCACCGAGCGTGGGACGAGGCAGCCGACCAGCTTCCGGTGATGTGGCGGGACCTCACCGCGCGCTCGGTGCTCAAGGAGCTGCCGCAGCTCTCCGCCGAGCCGGAGGACCTGCCGACCGCCGACCTGTGGCGGGCGTCGGTCGCGCTCGCCTCGCTCGCCTACTCCTATGTCCGGTGCGACCTCGACGACCTGCACGCGCACGCTCCGGTCCCGGTGCCGGAGTGCATCGCCGCGCCGTGGCGCCGGGTCTCCGAGCGGATGGGCAGGTCGGCGCCCCACGTCGGCTACGACGACCTGATCACCCACAACTACCGACTGATCGACCCCGACGCCGAGGACCCGGTCCGGCTTGAGAACCTGAACCTCCTCGTGCCGTTGCTCGGCAACGACACCGAACGGGCCTTCCTCGGCGTCAACATCGAGATCCAGGCGAAGCTCGCCCCCGTCGTCGAAGCTGCGGTCCGGGCGCAGGAAGCTGTCGCCGAGCAGGATCCGGGCGCGCTGGTCGAGCAGCTGATCACCATCCTCGACGCCGTACGCCGGGCGACGGACGTCGCATTCCCGAAGATCGACCCGAACCCGTACGCCGGCATCTATGCGGACCCGGCGATCTGGGCGAAGCTGACCGCCCCGACCGGGATCCCGATCGTCGACGGGGTCCCGGGTGTCAGCGGAGCGGGGTCGACGGGCTTCCAGCTGGTCGACACCTTCCTCGGCCGCACCCGGTTCGAGTCGCCGCTGGGTGCCGAGGCGCGCAAGGCGCGTACCTGGTTCGCCCCGAACTGTCGCCGGTTCCTCGACGCCATCGAGGAAACCTCGGTCCGGCAGTTCGTCAACGAGTCGGGCGACCACGAGCTGGCGGGCCTGTTCCAGTCGGTCCTCGAGGCCTACGCCGGCGACCGTGGCTACCTCGGTGTGCACCGACGCAAGGTCTACGGATTCATCGAGGTTGCCTTCAAGGTGGGGCGGCCGTCGACGGCCAGCGGGATCACCGGCACGTTCACCGACCGCACCTGGCACGAGACCGACAGCCACCTCGGAGACGCGCGGAACGAGCGCTACCTGGAGTTCTTCAGCCATGCCCAGGTCGCCCGCCTGGCCGGTCGGACGCCGGCTGCGGGCGAGCGCATCCAGACCGTCGAGCTCGACCTCGCCGGCACCGGAGTGGTGTTCCGACCCGGCGACCGCTGCGCGATCCTGCCGGAGCAGACCGACGAGCTGGTCCAGAGCACGCTCGACTCGCTGCGGGCCACCGGCGACCGGGAGGTGCCCCTCACCAGCCGCTGGCGGGCCGCCCTGCACCGCCGGTTCGGGTCGGAGACCCCGGCCACGCTGCCGCTGGTCGACTTCCTCCGGTACGCCCAGCTGCGCCCCCTGGGCCGGCACGTCGCCAAGCACCTGCAGCGGCTGTCCGGATCGACCGCGCTGGCCGAGGTGCTCGAGGCCCGCGCCGAGGACCAGCTCGAGTTCCGGGACGCTGTGGAGCTGGCGACAGCCGGTGGCTACGACGTGACCCGGCTGTGGCGCGCGGAGCTCTGGCAGGACGAGGCGATCTCCCGGTTCGTCCCGCCTGCCGCCGCCCGCATGTACAGCGTGTCGAACCCTCCGGACCGCGACCCGTTCGCGACCGCGCTGCGGTTGACGGTCGGCAACCTGGAGTTCGCGTCGCCCGATCCGAATGGCAGGGAGCAGACCCGTCACGGCGCTGGTTCGACGTTCCTGGTGCGGTCAGCCCCGCCGGGCGCGCCGGTGACGGTCCAGGTCGTGCGGCCGCTGCGCTTCGCCCTTCCCGCCGACCCGGAGCAGCCCATCGTGATGTTCGCGGGTGGCACCGGCATCGCCCCGTTCTGGGGCTTCGTGAAGGCCCGCGCCGCCGACCCGCGCTCTGGTCCCACCTGGTTGTTCTGCGCCGCGCGGACGCGAGCGGAGCTGCCCTACTACGAAGAGCTCAATGCGCTCGCGACCGACGGTGCGCTGGAGCTGCGTACGGCGTTCTCGCGCGAGGAGGTCGACGGCAGGCCGCCCCGCCGCATCGACGCAGCCCTGCGAGAACCGGGAACCGCCGCAGTGCTGCGGGACTTGCTGCGCGGTGACGCCGTGCCGGGCGCCGCAGGCGCGCTGTTCTACGTGTGCGGGCAGGCCGCCTTCGCCGCGACCATTCTCGACTCGTTGCGGGAGATCGCGGCCGAGGACGAGGACGAGGGCCGGGTGGCCGTGCGACGACTGGTCGGCGAGGGCCGCCTGATGACCGACCTGTTCACGACGTTCACGCCCCGCTCCGCGCCAGGCGTGGCCGGGAGGGGCGTCTACGAGGCGTCGGACCTGGTGCTGCACAACGACGCGGACCATGGCTGGTGGATGGCGATCAACGGGGCGATCTACGACATGACCGAGTTCCGGCAGCTGCACCCGGGCGGGTTCCGGATCATCGACGACAACGCCGGTCTCGACGCGACGTCCGAGTACGAAACGGTCCTGCACCACGAGGACCCCGAGATCGAGGCCACCCTCGCGATGTACAAGGCCGGCTCCCTCCGGCGCCTGGACTTCCAGCGCGCGTGGGGCATCGCCCTGGTCGCCGGCAAGATCCGCTACATCCCGTTGGTGGACGGCTACAAGGCGTGGATCCGACACCTCTACCTGGTCGTCGAGCAGCAGAACGGCATCCGCAACGACGTCGGTGTCCTCGAGTACGCCCTGACCAATGTGGAGCAGGCCGAGGAGCTGACCCCGCTCAAGCTGATGTTGGCAGCTGACCTGCAGCACCGGATGTTGTCGCGCTACCTGCCGGGGCTGGTGGGGGCCGGTCTGCACGAGCTGTGGGCGCTGGCTTGCGGGCTCTTCGACCCCACCGCTGACGCTTCGGAGCTGCCGCGGACCCTCAGCGCGCTCGCCGCCGGCGAGCAGGGCAGGCGGGCGGAGTCAGCGACGCAGCGGCTGTGCGACGCCGTACGCACCGGCTCGATCGACCCCGCCGCCGCAGGCACGCTGCTTCGTCAGCTCAACGCCGCCAACGAGGCGCTGCACACCGGGATCAAGCTCCTGCTCCGCGACGGCCTGATGGTGTTCGAGAAGCACGAGTCGCGCACCATCGAGTTCGGAGCCGATCCCGTCCTCGGGTGCCTCCGTGCGGTCCCGCCCGTCGTGGCCGCGTTCTACCAACAGGTTGCCAACGCGATCGACGGTCACCTTCCGTCACTGGAGCAAGAAGGGCTGGGCCATGGCCGAGATACTGCTGCCTTACGTTGAGAGCGACCCGGACGGACGGGCTCTCGCTGACGAGGCGGGTGAGACCAGCTGGGCCCAGCTCCAGGACCGCACGAACCGCCTGATCGACGTGCTGCGCCGGGCCGGGCTCGAGCAGGGCGACCGCGTCGCCGTGCACTCAGGCAACCGGCGCGAGGTCTACGAGATCGCAATGGCCTGCCTCCATGCGGGTTTCCTCGTGCTACAGACGAACTGGAACTACACCACCGACGAGCTCGCGTTCGTCCTCGACGACTCCGATGCGAAGATCCTGATCGCCGACGACCGTCATGCCGACATCGCCAGCGCCGCGCAGGCACGCTGCGACGGCATCGAGATGGCGTTCGTCCTGGGCGCTGGTGCGGAGGGTGGCGGTCCGAGCTCGTACGAGCAGGCGCTCGCGGCGGCCGACCCCGCCGAGCCCGATGCCCAGGTCTGCGGCGCGGCGATGTTCTACACCTCCGGCACCACCGGAAAGCCGAAGGGTGTGCTGTCCGCGACGTTCACCGCCGGCAGCCCGGTCCGGGAGCTGATCGAGACGGCCCAGGGTGTCCGTCAGGGGCTGAGCATCCCGGACGACGGCCGGGTGCTGCTGGTGGGCCCGGTCTACCACTCGGGCCAATGGTCGATGACGGTCTACCCGCTGCTGTGCGGCGTCACCGTGTCCATGGTCCGCCAGCCCGATCCGGAGCAGATCCTCGACGTCATCGACCGGGAGGGCATCACCAACCTGGTCCTCAACCCGGTGGACTTCGTGCGCCTGCTCAAGCTGCCCGAGGAGCGCCGGGCCGGCTTCGACGGCCGTAGCCTGGTGCAGGCCGTCCATGGTGGCGCTCCCTGCGCGCCGGACGTCAAGCGGCGCATGATCGAGTGGTGGGGCCCGGTCGTGACGGAGTACTACGGCGCCTCCGAGGGCGGCCTGTTCGCCCTCTCCACGTCCGACGAGTTCGTCCGCAAGCCCGGGTCGGTCGGTCGGGTGCTTCCCTTCATCGAGCTTCGGATCGTCGCTGACGACAACCGCGAAGCGGATCCCGGCGAGGAGGGACTGATCTACGTGCGGCACCGCAGCGGGGCGGACTTCACCTATCACAAGCAACCCGACAAGACGGCCGACGCACACCTGGAGCCCGGTCTGTTCACGCTCGGTGACGTCGGCTACCTGGACGAGGAGGGCTACCTCTATCTCTCAGATCGCAAGAGCGAGGTGATCAACTCGGGGAGCGTGAAGATCTATCCCGCCGAGATCGAGGGCGTCCTCGCAGCCCACCCGGCGGTCGACGACGTCGCCGTGATCGGTGTGCCCAACGAGGAGCTCGGCGAGGAGATCAAGGCGGCTGTGAAGCTCGGCCCGGAGCACCAGAAGACGGCCGCGCTCGCGGCCGAGCTCATCTCCTACGTCGCGGACCGGCTGCCGGCCTACAAGGTGCCGCGTTCGGTCGACTTCCTCGACGAGCTGCCCCGGACCGACGCCGGCAAGCTCGCCAAGGCCAGCCTCCGGGAGCGCTACTGGGCGGCGACCGGCCGGAAGATCTGACCGGCGTCCGCGTCCGGCACGGGTCAGCGCACCTCGTAGATCTCGTAGTGGATGACGTCGTCGCGGACGACGCCCTTGCCGACCGCCTGCACGGTGTTGAGCCAGGTGTACCGAGGATCGCCGGTCTCGAACAGCGGCGCGCTGTAGAGCGGCAGCGCGCCGTGGCCCTGGGAATGGTCGCTGCGGCCGCGGTAGGAAACGTGGATCAGCGCTCCGTCGTCGGTCTTGAGCAAGAAACGGACGTCGATCGTGCCGACGCCGTCCTCGGAGAGCAGGAGCCAGTCGAAGGACGTGGAGACGGCCAGCCTGCCCGACAGCCGGTCACCGCGGTAGACGACGTCGGTCATCTCGATGACCGCCCGGGTGCCGAGCGGCGTCCCCACGAGCTCGACCGGCGGCAGCTTGAGGGTGATCTCCGCCTCGCACAGCGGCACCAGTGTCAGCGCCATGGTCAGCTCACCTCCGAGGATCCGGACCGGCCGGCGCCGACGCTCGCGTCGAACCACCAGCGCTGACCAGGACTCAGCTGGTCGTGACCGGTGCCGAGCAGCATCCAGTCCTGCACGGCTCGCCGGTCCTGCTCGGGCAGGCTCGCCGCCCACCGCTCCAGCTTCTTCGCCACGTCTCGCGTGGTCGCTTCGTCGGGCATGGTGTCTTACCTCCGTGTGTCACAGGCTTGTTCGATAGACGGGCGGTCGGTCCTCTGTTGCCGCGCCCGGCACCAGGCCGGGAAGCCGATCGAGACCGACGGGGCCCACGCAGTGGTAGGCCTCGCCGCGGGGAACACCGACCATCGCACCGTGGACGGTCGCCCGGGCCGTGAGGAAGTCGAGGAACGACGACCCGCCGATCGCCGTACGCTGCTCCGCCAGGGCGCGGTCGAACTGGCTGCGGTAGGCGGCGATGGCGGCGAGCCGTTGCTCCCACACCGGGGACACATCGACGACGAAGGTCGGCTCGAAAAGGTGGTGGAGCATGTAGTGGTAGAGCCGGTCCGGGCGGTGTGGCTCGCCGGACGCCCGCTTCGCCACGCCGGCGAAGAAGGATGCTTCCCGGACCAGTCTTCCGGCCGCGGCATGGTCGGGGTGGCGGTCGTCCACCGGGTACGGCGCGAGGATGATGCGCGGGCGCAACCGTCGGATGAGCTCGACGACGACGTCACGGTGGTCGGCGCCCACCCCGACACTGCCGTCCGGCAGGCCGACGGCGACCCGGGTCGCCAAGCCGAGGATCTCTGCGGCCTCGCTGGCCTCGCGCTGCCGGAGCTCCGGTGTGCCGTTGGTCGACAGCTCCCCGTTGGTGAGATCGGCGATCGCCGTGCGCGCGCCGCTCCGGGCGCAGAGCGCGAGCACCCCTCCGCAGCCGACCTCGGCGTCGTCGGGATGGGCGGCCACTGCCAGCACGTCGACGGCAGTCATGACGTGAGGTAGTCGACGAGCAGGCTGACGCCGGGCGGGTCCGGTGCGGCATCCTCGAGCAGGTCGGGTGGGATGAAACCCGGTATCGGACGATCCGCCAGCACCCGTTCGATCACCTCGTTCATCACGAGACCGTAGAGAGCGGTGCTCCGTCCGACGATCCAGCCGCTCGCCACCTCCCGGTGGTGGATCGGCAGGGACACGTCGGGACTCCACCGGCCGGTGTCCTCCAGCTCCCCGAGACTCATCGTGCCGATGCCGAGGTGGAACCGGTACGTCGCTCCGCACCGGCAGGTCGCCGTCGCGAAGTGGTCGTCGCGCTCGCGGTCGTGGCGCAGAACCAGCCGGGCGCCGTCACCCGGACAGGAGTACCGCAACGGGAGGTAGTCGTCCCCGAGGGGGGCGACCTGCGGGTCGATGTCGTTGGCGACGAGGTCGGCCACGGTCTCGTTGAAGACCGCGACCACCTGGTCGAGGGCGGCGAGGTAGGTGTTGAGCGACGGGGTCAGCTGGCCCGCGGCCAGCATCGTCGACAGCGCCGTGGACGGGAGGTCGACACCCAGGTGCTCGCGCAGCAGGAAGCCCGCAAACGTGGCGTTCGCCTGTCCGAGGGTCGCAATGTCAGCCGCGCGCACCGCGTCGGCCAGCCGGTCCATCCGGGTGAGCGAGTCCTGACGCCGGCTCTTGGGCTGCTCCTGCACGCGGTGGGTCACCCACTTGCGCACTGCCTCCAGTGCCTGTTCGACAGCGTCAGGGGCGACCTCGATGAAACGCGGCTCGCCGGCTCCCTGTCGTCGAGGTGCGAGCCAGACTCCGACGTTCTTGCTGCCCGACGGCAGCACCATCCGCATGCCGTAACGCTCCGAATCGGCTGCGAAAGCGTCGTGCCAGAGCACGACGGGGGAGACCTCTCCGGTCGCCATCAGCTCACCGGCCGCCGCGAACTTCGACGCCGTCGCCGGGTGGTAGTCAACACAGACCTGCTGGCCGATGTGGACCAGACGGCTCCCGGGCGGCAGCCCCAGGAGCGTGTTCAGGTCGTCGTTGAGCGGCGGGCGGAGCTGGTCGTGGAAGGTCGTCGCGTCGGAGTGCATGCCGCGCTCGGTCAGGAACTCCCTGCCTGCGGCTGTCTCCAGCAGATCGGTCAGCGAACGCATCGGCTCACCTCCTTACCTCCTTACCGCGGCCGGGGTCAGCGCAGTCCTACGGTGGTCTCGGACGACCTGTCGGTACAGCGCTTCGTAGCGGGGGACGACAACGATCGCAGACAACGCGGCGGCCTGCTCCAGAGCGGCGCGGCGCATCCGTGCCCTCAGCCGGGCGTCGGACAGGAACCGCACCGCGAACAGGGTTGCCTGCTCCTCGTCATCCGGGTCGTAGAGGAAGCCGGTGCGGTCGTGCTCCACGACCTCCGGCAGGCCGCCGACGCGAGGCGCCACCACCGGTACGCCGCAGGCGAGCGCTTCGAGCGCGACCAGGCAGAAGCTCTCGGTCTGGCTGGTGACGAGCAGCAGGTCGGTGTCCGGCAGGATGTTCTCGACGTCCTCGCGGAGACCGAGCCGACGAACCTCCCCGCGCGCGGCGCGGGACTCCAGTGCCGCCTCGACAGCGGGCATGCCCTCCCCGTCACCGACCAGCCACAGCTCGGCGTCGACCTGGTGCAGCACGTTGTCTGCAATACGCGCCATGCTCTCGGGCTGCTTCACGGGGCGGAAGTTCGACACATGGACGATCCGCAGTCGGCTCCTTGACCCGGGGCGGGGTCGCGGCTGGAAGCGCTCGAGGTCGACGAAGTTGGGGATCACGGTCGGGGGCTCCGACAGGCCGAGGTTCGTGACGGACAGGGCTGCATGGCTGTGCGACACCGTGGTGAGGGCGTCGAGGCCGTCCAGGGCGGGTACGAGTGTGCGCCGTACGCGGGTCTGCCGGGAGAACACGCTCACGTCGGTTCCGTGCAGGGTGCCGACCGTGGCCGGACCGGAGTCGCCGAGCGCCTGGCGCACGGCCTGCACGACGAACGCGAACGGGATGGCGTAGTGGAAGTGCAGGACCTCCAGGCGCTCGCGCACCACCACGTCGCAGATCCGGGAGACGAAGGCGTCGATCTCCGCCTTCGACCACTGGGCGTCGAGCAGCGGAGTAGCAGGCTGGTCGCTCTCCCGCATCACGTGTGCAGTCACTGCGGAACCGGTCTCGGACATGCCGAACGGGGTCGATCGGGCGAACAGGTGGACAGAGTGTCCGCGCCCCGCCAGCCCCACCGCCAGGTTCAGCGCTACCTGCGCGCTGCCGCCGCAGCCGTAGTGACACACGATCCCGATGCGCATCGGCGTCAGTCCTGGTCCTTGGCGATGATCTTCTCGGCGAGCCGCTGCATCATCCGGCGCGATAGATCGGGGTGGCGGCGCAGCCATTCGTGGAACGCGTCGTCGCGCAACACCAGGACCACGGCGTCCGTCGCGGCTCGCAGGCTTGCCGAACGCGGCATGTCGGCGAGCAGGGTGAGCTCGCCGAGCGCCTCGCCGGGGCCGGCGACGTGCAGCAGTCGGTCATCGTTCCCGGCCACCTGCTTGAGAACCTCGACCGTGCCGTCGACGAGGACGAAGAGGTGGCGTCCGTGCTCACCCTCGCGGGCGAGGAAGGTGCCGGCGTCCACCCAGCGCTCCGAGACGATGCGCGCGGCTTCATAGAGCTCGGTCTCGGTCATGAAGCCGAACAGGTCCAGGCCCTGCAGCCGATCCATGCGCTCCCGGACGCGCACCTCGGCGAGGCCGAGGAGGTTCGCGAACAGCCGCACCGCTCCCGACACGCCCGCGGGGATCTGCCGGAAGAAGGAGTAGCCGGCGTAGACGTAGGTCCCGCGCCCGTAGACCGTGGTGAGCAATCCGCCGGCGCACGGCTCCTCGCCCGCGTCATGCGACGAGAGCACGGAGACGTAACGGCGGTCCCACTCCCCGAAGAAGTAGAGGCCGCGGTCGTGGACCCACCCCTCGAGGTCCTCCGGCACGATCTTGTTGGGGAAATGCAGCACCGGGTGGTCGGGGTCGAGGATCGTGACGGGTGCCTGAGGGTCCGTCACCCGGTCGTGCGGCTGGTGGTAGGTGAACGGCCACGGCGCGAGGCCGGCGGCGTCGTAGCCGTAGGCCTGGTACTGCACGACCAGGGTGCCGCCTTGCGCGACGTACTCCAGGACCCGGTCGGCGTGCTGACGGAGCGCCGGCCGGCTGTGGTAGGCGTTCGGTCCGACGACGATCGCATCGAACCTCGAGAGGTCGCCGTACTCGAGCTGGTCGTCCTCCAGCTCGGTGATGTCCAGCTCGAAGCGCGCGAGCGACGCAAGGATCTGCTCGTCCGCGCCGCGCAGGTAGCCGTAGCGCAGGGTGCGGACGAAGGTCGCGTCGATCAGGTCGACCGCTACGGATGCCGGACTCACCAGGTGGGACTCGGCAAGGCAGTTGTCCTCGTCGACGTCGGTCGAGCCCGCGTCCCCCAGCCGGACCGGGTTGAGCTCGACCCCGCAGGGCCGTCCCTCGCTCGTGAGGTCGTAGTCGAGGTGGTAGTGACCGGGCTGGGTGTTGGCCGGCACAGCTACCTGCAGTTGGACGCCGCGCGTCTCGCCGCCGGCTGCGAACGTCAGGCTGACGTCCGGCGGTTGCACATCCCAGGTCGCGGGGGCATCGATGGACAGCGTGGCGCGGGCTCCGCCGTCCTCCACGCAGCGGACGGTGACGTCCATCGCGAGCAGGGTCTCCTGGTCGGACACCGGCAGGATCTCCCTGCGGACCCGCGGCGCCAGCGCGAGCGGGGGGAGCACGGTCAGGGGGAGCTGGCGCGAGCCCCCGGGAAACGCACTGCGGTAAACCGCAGCGGGCCTCAGGGTGACCAGCTCGTCGCCGTACCGAAGGGTGACCGCGGCGGTCACCAGCGGCAGGTTGTCCGCGTGCGTGAGGGCACGCGAGGCCGCGGGCCAGCGGTAGCGGTAGGGCTCGCGGGCCTCCTGCACCCAGTACGGCGGGCAGGGCAGCTGCTCGGGCGGGACGCTGACCGTGTAGGTGGCTTCGTACGAAACGCCGGCCGTCGGCGTCGTGCCTGGTCCAGGCGAGTCGACGCGACGGGCCGTCCAGCCGCTCGGTACGTCGAGCGACGACCCCTCGACCACGACCGGCTGGTCCTGGCCGTTCCAGACCCGCACCGTCACCATGATGTCCCGTCCGGGTGTGGTCCGCGGGCGATCGACGAGACACTCTGCGCGCAGCAGCGAGCAGGAGGCGATCACGTCCTGGAAGTGCTGCTCCGTGCGGGCGAGCGCGGCATCGACGGCGGGTGCGGAACTCGCGAGGTCCTGGCGAGCCGACCTGAGCACGCCAAGAGCTGCGAGGAGAGCCGGGGCAGCAGCCGAGGGCCGATCGGGGCGGAAGGCCTCGCTCGCTTCGTCCACGAGCTCGACCACGCGGCCGAGGCGACCGCGCAGGTCCGGTCCGTCCGAGGTGGGTTGCGGTGCGAGCCCGGTCAGGAGCGGGTCGCAGCCGTCGAAGAACGAGGTCTCGCGGCTGGTCGGGGGTTCGGCGCTGTGCTCGAGCCGGTAGTAGAAGTAGTAGGGACCGGGTTCCGGCACGAAGCCGATGCCCTGCGACCGGTGCCGGTTGACGGCCAGGTGTGCCTGCTCCTGGTAGGTCAGGCCGCTGACCGGGTCGACCAGGCCGGTGTCGACCCGCAGGTAGCCCGCCCGCTCGTGCTCGTCGACGATCACCCCGAAGGTCCCGTCCTCCCCTGGCTGCCAGTCGCCGGCCACGGACCGGTACAGCTTCTCCGGGCGCCAGGGCGGCAACCCGAGCTGGGCGAACTGCTCGCCGTCGCCCGCGGCGTCGAAGGCCTCGCGGGCGACAAGGCCGATCGCCTGATGATGTCCGTGACCGTCCGTCGGCCGACCAGACCATCGCGAGATGACCACCTGCGGCTGGACCATCCGGATCGCGCGGACGATCTCGGCCACCACCTGCTCGCGCCCCCACCGTGCGAGCGTGTCGTCCCCGCTCTTGGAGAAGCCGAAGTCGTAGAACGGGCCGTAGCGGACCTCGCCGCCGTCCACCGAGCGCGCGTCGAGGCTCTCCCAGGTCCGGATGATGCCGAGTCCCTCGCCACGCTCCGGTCCGCGCCGGTTCTGGCCCCCCTCACCACGGGTGGCGGACCAGTACACGGTGCGAGCGCCGAGGTGGCGCGAGCAGTACGCGATCATGCCGCCGTCCTCGTCGTCGGGATGAGAGCCGAGGTGGAGGATCGCTCCCGCGACCTTCAGGGACTTGATCCGGGCGACGAGTCGGGAGTCTGCCCCGCCGGGGTGCGAGACAGCAGCACTCACCTTCTCGCTCCTCGCTCCGGCATCCGTAGCCCCGTCGACCTGGCGGTCGGCTATTCGGCTCGCTCGGCCGCGTGCTTGCGGCTCGGCTGCTCGACGAGGATTCCCCAGCAGATGTCGGCGCGAGACACGCTGCCGACGAATCGCTCGCCGTCGACAACCGCCAGTCTGCGGATCCCCTTGGTGATCATCACGGTCGCCGCCTTGAGCAGCTCGTCGTCGGGTCGCAGGATGATCGAACCGCGGATCACCAGGCTGTCGATCGGCTGGTCGGCATAGCCGGACCCGGAGGACAGGAAGACCTCGAAGCCGCGCTGGAGGGAAGCCCCGGACTCCATCAGGCCGTCGAAGTCCGGCATGATCGCGTGGAGCAGGTCGCCCTCGGGGAGGACACCCACGAAGCGGTCGTCCTCGTCGATCACGATCAAGTCGCTCGCCTGGGTCAGCACGAGGATCTCAGCGGCCAGCTTCATCGGCCGGTTGAGGTGGATCCGCGCCGCCTTGGTGTTCATGACGTCGCGCACTCTCAGCGCCGTCGACGTCGGGGAGGTGCCCTCATCAGAGCCCATGAGATCCCTTCCCGCAGATATCCGCGCCCAGCCGGATCGTCGCCGCTTGCGCAACGGGCTCCAAGATTCCCACGGAAACTGCGCCGAGGACAACGATCAGCGAAAGTGGCGCGGGTCGGGGTGGGGTGGCAGGCGCCGTCGGGGAGCACGTCCGCGAACTGGCGGTAGAGCGGTTCCTCGACACCGATCTGCGTGCTGGGGCCGTGGCCGGGGTGCACGACGGTCAGCGAGGGAAGCACCAGCAGCCGGTCGCGGATCGAGGAGATGATGGTGGGGAAGTCCCCGCGCGGCCGGTCCGTCGCACCGGGGCCGCCCTGGAAGATCGTGTCACCCGAGAACACGATGTCGTCCACCCGGAAGCAGACGCTGCCCGGCGAGTGGCCAGGCGTGTGGATCACCGTCAGCCGGTGCTTTCCGGCGGTGATCACGCCGCCGTCGTGCAGGGCGCCGTCCGGCACGCGGTCGGGCTGGAACTCGTCCCAGAAGAACCGATCGTCGGGGTGGATCAGCACCGGGGCGCCGGTGGCGTCGCCGAGCGCGTCGGCGACGTTGAGGTGGTCGGGATGTCCGTGCGTGATGGCGATGGCGGAGACCGTGCGGCCGTCGATCGCATCGATGATCGGAGCGACGTCGTGCGAGGCGTCGATCACGACGACCTCGTCGTCGGTGCCGACCACCCAGACATTGTTGATGCAGTCGACGCGCTGGCCGTAGAGGACGAAGAACCCCGCGATCTCCACGCGGTTGACGCGAAGGTAGGACATCAGCCGCGGCCTGACTTGCGCATGGTCCGACAGTAGGCGCGGTGCTCGCGGTGCGATAGTCCCGGCGGCAGGACGGATCCAAGGCGACGTTTGGCAGGGGATCGCGGCTCGGTGTCGGTGATCTCGGTCGCAACTGTCGGCGCAGATGGGGAGAATGTCGGTCGTGAGCACACCTGCCGAGATCGCGCCCGACACCAAGGACTGGACCTGGGTCCTCGACCGCGCCTGCGAGGAGTGCGGTTTCGACGCCGCGGCGGTCGACCGGGTCGACCTCGGCGCGATGTTCCGCGACAACGCAACGGCCTGGCAGCGGGTGCTGGCCGCGCCCGAGGCGACGCAGCGGCCGGAGCCGAGCGTGTGGTCGCCGACGGAGTACGCCGCCCACGTCCGCGACGTGCACCGCCTGTTCTTCGAACGGTTGCGCCTGATGCTCGACGGGGACGACTCGACCTTCGCCAACTGGGACCAGGACGAGACCGCGCTCTCCGAGCGCTACGACCTGCAGGACCCGGCGGTGGTAGCACCCGAGCTGCTGGCCGCGGCCGTCGAGGTCGCGGCGTCCTACGACGGCGTGGCGGGGGAGGACTGGGATCGTCGCGGCATCCGCAGCAACGGCAGCGCCTTCACGGTCGACTCCCTGGGGCGCTACCACCTGCACGACGTGGTGCACCACCTGTGGGACGTGCGCTGGGTCGAGGCGGGGTCGATGGGGTGAGGCACACCGAGCTCTGGGCCAGGCTCGACCACCACCTCGGTCCGGCCTACTCGCGGACGTGGGCCGATCAGCAGGTGATCGGTGAGCTCGGGCACCGCACGACCACCGAGGCGCTCGGAGCGGGGGTCCCGCCGAAGGAGGTCTGGGCTGCGGTGTGGCAGAAGCTCGAGCTGCCAGTCAGCGAACGATGACTGCAGCCACCCCCGCGCCGGTCGAGCAGGCGGTCGAGGTCGCCCTGATCCAGCGGCGGACGGTCCGGGTCCTGGTGCTGACCCAGGCGGTCGGCGCGCTCGGGATCACGATCGGCATCGCCACCGCGTCGCTGCTCGCCAAGGACCTGTCCGGCTCGGAGGCGCTCTCGGGTCTGGCTCAGACCGCGCAGGTGCTGGGCGCGGCGATCATCTCGTTCCTGCTCGCGGCCGTGATGGCGCGGCGCGGTCGTCGGATCGGGCTGGTGACCGGCTACCTGCTCGGCGCGGCCGGCGGCGGGCTCGCCGTACTCGCCGGTGTCGTGGGCTCGATGCTGCTCCTGCTCGTCGGGGCGGTGCTGCTCGGCGCAGGGACGTCGGCCAACAGTGCGGCCAGGTTCGCCGCTACTGACCTCGCCGACGACGCCAACCGGGCGCGGTCGCTGTCCGTCGTGGTGTGGGCGACCACGATCGGCGCCGTGCTCGGCCCCAACCTGACCGGGCCGGCCGGCGCCTTCGCCGACGCGGTCAACATCCCGGAGCTGACCGGGCCGTTCGCGATCGGTGCGTTCGGCATGCTGGCCGCCGCGCTGGTCGCGTTCCTGCTGCTGCGCCCGGACCCGCTCTTCGTGGCCCGCGAGCAGTCCGGCCAGGTCAACGTGGGGCACGTGGCCGCAGGCTCCTCGGCCTCCCGGGCGTGGGGCGCGGTCCGAGAGCGGCCCGTGATCGGGTTTGCCATCGCCGGCCTGGCGCTGGCCCACGCCACGATGGTCAGCGTGATGGTGATGACCCCGCTCCACATGCAGCACGGCGGGGCCGAGATCGACGTGATCGGCCTGGTGATCAGCGTCCACGTCCTCGGGATGTTCGCGTTCTCGCCGCTCGTGGGGATGCTCGCCGACCGGGTCGGGAGGGCGTTGGTGCTCGGCTGCGGGGGACTGGTGCTGGTCGCGGCGCTGTTGCTGTGCGCCTCCTCGCCGGAGGGGATGTCGTGGCAGGTCACCGCCGGGCTGTTCCTGCTGGGCGTCGGGTGGTCGCTGGCGATGGTCTCGGCGTCGACGATGGTCGCCGAGCACGCACCGCTGGCGGCACGCACCGACGTGCAGGGCAGCTCCGACCTGGTCATGGGGGTGACCGCGGCCTCGGCAGGGGCGCTCGCCGGTCTGGTCGTCGACCTGGCTGGCTATCCCGTGCTGGCGTTGGTCACCCTGGCGCTCGCGTTCGGTGTCGCGGGGTGCGCCGCGCGAGCCCAGGTCGCGACCACCATCACCGGGTAGCGACACGCCGTACCCCAATCCCGCGACTTCGAACAGATGTTCGGTAGCGTCCGGGTCACGACGTTGGTGCTGGCCGCCAACCGTCCACAGGTACGACGTCAATCCGGGCTTCTCCACAACCCCGACCTGGCTGATCAGGCTATGTCGGACCCTCGCCCTAGCGTCGCCGATGTACCTGGCTCGACCACCAGACGAAGGACGTGAGGGACATGGCGGATGACCGCCTCAAGGCGCTCGACACAGCGCTGCTCAACATTGAGAAGCAGTACGGCAAGGGCTCGGTCATGCGCCTCGGCGACGACACGCGTGCCCCGCTCGAAGTGATCCCGACCGGTTCGATCGCGCTCGACGTGGCGCTCGGCGTCGGCGGACTTCCCCGCGGCCGCGTCGTGGAGATCTTCGGACCGGAGAGCAGCGGCAAGACGACCGTGGCGCTGCACGCGGTGGCGAGTGCCCAGGCTGCCGGCGGCATCGTGGCGTTCATCGACGCCGAACACGCGCTCGACCCCGACTACGCCAAGGCACTCGGTGTCGACACCGACGAGCTGCTGGTCTCCCAGCCCGACTCCGGTGAGCAGGCGCTCGAGATCGCCGACATGCTGATCCGCTCCGGCGCGCTCAGCCTGATCGTCATCGACTCCGTGGCCGCGCTCGTGCCTCGGGCCGAGATCGAGGGCGAGATGGGCGACAGCCACGTCGGGCTCCAGGCCCGGTTGATGAGTCAGGCGCTGCGCAAGATGACCGGTGCCCTCAACAACTCCGGCACCACCATGATCTTCATCAACCAGCTCCGCGAAAAGATCGGCGTGATGTTCGGCTCGCCCGAGACCACGACCGGTGGCCGGGCGCTGAAGTTCTACTCATCGGTGCGGCTCGACGTACGACGGATCGAGACCCTCAAGGACGGCACCGACATGGTCGGCAACCGGACCCGGATCAAGGTCGTCAAGAACAAGGTCGCCCCGCCGTTCAAGCAGGCCGAGTTCGACATCATGTATGGCAAGGGGATCAGCCGCGAAGGCAGCCTGATCGACGTGGGCGTCGAGGCGGGCCTGGTCCGCAAGGCCGGCGCTTGGTACACCTACGAGGGCGACCAGCTCGGCCAGGGCAAGGAGAACGCCCGTCAGTTCCTGTTCGACAACCCCGACCTCGCCAACGAGCTCGAGAAGAAGATCCTCGAGAAGCTCGGCGTGGGCCCGCAGGTCGACAAGGACGGCTTCGCGGACCTCCCGGACGAGCCCATCGGCGTGGATTCGTTCTGACCGCCGGTGGCTGAGGTGCGAGCGCAGCGAGCCTCGAAACCCGAGACGGTCGCAGAGCGACCTCCTCGGGAACCACCGGACCATGAGGCGGTCGCGCGCAAGATCCTGCTCGACCAGCTGACTGGCCAGGCTCGGTCACGCCACGAGCTCGCCGACCGCCTGGCCCGACGCGACGTCCCGGGTGAGGTTGCCGTCCGGCTGCTGGACCGGTTCGAGGAGATCGGCCTGATCGACGACGAGGCCTTCGCCCGATCGTGGGTCGACAGTCGACAGCGCACCCGCGGCCTGGCCCGGCGTGCCCTCGCCCAGGAGCTGCGCCGCAAGGGCGTCGCCGACGAGACCGCTCGTGAGGTCTTGGCCGAGGTGGACCCGGCCGACGAGGAGCAGGCCGCGCGCGAGCTGGTCCGCAAGAAGCTGCGCGGCCTGCGGACCGTCGACGACACCGCGGTCGCCCGCCGGCTCGCGGGGATGCTGGCCCGCAAGGGATATTCGCCGGGTCTGGCCTTCGCGGTCGTCAAGGACGAGCTGGCCAACGCCGGGCGTGAGATCTCCGACGTCGAGTAGGCAGAGGGAAGGTGTCGTCGGGCCGGCCGGAGCGGCACAATGCTGCTCGTGACGAGCGACGACCCACCGGCCCGGGAGATCTTGTCCTACGAGATGTTCGGCACTGCCGTGCGCGAGCTCGCCCAGCAGGTCGTCGACGACGGCTACGAGCCGGACATCGTCCTCGCGATCGCCCGAGGCGGCCTGGGGCTCGCGATGGGGATCGGCTACGCCCTCGACGTCAAGAACCTCAGTGCGGTGAACGTCGAGTTCTACACCGGGGTGGACGAGCGTCTCGACGTACCGATCATGTTGCCGCCCACACCGGCCGCGATCGACCTGACCGGGATGAAGGTCCTGATCGCCGACGACGTGGCCGATACCGGAAAGACGCTCGAGGTGGTGCGCAACTTCGTCGCCGATCACGTTGCGGAAGCGCGCACCGCAGTGATCTACGAGAAGCCGTGGACCGTGATCCACGCCGAGTACGTCTGGCGCCGTACCGAACGCTGGATCGACTTCCCGTGGTCAGCGGCGCCGCCGTTGGTCGATCGCCGTGGTGGCCTCGCCCACTGATCACGTCACAGCGCCCGCACTTGGCACGCGTGGTGGTTCCGATGCGGCGACGTGCTTCGCGGCGCCGGACCCCGCAACCTCGCTGCACGTTCTCTCGTGATCAGGAGCGGCTTCGTCGAGGGCATCTGGTTCGACGTGCGATCGGTGCTTGGATAGCGCCCATGGCTGTCAACGCAGAGCTGGTCGCATCCCTCCGGGTTCCTTCCGGTCCCGTCGACCTTGCTGCGGTCGACACCGACAGTGCCCCCGGGTTCACGGGCACGAAGGCAGACGGTAAAGCAGCGCTGTTCGCGCTCGGCCCGACGCTGTCGGACCTGCAGGAGCGTCTCTTCGCCGAGGGCAGGACGGGAGGCGGCCGGCGGCTGCTTCTCGTCCTCCAGGGGATGGACACCTCCGGCAAGGGAGGCACGCTGCGTTCGACGGTCGGGCTGATGGACCCCCAAGGAGTGCGGATCACCTCGTTCAAGGCGCCGACCCCGGAGGAGCTCGAGCACGATTTCCTGTGGCGGATCAAGAAGGCGCTGCCGGGCGCCGGCTACGTCGGCGTCTTCGACCGCTCGCACTACGAGGACGTGCTGATCGCCCGGGTCCGCGAGCTGGCGCCGGCGGCCGCGATCGAAGGTCGCTACGAAGCGATCAACCAGTTCGAGTCCGAGCTGGCCGCGAGTGGCACCACGATCGTGAAGTGCATGCTCCACATCTCCGCCGAAGAGCAGAAGGCGCGGCTGCTGGCCCGACTCGACAACCCGGCGAAGCACTGGAAGTACAACCCGGGCGATGTCGACGAGCGCCAGAAGTGGCCGGCCTACCAAGACGCCTACGAGATCGCTCTGGAGCGCACCAATACCGACGGGGCCCCGTGGCACCTGGTTCCGGCCGACAAGAAGTGGTATCGCAACCTGGCGGTCGGTCACCTGCTGCTCGACGCACTGGAGCGGATGGACCTGCACTGGCCCGAGGCCGACTTCGACGTTGCTGTCGAACGGCGTCGGCTGCTGGGCGGGGGCCCGGGCTCGTGAGCCTCCCGACCGTCACGGTCACCAGGTACGTCACGCCGCTTCGGGAGGGTGGCAGCCTGCCCGGGATCGTCGAGGCCGACGACCTCGGCACCTACGTCTGCAAGTTCCGCGGCGCCGGCCAGGGGCTCCGGGTGCTGGTCGCGGAGGTGATCGTCGCCGGTCTGGCAGCGCGGATCGGACTGCGCACGCCGCGCCAGGTGGTCCTCGACCTAGGAGCCGACCTCGCCCGTTACGAGGGAGACGAAGAGGTGCAAGACCTGCTCCGCGCCAGCATCGGGCTCAACCTTGGCATCGACTTCCTGCCCGGAGCGTTCGGGTACGACGGCGACGTCGCCCCGCATGCCGACGTCGCCGCGCGCGTGCTGTGGCTCGATGCGTTCTGCGCCAACGTCGACCGCTCCTGGCGCAATCCCAACCTGCTGCTCTGGCACAACGATCTCTGGGTGATCGACCACGGCGCGGCGCTCTACTTCCACCACGCCTGGAGCGGCGGGGTCACCGACCCTGCTCGCTTCGCCGTCCAGCCGTGGGACGTTTCAGGGCACGTGCTCAGCAGCTATCGGGCCGGTCTGCCGGCCGTCGACGCCGAGATCACCGATCTCCTGACCGCGGCCGACCTGGTCGAGGTGGTCGCACAGGTGCCGGACACGTGGCTGGAGCCGACCCCCGGCGCCGAGACGCCTGATGCGCTGCGTGCGTCGTACATCGCGTTCCTCTCCGCCCGGCTGACCACGCGGCAGTGGCTTCCGGTGGCAGGTGCGGCATGAGCAACCCGCTGCCCTACCAGTACGTCGTGCTGCGCTGCGTGCCGCGCGTCGACCGCGAGGAGTTCCTCAACGTCGGCGTGGTGCTCTACTGCCAGGCCGCTGACTTCCTCGGTGTCATCTGGCACTGCGATGCCGATCGGTTGCGCGCGGTCGATCCGTCGCTCGATGTCGCTCGGGTCTGCGACGCCCTGGCCTTCGTCGACGGGGTCTGTGCCGGCGACCAGCGCGGGGGAGAGGTGGCCCGTCAGCCGCTCACCCAGCGCTTCGGCTTCCTCAAGGCGCCGAAGTCGACAGTCCTCCAGCCCGGCCCGGTCCACGGCGGTCTCACCGCGGACCCGGCCCGGGAGCTCGACCACCTGTTCACCCGGCTCGTCGGCTAGTTCGCCGAGTCGGCTCTTGTCAACAAGCGCCGACTCGGCGCTCCAAGCGTGCGAACGAGCGCCGACTCGCGGGGTAGATCAGACGGGGACCAGTTCGACGGCGCCGACCGCGTAGCGCGCCAGTACGGTGCGGGCGATCTCCGGGTGGGCGCCGAGCGGCTCCGACACGGCGACCGCACCGGCCTCGAAGGCGAGCTCGGTCGCGCGGTCGAGGAGGTTGCCCGGCGCGAGGAAGAGCGAGGCGACGGCGATGTGCCGACGGCCCTCGGCGCGGAACGCACGCACCGCCTCACCGGTCGCCGGCGGAGCGGAGGTGGCGTAGGCAGCGGTGACGGGCAGCTTGTGGTGCGCGCCCCACACCCTCGCCAACCGGGCGACAGCCTGGTTGGCGAGCGGGTCGGAGGACCCCGCCGCCGCGAGCACGAGCGCGTCGAGCTCTCGGATCCGGGCGTCCTTCAGCGCGGCACGCATCCGTTCGTCGAGAACCTCGAGAAACTGAGCCTCGAGACCGAGTACGGCGGTCGCGCGGATCTGGAGGCCGGGGTGACGGCTTGTCGCCTCGGCGATCTGCTCGGGTACGTCGACCCGGGCGTGGAACGCCTCGTTGAGCAGGAGGGGTACGACGACGATCTCGTCGTGCCCGGCGCGGACCAGTCGGTCGACGACGGTCTGGAAGCTCGGCTTGGCGAGCTCGAGGAACGCCTTCTCGACCTTCAGGTCCGGACGAAGCGCCTTCACCTCGCTGACGAGGGCGGTGATTGTCGCGGCGGAACGGGAGTCCCGGCTTCCATGAGCCAGGGCCACCAGTGCAGGAGCGGCCATCAGTAGCTGTCTCCTCTCATGTCGTGTGCGGAAAGGGTGAACGGGTCACGGAGCAGGGTCATGAATGGATCCCGCACTCCGTCTTGTTGGTGCCGGCCCAGCGCCCGCTGCGAGGGTCCTCGCCGGGGGCTACTCGACGCGTGCACGGCCAGCACCCGATCGAGGGGTAGCCGTCGTACACCAGGGGATTCACGAGGACGCCGTTGTCCGCGATGTAACGCTCCACCTGCTCGTCTGTCCAACGAGCCAGCGGAGAAACCTTGACCTTGCCCTTCTTGGCATCCCAGCCGATCACCGGCGCGATCACCCGGTTGTGGGTCTCTGCGCGCCGCAGGCCAGTCGCCCAGGCGTCGTACCCCGACAACGACTCCTGGAGCGGCTGCACCTTGCGCAGCTTGCAGCACAGGTCGGGGTCGCGCTTGTAGAGGTCCTTGCCGTAGTCGGCGTCCTGTTCGGCCACGCTCTGCACCGGCGTGATCGTGATCAGGTTGACCGGCAGCGTGTGCTTGACCGCGTCCGCGGTGCCGACGGTCTCGGCGAAGTGGTAGCCGGTGTCGAGGAAGACGACGTCGATGCCGGGCATGACCTTCGACGCGAGGTCCGCGAGCACGGCGTCGCCCATCGACGACGTCACGCAGAAGCGGGCCCCGAACGTGGCGGCGGCCCACTCGATGATCACCTCGGCCGGCGCGAGCTCGAGCTCGGCACCCCAGTGCGAAACGATCTCGCGGAGCTCCTCGGGGGAGCGGTCGGCAGTTCGGGCACCCCGGGCGAGCCGCGCCTTGGCGGTGGACACGCTCACGCTCGATCACGCCCCGGACGGACCATGCCGAGCATCTTCAACGAGAACGCGCGCAGGCAGGACCGACACTCCCAGGAGCCAGGTGCGCCAGGATCGGACGCCGACTCGTGCGGCCAGAGATCGCCCTCGCCGCAGTAGGGGCAGTGGAACGGGGCTGCGCGCTCGCTCATCGCGGGGCCTTCGAGCGACGTGAGGTCATGACAGCGACTCCAGGACCTTGTCGCCGCTCAGCAGCGCGTCATCGGCGCGCGCGACCCAGTCGGCAAATCGCTCGGCGTCCTTGCGGTCGGTGAGGTAGTTGGTCACGACGGTGCTGATGTAGTCGTCGAGCCCGACGCTGGTCACCTTGTGGGCCCGCAGCTTGCGGCCGAAGTTGGCGCCGAGCCCGGTGGCGCCGCCGAGGTGGACCTGGAACCCTTCGACCTGGCTGCCGTCCTCGCCGAGGACGAGCTGCCCCTTGAGCCCGATGTCGGCGACCTGGGTCCGGGCGCACGCGTTCGGGCAGCCGTTGACGTTGACCGTGATCCCCGAAGGAACCTGCTGGTCGAGGTCCGGGAAGCGCCGTTCGAGCTCCGCGACCAGGTCGCGGGCACGGTCCTTGGTGTCGACGATCGCCAGCTTGCAGAACTCGATGCCGGTGCACGCCATGGTGTTGCGCCGCCAGTTGGAGGGCTTCGCCGAGAGACCGATGACCTCGAGCCGGCCGACCAGTGCGTCGACCTTGTCCTCGTCGACGCCGATCAGCACGATCTTCTGGTACGGCGTCAGCCGGGCGCCGTCGACGCCGTACTCCTCGAGCAGGTCGGCCAGCTCCACCAGCAGGGTGCCGGACACCCGGCCCACGGTCGGCGCGACACCGACGTAGAACTTGCCGTCCTTCTGGGCGTGCACGCCGATGTGGTCACGGTGGCCGACCGGGGAGGGCGGCGAGGGGTTGGTGACGAGCTGCTTGCCGAGGTACTCGTTCTCGAGCACCTCCCGGAACTTCTCGACGCCCCAGTCGGCGACGAGGAACTTCAGCCTGGCCCGCGAGCGCAGCCGGCGGTAGCCGTAGTCACGGAAGATCGACGCCACGCCCTCCCAGACGGCGGGAACGTCGTCGAGCGCGACCCAGACGCCGAGCTTCTGGGCGAGCATCGGGTTGGTCGACAGGCCGCCGCCGACCCACACGTCGAAGCCGGGCCCGTGCTCGGGGTGGACGGTGCCGACGAAGGAGACGTCGTTGGTCTCCGGGGACACGTCGTGGCTGGGGTGACCGGTCAGTGCGGTCTTGAACTTGCGGGGGAGGTTGGAGAAGTCCGTGTTGCCGACGTAGCGGCGCTCGATCTCCTCCAGCGCGGTGGTGCCGTCGATGATCTCGTCGGCGGCGACGCCGGCGACCGGCGAGCCGAGGAAGGGCCGCGGTGAGTCGCCGCACGCCTCGAGCGAGTGGAGGCCGACGGCGTCGAGGCGGTCCCAGATCGCGGGCACGTCCTTGATGTCGATCCAGTGGTACTGGATGTTCTGCCGGTCGGTGACATCGGCGGTGTCCCGGGCGAAGTCGAGGCCGATCTCGCCCAGGGTGCGGACCGCGGCAGGCGAGAGCAGCTTGCCGTCGGAGCGGACCCGCAGCATGAAGTAGCGGTCGTCGAGCTCCTCTTCCGCAAGAGCGCCGGTCTTGCCGCCGTCGATGCCGGGCTTGCGCTGGGTGTAGAGACCCATCCAGCGCATCCGGCCACGCAGATCGGCGGGGTCGATCGAGTCGAAGCCACGCTTGGAGTAGACGTGGAGGATCCGGTCGCGGACGTTGAGGGCGTCGTCGTTCTTCTTCGACTCCTCGTTCTTGTTGAGGGGCTCGCGGTAACCGAAGGACCACTGTCCCTCGGCGCGGCGGGGACGCGGCACGTCGGTGCGACGCGGCGGCTGCGAATCGAAGCGCAGGTCAGGCATGGCGGCTGGAAGGTCCTTCGCTGATGGGCGCGTACTGGTGCGCGGTCGAGGTCTGGAAGCGAGGTAGATCAGCGGGGCCAACACATCATGCTGCGGGTGCGCCCGAGGTCCACGTGGCGACGTACCACGAGGAACGCATGGGTTGCAGCAGAGACCATGTCAAACAGTCTCAGTCCCTGGACGGACGTTCCACAAGTCGGAATCCCATGATGTGGACACAAGTCTCATCCCTCGGACGCGTGCGCCGGGGTTCACCCTTGATCCTGGCCGCCGTGCGACCCACGTCACACTTGTGGGGCGTGCCGGGAGGAGGGGGCCGGATGAGCTGAACCTGCTTCGGCCCTACGATCGTCCGCATGAGCGACGCCTCCTCCAGCAGCCTCGTCAGCAGTGCCTACAACCAGGCCCTGGAGGTGATCGGTCGCGTCGAGCCGCGGATCGCCGACGCCACCCGCAAGGAGCTCGCCGACCAGCGGGCGTCCCTCAAGCTGATCGCCAGTGAGAACTACGCCTCGCCGGCGGTGCTGCTGACGATGGGCACCTGGTTGAGCGACAAGTACGCCGAGGGCACGATCGGTCACCGCTTCTACGCCGGCTGCCAGAACGTCGATACCGTCGAGGCGCTCGCGACCGAGCACGCTCGCGAGCTGTTCGGTGCGCCGTACGCCTATGCGCAGCCGCACTCCGGCATCGACGCCAACCTGGTCGCGTACTGGTCGATCCTCGCTCACCGGGTCGAGGGCCCGTGGCTCGAGAAGTTCGGCGCCAAGAACGTGAACGACCTCACTGACGAGGACTGGGAGAAGCTGCGGGGCGAGCTCGGCAACCAGCGACTGCTGGGCATGTCGCTGGACTCCGGTGGGCACCTCACCCACGGCTTCCGCCCGAACATCTCGGGGAAGATGTTCCACCAGCAGCAGTACGGCACCGACCCGGAGACCGGACTGCTCGACTACGACGTCGTGCGGGCGAAGGCCAAGGAGTTCAAGCCGCTGGTGCTGGTGGCCGGCTACTCCGCCTACCCGCGCCGGGTGAACTTCGCGAAGATGCGGGAGATCGCCGACGAGATCGGCGCCACCCTCTTCGTCGACATGGCTCACTTCGCCGGGCTGGTCGCGGGCAAGGTCTTCACCGGCGACGAGGACCCGGTGCCGTTCGCCCACATCACCGCGACCACCACCCACAAGTCCTTGCGCGGCCCGCGTGGTGGCCTGCTGCTCGCCCAGGAGGAGTACGCCTCCTCGGTCGACCGCGGCTGCCCGATGGTGCTCGGCGGACCGTTGTCGCACGTGATGGCCGCGAAGGCGGTCGCGCTCGCCGAGGCCCGCCAACCCTCGTTCCAGAGCTACGCCCAGAACATCGCCGACAACGCCAAGTCGCTGGCCGAGGGCTTCCTCACCCGCGGCGCCACCTTGGTCACCGGGGGGACCGACAACCACATCGTGCTGCTGGACGTCACCTCGTTCGGTCTGACCGGTCGTCAGGCCGAGTCCGCGCTGCTGGACGCCGGCGTCGTCACCAACCGCAACTCGGTCCCGGCGGACCCGAACGGCGCCTGGTACACCTCCGGCATCCGGCTCGGGACCCCGGCGCTCACCACGCGCGGTTTCGGCAAGGACGAGTTCGACCGGGTCGCCGAGCTGATTGTCCAGGTGCTGCAGAACACCCAGCCCGGTACCACCAAGGCCGGCGCACCGTCACAGGCGTCGTACGCCCTCGCCGATGGCGTTGCAGCCAAGGTCAAGGACGCCTCGGCCGAGATGCTCGACAAGTACCCGCTCTATCCCGGCCTCGAGCTGGTCTGAGCCAGTCAGGCGGGCTTCCGCCAGACCGACACGTGCTTCGTGCTGTCGTCGGTGAAGAGACTCCGGTCCCAGTCGGCATAGCGTGCCTCGGGATGGAGTCCGGCGATCCGGGCCATCAGGTCGAGCTCGGAGGGCCAGGCGAAGCGGAAGCTGCCGGCATCCCGCCGCCAGCTCCCGTCGGCGGTCCGCGTGAAGTGGTGGGACGTGCAGCGCTGGGTCGCGAGCTCGTAGGTGTCCAGCCCGACATGCTCGGCAGAGACGTCGAACGGCGCGGCGACCTGTCCGGGTGGCAGGCGCCGCAGCGGCGGCAGGAGCAGCTCGATCACGAACCGCCCGCCGGGTGCGAGGTGACGGGCCGCGTTGACGAAGCACGCAACCTGCTCGTCCTGGGTCTGCAGGTTCGAGATCGTGTTGTAGACGAGGTAGACGAGCGCGAACGACCCAGCTCCGTCGACGACGGTCGTCGCCATGTCGCCGATCGTGACCGACAGAATGTCCTCGCCGACCTTCGCCCGCAGCTGCGCCGCCATTGGCTCGGACAGTTCGATCCCGACGACCGGCACGCCACGCTCCCGCAGCGGTACGCCGACCCTGCCGGTGCCGATCGCGAACTCGAGTGCGGAGCCGTCACCGGCAAGCTCCGCCAGCAGGTCGACGGTCGGGCCGAGCACCTCGGGCGCGAACATGCCCCGGTCTTCGGCGTCGTACCGGGCGGCGGTGTCCGCGCCCCACACCTCACTGTTGGTCACGGTCAACCACCTTCGTCTCGGTGACCCGAGATGTCGACCGGTTTCCGAGGGCTCCCGGCAGACCCTCCAGCTGTGCTGTGGATAGCGGGTGCTGCCGCGCGGGTGCGGCGACGCGTCGGGTCCCTGCGAAGAGAAGGCGTCGTGCCCACGCTGGTGGGCGATCCGTTCGATCATGGCCGATCCGGCGTCAGCGGTCAGCGCCACCGGTAGGCGACCTCGGGCCGGCCGCCACCGCCGCGGTAGCGGGGTTGCCGGTCGGCCAGCCCCGTGCCGGCGAGGTGCTCGAGGTAGCGCCGGGCCGTGACTCGCGAGGTGCCGACGACGGCCGCGGCCTCGCTTGCGGACAGTCCGCCCGACGCGGCCCGGACGGCAGAGGTCACTTCGCGGAGGGTCTCGGCGCTCATCCCCTTCGGCAGCGGCGCGGCACCGGTCGGACGGAGGGATCCGAGCAGTCGGTCGACCTCGTCCTGGACCACCTCCCGCGGCGAGGAGGCGAGGTGCTGGCGGTATGCGGCGTACTGCTCGAGCTTGGAACGGAACGTCGCGAAGGTGAACGGTTTCAGCAGGTAGAGCACGACGCCCTGGGCGACCGCATGGCGTACGACGTCGGTGTCGCGGGCGGCGGTCACCGCGATCACGTCGCAGAGGTGGCCGGCGGCGCGGACGCCGGTGAGCAACCCGAGCCCGTGCCCGTCGGGCAGGTTCATGTCGAGCAGCAGCAGGTCGACGGGGCTCCCGGCGTTGCGCGCCGCGTCGAGGAGCCGCATCGTGTCGGCTGCGGAGTGGGCCACGCCGGCCACCTCGAAGCCCGCGACGCGCCCGACGTACGACGAGTGCGCTGCAGCGGTCCGGACGTCGTCCTCGACCACGAGGACCCGCACGCTGCTCATGTCGTCCTCTCCTGATGAAGCACGACCGCGAACCGCGCGCCGCCCAGGTCGGAGCGTCCGATGGTGACGTCGCCGCCGTGCTGCCGGGCGACCTGGACGACGAGCGCGAGGCCGAGGCCACGGCCGGTTCCCGGTGCGGCCTTGGTCGTCCACCCGCGCTTGAGTACCCGGGCTGCGGCCTCTTCGTCGAGGCCTGTTCCGCTGTCGTCGACCACGATCGTCAGCGTTCCCTCCGCAAGCTCGAGGTGTACCCCAACCCGTCGTTCCTCTGCGTCGGCCACGGCGTCGAAGGCGTTGTCGACGAGGTTGCCGAGCACCGTGACCAGGTCGCGGCTCGGGACGTCGCCGGTCTCCGCGACGCTTCCGGTGATCATGAGCTCGATGCCGCGCTCGGCCGCCTCCGCCGACTTCCCGAGCAGCAGCGCGGCGACCACGGGGTCGTCGACGGCGCCGACAACCCGATCGGCCAGCAACTGGGCAACCTGCAGCTCCTCGGTGGCAAAGTCGACCGCGTCATCGGGCCGCCCCATCTCGATGAGCGACACGACAGTGTGCAGCCGGTTCGCGGCCTCGTGGTTCTGGGAGCGGAGCGACTCGGTGAGCTGCCGGACCACGTCCAGCTCCCCGGTCACCGACCGCAGTTCGGTGTGGTCGCGGAGGCTCACCACGGAGCCGACCTCGCGGCCCTCCCAGCGCGCGGGAGCGGTGGAGACGACGAGTATCCGGTCCCCGGCGACGTAGAGGTCGTCCGATTCCGCGGTCCGGCCGAGCGCAGCGGCGACCAGGCCCGGGGCGAGGCCGAGCTCGGCGACCTGGCGACCGATGACGTCGTCAGGGAGGTCGAGGAGGCGACGGGCCTCGTCGTTGGCCAGCTCGACCCGACCGTTGGGATTGAGCAGCAGCAGTCCCTCCCGCACCGCGTGGAGGACGGCCGAGTAGTACTCGTACATCCGGGCGATCTCCCGTTCGCCCATCCCGTGCGTCATCCGCCGCAGCCGGCGGCTCACCAGCGCGGCGCCGAGCAGACCGAGTCCCAGTACCGCGGCGGCGCACAGCAGAATCACCAGCACGTCGCGGCGGAGCTGCTTGTCGATGTCGCTCACCGTGATGCCGACCGACACCAGAGCGATCACCTCGGTGCCGTCGCTACCGAGGACCGGGACTACGGCGCGGACCGACGGCCCGAGCGTCCCGGTCGCCTGCTGCGTGAACACCTCGCCGTCGGGTGCGTCGCCGAGGTCGCCGACGAACGGCAGACCGATGTTGTCCGGGTTCGGGTGCGTGAAGCGCGTGCGGTCCAGCCCCATGATCACGACGAAGTCGGTGTCCGTGTCGACGCGGACCTGCTCGGCGTACGGCTGCAGCGTCGCGCTGGGATCCGGCGACAGGACCGCCGTCCGCACGGTGGGGGAGTCCGCCACCGCCTCGGCAACGGCGACCGCACGGTCAGTCGCGTGCTCGCGGACGTCGCGGCGGGCGTCGTACGCCGTCAACGCGATCGCGACAGTGACGAGTGCGACCACCACGCCCACCTGCAGAAGGAGGATCTGCCGGGCGACCGAGAGGTCGGCCAGGGAACGGGGGCGACGCACGTCGTCATTGTCGCGCAGCACGTGGCGTTGGTGTGGCGTGCATCACGAACACAACGAACGCAACGGTGACGCAGGTCACCTGCGCCAGGACAGTCGGGGGCAAGCCGGGTCGGCCGGCATCCCCAGGAGGTCAACATGAGCAACCCCTTCAACCGCGGCGTCACCGCCCCAGCAGGCCCGCGGGCCCGCCGGGACCGCACCCACTACCTCTACCTCGCCGTGATCGGCGCCGTCGGCGCCGGTATCGCCGTCGGGTTGGCGGCGCCGTCGCTCGCCGTCGAGCTCAAGCCGCTCGGCCAGGCGTTCGTGGCGCTGATCAAGATGATGATCCAGCCGGTCATCTTCTGCACGATCGTCCTCGGCGTCGGGTCCGTCCGTAGCGCGGCTCGGGTCGGCAAGGTCGGCGGCCTCGCGATGCTCTACTTCGTCGTGATGTCGACTGCCGCCCTGGCCATCGGCCTGGTGGTCGGCAACATCCTGAACCCGGGGTCGGGACTCGACATCACGGCAGCGACGGCGTCGGCCGGTGCCGAGCAGGCCGCCGCGGGTCACGGCAGCACCACCGAGTTCCTACTCGGCGTCATCCCCACCTCGATGGTCTCCGCGCTCACCTCGGGCGAGGTCCTGCAGACCCTGCTCATCGCACTCCTGGTCGGGTTCGCCCTCCAGGCGATGGGGTCGGCCGGCGAGCCGGTGCTGCGCGGCGTCGGGCACCTCCAGCGGGTGGTGTTCCGCGTGCTCGCGATGATCATGTGGGCCGCGCCGTTCGGCGCGTTCGGTGCGATCGCCGGGGTCGTCGGCGAGACCGGCGTCGACGCTCTCAAGAGTCTCGCGGTGCTGATGATCGGGTTCTACCTGACCTGCGCGCTGTTCGTCTTCGTGATCCTCGGCGCGATCCTCAAGTTCGCCACCGGTGTCAACCTCTTCTCGCTGCTGCGCTACCTGGGCCGCGAGTTCCTGCTGATCCTCTCCACGTCCTCGTCGGAGTCGGCACTTCCGCGCCTGATCGCGAAGATGGAGCACGCGGGCGTCGACAAGCCGACGGTGGGGGTCGTGGTGCCGACCGGCTACTCGTTCAACCTCGACGGCACCGCGATCTACCTGACCATGGCATCCCTGTTCATTGCCACCGCCATGGGCGATGCGCTGTCGATCGGTGAGCAGATCTCCCTGCTGCTGTTCATGATGATCGCCTCCAAGGGTGCCGCCGGCGTCACCGGCGCGGGCATGGCGACGCTGGCGGGCGGCTTGAGCTCGCACCGTCCGGAGCTCCTTGATGGCGTCGGCCTGATCGTCGGCATCGACCGGTTCATGTCCGAGTGCCGGGCGCTCACCAACTTTGCGGGCAATGCGGTGGCAACGGTCCTCATCGGCACCTGGACCGGCGGCGTGGACCGCGCGCAACTCGATCGTGTGCTCGCCGGGGACGACCCGTTCGATGAGACGACGATGGTCGACGACCACGCTGCCGAGCCCGAGCAGGTCGAGGACAAGGCACCAGCCCTGGTGTGACCCGAGAATGCCGGGAGCCGGGCCACGCATGGCGTGCCGGCTCCCGGTGTCGAGTGCGACTACCGTTGCCGATGTGGAGGCTGACGATCTGGCGACGCCGGCGGCTGATGCCGATCCAGCCGAACGCACCCTCGTCCAGAAGGTCCTCCACACGATCTGGCGACTCATCGTCACGAGCGTCGGTTCCTGCCTCAAGCACCGGGTGACCGGCCTGGCCGCGGAGGGGGCGTTCTTCGCCGTGCTCTCGGTGCCGCCGCTGATCTTCGCGCTCATCGGCGGCGTCGGCTACGTGTCGGACAACTTCAGCGCGGCACAGATCCAGGACATCCGCACGGCAGTCATCGAACTGTTCTCGACCTTCCTCACCGATCGAGCCGTCAACCAGGTCATCGAGCCGACCCTGAACCAAGTGCTCGGCGGCGGCCGGTTCGACATCATCTCGCTCGGCTTCGTGCTCGCCCTGTGGTCGGGCTCGCGTGCGCTCAACGTGTTCGTCGACACCATCACGATCATGCACGGGCTCGGCGGGCACCGAGGGATCGTCAAGACCCGCGCGCTGTCGTTCGTGCTCTACATCCTCGCGTTGATCACCGGCGCGATCTCGATCCCGCTAGTGGTCGCCGGCCCGACCCTGGTCCGCAACTGGCTGCCCAACCGGGCGGACTTCCTGATGAACTTCTACTGGCCGACCGTCGTGCTCATCTGCGTCTGCTTCCTCGCGACGCTCTACCACGTGTCCGTCCCGGTCCGGACCAACTGGACCTTCAACCTGCCCGGGGCGACGTTCTCGCTGGCCGCCTGGATCCTCGGGTCCTACGTCCTGCGCTGGGTGCTCACCGTGACCGCCACCGACTCCCGGTCCATCTACGGCCCGCTGGCAGCGCCGATCGCGGTCCTGCTCTGGCTCTACATCGTCGCGCTCGCGGTGCTGATCGGCGCCGCCGTGAACGCTGCGTTCGACACAGTTTTCCCTCAGGAGATGACCTCCCGTGCCCGCCGGGAGATGGTCGCCCGGCTCCGCAACCGCGTCACGCAGGCGAGGGAGCGCGGCGGCGAACCGTCTCTCGACTAGATTCGCGGCTGTGCAGAATGAAGGGGCGCCGGGCAACGGCCGGGCTGGAAGCCTGGTCGCGCTGCCCGAGCGCACCCGCTCGCCGTGGTGGGAACTGGGCCGCCGGCTGCTCGCTGCGTTCGGCATCCTGGCCGGCACCGTGCTGCTGGTGATGGTCGACCGCGCCGGCTACCGCGACGCCGGCGATGCGACTGCCGCCGACCCCTACGGAACCGTGTCCCTGATCGACGCGATCTACTACACGACTGTCACGCTCAGCACGACCGGGTACGGCGACATCGCGCCCGTGTCCGACCAGGCCCGCCTGGTCAACGCCTTCGTCATCACGCCGGCCCGCATCGCCTTCCTGGTGCTGTTGATCGGCACCACCCTCGAGGTCCTCGCGCAGCGCGGGCGCGAGATGTTTCGCATCGCCCGTTGGAGGAAGCACATGGGACACCACGTGGTCGTCATTGGTTATGGCACCAAGGGCCGCAGCGCCGTCGACACGCTCGTGAACAACGGGCTCGACCGGGACCATGTGGTCATCGTCGACCCGAGCCCCGAGGCGCTCGCCGACGCGCACGCGGACCAGCTCGCCGTGATCACCGGCGACGCCACCCGGCGCGAGGTGCTGCGTCGTGCGGGCATCGCGACGGCCGACCAGGTCATCGTCACCACCGACCGCGACGACACCAACGTGCTGGCGACGTTGACTGTCCGGCAGCTCAATCCCGACGCGTTCATCGTGGCGGCCGTCCGCGAGCAGGAGAACGCCCCGCTGATCCGCCAGTCCGGCGCCGACTCGGTCATCATCTCGGCCGACGCCGTCGGCCGGCTGCTCGGCCTGTCGACGCTCTCGCCCACGCTGGGCACCGTCATGGAAGACCTGCTGACCTACGGCGGCGACGGGCTGGAGGTGGCCGAGCGCGAGCTGCTGGTCAACGAGGTCGGAGTGCCGCCGCAGTCGCTGCCCGACCAGGTGATCGCCGTCGTGCGGGACGAGAAGGTCTATCGCTACTTCGACCCGGTGGTGACCCTGCTCGCTCGGGGGGACCGGCTGGTCGTCGTACGACCGGCCAAGGAGCTGCCGTGGGCGCCGCGTCCGGGCACGCACAACGAGGAGTTCGCCTCCGACGCGGGCGAGGGGTGAGCGGTGGTCAGGCCGAGGCCGACTCTGGCAGGAGCATGACCTCGTCGATGTGACGCGCCATCAGGTCGAGGACCAGCTCGGTGTTGCGGTCGTCACGTCGGACCAGCCAGTCGAGCGTGATGCCGTCGATGGTCGCAGCCATGTAGCGGCTGAGCACCTCGGGGCGCACCGCCGGCTGGGCACCGAGAGCGTCGAGGACCGCCATGAACGCCCGGGCGTAGTGGTCGTACTGCTGGCGGGCGACGGCTGCGTAACCGGGCTTGCGGAGGCAGTACTGCGTGAGCTCGTAGGTCAGCAGGTGCTGGTCGGGATTGGCGACGACGTGCTTCCAGTACGCCGCAAGGCCAGCCCGGATCATCTGCTGACGACTGGCCCCGGTGTCGAACGACGCCTCGGCCAGATCGACCGTCCTGCCGACCAGCGACTTGATGACCGCGTCCAGCAGCTCCTGCTTGGAGTCGAAGCAGTAGTGGAAAACACTCAGCGACGTGCCGGCCTCGGCAACGATCGCTCGGGTGGTTGCCTTCGGCACGCCTTCCCGGGTGAGCACGGCGATGGCAGCATCGACGAGCTGCTGTCGCCGCTGCGCCAGCGGCATCCGTGCCATCGGCGGCCTCCTTCGCCCTCGGAAATCCACCCTACGACTTCTGGCGTAACGACGCCGTGGGGGTCCTCGTTAGCGTTCTAGGGCAGACGACCTGATTGCGCGAGGTGGACATGGGTGCAGGACTCGGCCGTCGACGGCTGCTCGGTGGGCTCGCGGCCGGCGCCGCAGGCGCGGTCGGTACAGCCGGAGGAATGTGGAGTCCGGCAGCGGCTGGCGCCGCCACATCCAGCGGTCCACTGCCCGCGCGGGTCGACGTGGTCGTCGTTGGCGCAGGCATCTCCGGCCTGACCGCCGCGCGGAAGCTGCGATCGCGCGGCGCCAAGGTCCTGGTCGTCGAGGCGCGGGACCGGGTGGGGGGACGGGTGCTCAACCACCACCTCCGCGCCGGCGGGGTGATCGAGGCCGGTGGTGCCTTCGTCGGGCCGACCCAGGACCGGATCCTCCGGCTCGCTGACGACCTCGGCGTCAAGACGTTCAAGGAGTACGTCGATGGCGAGAACGTCTACATCAAGAACGGCCAGCGGTCGACGTACACCGGGACCGTCCCTCCCGACCCGTCCATCCTGCTGGACGCCGGTCTGCTGCAGGAGCGGATCAACAACATGGCGGCGCAGATCGACGTCGCGGCGCCCTGGAACCACCCGCGAGCCGCTGAGTGGGACTCCCGCACCGTCAGGGAGTGGGTGGCTTCGCAAACCTTGTCGTCCGACACCGACTCGCTCCTGAAGTGCTACTTCCAGCCGAGCTGGGGGTCGGACGCAGGGAATGTCTCGATGTTGTTCTTCGCGTGGTACATCGCGACCGCCGGCAACGAGGACAACGTGGGGACCTTCGAGCGATCCTCGGGTACGGCGGACGCGGCCCAGGACTCCCGCTTCAAGCTGGGGTCGCAGGCCGTGCCGATCAGGATGGCTCGCGAGCTCGGCAACCGGGTCGCGCTCAAGGCTCCGGTGCGCCGTATCGTCCAGCGCGACGGCTGGGCGCACGTGCACACCGACCGGGGGACGGTCCGCGCGAAGCGGGTGATCGTCGCCTGCCCGCCGCCCCTGGTGCTCGACATCGACTGGGCGCCGCAGTTGCCGGCCCGTCGTCGCCACCTGCTCGCCAACATGCCGATGGGCAACCTGATGAAGTGCGACGCGGTCTACAAGACGCCGTTCTGGCGCGATGCCGGGCTCTCGGGCTCCGGCCTGTCGCACTCAGGTGCGACCCGGGTGGTCTTCGACAACACCCCCGCATCCGGCACACCCGGTGTGCTGCTGGCGTTCGTCGGCGGCTCGACGTGGAAGACCTACGGGCGGCTGCCCCGGTCGGAGCGGAAGCGCGCGGTCCTGGAGGGTTTCGCCGAGATGTTCGGTGAGCAGGCGCTGCACCCGATCGAGTACACCGAGCACGACTGGACGCTGGAGCCGTGGACGGCCGGCGGCCCGATCGCGTTGCCGCGGCCTGGGCTGATCACCAGTCACGGTTCGGAGATCCGCCGTCCGTTCGGTCGCGTGCACTGGGCCGGGACCGAGACGTCGACGTACTGGTCGGGCTTCATGGACGGTGCCGTCCGCGCCGGGGAGCGGTCCGCGCGAGAGGTCCTGGCGAAGCTGTGACGTCGGTACGTCGAGCCACCCTCGCGGGCGCGCTTGCCGGCCTGCTGGCCCTGGTCGCACCGGCCGGTTCCGGGGCGGTCGAGGAGCGCGAACGGTGGCACACCAAGGTCCTGGCCATGGTCGACGCGCCCGGTCGCCCGGCCAACGTGGTCCTCCACCCGAACGGGCGGATCTACGCGGGTACGTTCGCCGGCCCGCAGTCCGACGGCGTCCCATCGGTCGTGCGCGAGTGGTCCAGACGCGGCCGGCTGCTGCGATCGTGGGAGGTGCCCGGACAGGATCTCGAGGCGAGCCACGGCGTACAGGTCGCCAACGTTGATGCCCGGGGTCGGCTCGTGGTGCTGGAGAAGAGCACGGCAAGCGTGCTGCGTCTCAACCTGCGCACCGGCCGGTGGTCGACGTACTCCCGGCTCCGAGACCTACCGGCCTGCGCGGACGGGGAGCCCGGTGCGGGCTGCACGCCCAACCTCGTCGATGGCGCCCCGATCCCCAACTACGCCGCGTGGGCGCCCGACGGTGGGCTGTTCGTGACCGACTACGGACAGGCCGTCATCTGGAGGGTGCCGCCCGGCGGCGGCAGGGCGCGGGTGTGGCTGACCGACAAGCGGCTCGACGGCGTCGAGTTCGGCACCGCCGGCCTCGCGCTCGGGCCGGGCCGCCGTTCGCTGTTCGTGATGCAGCAGACGTCGTTCGGGCTCGGCGAGCCGACCGTGGCGCTGGGCACGCTCTACCGGGTCCCGCTCAACGGCAAGCGGACCCTCAGCAAGCTCTGGCAGTCCCGTCCGATGGACCTGCCCGACGGCTTCAGCTTCGCGCGGTCCGGACGGATCTACCTTGCCAACGCCGGCAGCAACCAGCTGGTGGTCCTCGACCGGAGCTTCCAGGAGATCGAACGGGTGCCGGCGCTGCCGCTCACCGGCGACAACGGATCGTCGGTGCCCGTTCGACACCCCGTCCAACATGACGTTCGCCGGCCGCAGCGTGCTGGTCGCCAACCAGGGCTTCTTCGGCAACCCGGCTCACCACGCGATCCTCGACGTCCACGTCGGCGAGCCGGGGGTGCCGGTGTTCATCCCGGCCGGCGCGGGCGTACGGCGCTGACGGTCGCGGCTGGAGGATGCGGCCTCCCGACCTGGACCCGGCGTGATCACGCCGGTGTCCGCGGACCCTGGGGATCGGCCGGAGAACGTGCTTCGATCGAGGCATGGACACGCTGCAGGTCCCGCAGGGGGCGGTCGTGGTCGGTATCGACGGCTCGGAGCACTCGACCCGCGCACTCGCCTGGGCGGCGGACCAGGCACACCGCCTCCGACAACCGCTGGCGATCGTGCACGCCGTCGGCCCGGTCGATCCCTACTGGATGGTGCAGCCGGTCGTCGACGTCCAGGCGCTCCGGGAGTCGATGGTCGCGAACGCCGACGAGCTGCTGGCCGAGGCGCGGGCCGCGGCCCTCGCCGCGCACCCGGAGCTGGAGGTGTCGGTCGGGTGGAAGTCCGGGGATGCCCGGCACCTGCTGATCGACGCCTCGGAGCAGGCCGGGTTGGTGGTGGTCGGTTCGCACGGCCGGGGCGCGTTCAAGCGGCTGCTGCTGGGGTCGGTGTCAGTCGGCCTGACCCGGCATGCGCATTGCCCGGTCGCAGTGGTGCGGCCCGCCGGTGAAGAAGGCGGGGGCGAGATTGGCGGGGGAGAGATCGGCGGGGGAGGCGTGCTGGTCGGCGTCGACGGCTCGCCGCAGTCGCTGCCGACCCTCGATCAGGCGTTCCGGCTCGCCGCGTCCCGCGCTGCCCCGCTCACCGTCGTGCACTGCTTCTGGGAGGCCAGGTATGCCGAGAGCGGAGCGTCACTGGTCGACCTCGACGACCAGCAGTACGCCGAGCACCGCCGCGACGTCGACGCGTCGCTGGCGCCCGGCCGTCGCGCCTATCCCGACGTACCTGTCACCGTGCGGCTCGCGCAGGGGCTGGCCGACGACATCCTGCTCGAGCTCGCGCAGGGGATGGACGTCGCCGTGGTCGGGACGCGCGAGCGGACGACGCTCGGAGACCTGTTGCTCGGATCGGTGGCCGGCGCCCTCGTCGAGCGCGCGACCTGCACCGTCGTCGTCGTACCGCACCGGTGAGTCAGCCGTACGCCGACCCGGTGCGGGGCTCGTCCGAGACCGGCCGGAGCTCGTCGGCCGGCACCCACGCGGTGATCACCCGGCCGCGCGTCTCGATCCAGGTCACCAGCGCCAGCCAGGAGCCGTCGGGTCCGCGGCGCCATTCGAGGACCAGTCCGGGCATCTCCGTCGGCGCGAACGCCGGACGCACCCACACGAACCGCGTCCTCGTCATCGATCAACAATAGAACACGTGTTCGATAAGGGCTGAGGTATGGCCGTCAGGTGTCCGCGGCTGGCCTAAGGTTCCGCCATGCATCCGTTCCGCACGGCAGTCGAAGCCCGGGACCTCGACGCGATGACCGCGCTGCTCGCCGACGACGTCATCTTCACCAGCCCGGTCGCGTTCAAGCCCTACGCGGGCAAGGCGATCACGTCGGCCATCCTGGCCACGGTGATCGAGGTCTTCGAGGACTTCCACTATGTCCGCGAGATCGGCAACGGCGACGGGAGCAGCAGAGACCACGCCCTGGTCTTCGAGGCCAAGGTCGCCGACATGGCGCTCACCGGCTGCGACTTCATCCGCACCAATAGCGATGGGTTGATCAACGACTTCATGGTGATGGTCCGCCCGCTCCGCGCCGCCCAAGCGCTGTCGGAGCAGATGGCTGCCCGGTTCGAAGACATCGTGAGCCGGGCCTCCGGCGGCTGATCGCGGCGCCGGCGCAGGCCTCCGCCTGCGGCGCCGGCGCAGGCCTCCGCCTGCCTACTCTCTCCTTCGAAGAGCAGAGAGTAGCCTCCGCGATACGGAAGCCTGGAGTACCGGAGAAGGGTGGGCTGGTGGTGGTCTCGTGACCTCGCTCGACAAGCTGATCCGAGACCTCGACACCCGTCTCGCCGCCGCCGACCAGGACCTCGCCAGCCGTTTCCCCGGTGACCGGGGAGCACGACAGCCGGTGCACACGGTCTACGTCCCCGCCGACCGGTACGACGCGGAGACGGTCCCGGCGTGGGGTCGTCAGGCGCAGGCGGTCCTGGAGGAGCACGGCGGCGGCCCCGGCGCGTTCGCCGAGCTGCTCGACCTCCCGGCGGATCTGGCCGAGGAGGTGCACGCCCGGGTGCAGGCCAAGCTCGGGAAGGAGCCGGTCGAGGACCTGAGGATCGACTTCGAGGACGGCTACGGTGCCCGGTCCGACGACGACGAGGACGCGGCGGTGGCTGCGGCCGCGACGGCTCTCGCGCAGTCGGTGCGGGCCGGGACGGGCGCGCCGTTCCACGGCATCCGGTTCAAGAGCTTCGAGGCGCCCACCCGCGCCCGCGGCCTGCGCACCCTCCACCGGTTCGTGGGCGAGCTGGCCGCCGGCGGTGGACTGGGTGACGGCTTCGTGCTGACGCTGCCGAAGGTGACGTCGGCGGAGCAGTCGGCGGCGATGGTTGTCGCCTGCGGCGCTGTCGAGGAGGCGCACGGGCTGGCGACGGGCAGTCTCCGGTTCGAGATCCAGGTCGAGACGCCACAGGCTGTGGTGGGGCCCGACGGCTCCGCCCTCGTCGCGCGGATGATCCATGCCGCCGGCGGCCGGTGCACCGGGCTGCACTACGGCACTTACGACTACTCGGCCTCGTGCGGCATCGCCGCCGAGTACCAGAGCATGGAGCACCCGGTCGCCGACCACGCCAAGGCGGTGATGCAGGTAGCCGCGGCCGGGACCGGTGTCTTTCTCTCTGACGGGTCCACCAACGTCCTCCCGGTCGGCGACCGCGAGGCGGTGCACGCGGGCTGGCGGCTGCACGCCCGGCTGGTCCGCCGGTCGCTGGAGCGTGGGTTCTACCAGGGGTGGGACCTGCATCCTGCCCAGCTGCCGAGCCGGTTCGCCGCCACCTACGCCTTCTACCGCGAGGGCTTGCCGGGCGCCGCGGCCCGGTTGCGGGCCTACCAGGGCGGCGGCGAGTCCGGCTTCCTGGACGAGCCGGCCACCGCAGCGGCTCTCGCCGGCTTCGTGCTGCGCGGCGTCGAGTGCGGGGCGGTCGACGAGTCGGAGGTCGAGCGGCTCGTCGAGGCCGACCACGAGCGGCTCTCGGTGCTTGCGCGTCGGCGGACCGCCTGACGCTCGCCCGGAGCCCGGCAACGGCCGAGATGCTGGCCGCCGACGTCGCTGCTTGGATGGGGTGATTGATCGCGGGAGGAACCCATGGAGCTCTACGACGTGATCCGGACGACCGCAGCCGTCCGGGAGTTCACCAACGACCCGTTGCCGGACGAAGTGCTCCGCACGATCCTGGACAACGCGCGCTTCGCGCCGAGTGGCGGCAACCGGCAGGGCACGCAGGTCCTCGTGGTCCGCGACGAGGACACGCGGCGGAAGCTGGCGGAGCTGACGGTCCCGGGTGCGCGCCGCTACACCGCGCAGAAGGCGGCGGGGGAAGGGCCGTGGAACCCGGTGACCCCGACCCGGCTGTCGGACGACGAGATCGCGGCGACCGACGTACCGGACTTCTGGACGGCGCCGGTGCTTGCGGCCGCCGTGGTGCTCGTCGTGTGCGTCGACCTCCGGCTGGTGGCGGCCACCGACCAGGACCTGGGACGCGTCGGCATCGTCGGCGGCGCGTCGGTCTACCCGTTGGTGTGGAACATCCTGCTGGCCGCGCGGCACGAGGGCTTCGGCGGGACGATCACGACGATGGCCGTCGCGGAGGAGCCGAGGGTCCGCGAGCTGTTCGGCATCCCCGAGGAGTACGCCGTCGCCTGCGTCGTGCCGCTGGGCAAGCCGGTGCGCCAGCTCACCAAGCTGACCCGCGTTAGTCTCAGAGGACCTGACCCGACGCGATCACTGGGAAGGTGGGCCGCTCTGATGGGCGATGACGCGGAGAAGCCGTCGATCGACCTGGATGCTGTCGATGCCGAACGGGAGCGGATCCGGGCGGCCTACCTCAAGCCGGAGGAGAGCCGGCCGAGCTCGACGGCCCGCGGCCTCCACCACTTCGCGATCGTCGCCAAGGACGTCGAGGAGACGGTCCGGTTCTACCAAGGTGTTCTCGGCTTCCCGCTGACCGACATCTTCGAGAACCGCGACTACCAGGGCTCCAACCACTTCTTCTTCGACATCGGCAACAACAACCTGATCGCCTTCTTCGACTTCCCGGGCCTCGACGTCGGCCCCTACGCCGAGGTGCTCGGCGGCCTCCACCACGTCGCCATCTCGGTCGAGCCCGAGCAGTGGGCGGTTCTCAAGACCCGCCTCGAGCAGGCGGGCGTCGACTACCAGAGCGAGAGCGGCACCTCGATCTACTTCCGCGACCCCAACGGTGCACGGCTCGAGCTCATCGCCGACCCGCTGGGGGAGATGTACGGCACCAAGGTGCTGTAGTCCGACCGCTACCCCGGTAGACGCCGGTCCCACCTACCAGGTGCGGATCCACAGACAGTGCTCCGAGCGGCGCAGCTGCTCGACTGCCTCGACGGGAAGTGGCTGGGAAGCGTCGGTGACGACGTAGCCGAGCTGGCCGCGGGTCGCCAGGTGCTGGTCGACGACGTTGTCGCCGGCAGCGGCGAAGGTCGCGTTGAGCTCGGCCAGCACACCCGGGACGTGGTGGTGGAGGAAGCCCAGCCGGTGGCCGGCCGCGAGCGGGCGCGGCAGCACCGGCGGCAGGTTCACCGACAGCTCGGTACTGCCCTCGAGCGCGAAGCGCACGAGCTTGCCGGCCACGAACCAACCGATCTCCTCCTGCGCCTCTTGCGTCGACCCGCCGATGTGGGGCGTCAGGATCACGTTGTCGAGACCGCGCAGCACGGACTCGAATCGATCGCCCTGGGCCTTCGGCTCGGCTGGGAAGACGTCGACCGCCGCTCCGGCGATGTGTCCCGACAGCAGGTGGTCGCGCAGGGACATGTCGTCGACGACCATGCCGCGCGACGCGTTGATGAAGATGGAGCGCGGCCTCATCGCGGCGAACTCGCCGGCCCCGAAGAAGCCCGCGTTGCCGGGCCGCCCGTCGACATGCAGGCTGACGACGTCGGCCAACCCCAGCAGCTCCGCGAGCGACGACGTACGACGGGCGTTCCCGTGTGCCGGCCGGTCCGCCGTGTCGTAGAAGGCCACCCGCATCCCGAGCGCCTCGGCGACGTTGGACAGCTGGGTGCCGATGTTGCCGTAGCCGACGATGCCCAGCGTCCGGCCGCGGACCTCGTGGCTGCCGCGGGCCGACTTGTCCCACACTCCGTCATGCATCCGTCGGGTCTTCTCGGGAAGTCGCCGCGCCAGCGCGATGATCTCCCCGATCACCAGCTCCACGACGCTCCGCGTGTTCGAGTACGGCGCGTTGAACACGCCGATGCCCCGCTCCGTCGCCGCGACCAGGTCGACCTGGTTGGTGCCGATGCAGAAGCAGCCGATCGCCTCGAGGCTCGGAGCTGCTGCCAGCACGGGAGCGGTCACATGGGTGTTGGAGCGGATGCCCAGCAGGCTGACATCGGCGAGGGATTCGATCAGCTCGGCCTCCGAGAGCGCTCCCGGTCGCACGTCCACCTGGTAGCCGCGCCCTTCCAGGACCTCGACGGCGGTCGGATGGATGTTCTCCAGGACGAGAGCCTTCACGCCGCCACCGTACTGACTCGTGTCAGCAATCCTCCGCGACAAGAGGGCGGTGTCGGATCTTCAGCCCCCAGCCGTGTCTCAGGCGAGGACCAGCAAGGTGACCTGGCCGACGAGGACGACAGCGCCGAGCGCTCGACGGAACGGACTTGCGCCGCGCACCAGCTCATCGAGGCCCCAGACCAGCAGGGCACCGTGGCGGACGCCCTCCAACTGGGTCGCGAGGCTGGACGGCAGGTCGAACCGGCCGACCACCCAGGCAACGATCCAGACTGCGATCGCCGGGTTCGGGAACTGCGCCACGGCAACCTCACCGCTCGAGGAGCGAAACCACCACGAAGCGGAGGCAAAGCGAGGGCGGACGGGCTCGGTGTGGGTGGTGGCGTTCACCACCCATGTGTACCCCAGCCCCAAGGCGCACCCGGACCGGCCGCGTTCGCGCGAGCAGCTCAGAGCTTCTCGGCGACGATCCGCCAGTTCAGGTCGGCGATCTTGGCCCGCTCCGCATCGGTCCAGGCCTGACCGCCCTTCTGCAGCAGGTCGAGGGACTCCTCGATCCACGGCGGCGCGATCCTGACCTTCTCTAGTCCGCGCACCAGTTGGCGGCCGCGCAGGATCAGGTCCCGCTTCTGCTCGCACAACGGCCACGCCTCGCTTCGCGAGGGCGCTGAGACGAGGATCTTGAATCCCGCCCGCTCGAGTGCTGCGCAGACATCGGCGGGATACATCGACTGGGTGGCAGCGAGCGTCGGAAGGTAGAGCCGGTGCAGGGCGACGTGCTCCTCGTTGTGCCAGTCGAAGTGCGGAGTCAGCAGGTACTCCGAGCACGCGTAGCGCGCGCCTGGCTTGAGCACCCGATACATCTCCTGGGCATGAGCATCGAGCTCCTCCTTCTTGAAGAACGGCCAGACGGCCTGGAAGGAGAAGCACCCGTCGAACGTCTCCGACGGGTAGTCGAGCGGGTCGTGGTGGTCGCCGACCTTGAAGTGCAGGCGGTCACCCATGTCGCAGCGGGTCGCCCAGTCGACGGCGTTCTCGATCTGGTTGGGGTCGATGTTGTAGCCCGACACCTCACCGCCGGTCAGGGTTGCGAGGTGGTGGGCGATGCGCCCGCGCCCGCAACCCATGTCCAGGAGGTGGGAGGTCTCCGGAGACTTCAGGGCGAGGTCAGTGACGAGCGCTCGCTCGGTGAGGATCTGGTTGTCGTAGAGGCCCTTGGTCTCGTCCAGCATCGGCGGGATGTAGAGCTTCTCGAGGTCGAAGACGGACAGCAGGTTGTTGAGGACCTTGTAGTAGTCGGCCACGGCGCGGGTCTCGTCGGCCGTCTCGGTCTCCTCGCCAGCCTGCATCCGCTGGAAGAACTTGTAGGCGTCGATGCACGCCTGCTTGTCCTCCGCAGGAAGGGTGGCCAGCCGCTTCAGGCCGACGGCGGCGGTCTTCCATCGGTACCAGTCCATGCTCAACCTCGGGTCGGGGGTGGCTGCTCGGAGCCGACAGAGACCGACTCGGGACCAACCTAAGGCAAACGCCTGACTTTGGGGTTGTTCCGACAACAATATCCACAGGCTGACGGCAAGATAGGCTCAGGCACATGACTCAGGAGACGGCCCCGTCTCGCACCGCGGTCCTGCGCGCCGCGGAGCAGCTCTTCGCAGTGGGAGGGATAGAGGGCCCCTCGGACCGCGAGATCATCGGGCTGGCCGGTGTCGGCAACAAGTCCGCGATCGGCTACCACTTCGGATCCCGGCGCGGTCTGGTGGACGCCATCCTCGCCGATCACGGCGAGGTGCTGCGGGTACGGCGGGCGTTGGCCTACGAGGAGCTCCTGGTCGGGCCGGGCGCGCAGGACCTGCTGGGTCTGTGCCGCGTTGTCGTCGAGCCCTATGCCACCTTCCTGTCCGAGGGCCCGAGCCAGTGGGCGTTCCTGGCGGTCGCGCAGTTCGTCCTGGAGGACCCGCGTGAGGATCCGATCGACCTGCCCGAGCGGTTCCACGATCCACTGTTGCCGGTCCTGGTCCTCCAGATCCTCGATCGGCTGTCGTTGCCGGAACCGCTGGGCGCTGAACGCGCCCGGGTGGGAGTCGGTCATGTGATCGCGAGCCTCGGCGCCCGCGCTCGCCAACAGATCGCCGGCGTCGGCGGATGGACCCTCGCCCCGTTCGACCTGTTCACGGCCAACCTGGTCGACATGCTGCACGGATCGCTGGTCGCGCCCCCCTCGGCCGCTGCGCTGGCCGCACTCGGGGATCCGGCTCCCTGACGGGATCTACTGCCCAGGCTGGCGCGGCGGCCACGACGCCGCGCCGAGCTCGCGGGAGACTGCTCGCGCCGTCTCCCTCACGAGGTCGCTGACGTCCTGCCCGGCGGCGGGGCTACCGGAGGGGACGACGACGCCGATCGCGCCGACGGCTTCACCGTAGGAGTCGAACACGGGGCTGGCGAGGGAGCCTTCCCCGATCACGGCTTCGTCCTGTTCCTCCGCGATCCCGCTGGACCGAATCTGGTCCAGCTGGTCGCGAAGGAGCTCGGGAGAGGTGATCGTCTCACCGGTCATGCTGCGCAGCTCCCCGGAGGTGAGGACCCGCTTCTCGTCCTCGGGCAGGAAGGCGAGCATGGCCTTGCCCAGAGCGCTCGCATGGACCGGAATGACGATGCCGACCTCGGGCATCTGCCTGCTGCCGTCGGGGCGGGGCTCGTGGTGGATGATCACGACGTCGTCGATCAGGAGTACGCCGGTGCGCACGGCCAGTCCGGTGCGGCGGGCCAGGTCCTCGGCCCACGGGATGGCCCTCGACCGCAGTTCCAGGGTGTCGAGGTAGACGTTGCCGAGCCGGAGCACGGCCGGCCCGAGCTGGTACCGGCTCGAGCCACGTTCCTGCACGACCATCCCGTGCTCGACCAGGCTGCGGACGATGCCGTGGGTCGTCGACGGCGCGAGGTCCAGACGGGCGGCCAGTTCCGACAGGCTCATCCGGCGGGTGCCCTGGAGCGCGGTCAGGACCCGGATTGCTCGGTCAACCGACTGGATCACGGGACTGCAACCTCCAAGTTGTGACCGAATTCACGAAAACTCTTGCGCCCTAGTGAACCATAGGCGTAGCGTCCAAATCAGATTCGACAATATCGAATCACATTCGGACAACAGTGAGAAGAGGAACGGGCATGCTTGACGAGACCAATCTGTTCCAGCGCTTGGGTGCTGAGGCCGTCGGAACGGCATTTCTGGTGTTCATCGGGGTGGGCTCGGTCCCCGCCACTCTGATCGTCAACGGCGATGCGCCGTTCACGATGGCCGACCTGGGGATGATCTCCCTGGCGTTCGGCACGATCGTCATCGCCACCGTCTACGCCCTCGGGCACATCGGTGGCAACCACATCAACCCGGCGGTGACCCTCGGACTGGCCGCCACGGGCAAGTTCCCGTGGAGCCAGGTGCCGGCGTACATCGGCGCCCAGGTGGTCGGCGCCATCGTCGGCGCCACCGCGATCATCGGGGTGCTCGGCCAGCAAGCCAGTGACGTCGGCCTGGGCGTGGCGGCCTACAACCCCGACACTGTCAGTGTGGCGCAGGCGTTCACCGCCGAGTTCGTCGGCACCTTCATCCTGGTCTTCACGATCTTCGGCGTGATCCACCGCAAGGCCGCTGCCGGGTTCGCCGGTGTCGCGATCGGCCTGGTGGTCTTCGCAGCCATCATCCCGGTCGCCCCGACGACGGGTGCCTCCATCAACCCCGCGCGGACGTTCGGTCCGATGCTCGTCCAGCAGATCGCCGGCGGCGACGTGAAGTGGGACCAGCTGCCGGTCTACCTCGGTGCCGAGCTCCTCGCCGGTGTCGCTGCCGCCCTCCTCTACGGACTCCTCGCCCGCACCCCGGCCGACCGGCTCAGCGCCGGTGGTCCGGACCTGGGAGCCCCCGACGCCGACAACACGGCGGCACGTCAGTCCACGGACGCCTGACCCGACCCAGCAACCAGACCCAGCAACCAGACCCGGAAGGATCTCCCATGAAGAAGCTGATCAACGACCCGAACGATGTCGTGGTCGAGGCACTGCAAGGAATCGAGGCTGCGCACCCTGAGCTGCAGGTCGACCACCAGCACAAGATCATCTACCGCGGTGACGCGCCGAAGCAGGGGAAGGTGGGCATCATCTCCGGCGGCGGCTCGGGCCACGAGCCGCTTCACGGTGGGTTCGTCGGCCTGGGCATGCTCGACGCCGCCTGCGCCGGCGAGATGTTCACCTCGCCGGTCCCCGAGCAGATGCTGGCGGCGACCAAGCTGGTCGACGGCGGCGCGGGTGTCCTGCACGTCGTCAAGAACTACACCGGCGACGTCATGAACTTCGACATGGCCGCTGAGCTGGCAGCCGCGGAGACCGGCGCCCGGGTCGTCTCGGTGGTCACCGACGACGACGTGGCCGTCCAGGACAGCACCTGGACCGCGGGCCGCCGCGGGGTCGGGGTGACCGTCCTGCTGGAAAAGATCGCCGGCGCAGCAGCCGAGCAGGGCCGCGACCTCGAGCAGGTCGCCGACGTCGCCCGCAAGGTCAACGCCAACGGACGGAGCATGGGGGTCGCGCTCACCTCATGCACCGTGCCGGCTGCCGGGAAGCCCACCTTCGATCTGGGCGAGGGCGAGATGGAGCTCGGAGTGGGCATCCACGGAGAGCCGGGCCGCAAGCGGCTGCCGCTGGCGCCCGCGAGCGAAGTCGCCGCGATGCTGGTCGAGCCGGTCCTCGCCGACCTGCCGTTCGCCAAGGGCGACCCGGTCATCGCATTCGTCAACGGGCTCGGCGGCACCCCGCTGATCGAGCTCTATGTGATGTTCAACGAGGTCAACAAGATCCTCGGCGGGCACGGCGTACCCATCGCGCGGTCGCTCGTCGGCTCCTACATCACCTCGCTCGACATGGCCGGCGCTTCGATCACGCTGCTCAAGGTCGATGACGATCTGCTCTCCCTCTGGGACGCTCCAGTGAACACTTCAGCGTTGAGATGGGGCATCTGAGACATGGACGAGAACGTGACCACGGCGGTCCTCGAGGAGTGGGTGCGCAGGTTCGCCCACCTGGTCGCTGACAACCGCGACTATCTGACCGAGCTCGACGCGGCGATCGGCGACGCCGACCACGGGTCGAACATGGATCGGGGCATGAAGGCCGCCGTGGCCGCGCTCGACGCAAGCCCGCCGGCGACCGCCGGCGCACTCTTCTCCAAGGTCGGTATGACGCTGGTCTCGACGGTCGGTGGAGCGAGCGGCCCGCTGTTCGGGACTCTGTTCCTGCGGATCGGCACCACGCTCGGGGACAGCGAGACGACCTCGGCGCCCCAGCTCGCGGCGGCCCTGCGCGCCGGGCTCGGGGGTGTCGTCGACCGGGGCAAGGCCGGACCCGAGGACAAGACCATGTACGACGCGCTGGCGCCCGCTGTCGATGCGCTGGACGTCGCCCTCGCCGACGGGGCCGACCTGGCCGGGGGCCTCAAGCACGCGCGCGACGCCGCCGCCGCAGGGCGGGACGCGACCACCCCGATGCTGGCCCGCAAGGGGCGGGCCAGCTACCTCGGCGAGCGGAGCGTGGGACACCAGGATCCCGGCGCGACGACCGTGGCGCTGCTTCTGGAAGCGGCCACCGAAGTGGCGTTCTGACCCCTTCTGACTGACCAGATGCCGAACCAGATGCCGAACCAGATGCCGGACCAGATGCCGAGCAGATGACGAGCGAGCGGAGTGAAGTGGACATCACAGAGAGCCTCTCGGGAGACTCGCCGGCCCCGAGCGCCGACCAGGGAGTCGGACTGGTCGTCGTCTCCCACAGCCGGCCGCTCGCCCGCTCCGCGGTGGCCCTGGCCGCTGAGATGCTGCACGGCCGCGTGCTGCGGATCGAGGTGGCCGCCGGACTCGACGAGACCACCTTCGGCACCGACGCGGTCGCGATCATGGAGGCGATCGAACGGGCCGACGGCCCGGCGGGCGTCGTCGTACTCATGGACCTGGGCAGCGCCGTGCTCAGCACGGAGCTGGCGCTCGACCTGCTCCAGGATTCTTCCGTCCGGGACCGGGTGACACTCTCGCCCGCCCCTCTCGTCGAAGGCCTCATCGTCGCCGCCGTTGCCGCGGCCGGCGGAGCCAACCGGGCGGAGGTCGCCGCCGAGGCGCGCGACGCGCTGATGGGAAAGTCCGGTCACCTGTCCACGCCGCCGGGAGGCGCCGCACCCGACCCGGGCGACGTCGGCGCCGAAGAGGTGGTTGGTGTCTTCACGGTCGACAACCCGCACGGCCTGCACGCCCGCCCGGCGGCCCGTCTGGTCAGTGAGGTCCGTGCGCTCGACGCCTCGGTCCAGCTGCGCAACCTCACCACCGGCGGCGCTCCGGTCCCCGCTGGAAGCCTGAGCCGGGTCGCCACGCTGGCCGCGCTGCGCGGGCACGAGGTCGAGGTTCGTGCCTCCGGACCGCAGGCGCAGGAAGCAGTCGAGCACCTGCTCACCCTCGCCGCCCGACGATTCGACGAGACGGTCGAGACCGGAGAGCCGGCGAGACCGTGGGGAACGTCGACCCAGGGCGTCCCGCCCAGGTCCGGGCCGCGTCGACGAGCGGTCCGCTGCCTGCCTCGCCGGGGATCGCGATCGGTCCGCTACGCCGGCTGGCTGCGGTGCCGGTCGACCTCGACCAGGAGCCGGTGGGGGAGCCGGCGGGGGAATGGCGGCGGATCGTGGAGTCCGTCGCCGCGGTACGCCGCGACATCGAGCACGTGCGGGTCGTCACCGCCCGCGAAGTGGGCGCGGAGCAGGCGAGCATCTTCGACGCACATCTCTCGCTCCTCACCGACGCGGAGATGCTCGCCGACGTCAAGACCCGCACCAGCACCGGGATCGGTGCCGTCGCGGCCTGGGCGGGCTGCCTGGCCGACGTCGAGCGCGAGTGGGCGAACCTCCCCGACCCATACTTGAGGGAACGGGCCGCGGACGTCCACGCCGTCGGCGATCAGGTGCTCCGGGCCCTGACGGGAGAGCCCGCGCGGCAGATGACGTCGCACGGCGTCCTGGTGGCCACCGACCTGACGCCTGCCGAGACAGCTGGTCTGGATCTCGGCCTGGTGACCGGTGTCGTCCTCGCCCAGGGAAGTCCGACGTCGCACGCGGCGATCCTGGCCAGGGCCCGGGACATCCCGGTCGTCGTGGCTGCCGGCTCCGACGTACTCGACCTTCCCGAGGGGATCCTGCTCCTGCTGGACGGCGGCAGCGGCGAGCTGCACGTCGATCCGTCGGCGGAGCTGCTGGCGGACTACGAGCGCCGCGCCGCGGACGCTGCGGAGCAGCGGGCCCGGCAGCTGGCCCTCGCCGAGCAACCCGCAGTCACCCGGGACGGCACCGCGGTCGCCGTGGCCGCCAACCTCGGCTCTGTCGTCGACGCCCGCGCGGCGCTGACGGCCGGGGCGGACGGCGCCGGACTGGTGCGCACGGAGTTCCTGTTCCTCGACCGGAGCTCCGCGCCGAGCGTGGAGGAGCAGAAGGCCGAGTACGACGCGATCGCTGAGGCCATGGATGGCCGGCCGATCACCCTGCGCACCCTCGACGTCGGTGGCGACAAGCCGCTGTCGTACCTCCCGATGCCCGTGGAGGCGAACCCGTTCCTCGGTCACCGGGGCATCCGGCTCAGCCTCGACCATCGTGACCTGCTGCACGACCAGATGGCCGCGATCTGCCACACGGCGCGGCACCACCCGACCAGCATCATGATCCCGATGGTGTCCACGCCGGGCGAGATGGTCGCGGCACGCCAGGTGCTCAGCGAGGCGGCCGGGCCGACCGGTCTGCCGGAGGGCCTGCGGGTCGGCACGATGATCGAGGTCCCCGCGGCGGCGCTGAAGATCGAGGCGTTCCTGCCGTACGTCGATTTCGTCAGCATCGGCACCAACGACCTGACCCAGTACACACTCGCGGCCGAACGGGGCAACGGCGCCGTGGCTGCGCTCTCCGACCCGCTTGACCCCGGCGTGCTGCGGCTGATCGACCACGTGTGCCGGGCCGCGCGCGGCAGGATCGACGTCGCGGTTTGCGGTGAGGCCGCGTCCGACGAGCTGGCCATCCCGGTGCTCCTCGGACTGGGTGTGCGGGAGCTGAGTGTCGCGCCGCCGGCCGTGCCCAGGGTCAAAGCGGCGATCCGGGAGCTCGACGTCGAGCGCTGCGCCGCGCTGGCTCGCGACACATTGGTTCTCCCAGGGGCTGACGATGTGCGCAAGATCGTGCTTACGATGTTGGCGGAGGCCGCCCGATGATCTCATCGCACTCCTGCCCGGCGACCTGGGAGGGAAGTCGACATGACTCCATCGACGAAGAAGCTGATCTACCACTTCGACGAAGGTGACAAGGATCAGAAGGACCTGCTCGGCGGCAAGGGAGCGAACCTCGCCGAGATGACCCGGTTGGGTCTGCCGGTACCCCCTGGCTTCACGATCACGACCGAGGCCTGTCGCTTCTACCTGGAGCAGGGGCACGAGCCCGACCAGCTGCGTGTGCAGCTGACCATGGCGTTGCGTTGGCTCGAGGACGAGGTCGGCCGCCGCCTGGGCGACGCCAACGATCCGCTACTGGTGAGCGTGCGCTCGGGCGCGAAGTTCTCCATGCCCGGGATGATGGAGACCGTCCTCAACGTCGGGCTCAACGATCAATCGGTACTGGGTCTCGCCGAGGTGTCGGGCGACCCGCGTTTCGCCTGGGACTCCTACCGCCGGCTGATCCAGATGTTCGGCAGGACCGTCCTGGGCGTCGAGGGCGACCCGTTCGGGTCGGCCCTCGAGGCCGCCAAGGCGCTCAAGGGGGTCGAGACCGACGTCGAGCTGGAGGCCACGGACCTCCAGGAGCTGGTCGAGGAGTTCAAGAAGATCGTCGTGGACCACACCGGTGAGGAGTTCCCGCAGGAGCCGCGGCGCCAGCTGGACCTGGCCATCCGGTCGGTCTTCGACTCGTGGAACACAGACCGGGCCAAGCTCTACCGCCGCCGCGAGCGGATCCCGCACGGACTGGGGACGGCGGTCAACGTCTGCACCATGGTCTTCGGAAACCTCGGCTCCACCTCCGGCACCGGTGTCTGCTTCACCCGTGACCCGGCGACGGGGAAGCCGGGCGTCTATGGCGACTACCTCTCCAATGCCCAGGGCGAGGACGTCGTCTCCGGCATTCGCAACACGTTGTCGCTCGATGACTTCGCCAACCTGGACCCGGACTCCTACCAGCAGCTGACCAGCATCATGCGGCGCCTGGAGACGCACTACCGGGACCTGTGCGACATCGAGTTCACGGTCGAGCGCAGCAAGCTGTGGATGCTCCAGACCCGGGTGGGCAAACGCACCGCGGCCGCGGCGTTCCGGATCGCCACCCAGCTCGTCGACGAGCACCTGATCACCATGGACGAGGCGCTCGAGCGAGTCACCGGCGCCCAGCTGGCGCAGCTGATGTTCCCGCAGTTCGACGCCACTGCCGAACGCACCGTGCTGACCCGGGGCATGGCCGCCTCGCCGGGTGCCGCCGTCGGCAAGGTGGTCTTCGACTCCGCCACCGCGGTCGCCTGGCAGGCCCGTGGCGAGAAGGTGCTGCTGGTGCGGAAGGAGACAAGCCCCGAGGACCTCGAGGGGATGATCGCCGCGACCGGCATCCTGACCAGCCGCGGCGGCAAGACGTCACATGCGGCCGTAGTGGCACGCGGCATGGGCAAGACCGCGGTGTGTGGCGCCGACTCGCTGCACGTCGACGCGGACGCGCTGGTCGCCACCGCCGGCGGGATCACGGTGCGGGAGGGCGACGTACTGTCCATCGACGGGTCGACCGGCGAGGTGTTCGTCGGCGAGCTCGCGGTCGCGCCGTCGCCGGTGGTCCTCTACCTCGAGGAGGGCCTCGACGCCGCTCTGGCCAAGGTCGACGAGGGTACGGCGGACGTGGTCCGGGCCGTCGACCGGATGCTGAGCCATGCCGACGGTGTACGCCGGCTGCGGGTGCGTGCCAACGCTGATACCGGCGCGGACGCAGACCGGGCCCGGCGGATGGGGGCCCAGGGGATCGGGCTGTGCCGCACCGAGCACATGTTCCTCGGCGATCGCCGCCCGCTCATCGAGCGGGTGATCCTGGCCGACAACGCGACCGAGCGGGACGCGGCGCTGGCAGAGCTGGTCGAGCCGCAGACCCAGGACTTCATCGAGCTGCTGACGGCGATGGACGGCCTGCCGACCACGATCCGGCTGCTCGACCCTCCGCTCCACGAGTTCCTGCCCGACCGCCCCGAGCTGATGGTCAAGGTCGCCCTGGCCGAGGAACGCGGCGAGGAGAACCCGAACGACGTACGCCTGCTGGCGGCGGTCGAGCGGCTCCACGAGTCCAACCCGATGCTCGGGCTTCGCGGCGTCCGGCTGGGGCTGACGGTGCCGGGGCTGTTCGCCCTTCAGGTGCGTGCCGTCGCGATGGCCGCCGCGCACCGGGTGAAGGCCGGCGGCGACCCGAAGCCCGAGATCATGGTGCCGCTGGTCGGCTCGGTGATGGAGCTGCACCTGGTCCGCGACGAGGCCGACGCCGTCCTGGCCGAGGTCTCGGCCAGCGAGGGGGTGGACCTGCACATCCCGGTCGGCACCATGGTCGAGCTGCCCCGCGCCGCCCTCACCGCCTTCCGCATCGCCGAGGCCGCCGAGTTCTTCTCGTTCGGCACCAACGACCTCACCCAGACGACCTGGGGCTTCTCCCGCGACGACGTCGAGGCGGCGTTCTTCGCGGCCTACCTCGACAAGGGTGTCTTCACCGTCTCCCCGTTCGAGAGCCTGGACGTCGACGGCGTGGGGCGGATGGTGGAGATCGCCACCCGGGAAGGGCGGCGTACCCGCCCGGACCTGAAGGTCGGCGTGTGCGGCGAGCACGGCGGCGACCCGGAGTCGATCCACTTCTTCGACCGGACCGGGCTGGACTACGTCTCCTGCTCGCCGTTCCGGGTCCCGGTCGCGCGACTGGAGGCTGGGCGGGCTGGGTTGAGCCAACCTGACCGCACCTCCGGCGATGCTGTGCGTGGTTGACACGCGGTCGGAAGGCTGCGCGCGACGATTGGCGGGGTCGCCGTCGTAGTTCGGTCCTTGGCCTTGCGACCCCGGGTCCCGCACCTGTCGTGCGCCGATCGTGGTCAAGCCGATCAGGCAGTTTTATTCTTGCCTGCGACGGCCTCGGCTGCGCCGATCAGCAGGACGGCGGCCACGACCGCGAGCACGAAGCCGATGACGTTGAGCTCGAAGATCCCGCCGGTGTCGAAGAGCTGGGCGATCAGGCCGCCAATGAGCGACCCGACCAGGCCGAGGCCCAGCGTGGCGAGGAGTCCGAGATTCTGCTTGCCCGGCTTGATGAGGCGCGCGAGCGCTCCGATGATGAGGCCGGCGACGAGGAAACCGATCATGGGCAGAAGCCCTCGTTCTTAGGTGACGTGGCGGCTCACGGTGGCGGCCGTTGCTTCGGACTCATGTCACACCTGACCACGAATGGCGCGACATGAGTCCGGACGTGCCCGCAGGGAGAGGGGAAGGCTGCGATGGGTCCGGGGTGACTCGTCCCCGGTCGCGCCGATTTCGGCTCGGACCGGGCTGAGTCGGGGCCGGTGACGTCGTTCGTCGTTGGGCTACGTCTGTCTGACACCTCGACGCGGAATGCGTCGAGGCCACTGCGAGCGATGTCTGAGCAACGCTTGTAGGGGTGCGTTCGCGCCCGGAGTGGGCGCTTGCGATTCTGGCCGCGGGACCGCTCCTGGTCGGCCGTAGGTTGGCCACCGTGTTAGCACGTCGGTTCGGGGGTACCGGTAGAAAGCTGAGAGCGAAATCCTTCGCCGAGCATCCTTTGTCGCCTCCAAGCGGCGACTTACGACAGGTCCCGCGACGGCATCCTCGTCGAAGCGCACGGCACGCAACCGCAGGCAGGCGGGAGGCATTGGCAGGCAGGAGTCGCGCGACGATCCCGCGCTGATCAAGCTCGTTCGTCTTGGGGATCTCGATGCGGTGATGACGCTTTACGACCTACACGCCACTGCTCTCTATCTCGTTGCGCTCGCGCTTACGGGTCGGCCGAGCGCCGCTGAAGCAGCGGTAGTCAAGGGCTTTCAGATAGCAGCGACGACCGACGACGACGGCCGCACCTGTGCCTGGCAGGTCCTTGCCCGGGCCACCCTCGCCGCCTGCCGCACAGACGACCGACCTCCGCCCTAGCAGAGGCGATCTCATGGTCCCATCCGCCCTGATCGTGTCCTCGAGGCTACGTCGATCGCCCTCCACGGGACGGTGTCATCTGGTTGCGCTCGCGGCTGCTATGACGAACAGGATCAGGGCGGTCAGCGACTCAACCACGATGTAGGTGCTGTGCACGCGAGTTCCGTTTCCGCCTCGATGGCTGTCGGCAAGGACTGCTGAACTCGTCCCGTCATTGGAGTCCAACTGTCTATCGGGTCTGCCCGCCGTCCCAGGTCCCAGTCGCCCGACTGTGTTGTCCGTTGCCGCCTGGTGAGCGGGTTGTTGTGCCCTAGGGGTGGGGTGTGGGGGTCCAGGTGTAGCGGTCGGCGGGAGTGGCGGGGCTGGCGCCGCGGGGGGTTCGGATGAGGATGTGGCGAGTGGCCTTGGTCGTTGAGGGTGGTGCGATGGCGGTGATCTGAGTGTTGGAGTCGACCACGTAGCTGGTGGCGGGGTTGTCTTTGCCGAAGAACACCTGGGTGGCGCCGGTGAACCCGGTGCCGGTGATCACGACCTCGTTGCCGCCGGCCAGGGGTCCCGAGCTCGGGTCGATGACGGTGACGGCTGGTGGTTGGGCGGTCCAGGTGTAGCGGTCGGCGGGGGTGGCGGGGCTGGTGCCCAACGGGGTGCGGATGAGGATGTGGCGGGTGGCTTTGGTGGTCGAGGCGGGCGCGACGGCGGTGATCTGGGTGTTGGAGTCGACCACGTAGCTGGCCGCAGGGTTGTCCTTGCCGAAGAACACCTCGGTCGTGCCGGTGAACCCGGTGCCGGTGATCACCACCATGGTGCCGCCGGCCAGGGGTCCGGTGTCGGGGCTGATGGAGGTGACCGCGGGGCGGGGTGCGGTCCAGCTGTAGCGGTCGGCGGGCGTGGCGGGGCTGGTGCCGCCGGGGGTGCGGACCAGGACATGGCGGGTGGCTTTGGCGGCCGAAGCTGGTGCGACGGCGGTGATCTGGGTGTTGGAGTCGACCACGTAGCTGGTGGCGGGGTTGCCGGTGCCGAAGAACACCTGGGTGGCGCCGGTGAACCCGGTGCCGGTGATGACCACCGTGGTGCCGCCGGCCAGGGGTCCGGAGTCTGGGCTGATAGAAGTGACGTGGGCAGTCTCGAACCATTGGGCGTGCGCGGTGATCGCGACTGGAGTCCCGTCGGGGCTGGAGCCTGGCAGTGGGCTGGTTGCTGAGAGCGGGGTGCCGCTGCCGTCGGCTTGGGTGTTCCATCCGGTGAAGATGAACCCGGGCCTGGTGGGATCTGCTGGGAAGGTGCGGTTGCCGTGGTCGAAGGTGTCGGCGAACACCGTGACCGCGGCCGGTGCACTCGAGCCGCCCTGGGTGTCGAACGCCACCCGGTAATGCGTCTGGAAGACCTTGACGCCACCACCAGTCACTGCCGAGGTCGGCAACAGGATCCGGCCGCTGTTGTTGATCTGGCCGGCACCGACGATGTCGGCGTAGGTCGGGCTCGGACCGGCCGACCCATCGATCACCCCATCAACACCGACCGAGATTTCCACACCAGCGTCGTCAGGGACCCGCAAGAGGCCGGTCGGTAGCCGCAGTACTCCACCATCAACCACCAACGACCCGAAAGTAGACGCGGTTTGGCCAGGCCCGACCGCCGAGCCGTCAGTCCCACCGACAGCGGTCACCACCCCGCCCGAGATCGTGGTTTCGCCGCCAGAAGCGCCGTACCCACCACCGATCCCGGCAGCTCTGATCCCGCCGGTCGCTGTCACCGTGCCGCCCGAGACGCTGGCCGTTCCGCCGGAACAGTAAGCCCCGCAACCGATCCCAGCGCCGCCGGCACCCCCCCTCGCGACCACGGTGCCGTCGGAGATGGTGGTGATTCCGGCATGACTACCGCGGTCCCCGCCGCCAATCCCAGCGGCGCTGAAGCCCGCGGTGGCGTTCACGGTGCCGCCAGAGATCGCTGTCGTTCCGCCGGAAGCGCCGTATCCTCCACCGATTCCAGCCCCACCGCTTCCGCCCGTTGCAGTCACCGTCCCGCCGGTGATGGTGAACGTGCCGCCGGAACCGTCGTATCCGCCGCCGATCCCGGCGCCGGAGTCTCCGCCGGTGGCGGTGATCGTGCCGCCGTTGATGGTCAAGGTGGCGCCGGTGGTTCGGATGCCAGGGCGATTGTAATCGGCGGTCTCAGCGGTGAGGGTGCCGCCGGCGCCGGTGTCCTCGACCGTCAGTGCTTGGCCGTCGTTGATCGTGACGCTGGACAGTGCGAGGTCGTAGCCGGCGAGGTCGAGGACCGCGGAACACCCGACCGTGACCACATCGCTCGGGGCGCTGATGTCGGCAGTCAGTGTGACCCGCGTGGGATCGCCAGCCGTGCCGGCGCAGGTACTCATCGCGGTCTGGAGCTCACCGATGGTGGCGACCCCCGTGTCGTCGGCAGCTGCACTCGCGCCGGGCGCGCTCACCCCCACCGAGACCAGAACAGCCGCGGAGGCCACCGAAACCGAGAGCAGGCGGCGCGCGCGCCACGAAGAGGGAGCAGACATCGAAAGCACCTTGCGTGGGAGGGTCAAGAATCCGAGAGGACCTGCCCGGACGGAGGGAGGACTCGAGCTCCGTGGTGCCCTTCCGGTGCAGCTTGCGAGGACCGTAGCCCATCCCTGTGTTGGACACAGGAATTCGCTGAAGTTCGTTCTGACGGCCCGTATCACGCCCCCGGCTCGCGCGACTTACTCGGCAATCGCCTGACCCGTCACGTAGGTCAGACCCTCACACTTGACGCCAACGCCCCTGGAGACCAGCCCAACGACCCACCACTAGACGTATTCGGGTGAGGGTGACCCCGACCCGCCGCCAAACACCCACCGTGGAGGAGGCCTGCCCAAACTCGACCAGGTTCATAGGGTTGAACCGGTGCGGGCATCCCGCCGGTCGGGTCGTCGAGGTTCGCTGCGTCGGGGGGCGTCGCCGTCCTCGGGCCACGAAGCGCACGCGGAAGACAGAGGGTGATGAGCTGGGTGACTGGCTCGGTGGTGATTGTGGTGGTCATGTCTGGGTCATCCCGTTGGTTGACGTGCGCCGATCGAGATGGGAGGCCGTTGGACACGTGGTGGACACGTGAGCAAGAACGCAAACTGCCTCTGACCGTCTGGTTCGCAGGTCAGAGGCAGTCTTACTACTGGTGGGCGATACTGGGTTTGAAGACTTCGACGGCAGGTCGTCGCAGTACCGCGCTGACCTGCGAAAACACCGCTCTGACCTGCGGAAACAGCCAACTCTGCTAGGTCCTGTCGAGCGGACACGAGAGGCCTCTTAGAGCCTTTAGAACCCATCTAATCTGGCACGCATCTGGCACGAACGCAGGTGGGTGGGCATGGCGGTGCACGGCGGCGGCGGCAACAAGCGCGGACGCAGGGCGAGCTTCGGGAGCATCCGGAAGCTGCCCTCCGGGCGGTTCCAGGCCCGGTACGTCGGGCCGGACGGGAGGCGCGTACCGCGCTCCGACGACGTTCCAGACCAGAGGAGACGCGAGCGCATACCTGGCGCTGCGTCAGTCAGAGATCATCCGATGCCGAGTGGATGCCGCCCGAGACCACGGCCGCGAAGTCGCCCGTCACGTTCAAGGAGTTCGCACTCGACTGGCTGGCCACCGGCAGTTGAAGCCACGAACACGAGCCGACTATCGGCGCGTGCTGGAGCGTTTCCTGATCCCGCCTTCGGTGAGCGACCGGTGGTCGAGATCAGCCGCTCGGAGGTCCGCGAGTGGTACGCGGGCCTGCCGTCCGACGCGCCGACGATGAGGATGCACGCCTACGGTCTGCTGCGAACCATCCTGGGGTCCGCCGTCGCAGACGAGGTGATCGCCGTTAACCCCGCCTACATCCGAGGAGCGGGCAACGTCGAGCGCGCCAAGGAACCACGTCCGGCAACGGTACGAGGAGCTGGCCGTCATCGCGGAGTCGGTCCCAGAGCGGTACCGCGCCATGGTGCTGCTCGCTGCCTGGTGTGCCCTCCGCTTCGGAGAGCTGGTCGAGCTGCGGGTCAAGGACATCGACCTCCGCAACCAGGTGGTGCGGGTACGACGGGCGAGCAGTACGGGTGGACGGAAAGCACCATCATCGGCACACCGAAGAGTCGAGCTGGCGTCCGCGACGTGAGCATCCCGCCCCACCTGCTGCCCGTCATCAAGGCCCACATCCAAGACCTCGCTGGGGCCGGAGGCGAGCGCCTGCTGTTCCCCGCCGGCGACGGAGTCAGCACCATGAACCCGAGCACGCTCTACAAGGTCTACTACCCGGCACGGTCCGAGGCTGGCCGACCCGACCTGCGCTTCCACGACCTCCGGCACACCGGCGCGGTGCTCGCCGCACAGACCGGCGCCACGCTGGCCGAACTGATGGCGCGGCTCGGGCACTCGACGCCCGGCGCGGCTCTGCGCTACCAGCACGCCGCCGAAGGGCGTGACCGTCTGCATCGCCACGGCGCTGTCGCGGCTGGCGGCAGCCGCAGGGCCAGGCGGTGACCCCGTCGATCTCCCCTTGGGCGACGCCGCTGGGTGACGTAACGTTCGTACTCGACGCGTCGCGGTGTTGATCCGCCTGGTGTTGCCTGGAGCTCAGGACGGGTCAGCCCACGGGGGACGACATGAGGTGCCTGGGCTCCGAGATGGAGCACCAAAATGAGTACACGGCGCACGCGCCCAGCAGGCGTCAGCCTGCTCACAGTCGCGCAAGCAGCACGACCGGCTGAACGTCACCCACGCACCGTTCGACGCATGATCGCTCGCGGTCAACTCACCTGGCTACCGCCTCGGCAGCCGAATGATCCGCGTCGACCCAGCCGAGATCGACCGCTGCCTGGTCGAGATCCCGAACGCCCGTTCGCGGTGGGGGCAGTGATGAAGGCCACGGGCGGTTGCAACCCCACGGTCATCTTTGCGATCCGCGAGGCACGAGGACTGAACGTCTACGAGAAGGTCCTCCTCTTCATCATCGAGTCGCGAGGGGTCCTGTACACCTCAGCCCGTCGTACTGCTCAGGACATGGGCGTCGCAGAATCGACGTACTACAAGACCGTGCGGTCGCTCCAGGCGAAGGGTCTCATCAGCAGCGAACGGGCCTGGGGTAACGACGGGGGACCGATGCCGACCCGCTACCGGGTGAACGGCGAAGCCGTCATGAGGCTGGCCGACCACCCACCCCATAACGCGGAGAGGCATGGTTCGTCTAGCGGGGGAGGCGAGGACTCTATCCGAGGACCAGGGGCTCCGGGAGGTGCACCTGGGGAGGTCGCCAACCGCACTGCCCCTCTGCATGACGTAGTACCGGAAGAGAACCAGGAAGAGAACCAGAAAGAAGACCAGGAAGAGAACCAGGAAGAGAACCAGAAGAGGAACCTACGAAGAGCTTGGAGGAAGACAGCTACGCCAGCCAGACCGATCAGTTGGCGGGAGACCCGACTGAGTTGAAGGAGAGGAGCCCGAGCGAAGAGCTCACGGTGTTCGGGGTCGAGGCTCATGAACTCACTGGTGACCAGGTCCGCTTGGTAGTGGCTGTCGCTTGCCGGAAAGAAGAGGAGACACCCGGCTTCACCTTCCTCCCTGCCAGAGCAGGATTCGAGGATGGGTTCGTCTTCGAGGATCTCGGACCGATGGTGTTGGGGGAGTTCAAGTTAGCTCTCCAGCTGCAGCCCTGGTCGCTCCGGGAACTGATCCTCCGGGTGCCCCGTGAGGAACTCGACCGGGCACTTGATGTCGGCCTCGATAGCTACTTGAAGGAGGAATAGCAGGTCTCTAGCTCCCGACGCTCGACATGCCTGGAGAGTGCCCGAGAGTGCCCACGCCCTCCGAGACAGGGGCGGCAATCCATACGGATGGAGGCTCATCGTCGTACCCCCCGCAATATCGTCGTCTGCATGACGGACGGACACGACGGCGCGACGGACAGGTCAAGGATGAGCAACCGCGAGGTCGAAGACCTTGCCATACAGCATGTGCTGAAGTTGGAGCGCGCCGCTGGTCGAAATGCCGAGGACTCGCGTGGTCGAGGAGCGCTGGCCGACATCGAGGGTGACCGCACTATCGAGGTCAAGGCCTACGGGAAATCCGCACGCGGCAACGACATGTGGCTGGAGACGAAACAGGTGGAGGCGGCACTCGCTGACCCCGAACGCTTCCACCTCGTGCTGGTGGAGAACATCCGACAGGGCGATCCCGACCTCTTCCGCGTCATCGACATCCACGGGAAGGATCTGGCGGGCCTTCTCGACCGCCGCCGCGAAAGCACTATTTCCAAGTCCCACTGCCAACAGGCCTCTACGACCGACTCGTGGCCCGGGCGGTGGTGGAGTGACATCGGAGGCCCTGGTTCTGTGCGTGTTCAGCCTCGATGACGAACTTGATGTTTACAGGCTCGTCGGCACGCTGGCGGAGAACGGCGCGACCACTGGCATCGGTGGTGGTGTCAAGCGATGGCCACGCCCTCGACGCGACTCGGACGGCAAGCTGGAGGGGTTGATCTTCTGGGATGAATGGGACGAGTACCTCCGTCTGTCACACGGCAAGTCCAACGGACCGACGACCCGGCTCGCCCTACCTGCAGATCGTATGGACGAGTTCGCTCCGGGCGGTGTCCTTGATGAAGGGGCGGTGGCGGCGTGGAGGCCTCGACAGGCCGAGGTCAGACGCGATCACAGTGAGGGCCAGTCCGAGTAGCCATCCGTGATGCGATGGGCGTAGGAGGTGGCCTCTATGAAGTCGATGGCCCAGGCCCGCATCAAACGCACCCGAGCAGTCGAGCTCGCTACCCAAGGGATGTCGTACGACGACATTGCACACGAGGTTGGATACTCCCACCGTGGTTCTGCCCACCGCGCCGTCTTCAAGGCCCTCGCTGCACACGAGGCCGAGGAAGTCGAGATGCTCAGAGCGATGGAACTCGACCGACTCGATCACTACCTCGCCAAGGTGTGGCCCAAGGTCGAAGAGGGCGACTTGAACGCGATCTTGGTTGCTATTCGGATCTCCGACGCTCGGAGAAGACTTCTCGGTCTCGACCGTCGTACTGCGTCTGACGACGGACCCCAGGCACTAGTGCTCGGTGGCCCTACCGCCTGAGGAGGGCAACCAGGGAGGCAACCGATGATCAGAGCCGCACCCCGCGTATGGTGCGCAAGCGGGCGACGAACTCCTCGATCAGACTGGTCACCGAAGCAAGCTCAACCACATCGAAATCGGCGGTGAGCGACCTTGATGGGTGTGCAACACAGTTCCGGAGCTTGGTGAGCAGCCCCCACGAAGCACCGAGTTCTTCCGGGTCGCCGGGGAAGCAGTCAATCACCTCGGGTACAGCCGGGCTGAGGGTCTTGTAGGCGGAGAAGACCAAGTACTCGACGGGCCACGTCTCCATTCCCTTCTCAGCGGCAGCGTCGTACCGCTTGCGATCCCGCTTCTGAAGGAGCCGAAGGACCTCCTCCTCCGAGACCTGTGAGTAATGAACAAGTCCCGCCAGATGCATCTCCAACTCTGAGAGCAACGTGAACAGGTAGCAGCGCACAGCGTGACGATCGAGGTCAGAGGCGACAATGAACTCGCGGACGCCTGACGTACCAGCCAGGAAGACGAGGTGCTCTTTTGCCACGAGTTTTAGAGCGTCTCCGACAGAGGTGTCGCGAGAGAGGATGGTGCACTTGTCCAGAAGGGTGGCCCTGGTCTGTACCAGACCGCGACTGACCAGGTGTGTCGTGCGCACCCACCCGATGAGCCGCTGTTCGCGCATCACGGGAGCCTGATCGAAACGCATACTTCGCAGGAGGTCGCGAGCCGCGCTGGACCGCATCTCACTGGGGAGGTTGAAGGATTCTGAGAGATCGGTGGCGATCTCCCAGGCGGGCAGAGAGACTGAAAGACTCACACCTTCTCCTCGTCCGGGTCGTTGCGAAGCGTGAACAGCAGGTACTCGATCTGGTCGGGTGCGACCTGGGAGCCCATGGTCGATGTGGCCTGGGCCGCCCAGCGCTGGAGGAGTACGCAGTACGCGGCGTAGGTCGATGGCCACCAGGCCGTCGTGGGCGACGCGGGCCAGGCATGGGGACGCAACGCCTGGGCCACTATCGCGTCGAGTATGAGTGCGCTTGGACTCGTGTGGCTGCCTTGTGCGAAGTAGAGGAACTTCGTGGCGAAGGCCGCCCCGAGCCACGGGATTCGGGGTCTCCCGTTGTCCGTGAGGAGGGTTCGATAGCAGTCCTCGGTGGAGATGGAGCCGGGTGCGGCTGTCCAGGCGTCACAGAGGAGGCCGCCTACCCGAGCGGCAGCGCCGCTGAGTGCGTCGAGGCGAGCGTTGAGGCGTGAGGCTTTCGGGCCCAGGCCCCAAGCAAGTGAGGCGTAGAGGAGCTGCCATGCGTTGTCGTCGTTAATCGGCAGGTCGCCTAGCGCGAACACATCGGCGCGGGTGATGGTCAGCCAGCCCGTCCCGCCCTGGAACGCTCCGCCGATCGCCGGGATCGGTCGCTCGGTCACCTCGCGTTGCCAGCGGTCAGCGTTGACCGAGGCCGGTTGGTCGAGCACCTGTTGGCGGGTAGGTACGCGGTGCTGGAGCTGTGCGGGGAACGCTGTGTCGTGGTCGAGCAACAGGCGGACCCTTCTCTGCGGGGGTGCCAGCAGGGTACGTGCCGATAGCGGCGGGGTGATCGGATAACGAATCCGGTTAGATCGTCGTCCACAGCGAACGATGCTTGGCCAACTGCTTTGCGAAGGCGCTCTTGGTTACGCCCGTTGGTCGGCTGACTAGAGCTTCCCGCGAAGCGCGGTGTATGTCGGATCGTGGAACGGACGGATCGACGGCCAGGGTCAGGTCGGCCTTGACGAATACTCGTCCGAGGTCGAGAGGTCTGGCGTGGATGTCAGCACGAAGTAGTAGTGAGTTTGCGACGTCGTGACGACCGGTCCCTATACCGGCACGATGTGTGCCGCTTGGAGGACACGCGGTTCCTGGCAGCCTGTGAACGCGCAGGTGGAGTTGAACGCCTTCAGCGTGGCGTTGCGGAGTCTCGCTGGCCGAGCCGTTGAAGAACCTGGCGCGTGGCGAAGTGGACCTCTTGGCTCCGACTGGCCGCAGCGAATCATGGTGGGTCGCTAGCCACTTTCCCAGGACCTTCCGCGTCGTGTCTTTGGCGCGTACGGCTGGATACTGAACCTGCTGGCGGTAGTCGGCGTAGTTGATCGGCTCGGCCCGCATCCGTTTGGTGAGGTCGGCGTCCCAGCGAATATTGACCGCGTGCCGTCCGAAACTCGGTTCCCACTCGACTTCGAGCGCCGTACCGACGCCGACGCATCGGCTGAATCGGACTGAGTGAAGTAGGCCCAGACGAGGTCGCCTGCCTCCATGAGCCGGTAACCCCCCTGTGCAGTCCCCAGCGATCTGCGTCCCGCTCAGCGAACGACCAGAAGTTCGCGGGCGTGATCGGCACCGGACCGCTCCTTCCGACGATGCCGTCGAAGTAATACCCACTGGTTGTGCTCAAGGGGTAGATCCAGTGCGTTGCGGACATTGGTGCCTACCAATCTGCATGGATGTGAGCGCTTATCCGGCTCAGCCTGCCGCAACGACGTCACGGTCGCCAGCATGTGCACCCGTCGCGCTGCAGGCTCGCTCAGTCCGTTTCAGTTCAGTCGGCCTGGACGTGCTCTGGTCGGACACCGCACAAACACCGGCGCGACCCACTTCACGCATCGCTCGACGTGCCGGCAAGCGGCGGAGGCCTCGGGCAGAGCTAACACCGTGACGGCAATCGATCCACGAAGTCCTCGGTGACCTGCGCGAGGAGCGGCCCTCGACCAGCGGGACAAGGGCGACAAGTTCGAGCGGCTGATCGCGGCCTACCTGCGCAACGACCCGGAGTGGACTGCTCGCTTCTCCGACGTGTGGATGTGGACGGAGTGGCCGGGACGCGGCGGCCGCCCCGACACCGGGATCGACCTGGTCGCGAAGAACCGGGACCGCGACGACTACACGGCGATCCAGTGCAAGTTCTACGAGGCGGACCGCAAGGTTGCCAAGGAGGACATCGACGGGTTCCTCTCGGCCTCGATGCGCCCCGACGATCGCTTCGCCCACCGGATCGTCTTCGACACCTCGGCCGGTTGGTCGAAGAACGCCGAGGAGACCCTGGTCGGGGTCGCCCAGCGCGTCGACATCGGATACCTCGCCGACGCGGCCATCGACTGGTCCGCCTATTCCTGGTCGACCCCCGAGGTCCTCGTCCCCACCGGCAAGAAGCAGCTGCGCCCGCACCAGGAGCGGGCCCTCGAGGACGTGTTCAAGGGGCTGCGCGCAGCAGGACCGAGGCAAGCTCATCATGGCGTGCGGGACCGGCAAGACGTTCACCGCGCTGAAGATCGCCGAGGAGCTGGTCGGTGAGGGTGGCAGCGGTCCTGTTCCTGGTGCCCTCGATCCAACTGCTGTCGCAGTCGCTGCGGGAGTGGATGGCCAACACCGAGGTGGACATCCGCCCGTTCGCGGTCTGCTCCGATGTGCGGGTGGGCCGCAAGATCCAGACCGACGACGCGGACATGTCCACCATCGACCTGACCGAGCCTGCCACCACCGACGCCGCCAAGCTGGTCGCCCGGATGGCTTCGGGAAGTACGCCAAGGAGCGGATGACGGTCGTCTTCTCGACGTACCAGTCCATCGACGTGATCGCCGAGGCGCAGCAGCAGGGGCTGGGTGACTTCGACCTCGTCGTCTGCGACGAGGCCCACCGCACCACCGGCGTCACGCTGGCGGGCGAGACACGAGTCCGCGTTCGTCCGGGTCCACGACCAGACTACCTTAAGGCGCGCAAGCGGCTCTACATGACCGCCACACCCCGCGTCTTCGGTGACGACGTGAGCAAGAAGGCCACGACGCCGAAGCGGTCCTCGCCGACATGGGCGACGAGGACCTTCGGGCGAGAGCTGCACCGGCTCGGGTTCGGAGACGCGGTCGAGGCCGACCTGCTCACGGACTACAAGGTTCTGGTCCTCGCCGTCAGACGAGCAGTACGTCGCGGAGAACTTCCAGGGCGCCATGGCCAGTCCGGCGAGATCAAGCTCGATGACGCCGCGAAGCTGATCGGCTGCTGGAACGGGTTGGCCAAGCACTTCGGAGACCACCGCAACCGAGCACCCGGCGCTCCCATGAGGACCGCCGTCGCGTTCGCGAAGGACATCCGGGCATCCAAGACCGCAGCGGCCGGCTTCCCCGATCCTCGTGGACCGAGTCGCTCCAGGACGAGCCAGAGGACCGCAACCGCCTCCAGGTCGAGGCCGCCCACGTGGACGGCACCATGGGCATCCACGAACGCAACACCCACCTCGCCTGGCTGAAGGCCGAGACCGCCGGCAGACGTGTGCCGCATCCTCACCAACGCCCGCTGCTTGTCGGAGGGCGTGGACGTGCCCGCGCTGGACGCGGTGCTGTTCCTGACCCCGCGCGGCTCGCAGGTCGATGTCGTGCAGTCCGTGGGCCGCGTCATGCGAAGGCACCCGGCAAGGAACTGGGCTACATCATCCTGCCGGTCGTCGTGCCCTCCGGGATGGCGCCCGAGGAGGCGCTGAAAGACAACCACCGCTACAAGGTGGTCTGGCAGGTCCTCCAGGCGCTGCGGTCCCACGACGACCGCTTCCACGCGATGATCAACCAGATCGAGCTCAACAAGACCAGCCCCGCGCCTCGTGATCGACAAGTCACCCCGCGTCACGAGACCGAGAACCGGCCGAGGACTCAGCCCGGCGACGGCACAGAGAGAGCGGAGGCCGAGCAGCTCTGCACTATCCTACGGCTTCGAGCGGATTCCGCGACGCCATGTACGCCCGGATCGTCCAGAAGGTCGGAGAGCGTCGCTACTGGGAGACCTGGGCCAAGGACGTGGCCGACATCGCCCAAGCCCACATCACCCGCATCAAGGGGCTGCTCGCTGACCCAGAGTCCAATCCCTCGAAGGAGTTCGAGAGTTCCTGAAGGGACTGCGCGGCAACCTCAACGAGTCACATCACCGCCGACGAAGCCATCGAGATGCTCGCGCAACACCTTGTCACCCGCCCCATCTTCGAAGCGCTGTTCGACGGGTACGACTTCGCCACCACCAACCCCGTCGCCAAGACCATGGAACTGATGCTCGCCTCCCTGGACGAGCACAACCTCGACAGCGAGAACCAGACGCTCGAGACGTTCTACGACTCCGTCCGCCGACGCGTCGAAGGCGTGGACAACGCCGAAGGGCAAGCAGCGCATCCTCATCGAGCTGTACGACAAGTTCTTCTCCGCTCGCCTTCAAGAAGACCGTGGACAAGCTCGGCATCGTCTACACCCCCGTCGAGATCGTGGACTTCATCCTGCGCTCCGCCGACGCCGTACTGCGCCAGGAGTTCGGTCAAGGGCTCACCGACGAAGGCGTCCACATCCTCGACGGCTTCACCGGCACCGGCACCTTCCTCGTCCGGCTGCTCCAGTCCGGGCTCATCGAGCCGCACGACCTGCGCGCAAGTACGCCAGGAGACTCCACGGCAACGAGATCCTGCTCCTCGCCTACTACATCGCCGCCGTCAACATCGAGACCACCTACGCCGACCTCACCGGTGAGCAGAGCCGTTCCCCGGCCTCATCCTCACCGACACCTTCCAGTCCTGGGAGCCGGACGACGTCCCGACCTCGACGTGTTCCCGGAGAACAACGCGCGCCTCGAGCACCTGAAGACGTTGCCCATCACAGTCATCGTCGGTAACCCGCCGTATTCGGTAGGCCAGGAATCAGCGAACGACGACAACCAGAACGAGAAGTACCCGGCGCTGGACGAGGAGATCGAAGAACGTACGCCGCTCGCTCGACGTCCTCCTCCGAGCGAACCCTGTACGACTCATACATACGAGCCATCAAGTGGGCGACGCTCCGCATACACGAGCGCGGAGTGGTTGCTTTCGTGAGCAATGGCGGCTTTCTTGACTCGAATAGCGCGGACGGGCTGCGCAAGGCGCTTGTGTCGAGTTCTCCTCGATCTACGTTTTCAATTTGCGAGGCAATCAACGCACCGCGGGCGAGCTGTCACGAAAGGAGGGCGGAAAGGTCTTCGGTGGTGGCAGTCGAGCCTCAGTCGCTATCACGGTCCTGGTGAAGAATCGCCGCTCTGGTGATGCGGAGATTCACTACCAGACATCGGTGACTACCTGAGTACCGACGAGAAGTTGTCGAACGTCGCTGCGGCGGGAAGCATCCTTCAACTCGACAAGACCGTGATCACCCCTAACGAACACGGCGACTGGCTCGGCCAGCGGCGTGACGATTACAAGAGCTTCCTCCCCATTATCGATGGCCATAGTGGTGTCTTCAGACGAGTCTCAACGGGTCTCGTGACCAGCCGTGACGTATGGGCTTGGGGCTTCAGCGCCGACGCCGTGGGCGTCCGCATAGGGACGTCCGTCGACACGTACGAGGAGGACCGCGAGCGCCTGAGCACCGTAGCGTCGTCACTGCCCGAGAAGGAGCTCGCTGCCAGATTGACTTCGGATGCGCACCGCATCAACTGGTCACGGTCGCTTCGTCGGCGCATCGCCAAAGGTGAGCCATTGGCCGTGGAGAACGGAGCAATTCGGGAGCGGCATGGTACCGCCCCTTTACTAGGGCTGTGGTGTACTTCGATGAGGCCCTCACTGAAGTCAGATCGAAGTTGCCAACTTTGTTTCCGAGGCCGGATTCGAACAATCGCGGCATCTACCTGACCGGTCCGGCATCGCATTTCCCACTTCTGTGCCCTGGCTACGGATGCTCTGCCTGATTTCCACCTTCTCGACACGGGTCAGTTCTTTGCGCGGTGGCGCTTCGAGAGGGTCGAGGACTCGGGGATGCTCGATCTCAGAGGCGACGGCGAGGCGATCGACGGCTACCGAAGGTCGACAACATCACGGATGAGGCGCTCGCCCGTTTCCAGAAGACTTATCCCAACGTTGCGGTCACGAAGGATGGAATCTTCTCCTACACGTACGGACTGCTGCACTCTCCGCAGTACCGCGAGACCTATGCAGCGGACCTGAAGAAGTCGTTGCCGCGCATCCCGTTCGTTCGCGACTTCCGAGGCTATGCCGACGCTGGGAGGCGGCTCAGCGAGCTGCACCTGGGCTACGAAACGGTGCAGCCGTACCCCCTTGAAGGGCTCGCCACGGAGCCTCAGGGCGACCCCTACGAGTTCTACAGTGTCGGGGCGAAGAGGATGTCCTTCGGCAAGCCGAACGGCGCTCAGAAGGCTGCCGGTGAGCGATACGACAAGTCGGTCATCAACTACAACGACCGGATCACGCTTCGGGGCATCCCCTTGGAGGCGTACCGCTACATGCTGGGCAGCCGGTCGCCCATCGAGTGGATCATCGACCGGTACTACGTGAAGGCCGACAAGTCGTCCGGCATCGTCAACGACCCCAATGATTGGTCTCGGGAAGTGGGGGACCCGCGCTACATCCTCGACCTGCTGGCTCGAATCGTCACTGTGAGCATCGAGACGATGAGGATCGTTGATTCGCTGCCCCCGTTAGACATCCGGGGCAACGGCGACGGAGCTGGTGTTGGTAGTCAACAGGTCGGCGGGTGACAGCGAGATGAAGGCAGGCGACGAACTCCTCAGCACCGTGTTCAGCAAGGACCACCGCTACATCATCCCGATCTTCCAACGCCCCTACGTGTGGAGCGAGGAAGAGAACCGGCTCCCTCTCTGGCACGACCTCAGCAAGGCGGCGGAAGAGGTCGAACAGCAGGCCGACGCCGGTGACGACGAGGATGCACCGGAGTACTTTCTCGGAGCCTTTGTAACCCGGCATCGCAGCCCGATTCCGCGCCGGAAGCCAACCTCAGAGGTCATTGACGGCCAGCAGCGGATGACGACACTCCAGGTCTTCCTGGCCGCTGCCCGTCGCATCGCTACCGAGGTTGGAGCTACCCACGCTGCTGACAACTTCGCAACCCTCGTCCGCAACAGGGTCAGCCAAGACAGCGAGCACCCCGAGGATCGATTCAAGGTCCAGCCACTGGCCCACGACCTTGCCGCCTTCGAGTGGGCCGTTCGTGAGCCCGGCGAACTCGATGCTCCACCGTCGTCTGGCCACCGCCTCGTCCAGGCAAGCAGATGGTTCGAGGAGACTCTGCGGGAGTGGGTGGCCGAATCGCAGACGCCGAGCGAACGGCTCGACTTGCTGCACTTCGCTGTTGAGAACCGGATCAAGGTCGTCAGCATCTTCCTGGACAGCAAGGACGACCCCCAGGTGATCTTCGAGGCGCTGAACCATCGTGGCGTCCGACTGGACGCGGCGGACCTGGTCAAGAATCTGCTGTTCCAGACGCTCGACCGGCAGGGCCAGCGCGACATTGAGCAGGACCTGCTCCAGAACTATTGGTCGATCCTCGATCACGACCGTTGGCGTGCGGAGGTGACCACGGGCCGCATCAAACGGGTCCGCGTCGATGCGCTGCTGGCGTACTGGCTAAGCGCACAACGCGGTGAGGAGTCGTCTGTTGAGCACCTCTTCGAGGACTTCAAGCGCTGGATGCGTGTCACCCAGGCCAACGCCGCCGAGGTCATCCGGAACATCCGGGTGTACGCCGACACCATGGGTCGACTGCAGGCTCTGCCGATGGACTCGCCTGTCGCTCAGGCGCTCGACCGGCTCGACGCGACCGGCACGACCACGCCGTGGCCTCTGCTGCTGTTTCTCCACGCCGAGGATGGAGTTCCTGAGGATCAAGCCACGCTCGGCACACTCGCCCTCGACTCCTTCCTGATGCGGCGCGCCATCTGCCGCATGAGCACGAAGGACTACAACCGCCTGTTCGGCTCGCTCCTCGGCACCATCAAGTCTGGCGACATCGCCCGCGCCGGGGACCTGCTCGTCGCTGGACTCGAATCACAGACAGCAGAAGTCCGCCTGTGGCCGACTGACGCAGCGTTCGTAACCGGGCTCCTCAACGGCAACCTCTACAACGACATAGTCCGAGCCCGACTTCGCACCCTCCTCATCGGACTCGAAAACCACTTGTTGAGTGCCAAGGCCGAACCGGCGCTCCCCCACCGAGCGGCCACCAAGACCCTGACCATCGAGCACGTTATGCCGGTCATGTGGGAGAAGAATTGCCCCTCCCCACCCCGCCAGCGAGGACGCCCGCGAGCGACGAGACCTCCAGATCAACGGGCTGGGCAATCTGACGCTGGTGACCCAGAGCCTCAACTCCACTCTCAGCAACGACCCGTGGAGCAAGAAGCGCCACACGCTGCAGACTCACAGCCTTGCGCGCCTGACCACCGGATCTGTTCTGACCTTTCCGACCGGCGTCTCAGGCTTCACCCAGGACGAGTGGACCTCCGAGTGGAACGAGGAGCGCATCGCCGGTCGCGGAGTGGCACTCGCCAAGCTCGCGTTGGCCGCATGGCCGCGACCTTCCCGTGCGGAAGCCATCGATACCGACGCAGTCGTGGTCGAGGCCATGTCAGCGTCCCAGGAACCGATGCCTCCGCAGACACCTGGGCCCGTGCGTACGACAACGTCGTATGGAACCAGGACGAGGTCCGTCCACGACGTGAGCGGCAGCATCCTGCCGCTCATTCAGGCCGCCCTGGTGTTCCCCGGTGACCTGTTGCGTCACGACCTGGTGCGCACTGGTCGCGTTGTGAGCGCCACGATCACGGGGGGCGGTCGGATCGAGACCCCTGCTGGCACCTTCGACGCCCCGTCACCGGCGTTGCGTGCACTTGTGGGCTATGAGGTCAACGGATGGAAGTCGTGGGTGCACGCGCCGACCGGCAAGACTCTGTGGGAGTTGAGGGAAATGCTGTGAGGATCATCGCAGCGCCAATCACCATTCCGTACCGCTCCTATCGATACGCGCCCCAACTCAAATATCCCGCACTCCTGTCGCCTAGTGGAAACAACAACTCAAATATGAGATAATGGAGACACCGATTAGGAGACGTGTGCCGTGTTCTGTGGCCCTGACTAATCGATAGGGGATCAATCGATTCTCGACGTTTATGCCCGTAATGCATTCGCATTGCGGGCTTTCTGCATTTCAGGAAAGAAGAGTGATCGGGAGTGAGTCAACTATCCGTCGGCTGCTTCAGAAGCAGCCAGTGCCTGCTCGCGAGGAGATCTCACCGTGGGGGAGTACCTGGAGGAGTGGCTGTGGGGCAAGCAGTCCCTGCGTCCCTCCACCCACGCCGCCTACGAGACCCACGTCGCGGCGCTACCTCATCCCGTACCTGGGGAACCTGCCGCTGGACGGCTGCGGTCCGCTGCACATCGAGCGGATGTACCGGCACTCTCGGCCACCGGTGAGGGCGATCAGGCAGCTGTCGGTCGGCGACGCTGCGGCGCATCCACGCCACGCTGATGAGCGCGCTGAACACCGCCGTCAGGCGCGGTCTGATCGACCGCAACCCCGCAGCCACCGTCGAGCTGCCGCGCCGGACTCAGGACGCGGCGAGACCTGGACGCGCCGAGGAGCTCGGCCGGTTCCTGACGCGATCAGCGACGACCGGCTGCACCTGCTCTACCTGCTCCTGGGACTGCTCGGGCTGCGCCGAGGGGAGGTCGTCGCGCTGCGCTGGGTCGACGTGGACCTCAACGCCGGGCCTGCTGCGGATCGAGCAGTCCGCGGTCACGGGTCGGGGGACCGATCCGTGGTCGGGCCACCGAAGTCGGCCTCGGGCATCCGGACGGTCGCCCTCGATGACGAGACCGCCAGACGTTGTCCTGGCACCAGGCCGTCAGCGGCTCGAGGTGCTCCAGACACCGGCGACAAGCGGCAGCCGGAGCTGGTGTTCACCACCCCGGAGAGGCGCTTGGACCCGACCTACGTGTCGCGGCACTTCGACCGGCTGGTCGCCCGCCACGGGCTGCCGCGGATCCGGCTGCACGACCTGCGCCACACCTCCGCGTCCATCGGTCTGGCGTCGGGGGAGTCGCTGGTCGAGGTCAGCCGTCGTCTCGGGCACTGCTCGATCACGGTCACCGCCGACATCTACTCCCACATCTCGCCGGTGGTGGCCAAGGAGTCCGTCGAGCGGCTCGCCAGCCGCCGTCTACAGGTAGCCACCCAGGAGCCACGTCTGAGGCCCGGTCCGCAGTCCGCGAGCCGGGTTTCGTCATCTCCAGGAGGAGCACACATGCGATACCTGCGCAGGCGCTACGACGGTCGAGCCCGATCGCTCAGATCGTCCGTGCGGTGCGGCTGGGTGGTGGCCAGGCACCTCGGCGGATGCGGGAGTCCGGCTACGCCGAGGCTCGTCGCCGACGCTCGCTGTGCCGCCGCGGACCTGTTCTGCGCGACAGCCAGCCGGGTCACGCGACGCTGGCCCGCGCGCTGCGAGCGCGTACCTGCGCAGCTCCTGCGCGCCCGTCGCACCCGCTTCGGAGCGGGACCCGACGGGCCTGGGCCTGACCAGCCAAGCACCCCGACCACATCACCGAGCCTCCAGCCGACCTGCTGGGGGCTTTCGTCATTTCCAACGAAGGAGAACACCATGTCCAGAGAAACCCTCGAACACCTCAACACCAACACCCTGATCGGCAACACCGACCACCGCGGCACCGCCTGGCACTACCGCGCCGAACACCAGGGCGACGAGTCCAACCACTACCCCGGTCCCATCCCGGTCGCCGACGTGGAGCGCCGCCTGTTCCACTGGGAGGCCGTCTCCCGACGCGTCGGGGTCGAGGTCCCCGCCGACGTCGCCACGATGACCCACCTCTCCGAGAGGGCGGCCCGATGCGGTGGCGGTCATCGAGGACAAGCAGGCCATCTGCCGCGACGACAACGACACGCTGATGGGGATCTTCGCCCCCGGCTACGCCATGCACCAGTACCGCGAGTGGCTGCTCACCACCGTGGCCAACATCCTCGACGACGACCTGTCCATCAGCTCCGCAGGTCTGCTGCGCGGCGGAGCGGTCGCCTGGGTCGAGGTCTCGGTGCCGGAGTCGATCACCACCCCCGAGGGCGTGGTGTTCCGACCCAACCTGCTGGCCACCACCAGCTTCGACGGCTCCATCGCCACCACCTTCAAGCGCACCGTCACCGACGTGGTCTGCGACAACACCCGCGAGACCGCGCTGGCCGAGCAGGGGCAGACCTACAAGGTCAAGCACTCCCGGTACTCCCGCGCCCAGCTCGGCGCACGCCCGAGAGGCCCTGGCGCATGGTGCACACCATCGCGGACGACTTCGCCCACGAGGTCGCCAGGCTGCTGTGCCACCACGGTCACGTCGCCGACAGTGGGAGAGGTTCCTCGACGCCTACGTCCCGCAGGATCCGACCAGGACGGGCTGCCGCTGACAGGGCAAGGCGCTCGACCATGGCCGACAAGAAGCGCGACGCCCTGCAGCGGCTCTACCGGCACGACCAGCGCGTCGCTCCCTGGGCAGGCACCGCCCACGGTGTCATCCAGGCCGTCAACACCTACGAGCACCACGAGGGCACCGTGCGCGGCGCCATCGCGAGCCGAGCGGAACATGCTCCGCACCGTCACCGGTGACTGGGTCGCATCGACCGAGGCGCTCACGCAACTCTCGTTCGCATACTCGCGTGACGGACGGGGTCATGTAGTCCCGTGATCTCCCTTGGGGAGAGGCCTCCGGGCCTCTCCCCAGTTGGACCCGTTTGTCGTTTTGGGCTGGCACCCTCGACTGGGTCGGTCTCCACGACGGGGCACATGACGGGGCAGAAGAGTTCGTGCATACTGCGAATCATGGGGAAGCTAGGCGGCGCGATATCGACTGCTGCGGTGCTCGGCACGGTGTTGTCCGGGTGCGGAGACGGTGGGAAGACCGGAGACGACGCGTCAACCGAGGCTGCTAGTCCATCGACTTCTGACTCGTCCGCAGAGTAGCTCACTTGCGAGCCCTGGAGGCGTGCACAGGCGCTGCTGATCTCTACTACGACATCACGCCCCTGATCTACTTCTACGCCTACGGCACCACGGCGATGAGCGACACCGAGCTAAGCGATCTAGCAGCGCAGGTGACTGCTGACCTAGGCGAGATCACAGATCAAGCGGTTGAGGCGGGACAACTGGACGACAAGTACGACGAGCTCGCACACCTTGTCACCGAACTCGGGTTCACCGACGCCCAGGATGAGGACGACCTCCAAGCCGTACAGCACTGGTGCACAGCCGAAGGTATCGGCTAGCGGTCGCGCCATCTATCCGACCATCGGGTTCACCTGAACCTGAACCGAAAGTGCGGTTGCACGAGGTCGGAACGTCTAGCAAGAACAGATGGCACGACGAAAGCTCGGCTTGAGAAAGCGTCATCGGATACAGAGTCCGCGTCACCTTGTAGTTGAGGCATCGAACGCGAGGCCCACACGTGCAACCCTGGCCAGTGTCAACGACGGTCGAAAACTGACCCCCTTTCGTCGGTTGAAAACTGACCCCCGCGCTCATTGGTTCTCTTCGTTGACGGCCGCGGGGACGCGGCCGAGTTCTCGGTTCTTCAGCCGGTAGGAGTCGCCCTTCAGGGCGATGACTTCGGCGTGGTGGACGAGCCGGTCGATCATGGCTGCGGCGACGGTGTCGTCGCCGAAGACCTCGCCCCAGCGGGCGAAGTTCTTGTTCGAAGTGACGATCAGGCTGGCGCGTTCGTAGCGCGATGAGACGAGCTGGAAGAACAGGTTGGCTGCCTCTGGTTCGAAGGGGATGTAGCCGACCTCGTCGATGACCAGCACGGGATACCTGACGAGCCTGCGGAGTTCGTCTTGAAGCTTGCCGGCGTGGTGGGCCTCGGCCAGCCGGTCGACCCATTGGCTGGCGGTGGCGAACTGGACGCGGTGGCCGGCTTGGCAGGCTCGGATCGCCAGTCCGGTGGCCAGGTGTGTCTTCCCGGTTCCGGGTGGGCCGAGTAGGACCACGTTCTCCTTGCCGGCGACGAAGTCCAGGGTGCCCAGGTGCGCGATGGTTTCTCGTTTCAGTCCGCGGGCGTGGTCGTAGTCGAAGTCCTCCAACGACTTCCTCGCGGGGAATCGTGCTGCTCGGATGCGTCCTTCGCCGCCGTGGGTCTCTCGGGCGGACACCTCGCGTTGCAGGCACGCGGCCAGGAACTCCTCGTGGGTCCAGGACTCCTCGCGTGCGCGCTCGGCCAGTCGGGCCACCGACTCGCGCAGGGTGGGTGCCTTCAACGCCCTGGTCAGGAACTCCAGCTCGCTGGTGACATCACGCCCGGTCTTTGGCTTGGTCGTCGTAGTCCTGGTGGCCATCAGGAGACCTCTCCGTCCACTAGTCCGAGGGCTCGGTCGTAGAAGCCGAGCGAGCGGATTTCGATCTCTTCGCCGGTGGCCACGTCCGCGATTGGGCGGAGCAGGTCGCCGCGTCCCTGTCGCAGCAGCTTGCCGGCCACGGTGTGTTCGAAGTCGGTGATGGTCTGGTGCTGGGCCCACACCCGGGCATGGTCGGCGACGATCGCGCCCTCACAGGTCACCCACACCCGGTCCAGGTCGGCGTGGACCTCGATCCGGCGCCCGACCATCGCGGGGTGAACGGAGTAGTCGTTGGAATCGAGCCGGACGTAGTGGTCGCGCGGTAGCCGCAGCGTCTGACGCCAACCGACCTCGGGTGGCACCGGTGGTAGCGGCAGCATCGCGGCCCGGTCAGCGGCGACACGGTCACCTGGCGTGCAGCCCAGCACCCGCATCTTCCGGGCGTTGGCCTTCACGAAGAACCCAGCCAACTGAACGTTGAAGTCTGTCGGTGACGTGAAGGTCCGGCCGGGGAGGAAGGAGCGTTCGAGGTAGTCGTGGAGCCGCTCGAGCATGCCCTTGGCTTCGGGGTCGGCTGGTTTGCAGATGATCACCTTCGCGCCCAGCACACCGCGGAACGCCTGGCAGTCGATGGTGAGCTCGGGCTGACGGGCACGCCACCGGCCGACCGCGGACTCCCCGTCCCACACCAGCGCCTTCGGCACCCCGCAGAGTTGCTCGGACAACAGGTGCCACCAGCCCGCGTACAGGTCGCGGGCATCGCGGGAAGGGATCAAGACTCCGCCCGACCAGCGTGAGTAGCCAGTGACCGTGGTCATCACCGGCAGCCGTTTTGCGGTCCGGGTCTGCCCGTAGCCGACGGGGAGCTCGACCGGCGGGAACCAGAAGTCGAACTGCGCCAGCTCGCCGGCCTCATAGGTGGTGCGCGATGCCGGGTCCGGTGGCAGGTAGGCCGGGCGGAGTTCGCTGACGCGTTCCTTGAACACCGTCATCCCGCGCGTCCAACCGACCCGCTCCGCGATCACCGTGGCCGGCATCGTCGGGAACGCCTGCAGCTGCTCACGGATCTTCGCCTCGAACCCATCCACCGCCGACCCCGTTGGCTTGCGCTGATACTTCGGCGGCCCCTGCGCCGCGATCGCGGCGCGCACCGTGTTGCGCGAGACGCCCAACGTCCTAGCGATCATCTTGATCGGCAACCCCTCGGTCTTGTGCAACCGACGGATCTCAGCCCAATCCTCCACTGACAACACTCCGCATCTCCCTGCCTCGCAGTCGAGGACAGGGTCTCGGAGGGGTCAGTTTTCGACCGTCGATAAGGGGTCAGTTTTCAGGCGTCGCCGACAACTGTGCCCATCGCTGCGGTTCGCGGACCCTCCTGATAGTTCGGAGAGATCAAACTCAGTCGTCATTTCGGAGCGGCCCCGACATTATGGCGGAGTGAGGCGATCGACATCGGACCGCAGGGGCTCGCAGGGAGACCTCAAACACTACCGCCTGATGGGACGCATCGTCGCGGCTCGTATTCCGATAGGTCTGGTAGTGCCAAACCTCATCATCCGAAGAGAGGAGTCGACATCCAAGCCAGCCCGGCCCAAGAACTTGCGGGCCGAACTGCGGCGCAGCAACGGCGGCCTTCTGACCGCGGGGCCGTCGGAGATTTCGGTCGAGAGCGACGCCTTGATCGAACTGCGCGTTCGCGCGACCAACGAAACCGAGGCTCTCCGGAAAGCGCACGAGAGGTACATCCGTCCCTTCACCGCGACCCTCATGCTGGTGACCGGAAAGTTGGCTCATGTCGAACTTGAACGTGTTGCACCGGCCGGCCCTGACGGACAGGTTGTTGACGAAGGGTCGAGCCCTTGGTCGGACTGGGCGTTTGTGTCCAACGTCGGCGAAATGCCGGCCATGTCCGAAGAGGAAGAGTCCGCAGTTCGTCGCACGATGGGAACGTTTTAACGTGACAGTGTTGCCGCGTCGGCCGCTGCCGACCTGGTCGAGGGCGCGAAGATGCTATGGACCGCGGGCAGGCGCGACGCTGAGTTGGAAGCGTCTGTGCTGCGACACTTCTTGGTGATTGAGCGGATCGCCACGCGGGTCGGGTCCAATCGAAACCCCGATCCGACCCAGCAAGCGCGTCGACAGCGGATCGTATCCACCCTCGTACGCGATCTTCACGGGCTAGAAACCGCGCGCGCAGTCCGCCGAATCAAGAGTGCAGCCAAGTCGCTACAAGAGGCGGATGGGCAGCGCCTGACGGGCGATATCGCATTCGCATGCGAGCGACTAGGGCTCTCAGAGGAGGTCGGCGCGGCCGCAATCAAGCTCAACAAGCTCCGGAATAGGGCCCTCGCGCACCCTGGCCGCAGCCAGTCCCAGCACCAGTTGGCGGAAGCAACAGCCCTAGCAGCCACTACCGCCGAAGCGTTCCTCCGGGCTTACACGGATTGGCGGTCGAGGGAGTGAGAAAGTCCCTGTCGCGGCGGCGCACCTGCATCCCCCGATGGGCCGTTAGAAACGTTCTGGCGGATCCTCCGCCACATGGCGAAACCAGGGGCGCACCGAAATCGCCGCGCAACCCCGCGGAACGCGAGCGCGCGCACGCCCGGCCCCGCAGCCGAGCAGTAGTCATGCTCGCCGTCGTGGCCGGCCTCGCGGCCCCACGCAAGCGCCATTGCGTCCCGACGCGGATCGGCGCTCCTTGGGGATGCGCCAGGCAGCGCTTCACCCCAATCACGCGTCGCTCTCCGGCTCAGGGCGTCCGCTGCTCTCTCGGCAACACGGCGGGCGGTGTCGACGGCGCGTCCCAAGTCCTGCCGTTTTAAGACCTGAAACGGCGCCGTCGTCCGTACGCTGCGTTTGACGAGATCCTGGATGTTTGCGCGGTGCGTCCCGAAGTAGGCTTCCCACGACCGGCACCAATCTGCAATCATTCGATTACTCCGCCGCACTCTACGGTCGAGATTCGTGTTGTTCTCGGGCCGACTGCTACGCATGGGGTGGCGAAATGTCCGTGGTTTCGACCAAGCGCCTGGAGTGCGAAAGCCGGCGACGCAACCGCGCGTTGCGGCCACCGACCCACGGGTGGTTCGCGGCCTTTCGCGCCGCCACGTCGGCGCTTCTCGCGGGGGTGGCCTCTGCCGCGTTGTGGCTAGTCGGCCCCACAGCGCCCGCGAATGCCGCTCACACGGTCATCTGTAGGGGATACGACTCCTGCGCGGCCAGAGGCTGGACGCATTACGGTTATAAGAGCGCGCGCGTGAACTCGTATTGGAGGATGTGCGCCCCTTCCATCCCAGAATGCAACATGTCGACTGGCAACAACTGCACAAACTACGTCGCCTTCCGGTTCGTCACCCGCAAGTACGACGCGATGTCGAACACCCGCCCCTGGAGCGGCGACGGTAATGCCTACAGCTGGGGGCGTCTCAACCCGTCGAAGACGAACAGCACGCCGCGGGTGGGTGCTGTGGCCTGGTGGGATGCGAACCGATCACCGGCCAGTTCGGACGGCCATGTCGCCTACGTCGAGAAGGTCGTGTCCAGCAGCGAGATCTGGATCTCAGAAAGCAACTGGGGTGGCACTGACACCGATCTTGGCTTCCGCTGGATCAAGGTGACCTCCGGTACTGGGTGGCCATCCGGCTTCATTCACTTCAAGGACGAGCGCATCCTGGCCACCGTCGCCCCGAAGATCTCCGGGACTCCCAAGGTCGGTGTGCGGCTGACCGCCGGCAAGGGCACCTGGGTGTCATCGTCTGGGAATCACGCCCCGCGCAACCGTGAGCTACAAGTACCAATGGCGCGCTAACGGGTCGAACATTAGCGGCGCGACCTCCTCGATCTTCACGCCGACTGCCTCACAGGCAGGGAAGCGGATCACCGTCGTCGTGACCGCGTCGGGAACCGGCTACACCTCTGGCGCCAAGGAGTCGGCCCAGACATCGACGGTCGCCAAGGGTGATCTAGCCGTGACCGCCAACCCGTCCATCACCGGCTCCGCCAAGGTCGACTCCAACCTCACCGCGGTCAAGGGCACCTTCAGCCCCACCCCCGACTCCTACGCCTACCAGTGGCTCGCCGACGGGACGCCGATTGTTGGGGCGACCGGCGCGAGCTACACCCCAACCCCCGCCGACGCAGGCCGTTCGATTGCCGTTCAGGTCACCGCACGCAAGAGCGGCTACAACGACCGGATCGCCACCTCCGCGACAACCTCGCCCGTCGCGCTGGGCGACTTCGCGGCGACGGCGTCGCCCAGCATCACCGGCAACGCGGAGGTCGGCGAAACCCTCACCGCCAGCGACGCGACCTGGAGGCCGTCACCAGACAGCACCAGCTTTCAGTGGTTGGCAGACGGCCTTCTCATCGACGGGGCGACCTCATCAATGCTGGGTCTGACCGCGGACCTGGCGAATGCCCGGATCTCGGTTCTCCAGACCGCTGTCAAGGCGGGATACCAGACAGCGTCCGCGGAGTCACCGCAGACGGAGCCCGTGGTGGGCGGCGAGCCACTGACAGTCGGGACGCCGACCATCGCCGGGATCCCCGAGTTTGGTGAAACACTTGTCGCGGATCCTGGGACGTGGGGTCCGGAGCCTGTCGACCTCACCTATCAGTGGAACCGGAATCACGCCCCGATCGCCGGTGCCACCGGCCCGAGCTACACGTTGACCGCGAACGATATCGGCACCATGATCACCGTCACTGTCAAGGGTCGAAAGCCCGACCACATCCCGGCAACAGCGACATCGGACCCTGCCGGACCTGTCGAAGCGTTGCAGTTCAGCACAACGCCAACGCCAACGATCAGTGGAACCCCGCGGCTCGACGAGACGCTTACGGCTCAACTTGAGTCCTGGAGCCCGACTCCTGACGACCTCTCCATCCAGTGGAACCGGACGGGATGGCGATCCCGGGGGCCAACGGCTCGGCCTACACGGCGGGCGAGGACGACATCGGGGCCAGGATCTCCGTGTCGGTGACCGTACGAAGACCGGCTATGAACCGGTCTCTCAAACGTCGTCGCCGACGGATGTCATCACCGCTGACGGTCAGGTCGACGCCGACATGCCGATCGTCAGCGGGAGCCCCGTCTACGGGCAGGTCCTCACCGCTAATTCTGGGTCTTGGGGTCCCGAGGGCGTCACTCTCGACTATCAGTGGAACCGTGACGGCACCCCTGTCTCTGGGGCGATCGCCAGCACCTATGCCCTGAGCGCAAGCGACATTGGCCACACGATCACAGTCACGGTAACCGGCTTCTTCGCGGCTACGTCCATCAATCCCGAACCTCCAACCCCACGTCACCGATCGTAAACTCTGCTCGTCGTCGCCTCGACTTCAACGGGGACGGCCGATCGGACATCTTCCGGCCCGACGGGGCCGACCACTGGGTGCTGTGGTCCGGCGCCGGCTCCTGGATCAAGCTGAACACCTCGAACACCCGACTCACCGACCTCGCTTTCGGTGACTTCAACGGAGACGCGAAGACCGACATCATGCGCACCGACGGGGCCGACCACTGGGTGCTGTGGTCCGGCGCCGGCTCCTGGATCAAGCTGAACACCTCGAACACCCGACTCACCGACCTCGCTTTCGGTGACTTCAACGGAGACGCGAAGACCGACATCATGCGCACCGACGGGGCCGACCACTGGGTGCTGTGGTCCGGCGCCGGCTCCTGGATCAAGCTGAACACCTCGAACACCCGACTCACCGACCTCGCTTTCGGTGACTTCAACGGAGACGCGAAGACCGACATCATGCGCACCGACGGGGCCGACCACTGGGTGCTGTGGTCCGGCGCCGGCTCCTGGATCAAGCTGAACACCTCGAACACCCGACTCACCGACCTCGCTTTCGGTGACTTCAACGGAGACGCGAAGACCGACATCATGCGCACCGACGGGGCCGACCACTGGGTGCTGTGGTCCGGCGCCGGCTCCTGGATCAAGCTGAACACCTCGAACACCCGACTCACCGACCTCGCTTTCGGTGACTTCAACGGAGACGCGAAGACCGACATCATGCGCACCGACGGGGCCGACCACTGGGTGCTGTGGTCCGGCGCCGGCTCCTGGATCAAGCTGAACACCTCGAACACCCGACTCACCGACCTCGCCGTTGGATGAGCACAGGTCGAGCAGAGGCGTGGTGTTGCCAATCGGCACCCAGGGGCAGGTGAACCGAACAGCGCCGTTCGGCGAATCACTTCGCACGCTGCGAGAACGGGCCGGATGGCGCCAAGCCGACCTTGCTGACCGGCTCGGGATGGCACGCAGCACGATCGCAAACGTCGAGCGCGGTGTCGGACGACCGAGCGAACGCATGTGGAATGCCCTCGGGCAACTGCTCGGCGACGACCGTGCAGCGCTCGAACCCGCATACCTTGCGATGCAGGTCGTCTCGACTGGCCAACGTACCGACGGCAGCGCAGTGGTTCCCTTCTCCGGTGGCCCGTTCGAGATGCTCTCCGTCAGCTACTGCTACATCTTCGAGGAGTCACAGAGCCCAAGCGAGATCATCGTGATCCCGGCGCCTCAAGGCTCGGACCACCGGCGCTCATTGCTTCGGTATGCAGTTCGCTCAGTCCTTATGACCGGACGGCGCGGGGGTTTCGTGGCACACGCGCGCGTGTGCGGGGGTCGCTCAGGTGCTTATCGATGTGCTGGGCGACTGGCGAGCACGACTGAAGCCCATTCGCGGTCGGTTGTCACGAGTTCGCGGACGCGTCGTCGGGACTCGGCCATTGTCCTCGGCACGTCGATCCGCTCGCCGGGCTGTGCCGCAACGGCGTAGCCGAGCAGCTCGCTGTCGCTCATGTTTCGCATGATCGCCCGGGCGAGGTCGAAGACCCCGGCGTCGGGCATCCGCGCTACGGCCTCGCGTCGAGCGCGTCGTAGTGGTCGGCCGGCCATCAGCCGAGCAGGTTGGCGGGCGCGACGCCGTACAACCGCGAAAGCTCTAGCCACCTGTCGCGAGTTGGCGAGTGCGTGCGGCGCTCCCAGCGAGTCACGGTTTGCGGATTGACGCGCAGACGGTGCGCCACGTCGAGCGTCGTCATCCCCACTGCGATGCGTGCGCGTTCCAGTGCGCTGGCGCCGGGATGGTCGTGGCACCCCATCCGAGTCCCCTTCCTTCCGTTGCGTGATTGCGTCCGCTCACAAACGCTCGCACTGGTCTCGAGGTCATTAGCAAGCGCGCTCTACTGGCGCGGACGTGGCACGGGTCCTCGCCGCGGCGTTCCGCGAGCCGGCGCTGCCAAGACGACAGGACTCGTACCTGCCAGCCCCTCGCTATGGCGCGACCCGTCGCGCGTCCAACGCTCGCTTGATCGTGTCCTGGGGTGTGCGCCGCCCTGACTCTCACTCGCTTCGGACACCCGGCGCCGCGCCGACGCTCCCCGCAATATTCGCTCGAGTGTGCTCGTACTCGTCGGCCCGTAGAGCAGCCGGCCAGTGCCGAGTGTCGTACTCGGAGAGCCGGCCTGCTCGTGACTCTGCGGTGTAGCACCGCCTGCACAGCCCGCGACCTGCGTGCTGCGCGAACACCGCTGACAGCCGGCCGCGGTCCTCATGCCGAGCGCTCACCACTGCTGCTGGGGGAGCAGCATTGTCACCCCAGCGCAGCCAGGCCCGTAGCAGCGGCCGCGGGGGCGCAGTGTCACGAGCTGTGCGGTCACAGGTCGACGCCGTGGCACATGAACTGGTTCCGGTGGTCGGCCCACTCGTGGCGCTCGTGCTCGTCGGTGCGATCGCACTGGCAGGCGGTTGGCGGACGACGACGCGGCACCTGGTCGGTGACAACGGTGCGCCACTCATCCAGCGGGATCACGCTCCGCACCATGTGCGCCACACGTTCCGCCACGGGTTGCCGCGGTCGGCTGCGTGGCGCTGCTTTAGGGCGAGTGCCGTGCGACAGGCAGCGACGTCTAGGTCCAGTTCGGCAGCCAGCCACGCAGCGTCGTCCGCTCGTTCGTTGTGCCGTGGCTCAGTTCGTGGCTGCCTGCTCTGCTGTAGGTGTACAGGCAGGTGGCCGAGCACAGCGTCCGGAGTCGCGGACACAGGGTCCGCAGTCGCGGCCTCACTGCGGACACCCCGTCCGAAGTCAAGACCAGAGGTCACCGCGCCAACGGGGTCCACTGCGAACACCATGCCCGTAACCGTCGGGTGGAACCACAGCCCCACTCGGCGGGTCTTGCGCTCCACTCGGGCGAAGTAGCGCAGCACGGCTGGTGCCTGGAACGCGCGTCGCGCGGTGCGCTCGTTCACCTTCGCATCGTTTGCCGAGCAGGGCAAGGCTTGCGCGCACCCGTCCGGGCTCGGCGCCCTTGCTGTCGGCACGGAGCGTCGCGCAGAGCAATAGCCCCAGCTGGGAGCCGCTCAGGTCGTCGTCGTCTCGCATGGTGCGTTGGGCGGTCAGCACGTCGAAGCGGGCCACACGTCCTCCTCGTCAGACGTCAGTCCCGCGCGGTCGGCGAGGTCAAGCAGTGCACCGGCCAGGTGCAGCGCTCGTCCACGCCGCGCGCCGACCCGCGCATGACGATGCGCAGCATGTCGCATAAGTCGGCGTGCAGGTCGGCGTCCATGCCCCCGGCGCTCCAGTCGTCCGGGGTGGAGCTGCTGGCCCTTGTAGGCGACGCTCACAGGGCGGTCGCCGCCGGCACTCGGACGGCTAGCCGGTCGAGATCGGATTCGCGGACTCGCAACTGACCGCCGACGCGGTATCCCGGCAGAGTGCCATCAGCGATTCGGCGCCGGATGGTCTTGACGGATACGTCGTGCAGGTGGGCGGCGCTCTGCAGGGACAGGTAGGCGGGTCGCTCGGGGCGCAACTTGGCGATCGTGCGTGACATGCTGACGTTTGCTCCTTCATCTGGGAGTGAGAGCGCGGCCCGCCCATCCGTGGCAGCGGATGAGTCGTGCGGGTCGCGCTCGCCTGTTCTTGTCCATCATTGACAGTGCGACCGACGCCTCTGCGTAGTGCCCATCCGCGTTCTTGCAGGTCAGCGACGGGCATGTCAGACCGAATCGGCGGCCTGACCTGCGGGAGACCACCTAACGGACGTAGTGCTTAGTTCCGTTACCGAACTGTTATCGCGGCGTCTCGTGGCACGGTTGGCGCACAGCGACGCCCTGACCGGCATCGCCGCAGGCCAGGGACTCGTGTGAACAGGATCGGAGCCTGTCAGCCCCTAACGCGATACTGCGGGGTGAACACCCTCGCTCGCCTAATGGCACGCCCGGAGCATCAATAAGCCTTGTTGACACCGTGCACTGCCTGCTCGTACGTGAAACCCTCGAACTGCAGTTGCGAGATCAGACCGTCCCGGGAGAAGGACGAGTAGTCGAGGTAGTCCTCAGCCTTGAGCACCGCCTGTTTGAACCAGTCAACCTCTAAATAGTCGACTGCGAAGGTGGCGTCGGCAGTCTTGAAGCCTTCAAACTCCAACTGCTGGATCAGTCCGGTCCGCGAGAACGACGAGTAGTCGAGGTAGTCGCTGGCCTTGTCGATAGCGTTGTACATCGCCGAGGTGATTTTCCACCGACTCGGGTCAGTCGGGAAGTCGTCTACGGAGTCGGCATGCTTGTCTCCGTCAGAGTCCTTGCTGTACCGCTCGTCCTTCGGGAAGTCGTCGATCTCATTAGCGACTCCGTCGCCGTCTGTGTCCTTGCTGTACTTCTCGTTCTTCGGGAAGGCGTCCTTGTGGTCAGGCACTCCGTCCTTGTCGGTGTCGACGTCGTCTCTCGTTCGAACATTCGGATCATTGGGGTCGGGGTCATCCACGTCAGGCACGCCGTCACCGTCTGTGTCGACGTCGTCCTCGGTCTGGATGGTCGCGTCGTTGGGGTCGTAGTCCTCGTCGTCGCTGACTCCGTCGCCGTCGGTATCGACGGGCTCGGGCTCCTCGAAAGGCGAGTCCTCTGTGTCGGTCGCCTCGGCGGAGGAGTCGTCCTTGCTCGTATCGGTGTCCTCCGAGGACACAGCGACCAGAATTCCCGCCGAAGCCGCAGCACAGGATGATGATTCCGCCAATGACGCCCAGCACGATCCAGAGCCGCTTGTTGCCGCTCTTTCTTGGCGGAACCGGATACGCCTGGGCAGAAGGAGGCGGCGGGGACGGGGGCATGGACATGAGAACACTCCGGCGACGGGAGACGATCGACTAGTCGGAGCGTAGGAGAGTTTGCAGCTCAGCGTTTCGCTTTCAGGATTCACGAACTTCGATCACGCTCACACTCGCGCCGAAACCATCCGATAGTGCCGTTTGGTCCGCGGCCGCTGCGAGGAAACCGTTTGCGTCGTCGTGTCTGCCAGAGACTCGACGTGTCCACTCTTGGAGCTACTGCGCTATGCGGCCGCTCGCTTCCGGACGTCGGGCGACGCGATGCCCGGGGCGGGCCCCCGACGGCTCGGCGAGCAGTGACATGCGCTCGGCCAGTTCGGCATCCCGGCCGTCGACTGCGTGCTGATAGCGCAGAGCGGCGCCATGGGTGCTGTGCCGTAGCCGTTTCATCTGATCGGCCAAACTCGCACCCGCCTCAGCGGCCAGCACGTTGCCGGTGTGACGCAGTTCGTGGAATGTCAGGTCCGGGCGCCCAGCGGCGTCGCTCGCGGGCCGATAGAACCTGTCAAACCATTGCGAAAAGATGTGCCCACCCGCGCAGCCTGCGTGCCCGCAATCGCAGCGACCGGAATGGCCGTGGTCGCGCCAGAACAGCAGTCCGTCCGGTCCATGCTGCGCGTGGTCGCGTAGGTGGTCGAGCACGGCGCCGCGCAGGTGCGGGGGTATCGCAACGTCGCCCTTGCTGCCTGCCTTCGGGTCTCCGACCCAGTACCGCTTCGCCTCGTATGTCATGCCTCGCTGCACATGCACTGTGCTGCCGTCCTTGGCGATGTCGCGACGGCGCAGCTCGGCCACCTCACCGAACCGCAGCGCGCACCAACCGGCCAGCAGAACTGACAGCCGGTAACGGTCCGGCAAGGCCTCGGCGGTGGCGATGGCCTCGAGCTGGTTCGGCGTCGCTGGCTTGATTGCTTTACGGCGCCTCGTGACTCCCGCGCCCTTCACGTTGCACGGGTTCACAGGTAGCAACTCGTCCTCCACAGCCGTGCCCAGGATGCTGCGCAGCAGCGCGTACACGTGGGCGTTTCCAGTCAGCCGGTCGGGGTGCTGCTCGGGAAGCGTCATCTTCCACCAGGACCGCACCAACGCGGGCGTGATGCCGTCGAGCGGGAGGTCTCCGAACGTCTGCAGTAGCTCGTCCAACTGGCGCCGGTACAGGCGTCGGGTGCGCTCGGTCAGCGGGCTGCCGTCCGTCTTGCGGCGAGTCCGTAGCCAGGTCTCGGCGTACGCGCGAAACGTCTGCCGGCTCTGTCGTGCGGCCTCGGTCTCGGCCTGCTGCCGGACCGGGCAGACGTGGCGGCCTTCCAGGATGGCCGCGCGGATCTTGGTCAGATAGGTCTCCGCGTCGCCCTTAGTGCTGAACGTGCCCAGCGTGCGGCCAGTCGTGAGGTCGTGGGCGCCGTGCAGGTCGGGGTAGGACTTGCCGTCCCGGCTGCTCGGGTTGACGGGGTGCGCGTCGGCCTCGGGACAGCGGTAGCGGGCCTGCCAGCGTGCCGGCTTGCCCTTGCGAGTTTCCAGGTTGCGCAGGCTGCCGAAGGTGCGGCGGCTCATGCTGTGGCCTCGACGTCAACGGCGATCGGGCATGGTTCGTGGTTGGTCTCCTGACGCATGGCAGTGCGTCCTCTCATCCGGGATGTGTGAGTTGTGTCGCTGACAGGATTGTGCCACATGACGGCCGTTGACTGTGCCATTCCCGTGCCACAGGTGGGGGCAATCGAGGTCCATCGCTGTCACAAGTGGAACTTGCCACAGTGACTATATTGCCAGGTCAGAGGGCGGGTTAGCGCAGGTCAGCGCGGCAATCCTGCCCTCGGTTGGTCCACAGGTTCAAATCCTGTCAGCCCGACCATCGTGATGTCTCAGGACATCCCGGACGACCAGGACCTACGGAGACGTAGGTCCGCCTTGCTGGTTTTGCTGGTTGGGTCCGGGTGGCCTTCCGGTGGGCTGGTAGTCGCGGGTTGGGTCGAAGGACGAGTTCTCGGAGGAGCTCGCCGGTGGCGGTGTCGACGATGCGGATCTCGAGGTCTTGGACGAGGAGTCGGAGAGTAGGTTCCGGCGTAGGTCCGGCCGACGCCGATGTGGTGGAGTCGGCCGTTGTGGCGCAGGGTCACGGATCCGGTTTTGCTCGCGACTCGGTCGTCGCGGACGCGGCCGTGGGTGTCGGGCTGCTGCGGTCGCCGAGGGGTGGCCTTGGGGCGTGCGGCGAAGACGGCGGCGGGGGTGGCCTGGTGGGCCAGGGAGCGGTGCGGCCGCAGGTGATGTTGTAGAACTCGATCGCGAGACCGGTCCAGCAGCGCCTGGAGTCGGCGAGGTTGGTCGGCTGGGCGGGGTTGGGCGCGTAGCCAGTTTTTCAGCGTCTGCTGGGACCTGTGTTCCACTTTGCCGCAGGTGGTGGGGTGGTTGGGTCGGGAGTTCTTCTGGGTGATCCCGAGCCGGCGGAGCTCGACCTCGGAGCTTGGTCTTGCCGCCGCGGCCGCCAGCGAACCGGACGGTGTAGACCATGCCGTTGTCGGTCAGCGTGGACGCCGGATAGCCGTGCTGGGCGGCGGTTTCGGTGAAGGTGGCGAGCACGATCGGTGCGGTGATCCGTGCGTGGGCGCTGATGTGTAACGCGTAGCGGGAGTGGTCGTCGAGCCAGGTGAGGATCTCGACGTCGGTGCCCGGTGCCGTCGAGGCGGTGAGCGGTAGTGGGTGAAGTCGGACTGCCAGGTCTGATTCGGTTGCTCGGCCTCGAACCGAATGTAGGAGGACTTCGGTCGCTTGGTGGGGTCCGGGACGACTTGGGTGTTCGGCGTGACCAGGATCCGGTGGACCGTCGCGCGTGAGAGCGGCACCTGATGGTGGTGCGCGAGGTGCCAGACGACGGTGTCGGCGCCGGCGTCGAGGCCGGCCGCGGTCAACTCCGTCGGAGCCGCAGGACGAGCTCGACAGTCGCCGCAGGCGTGGCGTCGGGACGGTGCGCGGACGACGGGACCGCGGCTCGAACGCTGCGTCGCCCTCGGCGCGGTAACGGGCCAGGAGTTTGTAGACCCAGGAGCGGGCGACGCCGTAGTTGCGGGCGACCTCACGACCGGTCGCTTCCGAGGACAACGGCAGTGATCACCAGCCGGGCCTTGGACATGGTCGAGGATCCCGACCCTGTCGGTGTCGCCTATGTCTTGAGACATGCTGTCCGGGATGTCTTGAGACATCTGTCCGGTATGTGTTGAGCCAGGACACT
>CAVWPK010000013.1:0-113935 GCA_963756795.1 uncultured Actinomycetota bacterium | reverse complement strand
GTCTCTCGTTCGGGGTGGTCGTAGTCGTGGTGGCGCATGCCGACCTCCAGAGTCGTGGTGTCACCACGCTGCTCCCCCGCCGCGCCGGACGCCAGACACCCGGGCGCAGCCGAAGGACCCTTCGGCTGCCCGATCGGGCAACCGCGGCGGGGGCGGCTCGGTGGGGGGAGACTGTCCCGATCGCCCCGATGCCCGTGGGAAGTGCGGCAGAGCGCCCACTATGGGCGCTGCACATCGCCCACTTAGACACATCCCTGCCGCGCGTCGGCGCGTCATGGGCTCGACCATGGGCGATGAACTCGATCATGTCGATCACGATCACAATGACGATCAGCATGGGCATCGGCGATTCGCTGTATTCGCGCAGGTCAGAGCCGTTTCTCGCTCTGGACACTTGTCTCAAGATGATCGCTGATCCGCCTCGTTCTGATACAAAGTGTTTACAGATAAAGCTATCTGTGTACGCTTTGTGCCAGAGAGGAGGGCCGATGTCTGCAACCAAGCCTCGCCGGGCGACGGATCACGGCATGTCAAGGAGCTCGTTCTACCGTCAAGCGCATGCCGGTAACTACGAGAAGATCGCCCTCGGCCTCTACCTCCCTGCCGACGCAAACGCGGCCGATTGGGACTGGCTCGAGGCCGCCTCGCGCCACGCCCGCTCAACGATCTGCCTCACGTCTGCGCTGGCTCACTATGACCTCATCGACGACATTCCGGCCGCTCTCCACATTGCCATCCCTCGGGGCGCCCGCGCTCCGGCAACCACCGGCGCCATCGAGTGGCATCACTTCGACACGGACACGTTCAATCTGGGCAGAGACGAGATTCGCATCCCAGGCTCGACCATGAGCATCGGCATCTACAGCCCAGAGCGGAGCATCGCAGACGCTTTCCGCCTGCGCGGCACCAACGGATACGAATTCGGCCGCAACGCCCTCCGTGAGTGGATGCGCGTGGCGGAAAACCAGCCGATCTTCATGGCGATCGCCGCCAAGCTTCCCCGGGCCAAGGGCCCGATTCTGCAGACCCTGGAGGCAGTCACGTGACAACCGGTGACGAGGTCTTCAAGCAACTACAAAGAAGGGCTCGCTCTGCCGCCGACAAGAGCGGCAAGCCGGCACCGACAGCGGAGTACCTCACCAGACACGGGCTGGAATCGTTCCTCGACCGATTGACCCGAACGCAGCACTCCGACGATTTCATCCTGAAGGGCGGCATCCTGCTCGCGGTCTACGGCGTTCGTCGTCCCACCAAGGACGTCGACGCCGAGGCTGTCTCCGCATCGGTGACACCGGAGCACATCGGGCAAGTCGTTAGGGACATCGCGGCGGTGCAGGTCGACGACGGCATGGAGTTCGACCTTGACTCGATGTCCGTGGCGAACATCCGTTGACCAGAGTGAATACCCGGGCCTGCGCATGAGGGTGAAGGCCAAGATCGGCCCATACCCAGTGACCGTCGCATGGGACATCTCGACGGGCGACCCCATCATCCCGCTTCCCAAGAAGGTCACCGTTCCGCGGGTCCTTGGGGAGCCCATCGAGATCCTCGGCTACGCCCCCGAAACCATTGTCGCCGAAAAGGGCGTGACCATACTCGAACGAGGAACGACCAGCACCCGTTGGCGCGACTACATCGACATCGTCCGACTCGCCAGCGAGCACGGAATCGACAACGACGTCCTGCTGGACTCTGCGCGAGCAGTCGCCCGATATCGCCAAGTCAAGTTCGCCCCGTCGCACCCTCGGTCGAGGGATACGCCGACATCGGCCAGGCCAATGGTCTGCTTGGCGCAGGAAGGAAGGGGTGGAGGACATCAGCGAGGAGAACCTTGACGATCAGATGGCCAAGGTAGTCGCCATCCTCGACCCGGTCTTCGCGTCTGGACCTGGCAACTGATCCTCCGAGGGACTCTGGGCTCCACCCCCAGGGGCGAGGTTCGAAGAGCGTCATTTCGCCGCCAGTCGGCGTGGCCGAAGTACCCCTACGTTTGCTGAGAGGTCGAGCCGAATCTCATCAGCGATAATCGTCAAGCCAACGGCTTGAGAATGATCAGGATCATGAAGAGAAGGATCAACTGGTTCTGGGGGTTCGGCGCGCACGCTCACCGAACCGGTCGAGAGCATCGAGGACCTCGGTCGCCTGCCACACGACGTTCCTCTTCCGACCTTCACCGTGGACGGTCTTGGGCCTCGAGAGGGCCCCGGCCTCCTGGAGTTGGCGCAGCGCGTTGTCGGCTGCCGGCTGGGTGACCTTGAAGGTTTCCTGAACCAGTTTGGAGGTGACTGAAGGCTGACGGAGCAGGAACGGCAGCACCCGCCAAGCGACCGCGTCCCTGCGTGATCGGAGGTTGTTTGTCCAGCTGTCGTGAAGCGTCCTTAGGTCGGTGGCAAGTTCCTGGCCGTTGCGAACGGCGGCGAATGCGGCTCGGCTGAACTCTTCGACGATCGGGTTCGGGTCGCCGTTGCGATAGGCGGTCAGGGCGTCGTAGTAGGCGTCAGTGTCGGACAGCAGCCCGGCGGACACGGGAACCGTGGTGCGAGTGGTCGCTCCACCGTGGCGGAGCATGACGTGGATCAGGGCTCGGCCCGCGCGACCGTTTCCATCGTTGAATGGGTGAATCGTCTCGAACTGGGCGTGTGCGATGGCCGCCTGCGCCAGAAGCGGGAGGTCCGTCCGCTCGGAGAACGCACAAAGATCCTTGATCAACCTATTGATCCTCGAATCCAGCGGTGGGACGAAGTCGGCCCGGTGTGGGGAGTAGTCGGTTCCGCCGATCCAGACTTGCTGCTTACGAAACCGCCCGGGGTCTGCTCGGTCCTGGCCATGCATGAGAGATTCGTGGACTGCCAGGATGTGGCCAGGGGTGAGGGGGCCGGTGAGTTCGAGGGCCCGGTTCATCGCCTCGACATTCGCTTGTACGAGCCTGGCATTCGATCCCGACTTGGCGAGGCCGACGTCGGCCAGCGACAAGGCCCTGGCGCCAACAGTGATGTTTTCGATCTGTGAGGACGACGCGGACTCAGTCCGAAGCAAGACGGCGGACAGGGGGGCGAACTCCCCGCCGAACATGGCGGAGAGCTCAGCGTCGAACCGCGTGATCGCTGCCCGCGCATCTTCCGCCCGCGCGGCAACGTCCGGGTCGATCTCGAACTGCATGCGCTCGATGGCCGCGGGCACCGCAGCCCGGTAGGGCCGCCCGACGACTGACAAACGGGCGCGATCCATCGCTTGGGCAGGCGTCGTCGGCTCCCAGGAAGCTTCTTCCCAGGAGAGCCTCAGCGCGTCCGTCTGCGTCACATCGATCCTTATCTCGCCGTCTCGTTAGATAAGGATAACGCACTATCCTTGTTTAACGTTGGATCTGAACCAACGATCTCCCGGAGTCCTCGTTGCTCCGACGGCCAGCGCTACAGGGGACCGTGACGAACAACGGGCTGTCCTGCGCACCGGGGCTGTGCCGAGCACATCCCGACCGTCGGCGAACATCTCTCCGCCTCTCTGACCGCGAGGAGGCGACTCTAGCGACGCACTCCCGTGCCGCTGCGCGTGCGCGACATCGCAAGCTACCTCGCGCCTAGAGCGCCCTTCGCTGAGTCATTGCGCCGCGATCGCGTGTTGGGGTTGAGCCCGGCCGAGCGGGTTAGGTTTGGGCGATGGAGTGCCTCGTCGCGTCTGCGGCGAGCGCGACTTGGCCTCCGTTGATGGTCGCCGCCGGAGGCGACCATGTCGACCACAATCCTGCTTCCCTCCCAGCCCGATGCCATGACGCCGGCACAAGCAGCGGCGGTTTCGTTCCTGGCCCGATATCGCGGGCACACCCACGAGCTGTACACCCATCAGCTGCGTCGCTGGTTCGGCTGGTGCGAAACACATGGCCTGGATCCGTTGGCCGGCGTTCAGCGCGCTCACGTCGAGCTCTACATCCGCCACCTCGGCGAGTCCGGGCTTATGGACTCCTCGGTGATCACGATGATGAACGGCGTCCGGGGATACTTCAGGTTCGCTCACATCGACGGATTGATCCCGGCCGACCCGGCTGTCTACGCACGGCTTCCGAAGCTGCATCACGATGAGTCCCGCACGCAAGGTCTGGACCGGCTCGAGCTGATCCGGTTCCTCCAGGTCGCACCCACCATCACCGTCCACCACGGCGCCCTGGCGTACCTGCTCGGCATCAACGCGCTCCGCGCATCAGAGGCCGCCGCGGTCCGGATCGAGGACTACGCCCAGACCCTGCGCGGGCACCGCGTCCTGCACCTGGTCGGGAAAGGCAACAAGCCCGCCACCATGCCCATCACTGTCCCGGTCCTCCGCGTCCTCGAGGCCTGCCGCGGCGAACGCACCGAAGGACCCTTGGTGCTCAGACCGAACTCACACAACCCGATCGACCGCCGCGACGTCTACCGGATGGTTCTCCGGATCGCGAAGACCGCCGGCATGCCCCGGCACATCAGCCCCCACTCGCTGCGCCACGCCGCCATCACCAACGCCCTCGACGCCGGCGTCCCGCTCCGCGACGCCCAGATCCTCGCCCGCCACGCCGACCCCCGCACCACCGAGCACTACGACCGTGCCCGCGGCAACCTCGACCGCCACGGCGTCCACTTCCTCACCGCCTACGTCGCGGGAGTCTGACTCAAGCGAATATGCCTTGAACGTAATATGACTTCGATGTAATGTTGCGTTGTGAGGTTGCGCTGGCCGGTGGAGTTCGACGCCTGGCTCCGTCGTGTGCAGCAGAAGTCTCGCGAAGGCAATGCCTACCACCGACGACAACTGGAGCTTGTCGCTGCCGCACTGCGGATGCTTCGCGACCTGGAAGCAGCGCCGGAAGAGGACACAGCTGGGCTCAAGCGGGTCGCCCAGTCCAGGACGCACCAGGTCTGGCGGACCTCACACCCCTTCGAGGAAGGGATAGCAGTTCGGCTCATCTGCTGGTTCCCGCCCAAGAGCGATGAGGTCGTAGTCGCACTATTCGCCGGAGAGAAGGCGAGGATCGGCGACGTCTGGTACTCCACGGTCGGCCGCCGAGCCGACATGGTGATCGAGCAGTGGCTACGCGAACAAGCGCGACAAGACGACAACACTCGGGACGAAGGAGATGACGATGCCTAACAACAACAACAGCAACATTCCCGCAGGGTTTGTCGACGGAGACGCACTGCTCGACGAGATCCTCACCGAACCCGGCATGGCCGACGCGGTCGACAACATCGACCACGGCGTCGCCGACATGAACCGCATCTACGCCCAAGGACTGGCCGAGATCCGCAAGTTCGCAGCCCAAACCCAAAGCGAACTCGCCGAGCGGATGGGCATCGGCCAAGCAGCGGTCTCCCGCATCGAGGGCCGAGAAGACCTGCGTCGACTGCGCCGACCCGTCGCTCGTCGCGGGTGACCGTAGCCGGACGCCGCTCGTCGGCGGCGTCGAGCAGGTCTTTAAAGTGATCGCACGCCTCTCGGACGCTGCCGTAGTTAACAGTCCCGGTAGCCATCGGTGTTCTCCTGCCTGAACCGCGTGTTCACCGCGTGCACACCCTTAGCGTCCCGCTCAACCCACGGAGGCCCGAGGCGCGTCCTTCCGCCGCCAGTCGGCGCGGTTCGTCCACGCACTGGGTACACGGCTCGGGCCGGCGCGCGACTTCGTGCAGGGCCTACACCAGGTCAGCAACCGAAACCCGCCGGCTGCTTAATATCGGTTACTGCAATAACTGATACTAAGGCTGAGCAAGGCTTCAGATAGAAGGGAGCGGCATGGACTCCCGGTGGCCGGCTGTGGTCGCCGCCGATGCCTCCGTCGAATCCGCCGACCGCCTCGCAGAGCTCCCCGCCCGCTGGCGCGACCTCGTCCGCAGCCGCCGAGGGTCGTCGTCGAGAACACTCGTCGACGGCCTCCTCCGTGACCCGATTCTCGACATCGCCCGAGCCGAGCGCATCACCGGATCCACACGCGCGCGGACCTATGAAGCCATCGACCGGCTCGAGGAAGCTGGAGTCCTTCACGAAATCACCGGCGGCAGCAGGAACCGAATCTGGGTCGTGACCGACGTGATGACCGAACTGCGCGACCTGGAGAATCGCATCGGTATCCGCGCCGCCCCGTCAGCTCGGCGGAGACAAGCCGAACGGTGAATCGCAGCATGCCCTCACGCCACCTCAGGCACCTGCCCGGAAAGCCATCGCGCCCGCGTCGCCGCGCGTCGAGGTGATCAGCGAGCCGGCCCGCGGAGCTACTTCACCTCTGAGCGGCGCAGGAAGAGCAGCCCGAAGACGAGTGGCAGCACGATCCAGATAGCGGTGGTCGAGCCGAGCATGGCCCATTCCCTGGCCGTGTCCGTGCCGCCGTCGAACAGTGCGACCTGCGTGTAGTTCCAGTCGATCCACGGCTGCAGGTCACTGAACCAGTCACGCACCTGGGCAAGGAGGACGAGGATGCCCGGCAGGACGAGAGACACGACGAAGTAGCCGACGATCGCGGCCGCAGAGTTGCGCAGTACGACGCCGAGCGTGAAGCCGATCGCCATACCGACGAGGTTGCCGAGCACGATCTGCGGCGCGGTCGAGAGTGAGATGTTCCAGACCGTGTCGACGCCCGCGAGCGCGGATCCAGCCAGGTTGCCCAGGGCACCGACAGCGAAGGCGACGGCCATCGAGACCACACCAACCAGGAACGTCGCGATCGCCTTGGCCCAGATCACGCGGCCGCGGCTCGGCACCAGGGTGAAGGTCGTGAGCCCAGTGCGCTGGCTCCACTCGCTGGTGACGCCGAGGATCGCGATCATCGGCAGGATCACCGACATCGGGAATCCGATCGCGGTCGCGAAGCTCTCGTAGGTGACTTCGCCGTCGGGCGCGAAGATGATGACGGCGCAGGTGGCCAGGACCGACAGCAAGCCGATGCTGATCAGCATCCAGAAGCCCGATCGGGTGTTGAACATCTTGCGGAGCTCGCTCCTGATCAGGCGAGCGGTGGGTATCGTGCGGACCGCTTGGCGAACCGGGACGGCCGCCGTCGTGTCGGGGGAGATGGTCGTGGCGGTCATGCCGCAACTCCTTCACGTTGGGTGTCGGCAGTGAGCGACAGGAACATGTCTTCGAGCCCCGCACCTTCGGCGGAGCGGAGCTCGGTGAGGGCAATGCCGGCGGCCAGGGCCACCGCCCCCACCCGAGCGGGATCGGCGTCGGTACGGACCGAGCCGTCACCTGCGAGCGTGCTGGGGATCCCGGCCTGCTCGAGGGCGTGCGCGAGGTCGCGCGGCGACGTAGAGCGGACGAGGGTGCCGGCGGCTGCGAGCAGCTCCTCCTTGGTGCCGGAGGCGACGATCTTGCCGTTGCCGATGACGACCAGGTCATCGGCGATGACCTCGATCTCGTGGAGCAGGTGCGAGGACAGCAGCACGGTGCCGCCCTGGTTGGCGTAGCCGCGCAGCAGGTCGCGCATCCAGCGGATGCCGGCCGGGTCGAGACCGTTGGCCGGCTCGTCGAGGATCAGCACTCGCGGGTCGCCGAGCAACGCGGTGGCGATGCCCAGGCGCTGGCGCATGCCGAGTGAGTAGTTGCGCACCCGACGCTTGGCCTCGGTCTGAGTCAGGCTGACCAGCTCGAGCATCTCGTCGACGCGCTTGCGGGGCAGGCCCATCGTGTCGGCGGCGACGGTGAGGATCTCGCGCCCGGTGCGACCGGCGTGCTGGGCGGAGGCGTCGAGGAGGACGCCGACCTCGAGGCCGGGGTTGGGGAGATCGCCGAACCGGACTCCGTCAATGGTTGCCGAGCCGGACGTCGGGGCGGTGAGACCGACCATGACGCGCATCGTGGTGGACTTGCCAGCGCCGTTCGGACCGAGGAACCCGGTCACGCGGCCGGGCTGGGCGGTGAAGGAGACGTTGTCGACGGCGGTGAAGCCGGCGTACCTCCGAGTCAGTGAGTCAACGTTGATCATGGGCCAACCCTCGCGGCAAGGCATCCGCCGGCGCATCGGGTGGCACCCCCGATGCTCCCCCCACCCGACCCCTGCCCAACCCGGAGGCGCGGCTGACGTTCTGGTCCCGCACACTCGTGCCGAGACGAGTACGTCGCTCCGCCGCCAACCGGCGCTGAAATATCCACGGGAGCTGGCCCATGAGCGAGTGTCCGATCTCCGACGCTCGGCGGCGTCGATCAGCTGATCGACGAGTTGACCGCGTCGAGGTCGCGGAGCGCGCACCGCAGGGCTCGGCAACTACTGTCGTCTCATGCGTACGACGGGTGAGCCGGTGCCGTTCGAGGTCTACGAACCCGGCGTCTACCTGCATGGCACGAAGGCAGCCCTGGTAGTCGGCGACCTGCTGACGCCTGGCCGGCACTCGAACTTCGAGGACGACCGCGTCATGAACCACATCTACTTCACGGCGACCCTGGACGCCGCGGTCTGGGGTGCCGAGCTCGCGGCCGGCGAGGGTCGCGGGCGCATCTACTTCGTCGAGCCCCAGGGTGAGCTGGAGGACGACCCCAACCTCACCGACAAGAAGTTCCCCGGCAATCCCACACAGTCCTTCCGCAGCCGCGACCCGCTGCGCGTCACGGGAGAGCTCCTCGATTGGACTGGTCACTCACCGGAGAAGCTGCAAGCCATGCGGGACGGGCTCGACGCGTTGAGGCGGCAGGGCGCAGCCCAGATCGAAGACTGACCGGCCGCCAGGTCGAGAATCCTCCGGCAGGTCCCTCGACACCGCGACCACGAGCAGCCGTCACTCAGACGCTCTGGCGGATCAACGACCAGTAGGGACCGAACTCCGACTCCCGGCACAGGCGGCCGAGCTTGCGGTACTCGCGATGGATGGCGCCGACCAGGTGCCGCATGCCGATCACCCCGGAGTCGGCGGCGGCGAGGTAGGCGGCCGTGACCGCAGAGGACCGGATCGACCCCCCGGCCAGCTCGAAGGAGTCGGCGAGGAAGCGCAGGTCGACGTCGGGCGAGCGCCGTACCGTCGTCCCGAGGCAGGTGTCCCACAGTGCGTGCCGGTGGTGGGCGTCGGGCATCGGGAAGTCGACCATCAGGTCGAGCCGCCGCGTGAACGCCTCGTCGATGTTGGCGCGCAGGTTGGTCGCGAGGAGGGCCAGGCCGTCGAACGACTCCATCCGCTGGAGCAGGTAGGCGCTCTCGACGTTGGCATACCGGTCGTGGGCGTCCCGCACCTCCGACCGCTTGCCGAAGACGGCGTCCGCCTCGTCGAAGAGGAGTACGGCGTTGACCCCCGCCGCCGCGAGGAATACCCGCTCGAGGTTCTTCTCGGTCTCGCCGACGTACTTGTCGACCAGGGTGGCGAGGTCGACGACGTACAGCTCCAGCCCGAGATCGTGGGCGATCACCTCGGCCGACATGGTCTTGCCGGTGCCGGAGTCGCCGGCGAACAGAGCAGCCACGCCACACCCGCGGCCGCCGCCCGGCCGCATCCGCCAGTCGCCCAGCACCTGCTCGCGGTGCCGCGCCCGGAGGGCCACCTCCTGCAGGGCCGTCAGCACCGTCGGCGGTAGCACCAGGTCGGCCCACGAGACCGCCGGCTCGACCCGCCGCGCCAGCCGTTCGAGCGCGGACCCGTTCCCGGACCGGGCGCCGACCCGCAGGTGACCGGCAGTGATCCGCCCGTCGGGTTCGACGAGCGCCTGCACGCGGGCGGCTTCGGCCGCGCGGGCCACCTCGTCCGGCCGCATCCGGAACTGGGCCGTCGCGTCGAACGCGTCCGGCTCCGTCACCGTCCCGGCCAGCGCGAACCGCCAGACCGTGGTGCGCTCGTCGTGGGTGCTGCCCGCCACCCGGACGATCAGCGGAGGCTGCGGCATCCACGCCGGGTCCCAGGAGAGGTCGCCGACGACGAGCAGTGGGCGCGGGTCGGCCACCATGCCCTCGAGCAGGTCGGGCCGCTCCTTCACCGCCGACACCGGCCACGCGACGATGCCGCAGCCGGACAACCGGGCCTCCCGGGCGGCGAGCCTGGCGATCCGGGCAGCGTCGGGCAGCCGCGCCAGTCGGTCGAGGTCGATCACCAACGGCCGGTGCCCGGTGAGCCGCAACGCCTCGACCGCCAGCACCCGCCCCGACCCGGTCGCCGGCTCGCGGAGATAGGCGAGCGTCGCGCCCGCGCCCAACGCCTGGGCAAGCGGGGACGGGTCTCCCCACGGCACGTCGGGGACGCTGCCGATCACCGGGACCAGCTCGGCGTCGGGGGTGTCCACACCGAGGAGGTAGGCCGCGACCCGTTCGGAGACCCGCAACGCGCGGCCGGGGAACGGGCGGTCCGGGTCGTCCAGCTCCACCAGTCCGAGCCGGATCAGCGGACCGTGCAGCAGGTGCGTGTAGCCGCCGGCCGACGCCAGCGGTACGCCCGCCAGCTCGAGGGCCACAGCCACCGAGGGGCGGCGGCGGCTGACGTCGTCGTTGAGATAGCCGAAGAACGCCTCGAACCGCGGGTCGGTGTCCGCCGCGATCCCGGCGAGCAGCAGGTCGACGTCGACCGCGTCCAGCCCGAACGTCGCGCTCAGGTCGCGCAGCCGGAGCGTCACCCCGGCGTCGGCCGCGGCGTCCGCCGCGGCCTCGCACGCCTCCAGCCGCCGGGACGTCTCCGGCCAGGTCACCGGCGGACGGTGGCCCTGGAGCAACAGGTCGACGGCGTCGTCACTGAGGTAGAGCCCCCGGAACGGGTCGTCCGGCGCCGGATCGTCGGCACGCCGTACGGCGACGAGGTGCCTGATCCGCTCCTCGAGGACGCCGAGCCGGCCGAGCACGTGCGCCAGGCTCGGTGAGGTCATCGCGACCTCCGGCGCCGGGCCGGGGCGACGGGCTGGGGCTCTTCCCTCGGCGGCGGCACGTGCTGGTGGCGCCGGGTGTCCGTGCCGCCGTCGACCGTGTCCTGGACGTCGAGGTAGACCCCCTCCTCCACCGGCGGGGCGGCCGGGTACTCGCGCCCGGTCCACATCGGTGCTGTGACCACCAGGTCCAGCGACGGCTTGAGCTCGCCACCCAGCGCCGACCACACGTCGGCGAACGCGCGATCCTCCGGCGGCGGCAGGCCGACCGTCATCTTGACGCCCTCGCGCGGCTCGGCCAGCTGGCCGACGACGAGCCGGTCGGGCAGGGCGTCGTACTTCAGGAACGCGCGGAGCAGGTTGTCCAGGAGCTGGTGCTCGTCTTCGGAGCGCTGGGTCCACGCGGTCACCAGGTAGGACAGCTTGTAGAACCGCGGCGCCGGCCGCCGCACCGTGACGTGGCCGTCGTCGTTGCGCTCCTCCAGGTAGCCCGCGGGCCGACGACGTACGTCTTCGCGGATGTCGTAGAGGTAGAGGTTGATGGTCGGAGCGTTGCGACGCGCTGCCCAGTCCTTGGTCGGCGCGTCGAAGACCACGTCGAGGTCCGCGCCCTCGAGCGCGTCATCGGTCACGATCTCCCGGAGGGCCGCGTCCACCTGTGCGATCACCAGACCCAACCTCCTCCGTCGCCGCGGTCGGGTGTGACCTCACTGTGGTGTGCGCCGGGCGTGCGTGGAACGCGTCAGCAGCCCGCTGAACAGGCATTGCCACGAGCCCGATCGGGCAAGTCGACGGACGCAGCGCGGCTCCGGTGATCCGCCGACGGCACCGGTGGCCTAGATCAGGCCACGCCGCATCGCGAAGGCAACCGCGTGCGACCGGTTCCGCAGCTGGAGCCGGGAGGTGACGTCGTGCAGCACGTTTTTCACCGTCCGCTCGGAGTAGGCGAGCCGGTCGGCGATCTCGCTGGTGTCGCACCCGTCGGCGACCAGCCGCAGCACCTCGATCTCCCGGGTCGCCAACCCGTTGAACGCCAGACCACGAGGCGCGAGCACTCCGCGTTGGAGCGCGCCCACCTGACTCAGCAACTGCCCCAGCAGGTCGGCCGGGACCGTGCCCTCGTTGCACGCGGCGCCGGTGATCGCGCCGACCAGGCGGTCGGCGGTGGTCTCGTGCCGGCGGAGCAGCGCCACCACGCCGGCTTCCGCCGCCGCGACGACGTCGCCGTCGGCCAGCTCGCCGGCGACCAGCACCAGCTGCGTGTCCGAGGAGCGCTGGTAGCACTTGAGCAGGGTGATCGCCCGTTCGTCGGGCCGGTCGACGACGACCACGGTCACCTCGGCGCCCTCGCGCTCGGACTCGGTGAGGATCTTGACCTCGGGGCGGGGGCGGAGGTGGCTGACCACCCCTGCCTTGAGGATCGGATCGAACGCATCGACGTAGACGCCGACACGGTGCAACGGTGCTGACATCGTCACTCCCGGAAGTCACTCCCCCGGCCCGCCCGTCGGACCCGCCACGACTGAAGCAAACCTCCCTAACAGTCCACTCAACCGCGACTCAACGGGCACCGCCGACTGCCCCGACGACGGCCCGTAGACCCCCTGAGGACCGCCTGAGGACCGCGCGGCACCGGGGCTCAGCGCGGCCGGGTCATCGACGTGGCTGCGTTCGAGGCGACGCCCAGCGACGCGAGGACGTTGGCATAGGAACGGCGGGCCTCCTCGGCGCCGGCCAGGTTGCCGGCCGCGTGGTGCGCGGCGATCAGCAACCGCCACGACGCGTCGCGGAACGGGTCGATGTCGATGCTGCGGCGGGCAGCGGACGCTGCCTGATCGGGACGGTGCTGGTCGAGGTGGAGCCGCCCGAGCTGTGCGGCTGCTTCGGCGGCCCGCACCTGGTAGTGCTCGCGGTGCGGCAGCACCCACTCCGTCGGACCGTCCTCGGGCAGCACCTCACCGACGTACACGTCGAGCGCCGCCTCGAGATCGGCGATCGCGCGGTCCGGGTCACCGGTGGCGGACGCCGTCTCCGCGGCCGCGGTCCGGTCGTCGAAGGTGCGGAGGTCCGACACCGAGCCGTCGGGCAGGGCGAGCAGGTAACGGTCGCCGTCGCGTACGACGAGCCGGCTCGCGCCGCGGGCGACACCCGGCTCGAGCGCCGTACGCAGTCCGGACACGCAGACGTGCAGGTTGTGCAACGCCGCGGCGCCGTCCAGCTGCGGCCACATCGCCTCCGCGATCACCTCGCGGTGGGCCGGGTGGCCCGCGTGCAGGGCCAACAACCGCAGCAGAGCACGGGCCCGGGGCCGGACCGCGTGCAGGTCGGGCGCGACGCCGTCGACCAGGATGTCGAAGCCGCCGAAGCAGCGCACGGCGACCGGTGGCCGTCGTACGACGGCAGCGACCGCTGAGGTCTGCGTCCGCTCGGGCGGATCTGCTGTCGCCGGCGACCGGAGCCCGAGCCGGTCGATCTCGGCCTGTGCGTGCGCCCGCAGCTCGCTGTCGTCGCGGCAGGTCGCCAGCGCGAGCCGGGCCACGGCCAGCGCACCGGGCACCTGGGCGCTGTGGGCGAACCCGACTGCGGACTCGGCATCGCGGCCGGCGTCGGGGAGGTGGGCGAGGGCGGCACTCAACGCCAGGCCGCTGCGGGCCCAGGACTCGAGCGCCGGGGCGTCGAGCTCGCGGCACCGGCGGACGACGTCGTCGAAGGCCCGGGACGCTGGGTGCGCCGCCCGCAACTCGGCCACGGCACCGAACCCGGTCATCAGGAGGGCTCCCCAGGCGTCGCCGCGATCGTCGGCCGCGTTGGCCTCGGCGGCCAACACGTCCGGGTCGCCGGCGTGGGCAAGCCCATTGGCGACCCGGGCGAACCACGGGAAGCCGAGCTCCTCCGCCTGCAGCGCCGCCGCGTCGGCGCGGTCCGGCTCGTCGGGGTGCAGCGCCGCGGCCAGCAGGTCGGCTGCGCAGGCGAGCACCGGGTCGGTGATCAGGTCGAGGGACCGGTCCAGCCTGCTGCGGGCCGCGGTCAGGTCGCCGCCGATCGTGAGCTCCAGGGCGCCCAGCACGGCCCGGTGCGCGCGGGGCAGCGCGGTCGTCCGGTCAGGGTTCGGTCGCCGGACGGCGGCACGGAGGCACTCGGTCCAGCGGTCACCCGGCTGAAGGTCCCCGATCAGCCAGGTCCGGCAGAAGCGCGCCACCTCCGCGGCCGTTGCGGCCGGTGGCTGCGACCCGGACGGCGGTCCCTCCGCGAGCAGGTCGAGGGCGGTCCGCAGCCGACCGTCCCGCCGAGCACACTCGGCGCGCGCCGTACGGACCAGCGGATGGTCGATGACGTCCGGTGGCGCTGCGTCCAGCCAGGCCAGGTCGGGGTCGGCCAGCACGTCGTCCCAGCACCCGGCGAGCAGGGTCAGCGCCTCCGGCCAACTCCCTCCGGACGCCCAGGCGCGCGCTGCCGCCGGGGCCGTCGACGGCCCCGCGGAGCCGATCGCGTCGGCGAGGATCTCCGCGGCGGCGCGGAACGCCAGGCTCGCCGCTCCCGGTCCGCTGTCGACCGTCGCGGAGGTCAGCAGGTCGGCCCGGAGCACCCGCGGCAACGCGAACCCCCGCCCGTCCTCGACCGGCGTGAGGATGCCGCGCCGCGCCAGTCGAGCGATCGACTCGTCGCTCCCGGTCCGTCCGAGGAGCCGGTCGCAGAAGGCGCCGACCAGGGCCTCGAACGGCGCAGTCTGCCGCAGGAATGCCAGGTCGGCGGTGTCGAGGTCGGCGAGGAAGGTGCGGGTGAGGTAGTCCCGCGCATAGCTGGCGCCGTCGCCGAGGCTGGCGAGCGCGCTGTGTCGGGCGTGCGGACCACGGCCTGCGACGCCGTGGTGGATCAGGTGCAGGGCCGCGGCCCAACCGTCGGTGTTCCGCGCGAGAGCCCGGGCGTCCTCGGCCGAGATCGGGATCCGATACTCGACGCGGAACAGCTCGGCCACCTCGACCGGACGGAACCGGAGGTCTGCGGGCCCGACCACATGGCTCGCCACCTCCGAACGGGCGAGGTTGAGCGGCGGCAGCACCCGGCTGCCCACCGCCAGGTGCACGTGGTCACCGGTGGCAAGGACCAGCCGCTCCAGGAGCGCGCCCACCGGATCGGTGGCGACGTGCTGGAAGTCGTCGAGCACGATCGCCACCGGTCCGGAATGTCGGTCGAGCGCGGCGCTGACGTCGGCGACCTCCGGCACCCGGGGCAGCCGGGCGCCCGACGGGCGGAGCGCGGCGCCGATGCCGGCCAGGACGTCGGCGACCGGGTCGGCAGTGCCGGGCTGCGCCCGCCACCACAGCACGTCGACGGGTGCCTGCCGGGCCCAGTGGGCCAGGGCCGTCGTCTTGCCGGACCCGGGGGGCGCGACGACCGCGCAGACCCGCACGTCGCGCAGCCGGTCGAGGGTTGCGACCACGCGCGGTCGGACCAGTCCGCCGGACGGCGGGATCCGCAGGTCAGGCGGAGCCTGCTGCCTCGCTGGCGCTGCAGTCGGCAGAGTGACCCGGTCCGCGCCGGGGAGCCCGATCCGGCGCGTCAGCGCGCCGACGCCGTCCACCGCCGGCGCCTCGGGCAGCTCCCGCTCGGACACGCTTGTCGCCTCCCTCGCAGCGCCCCCGGACGCAACTGCTCCCGGAAGCGACCCTCAGGCGCACATACTGGCGCCTGAGAGCATCGTCACGCTATCGCCGCGATCGGTGAGGTGATACCGGGAAATCCCCGGAAAATCAGTGCGCCAGCTCGGCTGCGACGTCGAGGTGGCCGGCGTGCCGGGAGTACTCGGTCAGCACGTGGAAGCAAATCCACTCCAGGGTCGGCGGGTCCTCGCGGAACCGACCCTCGACCGACCCCACCGCGTCGAGTGGGTACGACGACAACACCACCCGCGTCCGCGCCCCGATCGCCTCCAGCCGGTCGGAGACCTCGTCCGCGGTGACGCCGTCGGCGACCTGCCACCGGCCATCGGCGCCTTCGAGCCAGGGTTCGTCGACGTCCCAGTCGCCCCACGGCGCTTCGACCTGCTCGCCGAGGAAACCCCAGACGAACCACCGCTGCTCCATGTGCAGCACGTGGCTCAGCAGCTCGAGCGGGGTCCACCCGGACGGCACCTGCGCGGTGCGCTGCTGCTCCGGTGTCAGCCCGAGGACACCGCGGATCATCTCGCTGCGGACCCAGTCGAGGTAGTCGGCCCAGCGCGCGGCACCGGCCGGCCCTGTTTTCGGCGGCTCCTCGCTGTTGCGCGCCATCCGCTGGTCCTGCGTCATGAGCGCTCCGGGCCGATGTAGTTGCCCTCGTCGTCCCAGTGCTCGGCGACCTTCTTGCTCGGCTGTACCCGCGGCGGCTCGCCCGGCATCTTGGGGTAGTCGGGCGGGAAGTTGAGCTCGCCTCCCGGCAGTTCCTCCCAGAGCCGGAGCAACGGCTCGAGCGAGTAGGCCTGGTCGTCGATGGTCGCCCACGGATCGCCGTCGGCCAGCCGGTCGGGCACGGTGAACAGGTTGTAGTCCCTCGGGTCGGTGACGCCCGCCAGCTCATCCCAGGTCATCGGTGTCGACACCGGGGCACCGGGCATCGGCCGCAGCGAGTAGGCCGACGCGATGGTCCGGTCGCGGTTGTTCTGGTTGTAGTCGACGAAGATCCGCGGGCCGCGCTCCTCCTTCCACCACGCCGTGGTCACGCCGTCGTCGCGCCGCTCGAGCTCGCGCCCGAAGCCGATCGCGGCGTGCCGGACGTCCTCGAACGTCCACCGCGGTTCGATCCGGACGTAGATGTGGATCCCGCGGTTGCCCGAGGTCTTCGGGTAGCCACGGATGCCGAGCTCCTCGAGGACCTCGCGGGCGACGCCGGCGACGCGGACCGCGTCGGCGAACGTGGTGCCGGGCTGGGGGTCGAGATCGATCCGGAGCTCGTCGGGCAGATTCAGACTGTCGGCGTCGTCGGTCCGGCGGACCGGCCAGGGGTGGAAGGTGAGCGCCCCCATCTGGGCGCACCAGACCGGCACCGCGATCTCGGTCGGGCAGATCTCGTCGGCGGTCCGCCCCGACGGGAAGGTGATCTCGACCGACTCGAGATAGTCGGGCGCCCCCTTGGGCACCCGCTTCTGGTAGAACGCCTCGGCGTCCTTGTCCCACGGGCCGGTGGCCAGCTTGAAGCCCTCTCGTACGCCGTTCGGCCACCGCTCGAGCGCGGTCGGCCGGTCGCGCAGCGCGCGCATCAGACCATCCGCCACGCTCGCGACGTACTCAGCCACCATCAGCTTGGTGACCTCGGGGGTGCGGTCGGTCGCTTCGTAGATCACCCGATCGGCGCTGGAGATCCGGACAGCGCGGTCGCCTGCCTGCACCTCGACAGCAGCGGTCTTCGCCATGCGCCGACCCTAGCCGCCGGCACCCTCACGAGTGCCGGCCGCAGCCGTCAGCGACGGTAGTCCAGGGCGACCCGGAAGCGAGCACGCTTCGTGAGCGTCGACCCCGCGGGGATGTCGGTCTCGTTGGCACGGGTCTGGAACTTGACGAAGACGTTGTAGCTGCCGGGGCGGACCCGGAACCTGAGGGCACCGTGGCGACGAGGACGGGTCCGGTTGACGATCGGTGCCGCGGCCCCGTTGCGAGCGACGTAGATCTGCTCGATCTGGCCGGCACGCCCGCGGTCCCACTCCAGGAGCACCCGGCCGCGGCGCTTGACACGCAGGGTGGCGCTCGACTGGGAGTCGGCGAGCACTCCCAGGCGGCAGTCGAGCGCGTTCAGGTCCTTGATCCGCACCAGCTGCCGGGCGGTGAAGGTGACCTTGTCGAACGCGCCGTTGCGGGCGTCGGCGCGGCCCGAGGTCGAGTTCTCGACCCGGCCGCGGGCGCTGTCGGTCGTGGCGTCGCTGGCCAGGAAGTTCCTGGCGACGCGCGCCGTCCGCGTGCCGGTCGCCCGCGTGAACGTCTTCTGCTCGTTGACCGGACCCGGGGTCACCGAGCAGCCGGCCACGGTGGTCTTGCCGTAGGCGAAGGCCGCGAGGTCGCCTTCGACCGGGGCGGCGGAGGCGGGCGCCGCCGGCAGCAGGAGGGCGCCCACGGTGACCGTGAGGGTCGCGGCGGCGCAGGCACGACGGACGGGGAACGGGGTCGACATGCCCGTCACCGTAGTGCCGAACCGGGCCGACGACACAAGAATGGCCTCGGCTTGGAAGGTGTCGCCGCGCACGGGACGGTCCGCCGGGGCGGGGACGAGCCTCAGGTCCGACGGGCGGCGACCAGGTGGCACGCAGCCACGTGGTCGGCGACCGCCGGGAGGATCGGCAGCGCGGTGCCGCGGCAGGCGTCGGCCACCGCGGCCGCGGCTCCGGACGCAAGTGCCGGGCAGCGCGGGTGGAAGCGGCAGCCGCCCGGGATCCGGGTGGGGTCGGGCACCTCACCAGCCAGCACGATCGGCTCGACCCGGCGGGTCTCGGGTACGACGGACAGCAGCGCTTGCGTGTAGGGGTGCTGGGGGTCGCCGAGCACCTGCTCGGTCGGCCCGGACTCGACGATCCGGCCGAGATACATCACCGCCGTCCGATCGGCGATGTTCCACGCGAGCCCGAGGTCGTGGGTGACCACGAGCACCCCGAGGCCACGTTCTTCGCGGAGCCGGAGCAGCAGGGCGAGCAGCTCCCCGCGGATCGAGGCGTCGAGGCTGGACACCGGCTCGTCGGCGATCAAGAGCCGGGGTTCGAGCGCGAGGGCGCCGGCCAGCAGCACCCGCTGACGCTGACCACCGGAGAGCTCGCTCGGGTAGCGCAGGAACCACCGTTCCGGGGGCCGGAGACCGGCGGCCGTGAGGGCGGCAGCCACCCGTTCCTCCTCGCTGCCGCCGAGCCGCTGGAGCCGGATGCCCTCGGCGACCGACTCGTAGACCGTGTGCCGCGGGTTGAGTGCGCCCGCGGGGTCCTGGAGCACCATCTGTACGCGTCGCCGGAGCGCCCGGAGGTCTCCGGACCGGCGACCCACGGGCTGACCGTCGAAGAGCACCTCCCCGCGGGTCGGGGGCTGAAGGCCGACCAGGGTGCGGGCCAGCGTGGTCTTCCCCGACCCCGACTCCCCCACCAGCGCGACGATGTCGCCGCTCGCGACGGCGATGTCCGCGCCGTCGAGCGCGGTGGCGACCGCACCGCGGGCCCCGAACTCCACCGCCAGCCCGCGGCCCTCGAGGAGGTGCCGCTCCACGGTCTCCGGCGCGCCGGTCACGGCTCGCCGATCCGCAGGCACGCGGCAGCCCGGTGGTCGCCGTGGTCCTCCAACGGCGGGTCGACGGCGACACACCGGTCGACCGCCCGGGGACAGCGCGGGGCGAAGGAGCACCCGGCGATGGCGGCCCGGAGGTCGGGCGGATCGCCGGGGAGGCCGGCCGGCGCGTAGCGCGCGGCGGGATCGCCCACCCGCGGGAAGGCGGCTGCCAGGGCGGCCGAGTAAGGGTGCAGTGGCGACGCGAAAACCTGCTCGGCCGGCCCCTCCTCGACCACCCGCCCGGCATACATCACCGCGATCCGGTCGCACACGTCGACCAGCACGGAAAGGTCGTGGCTGATCAACACCATCCCGATACCGAGGTCCCTGACCAGGCCACCCAGCAGGTCCAGCACCTGCGCCTGCACCATCACGTCGAGCGCCGTCGTCGGCTCGTCGGCGACCACCAGCGACGGTCGGCACGCCAGCGCCATCGCGATCATCACCCGCTGCCGCTGGCCACCGGACAGCTGGTGCGGGTACGACGCAGCGCGGGCCGCCGGCAGCCCCACCTGCTCGAGCAGCTCACCCACCCGCCGGTCGACCTCGGCCCGGTCGACCTCGGGCTCGTGCAGCCGGATCGGCTCGGCGATCTGGACGCCGACCCGGCGGACCGGGTTCAACGAGTGCAGGGCGCCCTGGAAGACGATCGAGGCGCCGGCCCAGCGCACCGCCCGGAGGTCACCCCACCGCATCGTGAGCACGTCGTCGCCCTCGAAGAGCACCGATCCGCTGACCCGCGCGGTCGCCGGGTAGAGCCGCAGCACGGCGCTCGCGAGGGTCGACTTGCCACAGCCGGACTCGCCCGCGACGCCGACCACCTCGCCGCGCCGTACGGTCAGGTCGACGCCGCGCAGCGCGACCACCTCACCCTCGTCGGCGGCATAGGCGACCTCGAGGTCCGCCATCCGGAGCAGGTCGGTCATCCTCGCTCCCGAAGCCGGGGGTTGAGGACCGACTCGAGCGCCTGCCCCACGACGGTGAACGACAGCACGACGAGGACCACGCAGACGCCCGGCGGCACGATGAACCACCACGAGCCGGTCGTGATCGCACCCGCGGAGAATGCCTCCTGCAGCATCGACCCCCAGGAGACCCGGGTCGGGTCGCCGAGCCCGAGGAAGCTCAAGGTGGTCTCGGAGAGAATGGCGACCGCCACGGTGAGCGTGGTGTTGGCGAACACCAGCGGCATCACGTTCGGCAGCACGTGCCGTCGCAGCAGGTGCAGGTGGCCGGCGCCGAGGATCCGCGACCGTTCGAGGTAGCCGCGCTGCTTGATCGACAGCGTCTGGCTGCGGATCAGCAGCGCCGTGCCGGGCCAGGAGGTCACGCCGATCACGATCGCGATGTTGAGCAGCGACCGTCCCATCACACTGGCGAGCACGACCGCGAGCGGGAGGAACGGGATCACCAGGAACCATTCGGTCACCCGGAACAGGACCGCCCCGACCCAACCCTCGAAGTAGCCCGCCAGCAGTCCCACGACGGTGCCGATCACCATCGAGATCAGCGTCGCGAGCAGCCCGACGAGGAGGCTGATCCGCGTGCCCCAGATCAACAGGGTCAACACCGACCGGCCCTTGTCGTCGGTGCCGAGGAGGTACGACGAGCTCGGCGGCTCCAGCACCCCGCCGGTCGCCCGCGTGACCGACAGCCCGTCGGCGTCGGCGATCACGGGCGCGAGCAGCGCGAGCAGCGCGAACAACGCCAGCAGCACCAGCCCGACCATCCCGGCGCGGTTGCCGCGGAACTCCCTCCAGCCGCGCCGGACGCTGGCGAGCCGCCGGCGGCGGGCCCTGGCCCGGGCGGTGGTGGCGTGCTCGGCGCTCACGTGCGGACCCGCGGGTCGAGGAGCCCGTAGACCAGGTTGGCCGCGAGGTTCGCCAGGATCACGGCCGCGGACGCGACCAGGAAGGTGCCCTGCAGTACCCAGTAGTCCGGCACCGAGAGCGCCTCGGTGGCGAGCAGTCCGAGGCCCGGGATCGAGAACACGGTCTCGACCGTGATCGCGCCGCCGACCACGAAGCCGAAGTTGAGCGCGGTCACCGTGGTGGTGGGCAGCAACGCGTTCGGCACCGCGTGCCGGTCGCGCACCGCCGCGTCGCGCAGACCCTTCGCCCGCGCCGTCGTGAGGTAGTCCGACCCGATCTCGTCCAGCAGCGAGCTGCGCATCACCAGGGCATAGTCGGCGAGGTAGGCGAGGGTCAGGGTGAGGACCGGGAGGGTCAGGTGCCGGGCGGTGTCGCCGACGCCCGCCAGCGACCACGGGTCGACGTCGACCGAGTGCAGCCCGCCCGTCGGGAACAGCCCGGGGACCGGTCCGATCCCCACCGCGAGCGCCGCGATCAGCAGCAGACCCAGCCACCACTCGGGCATGGAGTAGAGCGTCAGCGAGGCGCCGGTGGAGAACCGGTCGAACGACCCGCCCCGCCGCCAGGCGCCACGGATCCCGAGCCAGATGCCGATCAAGGCGGCGAGCACCGTGGAGGTCCCCACCAGGAGCAGCGTGGGACCGATCCGGTCGACGATCAGGTCGGCGACCGGGACCCGGTAGCGCAGCGAGATGCCGAGGTCGCCGGACAGCGTGTTCTGCAGGTAGGTCAGGAACTGCCGGCCGAGCGGCTGGTCGAGCCCGTAGCTCTCGTTGAAGGCGTCCATCTGCTCCGGAGTGGTGAACCGGCCCCGGCCCAGGGTGCGCGCGGGATCACCGGGCAGCACCCGGAACAGGAAGAAGTTGACGACCAGCACGAACGCCAGGCTGCCCAGCGACCCGCCCACCTTGCCGACGGCGTACCGGCCGTAGCCCTGGCGCCGCCGACGGCGCGTCGGTGGACCACTCGCGGCCAGCTCAGCCGCGGCGAGGGTCATTCACGATCCCCGGCCGTCGCCCGGCGCCGCACGAGCAGGACGCCCGCACCCAACACCACGACGACCCCGACGACGCCGGCGGCGATCAGGAACCCGGTGCCGGCACCGTTGTCCGCGGCCGGGTCGCCCGCCTCCGTGCCGTCGAGCCCGTCGCAGTCGCCCGCCTCGTCGGCGGGCCGCACCGAGAGGTAGCTGTGCGTGCCCTGCTGGAAAAGCCAGAGGCCGTGGGGGCTCGGCTGGTTCTGGAAGCAGGCGAAGCGGTCGCTCCGGACCGCCTGCCCGGTGGTGTTGTACGCCGTCAGGAGGTACGGCGCGTCGCGGAAGAGGATCTCCTGCATCCGGTGGATCTGCTCGGTGCGGGCCGCCTCGTCGAGCTCCGAGCCCTGCTGCTCGAAGAGCGCGTCGTACTCCTCGTTGCAGTACCAGGAGTCCGACCAGGACTCTCGCTGGTCGCACGTCATGTAGCTGAGCATCGAGGTCGGGTCGGCGTCGACGTACCAGCCCCACTCGAAGGCGTCGAACGTGCCGGCCAGAATGATGTCGGTCAGCTTCGACGACTCGACCGAGGTGACCTCGGACTTGATGCCGAGGTCCGCGAGCCACTCCTGGAAGTAGGCCATCACGTCGGTCGAGGTGTCGGAGTCGCTCCGGGAGTAGAGCCGCAGCGTCCCGATCGGCGAGCCGTCGGGCAGGGTGCGCAGGCCGGCGTCGTCCAGGACGTAACCCGCCTCGTCCAGCAGCTCGGCAGCCCGTTCGGGATCGTGCTCCAGCTCCTCTGCCGGCGGCTCCCAGTGGTACTCGGCGATCCCCGGCGGCACGATCGTCGAACCCGGCTGGCCGGCACCCTGGTAGACGGTCTCGACCAGCTGCTCGCGGTCGACCGCGAAGCCGAGGGCGTAGCGGAACGCGGGGTCGAGGACCGCGGGGTTCGGGTCGCCGATCGGCTCGCCCGTCTCGAGGTCGATCGAGCCGGCGTTGAACGAGATCTCGTCGAAGCCCGACGTGTCGGCGTTCTGGGCGAGGATGCCGTCCCGGCCCTGGAGCGACTTGACCTGCAGCGCCGAGATGCCCTCGACGTAGTCGACCTCGGCCTTGATCAGCGCCTGCACCGCGGGGTCCTCGCTCTTGAAGACCCGGTAGACGACCTCGTCGATGTGCGGGGCGCCCTTCCAGTAGTCCGGGTTGGCCTCGAAGCGGTACGTCGAGCCGCCGGCGGTCCCGTCGACCAGCCGGAACGGACCCGAGCCCACCACGGGCTGGTCGTCGCTCGGCTCGGCCGCGTAGGACCGCATCTCCTCACCGGTGATCCCGGACCAGACGTGCTCGGGCACGATCGGGATCGGGATCATCGGCAGCACGCTGTTGGGCCGCTTGAGCCTCATGACCACGGTGGTGTCGTCGGGCGCGGTCACCTCGACCACCCCGGCCAGCCACGAGCTCCACGTCGCCGACTCCGGTCCCTTGCCCAACACCCGGCTGTAGGTGAACGCGATGTCCGCCGCGGTGAGCGGCTCCCCGTCGGACCAGGTGACGTCGTCGCGGATGGTGAACGTCCAGGAGAGGCCGTCCTCGGACGTCTCCCACTCCGCGGCCAGGGACGGCTCCACCGAGAGGTCGTCGACCGCGATCTCAGTGAGGAAGTCGTAGGTGAGGGCCCACATCTCGTAGGACTCGACCTCGATCCCGAGGAACGGGTTGAAGCTGTCGACCTCGTTGAGCAGGGCGACGGTGAGTCGGGCGGGGTCGTCGCCCTCGTCGGCCGAGGCCGGAGCACCGCTCAGCGACGCCAGTGTCAGCAGGACCCCTGCCGCGAGGGCACGCAGCGGCGTACCTTGACGCCCGTGCAACCGTCGCCGCCCGTCGCCCCGCAGGAACCCCACCAGCGCATCGAGCACGGAGTGGTGCGACCGGATCCGTGGGCGTGGCTGCGCGACACCGCGGACCCGCGGGTGGTGGACCACCTCGCTGCCGAGCGTGCCTTCTACGACTCTGCGTGTGCCCATTTGGACTCCCTGAAATCCGAGCTCAGCTCCGAGATGGCCTCGCGCTTGTCGCCGGTCGAGGTGTCGCCCCCGTGGCGGCGGACGCGGTTCTCCTACTTCACAGAGCACCCCGCCGGGAACGAATATCCGGTCCTCTACCGAAGATTTCATCACCATAGACCAGGTGCTGAGACGAATTTCACGGAAAGCGCCGACGGTGGCGACGGAATCGGTAGTGAGCCGATCCTCGACGTCGGGAGCCTGGCCGACGACAGCGGCTACCTGGACCTCGGTCTGACCATCGTCAGCCCCGACGAGCACTGGCTGGCCTACAGCGTCGACACCGTCGGCGAGGAAGTCTTCCGGCTGCGATTCCGTGACCTGCGCACCGGCGCCGATCTCACCGAGATCGTTCCGCGCACCTACTACGGCGGGGCCTGGAGCGCCGACTCGTCCAGCTTCTTCTACACCGTCCATGACGAGGTCTACCGCCCCCACCAGGTGTGGCGGCACCGGCTCGGCTCCGACCCCGCCGAGGACGACCTGGTGCTCGCCGAGCCGGACCAGGCGTTCGAGCTGCACCTGCGCGCGAGCCGCAGCGGCGAGACGATCCTGGTGCTGAGCGAGAGTCGTACGACGAGCGAGGCCTGGTGCATCGACGCCCACGACCCGCGCGCCCGGCCGTGCTCGATCGGCGGCCGGCGGCCCGGCGTCGTCTACCGCCCCGAGCACGTCCGCGACGTCGGCCGCGGCTACCTGCTGCTCGTCACCAACGACCGGGCCCCGGAGTTCCGGGTCGTCCGGGCGCCGGTCCCGTCGGGTGCGGACCAGGGACCGGAGACGTGGGACGAGGTTCGCCCGGAGGACCCGGGCGAGCGGATCGAGCGGGTCGACGCGTTCGCGACCCACCTCGTCGTCGGCGTCCGGACCGAGGGTGAGCACCGGTTGCGGGTCCTCGCCCACGACGACCAGGCCGGTGCCGGGCACGTGATCAGCACCCGGTTCCCGGGCGGCGCGGTGCACCTGGCGCGCAGCACGTCCTACGACGCCGCCGCGGTGCTGGTGGTCGACCGCGCCCACGTCCAACCAGCGGTGTGGGTCGACGTAGAGCTCGCGACCGGGGCGCAGCAGGTGGTCGGCGGCCAGGACGCGCCGGGGCACGACCCCGACCGCTACGTCACCGAGCGCCTGGCCCTGCCCTCGACGGACGGGACCGCGGTCCCCGTCACGCTGGTACGGCGCCGCGACGTACCTCTCGACGGCACCGCACCGGCCCTGCTCTACGCCTACGGCGCCTACGAGTACACGTTCGAACCTGACTTCGACCCTGCGCTGCCCGCTCTCCTGGACCGTGGCGTCGTGTTCGCCCACGTGCACGTCCGGGGCGGCGGCGAGGGCGGCCGCCGCTGGTGGCTGGACGGCAGGCTCGAGCACAAGCAGAACTCCTTCACCGACCACTGCGCCGTCGCCGACGGGCTGGCCGGGATGGTGGACGGCAGCCGGCTCGCGAGCCGGGGCCTCAGCGCCGGCGGGCTGCTCCAGGGCGCGGTGTTCAGCCAGCGTCCCGACCGCTGGCGGGCGGTCGTGGCCGAGGTGCCGTTCGTCGACGTCGTGACCACGATGCTGGACGCCACCATCCCGCTGACGGTCAACGAGTGGGAGGAGTGGGGAGATCCGCGGCGCGCGGCCGACCACGCGTGGATGGTCGCGTACTCGCCGTACGACAACCTGCCCCCGGCCGGTGGGCGCCCGGACCTCCTGGTGACCGGCGCCCTGCACGACCCGCGGGTCGCCGTGCACGAGCCGGCCAAGTGGGTGGCGGCGCTGCGCGCCAGCGACCCGGAGTGGGCGGCCCGCTGCCTGTTCCGGTGCGAGGTCGGCGCCGGCGCCCACGTCGGGCCGTCCGGGCGCTACGGCCACCTGGACTACGAGGCCGAGATCTACGCATGGGTGCTCGACCGGCTCGGGGTGGCCCGATGACCGCGGGCCGGGCCGAGGAGGTGCTGCGGGTCGCCCGGGACCTGATCCGGCTCGACACCAGCAACGCCCCGGCCGAGAACCTCGGCCGGCCGCCCGGTGACGAGACCGCGGTCGCGGAGTACCTCCACGACTACCTGACCGGCAACGGGGTGGAGTGCGAGATCGTCGCCCGGGACCCTCGGCGCGCCAACCTCGTGGCCCGCATCCCGGGCGCCGGCGATGCTGCGTCGCTCGCGTTCGTCGGTCACACCGACGTGGTGCCGGCCGACCCGCGGGACTGGAAGCACCCGCCGTTCGAGGCCGTGGTCACCGACGACGGATGGCTCTACGGCCGCGGCGCGATCGACATGAAGAGCGAGGTCGCCGGCCGGGCGGTGGCGATGGCCGAGCTCGCCCGCAGCGGGTTCCGGCCCCGCGGCGACCTGTGGCTGCTCGCCGTCGCCGACGAGGAGGACGGCATGTACGACGTCGGCATGCGGTGGCTGCTCGAGCACCGGCCCGACATCCGTCCCGCGCTGGCGGTCAACGAGGGCGGAGGTGAGCGGCTGCCGCTGACCGACGGCCGGGTGGTGGTGCCGGTCGGCATCGGGGAGAAGGGCACCTTCCCGGCCAGGGTCAGCGCCGTTGGCGAGGCCGGGCACGCATCCACCCCGTCCGTGGGCCGCAACGCCGTACCCCTGCTGGGCGAGGTGCTGCGCAGGATCGGCACCGGCATGCCGGATCCGGTCCCCGCTCCGCTGGTCGAGCGCACCCTCGAGCTGCTGCTCGGCGCAGTGCCCTCCGACCTCCCACAAGGGATCGCGGCGGCCGGGCGGCTGCACCCGGCGCTCACCCATCTGTTGCCTGCGCTGGTGGGGACCACGATGGCGCCGACCATGGTCGGCGGCTCGCCGAAGCGCAACGTGATGCCCGCGCGGGCCTGGGTCGAGCTCGACTGCCGCATCCTCCCCGGCACGACCGAGGCCGAGGTCGAGCGCGCGGTGCGCGCGCGGCTCGGGGACGGCATCGACTACGAGCTCGACTGGCCCGAGCACCTCGTCGCGGGCAGCAGCTCACCGGAGTCATCGGACCTGATGTCCGCCATCGCTGCGACGATGGCTGGCGTCGAGGAGGACGGGGGGCACCCGCCCGCGGCGCTGCTGCCGCTGTTGGGCACCGGCTTCACGGACTCGGTCTACCTGCGGGCAGCGGCCGGCACCACCGCCTACGGCTTCAACCCCTTCCTGCACACGCCCGCCGAGGTGATCGAGGCCGGCTTCCACAACGCTGACGAGCGGATCCACGTCGACGACCTGACGGTGTCCGTCGCGTTCCACGTCGGCCTGGCGCGGCGGCTGCTCGGATGACGACCAGCACGGTGATGACCGTGCGCGGACCGGTCCCGGGCGACGAGCTCGGCGTGGTGCTCCCCCACGAGCACCTCTTCAGCGACCTGCTGCTGGAGTACCGCTCCGACGGGCTGCTCGACGACGTACCGCTCGCTGTCGCCGAAGTCGGCCGGTTCGCCGCCGCGGGAGGCCGGACCGTCGTGGACCTCAGCACCCGCGAGATCGGCCGCGATCCCGCAGGCCTGCGCCGCGTCTCCGAGGCCACCGACGTGCACGTCGTGATGGGGTGCGGCCACTACCGCGACCCCTACCTGGACCGGGCCTGGTTCGACCGCACGCCGGTCGAGGAGATCGCGGCCGAGCTGATCGCCGAGATCGTCGACGGCATCGGTCCGGACGGCGTCCGGCCGGGCATCATCGGCGAGATCGGCTGCGACCTCGGGCACCTGTCGGCCGTCGAGGAGCGGTCGTTCCGCGCGGCGGCCCGAGCGCACCTCGCCACCGGCCTGACCATCTCGACCCATGCTGCTCGCCGGCCTTCCGGGGTGGCGCAGCTGGCTGTGCTCGAGCACGAGGGCGTCGACCCGCGACGGGTGATCATTGGTCACTGCGACACGGTGCCGCTCCCGCCGTACCACCTCGAGCTGGCGCGGCGCGGGTGCTTCGTGCAGTTCGACGGCTTCGGCTCTGACGGCGGCTACAGCGAGCAGCGGGCGCTCGGGTACGTCGAAGCGCTGGCCGCCGCCGGCCATCTCGACCGGGTGCTGCTCAGCCATGACGTGTTCCTGCCGCGCCACCTGCATGCCCACGGCGGGACGGGCTACGACCACCTGCTCCTCAGCGTGGTGCCGGCCCTGCGCGAACGGGGACTCGACGACGCCGATGTCCGCACCCTGCTCGTCGACAACCCGCGCCGGGCGCTGACCGGCGAGGCCTGACCGCTGCGATCAGCTCTCGTCGGCCGGTTCGAGGGTGAGGCTGATCGAGTTGATGCAGTAGCGATCGCCGGTCGGGGTGCCGTAGCCGTCGGGGAACACATGACCGAGGTGGGAGCCGCAGTTGGTGCAGCGGACCTCGGTGCGCTTCATCCCGTGGGAGCTGTCCTCGATGTATTCGACGGTGTCGCTGATCGGCTGGTAGAAGCTGGGCCAGCCGCAACCGGAGTGGAACTTCGTGTCCGACTCGAAGAGCTTGGACTGGCAGGCCTTGCAGCGGTAGACACCCTTGGTCTCGGTGTCGGTGTACTCGCCCTTGAACGCCCGCTCGGTGCCGGCCCGGCGGAGCACGGCGTACTCCTCGGGAGTGAGCTCGGCCTTCCACTCCGCGTCGGACTTGTCCACGTTGTACGTCATGGGATCGAGGCTACCCACGGGCCGTTCGCGGCACGCCCGGGCGGGGTAAAGATTTGCTGAGGACCGTGCGGCGCCGGTCAGGGCAGCCGGTCAGGGCAGCCGGTCGACGAGGTCCGCGATCTCCACCCGGGCGCCGGTGTAGAACGGCACCTCCTCGCGCACGTGGCGGCGGGTCTCGGAGCCGCGCAGGTGCCGCATCAGGTCGACGATCCGGGCGAGGTCGTCGGCCTCGAACGCCAGGATCCACTCGTAGTCGCCGAGCGCGAAGGACGGCACCGTGTTGGCGCGGACGTCGGGGTAGTCACGCGCCATCTGGCCGTGCTCGGCGAGGAGGCGCCGGCGCTCGGTCTCCTCCAGGAGGTACCACTCGTAGGAGCGCACGAAGGGATAGACCGCCACGTAGGCGTGGGCGCGCTCGTCGGCGAGGAACGCCGGCAGGTGGCTGCGGTTGAACTCCGCCGGCCGGTGCAGCGCCATCTGCGACCAGACCGGGGCCAGCCGCGTGCCGAGCGCCGTACGCCGCAACTGGTGGTAGGCCCGCTGGAGCTGGTCGCTGGTGGCGGCATGCCACCACACCATCAGGTCGGCGTCGGCGCGCAGGCCGGCGACGTCGTAGACGCCCCGCGCGACGACGTCCTCGGCTGCCAGCTCCGCGAACAGAGCTTCGACCTCGGCTGCCTCGCTCTTGCGGACGAGGTCGTCGGCGCCGATCGGTCGCTCGAGCTTGAAGACCGACCACATCGTGAACCGGATCGTGTCGTTGAGCTCGTTGATCTTGGCGGCGTTCGACTTGATGTCCGCCTGCGGGTCGCTCATGCCCTCCATTGTGCGGGGTCGTCCGAGCCAGCGTGACCTATGGGTCACTTTGGCTCGGACGACCCGGCGAGCGCAGCGGCCCGGTGGCCGGAGGCGATGCACGCGGCGATGCCGACTCCGTCGTACGCCGCTCCGCAGACGGCGAGGCCGGGCACCTCGGCGACGGCCGCGCGGATCCGCGCGACCCGGTCGACGTGGCCGACGGCGTACTGCGGCAGGCCTCCGCCCCACCGCTGGACCACTGCATCGACGGGGGACGCCACCAGCCCGGTCGCCTCGGCGAGGTCGGCGAGCGAGGTCCGCACCAGCTCGTCGTCGGGGACCTGGAGGGTCTGCTCCTCGCCGTACCGGCCGAGCGAGGTGCGCAGGATCAGCAGCCCCCCGGCTGCCCCGTCCCCCCCGGCTGCCCCGGCCGCGCGGACCCAGTCCCACTTGGCGAAGGAGAAGGTCGCCGCCTTCACGGCATGCCCGTCGACCGGCGGCACCAGGAAGCCGGACGCCCCGATGTCGACGGCGGCCGAGACCGCCGGCTCGGCGCGGAAGGCGAAGGTCACCAGGACGGACGAGGCGTAGCCGATCCCGGACAGCTCCGCGGCCGCGCCGGGGGCGAGCTCGGCGAGCAGGCGCGCGGTCGGTGCCGCCGGGGTCGCGAGCACCACCCCGGCGGCGGTCTCGACGCTCTCGACGCCGAGCTGGTCGGCGACCACCGCAAAGCCTTCCGGTGTACGGCGCACCTCCCGCGCCACGGCATCGGTGCGGATCTCGACCCGGTCGCTCGCGGCCAGCTCGCCGGCGATCGCGTCGGGGAGCTGCCAGACCCCGCCGGGGACGCCGGCGAACAGCGGAGCGCCGCCCGGCTCGGGGACCGCCGGCACCTCGACGGTCTCGCGGGTGAGCAGGTCGATGAGCTGGGGGACCGCGGCTCGTGCGGAGATGCCGCGGGCGGGACCGGCGTACACCCCGCCGAGCAGCGGCTCGACCAGGCGATCGACCACCTCGTCGCCGTACCTCTGCCCGACGAGCTCGCCGACCGAGAGGTCGGCCGCCGGCCGAGGGCACGACCTGATGGCGTGCGCGCTGCACACCCTCGGGGGACAGGATGCCGCTGGCCTCGAGCTGGTCGAGGTCGAGCGGTGCGCCCATCAGCGTGCGCGGCAGCGGCCGCAGCGCCCCACGGGTCCAGATCCGCGACGTGGCGGCGGTCGGGTGGGTGACGGTCAGGCCGGTCGAGGTCGCGAGCTCGACGCCTTCGGGTCGTCGGTTGATCATCGCTTCGGCACCGACGTCGACGGCGACTCCCGCGACCTCGCCGCGCCGCAGCTTGCCGCCGAGCCGGTCCGAGCCTTCGAGGACCAGCACGTCGTGGCCGGCGGCGGCCAGGTCCCGGGCAGCCGTCAGCCCGCTGATCCCGCCTCCCACCACGATGATCCGCCGCACGGGAACCAGCGTGGCAGACGGCTCATCCCCGGTGCACCCGGCACCGGGACCGCCTAGTCTGCGCAGGTGGACTGGTCCTGCCTGGCCTGCGGCTCCGTGGTGCCTGACACCTTCGGCTTCTGCGGGCACTGCGGCGCCGAGCGCTCGGCGGCCGCAGGCGGCGGAGGCGAGGTCGACGAGGTCGTGCGGGCCCTCGTCGGTGAGCAGCTGCGTGCTGAGCTGATCGAGCACGGGGGTCGGCTCCCGGAGGAGCGGCGGCTCGTCAGCGCCCTCTTCGCCGACCTGTCCGGTTTCACCTCCCTCGCCGGACGGCTGGACCCCGAGACGCTCGCGGCGGTGGTCGACCCGATCCTCGCCGGCCTGGTGCGGATCGTGAAGCGGGGAGAGGGCCACGTCGGAGCGTTCGCGGGCGACGCGGTGCTGTGCTACTTCGGCGCGCCGGTCGCGCACGAGGACGACGCCGCCCGAGCGGTCCGCTGCGCCCACGACATGCTGGCGGAGTTCCCGGCGCTGCTCTCCGCCGCACCACCGGAGGCCGGGGACCTCACTCTCCGGATCGGCGTCGACACCGGGGCCGTCATCGCGAGGCTCGTCGCCGGCGACATCCGGACCGACTACAACATCCTCGGCAACTCGGTGAACATGGCCCAGCGGTTGCAGTCCAGCGCGCCACCGGGTGCGCTCGTCGTCGGCGAGACGACCTACCGGCTCACCGCAGCGGACTACGAGTACGTCGACATCGGACCGCTGCAGGTCAAGGGTCGGGCAGAGCCGCTGCCGGCGTACCGCCTCCTCGGCCCGCGGGAGCGCACGGTCCTGCGGCGCACCGCGCACACCGAGCGCGTCCACGGTCGGGAGGCCGAGCTCTCCGCGGTCGCGGCTGCCCTCGCGCCGGGATCGGCTCGGGGGCTGGCGATCGTCGCTGACGCCGGCACCGGGAAGAGCCGACTGCTCCAGGAGGCCCGCTCCCGGTCGACCCGCGCCTGGTACGAGGGCGGCTGCGCGCCCAACGAGAAGGACCGCTCCTACCGACCCTGGGCCCACGCGCTCGCGCCGCTGACCGAGGGTCCGATCGACGGCGGCCTCCGGATCCTGCTGGGCCGCGACCTCGACGACGACCTCGACCTGCTGCCGCCGGCGCTGCGCCGCGACGTCGTCGCCAGCGACGTCGCCGGGCTGCTCCGGGAGGCGGCCCCCTGCGTGATCGTGCTCGAGGACCTGCACTGGGCGGACCGGCCGTCCCTCGACCTGCTCGACGACGTGCTGTTCGACGTCGGCGACGCAGACGTCCTCGTCGTCGCGACCTCGCGGGAGCCGGTCCTTGCTGCTGCCGAGCTGACCGTGCTCGAGCTCGGTCCGCTCGACGGCGACGCAGTCGGCGCGCTGGTCGGCGACCTGCTCGGCGGCGACCCGCCGGACGACCTGGTCGCGGAGGTCGTACGACGCTCCGGCGGCAACCCGCTCTACGTCGGCGAGCTCGCGTTCGCCCTCCGCGACCGCGGCCTGGTGTCGCTGGTGGACGGCGATGTCCTGGTGACGACGGCGGCCGGCCTGGCACAGACGCTGGACCTGGTGCCGGACAGTGTCGAGGGCCTCATCGGCGCCCGGATCGATGCCTTGCCCGCCGCCCAGGAACGCGCGCTCACGATCGCCGCGGCACTCGGGTCGCCGGTCGCCGAGCGACTCGTGGTCGAGGTGGCCGCCGAGCTCGCCGAGCCGTCCGCCGAGGTGCCGGCCGCTCTCGCCGGACTGCGCGAGGCCCGGATGATCGCGGGCGAGGACTTCGTCCACGCACTGGTGATGAGCACGGCCTACTCCCGGACGACGCGGGCCCGCCGCCGGCGGCTCCACCTGGCGGCCGCCGCAGTGGGCAGCCGGTGCGTCGCCGATGACGAGCTGCCCGGTTTTCTGGCACGCCACCTCTACCTCGCCGGCGCCGGCGCCCGTGCGCTGGCCGCGCTGGAGCACGCCACCGAGGACTCCCTCACTCGGGGCGCCCACGAGGAGGCCCTGCTGCACCTCTACCGCGACCTCGAGCTCCGGCGCTCCCCCGACGTCGACCCCGAGCGGCGGTCCGCGCTCCCCGGTCGGCTGGTCGCGACCGGCGAGCTGCTGGAGCTGCTCGGCCGGTACGACGAGGCGGAGCCGCACTTCCGCGAGGCGATCGCGCTCGGGGCCGGCCCGGTGGCCTACCGCGGGCTGGTCGGGTCACTGCGCCGCCTCGGACGCTACGACGACGTGGTGACGATCGCCGACGAAGTGATCCTGGCCGACGATGTCGATGAGCCGATGCGGGTCCGGCTCAGCTGGGAGAAGGCGGCGGCGCTGGCCTCGATGGGGCGGATCGAAGCGTCCCTCGCCGCCCTCCTGCCGGGCATCGACGCCGCGTCCGAGGCCCGGCAGGACCTGGTGCGCGGGTACTGCTACATCCAGCGGTCCGAACCCGACCTGGCAGAGGCGCTGCTGCTGCCGGCGCTCTCAGTCCTGGAGGCGGCGGGCGACACCGCCGCCCTCGTCCACGGACAGCGCAACCTGGGGTGGGTCCGGTCCCAGCAGCAGAGGAGCGCGGAGGCCATCGAGATCGTCGAGAACGCCCTCCGCCTCGCCCGAGCACAGGGGCTCGCCGAGGAGGTGCTCGCCTGCCTTCTCCACCTTGGCGCCGTGGCCGGCGAGGCCGGCAAACCGGACCTCGAGCTTCGCTACACCCGCGACGCCGTCACCCACAGCGACCGGATGCGGCACTCCTTCCACCGGGTCGCGTCCCGCAACAACCTCGCCAACGCCCTCGTCGAGACCGACCAGGCCGAGCTCGCCGTACCGGTGGCGACGCGCGCGCTCGACCTCGCCGAGGACGGCCAGCTCTCCGGGATCATCGGCGCGATCCTGCACACCCGGGGCACGGCGCACCTCCGCCTCGGCCACCATGAGGCAGCCGAGGCGGACGCGTTGGCGGCGGCGCCGCTCGTCGAAGGAAGTCAGTTCGAGAGCGAAGTGCGCGACCTGCTCGCGGAGATCAGGGGCAGGCGTTGATCCGTGCGCGCGGAACACCGGTGAGGGTGTCGTAGCCGCTCCACTCCTCCTTCAGGATCTCGGAGTCGTAGGTGTCCTCGTTGCTGCGACACCAGGTCGACGAGAACGCCGACTTCGACCCCGACGTGACCGTGATCGTCACGTCCTTGTAGCCGGCGAAGCTCAGCCGCAGCGTCGGGAAGACGATCCTCGTGCCGCTGCGGACCGCACCTCGAGGCGAGTACGCGTAGACCGGCTCGATCGCGGACTGGTACGACGACACCGTGCGCCCGTCGTAGGTGAACGTGACCCGATAGCGGTAGTCGGTGTAGGCCGTCGGGCAGTTGGCGGAGGTGTAGCCCTGCTGGTTGAACTCGGCATAAATCGGCTTGAACATCGTCGCGCTCTCGCCGACGACCCGGGTGATCGTCCCGGTGATCACCGGGTCCATGCAGGTGTCGCCATCGGCGGCACTCGCAGGGCTGGCGGTGGTGATGCTGAGCAGGCCGCCGACGACGACGGCGGTCGCCGACAGCACCGCGGCACGGAGGCGCTTGTTCATGAGTCTTCTCGCTTCGTTGGGAGCTTGGCTCCCTGAGCGTGCCGGTGGACCCTCCCCCACTGAAACCGGGAAAACCCTACATTCTCGACGACGGCCGGTGACGCGGGTCACGTCGGCCGACGGCATGATGGACCGCATGTCGACACCGAACGAGCGTCTCGCGGTCCTGATCGATGCCGACAACACGTCGCCGAAGCACATCAGCGCGCTGTTGGACGAGCTGGTGACCTACGGCGTCGCCACCGTCAAGCGTGCGTACGGCGACTGGACGACACCGCAGCTCAACGGCTGGAAGAGCGTGCTCAACCAGCACGCGATCGTCCCGGTCCAGCAGTTCGCCTACACGACCGGCAAGAACTCGACCGACTCCACCCTCATCATCGACGCGATGGACCTGCTCTACTCGGGCAACCTCGACGCCTTCGCGCTGGTGTCCAGCGACAGCGACTTCACCCGGCTGGCAACCCGGCTGCGGGAGTCCGGAAAGGCCGTCTACGGCCTCGGGCTGCGGAAGACGCCGGCGTCCCTGGTCGCGGCTTGTGACCGGTTCATCTACCTCGAGGTTCTCGGCAGCGAGTCGGCGTCCGCGAACGAGTCCCAGACCGACGACCCGTCCAGCGACCCGACCAGTGACCCGACCAGTGACGAGGCGCCGCTACCGAACCTGCAGAGCCTTCTGACCAAGGCGATCAACAGCGCGTCCCAGGACGACGGCACCGTCAGCGTCAGCGGACTGGGCAACTACCTGCGGTCGGTGAGCACGTCGTTCGACCCGCGGCTCTACGGTCACCCCAAGCTCTCCGCGCTCCTCCAGGCACAGCCTTTCCTGACCGTGACCGGCAGCGGCAGCGGGATGCAGGTCAGCCTCAAGAAGCGGGCGCCCGCCACGAAGACGGCCACCAAGACGGCCAAGAAGACGGGCGAGACGACGGCCAAGGCGACGGCCAAGAAGACGGGCGCCAACAAGTCCCCGGCTCAGCCGAGCGGGTAGGACTGCACGAACTCGGTCAGCCTGGCCAGCTGGTCGGGGTCGGTCGAGGGGATGACCCCGTGACCCAGGTTGAAGACATGGCCCCGGGCAGCCCGCCCGGCATCGAGGATCTCGGCGGCGCGGGCCGTCATCACCTCGGTCGGCGCGAACACCAGGGTCGGGTCGAGGTTGCCCTGGACCACGCGGTCACCGACCAGCGGGATGGCGGACGCGAGCGGCGTACGCCAGTCGACACCGACCACGTCGGCACCCGCGTCACCCATGAGGGTCAGCAGGTTCGTCGTACCGACGCCGAAGTGGATCCGCGGGGCGCCGAGAGCGCCGACGTGCGCGAGCACGGCCGACGAATGCGGCATGACGTACTGCTCGTAGTCCCCCGGCGTCAAGGCGCCGGCCCACGAGTCGAAGAGCTGGACGGCGGACGCGCCGGCCGCGATCTGCACCTCGAGGAAGGTGGCGGAGATGCCGGCGATCTTGTGCATCAGCGCCTCCCAGACGTCCGGCGCCCCGAACATGAGCGCCTTGGTCTTTGCGTGCTCCTTGGAGGGCCCGCCCTCGACGAGGTACGACGCCACGGTGAACGGCGCTCCGGCGAACCCGATCAGCGGCGTGCCGCCGTTGATCCCGGCGAGCTCGCCGACCAGCGACCGGACCGCCTCGGTGATGAACGGCACGTGCTCGGGCGTCAGGTCAGGGATCGCCGCCACGTCGGCGAGAGTCCGGACCGGCTGGGCCACCACCGGTCCGACGCCCGGCTTGATGTCGAGGTCGACCCCGACCGCCTTGAGCGGCAGCACGATGTCGGAGAAGAAGATCGCCGCGTCGACGCCGTACCGCCGTACCGGCTGGAGGGTGATCTCGGTGACCATCTCGGCGTTCATGCACGACTCGAGCATGTTGGTGCCCTCGCGGAGCGCGAGGTACTCCGGCAGGGAGCGGCCCGCCTGGCGCATGAACCACACCGGTGTGTGCGGCGCCGGCTCGCCCCGCACTGCTTTGAGGAACGCGCTGTCGCTGAGGTCGTGTAGCTCTCCCATATCGGGCCCAGCGTCTCAGGCAGGGGCGGGTGGGTGCACATCGCGGGGGCGGCGTGCCGCGGTCCCGAAGGCGCCGATGTCTCCTATGGTGGCTGCATGGTCGCCCGGCAGGAGACGCACCAGGGGGCCGGCGCGGCCGGTGAACCCCCGGAGTTCAGCGCTGCCGTCGCGGCCATCCGCGCGGCCGCCCTGCGGCCGGAGGTCTTCTGCGAGGAGATGCCGGCGCCGCAGCGGATCGCGCCGTTCGCGACCGCGCTGTCGGCCGACGTGACGCTCGACGGCGACGAGGTCGCAACCGGCCGGCTCGTGGTGCTCCACGACCCTGCCGGCAACGACGCCTGGGACGGCACCTTCCGGTGTGTCGCCTACTGTCGCGCCGAGATCGAACACTCGCTCGCGACCGACCCGATGCTGACCGATGTGGGCTGGACCTGGCTGACCGACGCGCTCGAGGCCCACCGCGCGGCGTACTCCTCGCTGTCGGGCACCGTGACCCGGGTCGCCACCGAGAGCTACGGCACCATGGCGGGCGACGGCGGCTCCGCGCAGCTGGAGGTGCGCGCCTCCTGGACGCCCACCGACGCCCCGGAGCTCGCGGCGCACGTCGAGGCCTGGGCCGAGCTGCTCTGCACCGCGGGTGGCCTCGAGCCGGTGCCGGACGGAGTCGCAGTGATGCCGTCGCGGCGCGGCCAGCGAGGTTCCGCTCTCTGATGCCAGACACTCCCCACGCCGACGTGCCGGAGGACGACGCGCCGGATGCTGGAGCCGAGCCCGGACCTCCCGAGCCCGAGGTCGCGCTGCTCGCCCTGGCCGACGGTCTGCCGCCGATCATCGACACCGACGAGGCGCTGGGCGACTACGTCGTCCAGCTCGCCGCGGGCACCGGACCGGTGGCGATCGACGCCGAGCGGGCGTCCGGCTACCGCTACTCCAACCGCGCCTACTTGATCCAGATCCGCCGCGAGGGTGCTGGCACCGCCCTCATCGACCCGATCCCGCTGTCCTCGCTCGCACCGCTCCAGGACGCGATCGGCGACGACGAGTGGATCCTGCACGCCGCGACGCAGGACCTGCCCTGCTTGGCCGAGGTCGGGCTGGCACCGGCGGCGCTGTTCGACACCGAGCTCGCCGGGCGGCTGCTCAACTACCCCCGGGTCGGGCTCGCGACCCTCGTCGAGACCTTGATCGGTGCGCGGATGAAGAAGGAGCATTCCGCAGTCGACTGGTCGACCCGCCCGCTCCCCGAGCCCTGGCTGGAGTACGCCGCGCTCGACGTCGAGGTGCTGATCGAGCTCCGGCAGGTGCTGGCCGACCAGCTGGTCGAAGCCGGCAAGGAGGACTGGGCGCGTCAGGAGTTCGACAACCTGCGCTCGTTCGAGCCGGCTGTCCGCACCGAGGTCTGGCGTCGTACGTCGGGGCTGCACCGGGTGCGCGGCCGCCGGTCACTGGCTGCGGTCCGGGCGCTGTGGGAAGCCCGCGACGAGCTGGCCCGCGAGCGGGACGTCACACCGGGCCGGCTGATCCCGGACTCCGCGATCGTCGCCGCGGCCTCCGCGATGCCGACCAGTCGCAGCGCTCTGATGTCGACCCAGGGCTTCCACGGACGCGGCGCCTCGCGGTTCTCCGCCACCTGGGTGCAGGCGATCAAGGAAGCCGCCGAGATGGACGAGGCCGACCTGCCCAGCCGCACCGCACGCAACGACGGTCCACCGGCACCGCGGGCCTGGGCGGAGAAGAACCCGGTCGCGGCCCGTCGGCTCGAGCTGGCCCGTGCCGCGGTCTTCGCCCTTGCCGAGCAGCACAGCCTGCCTGCCGAGAACCTGCTCACCCCCGACCACCTGCGGCGGACGATGTGGGAGCCACCCTCCACCCGCGACCCGGTCGAGCTGCTTGAGCGGCTGGTCGACCAGTTGCGGGCGCTGGGGTCGAGGAGCTGGCAGATCGGGTTGACGGCGCCGACCCTCGCGCAGGCGGTGCTCGACGCCGAGGCCTGGGCCAAGGACCAGCCCAAGGACAAGGGGAAGAAGTCGAAGGACCGCCAGGGCGAGCGGGAAGAAGAGGGCGAGGCGGACGCCTAGTGTCGTGCGTTGGAAATTGTTGGACGGTTGGCGTGCTCAGGGCGCGTGCATCGCACGGCGCCGGCGCGCCGCCATACCCGGTCGTCTTGCAAGCGTCAGCAACGCCGCGAGGTGCGTGTCATGAGTGCGCGAAGCGTCCAAGATTTTCCGGGGCGCGGCCCTAGGAGGGTCCGTCGGAGGGACTCTCTCCCTCACCGAGCCGGACTGGCTCGTCCGACTCCTGCGGGTCGAGCACCGCCTGCGACTTGGTGTCGATGGCCGCGAGCTCGGCCTCGAGGTCCTCGAGCAACGACTGGGTCAGCAGTCGTTGGAGCTCGGGGTTGACGGCGGCCTCGAGGTCGGACCACCCCAGGATCAGCGGCGGCAGCACGATCGACCGGAGCGAGCTCACGAAGGCACGCGAGTTGGCCGGCTGGAGGTGGGGCTGGAGGAAGGCGTCGGAGAAGCTCACGTCGAGCTTGGTCGGCATCAGGTAACCGGTCGAGGCCATCGTGGTCACGGAATCGTCGCTCAGCAGGTTGACGAGGAAGTCGGCGGACTGCTCGACCCGCTCCTGTGGCCCCTCGGAGACGCAGACGCCGGTGAGGTCACCGACGGTCGCGTCGCCGTCGAGCTCGGGCATCGGCATCACGTCGAAGTTCAACCCGGCGACGTGACGCAGCTCGGGCGTGATGTCGCGGAAGCCGGCGATCATGCCGAGCCGACCCTCCTCGAAGTACTCCAGCGCCGTCTGCTCGCGCAGCTCCTTGTTGGTGAGGGTGATCGTCGGGTCGCGCAGCACCTCGAGGGTCGCCCGGATCGAGTCCACGTTGCCGTCGTCGGACAAGCTGAGGGACGTCGGATCGACGGCCTCGTCGAAGAGGTTGCCGCCGCCGGCGTAGACGAACGGAGCCAGGCCTCGCAACGTCGGTTCGATGTAGACGCCCTTGGTGGCTTTGCGCGGCCGGCTCGCGAAGGCGGCGGCGGCTCGGAACATGTCGAGCGTCCAGTACTCCTGGTCCTCCGGCGGCACCGGCAGGTCGCGAACGGCCATCCGCTCGAAGTCGATCAGCTCGGTGTTGTAGTAGATGACCATCGGCGAGCTGGTGTAAGGCATGCACTGCAGGTCGTCGTCGGCCGTGAACGCCGAGAGCGCCTCCCGCGGGAACTCGTCACCGAAGGCCACACCTCGGGCATCGAGGAGGTCGAGCACCGGCCGGTTGCGCTCGGAGTCGACGGTCTCGGCGAGCTCTTCACGCGGCAGCATGTAGAGGTCGGGGCGCACCTCGCCCGAACGGACGTCCGCGAGCATCGTCGAGGAGTCCGGCCACGCCTCGATATGGACGTCGACGACGACCGAGCGCTGGTTGTAGTCGGCGACGATCCGCCGGTAGGCCTCGACCTCGGTCTCGTTGCCCCAGACCGCGAAGACCAGCCGGGCCATCCCGGACGAGGGCTGCGTCGGACCGTCACCGTCGTTGCGCACGGGGCCGTCGCCGTCGGAGTAGAGCACCATCGCGACCACGACACTCACCGCCACCACGACGACCGCGACGGAGGTACGCCAGTCGAACCGCGCCAAGCTGAACATCGGTTGCGTTGTCTCCCTGTCGAGTGCCGGCCGCCCACCCTACCCAGCGGTAGGGACACAGCGCGCGCCGATATCCGCCACCGGCCGGACGAGCCGGCGGCCACGCAGCCGGGACGCCTCGGGTCGACGACCGCTTCCGTCTGTTCGAGTGCGCCGGACCGGGAGCGCCTCACGGCGCGTGGCCGCTCATGGCGGCTGATTTTGGGACCCGGGGCTGCCGCGGCCCGGCGCACTCGAAAGTCGAGTTTAGAGCAGGGCGGGTGATCCGCCCTGCATTCAGCCCAGACCGCGCTCCAGCTCCACATGTGCGGCCGCCTCGAGCTGCTCGGCCAGGGCCAGCATTCGTCGTACGCCGTCGTCGCTGGTGCCGGGCAGGGCAGCCCGCCCGGTGGCGACCACGCGCGCGAACGCGGCCGCGCGGAAGAGCACGTCGGCGAAGTCGCCGGTGGCGATGCCGGACAGGACCGAGTCGACCATGGAGCGAAGCTCGTCGGGACCGGGCGGGTCGGCGACGCCGGCGACCACTCGCGCCACCTGGGCCGCATCACGGCCGGCCTCGAACTCGTGGGCGACCGCGGTCGGGTCGGCGTAGACCCACGACCGGAGGAGGTAGAGGCGCCACAAGCAGCCGGCGAGGGAGTCGGGCGCGGATCCGGACCACACCTCCGCGATCGCTTCGATGCCCTCGGTGTCGGCGAGGTGGACGAGCCGGTCGGCGACCGCGCTGTCCGAGCTCTCCCGCGCGCCGCGTACCAGGAGGATCGCGGCCCGATCGGCGGCCTCGCGCAGCCGCTCCGGATCGGTGCCCGACGCGAGCGCGTCGAAGAAGTCCGCGGTCCGCGCGATCGGTCGGTGGTGGCGGCCTCCCTCTGACACGTCGTCAGCGTACGGCGGACGCGGTGGACCCTGACGGATTGACGGTCGACGTGGCGGAATGACCGCCACGTCGACCGGCTCGTCGGGAGCCACCCCCGACCTCGGTGCTCAGCGCCGCCACCGGATCAGATGGTTCGCCGTCGCCGCCACCGCGTCGGACTGGACTACCGCCCGGCCGTCGGGGAGCGCAGCGACGGCGAACGCACAATCGACCGGATAGCTGGCCCGCACGACCTTGCGTCTGCGTGAGCGGGTATCAGCTCGAGCCGACGCCCGCTGCGCCGTCGAGCAGCTTGCGGATGCGGACGTCGCTGACCTTGCCGGCGGTGCCGAGCTGCGGCGCCCACAAGGACACCCGGAACTCCTCGAGCTGCCACCGCACCTGACGCTGTGCGGCGTCGGGGGGGCGGCCGTCGGGGAGTGCCTCGACCCGATGGAGGTAGGCCTCCTGCAGCGGCAGCACCCGATCGAGGCGTTCCCGGTCGCGGACCACTGCCGGGCCACCCTCGCCGAGCTGCTCACGCCGCCGCCGGATCGCGGCGAGATAGACGGGGTAGCGCCGCAGCTGCGCGACGCCGGCCTCGCCGACGAACCCGGCCGACACCAGCCGGCCGAGCTGGGCCTGCATGTCGGAGAGCGCAGGGAGCAGCGCGAGCTCGGCCCGACCACTGAGCAACCGATCGGCCTCGCGGTGGGCGTCGAGCACTCGGATCAGGTCAGGCAGCAGGAGCCGTACGGCGTCCGCGGCCTCGGCCCTGAGCGAGGCGAGCAGGGCGTCGTACTGCTGCTGCGTGCGGAGGATGCCCTGTCCCTGGATCGCGTCGACGGCGTCGGTGACGACGGCCCGGACGCAGTCGCCGAGCAGAGCCTGGACCGAGGGGTACGACGTGCCCGCCAGCCGCAGCTTCTCCTCGTTGGAGAGCTCCGTCACCAGTCCGGCGACGGGCGCATCGTCGAGCCCGATCAGCGCCAGCCGGATCAGCCCGAGCCGGTGCCGCGCGTCGCGCTCAGCGGCGCTGCCGAAGACCTGGAGACCGACCGTCTCTCCCTCGTCGACCAGCCCGGGGAACGCCTCCACCTCGTGTCCGGCGCGGGTCCAGGTCGCCGTCGCGTCGATCTCGCCGAAGGCCCAGGTCGTCTCGCCGGTCCGGGCGACCCCGCTGTCCGCCGCCACGTCCGCCATCGCCGCCTCGAACCGTGGCTGGAGTGGTGCCTTGAGCGCGGTCAGGTCCTTGCCGCGTGCCTGCTCGCGGCCGCTGTCGTCGACGACGCGGTAGGTCGGGCGCAGGTGCGGCGCCAGCGAGTCGAGCCCCCAGGCCTCGCGGGGCACGTGCACGCCGGTGGTGGAACGCAGGTAGCGCTCCAGCGCATCGAGCAGCGACTCCTCCCCCGCCGGCACGGCCGCCAGGAACTCGCGCGCGGTGTTGGGGGCCGGAACGAAGTTGACCCGGAGGTGCTTGGGCAGGCTGCGCAACAGCTCGGTCACCAGCTCCTCGCGCAGACCGGGGACGTTCCACGAGAAGTCCTGGTCACCGACCCGGTTGAGCACTGCGACCGGCACGTCGATGGTGATGCCGTCGTCGGCCGCGCCCGGCTCGAAGTGGTAGCCGAGGTCGAAGGTCAGGCCGCCCTCGACGACCCACTGCTCCGGGTAGTCCGCGTCGGTCACCTCGGCGGCCGCGTCGTGGGTGAGCATCGCGGGGTCGAAGGTCAGCAGGTCGGGCCGCTCGCGGCGTACTCCCTTCCACCACTGGTCGAAGTGTGCGCCACTCACCACGTCGGGACCGATCCGCACGTCGTAGAAGTCGAAGAGGGTGTGCTCGTCGACGACCAGGTCGCGGCGCCGGGCGCGGTGCTCCAGCTCCTCGGCCTGCTGGAGCAACCTCCGGTTGTGGTGAAAGAACTGGTGCCGGGTCGACCACTCGCCGTAGACGAGGGCGTGCCGGATGAAGATCTCGCGAGCGAGCTCGCGATCGACCTTGCCGTAGGAGATCAGCCGGTCGGTGGCCAGCGGTACGCCGTACAGCGTCACCCGCTCGCGGGCCATGACCGACTGCCGCTTCTGGGACCAGTGCGGCTCGGAGAAGGTGCGTTTGACCAGGTGGTCGCCGAGCCGCTCCGCCCACTCCGGCTCGATCGCGGCGTTCTGGCGCGCCCACAGCCGGCCGGTCTCCACCAGTTCGAACGCCATGACGTAGGGCGGGTTCCTCCGGGCCAGTCCACTGCCGGGGAAGATCGCGAACTTCGCGCCGCGGGCGCCGAGGTACTCGCGCGCGCCGGGGCGCTTGCCCGCGGGGCGGGCGCCCGGCCGCGGCTTCTCCCGCTGCTCGAGCAGTCCCACGTGGCTCAGCAGGCCCGACAGCAGCGCCTGGTGGATGCCGTCGGCGTCCGGCTCGCCATCGCCTTGCTCGAGGCGGATGCCGACCTCCTTGGCGACCTGCCGCAACTGGCTCTGGAACTCCTGCCACTCCCGTACCCGGAGGTAGTGGAGGTACTCGCGCTTGCACATCCGCCGGAAGGCGCTTCCCGACAGCTCGCGCTGCTGCTCGCGCAGGTAGCGCCAGAGGTTGAGCCAGGTGAGGAAGTCGGACCCTTCGGCCTTGAACCGCGCGTGCGCCTGGTCGGCCCTCGCCTGCTCGGCGGGCCGGTCGGCGCCCGGCCGCTCGCGCGGGTCCTGGAGGGAAAGAGCGGCCACGATGACGAGTACGTCGCGTACGCAGCCGAGCCGCTCTGCCTCGATCAGCATCCGGCCCAGCCGCGGGTCGACCGGCAATCGCGCCAGCCGCTGCCCGACCTTCGTGAGGCGCTGGCCCCGGATCGCGCTCAGCTCCTCGAGCAGCTGCTGGCCCGCCTGGACGTTGCGCCGGTCCGGCGGATCCAAGAAGGCGAACCGGACGAACTCAGCGGGGTCACCGAGGCCGAGCGCAGTCATCTGCAAGATCACCGAGGCCAGGTTTGTCCGAAGGATCTCAGGGTCGGTGAACTCCGGCCTGCCGTCGAAGTCCTCCTCGCTGTAGAGCCGGATCGCGACACCCGCCGCCACCCGGCCGCAGCGACCTGAGCGCTGGTTGGCCGACGCCTGGCTGATCGCCTCGATCGGCAGCCGCTGCACCTTGGTCCGCGACGAGTACCGCGAGATCCGCGCCACGCCGGTGTCGACGACGTACCGGATGCCCGGCACGGTCAGCGAGGTCTCCGCCACGTTGGTCGCCAGCACCACGCGACGCCGTGAGCTGCGCGCCGGCGCGAACACCCGGTGCTGCTCGGCGGCGGAGAGCCGCGAGAAGAGCGGCAGTACGTCGATGCCGCGTGGTCCTTCGGCAAGCGGCTGGAGCGCCTCCGCGGTGTCGCGGATCTCGCGCTCGCCGGGGAGGAAGACGAGGACGTCGCCCGGGCCTTCGGCCGAGAGCTCCTTGATCGCGTCGACGATCGCCTCGGTCTGGTCACGGACGATCGGGTCGCCCTCCTCGTCCTCCTCGGGGAACGCCATCAGCGGGCGGTAGCGGATCTCCACCGGGTAGGTGCGGCCGGAGACCTCGACGATCGGTGCGGGCTTGCCCTCCTGGTCGGAGAAGTGCTCGGCGAAGCGTTGCGGGTCGATGGTCGCCGAGGTGATGACCAGCTTCAGGTCGGGTCGCTTGGGGAGCAGCTGCCGGAGGTAGCCGAGCAGGAAGTCGACGTTGAGGCTCCGCTCGTGGGCCTCGTCGATGATGATCGTGTCGTAGCGCCGGAGCATCCGGTCCCGCTGCAGCTCGGCGAGCAGGATGCCGTCGGTCATCAGCTTGATCCGGCTCGCCTTCGACGTACGGTCGGTGAACCGGACCTGGTAGCCGACCAGCTGGCCGAGCTCGGTGCCGAGCTCCTCGGCAATCCGCTCCGAGACCGACCGCGCGGCGATCCGACGAGGCTGGGTGTGCCCGATCATCCGCGGGCGGCCGTCGGTTCCGGGCGCGCCCCGGCCGAGCTCCAGACAGATCTTCGGGAGCTGCGTGGTCTTTCCCGAACCGGTCTCGCCGGCCACGATCACGACCTGGTGGTCGCGGATCGCCTGCGCAATATCGGCGCGACGGGCGCTGACCGGCAGGTCCGGCGGGTAGGTGATGTCCACGACGTCGGCATTCTCCCCTGCCGGTCCGTCGATGTCTGACGAAGCCCCCCAAGCCGCTGTCCGGAGATCGCGATCGCCGCAGCGGCCGCGAACGGTGACGGGGTGCTCGTCAGCTCCGGCTCAGGCTGCTCTCTTCGCCGGTCCCGTCGTCACTCCCGTCGCCAGTCCCGCCATCGGGCGGGATCGGCGGCGCGGGCTGCTCGCCGTCTTCGGACTCCTCTCCGGGGAATCGCTGCCGTCCGTCCGGGGGGCCGGCGGGCATGCCCGGCTGTCCGACCCGGCCGACGTGCTCCTGGTCGCGGTGGCGGTCCCGGTCGCGGTCGCCGGGACCATCTCCGGACACCAGTGCGGTGGTGACGGCGCCCCCCGCGGCACCGATGACCACACCGGCCACCGCTACCGCGGCGACGGTCCGGAGCCGGTGGGCGCGGTCGCGCCACCGAAGAGGCTGGGATGCCTCGGCGGGCGCACCCGGCTCGACACTCGCAACGGGTGCGGGTTCGGCAGGTTGCGGCTCCGCGGACAGAGGCTGGTCATTGTCGTTTTCACTCATGCCGACACGCTGACCCTCGACCCTGTGGCCCGCCTGTGCGGCAGCAACGGACTCACCATGACCACGAAACGTTGCGGTCCACACGCGGTTCACAGCAGACACACAGACATCCCCGTCAGACTGGGCTCATGACCCAGCCCGCCGAGCTCACCCGCCCCGACGGCACGCCCGTCCGGGTTCTCGTCGTCGACGACGAGGTCAACATCGCCGAGCTGATCGCGATGGCGCTGCGCTACGAGGGCTGGGCCGTCGACGTCGCCCACACGGGATCGAAGGCGGTCACCGCGGCGAAGGCGGAGCGACCGGACGTCGTCGTACTCGACCTGATGCTGCCGGACTTCGACGGCCTCGAGGTGCTGCGCCGGATCCGGGCAGCGGAGCCCGCCGTACCCGTCCTCTTCCTCACCGCCCGCGACGCGATCGAGGACCGGGTCGCCGGCCTGACGGCGGGCGGTGACGACTACGTGACGAAACCGTTCTCGTTGGAGGAGCTGGTGGCGCGGCTACGCGCACTGGTACGACGCGCCGGGCTCGCGGTCGCGCAGACCGGCTCCCTGTTGACCGTCGGTGACCTGACCCTCGACGAGGACTCTCACGAGGTGGTGCGCTCGGGTGAGGAGATCCACCTGACGGCGACCGAGTACGAGCTGCTGCGGTTCCTGATGCGCAACCCCAAGCGGGTCCTGAGCAAGGCACAGATCCTCGACCGGGTGTGGAACTACGACTTCGGCGGCCAGGCCAACATCGTCGAGCTCTACATCTCCTACCTGCGCCGCAAGGTCGACGCCGGCCGCGACCCGATGATCCACACCATGCGCGGTGCGGGCTATGTGTTGAAGCCGGCCACCTGATGCAGCTGCTCTCACCGCGCTCGCTGGCGGCGCGTCTCGTCGTGACGGTGGTGGCGCTGGTCGTTGCGGGTTCGGTGCTGATCGGTGCGGCGACCGCCCTCACGATGCGCGGGTACCTGACCGACCGCCTCGACGCCAGGGTTCTCGCATCCAGCGACCGTGCCGGCCGTGGTCCGGAGGGGCCGGACTTCCGCCCCAACGCTCCGAGACCCGGGAGGTCCCGCGCCCTCGACACCGATGTCGGAAACCAGGAGCCGGGCACGCTGGTGGTCTTCCTCGATGCTGACGCGGGCTACGTCCTGACCGACCTGCGCGGCGACGAGGACCAGCTGTCCGACGAAGCAGTCGAGACGCTCTCCGCCGTGCCTGCGGACGGCGACGTGCACGAGGTCGACGTGCCGGGGCACGGGACCTATCGGGTCGCGGCCGACGCTGACGTCGGCATCGTCACCGGACTCCCGACCGAGGACGTCGACGACGCAGTCGGGTCGTTGGTCCGTCTCGAGCTCGTCTCGGGGCTGCTCGCCGTGGTGACCGCCACCCTCGTGGGCACGGCCCTCGTACGGCGCCAGCTCCGGCCCCTCACCGAGGTTGCCCGCACCGCGCACGCGGTAGCCGCGCGCCCACTCGACTCCGGTGAGATCGGGTTGACCGAGCGGGTACCGGACCACTTGACCGATCCCGAGACCGAGGTCGGTCAGGTCGGCCAGGCCCTCAACATCCTGCTCGCCCACGTCGAGTCCTCGCTCGACGCCCGGCACCGCAGCGAGCAGCAGGTGCGCCAGTTCGTCGCCGACGCATCGCACGAGCTCCGCACCCCGCTGACCACGATCGTCGGATACACCGAGCTCGCCCGGCAGCGCCAGGACCCGGAGGCCACCGCAAACGCGCTCGCGAAGGTCGAGGATGAGGCGGCCCGGATGACCGCGCTGGTCGAGGACCTGCTGCTGCTCGCCCGTCTCGACAGCGGTCGCCCGCTCGCCCACGATCCGGTGGACCTGACCCGGCTGCTGCTCGAGGCGGTCGCCGATGCGCGGGTGCTGGCGCCCGACCACCACTGGCACGTGGAGCTGCCCCCGACCGACGAGGACGCCGTACCCATCGAGGTCGCCGGCGACGAGGCGCGCCTCCACCAGGCGGTCACGAACCTGCTGACCAACGCGCGGAAGTACACCCCCGTCGGCACCACGATCACCGTGGCCGCGCACGTCGACGGGTTCGAGGTCCGCGACGACGGGCCAGGATTCCCGCCCGACCTGGTGCCGATCGCCTTCGAGCGCTTCTCCCGCGGTGACCCTTCCCGCCACCGCGAGGGCGGGATCGGGCTCGGGCTCGCGCTGGTCCAGGCAATCGTCGAGGCCCACGGCGGCGCGGTGGAGCTGACCAGCGAGCCGGGTTCGACCGTCGTCCGTGTGGTCTGCTTGACCCCGACCCGTCGAGAGCCGTGAGCGCCCAACCCCGACCCGCCCCCGCGGTTTGTGGATTGTCAGACAATCCGTGATAGACAGGCGGCACACTGATAGGCAGCGAGGGAGGCGGAACATGAGCATCACCACCGGCACCGCGGCGACCACGCCGACCACGACCGCGGGAGAGATCGAGCGCGCGGAGGCACGGACGGCTCACAACTACCACCCGCTGCCTGTCGTCCTCGCGCACGGTGAGGGCGCTTGGATGACCGACGTCGACGGGAAGCGGTTCCTCGACCTGCTCGCCGGCTACTCCGCGCTCAACTTCGGCCACAGCCACCCGCGCCTGGTCTCGGCCGCGCACGCTCAGCTCGACAAGCTGACGCTCACCAGCCGCGCGTTCATCCACGACGCGTTCGCCGACTTCTGCGCCGGGCTCGGCGACCTGTGCGGCAAGGAGCTGGTGCTGCCGATGAACACCGGCGCCGAGGCGGTCGAGACGGCGATCAAGGTCAGCCGCAAGTGGGGCTACGAGGTCAAGGGCGTGCCTGCCGACCAGGCCCGGATCATCGTCGCCGGCGGCAACTTCCACGGCCGGACGACGACCATCGTCGGTTTCTCCGACGACCCGGACGCACGCGACGGTTTCGGCCCGTTCACGCCCGGCTTCGACGTCGTCCCGTACGGCGACCTCGCGGCGCTCGAGGCTGCGATCACCCCGCACACGGTGGCTGTCCTCATCGAGCCGATCCAGGGCGAGGGCGGCGTGATCATCCCGCCCGAGGGCTACCTGCGCAGTGTTCGCGAGGTCTGCACCCGCGAGAACGTGCTGCTGGCCGCCGACGAGATCCAGTCCGGCCTCGGCCGCACCGGCCGAACCTTCGCCTGCGATCACGAGGGGGTCGTGCCGGATCTCTACCTGCTCGGCAAGGCCCTCGGTGGCGGCATCGTTCCGGTGTCGGCGGTCGTCGGCGACCGGTCGGTGCTGGGCGTGCTCAAGCCGGGCCAGCACGGCTCGACGTTCGGCGGCAACCCGCTCGCGTGCGCCGTTGGCAGCGAGGTCGTCAGCATGCTCGCGACGGGCGAGTTCCAGACCCGCGCGACCGAGCTCGGCCTGGTGCTCCGGGAGCGGCTCGACGCGCTCGTCGGGCACGGCGTGATCGCCGTCCGGTCCCGCGGCCTGTGGGCCGGCGTCGACATCGACCCGTCCCTCGGCACCGGTCGCCAGGTCTGCGAACGGCTGATGGAGCGCGGCGTGCTCGCCAAGGACACCCACGGCTCCACCGTCCGGTTCGCGCCGCCGCTCGTCATCAGCGACGAAGACCTCCACTGGGGCATCGACCAGCTGGCTGCCGTCCTGAGCTGACGTTCGGCCGCGGCTGAACCGACCTCGGTTGGGTACCTCCGTCGAAACAGGGAGGTAGTCATGGTCCGAGGCAGTGGAATCGGAAGTCTGGTCGTCGTGGTCTGGCTTCTCATCGGTGTCATCGCCGCGTTCCAGCGCGGCTACTTCAGTGATGACCAGGGTGTGAGCTGTCGCGAGTTCGCGGACACGGCGCTCACGATCGTGGCGGGGCCGCTCAACTACGTCGGCGTCAACCCGAAGGTCGACTGCACGACCCCGAAGCCCTCGAAGTAGACCGAACGGTAGCCGGAAACAGCCCGGGCAATGCCGAGCCGGGGTCGTCAGCTGACGGTGGCGACCAGCGCCGGGAGGGCGTCGGTCACGATCCTCGCCAGTTCCTCGCGCGTCACCCCGTCGGGGGTGTCGCACCAGGTGAGCACGGTGTTCTCGACGAACGCGACCCAGCCGCGTACGACCAACCGCGTGGTCGGGGTGTCGGTCAACAGCGTCTCCACCCCCGGCGTCTCGAAGGTCCGGTCGATCATCGCGGCCCGGGCCCGCTCGTAGATCGCGCGCACCGCCTCGTTGCCGCCCGCTGCGGCCAGCACGAGGGAGCGGTAGCCCCGATGGTTGGCGATCACGTAGTCGACGTACGCCGTCAGCGACGCCAGCAGCTTGGCGATCGGGTCATCGACGTCCGGCGGCGCGGTCTGGGCGACCAGGTCGTCTGCGGCGCGCTGGATGACGGCCTCGTGGAAACCCTGCTTGCTGCCGAAGTAGTGGTAGAGCAGCCCGCGCGAGACGCCGCCCTCCTCGCAGAGCCGGTCGATGGAGATGTCCTCGATCGAGCTGCCTGCGAAGAGCCGCAGCCCGAGCCCGAGCAGCTGCTCGCGGCGCTCGTCGGGCGCGAGCCGGGTGCGCGTGGGGGCGGTCACGTGGACAGTCTATTGACGAATGTTCAATAGCGCCAGTACCTTCCTCTCTATGGCCAAGAAGACCACCGCCAAGACCGGCGCCCCCAGTGCCCAACCCAGTGCCGAACCCGTGCCCAGCTCGTCGACCACCTGATCGTCGGCGCCGGGTTCGCCGGCCTCGCCGCTGCCATCAAGCTCCAGGAGGCCGGCGAGCGCGACTTCGTCGTCGTGGAAAAGGACAGCGACGTCGGCGGCACCTGGCACATCAACACCTACCCCGGCGCGGAGTGCGACGTCCCGAGCCAGCTCTACAGCTACTCCTTCGCGCTCAACCCCGACTGGTCGAAGGTCTACTCACCCCAGCAGGAGATCTTCGACTACACCAAGCGGGTGGCCGAGGACGCGGGCGTGCTCGACCGGTTCGTGTTCGACACCGCGGTCGTCGACGCGACGTGGGACGACAGCGCGCAGCGCTGGCGGGTCACCACGTCCGGCGGCGAGTACGCCGCCCGTACCGTCATCTCCGGCTCCGGCGGGCTCTCCGAGCCCCGGCTCCCCGAGATCGAGGGCATCGACACCTTCCAGGGCGAGATCTTCCACTCGGCCCGCTGGAACCATGACGTCGACCTCGCCGGCAAGCGGGTCGCGGTGATCGGCACCGGCGCGTCCGCGATCCAGCTGGTGCCCGAGCTGCAGAAGATCGTCGGTCACCTGGGCCACGTCGACGTCTACCAACGCACGCCCAACTGGGTCATCCCCCGCAACGAGCGCAAGTTCACCGCAGCAGAGAAGGCGCTGTTCCGTCACCTGCCGGGCGCCCAGCGAGCCGCGCGGGCGGCGGTCTACGCGCAGCTCGAGAGCCGAGCGCCGGCCTTCACCCGGTTCCCGGCGCTGCTCAAGGTCGTCGAGAAGCAGTGCAAGAAGAACATCGCCAAGTCGATCAAGGACCCCGAGCTGGTCGCGAAGGTCACGCCGACCTACCGTGCCGGCTGCAAGCGGATCCTGATCTCCAACGCCTGGTACCCCGCGCTGGCCGCCGACAACGTCGACCTGGTCACCGACCCGATCGTCAAGGTCACCGGCGATGCGATCGTCACCGCCGACGGCACGGAACGGCCGATCGACGTACTCGTCGTCGCCACCGGCTTCTATGTCACCGAGCCGCCGATCGCGCGACACATCACCGGGCGCGACGGCCGAACCCTGGGCGACGTCTGGGACGAGCACGGCATGGCTGCCTACAAGGGCACGACCATCCACGGCTTTCCCAACCTGTTCCAGATCGTCGGCCCCAACACGGCGCTCGGTCACTCGTCGATGATCTTCATGATCGAGTCGCAGGTGCGTTACATCGTCGACGCGGCGCGCACGATGCGCCGCCAAGGCCTCGGCGCGGTCGAGCCGACCGCGGCCGCCCAGGACGAGTGGACCGCCACCATCCGCGACCGGATGAAGCCCACCGTCTGGACGACCGGAGGGTGCGCGAGCTGGTACCTCGACAAGTTCGGGAACAACACGACGCTCTGGCCGGGACAGACGTTCGGGTTCCGGAGCCAGCTGTCCCGCTTCGACGTCGACAAGTACGACGTCCACCCGATGGTCGCGCACACCGCGAACCAGACTGCCGAGGAGGCAATCGCATGAAGTCACTGAAGGACAAGGTCGTCGTCATCACCGGAGCCGGTTCCGGCATCGGCCGGGCACTCGCGCTCGACCTCGCAGACAAGGGCGCGGTGCTCGCCCTGTCCGACGTCGACGAGGAGGGCCTCGCCGAGACCGTCATTCTCGCCGAGAAGACGGGCGCCGAGGTGCGCAGCGACCGGCTCGACGTCGCCGACCGCGAGGCGTTCTCGGCGTACGCCGACGCCGTGGTGGAGCAGTTCGGCCGGGTCAACGTGGTCGTCAACAACGCCGGCGTCGCGCTGGCCGGCGACTTCGTCGACCTGGAGATGAAGGACATCGACTGGATCATCGGCGTCAACTTCTGGGGAGTCGTGCACGGCACGAAGTTCTTCCTGCCGCACCTGATCGAGTCCGGCGACGGCCACCTGGTCAACATCTCCTCGCTCTTCGGACTGATCTCGATGCCCGGCCAGAGCATGTACAACGCGTCGAAGTACGCCGTCCGCGGCATGACCGAGGCGATCCGAGAGGAGATGCTGATCGCCGGGCACAAGGTCGGCGTGACTGCCGTGCACCCCGGCGGGATCAAGACCGCGATCGCCCGCAACGCCCGCGTCTCCGAGCAGGAGGACAAGGCCGCGACCGCCAAGCTCTTCGACGAGAAGCTCGCCCGGATGACGCCCGAGAAGGCAGCGGCGATCATCGTGAAGGGCATCCAGAAGAACCAGGCCCGGGTGCTGGTCGGCATCGACGCCCACCTGGTCCACACCTTCGGCAAGTTCGCCGGCTCCCGCTACCAGGACGTCATCGCCCTCGGCTCGAAGCGGGTCCTTCCCGCCAAGACCAAGGCCGTCTGACCGCGGTCAACCGCCGCCCGCAGCTCCGCGGCCACGGCGGCGGCGCAACCTCCGGACCCGGGTGACTCCGACCAGTCGCGGTCCGGCCAGTCGGCCCTCCACGCGGCGGGCCTCCCGCTTCACCGGCTGAGCGACGTACTCGCCCAGGATCACGCCGGCGGCGAGCGCGATCGCCACCGACGCCGCCGTCACCATGGCCAGCAGGCCACCGGCGACGAAGCCTCGCTCGGCCTCGCCGAGCAGGGAGAGCCCCCGGTAGATCGAGAGGCCAGGAAGCATCGGCACCACTGCCGGCACGACGACCACCAGAGGCGGCACCCGCATCCGGCCAGCAAGGGTGTAGCTGACGAGGCCGACGACGAAAGCCGCGACCCCGGTCGCCCACGGACGCCCGAAGTCCTGCCGGTCCAAGGTCAGGCTGATCGCCATCGCGAGGGCGGCGAGCAGCCCGAGCGGGGCCAGGATCCGCTTCGGAGCGTAGGAGCCGTAGGCGAACGCGGCAGCGGCGATGCCGGCTCCGACGGCCGCGACGCTCACCGAGGTCAGGTCGAAGCGGGCCGGTTCCAGCGGCGGCAGCTCGAATCGGATCGCCGACACGAGACTGACTCCGCCGCTGACACCCGCGATGATCCCGGCCGTCGCCAGGATCGCCTCGAGGATCCGCGCTCCTCCCGTGACGTAGAACCCGGACAGCGCGTCCTGGATCGCGCCCATGAAGCCGATGCCGGCCAGCAGCATGATGATGTTCGCCGTGACGACCAGCGAGGCGTCGACGGGCACCAGTGGTTCGAAGGCCCGGGTCACGGCGGCTGCGAGGACCGTCGCGACGGCCCCTCCGGCGACCTGCTGGTAGAAGTACGGCATCCGCCGGCGGGCCATGGCGAGCTGGAACCGGACGATCGCCACCGCGGCGACGAAGGCAACGGCGATCACCAGGCCGTCGCCACCGAGCATCAGGGCGATCCCGGCGCAACTGACTCCGGACCCGGCGGTCGCTGCCCACCGCGGTCGCGCGTGCCCGGAGTTGGCGATCCGCGCGATGCTGGCTCGGGCGTCCTTGAGCTCGATCTCTCCGGAGACGACGTCACCGACGAGCTGGTCGACCCGGGTGAGGTCCTCGTAGTCGATCTCGCGCTGGTTGACCTGCCGGATCTGGATCAGCGGCGCGTCGTCCGACTCCTGCTGCGCGCTCATGGCCAGCGATGTGAAGGTGACGTCGACCTGCGGCGTACGGACGCCGTAGGCGTAGGCCACCGACCGCATGGTCGCGGTGACGTCAGCCGCACCGGCGCCGGAGGACAGCAGCAGGTCGCCGACCCGCAGGCACAGATCGAGGATCTGCGCGAGCTGTCGGGCATCCATGCAACCGATGCTGGCAGAGCCTCTGGTAGACAGCCAGGGTGACCCCTGGCCAGCCGATCAGTGTCGTGATCTCGAAGTGGGGCAACCGGCCGCACTGGGAGTACGAAGCCGTCTACCTGGGCGCCGACGAGCACGGTGAGCTGGCTCGGCTGCCCGACCGGCACCTTCTACTCGCGGCCCGGGATGGAGTTCGTCGCGACGTTCGCTGGTGTGGTGCTGGTGCCGGCGGGCGACGCCGCCCATCTGGCGGCGTTCAACGATCGGCACGCACAGGCCGCGATCTACGTCGACATGACGACCCAGCCGGTCTGGGACGGGGCGGTGCTGCGCGCGGTCGACCTCGACCTGGACGTCGTCAAGCGGCAGGACGGGGAGGTCTACCTCGACGACGAGGACGAGTTCGCCGAGCACCGGCTGTCCTTCGGCTATCCGCCCGAGGTGGTTGCGATGGCCGAGCGGTCAGCGGCCACGGTGCTTTCCGCCGTACGAGCTGGCGCAGCGCCGTACGACGGAACAGCGGACGCCTGGCTCGCCCACCTCGTCCGCTCCGCAGATGGTTGAGGTGCGAGCGCAGCGAGCCTCGAAACCAAGGTGCCCTATCAGGTGCTGATCAGCGAGTTCGGCTGGAACGTCGGTCGCCGGTCCTCGTCCTCCCGCGCCGGGCGGACGAACTCGAAGCCCGCCGTCGCCACGCTCTCCCAGCGGGGGTCCGCGCCGGGGTCGCGGAGCAGCGCGTCGGCGCAGGCACTGTGCAGCGGCGGGGCGTGGAAGGCGTTTCGCCCGACCTCGTCGGGGGTGCCGACGAAGACCACCGGCCGCCCCAGCGATTCGGCGCAGACGCCGCAGATCCGGCTCAACGCGCACTGGGTGACCCGACGGCCGACCAGTCTCCCGAGTCCGCCTTCGGCGGCCGGCTCCCACGCGAACGGACCGTCCATCCCGTCCGGGGTCCTCATCCGCGCGCCTTCGACGAGGAGCGGGACCACCCGCCGAGCTCGGTCCGCCGCGACGGTCGCTCGGCGTCACCGCGACGCTTGCGGTCCTGCGGCTGGGTCGGCGGCTCCGGCTGGTCGCTGCTGGTCCAGGAGTTCGGCAGCGAGAGCTTGAGGATCGTGCGCAGGGTCTGTCCGTACTGCTTGTAGAGCGGACCTGTCGTGTACGGGATGTCGTACTTGGCAGTCAGCGCCTGGACCCGCTCGGAGATCTCGGGATACCGGTTGCTCGGCAGGTCCGGGAAGATGTGGTGCTCGATCTGGAAGCCGAGGCTGCCCGACAGGATGTGCAGCGTTCGGCCGCCCTCGAAGTTGGCAGAGCCGAGGATCTGCCGCAGGTACCACTCCGATCGGCTCTCGTCCTCGATCTCCTCCTCGGTGAAGTGCACCGCGCCGTCGGGGAAGTGACCGCAGAAGATGATCATGTAGGACCACAGGTTGCGGGTGATGTTCGCGGCGACGTTCGCGGTCAGCACGGTCTTCCACTGCTTGCCGGCGAGGGCGGGGTAGACGACGTAGTCCTTGAGGACCTGGTTGCGACCCTTGCGGAAGATCTGCTTGAGCTGCCGCTTCATCTCCTTCGGGTCCTTCTCGCCCTTGCGGATCCGCTCGATGTCGAGGTCGTGGAGGGCGACCCCCCACTCGAAGAGGGAGGCGAGCAGGCTGTTGTAGATCGGCTGCCCGAGGTTGTACGGCGACCACTTCTGCTCGCGCGCCATCCGGAGGATGCCGTAGCCGATGTCGTTGTCGTAGCCGAGGACGTTGGTGAACTGGTGGTGGATGTAGTTGTGCGAGTGCTTCCACTGCTCGGCCGGCTGCGCGGTGTCCCACTCCCAGTTGGACGAGTGGATCTCCGGATCGTTCATCCAGTCCCACTGGCCGTGCATGACGTTGTGGCCGATCTCCATGTTCTCGAGGATCTTGGCCAGGCCGAGCAGGCCGGCGCCCAGCGCCCAGGCCGGCTTCCGCGTCTCCTTGAGCTGGGTGCCCGCGAGCAGGGTGACCCTGCCGGCGGCGGCGAGGGCACGCTGGATCCGGATCATCCGGTTGATGTACGCCGCGTCGGACTCGCCGCGCGACTCCTCGATCTCGGCACGGATCTGGTCGAGCTCGCGCCCGATCTGGTCGACCTCCTCTTCGGTGAGGTGGGTGTACTCCTTGACGTCCGAAATGGCCATCTGCTGGCTCCTTCTGAATCAGATGTCGAGCGTGCAGTCACCGACCGCGGCGGTGATGCAGGTCTGGACGGGTTCGTTGGGGCTGCCGTACTCGTCGCCGTTGCGCAGGTCGCGCACCTTCCCCGAGACGAGCGTCAGCGTGCAGGTGTGACAGATGCCCATCCGGCAGCCGTACGGCATCCCGACGCCGGCCTCCTCGCCGGCCTCGAGGACGGTGGTGGCACCGTCGGCCTCGATGGTCTTGCCCGAGTTGCGGAAGGTGATCGTGCCGCCTTCCCCGCCGTCGCCGCCGAGCTCGAGGGAGAAGCGCTCGAGGTGCAGTTGGTCGTCGACGTCGTGCTCCTCGTAGTGCGCCGTAATGGCGTCGAGCATCGGTGCCGGGCCACAGGCGTAGGTCTCGCGATCCCGCCAGTCGGGGCAGACCTGGTCGAGGTCGGTCAGCTTGAGCATGCCGTCGAGGTCGGTGTGGAGCCGGTGGATCGTCAGCCCGTCGTGCTTCTGCTCGAGCCGGTCGAGCTCGTCGCGGAAGATCATCCGGTCCTCAGTCGGCGAGGAGTAGTGCATGACGACGTCGGGCATCGTCCCGCGCCGGTCGAGGGTGCGGAGCATCGCCATCACCGGCGTCACCCCGCTGCCGCCGACCAGGAAGAGCATCCGTTCCGGGGGCGGGTCGGGCAGCACGAAGTCGCCATCGGGCAGTGCGAGCCGGACGATCGTCCCCGGCTCGAGGCCGCTGACCAGATGGCTCGAGAGCTTGCCCTCCGGCATCGCGCGAACGGTGATGGTGATGGTGCCACGCCGCCGCTGGGGCGGCGAGCTCACGGAGTAGGAGCGCCACTGGAACCGGCCCTGCACCTGGACCCCGATGCCGACGTACTGCCCTGGGTGGTGGTCGTAGTGCCACCCCCAGCCCGGCCGGATCACCAGCGTGGCCGCGTCCTCGGTCTCGGGGATCACCTTCTCGACCCGGCCGCGCAGCTCGCGAGAGCTCCACAGCGGGTTCAGCAGTCTCAGGTAGTCGTCGGGAAGCAGGGGCGTGGTGAGCTTGGAGGCGCCCTGACGCACCCGTTCCCACGGGATCGTGCTGGTCATAAATCCAGAGAACACCTGTTCACCGAACAGGTCAAGGCGGATGTTCGCCCGGCGAGTGGGTACCTCGCCGGGTCATCGCCGCGGAGGTGGTAGCGCGTCGGTGGCTTCGAGCTGGCCCACACCGGTGACGAGCAGCAGGTCGACCACGATCGAGCGCAGCTGGGCGAGGATCGCATCGCCGGACAGGAAGTCACTGCGCTCGACCAGACCGGTCGCCTGCCCGACGGCGAGCACCGGTGGCCGCGCGGCCTCCGGCATCCGGTCGGCAGCGAGCTCGTCGGCGACCGCGTCCACGGCCAGCGCCAGGTCGGCGGTCAGGTCGGCGTACGACGTTGGCACCGGCCGGCCCAGGTGGGCCGCGACCGCCGTCTGCCGGACCAGCACCCGGGTGCTGCGCAGCGCGCGGTCCAGCGGGTCGACCAGCTCGACCATCCGGCGCAGACCCGACCGATGGCGCACCCGGAACGGGGACGATGCCACCACCGACATCCCCTCGTTGGCCGCGCCCTGGAGCTCGCGGATCATCCGGTCGGTCGCTCTGGCGTCGGCGAGCAGGTCGAGCGCCGGGGCGGGCTCTCCGTCGATCATCGCGTGACTGGCAGCGCGGAGCAGCTCGGCGATCTTGCGTGCGACCGCCGCCGCCTGCTCGCGCGGCTTGCGCAGTGGTGCCGCCGGCACGATGGTCGCCGCGATCAGCGCCACGCCTCCGCCGATGAGCGCGTCGGTCCACCGGGTCAACGCCGCGTCCGGATCGGGGAGCAACGTCGCCACCACGATCGACTGCACGGCTGCCTGGGTCACGAACAGGTTGCCTGCGTCGAGGAGCAACGCGGACGACATCGCAAGACCGACGATGAGGGCGAGCTGCCACGCTCCGGTACCGATCCACACGACCAGCACGTCTGCGACGAAAACGCCGATCGCGACCCCGAAGGTGACTTCGACGACGCGCCGCAGCCGCTGGCCGTAGGAGGTGCCCAGCGACACGACAGCCGCGATCGGGGCGAAGAACGGGGTGTCGTGGTCGAACACGTCCGCCGCGAGCCACCAGGCGACACCGGCTGCGATCGAGCACTGGACGACGACGAAGAGCTTGCTTCGCCACCGCTGCACCCGCCCACGGACCGACAGCCGGCTGCGCTCCCACATCCGATCGAGCGGCGTCTCCACCGGCCGATGGTCCCACGATCACCCGGGGTTGAGGTGCGAGCAGCGGCAGCGACGAGCCTCGAAACCACCCGGCGAGGAGGTGTGTGGAACGCTGAGCGGGTGCGGATCGACTTCCACGGTTCTCCGGAGCCGACCCTCGGTGTGGAGTGGGAGTTCGCACTGGTCGATCGCCGTACTCGCGACCTGCGCAACGACGCAGCCCACCTGTTCGCCCGGGCCAAGGCCCGGATGCCCGAACCCGGGCGGCTGCACAAGGAGCTTTTGCGCAACACGGTCGAGGTCGTGACCGGCGTCTGCGACACCGTCCCGGAGGCGATCGCCGACCTGCGCCGCACGCTGGAGTACGTCGTACCGGCGTGCGACGAGCTCGATCTCGACCTGTACGGCGCCGGCACCCACCCGTTCGCGTCCTGGACCGGGCAGCAGCTGACCGAGGGCCATCGCTACCGGGAGCTGATCAACCGGACTCAGTGGTGGGGCCGGCAGATGCTGATCTGGGGCGTGCACGTGCATGTGGGGATGCCGGAGAAGGAACGGGTGATGCCGGTCCTGTCGGCGCTGCTCAACTGGTATCCCCACCTCCAGGCGCTCTCCGCGTCCTCCCCCATCTGGGCCGGCGTCGACACCGGCTACGCCTCCAACCGGGCGCTGATGTTCCAGCAGCTGCCGACGGCTGGGCTGCCGTTCCAGTTCGAGCGGTGGGAGCAGTACGAGGCGTTCGTCCACGACCAGGTGGTCACCGGCGTCATCGAGGAGCTCACCGAGATCCGTTGGGACGTCCGGCCAGCGGTCAACCACGGCACCCTAGAGAACCGAGTGTGCGACGGCGTCTCCACCCTGACCGAGATGAGCGCCCTGGTCGCGCTCATGCACTGCCTGGTCGTCTGGCTCGACGACCGCTGCGCCGCCGGCGAGAAGCTCCCGACGATGCCGCCGTGGCACGTCCAGGAGAACAAGTGGCGAGCGGCGCGGTACGGCGTCGACGCGATCGTGATCCTCGACGCCGAGTCCAACGAGCGGCTGGTCACCGAGGACCTCGCCGAACTGGTGGTCGCCCTCGAGCCCGTTGCCGAACGCCTCGGCTGTGCGGCGGAGCTGGCCTCGGTGCTGGAGATCCCGCAGCGCGGGGCGTCGTACCAGCGCCAGCGCGCGGTCGCCGAGCGCACCGGCGGCGACCTGGTCGCCGTCGTCGACTCGGTGGTCCAGGAGCTCCGTCAGTCGCTGACCGGCCAGGCGGCTCGCTGATCATCACCTGCCGCGGCGACGACTCCGGCGAGACCGCGGTCCCGCCCGCCTTCAACGACTTCGGCTGATCCTTAAAATCTTTCCCGTTCACGCGGGGTCCGGTCTGCTCGAGGCTTAACGTGACCGGTGGCGCGCTGCGCCCGCTCGGGGCGCCTGCCAGTCAGGAGCCCTGAACTATGAGCGTACGTCGGTTGCTTGTCCTGCTCGTCAGTCTTGGCTGCGGCCTGCTGGTCGCCCTGACCCCGGTCGGCGCCGGGTCACCCGCGCAGGCCGCTCCGGCGGGTGGCGGGGAGGGACAGACGGTGACCACGGTCGCTCCCGACGCGCTCGCCGGGGTGCTCGATGCCGGCTATCACCACACCTGCGGGTTGCGCAGCAACGGCACCGCCACCTGCTGGGGCTACAACGCCGACGGCCAGTCCACGGTCCCGGCCGGCACCTTCACCACTCTCACCGCCAGCAGTGACCACTCCTGCGGGCTGCGGACCAACGGCACCGCCACCTGCTGGGGTTTCAACGGCGACGGCCAGACCACGGTCCCGGCCGGCACCTTCACCACCCTCACCGCCGGCGGCTTCCACACCTGCGGGCTACGCAGCAACGGCACCGCCACCTGCTGGGGCAACAACACCGACGGCCAGACCACCGTCCCGGCCGGCACCTACACCACCCTCACCGCCGGCCACACCCACACCTGCGGCCTACGTACCAACGGCACCGCCACCTGCTGGGGCTACAACGCCGACGGCCAGACCAACGCCCCGACCGGCACCTTCACCACCCTGACCGCCGGCAGTGACCACTCCTGCGGGCTGCGGACCAACGGCACCGCCACCTGCTGGGGCCACAACGGATACGGCCAGGCCACGGTCCCGGCCGGCACCTTCACCAGCCTGACCGCCGGCGCCTACCACTCCTGCGGGCTGCGCAGCAACGGCACCGCCACCTGCTGGGGCAACAACGGCTCCGGCCAGACCAACGCCCCGACCGGCACCTTCACCACCCTGACCACCGGCTACTACCACAGCTGCGGGTTGCGCAGCAACGGCACCGCCACCTGCTGGGGCTTCAACGGCGACGGCCAGGCCTCTGCGCCTGAGGACGTGTTCGGGCGGCCGGGGATCAGTGCCGGGACCAGCAGCAGCTGCGGGATCCAACCCAACAGCGGCATCGTGTGCTGGGGCACCGACGGTGACGGGATCGTCTCGGACTCTCCCTCGGGCCGGTTCACCATGGTCAGCGACGGGGAGTCCCACGCGTGTGCGGTGCGGGTCACCGGTGCTGGGACCTGCTGGGGCGACAACACCAACGGCCGGGCCACCGCGGCGAGCGGCACCTTTACCACCGTCTCGGCCGGTGGCGCCCACAGCTGTGCGCTGCGCACTACCGGCGCCCTGGCCTGTTGGGGCAACAACGCCAACGGCCAGGCCACCGTGGCAACCGGAACCTTCACCACCGTCGCCGCGGGCGGAACTCACAGCTGCGGGGTGCGGACCACCGGTGCCCTGGCCTGCTGGGGCAACAACGCCAACGGCCAGGCCACCGTGCCTGCCGGGACCTTCACCACTGTTGCCGCTGGCGGCGCGTTCAGCTGTGCTCTGCGCACCGCCGGCACCCTGAAGTGCTGGGGTGCCAACGACAAGGGTCAGGCCACTGCCCCCACCGGCACCTACACCTCGATCACCACCGGCGGCAACCACGCCTGCGCACTGGCCACCGACGCCACCATCGAATGCTGGGGCGCCGGCAGCTGGGGCAAAGCAACACCGCCCGTCGGCAGGTTCCGGTCGGTCGAGGCCGGCGCCAACCACACCTGCGGGGTCCGGACCACCGGCACCACCATCTGCTGGGGCCGCAACCACGCCGGCCAGACGACGGTCCCGCCCGCCTTCAACGACTTCGGCTGATCCTTAAAATCTTTCCCGTTCACGCGGGGTCCGGTCTGCTCGAGGCTTAACGTGACCGGTGGCGCGCTGCGCCCGCTCGGGCGCCTGCCAGTCGGGAGCCCTGATCATGAGCGTACGTCGGTTTCTTATCCTGCTCGTCAGTCTTGGCTGCGGCCTGCTGGTCGCCCTGACCCCGGTCGGCGCGGGGTCTCCCGCACAGGCCGCTCCGGCGGGTGGCGGGGAGGGACAGACGGTGACCACGGTCGCTCCCGACGCGCTCGCCGGGGTGCTCGATGCCGGCTATCACCACACCTGCGGGTTGCGCAGCAACGGCACCGCCACCTGCTGGGGCTACAACTTCGACGGCCAGACCACTGTCCCGGCCGGCACCTACACCACTCTCACCGCCGGCTGGTCCCACTCCTGCGGGCTCCGGACCAACGGCACCGCCACCTGCTGGGGCGACAACACCGACGGCCAGACCACGGTCCCGGCCGGCACCTACACCACCCTCACCGCCGGCGCCTACCACACCTGCGGGCTGCGGACCAACGGCACCGCCACCTGCTGGGGCAGGAACGGATACGGTGAGACCATCGTCCCGGCCGGCACCTACACCACCCTCACCGCCGGCTACATCCACACCTGCGGGCTGCGTAGCAACGGCACCGCCACCTGCTGGGGCAACAACGTCTCCGGCCAGACCACGGTCCCGGCCGGCACCTACACCACCCTGACCGCCGGCGACTTCCACTCCTGCGGGCTGCGGACCAACGGCACCGCCACCTGCTGGGGCAACAACGCCTACGGCCAGACCACCGTCCCGGCCGGCACCTTCACCACCCTGACCGCCGGCGCCTACCACAACTGCGGGCTGCGCAGCAACGGCACCGCCACCTGCTGGGGCAACAACGGCTCCGGCCAGACCACCGTCCCGGCCGGCAACTTCACCACCCTGACCGCCGGCGGCGACCACACGTGCGGGCTGCGCAGCAACGGCACCGCCACCTGCTGGGGCGACAACGCCAACGGCCAGGCCACTGCGCCTGAGGATGTGTTCGGGCGGCCGGGGATCAGTGCCGGGACCAGCAGCAGCTGCGGGATCCAACCCAACGCCACCATCGTGTGCTGGGGCACCGACGGTGACGGGATCGTCTCGGACTCTCCCTCGGGCCGGTTCACCATGGTCAGCGACGGGGAGTCCCACGCCTGTGCGGTGCGGGTCACCGGTGCGGCGACCTGCTGGGGCGACAACACCAACGGCCGGGCCACCGCGGCGAGCGGCACCTTCACCACCGTCTCGGCCGGTGGCGCCCACAGCTGTGCGGTGCGCACCACCAGCGCCCTGGCCTGTTGGGGCAACAACACCAACGGCCAGACCGCCGTCCCCTCCGGGACGTTTGTGGGGGTCTCGGCGGGCGGGACCCACAGCTGCGGGGTGCGGACCACCGGTGCCCTGGCCTGCTGGGGCAACAACGCCAACGGCCAGGCCACCGTGCCTGCCGGGACCTTCACCACTGTTGCCGCTGGCGGCGCGTTCAGCTGCGCCCTGCGCACCGCCGGCACCCTGAAGTGCTGGGGTGCCAACGACAAGGGCCAGGCCACCGCCCCCACCGGCACCTACACCTCGATCACCACCGGCGGCAACCACGCCTGCGCACTGGCCACCGACGCCACCATCGAATGCTGGGGCGCCGGCAGCTGGGGCAAAGCATCACCGCCCGTCGGCAGGTTCCGGTCGGTCGAGGCCGGCGCCAACCACACCTGCGGGGTCCGGACCACCGGCACCACCATCTGCTGGGGCCGCAACCACGCCGGCCAGACCACGGTCCCGCCCGCCTTCAACGACTTCGGCTGATCCTTAAAATCTTTCCCGTTCACGCGGGGTCCGGTCTGCTCGAGGCTTAACGTGACCGGTGGCGCGCTGCGCCCGCTCGGGGCGCCTGCCAGTCAGGAGCCCTGAACTATGAGCGTACGTCGGTTGCTTGTCCTGCTCGTCAGTCTTGGCTGCGGCCTGCTGGTCGCCCTGATCCCGCTCGGCGCCGGGTCACCCGCACAGGCCGCTCCGGCGGGTGGCGGGGAGGGACAGACGGTGACCACGGTCGCTCCCGACGCGCTCGCCGGGGTGCTCGATGCCGGCTATCACCACACCTGCGGGTTGCGCAGCAACGGCACCGCCACCTGCTGGGGCAACAACGGCGACGGCCAGTCCACTGTCCCGGCCGACACCTTCACCACCCTCACCGCCAGCATTGACCACTCCTGCGGGTTGCACAGCAACGGCACCGCCACCTGCTGGGGTTTCAACGGCGACGGCCAGACCATCGTCCCGGCCGGCACCTACACCACCCTGACCGCCGGCGGCTTCCACACCTGCGGGCTACGCAGCAACGGCACCGCCACCTGCTGGGGCAACAACGGCTCCGGCCAGACCACCGTCCCGGCCGGCACCTTCACCACCCTTGCCGCCGGCTACATCCACACCTGCGGGATCCGGACCAACGGCACCGCCACCTGCTGGGGCAACAACGTCTCCGGCCAGACCACCGTCCCGGCCGGCACCTTCACCACCCTGACCGCCGGCGACTTCCACACCTGCGGGCTGCGCACCAACGGCACCGCCACCTGCTGGGGCAACAACGCCGAAGGCCAAACCACCGTCCCGGCCGGCACCTACACCAGCCTCACCGCCGGCGCCTACCACACCTGCGGCCTGCGCAGCAACGGCACCGCCACCTGCTGGGGCAACAACGCCTCCGGCCAGACCACCGTCCCGACCGGCACCTACACCACCCTCACCGCCGGCGCCTACCACACCTGCGGAATCCGCAGCAACAGCACCGCCACCTGCTGGGGCAACAACACCTACGGCCAGGCCACTGCGCCTGAGGACGTGTTCGGGCGGGCGGGGATCAGTGCCGGGACCAGCAGCAGCTGCGGGATCCAACCCAACGCCACCATCGTGTGCTGGGGCACCGACGGTGACGGGATCGTCTCGGACTCTCCCTCGGGCCGGTTCACCATGGTCAGCGACGGGGAGTCCCACGCGTGTGCGGTGCGGGTCACCGGTGCGGCGACCTGCTGGGGCGACAACACCAACGGCCGGGCCACCGCAGCGAGCGGCACCTTCACCACCGTCTCGGCCGGTGGCGCCCACAGCTGTGCGGTGCGCACCACCAGCGCCCTGGCCTGTTGGGGCAACAACACCAACGGCCAGACCGCCGTCCCCTCCGGGACGTTTGTGGGGGTCTCGGCGGGCGGGACCCACAGCTGCGGTGTGCGGACCACCGGTGCCCTGGCCTGCTGGGGCAACAACGCCAACGGCCAGGCCACCGTGCCTGCCGGGACCTTCACCACCGTCGCCGCTGGCGGCGCGTTCAGCTGCGCCCTGCGCACCGCCGGCACCCTGAAGTGCTGGGGTGCCAACGACAAGGGCCAGTCCACCGCCCCCACCGGCACCTACACCTCGATCACCACCGGCGGCAACCACGCCTGCGCACTGGCCACCGACGCCACCATCGAATGCTGGGGCGCCGGCAGCTGGGGCAAAGCCTCCCCACCCTCGGCGCGGTTCGCCTCGGTCGAGGCCGGCGCCAACCACACCTGCGGAGTGCGGGCCACCGGCGTCCTCGCGTGCTGGGGACGCAACCACGCCGGCCAGACCTCGGTGCCGCGCGACTTCGGATAGGCCCGGATGCCGGGGCTTCCTGGTCAGGTGGTTTCGAGGCTCGTCGCTAGCGCTCCTCGCACCTCAACCACCGACCCGTTCCCCGCACCTCAACAGCGCGTCATCAGTCGGGAGCGGTCATCTCGAGGCGGACGCCGAGCAGCCGGACGGGGCGGTCCTTCTCGACCCGGTCGAGCAGGGCGACGGCCTCGGCGGCGAGCACCTCGGCGTCAGAGGTCGGGGCCGCCAGCTTGTGGCTACGGGTGAGAGTGAAGAACGGGCGGTAACGCAGCTTGAGCTCGACCCGGACCGCCGGGCGGCCCTCGGCCTCGATGTCGGCGACGACCCGTCGAGCGATCCGCGCCGTCTCCCGCTCCACCTCCTCCCAGTCGGTCAGGTCCTCCTGGAAGGTCTCCTCACGCCCGTGCCCGCGGGCGACGTAGGGGGTGGCGTCGACCTCGCGCGAACCGACTCCCCGGCCGAGTCGGCGCAGCCACGGGCCGGTCGTCGGTCCGATCCGTGCGGCCAGCACGGCGGGGTCGGCGCGGGCCAGGTCCTCGACCGTGAGGATCCCGAGGAGCGCCAGCTTGTCGGCGGTCTTCTTGCCGATGCCCCAAAGGGCACTGGTCGGGCGCGCGCCCATCTCGTCGTACCAGGTCTCGTCGCTGATGACATACGTCCCGCGACCGCGCTCCTGCCCGCCGGGCCCCGACTCCTCGCCGATGCCGGCGCCGGCCTCGCGGGCGAGCGCGCCCTCGACCCGCTGCTTTGCGAAGCCGGTCGCGAGCTTGGCCTGGAGCTTGTTGTCGCCGATGCCGACACCGCTGCGCAGGTGCGTCTGCTCGAGGACCGCGTCGCGGATCCGTTCGGCGAAAGCGACCGGGTCGCCGAGGTCATCGTGCCCGGGGCCAGGGCCGACGAATGCCTCGTCCCAGCCGAGCACCTCGACCAGTACCGGCACACCGCCCCACTCGACACCGCGGAGGACGTCCATCACCGCGGTCGATGCAACGTCGTAGGCCGCCGCGTCGACGGGCAGGAAGACGGCCTCCCGCTCCGACCTGCGCAGCTTGCGCGCCGCGAGCCGGAGCGGCATCCCGGAGCCGACGCCGAACCGGCGGGCTTCGTAGGACGCGGTCGCCACCACCCCGCGCTCGGTCGGGTCGCCGCGGCCACCGACGATCACCGGAAGCCCGGCCAGCTCGGGCCGCCGCAGCACCTCGACCGCAGCGATGAACTGGTCGAGGTCGACGTGCAGCACCCAGCCGGCCGGTCCGGTCATGCCTCGATCGTGCCAGCCGGCACCGACCGGACTACTGCAGCGAGCGGTAGTAGCGGGTCGTGTGCTTGAAACCGGCGAGCGCGCGGAACCACGTGCGGTTGCTCACCTTGCAGCGGAAGCGGCGGATCGCCCGGTCGTACTCCTCGCACTCGGCCATCGTCTCGGAGTCGGTCGGAGGGTAGAGCCACGAACCGTCATAGTGGCGGACGGCGAAGCCGTTGGATGCGTCACCCTCGACCTGGACGATGGTCTCGGCGGGCGGGACGTAAGGATCTGTGCGGGTGGTGGACGGCCCAGCGGTGGCGGAGGCGGCGAGCCCCCCGACGGCGAGGACGGCAAGCAGGAAGGCGGCGAGCCGCCGCAGGACGAGGTCGGACATGAGTGCTCCCGAAGGGTCACGCGCCGGCGAGTTCCGGCGTCGCGACCGGACGTTAGGAGCGCCGTACGACGAGGGCACGGCGCGGGCGCCGGCGCTGTGGACCCCCGACGCGGACGCCAACCCTGTGGACGGTTGCTGGTCCGCCCCCTGCCTCAGTGGGCTTCGAAGTAGTCGACCTCGCAGAAGTCCCCCGAGCAGGCGGGAAGGTCGGCCCACTTCGTCGGGGTGCCGAACCCGGTCGCCGCGTCGGCGGTCGCCACCCACGCCCCGGAGAAGCTGTAGTCGTCGATGTCGACGCTGGTGAACACGAGGTCGTCGAGCTGGTCGCCGTTGACGTCGACCGCCGTGACCGCGTCCATCACGCCGTCGCCGGCGACCGCGTACGGCACGTCCTCGCCGGTCGGCCGCAGGGTGGGTCCGTCGTACTCGTAGAAGGCGAACGAGTCGTCGTAGTAGTTGTCCGCGACCAGCGTGTCCACGCCGTCGCCGTCGAAGTCGCCGACGGCGTACTCCTGGTCGAAGAGCTCGGCCTCGACTGGTGCGATCCCACCCCGGTCGAAGGAGCCCGACCTGGCGATGAGTGGCAGGACCCCGAAGTCGCCGTACCAGTACAGGTTGTCGAAGTCGCCGCGGACCAGCGGCTGGTCGGGCACCACGGCCATGATGTCGTCGCTGCCGTCGCCGTTGAAGTCGCCGACGATCAGCTCGGTCGAGCCGTACGTCGCATTGGGCAGCGCCGCCCACTTCGTCGGCTCCTCGAAGCCCTCGCCCGTGTTGCGCATCATCCACACCGCGACCTGGCTGCGGTGCTGCTGGCCGTAGGCAGCGATGTCGGTGAGACCGTCGCCGTCGAAGTCGCCGAACGCGGCGTTGACCGCCTCGACCTTGAACCACAGGTCGAAGTCCTGCGTCACCGACGGTCGGTCGCTGTCCTCGATCTCGAACTGCAGAGTTCCGCCGGAGTCGAACCAGGAACCCACCTCGCTGCTGCCGTCAGCATCGAAGTCGGCCACGACCAACCGCTCCTCCTGCTGGACCGGCTCCTCCCCGAGCACGAACGAACCATCGGCGTTGGTGAGTGTCAGCCGGCGCTCGGTCGTGTCGTAGTAGCGACCGAGCACGTCACCGCGCCCGTCGCCGTCCACGTCACCCCGGACGGCCCCGTCAGTCGGCTCGGTCGGCTCGGTCGGCTCGGTGGTATCCGTGGTCTGCCCTCCGCCGCCGCGCTCCGTGCCGCCGCCGGTGTCGTCGTCGGACCACGGCTGGACGACGAGCAGTGTCACCACGATCGCGATGACCACGACCAGCACGACGGCGAGGGCGACCCACAGCCACAGCAGGCTCCTGCGCTGCGGCGGCGTGGGGTACGACGGGCCGCCCGGGCCGGCGAGCGGCGATCCGGGAGGCGGGCCCGCCGGCGGGCCCGCCGGTGGTCCCTGGGGGAGACCCGGGGGCGGCTGGGCAGGCGTGGCCGGTCGCCGGTCGGCCGTCCACGCGGCGCCGTCCCACCGGCGTACCCAGCCCGGCCCGTCCGGATACCAACCTGGTGGCGCTGCCGAGCCTCCGTCGCCGTTCGTCATGGCGGGCATCGTGCCACGGCGGGCGTGCGGACAAACGTCCCTCGCCGCAGTCGGCCGGATCGGCAGCTGTTCTGGAAGGAGGACGAGGCAGGGCTGGCCGACGTCGGGTGCCGCCCGAGCGAGGGTCGGGGTCGCTGTTGTCGCTCTCCCAGGGACCTCCCAAGGATCTTCCAGGGATCTCCGCATCCTCCAGTTGCGGGCAGGGCCGGCCCCCGCCCCCTTGTGGCGACCGTCACCAGACGGGAGGATCGGCGGTCACTACGAAAGGTGCTCCTGTGGTCTCGCTCCCCAAGCCCCGACCGATCGATCCTCCGTCGGCGGCCTTCCTGCTCACCGAGAGCAAGAACCAGCCGATGCACGTCGGCGGGCTGCAGCTCTTCGAGAGGCCGGACGACGCGGGCCCCGACTTCGTACGCGGGCTGTTCGAGGCTGCGACGTCGAGCAGCGAGGAGGTCATGCCGCTGTTCCTCAAGCACCCGTACCGCTCGGTCAAGACGGCCGGTCAGCTGTTCTGGCGAGAGGACCAGCAGTTCGACATCGAGCACCACGTCCGGCACAACGCACTCCCGACCCCCGGTCGCGTCCGCGAGCTGCTCGAGCTGTGCTCGCGGCTGCACAGCACCCGGCTCGACTGGGAGCGTCCGCTCTGGGAGGCCCACCTGATCGAGGGCCTCGCCGACGGCCGGGTCGCGATGTACACCAAGATCCACCACGGCCTGGTCGACGGCATCTCCGCGATGCGGCTGATGCAGAGCACCTTGTCCACCGACCCCGACGAGCGCGGGATGGCGGCGCCCTGGGCGAAGCGGGCCATCGGCAGCCGTCCGAAGCCCGAGCCGAAGAGCGACGATGCGCCGATGACCGATGCGGCGCGCACCCTGGCCAGCCTCCCGGCCGATGCGCTTCGCACGGCGCTCGGGGTCACCGCCGAGGCGGCCGGCATGCCGGGGGCGCTGATCAAGACCCTCTCCAAGGGCGCCCGCAACGAGTCGTCGACGGTGTCGTTCCACACGCCCCGCACGATGTTCAACCGCTCCATCACCAGCGCCCGCCGGTTCGCCGCCCAGGACTGGCCGGTCGAGCGGATCCGCGAGGTCGGCAAGGCAACCGGGGCGACCATCAACGACGTCGTGCTCGCGATGTGCGGCGGTGCGATCCGCACCTACCTGATCGAGAACGACGCGCTCCCGGACACCCCGCTGGTCGCGATGGTGCCGGTCGGGCTGAAGGCCAAGGAGTCCCACCTCCCCTCCGCCGAGGGCGGCAACGCGGTGGGCGCGGTGATGGCCAGGCTCGGCACCGACCAGGCCGATCCGGGCGACCGGCTGAAGGCCGTGCAGAAGTCGATGAAGGACGGCAAGGACGCCCTCAAGTCGCTGACGCCGGTCCAGGTCCTCGCGATGAGCGCGATCGGCCAGGCCCCCGCGATCCTCGGGCCGGCCCTGAAGATGCAGGGGATCATCCGGTCGCCGTACAACCTGATCATCAGCAACGTCCCCGGGCCGCGCGCGACCCATTACTGGAACGGCGCCAAGCTGGTCGGCAACTACCCGCTGTCGATCCCGATCAACGGGATGGCGCTCAACATCACCTGCACGTCGTACGACGGGAACATGGGCTTCGGCCTCACCGGCTGCCGCCGTACTGTCCCCCACCTGCAGCGGCTGCTGACCTTCCTCGACGACGAGCTCGCTGCCCTCGAGAAGGCCGCCGGGATCTAGTTAGTAGATGAGGATCTCCGGAGGAGCTGTGCCGACGTCCCACCCGCCCGCCGTCAGCCCGAATGGGTCGGCTCCGGGCCCCCCGGCCCCGACAGCGCCGGATCGGTCGAGCGCGTCGGCGGTCGCCCCGCCGATCGCCGACCCTGCGATGCCGCCGAGGAGGCCGCCGGCGAGACCGCAGAGCACAAGTCCGACGCCACCGGTCGCGATGCCCAGCCCGACACACGCTGCTCCAGCGAGGATCGAGCCGGCCAGACCGAGCGCCTGGGCACCCGCCTCCTCGCCGACGACGTGGGCGCGCTGCGCCTCGTCGGCCGTGGCGATCCGGTAGCCCGAGATCGCGAAGGAGACGACGATCAGGCCGCGACCGGCCCAACGCAGGGACGTGGCATTGCGCGACATCCATGCGGCGCTGCCTGGCACCACCTCGCCGCGGACCGTGCCACGCATCGGCTGCACGGTGAGAATCCGTGCGTCGCTCTCAGCGGTCGCAAGGAACTCGGCCTCGTCAGGGTTGAGCCCCGCTTCGAAGGACGAGTCGGCCGGACTGAGCGTGTTGGCCGCACTCGCCCTGGTGTTGTCCAGCACCGACGCCCGGTCGAAGTCGGCACGCACCTTGAAGTTGCGAGAGTTCCCCCAGCTGATCGCCGGCCCCTGCCCCGGTCGTGGCGGCACGCTCCACGACGACAGCGGAGACCCGCCCCGGTGTGCGCCCCCGACGTGCAGCGACACGACCCGGCTCATCAGCTGCGCCTCGGCGGCGGTCAGTGAGCTCGCGTTGGCGTTGAACTTGCGGACCAGGGACGGGATCGACTGCAGCTCGGCGATGGTGAAGGGCCTCTGCATCGCACCCGGTCTGCCGCTGACCCACTGGAACTGGGGCGGTTGGCCGGGAGGGGTCTGCCGCATGTGAGTGCTGAACCAGGGGTCGAGGTCTCGCGGCAACTCGTCGAGCACGCGCTCGAGCTCGACGGCTCGCGGTGCCGGGATCAGAGCGCGCCAGTAGCCGGAACGCACCATCCGCATCCCGCTCGCGGCGTTCGACGGGCCGACGGCGTGCGCGCCCTGACTGCCCATGAACGACGCCGGGCCGGCCGCGGTGGCCGCGCGCTGGGGCAACTCCTCGGCGACCCAGGTGACCGGGAAATGGATCGGCCGGACCGCTGGCACCGCCTGCGGGTCCACTTGGGCGAGCTGCCGCTCCAGCCGGACCCGGTCGATCGGCGCGGTCGTCAGTCCCTGCTGGAGCCGCCGCCGCTCCGGCTCCGTCAGCTGGTTGAGCGCTGCGAGCTGGTCTCCGTCGCTGAGACCGTTCAGCACCCCGTAGGCGCCCCACGGGCCGCGGGGCTCGTTCATCCGGCCTGCTGCCATCAGTGTTCGGACCGCGTAGATCCGGGCGTCGGTCGAGACCGTCTCGATGATGGCGTGCCACGCCTCGTCGTCCTGCCTGCCGAGATAGAACCGCACGAAGCCGAACTGTTGGCCGGAGGTGAGCGCGCGCAGTGTGTCGCGCTTGTCCGCGGGTGAGAGCCTGCCGAAGATCTGGGCCACGTCGAGCAGCGGCGGATGCGCGGCTGGCGTACCCGGGAACCGGCCGGCGTCCAGCGCCTCGCCGAGCGCGCGGTCTACGACCCGCTGGACCGGGGCCGCAGGGACCTGCTCCCGCTGCTCCTCGGGGCAGCCGTCGCTGCACTTCACACCGCCGCATCGCTGGACACCGATCAAACGGGTCGTGGCACGGTTCCCGGCGCGTCGCTGCAGAGCGAGCACGGCGGCGACCGGCGGCGCCGCTGACGCGTGGCCGGCCGGCTCAAGGCGACGCCGTCGATCCTGGTCGACGGTGGAATGGCCGAGTGCGGCTTTCATGCGTCCTCCGGAGCAACGGCCGAGGCGTAGCACCCACCCTCGTCGAGTCGGTACGGTTCCCGTTGCCCGATGGGGCGGACTTTCGGGCAGCGCTCAGACCGGGCGGGCGGGCGTCACCGCCGGTGTTGCGATCGCGAAGCCCCCGCCCACCCGCTCGGCGACCGCCTGCAACCGGGCGCGGGTGATGTCGGCGACGGTGCGGTAGCCGGCGAGGTCGGCGTTGGAGCCCGGCCTGACGGGCTCGGGGTGGTTGATCGACAGGCAGGTTCGGCGCCCGCCGTCAGCTGCGTTGGCGAGCGCGACGGCGTGCCCGGTGGTCCCGCTGCCCGCGAAGTAGTCGAGCACCCGGACGTCGTCGGGCATGGTGTCGAGGATCCGGCGGACCAGACCGGTCGGCTTCGGCGACTCGAAGACGTGGCTCAGGATGTCCTTCAGCTCCGCGACGGCGGTGTCGGTCGAACCGACCTCCTCAGCGAGCCAGATGGTCCTCATCTTCTTCCGTCGGGCGGCACCGGTCGGGTGCCGCCAGTCGCGCTGGAAGACGTCGATCCGGTCGCCGTTCGCGCCGCGGACCCACCGGCACACCAGGTCGTCAGGTCGTTCGTCGATCCGCGGCCGGGACCAGCGCCACACCGCAGGGGACCCGTCCCCGAACACCGGCTTGATCTCGACTGCGCCGGGGAACGGCAACGTCCGGACCTCGCCCGTCTCGGGGTCACCCCAGACCGCGAAGTGCAGTGTCGGTGCGGTCAACGGGTTGAACTTCTTGTTGGTGTTGCGCAGCGGGAGCCGGCGATAACGTCGACCGTCCTCGGCCACCAGCGGGAAGTCGCCTTCGATGACCAGGTCGGCGCTCGAGGCGTCGAGCACGCACTGGCGCGCGTCCCGGGCGTAGGCGAGGACATATTCGTGGGACGTTGCGAACCCGCTTCCCAACTGCCGTCCCTTGGGGTTGAGGTTGACCACGATCTGGGCGAGGAAGTTGGACTCGCCGTACACCTCGTCGAGGAGCAGCCGCAGGTGCGCCGCCTCGTGGTCGTCGATGCTGACGAAGATCGCACCGGTCTCGGCCAGCACCTGCCGGCCGGCCGCGAGCCGCGGTCGCATCATCGCCGTCCACGCCTGGTGGTCGGCGAAGCTGTCGCGGTAGGCGAAGGCGCTGCCGGTGTTGTAGGGCGGGTCGATATAGATCAGGTCGTACGACGCCGCGGGCAGGTCGGCGAGCACCGCAAGGTTGTCGCCTTCGGCGAACCTGTTGCACGGACCGGTCGACACGCGACCCATCATCCCGGACGGAAGCGCTGATTTTCTTAACCTGGACCCCATGCGTCGCCTACTGCCGGAACTTGTCGTGGTCTCTCTCCTGGCGACCGCCGGCGCACTCGTCTTCCTTGATGACGACCCGGGCGACTCGTCGGCGCCCCCGGCAGCCGAGCAGGCGGTCGCTCCCGTCGCGCCGGCGGCCGACCCCGACGACCCGCACACGTGGCAGACCTCCGACCAGGTGCCGGGTGAGATCGCGGCTCCGCTGGTGCCGGGCCAGCGGGTCGTGCTGAGGCGGACCCAGCGTTTCTCCTACTCGCCGGCGCCGGGCGTCGCGGTGACCGCCTGGGATGCCCGGACCCAGCGCGGACCCGTGCGCTACTACGTGACCCGGGTGAAGTGGAACGCGCCCGGCATCACCATCGACTACGCCAACGGGGACCGGGTCCGCCGTCGGCAGGCCGTCACCTCGATGCTCTCGCGGACGCCGAACGTGGTGGCCGGGGTCAACGGCGACTTCTTCGACATCAACGACACCGGGGCGCCGCTCGGCGTCGGTCGTCAGCGCGGCGGCCTGCTCTGGAACGCGATCGACTCGGGCTGGAACAACGCGTTGTCGGTCAACACCAAGGGCAAGTGGCACGTCGGCGAGCTGCGGATGGCGGCCGAGGTGGTCGACCGACCCGGGATCGTCGTCACCAACTACAACTCGCCGCGGGTCAAGATCGGCGGGACCGGCATCTACGACTGGCGGTTCGGCCGAGCGGCGGGCTACGGCTGGACCGACGAGCAACGCCGTCAGGTGCGGTACGTGCAGATCGTCGATGGCAAGGTGGTTGCCAACAGCACCGGGCTTCCCAACAAGACCGGCATCGTGGGCACCTTCCTGATCGCGCGCGGCGACAAGCCCGAGGACAAGCTGGAGGCGCTCAAGGTCGGCACGCCGGTCCAGGTACGGCGCCGGCTGAACGGACACGTCGCGATGGCGATCACCGGCAACGCGCTGCTGGTGAAGAAGCGTCAGCTGCTGGTGTCCGACGACGGCGAGATGCACCCGCGTACGGCGGTCGGCGTCGACCGCGACACGAAGGAGCTGATCCTGCTCGTGGTCGACGGGCGGCAGGACTTCAGCCGCGGCTACACGATGGTCGAGCTGGGTCGGATGATGCTGCGGCTCGGCGCCGAGGACGCCCTCAACCTCGACGGCGGCGGCTCGACCACCCTCGCGGCCGTCCGCAGGGGCTCGCTCAGGGTCCTCAACCGTCCGTCGGACGGCGGGCAGCGCCCGGTGCCCAACGGCCTCGAGGTCACCTACGACCCCGCCGCTGGTTGAGGTGCGAGCGCAGCCGCCCGCGCCGGCTAGACCGGCAGGTCCAGCACCGCGACGCTGGTGACCGGCGCGAAGCACTCGGGGAGCGGGTCGATGACCTTCCCGGGCGTGACGACGAACGCCCCGCCCTCCTCGGTCACGCTGGCCGACGGTGGCTGGTCGCAGGAGATCTCGATAACGGCCAGCCCGAGCACCCGGCCGGACCCGACCGGATGCTCGTCGACCGCTGCGGTCAGGTCCGCGACGAATGGCGCAGAGTCGAACTGGCGCAGGTAGCGCTGGAGGGCCCGGTCGTCAGGAACCAGGGTCGCCTCGGTGGCCACGTCGCCGCCGACGGCCGACCCGGAGAGGATCTCGACGACCACCGGGTCCGGTGCCGGGCTGCCCTCGCTCGGTGACGTCGGCGCGGGATCCGTGGCCCGGTCGGCGGCATCCTCGGAGCCGACCCCGCACGCGACGACCGCGAACAGGGTGGCGACCAGGAGGGCGGTTCCGAGAAGGCGCTTCATGATGATGGGACGGTAGCGCCCGAGCGGCGGTTCCTCACCCGGCAGACTGGACCTCGTGCGCCGTACCTTCTCCCGGGCCGAGCTCGAGTCCTTCCGTGACGCGGTCGTCCCTGACCTGCTGCCGACAAGGCCCGGCCACCCGCTCCGGCTGCTCTTCGTCGGCATCAACCCGGGGCTCTGGACGGCGGCGACGCAGACCCACTTCGCGCACCCGGGCAACCGGTTCTACCCGGCACTCCTCCAGGGCGGCGTGATCACGGAGCCGATCGACCCGGCGGCCGGGATGACCGACGCGGAGCGCGAGGTGCTCCGGGCCCGCGGTATCGGCATCACCAACCTGGTGCGGCGCGCGACCGCCAAGGCATCGGAGCTGGGTACTGCCGAGCTGGAGGAGGGCGGCGCCGCCCTGGTCGCCCTGGTCGAGCGACTCCAGCCGCGGGTGGTCGCGGTTGCCGGGATCACGGCGTACCGCACGGCGTTCGGTCGCCCCAAGGCGGTCCTGGGCCGCCAGCCGGAGGATCTCGCCGGCTCCGCGCTGTGGGTCGTCCCCAACCCGAGCGGCCTCAATGCCCACGAGACGGTCGCCAGCCTGGCGACGGCGTACGGCGAGGTCGCCCGCGCGGCCGGCCTCGGCTCGTAGCAGCGCGCACCCCGCACCCCGTCGGTCGAGGAGCCCGACCTGGTGGGCGCCACGAGACCCCTGTGGAGAACAGCCCGACCCCCTGCCGCTCCCCACCGATCCCGCGGAGGGTGGCGGCCATGACCGACGAGCTGATCAACAACCAGGCCGACCTCGAACAGGTCTGGCGAGGACTCATGGAGCCGCTCGGCTTCACCCGCACCAGCCTGTGGATCGTTTTCCTCCACCCCGACGGACGGCCGCAACGGACCCTGATCGAGGTGCCGGTCCCGAACAGCCGGCTGGTGCCCGACCCGACCGCCCCGGAGCTGCTCGACCTCCTGGAGGAGTGGACCAGCGAGCAGGTGCCGGGCGGCCGGGTGGCGTTCCTGCGGACCCGGCCGGGTCGTGGCGGACTCGACCAGTCCGACCGGCGGTGGGCGGCTGCGCTGTACGCCGCCGCCCGGGTGGCCGGCGTGCCGTGCGAGGTCGTGCACGCCGCCAACGACGACCGGCTGGTGCCGGTGCCGCTCGACGAGATCGACAGCCTCAGCGCCTGACCCGCCGGATCCTCACGGGTAGCGGGAGACCTCGACGCCCTGCTTGTCGTACATGACGCTGTAGTACTGGCCGAACTCGTCGCTCGCGCCGGCGGAGAACCAGGCGTCGTCGCTGAGCGGCCGCCTGATCTGCACGTAGCAGTCGGCAGGGGTCGCTCCGTCGGCCTGCTCCAGCACCGGGTCACACATGCCGTCGATCACGGTCGGATCGATCGCGGCCACGTCGAACCGCTGCTCGGTGGCCGTGGTCTTGGTCCACTCCGAGATGCCGTCGCCGTCCCAGCGCCAGCCGATCGACTTCGTGCTGTCGTCGACGGGCGCGTAGATGATCGCGTAACCGTCATAGAGGCCGACGCTGAAAGCCTCGGTGCTCCCGGTCTCGTCTGCGAGTGCCTCGACCATCTCGTCGAAGTCCTCCGGCTGCTTGGGGTCGACGCGGCCCCCACCGATCACGTCGGTGCCGACCGAGGCGAAGATCGCGATCGCGCCGGCCACCGCGACACCGAGCACCGCGACGGCCCCGAGCACGATGATCAGCTTGGGCGTGACGCCCGGCGTCTTCGTCGTGACGAAGACCGGGCTGTACGCCGACTGCGCGCTGCCGTAGGGGACGGGGGGGGCATCGCCGTACGGCACCTTGGGTGGTTCCGGCGGGGTCTCGGGGTCCGGTGTCTTGTCTTCTTCGTAGACGCGCCACGTGTCCGGAGGGTCCGGCTGGTCTGACATGGACCGAAAACTAGGGCACCACAGCGCGCGGCGACATGGCCCATCGGGATGGTCTTTAGGTGATGAGACGGATCTGCGACCTGCGGGCCCCTGCGACGTCGGTGTAGTTGAGACGACGTTGAGACGTAGGTGCCTTTCCGCCTCCCGCGCGGAGCCCTACGTTCGCGGGTGGGGGCTGACGATGGTCGCGCGGCGGCCGGAAGGGGACGACAATGGGATTCTTCTCGAAGGCCAAGGACGCGCTCGCCCAGCAGGCGGCGGCGGCCCAGCAGGCCGCACAGGGCCAGGGCCAACCGGCCCAGGGCGACGGCATGGTGCACGTGCAGGGCGCCAGCTCGATGGACCCGGCCATCATCGGCGGACCCTCGACGCGTTCGGTCGCGGAGAACGACCCGATCTGGGAGCCGATCAACGGCGTCACCCTGCAGGACTACGCCGACTGGGCGCGCGAGGCGCAGACCCGCGGCATCAACGACGAGGCCGGCCTGATCACCCTCGCGGGTGAGAAGGGCGTGTCCCCGGCGGACGCCAAGGCAGCACTCGACGGCTGGATCGCCCGGATGGGGCAGTCCCAGGCCGTGGGTCAGCAGTTCCGCAAGTTCCTCGGCTACTGAGCCGGAGTCCGACGATGGGACTCTTCGGTGACTGGCAGCGGATGTACCGCGCCAACCAGCAGCACCTGGACCAGCAGGGCCGGCCGTCCTCGTTCTTCGGTCAGATCGCGGACATCCCGAACCAGGTGAAGGAGGCCGCCGACAACACCGACCTCGGTCTACGGATGTCGCGGCACCTCCAGCTCACCAACGGCGAAGGTCTGCCGGCAGTCGCGATCGTGGACGGGTCGTGGCACGTGGGGACCTACGCCAACACCTCACCGGTCGTCCGGATCACCGCACGGATCGAGCGGGCCGACGGCACCGAGCCCTACCTCGTCACCTGCGACCACGTGGTCGCGGCGCTGAACCTGGGCCGGATGCAGCCCGGCTCGAAGCTGGGGGTGATGGTCGACCCGCTCAACCCGCACGACTTCGCCGTCGACTGGATCCGCACCGGCCAGCTGGGTCCACCTCCGCCCGGCTCGGTGCCCGGTCCCGGCGCACCCGGCGCCCGGCGCGAGATCTGATCCCGGGCGATCCCTGCCCGACTCGTCCCGGCTCGTCCGAGTTCAGCCGAGGTCGGCTGCCCACTCGGCTGCCCATCGGTTGAGCGGCTGCAAGGCCTTCGCCAACCGCCGGCCGTGGTCGGTGAGGACGTAGCCCCCGACGGCGTGGTCGACGATGGCCAGCGCGCGCAGCTCCTTGAGCCGGGTGTTGAGCAGCCCGGGGTTGGTCTCGCACGCCTCCTGGAGTGCGCGGAACGTCAGCTGGCCGCGTTCCCGCAGCTCCCAGATCACCCGGAGTGCGCCCCGCCGCCCGAGCACGTCGAGCACGGCCATGATCGGCCGGCCGGTGGTGGAGCCGCGGACGGGCCCCCCTGGCCCTCCTGCCCCTGGAGAGTTCATGCTATTGATTTTAGAGCACAACGAGCTAGATTGGGCTCATGACGCGCTACGAAATTGATAGCATCCCCCGGGTCGCGCCCGCGACCGAGCTCGACCCCGAGGTCGACGCCGCGATCGCCGCCGTGATGCGCGGGCGACCGCCGCTCGTGCTGTTCACGACTCTCGCCAGGGACAAGCGGCTCTTCGGCAAGTTCTTCGGCGGCGGACTGCTCGACCGCGGCCATCTCACCCTGCGCCAGCGCGAGATCGTGATCGACCGGACGACCGCGCTCAACGGCGCGGAGTACGAGTGGGGCGTGCACGTCGCGACGTACGGCGACGCCGCCGAGCCTCACCCGGGAGCAGATCGTCTCCGTGACCAACGGGAGCGGCGGACGACCCGTGCTGGACCGAGGCCGACGCGACCCTGATCCGCCTCGCCGACGCACTCCACCACGACGCGACGGTCGACGACCAGCTCTGGGCACGCGCTCCGGGAGCACCACACCGAGGAGGCGATCCTCGAGCTGCTCCTGCTCGCCGGCTTCTACCGCACGACCAGCTACCTGGTGAACGCGCTCGCGCTCCCGCTCGAGCCGGGCGCGGCCCAGCTTCGCCGACTACGCCGCCGCCGACTCTCCGGCTCACACCAGCCCGGTGGCGGTCCAGGCGCTCGCCTCGATCGTCATCGGGCCAGCGCCGTACTCCTCGCGGAGCGCGCCACCAGCCCGACGCGTTCGATCTGGTTGAGGCCCTGCGACGTAGGCGCCGGCCGGTCCGACGCGCGAACGTGAACGGCTCCCACCACTCCTCGAAGGTGGCGAACTCCCGACGCACCGTCAGCAGCGTCTCCTCGACCTCCCGCAGCCCGGCATCGACGAACAGCCGGGTCAGGTCGCCTGCGGTCGATCCCGGCAATGCCGCCTCGCCCTCGTGCCGCCAGGTCGCAGCGCTTCACCACCCGCCAGAACGCCGACAACGCGCCGGTCCCGCCGGCGTGGTCCCACACGCAGGCGGACACCCGGCCGCCGGGGGCGGTCACCCGCGCCATCTCGCCCACCCCGGCGACCGGGTCGTCCATGAAGTGCACGACGAGCTGGGCGAGCGTCGCGCCGAAGGTGTCGTCGGGGATACGGCAGGTCCTCGGCCGCCGCGCGTCGTACGTCGGCGACGGGGTAGGACGCCGCGGTCGCCTGCACGAACCCCTCGACCGGGTCGACCGCGCTCACCTGGGCCTCGCCGTGGCGCCTCACCAGCTCGGAGGTCAGGATCCCCGGGCCGCAGCCGACGTCGAGCACCCGGTCCGACGGGTCGACCCCGACCAGTCCGACGTCGGCGAACGGCGCCGACAACGGCGCGGAGAACCGGCCCATGAACTGGACATAGGCGTCGGCGGCCACGTCGAACAGCGCCATGGCTCGATGGTGGCACCGGTCCGCGCCCGGACCATGGCCCGTTTGGAGTCGCCGCCCCTGGCTGAATTCGGGACCGCCTGACTGGCCCGATCAGGCCACGCGGGGGCCGCCGAACCGAGGTCCGCCGCGGTGGCTGCGACCCACGCCGACTAGCGTGGCCCCATGAGGCAAGGGCCGCAGAACCCGAAGGAAGCCGCGCAGTTCGTCGTCGGGATAGTCCGGTCGCGGCTGTGGGACCGACGGGCGCACCGCTCTGGGTCCCCCCTCGCGACGTTCGATACCGACGAGGGCAGGCGCGACCCGTACCCGATCCACGAGCAGGTGCGCGCGCTCGGCCGCGTGGTGCCGGGGATGCCGGGCTACCTGGCCACGGCCGAGTACGACCTGTGCCACGACCTGCTGCGGCGGCGGGACTTCGGCGTCCGTGACCCGTCGACCAACGTCGTGCACGGCGCGATCTACCAGGGCGACAGCATCGACCGCTCCATCCTCGGCCTCAACCCACCCGACCACACGCGGCTCCGCCGGCTCGCTGCCCACGGCTTCAGCCCGAAGCAACTGGCGTCGTACGAGGTCTCGATCGAGAAGCGGGTCGAGACCCTCATCGACAGCCGTCGAGGGACAGCGGTCGTTCGACATCGTCCACGCCGTCGCCGCGCCACTGCCGATCGGCGTGATCAGCGACCTGCTCGGGCTGCCGGACGCGGACGTCGATGCGTTCGAGAAGTACGGCGAGACGCTGGCGTCGATCCTCGACGGGATCACGACGTTCAAGCACGCCCGACAGGGCGCGTTGACCGCGTCGTTCCGGGTCGAACGGATCCTGGAGCGGCTGTTCGAGCTGCGCCGCGTCCGACCCGCGCGACGACCTGGTCAGCTATCTGGTCGCGGCCGAGGCCGACGGTCAGCTGACGCCGCGGGAGCTGCTGGCGATGTGCCAGCTGCTGCTCGTGGCCGGCTTCGAGACGACGGTGAACCTGATCAGCAACGCCGTACTCGCCCTCCAACGCACGCCCGGAGCGTGGGAGGCGCTGGTCGCCGACCCCGGTCTCGCGGCCCTCGCCGTCGAGGAGACGCTGCGCTTCGACCCGCCGGTGCAGCGCACCATCCGGGCGGCGTTCGACGACACCGAGCTCGGCGGTCACCCGATCCCGAAGAGCACCTGGGTGGTCGGGCTGATCGGCGGCGCCAACCGGGACCCGTCGGCGTTCGAGGCGCCCGCCGAGTTCCGCGATCGACCGGTACGCCGACCCGGCGACGCCCGCGCACCTCGCGTTCTCCGGCGGCGCCCACTACTGCATCGGCGCCCCGCTCGCCCGGCTGGAGGCCACCGTCGCCCTGCGGGCGCTGGCCGAGCGGCTCCCCGGCCTGCGGCTCGTCGGCGAGCCGATGATGCGGTCTCGGCGACGGTGCGAGGACCGGAGTCGCTGCTGGTCGCTGCCGGCTGAGATCCGGCGGTCGGTACCGTCTCGGACGTGGACACCCCGCGTCGCGCCTGGCTGGTCTGGGGCGTCGCCCTCGCGATCTACGTGATGGCGGTCTTCCACCGGACCAGCCTGGCCGTCGCCGGGCTCGCCGCCACCGAGCGCTTCGACCTCTCAGCCAGCCAGCTCGGCTCGTTCACGGTGCTCCAGCTCCTCGTGTACGCCGGCATGCAGGTGCCGGTCGGCCTGCTGGTCGACCGGTTCGGGCCCCGCACCGTGCTGACCGCAGGCGTGGTGACGATCAGCCTGGCGCAGGCGGGGTTCGCGCTGGGGTCGTCGTACCCGGAAGCGCTGGTGGCGCGGGTCTTCGTCGGGGTGGGCGACGCGATGACCTTCATCTGCGTGCTGCGGCTGGTGAGCACCTGGTTCGCCCCCCGCCGGATCCCGCTGGTCACCCAGCTGACGGGCAGCACCGGCCAGATCGGCTCGATCGCCGCCGCGGTACCGATGACCTGGGCGCTGTCCGAGCTCGGCTGGACCACCGCCTACCTGATCTCGGCGGCCGCCGGACCGTTGCTCCTCGTGGCGCTGCTGGCTGTCGTGCACGACTCGCCGGAGTCCCGGCACCTGCCCGGACACCCGATGTCGCGGTTGATGCTGATCGGCACCCTGCGGGCGTCCTGGGCGCAGCCGGGCACGCGTCTCGGCTTCTGGGTGCACTTCACGACCCCGTTCAGCGCTCACCTGCTGGTGATGCTGTGGGGCTTCCCGTTCCTGGTGCTGAGCGAGGGCCTCTCCGAGACGGCCGCCGGTGCGCTGCTGAGCCTGATCATCGTCGCGGTCGTCGCATCCGGCCCGGTCCTGGGCTGGGTGGTCGGCAACCATCCGTGGCACCGCTCGACCGTCGCGCTCGGGACCATCGCGGCAATGGCGGTCACCTGGGCCGCCGTGCTGGCCTGGCCCGGCGAGGCCCCGCTGTGGCTGCTCGTGCTGCTGGTCGTCGCCTGCGGCTGCGGCGGACCCGCTTCGATGATCGGCTTCGACGTCGGTCGCACGTCGAACCCGCCGGACCGGATCGCCAGCACCAGCGGCATCATCAACGTCGGCGGTTTCATCGCCGCCGTCATCGTCGTCTTCGGCGTCGGCATCGTCCTGGACCTGATGACCACCGGGTCGTCGACCGCCTACACCCCCGGTGCGTTCCGGGCGGCGATGAGCGTGCAGTTCCTGCTGTGGGGCCTCGGCGCGATGCAGATCTGGCGCTACCGCACCCAGGTCCGCCGGATCGTGGGCCGGGAGGTCGTCGAGGGCGGCTCGACGATGGTCGTGGGAGGCTCGGAGACGTGACCGAACGTAACGTCCTCGGCGGCGAGCTCGAGCCCTGCGGCACCAACCCCCTCACCGGCTTCTACCGCGACGGAGACTGCTCGTGCGGACCGGAGGACACCGGCCTGCACGCTGTCTGCGCTGTGATGACCGAGGAGTTCCTCGCCCACCAGCAGGCGGTCGGCAACGACCTGTCGACGCCCAGACCGGAGTGGAACTTCCCCGGGCTGAAGCCCGGCGACCGCTGGTGCGTGGTCGCCCTCCGCTGGCTGCAGGCGTACGGCGACGGCGTGCCCGCCCCCGTCGTACTGGCCGCCACCAACGAGCGGGCGCTCGAGGTGATCCCGCTCGAGGCGCTTCAGGAGCACTCCGTCGACGTACCTGACGACCCGAGTGGACTCGCCTCCGGTTGAGCGACGTTTTCCCTAGGGTGGCAGCCATGCCGACTCCCGCCGCATCCCTGCTGCTCAACCCGCACACCTATGACCCGTCGCACCTGGACGCCGAGACCCGCCGGCTGTTGCTGGCGACGGTCGAGCACCTCGAGGGCTACGGGCTGGCCCGGCTGACCCAGGACTGGCACGACAAGGTCTGGTACACCGACTTCCTCGAGTTCGTCGCGAAGGAGAAGGTGTTCGCGACCTTCATGACGCCCGAGCGGGACGCCGCCGGCGACCCCTCGAAGCGCTGGGACACCGCGCGGGTGGCCGCGATGAGCGAGGTGCTCGGCTTCTACGGCCTGTCCTACTGGTATCCCTGGCAGGTCACCTGCCTGGGCCTCGGGCCGGTCTGGCAGAGCGACAACGCCGCAGCCCGGGCCCGAGCGGCGGCTGCGATCGACGCCGGCGGCGTCGCGGCGTTCGGCCTGTCGGAGAAGGAGCACGGCGCCGACATCTACTCCACCGACCTGGTGCTGACGGCCAGCGGCGACGGCTCCTACTCGGCGACCGGCGGCAAGTACTACATCGGCAACGGCAACTGCGCGTCCACGGTGTCGGTCTTCGGCCGGATCGACGGCGTCGAGGGACCCGAGCAGTACGTCTTCTTCTACGCCGACAGCACCCACCCGGCCTACACCGTCGTCCGCAACGTGGTGCCGAGCCAGAACTACGTGTCGGAGTTCCGCCTCGAGGACTACCCCGTCACTGCCGACGACATCCTGCACACCGGTGAGGCAGCGTTCAGCGCGGCGCTCAACACGGTCAACGTCGGCAAGTTCAACCTCAGCTTCGGCTCGATCGGGCTCGCGACGAACGCGTTCTTCGCCTCGATCGCCCATGCCCATCACCGCATCCTCTACGGCAAGCCGGTCACCGACCTGCCGCACATCCGCAGCTCGTTCGTCGAGAACTACGCGCGGCTGGTCGCGATGAAGCTGTTCAGCTACCGCGCCGTCGACTACTTCCGCTGCGCCAACGCCGACGACCGGCGCTATCTGCTCTTCAACCCGGTCACCAAGATGAAGGTGACCACCGAGGGCGAACGGGTCGTCACGGCCCTCGGCGACATCGTCGCGGCGAAGGGCTTCGAGAAGGACAACTTCATCGCCATCGCGAAGTGGGACAGTACGGCGCTCCCCCGCCTCGAGGGGACGGTCGCGGTCAACCTCGGGCTGGTCCTCAAGTTCATGCCGGCCTACCTCTTCCAGCCGGAGGAGATGCCCGCCGTCCCGACCCGCCAGGACGCCTCCGACGACCCGTTCCTCTTCGCCCAGGGACCGGCCCGCGGGCTGTCGAAGGTGCGCTTCGAGGACTGGAAGGCGCCGTACGTCGCTGCCCAGGCGATCCCCAACGTCGGACTGTTCCTCGAGCAGGCAGAGGCGTTCTGCGACCTGCTGCTGACCGCGCCCCCCGACGCCGAGCAGCAGCAGGATCTCGACTTCCTGCTCTCGCTCGGCGACATCTTCACCTTGATCGTCTACGGCCAGCTGATCCTCGAGCAGGCCGCGATCCTCGACCTCGACACCGGTGTCGTGGACACGATCTTCGAGGTGCTGGTGCGGGACTTCTCGGCCAACGCGGTCACGATGCACGGCAAGGCCGGCGCCAACGACACCCAGCGCGCCTGGGCGGTCGGCGCGGTGCGGGCGCCGATCACCGACGCCGAGCGCTTCGCCGCGGTGTGGACCGAGGTAGCCGGCCTGGCCACGGCCTACGCGATGGAGGAGTAGGTTCGCGGCCCGGTGGTGCGGGGCTTGGCTCGCCGGGATACCGTCCGAAGAGCAATGGACACGCCCCCGGAACCGACTGACGACAACCTGGCCCACGCGACGTACTCGCTGCGCGAGGAGGGGTACGTCGTCACGCGTCCGCTGCCCGCCGTACTCCATGTCGAGGGGCGCTTCGTCAACCCCGAGCGGATCGCGCTGCGCGCGGCCGCTGCAGCGGGCGAGGGTGCGGCCGGCGTGTGGGCGGTCGGGCGCGAGAACGACTGGACCCTGGTCGGGTGGTCCCGCCCCGACCTGGTGACGATCACCCAACGCGGTGCTGCTCCGCCCCGATGGCGGCACCGCCGGCTCCCGGCGGGGATGCGGCCGGACGCCCAGACGTTCCTCGAGGGCGGCGCGTCGCCGCACGACATCGTGACCGCGCCGAAGCACCGGGCGACCGAGGCGGCCCGCGAGGTGCTCGCCGGGCTCGGGATCGACGCCCCGGAGCCGCCCGGCTGGGAACCCCCGCCGCCGCCACCGGTCGCGGTCCCTCCCGTCGTCCCCGCGAAGCCCAAGCGGGTCCGCGCCGCCCCGGCGAGAGCGGCCGCGCCGCGCAAGCCCGAGCCGGTGACGAAGGTCTGTCCGACCTGCTTCATGGCCCTGCCGGCGACCGGCATCTGCGACAACTGCGGCTGACACCTGCCATCATCGGGGCATGACCGGGAGCCCGCCGGCACGGGAGACGATGACGATGCGGATCATCGTCAATGTCCTCCTCACCGCCTTCATGGTCGTGCCGTTCGTCCTGGTTGGCGGGGGTGGGTGGCTGTTGTGGCAGCGACAGACCGGCGAGACGGTCGAGGCCGAGGTGCTCACCTGCGACTTCGACATCCGCTACAAGACCTCGTCGCAGCACTGCACGGCCCGCTGGACCGAGGACGGCGTCGAGCGGATCGGCCCGATCCAGGGCTCCGGTGACCAGGAGGTCGGCAAGACGGTCACCGCCACCCTGCGCGGCGACGAGCTCTACAGCCGCTCGCTGACGTTGCCGCTGATCCTGCTCGGCCTCGGCCTGCCGCTGCTGTTCTTCCCCGTCATCTGGCTCAAACAACTCCTCGCCGGTCGCCGAGACCGCGCCTGACGCTGGTCGCGCCATCGCCGGTCGAGGAAACCCAGCAGCCACGACACGCACCTCGAACAGCGGCGCTAACCTCACCTCCGTGCCCCAGACCGTTGTTGGCGCGATCATCGTCGACTCGCTCGCGCGACCGTCGTACGTCGTCGCGGCCCGCCGCACGAAACCGGCGGAGCTGGCGGGCAGGTGGGAGTTCCCTGGTGGCAAGGTCGAGGTCGGGGAGACGCCCGCGTCCGCTCTGGAGCGGGAGATCCGTGAAGAGCTGGGGGTCGAGATCTCCGTCGGCGCCGAGCTCGTCGGGCCGGGCGGCGGCTGGCCGATCTCGGAGGTCTACGTGCTCCGTCTCTACCTCGCCGCTGTCACGAGCGGCGTCCTCCACGGCAGCGAGGACCACGACGAGCTGCGCCGGCTCACCGCCGACGAGCTCGGGGACGTCGACTGGCTGCCGTCGGATCTGCTGGCGATCCCGGCACTCCGCGCGGCGATGGAGGCTTCGTCGGCAACCGGCTGACGGCGCCGTGCAACTCGTTCTACCCTGCTTGAGTGGCGGCGACGGTGGAGTACTACGACGAGCTCATGGACTCCCTCGGGGATCCTGAGTCGCTGACCGTCCTCGTCGTCGCCGGCGCCTCCCGCGACCGGGTCGCCAGCGCGCTCACGGTCGACCTGCACGAACCCGTCGGGCACCCGTGGGACAGCAAGTCCGACTGCGACTACGCCGCCTGGGCACTGGTCGAGATCGACGGCGGTGTCCTTGGTGTCGAGTACACCGGGTACGGCGATCCCAGCCTCGACGCGTTGAAGGCGATGACTCGCGGCGGTGCGTCGGCGGCCGTTGTCCGCAGCAACTTCGAGGCCCACGTCAGGTTCGGCTGCGCACGCGACGCCGAGGTCCTCTTCGACGCGCACGAGTTCAGGGATGTCGCTGCGCCGGAGGCCGTGCCGGCCGAGCTCCGGTCCCTCTTCGACCTGGTCGGCGACGGCGACCCACCCAACGGCTTCGCGCTCGCGCTGGCGATGGCCGAGGTCGTCACCGGTCTCGAGCTGACCTACGCCGAGGCGCTGCTGGTCAACGCGGCCCAGTTCTTCAAGGGGCCCTCGATGGCCTACACGTCGGCCTGAGTCACTCCCAGGCGAGCAGCCGCGCGGCGAGCTCGGGACCGGCGTCCTCCTGGATGAAGTGGCCGGCGCGGATCCGGTCGTGCTGTTGACCCTGGGCACCGGGAATGTGCTCGATCAGCGGCCGGTCGGCCTTGCCGAGGATCGGGTCCTTGTCGCCGAACACGCACAGGAACGGCTTCTCCCACCGGCCGAGCGCGTCCCACGCAGCGCGGTTGGCCGGCACCGCGGGGTCCTTCGGATCGGTCGGCACCAACTGCGGGAAGGCGCGGGCACCGGCCTGGTACTTCGTGCCGGGGAACGGAGCGTCGTACGCCGCCCGGACCGCGCTCGGCACCTTGGTCACCGTCGCGGTCTGAACGATGAACCCAGCCTTGAAGATCGGCGTGTACCTGGCGAACGCGCGCCAGCCGCGGAAGCCGATCGGGGTGCCGTGATGAGCCGTCGGGAGGAAGCCGTTGCCCACCATCACCCGGCTGATCCGGTGGTCCTGCTCGGCGGCGATCCGCAACCCGACCAGCGCACCCCAGTCCTGCACGAACAAGGTGACGTCGGTCAGGTCGAGGGTCTCGAACCAGTGGGTGACCCACTCGACGTGGCGCAGGTAGGTGTAGTCGTCCATCCGGGTGGGCTTGTCGGACTTTCCGAAGCCGATCAGGTCGGGCGCCAACACCCGGTGCCCCGCCTCGACCAGCGGCGGGATCATGGTGCGGTAGAGGTAGCTCCAGGTCGGCTCGCCGTGCAGGAGTACGACGGGCGGCCCGTCCCGCGGGCCCTCGTCGACGTAGTGCATCCGGATCGCGTCGGTGTCCGACGCCTGCACGTCCACGTAGTGCGGAGCGAACGGATAGCCGGGGAGATCGTCGAAGCGAGATTCGGGTGTGCGGACAACGTCCATCCGGCGAGCCTAGGGGGTGCGCCCTCGCCGAGCGGCTACGCCGTACCGCCGAACCTGGCGAACAGACGTTGCTTGACTCCGTCGAAGTGGGTGAACCCGCCGCTGGCGTGCAGGCTTCCGTTGTGGACCGCGAGCGCCCAGACGCCCTTGTGGAAGCCAGTCGCCCGGGGGTTCCAGCCCGTCAGCTCGCCGGTCCAGCGGCGCAGCCGGGCGAAGTAGACCCGGGGCGCGCCGTCCTCCCCGAACTGTTTGAAGTGGCCGCCGAGGTAGACCTTGTTCGCGGTGACGACGATCGCTTGGGTGTTGCCGGTGCCACGGTTCGTCCATCGTGGCGTGATCGCCTGGCCGATCTTGTAGGCATGGACGTCGTTGGAGTTGTTGGCGGTGTAGAGCCACTTGCCGTCCTGGCTGAGCGCCAGTGTGATCAGACGGCTGTTGTTGCCTTGAGCATCGAAGGCGTGGAGCTGGCCGGTCACCGGATCAACGCCCCCGACATACCGACGCGGGGTGCCGCCGACCTTGGTGAACTCCCCCCCGAGCCACACGGTGGCGCCGTCCGGTGTCACCCGCAGCTCGTTGACGGCGCCGTTGACCCAGGTGCTCCACCTGAGGAAGTCGCCGGTGGTCACGTCGACCGCGGCGAGCTTCTCCTTGTGACGTCCGTCGATGCCGCTGAACCGGCCGCCGACCAGCAGTCGGTCACCGCTCACCGCGAGGGTCGAGACCATCGGCTTCGCGCCGGTGGTGTCGGCTCGCCACCCGCTGACCAGCGCGCCGGTGGTGGCGTCGAGGGCGGCGAGATTGTGGCGGGGCTGCCCGTTGACCTCGGTGAAGGTGCCGCCGACGAAGACCCGGCTGCCGTCCTCGGAGACGGCGATCGCACGAACGTCGCCGTTGGTGGTGGGCGCGAAGTCCGGGTCGGCGCTGCCGTCGGCCAGGACCGCACCGAGGTTGGCGCGCGAGAAGGGGCCGATCTCGGTGAACCTGCCGCCGACGATGACCCGGCCGCTGTCCAGCACGACCAGGTCGAAGACCACTTGCCCGCGGAGCCCGACGGTGTCGGTCGGGCTTCCGGTCGGCAGCGCCCGCGCGGCGGGCGGCAGGGTCGCGACGAGCGCGATCATCGCAGCGACCACGGAGAGAACGGCGGGCAGACGATTGCGAACGAGAACGGTGGCCATCGAGCCAACCCCTTGGAACAGGTGCGTTGAGGCGGGTCACGGTAGCACCGCGTCGACCGTGTTATCGGTTGTGAAAAAGCAGCCGGCAGCGTCCGGCGAGGGTCGCGATCGAGGCGTCGATCGACCTACTGAACGGGATGGGGAGGCTCGGCGGAGCGCCCCTGGAAGGCGAGGATCGCGGGATTGACGACGCGTCCGTGCCGGATCTCGATCGCCCGGCTCAGCGTCTCGTCCGCATCCCACGACGACGCACCCTCGAGCACCGGCCGCAGGAACGGGATCAGCGCATTGCTGTTCTCCCAGGTCGCGGAGTTCCAGAGGTACGACGGACTGTGGTCCACCCCGTAGTAGAGGATGTTGTCCCCCACGACGAACGCCGGCTCCTCGAAGCTGGTCGGGCGGGCCCAGTCGAACCCCATGCCGAGGTCGCAGGAGACGTCGACGATGACGCTGCCCGGGCGCAGGACATCCAGGTCCTCGGTCCGGAGGTACATCAGCGGGTCGTTCGGGTCCTGGAGCGTGCAGTTGACGACGACGTCGGCCTGCGCGAGATAGGCCGGCAGCGGCTCTCGGCCGCGCTCGGTGATCACGTGACTGGGTCGTACGCCGTCCGGGTCGTGCTCGAACTGACGGATCGTCACCGAGTGGATCGGTGAGCCGACTGCGGCGACGGCCCGGCTGGTCAGCACCGCCACGTCGTGCACGCCGTGGGCGTTGAGGGCAGTGACCGCCCCGCGGGCGGTGGCTCCGAAGCCGATCACCACGGCGGTCAGGCGGCGGCCGTAGTCCCCGGTCAGACCAGCCAGCTCGAGGGCGTGGATCACCGAGCAGTAGCCGGCCAGCTCGTTGTTCTTGTGGAACACGTGCAGTCCGACGGACCCGTCCTGGGTCCAGTGGTTCATTGCCTCGAACGCGATCAGCGTCAGCTGCCGGTCGATGGCGAGCTGGGTCATCTCGCGATCCTGCACGCAGTGCGGCCAGCCCCACAGCACTTGGCCGCTGCGCATGGAGGCCACATCGGCGTGCTGCGGCTTGGGCAGCAGCACCACGTCGGAGTCGGCCAGGAGCTGGTCGCGCGACGCGAACCCGGCGACGTGCTCGCCGAGTGCCTTGTCCGCAACCCCGAACCGGGCGCCGTACCCGTGCTCGAGGGTGATCTGCGCCCGCAGGTCGGCGTCGAGGTGCGGGAGGTGTTCGGGGTGCAGGGGCAGTCGGTGCTCGTTCTCCTTGGCGGAGGAACCGATGACCCCGAGCCTGAGCAGCGTCATTTCTTCTTCGTCGGGTGCATCTGGTCAGAGAAGGTCGTGTCGTGAGACCCCTTGTCGCGCTTCTCGGCGCGCTTCTCCTTGATCGACTTCCCAGACTTCTTGGACATGTTCTGCCGCGGCGACTTGTCGCTCATGGTGGCGATCTCTCTGAGAGGAAGCCTGAGTGGCTCCGTGTCCCGAGACTACGCCCACCCGCAGCCCTCGGGGTCTTCCCTGGCCCGACCCGGAATCATCCTCAAGTCGGTAGCGCGGCGCTTCGGTCCCTGCCTACGCTCGCACCCATGACCACCGTCCAGCACCCCCGCCGCGCGGACCGCAGCTCGGTCCGAGCGCTGCCGCCGGCGCGGGTGGCGCTGATCCTCGAGGTGGAGTACCGACGAGCGAAGCGAGACCTGCGCCGCAAGCCGGCACGCTGAAGGTCGCCCTGAAGGTGGCGCTGAAGGTGGCGCTGAAGGTGGCGCTGAATGTCGGGGTGCCAGGACTCAGCCGCGGCCGGCGTGCTCGACGAGCGCCCGCACCCGGGTAGCGAGGTCCTCGTCGAACGCGCCCTCCGGCGCCCGCCACGTCCAGTTGCCCGTGTCGGTGCCCGGCGTGTTCATCCGGCTGTCGCTGCCGAGGGCGAGCAGGTCCTGCGCTGGTACGACGGCGAGCCGCGCGGTCGACCCCACCGCCAGCCGGATCAACGCCCCGGGCATCTCCTCGGCCGGATCAAGCAGGTAGGAGGCAGCCTGGGCACGGGTCCGGTCGTCGATGCTCGCCCACCAGCCCGCCGTGGTGTCGTTGTCGTGGGTCCCGGTGTAGACGACGCTGAGCTCGCCGTGGTTGGCCGGGAGGTAGGGGTTGTCGAGCGAGCCGTCGAAGGCGAACTGCAGCACCTTCATCCCGGGCAGCCCGAACCGGAGCCGCAGCTCGTCGACGGCCGGCGTGATCACGCCCAGGTCCTCCGCGACCAGGGTCCCCGGGCCCGCGGTCTCGACCAGCGCGGCGAGGATCTCCGCTCCGGGCGCCTTGACCCACCGTCCCTCCTTCGCAGTCGGCGCGTCGGCGGGCACGTGCCAGGCTGCCTCGAACCCGCGGAAGTGGTCGATCCGGACCAGGTCGAAGAGGTCGCGCTGCCGGGCGATCCGGCTTCGCCACCAGGCGTAGCCATCGGCAGCCATCGCCGCCCAGTCGTAGTGCGGGTTGTTCCACCGCTGACCGTCCTCGGCGAAGTAGTCCGGCGGGCAGCCGGTCACGGTGATCGGCCGGCCGTCCACGTCCAGCTCGAACAGCTCGCGGTGTGCCCACACGTCGGCGCTGTCGAGCGAGACGAAGATCGGGAGGTCGCCGAAGAGCAGCACCCCCTTGTCTGCGGCGTAGTCGCGCAGTCGCGTCCATTGCCGAGCGAACACCCACTGGTCGAGCCTCAGCTCGTCTACCCGCTCCGGGTACGGCGCCAGCGCGGCGGCGACTGCTTGCGGGTCGCGGTCGCGCAGCGCCGGCTCCCAGGCGTGCCACGGCGAGCGGTGGAGCTCGCGGAGGGCGGTGTACTCGACGTACGCCGGCAGCCAGTCGCCCTGCTGCGCACACCACTCGGCGAGCACCGCTTCGTCCGGGGTCTCCCGCAGGGCGTCGCTGATCAGGTCGGGGTTGCCGGCCATCGCGGACGGGGCGTTGTAGGGCGACCCGTCCTCGCGGTGGGTCGGCACCAGGGGCAGCACCTGCCAGACCGAGCAGCCCGCGGCGGCCAGGAAGTCGACGAAACGGTAGGCGTCGTCGCCCAGGTCTCCAGCACCCGGCAGCGACGTCACGTGCAGCAGCACCCCCGCCCGACGTACGTCGAACGGCCTGCCCTGCTCACTCATCGCGCTCCTCCGATCCGGAGTGCCCGACCCTAGCCCGGCCGGTCGAGAAGGTCGCACAGCGACCGTCACCAGTCCCCGCGCTGCCGCCGGTGCGAGAGGTCCGCAGCCGACCAGCGGCGATCCTCGCTGTTGCCGGTGCTCCGCTCGCCGGCATCGAGCAGCACGGCGATCTCGGCGGCGAGGGGTACGCCGAGACGCTGGTCGGTCGGGTCGGCGAGCAGGGCGCCGTAGAGGCCGAGGTAGTGCGCCTCCTTGCGGCTGACGGTCCCCGGGTAGCCGAGGTGTTCGACGACCCGGCCGGTGACCACGAGCAGCCCGGTCATCGAGGTGTGGTCCATCCGGATCACCACCGCGCCGTCGCCGTACTCGACGGTGGTCTGCTTGCTGCTGTCGGCGGCCAGCCAGTTCGACGTCAGCACGGTGGTGCCGCCGTCGTGCTCCAGCGTCGTGACCGACCGATGGCGGTGTTCGTCGTGCTCGACCAGGCGCCAGCCGCGGACGAACGTACGGAGCAGGCTCAGTTGGTTGGGTCCCGAGTCGACCCAGGTGGAGACGTAGCTGGCCAGCCGCTCGGGCGGGTGTTGGCCGTAGGCGTCGTTGAAGACAGAAAGGACACGGGTCGGCCGCCCCCACTCCGGATGGGCGAGTGCGACCGAGCGCGCCCACTCCACCTCGGGCGAGAACGCGAAGTGGTGGGCGACCTTCACCCGGTGGGCGAGATCCGGCACGGTCTGCTCAAGCTCCCGGATCGCCGCGAGGTCGCGGGCGAGCGGCTTCTCGGAGAGCACGAGCGCGTTGGTCGTTGCCAGCGCCTCGCGGACGAGATCGGGATGGGTGTCGGTCGGCGTCGCCACCACGACGAGGTCCGGCTCGGGCACCGCCGTGAGGGCCTCGGCGAGGTCGCCGAACACCGGGAACGGATGGTCGGCGCGGTTCGGGTCGACGCCGGCCACGACGCGTACGTCGCCGCGGGTCGCGAGCACATCAAGGTGGGTGCGGGCGATGGTCCCGAGCCCGACCATCAGCACGCCTCGGGCCGTGGGTGACGTCACCTCATCACTCTGTCAGGTTCCCGGGGCTGCCGCCGGTCGAGGTGCGAGCGCAGCGAGCCTCGAGCCCACACTTCGGGCATCTCGGGTGACGAACGTAGGACCACCCTCCGACACAGCCGGGTCTTCGCTCACCGAACACCGCGAGACCCTCGCGGCCGTCCGGCGATTTCTCACATCTGGGAGCGTCGTCGCCGGATTCGCGCGAGTGCCGCCCTCGAGTCGAGCGATTGCCTGATCCCACCGCGGGAACGCTCTTACGGTGGCCGGGCTCCACGCTGCTGCGTACATCGGGTCCGTGTGGGAGGGGAGCAACCACCTCGAGGGAGAAAGCATGCTCATCAACAAGTTCAGCCGCGCGGCGGGAGCGCTCGCTGTCGCGACCGTCATGACCGTTGCCACTGCGTCCTCGGCAACCGCCGCCAGCGCCACGGTGTATGTCCCGGACGACTTCATCCCGGCGCTCTCGGACACCCGCGACTACGGCCACTACGCCCTTCAGGGGACCGGCTTGCACGTGTGGACCGACAACCCCATGTCGTCGTCGAGCCAGAACAAGGTCGCCGAGTACTGGGCGGCTCCGGGCGGCGCGATCCCGACGTCGGCCGCGATGTCGTACACCCCCAACTCCGGCACGGCGCCGGGCATGCAGATCGTGTTCGACGTCGACAACATCACCGGAAACGGGAACGACTACAACATCCTGGTCGGCGAGTCGGTCTACGGCGCCAACTGGTGGCTGACCTCGGGTTCGTCGGCTGACGCGAAAGCCGCCGACCCGTCGGGCCCCAACAACACGGGCAACGGCTCTCAGTGGTTCGGAACCCTCGCCGAGTGGGAGGCTGCGTTCCCGAGCGAGAACGTCCTGGCCTACGGCTTCTCCCTCGGATCGGGGGTCTTGGGCGACGGGGTCATCAACGCAATGACCTACGGCGACACGACCTACACCTTCGCCGAGCACACCGTTCTCACCAGCAAGGAGCAGTGCAAGAAGGGCGGCTGGGCGACCAGCACCATGCCGGTCTTCAAGAACCAGGGTGACTGTGTGAGCTACTTCGCGTCTGGCCGTTAGCCGCCCGACGTCCCCAGCGTCGGACCGTTCGTCGATGATGAGCCCATGCGGCGGACGGACAACGGCGCGACGCCGTGAGGCGGCGGTTCCCCCGAGCGGGTGCCGCCGCGCTCACGGTCGCCCTCGGTCTCACCGGCTGCGCGGCCTCCGAGACCGACCCCGCTGACTCCCAGCCGAGCGCTTCCCAGACGCCGCTGGCCCTGACCAACGCCGGTCGACTCCTGGCCGACCTCGAGGTCACCGACCGCCACCGGTCCGACAGCTACCGCCGCGACGCGTTCGGACCGGCGTGGGCCGACACCGACGGCAACGGGTGCAACCAGCGCGACGACGTACTGCTGCGCGACGCCGTCCCCCACACCGTCACCGTCACCCAGCAGGGCTCCTGCGCCCACGACGTCCTCGCCGGCACCTGGGTCGACCCCTACACCGGCGCCACGCTGACCTTCGACGACCTCAAGGACCCTGCCCAGGCACAGGCGATCCAGATCGACCACGTCGTGCCGCTCGCCGAGGCGTGGGTCTCCGGCGCCGCAGCCTGGGACGACGAACGGCGTCGGGAGTTCGCCAACGACCGCTTCGTGCTGCTCGCGGTCGACGGCCCGACCAACGCGAGCAAGGGCGCCGACGACCCGGCCGCGTGGCGTCCGCGCAAGGACTACCAGTGCGCCTACGCCGGCCGCTGGGTCCTGGTGAAGCACGGCTACGGCCTCACCGTCGACGCCAGCGAGGTGGCGGCGCTGGAGGAGATGCTCGGCTACTGCTGAGGCCGGATCTCACACATCGCTGCCCGCAGCGGCGAGCTGCCACTGATCGGGTCGCTGGGCGTCTGGCTGAGCACCAGGTTGAGGTTGGCGCTGCCGGGGCCGTACGGCGGGTAGCCGGGGAGGTCGAGCTCCTCGCAGGCCTCCCACCAGCCGTGCTGGCCGAAGACCACCTCCGGGTCGAGGTGGGCGTTGAGCTTGGCGCGGGCCAGGACGCTGCCGTGCGGGGTGTCGATGGAGACCCAGTCCCCGGCCGCGACGCCGCGTGCGGCCGCCGTGTCCGGGTGGAGCTCGACCTGCGGATCGCGTGCGCTCTTGCGGAGGCTGGCGACCTGACGGTGCTGGGTCTCGCAGAAGAACAGCGACTTGGCGCAGCTGAGGACCAGCGGGTAGCGCTCGGCAAGGTCGGGCCGCGACCGCGGGCTGGTGAGCGGCTCCTCGAAGGTCGGCAGCGGCTGGTAGCCGTGGTCGGCCAGGGTGGTGGAGTAGAGCTCGACCTTGCCGGACGGCGTGGCGAAGCCGGCGTCGACGTACTTGCGGTGCCGGGTGGTGAGAGGGACCCGCACTCCCTCGGGGTGTGCGCGCAGCTCCTCGAGGGTGATCCCGCTGGGGGCGAGCTGGTGGCGGAACGCCGCCTCGATGTCGCCGTCCCAGAAGTGCTCACCGAGGCCCAGCCGGGTGGCGAGGTCGAAGATGATCTGCAGGTCGGAGCGGGCGTGGCCGCGCGGCGCGACGAGTGGTTGGCGGAGCTGGACGAGCGACTGAGCCTCCTGGCTGACCTCGAACCCGATCTTCAGCGCCTCGCACTCGAACGGAGTCGTCACCGGCAGCACGATGTCGGCGAGCTCGGCGGTCGGGGTCATGAACAGGTCGCACTGGACGAAGAACTCCAGGCTGCGCAACGCGTCGCGACCGCGGGCGCTGTCGCCGTGGGCCATCACCGGGTTGCCGCCGAAGCTCATCAACGCCTTGACCCGACGTTCGAGCGCGGCGGTGTAGAAGTCCTCACCGGTGGCGAAGCCGAACCGCGCCGGACCGAGCGGTCGCTCGGCCGCGCCGACCGTGCGTGGACCGTCGCGGGACACCAGCTCGATGCCGTCGATCCGATTGGCCGGCACCTCTTCGAACAGCACGTTGCCGCCCGGTACGTCGAGGCAGCCGGTGAGCGCGTAGAGCACATTGATGGCGCGGGTGGTCTGCGTCGTACCGCTGTGCTGCTCGAGCCCGCTCCACGTGTAGAACGCCAAGGGCCGTGACTCCCAGAGGGTCCGCGCCGCGGCGACGATGTCGGCGGCCGGGACCCCGGTGACCGTCTCGGCAACCTCGGGCCGGTAGCCCGCACACTGCGCCACCAGCAGGTCCCAGACCCTCTGGCCGTCGATCTCCTCGTCGGCGTTGGTCCAGTCGCGGACGAAGTCGGCGTCGTACCACTCGTTCTCGATCAGCACGTGGGTCATCGACAGTGCTAGGGCGGCGTCCGTGCCCGGCCGGACCCGCAGCCAGTGGTCGGCCTTCGCTGCCAGGCCCACCTTCCGCGGGTCGATCACGATCAGCTTCGCGCCGCGGGCGACCGCGGCCGCCGTACTCGTCGCGTGCGCGAGCCGGGCGACCGACGGGTTGTAGCCCCAGAACAGGATGCAGCCGGCGCTGTCGAGGTCGGGGAGGTAGGTACCCGGCACCGGCGCACCGAACGTGTAGAGCGGCGCGAGGAAGCGCCCCCATCCGCACAGCTCCATGTAGCTGGTGAAGTTCGGCGTCCCGAACGCCCGGACCAGCCGCATCACCCAGTCGATCGCGTCGCTGATCGCCGAGGTCGACGGCGAGCTGGAGCTGAAGCCGACCGCCTCCGCTCCGTCAGCGGCCTTGATCGCGAGCAACCGGTCGGCGACCGTGTCCAGCGCCTCGTCCCAGGTGATCTGTTCCCAGCCGGGATCGGCGGCGTCCTTGGGGTTGGTACGTCGCAGCGGGTGCAGCAGTCGCCCGGCGTGCTCGAGGATCTGCGGCGCGGCCTTGCCCTTCACGCACAGTGCCTTGCCCGTCGGGTGCGACGGGTCCGGCTTCAGTGCTGCGAGCCTGCCGTCCTCGACGGTGGCGAGCGCGCCGCACCGCGAAACACAAAGCGGGCAGTACGTCGGGATCGGGTCCCCGCCCATGGGCTGATTGTCCTGCTGCGGGCGTGATCCAGCAATCCCGAGCCGCCTCTCAGGTCGCACCTCAGCGAGGGGGGACGATCCGCACCGAGTCGCACCCGAAGAACGTGTAGGTCTGGCCGCCGCCGGCGTCGTACTTGCCCTTCAGGCAGCCCTCCGTGGTGTTCGTCGTGAACCCGGTGCCCTCGATCTCGAAGTGCATGACCCCGTCAAGGTCGGCGTCCTTGGTCTTCTCGTCGAGCTCGTAGGAGCGCTCGAGGTGGTTCTTCCCGTGCCGTTCCGGAGCGCCGCCGACGATGCCGACGTTGAACAGGATCGACCGGATGCCGAAGCGCGCGGTGGAGATCTTGATCTTCGCTGCGTCGAAGGCGAGCGGCAGCCCGTACTCGCCCGCACTCGTGGTCAACGCTGCCAGGTTGGGGTTGGAGTTGAGGTTGATCGAGTTCGGGTAGCCGTCGGGTCGGATGTTGATCACGATCGGCACTACGCAGTCGATCGCGAAGGTGCTCGACCTCGTGTTGTCGGAGAGGTCCGGATCGGTGTCGGCGGCATTCTTGAGCGCGAGCTGGTAGTCCAGCGTCACTGTCTTCACGCCTGGAGTCGAGCAGGTCAGCGAGTAGGCGTCGCCGACCGTCCGCGGGCTGCCGACCTCGAGCCGGTTGACCGCCATCGTTCGGTTCGCCGGGGTGACGGCAAGGCCGGGTGAGGCGGTCGCCGCCCGAGTGAGTACGGCGTCGATGGGCGTCGACGGACCCGCGTTGGAGACCGCGATGTTGGCCGTGAGGCTCGCAGGCTGACCGATCAGCACCTCGAGCGGGCCGTTCGACGTGACAGCGTCGATGGAGACATCGGCCACGGCAACGACCAGCGTGTCCTCGGTGTCGGTGTTGTTGGCGTCGTTCGTGTCGTCGCCGGCCGTGATGGCCACGGTCGCGGTGTCGGTGACCGTGACCGGCGCGCCGGCGTCGTACACCAGTGACGGCCGGATGTCGGCGGTGATGGTGCGGATGCGGCTGGCACCGGCCGGGATCGCGCCGAGCGGACAGGTGACCTGCTGCCCGACCGCCGTACAGCCGTTGCTCCCTGAGGCGAACGTCAGCCCGGCGGGGAGCTGGTCGGAGACCTCCGCGGCCTGCGCCGGGTTGGGGCCGTGGTTGGTGACGGTGAGCGTGTAGGTCACGCTCTCTCCCGCGACGGCCGGGTCGGGGCTGTCGGCCTTGGCCACCGACAGGTCGGTGGCGCAGTCCGGGTCGCTGGGGTGGTCGGTGCAGAACTCCAGGATCGCCGGCGCCAGGTCGTAGCTGCCGACGAAGACGCCGGCGTCCTCGTTGGTGACCCGGAAGTCGCGCAGGTCGGGCTCGAACGGGAAGATGATCGACCCCGTCGCCGCCGGCACCACCTTGGTGGAGAACGTGCCCGGCGTCGTGCCCTCGAGCTCGACCCAACGCGGGTCCCACTCGTCGAAGTGCTGGGCCTGGACTCCCTTGTCGTCAATGATCTTGATGTCCAGGAGCGGCGGGTTGCCGGCGGTCCCCTTGGCGGTCCCGTAGAAGACCTCCGCGGCCTGCATCGTTGCGGCGCCGTCGCCGGTCATCCGGAGCTTCACCACGATCGACTTCTCGCTGAGGCCGTAGTCGATCACGGGCAACGGGTGCGCGCTCGGGTCCGCATTGTGGTCGGCGCCGGCGCCGTTGATCCCGGCGACGCCGAGAGCGGTCGCGGCCGCGAGGACGCCGAGGGACTTGAGGTGCTTGCTGTTCATCGTCCGCCCCTCTCAACAGTTCCCGGAGGCGCACTGGATGTTGAGCATCCAGTCGATCCGTCTGATGTCGGCAGCCTGTGGGGTCGTGTTGTCGACCATCAGGTCGCCCCCGACCGGCTCGGACGTCTCGAAGATCTCCTCGTCCCCGCCGATCTCCTCCCAGCGGTCACAGCTGCCGCCGGCCCGCCCGAGGTTGCCGAGGTCGGCTTCACAGTCGTCTCCGTCCTCGTAGACGTTGGGGAAGATGTCGGTCTGGAAGTAGCCGCCGTCGCAGTTCATCGAGTTCGAGCTCGGCCGCTTGAAGCAGTACTCGTCGGCCAGGCCGAACGGCCGGTGGCCCTGCTCGTGCCGGTAGGTCGTGAAGTTGGTGTTGTTGGACGAGAAGGTGTTGCCGCTGGCGCAGTCGCGGAAGGTCTGCCGGTGGATGATCGGGCCCACGTCGGCGAACGAGTGCAGCGTGTCCCAGTTGGGTGGTGGATCCTTCTCGCACTTGTCGTCGACGACACCTCTGGCGTCGCCCGAGCCACCGGCGATCCAGAAGTTGAAGGTGTCCTGGTTGGTCAGCAGGAGCGCGGCGTCCGCCGTACCGTCGCCTTGGGCGAAGTACGCCTGGTCGATCAGCGTGCCGATGTCGTTGAGGAAAGCCATGCTGCCGGGACCATTGGGATAGTCGTCCTTGTCGGGGATGAACACGACGTCGATCCGGCTGCGCATCGGGCCGGTCACCATGACCGGTACGGCGCCGCCGGCGACCGGCGGGGGCCCGACGTTGACCGTGCGCCAGCCGGTCCAGATCGGCACGCCGTCGTCGACGAGCCGACACGCATAGCTGAGCGACGGTGCACCCACGGGGGGCGTCGTAAAGGTGAACTCCTCCGCGCCTGACACCTCGCCGGCGGGCGTGGCCAGGTTGTTGCCGGTGAAGACCTGGATCTTGTCGGCGATCTTGAGGTCGGGCTGCAGGTTGCCGTCGAGGTACTCCGCGCGGATCGTCACCTGGTCACCCGGCTGCGGCCACAGCGGCGTGTGCAGGCAGCGGATGTTCTGTCCGGGCGCAGACGGCGGCTCGCCGACAGCCACCTGGAAGACGATGCTTGCGATGTCGTCGTCCGCCGTACCGGCCGACTGGATGTTTTGCATGCAGTTGCCGGAGACGCCACCGGAGACCGCGCACGGCGCCAGCTGGACCTGGAAAGTCAGGGTGCGGCCGGCGGTCGGGGTGATGTCGCCCTGGTCGTCGTCGCCGCGGAACGAGAACGGCTCGTCGCACGGGTCGTCGTCGTCCCAGATCTCGATCGACACCGTGACCGAGCCCTCGCTCAGGTCGATGCCTTCCTTCTTGAACTCCCAGTTCGGCGTGATGTGGTCGTCGTCCTCGAACTGGCACTGGTCCGACGTCCGCTCGGTGCCGTCGATGGTCGTGACGGCGTAGAAGTCGGCGTCGCCGGGCTCCTCGAACGAATCGAGCGCATCGACCTGCGAGATCGTGACGCGTACGTCGACATCCAGGGCCTGCGCCGGTGTCGCGGACAGAGGCACGAACCCCGTGGCCGCGAGCACCGCGACTGCGAGGAGGCAGAGCCTGCCTCGCCGCGAGCTGTGGAACTGGCCGCGCCGCCGAGGCGCGTCGGGCAGCTTCTGGGGAACCCGGGACATGGTGATGCCACCTCCGAGAGGAATGGGCGCCGATCCCAAGGAGCCAATGCATGCCGACGCTCCAGTTCCTTGAAGACTCGCACTCTTTACTCCCCTCCGAATCGCCCGAACGGATGAATCCTCGAGCTTGTCCGGGGGCCAGGGGTTGCCCGCGATGCGGTGGGCTGGCGCTGGTGGGCGCACACTGGAGCTGTGCTGACTGATCGCGAGCCCTGGGCTGAGACCGCTTACGACATCCTGGTCGAAGTGGCCGGGCGCTATCACGGCGTCGTCGCGCACACCGAGCTCGGCGATGAGATCCAGCAGCGCAGCGGGGTGACCACCACCAAGGCGGTCAGGAACTGGATCGGCGGCGTACTCGAGCTGGTGATGCACCGATGCGTCAGCGAGGGCATCCCGCCGCTGACGTCACTGGTCGTCCGCAAGGACACCGGCATGGTCGGCGACACTTACAACGCGGTGCTGACCGCCACCGGAGCCACCCCGATCGCCGACGTGATGCTGCGGGAGAAGCACGCCGCCCAGTCGCGGCTGGAGTGCTACCGCTGGGCAAGCGCCGAGGACCTCCCGGCAGACGGCGGCCGGGCCGCCCTCGCCCCCAAGCTCGCCGCGGCCACCGCCCGCAAGGCCAAGGCCAATCCTCCCGCTGCGAAGGTGTGCCCCACCTGCAACATGGCGCTGCTGCCCACCGGCGTGTGCGACAGCTGCTACTGATCGCCCAGCCGACGCTGACCACGATGGTCCACTGCGAGTCCTGCGCAGTCGACGACCGCCGCAGACGACCACGTCGCTGTCGCCGGGGTCGACGTTGCCAGTGCTGGACCCTCAGCTGTTGAAGCCGACGCCGAACCGGTCCATGGTCCGCAGCAGCCGTCCCCGACGCCCGGTCTCGTCCTCGCGGGCGAGCGCCCGACGGGTCATCTGAACCGCCGGCCACCGCAACGGCTCGGGCGGGAACGGGACCGAGTGGTGGCGCACCATCTCCAGTGCGGTGCGCTCGGTGTCCCGCGCGGCGAGCAGGTCCAGCGCGACCCGCGCCCCGAACCGCGACGACGCGACCCCGAGACCGGTGTATCCCACGGCGTATCCGACCCGGTGGCCAAGGGCGGTGCCGAAGACGGGCGTGAATCGAGACGTGGTGTCGATGATGCCCGCCCAGCGGTGGGTCAGCGCTACGTCTTCCAGCTGCGGGAAGGTCTCCCGGAACTGTCGCGCCAGCAGCTCGTGCGAGGCGTCCCGCTGCTCTCGTCCGGCATCGGTGCGGTTGCCGAAGTAGTAGATCGCGTCGTAGCCGCCCCAGACGATCCGGTCGTCCGACGTACGGCGGTAGTAGTGGAACTGGTTGCCAGCGTCGGTGAGTCCCTGGTTGGCGATCCAGCCGAGACGACCGACCTGCTCCGTCGTCAGCGGCTCGGTGGCCAGCACGTGATCCCACACGGGCAGCACGTAGGCCCTGATCCGGCGCAGCGGGGGCGGGAAGGCGTTGGTGGCCAGCAACACCTGATCGGCGCGTACGACGCCTCGGGCGGTGAGGCACCGCAAACCACCACCGTCGCGGCGGATCTGCCGCAGCTCGGTGTGCTCGTGCAGCACCACGCCCCTGCTCAGGGCGGCGTCACGGAGTCCGGTCGCGAGCGCGACCGGGTCGACCAGCCCGCCGGCGGTCACGGTCAGGCCGCCCAGGTAGGTCGGTGAGCGCACCTCGGCGCGGGCCTGGTCGGCGGTGAGGAGCACCGACTCCTCGTCGTACCGCTGGTGCAGTCGATGGCTCTCCCGCAGCGCGTCGACCTCGTGTGGCCGGGTTGCGAACGTGGTCTTCCCGGACAGCCGCAGGTCGGCCGCGATCTCCTCCTTCGCCAGGAACTCCTCGATCTCGAGGAGGTTCTCCCGGCCGAGGCGGAGCAGTTCAGGCATGTCGTCGCGCCACTGTGCGTCGCCATGGGCGAGCCCGTGCGTGAGGGAAGGCGAGACGAACCCGCCGTTGCGACCGGAAGCGCCGGCGGCCACGTGCTGCGCTTCGATCACCAGGACCGACCGGCCGGGATCTTCCTCGACGGCCTGGATCGCTGCCCACAGTCCGGTGAGGCCGCCGCCGACGACCAGTAGGTCGGCGCCGGCTGAGCCCTGGAGCGGCTCACTGACGGCCCGCTGCTCACGCCCCTCCCACCAGACCGGCAGCGGACGTGCCTCCGAAAGGGCCGACCGCCGGGTCACATCAGCTCCTCGGAGACCACGACGGCGGTCGACCACTCCAGGGCGACGGGGCTCCCCCGGCCGACGTCGGCGGTGCCGGGTACGGAGACCAGGAGCGGTGCCGGGGCACCGGCGACGTCGACGGCGACATGGCTGGACCCGCCCTTGAACTGGACGTCGATCACCCGGCCCTGCAGCGTGCCGGCGCCTTCCGAGGGCGACAGGAGCCGGACGTCCTCAGGTCGCACGACGAGATGAGCCCGCTCCATCGCCACGGCACCCGCAGCGCCGGGCAGCTTGCCGAGCAGCTCCGAGACGAAGACGCCTCCGTCGACCCGCCCGGCGAACCGGTTGCTGGAGCCGATGAAGTCGGCGACGAACAGGTTGGCAGGCCGCCGGTAGAGGTCGACGGGCGTGGCGATCTGCTGCACGCGTCCGGATGCCATGACCGCGATCCGGTCCGCCATCGACATCGCCTCCTCCTGGTCGTGGGTCACCACGACGAAGGTGATGCCGACCTCGTGCTGGAGTCGCTTGAGCTCCAGCTGCATCTCGATCCGCACCTTGCGGTCCAGAGCGGACAGCGGCTCGTCGAGGAGCAGCAGCCGGGGCCGCTTCACGATCGCCCGGGCGAGGGCGACCCGCTGCTTCTGGCCGCCGGAGAGCAGCCGGGGACGCCGCTTGGCCAGCGCGGTGAGCCCCACGGTCTCGAGCACCTCGTCGACCCGGGACCGCACCTCCGCCCGTCCCAGCCGGTCCCGCTCGAGGCCGTAGGCGATGTTGCGTTCGACGCTCAGGTGCGGGAAGAGCGCGTAGGACTGGAACATCAGGTTGACCGGTCGGCGGTTCGGCGGAAGGTCGAGCAGGTCCCGGCCGCCCAGCAGGATCGCGCCGCTGTCCGGCTGTTCGAAACCGGCGATCGCCCGCAGCAGCGTGGTCTTGCCGCAGCCGGACGGGCCGAGCAGAGCGAAGAACTCGTTCTCCGCGATCGTCAGCGAGACGTCGTCGAGCGCAGCGACGTCGCCGAACCGGCGGTTGACGCCGACGATCTCCAGCAGCGGCGTCAGCTCGTCAGAGGGGTCGGGGTTCTCGGTCATGACTTGTCGCTCCTCCGGACGGTGCGCGCCGCGACGACGACGACGACGATGCTCATGACGACGAGGACGGTCGCCAGCGCGTTGATCTCGGGCGTGACGCCGACCCGCACCATCGAATAGACGGTGATCGGGAGGGTCTGCGTGGTCGGCCCGGCGGTGAAGAAGGCAATCACGAACTCGTCGAGGGAGAGCGTGAAGACCAGCAGCGCGCCGGCCACGATCGCCGGGGCGATGCTCGGGATGGTGATCCGCAGGAAGGTCGAGGCCGCGCCCGCGCCGAGATCGCGCGACGCCTCCTCGGCGCTGAGGTCCATGCCGGTGAGCCGGGCGCGCACGACGGCGACGACGAACGCGGTGCCGAACGCGGCGTGCCCGAGCAGCACCGTCGTCGCTGACTTCGGGATCTCCGCGACGTAGTAGAACGACAGCAGCCCGATGGCCAGCAACAGGTCGGGCAGGATCGCCGGCGCCATCGCTGAAGCCTCCAGCAGCCTCGAACGGGTGTGCCGTGCGAGTCCCACCGCGAGCAGGGTGCCGAGCACGGTGGCGATAAGGGTGGCGCCGACGGCGATGAGCAGGGAGGTCCCGAGCGCGGACAGGATCCGGTCGTCGGCGGCCAGCTCGCCGTACCAACGGAAGCTGAAGCCGTCCCAGGAGTACGCCGACCCGCCGTCGTTGAAGGACATGGCCACCAGCACCGCGATCGGGAGGTAGAGGAAACCCCCGCAGACCACCAGCGGCACCCACGCCCAGCCGAGACCGCGTCGGGCGGTGCGCTCAGGCATGACGGCCGCCTCCCTCGACCCGTCGGGTCACCGCGGCTTGGAGCAGGAACAGCACGAAGAGCGCGACCACGACGACGAAGGCCAGCACCGATCCGAACGGCCAGTCCTGCACCTTGAGGAACTGGTCGCGGATCAGGTTGCCCACCATCACCGTCTTGCCGCCGCCGAGCAGCTCGGGGACCACGAAGTTGCCGAGGCTGGGGACGAAGACGAGGATCGATCCGGTGATCGCCCCGGGGAGGGTCAGCGGCAGCAGGACGCTCCAGAACGTCCGGACCCGACTCGCCCCGAGGTCGGAGGCTGCCTCCATCAGCTCGCCCTCGACCCGCTCGATCGCGGCGTAGAGCGGGAGGATCATCAACGGCAGGTAGGCATAGAGCAGTCCGACCACGACCGCCCCGTCGGTGTAGAGGAAGCTGGTGCGCTCCTCGGTCACCCCGCTCGCCACCAGCGCGTCGTTGACGATGCCTTGCGAGTTGAGCAGGACGATCCAGGCATACATCCGGATCAGGAAGTTGGTCCAGAACGGCACCACGACGAGCACCAGCGCAACGGTGCGCCAACGCCCCGGCAACCTGGTGATGGCGTACGCCGTCGGGTAGCCGATCACCAGCGCGACCGCCGTCGCCATCCCGGCGATCCCGATCGAGTTCCACAGGACGCCCAGGTAGAGCGGATCGAACGCGCGCTCGAAGTTGTCGAGGGTGAAGACCCACTCGACGCCACCGAACCGGCCCCGCTCCGCGAACATGTACGCGAGGACGAGCAGGACCGGCGCGCCGACGAAGGTCGCCGTGAACAGCAGTCCGGGCGTCAGCAGTACCGCCGGCTCGGCGAGCCGCCCGAGCCGGCGCCGCCGCAGCCGGACCTCACTCATCCGAAGCAGTGACCTCGGTGATGATCCGGTTGTAGAGCGTGGACGCGTCGCCGATGTCGACCAGGTTCTCGCCCTGCAGCATCTCCTCACGACGGGCACCGAGGGTCGCGTACTGCTCGGTGAGCTTCTCGGGGAGCAGGCTGATCGCCTCCGCGTTGGGCACGTTGTAGAGGATGTTCTCCGACGCCCAGGCGTGGTTCTCCGGGTCGAGGATCGTGTCGACGAAGGCGTAGGCCGCCTCCTTGTTCTCCGAGGACTTCAGGATGCCGATGCCGTCGACCCAGAGGTCCGATCCCTCCTCGGGCACGACGAAGTCGATGTCGGGGTTTTCGCCGATGCCGTAGTTGCACCATCCGTCCCAGGCCTCCACCATCACCGCCTCACCACTGATCAGGCGCTCGTAGAAGGTGGTGTCGTCGTAGGCGAGCAGATGGGGCTTGGCCTCGAGCATCAGCTCCTTGACCTCTTCCATCTCGCCCTCGTCGGTGGTGTTGACCGAGTAGCCGAGGGCCTTCTGCGCAGGGAGCACCGCCCAGCGCTCGGTGCCCATCATCGTGACCTTGCCGCGGTACTGCTGCTCGGGCCGGAGCAGGTCGTACCAGCTGGTCGGCGCCTCGTCGACGAGGTCGGAGCGGTAGCAGATACCGGTGGTGCCCCAGGTGTACGGAGCGAAGTACGGCTGGTCGTCGACCTCGGCGAGGCTCTGGGCCTCAGGCTCGAGCTGGTCCCAGTTCTCCAGGTAGTCGGTGTCGAGCGGCTCCAGCAGACCCTCCTCGGCGAACGCCTGCAGGTAGGGCTGCGAGCCGAAGACGACGTCGAGCCCCTCGCCCCCGGACCCGACCACCTTGGCGACCAGGTCCTCGTTGGTGGCGTGGTTGGTGATCTCGACTTTCGCCCCGGTCTCCTTCTCGACCTTGTCGGCGATGTCGGGCGGCATGTAGTCGGCCCAGTTGGACACGACGATCGTCTGCTTGCTCAGGTCGGCGTCCGGATCGAGCTCGGACGGCTCCGCCGAGTCGTCGCCGCCGCACGCTGCGAAGGTGAGCGCGACCAGCGAGATGAGTGCGGCGGCCGCGGTGCCGCGGCTGCGCAGGTTTCGAGTGGTCATGTCTTCGGTTCCCCTCGGGTGAGGCCTGCACCGCCATACGATGCCGGTTGCTGCGCAAACATTCCACGCTGGTTCAAAATCCACAAGAGGTGTCTACGCCTCAGATAACAGGTGATCCGGCGATCTTGTGAACAGGTCTTCAAACTTTGAGAACGATGTGCCAGGGTGAGCGCTCGGGATCCCTGGCGGGCGCGACCACGCGCCGCCGGAGTCCGGGACGATGGAGGATCCGATGCCGACGTCACGTCAGCGGCAGCGCCGGGACCGGCTGTTCACGGCCGCCCAGCAGGCGGTGGTGATGCGTGGTGCCGATGTGCGGCTCAAGGACATCGCCGACATGGCGGGCCTGACGTCGGGTGCGATCCTCTACCACTACCCGGACGTGCAGTCGTTGCTGCTGGAGGCCAACCAGGCCGTCATCGAGCGGTTCCTGGACAACCGGGTCAAGGCGATCCGCGGCCTGGCATCGCCGGCCGAGAAGCTCGTGGTGACCGTCGCGGGCGGGCTGCCCGTGAACGCCGAGGACGCCGACGTCAAGCTGCTCTGCGCGCTCGGTGGTGCCGCCTCCCGCTACCCGGCGTACGCCGCCATGCTCACCTCGCTCTACGACCGGCAGGTCGCGATGTACCAGGTGATCCTGGAGTCGGGGTCTGCCACCGGCGACTTCGACCTGCAGAGCGACGCCGAGACGATCGGCCGCAACATCGTCGCCCTGGAGGACGCCTACGGCTACCGGATGGTGGCCCGCCACGGTTCGATCGACTATGCCGCTGCCATCGAGCTGATCTTGTCCTACGCCCGGATCGCGACCGGGCACCCGCTCGACCTCCCCGCCGCCGCATCCCGCTAAGGAGCCCCGCATGCCCGAGCAGCTGACCGTCCTGTTCCTGCCCGAGTCGGCCTACGGACCGACCAACCAGTGCATCGGGCTCGGCGACCTGCTGCTCAAGCGCGGCCACCGGGTGGTTTTCGCGTCCGAGGCGTCGTGGGCCGGCAAGCTGGCGGCGCTCGGCTTCGAGGAGCGCCTCGTCGACCTCGCCCCGCCGGCCGAGGACGGGGGCGACAACGGCGAGGAAGCAGACGCCGGGCAGTTCTGGACCGACTTCATCGCCGAGACCGCACCGGAGTTTCGCAAGTCCACGACCGAGCAGCTCACGACGTTCATCCAGCCCACCTACCAGGCGCTGATCGACGGTGCGATGTATGCCGAGCCCGCGCTTCGGGCGATCGTCGAGGAGGTCCGCCCGGACGTCCTCGTCGAGGACAACGTGGTGCTGTTCCCGGCGTTGGCGACGAGCGGCGCGCCGTTCGTGCGGATCGTGTCCTGCAACCCGCTCGAGGTTCCCGGTCCGGGGATCCCACCTGGGCTGTCCGGCCTGGCGATGGACGCGCCCGACACCTGGCCGCCGTTCCGCGACGAGCTCGAGCGCACCCATCGGGCGACGTGGGAGGCGTTCAACGGCTGGGTGCAGGAGCACGGCGCGGCGGCGCTGCCCGACCTGGAGTTCATGCCGCGCGACAACGCCGCGAACATCTACGTCTACCCCGAGGAGGCGGACTACACCGGTGCCCGCCCGCTCGACGACAGCTGGCACCGGATCGAGTCCAGCGTGCGCCTCACCGACGAGGAGTACGTCGTACCCACTGCGGTCGCGGACCGTCCCGCCGACAGCGCGCTGGTCTACCTGTCCCTCGGGTCGCTCGGCGGCGCCGACGTCGAGCTGATGCAGCGGCTGGTGGACTCGCTGGCCGGCAGCCGGCACCGGTTCATCGTCAGCCTGGGCCCGCAGGCCGACCGGATCACGCTGCCCGCCAACATGGTCGGCGAGCAGACGCTGCCGCAGACCAAGGTCATCCCGCAGGTCGACCTGGTCATCACCCACGGCGGCAACAACACCACCACGGAGGCGCTGCACTTCGGCAAGCCGATGGTGCTGCTGCCGCTCTTCTGGGACCAGTACGACAACGCGCAGCGGATGCACGAGCTCGGGTTCGGCATCCGGCTCGCCACCTACGAGTTCACGCCCGACGAGCTCTCGTCGGCTGTCGACGCGCTGCTGGCCGACCACGACCTGCGGTCGCGGCTGGACGCGATCGGCAACCGGATCCGGGCGGCCGACGGCCTGACCCGGGGCGCCGACATCATCGAGCGGGTGGGCCTGGAGCACGCCCGCAGCCGGCCGTGACGCTCTCCCTCGACGAGCGGGTAGCCGCGGCCGGGTGGTCCGCGATGCTCGCGGCTGCCGAGGACTACCGCGACTCGACGCCGCCGGGGACGCCGGCGCTCGTGGACGCGCTCCGGCTGGACGACGGACACGGGCTCGCGGTCGTCGCCGACGGCGGCGGTGGCCTGCACCTGGCGCCGGTCGTGATGACCGCGGCGTCGGTGCGGCGCGCGGTCCCCGGGGACGGCACCGCCGAGGGACTGCTCGCGCTGCTGGCCGGCGGCGACCGGGTCGACGGACGCTTCCGGCTGCGCCGCTGGCGCGGCACCGAGGTCTCCGGCGAGCGGGGCGTGGCCGTCGACCAGACCAACGAGTCGGTGATCGTCGGCGACGCGGCGGTGGTCAAGTGGATGACCCAGGTGTCGGAGGGTCCGCACCCCGCGCCAGGGCTGTTGGAGCGACTGGAGGCAGCGGGCTTCGCCGGGATGCCGCAGCCCTGGGGGGTGGTCGAGTGGTCGGCGCCGACCGACGCCGAACCTCGGCTGCTCGCGATCGTCGACGAATACGTCGCCGACGCGGTCGACGGCTGGACCTGGGCGGTCGAGGACCTGCGGGCGGCGGCCGGGGGTGCTTCGCCTTTCGCGGTCGCCGGTGCCGCGGTCGGACGACTGGTCGCAGACTTCCACCGGGCGCTGGCGTCGACTGCCCGACCGGCGACCGCTGGAGAGGTCGCAGCCTGGCGCGCGGGCGCCGTGGCCGATCTGGAGCGAGCGCTCGCGGTCAGCGACGGCCGGGCCTACGACCTGCTGGTCCGGCACGCCGGCGCCGTGCGTGCGGCCTTCGACGCGATCCCGGGCTCCGGCAGCCCGGTGCTGCGCGTGCACGGGGATCTGCACGTCGGGCAGGTGCTGCGCGCGGGAGGTACGGCGCCGTACGACTATCGGTTGACGGACTTCGACGGCAACCCGGTCGTCGCCCCGGCGGAGCGGATCCGGCGGCAGCCGGCCGCGCTCGACGTGGCGGGGATGGCGCAGTCGTTCACCCACGCCGGCATCGTCACCCGGAGGCACAACCCCGACGTCGACCCGGCAGCGGTGACGGCTTCAGCGGCCATCGGACGTACGGCGTTCGTCGACGCCTATCGCGCGAGGCTCGGCGATGCCGCCGCGCTGCTGGACGAGCGGCTGCTGCGGCCGTTCGCGTTGCGGCAGGTCTGTCGCGAGTTCAGCTACGCCGCCACCCACCTCCCGCGCTGGTCCTACGTGCCCGAGACCGCGCTCCCGATGGCCCTCGAGGAGAGCTGACATGGATCCCGCCCGGTTCCTCGGCGACCTGCACCGCAAGCCGGCTGCGTTGCGCGAGCTGGCCGCGCGGCTGCGCACCGAGGACCCGTGGGGGTTCCTCTCTCCTGACCTCGAGGGCGTGGTGCTGCTCGGGATGGGTTCGTCGGCGTACGCCGGCGGCGTAGCCGCCGCCCGGCTACGAACCCACGGCGTACGTGCGGTGTGCGAGCTCGCCAGCAGCGACCTCCAGCCGCAGTGGGGACCGGGCACGGTGGTCGTCGCGATCTCCGCCACCGGCGGCTCCCGGGAGACGCTCGCAGCCCTGGACGCGCACCTGGACGCGACCGTGGTCGCGCTGACCAACACCGCGGTCTCGCCGCTCTCCGAGCGGGCTGCACACGTGGTGGACCTGGTCGCCGGCGTCGAGGAGGGCGGCGTCGCCTGCCGCACCTTCCAGCACACGCTGGTCCTGCTGGCCGCGCTCGAGGCACGGTTGACCGGCGGTTCGGTCGCGGCGCTCGCCGATGTCGTCGAGATGGCCGGCCGACGCCTCGGAGCACCTGCTGTCGACGAGCGGCTCTTGGCTGCCCGACGTCACTGACCTGGTCGCCGGTCCGGACGGCACCCACTTGGCCGCGCCCGCTCGCCGGCTCTCGTCGGCCCAACAGGGCGCGTTGATGCTGCGCGAGGGACCGCGGCGGCCAGCGGCGGCGGGTGAGGCCGGCGACTGGGCGCACGTGGACGTCTACCTGACCAAGAACACCGACTACCGCCTGCTCCTGTTCGCCGGGTCCCGCTGGGACGACGGGATCCTCGAGTGGACCCGTCCCCGCGGCACCACCGTGGTCGCCGTCGGCGGCGAGTTCCCCGACGCCGCCCTGACCGTCCGCTACCCCCACGACGATGTGGACGACGTCCGGCTGCTCACCGAGACCCTCGTGCCCGAACTGGTCGCCGCCCACCTCTGGGCCGACGCTGGCTGAGCCGGTCGCCGGTCGAGGTACGTCGGAGCAACGCCGGCGCAGACAGGCGCAACAGCCGGAAGGACCTTCATGAGATCCGCCTGAGGTCGTTCGAAAGGAGACCTCGAGACAGAGAGTGAGGCGAGTGAGGCGAGGACCTGCCCTTGGCAGGAGAGGGCCGGGACGGGGCTAGTCCCAGAGCGTCGGGGTCGTGGGGTCCAGGTCAGCCGGGGAGAACAGGCTCGACTGGCTGCCGGCGTACCGCTGGTAGGGCTTCCTCGGCCGTCGCTTCGCTTCGAGCTCGAGGCTCTCGATCGTTAGCCGGGTGCGGATCGTCCGCACCCAGAGGTCGGCATCCGCGCCCGTCTCCGCTCCACCGAAGCGGACGAAGCTCGGGTGCAGGCAGCCGAAGTCCTCCCGCATCCTCTGGGCGATGATCTCGGCTGACGAGCGCTCGGTCCCGGATCGAACCGCGAAGCTGAACCGCTCGGGCTCGTCTTCGCTGCCCAGCCCGACCGGGAGTCGGCCGACCACGATCGGCGGGCCGTCGTCCCACCGGAAGATCCGCACCGACGGTCCCAGCAGCGGCCAAGCGGCCGGGTCCGAAGGCTCGGGGTAGATGAAGAGGGCATCGCCGTGTGCCAGCGTGTGCAGCGCCAACGCGAGGCCGGCTGTCCAGCCTTCCCACGCCTGCTCGACCGCCTCCCACGCCGTGCTCATCGAGCGTTCTTCCTCCGGGAAACACGTTTGGTCGCCATCTCGACCACCCGGCCGGCCGCCGTCACGATCCGGTCGAGGCTGACCCCCTCGGGAACCTCAGGGCGGGAGCTGAGGTACTGCGCCAGGTGGGGCGGCAGCGACGCCGCCGGGTCGAGGCGCCGACACGCGATGAACGCGACCGCCTCCGCCTCGAACTCCTTCAGCGCCTCGGGCATCCGATGGCGGTCCGGCCACCACTTCGGGTTGGGGGTGCCGAGATGGCCGCAGTAGAGGTGGCCGAGCTCGTGGGCGAGCGTGGCGTAGACCTCGGTCGGCGCGAGGGCGTCGTTGTGCTCGATGTCGTAGCGCACCGCCTGTCGCTCCCAGGTCTCGGGACGTCGGCGGACACAGACGTCGTGCATGCCGCCCTTCGAGACCCGGATGCACCCGGCGGACAGGGATCCCGAAGGCACCGCGGTCACCCGCACCCCGTCGAGCCTCGCGTTGTCGATCGTCATCGCCAACGCCCGGCCGATCCCGACGATCGGCGGCATCGCGAACGGCGCCTCGACCTGGTGCGGCAGCACCGGGGAGTCCGCGGCCGGGTCGGTCTGGCTGACGTCGTAGACGAACATCACCGGGCCGAAGGTCCACAGCACGACCAGCGGCCGCTCCCCCGCCTTCACCTGCCGCCCGTAGCGCTCGCGCCACCTGCGCGCCGTCTCGACGAAGGTCGCTCCTGGCCGCTGGATGTGCAGCAGAAGCGCGTTGAACGGTGCCTGGAACCGGAAGCCGCCGACGAACCCGATCAGCTCCCGGAACTCGGCACTGCTCCGGTAACGCCACGCCTCTGCGACGAGGTCGTCGAGCGACTGGCGCGCCTCGTTCGTCGTGACGTGTGCGCCGGAGGGGGCGATGGTGAAGAGCTGTTCTGCGGACATGGGTCGCCTTGACGGTGGCTTGACGGTGGGTGCCTTCGGGCCGCGACGGTACGACGTACCTCCGACCCATCGACACCGCACTGTCGGCCGGCCACGCCCTGCTTCGGCGGAGTCGGCTGACCACTGGTCCTTCAGCGCGACGCCAGGTAGGCCGCCCGCACCCCTGCCGGGATCCGGCCTTTCGGCGAGACGACGTGCCCGTGGGCGGCGGCCCAGGCACGGATCTCGGCGGCGGTGGGCTCACGAGGCGGCAGCGGAGGCGCCTCGGCGAGGCCACTGACGACGGCGGCGCCGAAGCGGTCGACGTCGTACGCCGCGTGCGCGGCCGCGAGGAAACGGTAGGTCCACTCCTGGGCGAGCTTGCGGGTCTCGCAGAACATGATCGGCACCGTCGGGAACGCGACCTGCGCCTCGGCGAGGGCATCGGCGATCACCGAGGTCCGGACGATCTGGTGGGCGAGGACGCGGCTGTAGCGCTCGTCGACGACGACGGCGGCGCGCGGGACGGCGGCCAGGTCGGTGAGCTGGTACTTCAGCTTGCCGGTCGTCAGCGACGACACCAGGTCCTGCAGGCTCTTGCGCTCGACCGCGGCGATCGCGACGTCGTCCACCAGGACCGCGTAGTCACCGGCCGGCAGCGACTGGCGGCGTACGACGACCTGCTGATCGCTGAACGACCAGGCGTAGCGCTCCTTGGTGTCGACCACGATCTCCAGCCCCGCGATGCCCTGCGCCCGGGCATGGGAGACGTCGACCCGTGGTCGCGCCTGCTTCGCCGTACGCGACGTCTGCCAGAAGACCACCTGCCGCCCGCCCCTGATGGTGGTGGCGACGAACTGCGACCGGTTCTCCCGGCCGCGGTCGAGCACCAGGTCGATCGCGGCACCGCGCCGGATGCAGGAGCGCACCGGCACCCGCTCGACCACCTCCGCGTCCTCCGGCCATCCCTCGAAGCGGTGGCAGTAGACCTTCGCCGTCCGCGGCCAGGTCTCCCGGGCCTTCAGCAGGATCCCGTCGCCGAGCGGGATCCGCAGGATGTAGGGAAGCGTCGACCCCTCCTCCGGGTTGCGCGCGATGACGAAGTCGTCGGGCATGGCGGCAG
>CAVWPK010000012.1:0-1715266 GCA_963756795.1 uncultured Actinomycetota bacterium | reverse complement strand
GGACGGCGCCCGCGGCGCCTGACGACGTGCTCGGTCACTGCTGGCCACGAGACTGCACGTCCGGGTCACCAGGAGCCGGGGGCACGAGGAAGCTGCAGGTGGGACCGGGAGCCGACGCCAGCCGCAGGTCGAGGGTGGCGAGCGGGGCATCAAGGGCTTCCGCGAGGGCGACGTACCAGGCGTCGTACGACGTCAGGTTGTCTCGAAGCGCCCAGACTCTCGGCAACAGGGGATCTGCCTCGTAGTAGGTGATCGGCAGGTCGGAGATGTCATCGACGGCCTGCGTCGCGATCTCCCGTGAGACCAGACCCGCAGTCACGAACCGACGCAGGATGTTCAACACCTCCGCAGGCAGGAGATGTGGTGCGACCAGCGTCTCCCCGACCAGCTGGGCCTCCGCCCAAGCCGAGCGGTCGTCGACGACCACCAACCCCGAGACGACGACTGATGCGTCCAGCACCCGCGTCACCGTTTGTCGGCATCCTTGTAGGCCAGGATGTCGTCCGTCGTCGGGCCGGCCCCGGTTGCGCCCTTCCGGCGGCGGATGCGCGCGAGCACCTCACCGATGTCGGGGGTTTCAGCGAGCCGCACCAGCTCGCTGCGGAGGTACTCCTGCATCGAGCGACCGTTCCGTGCGGCCCGCGCGGCGAGCTCGGCCCGGACGCCATCGGGGACGTCGCGAACCGTGATGGACACCATGCATGCATTTTGCTGCGAATGCTGCCGTGATGCAACTGACATCGGCGGCTACCGTCGCCCGTCGAGCTGCACCACGCTGTCGTCGGCTGCCTCGCCCGGACACCGCCGTACAGGGATCGCAGCAAGGATGCGCGTGGCTTCGGTTGAGCGGTCGTCGGCAAGCCGGTTGTCAGTCACGGCGCGACGCGATCGGGATGGTCCGTCACATCTGGTTCAACCAGATCTGTCAGCCCGACTGCTCGTTCGGCCATCTCGACCAAGTTGGATGCGGTGAGCCCCGGCCACCCGTGCACGGCCTGCCGCCATTGATCCGGTACGGCGCTCGCCCCCCATCGCGCTCCCAGCAACCCGCCGGCTATCGCGGCCACCGTGTCGGTGTCGTCGCCGATCCGCACGGCTGCATGGAGGGCGAGCCGCAGATGGTCGCTCGGCTGGTGGTGGGGCACCTCCGTGGTCACGATCGCGGCGACCGCTGCCTGCAGGGCGGTGACGGTGAAGCCGTTGGGCCGGAACCGCGCGCCAGGGATCGACTCCCTGCTGTTGCGCTCGAGGTCGAGGGCGTCGCCGAGCCGGGTCCGCCACTGGTCGCGGCGCGAATCCGGAAGTAGGTCGATGCCCGAGGTGACGTCGAAGCGCTCCGCGGTGACCGCGACCCTGATGGCCTCGCACCACAGCACGCACGAGTCGCCGGCGAGCGGGTCGCCGTGCGTGAGACGCGCGACCAGACGTGCCGCCGTGCCGAGGCGCTCGCGATCGTCGAGGTGCGCGAGCGCGACCGGCGCCGTACGCATCAACGCACCGTTGCCGGCCGAGTGGGGGTGCGCGGCCGAGTACGCCGCTGCCTCCTCAGTCATGATCCGGCTCACCCCGGACTCCCCTGCATCCAGCCGCCGCTGTGTGTTCGACAGGACTGCGCTGGTCTGGATGCCTACATCTGGCGGCCCCGGGCGGAACCATTCGAGGAAGCCCTCACCGATCGCATCGAGCGAGGTCTCGGCAGTCAGGTCCGCACCGGTCGCGGCAACCCGCCCGATGGCGACTGCCATTGACGTGTCGTCGCTCCACTCGCCCGGCGCGAAGTCACCGAGCCCACCACCCAGCATCTCTGCCTCGGCATTGGGGCCGGGCGGCGTCGCGAACTCGTAAGGGACGCCCAGGGCATCGCCGCACGCGGTCCCGAGCAGTACGCCGCACGCCCGGTCGATTTCAGCGGGATTCACAGGCCCATCTTCCGCGCGACCTCCGACCCACCGACGCGGCGCAGGAACTCAGGGTCCCCCACGACGACAAGCTGGTCTGTCGCCCGCGACATCCCGACGTACAACCGCTCCCGTGCCCGGTCACGCGACCCGTCCTCATTGAGGCAGAGGACAACAGCCGGCCGCTCCAGGCCCTTGCAGCCGAGTACGTGGCCGAAGAACACGTCCTCCTGGTCGAAAAAGCCGTCCCAGTAACCGTGCTGGCCGAGCCCCTCCGTCAGGTCCACCTGGACCGGATGACGGTGACCCGTCGTGATCAGCGCTATCGATCCGGCTCTCCAGCCGTCGTCCATAAGGCGTTCGACTTCCTGATCGGCGACCTCGATCGCATCTGCCGGGTCGCACGCCACGAATCTGACGTCGGGACCCTCGCCTCCACGCGCATACATGCGGCTCGGCGCCATAGGTCCGAACGACTCGAAGACCTGCTTGGTGTTGCGCAGGCAGTGGTCGAGGACGAGAGGTACCAGCTGGACCGGCGGCCGCCCGAACCGTCCGAAGACCCGCTGGTTCTCGTCGGAGAACACGAAGAGACCGCCGTCGTCCTCCGAGCGCAGCGACTTGAGCAGCGGCCGCCACCAGCCGTCGGCGAAGTCCTGCGCCTCGTCGACCACGATCGAGTCGAACCGCTTGCCGTCGGGCAGCTGCTCGGTCAGGTCCGCCATCAGGGCGGGCAGCCGCTCCTCCCAGAACTCGCTGTCCTCACGGGTTCCCGTCGGGGCACCCCAGGACCGTCCCAGCTCCTCGAACGTCCCGACGTACGCCGGTCGCTCCTGCCTCTTCCAGCCGGCGACCTGGCGCTTGAAGTGCTCGGCGAGCCCGATCGAGTAGCAGAGCAGCGCGACCCGCTGCGCCTTTCGTTCGCCGCGCCCGCGGCTGAGCTCCTTGGCCTGTTGCAGTGCAAGGACCGTCTTGCCGCTCCCGGCACCGCCACGGACCTCGACCCGGTTGAGGAGCCGGGTGACGCCGAGGATGGTCGCCTGTTCCTGGGTCAGCCGGTCCGCAGTCGCGGCCCGGTCGTCGGCCTCGGCATTGATGTCGTAGGACGTGTGCATCCGTCCGTGCAGGATCTCGACGATCTGCTCGATGTCGTCGGCAGTGGGCGGTCGCTTGCCGTGCCCCATGCCCCAGGTGTTCTGTCGCACCCGCTCGGCCAGGACCTTCTGCTCGTCGCGGTCGTGCAGCGCCCAGCGCGGCAGGTCGGGGATCTGGAAGTCGTTGCCGAAGACCGAGTACGGCGTCACGACACCGTGCGCCCACACGATCCGGCCTCGGCTCCCCCAGCGTGGGTCGTCCTCGACGTACCGCCGCAGCGCGTGCTTGCTATCTCGGGCCTGGTCGACCGGATGGATCCGCTGCTGCGACCCGCTCCTCTTGATCCACCACGCCACCTCTCCCTTGTTGTCTGGCGGCGACACCCACACGCTGCTGCCCTTGACCTCGAGCACCAGGCAGCCGACGTCGGGAAGCAGTACGACGAGGTCGGCCTCGTGGTCCTTGGTCTCGTCGGTCAGGCGAAGGTTCGCAATGAGTGCGGAGTCCACAGGCAGGCTGTCGGCCAGCCGCTGCCAGACCTCACGCTCGGAGGTGTTCTGGAACTGGGGACTCTCAGGGACCACGCGCGCCACGGTCGCATCGTGCCAACACCGGTCGACACTTTCCGCCGAATGACCGATCCGGAGGCGCGAGTCGCCATACTCCGGCTATGCGGATCGGCACCTGGAACCTCAACGCGCGTTGGGACGATCGGCACCGCGCGTTCATCGGTCGCCTCAACTGCGACGTACTCCTGCTGACCGAAGTGCTGCCCGACGTCGAGATCGCCGGCCTGGTCGGCCACCACACCAAGAACCAGATGGCGCGCGGCCAGTCGTGGGCCGCGATCTACGCCACCGCCCTCACCCCCCTCTCAGACCCGCACCCAGCGGTCGCGCTCGCTGAGGTGGGCGGGATCCGCATCGCCGCCGCGGTCCTGCCGTGGCGAGGTTCCAGCGCACACTACCCGTGGGGCGGCGACCGCAGCATCGACCGGGTTGAGCAGGTTGTCGACTCGATCGTCGCGGCTACGCCAGTGATCTGGGGCGGTGACTGGAACACCTCGTTCGCCTCCGACGGCTACTCCCCCGCAGCCGGCACCCGCGGCCGACTCCGCGTCGCCACTGAAACCCTTGATGCGCAGATCGCGACGTCGGCGCTCCCCATCCAGGCGGACTCCGGCCTGACGATCGACCACATCGCCGTGCCGTCGGAGCTGGACCGTGCGCATCGCCGAGCGCCACTCGGCTGAGGCTGGCGGCGTCATGCTGTCCGACCACGACGCATACGTCGTCGAGGTCGCGCCCGCGTAGCCAGCCACGCAGCACTTTCCGATGGTCGAGTTGCGAGCGCAGCGAGACTGCGCGGTCGGCTGGATCCGATTAGCTGCTTTCGCTTCGTCTGACGTCGGTAGACCACGCCAGGTCGAGTCGCTCAGTCCGTGAAGGAAACTCCGCCTGCAGCCAGGCTTCGACCGCCGACGGTGTGGTGATCCCGTTGCGCTTGAGCACGTCGATGATGTCGCGCCCCGCTATGACAACGATCGGGTGCTGGTCCTCGCGAATCTCGCGGTATGCCTGGAGGTTTACGAACGACGTCGTTACAAGCACGCCGAAGTTTCGGTGGCGTATTCGGCTGATCAGTCGGCTAAGTTCTCGCACACCCACCGAGTTGGTCTGTCGATAGCATTTCGCCTCAAGGGCGAAGTCGATCCTGATCTGCTCTGCTGGAGGGCCGATGCGGTAGGTGCCCACGGCATCTCGACCCCCGTCACGCGAAGCACGAGTCACCTCTAGCTCATCCGTTGCTGGCGCGACCATGAGCCAGAGCTGCGCAGCGCAGTGCTCGAAGTCGTGGGGGCGGTCCTCGAAGTGAGCGGCCACAGCATCGAGCATCCGGCAGTCATTGCGCGTCGATGGCAGCTGCTCTTCGCGCTTCCGGTACTCAAGAGGCCGTGGAGCCTTCAACGGCACGGGCAGACCTGTTTCCCGCCACTCCAGCCACTTTCCAGGTGCATCGGAATCGACTCGCCCCGCCGCCACGCTGTCGATCCAGCGGCGGGACACCTTGCGCTCATCTAGGACACTGAAGGTTGCTCGGTAGTTCTGGAATCGGACCGACCCGGCCGATCGCCAAATCGCAACAAGCCACTCGTCGCGGTCAAGCGACAGGCTTCCGGGAACGATCAGTCCACGGAAGACGACGTCACGTCTTCGGCCCGCCTTCGAGAACAGGAGGATTGGCGGAATGCGCTCACGTCCGTCACGCCGCAGGGCGTCCTCGAACATTCCCCGCAGGGCGAAGTTTCCCTTGCGTGGGGTTGTGTGCAGCTCGCGACCCGGCTCCTTGTTGTCGCCGTAGTAGGTGAAGGTTCCCGATCCGAGGTCGAGGTGGTCGGGCCACTCCGGGTCGGCCAATGTTGTGTAGAGAGCCAAGAGCCGCGCCGTCCCTCGTGTGGGGCTTCCCATAAAACGAAACCCGCCGGCGTTGCCAACGCCGGGCAGAAGTCGAAAGATCGGGTCGTCCCCCTGATGGCCAGCGTCCCCGCCCTCATAGACGCGATCGACGACAAGGTCGGACGAGGAAAGGCGCTCGTACGGCGTTGCGTCCATGGGTTGCAGCTTGCCATGCGACCGTTCTCCGCTCTGGCGGATTGCGCCACCAACCTGCGCACATATGGAGGAAGCCCCGACGCGTGGCGCCGGGGCTTCCTCCTTGACTCAATCAGCTGCAGCCGCTGGTACTTCCGCAGCCCTCGCACACGTAGCACGACCCAGCGGGCCGCATCTTCGTCCCGCAGGTCATGCAGAGCGGGCTGTCGATGGCGTGGCCGGTGATCTGCTCGAGGAGCTCGGCACTACGTCCGGGCCTGGGGGGCGTCGGGAGCCTTGTCGGTGATGACGATCTCGGCCTCTTCCGCCTCAGCGGTTTCGAGGCTCGGCGCGCCGCGCACCTCAACCACCGGCTGCTCGATGAGTTCCGACGCGGAGCCGGTCTCCTCCAGGGGCTCGTAGCTCCCTGTCTCAAGGTGGCGCTGGCGCTCGTCGGCGGAGTAGATGCCGAGGGCCGAGCGGGCGTCGAACGAGAGGTAGTCGAGGGCCAGCCGGCGGAAGATGTAGTCCATGATCGACTGGCTCATCCGGACGTCGGGGTCGTCGGTGAGGCCGGCGGGCTCGAAGCGCAGGTTGGTGAACTTCGAGACGTAGGTCTCCAGGGGCACGCCGTACTGCAGGCCGATCGACACCGCGATCGAGAAGGCGTCCATCACGCCGGCCAGGGTCGAGCCCTGCTTGCCGAGCTTGAGGAAGATCTCGCCGAGCCCGCCGTCGTCGTGGGCGCCGGAGGTCATGTAGCCCTCGGCACCGCCGACCGTGAACGACGTCGTCCGCGGCGGCACGCGACTTCGGCAGCCGCTTGCGGGTCGGGGCGTAGACGACCTTCTCGATGACCTTCTCCACGACCGCGGCTGCGGCGTCGAGAGCGTCGGCCGCGTCCTTCTTGGCCTTGCCGCCACCGTCGGACAGCGGCTGGCCGACCTTGCAGTTGTCGCGGTAGATCGCGGTGGCCTTGAGGCCGAGCTTCCACGACTGGAGGTAGATGTCCTCGATCTCCTCGACCGTCGCCGACTCCGGCAGGTTGACCGTCTTCGAGATCGCACCGGACAGGAACGGCTGGCAGGCCGCCATCATCTTGACGTGGCCCATCGGCTTGAGGGACCGCTCACCCATCGCGGTGTCGAAGACCTCGTAGTGCTCGGTCTTCAGGCCAGGCGCGTCGACGACGTGACCGTGCTCGGCGATGTAGGCGACGATCGCCTCGACCAACTCGGCGTCGTAGCCCATCTTCTTCAGCGCCCGCGGGATCGTCTGGTTGACGATCTGCATCGAACCGCCGCCGACCAGCTTCTTGAACTTGACCAGCGAGAAGTCCGGCTCGATGCCGGTCGTGTCGCAGTCCATCATGAAGCCGATGGTGCCGGTCGGTGCGAGCACCGACGCCTGCGCGTTGCGGAAGCCGTTGACCTTGCCGAGCTCGACCACCCGGGCCCACTCCTCGGTGGCCACCTTGTGGACGCCGGCGTCGGCGATGTGCAGGGTGCGCACCTCGTCGTTGGCCGCCTGGTGCTTGCGCATCACCCGGTTGTGCGCCTCGGCGTTGCGGGCGTAGCCGGCGTAGGGGCCGACGATGTCGGCGAGCTCCGCCGACCGTCGGTACGACGTGCCGGTCATCAGGCTCGTGATCGCAGCAGCCATCGACCGCCCGCCGTCGGAGTCGTAGCCCAGACCCATCGCCATCAGCAGCGCGCCGAGGTTGGCGTAGCCGATGCCGAGCTGGCGGTAGTCGCGGGTCGTGTCGCCGATCGCCTCGGTCGGGAAGTCCGCGAAGCAGATCGAGATGTCCATCGCGGTGATGATCAGCTCGACCGCCTTCGCGAACAGCGGGGCGTCGAAGGTGTCGTCGTCCTTGAGGAACTTCAGCAGGTTGAGCGACGCCAGGTTGCACGACGAGTTGTCGAGGCTCATGTATTCCGAGCACGGGTTGGACGCGGTGATCCGCCCGGTCTCCGGGTTGGTGTGCCAGTCGTTGATCGTGTCGTCGTACTGCAGGCCCGGGTCGGCGCAGGCCCACGCGGCCTCGCTGATCTTGCGGAACAGGGTGCGGGCGTCGACGGTCTCGATGACCTCGCCGGTCTTGCGGCCGCGCAGCCCGAACTCGCTGCCGTCCTCGACCGCGCGCATGAACTCGTCGGTGACCCGGACCGAGTTGTTGGCGTTCTGGTACTGCACGGACGTGATGTCCTTGCCGCCGAGGTCCATGTCGAAGCCGGCGTCCCGCAGGGCGCGGATCTTGTCCTCCTCGCGCCACTTCGTCTCGACGAACTCCTCGATGTCGGGGTGGTCGACGTCGAGGACGACCATCTTCGCCGCGCGACGGGTGGCGCCACCGGACTTGATGGTGCCGGCGGAGGCGTCGGCGCCACGCATGAAGGAGACCGGGCCGGACGCCGTACCACCGCTGGACAGCAGCTCCTTGGACGACCGGATCCGGGAGAGGTTGAGGCCGGCACCGGAACCGCCCTTGAAGATGAAGCCCTCTTCCTTGTACCAGTTCAGGATCGAGTCCATCGAGTCGTCGACGGAGAGGATGAAGCAGGCCGAGACCTGCTGCGGCGACTGGGTGCCGACGTTGAACCAGACCGGGGAGTTGAACGAGAAGTACTGGTGCACGAGCAGCCAGGTGAGCTCGTGCTCGAAGGTCTCCGCGTCGGCCGGGGTCGCGAAGTAGCCGTGGTCGACGCCAGCCTTGGTGTAGGTCTTCACGACCCGGTCGATCAGCTGCTTGAGCCCGGTCTCCCGCTCGGGGGTGCCGACGGCGCCACGGAAGTACTTCGTCGTGACGATGGTGCTCGCGTTGACCGACCAGAAGTCCGGGAACTCCACGCCGCGCTGCTCGAAGACCGTCTCACCGGTCTTCCAGTTCTGCTGTACGACGTCGCGCCGCTCCCACGTGATCTCGTCGTAGGGGTGCGCGCCCTTGCTGCTGAAGACGCGGTCGATGGTGAGCCCCTTGCGGGCGCCCGTCTTGCTCGACGTGGAGCTGGCGGTCTCGGTCATTCCTGATCCCCCTGGCTGGGTCCGGTTCGGTTTCCAGTGTTACTCGTGGCACCGACAGTTCGGTGCCGGAGATTGGGGCCCGGGCAGGCCGCTTCCCCACGGCCTACCCGGGCGTCTGTGTCAGCCCGAAGGGGCCGAAATATTCAGCGACGCGACTGTCTCCTGTACAACAACCGCGTCGGCTCGCTCCATCCTCATCAGGGCAATTTCTGCTTCGAAGTCGGCGGCGGACTCGAAGCCGCGGTAGACGCTCGCGAACCGCAGGTAGGCGACCTCGTCGAGGCGCCGGAGCGGGGCCAGGATCGCCAGGCCCACCTCGTGGGCGGCGATCTCGGCGCTCCCGGCGAGCCGCAGCTGGTCCTCGACCTCCTGGCCGAGCCGGGCGAGCTCGTCCTCGGTGACCGGTCGGCCGTTGCAGGCCTTGCGGACGCCGGCGACCGCCTTCTCGCGGTTGAACGGCTCGGTCGCGCCCGAGCGCTTCAGAACCGTCAGCTGCATCAGCTCGACGGTCGTGAACCGCTTCTCGCAGTCCTGGCAGACCCGGCGGCGCCGGATGGCGCACCCGTCGTCGGAGACCCGGGAGTCGAGGACCTTGGTGTCGACGTGCTTGCAGTACGGGCAGTGCATCGGGCGGTCCTCCTCCCAGGGATGACGCGGTCGGGCATGACGAAACAGGCCCTCGGTCGGGCCGCTCCTGTGGATAATCCGGCGCTAGCTGTGCAGTTCGGCGACCACTTCTGTGAACAAGATGTGGAGAACTACACCGTTGTAAGTACTAGATGTAGTGGTGACCCTACGCCCCCACCACTAGGGGTGCAAGTGATCGGCCGATTCCGTTCCGAGAAAGTTGTGTGCGTCACGTTTGCGCAGGTCAGAGGCGGGTTTTCAGCAGCGAGTACGGCGTGTCGCCCGGTGGGTCCCGGGTGTGACCCAGCTGCGCGGCTGTCTCACAGTCGTCTCAGATGACCCCGCCATCGTTCGATCGGACGATCCGCGAGGGGCCGTTCGTCACTAACGTTCCACCAGGCCTCGGGGCCGCGCGACCCAACCGTGCTCGCACCACCCCTGCACTCATCCGGAGGCCGTCATGCACCAGTCCCGCCGTACCCGTCTGCTCGTCGCCGTACCCACCGCGCTGATGGCCATCTCCCTCGTCGGCTGCGGCCTCGCCGAGGACGCGGTCAAGGACCAGATCGAGGACGCCGCCAAGAGCGAGGGCGTCGAGCTCGACCTCGACGACCCCAGCAACATCGGAGTCGACACCACCGACGGTGGCCTCGTGACCGGCGCCCTCCCGAAGGGCTTCCCGACCGACCAGGTGCCGGTCGTCGACGGCCAGATCCTCGCCGGCACCTACACGAACAACCCGAAGACCTGGAACGCCACCATCGAGGTCGGCCCGGCCGGCGGCGACAAGACTGCGGCGTACGACGAAGCCGAGGCCGCGCTGCTCGATGCCGGCCTGACGACGGTCACCGCGAAGCACGACAACGGCTCGTCGATCGGGGGCCAGTACGCCACGGACGAGTGGCTCGTCGACCTCGCGGTCACCGACTCCAACGGCATCGTCGTCAACTACCTCGTGTCCACGAAGTCCTGAGCGGATCGTCCGTCCGGCTGATAGCGCGAGGCGGCGATCGGGCGTAACGTCGGCGATACCCAATCGGCCCGGGGCCGCTCAAACTCGTGGGGACCTGAGCGGTCCCGGTCTGGTTGGCGGGTCCTGTCAGCACAGGCTTGGTGAATCGGCAACAATGCCGGAGTGAGCGGCGGAAAGCGCGCGGGTGCCCGCCAGAAGCAGGGAATCCGCCCTGTGTTGCTGGTCCTCGCCATCGGGATCACCCTCTGCGTGGTGGCGTGGGGCTACCTGGTCTACGCCGCGATCGACTTCGGCTCCGCAGCCCGCCACGACAACGACTCCGCCGCGTGGGGGTATCTCGCGGTCGCAGCGGTCGGCGCCGTGGCCTGCTTGTTCCTCGGCTTCATGCTGGCCGCGCGGTTCTCGCGCACGCTCGGGTTGACCCGCGCGCCCGACCCGAAGCCGAAGCGGGACCCCGCGGTGCCGAAGGGCGGCAAGCGCGCCGCTCGCTGAGCCCGGGAACCGTCCACAGGACGGTCCGGGTGGCCAGGCCTCCACAGTCGGTACGACGCCCGCTCGGCCGCGGCGGGCGAGCGATGGACCGTGGTTCGGTGACTGTGCGGCACCGACGCGCGCTGGCCATCGCTGAGAGGCAGGCCGGCGTCATGTCGCGCCGCCAGCTGTATGCGCTCGGCGTCACCCGCGGCGAGCTCCGCGCCCAGCTCCGGTCGCGTCGCTGGCGGACGTTGAGCGACCAGACGGTCGCCCTCCACAACGGTCCGATCAACGAGCGGGCTCGGATGTGGGCGGCCGTTCTCGAAGGCGGACCGCGGGCCTACCTCGACGGGGCGTCGGCCCTCGTTGCCAGTGGCTTGGAGCGCTTCACAGTGGAGGTCGTCCGGGTGTCGGTGCCGCCCGGGGTGCCGACTCGGCGGGGTGCCGGCTGGGTCGTGCTCCCGACCCGGCGCTGGCGCCCCGACGACCGGGCACCCAGCGGCATCCCCCGCGCTCGTCCGGCGGTCGCGGCCGTGCGCGGCGCACTGTGGGCGCGCACCGACCGCGAGGCGTCGTACCTCCTCACTCGCGTGGTCCAGGACGGGCTTGCCCGGCCCGAGGACCTCGGAGCCGAGTTGATCCGGGTCAGGCGACACCGGCGCCGGATGCTGCTGCACGTCGTGGTCAACGACCTGCTCGACGGCGGTCGCGCGATGGGCGAGGTCGATCTCGCTCGGATGGTACGGCGCCGCGGCCTGCCGCCGCCGGCTCGACAGGTGCTGCGCCAGGACAACCGCGGGCGCTACTACCTGGACTTCTACTGGCCCGATCTCGGCGTCGTGGTGGAGGTCGACGGCATCCACCACGCGTGGGCGACCAACGTCGTCGGCGATGCCCTCCGGCACAACAGCCTGGCACTCGACGGGGACACCGTGCTGCGGCTGCCGCTGCTCGGCCTCCGCCTCCAGCCCGAGGAGTTCCTCGACCAGATCGAAGCGGCGCTGACCGCCGCGGCGGCGTAATGCCGGGCGGCATCCTGATAACGACATACGAAGTGGTCGCTCTGACGACCAGTTCGTATGTCGTTACGGCTCCCGCGGATCTCCACAGGGACGCGGTGGGGGCTGTTGGGCTCCGAGGACGCGCGATACTTTCGAGTCCCCGCCACTGGGTCTGGGTGGGGCTTCATCTCGGGAGGCCTGCGTGACGATGACATTCCGTGCGCGATCGACGGCGGTCGCTGCCGCGCTCTTGGTTGCCGGCCTGGTAGCCGGATGCAGCGACGAGGATCCACCGCGGCCGATCGAGTCGACCAAGTCTTCGAGCGGACCGAGCTCACCTTCCTCGGCCGCAACCACAGAGCCCACCCCCACCGGGCCGGTGGAGCCGACGCTGCCGGCTGAGGCCCGCGAGGAGACGGAGGCGGGAGCGGAGGCGTTCGTGAGGTTCTACTACGCGATGATCAACTATGCGACCGCCACCGGAGAGGTGACCAATCTCGAGAGATTGCATGAACCGTCATGCGAGGGCTGCCAAGGCGGCATCGACCAAGTCGAGCGCGTGTATGACCGCGGTGGGCGAATTGAAGGCTCGGGATACCAAGTACTCCGTGTGGAGACCATCCGCCTTCGAGACGGATTTTGGTCGGTCACCGCACGGACCCGAATCGGCGATCAGTTCGTCCGCGGCGCCGGCGACCTCAATCAGAAGTTCCCCGGCGGGCGAGGTGGTCTGCACTTCACACTTCGCTTCCGCGACAGCGTTTGGCGTACAACCTCACTGGAGGGGTCGTGAGAGCGCTCCTGGCAGCGATATTCGCGACGATCGTCGCTCCTATCGCTGGAACCGCAGCGGCTGACGACGGCACGGACGCTGGCGCTCAGCCCGGAGACGGCTTCTGGGTGGACGCTGTCGAGTCGACTCCGGTGACACGACAAACTCCGGTTGGCTCAAACCCGATTGGCGAATACCACCAGCAGCCAGCCTGCGAGGCAGTGTGTACAGGCGAGTACACGTGTCCCGACGGCTCCTTCAAGACGCATTCGTGGATCGAAGGTCCTAACGGGGAACTCCTCTGGCAGTCGTATTGGTGCCCAGCACCTGGCGCCCCCGCAATCACCGACGACCTCATCGCCACCGCCTTCCGCCGCGTCCCCCTCCCTCCGTCGACCTTCACGATCCAGCCCCCGGGCGGTAGGACGCTGGTCAACTTCGACACCAACTTCTTCACCGAGGAGCGCCCGCTCGATCGAACCGTGCGTTTGCTCGGGCAGCGGGTCGACCTGCGGATCCGGGCGCACTCCTACACCTGGCACTTCGGCGACGGCGAGGTAGTCACGACCAGCAAGCCCGGGGCGCCGTACCCGAAGCTGCTGATCACCCACAGCTACCGCAAGAAGGGTCCGTACCGGCCGGCCCTGGACACGACCTGGGTCGCGGACTACCGGGTCGGAGGGGGTGCGTGGCAGTCGGTACCGGGCAGCGTGACCATCCAAGGGAGCCCGACCGACCTGCGCGCGTTCGAAGCCCGCCCGACCCTCGTCGGCTACGGCGGCTGAACGACTGAGAAAAGCGCGAAGGGCGGACCCGGGGTCTTGGGTCCGCCCTTCGTCTTCCCCTTCGGGCCCGAACAGTGGGCCCTGTCGTCCGCGGGGGTCGAGGTCGCGGACGAAGTCTTGGTCGCCGCGCTACTCGGTGGGGATCCGGAGCGTCTGGCCGGCCATGACCATGCTTGAGTCGAGGCTGTTCATCTCCTGGATCCGCGCGACCATGTCGCCGACGTCGCCCTCGCCGGTCACGGCGACGGCATCAGAGGCGATGTCCCAGAGGGTCTCGCCGGGAGCGACGCTCACGACCTCGACCTGCTCGACGCCGCCCTCCTGGGTGGCGACCGAACCGGCGGCGAACCACACGCCCAACGCGAACGCCAGCAGCACGCCGAAGCCGAAGACGGCGAGCCGTCCACGCCGGGTGAGGCGCACGGGGCGCGGCTGGTAGCTGATCTGCGGGACGAAAGTGATCGTGCTCATCGGTTGACCTCCGGGGGAAGTGGCTCCGACTCTCGGAGCCCTGGCGATCTGGTGTGTACGACCGATGTCTATCGAGGACCTCCGACAGAGACCGTTCGATCAACAGTTCGATCGAACACATGTACGACGTTAGATCACTTGTTCGAACGAATCAAGGACCGAATCGAAAGTTTGTTCGACGGCGTGTCGCGACACGCGGGTTCGAACAGATGTTTGAAACCCGGCGTGATCGGAGTTACCTTCGAGCCATGCCCAACAACACGGCGGACCCGACGGCGGACAAGAATGCGGACAAGAATGCCGCCAAAAATGCGGCCAAGAAGGTCAGCGAGCTTCCCGACGGACCTCCCGACGCGAGCGGGCTCACCCCGCGGCAGCAGCGCGTGCTGCAACACATCAAGGACAGCATCGACCAGCGGGGCTATCCGCCGAGCATGCGCGAGATCGGCAAGGCAGTCGGTCTGACCAGCACCTCGAGCGTCGCCCACCAGCTGCGGGTGCTCGAGGAGAAGGGCTTCCTCAAGAAGGACCCGAGTCTCCCCCGCGCCCTCCAGGTCGTGCTGCCCGAGGGGATGCGCCGTCGGGCCATCGGCTCGGCGTCCGAGACGTCCTACGACGAGACCGGTTTCGGCGACTCCGCCCCGATCCCCACCAACGTGCCCGTGGTCGGCCGGATCGCGGCCGGCGGCCCGATCCTCGCCGAGGAGCGGATCGAGGACGTCTTCCCGCTGCCCCGGCAGCTCGTCGGCGACGGCCAGCTGTTCCTGCTCGAGGTCAGCGGTGAGTCGATGATCGACGCCGCGATCTGCCACGGCGACTACGTCGTGATCCGCCAGCAGCCGACGGCCGAGAACGGCGAGATCGTGGCCGCGATGATCGACGGCGAGGCGACGGTGAAGACCTTCCAGCGCAAGGACGGCAAGGTCTGGCTGCTCCCCCACAACGACGCGTTCGAGCCGATCGACGGCACCGACGCCACGATTCTCGGCAAGGTGACGGCGGTTCTGCGACGCATGTAGAGGTCGCCTCGACCTCAGGCGCCGGCCAGCCGGCTGAGTGCCTTGCGGACGACGGCCGGATCCGTCGTGGTCCACATCGGCGGCAGGCTCGCCTTGAGGAAGCTGCCGTAGCGGGCGGTGACCAACCGCGGATCGAGTACGGCGACGACGCCCTTGTCGGCGTGGGTGCGGATCAGCCGGCCGGTCCCCTGCGCCAACAGCAACGCCGCGTGGGTGGCGGCGACCTGCATGAAGCCGTTGCCGCCGCTCTGGTCGGCTGCCCGTTGACGGGCGCTCATCAGCGGGTCGTCGGGGCGGGGGAACGGGATCCGGTCGATGATCACCAGCTGGCAGGTGTCGCCGGGAACATCCAGGCCCTGCCACAGACCCAGGGTGCCGAACAGGTTGGTGTGCGGGTCCTCGACGAACTGCCGCGCCAGCTCGGGCAGCTGTGCGTCGCCCTGGGCGAGCGTGGTCAGGTGCGGCAGCTTCTCCCGGACGTAGTCGGCCGCAGTCTCCGCCGCCCGCCTGCTCGAGAACAGGCCGAGGGTGCGGCCGTCCGCTGCGTCGACCAGCTCGGCGATCTCGTCGAGCTGGGCCGCGACGAGCCCGTCGCGGCCGGGTTGGGGGAGGTGCCGGGCGACGTACAGGATCGCCTGCTTGCCGTAGTCGAACGGGCTGCCGACGTCGAGGCCGACCCAGGGCTCGGCGTCTTCGGGGAGGTCGACGTCCGCCGACGGTTTCGAGTCTCTCTCCGCGCCCAGCTCAACCCGCGGCGGCGCGGGGAGTCGCTCGGACGGCTTGAGGCCGACCGAGGTGGCGAGGGAGGTGAAGTCGCCGCCCAGCATCAAGGTGGCCGAGGTCATCACCACCGTCTTCTCGGAGAGCAGCTTGTCGCGCAACGGACCCCAGACCTGGAGCGGCGCGACGCAGAGCCGCGGCGGGAGCCGGTCGGTGCCTTCGGTCAGCCACAGCACGTCGGAGTCGGCGTTGGCGGCCATCCGGTCGGCGGTCGCGAACAGCTCCTGCACGTTGCCCTTGGCCTGGGTGAACCCGGCGTCGGGCTCGTCGCCGGCGTCGGACTTGGGGAACGCGCTGGCCAAGGCCCGGGCCGCGTCGCGTACGAGCACGAGCGCGTCGGCGAGCTCGTCGGGTACGGCGTCGAACCGACCAGGCTTCGACTCGCCGATCGCAGCCCGGAGCGCGTCGGCCGCGTCCTCGAGGTCGCCGGCCGGGTCTCCCTTGTCGGACTTGGTGTGGCGGGAGGACCGGCGGGCCGCCCGCTCGACCTCCGACGCCCACAGCTCATCGGTCGCCGCCTGGGTCACCCGAGCGGTGAGCTCATGCGCCTCGTCGATCACGACGACGTCGTAGTCCGGAATCATCGGGACGCCCTCGATCGCGTCGATCGCGAGCAGGCTGTGGTTGGTGACGATCAGGTGGGAGCGCTGCGCCTTCTCCCGGGCGCGCTCGGCGAAACACTCCTCGCCGAACGGGCACTTCGCTGAGCCCAGGCACTCGCGCGCGGTGACGCTGACCTGCCGCCACTCGCGGTCGGTGTGGCGCGGGGCCGCGTCCTTCTCGCCGGTGCCACCGTCCCCGGCCTCGTCCTCGGCCCACTTGCGGAGCTCGAGGACCTTCTTGCCCAGCGAACCCTCCGGGACGTCGACCAGCACGCCCTGGTCGTCCGGCACGCCTTCACGGATCCGGTGGAGGCACGCGTAGTTGGACCGACCCTTGAGTACGGCGTAGCTGGGGTCGACACCGGCGCGACCCCCGACCGCCTTGGTCAGCCGCGGCAGGTCGCGCTCGACCAGCTGGTGCTGCAGCGCGAGGGTCGCGGTCGCGACCACGACCCGCTTGTCGTGGCGCAGGGCAGGCACCAGGTAGCCGAGCGACTTGCCGGTGCCGGTGCCGGCCTGGACCAGCAGGTGCCGGCGCCCCGATGCCGCTGCGGTCGACCCTGCCGTCGACCCTGCCGTCGACCCTGACCATCGACTCGGCCACCGCCTCGGCCATCGCGATCTGGCCCAGCCGCTCGCTGCCGCCGAGCGCCTCGACGGCCGCAGCAAGCGTGGCGCGCAGCGCCTCGTGGTCGACCCCGGACATGCCCGGAACCCTAGACCGGACCCTCGACACGCAAGAACGCGCCTTGGTTTCGAGGCTCGCTGTGCTCGCACCTCAACCAGAGGCGGTGCTCGGGTGGGCTCGCACCTCAGCCGGCGGCCGCGCCGGCGACCAGGAGCGCGCCGCAGAGCAGGCCGAAGGCAACGAGGTTGAGGACGACCCGCACCCAGTTCCAGCGCACCCAGGTTGTCTCGTCGAAGTCGGACCGGGTGCTGGCCGGGTCGACCGGATCACCCCCGGCGCCGGCAGCCTTGAGGGCGTCGTTGCGCGGCAGGTGCACGCGGACCGTGATGCCGACCAGCGCGGCGTAGAGCAGCAGCGCAGCGGCGATCCAGGCGAAGGCATCCTCGCCCAGCTGGAGCAGTGCGGCCGTCGCGGTGAAGACCAGCGCGCCGAAGAAGGCGGTCACCATGAAGACCGGGTTGATGATCGCGCGGTCGATCGCGCCGAAGGCGGCGACGAACGTGCGGTCGTCGGTGGCGCGGAGGCCGGGCATGATCGTGTGCCCGTAGAGCAGGAACACCCCTGCGGACAACCCCATGGTGATCGTGGCGACGACGAGTGCGCTCAACGCCAGGGTTTCGCTCACCCGGCCAACCTAGCGGCGCCGTCGGCCAGCGCTGCGGCGACACGATCGCCGAACTCGGTGTGCCCGTCCGCGGTCAGGTGGAGACCGTCGTCGAGGTAGGCGAGGTCGGTGTCGAGCATCGACAGGTAGCCGACGCCGTACCGCCGCGCCAGGCGGGCGAGGAGCGCGTCGACCTCGGGTACGGCGGAAGCGCGGTCCGGCGCGCGCACCGGCCCGACGACCAGCACCTGCCGCCCGGCGAGCGCAGTGAGCAGGGTCGCGAAGCCCTCCTCGATCGCGCGCCGGGGCTGGTCGATGTCGTTGAGCCCGCCTTCGACCACCACCAGCCCGGGGATCTCCGGGAGCGACCGGGGGGCGCGGGCGCCGTACGACTGGTCGCCGCAGGGACTCGCATCGCGACTGAAGCCCGACCCGGAGAACCCGTCCACATGCACCTGCCCCGGCAGCCGGGTCGGCCAGCTCTGCGACGCGGCGACGCCCAGTCCCACCGAGTAGGAGTCGCCGATGACCAGCACGTCGCCCCCGGTCCCGGTGACCAGCTCCGCGCGCTCCCTCGCCATCGCGCGGTCGCCGGCGCACCGGTCCGGGTCCGCCCCGGCGCGCGTCATCACGAGCAGCCCAGCGGTCACGACGGCAACGGTCAGACCGGCCGCGACGAACCGGGGTCCTCGGATGCGCACCCGGAGATCTTGCGGTCTAGACCGGTTTCCTGTCCGGTGAATTGCCGAATCGTTGCCCTACAGCGGCCGTCCAGGCCGGCAGTCAGACGGCGTACGCCGCCAGCTCGCCCGCCAGCGCCTCGGTCGCCCGCCCGGCGATCCGGGTGCCGTCGGCGGTGTGCTCGAGCTTGTCGATCTCACCGAGCCGGTGGATCTGGTCGACCAGGTCCCCGCGGGCGTAGGGCACCAGTGCCTCGAACTCGACCTGGGGGCGCGGCAGGTCGGCCTCGATCGCCGCCAGCGCGTCGTCGATGCCGGCACCGGTGCGGGCGGAGACCACGACGGAGTGCGGCTCGCGCTGCTTGAGCCTGGCCACGACCAGCGGATCGGCGACGTCGGCCTTGTTGATCACGATCAGCTCGGGGATCTGCGCGGCGCCGATCTCGGCCAGCACCTCGCGCACGGCGCTGATCTGGCCCTCGGGGTCGGCGTGCGAGCCGTCGACGACGTGCACGATCAGGTCGGACTCGGCGACCTCCTCGAGGGTGGACCGGAACGCCTCGACCAGCTGGTGCGGGAGGTGGCGGACGAAACCGACCGTGTCGCTCATCGTGTAGACCCGGCCGTCGGAGGCCTGGGCGCGACGGGTGGTCGGGTCGAGGGTTGCGAACAGCGAGTCGTCGACGAGGAGGCCCGCGCCGGTGAGCCGGTTGAGCAGCGAGGACTTGCCGGCGTTGGTGTAGCCAGCGATCGCGACCGAAGGAACGTGGTTGCGGCGGCGCTCCTGGCGCATCGTGGTCCGGGTGCCGGCCATTTCCTTCAGCTCGCGGCGCAGCTTGGCGATCCGGTCGTTGATCCGACGCCGGTCGGTCTCGATCTTGGTCTCACCAGGGCCGCGGCCGCCGATCCCGACGCCGCTGGCCGCCCGGCCACCGACCTGACGGGAGAGGTTGCCGCCCCAGCCACGCAGCCGCTGCTTCAGGTAGCTGAGCTGCGCCAGCTCGACCTGCGCCTTGCCTTCCCTGGACTTGGCGTGCTGGGCGAAGATGTCGAGGATCAGCGCTGTGCGGTCGACCACCTTGACCTTGAGCTTGTCCTCGAGGTTTCTCAGCTGGGAGGGCGCGAGCTCGCCGTCGCAGATCACCGTGTCGGCGCCGGTGGCCTGCACGATCTCGCGGATACCTTCGACCTTGCCGCGACCGACGTAGGTCGCCGGGTCGGGGTTCTGTCGGCGCTGGTAGATCGCGTCGAGCACCTCCGAGCCGGCGGTCTCGGCGAGCAGGGCAAGCTCGGCCATGGAGTTCTCGGCGTCCTCGATCGTGCCCTCGGCCCAGACACCGACCAGGACGACGCGTTCGAGGCGGAGCTGGCGGTACTCGACCTCGGAGATGTCCTCGAGCTCGGTGCGGAGCCCGGCGACCCGGCGCAGCTCGTGGCGCGCGGCGAGGTCGAGGTCGCCGGCCGTGACCTCTTCGGGGTCGCCGGCTGCGTAGCCCGACTCGAAGTCGTCAGCGATGTCGATGTCGTCGGCATCCCAGCCGGCGGTCTGCCGGAGCTCGGAGTCGAGGGAGAAGTTCTCTGCAGAGTTCGTCATAAGTCTGTCCAGCGTAACCACGGCGCACGACAAAGGCTTCCCGATTATTCGACGTCGGCCACCCGGACGAGCGCCGCGGCGATCTCGACCCGCGACCTGATGCCGAGCTTGCGGTAGCACCGGGTCAGCAGCGACTCGACGGTCTTGACCGACAAGAAGAGCTCCTCGGCGATCTCGGAGTTGCGCCGACCGCCCGCCGCGGCCTCGGCGACCGCCAGCTCGGCGTGGGTGAGCACCGCGCCGGTGCGCTTGCCTGCGGCGCGCTCGAGGTCGGTGCGCACCAGGTCCGCCCGCGCGACGCAGCCGATCTCCACGAACAGGCCGAGCGCCGTCTCGAGCGAAGCGGCGGCCTGCTTCCGCAGGCGTCCTCGGCGGTAGACCTTCCCGGCCGTCCACCACGCCCGCGCCCGCTCGACGGGCTGCACCTCCATCCCGTCGGGCAGGTCGTCGAGACCGGCCAGCATCGGCGGGACGGCCGCAACCGCCGCATCGACGTCGCCCCGCGCTGCCGTGAGCGCGACGTCGAACCGCGCGATCTCGGCGACCACCGCGTGGAGGTCGACCATCTCGGCTCGGGTCCGTACGTCGGCGAGGTACTCCTCGGCCTCGTCGATCCGCCCGGTGTCCACCAGGACGTCGAGGATGTTGGGGTGGATCATCGGGTCCGCCGGGTGCCGCCACCCCAGCGTCCCGACCAGCTCGCGCACCCGCACCGACAGCTCGTAGGTCTCCTCCGCGCGACCGGCCGCGGCCAACGCGGCCAGCCGCCCCACAGCCCAGATCGCCTCCTGCGAGGGGTCGTCCAGCGAGCCCAGGAGCTCGCGCACCTCCTCGGTTCGCTGCAGTGCGCGCGCCGCGTTGCCGACGTGGGCGTCGACCGAGGCCAGGATGTTGGTGAGCATGGGCAGGAACGCCGGCATCGACGCCGCGGCCACCGCGAGGCCATCCTCGGCGTGCCTCCGGCCCACCTCGAAGCGGCACGCGCGCACCTCGAGCGATGCCCGGTAGGAGTGGATCACCGGCAGGGAGAGGTCGTCCCCCGACTCCACGGCGTCGCGGAGGATCGCGTCGAAGTTGACCCGCGACTCCTTGAACCGGCCGCTGCTCATCTGGTGCACCGCTTCGAGCATCACCGGTCGGTAGAGCATCCGTTCCGCCGGCTCGCGGCGATCGTGCTCGATCGCCTCGTCCAGCAGCGGCAGGAAGGGCTGCGCCTGCTGGTACTGGCTGTAGGCGTAGGGCACCAGGACCTCGGCGCGCAGCCGACTCAGCCCCGGCCGGTCCGGCACCTCGGCGAGCCGGCGATGCGCCTCGGCGTAGCTGTCCGCGACCCGGTCCATCCTGCCGAGCAGCATGTCCATCTCGGCGTGCACGACCGCGTTGGCGTAGTCCTCCGCGGAGAGGTCGGCCGCATCCATCTCGCGCGCGACCGCCCGCGCCTCGTCGTACCGCTCGTCGAGGGCGTAGAGGTTGCAGAGCTCGACCGTGGCCGGCCAGTACGACGGTCCCGACGGGTCCGCGCGCAGGTCGTCCAGGATCCGCTCCGCATCGCGGGGGTCACCGTTGGTGATCAGGCGCTGAGCGAGCTCGAGCGCCCGCTTGTCGTGGGCCGCGTCGTCCTCGCTGCGAGCAACGGCGAGTGCGAGCAGCTCGGTAGCCGACAGCCACGCGGCCCGGGCCCAAGCCTTCCTGGACGCCTCGGTGAGCTCGACCGCGAGCGCCTCGTCGGGCGCTTCGTCGGCCAGCGCCCGGTGCCTGACCCGGGCCTCCTCCAGCGGCTCGACGGCGGCGAGGGCGGCGTGCACCGCGATCCGCTCCTCTGCCGCCGCGCTGTCGACCGCGGCCTCGAGGTAGAGCGGGTGGAGGAACCCGATGGTGCCCCCGAGCCGGATCAGCCCTCCGGCAACCGCCGGCTCCAGGTCGTCGAGGAGCTGGCCGACGTCCCGGCCCAGCGCCTCGGCGAGGCGGGTGACCGACGGCGCTGCGCAGAGCGCCGCTGCGAGCAACGCGCTCCGGGTGGGCCGCGGCAGCGCGAGGAGCCGGTCAGTCAGCAGCGCCTCGAAGCTCGCGCCGGGGCCGAGCGCACGGTGCCGGGCGAACTCCAGCGCGTGCAGCGGGTTGCCGCCCGACGCCTCGGCGACGGCGCGCAGCTCGCTACGGGTGAGGGTGATGTCGAGGTGTTCGCGGATCACGTGGAAGAGCGCCGACAGCGGCAGTGGGGCGAGCCCGACCTCGGTGCGCCGCCAATCGGGAAGCCACTCGGCGAGTGGGCGGCCACTGGGCCGGGCCCAGGCCACGACGAGCACCGGCAGGTCGCTGAGCCGGGGCAGCGACTGGCCGAGCGCTGCGGCGGACGCGTCGTCGAGCCACTGGGCGTCGTCGATGAGGAGGACGAGCGGCCGGACGGCGGCGCGGGCGGCAAGCACCCCGCGGACAGCCAGCGCGACTGCCCTCGGCTCGGCAACGTCGCCGTCGTCGAGGAGCAGCGCGGAGCGGATCGCCGATCGCTGCGGCGCCGGCAGTGCGTCGTACTCCTCAGGCGGCAGCGGCGCGAGCAGCTCGCTCAGCGCCGAGAAGGCCAGCCGGGCCTCGGCCTCCAGCGGGCGCGCGGTCAGGACCGTCGCGTCGCGGTCGGCGAGCGCATCGCGTACGGCGCCCGCGAGCGCGCTCTTGCCCATCCCGGGCGGTGCGACGACCGTTGCCGTTGCCGGCCCGGACTCGGCGATTCGGTCCGCACAGTCGAGCAGGGTCGCGAACTCGCTGTCACGCCCGACGACAACCCCCATCGGGGCAGTTTGCCGTCCGGTCCCGATGTCCGTGGCGGTAAGCGAGAAATTCAGCCCGCGGCCGAGTGATCGAGCAGCCAGCCCGCGTCGATCGCTCCGCTACCGAGACCGACCTGCGACAGGGCCCGCCGTACGTCGTCCGGACCCTGCGCCACGTGCAGGCCGAACGCCGTCTGCTCGCCGGGCATGACGACGACCGAGAGCGCGCCGGAGCGGCTGAGCCGCTGGGCGTGCGCGACCACGAGCTCGGCCGCCATCTCTGGCCAGTAGTGCTCGCTCACCCAGATCTCGGTGACGTGAAGATCGGCTCCCACCCGGCCATCGTGGTGCCTGCCCCGGCGACGGGGCGACGGGGAAAACCCTCGACGTGTCCGGAAACGGTCACAGCGACGGCGACTCTGGCGACCGAGTTGTGTGACGTTCGATGAAAATGGATCTCAAGTTCCCCAGGGAGGGAATGTCATGCGACACAGCCCCACCGGTCGGCTCGCGCTGGTCGTCTCGCTGCTGGCTCTGGTCATCGCCATGAGCGGGACCAGCTATGCAGCCATCAAGATCGGCACCAAGCAGCTCAAGAACGGCGCCGTCACCACGAAGAAGCTCCACAACAACGCCGTCACGTCGGGAAAGGTCAAGAACAACGCGATCAAGGGCACCGACGTCGATGAGTCGACCCTCGGCACGGTGCCGAGCGCCGACTCCCTTTCCGGCGGCATCCGCGTGACCAAGGTCGACTTCCGCGCCAACGGCAACGTCGGCCCGGTCACCTTGTTCGACGGCAAGGGCCTCGTCGTCAGCACCTCGTGCTCGGGCGGCGACCTGACGCTCACTGCGGAATCCGACGTCAACGGAGCGACGATCATCACCTTCTCCAACGACGACGCCAACCCGGAAACACCGAAGGAGGACGACCGGGAGAACAGCAGCTTCAACTCCGGCGTCCTCATCGACCTGCTGGCGGGTGACGACGCCGACATCGCCTATGTCGAGTTCGGCTTCCACTCGGCCAACGGTGACGTCGTGACCGGCACGCTCTACACCGACGAGGTCAACCCCGACTGCCAGGTGTACGGCTTCATCACTGCGGCCTGAGTCCCGCCGCAGCTGCGACGTAGCTGGACTCTCGCCCGGTTCTGCCCGGTTCTGCCACCTGCCCTCAGCGATGCCGGGGCCGAAGGTTCAGGTACGACGCGCGCCGGGCTCTACTCGAACAACAACTCGAACAGCAACTCGGACAGCTACTCGGACAGCTACTTGGGAGGCATCCGGATGCCGCCGTCGACGCGGATGACCTCACCGTTCATGTAGGAGTTGGTCAGGCACTCGATCACCATCGATGCGAGCTCGTCACCGGTGCCGAGACGCTTCGGGAACAGCACGTTCTGCCCGAGGTTGGCCTTGAACGCCTCCGAGGCCTCACCCTCGCCGTAGATCGGGGTGTCGATCAGGCCGGGCGCGATCGTGTTGAGCCGGATCCCGGCGGCGGACAGGTCACGGGCGACCGGGAGCGTCATGCCGACGACCCCGCCCTTGGACGCGGAGTACGACGCCTGGCCGATCTGGCCGTCGAACGCGGCCACACTCGCCATGTTGACGATGGCGCCGCGGCAGCCGTCCGCATCCGGGTCGTTGAGGCTCATCGCGGTCGCGGCCTGGCGGACCATGTCGAAGGTGCCGACCAGGTTGATCGCGATGACCTTCTGGAAGGCCTCGAGCGAGTGCGCCGACTCGACGGCGCCGTCGCGGCCGATCGTGCGCTGGGCCCAGCCGATGCCGGCCGAGTTCACCACCGCACGCAGAGGGGCGATGTCAGCCGCGGCCTTCACCGCCGCGGCGATCTGCTCGGTGTTGGTGACGTCGACCTGGGCGAAGACGCCCTTGATCTCCTCGGCGAGCGCTTCGCCCTTGTCGGCCTGCAGGTCGGCGACGACGACGGTCACGCCGCGAGCAGCGAGCTGGCGGGCGCAGGCAGCGCCGATTCCCGACGCGGCGCCGGTGACGATGGCGGATGATCCGGTGAGTTCCATGACGCGGACTCTAGCCAGAACAGGTCTCGGGTCTCGATCCGCGGATCGGGACTACAGGGAGGTGGTGCCGGCAGCGACCAGGACGGCGGGCCCGGTCATCAGGATCCGGTCGGCGGAGGTCCAGCTGATCCGGAGGGTGCCGCCGGGGAGGTCGATGCGGTAGTCGGTGTCGCGCGCCGCACCGTCGGCGACGGCGGCGGCGACCATGACGGCACAGGCGCCCGTGCCGCAGGAGCGGGTCTCGCCCGAGCCGCGCTCGTGGACCCGCATCGCGACGTGGGCCGGCCCCCGCCGTACGGCGAACTCCACGTTGACGCCGTCGGGATAGATCTCGTCGTTGTGGGTCGGCGGCGCGGTCAGCGGGCCGACGTCGGCCAGGTCCTCGACCCAGGCGACCGCGTGCGGGTTGCCCAGGTCGACGTGGAGCGCCGTCCACTCCCGCTCCATCCCGGCGACCTCGACCCACACCTCGGTCTCCTCCAGGACCTTGGGACTGCCCATGTCGACGGTGATCTCGCCGTCGGCGTCGCCCCCGGCGAAGGTCAACGTCTTGACGCCGTCGCGGGTGGCGATCGGCACCGGACTGCCCGGGTCGACCAGCCCTTCGAGGGCGAGGTGGCGCCCGAACAACCGGATCCCGTTGCCGCACATCTCCGACAGCGAGCCGTCGGCGTTGCGGTAGTCCATGAACCACTCGGCAGGCTGCCCGCGGCCGGCATCGATCTCAGCGGTACGGATCACGCGGAGCACGCCGTCGCCGCCGATGCCGGCCCGACGGTCGCACAGCGCCCGCACCCGGTCGGGGCTGAGCTCGCCGTGGATCGCGCCGTCGTGGTCGGGCAGCAGGACGAAGTCGTTCTCGGTGCCGTGCCCCTTGAGGAAGGGGTAGTCACTCATAGAGACCCCGGAGATAGCTCGGGCCGTAGTAGTCGTCGAGCTCGGCGACGCTCCGGTCCTTCTTCTCCATCCGGTGCGCGATCACCGCGCGCCGCGGCACGACGCCCTCGGGGTCCCAGGTCTGCGGCTCCCACAGCTGGGACCGCAGGAACGCCTTCGCGCAGTGGAAGAAGACCGTGTCGATCTCGACGACCACCGCGAGCAGCGGCCGGTGGCCCTTGACGACCATCGCATCGAAGAACGGCGCATCGCTGACGAGCCGGGCCCGGCCGTTGACCCGGAGCGTGTCACCGCGCCCGGGGATCAGGAAGTTGAGGCCGACGTGCGGGTTGCCCAGGATGTTGCGGTAGCCGTCCGCCCGGCGGTTGCCCGGCCGCTCGGCGATCGCGACCGTCGTGTCGTCGACGACATGGGCGAGCCGCCCGGCCGGGTCACCCTTGGGCGAGACGTCGAGGTTGCCGTCGGCGTCGGCGGTCGCGACGAAGCAGAACGGCGAGGCCGCCAGCCAGTCTCGATCGACCTCGCTCAGCACCGAGCGCTCCTTGCCCCGCGCAGCGTCGCCGGGCTCGCCGAGCAGAGCGGTCAGCTCAGCTGGGGAGGAGATCTCGGTCCAGGCGGTCACCCGTCAAGGGTAGGGGGTTTCGACACCAATCTCGCTCGCACCTCAACCACCTGACGGTCGGACGACGTACGCCGCCCCACCACCTCGCCGGGTCGGCTCCGCCACGGCGGTCATCTTCAACCGCGGGCCGAGCTCGATCGCAGCCACCGCTCCGATCTCCGCCCTGCTGGTACCCGGTGGGCCCGCGACGGCGAACTGGTGCCCGTAGCCCCCGAGCCGCGCTCCCCAGGTGTCGATGAAGGCCTGCTCAGCGCTCACTGCGGCCGTGTTGCGCTGCGAGGCACGGGGCGCGGCGACCGCTCTCGGCAGGGTCATGCCGAGGTCCAGCCGGTTGACGAGCACCTGCAGCACGGTGGTGATGATCGTCGACCCGCCGGGTGAGCCGAGCGCGAGCACCGGCTTCCCGGCGCGCAGCACGATCGTCGGCGACATCGAGCTGCGCGGCCGCTTGCCGGGCTGGATCCGGTTGGGATCGTCCTCGTCGTAGACGGTCGTGAAGTCGGTGAGCTCGTTGTTGAGCAGGAAGCCGCGGTTCGGGACGACGATCCCCGAACCACCGGTCTGCTCGATGGTCAGCGTGTAGGCCACGACGTTGCCCCAGCGGTCTGCCACCGTCAGGTGGGTGGTGGAGCGGCCTTCGGTGTCGGAATCGGCCGCCCCGTCCCGCGGCGCGCTGCAGACACCGTCGTAGGCCGACACGTCGCCGGGCGGGACCGGCTTGGTGGCCGCGGTGTCGGGGTCGATCAGGCACGCGCGCTCTGCTGCGAACTCGTCGGCGAGCAGGTCGCCGGTGGGGACGTCGACGTAGGCCGGGTCGCCGAGGTACTCACCGCGGTCGGCGAACGCGAGGGCGCTCGCCTCCAGGTAGTGATGCAGCGCGTCTCGCCGTGGCATGGTGGCGAGGTCGGACCGCTCGAGGATGTTGAGCGACTCGCCGACCGTCGTACCGCCGGACGACGACGGCGCCATGCCGTAGACGTCGTAGCCGCGGTAGCCCACGCGGGTCGGCGCCTGCAGCAGCGCCTTGTAGTCAGCGAGGTCGACGGTCGTCATGCTCCCCGGAGGAGCCGGCAGGTCGGTCCGGCCGCTCAGCGGCGGGTCCTGCACCGTCGCCGCGATCTCGGCCGCCAACCGTCCCCCGTAGAACCAGTCCGTGCCGCGGTGACCGAGTCGCTCGTAGGTGCGGGCCAGGTCGGGGTTGCGGAACCGGCTGCCGACCACCGGCAAGCCGTCGTCGAGGAACAGGTCGAACGTCGGCTCGAAGGTGCGGAACCGGGGTGCGTTCTCCTTGGTCTGGAGACGGAAGGTCTCGTCGACCACGAACCCGTCCCGGGCCAGGTTGGCGGCCGGCTTCAGCGCCGATCGCAGCGACAGTGTGCCCCAACGCCGGAGTGCCTTCGCCCAGGTCGCTGCCGTCCCGGGCACGCCGACGGACACGCCGCTGGTGACCAGGTCCGGGCTGAACGGGTAGGGCTGACCGCTGTCGGGGTCGATGAACGCATCGGACGTCATCGCCGCGGGCGCGGTCTCTCGGCCGTCGATGGTGGTGACCCGGCCGGTCTTCGCGTTGTAGAAGACGAAGTAGCCGCCCCCGCCGATCCCAGCGCTGTAGGGCTCGGTGACGCCGAGCGCGGCCGCCGTCGCGACCGCCGCGTCGACGGCGTTGCCGCCGCGGGCCAGCACGCCACGGCCGATCCGCGACGCGTACGGGTCGACCGAGCTGACCGCGCCACCGCGCCCCACCGCGGTCGGGTTCTTCGGAGGTACGCCGGCGCGTTCGGCCGCCGGTGCCGGTGCAGCGGCTCCTCCGTCGGCGCCTGCGTTGATGCCGACGAGGGCGATCGCGAGGGCGCAGGACGCGGCAAGGGCAGTGGTACGACGCATGGGGTCTCCCGAGATGAGTTCCGGTGCGAGACCCTCACCTTGCCTGCGATCTCCGGGGTTGTCGAGACGACCGCCTCGGTTTCCGGGCTCTGGTCGAGGTCCGACCCCTCACTCGGCGACGGGCGACCGGTCCTCGGTCAGCGGACCCACGCACCGGTAGCGGGCTGCGACGAACGCCTTGTTCTGCGTCGCCTCCAGCAGCTCCAGGTCGAGCCGACGCGGCAGGATCGGCCGGCCGGCGCCCAGTGTGACCGGCGCGATGTAGGTGATCACCTCGTCGAGCAGGCCCTCGTCGGCGAACTGGCCGACCAGGTCTCCCCCGCCCACCACCCACAGGTCCTTGCCGTCCGCGGCCACCGCCATCGCGTCGTACACCTCGCGCACGCCGCCGGACGCGAACGTCAAGGGTCCGTTCGCCTCGGTCGGCGGCTTCAGGTCGCGGTGGGTCATCACCCACATCGGCAAGGTGTAGGGCCACTTCCCGTCCTCGTACCGGAGGATCCACTCGTACGTCGTCGCACCCATCACGCCCGCGCCGAGGCCGGACCGGAACCACTGGTAGTTCAGCGGTCCCTTCTCGTCCTGGTCCTGGCGGAACAGCCATTCCAGCGAGTCGTCCGGGTCGGCGATGTAGCCGTCGAGCGTGGTCGCGGTGTAGTAGGTCAGCTTCGTCATCGGTGGTTCACGCTCCTGCTCCTTCGGTTTCTCCGCGCAGTGCGCGCAGCCAGTTGATCGGGTCACCGTCGTCGATCTCGACGCCGGCGCCGCGCAACATCTGGCGGATGAGCTGTCGACGATGGGCGGCGAAGGTCAGCACGTGCGCGACCACACTGCCCATCTGGAAGCTCTCCGGTGGATCGCAGAGAGCGTCGATCAGACGGTCGTCCCAGGCGCCCCTGCTGTCGAGGTCCCGGACGAAGCCCAGCCAGCGCGGAGCGATGGCGTCGTGCCGCTCGAGCAAGGTCCCCGGATCGTCGCCGCGCTGCTCCGGGAAGTCGGTGCCCTCGATCGCCGCGAGCCAGACCTCCTTGGTGAAGACCTGGTGCTCGAGGACCTTCGCGATCGAGGAGTCCTCACCGTCCCAGCGCAGCACGGTCGCCTGCGGGAACCGCTCCTTGCGGTACTCCTCGTCCGGCAGTCCCTTCGCGACCTCGAGCAGGTCGCGGGTGTCGTCGAGGTCGTGCTCGATGAGCTGTCCGGTCAGTGGGTTCATCGGTTGCTCCGTGGTGTGCACCCACAGCGACATGGGTGGATGGAAGTGGATCCCGTTCTTCGCCGGCAGCCAGTGGCTCCCGGCCGGCTCGCTCGGCAGGTGCCCGAAAGCCCGGGTGAAGGCACGGCTGAAGCCCTCGACCGACTCGTACCCCGCCGCCCACGCCGCGTCCGTGACCCTCGATCCCTGCCGGATCTGCCACGCTGCCCGTTCGAGCATCACCCGTCGACGCATCGCCACCGGCGCCTCGTAGGCGCTACGGGAGAACAGCCGGCTGAAGTGGTACGGCGACGCATACGCGTCGCCCGCCATGTCGCCGAGGTTGCGGTTGTCCTCGTCGAGCACGGCATCGAGCAGCTCGCGAAGCCGGTCGCGCGGGGTGTCGGACATGGCAAACAGTCTGGACCCCCCACGCCGTACGGCACCTGACCGTTCTTGCTCCCCTGGTTTGGTTGCCCGAGCGTCCCAAGTCCGGCTGAGTCTCGCCGGTCACCTCGTCGGCCGGGCGTTGGTCAGGCTCGGTGGGTGGTGGTGCTGGCTGGGGAGGCAGCTTCGTCGGGCAAACCCGAGCTTCACCTGCTGACCGCTGAAACTATCGCCAGTGCCCGCTCCACCAGATCCCCCGCGTCGTGCTCGATCCAGGTGATCCTCGGGTCGTCCTTCCACCAGGCCAGCTGGCGCCGGGCGAACTGCCGCGTCGCGATCACGGTGCGCGCGCGGGCCTCGTCGAGGGTCAGGTCGCCGGCCAGGTGCGCGATCACCTGCTGGTAGCCGATCGCGCGCGACGCCGTACGGCCTCCGGCGAGGCCTTGGTCCACGAGCCTGCGCACCTCGTCGACCAGGCCGGCGTCGAACATTTCCGCGACCCGCCGCTCGATCCGCTGTTCCAGTTGCTCGCGGTCGATCCGGATGCCGATCTGCACCGTTGCCGGGTCGACGTACTCCAGCTGCGGGAGGGTCGCCGAGAACGGCTGCCCGGTCAGCTCGATCACCTCCAGCGCTCGGACCAGCCGTCGACCGTTGTCCCGCGGGATCCGGGTCGCTGCCTCGGGGTCGCGCTCGGCGAGGACGGCATGGAGGTCGGCGGGACCGCGTACGGCGAGCTCGGCCTCCCATTTCGCGCGAAGCCGCGGGTCGGTGCCCGGGAACTCGAACCGGTCGAGCACCGCGCGGGTGTAGAGCGCCGACCCGCCGACCAGCACCGGAGGCTTCCCGGCGGCACGCAGGTCGGCGATCACCGTGCGCGCCCAACCCTGGAACTCCGCCACGGTCGCGGGTTCGCGGACCGTCAGCAGGTCGAGCAGGTGGTGCGGGATACCGCGCCGTCCGGCGTGCGGAAGCTTCGCCGTACCGATGTCCATGCCGCGGTAGAGCTGCATCGCGTCGGTGTTGACGACCTCGCCGCCGAGCCGCTCCGCGAGGTCGAGTGACAAGCCGGTCTTGCCCGCAGCCGTCGGTCCGACGATCGCGACGATCGGGATACCGGGCTCAGTGGGCTCAGTGGGCTCAGTCGGCTCCATCGGCTCAGTCTGCCAAGCGGACTAGGGTGGGAGCGACGCGGCCCGTTGCGGCCGACCGATAGCAGGAGGGGGATTCTCGTGGGGCTCTTCGACAATGCGAAGGACAAGTTGACCGACGCCATCGACAGCCAGGGCGACAAGATCGGGGACGCCCTGGACAAGGCTGCCGACCTGGTGGACGACAAGACCGGCGGCAAGTTCGGCGACAAGATCGATGCGGGCGCCGAGAAGGCCAAGGACGCGCTCGACGGACTCGACGGCAAGAACGACGACATCAGCTGACTCGGCTGATCTCCCGATGACCGTTCCGGACCCCGCGAAGGGCGTCGAGCGCTTCGTGGTGGTCCCCGCGTCGTACGTCTTCTTCCTTCGGACCCGCGGCGCCGGCACCGAGGTGCTGCTCCAGTTGCGTCGCGGCACCGGCTATATGGACGAGCACTGGGCCGCTGCAGCCGCCGGCCACGTGGAGCGCGGCGAGACCGCCGAGGACGCGGCCCGGCGGGAAGCGGCCGAGGAGGTCGACGTCGCCGACCTCGGACTGGAGTTCCTCACCGCGATGCAACGCACCGCCCACGACCTGCCGATCGACGAGCGCGTCGACTTCTTCTTCGCCGCCCGGTCGTGGTCCGGCGACCCGCGGATCGTGGAGCCGGGCAAGTGCGCCGACCTGCGGTGGTTCCCGCTTGACGCCCTGCCCGACCCGGTCGTGCCGCACGAGCGGTTGGTGCTCGATGCGATGCGCGCGGGCGCGGTGCCGCCGTTGACGCACTACGGGTTCGGCTAGAAGCTGCCCGAGTCGACGAGCTTGCCGTCGGCGTAGAGCCTCACCTTGCCGGCGGGACCCGACCGCGGATCCGGTACGAGCGCAACGATGGTCAGGACGACCGGAGGGACCGCACCGCCGGCGTAGCGGTAGGTGCAGGCGACCGGGCCGTCAAACGGGTTCAGCGCGCTGATGACGCCGTCGCAGCGCCATCCGACGCCCGACCTTCCGAGCAGCAACGCCAGCTCGGCGAAGCGATAAACAACCCTGAGCGAGATCGGCGCGGAGCCCTGCGCGGCGACGATGACGCCCATCTTCCACGGGCCGACAACGGGGACGCCGTCGCTGCGCGCGTCGAGACGGGCCAGGTGGGGGGCGCGCTGCGGCTGGGTCGGCGGCTCTCCGGTTCCGGACGGCACGTCCACCGGCGCCTCGCCTGACGGCGGGACCGAGGTCGGCGGTGCCTCGATCGGCGGTGCCTCGATCGGCGGTGCCCCGATCGGCGGTGCCCCGATCGGCTGCTCGAGGACGGGCACCTCAGTGAGGGCGTCAGCGGACGGATCCTGGTCCTTCGGCTGCTTCGAACCACCGGGCGGTGCCGCATCGCCGAGGTGGGGAGCGCTCCCACCGGCACTCACGCTGCGGTGCGGCTTGTCATCGTCATCGGTCACCAGCAGCGTCAAGGCGCCCGCCCCGACCAGAGCAGCGACGACAGCTGCGGCTGCGCCGACGACGACCGGGTTGGACGTCGCGCGGCGGCCCGGGCCAGAGGGGCCGCTGGCCGACGTACCGGAACCGCCGGCACCGCCGGCAACGCTGGCACCGCCGGCGCCGGTGCCGGCGAGCCACCACAGGCCACCCTTGTCAGCGCTTGCGAGCCCCCACAGCACGACCGGGAACAGCCACGCCGCGAGCTTCTGGTTGACCCGGTCGACAGCAAGGAGAGCGGCGCTGCACGTCTCACACTCGTCGAGGTGGTCGGCGACCTTCTGACGGGCACGGGGGCTGAGGTCGTCACGGACGTACTGGGACATCCGGCGCTGCGTCCAACCGCACTGTCCGCCGCTCGCCGGCCGGAGATGCTGGTCCAGGTAGGCACGCTTCAACCCCTCGCGGGCGCGGTAGGCCAGCGAGGAGACCGCTCGCGCGTCCAGGTCCAGGATCGTGGCGACCTCCGCCGGCTTGCGGCCCTCGACCTCCAGGTGCCAGAGGACCTGCTGCCACGACCTGGGGAGGGTGGCAAGCGCGGTGACGGCGACCTCGCGGTCGAGGTCCTCGACCAGTTCCTCGACCGACGGAAGTACGTCGTCGAGCAGCCACGCCTGGTCAGAGGCCGGTGACTCCTTGGTGGCGCGGAGTCCGTCGCGGAAGCCGTTGCGGATGGTGACGTGGAGGTACGCGCGAAAGTCTGCGGTGGGTCCGCGGCCCGCCTGCAGCTGGGCGAGCACGCGAGCGAACGACTCGGAGGCGAGCTCGTCGGCGCCCTGCTCGCCCACCAAGATCCGGGCCAGCCGTCGGGCAGCGTCGACCTCCCGGCTGTAGAGCTCGCCGAACGCATCGCTGTCGCCGGCGCGGGCGCGGTCCAGGAGCGCGGTGTCCGCGTCAGTCCCGACGGGCGGAGGGAGCTCAGCCATGAATTGCCTCGGTGGTAGCCAGGAGGAACCCCGATGTACCCCCCGATACGACTCCCGGTCGACCGAGCGGGAGACATCAACATCATGGGCGCCGAAAAGGAATCTGGGAGGAGATCTCGAAATCGCGTGATGTTCGCGCGGCCATTCCGTCTTGGTGGGTGAACGCAGTGGGCACCCAGTCCCACCGCACCAGCAGAGGACGGGACCCATGCCGAATGGCCCACCGCACGCCCGCGGTCGTCCCCACCTCCCTTGCTGAGTTCCGGGCCCGCGCTGGTACGACGTCCGACGCCCTGTTCGACGGGCCCGCCGCGGCCGTGGACGTCCGTGCCCTTCGTGCCACCTTCACCGCCGCGGTCACGTCCGACCCTCGCGGCAGCCACTTCCACCGGACCGTGGCAGCCGTGCTCACCCGCGCCGACCGGGTGCCGGCGACCGACGCCCGCGAGTGGAACCGATTCCTGGAGCTGCTCGTGCGGCACCGGCACGGCCCCAAGGCCCCGCTCCACTGCGGAGTCCTCGCCAACCTGGTCGGGATCGCGACCTTCGGCGACGACGCCGACCTGGTGGCCCTCTCGGAGCTCAGCAGTCGGCTTGGCGGCGAGCGGCTGGCCGCGGTCCAACACCGCGCGGCGCGATTCATCGAGCCCGATCCGACCTTCCCGATCACGACGGCTGCCCTGCGCCGGATCATCACGGCGTCGCCGCATCCAACGGCTGGTCCGATCCTCGACTCGGCGATAGCCCTCCTGCTCGAGGGCGTCGACCCCGACCACAACCTGCCCGGCATCCGCACCGAGTCCGAACTCGTGGGCGTGGTCGAGGGTGGCAGCGTCCTCGAGTGGCGCCGCCACCTCGCCCTCATCGGGGCCAGCCCCTGGTCGCCGTACTCGCGCCACCTCGTCGATCTCGCGCGCCAAGCGGCCCGTCCGCAGGTGGCCGAGCTCGTCGACCGGTGCACCACGGTGTACCGCGAGCGCAACAAGGAGCGCGAACGCCTACAGGTCGCTGAGGAGGTCGGACAACTGGTCGCTGCCAGCGGCGCCAACCAGCGGCAGTTCGCGCATTGGGTTGGCACCTCGCCCTCGCGCCTGTCCACCTACATCTCGGGCACCGTCACGCCGTCGGCATCGCTGGTGCTGCGAATGACACGCGTCTCCCGCCTGCTCCGGGAGCGAGACGTACCGCCCATGCTGTCGCCCCGGTCCGAGCCGACCTGGGGCGGCGTTGAGGCCGACGTCGACGGAGGGGCCGACCGGTCGGCCGGCCCGACCGAGCACGCCCCGGGGGCGCTCGGCCGGGGCCGGTCGCACCTCTCGGTGATCTGACCACGAACCACTACAGGGAGCGGAAAACCCGTCCGATCGAGCGAGCGAGGGGTTCGCTCGATCGGGCGGGCGGGGGCGGGGCGGGGACGGGGGACGGGGGGAGAGAGGGACCCCCCGTCCTTCCGCCGAATCAGTCTCTTTGGTGCGCCGAGTACGCCGGATTGGCGCGCCGAGTACGCCGGATTGGCGCGCCGAGTACGCCGGATTGGTGCCCGGGCCGGCACCAAAAGGCCGGACTCGGCGCACCAAGAAGCCTGATTCGCGCAACCAATCCGGCGGATTCGCGGGAATGCCGGGGATCAGCCCGGAACGGCATGCCAGTCGTCGGCGTCGACGATGGCGTGCAGCAGGGCGGCTGCGGCCGTGGCGACCGGGTTGGAACCAGCGCGGGAGGCGAGATCGACCAGTGCCACCAGGTCCGCGGCCCGGGCGAGGTCGAGGGCCTCGGCAGCCGGGGTACCCCGACGGGCCTCCCACGCGGAAAGGACGGCCGCGACGTAGCCGGGACGGCGGTCGAACCGCAGCAGGTTGCCGAGGTCGGTGAACGGGGAGCCGCTGTGCGCGAACTCCCAGTCAAGGACACCGGTGACGGCCAGGCTGTCGGGATCGAAGAGCACGTTCTTCGGGTTGAGGTCGGAGTGCACGAGGCTGGACCTGCCGACGGTGTCGAGTGCGGTTTGGGCCCACTCGGCACAGGTAGCCAGCCGCCCGAGGTCAGCATCGGACCAGTCGTGGGCAGCAAGCGCGGGTCGGTGCCGCTCGACCCAGCCGGGCAGGTCGGCGTCGAAGGGCTCGATCGTGAGGTCGCCGTCGACGAACAGCCCGGCCCGCAACGTCGGCATCCCGGCAAGCTGGGCGGCGATCTCCCCGACGGCGGCACCGGTACGGCGAAGCCCCGCCTCGTCGAGGGTCGGGAGCAGCAGGTCTCCCCTCACCCCGGGCAACAGCTCGGTCACGAGGAGGGCAGGGGTGCCGCCGACGGAGTCGGCGCGCCGTACCTCCTTGACCTCGGGTACCGGCACCAAGCCGCGCACGAGCCGCAGCAGCGAAGCCGCGATCTCGGCCGCGTGCTCAGGATGGCGCGGATCGGCATAGATGCGTACGACGGTCCGCTCGCCGCCGGCGTCGGCGAGGAAGGTCTCGCCTGACCAGCCGCCGTCGAGCGGAGTGAGCGACATCCCCGCGTCGAGGAACGGATCCATCAGGGCAGGAGCCGCGTGTCGAGCCGGGTCTCGATCGCCCCGCCCGGTCCGCGTTCCACCAGGTAGGCGGACTTCCCCTTCTTCTCGGTGAGCGCCTCGACGAACTCGGTGCCGCGGTAGAGGACGCCGACGCCGTCCTCGGTCGCGTAGCCGCCCGGCAGAGTGCCGTCGGCGATCAGCGACTGGAACTTCGGCCGGCGCTGCGCCTCGGAGTCGTAGTGGACGCCGTTGGAGAACGGCACCAGCCCGAGCCCGTTGGTGATCGCGCGCAGGTCCGGCCCGAACGAGTCCGTCGTACCGCCGGCGTGCCAGCAGATCGACCCGGCGGACACGCCCGTCAGCACCACCCCGGCCTGCCAGGCCTCGCGCATCAGCTCGTCGACGCCGTGCAGCCGCCACATTGCGAGCAGGCCCGCGACGCTGCCTCCCCACGCCCAGATCACGTCCTGCCCGAGCAGCAGCTCACGCATGTCGTCGACGTTGGGCATCGTGAACAGCTGGAGGTGGCTGCCGTGGACACCGGCCTCCTGCGCCATGTCGTAGAAGTCCTTGATCAGCTGCGGGTTGTCGCCGCACGCGGTCCCGAGGAAGCAGACCCGTGGCGCGCGGCCGGACACACCCGACAGCTCGATCGCGTACTCGGTCAGCGGACCGACCGACCATCGGATCCGTTCGGCCGGGACAGCACCACCCGAGGTGGCCAGGATCGTGGGAACGTCAGCAGGCACCCGCCGATGGTAGGCGCCGTCAGCCGCAGACCGGCGCGTCGGGGAGCGGCGCCGGTGCGCCGATGCCCGGCATGCCGAGGCCGACACCGGCCGGTGCGGGCGCCGTCGTACGGCGCTCCCACGCGTCACCCGAGCGAGTACGGCGCAGCGCGCGCACCGGTCCGTCGGCCACCAGGTGGTGCGGCGCGGCGTAGGTGATCCCGACCCTGACCAGGTCGCCCGGCCGTGCTCCTTCGGTGGTCGAGCCGGCAGGAACCACCTGGCTGAAGTCGGCCTCGAAGTGCACGAGCCGGTTGTCGGGACCGCGACCGGAGAGCCGGTGGGTCGCCGCGTCCTTGCGCCCCTCCCCCTCGGACACCATCAGCTCGACCTCGCGGCCGACGAGGCGCTTGCCTTCGTCCCACGCGATCTCGTTGACCAGCTCGACGAGCCGGTTGTAGCGCTCGGTCACCACTGCGGGCTCGACCTGGTCGTCGAGCGTCGCGGCGGGGGTGCCGGGGCGCTTGGAGTACTGGAAAGTGAACGCCCCGGAGAACCGGGCCCGGCGCACCACGTCGAGCGTGGCCTGGAAGTCGTCCTCCGTCTCCCCCGGGAAGCCGACGATGATGTCGGTGGTGATCGCGGCCTCGGGCATGGCGGCGCGGACCCGCTCGATGATGCCGAGGTACTTGTGCTGCCGGTAGGACCGGCGCATCGCCTTCAGGATCCGGTCCGAACCGGACTGCAGCGGCATGTGCAGCTGTGGCATCACGTTGGGCGTCTGTGCCATCGCCTCGATGACGTCGTCGGTGAACTCCGCCGGGTGCGGGCTGGTGAAGCGCACCCGCTCGAGACCGTGGACCTCCCCGCAGGCGCGCAGCAGCTTGGAGAACGCCTGCCGGTCGCCGAACTCGGCGCCGTAGCTGTTGACGTTCTGTCCCAGCAGGGTGATCTCGGAGACGCCTTCGGCGACCAGCGCCTCGATCTCGGCGAGGATCTCGCCGGGCCGACGGTCCTTCTCCTTGCCGCGCAGGCTCGGCACGATGCAGAACGTGCAGGTGTTGTTGCAGCCGACCGACACCGACACCCAGGCGGCGTACGCCGACTCACGCTTGGTCGGCAACGTCGACGGGAACACCTCGAGCGACTCGAGGATCTCGACCTGCGCCTCCTGCTGCACCCGCGCCCGCTCGAGCAGCACGGGCAGGGAGCCGATGTTGTGGGTGCCGAAGACGACGTCGACGTACGGCGCCTTGGCCGTGATCGTCGACCGGTCCTTCTGGGCGAGGCAACCGCCGACGGCGATCTGCATGCTCGGGTCGGCCGCCTTGATCGGGGCCAGGTGCGACAGGTTGCCGTACAGCTTGTTGTCGGCGTTCTCCCGCACCGCGCAGGTGTTGAACACGACGACGTCCGCGTGCGCGCCCACGCCGGCCCCCGCCCCGTCGAACGCCATGTAGCCCGCGTCCTCCAGCAGCCCCGAGAGTCGCTCGGAGTCGTGGACGTTCATCTGGCACCCGTAGGTGCGGACCTCGTAGGTGCGGGCAGTGCTCATGACCCGAAAAGAGTACGGCGCGCCGGGGTTGCGCACCGCATCGTCGTACCGTGGGGATGCGAGCTTGCCGGTCTCGGAGCCGCGAGCGCCGGGTCACAGATTGGTCGCGCCGGGGGGGTCGGTCTAGCCGAATGGTCTAGCGCAGGACTAGCGTCGGGTTGCATGACGGTCCAGAAGGAGTCGGCAGCGGCTGCCGCAGGTGGCCCCGAAGAGCCGCTCGTCCGGCTGACTGGTGTGCAGAAGTACTACGGCGAGCTGCACGTGCTCAAGGACATCGAGCTCGAGGTTGCCCGTGGCGAGGTCGTCGTCGTGATCGGGCCATCGGGTGCCGGCAAGTCGACGCTGTGCCGGGCCATCAACCGGCTCGAGACCGTCGACGAGGGCTCGATCGCCGTCGACGGGAAGCTGCTTCCCCAGGAGGGCAAGGATCTTGCCCGCCTGCGCGCCGACGTCGGCATGGTCTTCCAGAGCTTCAACTTGTTCGCCCACAAGACGGTGCTCGAGAACGTGACTCTCGGCCCGATCAAGGTGCGCAAGCTGTCGAAGTCGGACGCCAACAAGCGCGGCAAGGAGCTGCTCGACCGGGTCGGCGTCGGGCACCAGGCCGACAAGTACCCCGCGCAGCTCTCCGGTGGCCAGCAGCAGCGGGTCGCGATAGCACGGGCGCTGGCAATGGACCCCAAGGTGATGCTGTTCGATGAACCGACCTCAGCGCTCGACCCCGAGATGATCAAAGAGGTCCTGGACGTGATGGTCGACCTTGCCGAGCGCGGGATGACGATGATCGTCGTCACCCACGAGATGGGTTTTGCCCGTACGGCGGCCAACCGGGTCGTCTTCATGGCCGATGGCGCGATCGTCGAGCAGGCGGAACCAGAGACGTTCTTCACGAACCCCACGAGCGATCGAGCCAAGGACTTCCTCGGCAAGATCCTCAAACACTAAGGAGTTGGGTAGATGCGCAGGATGAAACTCGGGATGGCCGCTGCGGCGGTGCTCCTGACCGGAACTCTGACCGCGTGCGGCGACGCCGGCGACGACAACGGCGGCAGTGGACGGGACGTCGAAGCCGCCGACGACTGCGACGGCAAGTTCGAGGACGGGAGCCGGATGGCCGAGATCGCCGACGCCGGCACGATCAACGTCGGCGTCCGCTTCGACCAGCCAGGGCTGGGCTTCAAGGGCGCCACCGACGATCTCCCGTCCGGTTTCGACGTCGAGATGGCGAAGCTGCTGGTCGCCGATCTGTGCATCGACCCGGACGACACCGACGCGGTGAACTACGAGGAGACCATCTCTGACAACCGCGAGCGGTATCTGGAGACCAACCGCGTCGACCTGGTCGCGGCGTCGTACTCGATCACCGACGAACGTCGTGAGCTCGTCGGCCAGGCGGGGCCCTACTTCCTCACCGGACAGCAGGTCCTGGTGCCCTCCGACAGCGACGTCGAGTCGATCGAGGATCTCCAGGGTCAGGAAGTGTGCTCTGCCTCCGGCTCGACCTCCCTCGAGAACGTGACGGCCGCCGGCGCTGTGGGCGTGCCTGCTGACACCTACAGCATCTGCGCTGAGCAGGTTGCCGACGGCTCGGTGCCGGCGATGTCGACCGACGGGTCGATCCTGCTCGGTCTCGCGGCCCAGTACGACGGCGAGCTGAAGGTCGTCGGACCGGAGTTCTCGGAGGAGCGGATCGGGATCGGCTACAGCAAGGACGCCCCGGAGATGTGCGATTGGATCAACGGGGTCCTCCAGACGGCGTACGACGACGGTGCGTGGGCCGAGGCGTTCGAGCTGACCCTGGGCTCGTCCGGGTCCGACACGCCGGAACCGCCGGCACTCGACCCCTGCGCCTGACCGCCTGACTGCCTGACTGCCTGAACCTTGTCTGCCGGGCCGGTTGACCGCCGACCCGGCAGACAAGGTGTCCGCCCACGCCGAGAGGAGGCCGCATGGACGCCATCGCTGACAACTACGAGCTGATCGGGATCAGCTTCGGCGCGACCATCTTGCTGTTCGCCTTCTCTGCCGTCGGCTCACTCGTGCTCGGTGCACTGCTGGTGACGCTGCGGGTCGGCCCGGTGGCCGTGATGCGCACCAGCGCCGCCACCTACGTCACCCTCGTGCGCAACACGCCGCTGCTGATCATCTTGCTGTTCTTCCTCATCGCCGCGCCGAAGATCGGCATCAACTTCCAGTTCGTCGACATCGTCATCCCCACCGGGTGGGGCGACATCCGGATGACGAACGCCTTCGGTGGCGCGGTCGTCGGCCTGACGCTCTACACCGGTTCGTTCGTGTGCGAGGCGCTGCGCTCGGGCGTCAACGCCGTGCCCGTGGGCCAGGCCGAGGCCGCCCGCGCGGTCGGACTGCCGTTCGGCGGTGTGATGTCGAACGTCGTCCTTCCGCAGGCGATCCGAGCGGCGCTACCCCCCCTCGCCAGCACGATGATCGCGCTGTTGAAGAACACGACCGTCGCGATCAGTGTCGGGGTGCTGGAGGCGGCGTACGCCCTGCGGCAGCTGCTCAACGACAACCCCGGCGACCGCTGGTGGCTGTTGGGGATCTTCGCCGCCGTCTTCGTCGTACTGGTCGAGGTGCTCTCGTTCTTCAGCAACCGCCTCGAGCGCCGTTGGAGGATCGCCCGATGAACCAGAGTGTCCTCTTCGACGCGCCGGGGCCGCGCACCATCCGTCGGCACCGCATCTACACGGCGCTCACCGTGGTCGCGATGGTGGCGGTGCTGGCGTTCGTCGGCTACAAGCTCCAGCAGCAGGACCAGTTCGCCGGCGACAAGTGGGAGGTCTTCACGACTCCGGACTTCCTCCGGGTGATCTTCGTCGAGGGCCTCCTCGAGACCCTCAAGATGGCCGCGGCCGGGATCGTCGGCGCGGTCGTGCTCGGGGTCGTGCTCGGCATCGGCAAGCTCTCCGACCACGAGTTCCTCCGGGTGCCGTGCTGGGCCGCGGTCGAGCTGTTCCGCGCCATCCCGGTCTTGTTGCTCATGGTCTTCTTCTTCTCGCTCTACGGCATCTACCACGGCACCTCTGGATCGTTCTGGTGCGTGGTCTGGGCCCTGTCGCTCTACAACGGCGCCGTGCTGGCGGAGGTCTTCCGCGCCGGCATCCTCGCCGTCCCCACTGGCCAGGGTGAGGCGGCGTACGCCGTCGGCCTGCGCAAGAGCCAGGTGGTCGGGATCGTGCTGCTCCCCCAGGCGGTGAAGATCATGATCCCCGCGATCATCAGTCAGTGCGTGGTGACGCTGAAGGACACCAGCCTCGGCTACGCGATCGCTGCCCCCGGTCTCACCGCCGTCGCTCGACCGATCTACCTCCAGTTCCAGAACCACGTGCCGGCGTACGTCGTGCTGGCTGCCATCTACGTCGCGGTCAACCTGATCCTGACCGTCATCGCGACCTATGCCCAGAAGAAGTTCGTCGGCGAGAAGAAGGTGCTCGAGGTGCCGATCGTCGGCGCCGCGAAGCCGCCGACGCTCTGAGCAACTCGCTCTGGGTTACTTGCTCTGGGTTACTTGCTCTTCGGCGTCACCCAGAGCCGGATCTCGCCCTCGATGACGACGGTTCCGTCGTCGCGCACGCCCTTGACCCGGACGGCGAGGTCGCCGTCTGCGGTGTCCCACTGTGCCTGGTCGGTCTCGGCGACGCAGGTGATGTCGCTGGTCGCCTTGGCGGTGTAGGCGACCTCCATCCCCTTGGGGATCCAGCGCTTGTCCTTGGGGATGGTCACCTCGGCCAGCGCGCCCATCGCGGCTTCGAGGCCGTTGCAGAGCGCGATGGCGTGCACGGTGCCGATGTGGTTCTGGACGCTGCGGCGCTTCGGGATCACCAGCTCCACGTGGTTGGGCTCGACGACCGTGAATCGCGGGTGGATCGAGGCGAAGTACGGCGCCTTCCGGCTGAATGCGAGGGAGAACGCGCGTTTTCCGACGACCTCGCCCACCACGGGCAGGCCGGACGCGGTCTTCCAAAGGCTGTGGACCTGGCTCATGCCACCAACATTACTCGCCGGTAACAAGTGGTCACAACCCCTTTCGCGGAGATGTCGGTCACCCACGGACTCCGGTCGGCGTCTGGTGTCGATGAGGCTCCGTCAATCTCCGCTTCGCAACGGATTCCGTCGCGAAAACCGGACCGCGACGACGGTATCGTGGTCTTGCACCGTATGGAGACGACGAAACTGGATATCGGAAGGGGAGCGAGTGCCGACGGCCGGCCGGCTCTTCGCTCACCCCCGACCGCAGCCGATCGCCGAACATAGGTGGCTCCAGCACCTGTGGCCGCGATCTGGCTCGGCGGGCGTGCGCCCGAACCTCGGGCAGCGCCGGCAGGTCACCCCGACGTCAGGACCTCGACCCGGTTGCCGGCACCGTCGAAGACGTGGAACCGCTGGTAGCCGGGAAAGGTTGTCCGCTCGCGCCAGTCGACGTCGAAGCCGAGCGAGTCCAGCCGGGCCCCCGTGGCCTCGAGCTCGTCAACCCCGGGCAGGAGCAGCGCCGGATGTGCCTTGCGTGCCGGCGCGAAGGGTTCCTCGACACCGACGTGGATCTCGGCGGTGACCGCGCCGGTGGCGTCGTACGACCGGAACCAGGCCCCGCCCCGCGCAGCCAACGCCGCCGGCTTGTCCACCTCGGTCAGCCCGAGGCCCTCGGCATAGAACCGGCGCGCTGCCGACTCGCCGCCCGGCGGGCAGGCGACCTGGACGTGGTGGAGGATCATGCGGACGTCCTGGCGACGACGAAGATCCGGCGGAACGGAAGCACGACACCGGCGCCGTCGTCGGGGTAGGCGTCGCGCAGCCGGCGCTTGAACTCCGCCTCGAACTGCGACCGCAGGTCGTCGGGCAGCGCCTGCAGCGTCGGGCGGGCACCGGTACCGGACACCCAGGTGAAGACGGGGTCCTCGCCGCGGAGGACGTGGAAGTAGGTGGTTTCCCAGGCATCCACCTGGCAGCCGAGCTCGCGGAGAGCGTGGAGGTAGGTCGCGGCGTTGTGGGACGACGGTACGGCGACGCCGGCCGTGAACATCACGTACGGCGCCTCCGCGGCGAGCTCGGTGCGGATGGTGTGGCTCGGCTGGTCGAAGTTGCCGGGCACCTGGAACGCGAACCAGCCGCCGGGCCGCACCCGAGCGACCAGCCGCGGCAGCAGCTCGAGGTGGTCGGGCAGCCACTGGAGGGTCGCGTTGGAGACGAGTACGTCGACCCCGGGCCGTTCGCCGGACGGGTCGACACCCCAGGCGCGGACGTCGCCGACCTCGAAGTCGATCCCCGGGCTGTCCCGACGAGCGCGCGCGATCATGTCGGCACTGCTGTCGATACCGGCCACCCGGGCGCCCGGCCAGCGCTCGGCAAGGAGCGCGGTCAGGTTGCCGGGACCGCAGCCGAGGTCGACGACCTCGGCCGGAGCGGCTGCGTCGATGCGGGTGACCAGGTCGACGAACGGGCGACCGCGCTCGTCTGCGTAGGCCAGGTAGCGGTCGGGGTCCCAGATGTGGGTCACGTTGTCTCCTCGTCTTCGTCGGTCAGGAACTCGAGGATCCGGGCGTTGACGGTGTCGGGACGCTCGAGCTGGAGGAAGTGCCCCGCTCCGGGGATCACGGCGGCGCGACTGCCGTCGGTCAGCTTCTCGCTGACCAGCGCTGCCCAGCGGGCGTCCAAGCAGCCGTCGTCGGCACCGTGGAGGTAGAGCAGCGGCACCCGCGGCTCGCCGAGGGCCGCCTGACTCAGGTGCCGGTAGCGCTGCGGCAGCTGCCAGGGCCGGGCGCCGGCGCGGTAGTAGCCGATCGCCGCGGCCTTGCGCTCGGTCGTAGGAAGCGCGTCGGCGAGGTGCGCGAGATCCGCCGTTGCGTCGTACCCGGGCGACCACTGGCGCCAGAGGTGGGCGACGAGCTTGTCGAAGCTGCGCTCGGGAAGGGCGGGCAGCTGGTTGAAGACGGTGTACCAGCTCATCCGGGCCTGCCGCGGCAGGATCCGCGCCCAGGGTCCGATCGCGCCGCGGCTCGGGTTCATCGCCGAGAACGGCGGCACTGCCATCGAGACGACGCGGCGGAACGGGCTCTCCTCGGAGGCGGCCAGCCCGTTGGCCGTGATCGCACCCCAGTCGTGCCCGATGAGTACGGCGCGCGCGTCCCCCTCGAGGGCGGCGTGTAGCTCGAGCACGTCACTCATCAGGGCCGGGAGGTGATAGCTGCCGTCGACAGGTTGGCCGGTCGGGGCGTAGCCGCGGGTGAACGGAGCGACCACCCGGTAGCCGCCGGCCGCGAGCTCGGGACCGAGGTGGCGCCAGGTGTGGGCGGTGTCGGGGAAGCCGTGCAGCAGCACCGCCAGGGGCGCGGCGGGATCCGTGCTCGGCCCCCAGGTGAGGGAGACCAACCGGAGCTGGTCGAGGTCGGTGGTGAGCTGGTCCACGGCTCCACCCTAGGTTCGGTTTATCTTGATGTCAAGATTCTCGACACGTCCGGTATTGTGCGGTCATGGCGGCACGGGACGAGGTCGACGCGCTTCTCGATGCTTGGGCGCGCGAGCGGGACGACCTGGACCTCGGGCCGGTCGCCGTCTTCAGTCGGATCTCCCGGCTCGCCCACCACGTCGACCGGGCCCGCCGCCAGTCCTTCACCGCCCACGACATCGAGCCGTGGGAGTTCGACGTCCTCGCGGCGCTACGCCGGGCGGGTTCGCCGTACGAGCTCTCGCCGGGGCGCCTGCTCCGGGAGACGCTGGTGACCAGCGGCACCATGACCAACCGGGTCGACCGGCTCGCGGGGCGCGGCCTGGTCGAGCGGCACCCCGACCCGACCGACCGGCGAGGCGTGCTGGTCCGGCTCACCCCGGACGGCAAGGACGCCGTCGACGGGGCGTTCGCCGCTCTGCTCGACGCCGAGAGCGACCTGCTGGCCGACCTGTCCGCAGCCGACCAGAAGGTGCTGGCGGGGCTGCTGCGGCGGCTGTTGGTGCCGTTCGCGTCGGACTGACGGTTGTCGACGCTCCAAGTCGAGCGTTACTCGAGTACCTCGGCGGCTTCGAGCCACTCGAGCTCGACGGCCTCCTTCTCCTCCAGCACTGCCGTCAGCTCCGACCCCAGCGCAGTGAGCTGACCAGGATCGCTCGCGTGCTCAGCGAGCGCCGCCGTCAGCTCGGCCTCCCGACCGGCCAGCCGCTCCAGCTGCTTGTCGAGCCGGGCCAGGGTCTTGCGCGCCGTACGCTCTGCTGCCGAGCCCGCCTTCGCCTTCCCCCGAATCACACTCTTTGGTGCGCCGAATCCGCCGGATTGGTCGTCCGAATCAGCCATTTCGGCGGAGCCTTCGCGCCAATCCTCCCGACTCGGCGCACCAAAAGGTGCGATTCGGCGCGCCAAAAGGTCTGATTCGCGGCGTTCGAGGTACTCGTCGACACCGCGGGGCAGCATGGAGATCTGGCCGTCGCCGAGCAGCGCCCAGACCGAGTCGGTGACCCTCTCGAGGAAGTAGCGGTCGTGGGAGACGACGACGAGAGTGCCGGGCCAGCCGTCGAGGAAGTCCTCGAGGACGTTGAGGGTCTCGATGTCGAGATCGTTGGTCGGCTCGTCGAGCAGCAGCACGTTGGGCTCGGTGAGCAGCAGCCGCAGCAGCTGGAACCGGCGCCGCTCACCACCAGACAGGTCACCGAGCCGGGCGGTGAGCTTGTCGCCGGTGAAGCCGAACCGCTCCAACAGCGCGCTCGCCGAGATGTCGCCGTCCAGCGTCCGCGTCACCCGCCGGATCGACTCGACGGTGTCGAGAACCCGGCCCTCGGCGTTGTCGAACTCGAGGGCCTGCGTCAGGTGCTGGAGTACGACGGTGCGCCCCTGCCGCACCCGCCCCCGCTGCGGCGCCAGCTCACCGGAGAGCAGGGTCAGCACCGAGGTCTTGCCGGCGCCGTTGACGCCCACGATGCCCACCCGGTCGCCCGGCCCGAGCCGCCAGGTCGCGCGGTCGAGCAGCACCCGATCGCCCTCCCCCGGGATCCCACGCCGTAGATCCACGTCCTCGACATCGAGCACGTCCTTGCCGAGCCGTTGCGTCGCGAAGCGCTGCAGCTCGAGCCGGTCGCGTGCGGGCGGTACGTCCTCGATGAGCAGGTTGGCGGCGTCGATGCGGAACTTCGGCTTGGAGGTGCGAGCCGGCGGGCCACGCCGCAGCCAGGCGAGCTCCTTGCGGACGAGGTTCTGCCGCCGTACCTCCGTCGCCGCTTCCTGCCGCTGCCGCTCGGCCTTCGCGAGCACGAACGCCGCGTAGCCGCCGTCGTAGGCATCGACGACTCCGTCGTGCACCTCCCAGGTCTGCTGGCAGACGGCGTCGAGGAACCAACGGTCGTGGGTGACGACGGCCAGCGCGGACGGTCGGGCCGCCAAGTGTGCGGCCAGCCAAGCCACGGCCTCGACGTCGAGGTGGTTGGTGGGCTCGTCGAGGACGATCAGGTCGTGCTCGCCGAGGAGCAGCCCGGCGAGTCCGCACCGCCGCCGTTCGCCGCCGGACAGCCCGGCGACCGCGCGGTCGAGCTCGACACCTGCCAGCAGCACGGTCACGATCTCCCGCAGCGAGGCGTCGGCGGCCCACTCGTGGTCGGACCGGCCGCCGAGCACCACCTCGCGCACGGTGTGGGTGTCGGAGAAGTCGTCGGTCTGGCGCAGGTAGCCGATCGGGAGCCCGCGCTGCCGCGACACCCGCCCCTCGTCGGGCGCCTCCTCGCCGGTCATCACCTTGAGCAGCGTGGTCTTGCCGTCGCCGTTGCGGCCGACGATGCCGATCCGCTCGCCCGCGCTGATGCCGAGGGAGACGTCGGTGAGGAGCGGGCGGACGCCGTACGCCTTGGAGACCCGCTCCAGGTTGAGAAGGTTGCTCATCCGTAGGCCACCACGTGGGCACCGGCGACCGGACCGTGCACGACCGCCGTCCTGGTGTAGCCACGCTCGGCGAGCTGGCGCGCGATGGCGCGGGCGTGGTCGGCATCGGTGGCCAGCGCCAGCATGGTCGGCCCCGAACCGGACAGGAGCGAGGACACCGCCCCACATTCCAGGGCCGCTTCCGCCGCGGTCTGGAGGTCGGGACGGAGGTAGAGGGCGGCGTCCTCGAGGTCGTTGTAGAGGAAGACCGCGAGGCCCTCGGCGCCGGCCGGGTCGGAGAGCTCGTCGAGCATCGGCTGCCTGATCCGGTAGTCGTGCTCGCCGCCCTCGAGCAGGTCATAGGCACCGTAGACCGAGGGCGTCGACAGGCCCTCCTCGTTGAAGACGACCACCCACCACCAGGAGCCGTTGTCTGCGACCGGCGTCACCACTTCGCCGCGCCCGGTGCCGGTGGCGGTGCCTCCGACGAGGGCGAACGGTACGTCCGAGCCGAGACCCGCGCCGAGCTCGAGCAGCTCGGCATCGGAGGTGTCGAGGTTCCAGAGCCGGTCGAGCGCCACCAGGGTCGCAGCAGCGTCGGCCGAGCCTCCGGCCATCCCGCCGGCGACCGGGATGCTCTTGCGCACCTCGATCGCGGCCGCCCGGTCGAGACCGTGGTGCGCACACAGCGCCTTGCCGGCCCGGATCACGATGTTGGACTCGTCGTCCGGCACCGAGGCCAGGTCGACGTGCGGCCCGTCGGCGACCGCTGCCACCGACCATTCCTCCGCAGCGGTCACGGTGACGTCGTCGTAGAGCGAGACCGCCTGGTAGACGGTTTCGAGCGGGTGGAACCCGTCCGGTCGCACCGTCCCGACGCCCAGGTAGACGTTGATCTTCGCGGGCGCCCGAACCGTCACCGAGACGGGATCCGGGAGGAGGGCAGCGCTCACCTGTCCGATACTGCCAACTCTTCGGCTATCCGGACGAAATCAGAGATGCCCAGCGACTCGCCTCGCGCCAGTGGGTTGATGCCGCACGCCACCAGGGCGGCCTCGGCGGCCTCGGCCGAGCCGGCGAGCCCCCTCAGCACCCCCCGCAGCACCTTGCGGCGCTGGGCGAACGCCGCATCCACGACCGCGAACACCTGCTCCCGGCTCACGGCAGTCGTCGGCGGCTCCCGCCGGGTCCACGCGACCAGTCCCGAGTCGACGTTGGGAGCCGGCCAGAAGACGGTGCGGCCGACCGCCCCGGCGCGTCGTACGTCGGCGAACCAGGCGGCCTTCACCGACGGGACGCCGTAGGTCCGCGAGCCGGGCGGCGCCGCCAGCCGGTCAGCGACCTCGGACTGGACCATGACCAGACCCCGCTCCAGCGACGGCAGCAGCGCCAGCAGGTGCAGCAGCACGGGTACCGAGACGTTGTAGGGCAGGTTGGCGACCAGCGCCGTCGGCGGCGGCCCCGGAAGCTCGGTGATCCGCAGCGCGTCAGCGAGTACGACGCGGACCCGGTCGGCCTGCTGCGGCGCATACTCCGCGATCGTGTCCGGCAGCGCCCCGCCGAGCACGGGGTCGACCTCGACCGCCGTGACCGATGCTGCGGTCTGGAGCAGGGCCAGGGTCAGCGACCCCAACCCGGGGCCGACCTCGAGCACCACGTCCTGGGCCGTCACCCCGGACTCGCGAACGATCCGGCGCACCGTGTTGGCGTCGATGACGAAGTTCTGGCCACGCTGCTTGGTCGGACGCAGGTCCAGGCGCGCAGCCAGCGAACGCACCTCCGCCGGCCCGAGAAGTCTCGGACCGGCGGAGGTGTTCATGCAGGGGAGGCTAGGGCATCAGTGCCCTGGTCAAGGCCTCGGTCACGTCGGCAGACCGAGGCTCGACGCACAGCCCGGCCAGGAGCCGTAGCCGCCGGTGGCCGCACGGAGCCGCTCGGCGACGGCGATCTGCGCCTCCCGGCTGTTCTGGTGCGGGTAACCGGCGCCGCCGTACGCGCGCCAGGTGCCGAGGTTGAACTGGAGGCCGCCGTAGTAGCCGTTGCCGGTGTTGATGGCCCAGTTGCCGCCGGACTCGCACTGCGCCAGCGCGTCCCAGACCGTGCTGCCGCCGGCGTAGTTGGACGTGGCGACCTCCTGCGTGCCGACCTCGACGATCGCAGCGACGGGCGCGTCGGTCACCTTGGCCGAGACGACGTTGCGGTCGACCTCGACGCCGTTGCGGTAGCGGATCCTGTAGACCACGTTGCGCATGCCGGTCTCGCCCGAGCGGATCACGGTCTCGGCGCCTTCCGGCGACGAGGAGTCCTCGCGGGTGATCGTCGGGGCCGAGAACGACTCGCTCTTGACCCGCTTGGTCTTGATCTCGATGTCGACCCAGCGGACCTTGTCGCCGTCCTCGAGCCGGGTGCCCCGCTTCGGGAACACCAGGTCGTGCTTGTCGAGCTCGACGTCGAGCGCGCGCAGCGCGTCGCCAGAGGTGGCGGCCGGCACGCTGACCTTCTTGGCCTTCTTGCCGGCAAGCTTGACCTTCAACGTCTTCGGGGTGACGACCTCGAGCTCGACGCCGCCGCGGTCGATCGTGGTGCCGCGGCTGATCGACAGCTCGGCGCCTCGGTAGAGCGCGCCGATCTGGCTGAGGGCTCCGTCGACGTCGGTCGCGGTCACCCAGTGGGTGCTCGTCCTGCCGTCGACGGTCAGCTCGAGCTCACGACCGAAGCGCACCGCGATCCGGGTGCCGTCGGAGATGGACTCGTCGACGTCGGGCTGGACGAAGTCGTGCGTGGTCAGGTCGATGCCTTCGGCCTCGAGGACATCGCCGACGGTGTCGCCGTGGACGCGTACGTCGCTTTCCTGGCCGTCCACCGACAGGGTCACAGGTGTCGCCAGCGCGTGGTAGCCGAACGTCGCGCCGCTGACGGCGAGGACGACCACGGCGATGGTCGCGGTGAGGGCGACCTTGCTGCGCGTGGCGCGGCCGAGCAGGGCCGCGGTACGGGCCTTCAAGGAAGACTGGGTGGCCTGGGTGGCCTGGGTTGATTCGGTCGGGAGGGTCTGGGTAGGGCTCTCGTCAGAGGGCACGATTCTCCATACGTCGTACTCCCCGGGCCTCAGTGCGCCAGCGTGTTCCCCCCACAGAGGCGGCGCTCCGTCGTACCTCATACGTACGACGGCGGGTGCCGATGCTGGCCGAGTGGTGCTTTCCTGATCCCGGCTATCTGGCATCTACCAGAACAAGAGCAAGCACGCCAACGCAAACCGGCGGGTACCGTTTTACGCTCAGAGCGTGACTCGAGTCACCCCGTTCCGGCCTCGTGAGCCCCACCCGTCACAGCCCAGCGCTAACTACAGTTAGCACCGGACGCGGTCGCTCCGGTCGCTTTGGGCGCCCGGGTCGCTGCGCCGCTACCAGGCACCGCCGAAGGCGGCCTCGGTGTTGGCGTCGATCGCCGCGCACAGATCGCCGAGGTCCGCGCGGCGCTGCTCGGCCATGGCGCGCACCGTCATCGGCACCAGGTACGACGCGTTGGTGCGGCCGCGGTAGGGATGCGGAGTGAGGTACGGCGCGTCGGTCTCGACGAGCAACCGGTCCGTCGGCGTGACGACCAGCGCGTTGCGCAGCGGTGCGGCGTTCTTGAAGGTCACCGTCCCGGCGAAGGACAAGTAGGCCCCGCGGTCCAGGCAGGCCCGCGCGAAGCCGGCATCGCCGGAGAAGCAGTGCATCACCCAGCGCTCGGGCGCCCCCTCGGCGTCGAGGACGTCGAGCACCTCCTGGTGCGCGTCGCGGTCGTGGATCACCAGCGTCTTGCCGAGCCGCTTGGCGAGGTCGATGTGGGCCACGAACGACGCGACCTGCGCGGCCCGGCCCTCCGGCCCGGTGCGGTAGTGGTCGAGCCCCGTCTCCCCCACCGCCCGCACCCGCGGATGGACGGCCGCCAGCTCACCGACCGCCGCCAGCGCCGCGTCGAGCCCACCGGCGGCAGCGAGCCGCGGCGCCTCGTTGGGGTGCAGGGCGACACCGGCGACCACCTCGGGATGGGTCCGCGCCGCCTCGACCGCCCAGGTCGCCCGCCGGAGGTCGCACCCGATCTGCACGATCCGCCGTACGCCGACGGCGACCGCCGCGTCGATCGCCTCCCGGACGTCCCACGCCGGCCGGTCCGGGCCGCCCCGACCGAGGTCGAGATGGCAGTGGTTGTCGACCACCGGATGCGGCAGCGGCTCCGGCGCGGGCGGCCGGTCGTCGGAGGCGGTCACCTTTGAGTCACCGTGGAGTCACCGTGGGGTCACCTCGGGGTCACCTTGGGTCACCCGCCCACCCGCTGGAGGATCGCGTCGGCAAGCAGGTCGGGGGCCTGGGTCGGGATCCAGTGGGAGACGCCGTCCAGCACCACGAGCTCGAACGGGCCGTCCACCCAGTCGACGCTGTGCTCGGCGCCCCAGCGGCTCAGCGCGACGTCGTTGCTGCTCCACACCATCGTGGTCGGGGCGGAGACCCGGAACCGGATCGCGCGCGGCTTGGTCAGCGGAATCGCGCGATAGCAGTTGAGCGACGTCGGGAGCGCGCCGTCGTCGACGATCTCCGCTCGAAAGCTGGCCACGTCGTCCTTGGTCATGCCGCCCTTGCGGAGCTGGAGGTCGAACCAGGCCGCCCGTCGCCGTACCAGCAGCTCGGGGAGGAACGGCAGGTTGAAGACCAGCATGTAAGAGGACTTCCGCAGTTGGTCGGACTTCACCATCGCCTTCATCATCGCCGCCGGGTGCGGCACCGAAACGGCGGTGAGCGTCCGGACCTGCTCGGGGTGGTAGCCCGCGACGGTCCAGCCGGCGGCCGCGCCCCAGTCGTGACCGACGACATGAGCGCTGCCGCCGACCTCGTCGATGAGCGTCACGACGTCGGCCGCGAGGATCGGCAGCGTGTAGTCGCGACGCCGCTTCGGCCGGGCGCCGGGCGCGAAGCCGCGTCGGTCCATCGCCAGCGTCCGGTAGCCGGCTGCGTTGAGGATCGGAGCGACGTACCGCCACACCGTCGCCCGCTCCGGCCACCCGTGGAGGAGGACGACGGGCTCGCCGTCGAGCGGCCCGTCATCGAGTACGTCGAACACCAGCCCGTCGCGCTCGACCGTGCTGATCCGCGTTTCAGTCTTCATCTACGTGCACCACCTGGTAGACCTGCCGCTTCGGTTGACCGGTCGTCTTCGCGACCGCAGCGATCGCGTCCTTCCGGCTCAACCCGCCGTCGACGAGGGCGTCGACCGCGGACCGCAGGCTAGCGGGGTCGACGTCGACCGCGCTGTGAGGCGTTGCACCCGCGACCACGATCGTCACCTCACCGCGCACGCCGTCGGCTGCCCACGCGGCGAGCTCGCCGACCGGCCCCCGCCGTACCTCCTCGTAGGTCTTGGTCAGCTCGCGGCAGACCGCCGCCGGCCGGTCGTCGCCGAACGCGCCGGCCATTGCCGACAGCGCGGCGCCGGTGCGGTGGGGGGCCTCGAAGAACACCATCGTCCGCGGCTCGGCGGCGAGCTCGGCCAGCCGGCGCGAGCGCTCGCCACCCTTGCGCGGGAGGAAGCCCTCGAAGCAGAACCGGTCGACCGGGAGGCCCGACACCGCCAGCGCCGTCAGCACCGCGCTCGGGCCGGGCACCGCGGTGACCCGGATGTCGGCCGCGACAGCTGCCGCCACCAGTCGGTAGCCGGGGTCGGAGACCGACGGCATCCCCGCGTCGGTCACCAGCACGACCCGCTCCCCGGCCTCGAGCGCCTCGAGGAGCTGAGGTGTCCGCGACGCCTCGTTGCCCTCGAAGTAGGACACCACCCTGCCGGCCAGCTCGATGCCGAGGTCGGCGGTCAACCGCCGCAGCCGTCGGGTGTCCTCCGCGGCCACCACGTCTGCGCCGGCGAGCTCCTCCGCCAGCCGCGGCGGCGCATCGCCCACCCGCCCGATCGGCGTAGCCGCCAGCACCAGCACGCCCGGGGAGGTCACTCGCCGATCATCGCAGGTCCCCACCGGTGGTTCGAGGTGCGAGGAGCGCCCCACCTCGACCAGCGGTTGCGTACCTCTACGCCTACCCATCAGCCGGACCGTAGAGTTCTGGCTCGTGACCGCGACCGACGAGAAGCCGACCGCAGCGCGGTGGAGCGGGTTGTCGCGGACCGCCGACGGCCAGTCGGTGCCGCCGGCGGCTGAGCGGGCGCGTGGCCACCTTGTCGGCCTTCGCTTCAGCGATCGGGCGGTCGGCTGGCTGGCACCACTTGCCGTGACCCTGCTGGCCTTCGCATTGCGGATGTACCACCTCGGTACGCCGAAACGGTTCGCGTTCGACGAGACCTACTACGCCAAGGACGCCTGGTCGCTGCTCAACAACGGCTATGCGCAGACCTACCTGACCGACGTCGACGGCAACACCAAGAACAAGATCGACGACGACATCCTGGCCGGACACGTCAAGGACGTGTGGACCGGCGATCCGTCGATGGCCGTCCACCCCGAGGTCGGCAAGTGGCTGATCGCGCTCGGCGAGAAGGCGTTCGGGATGGACCCGTTCGGCTGGCGGATCGCGTCGGCCGTGGTCGGCGCGCTGATGGTGCTCGTGATCTGCCGGCTGCTGCGCCGGATGACGGGCTCCACCGTGCTGGGCTGCATCGGCGGGATGCTCCTGATGTTCGACGGCCTGCACTTCGTGCTCTCCCGGCTCGCGCTGCTCGACATCTTCCTGGCGTTCTTCATCCTCTGTGCGGTCCACTGCCTGGTCGCCGACCGCGACCATTTCCGACGCCGGCTCGGCCGCCGTACGACGGACGACCCGAAGGTCGGCTGGGGCCCGGTGCGGGCCGTGCTGTTCCGTCCCTGGCTGATCGCCGGCGGCCTCTGCTTCGGGCTGGCCGTCGGCACCAAGTGGGCGGCGATCTACCCGCTCGCCGCGTTCGGCCTACTGGTCTGGTTCTGGAGCGCCGGCGCCCGCCGGAGCTTCGGGGTGCGCTGGCCGATCGTGAAGTCCGCGCTCGCGGACGGGGTGCCGGCGTTCGTGCAGGTCGTGATCGTCGGTGCGCTCGTCTACATCGCGACCTGGGGCGGCTGGTTGGCCAACGCGGGCGAGTACGAGGAGCACCTCAGCGCCACCCAGTACCGTCAGTACACCGGGCATGGTCACTGCGCGGAGGACGACGACTCCTATATCGCGACCGACCTCGACGAGAGCAAGAGCTGGCCCACCGCCGACGAGAAGGATGCGGGCGGGGTCGGCGAGGCCTGGCAGTCACTGCGCTCGCTCTGGTACTACCACCAGGACGTCTACACCTTCCACACCCATTTCCTGAACTGCTCCGAGCACACCTACCAGTCCAAGCCGTCGAGCTGGCTGCTCATCAACCGCCCGGTCGGGGTCGCGGTGACCAACGACATCCAGCCCTCCGACCGCGACCTGGACAAGGACCAGCAGGACCTGCCGCGCGACGACGACTGCGATGCTCCCGAAGGCAGCGACTGCATCCGGCAGGTGCTGCTCATCGGCACACCGATGATCTGGTGGGGCGGCTGCATCGCCTTGCTGTTCTCGGTCGTGATGTGGGTCGGCGCGCGCGACTGGAGGTACGGCGTCGCGGTGGTCGGCACCGCGTCGACCTGGCTGCCCTGGATGCTGTACGACGACCGGCCGATCTTCTACTTCTACGCGATCGCGATCCTGCCCTTCATCGTGATCGCGCTGACCCTGTCGATCGGCACCCTGATCGGGCCGTCGCGCCTGCCGTCGCCCCGGCGCACGATAGGGGTGGTGGTGAGCGGCGCGTTCGTCGTACTCGTCCTCGTCAACTACGCCTGGTTCTGGCCGATCTGGACCAACGGACTACTGACCAGCGGCGAGTGGCTCGACCGGATCTGGTTCTCGAGATGGGTGTGATGACAATGTCCCGGACACAACTGGTCGGACTGGCGCTGGTTGCCGCCCTCGTCGTCCTGGTCGCCGTGCTGCTGGTCCGCGACAACGGTGAGGGACCTGACCCGGCCGGCGCCGATCCGCAATCCTCGGCGACGACCGACTTCCCGGTCGTCGCGGACGAGGTCTGGTGTGCCGGCTGGCAGGACCTGGTCGCCATCCAAGGTCAGTACGTCGCCAGCCCGACCCCCGAAGCCGCCACCGGCCTCCTCGCCGTCGTCGACGAGCTGCAGACGCTCGGCGTGCCCGAGAGCCTCGACCCGGCCGGGTACGCCGAGCTCACCGCGGTCCTCGACGACGTGCGGGCCAGCGCCGACCCGTCGTTCACACCGACGGTCGCTCCCTCCGAGCCTGCTGACGTCTCGGTGGAGGGCGACGAGCACGAGGGCGACGAGCACGAGGAACACGGCACGACAGCCGACGATGCGCCGTTCGGCGCCTGGCTGGCGGAGTACTGCGCGGTCTGAGACCGCTCAGTGGTTCCGCAGCGCGTCGATGAGCTCGTCCTTGGTCATGTCGGACCGCCCTTCGATGCCGAGCTCCGCGGCCCGCTTGCGCAGCTCGTCGACCGTCCAGTCGTCGTAGGACCCGGCCTCGCCACCGCGACGCGCGACGGTCTCCTTGCCTTCCGCCGCCCCGGCGTTCGCGATCCGCGCCGCCTTCTCCTTGCTGGCACCTTCGCGCCGCAACGCCTCGTAGGTCTCGTCGTCCTTGACGCTGGGACCTGGCTTCTTCTCGGGCATTCCGTACCTCTCTATCTCGTCTATCTCGATCGCTCAACGTCGAGCGAACAGCGGGGTTCCGAACCACAGACCGGCGAAGAGGGCGAGGACGGGAAGGGAGGCGAGGTAGCCGGCGGTAGTGCCGAGTACGACGTCGAAGACGAGCAGCACGACGCCCGACGAGACGACGGCCAAGAGAGCCAACCCGCCCCGTGCGCACGCGTTCGCCGCCGCGACCAGCCACGGTTTCTCCTGCTGGCGGAACAGCACCCGGTGGAAGGCCACCGGCGCGATGATCAGACAGGTCGTGACCACCGCACCGACGAGCACAGCGAGGTAGATCGTGCGCTGCCGGTCGTCGAGGTCGGTGAACCTGTCGGTGAACGGGACGGTCAGCAGGAAGCCGGTGAGGATCTGGATCCCGGTCTGAGCGACGCGCAGCTCCTGGAGGAGCTCGTTCCAGTTGCGGGTGAGCCGCTCGCCCGCAGACTCGTCCGCGTCCCGCGGAGACTCTTCGCCGGCGTCCATGCGTTCCGACGACTTCATGACCCGGCGGTACCCATCGACAGGGTGGTCATGCCGATCGGCGCACCGGCCAGCCCGGTGGCGGGAGCTGTCAGCTCTCCTCGTGGTTGCCGCTGGAGCCGCTGGTCGATGACTTCCGCGCCGCGGTGAGATCGTCGATCAGCGTGTCGAGCATCCCTCGCAGGCCGGGGTGGCTCATGTGCCCCATCCGCGCGACCTCGATCAGCCGGTCGGCGATCTCGCGCACCTTCACGTTCCGGTTGCGCGACCACCAGCGCAACATCGCGAAGGCGGCGTCGGCGTCGAGCCCGTAGCCGAGCATGAGGACACCCTTGGCCTGCTCGATCGTCTCCCGGGCGGCCGCGGATGCGGCGACGGCGGCGTCGGCCGCGGCGGCGTTCTCTGCGGCGAACTCCGGAGTCAGGTCGAGGTAGTAGCCCACGAGCCGCTCGACCTGACCGTCGCCGTCGCGGATGCCCTCGCCCACGACGACGACGCGGCGCTCGGCATCCTTCGCCCGGATCCGGTAGTAGAGGTTGAAGGGCTCTCCGGTGGTGACGGCATCCTTGAACGTCTGCTCGACCCGGTCACGGTCGCCGTCGTGCTTGTGCTTGAGGAACAGCTCGGTCGTCGGTTCGACCTCGCCCGGCGCATATCCGTGCAGCGCGAACACGTCGTCGTCCCAGGTCCAGCGATCGGTGGTGACCTGGTACTCGAACCGTCCGGTCTGCCGAACCGTGTCCTCGAACGGATGGACGATGGTCTCTGGCGTGTCCGCAAGGCTGTCTTCACGCCGGGCAGCGGGAGTGACTTCGCGATTCATCCGACCTCCTCTATCCAGCCCGAGCGAGCGTATGTGCGGACCGCTCACGGGGTATCGGTTCTCGCACAGCGATCACGGAATTGTTGAGCAGCCGCCGTACCTGACAGAGCGCAATCATCCCCAACGTCGCCCGCGAGCGGCAAGGAGGTCCACCCGTGGGTTCGACCGCACTTCCTCAGCCTTGCGGACCGTTGAGCGAGGCCGTCCTCCGAGCGCTCACCGCATCCCCGCAGCAACGGTCCCTTCGTACCACACCCGAGGCGCAGGCAATCCCCGACCCGATCTTCGACCGCGACTTCCAGCTCGCTCTCTGGATGCTCTACGAGCTCCACTACGACGGGTTCGAGGGCGTCGACGACGCCCTCGAGTGGGATCCGCTGCTGTTGGCGGCCCGCGGCGCGCTCGAGATGCGACACGAGCGCTCGGTGCGCTCACTCGTCGAGCTGCCGGATCCGCTGCCGACTTCGGCCGGCGAGGTGACGACCACCTTGTTGCGGATGACCATCAGCGAGGCGGAGCCCGTGCTGGCTGCCTTCCTGGCCCGGCAGGCCACCGAGGAGCAGTTCCGCAGCTACCTCGCCGAGCGCGCGGTCTATCACCTGCGCGAGTCCGACGCCCAGTGCTTCCTGCTGCCCCGGCTCCGCGGAGCGGCCCAGACCGCGCTCGCCGAGATCCTGGACGACGAGTTCGGAGCCGGCCGCGCGGATCGACTGCACGCCGACCTGTTCGCGCGGGCACTGTCCGAAGTCGGTATGCCCACCGACATCACGACGTACGTCGACCAGGCCGACGCGACCATGTTGGCATCGGTCAACACGACTTCCCTGTTCAACCTGCACCGGCGGCTGCGGGGCGCCGCCGCCGGCCACTTCGCTGCGTTCGAGGCAACCAGCTCGGTGCCATGCCGGCTGATCGCGGCCGGCGCAGATCGACTCGGGTTGCCGGCGGGGGTCGCGGACTACTACAACGAGCACGTCGAAGCCGACGCCGTGCACGAGCAGGTCGCTATCAACGACCTCTGTGGCGCACTGCTCGCAACCGAGCCCGCCCTGCTCGAGGACGTCCTGCTAGGGGCCGGCGCCTGCCTGGCCGTCGACGCGATCGCTGCCGAGTCCCTGCTGGCACGGCTGAAGGACCTACCCGACAGGCTCGCGTCGTGATCCCGCGCACCCCCGGGGCGCAGGTGGCGCTCACCCTGTGCGCCGGCGGTCCGATGCTGCTGCGCGGCGCGACCGAGATCGTCGACGAGGACGGTGAGCGGCACCTCGTCACCCGACCGGTGGTGGCACTGTGCCGGTGCCGCCGGTCCGACCGGATGCCCTGGTGCGACAACTCGCACAAGGCGCCACGCGGCGAGCGCGGCGGATGACCGGCGGATGACAGCGGACAGCCTCGAACTGCTCCTCAACGCCGAGCGTGTCGTCGTCGAGGAGCAATCCGAGGAGTCCGGTCAGGCAGCCTTCGTCGGCGCACCGCGGCGCCCGGTGATTGCGCGGCGCAGGTCGGTCAGGATTCGCTGCAACAGCCGCGAGACCTGGACCTGGGTGACGCCGAGCTCGTCGGCGATCTGCTGTTGCGTCTTCTGCTCATAGAACCGCATCTCCAGGATCCGGCGGTCACGGGGCTTGAGCCCGCGGCAGGCGGGGCCGAGCACGGCGACCGCCTCCGCCCGGCGGAACCCGAGCTCCTCGCTCGGGAGCCGCTCGATCCACGAGAAACTTGCGTCGCCCGGAGGACTGTCGTTGAGCGAGTCGGGCGAGGCGCAGGTGCCCGCCTCCTGGGCCTCGAGGACGTCTTCGGTCGAGCATCCGACCGCGTCGGCGATCTCGCTCGGACGCGGGGGACGTCCGAGCTGTTGGGTGAGCTCATGCTCGGCCGTGGCGAGTCGCGGCCTGAGCTCCTGGATCCGTCGTGGGGGTCGCACGGTCCACGTGGAGTCCCGGAAGTAGCGCTTGAGCTCGCCGAGGACACTGGGTACGGCGAAGACCAGGAGGTCGTCCCCGCGAGCCGGGTCGTAGGCCCGTACCGCCTTCGTGAGCGCGAGGCAGGCGACCTGCTCGAGCTCGTCGACCGGCTGACCGCGATTGCGATAGCGCGAGGCGAGTGCCTTGGCCACCGGGATGTTGAGGACGATCACCTCGTCCAGGAGCAGCCGGCGCTCCTCGCCACCACATGCGGCGGCTCGGGCGATCAGCTCTGCCGTCCGCTGCTTGCGGTCGTCGGGCTCGCCCTCCGTCCGGCTTCTCACGGTCTTGATCGGTTGATGGACACGTTCCGCAATTGCTGAGCTAGACATGACTCTGACTCCGAGGCCGAGTGCAGTCGTGGCGGTTTGCTGGGCCACGCGAGCGTCTGGATGACGTTTCCCCGCTGCTGCGGTGTCAAACCAAACTTTCGTACCGACTTTCTCCGACCCTAGCGCAGGCGGTCGAGGAGAGCGCCCGGCCGGTCGCCGGGCTGGCTCCAGGTGATGGTCCCGGTCACGCGGATCTCGTTGACGACGGACGCCATCGGCACATCGAACGCGACGGAGGTTCCGGTCGTGGCGACCCACGCACCGTCAATGGCCTGCTCGTCGAGATAGAACGTGGACTCGTCGCCGTAGGAGTTGGGGCTCAGGTGGAAGTCGTCCACCTCCCACCACTCGACACCATCGACCTCGGCGCGACGACGTAGGTCGTCGAGCGGATAGAGGCCCGGGCCGACGTGGCCGGGAATGGCAACGGAGAACGACGTCAGCTTGGTCGACCCGAGGGCGTGCGGCTCGAGCCCCTCGACCCGCACGATCAACCAGGAGCGCGCGGTTGGCTCACCATCGACGAAGCCGGCGTCGACCGGTCGCTCTTCGCTGACCTCGCAGGGCAGGTCGACGGTGATTGTCGCCTCGACGTCACCGCAGACGGTCATGCTCAGCGTGGCCTCGGACAACTCGTGCAAGCGGTCGCGGCGCTCGTCCTCGTCCTCGGCCAGGAAGCCCGGCGCTGCCTCGATCAATCCTGCCCATCGATCGAGGATGTCTCGATCTTCGTCCGTGAGGACAGCAGGTGCTGCTGCTGCCGCCGCGGCGGTCTGGTTCCCGGTCACTGATCCCCCTTGTGATGTGCCCGTCGCCGTGCTGCAGAGCAGCCTGCCGACACGGAAAGAGTAGGGGAGGCGCGAGGCCCTCGTGATCAATTTGACAGATTCGGGGTCCCGTGTCGATCCCACTTCTGAAAAGATTCGCGACGACGAGGCGTTCCCGGAACTCCCCGGGAACGCCCCCTCGGTGCCTCAGCGGTCGAAGCGGTCGACCTCCATCACCTTGGTCCACGCGGCCACGAAGTCGTCGACGAACTTCTCGCTCGCGTCGTCGCTCGCGTAGACCTCGGCGAGCGCACGGAGCTGGGAGTTGGAACCGAAGACGAGGTCGACCGCAGTCGCCGTCCGGGTGATCTCTCCGGTGACCCGGTCGCGACCCTCGTAGACGTTCTCGGCCGAGTCCGAGACCCTCCACTCGACGCTCATGTCCAGCAGGTTGGCGAAGAAGTCGGTGGTGAGTGCGCTCGGGCGGTCGGTGAAGACCCCGTGGGCGGTCCGGCCGTAGTTGGTACCGAGGACCCGCATGCCGCCGACGAGCGCCGTCATCTCCGGGGCGGACAGCTCCAGCATGTAGGCGCGGTCGACCAGCAGGGTCTCGGGCGGGAGCTTCTCCCCGGGGCGGACATAGTTGCGGAACCCGTCGGCTCGCGGCTCGAGCACCGCGAACGACTCGACGTCCGTCTGCTCCTGCGTAGCGTCGGTGCGGCCGGGACGGAACGGGACGGTGGTGTCGACGCCGGCAGCCTTGGCGGCCTTCTCGACGGCCGCACTGCCGGCCAGCACGATCAGGTCGGCCAGGGAGATCTGCGCGCCGCCGGACGCGTTGAACTCCTGCTGCACCTGCTCCAGCGTCTGCAGCACCGTGGCGAGCTCGGTCGGGTCGTTGACGTCCCAGTCCTTCTGCGGAGCGAGCCGGATCCGGGCGCCGTTGGCCCCACCTCGCTTGTCGGTCGTGCGGAAGCTCGACGCGGACGCCCACGCCGTCGACACCAGCTGGGACACGGTCAGGCCGCTGTCGAGCACCTTCGCCTTGAGCGCGGTCACCTCGTCATCGGAAACCAGTTCGTGGTCGACAGCGGGGACGGGGTCCTGCCAGATCTGCGGCTCCGGCACCCACGGGCCGAGGTAGCGCTCGACCGGACCCATGTCGCGGTGGAGCAGCTTGTACCAGGCCTTGGCGAACGCGAGACGGAACTCCTCGGGGTCGCCGTGGAACCGTCGGGAGATCGGCTCGTAGATCGGGTCGAAGCGCAGCGCCAGGTCGGTCGTCAGCATTGTCGGGAGCCGCTTCGGGGAGTCCTCGGCCGGGCCGGGGATGATCGCCTCAGCGTCCTTGGCAACCCACTGGTGCGCGCCGGCCGGGCTCTTCGTGAGCTCCCACTCGTGTCCGAACAACATGTCGAAGAAGCCGTTGCCCCACCTCGTCGGCGTGGGGGTCCAGGTGACCTCCAGCCCGCTGGTGATGGCATCGGCGCCCTTGCCGCTGCCGTGGGCGTTTTTCCAGCCGAAGCCCTGGTCCTCGAGGGCGGCACCCTCCGGCTCCACCCCGACCAGGTCGGGGTCGCCGGCGCCGTGGGTCTTTCCGAACGTGTGGCCACCGGCGATGAGGGCAACCGTCTCCTCGTCGTTCATCGCCATCCGGCGGAACGTCTCACGGATGTCGCGACCGGCGGCCAGCGGGTCCGGGTTGCCACCCGGCCCCTCGGGGTTGACGTAGATGAGGCCCATCTGGACCGCACCCAGCGGCTCGGCGAGCTCGCGCTCCCCGCTGTACCGCTCGTCACCGAGCCAGGTGTCCTCCGAACCCCAGAAGATCTCTTCCGGCTCCCAGACGTCCTCACGACCGAAACCGAAGCCGAACGTCTCGAAACCCATGTCCTCGAGCGCGACGTTGCCTGCCAGAACCAGCAGGTCAGCCCACGAGATCTTCTGTCCGTACTTCTTCTTCACCGGCCAGAGCAGGCGCCGGGCCTTGTCGAGGTTCCCGTTGTCGGGCCAGCTGTTGAGAGGCGCGAACCGCTGGTCGCCCGACCCGGCGCCACCGCGCCCGTCGTAGATCCGGTAGGTGCCCGCCGCGTGCCAGCTGAGCCGGATCATCAGTCCGCCGTAATGACCGAAGTCGGCCGGCCACCAGTCCTGCGAGGTGCGGAGCACCTCGATGATGTCGCTCTTGAGCGCATCGACGTCGAGTGCCGCGAATGCCGCGGGGTAGTCGAACTCCTCGCCCAGCGGGTTGGAAGCCGGGGCATGCTGGTGGAGCACCCGCAGGTCGACCTGGTTGGGCCACCAGTCCTGGTTGCTGTGCGGGCGGCCGGCCTTCGGCGTCGGTGCGTCGAGGGCGGGGTTCTCGCTCTCGCTACCGGAGTCGGTCACACCGTGTTCGACGGGGCAGTTCATGGGAAACCTTTCGGACGAGCTGGACAGGTCAGGGACGTGCGGTGGAACAGGCGGAGCAGGTGCCCCAATAGGTCACCTCGGCCTCGTCGATGACGAACCCGTGGTCGTCGGCCGCCGTCAGGCAGGGCGTATCACCGACGGCGCAGTCGACGTCGGCGATGGCGCCGCAGGAGCGGCAGACCACATGGTGGTGATTGTCGCCGACACGCGACTCGTAACGCGCGACCGACCCGGACGGCTGGATCCTGCGAACCAGTCCGGACGAAGTAAGGGCGCGCAGGACGTCGTAGACGGCCTGGTGCGAGACGTCACCGCCGACAGCCTCGTCGGTGCGGACGGCGCTGATGATGGCGTCGGTGTCGGCGTGGGGCAGGGCGTGGACGGCCCCGAGTACGGCGACGCGCGGGCGGGTAACCCGCAGATCGGCAGCCCGGAGCATCTGCTCGTAGTCGGGCGCTGGGATCACGTCTACCTTCCTATCGTTTTTTCTTGAACCATTCAAGACTGCCGTCACAGGCTTGACCCCCCTCCCTCGGCCACAGCGGCTCCGGGCCCCTGCAGACCGCAAGCTGCGGGCAGTCGCTCGCCGTTGCCAGAGCCGTTCCCAGAGCCGTTCCCAGAGCCGTTCCTAGAGCCGGACTTCGAGACCGTTGACGTCGATGCCGTAGGGCAACCGCGCCCCCGTGAGCCGCGGCCCGGCGGCGAGCTTCGGGGCGCCCTCGGTGATCAACCGCGCGAGGAACGCCTGCCCGAGGAAGATCGACAGTCCCGCGCCCGGGCACCCCTGCGGACCGTGGCTGAAGAAGTTGAACCGCCAGTCGTCCCCCGCCGTGCCGAGGACCCACTCCTGAGGGGAGAACCGGTCGGCGTACGGCACCTGGTCGCGGCTGCGGTGGTTGAAGAGGTTGTGGATCAGCACCTGGGTACCGGCCGGCGTCTTCTGACCGTTGACCCACCGGTGGTCCTCGGTGAGCACCCGTCCGAACAGGGGGGTGGTGGGCCACAACCGCATCGCCTCGAAGATGCAGCCGGCGAGGTACGTAGCGCCTGCCACGTCCTCGACGACGGTCGGGTTCTTCCCGGCCAGCTCGGCGCGAGCGTCGTCGATGACCAGCGGATGCGTGGCGAGTACGGCGAGCGTCCGCATCAGGTTCGCGGGAAGGGTGTCCCCCATCGCGAACAGCCAGTGAATCAGCTGGCCCGGGGCGTCGGTCCCGTCGGACTGAGGCGCACCGGCGATCAGCCCAGTGAGCGCGGCCGGGTCGGGCGCTGCGACGTACTCGGCGAGGTGCGTGTGGAAGTCGTCGTACCCGTCGGCCGGCTTGCCGGGCATCTTGTTGCCGGCAGCCATCAGCGACCCGAGCTGGTCGGTCACCGCCAGGTCGTCTGCCGCCCCGCCGCCGAGCACGACGATCCGGGTGAGTCGCTGGAAGGCGAGGTTGAGGTCCTCGAACCGGATCGGGCGACCGAGTGCCAGCAGCGCGTCCGCCGCAGCGACCGCGGCCGCCGCGAACCCCTCGGCGAGCCGGTGGGTGGGCCGGCCGGTGTCGAGGACCGACTCTGCGAACGCCCTGCGGTCGGCCCAGAGATCGCCGCGCGAGATGGTGAGCGCGGAGGGCTGGAACGCGATCATCCCCTTGCGCTTGGTGTCTGGGTCAGAAGCGAACGGCGACGGGGAGCCGCCGAGGACGACCCGGAGGTCGTCCGGGTGCGTGACGAGAAGGGCCTCCTCCGTGCCGACCCGCACCCAGAACGGGTCCGGGCCGTACTTCCTGGTGAGTCCCTCGACAAGCCGGTAGGCGAGATGGTCGGCCGGCAGCTTGTCGATCGCGCTGACCACGACCTCACGTTTGCGGAACAGGCCCTGGACGACGTTCGGAACGCCTACCTGCGCGGTGAACCGGACGCCTTCGACGATGGAGGCGTGCTTGAAGTCGTTCACCACGGCAGGTAGGACTTCACCGTGTCGGCCGCCCGCAGGATCACCGGCTTCCTGCCTGGCGCCTCGGCGCCGAGCTCCGGCCAGGGTGCGAAGATCCGCTCGACGTCGCCGATCACCGGTTCGAGCTCGGGATAGTGGCGCAACAGGACATCCTTCATCGAGTTGTCGTTGACCCAGTCGAAGCCCGTCTTCGTGTAGACCTCGGGCCGGAAGCCGGACGTGAAGAACCGGTCGCTCTTGAGCCGCCGCGACGCCATCAGGATGAAGATCCGGAACGCGGTGTCGGAGAACCCGAAGCCCTTCGGCGGCTGCTCAGCCTGCATGCCGATCTGCAGGTCGACGGCGTCGACGTCGCCGTTGTAGACCTCGTTGATCTCGCGCGCCCATTCCTTGTTGGGCGTGATGTCCTCGATCCGCTTGCGTCGCGGCATCCTCAGTGCCTCGCGGAAGTCGTTGTAGCGCGGCACCCCGCGCTCGCGGTCGCGGACGATGTCGAGCGTGGCGAGGTCGGTCAGCTGGCCGTCGACGCGCTTCAGCTTCCGCAGCGCGTTCGGGTAGTTGTGCAGGCACACCGCGCCAGCGCTGGCCATGCCGATCGAGTACCACATGTCCCCCATGGCCATGCTGTCCATGAAGTCACGGGTGTAGCTGCCCTGCAGGTCGGTGAAGTAGGCGCCCTTGAGCACCTCGCCGCTCTCCAGCGAGTAGAACATCCAGTCGTCCGGGATCAGCGGGTGCATCCGGTAGACCGCCACGAACTCCTCGGTCAGCGAGAACGGCGCCGAATGGTGATCGGTCGACGAGCCGATGATGCCCGACAGGGTCTCGCTGTCGCCCACCCGGCCGAGCTTGTCGCGGAAGGTCTCGCCGAGGGCGCCGTACCAGTTCGCGTTCATGCCGATCTGCAGCGCAGGGTGCCTCAATACGCAGGGGGTCCACTCGACGGTGTGGATCTTGGCGATCAAGGCCGACACGACCAGTACGCCGAGCTCGAAGAGCCGCTGGTCATCGTAGTCGGGGTGTGCCTTCTTGATCGCGCCGACCACCACGTTGTGCTCCCGCGCGAAGAGCGTGTGGAGCAGACCGGGACCGACCCAGTAGTTCTCCTGCATGCCGGTGAGGTCGACCCCGACGATCTCACTGATCGGCAGTCGGCCGTTCTCGTCGACCCTGATCCTGCCGTCGACGAAGGTCCTGATCTGGCCCTGCTTCTCGGCGCCGCTGCCGTAGATCTGGGACCCGTCCCACCAGTGGGTCTCGAAGTTGCCGAACACCGGCGCGGGCTTGCCGTCCTCGATCTCGCCGGTGATCGGGATCGTGTCGCGGATCCGCATCGGGTTCTCGGGGAAGTCGTCACCCTCCTGGAGCGGAATGTCGATGGTCCGGGCCGGGTCGCCGTTCCCGTGGAAGAACCAGTTGTGGTTCTCGAACTGCAGCCAGGCCGCGCCGAGCGCGTTGAGGATGCCGGCCGGCTTGAACGTGTCGCGTGCCATCAGCGTGTTGCTGATGACCCGCGGGTCCGGGGTGAGCAGACGCTTGCGGTCGATGACCGTCTTCTCGATCGGCACGTTGCGACCGAAACCGGTGCCCTTGGCGCCCATCATCGGGCAGCCGAGGTCGTTGTAGCTGCCGTCCGCGGTGCGGGCGCGCGCCACATCGGCCGGCGGGTCGCCCACGGGTTCGTCAGGCCGCATTCCTTCCTGCTCGTGGAGGTTGTGCTCGCGCAGGTCGTCCCTCGCCTTCGCAAGGCTCGCCAGCTGAAGCAGCAGGGACGGGTTCTCGTACCACTGCAGGTTGAGCGGGTTCAGCGGATTGACCATCGGGGGGCACTCCTTCGGACTCATCAACCTCCCCGGGGGAAACATAGGGGTGGGACGGCCACCTGAACAGGCCTCCGTCGTACGACAATCCCCGGGTGACCATCAAGCTGGACGTGACCTACCACGGCGACCCTGCGGGGATCGTCGCCGCCGCGAAGACGGTCGAGGAGCGTGGCGGCACCGACGGGCTCTTCGTCCCGGAGGGTGCGCACGACCCGTTCGTCTACCTCACCCTGGCGGCCGAGCACACCGAACGGCTGCGCCTGGGTACGTCGATCGCGCTGGCCTTCGCGCGGTCCCCGATGGCCATGGCCTACCCGGCGTACGACGTGCACCGGCTGGCCGGCGGCCGGTTCGTGCTCGGGCTCGGGTCCCAGATCAAGCCGCACATCGAGCGCCGCTACTCGATGCCGTGGTCGCGCCCTGCGGACCGGATGCGTGAGTACATCGCGGCGGTCCGGGCGATCTGGCACACCTGGCAGACCGGCGACAAGCTGGACTTCCAGGGTGACTTCTACACGCACACGCTGATGCCGCCGCTGTTCAACCCCGGCCCGCTCCCCTTCCCTGCACCGGAGATCTGGCTGGCGGGCGTCGGGCCCCGGATGGTCGCCGCCGCCGGAGCCGTCGCCGACGGCTTCATCTGCCATCCGCTCCTCTCGCACAGCTACCTCGCGGACGTGCTCAACCCGCAGCTCGAGGAGGGTCGCGCGAGCACCGGCGCCACCGGTGACTTCACCGTCGCGGCGATGGCGATGGTCGCCACCGGACGGACCGAGGAGGGGTACGCCGCCGCGGTTGCGGGCACCAAGCGCCAGATCGGGTTCTATGCGTCGACCCCTGCCTACAAGCCGGTCCTCGATCACCACGGCTGGGGAGACCTGCACCCCGAGGCCCACGCCTTCACGAAGGCCGGACGATGGAGCGAGCTCGGCGATCTCATCGACGACGAGGTCCTCGAGACACTGGCCGTCGTCGGCGAGCTCGACCGGGTGGGCGCCGCAGTGCGGCACCGGTTCGGCGGTCTCGCATCGCGCGTCGTACTTTCGATCCCGTACGCCGCCGACGACCAGCTCGGGCTCGACATCGCCACCGCCGCTGGTTGAGGTGCGAGCGCAGCGAGCCTCGAGACAAGACCCCCGCAGGCGGTCCGGCTACTGGCCCTCGATGCGGTCGAGGTAGGCCCGGCGCACCGTGTCGTCGACGCGCGTGATCGCGGCGTCGTCGTGGACGGCACGCCGGATCCGGCGCATCACACCCTCGGGCACCAGCGGCGCGCCGTTGGCCGCCAGCCCGACGTACGACGGAACGGCGATCTCGGCGCGCCGACTGCGCACCGACTTCACGACGGCCGCGGCGATGTCCTCGGGGTCGACCGCGGGGAGCACCCCGTAGTCGATGCCGGACGCCAGCTCGGTGCGCACGGCGCTCGGCAGTACCGCCGTGAGCGACACGCCGGTGCCCTCGAGCTCGAGCCGGGTGGCGGCGCTGAGCCCGACGACGGCGTACTTGCTGGCGTTGTAGACGGCGAGCCCCTTGATCGGGAACTTGCCCGCGAGCGAGGCGACGTTGACGACGTGGCCCTGACCCCGGTCGATCATGCCCGGGAGCACGAGCCGCATCCCGTGGATGACGCCATAGACATTGACGTCGATCGTGAGCCGGTCGATCCGGTCCTCCTGGTCGAGGAAGGGGCCGTTGGGCATGACGCCGGCGTTGTTGACGAGGACGTCGACCGGGCGCCGGTGCAGCTCCTCGGCTCCCGCGAGGAACGCGCCGAACGACTCCTTGTCCGTCACGTCGAGCCGGTGCCCACTCGCGGTCGCGCCGAGCTCGGTCGCCGCTTCCTTGGCGAGCGAGTCGTCGAGGTCGCCGAGCGCGACCTGGGCGCCGGCCGCGACGAACTCCCCCGCCGTTGCGAGCCCGATGCCTCGGGCGGCGCCGGTGATGGCCACCAGTGCGCCATTGAGGTCGATCTTCGGGTAGCGGCTCATGCGGTGACCTCCACGGTCTCGGTCTGGTCGGGTCGTGATCGCGAACTCCGCGGCGTCGACGCCGCTGGCTGCACTTCTCGGCGCGGTCACCCTCTTTCGAAGAACCGGCGAGGTACGTCGACCAGCATGGTGTCGATCTGCTCCTGGGTCCCGCCGTGCTCGAGGAGGTAGGGGAACACTTCCTCGAAGAGGTGCGTGTAGTGCCACTGGGGCAGGAACGCCATCACGTCGGGGTCGATCCAGTCGATGTAGCACGACGCGTCCTGCGAGAGCACCATCTGCTCGGCGTAACCCCGCCGGATCATCTCGAGCAGGGTGGCCGCCCGCGCTTCGAGCGTGGTGTCGAGGTAGATGCCGAACCGGTCCATGCCGAGCACGAATCCCGCATCTGCGAGAGCGGCCAGGTGGTCGCAGTCGGACGCGTCACCGCTGTGACCGAGCACGATCCGCGCTGGGTCGACGCCCTCCTCGTCACACATCACCCGTTTCACCTCGAGCCCGGACTGCGAGCCGGGGTGGGTGTGCACGGTGATCGGCACACCGGTCGCGAGGTGGGCCTGGGCGACAGCGCGCATCACCCGCTCGACGCCTGCTGTCATGCCCTGCTCGTCGATAGCGCACTTCAGCATCCCGGCCCGCACCCCGGTGCCGGCGATCCCTTCGCGGATGTCGCGGACGAACATCTCGACCATCGGCTCCGGCAGGTCGGTGCCGAGCACAGCGTTGAGCGCGGAGCCGCGATAGGTGAAGTGTCGCGGCGCATCGTTGTAGGTGTAGATGCCCGTCGCCACCACCAGCTGGATCGGAACCTGCTCCATGATCCGCTGGATACGCGGGACGTAGCGGCCGAGACCGACCACGGTCGGGTCGACGATGGTGCGAACGCCGGCGTCGTACGCCGTCTGGAGCCGCTCGACTGCCTGCGCGACCCGGGTGTCCTCGTCGCCCCACTCCTCGGGGTAGTTGGCCTGCACGTCCGGGGTGAGGACGAAGACGTGCTCGTGCATCAGGGTGACGCCGAGGTCGGTGGTGTCCACCGGCCCCCGGACTGTCTCGATCGCGACCATGCTGTACCCAAGCAGTCCGCACCTTCCGACGGGAAGTCAGCCCTGGAGCAACTCCTCCGCCGGCGGCGGCGAAACGTAGCGTCGCGAGGGCCCCTGTGACGCGTCGTCCACGGTGCCGTGACGCCGCACGGCGGACGCTATCCCCGTGTCCGACACAGCCGTGATCGGACCGACCGTGGGGAAAGGCGAATGACCGTGATCGTCGAAGCAGCTCCTATCGCCAGCCCGCCCCGCCCTGCGACCGGGCCGTTGCCGGCGCGCGCACCCGCTGACCAGATCGTGCGCTGGACCGACGATGAGGCCGCCCGGATGGGTCTGCCCGTCGAGGACGTCCCCGTCACGTCCGTGGGCGGCGGCATCGGCTCGTTCATCACCGTGGACTACCTCCGCATCGCCGGCGGACTGAGCGTCGACGACATCCGCGTGGTGTCGAACCTCGACCACCCGTGGCAGACCTACGAGCACCTGACCCGGGTGTCCCAGATCCCACGGCACGAACGCATCCGCTCCGACTCGTCCTCCCGACCCGACAACTTGTGGGGCTACCCGTCGTACGCGCTTCAGGAGGCGTTGGACACCAAGTCCCTGCGGCCGCTGCTGCACGTCCTGATCGAGCCCTTCGTTGCCGGCTACTACACCCCGCAGCTCGGCCGGGTCCTGGAAGGGGTAAAGCGTGAGGCCACCCGGATCCGCTATTCGGAGATGCTGGTGCGCGGAGTCGGAACCCTCGTGCGACACCGGGTGGGCGGCGGTTACTTCGTGGTGGTGGCCGGAGACCCGACAGGGCCGCCCACCCGACTGCTGCGCTGCCGCGACGTCCACCTCGCCCTCGGCTATTCCGGTCTCGCCTTCCAACCGGAGCTCCAGCGGCTCCGGCTCGAGCACGGCGACCACTGGAACCTGGTCAACGCCTACGAGGACCACGAGCACCTCTACGCACGCTTCCGCAAGACTCCCGGCACCATCGTCGTCCGCGGAGGCGGCATCGTCGCGTCCAGGATCCTCGAGAGACTCGTCAACGAGCGCCGCGAGCACGGCGCCCAGATCCAGATCGTGCACGTGCTGCGCACGTTCGTGGAGGGGCCGCACGGACCGCATCCCTGGGCCCGCAGGCCCGGCGCCGACGGCTTCGCCTACCAGGGGTTCAACTACCCCAAGTCGGCCTGGGGCGGGCAGCTTCGCGCAGCGATGGCTCACGCGGACGAGCAGCGGCGACGGGAGCTGTACGAACAGATCGGCGGCACCACGACAGCCCGGCGACCCAAGTGGCGCCGCCAGCTCAGGCAGGCAAGGGCCGCAGGCTGGTACCACGCCCGCCCGGGGGTGATCGAAGACGTCGTCCGGCTCGACGACGAACGGCTACGGCTGCGGGTGGCCGGGACCAGTTCCACCACGGAGATCACCGCAGACGCGGTCATCGACTGCACCGGGCTCGACCCGAACGTCCGTGGTCACCGAATTCTTGCCGACCTGATCGACCGGGGCGGAGCCGGCCTCAACGTGCTCGGCCGGATGGACGTCGAGCCGTCGTTCGAGCTGCGCGGCGCCCGGAGCGGGATGGGCCGCGTCTACGTCACCGGCGCGGCGGCCCTCGGCGGCTACTTCCCGGGCGTCGACACCTTCCTCGGGCTCCAGCTCTCCGCGCAGGACCTGGTCGACGACGTCGCCAGGCGCGGGCACTGCCTGCCGCTCACGCCTACCCGATCCATCCGCCATTGGCTCCGCTGGATGCGCGGCCGGTCGATCTGACAACCACCCAACTCGAGGAGGTACTCAGCCATGGTTCCTACGATCTTCGGGCGGATCCAGACCCGTCTGTTCCTGCTGGCCCTGGTGGGCAGCCTGGTCACCCTGCTCGTGAGTCCGATGCTCGCCATGCCCGGTCCGATGACCGAGGTGTACCGGGCGACCTTCACCATCCTCGCGGCCGTCGCCGTGATCGGCATCGCATGGGAGCTGGTGTACCACCTGCTCATGCAGTGGCGCTGGGAGAAGGACTGGCCGATCGTGCTCGGGCTGGTGACCATGGTGCCGGAGGGAATGCTGCTCTGGTGGGCTCTCCAGCGCGGCATGGTTCCGGGCATCGACGGATTGGTCCCCACCACGGCCTATGTCATTCACTTCGCCTCTGTCTGGGTGGCGGTATGGCTCGTTGCGAACGGGCCGATGCGGGTGCCGTTCGTGCACTGGCGCTTCCGCGGTGGGAGGCTGGTATGAGCTTCCTGCGGGTCGAACCCTGCGATCCTGCACCCCGAGGGCTGGTTGCCCGGGTTGGCGACGCCGTTCTCCTGGCCGGCAGCGGGCCGTCGGTCCCGGCCCTCGTGGACCGCGTGGAGTCGACTGACGTCCGCGGGCTTTTCCACGACGTGGCTGCGCACGCCCTCACTGACCCCGACGTACCCGTCGCCGCCGTGGGGCAGATCGACGACGACACCTCGTCCGGCGTGGCGATCATCCTTCACGGTCCGGTGAGGGCGACCGTAGAAACCGACGACGGCAGGTCCGAGATCATCGACGGGACCGCGTCGATCACCGCTTACGAACGACGTTTCACCTCTACTGTCCGGTCGATCCACGCGACCTTGCACACCGAGGGGGCAGACCTGCCCGACCCGCCGGCGGCCACTCCGGCCCGGCTCGGAGAGGGCGTGGTGGCGGCCACGTCGGTCTTGGTCGTGTGCCACGACGGGCCCGGAGCCGCTGCCCAGCCCCTCGAAGCCCAGCCCCTCGAAGCCCAGCCCCTCGAAGCCCAGCCCCTCGAAGCCGCCGAAACAGAAACGGCACGACAGGGCATCCGATGCCGGGCTGGTCACCTCAACCACCCCGAGGGGCTCTACTGCGCCGTCTGCGGCGCCGGGCTGGCACAGAGCGGCGGGGTCCGGGATGCGGGCACTCCACTGCCGGCCGGTGTCCTCGTCGTCGACGACGGGACGGTGCTGCCGGTCAGGCGTCCGGTGATCTGCGGTTCGATGCCGGAGCAGGCCGACGAGGTCCACGAGGGAACGGTCGACGGTATCCGGCTGCCGGGCGCCCTCCCGGTCCAATGCCTCGTCGAGCCCTGCGGCTGGGACGTCACCGTGACCAACCTCAGTGGCGCGAACCTGGTGCTTGAGGAACGCGGGTGCCCCGATCGCCGCGATCTCACTCCGGGCGACCAGGCTGTGCTCCGGCCCGGCGCGACGCTGGTCCTCGGTGAGCGGTGGCTGAGGTTCGACACGCACTTGAGGCCATGACGCCGCCGGACGATCCGAGGGGCCTGGCAGACGACGCACCGCTGCTGGCGGCCTGGCTGCGCTACCGCGATGACGTGGCAACCGGCCGCACGCGTCCCTTTACGATCCCTGGCCACAAGCAGCGCACCGACCTCACCGGAGCCGTCACCGACGGCGACGTCCCGCTGTTCGGCGGCCTCGACACCGTTCGGCTCACGGCCGGATCGCTGGCGGATGCCGAGGCTCGAGCGGCCGCGCACTGGCACGCGGACTGGTGCCGCTTCTCGGTCGGTGGATCGACGCACGGCAACCAGGCTCTCGCCCTAGCGATCGGCCAGCCCGGCGACCGGGTCGTCGTGACCCGGACCCTCCACCGGTCGCTCCTGGTCGGCCTTGCGCTGGCGGGTTTGGAACCGGTGTGGGTCCGGCCCCGCATCGACGAGCGGACCGGTCTGCCCGGTGCGGTGCCGGTCGAGGATCTCGCTCGCGCTGTCGCTGACACCGATCGCCTCGCCGGCGTCTTCCTCACCGATCCTTCCTACGTGGGCACTTGTGGTCCGGTCGACGACTACGCAGCCGTGGCACATGGCGCCGGGGTTCCGCTGCTGGTCGACGCGGCGTGGGGCTCACACTTCGGTGCACACCCGGACCTCCCGCCATTTCCCCTCGACGCCGGCGCCGACGCTGTCGTCGTCAGCGCGCACAAGGCCCTGCCCGCGATGAACCAGGCAGCAGTCGTCCTGGCCCGGACCTCGCGGTCTGGTGGCTTGCTGTCGGAGGACCGGCTGCGTTGTGGCTTCGAGGCCGGCAACACCACGAGCCCGTCAGGGTCGATCCTGGCCAGCACCGACGCCTCCCGCGCGCTGCTCGAGCGGGACGGCGGGGAGCTCTGCGCGGGGTTGATCGCGGCGGTCTCCCATGCGCGAGCGAGGCTCTGCGCAGTCCCAGGGGTAGAGGTGCTGGCCGGCGACCTCGATGAGGGGACGACGGTCGACCCGACGAAGCTCGTCGTCTGCCTGGCGGGTACGGGTGCCAACGGCGTCGAGATCGGCGACGACCTCAATGCCCAGGGCCTGCCCGTGGAGATGGCAGACCTCGACACTCTGGTGCCGATGCTGACCCTGGCCGAACCCGCGGACGCAGTCGACCGACTGGTCCGAGCGATCGGCGTGGCAGTTGAGCAGCGCCGGTCAAGTCCCCGCGTCCCGGTACCTGCCGCGGCCTGGCGGGTCGAGCCGATCACCGTGCTGCAGCCCCGTGAAGCGTACTTCGCGGCGCGGCGCCCCACGCCTCTTGACGACGCCGTGGGCCTGGTGAGCGCCGAGCTGATCGCGCCATACCCGCCAGGGGTGCCCGTGCTGGCTCCGGGCGAGGAAGTCACCAGCGAGGCGGTGCGCTCGCTGCTCGCAACGGTCGAGTACGGCGGCCGGATCGCCTATGCCGCAGACCCTTCGCTGTCGACGATCCAGACCGTCCTGCCCGCCGCAGCGACGGCGGGGAGAGCCACGACGCGAGTGTCACGGTCGTGCGACGACGTCACGTCCATCGTGTGAGTTCACCCCTACCCGTCACGACCGAGGAGACCGTCCGATGTCCAAGCCCTCCGCTCGGATCCGCGCCCGATTCCAAGACCTCGCGGCCTCCACGGTGGCCGCCAACGCAGACAAGTGCTACCGCACCGGCACCTTCGACTACGCGAGCTGGCAGGCGATCGCCGACAACGGGATCTGGCGATTGCCGGTCCCCCGCCACTTCGGAGGGTCCGACGGCACCTGGTGGGACTTCGTCGCCGCCTTCGAAGGCATCGCCTCGGGCGGTCGCGACCTGGGGTTCAACCTTTCGATGGTCGCGCAGGCCGGCCTGATCCGGTCCCTGATGAGGTACGGCACCGAGGTGCAGATCGAACGGTTCCTGCCGCGGCTGATGGCGGGCGCCATCGGGGCGACCGCGCTCACCGAGACCCGCGGCGGCTCCGACGTCGCTCGCACCGAGACCATTGCCACCGGCACCGAGGACGGCTACGTGCTCAAAGGCACCAAGGATCACATCACCCACGGCCCGATCACGGACATCACGTTGGTGCTCGGGCGAGTGCCGGCGCTTGGTGCTCGAGACATCTCGCTGTTCCTCGTCGACAGCGACCTGCCTGGAGTTCGCCGCGGTGCACCGGAGGACATGCTCGGCAACCGAACGAGCCCCACCGGCCCGATCCAGTTCGATCACGTCCCGCTCGACCGGCATGCGCTGTTCGGACGGGCCGGCGGCGGGCTGGAGCTGATCTACGACACGATCAGCCTCGATCGGCTGCTGTACGGGGTCGCGGCGGCGGCATTCCTCGAGCCGGTGCTCGACGAGGCCATGGACTTCGCCGAGCAACGCGTCGCCTTCAAGAAGCCGATCGCGACGAACCAGTACGTCCAGGGCAGACTCACCGACATCAAGTTCGGGATCGAGACGGTCCGGTGGACGTCGTACGCTGCGCTCGACGCTGTGCTGGGCCACGAGCCTGAGGCCTCGATGCTGTGCTCGATCGCGAAATACCACGGCTCGGAGCAGTTGCTTGCCGGGACCCAGAACGCGGTCCGGTTGCTCGGGCACGTTGGTTACATGGCCGGCCCGGCCGCCCGGCGTTTCCTGGACGGCCTGGGCACGATTATCGCCGGCGGCACCTCGGAGATGCAGCGCAAGAACGTGTTCAACCAGATGGTGGCGTTGCGGGCACAGTCAGCCGGACGGCGCGACGGCGGGCAGGTCGTCTCGATCGAGGAGCGTGCGGCATGACCACGTCGCAGGACGATGCTCGCCCCGTCGTCGACGTCGGCGTCGCCGGGCGGCTCGTTCGCCGGGTCGAGTCCCCACATCTCGCGACGGCTTGGGAGAACGACGTTCCGGTGCTGGCGACCCCGATCCTGCTGTGGTGGGGGGAGCTGGCCGCCATGGACGCGGTGGCCACTGTCATTGGCGCGCCCTGGATGACTGTCGGCGTGCACCACGACGCCACCCACCTCGCGCCGACCGTTGAAGGCGCCGAGGTCGAGGTCACGGCGCGGCTGCGATCGATTGACGACGCCCTCCTTACCTTCGAGGTGACGGCGCACGACGGCTCCCGCGAGGTCCTGCGTGGCCGGCACACCCGCGGCGTGGTCCACGCCGAGCGGTTCCGGGACCGAAACCGCATCCCGTGAGCCCGGTCGTGGTTGCCGTCGACGCCATGGCGCCGGTCGCAACCGTTGCCCTCCAGGTGCTGGTGCTGCTCTCCGCCGCCCTGGCCGGCGGCCGGGCAGCGGCGGCCCTTCGGCTGCCCACGGTGGTCGGCCAGCTCATAGGTGGACTCGTCCTGAGCCCGTCCGTGCTCGGAGCGATCGCTCCGGGGCTCAGCCATGCCCTGTTCGCCCGGACCGACCAGCTGGGCGGGATTACCCAGGTGGCGGTGATCGTCCTGGTCGGCCTCAGCGCGATGGAGATGTCTCCCGGTCTCTTGAGGAGGCACGCAGGCAAGATTGGACTGATCGTCGTGCCGTCGTTCGCGCTCCCCATGTCGGTAGGCGTCCTGATCGGACTCTGGCTGCTACCCCCCGGACTGTTGACCGGCATCGACCAGCCCCGGTGGCGGCTCGCGCTCCTTCTTGGGGCCGTCCTCGCCGTGTCCGCGCTTCCGGTTGCGGTCAGGCTCGTCGAGGAGCTCGGCGTCCATCGGCAGGCCTGGTCGCAGACCACCATGGCAGCGGTCGTTGCGATGGATGCGCTGGTGTGGGTGGTCGTCGCGATCGCGGTCGGCGCCCACATGCCGTCTCGCGCCGCACTCGGCCTGCTCGGCGGCCTCGCGGCGCTGGTCGCGGCAGTCTGGTTGGTACGGCGTTCCTCGCTGGCCCGGCGACGTGGTGGCGAACCGGTCTCGCACGTCCCGGCCGGCCGGGCGGGGGCGCCGGTCCTGCTGGTCCTGCTGTGCGGGGCCGCCGCCTCCGGCCTGCTCGGGTTCGACGTGGTGATCGGGGCATTCCTAGCCGGAACTCTTGTCGCCCAGCGCCGGCACGACCATGCCGCCGAGATCGAGCACCTCGAGGACGTGACCACCCGTTTCCTCGCTCCGGTGGCCTTCGGCGGGATGGGTCTCAACGTCGACCTGACCGCGTTGACGCCGTCGGATGGCGCGGTCGCCGCCGCGCTGATCGCCGCGGCGGTCGCCGCCAAGCTGGCTGGTGGCTTCGCTGGCGGTCGCCTGGCCGGGTTCGGCCGCGCGGAGTCCTGGGCGATCGGCAGCTTGCTGTCGGCGCGAGGAGCCATGGAGATCGTGTTGGCCGATCTCGCCCTGCGCGCGGGCCTTCTCGACGCGCGCTGGCACGCAATCGTGATGGCCATAGCCGTCGCCACCTCGATCCTGGCGGCACCTCTCGCACGCCTCGCAATCGGCAGCGGGGGCGCTCGCCTGAGCGCGGTGCAACCGCCACCGCGCACGCCCTCACGGGTCATGCAATGTCACGACGTCCAGTTCGGCCCTGCGCGAGAGGAGATCCGCCAGGACATCGACCGAGCCGCATGAGGCGGCGCCGAAGCAAGGAACCCAGGCGTTGCCAGCACTCCCGGATCACCTCCGCAGCGGATAGCCTCCTCGCAAGTTGCGGCCACTTTTGCCGTTCGTCCCTGGTTTCACTGCCAGCCCGTTCGTGAAGATGGCCTCGGTCGGACGCTCGGCTCGGAGGGATCACGACATGACCACGACGCTCATCGTCGTCACCCGCAGCACGTCGAGTGCTGCAGGTTCCGGAACGAGAGGATCGGCACCCATGCCGCGTTCGACCCCAGACATCCCCGATCCCGGCCCCGGCCCCGAGACCGACACCGATTCCGGCCCCGAAACCGACACCGCCGCTGCCGCCCTCGCCGGAGTCGGCGATGGCGCCAGCTATCCGTGTCGAGAGCTGGTCGAGCGGATCACCGAGTATCTCGAGGATGCGCTTGACGAGCGCGAGCGCGCCGCGGTGGACGAGCATCTGGAGCTGTGCGACGGGTGCCGAAACTATGTCGAGCACGTCCGCATCGTGATCCGAGCCAGCGCCCGGCCCGACGAGCCCCGCCGGCTCGACGAGGTCGATTCGGGAATCGTGGAGATCTTCCGCGAATGGGCACGGACAAAGCGGCCCGAGTGACTGCTTCTCCCGACGCTGCGCAGGATCTCGCCCGCGTCGACAGCCTCCTCCAGGGATCGGAAGCGGAGTTTCGCACCCTGGTTTCCACCTGCCAGCCAGCCATGCTGCGGTTGGCCAACGTCTACGCGTCCAGCCCCGCGGTCGCCGAGGAGATCGTGCAGGAGTCGTGGGTCGCCGTTCTCGACGCGCTACCGGGTTACCGCGGTCATGCCCGGCTCCGGACCTGGATCTGCGGGATCCTGATCAACATTGCCCGTCGCTACACGCAGCGCGAGCAGCGGACGGTCCCCCTCGCGAGCCTGGCGCACCATCACGGCCCGGACCACGAGCCGTCGGTCTCCCCCGACCGGTTCTTCGCCCCGGGGAGCGAGTTCGCCGGCCACTGGAAGTCGATGCCCAGCGACTGGTCCGGGCAACCGGAGGTCGTGACCTTGTCGCACGAGCTTCGCACCGTTGTCCGCGATGCGATCGACGCGTTGCCCGAACCGCAGCGTGTGGTCATCATCCTGCGCGATGTCGAGTCCTGGGATCCCGACGAGGTCGCGGGATTCCTCGAGATCACCGACGGGCACCAGCGAGTGCTGTTGCATCGCGCCCGGAGCAAGGTGCGCGCAGCGCTCGAGCAGTACCTCGGCGCCTGAACCCGCTCAGGCGGCCTGCCTCACGGCGTCCGCGGGCTTGGCATCGAGGACGACGTCGCCGATGAGGTCGCCGAGCTCGCGCCACTCGTCGGTCGACATCGTAATCGGCGGGAAGAGCTTCAGGACCGCCCCGCCCCCGCAGGTCTCGGCGATCACTCCAGCCCGATAGAGCCTCTCCTGGACCGCCTGCGCCTCAGCCACGACCTCGAACCGAAGGCCCTGCATGGTGCCCCGACCGACGACGGTTACCCGACCACGTCCGGTTGCCGTCTTCTCCGCTGCAATGCGCCGCAGCGACGCGCTGATAGCCCCGCCGAGCTCCCGCGCCGAGTCCGCCAGCCCGTCCCGCCACAGGTCGAGCGCTGCGGTGGCGGCCACGAACGCCAGGTTGTGCCCACGGAACGTGCCGTTGTGGCCACCCGGCTCCCAGGCGTCGAGCCGCCGGCGGATCAACAACATCGCCATCGGCAGCCCCATCCCACTCAGCGACTTCGACATGCACACGATGTCTGGTTGGAACTCGCGGACTTGGTCGGTGCTGAGCATGGTCCCGGTTCGTCCGCAGCCGGCTTGGATGTCGTCGAGGATCAGCAGCGCGCCAGCCTGGGCGGCGAGCCGTTGAACGCGCAGCAGCCAACCTGCGCTGGCAGCGTGCAGGCCACCCTCGCCCTGCACCGACTCCAGCAGCACCGCGGCAGGCGGCGCGATCCCGCTGCTGGGCCGCAACATGTGGTCCAGCAGCTCCGCGGAATCCAGCCCCTCGAGGCGACGCTCGTACGGGAGGATCGTCACGTTGTCGAGTGGAACTCCCGCCGCTCGCCGGAGCGTCTCGTTGGACGTGGCCGCGAGCGATCCCAGCGAGACGCCGTGGAACCCGCCGGTGAACGCGATCACGTTCGTACGACCGGTCACCTGGCGGGCCAGCTTGAGCGCGGCCTCGACGGCAATGGTTCCGGCCGGGCCCGGGAACTGCATGACGTGATCCATTCGGCGCGGCGCCAGGACGTCGGCCGCGAACCGCTCCATGAACTCCGCCTTCGCCTTGGTGTGCAGGTCCAGCGACTGGACGGGCCCACCCGCGGCGAGATAGTCGGTCACCCGCCGCACCATCGATTCCGGATTGTGTCCGTAGTTCAACGCACCGGCGCCGCACAGCAGGTCGACGAAGCGACGACCCGTCGTGTCCCACACGTGATGACCGGCAGCCCGCTCGATCACCAGCGGGAAGTCGCGACAGTAGCTGCGGACGGATGACTCGTACCGCGTGAAGACGTCCTGCTCGTTCATTTCCTGCTCCCTGTCTCGTCCCGGTCCAGGCTGCCGCGGTCAGGCGGCCGCGAACGCAGCCAGGGCCTGCTCCTCCAGCACCCTGGCGTGCGCGGCGTCCCGACCGATCACCATGTAGTCGACGAGGCCGGTGCGGGCCACGTCCTCGATTGCGACGATGACGCCGGTGCCCTCGGCGGGATCGAACCCCACGCCGACCTCGTCCAGCGTCTTGAGTGCCGCTGAGAAGTCGCCGACCCCGACCCAGTTGTAGGTGAGGACGACGCGCGAGCGCAGGTAGTCCTCCCCGACCAGTGTCCGGGCCAGGTAGTCAATGTTGGTGCAACAGCCCATCCGGCCGTTGACCTCGTTGAAGAACAGGCGTCCGTCCTCGGTGACGATCGAGTCGATGTTGATGTAGCCCACGAAACCGCGACGGCCGGCCTCGCGGGCCAGGCTCATGCTGTGCGCAGTCATGTCGGCCAGGTGCGACGGCGTCATCCGTTGACCGGGGATCTCGAACCCGATGAACGTCGGCTCCATCCGCATCTCCCCGAAGTTGAGGAAGGCGGGCGATCCCAGCGGTCCGGGCACCCACAGCTCGCTGTAGTAGACCTGGGCTGCGCGGTGGTAGGCCTCCACGACGACACGCGTGGTGCGCTGGACGGCCAGCCCTGGCCAGAGGTCGGAAGCCAGCGCCTCGAGATCGCTGTCCTCGGTGACAGCTCGTACGTCGGAAGCGCCGATGAGCGACCGCTCGCCGAAGCGGGTGACCGCGGTGTTGCCTGCTCCGCCGGAGTTCAGGTCCTGCTTGATGATGACCCGTCCCGTCTCCGGGAGCAGCACCCGCAGCGCCCGGGCGAGCTCGCGAGCCGTCGTCGCGACCCGCCCGGAAGGGACCGGCGCACCGGTCGTCGAGGCCAACTGCCGGAAGAGCACCTTGGAGTTGAAGGACTCAGCACCACCGTCGCGCAGGAACCCGCGCGTGCTGGTCGACGTACCCCCGTCCAGGCCGTGCAACGGCAGGCCCAGTTCGTCGGCGAGCGCCATCACCGGCCGGTCGATGAAGTAGGCGACGATGCTCCAGTCGCCGTCCAGGTCGGCGGTTCGCTCGCGGATCTCATCGGCGACGAACCCGTCGCCGATGCTGTCGTCGTTGAGGATCAGCTGGCAGCTGTCGCCCTCGCGCGGGACCACCACGTTGGCCGCGGTCAGCTGGCGCCCGAGCAAGCGGTTCACGTAGTCGATGTATTCCTGGGAGACCGAGTGCGGCAGGACGACCAGGTCGTCGTCCTCGGCCATGACCAGCAGCCGGTCGCAGCACATCGAGCTCAGTGCGTGGACCTCAGGCGGCATGTCGCAGCCGCACATGCTGTCGCTGTCAACGTTGGCGATGATGATCTTCGGCATGGGCTCAGCACTTCCTCTTCGTGGTTGGTAGTGGTTGTCGGAACGAGTGGTTGTCGGATCTGTCGATCCCGAGGACGTCATCGAGCGCGATGGCAAACCGGTCGACCAGTGCGTCGACCTCTGCTTCGGTGATCGTGAGCGGAGGCGCGACGAGCACCGTGTACTGGATCGGTCCGGTGCCGGCCGGATAGAGCACCAGACCGGCTCGCATCGCCGCGGCGACGAGGTCGGCGGCACGGAACGCGCAGGTGGAGGGCAGCCCCCCGGGTCGGGTGAACTCGATACCGAGCAGCAGCCCCCGGCCGCGCAGGTCGGCACTGACCTGCGGCCGGTCGGCCAGCACCTCGCCCAGCCGATGCCGGAGATCGGCGCCCACCTTGCGAGCCCGCGCGGGGAGGTCGTGCTCCACCGTGTAGCGGACGACCGCGTCGCCGACGGCCGTCGCGAGCGGATTCGCTGCGAACGTGTGCCCCAGCGGGAATCGTCCCGAGCCGGACCCCAGCACCTCGTGGATCCGGCTGCTCAGGAGCAGCGCGCCAAGGGGCACGTAGCCGGCGCTCAGTCCCTTGCCGAGCACCATCAGATCGGGCGACACCCCGGCCTCGTCGCAGCCGAACCACTCTCCCGTGCGCCCGAGCCCGGTGATCGTCTCGTCTGCGATCAGCAGGACGTCGTGCTCGCGACAGATTCGCTCGACCTCAGCCAGGTAACCGGCCGGCGCCGGCACCGCTCCTCCGGATGCACCAACGACCGGCTCGATGACGACGGCAGCCACCCGCTCGCTGCCGGCTCGCACGATCTCCTCCTCGACCGAGCGGGCGCACTGGAGGCCGCAGTTGCTGGGCAACCGCCCGAACGGGCAGGCATGGCAGTTCGCCGCCGCCGCGCGCGGCCAGGCCGGCAGTACCGGTTCCATCGTCTTGCGCCGGGCGGGGTGACCCGAGAGGGCGACCGCGCCCAAGGTCGCGCCGTGATAACTGTCGTCCCGACTGATGAGAACAGTCTTCTCGGGCCGCCCGCGCTCCTGCCAGTACTGGAGCGCAAGCCTCAGCGCGGCTTCGACCGCCTCCGACCCGCTGTTGGTGAAGAACACGTGGTCGAGGTCGCCGGGCGCCAGATCGGCGAGCCTGCGTGCGAGCCGCTCGGCGGGGTCGGTGGTGAACTGCGTCCGGTAGGCGAACGTGAGCCGCCCAGCCTGCTCGACCATCGCCTCCACGATCTCGGCTCGGCTGTGCCCCACGTTCACCACGAGGGCACCCGCGCAGCCGTCGATGTAATCCCTGCCGTCGGCGTCGTGGATGACGCTGCCCGATGCCGCGACGGCTCTCGGATACTGGGCGGCGAGCTCCGGGTACAGCACCGCCGAGCCGGTCATCGCGGGACTCCCGTGCCGGGCGCCGACCACCTGACCAACGCACCCCCTGCGCTCATTCCCCCTCCGACACCGACGAACGCAACGAGGTCGCCGGGGCGGATGCGCTGCGATCGGACGGACTCGTGGACGGTGAGCGGTATCGACGCGGCCGCGGTGTTGCCGTAGCGAGGGCAGCTCAGGTGCAGCCGCGGGCCCTCTATCCCGAGGCCGGCGAAACAGGCGGTCAACAGCCGGGCGTTCGCCTGGTGCGGGACGACGTGGTCCAGGTCGTCGAGCGTGACCTCGGCCCCCTTCACGAGGTCCTCCAGGATCGTCGGGACGGCCCACTCCACATAGTCACGCACCTCCCGCCCCTGCATCGCGAACCGGTCCTCGCCTGCTGCCAGCGACGCCGTTGTCAGCGGTGCTCGGCTGCCGCCACCGTGCACGCCGACGATCTCGCTGAGATGACCGTCCGTGCGAAGGGTGGTGGTGAGCACGCCCTCGGGCTCCGCCACCGGGCCGAGCACGACAGCACCTGCCCCGTCGCCGAAGAGGACGCTCGAGCGGTGGTCAAGCGGGTCGACGATCCGCGAGTAGGTGTCCGCCCCGAGGACGAGAGCGAACCTTCGACGGACGTCAGAGACGAGCATCGAACGGGCGACATCGAGGGCGTAGACGAACGAGGTGCACACCGAGTTGACGTCGAACGCCGCGGCGTTGACCGCCCCTAACCGGTGCTGGACCAAGCAGCCTGTCGCCGGCTGAGGATGGTCCGGCGTCGAGGTCCCGACGACGATCACGTCGAGCTCCTCGGGATCCACCCCGGCGTCGGTCAGCGCTTCCCTGGCAGCCTCGACGGCCAGGTCGCTGGTCGCCAGGTTGGAGTGGAGGTAGCGACGCTCGAGCACGCCGGTCCGCTCCGCGATCCATTCCGCACTGACCGGCAACGTGCGGGCGACGGACTCGTTGTCGACGACCCGCGGTGGGACCGCGGACCCGGTACCGATGATTCCTGTACGCATGGCGAGCTCCTTGATCTGGTGGCCGGAGGCTTCACCGGGCGGCGATGCCGAAGGGGGCCGCTTGACCACCCGCACCGAACGGCGGGAGGTCGAAGACGTCCTCGGTGCCGAGAAGGGTGAGGCGTCCGTCGGACTCCACCTGGAAACTGTGGAGCTGGCCCGTGAACGAGTTCAGCTGGTAGAGGTATCGACCGTCCTGGCTGAGCGCGAGGTCCGTGACGCCGTCGGCGATCATGTTGTCCGTGACGTCGATGCCGTCCGGCGAGGTCGCTGACGGGTGCGCCAGCGTGAGCTGACCGTCGGTAGAAACGGAGTACGCCGAGATGCCCCCGCCCTCGAACGGGCTGGTCGCGAACGCGAAGCGCTGGTCCTGGGTCAGGACGATCCAGCAGGTGTCCGTCTGGTAGTTGGCGACGCTCCCTCCGACCGGGGTCAGCTGTCCGTCCTCGACCCCGTAGGCCGCTGCGCCACCTCCGCCGGGGTTGGTGTAGCCGCCGTTCTGCTCGGTCGAGAGAAGCGTCCCCTCGCGGGTGAAGGTGAACCCGAACGGCCCGGAGCCGGTCGGGGCGGTGACACTCTTCTCACCCAAGGTGCCGTCCGGGTTGACGGGGAAGGTCACCCACGCTCCGGTCTTGCCGTCCTCGACCTCGGCAATGCGCTCCGAGACCACCAGCGTCTCGCCGTCCGGGGCGAAGGCGACCTGGGCGCAGCCCGACTCGCCTGCACCGCCGCTCAGATCCTGTGTGGAGTCCGGGATCGGCGTCAACGCGCCCGCGCCCGTGACCCGGAACCCGGTGATCGAGGGCTCCCCGCCGTGGGCGCAGTTCTCCAGGGCGCCTCCGTCCCCCAGCAGGAGCCGACGGTCGACCTCGCCGGAGTTCAGGACGTAGAGGACCCCGTTGCTCACCGTGAGACTGACCGGGCGAGAGCCCCCGGTCGGCGTGACCGAGAGCCGCTCGAGGTGGTCGGCATAGACGCGGAAGACGGTGATCGAGGCAGTACCGGCGTTGACCACGAACAGCAGCTGCGCATCGTCGATCACCGCAGTCGGAGACGCCTCCCCCTGCTCGGTGCCGAGCACGATGCCCTGCGCGCTGTCCTCGAAGCTGCCCGTACCTGAGCCGCCCGTCGGGTAGCGACCGACCTCACGGAGCGCCCCCTTGGCGTTGCGGGAAAAGGCCACCACCTCGTTGACGGCAGCGTCGTTCGACTGGAGGAAAACCGAGCCCTGTCGCAGGTCGACGACACCGGGAGGGAGGTCGTCGGCGCTCTGTGGATCCTCCGGGACAGCGTCCGCGCCGTCCATCTCGTCCAGTTCCACCGTTGCGGCGAACGAACGGGCGACCGGTCCGCCGTCTCCGACGCGGCTGAGGAAGGTTGTCACCAACGCGGTGAGCACCACGAGGACGACGGCGCCCCCGATCACCTGCCCACGATTGCGGCGGGTACGCGGGACAGGGACTGTCGACGCCCATCGGGGCGGCTTGGCCGCCGGCGGCGCGGGGTGATCGGATTGGCATTCGCAAACGGCGGGTCGGTTGTCGTCGGACATCACGCAACTCCTCGAGTCGGGTCTGTCCCACGACCCTGCAGGGCTGGGAGTGTCACGCCGGTGACTGCCGAGTCACGGTGGCGTCGCAGTGTCGCGACAGCCGACTTCGTTGGGAAAACTTCCCGGGCGCTGTAACGAATCGCCTGCTCGGCGTCACTCAGCGGGTGCATGACGAGGTCTGCTCGGGCGGACATAGGCATTGCACGTCCAGCGGTTCTTCGTCTCCAGATCCGAACCCACCAATGAGTAGGCGGAAGACGATGAGCACCACGAAAGAGACCGTCGAAACAACACCCGCGTGCCCCGCGCCGATAGCCGACGGCGGTGTCGTCGAACCACGCGGCGTTCGCGCGTATGTCGGCGTGATCACCAGTCCCGGCGTCCCGGTCTGGGCGGGGGTGGTGCTCTGCCAGCGGCTGCCGATCGCAATGAGTCCTCTCGCGCTTGTCTACGTAGGTCACGCCGCCACCGGCTCGTACGGAACCGGCGCGCTGCTCGCCGGCGTCTTCGCACTGGCCGAGGCAGTCGCGGCGGGACCGGCCGGGCGCAGGTTCGACACCCGTCGCGCCGGCCCCGAACTGCGTTGGGTGCTGGCAATCCAGGCCGTGGCGCTGGGCCTTTTGGCCCTTCCCCTGCTGGGCACGGAGCAGCTACCGCTTCCGGCGCTGATCGTCCTTACGGCCGTCGGTGGCGGGATCGCGTCCGGCGCCCACGGTGGGATGAGGTCGCTGCTGCTCCGTACTGTCCAGCCTTCGGTGCATCAGGCGGCACTGAGCCTCGAAGCTACGACGACGACCCTGCTGTGGGCTGTCGGCCCGGCGATCGTCGCAGGGCTGGCGACCTGGCTGGGGTCGCTCGCTCCGATGGTGCTGATCGCAGCCATCGCCTTCGTCGGATCCGTCCTCGCGCTCGCGATCCGCGACCGCGGGCCCGAGACCGGTGAGGAGTCCAGCCACCAGAGTGGCCGCGTCCTCGCCCGGATCTGGCCGGCCCTTCTTCAGGAAGGTGCCGTGTTGCTGTGCGTCGGAGCCGCCTACACGGCGCTACCGCCGCTGCTGGCCGAGACGTCGGTCAACCCCGACTGGGCCGGGCCGCTGCTCGCCGGCTTCGCCGCCGCCGGCATCATCGGTGGCCTCGTGTACGGCGCCCGCGGGTGGCCGGGCGCGTACCGCACCCAAAGCGCCGTACTCGTGCTCGCACTGACTCTTGCCATGGCACTCGCCGCCGCTCCGTTCGGGCTGGTCGCGCTGGTCGTCTTCCTGTTCGTCGCCGGACTGGTCGGAACGCCCGCGCTGACCGCGCGGGCCGCTGGCGTCCAGCAACTGCTGCCGGAGGCCCGTTGGGCGACCGGCTTCTCGGCGCTCTACGCGGCCGGAGGTGTCGGCTTCGGGGTCGCGGGGGCAGTCACCGCGAGCTTGGTCGACTCGGCCGGTGCCCGCGCCGCGCTCTTGTGCTCCGCGTTGCTCGCGACCGTCGTGGTCGTCATCAGCGCTCTCGCGGAGCGCCGGATGAAGTACTGAACCGCCGCGCCCGCGAACCCCGTCCACCTCGCTGCAAAAACGAGATTCCAAGGAGAAGAACCCATGCCACTCGACACCGCACTCGCGATCGACATCGACCCGTTCGCCGTACCCCAGCCGGCAGCCACGGCAGCCACGGCAGCCACGGCAGCCACGGCAGAGATCCTGACCCTCCCGATCGCCCGCGACCACTCGTCCCGCGCCCCCACTGTCCTCGACGCCCTGGACCAGACGACGACTCACGCTTCGGTGATCCCGCTCTCCAGCGCACCTGCTGCTGCTGCCTCCGAGACCGCCACCCGGCTGCGGGTGATCGGCGGTTTCGACCTCCAGCGATGCGGTCAGCCGATCCGGGTCAGCCCGACCGGTCAGCGTCTCCTCGCCCTCCTCGTCTGTCACGACCGACGGATGGATCGATCGCGGATAGCCGGCATGCTCTGGCCCGACGTGACCGAGGCCCGCTGCCGCGGCAACCTCAGGACGGTCGTCTATCGACTGCAGCGAAGCGCACCGGGGCTGCTGGTCAACGACGGCGACGAGGTCTCCCTCCTCCCGGAGATCGAGGTCGATCTGGAAGTGGTGACTTCGCTGGCACAGACGTTGCTCGATCGCTCCGAGGACGAGCCGCTGGACATGGTCGACGTCCATCGCCACCTTCTCGGCGATGTCCTCCCGGCCTGGGACGAGGATTGGCTCGACGACATCCGGTTCCGGTTCCGTCAGTTGCGGCTGGCGGCGCTGGAGTGCCTTGCCCACCGCCTGATCGGCCTGCGTCGGTTCCCGCAGGCGATGGAGGCGGCACTGGCCGCGGTCCAGGCCGACCCGCTCCGGGAGACCGCGCACGAGGCCGTGATCCGGGTCTGTGTCACCCAGGGCAACCGCAACGACGCGATCAGCCACTTTCAGACCTATCGCTGCCACATCCGCGAGGAGCTCGGCCTCGACCCTTCGGAACGTATCCAGGAGCTGCTCTGGACTGCTGTCTGACGTCGCCCGACATCAGGCCCGTCCCCGTTCACCCGAGGTGAGCAGGAACACGCCGCGGCACGGACCCGAAACTTTGTTGCGGCAAGCGCGCTCGTGGACGATGGTCGTCACAGCGACCATGGAAGGACGACAAGCAGTTCATGTCCTCGGACGAGCGGGTCCGCCCGTCGCGGCGGACCGAACGCGTGCCCGGCCTCGACTCGCTGCGGGCCCTCGGCGTCGTCGCTGTCGTCGGCTACCACCTCGGCGTGCCGGCGATGCGTGGCGGCTTCCTCGGTGTGACTCTCTTCTTCGTGCTCTCCGGGTACTTGATCACCCGGTTGCTGCTGGAGGAGTACGAGACCCGCGGAGCCGTTGACCTCGCCGGCTTCTGGGTACGACGGATCCGGCGTCTGCTTCCCGCGGCCTACACCGTGGTCGTGGTGTGCCTCGGCGCGACGATGATCTTCGGGCCCGCCCTGCTGGCCAAGGTGCGCGGCGACGGACTCGCCGCCCTGGGGTACGCCAGCAACTGGTGGATGATCTTCGACGACGTCTCCTACTTCGAGTCCTTCGGCCTGCCTTCGCCGCTGGCGCACCTGTGGACGCTCGCCATCGAGGAGCAGTTCTACGTTGCCTGGCCGATCGTGCTCGTCGCCCTCCTGATCGTCGTCCGCAACCGGACGGCGATCCTGGCGACCGTCGGCATCGCGGTCATCTCGTCGGCGGCGCTGATGGCGCTCACCTACGATGCGGCGGCGCCGAACCGGAGCTATCTGGGCACCGACACCCGGATGGGCGAGCTCCTCCTCGGCGCGCTGCTGGCGCTGGTCCTGCACCTCGCTGTGGACGGACAGGAACGACTCGCGGGGCTGGTGACCGCGCTGCTCCAGAGCCGCCGAGCCTGGCCCGCGTTGATCTGCTCGACCGGCGCGTGGACCTTGCTCGCCATGTCTCTGTCGGACACCTCCGCCCTTGTCTACCGGGGTGGCATCCTGCTCGCCGCCCTGGCCTCCGCCGGCATGATCTTGTCGTTGCAGGCCCGGCCGGTCGCGGCCGTAGCGGCCCGGATCGACGCCGGAGTCGTGGGAGCACTCGGGCGCCGCTCGTACTCCGTCTACCTCTGGCACTACCCGGTGCTGGTCGCCTTGTCCTCGGCCCAGGACTTCGGCCGTTTCTCACTCGGCCGCACCGTCGCTGTGGTGGCCCTCACGCTCGCGTGCGCCGAGATCTCCTACCGCTGCATCGAGCGCCCGGTCCGGCAGGTCGGCGTACGCCGGACGCTCGCACGGATCACCGGCAGCATCCGGAGCTTGCCCCGGCAGTGGCGGCGGCCGGCGTTCGTCTTCGCCGTGTCACCGCTGGTGCTCGCGAGCCTGGCTCTGGCAGGGGTCAACACGCCGCCCCCGGAGGAGCACGGCCCGAGCAGCCTGACCACCGGCGCCGCTCCCGGCGGGACTGACGCAGCCCGACCCCCGCGCGCGGCCTCTGATCCGGCCAGCCACTCCGGACCCCGGCACCGACCAAGCCCGCGACGGTCCCAACCGGCTGCTCCGCTGATCGGCAGGGACACCGTGGCGGTCGGCGACTCGATCATGATCGACATCGCGCCCCTGCTCGGCGCCGAGGTGCCGCGGATCACCATCAACGCCGAAGTCGGCCGGCAGCCGTGGACCGGTCTCGACGTTGCCCGCTCGTACGGTCAGTTCAACCGCCGGGGCGGCAACTACATCCTCGGCATCGGGACCAACGGTGCGATCGATGCGGAGGCGCTGGCCCGCTTCTGCGCCGAGCATGCGACGGCGCGGATCTTCCTGATCACCCCGCGCGTCAACCGGAGCTGGGAGAGCACGAGTGTCAGCGCCATCGACGCGGTCGCGCGCCGTCATCACAACGTCCGCGTGGTCGACTTCCACGAGGCGGCGACGCCACATCCCGACTACTTCGCGTCCGACGGCGTCCACCTGACCAGCGACGGCACCCGGGCGATGGTGCGCCTCATCCTGGCGGCGGCAACCGAGCCCGTCTGAGCGCACGGTTCGGGAGGTCGACCTGGGTGGAGGGTCAGTCCGCAGCAGGACCGGGTGACGGCGCCGAGGGCAGGAGCCCGCGTACCCGCACGCTCAGGCAGGTCACGCACCCGTCGCGCTTCTCGAACTCGGACACGTCCACCGCTACGACCGTGAGGCCGCGCTCGCGGAACACCGCCGCGGTGCGGGGCGCGGCCGAGCTCATCAAGACGGTGCGTTCGTCGAGCACCACGACGTGGGCGCCCGGCTCCTCGGGCACCTCGAGGTAGCGATCGAAGAGGTCCGGGTCGTCGACCAACGGCGGATAGCCGATGACCGTGCCGTCCGGGAGCGCCGTGATCGCGGACTTGAGATGCAGCGCCTTGGTGATCGGGACGGCCGTCACCGTCCAGCCGCGCGGCTCGAGGATCATCCGCAACTGGTCGACCGCCGCCTCCGAGGTCGTCCCGCTCAGGCCGACGTAGACCTGGCGCCCGACCTTGAGCACGTCGCCGCCGTCGAGAGTGCCGTCGGTCAAGGTCACCGCGTCCAAACCGAGCTCGCGGACCTTCCGGGCCGTCGCCGCCGTCTCGGGATTGCGCGTCGGCTGCGCGGGGTTGGTGACCACGGCGAGGTCGTCGAAGATCACGACGGTGTCCTCGACGAAGACCGAGTCCGGGAGCGAGTCGTCGAGCTCGACCTCGACGGTCGACCATCCGGCGGCCTCGAGCGCGGCAACGTAACGCCGCCACTGGTCACGCGCCAGGTCGACGTCGACCGGCTGCCGCTCGGCGAAGGTCACGATGCCGTCGTCGAGCGACGCGGCCGGTGGCCGGACCAGGGCGTACGGCGGCACGGGGGCTGTGTTCACGCTGATCTCCTCGAAGCCTCGACGATCGCCCGGAACAGCCCGGCGTCGGCAGCCATCTCGGGGTGCCACTGGACCGCGAGGCACAGCCGATCCCCAGTCGCCTCCATCGCCTCGACCAGGCCGTCCCCGGCCCAGGCCGCGGCGGTGAATCCGGGGTGGCTGCGCACGGACTGGTGATGATGACAGTGCACGGTGAGCGACGTGCCGACGAGGGAGGCGAGCCGGCTCGCCGGATCCAGCGACACCGCCGTCTCGCCGAACGTGCCGGGCCGGGGGTTGTGGCCGTCATGCCCGACCAGGTCGGGAACGTGCTGTTCGAGGCGGCCTCCGGCGTGGACTGCCATCACCTGCATCCCCCGGCACACGCCGAGCACCGGCAGGCCCGCCCCGTCGGCAGCGTCGAGCAGGGCGAGCTCCCACCCGTCGCGGTCCTCCCGCCACTGGGTCGTGCGCTCGTGCGGCTGCTCGTCGTAGCGCTGCGGGGACACGTCCGGCCCGCCGCTGATGACCAGACCGTCGAGCCGGGCGGTGGTCGCGGCGGCGGCTTCGTCGTACGGCGCCGTCGGTGGCAGCAGCACCGGTACGCCGCCGGCTGTCTCGATGGCGTGGGCGTAGACCGTGGGGAGCAGGTCTGCCGATTGGTCCCAAACGCCCCACCGGGCCGGCTCGCGGTAAGCAGTGAGCCCGATCAGCGGCCTGCGCACGGTGCCCCCGCTCATAGGGGGGTCACGTAGGCGCCGGAGATCCCCCCGTCGACCAGGAAGCTGGAGGCGGTGATGAAGGACGACTCGTCCGAGGCCAGGAACAGCACGGCGTTGGCCATCTCCTCGGGCTCGCCGAACCTGCCCATCGGCACGTGGACCAGTCGTCGGGCCGCACGCTCGGCGTCCTTGGCGAAGAGCTCCTGCAGCAGCGGGGTGTTGACCGGGCCGGGGCAGAGAGCGTTGACCCGGACGCCGTCGCGGGCGAACTGGACGCCGAGCTCGCGGCTCATCGACAGCACCCCGCCCTTGGAGGCCGAGTAGGAGATCTGTGAGGTGGCCGCACCCATGACGGCGACGAAGGACGCGGTGTTGATGATCGATCCGCGCCGCTGCTCGAGCATGTAGGGGAGCGCGGCCTTGCAGCAGAGGTAGACGCTGGTGAGGTTGACCTCCTGCACCTTCCGCCAGGCGTCGAGGTCGGTGTCGAGGATCGAGTCGTCCTCCGGAGGTGAGATCCCGGCGTTGTTGAAGGCGACGTCGACCGAGCCGTGGGTGTCCTTCGCGGTCGCGAAGAGCGCGTCAACCTGCTCCTTGCTGGTGACGTCGACGTGGACATAGGTGATCCCCAGCTCGGCGGCGAGCTCCTGGCCCCGGGCGTCGTCGACGTCGCCGATGACCACCTTCGCGCCCTCCTCCAGGAATCGGCGCACCGTCGCCAACCCGATGCCGGAGCAGCCTCCGGTGATGACGGCGACCCGTCCCTCCAGTCGTCCTGCCATGGTCCGTTCCTTCCCTCCGATGGTTGAGGTGCGATCGCAGCGAGCCCCGAGCCCGATCAGTCCTGGGCGATGAAGACGTTCTTCTCCTCGGTGAACGCGGTGGGCGCGTCCGGTCCGAGCTCCCGACCGAGGCCGGACTGCTTGTAGCCGCCGAAAGGGGTCCAGTAACGCACCGACGAGTGCGAGTTCACACTCAGGTTGCCGGCCTCGACGGCTCGCGAGACCCGCAGTGCGCGGCCGACGTCCCGGGTGAAGATCGAGCCGGACAGGCCGTACTCGGTGTCGTTCGCGAGCCGGACCGCCTCCTCCTCGTCGTCGAACGGCATCACCGCCACGACCGGCCCGAAGACCTCCTCGCGCCAGACCGCTGCCGCCGTGTCCTCGGTCAGGACGACGGTCGGCGGCAGCCAGAAGCCATCGGAGTCCGGCACCGGTCCGGCGAACGCGGCCTCGGCGCCGGCCAGGTAGCCCGCGACCGCATCGCGCTGCCTGGCCGAGATCAGCGGCCCCATCTCGCTGGTCTCGTCGGCCGGATCGATCACCTTCATCGCACCCACGGCGGTCTCGAGCCTGCCGAGGAACTCGTCGTACGCCGCCCGCTGGACCAGGATCCGGGAACGGGCGCAGCAGTCCTGGCCCGCGTTGTCGAAGACGGCGTACGGCGCAGTGGCCGCGGCCGTGGCGATGTCGGCGTCGGCGAAGACGATGTTGGCGCTCTTCCCGCCGAGCTCGAGGGTCACCCGCTTCACCTGATCGGCGCAGCCCGCCATGATCTGCTTGCCGACCTCGGTGGAACCGGTGAAGCAGACCTTCCGCACCAGCGGGTGGGTGACGAACCGCTCGCCGACCACCGACCCCTTGCCCGGGACCACGGTGAGCACGCCCTCGGGGAGGCCCGCTTCCAGTGCCAGCTCACCCAGCCGGATCGCGGTCAGGGGCGTCACCTCGGCCGGCTTGAGAACCACGGTGTTGCCCGCCGCGAGCGCCGGCACGAAGCCCCAGCCGGCGATCGGCATCGGGAAGTTCCAGGGCACGATGATGCCGACCACGCCGAGCGGCTCGTGGAAAGTCACGTTGATGCCGCCCGGCACCGGGATCTGCCGGCCGAAGAGCCGCTCGGGCGCTGCGGAGTAGTAGTTGAGCACGTCCCGGACGTTGCCCGCCTCCCAGCGCGCGTTGCCGATGGTGTGGCCAGAGTTGGTCACCTCCAGCCGCGCCAGCTCCTCGAGGTGGGCGTCGACCACGCCGGCGAACGACCGCAGCAGCCGGGCCCGCTCCCCCGGCGCCACCTCGCGCCAGGACAGGAACGCCTCCTGGGCGCGCTCGATCGCGGCATCGGCCTCCTCGACCGACGCCAGGGCCACCTCGGTCACCGGGGTGGCCGTTGCCGGGTTGATCACGGTGTAGCTGGTCATGCCGCCCTTCACATCCGCTCGAAGCTGCGCTTCAGCTCCCAGTCGGTGACGGCCGCACCGAAGGCCGCGAGCTCGACGTCCGCCATGTTCGTGTAGTGGTCCACCACGTCGTCGCCGAGCGCCGCGCGAGCGACGGCCGAGGAAGCGAAGGCGTCCCGGGCGTCGCGCAGGGACCCCGGCACCTTCGCCCGCCCGGAGGTGTAGGCGTTGCCCTCCAGTGGTGGCTCCAGCACCAGCTCGTTCTCGATGCCGTGCAGGCCGCCAGCCAGCATCGCGGCCAGCGCCAGGTAGGGGTTCACGTCGCCGCCGGGCACCCGGTTCTCCATCCGGGCGCCGGCGCCGCGGCCGACCAGGCGTACGGCGCAGGTGCGGTTGTCCTCACCCCAGGCGATCGTGGTCGGCGCGAAGGACCCGTCGGCGAACCGCTTGTAGGAGTTGACGTTCGGCGCGTACAGGAGGGTCAGGTCCGGCATCGTTGCCAGGACGCCGGCGACGAAGTGGTCGTAGAGGGGGGTACGACGCCCGGCCGCGTCGTCCCAGAACACGATCTCGCCGTCCTTCCCGCGCAGGGACAGATGGATGTGGCAGGAGTTGCCTTCCCGCTCGTCGACCTTCGCCATGAAGGTCAGCGACTTCCCGTGCAGCGCAGCGATCTCCTTGGCCGCGGTCTTGTAGACGGCGTGGTTGTCGGCGGTGACCAGCACCTCGTCGTACAGGAACCCGATCTCGTGCTGGCCGAAGTTGCATTCACCCTTGGAGCCCTCGACGTTGAGCCCGGCGTCGTACATGGTGTTGCGGATGTCGCGCAGCAACGGCTCGATCCGGGTCTCGCCGATGATCGAGTAGTCGACGTTGTACTGGTTCGACGGGGTCAGGTGCTGGTAGCCGAGGTCGTGGGCCGCCTCGTAGGTGTCCTCGTAGACGATGAACTCGAGCTCGGTGCCTGCGAACGCGGTGAACCCCAGCTCGGCGGCGCGGTCCTGCTGCTGCTTGAGGATCGTCCGCGGCGACTGCCGCACCGGCCGGTGCTGTCCTCCGTCGTCGGGGGGCCAGATCAGGTCGCACTGCACCATCGCCGTCGTCGGCAGATGGGTGAGCAGCCGGATGGTGTCGAGGTCGAGGACGAACTCCATGTCGCCGTACCCGCGGTCCCAGGAGGTGATCTCGTAACCAGCCACGGTGTTCATGTCGATGTCGACGCCGAGCAGGTAGTTGCAGCCCTCGGTGCCGTGCTCCAGGACGAAGTCCAGGAAGTAGCGTCCGTGCAGCCGCTTGCCCTGGAGCCGGCCCTGCATGTCGGTGAAGGCGACGACGACCGTGTCGACCTCGCCGTTCTCGATGGCTGCTCGCAGCGACGCCACCGTCAGGTGGCGGTCGTTGCGCCGCGTCTCGCTCTCGTTGTGCACCGTTCTCCTAACCCACCAGTCCGCGCAGGAGTGCGGCGGTGTCGTCACAGTGTTCTTCCATGGCTTTGCGCGCCCGGTCCGGCTTGCCCGCCCGGACGGCGCGTACGACGGCTGCGTGCTGCCGGTCGGAGTGGGCGATGTTGGCGTCGAGGACGGGGATCGCCAGCAGCATCTCGTGCAGGACCCGCTGGACGTCGGTGACCGCAGCCACGACTCGGGGGGACCCGGTCAGCGCCGCGATCGTCAGGTGGAGGCGGGAGTCGGCCTGCCGGTGGGCCGCCGGCTTGCCGGCGGCGTCCACCTCGTCGAGCGCGGTCTGCAGCTGGTCGTGCTGCTGCTCGTCGAGTGAGCCGACCCGCTGCCGCTGGGCCGCCAGGAACGCCGCACCCGGCTCGGTGATCCGCCGGAACTCCAGCACGTCGAGCCAGTCGGACCGCACCTCCGCCGAGACGCGCGCCGCCTTGCGCGCCGACGGCGTGCGTGGTTTCAGCTTCACCACCGTGCCGCCGCCGCGACCACGGTGGGTCTCCACCAGGCCGGCCTGCCTGCAGCGCCGCCATCGCCTCCCGCAACGTCGCCCTCGAGACGCCCAGCCGCTCGGCCAGCTCGCGCTCGGCCGGCAGCGTGGATCCGAGCGGGTACACCCCCAGCCGGATCGCGGTCGCGAGCTGCTCGACGCAGGCCTCGAACGCGTGGTGCCCCCGGACGGGCCGGAGGACGGCGTCCGGGAGCTGCGGGTGCGGGGCCTCGGTCACCCTCGTCATCCTCCGAGCGGCGCCGGTCCGGTGTCAATCCGAGAAGTGAAGATAGGTCTGATTTCAGGCCAAAGAGCTCCGGGCTGTTTACAGGCCGCTCGTCGCGGGTCTACGTTCCTGCCACGCGACTCGAACTGGCCCAAACGGAGGATGCCCCCATGGCCGACGCACAGATCCACAACGAAGACGAAGCGCTCCTCGCCAAGCTCGGGTACAAGCAGGAACTCAGCCGGAGCTGGTCCGGATTCTCCAATTTCGCCATCTCGTTCTCCATCATCTCGATCCTCGCCGGCTGCTTCACGACCTTCGGCCAAGGCTTCAACAACGGCGGGCCGGTCGCGATCTCGTGGGGCTGGCCGATCGTCTCGATCTTCATCCTGATCATCGGGTTCACGATGTCCGAGCTGGTGTCGGCGTACCCGACCTCGGGTGGCATCTACTGGTGGGCCGCGAAAATGGGCGGCCCCAAGGCCGGGTTCTTCGCCGGCTGGCTGAACCTGATCGGCCTGGTGGCGGTCACCGCCTCGGTGGCCTACGGCTGCGCCACGTTCATCGATCTCACGCTCAGCACGTTCTCGGAGTCCTTCGCCGGCGACTACTCGCTCACCCGCGTGTTCCTGATCTTCCTCGTGCTGCTCGCGATCGCCTCGGTGCTCAACATCTTCAGCGGGCACCTGATGGCGATCATGAACAACGTCTCGGTCTGGTGGCACGTCCTCGGGGCCGCGTTCATCATCGTGGTCCTGTTCGTGGTGCCCGACCAGCACCAGAGCGTCAGCTACGTCTTCACCGAGCGGTTCAACAACTCCGGCTACGACGACGGCTCGAGCAGCTCCATCAGCTACTGGTTGCTGGTCGTGCCGTTCGGCCTTCTGCTCACGCAGTACACGATCACCGGCTTCGATGCCTCCGCCCACCTCTCCGAGGAGACGACGGCGGCGTCGGAGGGGGCGGCGAAGGGCATCTGGCGCTCGATCTTCTACTCCGCGATCGGCGGTTGGATCATCCTGCTCGCGTTCCTGTTCGCGATCCCCGACGACGCGCTCGGCAATCCGGACAACGCAGGAGTGGGAGCCGGAGGCGTGGCCTACATCTTCACCTCGGCCCTCGACTCCGACCTCGCTGCCTCGGTCCTGCTGATCTCCGCGGTCGGCCAGTTCTTCTGCACCACAGCGTGCATGACGAGCGCTTCACGGATGACCTTCGCCTTCAGTCGGGACCGCGCGATCCCCGGCTCGTCGCTCTGGTCGCGGGTCAACCCGCGGACCAAGGTGCCGGCGAACGCGGTGATGCTGGTGGCGGTCGTCGCGGCGCTGATCACCGTGCCGGCACTGGTGGAGGTCAACATCGGTACGGCGGAGGAGCCGCTGATCGTGCCCACCGCGTTCTACGCCGTGGTGTCGGTGGCGGTGATCGGGCTCTACCTGGCCTTCCTCATCCCGATCTGGCTCCGCTGGCGGATGGGCGACAGCTTCCAGCCCGGCACCTGGACGCTGGGGGCGAAGTACAAGTGGATGAACCTGGTGGCCATCGCCGAGATCGCCATCATCAGCGTCTACTTCATCCTGCCGTTCGTCCCGGCGGGCAACCCGCTGAACGACGACTTCTCGTGGAAGTTCGTCAACTATGCGCCGATCCTGACCGTCGGCTCGCTCCTGGTGCTGGCCGTGTGGTGGTCGCTGTCGGCGAAGACCTGGTTCACCGGCCCACAGCACACGATCGACCCTGCCGTCGTCGAGGCCTACGACGACTGAGTGGACACCGACCGGCGGCCGCCCGCTCTGGACCGCCTCGCCGTGCTGGCGGGGCGGTCCTGGCAGGCCACCGACCTGCCCGGCGGCCTGACCAACCGCAACATCCGGGTGACGACCACCGACGGCCGCGCCGCCACTCGACCTGGTCGTGCGCTGCTCCTCCGGTGACCCCAGCCTGCTCGGCATCGACCGCGACGCCGAGCACCAGAACACCCGCCGCGCGGCAGAAGCCGGTGTCGGGGCGCAGGTGCTGGAGTACCGTCCCGACCTGGGGATGCTGGTGATCACCTACCTGCCCGGCCGGCCGCTGGGCAACGCCGACCTCGCCGACGCCGGCGGTGCTGGAGCGCGCGGCCGGGGCCTGCCGCCACCTGCACGCCGGACCGGCGTTCGTCGGGGAGTTCGACATGTTCGCCCGGCAGGCGTCCTACCGCGAGACCGTCCGGGAGCACGGGTTCGTGCTGCCAGCGACCTACGACGACCACGCCGACGGCTGGGACGACGTACGCCGGGCCCTCGCCGTCCGGGGTCGGCCGACCGCGCCCTGCAACAACGACCTGCTCGCCGCGAACTTCATCGACGACGGCGAGCGGGTCTGGCTGATCGACTACGAGTACTCGGGCAACAACGACCCGTTCTTCGAGCTCGGCAACACCACCACCGAATGCGACTTCACCGAGGACCAGATCGACGCCTGGGTCGGGGCCTATCTCGGCAGCGCGCCCACGCGGGCGGACCTGGCCCGGGTGCGCCTGCAGGCGCTGTGCAGCGAGTACGGCTGGTCGCTCTGGGGTTTCATCCAGGCCGCGACCAGCCCGATCGACTATGACTTCGCCACGTGGGGCCAGGTGCGTTTCGACAAGGCCGAGGCCACGTTCCGCGGGCCCCGGTTCCGACAGCTGCTGGAGGACGTCGCCCGGTGACCGAGCTTCCCGACCGAGCCCGCGTCGTCATCATCGGCGGCGGCGTGATCGGCACCAGTGTCGCCTACCACCTCACCAAGCTCGGCTGGACCGACGTACTGCTCCTGGAGCAGGGCCGGCTGTCCTCCGGCACGACCTGGCACGCGGCCGGACTCGTCGGACAGCTACGTGCCTCCGAGAGCGGCACCCGGCTCGTGCAGTACTCCACCCAGCTCTACTCCGAGCTCGAGGCCGAGGTCGGGCTGTCGACCGGCTACAAGCGCTGTGGCGGCGTCACGGTCGCGCGCACCGAGGACCGGATGACTCAGCTGCGTCGGACCGCGGCGAGCGCCGACGCCTACGGCCTGGAGTGCACCCTGCTCACACCGGAGGAGGCCCGGGAGCGTTGGCCGGTCATGCAGGTCGACGACCTGGTCGGTGCGATCTGGCTGCCGGGTGACGCGACGGCCAACCCGACCGATCTGACCCAGGCACTGGCGAAAGGCGCGCGGCAACACGGCGCGCGGATCGTCGAGAAGACCCGGGTCCTCGACGTGCTCGTCGACGACGGCCGGGTCACGGGGGTCCGCACCGACGCAGGGGACGTCGAGGCCGAGGTGGTCGTGAACTGCGCGGGGCAGTGGGCCAAGCAGGTCGGCGCGATGGCCGGAGTCACCGTGCCACTGCACTCCGCAGAGCACTTCTACGTCGTGACCGAGCCGTTCGCCGGCGTACGTCCGGACCTGCCGATCCTGCGGGATCCCGACGGCTACACCTACTTCAAGGAAGAGGTCGGCGGCCTCGTGGTCGGCGGGTTCGAGCCCGAGGCGAAACCGTGGGTCGCTCCGGACCAGATCCCCTACCCGTTCGAGTTCCAGCTCCTGCCGGAGGACTGGGAGCACTTCTCGGTGTTGATGGAGAGCGCGATCCACCGGATCCCGGTGCTCCAGGAGACCGGCGTGCGCAAGTTCTACAACGGGCCCGAGAGCTTCACGCCCGACAACCAGTTCATCCTGGGCCCGGCGCCCGAGGTAGGGAACTTCTACGTCGGCGCCGGCTTCAACTCCGTCGGCATCGCGTCGGCCGGCGGTGCCGGGCGGGCACTCGCCGAGTGGATCGTCAACGGTGAGGCCACCACCGACCTCACCGCCGTCGACATCCGTCGGTTCGCCCGGTTCAACGGCAACAACCGCTGGCTGCACGACCGGGTCGCCGAGGTCCTCGGTCTGCACTACGAGATCCCCTGGCCCAACCGTGAGATGCGGACGGCCCGGCCGTTCCGGCGCTCTCCGCTCTACCACGTGCTCGAGCAGTCCAACGCGAGCTTCGGCAGCAAGATGGGGTGGGAGCGCGCGAACTTCTTCGCCCCGTCCGGCACCACGCCCGCGATCGAGTACAGCTGGAGCAGGCCGAACTGGCTGCCGTGGGTCAGCGCCGAGCACACCAACACCCGCACCAACGTCACCATCTTCGACCAGACGTCGTTCTCGAAGTACCTCGTCGTGGGGCCGGACGCCGAACGCGCGCTCCAGTGGCTGTGTACGGCGGACGTCGCGGTCCCGCCGGGGCGCACTGTCTACACGGGGATGCTCAACGCCCGTGGCACCTACGAGTCCGACGTGACCGTCACCAGGGTCAGCGCCACCGAGTACCTCGTCGTGAGCAGCGCCGCGACGACGGAACGGGACCAGGACCACATGCGGCGGAATCTGCCGCCGGACGCTTCCGTCGCCGTGGTCGACCTGACCTCCAGCTATGCCGTGCTCGGGGTGATGGGACCACGCTCCCGCGATCTGCTGTCGCGGCTGACGAGCGCCGACCTCTCGCACGAAGGCTTCCCGTTCGGTGCCAGCCGGGAGATCGATCTCGGCTACGCGACGGCGCGGGCGACGCGGATCACCTACGTCGGCGAGCTCGGTTGGGAGCTGTACGTGCCGACGGAGTTCACGGTGGGTGTCCACGAGGGACTGCTGTCCGCGGGCGCGGACCTCGGCGCCGTCGACGGCGGCTACTACGCGATCGACTCGCTCCGGCTCGAGAAGGGCTACCGCGCGTTCGGTCGCGAGCTGACCCCCGACTACACGCCCGTCGACGCCGGCCTGCTGTTCGCCTGCAAGCTCAAGACCGACATCCCCTTCCTCGGACGGGAGGCCGTCGAGGCGGCCAGGGCCTCCGGGGCGCGGCGCAGACTGGTCTCGTTCTCGGTCGACGACCCCGAGGCCATGCTCTGGGGTGGCGAGCTGGTGCTGCGGGACGGCGTCGTCGCGGGCCAGGTCACCTCGGCGGCCTGGGGGGCGACGGTCGGGGCGGGCGTCGGCCTGGCCTATGTCTGGGACCGGGCCGGTGGGCCGGTCGACGCGGACTGGGTGCGCGCTGCGTCGTACGACGTTGCCGTGGGGTCCGATCGACGCGCGATCTCGGTCTCCCTGCGTCCGCTCGTCGATCCGGACGGGCTCAGCACGAAGTGCTGACCGCTGCGATCCCGGCCAACGGGTATAACGAGCAGGTGCCTCCTCGACCTCGCCTTGAGCCGATGCGATGAGCGCGGACCTGGTCTACCTGGTTGCGGGCGCCAGCCTGCTCCTCGCCATCGTGCTGCCGGCGCTCCTGGACCGGTGGGCGATCTCGGCCCCGATGGTCCTGATCGCGGTCGGGATCGCGATCGGTCTGACGCCGCTGCCGGACGGCATGCCGCTCGACCCGGGAGCCAACCAGGCGCTCATCGAGCACGTCACCGAGGTCGCCGTGATCGTCGCGCTGATGGGGGTAGGGCTGGCGCTCGACCGACCGCTCGAGCTGCGTCGACCGTCGTCCTGGCGGACCTGGGGGTCGACGTGGCGGATGCTGGGCATCGCGATGCCGCTGAGCATCGCCGCGGTGACTGCGCTCGGGATGGCGGTGGGCCTCGGCCTTGCCGCCGCGCTGCTGCTCGCCGCCTGCCTCGCGCCGACCGACCCGGTCCTGGCCTCGGACGTCCAGGTGGCCGGCCCGCAGACCGGCGACCACGAGGTCGACGAGCCCGACGAGCTGCGCTTCACCCTGACCAGCGAGGCCGGCCTCAACGACGGCCTCGCCTTCCCCTTCGTCTACCTGGCGATCCTGGTGGCCGCCGGCGGGTTCTCCTGGTTCGAGTGGGTGGGCTGGTACGCCGCGGGCAAGGTGGCGATCGGTGTCGTCATCGGCATCGCGGTCGGCCGCGTGCTCGCTCACATCGCCTTCCGCTCGACCAGCCGCTCGCTGCGCGTGGCGGAGCGGGGTGAGTCGCTGACGTCACTGGCCGCGCTCATCTCGGCGTACGGCGCCTCCGAGGTGGTGGGCGGCTACGGCTTCCTCGCGGTCTTCGCCTGTGCCATGACCTTCCGGTCCGCCGAGCGGACGCACGACTACCACGCGTCCATGCACGAGGTCACCGAGCGCCTCGAGCGCCTGCTCACCCTCTTCCTCCTGCTGATGCTCGGCGTCGCCCTGAGCCGCGGGCTCCTCGAGGACCTGGACTGGCGCAGCGTGGTCGTGGGTCTGGGGCTGATCCTCGTGATCCGACCGCTCTCCGGCGTGATCGCCCTCATCGGCTCCAGGTCCGGCATGAGTCATGCGCAACGAGGTGCGGTCGCGTTCTTCGGGGTCCGCGGGATCGGCTCGATCTACTACCTGGCCTACGCCGCCGGCGAGGCGCCGGAGCTCGCCTCGGAGTGGCTGTGGTCGACGGTCGCCTTCACCGTCACGGCGTCGGTGATCATCCACGGCGTGCTCGCCACTCCGGTGATGTCCCGGATCGGCGAGCGAGCGACCTAGGCTCCCGGTTATCCAGCTCGCGGCGTCAGCCGGATCCGGCGGCGGCAGCCTCCAGCATCACCTTGAGGCGCGCCAGGTCCTTGGTCGTGGCGCGCCGCATTGCTGCCTCCATGACCGGGGCCGCGACCCGCGAGAAGCCGGACGGGTTCCCCCGGTTGCCAAGGGTCATCCGGGTGGCGCCCTCGCCGACCGGCTCCCAGGTGTAGGTGGTCTCCATCGGGAAGGGGCCGTCGGCGGTGCGCATCACGAGTCGGCGTTCAGGCTCGTACTCGACCACCTCGTAGGTGTAGGCCAAGCGTCGCCCGAGGAACTGGGCCACGAAATCCATCCGCGCCCCGACCCCCACCGGAGAGGGGGTCAGCCAGTCGACCGACTTGATGTTGGCATACCACTGCGGCGCGTTGGTGGGGTCGCCGGCGTAGGCACCCACCACCCCCACCGGACGGTTGATGATGGTCTCCACCTGGACATCGACGCTCACCCCCACATCGTCTCGCGGCGACCGACCCGGGACAACGCTGATCGCCAGCCCGGGCTGCGACCCAGTCGCCTCGTCGCCTCGTCGCTGCGGCACCGGTACCGGCACCGGGATCGGGATCGGGAGAGCAGCGGACCTACTCCACGGGCAACCCGAGGTCCTGCCGGTCGCTGATGGTCACGATGCCGTCGGTGGAGATGTCGATGCTGGCGTAGCCGGTCTGCATCCCGGTCTCGACGTCGACGTACTGGAGCTGGATGCTCAACGTCTTCAGCGGGACCGAGAACGGGGTGGAGAACCGGTTGAAGGTCGGGTGCTCCTCGACGCCACCGGCGGTGCCGAGCTGGTTCACCACCGTCCAGGTGACCTCGTCGCCGTCGGTGTTCCAGACGACCTGCGGCGGAGCCTCGTCGTGGAGGTGGCCGACGTTGATGATGCCCGGCGGCAGATCGGGGACCCCGTCGTCGAAGGGCGTGGTCTCCTGGCCAGCGGCGTCGTCGAGGTCGGAGAGACGGTCGACGCCGAGATAGCCCGCGGCCGACGCCGGCTGGTGCACGAGGACGATCAACGGTCCCTCGGCGTCGCCGACCTCCTCACGCAGGTTCTCGCCCAGCTCGGTCTCGGTGATGCCACTGTCGTTGATCGAGAGGCCGCCGAACAGGGTCTTGAACGCCGGGTCGTTGCCGACGACGACGTCGAGCCCGCCGACCTCGGTCAGGTCGAAGTCGGGGTTCACGACGCCGTTGTCGGTCAGCTGTTCGACGGTGATGTCGGTGTCGTGGTCACCCTTGACCGCCACCACCGGCACGTCGCCGCTGGCACTCGCCTCGCTCTCGACGAACCCTGACTCGGCGACGGTGCCGTTGGAGGTGACGTCGCCGGAGATGGTGCGCAGGGCGAACGCGTCCTCTCCGAACGCGTCGAAGAGCTGGGGGTAGATCTCGCGCCGCACCGCGGTTCCGACGATGCTGCCCTGCGGGTCGGCCTCGGCGATCACAATGCGCTCGCCTTCGGCGGGCGCCAGGTCCGCGGTCTGCTCACCGAGCTCGGTCTCGAAGGTGGCGGCGACGGCAGCCTGGTACCGCTCGGTGCGGGCCCGGGTCCGGGAGCTGTTCTTCTCGATGAACGGCTGGATCTGGCGGGCGATCTCGAGCGCTTGGGGACTGCTGAACGACAGGCCGTCGACACCGGGCAACGGATAACGCTGAGTCACTTCCGTGCTGCCGTCCCAGCGCGCGAACACCCAGGTGGCGGCCGCGGTCGACAACCCCGCGGTGGCAACCACGATGAGCACACTGAGACCGACCGCGTTGCGCCGGCGCATGCCGGGCCACGGCGGCCGCCCGCGGGACAGCGCGGTGAGGACGGCCCCTCCGACCAGCAGCACCGCAAGCTCCGAGAGCAGCAGCCGCTGCCAGAACTTGGCCGAGAGCTCGTCACCGTAGGCGCGGGCGACCTCCTCGGGATCGTTCACGAACGCGGCGTTCGTCCGGACGAAACGCGGGCTCACGTACGACGAGAGAGAACCGCCCGCCTCCGGGGTGCCGGTGACCCGGACGTAGGCACCGAGCCCGCCCGCGCCGGTCTCCTCCCAGTAGAGACGCCCGAGGACCCCGGTGTCCAAGGTCGACACACCGTTGTGGGTCAGCGAGACCTCCACCGGCACGGTCCCGACCCGATCCTGGAACTCGGCTCCTTCGACGGCCTGCTCGACGGCAATCGGTGCGCTCACCAGCACCGCGACGACTCCGTAGCCCGCGAAAACGGCTGCAAGACGGGCCAACCTCTTGGTCGTCGGGCTCACGCGGACCACGTTACTGGCTGAGCCGCTCCGGATCGCCGATCAGCCCCGACTCTGGGCTATCGCACGTCGTAGCTGATCCGCATCTCCTTGATCCCGTTGATCAGGTTCGAGTGCAGCCGCCTCGGGGGAGCTTCCAGCCCGATGTTCTCGATCGTCCCGAGCAGTTCGGAGAAGAGGATGTGCAGGGACACGCGGGCGAGGTTCGCGCCGAGACAGAAATGAGCGCCGATGCCGAAGGACTGCTGGGGGTTCGGCGAGCGATCGATGAGGAACCGGTGGGGATCGGCGAACACGGAAGGATCGCGGTTCGACCCGGCGTACCACATCAGCACCTTGTCGCCCTCGGCGATCGGCTGTCCGCCGAGCACCAGGTCGGTGGTCGCGGTACGCCGGAAGTGCTGGATCGGCGGTTGCCACCGAAGGATCTCCTCCACGGCCGAGGGCATCAGGCCGGGGTCACGCACGAGCCGGTCGAGAGATTCCGGATGGTCGAGCAGGGAGAGCAGGCCGTGCGAGGACGCCGTGCGGGTCGTCTCGTTGCCGGCGACGATGAGGAACATGAAGAAGAGCGTGAACTCCATGTCGTCCAACCGGCGCCCGTTGACCTCTGCTTCGAGGAGGGTGCTGGTCAGGCTGCCGGACGGGTTCGCCCGCTCCCGCGCGGCCATCTCGAGGGCGTAGGCGAAGATCTCCGCAGAGGACTCCATCGCCGTCTCGGGCGTCGGGGCGATCTCCGGATCCTGGTCGTCGATCAGGGCATGGCTCAGCTCGTAGAGCCGGTGCCGGTCCTCGGGTGGGACGCCCATCAGCTCGCTGATCGACCACATCGGGATCCGGGCGGCGACGTCGGCGACGAACTCACAGCTGGTGCCGTCCCGCAGCTCGCCCACGACCCGGGCGGTCTCGACCCGGAGCGACTCCTCGAGTCGGGCGATCATCTTCGGGGTGAAGGCCCGGGACACGATGGTGCGGAAGTCTCGGTGGTCGGGAGGATCCATCCCGATGATCACCATCCGAAGCTGGTCGAGCGCATCGCCCTCCATGTCGAGGCGCAGCGGCCCACCGACCCAGCTCGAGAACTCGCCGGGTGAGGTCGACACCCGCCGTACGTCGTCGTGCCTGGTCAGCGCCCAGAAGCCCGGGCCGTCCGACTCCTTGTGCCAGTGCACCGGGCTCTCCGTCCGCAACCGGTCGAGCCACTCGTGGGGCGCTCCTCGCTCCCAGACGGAGGCGTCGGTGAGGTCGATGTCGTCGAGACTGTCGCCGAAGCTGTCGTCAGTCATCACGCCGCCACCTCTCGTCTCGTCCGCTGGATCGTGGCGGCGGTGTCGAAGAAGCCGACCTCCACCTGGTCGCACGCAAAGGTCATGATCGGCTCTCTTGTCTGGGGTGAGTGGGGTGAGGTGGGGTGAGGGGGTGAGGGGGAGGAGCAACGGCACGACGAACGTCTCGAGCATCGCGCGCTCCTGTTCTTCGCTCTCGCCGGGCATTGCCAGCATCGACACGATGCAGCGCAGCACCCAGGCGCCGAGCAGCTCGATGTCGGCGCGCGGCCTGGAGTCACGGTCGAGCTCTCCTGCCAGTCCAGTGGTCATGGCATGGAGGAGCTCGGAGTTCTGACTCAACGCGATCGGGATCGCCATGTTGTTGGGCTCGAACCACACGGCGAGCAGGGGGTCCGCGCGGACGGCGTTGATGCCGCGCACGATCAGATCGACCATCGCGCGCGGGGTCTGCGGGGCTCGCCGGGGGGCGATGACTGCTGCGATCCGCAACGTCGCGCGGTGGACGAAAGCCAGGTGCAGGGCTTCCCGGTTGGCGAAGTTGCGGTACAGCGTCGCCCGCGAGCAGCCGGCCTGGTGGGCGACGTCGACCATGGTCGCCTGCGCCACTCCGCACCTCTCGAACGCCAGACCCGCCGCATCGAGGAGGTCGTCCACCGTCACCTTGGCGGAGGTACGCCGCCGCAGATCAGTGTGAGACACATTGGCCATTGTGCCTCACCTGTTGTCAATGGCGCAATGCCGTCACTGCTCACCCGAAACGCCAGCGCCATCCAAGGGCCTGATCCAACCTCCCCTGGACAGCTAGGTCGCCTCGGCGGCCGCCTTGATCCGACCGAGAGTGGTGGTCATTCCGCGGCGCAGGTCATCGTCGCGGTCCTTGCTCCCCGTCCATTTCATCGTCACCCAGGTCATCGCCTTGCTCAGCGGGCGCTCAGCGTCGAAAGACTCCGTGACCCGCGTGCCGGTGGGCGTGGGCTCGAGGGCGTACCGCCAGGTGTAGGAACCGATGCCGACCCCACTGCGGTTGAACGCGAACTCACGGCCAGGCTCGGCGACCGTGACCACAGGTGAGTTGAACCACGCCGGTCCTCGACCACCCTTGTTGGCGGCTTTGAAGCGGGCACCTACAGCGGGCCCGGTTGCGCCTTTGCTCCATGAGCAGCGGATGCATTCGGGGCTCCACTCGCCCATGCGGGTGATGTCGGAGACGAGCTCGTAGACGCGCTCCGGGGTCGCATTGATGTCGACGGTGACCGACGCGTGTGCCGTGCGCTGCTTCATATGGATCTCTCCCGTGGCTGGGCCCGCGTCGATCGTTGGCTTCCACAATCTGTCACTGGCAGCCCCCCGGCGCCAGTGGCGAAACGCAACGGAATCACCAGTTCGCGCCCGCCACAACGGCATACGTTGTGGTCGCTATCACGACCACTTCCTATGCCGTTGTGTGCCGTTCTGCAGGACGCGCAAGGGCGATGTCGGGGTTCGTGGGCCGTCCTCGTCCATGAGGATTCCGGACTGGCCCAGCGAACCGGATTTTTGGTGGAGCTGAGGGGATTCGAACCCCTGACCTTCTCATTGCGAACGAGACGCGCTACCAACTGCGCCACAGCCCCAAGCGAGGGGAAACGGTAGCACCCGGGCACTGGCCGTTCCGAATCCAGGTGGGCCCCCGGACAAGACGATGAATCAGGCGCCGGAGGCGCGGCGCTGGTCCGGTTCGACCGCGTCCGCACGGTGCTGGTCGGCCTCGCGAGCCAGCGCCGAGTCGGCAGCATTGCGGCCCGAGCTCCAGACGCCGGTGGAGTCGAGGTCGATGGTGCGAACCGTGCGGTCGGCAGCGGCCTTGGCGACGTACGTCGGCAGCGTGACGGGCACCGGATCCCATCCGCCCGGCACCGCCGGGTCGTCGTCGCCGGCGCGCACCGCGGGGATCTCGTCGGTGTCAGCGGCGTCTTCCGCGGCGATCACCTGGTCGGCGAGCGTCGTCCGGCGCCGGCGGACGGGCGCCGTCCGCAGCGGCCGTGCGGCGCGCTCCTGGCGCACCATGAGTCGGCAGGCCACGAGCCAGGTCACGAGGAGCGTGACCGGGATCGCAGCCCATGCCCAGCCGACCGCGCCGGTCGCGGCGAGCGCGACGACGGCGACGACGGCGAGGGAAATCGTGGCCAGCACCCGGCGGCGGCGCTGGGCAGCGCGCGCCGCAGCGAGGTTGCGCGCGCCGGTCGGCACCGTCGCCGGCCGGGCGGACGGGACGCCGTCGTCGGCCTTCATGACGGCGGGCTCGACGGCCGCCGGTGCGGCAGGAGCGCTGGGCGTCGTACCGGAAGAGCCGACCACCAACGCTGCCCGGCCGGCCGACATCGGCTCACGCCGAGCCAGCACTCGAACCCGGTCGGAGAAGCTCTCGACCGGCCTGCTGACCCGGTCGACCTCGTGGTGCTTGAGCGCCTTGGGGATGAGGTAGACGGCCCAGGCAACCGCCAGGGCGACGAAGATCAACGCGCTCAGGTCCACACCCGAGAGGCTAGGCCGGAGAAGGGACTTCGGGACGTATGTCTATCGGTGTGTCACAGAATGACCCATGTGACTGGTGTGGTTTGGGTTCGCCGAGACGAGGGCGCCGCCGACCGGGAACGGCTCCCGCATCGCCGGACGACGTGCTCGATCATCGCCCGGCAGCAGCCGACGCATCCCCGCCCGTTTCCTCGAGCCGGGCCAGCAGCCCACGCGGGGCCTCCTCCTTGGTGACGGCGAAGATCCGGTGGTCGCGCCAGTCGCCGTCGATGTGCAGGAACCGCGGCGCGTAGCCGATCTCGCGAATGCCGAGCTTCTCCACGACGCGCAGCGAGTTGGTGTTCTCAGGCCGGATGCAGATCTCGAGCCGGTGCAGCCGGGCGGTGAAGAAGCAGTGGTCGATCGCCATCGCCACGGCGCGCGGCATCACGCCACGGCCGGCGAACTCCTGGTCGATCCAGTAACCGACCGAAGCGAACTGCGCCGACCCGCGCACGATGTTGTTGATGCTCACCTGGCCGGCGAAACGGCCGTCGACCTCGAGGACGAAGGGGTACGTCGTGCCGCGCCGTGCGGCCTTGGCGAGCCGGCGCACGAGGGCCGAGAAGGTGGTCGGGCGGGCGTCTCCCCCCGGCGGGACGGTGGCGTCCCACGGCGAGAGCCACATCCCGTTGCGGCGACGCGCCAGCCGCCACGCGCGCGCGTCGGTGCGCCGTACCGGCCGCAGGATGACCACCGGATCGGTCCCGGACGTCAGCCGGTTGGGCCAGGCGCGACCAGGCACCGCGGTGATCATCCGCTCCTGGCCCAGCCGCCGGACCCGCTCGTCGGGGCTCAATGGTCGCTCCCGACGATCTGCTCCACGGCGTGCACCAGCACCGGGCGGAGCACCTCGAGGGCGTCCTTCACGCCGCCGCTCGAGCCCGGCAGGTTGATCACCAGGCAGTTCCCTGCGACCCCGGCGAGTCCCCGCGACAGGGCGGCCGTCGGCACGCCCTTGGCCACGCCGGCGGCCCGGATCGCCTCGGCCAGGCCGGGCACCTCCCGGTCGAGCAGCGGCCGGGTCACCTCGGGCGTCCGGTCGGTCGGGGTGAGTCCGGTGCCGCCAGTGGTCAGCACCAGCCGCGCACCCGCACGCACGGCGAGCGCGATCGCGGCGCCCACCGGCTCACCGTCCGGCCGGACGACCGCATCGTCCACGGTGAAACCGAGCCCCCGGAGGGCTTCGACGATCAGCGGGCCGGTCGTGTCGTCGTACACGCCGGCGGCAGCGCGGTTGGAGGCGACGACGACGACGGCCTTCATTCCAGAGGTGGTCACCGGGACCAGTCTCCCGACTTCCCACCCGTCTTGGTCTCCACCCGGACGTCACTGATCACCGCGCCCTTGTCGACCGCCTTCACCATGTCGACGACGGTGAGCGCCGCCACCGAGACCGCGGTGAGCGCTTCCATCTCGACACCGGTACGGTCGCTGGTCCTCACCGTCGCGGTGATCTTGACCGCATCGTCGGCAACGGCGAGGTCGACCGTCACGCCGGAGATCGCCAGCGGGTGGCACAACGGGATCAGGTCCGGTGTCCGCTTGGCGCCCATGATCCCGGCGATCCGGGCCACCGCCAGCGCGTCACCTTTCGGCACGCCCTCGCCACGGAGCAGTGCGACGACCGCTGGGCGCGACCAGCACCCGGCCGGACGCGGTCGCGGTCCGCACGGTCACCGCCTTCTCGGAGACGTCGACCATCCGGGCGGCGCCGGTCTCGTCGACGTGGGTCAGCCCGGGCGCTCGGTCGTTCATGCGGCCATGATCCCACTGCTGCGCGCTGTCGTCCGAGTGAGAGTGGCCGATGGGTCACTCTCACTCGGACGACAGCTCAGCCGAGGCGCAGGATCGCGACCTCGGCGCCCGCTGGCAGAGGGGCATCGCCCGGCGCGACGACGAGGAGTACGTCGGCGGCGGCCAGCAGCCGCTGCGAGTGGCCGACGTGACCGGCGAGCTGGGCGACCCGGCCGGGGGCGACGTACGCCGCCGGCAACACCAGGGTCCGGTCGAGAGCGACCTCGACCGGAGTCTCCAGGATCGCGCGCGCGACGGCCACCGGGGAGCGCCCGGCCAGCGCACGCACGGCCGGCTCGGCGAAGAGCCGGAAGGAGGTGTACGCCGCGACCGGGGTGCCGGGGAGGCAGACCACCGGCACTCGACGCCCGTCGGACGCCGTGACGGCACCGGTGCCCTGCGGGCGACCGGGCTTGACCGCTACCGAACCGAACCAGAAACCGTCGCGGCCACCGAGGGCCGCTCTCACCACGTCGTGGTCACCGGCCGAGACCCCGCCCGTGGTGACAACCAGGTCCGCGACCTCGGCCGCCTCCGCCAGCCGGTCGAGCAGGATCTCGGGGTCGTCCGGCACCGGGCCGGAGCTGCCGACCCGGGCGCCCACGGCCCGCGCAGCAGCCGAGATCGACACCGTGTTGCTGTCCGGGATGTGTCCGGGCAGCGAGGCCAGCGGGGTCTCAGGGAGCGCGAGCTCCTGACCGGTCACGAGCACCGCGACCCGCGGCGCGGGATGCACGGCCACCGCAGCGGTGCCGACGGCGGCGAGCAGCGCGAGGTGCGGCGACGCGAGCCGGGTGCCGGCCGCTACCGCGACCGCGCCTTCCACGACGTCCTCGCCGGCCACCCGGATGTGCCGGGACGCAGCGCCGGCGCGTGCGATCCGCACCTGCTCGCGACCCCGGTCGGTCCACTCGAACGGCACCACGGCATCGGCGCCGTGAGGCACCGGCGCACCGGTCATGATCCGCCAGGCCGTGCCCGGCGCGAGGGTCGGCCGAACGGCATCGCCCGCGGCGACGACACCGGCGACGGGCAGCACCACCGGCGTGCTCGAGGTCGCCGGTGCGACGTCGGCAGCACGGACGGCGTACCCGTCCATCGCCGCGTGGTCGAACCGCGGCAGGCCGACCGCAGCCGCGACGTCCGCGACGCTGACCAGGCCGATCGCGTCCGCGAGCGGCACCGTTACCGGGGCCAGCGGCACCAGCGACGCGAGGATCCGCTCGAGATGCGCCTCGACCGGGACCCCGGGATCAGCCATCCGCGCCGGAGATGGTCTCCCCGGCAGGCACCCGCTGCGCCGTGTCGGCCTCGAGCTCGACCCGCCCGACGATCTCGACGCCGTGGCCGAACGTCCAGTCGCCATCGATCTTGAGCGACGAGGCCTTCGCCATCGATGGCGCGCCATCGGGGAAGCGCTTGTCGAACTCGCCGACGAGCTTGTAGTGGGCGGGGTCGAGGTCGACGTACGGCACGTCCGCGGCGACCAGGTCGAGCACGAAGTCCGAGCCGATCGCATAGACGTCGGACCGCAGCACGAGCAGGTCGTTGGTCGTCTTCACCGGCACGAACCGGTCGCGACCGACCTCGATCAGCGTGGCGCCCTCGAACACCTCGATCGCCGCACCCATCGCGGTCTCGATCTGGATCACCTCGGGGGTGCTGGCGTCACTCGGGTCGAGGTGCTTGGTGTTCTTGATCAGCGGCAGGCCGAGCACGCCGTCGCGCTGGTCGAGGGTGTCGCGCAGCGCATGGAGATCGATCCAGATGTTGTTGGTCGAGGTGAACCGGTGCCGCTCGAGGTCGGCGAGCGCCTCGAAGTCTTCCTTCGCGGTCTGCGCGGTCTCGCGGAGGACCAGGCGCCCGTCGGCTTTGCGGCGGGCGAAGTGGCCGCCCTTCTTGTCCGAGGGAGTACGGCGGACCGCCTCGATCGCGAACGGGGCGCCACTCTGGGCGAACCAGCCCGCCACCTCCGGCGCCGGCACCGCGCCGAGGTTGTCGGAGTTGGAGATGAAGATGTAGCGGAAGCCCTGCTCGATGAGCTGGGCGAGCACGCCGCTCCCTCGCAGCGCCGTGTAGACGTCACCGTGACCGGGCGGACACCACTCGAGGTCGGGGTCCTTCGGGTACGCCGCCGGCGCCAGGTCCTTGGCCAGCAGCTTGGGCTCCTTGTTCTGCAGGAAGTCCAGCGGCAGGTCCTTCACGGCCAGGTCCTCGTAGCGCGCCAGCGCCTCGAGGGTGTCCTCGCGGGTGCGGAAGCTGTTCATGAAGAGCAGCGGCAGCGGGGCGTCGTACTTCTCCCGCAGGTGCAGCACCTGCCGGGCGATGATGTCGAGGAAGGACAATCCGCGGCGCACGCAGAGGAGCGACTTCGCACGGTCCATGCCCATCGACGTGCCGAGACCGCCGTTGAGCTTGATGATGGCGGTCTTCCGAAGGGCGTCAGCCGCGACCTCGGCCGACACGTCGACATCACTGAGCCGGTCGATGTCGACCGGTTCGATGCTCGTCTCCGCGATCATTCCGGTCTCGCCGTGCTCCAGCAGCCGGAAGTAGTGCGCGAACGTCTCGATCGCAACCGGATCGACGCCCGCGTCGACCATCTTTGCGCGTGCCATCTCCAACCCGGCGCTACCCATACCCCGATCGTAGGCTGGTCACGTGCAGAGTCCGCAATCCTTCCCAGATCCGATCAGCGGGGCCGGCGTCGCCAAGGTCGCGCTGCGCGACCAGCGGGTGACCGCCAGGAGGCGCCGACCGCTGACCGAGGTCGGCGACGATGCCCGTACGATCGCCGATCTCCTGCTCGCCGCGCCGGAGGTACGTCGCGCCGCAACCGTCGCCTGCTACGTCTCCGTCGGCACCGAACCGGGCACGACCGCACTCCTCGATCGGCTGACATCGGCGGGCAAGCGGGTGATCCTCCCGGTGCTCCTGCCCGACAACGACCTCGACTGGGCCGAGTACCACGGCGAGACCTCGCTCGCGCCCGCAGGGCGCGGCCTGCTGGAGCCGATGAGTCGTCGGCTCGGGCCCGACGCGGTCGCGACCGCCGACGCCGTGCTCGTCCCGGGGCTGGCGGTCTCCCCCACCGGACAGCGACTCGGTCGGGGCGGCGGCTCCTTCGACCGGGCCCTCACCCGGGTCCCGGTCGGCACGTTCACCTGCGTCCTGCTCTACGCCGACGAGACCGGGATCGCCGTACCCACCGAGCCGCACGACCGCCCCGTCACCGCCGTCGTCTCGCCCGCCGGCATCACCCGCTTCTGACCCACCCGACGTGCGGCCGGGGTGCGAGCACACCATCGAAACCGGGACTATCCCTCGGGCACCAGCGTCAGCGTGTCCGCGGCGGCATCCTCGACGGCGTCCTGGGTGAACGCCCACGGCAGCGTCTCCCCGCGCGCCCACAGGTCGGTCTGGTCGACGTAGTGCTGGTGGTAGGCGTGACCGGACACCCCGGTCAGGTTGATCCACCGGGCGGCGTCGAGGTCGTCGAGCGGGATCACCATCCGCATCGACGGAGCGGTGGCGACGTCGTACCCCTCGCGGGCGTCCCACCCGGTCGCGTTGGGGATCGCGCCACCGCCGCCGACCGGCCAACCGCCGCGGTTGAAGAGGCTCTCGATCGGGGCGATCCCGGACTCCCCCAGTGTTGACGACCGCAGTTCCAGGCGGTGCAGCCCACCCCAGGTCCACTCGTCAGCGCTCGGCGACTGCAGCGCGGTGAGGACGTCGCGGGCCTCGCGCAGCGAGGCTTCGAGGATGTCGTCGCGGGTCTCGACGACGTCCTCGGTCTCCAGGTCGTCCCACCAGGGGTCGCCGGGCCGGGTCAGCAGGTCGGCGACCACCGCGAACCACCGCTGACCACCGTCGGGTCGCAGGGTGCCGGTCAGCTCGTCGTGGAACGTCCGTGCGAGCAGCTCTCGCCACACCACGTTGTAGTAGGCGGCCGCGGCGCTGTCGGCACCCTGGCCGAAGTCCCATCCGGCGAGGTGTCGCTGGCCGTCGGAGGAGTAGCCGGCCGGCAGGTCCACGTCCAGGAGGTACGGCGTCAGCACCGGCGCCATCGGGTTGCGATCGTCGGTCTGGATCGACCCCATGTCGGCGACGTCGAGCGACCCGTCGGCATCGAGCAGCTCGCGGATCCGCGCCGAGCGGAACCCGCGGTCCCAGTCGTCGGTGAGGAGGTAGGGGTAACCGCTCGCGTCGCCGACGACGGCCTGGTTGGCAGTCACCACGAGCCCGGACGGGGGGTCGAGCACGTTGGGGAGCGCGTCGTAGGGCACGTACTCCCCGGTCCAGTCGTTCTCCGGCAGCCACCCCGCCGCGGGCAGCAGCCCGTCGTTGCCGGACTTGCGGATCGGCACCCGGCCGGTCGCCTGATAGCCGATGTGGCCCTGGTTGTCCGCGTAGACGACGTTCTGCCCGGGTACGGCGAAGTCGACCAGCGCAGCACGGAAGGAAGGCCAGTCGGTCGCGAGGTTGAGCGCATAGAGCGCGTCGGCCGTCGGCTGCGGTTCGAGCGCGGTCCAGGCGAGAGAGACGGCGTGGTCCCACTCCGGGTCGGGGTCGAGTACGGCGCCGCTCTCGCCGGCGTCGTCGATCGCCTCGCCGAGGTCGCCAGTCAGGTCGGAGAGCAGCGGTCCGTGCGCCGTCGACCGCACCTGGATCGTGACGTCGTCCCCGTCCCGGACCTCGATCGTCTCCTCGCGCACCCTCAGCGGCCGGAGGCGGTCGTCGTGCTGCCACCGGTCACCGAGCACCCTTTCGACGTAGAGGTCGGTGGTGTCGGGACCCAGGTTCGTGAAACCCCAGGCGACGTCGGCGTTGTGTCCGATGATCACCCCGGGCATCCCGGAGAAGCTGAAGCCGGCGACGTCGAGCGGGCAGGCCTGACTGACCTCGCGGCAGTGCAGCCCGACCTGGACCCAGATGCCGGGCAGCGAGATCCCCAGATGCGGGTCGTTGGCCAGGATCGGCGCACCGGTGTCGGTGTGCTCTCCGCTGACGACCCAGCCGTTGCTGCCGAGGCCGTCGCCGGACCCGAGCAGCGCCGGCACCGTGCCGACGACCTGCTCGATGCCGGCGAGCGCCTCCTGCACCTCCGGTCCCAGTGGCGGCCGCTGCGGAAGCCGGGTGCCGGGTGCCGTGGCGTCCTGCTCGAAGACGCCGTCGACGACGGCGCCCTGCTCGACGATCGGCGGGTGGTCGTCGAAGGGGTACGGCGGGAACAGCTGGCTCGCCCGTTCGGTGCCCACGGCACCGATCGACCGCGCCCGGGCGATCTCGTCGTCGAGGTTCCCCTTGAGGTCCCACGCCATCGCCTTGAGCCAGGCGATCGAGTCCACGGCCGTCCAGTCCTCGGGGGTGTAGTCGAGCCCGGAGAGGTCGAGGACGGCGTACTCGAGGGAGATCCTCGACAACCCCCGATCATCGAGGTAGCCGTTGACGCCCTCGGCGTAGGCGTCCAGCAGGTCGCGGGTCCGTGGGTCGAGCAGGGTCAGCTCCCGCTCGGCCACCTGCCGCCAGCCGAGCGTCCGGACGACGCGGTCGGACTCGAGGGCGTCCTCGCCGAAGAGCTCGGAGAGCCGGCCGGCGGTGGCGTGGCGCCGTACGTCCATCTCGAAGAACCGCTCCTGCGCGTGCACGAAGCCCTGGGCCAGGGCCAGGTCGTGCATCGAGTCGGCGTAGATCTGCGGGATGCCGTGCTGGTCGCGGAGCACCTCGACCTCGCCCTCGAGGCCCGAGATCTCGATCGTGCCGGACGTCTCCGGCCACGAGCGCCGGACCACGCCCACTCCCACGAGCAGCACCAGGACCAGCGCCAAGGTGAGCCCCATCCCGACGGCTGCCGTCCAGCGCAGGGAGGCCGGCCAACTGCGCAGTCGGCGGGTAGCGGCGGTCATGATGGTCGACATTGTGCCGGTTGCCCGGAACCTCACGTACCATTGGCAGTCGTAACACGAGAGTGCTAAGTCAAAGAGCTGAGCCCGGGGAGCCCGATGCCTACCTATCAGTACGCCTGTACCGACTGCGGGCATGCCTTCGAGCAGGTCCAGAGCTTCTCCGACGACGCGTTGACGGTCTGCCCGCAGTGCTCGGGCAAGCTCCGCAAGCTCTTCAACGCCGTGGGCGTCGTGTTCAAGGGCTCGGGCTTCTACCGCACCGACAGTCGCGGCAAGGACAACGGGTCCGAAGGATCTGGCGAGAAGTCTGGCGAGAAGTCTGGGGAGAAGTCGGGCGAGAAGTCGGGCGAGAAATCGGCGACCGCGCCGGCCGCCGCCAGTTCCTCCGCGTCGGGCTCATCTTCGGGCTCGACCGCCAGCAGCACCCCCGCCGCAACCCCGGCATAGTTCGCCGGACGGGCAACCCGCGCCGCCAGCCGACGGCGTACCGATGCCCTGTGGACGACGCCGGCCCGGGGCGCGCCGGACTCCGACCTGCTCCTAGCGTCGGCCCATGGCCACTCGGGACCTCTCCGTCCGTCTCCGCGACCGGCTGGCGTCGGTACGTCGCGCGCTGCTGCGCCGTCGCCGCCTGCTCGCCGCACTCTGCGCGGTGAGCGCCGTAGCCGCGGGGCTGCGGGCGACTGCTCCCCCGGCGCCTCCGACCGACCCGGTGCTGGTTGCCGCCCACGACCTGCCGGCGGGCGCGGTGATCGACGACGACGACCTCCGTCTGATCGCGATCGCTCCCGACCAGGCCCCGGCCGGAGTCCTCTCCGAGATCAACGAGGTGGTCGGCGCGATCCTGGCCGCGCCGCTGCGTGCCGGCGAGGCGGTGACCGACGTCCGCCTGGTCGGTCCCGGACTGGTCGGCAGCGAGCCGGGGACCGTGGCCTTGCCGGTGCGGGTCTCGGACGCCGCGCAGGTCGGCCTGCTCGACGTCGGCGACGAGATCGACCTGCTGGCGACCGACCCCGAGTCGCGGGCCACCGAAACCGTGGCCAGCGGGGTGGTCGTGCTCGCCGTGCCCGACCCGGGTCACGAGATATCGGATGCGATCCCGGGGCGGCTGATCGTGGTCGGCATCCCCGTATCTACGGTGCATTCGGTCACCGTGGCAGCGGTCACGTCGTTCGTGACGTACGCATGGACGAACCGCTAGGTTCGAGAAGGATCACTCACCGGGGAACCGGGGTAGCCATCTCGGAAAGAGGAGAAGATCATGTCCGGATTCAAGAACTTCCTGCTGCGCGGGAACCTCGTCGAAATCGCGGTGGCCTTCATCATGGCGGCTGCATTCGGGACGGTCGTCACCACGTTCGTCGCGTGGCTGACCGCCCAGCTGCCGGAGAGTCTCGACGACGTGTTCACCAACAAGGCCAACTCCTTCGGCGCGTTCATGAACGCGCTGATCGCCTTCGTCGCCATCGCGGCCGTCGTCTACTTCCTCATCGTCGTGCCCTACACCAAGGCCAAGGAGCGGTTCTTCCCCGTCGACGAGGCCGGGCCGACCGAGGTCGAGCTCTTGGCCCAGATCCGGGACTCGCTCGCCAACCGGTCCTGATCGTCGCCCGATCCTTCGCGACGGTGCCGTCTCACCCGTGGTGAGGCGGCACCTGTGACTTCAGCCAGCGGTCGCTGACGGAGTCACCGTCGTCGGCCTGCTCCGCCGGATCCTTCTCATCGGTGGTGATGTCGGGCAGCGCGTCCCCGAAGACGGCGGCCAGCCGTCGGCGGCGTTCCCACTCTGTCTCCGGCCGCGCGTCGTTGGCGTCGTTGGCGTCGTTGACGTCGTTGGCGTCGTCGCTCATGTGCACAGCCCGGCGTTCTCGCGTGCGTCGTCGGAGAGACCTTCGTCCCTGGTCGTCCCGCCATCCTCGGTCGACGCGTCGGTGGGCCCGTCGGACGCGCTCCCCTCGTCGGGCGGCGCCGTCGAGCCCTCGGGATCGTCGGCAGCACTGATCGACTCCTCCGCGAACTGCTGGCTCAGCGGCTTGTCGTCGAGCACCAGCGACCACAGCTCCTCGACGTCGTCGGTCCATTCGACCCGGCCGACCTGAGCTGTCGAGTAGACCCAGGGTGTGGTCACGAACTTGATGTTGTCGAGGCCGATCCCCTGGAAGCTGCGGCCGAGGTCGCCGAGCTCGGCGATGTTGTCGTAGTCGGTCTGGAGCGAGCCGGTGACCGCGTTGAGGAAGGACAGCATCCGGTCGGGCCGCACCAGCATGCCGGCCGAGATCGCCTTGTTGATCATCGCGGCCATGAACGCCTGCTGGCGGCGGATCCGTTGCGGGTCGGTGCCGTCGCCGACGTGCCGGACCCGGACGTAGCTGAGCGCTTCGTCGTCACGGATCTCGCGGGTGCCGGCCTTGAGCGTGATGCCGTGCTCGGGGTCGTCAATGTCCTCCGGGATGCAGACCTCGACGCCGTCGAGGGCGTTGACCATGTCCTTGAAGCCCTGGAAGTCGATGACGACGTAGTTGTCGATCCGGATGCCGGTGACCTGCTCGAACTGCTGGATGGTGCAGGCGGCGCCGCCGACGGAGAACGCCTCGTTCCACATGACGTCCTGCGCTCCGGGGATCTCGGTGCCGTCCTCCTCGTAGCAGGTCGGACGGTCGACCAGTGTGTCGCGCGGGATGCTGATGCCGTAGGCGCGCTGCCGATCGGCCGAGAGGTGCAGCATGATCGTCGTGTCGGACCGCTCGCCGTCCTCGGTGAGACCGTCGATGTTGTTGCCGTCGCCCTCGCGGGTGTCGGAACCGAGGACCAGGATGTTGAGCGGGGCCTTCGGCCCCTCGGCCATCTTGTCCGGCCGGTTCTTGAGCTGGCCGCTGACGTCCTTGTGCTCGAGGTTGCTGTTCCAGTTGTTGTAGGCGAGCACCACGGACGACGCCGTACCGACGGCGAGCACGGCGAGGGTCGCTGCGATCACCTTGGCGACGGTGTGCCGCTTGCGCAGCCGTCGCTTGCCGGCCACCTTCCGGTTGGTCAGGGAACCGGGCACACGGCGCGCCTGCGCCTTCCGGCTGCCGGCGGCGGCACCTGTGGTGGTGCCGGCGGCGTCGGGGGTGTCGGTCAAGATCTCACCTGGCTGTGGTACGGACGTTCGTTCCATTGTGACGAGCGCAGGCGCCAATCACGAATCCGAACCGTCTGCCCGAGCAGTACGGGGGATTCCGCCACCACCACCCCGACCTGCCAGAATCGTCGCCGGAGGCCCCCGTAGCTCAGTGGATAGAGCAGCCGCCTCCTAAGCGAAAGGTCGCCAGTTCGACTCTGGCCGGGGGCACGCAGGGCGAGCGTTCTCGCCGTGCTGGGGAGGCGACTCGAGAGGAACCCGCGTGACCGAGATCGACCCGACCAAGCCCGTGCTGGTGACCGGCGCGACGGGGTACGTCGCCAGCTGGCTGGTGCGCTACCTGCTGGAGGACGGGTACGTCGTACGCGGCACCGTCCGCGATCCTGACAAGACGTCCGGCCTCGAGCACCTGCACGCACTCGCCGCGGAGCACGGTGGACGGCTCACGCTCCACCGGGCCGACCTGCTCGACGAGGGCAGCTTCGCGGACCCGATGCAGGGCTGCGAGCTGGTCATCCACACCGCCTCGCCGTTTCTGCTCGGCAAGGTCCGCGACCCCGAGAAGCAGCTGGTCAAGCCCGCGCTCGAGGGGACCCGCAATGTGCTCGACAGCGTCAACGCGACCGAGTCGGTCAAGCGCGTCGTACTCACCAGCAGCGTCGTCTCGATCCAGGGCGACAACGTGGACATGAAGGGCCGCGGCCCCTTCACCGAGGACGACTGGAACACCACCAGCAGCGTCGACCACCAGCCCTACCCCTACTCCAAGACCGTCGCCGAGAAGGCCGCGTGGGAGATGTGCGAGGCCCAGACCCGCTGGGACCTGGTGACCATCAACCCGGGGCTGGTGCTCGGTCCGGCGCTCACGACGGCGAGCAAGTCCGGGTCGATGGCGACGATGAAGGCGTTCATCAACGGCTCACTGGCCGGCGGAGCGCCGGACCTCGAGTTCGGCCTGGTGGACGTCCGCGACGTCGCGCGCGCACACATCGCGGCCGGGTTCACCCCGGCGGCCCGCGGCCGCTACATCGCGAGCGCCAGCAGCTACACGATGCTCCAGATCGGCCGGACCCTGCGGCGGCGCTTCGGGCACAGCTATCCGTTCCCCCTGACCAAGATCCCGAAGCCGGTCTTCAGGCTGGTCGCACCGATCGCGGGCTACTCGCGGGAGTTCGTCGACAAGAACGTCGGTCACCCGCTGGAGTTCGACAACAGCCGGTCCCGCGAGGAGCTCGGTCTCACCTACCGCGACCCCGCCGACACCGTGGCAGAGCAGTTCCAGCAGATGATCGACGACGGGCTGGTGCACAAGCCGATCGGCCGCTGAGGACAGCGGCGCTCAGCCGCTCCGGTGCTACTGTCGAAATCACGGTCGGCTCCAGCAGCCCAGCACAGGTGCAGCGGTTAACGCCGACCAGTGAGAGGCCGTCATGGCCACCGTCGTCCAGCCCGACCTGCGCCTCCAGGCCAAGCACACGAACCGTCCCTACGGCGGCGGCTGGTGGCCCGGCGGGGATGACGTATCGCACCAGATCCTCGACCTGATGGGCCGGTGGCCGGCGGACCGACCCTCGATCGTCAGCTACGCCTTCCTCCAGGACAACTGGGACAGCAGCGAGTCCGAGGTGCCGTCCGGCAACCTCACCCGCACCCTCGTCCTGATCCTGAGCGACCGCTCCAGCTGCCGGCTGCTGCTGCTCCCGGCCGACACCAACGCTGACGTCGCCGACGAGTTCCTGACCGAGGCCAGCGATCCACTGTCCAAGTGGCGGCGGATGGACTTCGCCAGCACCTACCGGTCGGCGAAGCCACCGGTCGCCCTCAAGTAGCGGGTCAGCCGACTCTCTCGAACGTGATGCCGGCGGCCTGGAGGCGGGTGAGCAAGGCGTCGCCCATGGCCTGAGCGGTGGTGACCTGCCCCGACGTCGGCGGGTTGTCGTCGAGGGCCAGGCAGAGGGCCGACTCGGCCAGCATCTTGGCGGTCTCGGTGTAGCCCGGGTCGCCGCCCGACACCTTGGTCCGCACGGTGTTGCCCTCGCTCTCGGCGACGAACTCGACGGTGAACCACGAGGCGTCGCGCCGGCCCTCCGACGGTCCGGTGCCCTGCGGCACCCGCTTCTTCAGCAGGTTGCGCACGGGCGGCACCTGCGCGGCGACTCCGATCGCGCCGGCCCCGACGGCACCGCCGGCGGCGTAGCGCAGCGTCTTGGTGCCGGCGAAGTGGGAGTAGCGGAAGTCCGGGCCGTACGACGTCAGCGCGGACCCGCTGCGGGCGACGATGAACGGGTCGATCGTGGGGAGCGGCACCAGCCAGTAGCCGAGCACCTTGTCGCGGCCGGGCTTGCCGGCGACCGCCTTCGACCGGCGACCCTCGGGACGCGGCTCGACCCGCTTGCGGGCCTGCATCGCGTCGCGCATCTGCTTCGCGCGGGAGAAGGCGTTGAGCGCAGAGTGGAAGGTGCCGCCGGAGAAGGTCCCGTTGGACCTGGCCACGCCGCGCATCGTCACCGGCGCCGCGATCTCGCCACCGACCTCGTCGGCCAGCTGCTGGATCGTGAAGTAGGCACCGAGGTCGTGCGGGATCGAGTCGAAGCCACAGCAGTGCACGAGCCGCGCGCCGCTGGCCTGGGCGGTGGACTGGTGGTCGACGTACATCCGGTCCACGAACTCCGGCTCACCGGTGAGGTCGACGTAGTCGGTGCCCTCCTGCGCGCACGCCGCGACCAGCGGGCCGCCGTACTCGAGGTAGGGGCCGACCGTCGTCGCGACCACCCGGGTCTGCGCGGCCAGGTCATGGAGGGAGGCCTCGTCGGAGGAGTCCACGACGATCAGGTCGACCGATCCAGCGTCGACCGATCCTGCGTCGACCGATCCAGCACTGTCGCCGAGCCGCTCCCGGACCTGCTCGAGCTTCTCCTTGCTGCGGCCGGCGATCGCCCACCGCAGCTCGTCGGGCGCGTTGGCGGCGAGGTAGTCAGCAGTCAGCCCCCCGGTGAATCCGGTGGCTCCGAGAAGGACGAGGTCGTAGGTACGGGAACCAGGTGACTGAGGCATGAGCGCATCGTCCCATTCCCGTCGACCGCCGGTCGAGGCGGTCGCCCGGCGACGGCCACGGGAGCCGTCGGCAGATCCGATGGAACCTCACGGGGTCGTCGTTCCGTCGTACCGTCAGCAGCCCGCAAAACTGCAAGGCATCGGAGAGTCGTGGATCGAGACACTGAGGCGGAGTACGCCGCCTACGTCGAGCACGCCTGGGGGACCCTGGTGCGTGCCGCCGTCTTCCTCGGCGCCCTGCCCCACGAGGCGGAGGACCTCGCCCAGACCACCCTGGTCCGGTGCTACACCGGCTGGGACAAGGTGAGCAGCGCCGACAACCGGGACGCCTACGTCTACCGGATGCTCCTCAACTGCCTGCGCGACAACCGGCGCACCCGGTGGTGGAAGGACCGGGCCGCGACCGGCGAGCTGGAGGACGGCCGTACGGCGACGTCGGTCGCGGACGGCACCGACGCCGTGGCGCGGGCCGACGCCGTGCACCGCGCACTGTCCTGCCTGAGCAAGGTGAACCGCGACGTGGTCGTGCTGCGTTACTTCGTGCAGCTCACCGAGCAACAGACCGCCGACGTGCTGGGGGTGCCGACGGGCACCGTGAAGAGCCGGCTGTCGCGCTCACTTGCCCTGCTGGCTGCGAACAACCACATCCTCGATCTGAGCGGAGGGGCGTCACGATGACCGACCTCGAAGACCTCTGGGACGACCTGCCCGTCGGCAAGGCGCCCACCCACGACATCCTGCGCGCCGGCCGCCAGGAATCCGGCAAGGCCGCGGCGTCGGAGGCGTCGAGACGACGGTTTCTGGTGAGGCCGGTGCTGATCGCCGGGCTCGCGACGGCCGTCATCGGCGCGTTCGTCACCGGCACCCTGGTGGACGGGGGAGACGGTGGCTCCGACCCCGGCGCCGGCGCGCCCGGTGATGGGCCCGGTGATGGACCCGGTGATGGGCCCGGTGATGGAACCAGCCACGTCGCCTTCCAGGCCGACCTCGACGCGGCCGGGTCCTGCGAGGAGCTGCTGGAGACCTACGTCGACCGCGGGCTCGGGCGCGTGACGGCGTGGGGGTGGGCTGAGCCCTACCACGTCTACTGGGACCGTCGCACGGTGTTCAGCCGCGACCTCTCTCTCGATGACGCCGGCAACCGCGTGGAGGGCTACTTCGCCCCCCAGTCGGGCAACGCCCGCGCGGAGGCCGACGGCAGCCTGGCCAAGACCACCCGCCAGCAGAACAGCGACACCGGCACCAACGTCCAGGAGATCGGCGTCGACGAGCCGGACCTGGTGAAGACCGACGGCGACCTGCTGCTCCGGCTCCGCGACGACCAGCTGGTGGTCTACGACGTGTCCGGCGAGGAGGCCGAGCGGCTGTCCTCGGTGGCCCTCGACGGCCTCGAGGAGGGCGAGATCATGCTCGCCGGCGACCAGGTGGTCGCGGTCGGCATCGACGACCAGGCGCCCCGCAGGGAGACGGCGTACGGCGTCGGCGCCCGCCTGGGCACCCGCGTCCTCACCGTCTCGATCGCCGACCCTGAGGCGCCGGAAGTGGTCGCGGACGTGGCCTACGACGCCCGGCTGCTGTCCGCGCGCCAGCACGGCGACGCCGTACGACTGGTGCTGTCGAGCGGGCTGCCGGACCTCGGGTTCGTGCGCCCCGGCAAGCACCGCGGCCGGCGGGCCGCGTTGGAGCAGAACCGTGAGCGGGTCCGCAGCTCGACCATCGAGGACTGGCTGCCGACCCTCACCACCGACGGCGAGGACCCCGCACCGCTCCTCGACTGCACCGACGTGGCCATCCCTTCCGACGAGCTGACCCTGGACACCGTCAGCGTGGTGGGGTTCGACGCCGCCGCGCCGGCCGAGGTCGCCGCGATCGGTCTGGCCGGAGCGACCGACATCGCCTACGAGTCGGTCGATCACCTCTACCTGGCCGCCAGCCCGAGCTGGGGCTGGGGCTGGGGCACGGGCTTCGACTGCATCGACTGCATCGGCACCCGCACCCTCCCGAGCGTGCAGGGCGGCAGCACCTACCTGTTCGACTTCGCCGTCGACGGCACCCGGGCCACCCACGTCGCGTCCGGTGAGGTCGAAGGAGCGATCGCGGACCGGTGGGCGATGGACGAGGCCGACGGGGTCCTCCGCGTGGCCGTCGCACCGACCTCGGAGACCGGCAACTTCAACTCGGTCGTGACCTTCGAACGCGACGGTCAGGACCTGGTCGAGATCGGCCGGCTCGACAACCTCGGCCGCAACGAGGATCTCAAGTCGGTGCGCTGGTTCGACGGGCTGGCGATCCTGGTGACCTTCCGCCGGGTCGACCCGCTCTACGCGATCGACCTGACCACGGTGGACCGGCCGCGGCTGATCGCGAAGCTGAAGATCCCCGGCTTCTCGTCGTACCTCCACCCGCTCGGACCGAAGCGCCTCGTCGGCATGGGCGAGGGTCCGGTCGGCGGTGGCCGCTGGGGCGCCCAGGCCGCCCTGTTCAACGTGGCCGACCTGGAACGGGTGCACCGGATGGACGTCCAGCACTACGCCCCGGGCACCGAGGCGCTGGCCGGCGCCGACCCGCGGTCCTTCACGTTCATCCACGACCACCGCACGATCCTGACCGTGATCCAGGACTACCGGCGCAGCCGGGTCGGCTACCTGTCGGTGCTCAGGATCGTCGACGGCGAGCTGCGCAACCGGATGGTCCAGGTGGAGTACGGCGACGACGTCGACCAGGTGCGCGCCGTACCCCTGCCGGACGGGCGGGTCGTGCTGGTCACCGGCGAGGACGTGGAGTTCTTCGAGCTCCGCGACCGGTCGTAGCTCGGACGCAGGAGGCCTGGGTTTCGAGGCTCGAAACCACCCCTCAGGCCACGTAGGCTCGATGCATGTGCCGCAACATCCGGGTCCTCCACAACTTCGAGCCGCCGGCGACCTCGGACGAGGTGACCGCGGCCGCGCTGCAATACGTGCGCAAGGTCAGCGGGACGACCAAGCCGTCTCTGGCCAACCAGGAGGCGTTCGACCGCGCGGTCCAGGAGGTCGCCCACGTCACCCGGCACCTGTTGGATGCGCTGGTGACGACCGCGCCGCCGAAGGACCGCGAGGTCGAGGCGGAGAAGGCGCGCGAGCGCGCCCGCCTGCGCTACGGCTGAGCCGTTCGCGATGAGCGCCAGGGCGCAGGAGGCGTTGGCGGCGGTCCCCCGCCGTGACTTCCTCCCCGCCCGGCAGCACCCGTTCGCCGACCTCGACCAGGCTCTCGAGATCGGGTGGGGCGTCACCAACAGCCAGCCCACGACGGTCCGCAACATGCTCGCGCTGCTCGATCCGCGTCCCGGCGACCGGGTCCTCGACGTCGGGTCCGGCTCCGGCTGGACCACGGCCCTGCTCACGCACCTGGTCGGCCCCACCGGATCCGTGGTCGGCGTCGAGCGGATTCCCGAGCTGGTCGCGGCCGGCCGGGGCAACCTGGGCGACCGGTTCCCGGCGGCCGAGCTCCACCAGGCCGAGCCGGGTGTGCTCGGCTGGCCCGCGCGGGCGCCGTACGACCGGGTGCTGGTGTCCGCCGCGGCGGACAGCGTCCCGCCCGCGCTCCTGCGACAGCTCGCCGTCGGAGGGGTGCTGGTGGTGCCGGTCGGCGGGGTGATGACGCGGGTCGAGCTGTCGCCGGAGGGGCCGGTGGTGGAGGAGCACGGGCGCTACCTGTTCGTGCCCCTCATCGAGGACTGAGCGCGACCGGCGCCGCCGTACTCTTGCTGCCGTGACCGTTGTCCCTGAGTTGCGCGGCTCGGTGCGCCCGCACCTCGACCAGCGGGACGCGCTCGCCCTGTGCGCTGAGCGGCCACTGGTGGTGCTGACCGGCGCCGGCCTTTCCACCGACTCCGGCATCCCCGACTACCGCGGGCCGGGCGCTCCGGCGCGGATGCCGATGACGTTCCAGGAGTTCGTGTCCGGCGCGGCGGCGCAGCGGCGGTACTGGGCGCGTTCGCACCTCGGCTGGTCGCGGATGCGCCGGGCCGAGCCCAACGCCGGGCACCGAGCGGTCGCCTCCCTCGGGGCCGAGCTGGTGATCACCCAGAACGTCGACGGGCTGCACGAGGCAGTCGGCACCCCGCAGCTGATGGCGCTGCACGGCCGGATCGCCGACGTGGTCTGCCTGGCCTGCAGGGGTACGACGAGCCGCGCCCAGCTGCAGGAGCGGCTGGCCGACCTCAACCCGGGCTGGGTGGAGCGGCACGCGGCCGCTGCGACCCGGCCGGACGGCGACGTCGATCTCGACGACACGGACACGTTCGTGGTCCCCGCCTGCTCGGATTGCGGCGGCGCGCTCAAGCCCGACGTGGTGTTCTTCGGCGAGAACGTCCCCGTCGTCCGGGTCGAGCGGTGCTACGCCGCCGTGGAGGCTCTCGCCGACGCCGACGGGGTGCTGCTCGTCGCCGGCTCCAGCCTCACCGTGATGAGCGGGCTCCGGTTCGTCCGCCGCGCAGCCAAGCTCGGCACACCGGTCGTGATCGTCAACCGCGGCGTGACCCGGGGCGACGAGCTGGCGTCGTACACCGTCGACGCCGGTACGTCGGAGTGGCTGCCGGCGCTGGCGGCTCGTCGCACCTGACCTACCTGTCGTGATTTCGTCGAAATGCGACAGGTAGGTCAGGTACGACGGCTCACAGCCGCTTGACGAAGATGTGGTCAGCAGCCTCGGGGAAGATCTCCGCCGACTCCCCACCGGAGCCGACCAGGACCCCGTCGGCGGTGGCCTGGATGGTGATCGTCTTGTCGGGGAGGGCACCGACCCGGCGCATCGCGCTCATCAGCGCCTCGTCCTTCTGCATCTCCTCGGAGATCCGGCGCACCAGGGCCCGGCTCGGCTCCTCGGAAGCAGCCTTCGACAGCGGCTCCACGTCCGACATGAACGCCTCGCCCAAGTTGTCCTCACCGAGCTCGTCGAGTCCGGGGATCGGGTTGCCGTAGGGCGACTCGGTCGGATGGTCGAGCAGCTCGAGCAGCCGACGCTCGACGGTCTCGGAGATGACGTGCTCCCAACGGCAGGCCTCCTCGTGCACGAGCTCCCAGTCGAGGCCGATGACATCGGTGAGCAGCCGTTCGGCGAGCCGGTGCTTGCGCATCACCCGGGTTGCGAGCCGCTCGCCCTCCTCGGTCAGCTCGAGGTGGCGGTCGCCCTCGACGGTCAGCAGCCCGTCGCGTTCCATCCGGGCGACGGTCTGCGACACCGTGGGGCCGCTCTGGTGCAGGCGCTCGGCGATCCGGGCCCGCAGCGGCACGATGCCCTCCTCGACCAGCTCGAAGATGGTGCGGAGGTACATCTCAGTGGTGTCGATGAGATCGCTCACCCGCCCATCTTCTCCCATCCCGCCAGCCGGACGCACACGCCCTTCGGTCGTTTGGCAGGCTCAAGGCATGCAGGCGACCCAGCAGCCTCTCTCCGTACCGCACCGCTTCCACGGCCCACCGCGCTCCGGCAACGGTGGGTGGACCGCCGGAGCGCTGGCCCAGCGGCTCGACGTCGACCCCTCGAGTACGGCGATCACGGTCGCCCTCCGGTTGCCACCACCCCTCGACGTGCCGCTCGGCGTCACCCCGACCGAGGCGGGCGTCGCGGCGCTCCACGACGAGCGCCTGGTCGCCGAGGCACGACCCACAACGGCCGCGCTGACCACCGTCGCACCGACCTCGGTCGAGGAGGCGGACGACGCCGCGACCCGGTTCCCCGGCTTCCAGAGCCACCCGTTCCCGAGCTGCTTCGCCTGCGGCCCGGACCGCATGCCCGGCGACGGCCTCCGGATCTTCCCCGGACCTCTGGGCGACGACTCCGGACGGGTGGCCGCGCCCTGGACGCCGTACGACGTCAGCGGGCCGATCACCTGGGCCGCGCTGGACTGCTCCGGCGGTTGGGCATCCGGCATCGGGGAGCGGCCGCTGGTGCTCGGCACCATCTCGCTGCGGCTCGTCGGTCCGCCGCCCGCCACCGGCGTCCGCCACGTCGTCGTCGGGGAGCTGCGGGGCTCCGAGGGCCGCAAGACCTACACCGCGTCGACGCTCTACGACCCCGACGGCGCGGTCCTGGCCACCGCCGAGCACATCTGGATCGCGATCGACCCCCAGGACTTCTCATGAGGTGGTGGCAGGAAGCGGTGGTCTACCAGGTCTACATCCGCAGCTTCGCCGACGCCGACGGGGACGGCATCGGCGACCTGGCAGGCATCACATCGCGGCTGCCCTACCTGCGGGACCTGGGCGTCGACGCGCTCTGGGTCACCCCGTTCTACCGGTCCCCCCAGAAGGACCACGGCTACGACGTCACCGACTACACCGACATCGACCCGCTCTTCGGGACCCTGGACGACGCCGACGCGCTGCTCGCCCGGGCCCACGAGCTCGGCCTGCGGGTGATCGTCGACCTGGTGCCCAACCACACCTCCGACCAGCACGCCTGGTTCCGGGCGGCGCTCGCTGCAGCGCCCGGCTCGGCGGAGCGCGCCCGCTACCTGTTCCGCGACGGCCGCGGCCCCGCGGGGGCGCAGCCGCCGAACAACTGGCACTCCGTCTTCGGCGGACCGGCCTGGACCCGGGTCCCGGACGGCCAGTGGTACCTGCACCTGTTCGACAGCACCCAGCCCGACCTCGACTGGCGCAACCCCGAGGTGGGCGACATGTTCGAGGGCGTGCTCCGGTTCTGGCTCGACCGTGGCGTCGACGGCTTCCGGATCGACGTCGCGCACGGCCTCTACAAGGAGGCCAGCCTGCGGGACCAGCAACGGGCGACCGAGGACCCCGAGCCTCCCCCCAACCTGATCCCGCTCGACGACCCCGCCGCGCCACCGCGCTCGATGGTCGAACGGGTGGTGCGCGACGAACCGATGTGGGAGCAGCCGGAGGTCCACGACGTCTACCGGCGGTGGCGGCGGGTCTTCGACGAGTACGCCGACGGGCGCGGGGAGCGGATCGGCGTCGCGGAGGCCTGGACGCAGACCCCGGAGGCGATGGCCGAGTTCGTCCGTGGCGACGAGCTGCACCAGGCCTTCAACTTCGCCTGGCTCACCACCGGCTGGTCGGCCCGCGCGTTCGCCGAGGTGATCAACAGCTCGATCGCCGCCCTCGCCACCGCCCACGCGTCGCCACCGACCTGGGTGCTCAGCAACCACGACGTCGTACGTCATCCGACCAGGTACGGCGGCGGCCCGGTCGGGCTCGCCCGAGCGCGGGCCGCGACGCTGGTGATGCTCGCGCTGCCGGGCTCGGCCTACCTCTACCAGGGCGAGGAGCTCGGGCTCGAACAGGTCGAGGTGCCAGCGGCGGCCCGCCAGGACCCTTCGTGGTTCCGCACCGGCGAGCCGGGACGGGACGGCTGCCGGGTGCCGCTGCCGTGGGACGGTGACGCGGCGCCGTACTCCTTCGGTCCTGGCAGCGGCCAGCCCTGGATCCCCCAGCCCGACGACTGGGCCGGGCTCACGGTCGCCGCCCAGGAGGCCGACGAGGCGTCGACGCTGGCGTTCTACCGGCGGGCACTGGCCGCGCGGCGCAGCTGGGTGCCTGGTGCGGACCAGGCGTGCGTGGCCGAGTCGGAGGGCGACGTCCTCGTCGTACGCCGCGGCGACCTGACCGTGCTCCTCAATGCCGGCCGGCGTCCGGTGCCGGTGCCGGAGGGCGAGGTCGTCATCAGCAGCGGTCCGGTCGAGGACCACTTGCCGCCGCACACCGCGCTCTGGTTGCGGACCTCGGACGCCTAGCTACACCTAGCCGCCGAGGGTCTGGTTATAGCGACCCAGGGTGTCCGCAAACGTCAGGAGCTCGGCGGCGGACCACTTCTGCAGCCGCTCGTCGAAGAACTTGCGGCGATGGTCGGCGACGTCCTGGAACCGGCGCGCTCCCGCATCGCTGACGCTGATCAGTGTCGCGCGTCCGTCGTCGGGATCGGGCGTGCGGTCGACCAGGCCGAGGTCGACGAGGTGCTGGACCTGGCGGCTGATCCCGCCCTTGTCGAGGTCGAGGACCGTGCTCAGCTCGGACGCCCGGATCGGGCCCTCGTCGAGCACGTAGCCCAACATCAGGTAGGCCGGCGGCTGGAGGTCGGGATGCACTGCTCGCGCCCGCTCGCCGATCACCCGGCGCACCCGCCGGATCAGCACGCCGACCTCGTGCTCGACCTGTCGCAGCGCGTCGACCCGGGTGGCGTGCTCGTCGGTGCTCATCGCGCGACGTCCTCGAGGTCGCCGGTCGCTTCGGGGGCGGCCGCCTCGGCCGGACCGAGGCTCGTCCTGAGCGGCGTCTCCTTGATGAAGAGCACGCACGCGAAGGCGACGACGGCGAACGGGAGCGCGATCAGGAACAGGTGACCGGACGCGCTGCCCATCGCCGTCTCGTAGAGCGCCTGGACCTGGCCGGGTAGCGCGTCGAGGTCCGGGATGTCACCGGTGGCGTGATCCAGACCGGCGAGCTGCTCCGGGCTCAACCGCCCATCGGCGGTCAGCTCCCTGGCGCCGGCCTTGACCTTTGCGGACGTCTGGTGGGCGAGCACCGCGCCGAGCGCGGAGACGCCGATCGAGCCACCCATGGACCGGAAGAACGCGACAACCGAGCTGGCAGCTCCGAGATCCCTCGGGTGCGCGGTGTTCTGCACGGCGAGGACCAGGTTCTGCATGGTGGCGCCGATGCCCAGGCCGACCACCACCATCGAGCCGCCGACGACGCTGAGCGGGGTGTCCGCGTCGATGGTGCCCAACAACGCGAGACCGATGATGACGAGCACCGTGCCGCCGACGAGGTACCTCTTCCACAGGCCGGTCTGCGTGATCCGGCGACCGGTCAGCGTGCTCGAAACGAGCAGGCCACCGACCATCGCGATCGACATCAAGCCGGCCTCGGTGGGCGTCATCCCCCGGGCGAGCTGGAAGTACTGCCCGAGGTAGACCGTCGCGCCGAACATGGCGACGCCGATCATCACCGACGCCGCTGTCGCCAGCGCGATGGTGCGGTCCCGGAACAGGCGGAGCGGGATCACCGGCTCCGTGGCGACCCGCGCCTCGACGTACAACGCCGCCGCCACCAGCGCGACGCCGCCGCCGACCATCAGCGCGGTCGTCCCCGACACCCACGCGAAGTCGGTGCCGGCGAGCGACACCCACACCAGGATCACGCTGACGCCGGCCATGATCAGGGTCGCGCCGACGTAGTCGATCGAGACATCGTCACGGCGAAGCACCGGCAGGTGCAGCGTCTTCTGCAGTACGACGAACGCGAGTGCCGCGACCGGCAGCCCCACGAAGAAGCAGCCCCGCCAGCCCAGCGGGCTGTCGACGATCACGCCACCGAGCAACGGGCCGCTGACCGTGGCGGCGGCGAACACCGCGCCGATGTAGCCGCTGTAGCGACCCCGCTCCCGCGGCGACACCATCGAGGCGATGACGACCTGGACCAGCGCGGTCAGACCGCCGACGCCGAGCCCTTGGATCGCCCGCGCCCCGATCAGGACACCCATGCTCGGTGCGAACGCGGCGACAACCGATCCCGCCGAGTAGATGACCAGAGCCCCCTGGACGAGCAGCTTCTTGCTGATCAGGTCGGCGAGCTTGCCCCAGATCGGCGTGGTCGCCGTCATCGTGAGCAAGGTGGCGACGACGATCCACGTGTAGCCGGTCTGGCTGCCGTCGAGGTCGGTCACGATCGCCGGGAGCGCGTTGGTGACGACGGTGCTGGACAGCATCGCCACGAACATCGCGAGCAGCAGACCGGTCAGGGCCTCCAGGATCTCGCGGTGCGACATCTGGCCGCTCTGCTCTGCGCTGGCCACGTCGGTCACGCGGGGTCTCGCCTCGGTCCACTCGGTAAGAATCGATTAGTTGCTGCCGTCAACCTTATGAAGCATTGGTTGATCCCGTCAACTTGTTGCCGAGCCGGCGCAAGGAGGTTCGCGCGGACCCGGCACGCGCTGGACGGACCACCCGGGCCCGAGCGCGAAAAGGAGGCGACCCGCAGGCGTGGTCCGGAAGGACCGCACCGGGGGACGTGCCCGGTTCACCTGCGGGTCGGGTGGCTGCTGTGAATTGGCCGGCAGCCCGGCATCAGAGATCGGGGTGATCCCACCCCGTCGCTGGGGTCGCCTAACCGGCAACCACCTCACGCGTCCTATAGGAATTCATTCCTCGGATCACCTCCTTTCTCGTGTCCGACAACGGTAGATCGGGCACCCCCGCGCACACAACGGGAATTATCCGGCGGCTGCGGCGAACTGGGCGGCATGCAGCCGGGCGAAGGCCCCGCCGCGCTCGAGTAGCTCCGCGTGGGTGCCCTGCTCGACGATCCGGCCGTGTTCCATGACCAGGATCAGGTCGGCATCGCGGATGGTCGACAGCCGGTGCGCGATGACGAACGACGTCCGGTCGGTCCGGAGCGCTGCCATGGCGTGCTGCAGCAGCAGCTCGGTGCGGGTGTCGACCGACGAGGTCGCCTCGTCGAGGATCAACAGGGCCGGCCGGGCGAGGAACGCCCGCGCGATCGTGACCAGCTGGCGCTCACCAGCGGACAGGTTGGAGCCCTCGTCGTCGACCCGGGTGTCGTAGCCCTCGGGCAGCGAATGGACGAAGCGGTCGACGTACGTCGCGCGCGCGGCCTCGCGGATCTCCTCCTCGGTTGCGGCCGGGCGGCCGTAGGCGATGTTGTCGCGGATCGTGCCCTCGAACAGCCAGGTGTCCTGGAGCACCATGCCGATCCGGCTGCGGAGGTCGGCGCGGGTCATCGCGGTGATGTCGACGCCGTCGAGCGTGATCCGGCCGACGTCGAGCTCGTAGAACCGCATGACCAGGTTGACCAGGGTGGTCTTCCCGGCGCCGGTCGGACCGACGATGGCGACCGTCTCTCCCGGTCGGGCGACGAGGGACAGGTCCTCGATCAGCGGTTCATCCGGGTCGTAGGAGAACGACACGTTCTCGAACGCGACCTCGCCGGCCTCGCCGGGCTCGCCGGCTGAGGTGCGAGGTGCGCCAGCACCGAGCCTCGGGACCACCGAAGCGTCCACCTCCTCCTCGGCGTCGAGCAGCTCGAAGACCCGCTCGGAGGATGCGACGCCGGACTGGAGCAGGTTGGCCATCGAGGCGATCTGGGTGATCGGCTGCGTGAACATCCGCGAGTACTGGATGAACGCCTGCACCTCGCCCAGCGACATCGCCCCGCTGGTCACCCGGAGGCCGCCGATCACGGCGATCACGACGTAGTTGAGGTTGCCGACGAACATCATGATCGGCATCACCAGACCGCTCACGAACTGTGCGCGGTAGGACGAGTCGTAGAGCTCCGCGTTGGCCTCCGCGAACTCCGCCTCGACTGCCCGCCGCCGCCCGAAGACGGTCACCAGTGCATGCCCGGAGATCGCCTCCTCGACCTGGCCGTTCAGCCGACCGGTCTGGCGCCACTGGTTGATGAACTGGCGCTGCGAGTGCCGCATGACCCGGCCGGTCACGAACATCGCGATCGGCACCGAGACCAGCGCGATCACCGCGAGCAGAGGCGACACCCAGAACATCATCCCGAGCACGCCGACGACCATCAGCAGCGACGTCAGCAGCTGGCTCATCGTCTGCTGGAGGTTCTGCGCGACGTTGTCGATGTCGTTGGTGACCCGGCTGAGCAGCTCACCCCGCGGCTGTCGGTCGAAGTAGGACAGCGGCAGCCGATGGATCTTCTCCTCGACGTCCGACCGCATCCGACGGACCGTCTCCTGCACGACGTCGTTGACCAGCCAGCCTTGCAGGAAGCCGAGCACCTGGCCGATGACGTAGATCACCAGCGCAAGGAGCAACACCTGGCCGACGGCGCCGAAGTCGACGCCCTGCCCGGGCACGACGTCGAGCCCGCGCAGGAAGTCCGCCAGCTGGTCGTCGCCCCGCCCGGCGGCTGCATCGACGGCGTCGGCCTTGGTGGTCCCCGCGGGCAGCTGCTTGCCGATGAACCCGTTGAAGACGCGGTCGGTCGCCTTGCCGAGCAGGTAGGGACCGATCACGACGGACGCGACGCTCCCCGCCGCCAGCAGCAGTACGGCGACCGCACGCCACCGTGCCGGTCGCAGCAGCCCGAGCAGTCGCCGACCGGAGGCGCGGAAGTCGTGGGCCTTCTGGCCCACCATGCCGCCGCCCATCGGTCCGCGCCCGAAACCGGGACCCTGCACGACGCGTTCGGTCTGCTTCATGGTGGCGGGCTTGGTCGACGTCATGCCGCCGCTCCCGCGATGATCCCCTGGCTGGCCGCGATCTCCTGGTAGGTCGGGTTGTCGGCGAGCAGTCGGTCATGGGTGCCGCGGCCGACGACCTTGCCGTCCTCGAGCACCAGGATCTCGTCGGCGTCGCGGATGGTGGCGATGCGCTGGCCGACGATCACGACAGCAGCGTCACCGGTCGCGACGACCTCGGCACGCAGCGCGGACCGCAGCCGGGCGTCGGTGGCCACGTCGAGCGCGGAGAACGCGTCGTCGAAGAGATAGATCTCGGGGCGGCGTACCAACGCCCTCGCGATCGCCAGCCGCTGCCGCTGACCGCCCGAGACGTTGGTGCCGCCTTGGACGATCGGCGCCGCCAGCTGTTCCGGCATCGCCCGCACGAAGTCAGCGGCCTGCGCGATCTCGAGTGATCGCCACAGCTCGTCGTCCGAGGCGTCCGGCGCGCCGTAGCGCAGGTTCGACGCGACGGTGCCGGTGAACAGGAACGCGCGCTGCGGCACCAGCCCGATCCGCGCCCAGAGCAGCTCCGGCTCGAGGTCGCGTACGTCGACGCCGTCGACCCGCACCCGGCCGGTCGTGGCGTCGAGCAGTCGAGGCACCAGGTTGACCAGGGTCGTCTTGCCGGCGCCGGTCGAGCCGATGACGGCGACGGTGCGGCCGGGTCGCACCGACAGCGAGATCCCGTCGAGGACGGGTGCCTCGGCGCCGGGGTAGGTGAAGCCGACGTCCTCGAGGTCGAGGTGGCCGGCGAGCGAGACCTCCCGCACGGGGTCGGCCGGTGGCGCGATCGACGAGACCGTGTCCAGCACCTCGGCGATCCGGTCGGCGCTGACCGACGCCCTCGGCACCATCATCAGCATGAAGGTGCCCATCATCACCGACATCAGGATCTGCATCAGGTAGGCAAGGAACGCGGTCAGCGCGCCCACCTCCATCTGGCCGTTGTCGACCCGGTGACCGCCGAACCAGATGACACCGACGCTCGCGACGTTGGACACGACCATCACGATCGGGAACATCGCGGCCATCCACCGACCGGCCCGCACCGACATCGTGGTGAGGTCGTCGTTGGACGCGGCGAACCGCTTGATCTCGAGCGGCTCCCGGACGAACGCGCGGACCACCCGGATGCCGGTGATCTGCTCCCGCAGCACCCGGTTGACGTCGTCGAGCCGCCCCTGGACCGAGCGGAACGCCGGAAGCATCTGCGAGACCACGACGCCGATGCAGACGAAGAGGACGGGGACGACCGCGACCACCAGCCAGGAGAGCCCGAAGTCCTCGCGCATCGCCATCACGATGCCGCCGAGCATCATGATCGGGATGGTCACCGCCATCAGGCAGGTCATCATCGCCAGCATCTGCACCTGCTGGACGTCGTTCGTCGCGCGGGTGATCAGCGAGGGCGCGCCGTGCGCCGCCACCTCCCTGCTCGAGAAGGTGCCGATCCTCCCGAAGACCGCGGCCCGCAGGTCACGGCCGAACGCCATCGCCGCCTGGCTGCCGAACCACGCCGACGACATCGAGCAGGCCGCCTGGACCAGCGCGACCACGAGCATGATCCCGCCGAGACGGACGATGTAGTCGGTGTCGCCCTGGGCGACGCCGTGGTCGATGATGTCCGCGTTGAGGCTCGGCAGGTAGAGCATCGCGACGGTCGCCGTGAGCTGGAGGACGACGATCGCCGCCAGCCAGCCGCGGTAGGGCGAGAGGTACTCCCGCAGGAGTCGCCGCAGCATCACGGCGCATTCCCGTCGCGCTGCACCGCGCCGTAGAGCACCGTGTCGACGATCTGCTCGGCGGACAGGGTGTCCCCGCCGGCGAACTTGGGGTGGGTGCCCGAGAAGGTCAGCAGCCGCAGCATCCGGACCACCTCGGCCGCGGGCATCCGGAGGTCGGCCTGGTCGACGGCGATCACGTCGACCATCGCCGCGAGGGTCTGCTGGATCGCTCGCGCACGGGCCGGGTCGCCGGGCGGCGGCTCGGGAGGGCCGTCCATGCCGAGCTTCCGCATCAGGATGAACACACCGGCGAACCGCCGCTGCATCAGCCGGGTGAGCGCGAGCGCCCGGTCGCGCAGCGGCTGGTCGAGGGGAACCTCCGCCACGGCGGCGAGCACCGCACCGGGCTCGAACGCCTTGGCCACGGCCGCGTCGACGAGCTCGTCCTTGGAGGCGAACACCCGGAAGATGGTGCCCTCGGCGACGCCGGCGGCCTCGGCGATCTGCCGGGTCGTCACAGCCCGACCGTGGTCGTGGAGCAGCGGCAGGGTCACGGCGATCAACGCCTCCCGCCGCTCCTCCGGCGCCATCGCCGGCGCCCGCTCCCGTCGCTCCGTCTGCACGAGGTCCAGGGTATGTGAGTGAGCACTCACTCACCAACAGCTTGCTGCGACCCACGGGATCCTCGGGCACGATCAGACCATGGAGATCATCACCCCCGACCCCGCGGCGTACGACGCGATGCTCGACCTCCAGCTCTCTCGACTGCCGCGGTGGGAGCGGGCAGCGGCGAGCGGCCTGTTCACGATGGCGAGCGTGTGGGACTACCGCAACTTCCGGGCGGCGTACGTCGATGCCGAGCTCGCCGGCTGGGGCTTCATCGCGCGGCCGCAGCCCTTCCCGCCCGATTGGGCGATCCTCTCACTCACGGTGGCGACCGCTCACGAGGACCGCGGGCTCGGCACGGCGTTGCGTGAGGATCTCACCGCGACGCTCCCGGACTCCGCCGCCACGCTGGCCGCTCTCGTCGACGACCTCGACGAGCGCAGCCTGGCGGTCGCCCAGCACTGGGGCTACCAGGTCGGACAGCACGCGATCAAGTCGCAGCTCGACCTGGTCGACCTTCCGAACCCGGACCTTCCGGCCGACGTGACGATCGAGGATGTCACCGAACTCGACTTCCCCGATGCCGAGGCGGTCGACGCGTTGCTGGTCGACAGCCAGACCAATCCCGAGGCAGTCGACAACGGCATCATCTCCCGGCTCGCTGACATCCGCAGGGAGCAGGCCGAAGCGGTGCAGCCGTTCGCGGTCCTCGCCCGGGTCGGCGGCGCCCCGGCCGCGCTCATCACCGGAGAGATCAAGGACTCCCTCCTGATCATCCACTACACCGGCGTCGGGCAGGCGTACCGCGGCCGCAACCTCGCATTCACCCTCAAGCAGGCGGCGCACCTGCAGGCGGCGCGCGCGGGCGCGACCAGGAGCTACACCACCAACGAGGCCGGCAACGCCGGGATCCGACACGTCAACGTGAAGCTCGGCTATCAGGTCGTCGCCGGCGACTACCGGCTGAGTCGGGCTCGCTGAGGCACAGCCATCAGAGCCGACCGGCCGAAGGACGGCGACGCGCCGGCCACCGATCAGGGAGCCAGTCTCTCGACGACCCAGCCGGCCGCCGCCCGGCGGTAGCGCAACCGGTCGTGCATCCGGCCGGGCCTCCCCTGCCAGAACTCGAACGTCTCGGGTCGCACCCGGTAGCCACCCCAGTCCGTCGGCACCGGGACGTCGCCGCCGGCGTACCGCGCCTCCGCCTCGGCGAACCGGGCATCCAGGTCGTCGCGCCCGCCGACGACCTGCGACTGCGGCGACGCGTGGGCCCCGAGCTGGCTGCCCCGCGGCCGCGCGGAGAAGTACGACAACACCTCGGCGTCGGTCAGGCGGGAGGCGACCCCCTCGACCCGCACCTGCCGCTCGAGCGGGTGCCACGGGAACAGCAGCGCGCAGCGCGGCTCGTGCGCCAGGTCGGCGCCCTTGCGGGAGGCGGTGTTGGTATAGAACGCGAAGCCCCCCTCAGCGCCGCCGGTGAGGCCCTTGAGCAGCACCGTCCGCGCAGCCGGCCGGCCGTCCGGCGAGACGGTCGCGACGATCATCGCGTTCGGCTCGTGCAGGTGAGCGGCTTCGGCCTCGGCGAACCACCGGCGGAACATCACGAACGGGTCAGCATCGGCCGCCTGCTCCGCGAGCCCGGCGGCGCCGTACTCCCTGCGGAGCGCAGCCAGATCGGGCTCGCCAGCCGTTGAGCGGTCACCGGGCATAGTCCGAACCTAGTACGTACGGCAGAATGCCGATGTTCTACGCCGGACGAAGGGAAACGCGATGCCTGAGGTACACCACGGACTGGAAGGCGTCGTCGCGTTCGAGACGCAGATCGCCGAGCCGGACAAGGAGGGCTCCGCGCTTCGCTACCGCGGCGTCGACATCGAGGACCTGGTGGGCCGGGTGCCGTTCGAGAACGTGTGGGGCCTCCTCATCGACGGCAGCTACGCCCCCGGCCTGGCCCCTGCCGAGCCCTACAACCTGCCGGTGCACACCGGCGACGTCCGGGTCGACGTCCAGGCCGCGGTCGCGATGCTCGCGCCGGCCTTCGGCTTCGGTCAGACCTACGACATCAGCGACGAGCAGGCGCGCGAAGACCTCGGCCGGGTGGCCGTGATGGTCCTCTCCTACGCCGCCCAGTCGGCGCGCGGCCTGGAGCAGGCGGTGGTCCCGCAGCGGGCGGTCGACGAAGGCGGGACGCTGGCCGAGAAGTTCCTGATCCGCTGGAAGGGCGAGGCCGATCCCAAGCACGTCAAGGCGATCGACGCCTACTGGAGCAGCGCCGCCGAGCACGGCATGAACGCGTCGACGTTCACCGCCCGGGTGATCACCTCGACCGGCGCCGACGTCGGCGCGGCGTTCTCCGGCGCGATCGGCGCGATGAGCGGCCCGCTGCACGGCGGGGCGCCGTCCCGCGTGCTCGGGATGATCGAGGACGTCGAGAAGTCCGGCGACGCCACCGGTTACGTCAAGGGCCTGCTCGACTCCGGCGAGCGGCTGATGGGCTTCGGCCACCGCGTCTACCGTGCCGAGGACCCCCGCGCCCGGGTGCTGCGCCGTACCGCCCGCGAGCTGGACGCGCCCCGCTACGAGGTCGCGGAGGCGCTGGAGAAGGCGGCGCTCGCCGAGCTCCGTGAGCGTCGACCGGACCGGGTGCTCGAGACCAACGTGGAGTTCTGGGCGGCGATCGTCCTCGACTTCGCCGAGGTACCGGCCAACATGTTCACCGCGATGTTCACCTGTGCCCGCACCGGCGGCTGGTCCGCGCACATCCTCGAGCAGAAGCTCACCGGCCGGCTGATCCGTCCGTCGGCGATCTACGCCGGTCCCCCCGCGCGCAAGGCCGACGAGGTCGACGGCTGGAACGCGGACTGGGCCCGCTGAGCCCTTCGGACGAACCAGGAGGTGTCGCCGCGGGCGGACCGGCGGGTGAACGAGATGTGGACGTGGTCGCGGTGGCGCAGCGTGGGTGAGCAGGTCCGGATCCGAGGGCAGCTCGAGCTCTGATAGGGCCTGGGCTCGTAGCCGTTCCAGGCGGAGTAGATCTGGTCGTCCCAGATGACGTACATGACGCCCATCCGTCGCGCGCGGGCGTCGGTGTTGCCGGCCACGTCGGTGGCGAAGATACGACTCAGGAACTGCGCGACCCGTTCCCGGCTGGCTGCATCGGTCGCGGACATCGACCAGTCGAATGCCCGTCCCTCCTGGTGCTCCGAAGTGCTGTGGCGACTGCACGAGCGCGAGATCCCGGCGGACCCGCCGCCGTACTTGCGCATGATCCAGCGGCCGAGGCGGACCGTGCCGGGCTTCGCCTCGGGCGAGCAGCGCGTCTGCGGCTGATAGGACGGGTAGGCCTCGATCGGCGGCACAGCCACAGACGCGGGTGCCGCGAACAGGGCGAGCAGCACGACCGCGGACGTCGCCAACGCAGCGAGAAAGGTGGACCGAAGATGAGGCATGCGGCCGACGGTAGGTCGGGCCGAAGGTCCCAATTCCGAGAACCGGGACAGTCCGTACGAACGGCCAGGACCGATAGCCCGGACGCACCCACCAGGTCCGTCCGCCCGGCACTGTCGGTGGCCGTCGGCGACCGTTATGAGATCCTGACGGTCGGCCGGGACGCGCCCGGGCTCACGACAATAGCGGGGGGACGATGACCGAGGCCGCCGTCGCCCGTTATCCGGCACCCCCGCTGATCCGCGCCACCGACGTGACCGCCAAGGTCGTGCTCGGCTGGCTGCTCGTCAGCGCGCTGATCGATCCGGACCTCGCCAACCTCCGCGACAAGGCGGCCGAGGCCCGCGCGGTGGCCTATCCGCTGCTGGCGTTCACCGTGCCGGCGATCTGGCTGCTGTGGTGGAAGGAGCGGGCGTCCTTCCCCTGGCTCGCCGACCTGATGGTCACCGTCACCTGTTTCTCCGACATCCTCGGCAACCGGATGGACCTCTACGACACCGTGGTCTGGTTCGACGACTGGATGCACTTCGCGAACACCGGGCTCCTGGCCGGAGCTGTCATCCTGCTCACCCTCCACCGCTCGACCCCGTTGATCCGCGTCCTGGAGCGGTCGCTGGCCGTCGGCGCGACGGCGGCGATCGGGTGGGAGCTGGCTGAGTACCTCGCGTTCATCCGCGGCGGGACCGAGCGGGAGTTCGCCTACACCGACACCTTGGGCGACCTCGCACTGGGGACGCTGGGAGCCGTGTTCGCGGCCGTCGTGATCCATGCACTGTGGAGGCAGGGCCAGCTGATGGCCGCCGCGCCCCAGCTCGACCGCGGGAACGACCGGCCGGCATCGGCGATTCCGGGTTAGAGGCGCTTGCCGAAGCAGCGGTTGAGCCCGCTGCCCCGGTAGTGCCCGAATCCCTCGATCTGCCGGTAGCCGGAGGACGCGTAGAGCCCGATCGCCTCCGGTTGCATCAGGCCGGTCTCGAGGATCAACAGGTCGTGCCCGGCGGCGACCGCGGTCGCCTCGAGCTCGGCGAGGATCCGGCGGGCAAGGCCGCTGCCGCGGTGCTCGGGTACGACGTACATCCGCTTGATCTCGGCGCCCAGTGTCCCGCCGAGGGCGAGCACCGACGTCCGGCGCCAAGCTCCGGTGCCGACCGGGACTCCGTCGAGATAGGCCACGAGGAACAGCCCTTCGGGCGGGTCGAACATGGCGGGGTCGAGCGGCGTCTCGTCGGGGCCGCCGTAGCGCTCGACGTACTCCTCCTGCACCCGGCTGACGAGCGCGGCCGCGTCCGGGTCGCCGTAGGCCACCATCCGGAGGTCGAGCACGCTGTCGGTCATCGGTCCATCACGGCTACCGATTTATCACCGCCGTAGCCCGGCTGTCACACTGGTGACCTCCTGACAGCGTCGTCAGCGTTCGTCCCGCGATGAGAAGGTTGATGAAGTGACCGACGCCCCGCAGCACCAGGCACTGCAGATCCCCGCCGACCTCAAGCCGGCCGACGGCCGGTTCGGCGCCGGTCCGTCGAAGATCCAGACCAGCCACCTCGACGCCCTTGCCGCGACCGGTGCCGACCTGATGGGCACCTCCCACCGCCAGGCACCGGTGAAGAGCACCGTCGGGCGGGTACGCGAGGGACTCGCCGCGCTGTTCGACCTGCCCGAGGGCTACCAGGTGGTCCTGGGCAACGGCGGCGCCACCGCGTTCTGGGACATCGCGACGTTCGGCCTGATCGAGAACAAGAGCCAGCACCTCAGCTTCGGTGAGTTCTCGTCCAAGTTCGCCAAGGCCGCCGAGCTGGCACCCTGGCTGGACGCGCCGTCGGTGATCAAGTCCGACCCGGGCACCCGCCCCGAGGCGGTGGCCGAGGCCGGCATCGACGTCTACGGCTGGGCCCACAACGAGACCTCCACCGCCGTGATGGCGCCCGTCGTGCGGCCGGAGGGGGCGGACGAGAGCGCGCTGGTCCTCGTCGACGCCACCTCGGGCGCTGGTGGCCTCCCGGTCGACCTCAGCCAGGTCGACACCTACTACTTCGCCCCACAGAAGTGCTTCGCCTCCGACGGCGGTCTCTGGATCGCGCTGATGTCCCCGGCCGCTCTCGACCGGGCCGCGCGGATCGCGGCGAGCGACCGGCACATCCCGGCGTTCTTCGACCTGCCGACCGCGATCGACAACTCGGCGAAGAACCAGACCTACAACACCCCGTCGGTCGCCACTCTCTTCCTGATGGCCGAGCAGCTGGACTGGATGAACAGCCAGGGCGGACTCAAGGGCATGGTCGAGCGCACCACCGAGTCGTCCGACGCCCTCTACGGCTGGGCCGAGCGCACGCCGTACACCACGCCGTACGTCGCCGACCCGAGCCACCGCTCGCTGGTCATCGGCACCATCGACTTCGATGACGCGATCGACGCCGCCGAGATCGCCAAGGTGCTGCGGGCGAACGGCATCGTTGACACCGAGCCCTACCGCAAGCTGGGCCGCAACCAGCTGCGGATCGCGATGTACCCCGCCGTCGACCCTGCCGACATCCGGGCACTCACCACCAGCATCGACTGGGTCGTCGAGAACCTCTGAGGCACCGCGCGCCGCTGGTCGAGGTGCGAGCCCGCCCGCGGCCGAGCATCGAAACCACCGGCGTCGCGACTACAGCCGGCTGCGGATCCGGTCGTACGTCGACCGCCCGAACGCCACCATCCGAGCCACCTCCACCTCGGTGGGGGTGGCACGGAGCGTCTCCAGGGCTGCGTCGATCGCGTCGTCGCGTGGCCAGCCGTAGACGCCCGCACTGACCAGCGGGAAGGCGACCGACCTCGCGCCGAGCCCGTCGGCGACCTCCAGCGCGCGGCGATAGCAGGACGTCAGCAGCGCGCGGTCCCGCTGGCCGGCGTTGTAGTTGGGTCCGACCACGTGGATGACCCAGCGGGCCGGCATCTGTCCGGCGGTGGTCCACCCCGCGTCACCGGTTGCGAGGCCGTCAGGGAAGCGTCGTACGCAGTCCTCGAAGACGGCCGGGCCGCCGGCCGCATGGATGGCGCCGTCGACGCCACCACCACCGCGCATCCGGTTGTTGGCGGCGTTGACGACCGCGTCGACCTGCTGCTGGGTGATGTCGCCGTCGACGACCTCGATCTCCATGCACCGAGCCTGCCACGCCCGGCCACCGCGTCAACCGATGAGCCGCAGCACCGCGCGCTCCAGGGCTGCCTGCCGCTGGTCCGCGTCGTCGTACGACCGCCGGACGGCTGGCCGGATCGTGCGGCCCTCGTCGTAGGCGTCGACCACCCTCGGGTCGACGTACGCGGACCGCGCGAGCGCCGGAGTGTTGCCGAGGTACTCCGCCACTTCCCGCATCGTGCCGGCGACCGCGCGTTTGCGAGCGGTCTTGGTCGCCTCCGGCCCCGGCGCCTCGGCCAGGGCAGCCGCGGCCAGCACCGTGGCGTGCCAGGTGCGGAAGTCCTTGGCCGACGCGTCCAGACCGCTGATCTCCCGTAGGTACTCGTTGACGGCGTCGGGGCCCAGCGACCGCCAGCGGCGCTCGACGCGGAAGGCGAGCAGGCATTGGTCGACCGCAGATCGACGCTTCCGCATCCGGTCCAGCGGCGCCGCGACCAGCGGGTCGTCGACCTCGATCCGGTGCTCGATGCCGGACTTGCCGACGAACTCGAAGACCAGCACTCCCTTCACCAGTCGCACGTGGCGTCGCTCGAGCGTGGTCAGACCGAAGGAGCCGTTCTCCTCGGCGTAGACGTCGTTCCCGATCCGGAAGTAGCCGAGGTCGAGGAGGCGTACGGCGACCGCGCACCCCACCTGCTGCGACACCTCGTCGCGCGCCAGGTCGTCCAGCACCCGCTCCCGCACCCGCGGCAGCCGTCGTCCGAAGCGCAGCACCCGGTCGTACTTCTCCGCCGACCGCTGCTCGACCCAGGCCGGGTGGTAGATGTACTGCCGGCGGCCTGCCTCGTCGGTGCCCACTGCCTGGAGGTGGCCGCGCGGGTGCGGGCAGATCCACACGTCCCGCCACGCCGGCGGGATCACCAGCGCCTTGCAACGGGCCGCGTCATCGTCCGCGAGCCGCTCGCCGTGCTCGTCGAGGTAGACGAAGCCCTTGCCGGCACGGCGTCGGGTCCAGCCCGGTTGCTCGGGTGAGGTTCGGCGAAGGAGCACGGCCTGAAGGTAACCGCTTGCGCGCGGGTCAGACGAGCGACAGGCGAACCGTCGCCTCGGCGCCCTCTTCGAGCCTCTCGGCCACCCGCACCGCTTTCTTCACCGGCAGCACGTAGGTCTTGCGCTCAGCGCTGGGGAACACCGACGTACGCCAGCTGCTGCCGCCGATCGTCACCTCGACCCGGACGCTGCCGAACCCGTTGCCCGGGCCGGCCGTCGCCTCGATCTCGTCGGAGACGTCGAACGGCAGGCTCACGAAGAACCACGCCCCCGACGTCGCCTCGTCCTTCGCCTCCCACCGCCACAGCCGTGCGCCGAACTGATAGGTGGTCACGTCCCCAACGTCCCCAACGTCCTCACCCTCCGCATGGTGCCAGCAGATGCCGACATCCCGCCGAAGTGTCGGGGTTGGCGCCGCGAAGTGTCGGGGTCGGCGCCGCGAAGTGTCGGGGTTGGCGCCGCGAAGTGTCGGGGTTGGCGCCGCGAAGCACGACATTTCGACCAACCAAACCTGACACTTCGACCGACCAACTCTGACACTTCGACCGACCAACCCCCACACTTCGACCGACCAACCCCCACACTTCGCGGAGATCAACGTGCGCGGAGCGACCGCACCAGCAGGACCACCAGGATCACGATCGCGCCGACACCGCCGACCGCCCAGGGCCAGTACGGGCGGATGACGTCCTGCGCGGGCGGATCGTCGTTCCCCAGGTTGCCGGGGTCGTCAGAGCCGTCAGGGTCGCCAGAGCCGTCAGGGTTGCCAGAGCCGTCAGGGTTGCCAGGGTTGGCGGCGTCCTCGGGGTCCGCGCTGGGACGGTTGTCGGCCGTCCGCTCGATCTTGGTCAGCAACCAGTCCGGGAGCTCGAACCGCAGTACCTCGCTGTGCTGGCCCTCCGAGCTGACAAAGATCACGCCGGCCTGGTCGACGGCGATGCCCTCGCCCTGCTCCTGGTCCGGTAGCGGGATCTCACCCATCTCCTCCAACGACGGCCAGCGATAGACGGTCGCGGTGTCGTAGCCGCGGAGCACGAAGGTCTCCCCATCGGGGAAGAAGGCCCCGTCGGTCGCGATCGGGCGTACCTCGCCGACCAGCCGCAACCGGTTCTGGCGGTCGGGGTCGAGCCGCCTCGGCGCGGCGTAGATCCGCCCGATGAACTCCTTGGCGACGACCAGCACCTGCCCGGTCTCGGGATGCACGACCAACGCCTCGGCGTCGTGGGCGCCGTCGGGATAGGTCAGCTCGTAGGAGACCGGCGCAACCGTGCCGTCGGTGCCGAACGGCACCCGGATCAGGGTGATGGAGTCACGCTGAGCAAGGTTGTCGCCGATGTCGCCGACCAGCAGGTCGCCGTCGGGGAGGGACGCAAGAGCCTCGACGTCGGTGGGCTCGCGTTCCCACTGCGTCACCGCCACGGTGCTTCCGTCGGTGGCATCGACGGTGAACACCCGGCCTGAGTCGCCCGAGTCGTTGACGGTCGCGAACTGCCCGCCCCTGACGACCAGACCGCTCGACTCGATGATCTCGGGGTCGGCGAAGGAGAACACGACCTCGGCGTCGGGCCGGCTTTCGCTGACCGAGAAGCCGAGACCGAACGGCAGCACTGCCAGCCCGGCCAGGATCTTCTCCACCCGGCTCACCCTGATCCCGGACCTTCGGCCCCGAGCAGTACGGCGAGGTGCGGGGTGATCTGCCAGCTCCCGACGAGGTCGTCGTACTCCTGCTGCAGCGTGGCGTCCGCTGCTGCGCCGGTGCGTACGGCGCGCAGCAGGGTGTTGCGCGGCGTGTGCTGGCTCTCGACGAACTGCATGACGTCGACGCGGTAGCCGGAGAGCCGCAGCAGCATCTCGCGGAGCGCGTCGGTCAGGGTGTCGGCGAAGCGCTCGCGGAGGATGCCGTGCCGGGTCAGGGAGGAGTACGGCGGGGGGGTCGTCGCTTTGCGCAGCTGGGCGGCGACGTCGTGGTGGCAACAGGGCGCAGCCAGCACCAACGGTGCCTGCCACCCGACCGCGCGGGCGAGCGCCTCGTCGGTAGCGGTGTCGCACGCGTGCAGGGCGAGTACGACGTCGGGCCGCTGGTCCCGCTCCGGCAGGGTCGCGTCGGCGATCGAGCCGACCACGAAGTCGGCGTCGATCCCGAGACTCTCAGCGAGCCGGCTGTTGTGCTCGGCGGACTGCTGTTTGGCATCGACGCCGATCAGCCGCACGTGGAGCGCACGCCGCTCGGTCAGGTAGCGGTGGGCCGCGAACGTCAGGTAGCCGTTGCCGCAGCCCAGGTCGACGATCCGCAGTGGGTCGTCCGGAGTGGGAGTGCGCAGCCGACCGCCGATCACCTCGCCGATCGACGCGTCGAGGATCCGCAAGAACTCCTCGACCTGCCGGTACTTCGCCTGCCGGCTCGGCTTGATCCGCCCCTGCGCGTCGGCCAGCCCGAGTGCCGCAAGCACCGGGTCGTCACCAGGCAGCAGCCGCTCCTTCTCCCGGTCGTGGCGCCGGTCGGGCACGAGCTCGGCGGACGAGCGGTCGGCACCGCGCTCGGCGGAGTGGATGATCGCCTCGCGCTTCTTGGTCACTCTCAGCTGATGTACCTGGGTGCTGGTCTCGACGTGCCAGTTCCCGAACGGCTCGGCGAGCAACGAGTCCACCGCGACGCCGGCCTGGTCGCCGGCCAGGTGGTTGGCGGTGAAGGCCTGCGTGGCGTCGTACGTCGTCACCTGGAGGTGCGGCCCGGCCTTCAGGTCCACCCACCGCAGCTCGGCCCGGCGCCAGTGCGGCTGCCGACCCTTCTGCTTCCCGGACGCCAGCCCGCGCACCAGCGTGTCCGGGTCGAGCAGGTGGTCACGGATCCGGGCGAGGCCGGCGGGGAGTGACTCGGTGGTGGAGCTCATGGGAGACCGATCACTTGAGGATGGCGGCAACGACGACGATCACCAGCAGTGCGGCCAGCGCGACCGGGATGACGAGTCGGCGGTGGCGGGGGTTCACCCGGCCAATCTACCGACCGAGCAATTCCGCGAGATGGACCGCCCGCACCCCGGCGAGGTCGTCCAGCTGCAAGGCACAGGACAGCCCGTCGGCGAGGACCACGGTCGCGGGATCGGACGCGAGCGCGGTCCGCACAGCCGGCAGCAGGTGGGATTCGGCGATCGCGACCGAGGTCTCGTAGTGACCCTTCTCCACGCCCCAGTTTCCGGCGAGTCCGCAGCAGCCGGGTATGACGGTCACCGTCGCGCCTGCCCGCTCGAGCAGCGCGCGATCGGCGGCCCAGCCGAGCACCGAGGCGTGGTGGCAGTGCGGCTGCGCGACGATGTTGACCCCGCTGAGGTCGGGCAGCGGCAGGTCCAGCCGGTCGACCAGCTCCGCCAGGGTGACCACGGCCAGGCCTGCATCCGACCGCAGCGCCGCTGTGCAGGAGGGTTCGACGCCGAGGACCGGCACGCCGCTGTCGACGTACGGCGCCAGCACCTCTCGGGTGCGGCCGAGGATCCTGCGCGCGGTGTCGCGCTGCCCGGTCGAGGTCCAGGTCAGCGCACAGCACGCTCGCTCGTCGATCACTCGCACCGTGAGGCCGGTGCGCTCGAGGTAGGACAGCGTCGCCAGCCCGGGTCCGGTCCGGAAGTACTCGGTGAACGAGTCGGCCCACACCCACACGTCGGGCTGGTCCGATTGGCGGCGACCGGCAACCATCACCCCCGGGGCCTTCTTGAACCTCGGCGAGGCCAGCGCCGGCAGCGAGCGCCGCGAGTCCACCCCCGCCATGCCCTTGGCCAGGGCCGCGAACGGCCCGCCGCGGAGGGCCAGGTTCCCGGCCTTCGCGAGCGGCGCCCCCCATCGCGCCCACCGCGGCAGCGCGCCGAGCGCGTAGTGCGAGCGCGGGCGCCGGCGGCCGGCGTACGTCTGCTGGAGGACCTCGGACTTGTACTCCGCCATGTCGACGCCGGTCGGGCAGTCGGAGACGCAGCCCTTGCAGGACAGGCACAGGTCCAGCGCCTCGTGGACGGCCGGGTGGTCGAGGCCGCCGGGCAGCCCGCCGGTGACCGCCTCCTGCAGCACCCGCGCCCGGCCGCGGGTCGAGTCCTTCTCCTGTCCGGTGGCCACGAAGGACGGGCACATGACGCCACCGGCCGCCGGCGCCACGCACTTGCCGACCCCTGTGCACCGGTGCACCCCCTCGGCCAGCGGAGCCAGCTCGTCCGCGAGCACCAACTGCCGCGCCGGACGCAGGTCCGCGTCCAGCGGCCGGGGGTCGACCAGGACGCCCGGATTGAGCAGCCCGGTCGGGTCGCAGGCGTGCTTGACCGCCGCGAAGAGGGCGAGCGAGGTGTCGTCGTACATCAGCGGCAGCAGCTCGGAGCGCCCCCGGCCGTCGCCGTGCTCCCCGGACAGCGAACCACCGTGCTCTCGCAACCGCTCGGCGCAGGCCACCAGGAACTCACGGAACGCCTGGGTTCCGCCGGAGAAGTCGAAGTCGATCCGCACGTGCACGCAGCCGTCGCCGAAGTGGCCGTAGGGCACGCCGTCGAGCTGGTGCTCCCGCAGCAGCGCATCGAAGTCCCGCAGCCAGGCGCCGAGACGCTCGGGCGGCACGGCGGCGTCCTCCCAGCCGGAGTACGCCGGCCGCCCCAGGCTGCGGGCCGCCAGCCCGGCGCCGTCCTCACGGATCCGCCACAGGGCGGCCGCCTCGGCGGTTGAGCCGATCGATCGGGTTTCGAGCGCACCGGCAGCAGCGACGACCGCCGACAACGCGGTCGTCCGCGCGGGTCCGGCCATCTCGACGAAGAGCCAGCCGCTCCCCCGGGGCAGCGCCGGCACGTGCCCGCCGCGCGTCCGCACCAGGTCGACGATCCGTGCGTCCAGCCCCTCGCACGCCACCAGGCGCGCGTCGCCGTCGACCGCACCGAGGATGGCCGGCACCGCGTCCGCCGCGTCGACCATCGATGGATACCCCAGCACCAGCAGGTCCCGGTCCTCCTCGGGCACGAGCGACACGACGACCTCGCGCAGCAGTCCGAGCGTCCCCTCGGACCCCGCGAAGAACCTGGGCACCGACAACCGCTCCGGCAGCAGCTGCTCGAGTGCGTAGCCCGACACCTGCCGGGAGAACCGTCCGAACGACGTGCGCACGTGACCCAGGTCGCCGGCGACGATCGCCGCCAGCCGGGCCTCGACCTCGCCGGCTCCGACGGTTCGATCGCCCCACAGCACGTCGGCCTCGACGATCGTGTCGCTGGTGCGCCCGTAGCCCAGTGCCCGCGAGCCGCAGGCGTTGTTGCCGACCATCCCGCCGATCGTGCAGCGGGTGTGCGTGGACGGGTCGGGTCCGTAGCGGAGGCCGTACGGCGCCGCAGCCCGCTGCAGCGCGGCGTGGACGACACCGGGCTCGACGCGCGCCGTGCGCGCGACCGTGTCGATCTCCAGCACCCGGTCCAGCCGGCGGGTGTCGACCACGATGCCCTCACCGACGGCGTTGCCCGCGATCGACGTACCGGCGCCCCGCATGGTCACCGACGATCCGGTCATGGCGGCCACCTCGAGCACCGCCTCCAGCTCGTCGCGGTGCCGCGGTCGCGCCACCGCGGCGGGGAGCACCCGGTAGAGCGAGGCGTCGGAGGAGTAGAGCGCCCGGGTGAGGTCCGAGTCGTCGGCATCGACGCCCCGGCGGGCCAGCTCGGCGACCAGGTCGGCAACCAGGTCGGCAACCAGGTCGTCGGCGGCGCTCACCCGGCCCAATCTAGTGGCCGGTCCAGTGACCGGTCTTCCCGACGGATCCCGATCCGGTGGGGAGCTCACCAGAGCTGCATCGAGGAGCCGATGATGCCGGCGAGGTCGTCCTCGGTGACCGGCTTCGGGGCGGTGGCGAGCAGTCGCTGCTGCTGCACCGCGCCCGCGACCAGGTCGTCGACGTCGGCCTCGCCGTAGCCGACCTCGCCCAGCCCGTTGGGCAGCCCGATGTCGCGCATCAGCGTCGCCAGCGTCCGCGGCAGTACGTCGGGTCCGGCGCCCTCCGCGGCCGGGTCCAGCAGCACGGCCGCGCGGAGATGGCGGTCCGGAGCAGCGTCGTAGGTGAACCGGAAGGCCTCGGGCGCCGTGAGCGCGACCGCCATGCCGTGCGGCACGATCGGCTCGCCTCCGGGATAGCCGGCCGGCCGGAAGTCACGCACCCGGCCTGCGATCGGATAGGCGTTGGCGTGCGGGATGTGCACGCCGGCGTTGCCGAAGCCCAGGCCCGCGAACGTCGCGGCCATCGCCATCTGTTCGGCCACCTCCGGCGCCATCCCGCCCTCCCTGACCGCCGACCGGAAGGCGCCGGCAAGGAGGCCGAGTGCCCGTTCGGACCACAGGTCGGCGATCGGGTTGGCGCCGCAGTAGGGCACCCGCTGCTCAGGTGTCTTGGCGTCGAAGTCGGCATACCAGCGCGCCGTGTAGCTCTCGAGCGCGTGGCAGAGGATGTCCATCCCGGCGGCGGCGGTGACGCCGGCCGGCTGGGTGGCGCTGAGGTCGGGGTCGACCACGGCCAGCCGCGGCCGGAGGGCTGGGTGGCTGATGCCGGTCTTCACCTTGAGCGCGAGCACGTCCAGCACGCAGATCGTGGTGCTCTCGCTGCCGGTGCCGGTCGTGGTCGGCACCGCGACCAGGGGCAGCAGCGGCTGCTCCGGTGCCCGGGCCTTCCCGACCGGGGCGTTGATGTAGTCCATCAGCTCACCGGGGTTGCTCACCAGCAGCGCGACCGCCTTCGCGGTGTCGATGGACGAGCCGCCCCCGACGGCCACCACGGCGTCGAACGGGCCCTCGGCCCGAGCGAATGCCACCGCATGGGTGAGCGACGCATCCGTCGGCTCCACATGCGTCTCGGCGTACGTCGTGACGGCGAGGCCGTACTTCGCCAGGCCTGCCGCCACCGCGGCCGGGTGTCCGGCCGCGGCCACTCCCGGATCCGTGACCAGGAGAACCCGCCGCACGCCCCAGCTCGACAGGTCGTAGCCGAGCTCGCCGGGATGCACCACGGCCGAACTTCAGCGCCGGCGCGGCGTAGGTGAAGACGGTCTCGTTCACCCGCCCAACCTAGTGCTGAATCTGCTCTTCTTTGCAGCCGTGCGACGCCGAGTCGACGTCAATCGGCTGAAGTCGCGATCGCGGCCCGCACCAGACTGCTGAAGCGTCCTTCGTCGGCCGCGACCTCGGCGATCGGCACCCAGTCGACGGCGTCGGTGGTGCCGTCGACCTCGACCACCCGCGGAGCGATGCCGGGAGCCACGGACGCGCGGTAGACGATCCGGATCGCGTGGAAGTCCTCGCGGCGACCGTTGGGCGCGGTGCCGGTGAAGTGGTGGTCGTCGACGGTCAGCAGGTCGCCGATCAAGCCCTCGAGACCGCACTCCTCCTGCAGTTCCCGCAGCACGGTCTCAGACGGGGACTCGCCGTGGTCGATGCCGCCACCCGGCAGCGTCCACACACCTGGATGGGGCCCGCGCGCCGAGTTGCGGGTGAGCAGCACCGCGCCGTCCCGCTCGACATAGGCGTACGCCGCAACCCGCTGCCGCCGCTGCAGGTGGATCTCAGCGAGGGCCTCGGTCACCAGTCCGACCGTCGGCAGCGACCCGGTGAGCACGTCGGCGAGCGGCTGCCAGGCGGCCTCCGCGGTCGACCCGTCGACCTCCATCACCCGTGGGTGGGGCGCATCAGGGGGTACCCACCCGTCGTACACGATGCGCACGGAGTGCGCGTCCACGCGGCGGCCGCGCCGCCAGGTGTCGGACAGGTGCATCGAGAAGACATGCGCGGTCTCGCTGACCTCTGCGTGCAGCCCGGTCTCCTCGAAGATCTCGCGGACGACTGCGGCCCTCGGGTCCTCGCCGTGGTCGACACCACCACCGGGCAGCGTCCACAGCTCGTGCTTGGTGACCCGTTCGGCAAGGCGCGTGAGCAGGATCCGATCGCCCCGGACGACGACCGCGTACGCCCCCAGCCGCTGCACCTGCTGCCCCATTCCCGACCTCCTCGAATTCACCCTAGAGGAGCACCTCTCCGCCCGAGCGGTCGGCGGGAGGTCAGGAGAAGGGCGGGCGAGCGTCTCGCGCGAGCGACCGGCGTCCGGCCCAGCGCCACACGCGGGCAGCCCGGTCCCGGTCCTCGTCGGTCACCAGGTTGCCCATCCACCTCAGAGCGAGCGTCATCAGCAGGTCCGATCGCATGCCGACGGGACCCAGCGCCGGGAGCAGCCGCGGCACTGTCACCAGTCCCGCGAGCCGGCGGGCGATGGAGAACGACTCGCCGTAGTGGCCCCTGAGCAAAGCTGGCCACACGACGGCGAGGTCGCTGCCGGGTTGCTCGGTCATCAGCTCGGCGACCAGTCGGCCGGTCTCCAGTCCGTAGTCGATACCCTCTCCGTTGAGCGGGTTGACGCATGCGGCGGCGTCGCCGATCAGCGCCCAGTTGGGGCCGGCCACGTTGGACACCGCACCACCCATCGGCAGCAGCGCCGAGGTCGGCATCCGCAGCTCGTCACCGAGCTCGAACTCCTCGCGCCGCTCGGCGGCGTAGAAGCCCATCAACGGCTTGATCGCGACGTCCGCCGGACGTTTGGAGGTCGCCAGCGTGCCAACGCCGAGGTTGACGCCACCGGCGTCGGTGCCGAGCGGAAAGAGCCAGCCGTAGCCCGAGAGGATCTCGCCCCCGCTCCGAGCATCGGCCGGGGGGCCGCGCAGCTCGAGGTGGGAGCTGATCCACGGGTCGTCCGGTCTGGTCGACGAGACGTAGCAGCGGCCGGCGACGCCGTAGACCGTGTCGCGGTGCCACTCGCGGCCGAGCAGCTTGCCCAGCGGTGAGCGCACCCCGTCGGCAACGACCAGACGCGCACACTGGATCTCGAACCGGTCGCCGCCGCGCGAGCCGCGTTCGAAGACGACGGCAGCGACCCGGCCACCCTCCATCCGTACGTCGACCGCCCGCGCCCCGTCGATCCCGGTGGCGCCGGACTTGATCGCGGTGGTGCGCAGGTAGTCGTCGAGCTCGGTGCGTGCGATCGCGCTCCCCCAGTCGGGGAGGTGCCCGCCGGGCCACGGCAGGTGCAGCGTCTGACCGAACCCGTGCGCCCGGAGGCCCTGGTTGACGGTGTGGGCCCGCACCCAGTCGGTGAGTCCGAGTCGTCCGAGCTCGTCGATGGCGCGAGGCGTCAGCCCGTCCCCGCAGGTCTTGTCGCGGGGAAAGACCGCCGCGTCGGCGAGTACGACGTCCGCGCCCAGGCGCGCCGCCCACGCCGCGGCCGCGGAGCCCGCCGGGCCCGCGCCCACGACGAGCACGTCGGTGCGCTGGGGCGTCGTCACCTCACCATTCTCTCAGCCCGGCCATGCGGGTCTGCGAGCCGGTCCCGGCTCAGGCGCAGTCGCCCAGGCGCAGTCGGCTCAGACTGCGTCGGGGTCGAACTTCTCCTCCGCGTCCTCGTAGCCGTCCTCGTCGGTGAACATCCCCTTCAGCTCGTCGAACTCCCGCCCAGCGTTGGAGACCTCAGAGTTCTCCGGGCGGTTGTCGGGAGCGAGCCGCTCATCGCGCTCCTCCAGGATCTGGTCGACCGGGGTGCCATCGAACCCGACCCCGTCCTTGGGATATTCGGGCTCGGCCGGCGGCTCGAACGTCTCCTCGCCGTCACCCGACGGCTCGGCCTCGTGACTCTGCTCGGTTCCAGCGCGCTCGCTCACCATGCGGTACTCCTCTCGTCGCGTGCGTCGAGGTGTCGGTACCCGATCCGCAGCGACTGACCGGGACCAGTTCCTTTACCTGGAAAAGCACGAGGTCCCGCCCACCTCGCGGTGAGCGGGACCTCGTGGCTCGATCTCGTCAGTTCTGGTAGGACCCGAAGTCGAAGTCGTCCAACGCGACCGCCTGGCCGCCCGTCGCACCGAACTCGTAGTCGTAGGACTCGTAGCCGGTAACGGCGTAGGCCGCCTGGCGCGCCTCCTCGGTCGGCTCGACCCGGATCGCGCGGTAGCGCTCCAGACCGGTGCCGGCGGGGATCAGCTTGCCGATGATCACGTTCTCCTTCAGACCACGCAGCGAGTCCGAGCGAGCGTTGATCGCGGCGTCGGTGAGCACCCGGGTCGTCTCCTGGAAGGACGCGGCCGACAGCCACGACTCCGTGGCGAGCGAGGCCTTGGTGATGCCCATCAGCTCCGGACGGCCCGAGGCCGGCTTGCCGCCCTCGGAGACCACGCGCCGGTTCTCCTCCTCGAACTTGCCGCGGTCGACGAGGTCGGACGGCAACAGGTTGGTCTCGCCCGACTCGAGCACCGTGATCCGGCGCAGCATCTGCCGCACGATGATCTCGATGTGCTTGTCGTGGATCGACACGCCTTGGCTCCGGTAGACCTCCTGGACCTCGTCGACGAGGTGCTGCTGGGTCCGCCGGACACCGAGGATCCGCAACACCTCCTTCGGGTCCGGGGTGCCCTGGGTGAGCATCTGGCCGACCTCGATGTGGTCGCCGTCGGCAACCAGCAGCCGCGACCGGCGGGAGACGGCGTACTCCTTGACGTCGCTGCCGTCGTCCGGGGTGACCAGCACCTTGCGGGCCTTGTCGGTCTCCTCGACCTGCACGCGGCCGGCGGCCTCGGAGATCGGCGAGACGCCCTTCGGGGTACGGGCTTCGAAGAGCTCGACCACACGCGGGAGACCCTGCGTGATGTCGTCGGCCGATGCCACACCACCGGTGTGGAACGTCCGCATCGTCAGCTGGGTGCCGGGCTCACCGATCGACTGCGCGGCGATGATGCCGACCGCCTCGCCGATGTCGACGAGCTTGCCGGTCGCGAGCGAACGGCCGTAGCACTTCGCGCAGGTGCCGGTCTTGGCGTCGCAGGTCAGCACGGAGCGGACCACGACCTCCTCGATGCCGGCCTCGATGAGCTCGGCGATCTTGACGTCGCCGAGGTCGTCGCCGGCGGAGGCGAGCAGCTCGCCGGAGTCCGGGTGAGCGACATCGACGGCCGAGGTCCGCGCGTACGCCGCGGTCTCGGCGTTCTCGTGCTTGACGACCTTGCCCTCGGCGTTGCGCTCTCCGATGACCTTCGGCAGACCACGCTCGGTGCCGCAGTCGTCCTCGCGGATGATGACGTCCTGGGACACGTCGACCAGTCGACGGGTCAGGTAACCCGAGTCAGCCGTCCGCAGCGCGGTGTCGGCCAGACCCTTGCGGGCACCGTGCGTGGAGATGAAGTACTCCAGCACGGAGAGACCCTCGCGGAAGTTCGCCTTGATCGGCCGCGGGATGATCTCGCCCTTCGGGTTCGCCACCAGTCCACGCATGGCGCCGACCTGACGGATCTGGTTGAAGTTACCGGAGGCGCCGGAGATGACCTGCATGAAGATCGGGTTCGTCTTGTCGAACGCCTTCTCCATCGCGTCACCGACCTGCTTGCCGGCCTCGGTCCAGATCTCGATGAGCTCCTGACGACGCTCGTCGTCGGTGATCAGGCCGCGCTCGAACTGCGTCTGGATCTTCGCGGCCTTCGCCTCGAAGCCCGCGAGCAGCTCGACCTTGTTGGACGGGGTCGTGACGTCCGCGATGGACACGGTCACGCCGGACCGGGTGGCCCAGTGGAAGCCGGTGTCCTTGAGGGCGTCCAGCGACGCAGCGACCTCGACCTTGCCGTAGCGCTCGGCCAGGTCGTTGACGATCGCGCCGAGCTGCTTCTTGCCGACCTCGAAGTTCACGAACGGGTAGTCCGCAGGCAGCGTGTCGTTGAACAGCGATCGGCCCAGCGTCGTCTCGAGGATGATCGGCGCGCCCGGCTCCTCGCCCTCGACAACCGCGTCGTCGAAGCGGATCCGGACCTTGCTCTGCAGCAGGATCTCGCCGCGGTCGAAGGCCATGATCGCCTCGGCCGGCGACGAGAACGCCCGGCCCTCACCCACGGAGCCCTCGCGCTCGGTGGTGAGGAAGAACAGACCGATGATCATGTCCTGGGTCGGCATGGTGACCGGTCGGCCGTCCGAGGGCTTCAGGATGTTGTTGGTCGACAGCATCAGGATCCGCGCCTCGGCCTGGGCCTCGGCAGACAGCGGAAGGTGGACCGCCATCTGGTCCCCGTCGAAGTCCGCGTTGAACGCGGTGCAGACGAGCGGGTGGATCTGGATCGCCTTGCCCTCGATCAGCTGCGGCTCGAAAGCCTGGATGCCGAGACGGTGCAGCGTGGGCGCACGGTTGAGCAGCACCGGGTGCTCGGTGATGACCTCTTCGAGGACGTCCCACACGACCGGGCGGGCCCGCTCGACCATCCGCTTGGCGGACTTGATGTTCTGGGCGTGCGAGAGGTCGACGAGCCGCTTCATGACGAACGGCTTGAAGAGCTCGAGCGCCATCTGCTTCGGCAGGCCGCACTGGTGCAGCTTGAGCTGCGGACCGGACACGATGACTGAACGACCGGAGTAGTCGACCCGCTTGCCGAGCAGGTTCTGGCGGAACCGGCCCTGCTTGCCCTTGAGCATGTCGGACAGCGACTTCAGCGGCCGGTTGCCCGGACCGGTGACCGGACGACCACGGCGACCATTGTCGAACAGCGAGTCGACGGCCTCCTGGAGCATCCGCTTCTCGTTGTTGACGATGATCTCGGGCGCACCGAGGTCGAGCAGCCGCTTGAGCCGGTTGTTCCGGTTGATCACGCGCCGGTAGAGGTCGTTCAGGTCGGAGGTCGCGAACCGGCCACCGTCGAGCTGCACCATCGGGCGCAGGTCCGGCGGGATCACCGGTACGGCGTCGAGCACCATGCCCTGCGGCTTGTTGCCGGTCTTGCGGAACGCGTCGACGACCTTGAGCCGCTTGAGGGCACGGACCTTGCGCTGGCCCTTGCCGGTCGCGATGGTCTCGCGGAGCGACGCGACCTCGGCCTCGATGTCGAAGCTCTCGAGCCGCTTCTGGATCGCCGTGGCGCCCATGTGGCCCTCGAAGTACTTGCCGAACCAGTTCTTCATCTCGCGGTAGAGCACCTCGTCACCCATGAGGTCTTGCACCTTGAGGGTCTTGAAGGTGTCCCAGACCTCCTCGAGACGAGCGATCTCGGCCTCGGAGCGCTTGCGGATCTGCGCCATCTCGCGCTCCGCGCCGTCCTTCACCTTGCGCTTCTGGTCGGCCTTGGCACCCTCGGCCTCGAGGGCGGCGAGGTCCTCCTCGAGCTTCTTCGAGCGGTCGGCGATCGCCAGGTCGAGGCGGTCCTGCAGCATCTTGCGCTGCTGGCCGACCTTGGCCTCGAGCGAGGACAGGTCGCGGTGGCGAGCGTCGTCGTCAACGGCGGTGATCATGTACGCCGCGAAGTAGATGACCTTCTCGAGGTCCTTCGGCGCCAGGTCGAGCAGGTAGCCGAGCCGGCTCGGGACACCCTTGAAGTACCAGATGTGGGTGACCGGAGCGGCAAGCTCGATGTGGCCCATCCGCTCGCGCCGTACCTTCGAGCGGGTCACCTCGACGCCGCAGCGTTCGCAGATGATGCCCTTGAAGCGGACCCGCTTGTACTTGCCGCAGTAGCACTCCCAGTCCCGGGTGGGACCGAAGATCTTCTCGCAGAAGAGGCCGTCACGCTCGGGCTTGAGCGTGCGGTAGTTGATGGTCTCCGGCTTCTTGACCTCGCCGTGGCTCCACGTGCGGATGTCGTCCGCAGTGGCCAGGCCGATCTGAAGCTGGTCGAAGAAGTTCACGTCGAGCACGATGGCTGCTGTCCTTCGTTAGTTTCTTGAAATGTGAGGCTGGGGACTGGGGCGCCCCGGTGGTTGAGGTGCAAGTTCTGCGATCCTCGAAACCACCGGGGGTCGCACTCAGACTTCTTCGACGGAGCTGGGCTCGCGGCGGGACAGGTCGATGCCGAGCTCCTCGGCGGCGCGGAAGACGTCTTCCTCCGCGTCGCGCATCTCGATGGCCGTGCCGTCCTGCGACAGCACCTCCACGTTGAGGCAGAGCGACTGCATCTCCTTGACGAGCACCTTGAACGACTCCGGGATACCGGAGTCGGGGATGTTCTCGCCCTTGACGATCGCCTCGTAGACCTTGACCCGGCCCGGCACGTCGTCGGACTTGATCGTCAGCAGCTCCTGGAGGGCGTAGGCGGCGCCGTACGCCTCCATTGCCCAGACCTCCATCTCACCGAAGCGCTGGCCACCGAACTGGGCCTTACCGCCGAGCGGCTGCTGGGTGATCATCGAGTAGGGGCCGGTCGACCGGGCGTGGATCTTGTCGTCGACGAGGTGGTGGAGCTTGAGGATGTACATGTAGCCCACCGACACCGGGTCCGTGAACGGCTCGCCGGAGCGACCGTCGAAGAGCCGGGCCTTGCCGTCGGACTCGATCATCCGCACGTCGTCCCGGTTCTTCAGCGTCGAACCGAGCAGACCGGTGATCTCGTCCTCGCGGGCGCCGTCGAAGACCGGCGTCGCCAGCTTGGTGTTGGGCTCCGCCTTCTCCGCGCCGATCGAGATCAGGCGCTTCTTCCACTCGGAGCTGGCAGGGTCGCCGGACAGGTTGAGGTCCCAGCCCTGCTTGCCGAGCCAGCCGAGGTGCAGCTCGAGGATCTGCCCGATGTTCATCCGTCGCGGCACACCCAGCGGGTTGAGCACGACGTCGACCGGGGTCCCGTCCTCCATGAACGGCATGTCCTCGACCGGCAGGATCTTTGCGATGACGCCCTTGTTGCCGTGGCGGCCGGCGAGCTTGTCGCCCACCGAGATCTTCCGCTTCTGGGCGACGTAGACCCGCACCAGCTGGTTGACGCCCGGGGGCAGCTCGTCGCCGTCCTCCCGGTCGAACACCCGGACGCCGATGACCGTGCCCGACTCACCGTGCGGCACCTTCATCGAGGTGTCTCGGACCTCGCGCGCCTTCTCGCCGAAGATCGCCCTGAGCAGTCGCTCCTCCGGCGTCAGCTCGGTCTCGCCCTTCGGGGTGACCTTGCCGACCAGGATGTCACCGGTGGTGACCTCCGCGCCGATCCGGATGATCCCGCGCTCGTCGAGGTCGGCGAGCATCTCCTCGCTGACGTTGGGGATGTCGCGGGTGATCTCCTCCGGACCCAGCTTGGTGTCGCGAGCGTCGACCTCGTGCTCCTCGATGTGGATCGAGGTGAGGACGTCCTCCTGCACCAGCCGCTGGCTGAGGATGATCGCGTCCTCGTAGTTGTGGCCCTCCCACGGCATGAACGCGACGAGCAGGTTGGTGCCCAGCGCCATCTCGGCCTGGTCGGTGCACGGACCGTCGGCGATCGGCGAGCCGACCTCGAGCCGGTCACCGACTGCGACGAGCGGCCGCTGGTTGATGCACGTGCCCTGGTTGGACCGACGGAACTTGGCCAGCTTGTAGGTCTGGTAGCCACCGTCGTCGTTCATGACCTCGACCACGTCGGCCGAGACACCCTGGACGACCCCGGCGTTGTCGGCGACCACCACGTCACCAGCGTCGACAGCGGCACGGAACTCGATGCCGGTGCCGACGATCGGGCTGTCGCTGCGGATCAGCGGAACGGCCTGACGCTGCATGTTGGCGCCCATCAGCGCGCGGTTGGCGTCATCGTGCTCGAGGAACGGGATCAGCGCGGTAGCGACCGACACCATCTGTCGAGGCGAGACGTCCATGTAGTCGACGTCGTCGCCCGGGATCTCGGAGACCTCACCCTGGCGCAGGCGCACGAGCACCCGCTCCTCGGAGAAGCGACCCTTGGCGTCGAGGCCGGCGTTCGCCTGCGCGATGACGTAACGGTCCTCGTCGTCGGCGGTGAGGTAGTCGATCTGGTCGGTGACGACACCCTTGACGACCTTGCGGTAGGGCGTCTCCACGAAGCCGAACGGGTTGATCCGTCCGTACGACGCGAGCGAGCCGATCAGACCGATGTTCGGGCCTTCCGGGGTCTCGATCGGGCACATCCGGCCGTAGTGCGACGGGTGGACGTCTCGGACCTCCATGCCGGCGCGGTCACGGGACAGACCACCGGGCCCGAGGGCCGAGAGCCGGCGCTTGTGGGTCAGACCTGCGATCGGGTTGGTCTGGTCCATGAACTGCGACAGCTGCGAGGTGCCGAAGAACTCCTTCAGCGCAGCAACGACCGGGCGGATGTTGATCAGCGACTGCGGCGTGATCGCCTCGACGTCCTGGGTGGTCATCCGTTCGCGAACGACCCGCTCCATGCGGGCCAGACCGGTGCGCAGCTGGTTCTGGATCAGCTCGCCGACGGTCCGCATCCGGCGGTTGCCGAAGTGGTCGATGTCGTCGGAGCTGATCTCGATGAGACCCTGCGGGGTCTGGAGGTCGGCCCGGCCGTCGTGCAGCGCGACGATGTAGCGGATCGTCGCGACCATGTCCGAGATGGTCATGGTCTGCTGGTCGAACGGCTGGTCCTGGCCGAGCTTCTTGTTGATCTTGTAGCGACCGACCTTCGCGAGGTCGTAGCGCTTGGGGTTGAAGTAGTAGTTGCGCAGCAGGGTCAGCGCAGCCTCACGGGTCGGCGGCTCGCCGGGACGGAGCTTGCGGTAGATGTCCAGCAGCGCGTCGTCCGGGCCTTGGGTGTTGTCCTTCTCCTCGGTCAGCTGGATCGACTCGAACTGACGAAGGTCCGCCATGACGGCCTCGTAGTCGTAGGCCTCGCCGGTGTCGTCGGCGATCGCCTGCAGCGCCTTGAGCAGGACCGTGACGTTCTGCTTGCGCTTGCGGTCGAGGCGGACGCCGACCATGTCGCGCTTGTCGATCTCGAACTCCAGCCAGGCGCCCCGGCTCGGGATCAGCTTGGCTGTGTAGATGTCCTTGTCCGACGTCTTGTCGGCAGTGCGCTCGAAGTAGACGCCCGGCGAACGGACCAGCTGGGACACGACGACCCGCTCGGTGCCGTTGATCACGAACGTGCCCTTGGGCGTCATCAGGGGGAAGTCACCCATGAAGACCGTCTGGCCCTTGATCTCACCGGTCTCGTTGTTGGTGAACTCGGCCGAGACGTAGAGCGGCGCGGAGTAGGTGAGGTCCTTCTCCTTGCACTCGTCAACGGTGTACTTCGGGTCGTAGAAGACCGGGTTCTCGAACGAGAGCGACATCGTCTCGGAGAAGTCCTCGATGGGCGAGATCTCCTCGAAGATCTCGGTGAGGCCGGACTTGTCGGACACGTCTTCACCAGCAGCACGGCGCGACTTCACCCGGGCCTCGTGGGCCGGGTTGCCGACCAGCCAGTCGAAGCTGTCGGTCTGGAGCGAGAGGAGCTGCGGGAGCTCGAGTGTTTCCTTGATCTTTGCAAAAGAAATGCGGGGCTTACCGGGAGTGGTGCGCGCGGCCAAGAGGTGTCCTTCGACGGTTTCGCTCTTTGAGATTCGCCGTCCCACCACGTCAACGGCCACCGGGCAGGCCGAAGCGCATCTGAGGGCAGGCGCAAGGCGCCACGATACACGAAATCAGGGCGCAAACCAATAGTGGCAATCACCCGCTAGCCACGACGTTCCCGGCCAGGGACGAGCCCTGACGGGATCATCCTGTGCGGACCGCCGTCAGGTCAAGCATCCTGGCCGGCAGCGTGGCGGGAGGTCGGCGCGCGACGCCTGCCAGGGACGGCAGCGGTGGTGGGCCCGGTGGTGGGCCCGGGTGGCCCGGTGGTGGGCCCGGTGGCTCAGGAGCAGTCGTCCTCGGTGCAGATGTCGTCGAGGAGCCAGTCGTCGCCGTCGGCGATCATGCTCAGCGTGGCCCACATCCTCAGCGACCGCGGAGCGTCCCGGCCCTTCTGGCTGTCCTGGTCGACGAAGACGACCACCGTCGCACGCTTGCCGTCGGCCGCCACCCGGGTGAGGCCGGTGCCGGACACGCGTGCGGTCACCACGACCTTGTCGGAGACGACCTGCTCACGCAGGGTCATGCCTGATTCGGCCGCTTGGTCGAAGAGCGCGGTCCGCTTCTCGGCGAACTCGTCGGTCAGGAAGCTCTCCGCCTCGGCGAAGTCTGCCTCGAGGGTCCGGTAGTCGTAGGAGAGCACGGCCGGAACGGCCGCGGCGGCGGAGTCGACGGCTGCGGTGCCGGCGACCTCCGCCTCCTTGGCCGCGTCGACCTGCGCCGCGGGCGAGTCACCGCCGACGCTGCCCGGCCAGGTGAGCACCACGATCGCGAGGGCCAGCGAGAGGGCGGCGGCCATGCCAGCCACGACCAGCGCCCAGGTCGGCGGGCCGTCGGAGATCGAGGCTGGCGCCTTGGGCTTGACCGTCGTGATCTCGTCCGTCGTGGTTTCGTCCGTCGTGGACTCGTCGGACCCAGAATCGGACCCAGAATCGGTCTCCGGCTCGGGCTCCGGCTCGGGCTCCGGCTCGGCCTCCGCCTTCATCTTCGGCGCGGCGGCCTCGTCGGCATCCACCGAGGCCTCGGCCACCTCGGTCTCTGCGCGCTCGGCAGCGAGCTCGGCGTCGTACGCCGCCCGCTTGTCGGCATCGAGCAGCACGCCGGCCGCGTCGTTGAAGGCCCGGAACCGTCGGTCGGTCGGGTCCAGCTCGGCGATCGCGACCTTCCACGCCGACCGAATCTGCTCCGCCGTCGCGTCTTCCTCGACGTCGAGCAGGTCGTAGAGGCTCACGCTCATCGCTCGCCCTCCGTCGGCTCGTCGGTCGGCTCGTCGGTCGGCTCGTCGGTCGGCTCGTCGGTCGGCTCGGTGGTCTGGCCATCGGACGGCGCCGTGGTCGGAGGCGTGCTGGGCGGAGTGCCGCCGGGGTCGGTCTCGGGGATCGACGGTTGCGAGAACGGCGGCAGTCCGTCATCGATGTCGTCGACGTCGTCGACCAGCCAGTTGCCGTCGACCTTCACCAGCGAGAGCTGGTAGCGGAACCGCTGCGGCCCCGTCGACAGCCGTTCCTCGTCTCCGTCCGGGTCCTGCTGCTGGGTTTCGTCGTCACCCTTGTCGCCGCCGTTGCCCTCGGCGGGGATGGGATAGGAGATTTCGATGGTGCCGGCGACCAGTACCTCCGCCGAGTCGTTGTCCAGGGCCGCGACGCCGACCGCGTACACGGTGCCCTCGCTGGCGACGTCGAGCTGGCTCACCGTCTCCTCGGCGTAGCCCACGTTGTCAGCGAAGACGCTGCCGAACTTCGGGGTCATCAGGTCCTCGACGGCGGCGTAGGCGGGCATGTGTCCCGCGGCGTCCAGCATCGACCCGTCGTAGGTGTTGAAACGGGTCGCGAACTCCCGGGAGCGGGTGAGCAGCTGCTCGCGGTTGTCGCTCACGCCGGTGCCGGGAACATCGTCGTCCTGGAGCGAGCTCAACCGGTCGCCAAGTCCGTCTCCGGCGCTCCGCGTCAGCACGACCAGCGCGACCGTGCCCAGGCACGCCACAACGACGAGGACCAGCATCGCAAGGATCGCGCGCCGGACAGAAGGCGAACCGATCACCCCTGGGCGTCCAGCAGCGGTTCGAGGTAGAGCCACTTCCACGAGTCCTCTCCGAGCGGCGGAGGCGCCACGTTACCGCTCGGTGCCAAAGCCTTGTCGGTCGAGGTACGGGGGTCACCGGCTTCGAACGTGCCGGTTTCGTAGTCGTAGGTCCCGATGATCTGCTCGTTGGCGTCCGGGATCCCGTCGAGGTCGGGCCGCACGCGCGGGAGGTTCTGCGCGCCGCGCGGGTTGCTCTTCGTCGGCGGCTCGGTGCACTTGGCGTTGAGGTTCAGGTTCCGGGGCTCGACGTTCTGCGGAGGACGGGTGTCGGTGCCTTCGTAGCCCTCGTAGCAGGGCGTGGTGTTCGCCAGGATCAGTCCGACGTGGGTCTCGTAGAGGTCCGTCGTCGCGTTCTTGTCGACAACGGTGAACGAGCCTTCGAGCAGGATCGGGTAGGCGATCAAGAGGGTCCGGAAGCCGTCGATGTTCTTGACGAACACCCGGCCGGACAGGATGACGTTCCTGAGCAGGTCGGAGATCTCGGCCTCGTTCTGCTCCAGGAACGTCCGCAGCTGGTTGGCCGTGAACGATCCGCTGTCGATGACCCTGCGCAGATCCTGGTCGGCACCGACGATGGCCCCGGAGAAGATGCTGAGCTGGCTCGCAAACGTGCGCAACGAGCTGCTCGAGGCGATCTGCCCCTGGAGCACCGTGTTGGAGTCGCGGATCAGGGCGGTCGTGATGTCGAAGTTGTCGTTGGCCGTCTCGATGAACGAGTTGCCGGTGTCGATGATCCGTTGAAGGTCCTCGCCGGTGCCGTTGAAGGCTGCACCGAGCTCCTCCACAGTGGTCCGCAAGGCGTCCTGGTCGACGCTCGACACCGTCGTCGCCAGGTTGCCGAGCAGCGTCTCGGTGGCGATCGGGATCCCGACGTCGGAGATCTCGGAGTCCTCCTCGAGGAACGGACCGTCGCCGTCGACCGCGACATTCGGCTGGAGCTCGACATACTGCTCGCCCAGCGCCGAGCGGTTGCCGACCAGCGCTCGGGTGTTGCTCGGGATCTCGTCCCACTCGTTGTCGATCTCGAGGTGGACGTCGACGCCGTCCTCGGTCAGCTCGAGCTTGCTGACCTTGCCGATCCCGACGCCGCGGTAGGTGACCTCGCCGCCGGCGAAGATCCCGCCGGACTGCGGGTAGTGCGCGACGACGGTGTAGGACTGGTCGACGATCAGTCGGTCGAGCTGTGCGTACCGGGCGCCGACGAAGGTCACACCCAGCAGGGTGATGATCGCGAACGCGAGCAGCTGGATCCTGGTGCGGCGGGTGATCACTGCGTTGCCTCCTGCTCGAGCACGGGGGCGGCGAGGAACAGGGCGAGGTCGGCGTCGTACTGACCGAATCGCGCCTCCCATTGCGCACGTTGGTCGGACGTGAGCACCGGCGCCACCCTCGGCAGGCCGAGATTGCCGGTGACTCCGTCGAGCAGGTCCTCGATCGTGGTGTTCAGGTCGGGCACCTGGCCGTTTCCGTTGGCGTTGCTGGGCAGCAGCCCACCCCCGCCACACAGGATCGGCAGGTTGACCGCGTCACAGACCTCGTCGAGGAGGTGGGTGGGCAGCTGGCCGCAGGCGGCCGCGTCGGGCGGGGGCCCGAGGCAGTCCTGGATCGCGATGACCACGCCCTTGCAGAGCCCCGGCAGGTCCAGCAGGTCGTCCAGCGGGGTGTCGTGGGGCAACATGCTGAAGGGCACGCAGGCGACACCGGAGATGTCGGTGAGGTCGAGGTCGAGCTCGACCGAGAGGTTCACGTAGTCCCCGAAGTGCAGGTTGCGTGCCACGGCCGGGTCGCGACCGATCACGTCGTCGGAGAACGGGAAGGTCGCGAAGAGGTGGAACGCTTCGACGAAGTCGTCGCCGGTGTCGTTGAGTGCCTTCAGCACGGGGTGCAGCTGCTGAAGGACGTCGACGGTCGATGCCTTCGTCTGCCGGATCACCCGGACGCCGACGTCCCCGAGCTGGTTGAGCCCCTCCAGCATCCGCACCAGGTCTTCGCGCTGACGCCCGATGGAGTCGAGGGCGCTCGGTAGCTCTTCCAACGCCGAGTCGATGCTGTCTTGATGATCGCGGGCGCTGATGGCCAGCCGGTTGAGGGACTCGATCGCGCTGACGATGTCCGCTTTGTGGTCGTCGAGCTCGGACATGAGGGTCTCGATCTGCCGGAAAGCCGACTTCGCGGACTCCTCGCGACCTTCGAGGGCCAGGTTGAGCTCGGCCGCGATCGTCTTCATCTGGGCGACGCCACCACCGTTGAGCAGCAGGCTGAGCGCTCCGAGCACTTCCTCGACCTCGGGGTTGCGGCCAGTGCGATCGATCGTGATCCGGTCACCCTCGCCGAGCGGGTCGTCGGACTGCCGTGTCTCCGGCGGAGCGAGCGAGACGAACTTCTCGCCGAGCAGGCTGGTCTGACGGATCGTCGCGACGGCGTTGTCCGGGAGTCCCGTGTCGTTGCGAAGCTTCAGCGTCACGACCGCCTGATAGCCGTCGAGGTCCACATCGGTGACCTGACCGACGGTCACGTCACTCACCTTGACCGACGACTTCGGCACCAGGTCGAGCACGTCCTCGAACTCCACCTTGACCGTGATCGGGTCGTCGCCGACATCGGCGCCACCCGGCAGCGGGAGCTTGTAGACGTCGAAGTCACAACCAGTCAGCAAGGTCGCTCCGGCAAGGAGGACCGCGCCTGCGCGCAGAAGGCGACTCATCGCGTCACCTCCACCAGGCCGTTGAGGGTCGGATCATAGGAATCGTCGCTCCGGGACCCGGTGCCCGCACCGAACGGTGCGTTGCGCGGCAATGGGAGCGTGTTGATCAGGTCGCAGACCGAGCCGTCGGGATCGTTGGCCGACACCAGGGCGCACAGGAGACCAGCAGGATCGGACTGAAGGTTGTGGAACGTGTTCCCCATGTTCGAGTTGGAGTCGAGCGTGCCGGCCTGCGGGTTGTAGCCGAGGCCCAGGTTGTTGAGGGCCAGCGGGCCAGAACGGAGGATCGTGTTGAGGTCGTCGCGGTGCCTGACCAGGACCGTCGCCAGCCGGTTGAGACCGCGGATGTTGCGGCCGAGGGACGCCCGGTTCTCCTCGACGAATCCTCCCACTGCGTCGAGCGCGACACCGAGGTGCTTCAACGCGGCCGCCATGTCGTCGCTCTCCGCCGAGAGCAGCTCGGACACATTGCCCAGCGACTCGTTGAAGTCGCGGACGGTGGTGTCGTTGTCTGCCAGTGTCTCGATGAACGCCTGGAGCCTCTCGGCCGAGGAGAACAGCTCTTCCTTGTTGTTCTCGAGAGTGGTGCTGAAGTCCCCGAAGTCCTCGATCGTCTGCTTGAACTTGGCGCCCTGGCCGCCGAAGTTCTCGGCGGTCTGCTCGAGGAGGTCGGTCAAGGCACCCTCGGAGTTGGCGCCGTTCGGACCGAGCGCGACCGTCAACTCGTCGAGGCTGCCGTAGATCTCGTCCAGCTCGAGCGGGATCGATGTGCGATCGGTCTCGAGGACGGTGTTGTCAGCGAGCTCGGCGCCGTCCACGTAGACCGGCGTCAGCTGGATGTAGCGGTCGCCCACGACTGACGGGGAGATGATGACAGCCGTTGCGTCCGCGGGGATCTGGACCTCTTCGTCGTAGCGCATCACGACCTTGACCTGGGTGCCCTCCGGCGTCACCTCCTCAACCTTGCCGATCGGGACGCCGAGCACGCGCACGTCGCTGCCCTCGTAGAGCGACACCGTGCGTGGGAAGTACGCCGTCACGGTCTTCGTGTCGCTGCCTCCACCGAAGACCCAGACCGCCGCGAAGGCGACGAGCAGGCCGATCACGAGCAGGGGCACGACGCGTTGCATCACGGTGGCGTTCATCCGACGCCACCCCCGGGACCCGGGACCGGCGGCATATTGGCGATGTAGGTGTCCCACCAGGGACCGTTGCCGAAGACGTTGGCGAAGACCGTGTAGAACGGCGCCATCAGCTCGAGCGAGCGGTCCAAGTTGTCCTCGTTCTTGTTGACGACCGCCAACACGGACTCCAGATGACGCAGGGCCGGCTTGAGGTCTCCGCGTGACTGGCGCACGAGGGCGGTGAGCTCACGGCTCAGAGTGACCGTCGAGACCAAGATGTTGTGGATCGCGTCGCGCCTTTCCAGCAATGCACGGAACAAGATGTCGGCGTCACTCATCAGTCTGATGATGTCCTCGTCCCGGGCGTCGAGCACGGTGGACACCCGCCTGAGACTGTCGAGGAGACGGTTGATCTCGTCGTCCCGCGAGGCGACGACCTGCGAGAGCGCGGACACGCCGTCGAGCGCTGCGCGGAACTCCTCGGGAGTGTTGCGCGTCAGGTCGGCGAGTGTCGTCAGCGACGCGGCGAGCTGGTCGGTGTCGATGTCGGCGGACGTCTCAGCGAGCCCCTCGAACGCATCGACCACGTTGAACGGCGAGCTGGTCCGTTCGACCGGGATGGTGCCCTCTTCCTCGAGCCGTCCATCGCCGCCGGGCTCGATGGCGAGGAACATCGACCCGAGGAGGGTCTTCACCTTGATCGCGGCGCGGGTCTCGTCGCCGAAGGCGGCGTCGGTCTTGATCTGGAAGCCGACCTTGACCTTGCCGTCGTCGAGCTTGATCGAGTTCACCTTGCCGATCCGGACGCCGGCGAGCCTGACCTCGTCGTTGACCTTGAGGCCACCGGACTCCGCAAACTCGGCGTAGTAGGTGTCACCCCCGCCGATGAGGGGGAGGTCCTGGGCCCGGAACGCGGCCACGAAGAGCAGCGCCAACATGGCGAAGCTCACGGCTCCGATGACGACCGGGTTGCGCTCCCGGAACGGTTTCATGCTCACGGCAGCGTGCACCTGTCGGCATCGGTGGCGTAATCGGGCTGGGCGATGACGTCGCCCCCGAAGCGGACCTTCGCCTGGAAGTGGCACAGGTAGAAGTTGAACCACGAGCCGTAGGTGCCGGTGCGGCCGTACTTGTTGATCTTGATCGGCATCACCTGGAGCACCCGGTCGATCTCGCCCTTCTTGCGGTCGAGGGTCCCGGCCAGCGTCCGGAGCTCGCGAATGTCGCGGACGAACGGCTCGCGGATGTCGTCGATGAGCCCGGCGGTCTCGACGGCCAGCTCGGAGATCCCGTCGAGCGAGTCGAGGATCGCCCGGCGGTCTTCCTTGAGCCCGCTGACAAGGTCCTGGAAGCTGAGGATCAGCCGTCCGAGCTGCTCGTCGCGATCTGCCACGTGATCGAGGACGTAGGTGAGGTTGTCGAGCAGGTCGCCGATCACCTGGTCGCGGTCGGCGAGGGTCTGGGTGAGCGAGGCCGTGCTGCCGAGCAGGCTCTCGAGGGTGCCGCCCTCGCCCTGGAAGACCTGCACGACCTCGTAGGAGAGCTTGTTGATGTCGTCGGGCGACAGGGCCTCGAACAACGGCTTGAACCCGTTGAAAAGCACCGTCAGGTCGAGCGCGGGCTGAGTCCGGGCCACGGGGATCGTGTCGTTGTCCTCCAGCTCCTCGCCCGCTGGGCCCTCCTGGGTGAGCGCGACGTATCGCTGGCCGATGAGGTTGCGGAAGCGGATCTTCGCGTGGGTCGACTCGTCGAGGCGGGTGTCCTCGGCGACGGTGAACGTCAGCAGAGCACGGTTGTCATCGATGACCTCGATGTCCTGCACGGAGCCGACCTTCACGCCGGCGACCCGGACGTCGTCACCACTGACGACGCCCGTGACATCGACGAACTCGGCCTTGTAGGTCGAGGTCGCTCCGAAGGAGATGTTGCCGATCATGATGACCAGCAAGCCGGTCAGGAGACCGGTGGTGATCATGAAGATCAGCAGCCGCACCAGGTCGCCGGTCGTCTTCTTGTCGAGTGTGAAGGCCATCAGCGATCACCCGCCTCGGCGACCAGCGGTCCGGCGAGCAGCACTCCGAGCCCGGAACCGGCGTCGTCGCCGTACGTGCCCTGCAACAGCTGCCTCAGCATGGCGACGTCCTCGGGTGTGCCGCGGTAGCCCACGGGGTTCTCGAAGCCGGGAGCGATTCGCATCGTGCCCTTGCCGGTCGGCTCGTCGACACCGTCGTCGAAGTTGGGCACGTTGGTGAACGGATTCTCCTGACTCCACGGGGGGTTCGGCAGGTTGTAGCAACGTGGCCCGGTGAAGTCGCCGAACTTGGGCTTGTCGTTGATGTTGTAGGCCCTCGGCTGGTTGGGCAGCGTCTCGAGCACGATGTGCAGCTCGAATCCGCGGAACATCGAGGCGATTCGAGGTGCGATGTTGGTGAGCGCCTTGAAGAAGCACGGGAACTGTGGCGCGTAGCGAGCCAGGAGGTCGAGCTGGGTCGCGGTCAGGTCGTTGGCTTCCTTGATCATCGCGCCGTTGCGGGCGAGGAAGCCCCGAGCGGTGTCGGCGAAAGCGCGGATGTCGCGCAGCGCGCTGTTGAGCGTCGCTTCCTTCTCCTCGAAGGTGCCCGCGGTCACGATCGTGTCGTCGAGGATCTGTGCTACCTCGGGAAGGATGTCGGCGTAGAGGTCAGAGACCTGCGCGGTCATCCGCAGGTCCTCGAGCAGCGCGGGGATCTCCGGGTTGATCCGCTTGAGGTAGGAGTCGACGGTCGCGAGGTTCTCACCAAGTTGCGATCCCCGACCCTCGAGTGCCGTCGAGAGGGCGGAGAGGGTCGCATTGAGGTCGGCAGGCCGCACTGCTTCCAGCAGCGGGTAGAGATCAGACAGGACCTCCTCGACCTCGGTGCCGAGCTCCGTCTTCGTGATCGTCGTGCCAGCCGTCAGCGTGCCCTTCGGGCCGCTGTCGGGGATGACGAGAGAGACGTACTTCTCGCCGAACAGGGTCTTCGGGATGATCGCGGCCGTGACGTTGCCGGGGATGCTGGCGAGATCGTCGGGGTAGATGCCGAGCTTCAGCTCTGCGCCGGCCGAGCCGGTCTCGGCCTCGAGCACCTCACCAACGAGGACGCCGCGGATCTTCACGTCGGCGCGGCTGGGCAGCTGCAGGCCGACAGAGGTCGTCTCGACCTTGACCTCTTCGTAGTCGGCGAACTTCTTCGTGAAGACGGCGTAGGTCAGCCAGACGAGGAAGATCAGCAAGCACACGAAGACCACTCCGAGGGTCTTGTGCGCCGCAAGGGCCTTGTTCAACATCGTGAGGTCACCCGGCCAATCTGACGGTCGTGGTGGTGCCCCAGATGGCCATCGAGAGGAACAGGTCGATCACGTTGATCGCCACGATGCTGGTCCGGACCGCACGGCCCACCGCAACGCCCACACCTGCCGGACCACCGGACGCGGTGTAGCCGTGGTAGCAGTGGATCAGGATCACGACCACTGCGAACACCAGCACCTTGCCGAAGGACCACAAGACGTCTCCGGGTGGGAGGAACTGGTTGAAGTAATGATCGTAGGTGCCCGTCGACTGGCCGTAGTAGACCGTGACGACCAGCCGGCTGGCGACGTACGACGAAAGCAGGCCCACCACGTAGAGCGGGACAATCGCGATCAGTCCGGCCACGACCCGGGTCGCGACGAGGAAGCGCATCGACGGGATCGCCATCACCTCGAGCGCGTCGACCTCCTCGGAGATCCGCATCGATCCGAGCTGGGCGGTGAAGCCGCAGCCGACCGTGGCCGCCAGCGCGATGCCAGCGACCAACGGTGCGATCTCACGGGTGTTGAAGTACGCCGAGACGAAGCCCGCGAAGGCTGCCGTGCCGAGCTGGTTGAGTGCGGCGTAGCCGGACAGGCCGACCTGGGCACCGGTGAAGAAGGTCATGCCGAGGATGACGCCGATGGTGCCGCCGATGACGGCCAGCGCACCCGAGCCGAGGGTGACCTCGGCGAGCAAGCGCACGATCTCGCGCGGGTAGTGCGAGATGGTGCGCGGGACCGCCATGATCACGCGGATGTAGAACGAGAGCTCGTGCCCCAGGGTGTCGAGTCCCTTGAGCGGCCGCTCGTAGATCGCTTTCACGTTCGCCATGGCCTCGTCAACCTGTCTTCGGAGGCACGACTTGGAGGTAGATCGTGCTCAGGATGAAGTTGACGACGAACAGGAGCAGGAACGTGATGACGACCGACTCGTTGACTGCATCGCCCACGCCCTTCGGACCACCGGCGGCGTTCATGCCCTTGTAGGAGGCCACGATCGCTGCGATAAGGCCGAAGATGAGCGCCTTGATCATGCCGATCCACAGGTCGGGCAGCTGCGCCAGTGCGGTGAAGCTGGCGAGGTAGGCGCCCGGTGTCCCGTCCTGGAGGATCACGTTGAAGACGTAGCCGCCGGCGACGCCGACCACGCTGACCATGCCGTTGAGGAAGACCGCGACGAGCATGCACGCGAGCACCCGGGGCGCCACCAGGCGCTGGATCGGGTCGATGCCGAGCACCATCATCGCGTCGAGCTCTTCACGGATCTTCCGCGCGCCGAGGTCGGCCGCGATGGCCGAGCCCCCGGCGCCGGCGATCAGCAGTGCGGTCGCGATCGGCCCGGCCTGTTGGATCACCGCCAGCACGGAGGCGGTACCGGTGAAGGACTGCGCGCCGAACTGCTTGATCAAACCGCCGACCTGCAGCGCGATGACCGCGCCGAACGGGATCGCGACCAGTGCGGTCGGGATGATCGTGACCGACGCGATGAACCACGCCTGCTGCAGGAATTCACGCAGCTGGAAAGGGCGCCGGAACAATCCCCGGCCAACGTCTAGGGCGAAGGCGAAGAGCTTGCCGGCGGTGCCGACAGGCCTGAGAGCCCGCGCAACCGTCGAGGACATGGATATGACCGTCAGTGTGCCTGCTGGGAGCCACTGGCATGCTCGGCCTCTTTGGTAAACGACCCAGGAGGCGGAGTCACCCCATTTTGCCGACACCATTCGCCGGGCGGCCGCTGGCTGCGCCGGGGAATGCCGTTCGACGGCTCGAGCTGGAGTGGGATCGGGGGCAGCGAGGGAAGGTCGATGCCGACCTCCGCTGCAAGCTGGTCGGCGTCCTTCTCCTCAGACATGCCGATCGGGCCGACCGTCTGTGCGTTGAGGAACTGGCGGACCACGGGTTCGTCGGAGGAAAGGAGCATCTCGCGGGGACCGTACATCGCCAGGTGCTTGTGGTAGAGCAGACCGATCTGGTCAGGCACCACTCGCACGCTGTGGACGTCGTGGGTCACGATGAGGAAGGTGGCGTCGATCTGGGCGTTGAGATCGATGAAGAGCTGGTTGATGAACGAGGTGCGTACGGGGTCGAGGCCGGAGTCGGGCTCGTCGATGAGGAGGATCTCCGGGTCGAGGACCAGCGCACGTGCCAGTCCGGCCCGTTTACGCATGCCGCCCGAGATCTCGCCGGGGAGCTTGAACTCGGCTCCGAGGAGACCGACGAGGTCCATCTTCTCCATGACGATGTCGCGGATCTCGGTCTCGCTCTTCTTGGTGTGCTCGCGCAGCGGGAAGGCGACGTTGTCGTAGAGGTTCATCGAGCCGAACATCGCGCCGTCCTGGAACAAGACGCCGAACAGCTTGCGGACCTCGTAGAGCTCCTTCTCCGAGCAGGAGGCGATGTCGGTGCCCTCGATCAGGATCGAGCCCTCGTCCGGCTTGATCAGACCGATCAGTGCCTTGAGGAAGACAGACTTGCCCGTTCCCGAGGGGCCCAGCATGACCGAGATCTCTCCAGCAGGAAGCGTCAGGGTCACGCCCTTCCAGATGAGCTGCTTCCCGAACTGCTTGGACAAGTTCGTCACTGCGACATCGACGCCCATACTGCCTACTTCCTCCCACCGTTGCCGGTCCGACGCTCCGTCAGGAAGCGCCGCAGACCCGATCCGGACTGCGTGGGAACAACGCAGTCGCGGGGCGCACGTTACGCGGTAACCGTGGTCCACGTCACTCCGGTCCGTATCTGGGACACGTTGTCCTACTCGCCGGTACGTCTGGGGCCGGTCGAGGCGGAACGCACAAGAGGCGGATCCCCGTTGCCGGGGACCCGCCTCTTGACGGTGTTTCAGGTGAGGAACGTCAGGCCGTCACTTCAGGGTGACGGTGGCGCCAGCGGCCTCGAGGGCCTCCTTCGCCTTCTCCGCCGCGTCCTTGGTGGCCTTCTCGACGACCGGCTTGGGTGCGCTCTCGACCAGGTCCTTGGCCTCCTTGAGACCGAGCGAGGTCAGCGCGCGCACCTCCTTGATGACGTTGATCTTCTTCTCGCCGGCAGCCTCGAGGATGACGTCGAACTCGTCCTGCGCGGCGGCCTCGTCGCCACCCGCAGCGGCACCGCCGGCAGCGGGAGCAGCGGCAACGGCAACCGGAGCAGCGGCGGTCACGCCGAAGGTCTCCTCGAACTGCTTCACGAACTCCGAGAGCTCGATGAGGGTCATCTCCTTGAACGCGTCGAGGAGCTCGTCGGTGCTGAGCTTCGCCATGATGGCAACCTTTCAGTTTGGTGGCCGGCCGCGCGTTGCGACCTCGCCGGGTTTCAGGTGGTGGTGACCGGGCCGGTCAGGCCTCGGTGGTGTCGCCCTCGTCAGAGGCGGCCTCGGCTGCGGGCTCCACAGGAGCCGCCTCCTCGGCAGGTGCCTCGTCGGCGGGGGCCTCTGCGGTCTCGGCGACGGGCGCCTCGTCCGCGGGGGCCTCCTCGGCGGCGACTGGCGTGCCAGCACCACCTGCGAGGATCGAAGGGTCCTCTTCTGCCTTCGCCTGGAGCGCACCCGCGAGACGGGCGGCCTGGGCGAGGGGGGCGTTGAGGAGGTAGACGGCCTGGCTCAGCGAGGCGAGCATCGCGCCCGCCAGCTTGCCCAGGAGGACCTCGCGGGACTCGAGATCGGCCAGCTTGGCGATCTCGGCCGGCTCGAGGGCCTTGCCGTCAAGAACACCACCCTTGATGACAAGGGCGGGGTTGGCCTTGGCAAAGTCACGCAGGCCCTTTGCAGCCTCGACAACGTCGCCGGTGATGAAGGCGATCGCGGTCGGGCCGGTGAGGAGGTCGTCAAAGCCCTCGATCCCCGCGTCCTTGGCGGCGATCTTGGCCAGCGTGTTCTTGACCACGGCGTAGTTGGCGTTCTCGCCGAGGGAGCGCCGCAGGTCCTGCAGCTGCTTCACGGTGAGACCGCGGTACTCGGTCAGCACAGCACCGGCGGCATCACCGAACGACTCAGTGATGTCCGCGACGGCGGCCTGCTTGTCTGCCCGCGCCATGGGTCTCCTTCCGGATCTGACTGCCGGCTGGAGGCCCGGGAAAGAAGGACGCCCTGAGCGCAGGCGCTCAGGGCGTGGACATCGGCTGCACTCCGCCGTTATCTGGTGGAGCCGCAACTGCTGGTCAAGCTCTGATCCCCTGCGCAGGCCATCCGCTCTCACGGAACCTTCGGTCAGGGCTGAGGCAGCCCGGACGACCGGCGGTCTAAAGGTTTCGACGCTGAGCGTACGGCGCGGCGCCGTACCCGTCCAAATCGACGGGATATCCGGGTGCGGGCCGGTGGGGGTGCACTGGCACGATGGGCCTGTGACCTCGCTGACCACGATGCCCGCCGACCAGCTCACCGAGCGCCTCACCGCACGGAGGGCCGACTATGAGGACCTCCAGGCCAAGGATCTCAAGCTCGACCTGACCCGCGGCAAGCCCGGCGCCGACCAGCTCGACCTGTCCGAGGGGCTGCTGAGCCTGCCGACCGGTCACCAGGACCGCTCCGGCGGAGATGTCCGCAACTACGGAGGGCTCGAGGGTCTCACCGAGATGCGTGAGGTGTTCGCCGACCTGCTCGGTGTCGACACCGCGCAGGTGGTCGCGGGCGGCAACTCGAGCCTGACGATGATGTACCAGGTCGTCAGCTGGCTGCTGTCGCACGGAGGGCCCGACTCCCCGAAGCCGTGGTCCCAGGAGGAGAAGGTCACGTTCATCTGCCCCGTCCCGGGCTACGACCGGCACTTCACGATGCTCGCCGAGCTCGGCATCGAGATGGTCACCGTTCCGATGAACGACGACGGACCGGACGTCACGGCCGTGCGCGCCCTGGTCGCGGACGACCCGTCGATCAAGGGCATGTGGCTGGTTCCGACCTACGCCAACCCGACCGGCGCCGTGTGCTCGACCGAGGTGGCGGCCGACCTGATGGCGATGCCGACCGCCGCGTCGGACTTCCGGATCCTGTGGGACAACGCCTACGTCGTCCACCACCTCACCGACGTCGAGACCAAGAGTGCAGACGCGCTCGGCCTCGCCTCGGCGTCCGGCCACCCCAACCGGCCGATCATGTTCGCTTCGACGTCCAAGATCACGTTCGCCGGAGCCGGCGTGGCCGCGCTGGCCGCGTCGGCAGAGAACAAGCAGTGGTACCTCAAGCGGCTCTCGTACGCCGCGATCGGTCCCGACAAGATCAACCAGTTGCGGCACGTCGAGTTCTTCGGCGACGCCGACGGTGTCCGCGCGCACATGCGCAAGCACCGCGACCTGATCGCACCCAAGTTCGCCGCCGTCCAGGCCGCACTCAGCGCCCGACTCGACGGCCTCGGGATAGCAACCTGGAGCCGGCCCGTCGGCGGCTACTTCGTCGACCTCGATGTCCTCGACGGCACCGCCGCCCGCGTCGTACAGCTCGCCAAGGCGGCCGGCATCGCGCTGACACCGGCCGGGTCTGCCTTCCCCCACGGCAACGACCCCGACGACCGCAACATCCGGCTCGCCCCGACCTTCCCCGCCCTGGGCGAGGTCGAGGCCGCAATGGCCGGCGTCGCCGTATGCGTCGAGCTTGCGGCGTTGGAGCTGTTGACGGGGTGAGGTGACCGGCGCAGCGACAGTTTGGTCGGACTCTTTGGGGTCGGCCCTTTCGCCGGCCTTTTGGCCGGCCTTTTGGTCGGCCAAGTCCGGCCGCGAACGACGAACGCCGCCGCCCAAGCAGGGCAGCGGCGCTCGGCTGTCTGGACGAGCCAGAACCGGATCAGGCGGAGGCCTCGTCCTCGAGCGTGACGTTCTTGACGCGGTTGGGGTCGATCTGGACGCCGGGGCCCATGGTCGTGGAGACCGTGACCTTCTTGAGGTAGCGACCCTTGGAGCTGGCCGGCTTGAGCCGCAGCACCTCCTCGAGGGCGGCGGCGTAGTTCTCGACCAGCTGCGTCTCGCCGAACGAGGCCTTGCCGATGATGAAGTGCAGGTTGGCGTGCCGATCGACGCGGAACTCGATCTTGCCTCCCTTGATGTCGGTCACGGCCTTGGCCGGGTCCGGGGTCACGGTGCCGGTCTTCGGGTTCGGCATCAGGCCGCGCGGACCGAGGACGCGACCGAGTCGGCCGACCTTGCCCATCATGTCGGGCGTCGCAACGACGGCGTCGAAGTCGAGCCAGCCACCGGCGACCTTGTCGATGAGCTCGTCGCCACCGACGATGTCGGCGCCGGCCTCACGGGCGGCGTCGGCCTTGTCCGCGTTCGCGAACACGAGGACCCGAGCGGTCTTGCCGGTGCCGTGCGGCAGGTTGACGGTGCCGCGCACCATCTGGTCCGCCTTACGCGGGTCGACGCCGAGGCGCATCACCACGTCGACGGTCTCGTCGAACTTCTTCTTTGCCGCGGTCTTGGCGATCTTGATCGCTGCCAGGGGGGCGTAGAGCTCGTCCTTGTCGAACGTCGCTGCCGCCGCACGGTAGGTCTTGCTGCGCTGCATGAGTTTTCCTTCGCTTGTCAGGAGATGTGGTTAGCGAGCCAGCGCGGCTCTCCCACACCCAAGAAAATCGGGCTCAGTAGTCGGTCTTGACGCCCATCGAACGGGCGGTGCCCTCGACGATCTTCATCGCGGCCTCGATGTCGTTGGCATTGAGGTCGGGCATCTTGGTCTCGGCGATCTCGCGCACCTGGTCCTTGGTCAGCTTGCCGACCTTCTCCTTGTGCGGGACACCCGAGCCCTTCTTCAGCCCGGCAGCCTTCTTGATCAGCTCGGCGGCGGGCGGGGTCTTGGTGATGAACTCGAAGGACCGGTCCTCGTAGATCGTGATCTCTACGGGGATGACGTTGCCGCGCATGGACTCGGTCTGGGCGTTGTAGGCCTTGCAGAAGTCCATGATGTTGACGCCGTGCGGACCGAGGGCGGTACCGACCGGCGGTGCCGGGGTGGCGGCGCCAGCCTGGAGCTGCACCTTGACCAGCGCGGCGATCTTCTTCTTCTTGGGAGGCATTTCCTCTGTCTCTTTCTTCTCGTGGTCATGACGAGGGGTACGTCGTACGCCTCTGCCACCTGTTGCTCGAGCAACCTGCCTATTGTCCGGCTTGGCCGCGGACCTGTGAAATCCCGGGGCACATCACGGTTGTCGAGACGCTCCGCAACCTCGTCGGCCGATGCGAGTGCGCCGTCTCTCGGGCACTCACCGGCCTCAGACCTTCTGGACCTGGTTGAAGCTCAGCTCGACCGGGGTCTCCCGGCCGAAGATCTCGACCAGCGCCTTGAGGCGCTGGGACTCGGCATTGATCTCGGTGATCGTCGCGTGCAGCGTGGCGAACGGACCGTCCACCACCATCACGGAGTCGCCCACGCCGAAGTCGGCGACCTCGATCGGCTTCTTCGCGGACGAGGAGCCCGCCGCGCCGGACGCGCCACCGCCCTCGGACTCCGACTGCGATGCGAGGACCGCGGACGGCGCGAGCATCTTCTCGACCTCGTCCATGCTCAGCGGCACCGGCTGGTGGCTGTGGCCGACGAAGCCGGTGACCGACGGCGTGTGCCGGACGGCCGCCCAGGACTCGTCGGTGAGGTCCATCCGCACCAGGACGTAACCGGGGAGCACGGTACGACGGACCATCTTGCGCTGGCCGTTCTTGATCTCGGCGACTTCCTCGGTGGGGACCACGATCTCGTGGATGTAGTCCTCCATGTTGAGGGAGTGGATGCGGTTCTCCAGGTTGTGCTTCACCCGGTTCTCCATGCCGGAGTAGGTGTGCACGACGAACCATTCGCCCGGCTTCATCATCAGCTCGCGGCGGAACGCTTCCAGCGGGTCGAGCTCCTCTGCCGGCTCGGCTCCGGCCTGCTCGGCGTCGTCCGACGCGGCGTCGTCCGACTCGGCGTCGTCCGACTCGGCGTCGTCCGGGGCGACGGGCTCATCGGAGACCTCGTCGTCTGCGGTCAGAGCCTCGACCTCCTCAGGGGTCACATCGACACCCTCGGTCGGCTCGGGGGCGACCTCGAGCTCCTCGGGGGTGGTGACGTCGTCGCCCGTCTCCGGGGCCGAGTCGTAGTGCTCCGACACGTGGTGCTCCATCAGTTGCTGTTGGCTGGGGTGTGACCGGGGGTGGCGCTGGTGTCAGCGCCGGGTCACACGTCGTCTGCGCCGGTGAAGATCGCGAAGACCAGCTTGCCGAGACCGAGGTCCAGCAGTGAGACGATCGTGATCATCACCAGCACGAAGGCCATGACGACGAAGAAGTAGGTGACGAGCTGCTCGCGGGTCGGGTAGACCACCTTGCGCAGCTCGGCGATCACCTGGCGGTAGAACGTCAGCGGTCCGGTGCGCCGGTCGCCGGACTTGCCGGCGTCGGACTGGCGACCCTTCTGGGCCGCAGGGGAGTCCGACACGCTGCTCACCTCTTCAACTTCGGTCTGGTTCTCGTCTGGTCCTGCAGGGCACGAGGGACTTGAACCCCCAACCTTCGGTTTTGGAGACCGATGCTCTGCCAGTTGAGCTAGTGCCCTCCGACGGCGATCCCGGTCTCCTCGCCCGCACGACCGCCAGCTACCGCCGTCACGAGGGCGCGACTCACCATGGGGGAAAGCCACCAAGGGTGGAGTCTACGCACCCTCGTCCAAGCGGACCAAAAGCAGTACGTCGTCCCTCACGCGCTCAGCAGGGGTCGCCCTCTACCATCGCCGGATGCGGGACCCTCACACGCTGCCGAAGGCGCACCTGCACCTGCACTTCACCGGGTCGATGCGGCACCCGACGCTGCTGGAGCTCGCCGAGCGCGACGGCGTCCACCTTCCTGACGCATTGGTGTCGGAGTGGCCACCACAGCTGACCGCAGCCGACGAGAAGGGCTGGTTCCGCTTCCAGCGCCTGTACGACGTCGCCCGGTCGGTGCTGCGCACGGAGGACGACGTACGACGACTCGTGCGCGAGGCCGCCGAGGATGACGTTGCCGACGGAGGGCGCTGGCTGGAGATCCAGGTCGACCCCAGCGGGTACGGCGCTCGGTTCGGCGGCATCACCGCCTTCACCGACCTGGTGATCGACGCGGTCCGCGGGGCGAGCGAGGACACCGGCCTCGGGATGGCGGTCGTCATCGCGGCGAACCGCACCCGGCATCCCCTCGACGCCCGGACGCTGGCCCGGCTGGCCGGACAGTACGTCGACCGCGGGGTGGTCGGTTTCGGGCTCTCCAACGACGAGCGACGCGGGTCCACCGCCGACTTCGCTCCGGCGTTCGCGATCGCTGAGCGGGCCGGTCTGCTGCTGGCGCCGCACGGTGGGGAGCTGCGCGGGCCAGAGCACATCCGCACCTGCCTGGATGTCCTTCACGCCGACCGGCTCGGCCACGGTGTCCGCGCTGCCGAGGAACCCGAGCTGTTGGCCCGGATCGTCGACGCCGGCGTCGCGCTGGAGGTGTGCCCGGTCTCGAACGTCGCCCTGGGGGTCTACTCCGACCTGACCTCGGTGCCGCTTCCCACGCTGCTCACCGCAGGGGCGACGGTCGCGCTGGGAGCCGACGATCCGCTGCTGTTCGGCTCGCGACTGGCGGGCCAGTACGCCACCATGCGGGCCGCGCACGACTTGTCCGACGAGCAGCTGGCAGAGCTGGCGCGGATGTCGTTCCGCGCCAGCCGCGCGCCCGACGTCATCCGCAAACGGGCCGAGGAGGACATCGACGCCTGGCTCGCCGACGAACCGGCGACGGGCCACTAGACCGGGACGTCGACCTCCACCGCAGCGAGGGGGTACGGCGGAGCGCCGGTCCCGATCACCTGGACGTGTCCCCACGGGTCCGCCTCGGCCAGCCGGAGCGGAGCGGGCGGGCCGCCTGCGATGGCCAGCTGCGCCGACGTCGCTCCCGCCTGCTTCGCCGCCGCCAGGTCGTCGGACCGCTGGATCCGGCCGTACCAGTGGAAGTTCCCGTCGAGCGGTTCGAGGTGGCCGTCGAGATGGACGGTCACGTCCAGCGTCAGGGCGCCGAGCAGCAGTACGGCTGCGCCGTCGTACCCGGACCCCTCCTGGGGAGGCAGCCACGCCTCCCTGGTTGCCCCACGCCGGCGCCGACGGTGAGTCACGCCAGGAACCCGTTGCGACGCCACAGGTGCCGGGCCGCGCGCCCCATCAACCCGTTGTCCTCCAGGAACGCGGCGAGCGATGCGAACCCCACCACCGCCACCTCGCGGTGATGCGTGTTGGCCTGTGCCTCCCGGTAGGCACGCTTCACGTCGAGCCCCGCCCGGTGGTAGATCCCGCGGTGCGTCAGCGATCGCCGGAGCACCGGACCGCCGAGCCCGTTGAGGTTGCGCACGAGGAACCGCTCGAGCCAGGTGGCGTCGTGCATCCGGTGGACGACGCCTTCGCGGGCGAACTTGATGTGCCGGGCTTCTTCGGTGACGTGGATCCGCATCATCTGCGCGACGACCGGCTGCAGGTCGGGGTCCGCCATCACCCGGCGCTGCTGTGCGTCGAAGATCTCCTCGCCGATCAGGGCGGCGACCCAGAGCAGCGAGCCGCGGAGGAAGTGGGGGAGCACCGTGGCGAGAACCCTGTCGGTTGGTCCCATGCGGTAGGCACGGGCGCCGACCCGGTCGATCAACTTGCCGAACATGGTCATGTGCCGACACTCGTCGCCCATCTCGGTGAGCACGTAGTGCGCGAACGGCGATGCCGGGTCCTCACGCAGGAGCTGGAGCAGCAGCGCCCGGTTGAGGATGTTCTCGAACCACAGGCCGACTGACAAGACGTTGGCGAGCTCCTCTCGGGAGAGCGCGATCCGCTGCTCCTCGCTGAGCTCCTCCCAGTAGGCGGTGCCGTAGAGGGAGACGATCCCCGGCGGCAGGAAGTACTTCCCCTCCTCCAGCGGTGCGTCCCAGTCGATCGCCACGATCGGCTCGTAGGAGCGCCGGACCGACCCGTTGATGAGACGGGCGGCCACGACATCGGGCGACGGTCGTGAGCGCTCGGGCGCGGTGGTCATGGAACAGCCCCTCTCGACAGAGTTGTTTACGTACCATTACATTTCGTCAACGATCGGTCAAGGGGCCGTACGATGCCGCCATGGCGAGCGTCACTCCCCTGCGTCCGGGTCCCGCCGACCCCGACGCGGCCGCGCGGATCCGGGAGCGGATCCTGGACGCGGCCACCGAGTGCCTGCTCGCCGAGGGACTCGACGCGCGACTGCACGCGATGATCGCCGAGCGGGCGGGCATCTCCCGCCCGACGGTCTACAAGTACGTCGGCGACCAGGCCGCGATCGTCGCCGCGATCCTCGACCGCGAGCTGGACCAGTTCTTCGGTGCGGCGGTCCCGCTCCTGCGCCGCAGCGACGACCTCGAGGCCCACCTCGTCGACGCGATCGTGTTCGTCGTGGACTACGGACGCGGGCACGCGCTGCTCCAGAAGGCCCTCCGTGAGCACCCGGAGCTGATCCTGCCCGCGCTCACCACCGAGTCCGGCCCGCTCGTCGAGCGCGTGGTCAAGCTGTTCGAGGAGCAGCTCGGCCGTGGGTTGAGCCAGACGCCGACGACCGGAGACCGGCTCACGCCGCGTGCCGCCGCGGAGTGGGGCTACCGGATCGTGATCTCCCTGATCACCACTCCCTCGCCGGCGCTCGAGACCGACGGCACGCGGCCGTACGTCGCAAGCCTGGTCCGGCTGATGGGCATTGCCGCCGCCGAAGGTTCAGATGCCGCCGGCCGGGTAGACCGGTCACCATGACCGATCGGTCCGAACTGACCCCGCCCAGCCCGTCCAGCCCGCCGGTCGAGCCGACCCCGCCCGGTGAGCCGCCGGTCCCGGCGTGGGGAGCGGCCGCGCAACCGATGCCGCCGGTGCCGGTGGCCGCCGTGCCGGTCCAGTACCAGCAGGTCACCGGTCAGCAGACCCATCAGGGCGCGCTGTGGTCGATGGTCCTGGGCATCGTCGGCCTGGCCTCCGGGGTCCTCGCGATACCGACGTCCGGCATCACCGCGCCCGGGATCATCTGCTCGCCGGTGGCGTTCGGCCTCGGACTCTGGTCGAGCAAGGTGGTGCGCGAGCGACCCGACGTCTACGGCAACCGCGGACAGGCGATCGCCGGCTGGGTCATGGGGCTGATCGGGATGCTGCTCGCCGTCGCCGCCCTGGTGCTCGCGGTGGCTGTCGTCGCACTGGTCATCTGGATCTTCGCCGGGGTCGAGCAGTAGCGCCCAGAGCGCCAGAGCGCCAGAGCGCTCAGAGCGCACAGGCGACCAGCACCGGCTCGTTGACGAGGGTGATCCCGTAGGACGCCGCGACGCCGTCGCGCACCTCGCGCGCCAGCGCGAGCAGGTCGTCCGCGGTGGCTCCGCCGCGGTTGGTCAGGGCGAGGGTGTGCTTGGTCGAGAGCGCCGCCCGGCCACCGTCGCGGTCGAGCCCGTAGCCCTTCCCGAACCCGGAGCGCTCGATCAACCAGGCCGCACTGGTCTTCACCAGCCCCTCGTCGGCGGTCGGCCAGGTCGGCGCCCCCTCGGGCACCTTCGCAGCCGGCACCACCGGGTTGGTGAAGAACGATCCGGCGCTCCACGTGTCGTGGTCGGCCGGGTCGAGCACCATCCCCTTGCCACGGCGCAACCCGAGCACCGCGGCCCGCACCTCCACGAGCGGCGCGCGCTGCCCGAGCTCGACACCGAGGGCGCGGGCGAGCTCGAGGTAGGCGACCGGAGCGCTGAGCGTCCCCTGCCGGAACTGGAAGGTCACCGACAGCACCAGGTGGCGCGTGCCCTGCGCGTCGTACCGGTCGATCTTGAACCGCGAGGTGCGGTAGCCGAACCCGCAGTCGGCCACCGCGAACGTCCGGATCCCGCCCAGCTTGCGGTCCCAGACCCGCACCGACGCGATCGTCTGGGAGACGTCCTGGCCATAGGCGCCGACGTTCTGGACCGGCGTCGCGCCCACCGAGCCCGGGATCCCCGACAGTGCCTCGACACCGACCCATCCGCGCTCGACCGAACGGGTCACCAGGTCATCCCACGTCTCCCCCGCAGCAACCGTGACCACGGCACCACCGCAGGTGGGGTCGCCGGTACCGGCCGGGTCGCCGGTGTCCGCGGCGATGCCACGAGTCGCGACCTCGACCACGGTGCCGTCGAAGCCCTCGTCCGCAACCACCAGGTTGCTGCCGCCACCGAGCACCAGCACCGGCTCGCCGGCGCGGTCGGCGGCGGCGACCGCTGCGACCAGCTCGTCCTCCGTCGTCGCACGTACCCACGCGCGGGCCGCGCCGCCGAGCCGGAGGGTGGTGTGGTCCGCGAGGCGATCAGCCGGCACGGACGACTGCCTTCGGCGCGCCGAGCACCTTCTCGCCGTTGCAGGTCACCTCGAGCGCGATCGTCGCCCGGCCCTCGGCGATGCCCTTCACGACACCGCTGATCCGCACCGTCGCGCCGCTCTCGGCCGGCACCACGACCGGCGCAGTGAACTTGCAGCCGAGCTCGACCACCTCGGCGTCGTCGGTCCAGGTCGCGACCGCGCGGGCGGCCAGCGCCATCGTGTACATCCCGTGCGCGATCACGCCCGGAAGTCCGACCAGCTGCGCGATCCCTTCGTCCTGGTGGATCGGGTTCTGGTCGCCCGAGGCGTCGGCGTAGGCGACCAGGTCGCTACGCCGTACGACGAACTCCTGGGGCTCCAGCTCGGCGCCCGGCTCGAGCGTCCTCATGCCTCGCCCCGGTGGACCAGGGTGGCGCCGGCGGTGCACACCAGCTCGCCGGCGGCATCGACGATCGTGCTGGTGGTGCGCAGGATGTCGGTGCCCTCGATCTGGCGCAGCCCGGTGACGCTCAAGGTCGCCGTGAGCTCGTCGCCGACGACGATCGGCCGTACGTAGGCGAACTTCTGCTCGCCGTGCACGATCCGCGCCAGCTCGATCCGTTCGGCCTCGAGGAAGTCGAGCAGCGCACGGAAGGTCACCACGATCGGGAACGTCGCCGGGACGCGCTGTCCGTCGGATCCCGTAGCGGCGGCGAACGCGGCGACTTCGGTCTCGGTCACGAAGACGGGCGGGGTCGGCGGGAACTCCCGGCCGATGAGCGACGGTTCGATCGGCATGCTTCCCACCCTAGGGGTGCGGGGACCGCAACCGGGCGGAGCTATCGGTCAGCGGGTCTCGCGGTGCTCGGTGTGCTTGCGGCAGCGCGGGCAGAACTTCGACAGCTCGAGACGGTCAGGGTCGTTGCGGCGGTTCTTCTTCGTGATGTAGTTGCGCTCCTTGCAGTCCACGCACGCAAGCGTGATCTTGGGGCGAACGTCGGAGCTCTTGCTGGCCACGGGAAGTCCTTGCTGCTGTCGTCTGCGGTTTTTGCTTCTTGTGTCGTCTGGCGTAGCGGGGGCGGGACTCGAACCCGCGACACCACGATTATGAGCCGTGTGCTCTAACCACCTGAGCTACCCCGCCAGGGGTTTTTCGGGCTGCCTCTCCAACGGGTGGGTGGGCATCCTTGTTCCCAGAGCCCCTTTACGGAATCGAACCGTAGACCTTCTCCTTACCATGGAGACGCTCTGCCGTCTGAGCTAAAGGGGCAACGCCGCAGAACAATACCGGCCTGCCGGCGGTTCGGCGAAATCGCCCAGGACCTGCCGGGGTCAATCCTGGATCCGCGCCCAGGGACGGGCCTGCTCGAGCTCGTAGGCCAGCTCCAGGAGCACCGCCTCGTGGCCCCAGCCGGAGCCGAACATCATGCCCTGCGGGAGACCGTTCGACGCGGTCGCGAGGGGCAGCGAGATCGCCGGCGTGCCGGTGGCGTTCTGGAGCGGCGTGAACGTCACCCAGTCCTGGAGCCGGTCGATGATGGTCTCGTAGTCCTGGGTCGGGTCGAGGTGACCGAGCCTGGGGGTGGCGGTCGCCAGGGTCGGGCTCAGGCTGACGTCGTACTTCTCGAAGAAGAGAGCCGCGTCGTGGGTGCTCCGGCGCAGCCGCACGATCGCCCGGGGCAGACGGTGGAGGTTGCGCCGCGCGTGGCGAGCCAGCCCCAGGGTGAGGGAGTCGTGGTTGCCGCGGTCCCACGTCCGGCCGCGCAGCCGGCGGCCACCGCTGAGCAGGGCGAGCGAGAGTCCGGCCCAGTAGAGGAGGAAGTCGTCGGCGAACGACGGTGGCGTCGGCGCGTCGACCTCGATCACGGTGTGTCCGAGGTCCTCGAGCAGCCGGGTGGTCTGCTCGGTGAGCAGGGTCGTCTCGGCGTCGGCACCGCGGTCCAGGCCGGTCGTGTTGAGCGCGATCCGAAGCCGCTTGCGACCAGGCCGGCTCAGATCGCCGATCGGCGGCATCGCCAGCGGGCGGTAGACCCGCTCCGCCTCACGGAAGAACGCAGCCGTGTCGCGAACGCTGCGGGTCACCACGCCGTCGGACACGATCCGGACCGGCATCTGCCGCATGGTGGCGTCCTGCGCAAGCCGACCGCGGGTCGGCTTGAGGCCCACCAGTCCGTTGACGGCGGCCGGGATCCGGATGGAGCCGCCGCCGTCGTTGGCGTGCGCGAGCGGCACCGCGCCTGCGGCGACCAGCGCCGCCGAGCCGGCGCTGGAAGCACCTGCGCTGTGCTCGAGGTTCCAGGGGTTGCGCACCGGCCCGAGGCGCGGGTGCTCACTGCTGGCACTGAAGCCGTACTCGGAAAGCTGGGTCTTGCCCAGCGGGATCAGGCCGGTCGCGAGGAACATCCGCGCGAAGTCGCCGTCCTTCTTCGCGGTGTGGGGCACCCAGGCATCGGTGCCCTCCATCGTCGGCATGCCGGCGACGTCGACGTTGTCCTTGAGGAAGGTAGGCACGCCCGCGAAGTAGCCACCGCGGGGGTCGCGCGCCTCGCCCCGCGCGCGGTCGAAGTCCGCATAGGCAAGGGCTCCGAGCTCGCCGGCGACCTGCTCGGTGCGGGCGATGGCGGCCTCGACGACTTCCTGGACGGAGACCTTGCCCGCCTCGAGGTGCTCGACGACCCCGACTGCGTCGAGGTCTCCCAGAGCATCGTCGGCAAAGGCGTGCACGGGGTTCATGGAGGCACCGTAGTGGCCGCGCGGTCAGATGAGCCAGCGCGCCGGGACCGGCCGGATCACGCAGTCCCTCGGCAGTGGCAACCGGCGACGTGCGGGTCGAACAGCCCGAGAGCCTGCATCAGGGCGAACGCGGTGGTCGGGCCCACGAACGCGAAACCCCGCCGCTTGAGCTCCTTCGCCAGAGCGACGGACTCGGGCGACGTCGTGGCGTCCGCGGCGGGCGGCGCCGACGGGGCGAAGCCGCAGATCAGCCGTTCGAGTCCCTCGTCGTCCCGAAGCGCCACGGTCGCGCAGGCGTTCTGGAGGGTGGCCCGGATCTTGCTGCGGTTACGCACGATCCGGGCGTCACCCATCAGTCGCTCGACATCGGCGTCGCCGTACGCCGCCACGACGTCGGCGTCGAAGCCCGCGAAGACCTCACGGAAGGCCGGGCGCTTGGCGAGGATCGTGGCCCACGACAGGCCGGACTGGAACGCCTCCAGGGTCATCCGCTCGAAGAAGGCGGACTCCCCCACGACCGGTCGTCCCCACTCCTCGTCGTGGTAGTCGCGCATCGGGCCCGGACCGCCCGCCCACCCACAGCGGGCGATGCCGTCCTCGCCCATCACCGCGTCCATGGTTCCCCATCATGCCGCCCCGCCGAATAAGGACTTCTGGCGCGTCGAATCCGCCCTTTTGGTTGCTTGAGTCGGCGGTTTTGGCGGCCAGCGAACGTCGATGCTGCCGACTCGGCGCGCCAATACTGCCGACTCGGCGCGCCAATACTCCTTATTCGGCGGACCAATACCCCCTACTCGGCGAGCTATCGGCGTTCCTTGAGCCGGGAGTTGGGGAGGTCGGGGGCGGGAACCGGGGGGAGGTGGTCGTCGGCGACAACACCGAACCGGCCGTCGGCGACCTCGGTGGAGTCGGGGACGACCGCGCCGTCGCGGGTGATCTGCGCCTGCCACTCCGCGCGGAAGCCGACCACCTCCTCATGCGTGCGTCCGACGAAGTTCCACCACATCACGATCGCCTCCCCGAACGGCGGGCCGCCGAGAACGAGCACCCGGGCGCCGGCCTCCCCCGCGGTCAGGACCAGGGTCCCGTCACCGGGCGGGAGGTAGGCGAGGTCGGCCGACTCGGCGGTCTCGCCGTCGACGTGGACCGAACCGAGGTCGACCAGCACGCCGTGCTCGAACGACGGATCCACCTCGAGCGGGACCACGACGCCGGGGTCGAGGACCAGCTCGGCTCCGAGCAACGGTGAGTACGTCGCCACCGGGGATGTGTGACCGAGGAGGGTCCCGAGGAACACCCGCCCCCGCCAGCCGTCGCCGGACACCTCCGGCGGGGCGTAGTGCTCGAAGCCCGGATCGGCGTCCCGGCTCGCCTCGGGGAGCGCGACCCACAGCTGGGCGCCGTGCAGGGTCGTCGTCGCTCCGGTCGACACCTCCGAGTGGCTGATGCCGCGGCCCGCGGTCATCAGGTTGACCTCGCCCGGCAGCACCGTCGCCTGGTGGCCGGCGCTGTCCCGGTGCTCGATCTCGCCCTCGAAGAGCCAGCTCACGGTCTGTAGCCCGGTGTGCGGGTGCGGCGCCACCGACATCCCTCCGGACCGGTCGACCGGATCCGGGCCGTAGTGGTCGAGGAAGCACCACGCGCCGATCAGGCTCCGCTCCCGTTGCGGAAGCGTTCGTCGTACAGTCATCGCCCGCTGGCCGCCGAGCGGCACCTCCCGCGGCGTCATGATCTCGACGCCCGGCGCATCAGCACCGGTGCACACCATCTCGTCGGGCCGCGCCTCCACGTTGCTCACCCCGCCATCTTCTCCGAGGCGTCAACATCACGCTGCGGCCGAAAGCCGGGGAGTCGTCAGGCGAGACGTCCGGGCACCTGGCCGAGGTAGGCGCGGCTGAGCGAGGTCAGCAGGTGCCGTCCACCGGAGCCGCCTTCGTGACCCGCCAGGGCCCGACGATGTTGGTGACCTGGATCCGCTGCGGCGCCCGGGTCGCCTCGCCCAGCAGAGCCGGTGCTCGGTCGGGCACCACCAGCTCGGTCGCGTCGACGCAGATGTCGATCACCAGCACGGTGTCACGCGTCCGGGCATCGAGGAACTCGATCGCCACGACCCCGTCGTACCCGCCGTCGGCGTACGTCGTGACAGCCCGCCGATAGGGGTCGACCACCGACGCGGTGCCGTTGAAGGACAGCAGCCGGCCGACCTTGCCCTCGCGCGCAGCCTCCCGCCGACCGCGCTCGAAGTCGATGTAAGTCTGCAGGGCCCGCTCGTAGGCGCCCTCCATCGTCGGCCGGTCGATGAGGTCGAGGCCCTCCGCGGGGTATTCGACCTCGGCGGTTCCAGTAGCGGTTTCAGTAGCGGTAGCAGTGGTCGACGATCCGGCGTCGTCCACCGCGTCCGGCTTGTCCCCGGAGCAGCCGGCGACGAACAGAAGGGGGACGGCGAGGGCGAGGGCCAGGCGGTGTGGGAGCACGGTCCCGCAACGCTACAACCGGATCCGCTGGTCCCAGCGGATCCGGATCAGCTGCCGGGCGTCTCAGACGCCACCTACAGCGAACGCGCCGAAAGCCGGAATTTGATCGGGTTGGCACCGTTCCGGACCCGCATCCGTCATTCTATGGTTGGCCGCAGTGCACGGACGCCGTCGCAAAACCGGCGTCCACCCGCCAACAGCAAGGAGCTCCACATGTCGATGCCCCCCGAGCCCCCGGGCCCTCCCGGACCGCCCCCGCCGACTCCGCCGCCGGCAGGTGGCGCGTTCCCCGGTGCAGCTGCCGGCGTACCGCGTCCGGGAGAGCTGCTCAACCGGTTCCTCGCCCGGCTCATCGACCACGTGCTCCTCGGCGTGGTCTTCGTGCCCATCTACATCGTCCTGAGCGCAGTCATCTACTCGGGCTTCAGCAACTCGTTCGGCGAGTACTTCATCTTCTACACGCTCTCCGCGATCATCCAGGCCGCGCTGTTCCTGGCGTACTTCGCGTTCTTGGAGTCCAACCGCGGCCAGACCGTGGGCAAGATGATCCTCAAGCTGCGGACCTACGGCCCCGACGGCGTGAGCAACCCGACCATGCAGCAGGCGATCAAGCGCAACGGGTACGCCGCGCTCGGCGTGCTGAGCATCATCCCGTTCATCGGCTGGTTCTTCCTGGGCTGGGCGGCTCCGCTCGCGGCGGTCATCTTCATCGCGATCACGCTCAACAGCGACCAGCCCAACCACCAGGGCTGGCACGACAAGTTCGCCGGCGGGACCCAGGTCAAGCAGATCGGCTGACCAGCTCCACCTGCACACCCTCCGAAGGGGCGTCATCCGCAAGGGTGGCGCCCCTTTCGCGGTCCGAGGGAGGCAGCAGCAGCGCCGCGCCGAGCATGACCAGCCCGGTGGCGAGCAGGACGCCCCCGATCAGGTCAGTGGGGTAGTGCCGCCCGAGCAGCAGCCGGTCCGCGCACACCGCGACCACGACCACGGACACGACGACGGTGACCAGTCGGAGGTTGGCGCGGCGCCGGCCGCCCACGACCGCCAGCACGATCACCAGCCCGGCGAGGGTCGCGACACCGGCAACATGTCCCGACGGATAGGAGCTGGCGTGGTGCAGGAAGTCCGAGTCCTGCCACGGTGGCCGATCGCGACCGAACAGCTCCTTGGTGTATCCGGTGAGCTCCTTCGCGGCCACCATGCCCACCAGCACGAGGACGACGCCCCGAAACCACCGCCGGAGCAGCAGCCAACCGGCCAGCACGAGCGTCGCGATGGTCAGGCCCTGCGCCGCGAACATCGTTTCGACCAGGAAGAGTGAGTCGTCGAGCCAGGGCCGTTGCGCTGCCCAGTCGCGGATCCCGGCGCTGGGGCTGTCGAGCTCGGCGGTGCCGAGCCAGCCGTGGTTGACGGCCACCCCGAGCAGGACGAAGAGGCTGAAGGGAGTGAGCGAACCGACCAGCAGGGTGCGGCGGGTGTCGGTCACGTCGACGACGGTAGGAACCCAGGATGAGACCTCGATGAGGCTCTCATCCGACCCTCATCTGGTGTTCGACCGTGCGTGACCCGACCACGGTCGTCTACCTTTCGGCCATGGGTCTGCTCACACCGGTCGCGATCAAGATCGGCTCCGTCGCCTGGATGCCGAAGCTGCTGCCCCAGATCGTCTGGACCGACAACCTGGTGCACCGGGTCACGAAGGACCGCTACGGCCTCCTCGACATCGCCGGCCTCCCCAACCTGGTGCTGACGGTCCCGGGTCGTAAGAGCGGAATCCCGCGATCGACCAACCTGCTGGCCGTCCCGGACGGCAGCGAGTGGCTCATCGCCGGCTCCTACTTCGGCGCACCCAAGCCGCCGATCTGGGTGGCCAACCTCCGCGCCGCCGACACCGTCGCCATCCGCTATCGCCGTCAGGACCGCACCGTCACCTGGCGCGAGATGGCGGGCGAGGAGCGCGACAGGGCGTGGGAGACGATGCGGGCGCTGTGGCCCAACTACGACAAGTACGCCGAGCGCACCGACCGGGTGATCCCGGTCTTCCGGCTCACCCCCGCGGAGGGGTGACCCGAGTCACCGGACAAGTTTGGTGAGCGATACCTAACATTGGTATGGCTAGCCTTATATTGGTCCGGTGACGCCACCGCTGCCCACGCATGCGCACGAGCGCAGCACCCGGCCCCGCGCGGGCGTCGGGTTCGCCGGCAACCTGGCGCACCACGGCGGTCGGCCGGCATTGATCGCCGGCGACGAGGTGCTGACGTACGACGACCTCGCGGACCACGTGGCCCGCGCACAGGCCGGGCTCGGGCCGGCGCCGCAGCTGGTCGGCCTGGTCCCGGCGCCGACGATCGAGTTCGTGGTGGCCTATCTGGCCGCGCTCGCGGGTGGTCACGTCGTACTCCTGTCGCGCGACCAGGTGCTCCCCCGCGCCTACGGCGCGAGCGCGACCTGGGCGGACGGCGGGTTCGCGCCGACGGGCCGGCCGGCGCCGGCGTTGCACCCCGAACTGCGGCTGCTGCTCAGCACGTCCGGCTCCACCGGGTCGCCCAAGCTGGTCCGGCTCTCCCGGACCAACCTCGAGAGCAACGCCGAGGCGATCACGTCGTACCTCGGCCTGACCGCCGACGACCGCGCGATCACCACGCTCCCGCTGGGCTACTGCTACGGCCTGTCGGTGCTGCACAGCCACCTGGCCGTGGGCGCCTCTGTCGTGCTGACCGACCTCTCCGTCGCAGAGTCCGAGCTCTGGGAGCTTGCTCGAACGACCGGGGTGACGTCGTTCGCCGGCGTGCCGCACACCTTCGACCTGCTCGACGCGGCGGGCTGGCCAGCGCTCGCGACCCTGCGCCAGGTGACGCAGGCCGGCGGCCGGCTCGCCCCGGCCCGGGTCGCGGCGGTCGCGGCGCGCGGCCGCCGCGAGGGCTGGGAGCTGTTCGTGATGTACGGCCAGACGGAGGCGACTGCCCGGATCGCCTACCTCCCACCGCCACTGACCGAGGCCCACCCCGCAGCCATCGGCGGTGCGATCCCCGGTGGCGCACTGCGCCTCGATCCCGTCGCCGGGCACCCCGCCGGCGTCGGTGAGCTCGTCTACAGCGGCCCGAACGTGATGATGGGCTACGCCCACGGCGCGGCCGACCTGTCCCGCGGCGCGGATCTCGCCGAGCTGCGCACCGGCGACCTCGCCCGGCTCAACGACTCCGGACTGTTCGAGGTGGTCGGCCGTCGCTCACGCTTCGCCAAGCTGTTCGGCGAGCGGATCGACCTCGACCGGGTCGAGAACCTGCTGGCCGTCGGCGACCACGAGGTGGCATGCGCGGAGTCCGCTGACGCGGCGCGACTCGTCGTCGCCCTCGCGGGCGAGGCCGACCACAGCGCGATCGACGACGTCACCGCAACCGCGATCGCCGCGACCGACCTGCCCGGGCATGCCGTTGCCGTCGTACCCGTGCCGGCCGTGCCACGTCTCCCCAACGGCAAGGTCGACCACGCCGCGGTCGCACGCCTCGAGGCGTCCCAGGACCACGTCCCCGAGGTGACGAGCGTCGACGCGCTGACCGCGCTGTACGGCGCGGTGCTGCGCCGGCAGCTGGTGGAGCCGACCGACACCTTCACCCGGCTCGGCGGCGACTCCCTGTCCTACGTCGAGCTCTCGCTGCGTCTCGAACGCCGGCTCGGCCAGCTGCCGGCGGACTGGACTGACCGGACGATCGGCGACCTCGCGGCCGGTTCCGGTGACCCCCCGCGATCGAGCTGGGCGCGGCTCGACACCGGGATCCTGCTGCGCGCGGTCGCCATCGTGGCGGTCGTCGGCAGCCACACCAACCTGTTCACCGTGCTCGGCGGCGCCCACGTGCTGCTGCTCATCGCCGGCGCGAGCTTCGCGCGATTCCACGTCGCGGGCGGCGACCGCGCCGACCGCCTCGGCAACCTGGGCCGCTCGATCGCGCGGATCGCGGTGCCCACCGCACTGTGGGTGACGGCAGTCCTGCTGATCAGCGGGCAGTACGGCTGGCGCAACGTGCTGCTGCTCAACGACGCCCTCGGCCGACCCACCTGGCACGAGCCGGAGTGGCACTTCTGGTTCATCGAGGTGCTCGTCTACCTGTCGGTGGCGGCGGGCGCGCTGACGGCGATCAACCGCGTCGCGGCGTGGGAGCGGCGATCGCCGTACTGGTTTGCCGCCGGCCTGGTCGTCGCCGGCCTGGTCCCGCGGTTCTGGGCGACGACGAGCGGGTACGACGGCGACCTCATCCACTCCTCGTCGTTCGTGATCTGGCTGTTCGCCGGCGGGTGGGCCGCGACCCGGGCGCGGCACGCCGGCCACCGGGTGCTGTTGTCGGCGCTGATGGTCGTCGGACTCGTCGGCTTCTTCGACGACCCGGTCCGCGAGGCCACCGTCGCCGTCGGCGTGCTGGCACTGATCTGGGTGCCGACGGTTCGGGTGCCGCGGGCCCTCATCGCCGTCATCGGACAGGTGGCCGGCGCCTCGCTCTACATCTACCTCACGCACTGGCAGGTCTATCCCCACTTCGAGCACCGGCTGCCGATCGGCGGTCTGCTCGCCTCGCTGCTGGTCGGCATCGCCGGCTGGCGTCTCGTCGACCACATCTCGGACCGGGGTCGCCGTCGTGGGCGCGACCGCAGCGCACGACGCCCCCGGCTCGACACCCTCAGCAAGGAGACCCGATGAGCCTCACCCGTCCCGCAGTCGCCCTGGCCGCGCTGTCCCTGTGCCTCCCGCTCCTTGCCGCCTGCGGCGAGGACGAGCCGAAGCTGGTGATCTACAACGCGCAGCACGAGCAGCTGCTGAAAGAGATCGCTCCCGCGTTCGAGGAGGCGACCGGGATCGCCGTCGAGCTGCGCAACGGCAAGGACCTCGAGCTGTCCAACCAGCTGGTCCAGGAGGGTGACGCATCGGACGCCGACCTCTTCCTCACCGAGAACTCGCCGGCGATGTCCCAGGTCGAGAGTGAGGGGATGTTCGACGAGCTGCCGGCCGAGGTCCTCCAGGTGATTCCCGCGCAGTACCGCCCGCGAAGCGGATTGTGGACCGGGTTCGTGGCACGGTCGACCGTGCTCGTCTACAACACCGATCTCGTCGACGAGTCCGAGCTGCCCGCGTCGATCCTCGATCTCGCCGACCCGCAGTGGGCCGACCGGATCTCCTTCTCCCCTGCCGGTGCCGACTTCCAGGCGATCGTGGCCGCCGTCCTCGAGCTCGAGGGCGAGGACGCCACCCGCGCCTGGCTCGAGGGCATCAAGGACAACGGCACGGTCTACGACGGCAACAACGTCGTCCTCGAGTCGGTCGACGCCGGCGAGTCCGAGGTCGGCATCGTCTACCACTACTACTGGGAGCGGGACCGGGTCGAGGGCGGCGACCTCAGCGACGACACCGCCCAGCACTACTTCGACGACCAGGACCCAGGCGCGTTCGTGAGCGTCTCCGGTGCCGGCATCCTGAAGTCGAGCGACATGAAGGACGAAGCCGAGCAGTTCGTGGAGTTTCTCGTCGGCGCGGAGGGGCAGCAGATCATCGCCGACAGCTACGCCCTGGAGTACCCCCTCAACCCCGACATCGCGCTGGGTCAGGGCGTGAAGCCGTTCGCAGAGCTCGACCCGCCCGTGGTCAACGTGTCCGACCTCGACTCCGAGGCCGTCGTCGACCTGATGACGGAGGTCGGTTTCCTCTGATTCCCACCCTGCCCGCGCCGACGCGGGACACCAGGCGCCCCCTGCGATGGGCCGGGGGCGCCTCCCCACTGCTTCTCGCAGTCGGGCTCGCGGTCGCCGGCCTGACCCTGGTGCCGCTCGGCTACGTCCTCTGGACCACCGCCGAGCTCGGCTTCGGCGAAGCCACCGACTTCTTGTGGCGGCCGCGGATCGGCGAGCTCCTCTGGAACACGGTGCGGTTGCTCGTCACCGGGGTCCTGGCGAGCACCGTCGTCGGCGTCGCCGGCGCCTGGGTGGTCGAGCGGACCGACGTATCCGGGCGGGGTTGGTGGCACGGCCTGCTGTGCGCGCCGCTCGCCGTACCCGCGTTCGTCAACGGCTACGGCTGGGTGTCGACGACCCACGCCGTGCAGTCGTTCCCGGGTGCGGTCATGGTCGTGACGCTGTCGTACTACCCGCTGGTCTACCTGCCCACGGTCGCCGCGCTGCGCCGGCTGGACCCGGCGGTCGAGGAGGTCGCCACCTCGCTCGGCCGCAGCGGCTGGAGCGTCTTCGCGCGGGTGACCCTGCCGGCGATCAGTCCGGCGGTGCTCGGCGGAGCACTGCTGGTGGGCCTCCACCTGCTGGCGGAGTACGGCGCGCTCCAGCTCCTCAACTACCCGACCCTGACGACCGCGATCCTCCAGCAGTACGCCACGGTGTTCAACGGACCGGAGGCCACCCTGCTCGCCCTCGTGCTGGTGACCTTCTGCCTGCTGCTGTTGGGCCTGGAGCTGCTGTTGCGCGGCCACCGTCGCCGCGCCCGGGTCGGCTCAGGCGCCAGTGGCGCGCCCCTCCGGATCCGGCTCGGTCGGTTCCGGGTGCCGGTGATGGTGGCGCTCACCGCCTTCGCGTTGTGGGCGCTGGCCGTGCCGATCGGCGCCCTTCTCCGCTGGCTGGTCCGGGGCACCTCGGCATCGGTCGACGTCGGCGAGCTGAACGGCGCGATCTGGACCACCCTGGGGCTGGCGTTCGGTGGCGGCGTGATGGCGACGGTCGTCGCCGTACCGGTCGTGTGGCTGGCGGTCCGGCACCGCGGGCTGTTGACGACCGCGATCGAACGCAGCGTCTACACCGCGAGCGCGATGCCCGGGATCGTGATCGCCCTGGCGCTCGTGACGGTCTCCATCCGGCTGGTGCCGTCGTTGTACCAGACGCTGGTCGTGCTCCTGCTCGGCTACACGATCCTGTTCCTGCCGCGCGCCGTGGTGAGCGTGCGGTCGACGTTCGAGCTGGTGCCACCCGGTCTCGAGGACGTCGCCCGCAACCTCGGCTGCACCGGCGCGGCCGTCGCGCGGCGGGTGACCTTGCCGCTCGTCCTCCCGGGGCTCACTGCCGCGACCGCCCTGGTCGCACTCGCGGTGGCGACCGAGCTGACCGCGACGCTGCTGCTGGCGCCGCTCGGCACCGATACGCTCGCGACCCGGTTCTGGTCCGACGCGTCGTCGGTCGCCTACGGCTCCGCTGCGCCGTACGGCCTGGCTCTGGTTGTGCTGTCGATCCCGTCCACGTGGCTGCTGGGCCGGCTGAGTCTGGGGAGCCGCGCATGACCTCCCCCCAGAAGCCGACCCAGAAGCCGACCCAGAAGCCGACCCTCGCTCTGGAGGTCCGGGCGCTCGAGGCCGGCTATGACCGGACGCCGGTGCTCCGCGGCCTCGACCTCGTGGTCGCCGAGGGCATCACCGCGATCCTCGGGCCGTCGGGCTGCGGCAAGACCACCCTGCTGCGCGCCGTCGCCGGGTTCGTCACCCCGGTCGCGGGCTCGGTGATGGTCGCAGGCACCCCGGTCGTCGGTGGGCACCGTCCGGTCCCGGCCCGGCTGCGCGGTCTCGGCTACGTGCCGCAGGACGGCGCCCTGTTCCCGCACCTCAGCGTCGCCGGCAACGTGGCGTTCGGGCTCACCCGGTCCGAGCGCCAGGGCGCCGACGTGGTCGCGGAGATGCTCGAGCTCGTCGAGCTGCCGACGACGTTGGCCGCCCGCTACCCGCACGAGCTGTCGGGCGGCCAACAGCAACGGGTCGCGCTTGCCCGCGCACTGGCGCCCCGGCCGCGGGTCGTACTCCTCGACGAGCCGTTCTCCTCGCTGGACGCGTCCCTGCGCGAGGACACGGGACGGGCCGTTGCCCGGGCTCTCCGGGCGGCCGGGGCCGCCGCCGTACTGGTCACCCACGACCAGGGCGAGGCGCTCTCGCTCGCCGACCAGGTGGCGGTGATGATGGACGGCGCGTTCCTCCAGGTCGGCACTCCTGCAGAGGTCTACCTCACACCCGCAGACCCCCGGGTCGCCGCATTCCTCGGCCACGCCTCGCTCCTCACCGGGGTGGTCGAGCACGGCACCGAGGTCCGCTGCGCGCTCGGGATCCTCAAGCTCCGCACCCCGGCCCGCCCGGGAGTTGTCCGGCTCGCGGTCCGCGCGGAGCAGATCCAGATCGGCCATCACAGCGCGAGCGGCGAGCACGGTGCTCCGGCCGAGGTCGTGGACATCAGCTTCTACGGCCACGACGCCACGGTGCGCGTGCGCCTCGACTCGGGCGAGGAGCTCTCGGCCCGCACCCCGGCGACCTCGGTGCCCGCGTCCGGCGACCGGGTCTGCGTCAGCGTCGACGGCGACGTCGTCACCTTCAGCTAATAGACCTCGAAGGGGAAGCGCGGCCCTTCCGTCGCGCTCGACGAGAGCGTGCCCTTCTCCGAGACCACCGTGGAGCCGCCGACCACGACCTGGAGGCTGTAGTCGGTCGGTACGTCGCACGACGTGTAGTCGAGGACCCACACGGTGTAGTCACCCGGTGGCGCGTCGGACTCCCAGAAGATGTTCTCGGTGTGCGGCCCGGTATCGGTGCCGCCGCAGCCAGGGATCTTGTCGAGGTCGAGCTGTCCCCCGGACGTGCTGGTGCGGGCACCGAAGTAGATCTCCTCGCCGCTGGCGTCGAGGACGTGCAGGTCCATGTCGGCCGTCCCGGTCCAGCGCAACGTGGCCTGGACGACGCCGGTCTGGCCGGGCCCGAGCCCGCGGTCGAACTTCTCACCCGACTCGGCATCGATGAGGGTCAGGCTCTCGAGAGCCTCGTCGCTGCCCCGCACCTGGCGCACGTCGCCGGGCTCGTAGTCGTCCCACTCCTCACCCTCGGTGGCACGCAGGCTGTAGTCCTCGGTCTCTGGCTGGGTGAGCGGGTTTCCGCAGAAGCACCGGACCTTCGGCACACCATGCTCGTCGATCAGCACCGCGCTGCCGGCCTGGAGCACGGACTGGAACGCGGTTGCCGCGCCGTCCTCGAACCCGTGGTTGGTGACCCAGGTGTCTGCGGTCAGGAGGACGGGCGTGAGGCTCTCGACGTACGGCCGGATGTCGGCGGACTCGATCCCGAGCACGCTCGCCCACGCCGCGGCCTTCGCTGGCTCCGCTTCCAGGAAGTCGGCGAGCTGGAACGGATCACACGCCTGCTCGTCCATGGTGCCGCCGTAGAGACCCGGCTCGGAGCCGGCCGCGATCCGGCCGCCGGTCTCCTCGTCCACCTCGAGGTCGGCACTGATCGTCCCGGCGGCGTCGACCGCAGCGGAGGAAAGGACAGTGGTCCCGACCGCGCTCCCCGTCACGAAAGGCGAGGCGCCGGGTGAGTCGACGGGCTCGAGGGTGACCGGGTCACCGGTGGGCTCGTCGTCGCCGTCGCTGTTGAGCACGATCACGAGAGCACCTGCTGCCCCGAGCATCGCCGCGAGCAGGATCACGACGACGGCGATCAGCAGCCCGCGCTTCTTCGGGAGCGGAGCCGGCGGGCCGGTGAACGGGGGCCCGGACGGCGGGCCGGCATAGCCACCAGGTGGCGTGCCGGGGGCCGGCGGTGGGGGCGGCGGCGGGGGCGGTGGCGGTGCCGCGGCCGGGTGCGCCTCGGGCGGGTACCACCGGCCGTCGGACGCCTGCCACCAGCCCGGACCAGCCGGAGTCTCACTCATCTCGTCCCCCTCTGCGCACCCGAGACGGGAGATAGCATGGCAGGTCCAGGAGGTGCTCGTTGACGAGATGGACCGTTGCCCAGCGGGGACTTTTGGTGATCTCGGTGGCACACGTGGGGCTAGCAGTCGTCGGCTACGTCGCCGAGCCGAGTTTCGAGGTCGGACCGGGCGCGCCGACCGCCCAGGTCGCGCTGATGGACTACAACGGCTGGCATGCCGTCGCCGGCCTCGCCCTGTTCCTGCCGGGTGTGCTGTTCGCGCTCCGCAACTCGTGGGCGGTGGCCTATCTGGTGGCCGGTGGCATCATGGCCGCCCTGCCCGGGTTCTGGGCGCTGTTCTCGCACCAGGTCGCCTACGTCCTCACCTTCCCCAACAACATCACCGACGCGGTGGTGCACTTCGTGACCGGGGCGGTGATGATCGCGCTGGCAGCGATCCAGGCCCGGCGGGACGGCGGCTGGCGGGCAGGGCTGGCGGGGCTGGCGGGGCCGGCGGGGCCGGCGGGGACGCCGACTACGCGTTCGGGAGTCAGCCGCGCCGATAGGTGAGATGGGTGACGTGCGGCGTCTGCCGGACGCCTGCCGGCACCAGCCCGAGGGCCGGGACGCCGTCGAACATCCGCGACCCGGCGTCGAGTCCGGAGAGGTACGGCGTGACGTGCAGCCGCAGCTCGTCGATGGCGCCGATGCCGAGATACGCGTTGATCGTCGAGGCGCCGCCCGAGATCGCGATCCGCCCGTCGCCGGCAACGTCGCGGGCACGGTCGAGTGCGGACTCGATGCCGTCGGTGACGAAGTAGAAGGTCGTGCCGCCCAACATCTCGACGGGCTCGCGGTCGTGGTGGGTGAGGACGAACACCGGCGCGCGGTACGGCGGATCGTCGCCCCACCAACCACGCCAGCCGAGGTCCCACTCACCCCTGCCGGGGCTGAACATGTTGCGGCCCATGATGTAGGCGTCGGCGCCGACGATCGCCTCCACCTCCGCCGCGTTGTCGTCGCGATGGTCGAACATCCAACTGTGCAACCGGCTCTCGTCGAGATCTCCGAACGGCCGCTCGAGGCACTGACCCGGACCGGCGCCGAAGCCGTCGAGAGTGGTGGCGATGTCTGCGGTCACGAATCCCATGCCGGGTAGACCGCCCTCGCTGGACCGACTCATCGGGGACTGCGCTCGACCGACAACGGCTCGTGCCGCGGGATCGGGTTGTCCCGGTGAGCCTTGCAGGTCAGCCTGGTGGCGGATTCCGGGTCGATGAACGTCCGGACCCGCACGACGTACGCCGCGCCGGCGACGACGAAGGTGGCCGCGGTGACGTCGCCGTCGACCGAGCGTCGGACCAGCTCCACATCAGCGGTCCGGGTGGCAGCGAGGCGCTGCCGGAGGTGGAGCTCGGCTGCCTGCACCGGCATCGGGTACGACGCCCGGCCGCGCAGGTGGTCCAGGTCGAGCTCGCCGGCGAGATGTGCACCCGCGACCCCGAGCGCGCGTTGCGGGTCGAGCCTCCCGTAGTAGAGGCCCTCCGGCAGCACCACCATGTTCCCGGCGAACCGGTCGCCGCCGATGTGCGAGACCTCCCAGGTCTCCTCGGGGTGCGCGGCGTCGAGCGCCATCGCCACCGGCCGCCCGAACTCCGCGCAGCAGGCGTCGTGACGACCGTTGGTACAGACGCAGAAGAGCGACCCGCCGTACGGCGCCAACCCGCTGGAGCCGCCGTTGGCGAACGCCGTCAGGTCGAGATCGAGAACCTCGCGGAGGTCGGCCACCGTGCCGTGCTCGACCCGCGGACGGCGCGGGTCGGCGTGGGCCGCGAACACGTTCAGCCGCTCGGGATCGCGCCGTGCCCGGGCGCGGCGGACGAGCAGGATCTTGGCGCGATAGGTCTTGGCCTGCTGCTGGAGCGCCGGCCCGAGGCCGTCCGGGAGCCGGGCGTCCAGGAGCGCGTCGTTGCCCCAGGGGCCGGAGTGCTCGAGCAGCACCCAGTTGCGGACGTGGGTGGCGGTACCGACGAGCGGTTCGTCGCGCAGCATGCTGGCGGCAGCGCAGGAGAAGCGCTTCGGAGGACCGGACTCCACGTCCTCAGGACACCGCCTCGAGCAGCCCCTCCCGGAGCAGGCGCCGGCACAGCACCTTCCGGCTCTGGGGGTCGAGGTGGTCGGCGAGGTCGCCGACGGTGAACGACGTGCGGGTGCGGATCTCCTCGAGAGCCGGACGGATCCAGCCGGGGACCGTCATCGACCGGTCGCCGAGGAGCACGAGGACCCGGTCTCCGTCGCCGAGCAGGACGCAGGGATGCCCGGGTCGTCGGCGGAGCCGGGTGTGGTCGTCGATGCCTGCGCGCAGGGCCAGTAACGTCGGTCACGCCGCCCGGCAGCCGGGGCGGGCGCGAGGTGAGGAAGCGGCGGATCTCGGTCTCGACGGCCGAGTCGGCGTCGATGCGTCGTACCTCCTCGGCGAGCGCGACCAGGCGCTCGGCCAGGGGTCCGCTCACCAGCGCCGGGTCGTCGAGGTAGCCGGCCGGCAGGTGCTCGGCAGGAACGTCGGCGACCACCTTCGCCACCGTGCGTTCGAGCAGTCCGCGCCAGGTGAGCTGGTTGATCCCGAGGGTCACGTGCAGCGAGACCGTGTCCTGAGCCCGCGCGGCGTGGGGGGTGCCGGTCGGCAGGTACATCGAGAGCCCCGGCTCGAGCAGCACATCCTCCGGACCGTCCTCACCGTGGACCTCCCACTGCTTGGCGCCCGCGGTCTGGAACACGAAGACGTCATGGGTGTCGGAGTGGACGGCGAAGCCCTGCGAGCCGGGCGGGGTCAGGTAGGCGTTGGCCTGGCACGGGTGGCCCAGCTCGAGCTCGAGCTCGGCGATCAGCCTCGTGAGCGGCGGCCAGTACCGGTGCAGGCCCTGGAAGACGATCGTCGCACCACCGTCGAACAGCGCCAGCGCCTTGCGCGCGTCGACGAGTCCGGTCAGCGGCTTGCCGGCGAGGGTGGCGCCGCGGGTGTACGACGACTCCGGCAGCACGGAGCCGTCCTTGGCCAACCGGATCGACGGCGTGCGGATCGCGGACGACGTCAGCAGCTGGTCGGCGTCCGCGAGCGACAGCAGCCCGATCAGGTCGTCGGGATCGGCGCGGTGGACGTGGACCCGTGACGCCCAGACCTTCGTCAGGAAGGTCTGGGCGTCACCGGTCAGCAGAGCGAGGGCGGACACTCAGGTGGCGTCCCCGTCGGTCGCGTCGCCGTCCGTGCTGTCGCTGTCGCTGCCGTCACCATCGAGCACGTCGGTGCCGTCGCTGTCGGTGCCGTCGCTGTCGGTGCCGTCGCTGTCGGTGCCGTCGCTGTCGGTGCCGTCGGTGGTGTCCGTGGCGTCACCATCGGTGCCGTCTGCGTCACCGCCGACGCCGGGGCCCGAGCCGGCGGTCGGCTCGGTGGTCATGTCGTCGTCGCCGAGGGGCTGGTCGGGCGTTTCAGTCATCTGGTCCTCCTGGTCGGTGAGCCGTGCGGCCGGCCTGTGGGACAGGCCAACGCACCCGGTCGGATCTTTCCTCACAATGCCCGATTCGGGAACGGTCAGACGTGCCGATCGCCCTGCGGGCCGCCGCCCGCACCCAAGGTCAGCTGCCGGCATAAAACCGACGAAGCCCGGCCTTCAGGAGACCGGGCTTCGAACCTGTGGCAGGTAGTGGATTCGAACCACTGTAGGCATTGCCGGCTGATTTACAGTCAGCTCCCTTTGGCCGCTCGGGCAACCTGCCAGGGTGGTGTCGCGACCGTCTGGCACCGGAGAATTGCGCCCCCAGTTGGCCGGTCGACAACGACGCGAAACAATAGCGCAGCACCTGCCCGTCCAAGAAACCAGCGGAGATCAGAACCCATGGCCGACTCCTCGTTCGACATCGTCAGCAAGATCGACCGCCAGGAGGTGGACAACGCGCTCAGCCAGACGGCCCGCGAAGTGGCGACCCGGTTCGACTTCAAGGGCACCGGGGCCACCATCGAGTGGAAGGGCGACCAGGCGATCGAGATCTCGGCTTCCGCCGACGACCGCGCGTCCGCCGTACTCGACGTGTTCCAGCAGAAGCTGATCAAGCGGGGGCAGTCGCTCAAGATCCTCGACGCTTCGGAGCCCCGCCCGTCCGGACAGCAGTCGAAGATCGGGATCACCCTCAAGGAGGGCATCACCTCCGAGGACGCCAAGAAGATCGGCAAGCTGATCCGCGACGAAGGACCCAAGGGCGTCAAAGCGCAGATCCAGGGGGACGAGCTGAGGATCTCCTCGAAGAAGCGGGACGACCTGCAGGCGGTCCAGGCGCTGGTGAAGGCCCAGGACTACGACTTCGCGGTGCAGTTCACCAACTACCGGTGACCCGGTCGGCCCGGCGTACGACGTGACCGTGCCGGGCTCCGGGAGGAGCCGGGCACGGTCACCACATCGTTGTCGACGGTCAGCGGGCTCCGCGGTCCCGGGTGGGGGCGGCGTTCTTCTTGCCCCGGTCCTTCGTCGCCTTGGTGCCCTTCACTCCCCTGTCGGAGGTGTCGACGTCCCTGGCCTTGGCCGTGCGGGCGGGGTTCCGGGTGGCCGGCGGAGCCTTTTCAGACGTCGCCTGCCTGGGCGTCGTCGTCGACCCTGCGACCCCCTGCTTCGCGACCATCTTCGTCGTGTCCTGCGCGCGCACGGTGCCGGGAGGTGCCGCCTTCCCGATCCGTGCCGTGGCCGTGGACCTGCTGTCGTCCTCGGCGGCGGACCCGTAGGCCAGACCGCCGGTGGCGAGCGCCGCCACGACCGCGCAGGCCAGCAGCGCGGATCGCGCGCTATGCGCGTTCATCGGAGGAACTCTCATCAGACCGATTCCTGTCCTGTCTACGGTGCGAGGCAGTAGGCGTGGACGGTGACCGTCCGGTTGGAGCCGGCGTTGTTCTTCGCGAACACCACCCAACCGTTGGCGCCGTTCTTGCGGGACGCGACGATCACCTCGTCGAAGGCGGCGTCGTTGCCTCCGGAGAGGACATCCTCGCCAGCGAGGCAGTTCACGACCACGGAGCCAACGGCGCCTGGAGCGATGGCCGCGCTGGTCGCCGACCGCGTGGTGATCGTGCCCAGTTCGCTCGACCCGACCGAGTTCGCGGCGAGGTCGGCCGCGAAGAGCGAGTTGTCGATGATCTCGCCGGAGTCGATGGAGTTGTTCGCGATCTCGGTCGCGGCCACGGCGTCGGTCGCGATCTCCGACTGACCCACGGAGTTGGGCGCGAGGTCGTCGGCGGTCAGCGTCGCGTCGAGGATGTCGGCGGAGGTCAGCGATTCGTCAGCCACGTCGGCCGACTTGACGCCGCCGTTGAAGATATCGGCGCTGCGGATGGTGTTGTTGGCGATGTCGACGCTCTTCACCTGACTGTTGCCGATGTCGATGCTGCGGATCGAGCCGTTGATGATGTTCCCACTGCCGATCATGCCGTGCGCGTAGGCAGTGCCGGTGGTCGCGACCAGCACGACAACCGTGCCGGCCAGGACCCTGCCAAAGGTGAGTCGAGGGAGTCTCATGCGAGCAATCCTCCTGTGATGGTGTAGCCAAGGATTCCGAACGCCCGGATGGCCCGCCCGGCTTTTTACGCTCCGACGCTACTGATCGTCGCGGCACGCAGAATCGGCCAAACGGGCTATTTTGCCCCCACTCACCCGGGGGCACACCGAGCAGCTGACGTGCGTCGCCAGCACGGAGGCGCCGGCGCTGTCGGACTGATCGCGCCGCCACCGCAGCAGGGTCGGAAGAAGCCGGGACTACCTGCGGGCGGTCCAGCCAAGCACCGCGGCCGGTTCAGCGGGCCCCACGGTCCCGCGTGGAGGACTGGCCCTTCGGCTCTCGGTCAGCGTCCCGCACCTTCGGAACCGTGCTCGGCGGCTGCGGGTTGCCGTTGACCGGTTGGTCGGGCACTCGCGCCGCCGGCTCCGGCGATCGGTCGATGGTGCCCAGGGGCGGTTGGCCGGACGGGTCGGTGCCGACCGCGGCTCCGATCCAGTTCGACCTCCACTTCGACTTCCCACGCCCACTGCAGACCGCCACTAGGGTGACGCGCATGAACCGGCTGGTCGTCGCCCTCCTGTCCGTGCTGATCTTCCTCGTGGCCGCGCACGGCTTCCTCGAGTGGCGTGCTCAGGAGCGGGCCGAGGACGCCGCCCAGCAGAGCGCGTGCATCCAGCGCACGGAGGCGACGGCAACGATCGGCCTGATCGTCCCGGCGCTGATCACGCCGTCCGAAGACCTCGATCGGGACAGCCAGATTCGGGCGCTCGCATCGCTCAGCGCCCAGCTCGATGACTGCTGACCCACGCGCCTCGGTCGAGATCGACGCGCCCCTCGCCGTCGTCTGGCAGGTCATGCTCGACACCGAGACCTACGGCGAGTGGAACCCGTTCGTCGTACGCGCCGAGACCGCGCAGCCTCCCGCCGTCGACAACGCGATCGTGCTCCACGTGCGCTGGGCGAACGGCAGGGGCACCCGTTCCCCCGAGGTGATCACCGCGATAGCGCCACCGGCCACCAGTGCCGACGGCACGACGACAGCGCTGCTCTCCTACGAGTACGCCGGACTGCCGGCCAAGCTCGGCCTGGTCCGCGGCACCCGGCACCAGCGACTGACCCAGCTGCCTGGCGGGCGGACGTCCTACGACACCGTCGAGGAGTTCTCCGGCCCGCTGGTGCGGCTCGCTGGACCGGGGCGGGTCACCGAGGGCTTCCGCCGACACGCGGAGGCCCTCAAGCGGCGCGCGGAGTCGATCGTCGACTGAGCGCCGACAAGTGATCGACGTCACCTCCCGGCGTCTTCCACGGGCTGGCGTACCACCGGATCCGCATGGTCGGCGGACTATCGTGGGGCAGCGTGGCGTGAGTACGGCGAGGAGACTTCGGACACCTGTTCCCCCAAGAAACTGGAACACGTTCTAGAATTGGGGTTGCACCGGTCCGCCGGCGCGCGAACGCCCTTGGACTTCAGCGCAGATTGCCCCGGAACGGGCTCAGGGAAAGTGGACGGACAGTGAGTCAGACCAAGCAGGTCAAGCAGCTGGATCGGGTGATCATCCGTTTTGCGGGTGATTCCGGTGATGGGATGCAGCTGACTGGTGATCGGTTCACCCAGGAGTCTGCGGTGTTCGGCAATGATCTGGTGACGTTGCCGAACTTCCCTGCCGAGATCCGGGCGCCTCAGGGGACGTTGCCGGGTGTGTCGTCCTTCCAGGTGCATTTTGCTGATCACGACATCCTGACCGCGGGTGATCGGCCCGACGTACTGGTGGCGATGAACCCGGCGGCGTTGAAGGCCAACGTGGGGGATCTGCCCAAGGGCGCGGCGATCATCGTGGACACCCATGACTTCACCAAGCGCAACCTGGACAAGGCCGGTTATGAGTCCAACCCGCTGGATCTGTTGGGTGATGCGAACGACCCGTTGGGGGCGTTCGCGGTGCATCCGGTGGACCTGACCGGGATGACGGTGGAGGCGGTCAAGGAGTACGGCTTGTCGCGCAAGGACGCGGCGCGGGCGAAGAACATGTTCGCACTGGGTTTGTTGTCGTGGATGTATGGCCGGCCGACCGAGCCGACCACGACGTTCTTGGAGCGGAAGTTCAAGAAGAGCCCGGACATCTTGGGCGCGAACCTGACCGCTTTCAAGGCGGGCTGGAACTTCGGTGAGACCACCGAGACGTTCGTGGTGCGTTATGAGATCAAGCCGGCGACGCTGCCGTCGGGCACCTACCGGAACATCACCGGGAACCTGGCGTTGTCCTACGGTCTGATCGCGGCCGGGGTGCGTTCGGGGCTGCCGGTGTTCCTGGGGTCCTATCCGATCACCCCGGCCTCCGACATCCTCCATGAGCTGTCCAAGCACAAGTCGTTCGGTGTGACCACGCTGCAGGCTGAGGACGAGATCGCCGGGATCGGTGCCGCGATCGGTGCCGCGTTCGCCGGGTCGTTGGGGGTGACCACGACGTCGGGGCCGGGGATCGCGTTGAAGTCGGAGGCGATCGGGCTGGCGGTGATGACCGAGCTGCCGCTGTTGGTCATCGACGTCCAGCGTGGCGGGCCCTCGACCGGGTTGCCGACCAAGACCGAGCAGGCGGACTTGTTGCAGGCGATGTATGGGCGCAACGGCGAGGCACCGGTGCCGATCGTGGCGCCGCAGTCACCCGGCGACTGCTTCTCCGCAGCGGTCGAGGCGGCCCGGATCGCGATCACCTACCGGACCCCGGTGATGCTGCTCTCCGATGGCTACCTGGCCAACGGCTCCGAACCCTGGATGATCCCGGACGTGGCCGACCTCCCGGTCATCGACCCGGCCTTCGCCACCGACCCCAACCACACCAGCAAGAAGGCCCGGGCCGCCGACGGTGAGCCGGATGAGTTCTGGCCCTACCTGCGCGACGTGGAGACCCTGGCCCGGCCGTGGGCGATCCCCGGCACTGCCGGCCTGGAGCACCGCATCGGCGGCCTGGAGAAGGGCGAGGGGCACGGCAACATCTCCTACGACCCGGCCAACCACGACCTGATGGTCCGCACCCGAGCGGCCAAGGTCGCCGCGATCGCCAAGTCGCTGCCGCCTTTGGAGGTCGACGACCCCTCCGCCGGTGACGGGCAAGGCGCCAAGGTGCTGGTGATCGGCTGGGGCTCGACCTACGGCCCGATCGGCGCCGCATGCCGACGGGTACGACGGGCCGGCTACCACGTCGCCCAGACCCACCTGCGCCACCTCAACCCCTTCCCGCAAGATCTCGGCGAGATCCTGGCCCGCTACGACAAGGTCCTGGTCCCGGAGATGAACCTGGGCCAGCTCTCCAAGATGCTGCGCGCCGAATACCTGGTCGACGCTGTCGGCTACAACCACGTCCGCGGTCTGCCTCTCAAAGCAGCCGAGCTTGCCGAGGCCATCGGCCAGCTCGTCGGCCAGGCCGAAGGCATCGAGGTCGACCTCGGCGAACACGGACTCAACCCCCCGGCCGACCACGAGGAGGCCCCCCTTTCATGAGCACCGACCTGAACCTCCCGACCTTCCGCTCCGGCACCGAGCTGGTCCCGGCCCATGACCCGGCCGAGGCCCCGCAGACCGGCAAGGAGTTCACCAGCGACCAGGAGGTCCGCTGGTGCCCGGGTTGCGGGGACTACGCCGTACTCAAGGCTGTGCAGTCCTTCCTGCCCGACCTGGGGCTGCGCCGGGAGAACATCGTGTTCGTCTCCGGCATCGGCTGCTCCAGCCGGTTCCCCTACTACCTCGACACCTACGGCATGCACTCCATCCACGGTCGGGCCCCCACGATCGCCACCGGGATCGCCACCGCTCGTGAGGACCTCTCGGTGTGGGTGGTCACCGGGGACGGCGACGCGCTCTCGATCGGCGGGAACCATCTGATCCACGCTCTGCGCCGCAACGTGAACATGACGATCTTGTTGTTCAACAACCGGATCTACGGGCTGACCAAGGGCCAGTACTCCCCCACCAGCGAGGTCGGCAAGGTCACCAAGTCCACCCCGGCGGGTTCCCTGGACCATCCGTTCAACCCGGTGTCCCTTGCCCTGGGTGCCGAGGCCTCCTTCGTCGCGCGCACCATCGACTCCGACCGCAAGCACCTCACCGGGGTGCTCGCCGCGGCCGCCGCGCACCGAGGCACCTCCCTGGTCGAGATCTACCAGAACTGCCCGATCTTCAACGACGGCGCGTTCGACACCCTCACCGGCATGGGCGGGGACCGCGACTCCAAGCTGCACGCCATCATCCCGCTCGTCCACGGCCAGCCGATCACCTTCGGTACCCCCGACGAGGCCACCGGTCCCCGCCAAGGATGGGGCGACAAGGCCCTGGTCCGCGCCGCGGACGGCAGCATCGAGGTCGCCCCGACCGCCACCCTGTCCGAGGACCAGCTCCTCGTCCACGACGCCCACCACCCCGACCCGTCCACCGCGTTCGCGATCTCCCGGCTCACCGACGCCGGCTACCTCAACCGCTCCCCGATCGGGATCTTCCGCCAGGTCGAGCGGCCGACGTACGACGACCTCGCCCGCGCCCAGATCAACGACGCCAAATCCCAGGCAGCCCAGTCAGACGGCACCGACACCGACCGACTCACCAAGCTGCTCAACGCAGGCGACACCTGGAACGTCGGCTGACCCTCGCACCACGCGAACGGGGACCCTGCCGATGGCAGGGCCCCCGTCGCAGTTCCCGGTGTGCTCGGTGTGGTCGGTGTGCTCAGTCGCGAACGATCTTGCCCAGGTAGAACGTCGTCGCGCGGTTGCGCTGCGTTGCCTTGAGGAAGATGCGGAAATGGGTCCCGACCGGACCGTCGAAGTTCATCGCGAAGCGACCCTCGCGGCTCGACCGGTCCTGCCCGACGAACCGGTAGCCGCCGACCTTGCGGTTCGACTTCTTCAAGACGACCGGCTTGCCCCGGTAGGTGACCGCCTTGCCGGTCACGCGGAACCTGCCCGTGTCCCGGATCTCGAAGGCCTTCAGGCGACGGACGACGTGGGCGGGAAGTCGGCCCTCGGGCGCGGTACCGGCGGAGGTCCGGTCGGTCACGATGGCGGCGTCCTGGGCGGTCGCGGCCGGTGCGACCGTGGCAGCGAGCAGGAAGGCGCTGACCGTAGCGATCAGGGCGAAGGCGATGCGGCGCATGGAGGGTCCCCTCTGGTGTCGGATTGGCGAGCGTTGCGGCGTTCCGGGCGACCGTATCTGGACCGGACCCGGGCGACGCAACCACCCTGGTTGGTGTCATGACCGTCGCGCTTCTACGCTAGTGACGTGTTGGAGTCCCGGCGTGGCCTGATCTTCGGGGTCGCGGCGTACGGGATCTGGGGCGCGTTCCCGCTCTACTTCCCGCTCCTCGAGCCGGGTGGCGCGATCGAGATCCTGGCGCACCGGATCGTGTGGTCGGCGCTGGTGATGGCGCTGCTGGTCGTGGCGCTCCGGCGGCGGGCGGCCCTGCGGGACCTGCTCCGGGATCGTCGTACGACGCTGCTGATGGTGCTCGCCGCCGCCACCATCACCTCCAACTGGGGCACCTACATCTACGGCGTGAACTCCGAGCGCGTGGTCGAGACCTCGCTCGGCTACTTCATCAACCCACTGGTGACGGTGCTGATGGGCGTGGTCATCCTCGGCGAGCGGCTCCGAGGGGTGCAATGGGCAGCGCTCGGGATCGGCTTCGTGGCGGTCGCCGTACTGACCTGGGACTACGGCAGGCCACCCTGGATCGCGCTGGTGCTCGCCTTCTCGTTCGGGACCTACGGTCTGGCGAAGAAGAAGGCGAGCGTCGGTGCGATCGAGAGCCTGGCCATGGAGACCGCCCTGATCGCGCCGTTCGCCCTGTGCTTCCTCGCCTGGCTGAGCACGACGGACGGCGCGCACTTCACCTCCGAAGGCACCGGGCACGTCCTGCTTCTCATCTCGAGCGGCGTGGTGACCGCGATCCCGTTGCTGCTCTTCGGCGGCGCCGCGACCCGGCTGACGATGACGTCGCTGGGGCTGCTGCAGTACCTGGCGCCGATCCTGCAGTTCGCCCTCGGCATCACCGTCCTCGGCGAGCAGATGCAGGCAGGTCGCTGGATCGGCTTCGCCCTCGTCTGGCTGGCGCTCTCGGTCTTCACCTGGGACGCGATCCGGGAACGCCGCCGACAGGCGCTCGCCGTGCTCGCCACGGCGCCAGACACTGGGACCGGGAGTACGAATCTGTCGCTTGGACGATGAAGCTTCGTACAGCCGAGCGCGAGTTTCACCGGCCGGCCGGTGAAGCTGTCACGACGTCCGGACCGCCACCACGTCCGCGAACGCCTCCAACGCGGAGCGGACCGAGCCCTCGGGGAGCACGGCCAACAGTTGCTTGGCCTCCTCGGCCCGCGCAACGACGTAGCCGCGGGCCTGGTCCATCGCGGGGTGCTTGCGCAGCAGGTCGAGAGCTTCGGCGTGGCGGTCGTCGTCGGTGAGGTCGCCGGCGAGCATCGCGTGCAGCCGGGCGTCGGCGGGGTCCCGCGACGCCCGGGCCATCAGCACCGGCAGCGTCGGCACGCCTTCGCGCAGGTCGGTGCCCGGCGTCTTGCCGGACTCGGCCGACTCGGACGCGATGTCGAGGATGTCGTCGGAGAGCTGGAAGGCGGTGCCGACGAGCTCGCCGTACTCCGTGAGCGCGGCGACGACCTCGGGCGGAGCGCCGCCGAACAGCGCGCCGTAGCGGGCAGACGTGGCGATCAGGGAGCCGGTCTTGCCGGCGACCACCTCGAGGTAGTGCTGCAGCGGGTCATCGTCGGGACCGGGCTCGACGGTCTCGAGGATCTGGCCCTCGACCAGCCGAGTGAACGTCTCGGCCTGGATCCGCACCGCCTCCGGGCCGAGCCGGGAGGTCAGCTCGGACGACTTCGCGAACAGCCAGTCACCGGTGAGGATCGCCACCAGGTTGTCGTAGCGCGAGTTCGCCGAGTCGGCGCCCCGACGCAGCGCGGCCTCGTCCATCACGTCGTCGTGGTAGAGCGAGCCCACGTGGGTGATCTCGACGACGCAGGCCGCGGTGAGCACCTCATCGGAGTCCGGCCGGTCCCCCGCCTCGGCAGCCAGCAGCACCAACAGCGGCCGGAACCGCTTGCCGCCAGCGGCAAGGAGGTGGCGCGCTGCTTCGGTGACGTACGGCGCCCGGCTGCTCGCGTGCTCGTAGAGTGCCGCCTCGACCGCCGTCATCCGCTCGCGCAGGCGGGCAGCGAGGGCTTCGTCGGCGATGGGCAGGGCCAGCTCGGCAGGGCTGGGCTGCGCCGACGATCCAGGGCTCACCTGATGAAGTCTCCCGCACCGACGACCAGGTCCAGAACCGGCCCCGGCAGGATCCCCAGCACGACGGTCGCCGCCAGGCAGATCGCGACGGTGCCGACGGTCAGCACCGACGCCTCGGTGACCGCCGCCGTCTCGCCGGCCTCCGGCTCGCTGAAGAACATCAGCCGGATGTGCCGGATGTAGAAGTAGACGGCGACGATGCTCGATGCGATCGCGACGAGCACCACCGGCCAGAAGCCCGCCGACATCGCCGAGGTGAAGACCGCCCACTTGCCGACGAAGCCTGCGGTGAGCGGGATGCCCGCCATCGAGAGCAGGAAGAAGGCGAACGCACCAGCGACGAGTGGAGACCGCTTGCCGAGACCGGCCCAGGCGGCGAAGCCGGTCGCCTCACCGCCGGCGTCCCGCACGACGGTCACGATCGCAAAGGCACCGACCGAGGCGAAGCCATAGGTCGTGAGGTAGAAGAGCACGCCCTCGAGGGAGGTGTACTGCCCTTCCGCAAGCTGACCCGCACCCTGCGCGCCGATCACCCCGGTCAGCAGGAAGCCGGTGTGGGCGACGGCGGAGTAGGCGAGCATCCGCTTCACGTCGGACTGGACGATCGCGAGCACCCCACCGAGCAGCATGGTCGCGATCGCGATCACCGAGAGCATCGGCTGCCAGCTCCACCGCTCGGCATCGAACGCGACGTAGAACAGGCGCAGCAGGGCACCGAAGGCCGCGACCTTGGTGGCCGCCGACATGAAGGCCGTGACCGCGGTGGGTGCTCCCTGGTAGACGTCCGGCGTCCAGGCCTGGAACGGCGCGGCCCCGACCTTGAACAACAGCCCGACCGCGAGCAGCGCGATGCCGACGAGTAGCAGACCGCGGTCCTCCGTGCCGGCCCGGACCGCCTGGTCGATGCCCGCGAACGTCATCGAGCCCGAGTAGCCATAGACCAGCGCGGCGCCGTACAGGAAGAAGCCGGAGGAGAACGCACCGAGCAGGAAGTACTTGAGAGCCGCCTCCTGGCTCAGCAGCCTTCGGCGCCGGGCCAGCCCGCACAGCAGGTAGAGCGGCAGCGAGAGCACCTCGAGCGCGACGAACATGGTGAGCAGGTCACCGGACGCCGGGAACATCAGCATCCCGCCGATGGCGAACAGCAGCAGCGGGTAGACCTCGGTGTGGTCGAGACCCTTGGTCGCGGCCTGGCGCTCCGCCTCGGTGCCGGGGAGCGCCGCGGCCTGGCCGGCGAACGCCGACAGTCCGCCCTCGAGCCGGCGCTCGGCGAAGAGCGCGGTGCCGAGGATGCCGAAGATCAGGAGCAGTCCCCACAGGTAGACCGTCGGGCCGTCGATGATGATGCTGCCCTCGGCGCCGACCAGGCCGCGCGCGGCGCCGGCAGAGTGCTCTTCGAGATCGGTCGCGATCCAGATCGTGGCCGCCAGCGCGGCGCCCAGTCCGACCAGGGACAGCACCACCTGCGGCACCCGCCGCCGCTCGCGCGGGAGGAACGCCTCGAGGAGCACGCCGAGGCAGGCGGAGCCGAAGACGATGAGGAGCGGGAGCAGCTCGACGTACTCCAGCGCGGGCTTGGTGAACTCGGGCATCAGTGCTCACCCTCCGTCTCGGCGTGGGAACTCTCGTGCGGCGGTACGTCGGGCCCGTCGTCCTCGACCCCGACGTGGGCCAGCAGGTCGTCGGTGAACGGGTTGGCCACGTCGAGCAGCGGCGCCGGGAAGAACCCGAACAGGACGAGCGCGACCATGAGCGGCGCGACCGCCCCGATCTCGCGCAGATCAAGGTCACTCGTCCCCTCGACCTCGGGCGGCGTCGGCCCGGTCATCGTGCGCTGGTACATCCACAGCACGTAGACCGCCGCCCACACGATGCCGGTGACGGCGATCGCACCGACGTACCAGGCGTAGTCGAAGGCCGCGAGCAGCACCAGGAACTCGGAGACGAACGGGCTCAGCCCCGGCAGACCGAGGGTGGCGAGTCCGGCCACGAGGAAGACGCCCGCGAGGATCGGAGTGACCTTCTCCAGGCCGCCCATCTCGCTGATCAGCGTGGTGCCGCGACGGTGGAGGAGGTAGCCCGCGATCAGGAACAGCGCGGCGGTGCCGATGCCGTGGTTGACCATGTAGAGGATCGCGCCCGAGCTGCCCTGGGCGGTCATCGCGAAGATGCCGAGCGTGATGAACCCGAAGTGACTGAGCGAGGTCAGACCGATCAGGCGGAGGACGTCGTCCTGTCCGATCGCCACCAGAGCGCCGTACACGATGGAGATCAGCGCCAGGGTGATCACGACCGGCGTCGCCCACTCGGAGGCCTCGGGGAAGATCCCGAGGCAGAACCGCAGCATGCCGAACGTGCCGATCTTGTCGAGCACGCACACCAGCAGGATCGACGTGCCGGGCGTCGCCTGCTCGGTGGTGTCGGCAAGCCAGGTGTGGAGCGGGAACAGCGGCGCCTTGATCGCGAACGCGACGAAGAAGCCGATGAACAGCCAGCGGCCGGCGTCGGTCCCGATGTCGAGGGCCGCCAGGTCGGAGAGGAGGTACGACGGCTCCCCCTGCTCGGCCGAGACGGCGTAGAGCCCGATCACCGAAGCCAGGAGCACCAGGCCGCCGGCGAGCTGGAACATCAGGAACTTCAACGCCGCGGCGCCCCGACCCGAGCGACCGAACCCGCCGATGAGGAAGTACGCCGGGATCAAGGTGGCCTCGAACACGACGTAGAAGAGGAACACGTCGGTGGCGCAGAAGACCGCGAGGGACAGCGACTCGAGCGCGAGGGCCCACGCGACGAACGCGCGGGCTCCCGGACCCTCGATGTCCGAGGTCTGAGCTTGCGAGCCTCGAGAGGCGTCGTCCATCGTGAACCACTCAGCCGCGAGGACGAGGGGCACCAGCGCCACGGTCAGCAACACCATCAGCAGACCGAGCCCGTCGAGGCCGAGCGCGTAGTGGACGCCGAACGCCTCGATCCAGGTGTGGGTCTCCGTCAGCTGCATCCCGCCGTCGACCTCGTAGGAGAACGCGGCCACGATCCCGACGACCAGCGTCGCGGCTGCGACGCCCATACCCAGCAGCTTGCTCAGCGACCGTGGTGCGAGCGCGACGACGACGGCGCCGACCAGCGGGAGCCAGATCAGGGTCGAGAGCATCATCGGTTCACCGCCACGAGGGTCAGGACGAGGATGAGGGCGCCCCCGAGCACGGACAACGCGTAGGACCGGACGTAGCCGGTCTGCAGCCGGCGGAGCCCCTGTCCGATACCGCTCACGAGTGTTGCGCCGCCGGTGAAGGCGCCGTCGACGACGCCGCGGTCGGTCGCGACCAGACCGGTCACCAGCTGGCTGCCCGGCCGTACGACGACCACGTCGTTGATCGCGTCGCCATAGAGGTCCGCGCGCGCGGCCCTGGTGACGAACGAGACGTCCTGGGGGGCCTCGCGCGGGACGTCGCGCCGCTGGAAGAGGAGGAACGCGGTCGCCACGCCCACGCCGACCACGGCGACCACGATGAGGGTGATCGCGATAGCCGGAAGCGGAGGCTCCTCGTGCTCGACATGGCCGACCACCGGGCCGAGGAAGTCGACGATCCAGTCTCCGGCCAGCATCACCCCGCCGAGGACCGACAGCGCCGCGAGGACGATCAGCGGCACCGTCATCACTGCGGGCGACTCGTGCGGGTGCACGCCGTCGGACCAGCGCTTCTTCGAGAAGAAGGTCATCAGCATCATCCGAGTCATGTAGAAGCCGGTGATGCCGGCGCCGAGGGTGGCGCAGATGCCGACCAGGAGGTTCTCGGTCAGGGCGACCTCGATGATCTTGTCCTTGGAGAAGAAGCCCGAGAAGCCGGGGAAACCGATGATCGCCAGATAGCCCATCGCGAACGTCAGGAACGTCACCGGGAGCAGCTTCTGCAGGCCGCCGTAGTGGCGCATGTTGACGTCGTCGTCCATCGCGTGCATGACCGAGCCGGCACCGAGGAACATGTTGGCCTTGAAGAAGCCGTGGGTCAGCAGGTGGAAGATCGCGAACGCGTAGCCGGCGACGCCGAGGCCGGCACCGAGCATCATGTAGCCGATCTGGCTCATCGTGGAGCCGGCGAGGCCCTTCTTGATGTCGTCCTTCGCACAGCCGAGGATCGCTCCCCAGAGCAGCGTGACCGTCGCGACGATGACCACCGCGGTCTGTGCTGCCGGCGCGAGCTCGAAGATGAAGTTGGAGCGGGTGATCAGGTAGACGCCCGCGGTCACCATGGTTGCCGCGTGGATGAGGGCCGAGACCGGGGTCGGGCCCTCCATCGCGTCGAGCAACCAGGCCTGGAGCGGCACCTGGGCCGACTTTCCGCAGGCGCCGAGCAGGAGCGCCACGCCCAGCCAGTTGAGGGTCGTCTCCGAGGCACCTCCGGCGTTGGCGCTGATCACGCTGAAGCTGGTGGAGCCGAAGGTGACGAAGAACAAGAAGATCGCCAGTGCCATCCCCATGTCGCCGACCCGGTTGATGACGAACGCCTTCTTGGCCGCGGCCGCGGCCGAGTGCTTGTGCTGCCAGAACCCGATCAGGAGGTACGACGCGAGGCCCACGCCCTCCCAGCCCAGGAACAGCCCGAGGTAGTTCTCCGACAGCACCAGCATCAGCATCGCGGCGACGAACAGGTTGAGGTAGCCGAAGAACCTCCGCCGGCGCGGGTCGTGGGCCATGTAGCCGATCGAGTAGACGTGGATCAGCGATCCGACGCCCGTGATCAGCAGCAGGAACATCGCCGACAGCGGGTCGTAGAGCAGGTCCATGCCGACGTCGAGCCCGCCGACCTGCATCCAGTCGTAGAGGTGCTGGGAGACCTGCCGGTCGGCCTCGTCGCGTCCGAGCGCAGTGAAGAAGCAGACCAGGCTGATCGCGAAGGACCCGATCGGCAGCGCGGTGCCGAGGTAGTGACCCCACTTGTCGGCGTACCTGCCTCCGAGCAGCAGGACCACGGCCCCGAACAGCGGGAGCGCGATGATCAGCCACAGCAGCGAGAAGACGCCGTCGGCCTCGGTCGGGGCGACCACGGGGATGTGGTGCTCCGCCTCGGCCGCAACGGTCAGGAGAAGTGAGCTCATCTGCCCCTCAGAACTTCAGCAGGCTGGCGTCGTCGACCGAGGCCGACCGACGGGTCCGGAAGATGGTCATGATGATCGCGAGCCCGACCACGACCTCGGCCGCGGCCACCACCATCACGAAGAAGGCGGCGACCTGACCGTCGAGGTTGCCGTGGTGGTGGGCGAAGGCGACGAAGGCCAGGTTGCACGCGTTGAGCATCAGCTCCACGCACATGAACACGACGATCGCGTTGCGGCGGGTCAGGACCCCGATCGACCCGATCGTGAACAAGATCGCGGACAACACCACGTACTCGGTCATCGAGCGTCCTCCTCCGAGGATGCGGTGGCCGCGTCCTTGCCGCCGGTCTCGGGCTTGCTGCTCGGGTCCTGCTCGAGCTGCGCGGTCACCACGTCGATGTCGTCGGCGAGGTCACCGGCTGCACGGACCGTGCCGCGGGCGGCGAGGACGCGGGACACCGAAGCCGGTGCCGGGCTGCCGTCGGGCAGCAGCGCCGGGGTGTCCACCGCGTTGTGGCGGGCGTAGACACCGGGCGGAGGCAGCGGTCCCAGGGGGACGCCCTTCTCGCTGAAGTCGCGGATCCGCTTGGCGGCGAGCTCAGCCTGGTTGACCTTCGGCGTGAGCCGCTCGCGGTGGGCCAGCACCATCGCGCCGACCGCGGCCGTGATCAGCAGTGCGCTGGTGACCTCGAAGGCGAAGACGTAGCGGGAGAACAGCAGGTTCGCCAGCCCGGGCACGTTGCCGCCCGAGTTGGCCTCGTCCAGCCCGACCGCGGTGCCGAAGCTGATCTGGGTCAACCCCACGAGCAGCACGACCGCGAACCCCGCGCCGGTGACCCAGGCCAACGCCCGCTGGCCCTTGATCGTCTCCACGAGCGAGTCGGACGCATCGACGCCGACCAGCATCAGCACGAAGAGGAAGAGCATCAGGATCGCGCCGGTGTAGACGATGATCTGGACCGCGAAGAGGAACGGCGCCTCGAGCACGGCGTACAGGATCGCAAGGCTGATCATCACCACAGCGAGCAGCAAGGCGGCGTGCACCGCCTTCCGCACGAAGAGGATGCCGAGGGCCGCGAGCACCATGATCGGCCCGAGGATCCAGAATGCGGTCACGCCTGGTCACCACCCGTGGCCGCCGACTTGAAGTCGCCCTTGTAGTAGTCCTTCTCGTCGTCGCCCAGCAGCATCGGGTGCGGCGGCTGCTCCATCCCCGGGAGGAGCGGTGCGAGCAGGTCTGACTTCTCGTAGATCAGGTCGCTGCGGTTGTCGTCGGCGAGCTCGTACTCGTTGGTCATCGTGAGCGCTCGCGTCGGGCACGCCTCGATGCAGAGCCCGCACAGGATGCAGCGCAGGTAGTTGATCTGGTAGACGCGGCCGTACCGCTCTCCCGGCGAGAACCGCTGGCTGTTGCCGTCGGCGTCGGGCTCGTCGGTGTTGGACGCACCCTCCACGTAGATCGCGTCGGCGGGACAGGCCCACGCGCAGAGCTCGCAACCGATGCACTTCTCCAGACCGTCCGGCCACCGGTTGAGCTGGTGCCGGCCGTGGAACCGCGGCGCCGTGGGGAACTTCTCCTTGGGGTACTGCTCGGTGACCACCTTGCGGAACATGGTCCGGAAGGTCACGCCGAATCCGGCGACCGGATCCCAGAACTGCTCCTTGAGCGACGGGGTGCCCTGCTTGCCCGACTGATCAGCCATCGTTCGCCTCCGCGGCGTCGTTCGTGCGAGATGTCCCAGGGGTGGTGACGGCGTCGCTCGATGCGAACACCAACGGCTGGGCCGCGCCCCGCACCGGCCCTCCGGCCGGCATCGGCGGCACCGGATAGCCGCCCGCGCGGCGCGCTGCGACCTCCGTGGTGTCGTCGGCCTTCCTGCTCTCCGGGATCAGGAAGAGCAGCAGGAAGACGACCAGCAGCGCTCCGGCGGCGATCATTGCCGTCTGCCGGTCGAAGCTGAGGTCGTCGCGGGCGACGCGCATCGTCGCGACCGCGACGATCCAGAGCAGGGCGATCGGGATCAGCCGCTTCCAGCCGAACGCCATGAACTGGTCGTACCGCAGTCTCGGCAGCGAGCCGCGCAGCCAGATGAACAAGAAGATGAAGAAGAGGACCTTGCCGAAGAACCACAGCACCGGCCAGTAGCCCTCGTTGGCTCCCGCCCACACCTCGTCGATCCAGAACGGCGCGTGCCAGCCGCCGAGGAACAGGGTCGTCGCCAGCGCCGAGACGGTCGCCATGTTGATGTACTCGGCGAGGAAGAACAGGGCGAACTTCAGCGAGGAGTACTCGGTGTGGAAGCCGCCGACCAGCTCGCCCTCGGCCTCGGGGAGGTCGAACGGCGCGCGGTTGGTCTCACCGACCATCGCGATCGCGTAGATCACGAACGACGGCAGCAGGATCAGGCCGAACCAGTACTCGTCCTGGGCAGCGACGATCTCGCTGGTCGACATCGAGCCGGCGTACATGAAGACCGACACCAGCGCGAGGCCCATCGCGACCTCGTAGGAGATCATCTGGGCGCTCGAACGGAGGCCGCCGAGCAGGGAGTACGTCGACCCGCTGGACCAGCCTCCGAGCACGATGCCGTAGATGCCGATCGAGGCGATCGCCATCACGAACAGCACGGCGACGGGCATGTCGGTGAGCTGGAGCGGGGTCCGCTCCCCGAAGAAGTTCACCTCGGGGCCGAACGGGATCACGGCGAAGGTGACGAAGGCAGGGATCACCGCGATGACGGGCGCCAGGATGAAGACGAGCTTGTCGGCGTTCTTGGGCGTCAGGTCCTCCTTGAGGGCCAGCTTGACGCCGTCGGCAAGCGACTGCAGAAGGCCGAACGGCCCGTGCACGTTGGGCCCGATCCGGTGCTGCATCCGGGCCACGACCCGACGCTCCCACCAGATGTTGAAGAGGGTGAGCAGCACCAGCACCAGGAAGACCAGCAGCGTCTTGAGGCCCACGACCCACCACACGTCGTTCCCGAACGCCGGCAGCTCGGTGCGCTCCGCCGCGAGCGGCACCAGGTTTGCGGTCAACGCCGTCATGCCTGTCCTCCCTCCACTCGCACGGAGCTTCCGGGCGAGGCGAGGTCGCTGAGCACACCTGCGCCGAACGAGTTCGCCGGCACCCACACCACGCCCGGCACCAGGTCGTCACCGATGGCGGCCGGAAGCGTGACCGAGCCGCGGTCACCGGTCAGGGTCACGGTCGGCCCGCACGCATCGAAGACCTCCGGCGGCACCAGCGCGACCACGGGACGGGCGGTGGCCTTGAGGTACTTGTCGCCGTCCTGCATCCGACCGTTGTCGATCGACTGCTTCCAGGTAGCGAGGACCAGGGTGCCGCCCTGGTCTCGTGACGGTTGCTGCGCAGTCTCGTCCACCTCCGGTGGCCGAGGAGGTCGCCCTGCGACCGTCTCGAGACCGGGCCGCTCGCCGTCCCACGGCCCCAGCTGCGCCATCTCCGCACGCGCCTCGGGTACCGAGCGGAAGCCGAGTGGTGCACCCAGCTCCTCCGCGATGCCCGCGAGGATGCGCAGGTCCGGGAGCGAGGCGGGGTTGCGCAGCGCGGCCTCGAACGGGCGCGGCCGGCCCTCCCAGTTGACGAAGGAGCCGGCCTTGTCGCTGACCGGGGCGACCGGGAGCACCACGTCGGCGCCGCGCGTCACGTCGGTCTCGCGGAGGTCGAGGGCGACGACGAAACCGGCAGCTTCGATGGCTGCTCTGGTCGCCGCCGGGTCGGTCGTGTCGATCGGGTCGACACCAGCGATCACCAGGCCACCGAGGTCGCCGGCGTTGAGCGCGGCCACGATGCCGTCGGCGTCGCGGCCCTCGGTCTCCGGCAGCGCGTCGACACCCCAGGCGGTGGCGACGTCGACCCGGGCAGACGGGTCGGCGACCGGGCGGCCGCCGGGCAGCAGGTTGGGCAGGCAGCCGGCCTCGACCGCGCCCCGGTCTCCTGCCCGACGCGGCACCCACGCCAGTCGGGCACCGGACTTCGCAGCCAGTTCGACAGCAGCGGTGAGCGCGCCGGGCGAGGTCGCGAGACGCTCGCCGACCAGCACGACCGCGGTGCTGTCGACGCCGTACTCGGACTGCTCGAGCAGCGAGCGCAGGGCCTCCGCCTCGGTGCCGGGAACGGTGGGGACCAGGCGGCCGGCCAGCTTCCTCAGTCCGCGGGTGGTGTACGGCGCCAGGGCGATCACCTGGGTCCGTCCCGCACGAACCGCCTTGCGGAGACGGAGGAAGATCGCGCCGGCCTCGTCCTCGGGCTCGAGGCCGACCAGGACGACCTTCGCGGCCGACTCGAGATCGGCGTAGGTGACGCCACCGTTGCCGGGCGCCGCCAGCGCGACCCGGGTCGCGAGGAACGCGGCCTCCTCAGCCGACAGCGGCCGGGCGCGGAAGTCGACGTCGTTGGTGCCGAGCGCCACGCGAGCGAACTTGCCGTAGGCGTAGGCGTCCTCGGCCGTCAGTCGGCCGCCGGTCAGCACGCCCACGCCACCGGCCAGCCGCGCCGCGGACAGACCGCGGGCAGCGACGGCGAACGCCTCGGGCCACGAGGCGGGCCGCAGCGTTCCGTCGGCTCCGCGTACCTGGGGGTAGGTGATCCGGTCCTCGGCGTGCGCGTAGGTGAACGCGAACCGGTCCTTGTCGGTGATCCACTCCTCGTTGACCGCCGGATCGTCCCCGGCCTGCCGGCGCAGCACCTGTCCGCGTCGGTGGTCGACGCGGATCGCCGAGCCGCACGCGTCGTGCTCGGCGACGCCGGGGCTGGACACCAGGTCGAACGGACGGGAACGGAACCGATACTGCTCCGAGGTGAGCGCACCGACAGGACAGATCTGGATGACGTTGCCGGAGAAGTAAGACAGGAACGGTGCGTTCTCGGCGATGCCGATCTGCTGCTCCGCTCCGCGCTCGAGCAGCTCGATGAACGGGTCGCCCGCGATCTCCTCGGCAAACCGGGTGCAGCGCTGGCAGACGATGCAGCGCTCGCGGTCCAGCAGCACGTTGGGTGAGAGGTTGATCGGCTTGGGGAAGGTCCGCTTGACGCCGTCGGTCACACCGCCGGAGAACCGCGAGTCGCCGCGACCGTTGGACATCGCCTGGTTCTGCAGGGGGCACTCACCGCCCTTGTCGCAGACCGGGCAGTCGAGCGGGTGGTTGATCAGCAGGAACTCCATCACGCCCTGCTGCGCCTTGTCGGCGACCGGGCTCGTGACCTGCGTGTTGACCACCATGCCCTCGGCGACGGGAAGAGTGCAGGAGGCCTGCGGCTTGGGGAAGCCGCGACCGTTGCCGGCGTCAGGTACGTCGACCAGGCACTGGCGGCAGGCGCCGACCGGCGCGAGCAGCGGGTGGTCGCAGAAACGCGGGATCTGCACGCCGACCTGCTCGGCCGCCCGAATCACCAAGGTGTCCTTCGGGACCGCGACCTGGATGCCGTCGACCGTGACGTTGACCAAGTCGTCCTTGAGCACGGCCTTGCCGGGGGTCGTGGTCATGCCGACACCTCCTGACCGGCCCAGGCGGTCGAGTGCGCAGGGTCGAACGGACAACCACCGTGGGTCAGGTGGGCGAGGTACTCGTCGCGGAAGTACTGGATCGAGCTCGAGATGGGGCTGGTCGCACCATCGCCGAGGGCGCAGAAGGAGCGGCCGAGGATGTTGTCGCACTGGTCCAGAAGCAGATCCAGGTCGGCCTCGGAGCCCTGCCCCCGCTCCAGACGCGCCAGCGTCTGCACCAGCCACCAGGTGCCCTCGCGGCAAGGAGTGCACTTGCCGCACGACTCGTGCTTGTAGAACTCCGTCCAGCGCAGCACGGCGCGGACGACGCACACGCTGTCATCGAAGATCTGCAGCGCCCGGGTCCCGAGCATCGAGCCGGCCGCGCCGACCCCCTCGAAGTCGAGCGGGATGTCGAGGTGCTCCGCGGTGAGCAGCGGAGTGCTCGAGCCGCCAGGAGTCCAGAACTTGAGGTCATGTCCCGTGCGCACGCCGCCGGCGAGGTCGAGCAGCTCGCGGAGCGTGATGCCGAGCGGCGCTTCGTACTGGCCCGGCTTCTCGACGTGCCCGGACAGGGAGAAGATGCCGAAGCCGGCGGACTTCTCGGTGCCCATCGACGCGAACCACTTCGCGCCGTTGCCGACGATGCTGGGGACCGAAGCGATCGACTCGACGTTGTTGATCACGGTCGGGCTGGCGTAGAGCCCGGCGACGGCCGGGAACGGCGGCCGGAGCCGCGGCTGGCCGCGGCGACCCTCGAGACCCTCGAGCAGCGCGGTTTCCTCGCCGCAGATGTAGGCCCCCGCGCCGGCGTGGACAACGACGTCGAGGTCATAGCCGGAGCCGTGGATGTCCTTGCCGAGGTGGCCGGCGGCGTACGCCTCGGCGACCGCGGCCTGCACCCTGCGGACGACGTGGAGCACCTCGCCCCGGATGTAGATGAACGCCTTGTTGGCGCGGATCGCGTAGGAGCTGATGATCACGCCCTCGACGAGGACGTGAGGGTTGCCCATCATCAGCGGGATGTCCTTGCAGGTGCCCGGCTCGGACTCGTCGGCGTTGACGACGAGGTACTTGGGCCGGGGATTGTCCTGCGGGATGAAGGACCACTTCATGCCGGTCGGGAAGCCTGCACCGCCACGGCCGCGTAGGCCGGACTCCTTGACGGCGGCGATGACGTCGTCGGGGCTCATGCCGAAGGCCCGGTCGAGAGCCTGGTAGCCCCCCTTGCCTTCGTAGGCGGGCAGCGTCCACCCGCGCTCGACGTCCCACATGTCGGTGAGGACCGGGGTCAGCACCGAATCCTGGTTCGTCACTGCGCCTCCTCCTTCTCCGAAGCGGGCTCACCGGAGTCGCTGGTCTCCTCGACCGTCTCGGACTGGGCCCGAGCGGTGTCGGCCTGGTCGACCGCGTCCTGCTTCGAGCCGCCTGCCGCGACTGCGGCCGGAGCCTGGGCCCGGGGCTGGGCATGGGCCGGCGCGTCCGGGGCGGTCCAACCGCGCTCGCGGGCGATCTCGAGGCCCACCAGGCTGGCCGGGCCCGCGGTCGGTCCTTCATCGACGAGGCCGTCAGGGAAGCCGGCGAGCACCCGCTCGGCCTCGCGCCAGGTGCACAGACGCGGCCCGCGGGTCGAGTGGACCTCGTGGCCGGCGCGCAGCGACTCGACCATCTGCACCGCACCGTCGGGCGTCTGGTTGTCCATGAACTCCCAGTTGACCATCACCACCGGGGCGTAGTCGCACGCCGCGTTGCACTCGACATGCTCGAGGCTGACGGAGTACTGGTCGTCCTGCCGCTTCTCGGCCACCTCGTCGTTGCCGATGTCGAGGTGTTCCTTGAGCCGGGCGAAGATCGTGTCGCCGCCCATCACCGCACACAGCGTGTTGGTGCAGACGCCGACGTGGAAGTCGCCGACGGCATGGCGCTTGTACATCGTGTAGAAGGTCGCGACGCCGTTGACCTCGGCCGCCGAGATCTCGAGGATCTCGGCGCAGGTCTCGATCGCCTCCGGCGTGACCTTGCCCTCGACCGACTGCACCAGGTGGAGCATCGGCAGCAGGCCGGAGCGCTTCTCGGGATAGCGGGCGGCGATCTCGCGCAGCTCGTCGAGCGTCGTGTTGTCCAGCGTCACCTGTCGACGCCTCCCATCACCGGGTCGATGCTGGCGATGGCAACGATGACGTCGGCGATCATGCTGCCCTCGCTCATCACCCCCATGGCCTGCAGGTTGTTGAACGACGGGTCGCGGAAGTGCGCGCGGAACGGCCGGGTGCCGCCGTCCGAGACGACGTGGGCTCCCAGCTCGCCGCGGGGTGACTCGATCGGCACGTAGGCCTGACCGACCGGCACCCGGAAGCCCTCCGTCACCAGCTTGAAGTGGTGGATCAGCGCCTCCATCGACTCACCCATGATCTGACGGATGTGGTCGAGGCTGTTGCCCATTCCGTCGCTGCCGATCGCTAGCTGGCTCGGCCAGGCGATCTTCTTGTCGGCGACCATCACCGGCTCGCCCTCCATCCGCGCCAGGCGGTCTGCGGCCTGCTCGATGATCTTCAACGACTCCCACATCTCGTTGAGGCGCAGCCGGAACCGGCCGTAGGAGTCGCAGGTGTCCCAGGTCTGCACATCGAAGTCGTAGGTCTCGTAGCCGGAGTACGGCGACGTCTTGCGCAGGTCCCACGGGTAGCCGGTGCTGCGCAGGACCGGCCCGGTCAGGCCGAGCGCGAGGCAGCCCTCGAGGTCGAGGTGGCCGACTCCCTCGAGCCGCGCCCTGAAGATGGGGTTGGCGTTGCAGAGAGCGGCGTACTCCGGAAGCCGCTTCTTCATCAACGCGACGAACCCGCTGATCTCGTCGAGCGCGCCGGGCGGGAGGTCCTGGGCGACTCCGCCGGGCCGGATGAACGCGTGGTTCATCCGGAGGCCGGTGATCAGCTCGAACAGGTCGAGCACCAGCTCGCGCTCGCGGAAGCCGATCGTCATCACCGTGAGCGCGCCGATCTCCATGCCGCCGGTCGCGATGCAGACCAGGTGGGAGGAGATCCGGTTGAGCTCCATGAGGAGCACCCGCATGACCTGGGCCTTCTCGGGGATCTGGTCCTCGATGTCCAGGAGCCGCTCCACACCGAGGACGTAGGTCATCTCGTTGAAGAAGGGGCTCAGGTAGTCCATCCGGGTGCAGAACGTGGTGCCCTGCACCCAGGAGCGGTACTCCATGTTCTTCTCGATGCCGGTGTGGAGGTAGCCGATGCCGCACCGGGCCTCGGTGACCGTCTCGCCCTCCAGCTCGAGGATCAGCCGGAGCACGCCGTGGGTGGACGGGTGCTGCGGGCCCATGTTGACGACGATCCGCTCCTGCGCGTCGCCACCGTCCTCACCGAGTCCGGCCGCGATGTCGTCCCAGTCCTGCCCCGAGACGGTGAAGACCTTGCCATCGGTGGTCTCCGACGTCCCTGCGTAGAGGTCCTCGGTCGTCATGAGTAGGACCTCCTCTGGTCCGGTGGCGGAATCGTGCCGCCCTTGTACTCGACGGGGATGCCGCCCAGTGGGTAGTCCTTGCGCTGGGGGTGACCCGGCCAGTCGTCCGGCATCAGGATCCGGGTCAGCGCTGGGTGGTCGTCGAAGACGATCCCGAACATGTCGTAGGTCTCCCGCTCGTGCCAGTCGACCGCGGGATAGACCCCGCACAGGGACGGCAGGTGCGGGTCGGCGTCGGGCACGCTGACCTCGACCCGGATCCGCCGGTTGTGGGTCATCGACAAGAAGCTGTAGACCGCGTGCAGCTCGCGCCCGAGGTCGTCCGGGTAGTGCACGCCGCTGACGCCGGCGCAGAGCTCGAAGCGCAGCTTCGGGTCGTCACGCAGCACCTTGGCCGCCGCGACCAGGTTGCCGGGCGCGATGTGGAAGGTGATCTCGCCGCGATGGATCACGACCGACTCGATGAGCGGGTCGAGACCGTCGGCCACGGTGTCGAACCAGCCGCCGTAGGGGCGCTCGGCAGCGGCCGGGTAGACCACCGGGGCCACCAGTCCGCCGTACCCGCTGGTGTCGCCGGTGCCGGTGGTCCCGAACATGCCGTGCCGCTCGCCGATCTGGCGGACCTCGCCGGTGGGTGCGGGGACGTTCTCGGGCGACTGCTCGACCGCCGGCTGCTCGACCGCCGGCTTCGGCTGGTCAGCCGCTCGGGACGCTTTGTCGTCGGTCACCGCAGCATGCCCTTCATGTCGCTGGTGGGCAGCGCGACCAGACCCTCGGCCTCGAGCTCGCGGATCTGCGCCAGGCGGTTGGCGCCGAGCGGGGTCTGCTGGACCTTGTCGTGGAGCTTGAGGATCGCGTCGATCAGCATCTCGGGACGCGGGGGGCACCCGGGGAGGTACATGTCGACGGGCACGACGTGGTCGACGCCCTGCACGACCGCGTAGTTGTTGAACATGCCGCCGCTGCTCGCACAGACGCCCATCGCCAGGACCCACTTGGGCTCGGCCATCTGGTCGTAGATCTGGCGGAGGACCGGCGCCATCTTCTGGCTCACCCGGCCCGCCACGATCATCAGGTCGGCCTGCCGGGGACTGGCACGGAAGACCTCCATTCCGAACCGCGCGAGGTCGTACTTCGGGCCGCCGCTGGTCATCATCTCGATCGCGCAGCACGCGAGTCCGAACGTGGCGGGCCAGAAGCTGGCCTTGCGGAAGTAGCCCGCGACGCCCTCGACCGTGGTCAGCAGGACGCCGGTCGGAAGCTTCTCTTCGATACCCATGGGGTCCCTCCGGTCAGTCCCAGTCCAGGCCGCCGCGCCGCCATACATAGGCGTACGCGACGAACACGGTGGCGATGAAGACGACCATCTCGACCAACCCGAACCACGACATCTGGTCGAAGTAGACGGCCCACGGATAGAGGAAGATGATCTCGATGTCGAAGACGATGAAGAGCATCGCGGTGATGTAGTACTTCACCGGGAAACGGCCGCCGATCGCCTGCGGCGTCGGCTCGATCCCGCACTCGTAGGAGTCGAGCTTCGCGCGGTTGTAGCGCGACGGCCCGGTGAGTGAGCTCATGGCGATAGAGCCGACGGCGAACAGTGCGGCGAGAGCCGCCAGGACCAGTACCGGCGTGTAGAGCTCCAACTGCCTCCCCTTCCCGTTCGTGCCCTGCTCCAGCGCTCAGATCGTGATCTTGTGAATGGAATCACGAGTGGCGCGAGACACATACTGCCACCACGCAGCACCCGCCGCACAAGGGGGTGCGAAGGATCGCAAAGGCCCGCTGACCTGCGGATTTAGGGCACGGTGCTCTTGCCTAAATCGCACTCCCGGCCGAAGTGTCGGGCTTGGCGGCGCGAAGTGTCGGGCTTGGCGGCGCGAAGTGTCGGGCTTGGCGGCGCGAAGTGTCGGGCTTGGCGGCGCGAAGTGTCGGATCCGGTTGCGCGCTGGCCGCCGATCGAGACATGTCGGCCAGCCAACCCTGACACTTCGCGCCGCCAACCCTGACACTTCGGCCAGCCAACCCTGACACTTCGCGGGGGTTAGGCGGTGGCGCGGTGCAGCGCGACGATCCCGCCGGAGAGGTTCCGCCACTCACCGCTGGTCCAGCCTGCCTCACCGATCATCCGTGCCAGGCCAGCCTGGTCCGGCCAGGCGCGGATCGACTCGGCAAGGTAGACGTAGGCGTCGGGTGCCGACGACACGGCCTTGGCGACCGCGGGCAGGGTCTTCATCAGGTACTCGAGATAGACCGTGCGCCAGGGGCTCCAGGTCGGGTGGCTGAACTCGCACACGACCAGGCGACCGCCGGGGCGGGTGACCCGACGCATCTCGGCGAGACCCCGGACGGGGTCGACGATGTTGCGCAGGCCGAACGAGATGGTCACCGCGTCGAAGGTGTCGTCGGCGAACGGCAGCTTGGTCCCGTCGCCGGCCGTGAAAGGCAGGTGCGGGAGCTGCTTCTTGCCGACCTGGAGCATGCCGATCGAGAAGTCGCACGGCACGACCGTGGCGCCAGCGTCGGCGAAGGGCTGGCTCGACGTACCGGTGCCGGCTGCGAGGTCGAGCACCTTGTCGCCGTACGCCGGGTCGACGGCGGCCAGCACCTCGCGCCGCCAGCGCCTGTCCTGCCCGAAGGAGAGCACGTCGTTGGTGATGTCGTACCGCTTCGCGACGGCATCGAACATCCGTCGTACGTCGGCGGGCTGCTTGTCGAGTGCTGCGCGGGCCACCCCGGAACTGTAGGGCGTGAGAACTGGTCGCAACCAAACGGGCGGCCATTGCGTCCTCTTACTAGACAACCACGCCTCACCACCACGACCCCACAAGGATCCCGACATGTCATTCGCCCGCCGCCTCACCATCGTCGCCGTCCTGGCAACGCTCCTGTGCGGTCTCGCGTACGGCGTCGGCTGGGCGAGCCAGGCCGGGACCCTTCCCTGGCAGCAGCGCCCGGTCGACGACACCAGCACCTCGCCCGGCCCGTCGGCCCAGGACCGGCCAGATGGCCACGTCCCCGTCGACACGCCGACGACCGACCCCGCGACGACAGGCCGGCGACGCCGGCCGAGCCCGAGAAGCCGGCCGAGCTCGTACCCGGCCCGGCCCTCCTCGCGCCCGGCGACTCCGGTGACGAGGTGCGCGACCTGCAGGCGCGGCTGGCTCAGATCGACTGGTTCAACACCGACGTCACCGGCAACTACGGCGACGTCACGACCGAGGCCGTGCGCGGCTTCCAGGCCAAGCGCGAGATCCCGGTGACCGGCGAGGTCGACCAGCGCACGGTCAACCGGCTCTACGCAATGACGACCGAGCCGACCCGGGCCGAGCTGACCAACCAGACCACGGCCAACGCCCCTGGTGCCCTCGACCCGCGCTGCCTCGAGGGTCGGGTGCTCTGTGTCGACAAGTCGAGCAGCACCTTGCGCTGGGTGATCGACGGCGACGTCCAGAAGACCCTGGACACCCGGTTCGGCGGACCATCGACCCCCACCCGGGAGGGTGAGTTCAGCGTCTTCGCGAAGAGCCGCGACCACGTGTCGAGCCTCTACGACACCCCGATGCCGTTCGCGCTGTTCTTCTCCCGCGGCCAGGCTGTCCACTACTCGCCGGACTTCGCGGCGGTCGGCTACAACGGCGCGTCGCACGGCTGCGTCAACACCCGCGACTACGACGGCATCGCCTGGCTGTTCGACCAGGTGCAGATCGGCGACAGAGTCGTCGTCTACTGGTCCTGACCTGTCACAACCTCCTCGGCCGCGGTGTCTCCATGACCACACCGCGACCGAGGAGGAACCCATGACCAACACCCGAGTCCCCGCAGCCGAGATCACCGGTTTCAAGGGTGCGCTGTTGAAGCGGATGATCAGGAGGTCGCTGGGCCAGGTGCCGTCCTCGCTCGGCGTCTACTGGCACAACCAGAAGGTGCTGACCACGATGGGCGTCCTCGGCGGCAAGCTGAAGAAGTGGGACGCGTGCGACGAGGACCTCAAGACGTTCGCGCACATGGCGGTCGCGTCGTACCTCGGCTGCAGCTGGTGCCTGGACTACAACTACTTCGAGGCACACAACAAGAACCTCGACCTGGACAAGGCCCGTCAGGTGCCGCGGTGGCGGGAGGCGGACGCCTTCACTCCGCTGGAGCGCACCGTCATGGAGTACGCCGAGGCGATGAGCCAGACACCGGTCACCGTCACCGACCAGATGGTGGCCGGTCTGCGCGAGCAGCTCGGCGACTCCGCTGTCGTCGAGCTGACCGCGGTTGTCGCCTTCGCCAACTTCACCACCCGGCCCAACGTGGCACTGGGCATCGAGTCGGACGGGTTTGCTGCGGCGTGTGGACTCAAGCCGCTCGCGGAGCCGACGTCGAGCGCCGTACGGTCGTGATCGTGACCTCGCCGTCCGTGGAGCCTTTTGTGGAGCCGTTCGTCGAGCACCGCAACCTGCTTTTCACCGTGGCCTACGAGATGCTCGGCTCCGCGGCAGATGCCGAGGACGTCGTGCAGGAGAGCTGGCTGCGCTGGTCCGACCGCAACAACGGCGAGCTGCCCGAGGTGCGCGACCCGCGGGCCTACCTGGTCCGGGTCGTCACCCGGCAGTCGCTCAACAAGCTGCGCTCGATGTCGCGGCGGCGGGAGGAGTACGTCGGCGAGTGGCTGCCCGAGCCGTTGCTCACCTCTCCCGACGTCGCCGAGGACATCGAGCTGGCCGAGAGTGTTTCGATCGCCATGCTCACCGTCCTCGAGACGCTGGGACCGGCCGAGCGCGCGGTGTTCGTGCTCCGCGAGGTCTTCGACCTGCCGTACGACGAGGTCGCCGCTGCGGTCGGCAAGTCACCGGCGGCCGTCCGGCAGATCGCGCACCGGGCCAAGGAGCATGTCGCCGCCCGGCGGCCCCGGACCCGGGTGAACCAGGAGGAGCAGGCGGCAGCGGTCGAGACGTTCCTCGCTGCAGCCCGGGGCGGTGACCTCCAGGCCCTGTTGGCGGTGCTGGCGCCGGACGTGGTGATGGTGGCCGACGGCGGCGGATTCGCCGCCGCAGCGCGCAAGCCGATCCACGGCGCGGAGAAGGTCGCAGCCTTTCTCGGTACGGCGTGGCGGCTCAAGATCGAGTTCACGGGCATGCCGATCTCGATCAACGGTCTGCCCGGAGCTCGCCTCGACGTCGCCCTCGACGACTCGACCACGGCGCTCAGCTTCGAGGTCGAGGACGGACGGATCACCCGGATCTACGCGATGCGCAACCCGCACAAGCTGCAGCGACTGGCGACGGTGACTGCCCTGCAGCGCTGACGCCGGCCCGGCCCCTGCTCGAGCCCCTGATCGAGCCCTGATCGAGCCCTAATCGAGCTCTGCCTGCTCGGCGACGTCATCGACGAGTTCGGCGGTCTGCTCGACAGTGAGCCCGGGCGAGGCGTAGACGTTGATGGTGCGACCGGCGACCACCCGCTGGCACTGGGCCTGGAACGGCGGTTGGTCCTGCGTGTAGGCCTGGGACTCCCACTGCGCGATGCACACGCTGTCGCCCTGGCGCACCACGTCACCGACCGTCTGGGAGCTGACGGCCATCTCGGGCGGCACCGGCGGACCCTGCTGGAGGAACAGACCGGACTGGCCGTCGTAGATCGTGACCGCCACCTGGACCTGGAGGTCCGGGGTCGTGTAGAGCCCGACCGCAGCCTCCGCGCCGAACACCTCGGTGAGCTTGTCGCCGCTGTAGACCTCGACCTGGCCGACGGTCTCGGCGTACTGCGGGTCGATGTCGGGGTACCGCTGCAACGCACCGTCGAGGATCGTCGCCGGCAGCAGGTCGGCGACCGGCCTGCCGTCGGTGCCGGAGTCCGGTCGGCCGTCGCTGTCGGCCTGCGCGTCGGACTCGTCGCCAGCGACCTCGGGGAGGCCGACGGCGAAGCCGAACACACCGGCGAGCAGGACCACGCCGGACGCGGCGCCGACGAGCGTGGAACGCAGGGGCATCGGGCCATCATGCCCGTCTGGTCAGAGGTCCGTACCGTCGGGGAGCCGTACATAGTCCAGGCCGGCCGCTCCGAGGAACCGTCCGAAGTGACTGTCGGCGATGCCGAGCCCGGCGTCGGAGTAGACGCGGTCATGGATCGCCAGGTTGCGCGGCGCACCCACCGACCGAGCGAAGTCGATGCCCTCGGCAACCTTCATCCACGGCGCGCACACCGGCGCGAGGAGTACGTCGACCGGCCGGCCCGGTCCGGTGAGGGCATCGCCGGGGTGGAAGACGGTGACGTCACCGACCTCGAGCAGGTAGCCGCTGTTGTCGAAGCGCGGCAGCTCGGGATGGATCACGGCGTGCAGCTCGCCGACCGCGGTGACGGGGATGGCGCCGGCCGCGAACTCCCCGCCGGGGCCGACCACGGTCACCCGCTCGACGAGGTCCGGCGCCTGCTCGCCGATCTGTGCGGCCACCGCCGCGATCGTGACGATCGAGGCGTCGGTACGGCGCAGGTGGTCGGGATGGAAGTGGTCGGGGTGCTCATGGGTAATCAGCACGACGTCGGCCCCGTCGACTGCTCCGGACTCGGTGAAGACGCCGGGGTCGAGCACCAGAGTGGTGCCGTCATGCTCGACCCGGACGCAGGAGTGGCCGAACTTGGTCAGTCGCATGTACCCACGCTAGTTCTATCGAGGGCGCGGCTCCCGGTTGAGCCGCTGAGCCTGAGACCGGCGCCGGATGGGTGACAGACCCGGCGCCGTCTACGCGTCATCCCGGCCGCTGGGTCCGGGTCCGGAAGGGTCCACCTCAGCCGAGGAGTGGGGCCTGGCGCAAACCCCAGGAGCGCTGGAGACTGGCCGCGCCAACCCCCGCCTCGCCCGCGAGATCGCCACCCTTCGCTCGGCAGCTCGAAGACACCTCCGAGCCGGACGGTCCGACCGACGTACCTGAGAAGGGCAGACGATGCCGCGCACGATCACGGTGACCCGACCAGATCGCGTCGGTTCGTCACTGAGCCTGACGGAGGTCGGCGGCGCCGACGGCCTGTTGTCGTTCAGCGGTCTCCTCAAACGCTCGGCGCAACTGGACCTAGGACACCAGCGACTGACCTTCGGCTGACCGGGCCCCGGACTCCATCGTCCGGTGCCCCGACCTCAGACCCCGACCTCAGGCCGTCAGATGGTGCACGAAGCACCAGCGCCAGCCCTCCCCCGGCTCGACGGAGCGCATCACGGGGTGCGTGGTCTCATGGAAGTGCGCCGTCGCATGCCGATGGGGCGAGGAGTCGCAGCAGCCGACGTTGCCGCAGGTGAGGCACATCCGAAGGGCCACCCAGCGGCTCCCGATCGCCAGGCACGCGCCGCAGGCGACCTCGCCGGTGGGCTCGGCCAACGTCGCCGCGATCAGGTGCTCACACGTCTCGCCGGCCGGTCTGCGCACGCGGGCTGCCTCCACGTCGGCTCGTTCCTGTTCGACGGCATCGAGCATGGACTCCTCGATGTCGAGCATGGCCAGTACGTCGCTGACCACCTCCGACGGTACGGAACCAGACGAGCGGATCTCCAGCACCCGTCGCCGTTCGGCGTCGATCATCTCCTCGCGCACCCGGGCGTAGAGCGCGGCCGGGCTCTCCTCGCCCGCCGTGGTGCCGAGCCGCTCCCAGGCGGCGAAGTTGCGCTGCTCGATCCGCTGCCGGATGAGCTCGGCGACGCCGTACGGATCGTCCGCGTCGAGCTCGTCGAGACGCTCGAACCCCGCCTTCGAGGCCTGCTGGAGCAAGGTCGCGCGGGCGAGGGCGTCGTCCATCGGGTCGGGAGCCGGGACCTTCAGCAGGCGCGCGATCCAGCCCAGGCTCAGGCCCTGCAGCAGCAGGGTGCCGGCGACCACGGTGAACGCGATCATCAGCAGCACCTCGCGGTGCGGCACCGTCTCGGGGATCACGAAGGCCGCCGCGAGGGTGACCACTCCGCGCATCCCGGCCCACCCGACGAGGAACGTGTACGACGGTGGCGGCCGGCGCCCGGTCAACGGGTCTGGCCCGGGCCGGATCAGCAGGTAGCGAGCGGGAAACACCCACACCATCCGGAGCACCACGACCGCAGCCAGCGTCGCGAGGCAGACGCCGAGGATCGTGCTCGCGGGCAGGGTGCTGGCGCTGACGTCGTCGACCACCCAACGGGCCTGCAGGCCGATCAGCAGGAACACCGTGTTCTCGAGCATGAAGCCCAACGTCCGCCAGTTCATCCGCTCCGCGATCCGCGACTGCGCGGTCTGCAGGATCGGTGCCTGGTGGCCGAGCAGCAGGCCCGCGACCACGACCGCGACCACCCCGGACGCGTGGATCTCCTCGGCTGCTAGGTAGGTCGCGAACGGCACTACCAGCGAGATGCCGGTGTCGAGGACCGGGTCGGTGACGTGCTTGCGGATCTTCGCGACCAGCAGGAAGCCGGCGATGCCGACCGCCAGGCCGCCGCCGGCCGCCAGCGCGAAGTCGAGCCCGACCTCCCAGGCCGGGGCCATCGCCCCGGCCGTACCGATCGCCGCGATCGCCGTCCGCAGCGCGACCAGTGCGGTCGCGTCGTTGAGCAGAGACTCGCCCTCGAGGATGGTGACGATCCGGCGCGGCAGCCCGATCCGGCGACCGATCGCGGTGGCCGCGACCGCGTCCGGCGGGGCGACGACCGCGCCGATCGCGAACGACGCCGCCCAGCCGACCTCGGGCAGGATCGCGTGCACGACGACTCCGACTCCCACGGTCGTGAACGCGACCAGCCCCACCGACAGCAGCAGGATCGCGCGGCGGTTGGCATTGAAGTCGACCAGCGAGGTCCCGATCGCCGCCGAGTAGAGCAGCGGCGGCAGCAGCCCCAGCAGCACCACCTCGGGCTCGAGGTGGATGGTCGGGACACCCGGCAGGTAGGAGCCGGCCCAGCCGACCAGGATCAGCGGGATCGGCGCTCCGATGCCCAGTCGGCCGGTGATCGCCGCGACCGTGAGGACGGTGACGGCGACGGCCACCAACAGCAGCGCGATCTCCACGGGCTCATTGTCTCCACAGGGTGGCGAGAATCGCCTTCGCGCCGTCCATCAGGCGTTCGGTGGTGAAGCGGCCGGGGTCGTCGACCAGCACTCGCCCGAAGTGCTCGACGATGGCGAGCACCGCGTGGGAGTAGAGGTCGGCGTCGACCTTCCAGTCCGGCCGGGACTCCGCGATGTCGGCGATCAGCGAGGCGAACATGGCGCGCACCCGCTCCCGGTCGGCCGCGATCCGCTCACGAACGGTCTCGGGCATGCCGTCGGGCGGATGCAGGATCGGCCGCCAGGTGTCGGGGTCCTCGCGCAGCATCAGGACCAGCCGCTCGATCGCCAGGGTCACGAACCCGATCGGGTCGGCCTCGTCGAAGGAGTCGGGCATCGCCTGGAGGAGGCGGCCGAAGATCCGCACCTGTTGACGGTCGAGCAGGGTCGTGACCAGCTCCCCGAGGCCGCCCTCGAACGCGCCGTAGACCACGGGCCGGGTGACGCCCGCCTCCTTGGCGATCGCGTCGACCGACAGTCCGACGTGGCCCTCGCGGTTGATCACCGCGAGCGCAGCGTCCATCAGCTGCTCGCGGCGGACGTCCATCGGCACCCGCGCGGCGTACGGGCGGCGCTGACGCGGTGGACTCGGCACAGCGGGAACCTTAATCGGCCTCATCGGCAAGCCCTCTTCATCGGCTGGCCTCTTCCCTAATTACTACACTTGTGTAGTAATACTGTCATGAAGCGAACGGACGTGCAGCCCCACGAGGACTACGGATTCTTCGGACCCGACTCGGTCACCTGGAAGGTGTGGTCCTACCCCACCTCGCTGACGGTCGGCTTCATCCGGTCGGTCGTCGTCGAGGAGCTCGACCCGGACCTGGTCGCCGCGGTCGACAAGACCCACGACATCTACAAGCGACCGCGCACCCGCTACGACCGCACGCTGCGCTACTTCGCGATGGTCGCCTTCGGCGGGTCCCGGGAGACCTCCAAGGCGGCCGACATCCTGGTCAAGATCCACTCGAAGGCAATCGGCACCGAGCCGTACGGCGGGAAGCGGTACGACGCCAACGCCCCCCACTCGCAGCTGTGGATCCACCTCACCGCGTGGCACTCGATCCTCTACTCCTACGAACGGTTCGGGCCGGGCCGGCTCAGCCCGGAGGAGGAGGCGCAGTACTGGGAGGAGTGCGCCGTCGCGGCCGAGCTGCAGACCTGCGACCCCGCCGACGTGCCGCGGACCCGCGAAGGGATCCAGGCCTACTTCGCGGGGATCCGACCCCAGCTGTCCGGGAGCCCGATCGCCCGACAGGCGATGGACCACCTCCTCGACGGCGGCTCGCTGGTCTCACCGCTGCCCCGCTGGCTCGCGCCCGTCACCTGGGGCTACAACCGCGTCCTGCGGGCCGGCGTGGTCTCGACCCTGCCGCGGTGGATGCGGGAGCTGAGCGGGATCAGGCAGCCGCGGCTGGTCGACGCGCTCGTCGTACCGGTGCTGCGGATGACGTTCCTGGTCCTGCACCTGAGCAAGCGCGCCGAGCTGCTGGTGCTGGGCATGATCTCGCCCGGGACGGTGCCGGTGGCGGCGCCGGTGCTGCTCAAGGTGCCGCCCACCCACCCGGACGTGGTGACGCCCGCCGAGGCTCGCGAACGCTACGGCTACGACAAGCCCGCCGAGGCGCACCTGGAATGGCGCGCCCGTCAGCACGACAAGGTGTTCGGCAAGGGCGAGGCGCCGAGCAACGACGGGCTGCTCGAGTCACAGCCGATCCTCGGCAGGCTCTGACAGCGCCCGGATCCGGGCGTCGAGGTCACGCCGGTCGGACCGGCCGACCACGGCCTCGACGACCTCGATCCCACCGTTGGGCGAGGCGAGCGCCTGCTCGAGCTCGGGGCGCGAGGTGACGCGCAGGTGCGGGGTGCGGGTCGCCGCACAGAGCGCACCGAGGTCGACGCCGTGCGGGGTGCCGAAGAGCCGCTCGAACTGGGCGGCGTGCTCCGGAGCGCCCGGCTCCAGCATCGAGAAGATCGCGCCGCCGTCGTCGTTCGGCACGACGATCGTGAGGTCCGGCCGCGGTTCGTCGGGTCCGATCACCAGGCCGGTGTTGTCGTGCAGGAAGGTCAGGTCGCCCATCAGTGCCAGGTTGCGCGTCGAGTGGCCGCGGCCGAGGCTGGCGCCGATCGCGGTGCTGATCGTGCCGTCGATGCCCGCGAGCCCGCGGTTGGCGATCACCCGGCGCCGCTCCCCGACCGGCGCCGGCCGCGCCATCAGGTCCAGGTCGCGGATCGGGCTGGACGCTCCGACGACCAGCATCCCGCCGGCGGGCAGCGCCCGCGAGACAGCCCCGGCGACGTCGTACGGCGTCAGCGACGGCTGCTCCGCGAGCAGCTGGTCGACGCGCCGGCTCACCGCCCGGTCGGCTTCCTGCCACCGCGCGAGCCAGTCCGTGCGGTCGGCCTCCGGCGCCCCTGGCCGCCCCTCGAGCATCGTCGCGCCGGCCGGTCGTACCGGCCACACGCCGGGCCCCGCGACGACGAGCACCTCGACGTCCGCGCGCGCGAGCAGTCCCGTCACCGGCCGCGACAGGGTGGGGCGCCCGAAGACCACGACCCGTTCGACCTCGTCTCCCAGCTCGGTCCCGAGCAGCAACCGGTAGCACCGGACGGCGTGCTCGCCCGTGCGCGCGCCGCTCGTCGGCTCGGCGAGCAGCGGCCACCCGGCCGCCTCCGCCAGCAGCCGCGCCGGCGGGCCCGCGTCGTCGCCCGCCACGACCACGGTGCGCGGTCCGCGGGTCAGGGTGGCGCCGAGGCGCGGCCGCGGGCGGTCCCGCGCCTCAGCCACCGCCGCCGCAGGTTGCGGTGGGCGCGGAGCGAGCCGCGAAGCCAGAGCGGCGTCCGGTACCAGGGGCGCATCCAGCTGGACGTTGACGTGCAGCGGCCCGGCCCCGTGCCAGGGGACGGCCTCCAGCTCGGTGGGCGCGGCCACGTCGTGGGTTTCGACGAGTGGTCCGAAGATCCCCACCTGGTCGGTGGTCTGGTTGGCGCCGGTACGGCGCAGCCGGGCGGGCCGGTCGGCGGTGACCACGACCAGCGGCACTCCTGCGTGGACGGCCTCGAGGGCCGCCGGGTGGAGGTTGGCGGCGGCGGTGCCGGACGTGCACAGCACGGCCGCGCGAGCGCCGACCTTCGACAGCCCGAGCGCGAGGAACCCGGCGGTGCGCTCGTCGATCCGGGTGTGGAGACGCAGCACGCCTTGCTGGTCAGCCGCCCAGACGGCGAAGCCGAGCGGGGCGTTGCGCGAGCCCGGCGCCAGTACGACGTCCGTCACGCCGGCGGCCAGCAGCCGCCGGACCACGGCCTCGGCCAGGGCAGTCGCAGGAGGGGCGGCGTCGCTCACGACGACCGATCCTGCCGCAACGCGGCGACTGCAACGCGGCGGGCCTGCCACCATGCCACCCGGTCCGCGGGCGCGGCCAGCCGGTCCAGGGCGGCCTCGTCGACGACCGGTCGGGTCACCGGCAGTGCGCCGTCGACGGGGAGCAACGGCGTGACCGCGACGTCGTCGGTGAGCAGCTGGACCGTCGCCAGACCGCACGCGAAGGGGAGCTCGGGCAGCGCCGCCGCCAGCGCCACGCCGGACGCGATCCCCACCGATGTCTCGAGCGCCGACGACACGACCACCGGCAGCCCGATCTCCTCCGCGATCCGCAGGCACGCCCGGACCCCGCCCAGCGGCTGCACCTTGAGCACCGCGACGTCCGCCGCCGCCAGGTCCCGCACCCGGTAGGGATCCTCGGCACGGCGGATCGACTCGTCCGCCGCGATCGGGACCGCCACCCGCCGCCGCACGGCAGCGAGGTCCTCGACGGACGCGGACGGCTGCTCGACGTACTCCAGGCCGCCGGCGGCCCGGTCCAGCACCGCGATCGCCGCGACGGCGTCGTCGACCGACCAGGCCCCGTTGGCGTCGATCCGGATCCGGCCGTCCGGGCCGAGCGCAGCCCGCACCGCCTCGAGGCGCGCCTGGTCGTCGGCGAGCGTCTGACCTGGCTCGGCGACCTTCACCTTCGCCGTGCGGCAACCGCCCCGGACCACGATCGCGTGCGCGGCCTCGGGTCCGACCGCGGGCACCGTCACGTTGACCGGTACGGCGTCGCGGACCGGCGCCGGCCAGTCGCCTGCCGCGGCCTCCTCGGCACAGCGCAGCCACGGCTCCGCGACCCGGGCGTCGTACTCCAGGAACGGGCTCCACTCGCCCCACCCGGCCGGCCCTTCGATCACCATGGCCTCCCGCACCGTCAGCCCGCGGAACCGGGTCCGCATCGGGATCGACACCACCCGGATGCCCGTCATCGCGACGGCTCCGCGAGCGCGAGGAGTGCCTGCCGGTCGGGCTTGCCATTGGGGAGCAGCGGGATGTCGTCGAGCAGCACGAGGTCGCGCGGTGCCCACGACCGCGGATGACGGGCCGTCACCCATGCCCGTACCTCGGCGAGGGTGACCTCGCCCGTGACGAAGGCGACGACCCGGTTGCCCCACTCCTCGTCCGGCACCCCCAGCACCTCGGCGGCGGCAACGGCCGGGTGCTCCCGGAGCCGGGCGGCGACCGCGACGGCGGGCACGTTGACGCCTCCGGTGACCACGACGTCGTCGGTGCGTCCGAGCACCGACAACCGGCCGTCGTCGTCGAGTCGGCCGGCGTCCGAGGTGAGGTACCACCCGTCCACCAGGACCTCGGCCGTGAGCACCGGGTCGTCGACGTAGCCGTCGAAGAGGGTGGGGCCCCCGATCCGGATCCGTCCGCCCTCGCCGACGGCGACCGCCACGCCGTCGAGGGGTAGCCCGTCGTAGACGCAGCCGCCCGCGGTCTCCGCGGCGCCGTACGTCGCTACCACGCGGATGCCGGCGGTCGCGGCCCGCTGACGTAGGGCGGCGTCGATCGGCCCGCCGCCCAGGAGCACGGTGTGCGCACGCCGCAGCGCGGCCACCGCCCCGTCCCCGTCCCCGTCCCCGTCCCCGTCCCCGTCGAGCAGTCTGCGCAGCTGGGTCGGCACCAGCGAGACGAACCAGCCCTCACCGGTCGGCCACCCGCGGTCGGACCCACCGGCCGAGGTGTCGAGGAGCACCGGCTCGTGGCCGGCGGCCAGCGACCGGACGACCACCTGGACCCCGGCGATGTACGTCGGCGGCAGGGCCAGGACCCAGGGGCCGGTCGCGCCGAGCCGCCGGACCGACGCGGCCACGGCGGCGAGCACGGCGTCCCGGCTCAGCGCGACCCGCTTCGGCGCCCCGGTGGAACCCGAGGTCTCGACCACGAGGCGGACGCCGGCCGGCCCCGCCAACCACGCGCGGAGCTGCGCGACCACCGCGGCCGGCTCCCCGCGGGGCGTGAGGTCGGACATGCCGACGAGGTTAGGCCGTCGTCGATATTCGGTAGCCGGGTGTCGGTGCCCTGAGGTGGAATATGCCGAGTGACGACCACCTTCTCGGGCGATCGACGCGGGTTCTTCCATCGGCTGATCCCGCCCACGCCGATGTCGAAGCGACTCTCGACCCAGTCGCTGCTGTTCTCGACCGGCGAAGGAACCTTCCTCACGGGCAGCGCGGTCTTCCTCACCCAGGTGGTCGGGATGTCCGCGGCGCGGGTCGGCCTGGCGCTGACGCTCGCTGCGGTCGCCGAGTTCCTCCTTGCCTACCCGGCCGGGCGCGTCGTCGACCGGTTCGGGCCCAAGCGCGTCTGGGTGGTGACCACGTGCGGGCGCAGCGCCTGCTTCGTGGCGCTTCCCTTCGTCGGCTCCTTCGAGGAATACCTGGTCGTCGCGCTGGTCTTCGCCGTCTTCGGCTCGGCCGGCGGCTCGGCCTATCAGGCCTACGTCATCGACGTGCTGCCCCGCAAGGAGCGGGTCGAGACCCAGGCCTACATGTACTCCGCTCTCAACGTCGGGTTCACTCTCGGTGCGCTGCTCGGGGGCATCGCCCTGGCCACCAACAGCCTCACCGTCATCCGTTGGACCCCACTGTTCGCGGCCGTCCTGATGGCGATCAACGCCTACGGTGTCACCCGGCTGCCGAAGGCGCCGCACGACCTCAGGGTGGCGAGCCGCGAGGTGCGGGAGAAACCGACCGGCCCCGGACCGGCACGCAACGCCGGCTGGATCCTGGTCACCTTCCTCACCGGGATCTTGTGGACCAACCAGGTCCTGCTCAACGTGGTCATCCCGTTGTGGCTGGTCGAGGCGACCGACGCTCCCCACGTGCTGCTGGCCTGGCTGTTCGGCACCAACACCGTCCTCTGCATCTTCCTGCCGGCCTACACCTCGAAGGGGGTGCGGGACCTGAGGGACGCGATGCGCTACGTCTGGATCTCGACGGCCTTCTTCGTGGTGTCCTGCCTGATCACGATGGTCACCCACTCCACCGTCGGGCTGGTCACGGTGCTGCTGGTCTGGCTGGGCCACGTCACGGTGACCGGCGCCGAGCTGGCGATCTCCGGAGCCAGCTGGGCGTTCGAGGCCGAGCTGATGGACCCGCGACGCCGCGGGGAGTACCAAGGGGTCCAGGAGGTCAGCCGCGCCCTCGGCTCGATGTGGGCGCCGGCGCTCTACACGTTCCTGGCGATGTCGTGGGGCGCCGAGGGCTGGCTGGTCATCGCCGGCATCGTGCTGACCGCGACCATCGCGATGAGCCCGTCCCTGCGCCTCGCCGAGCGGTTCAGAGACCAGCATTTCCCGCTGGACGCCGACGAGATCAGCGGCGCCCCGACCGACCCCGGACAGGTCCGGCCTGCTTGAATCGCAGCATCATGGCCACCCCCGCCCACTGGCTCACCGGCGCTCGTCCCCGCACCCTCCCCGCAGCAGTCGCTCCGGTGATCGCCGGCACCGGCGTCGCGGCGTACGCCGGTGAGGCGGTCTGGTGGAAGGCGCTGCTGGCCCTCGTGGTCAGCCTCGCGCTCCAGGTGGCGGTCAACTACGCCAACGACTACTCCGACGGGATCCGCGGCACCGACGACGCGCGGGTCGGGCCGCTGCGGCTGGTCGGTTCCGGGCTCGCCTCGCCGGCCGCAGTCAAACGGGCGGCGTTCCTCGCGTTCGGCGTGGCCGGCGTGGCCGGGCTCGTGCTCGCGGCCACCACGGGCTGGTGGCTGGTCGCGGTCGGCCTGCTCTGCGTCCTCGCTGCCTGGTACTACACCGGGGGCTCGAAGCCCTACGGCTACCTCGGGCTCGGGGAGGTGATGGTGTTCGTGTTCTTCGGGCTGGTCGCCGTCGTCGGCACGGCCTACGTGCAGACCGAGGAGTGGGGCGACAGCGGCTGGACGGCCCTGACTGCCGGCGCCGGCATCGGCGCTCTCGCCTGCGCGATCCTGGTCGCCAACAACCTGCGCGACATCCCGACCGACACCGTCGCGGGCAAGATCACGCTCGCCGTCCGGCTCGGCGACCGCCGTACCCGTGCCCTCTACGGCGGCCTGGTCGTGCTCGCCGCGGGCTCGCTCGTCGGTGTCGCCGTCATCGCGACGCCCTGGGCGTTGCTCGGCCTGCCGTTCCTCGCACTCGCGGTTCCGGCCGGCCGGACCGTGCTCGGCGGTGCCGTGGGCCCCGCGCTGATCCCCGTGCTCCAGCAGACCGGCCTCGCCGAGCTGGTCTGGGCGCTGGGGTGCGGCATCGGCCTCGCCGCGGCCTGAACCGGACGGGTCAGTCCGCGTCTTCCCGGGCGCGCTGCTGCTCGAACCGCTCGGTGGCCTTCGCCGCGCGGCCCTCGACCTTGGCGGCGAACTCCTCACGCTGCCGCTCGAGCAGGAAGTAGGAGCCCACGCCGCTCACGGCGAACGCGATCACCACCACCCACAGCAACGGCACGTCGCCGGTGGCCAGGAACCAGATTCCGAACACGATCGCGCACGACCCGACGAACAGGCCGAGCCTCAGCAGGGTGTAGACCCAGAACTCCTTCACGGGTCCAGAGTAGGTCGGCGAGGGCGGGTGTTCTCAATCCGTGACCTCCGATGACCAGGGACGATCTACTCTGGAGGCGTGGGCAAGTTTCTAGTGGTCGTCCTCGTCTTCGCGGCGGTGACCTATCTCGTCACCCGGGCGCTCCAGGAGCGCGGTCCGGACGACCGGCCCAACCTGCCCCGCCCCAAGCTCCCCAAGCGGCCGAGCACGCCGCCACGAGCCGTCGCGCCCGATGACGACGAGGACTTCCTGCGCGACCTCGACCGCAAGCGGCTCAATCCGCCCGACGACAGCTGACGGCTGCTGGCTGCCGGCTGCTGGCTAGCGGCTGACGAAGAGGTCGACCGCGCGCTCGATCGCGTAGGAGTGCTGGCTGGTCGTCGAGAAGTAGTTGATCCCGATGAAGTTGAACCACAGCGTGGCCAGCCCGATCAGGGCGAGGATCGCCGCGTTCCGGCCCTTCCAGCCGGCCGTGGCGCGGGCGTGGAGATAGCCGGCGTAGACCACCCAGGTGATGAACGCCCACACCTCCTTGGGGTCCCAGTTCCAGTAGCGCGACCAGGCCTCGTGCGCCCAGATCGGGCCGGTGATGAGGACGGCGAACGTCCACACCGGGAACGCGAACGCGTGCACCCGGTAGGCGAGCTTGTCCAGTGCGTCGAGGGTGGGCACCCGGGCCAGCCAGCCCGTCGGCTCGGCACCGGCCCTCATCTTGACCAGGTAGACGATGGACGCGATGCCGCCGAGGGTGAACGCACCCGTGGCGATGACGGCGGCGACCACGTGGATCACCAGCCAGTAGGAGTTGAGCGCCTCACGCAGCGGCTGCACCGGCTCGTGGAGCCAGATCACCGCGACCATCAGCGTGGTCAGCACGAAGCCGACGATGATCGGCGCCATCCAGCCGAGCTTGAACCGGCGGTAGAGCCCGAGGTACATCAGGGCGACGACGAACGTGCCCGCGACCGTGAACTCGTACATGTTGCCCCAGGGCACCCGGTTGGGCTCGGCGGCCATCCCGCGGCCGACGAGTGCGACCAGGTGGGCGCCGACGGCGATGCAGGTGAGCAGGAAGCCGAGCCGGCCGAGGAACGCGACCCGCTCGGCCGGCGTACGACGGTCGCTGGTTGTGTCGCCACTGATCTCGCCGCTGGTCGAGGTGCGAGCGCCGGCGCCGAGCCTCGAGACCAAGGCGTCCTCGCCGACCGCCTCCCGATCGACCTGGCGCAACCCGGCCCACTCGGCCAGGTGCACCAGCAGCGCGACGAAGTAGACCAGCCCGGCCGAAGCCACCGCCTGGTTGCTCAGGGTCTCCCATGCAGCGTCGCTCACCATCACTCCTTCTGCAGTGCCGCGACCAGGTCGGCCAGCACCTCGTCGAGGTCGCCGTTGCCGGACCGGTCCAGACCGGCGACCTCGACGAACGTGGCCATTGTGTCCCCCGACCGGTCGGCGTCCACGGGCCGGGCGCGCACCCAGACCCGGCGGGGGCGGATGAACAGCGAACCGCACAGGCCGATCAGCGCCAGGATCATCCCGCCCAGAGCGACCTCCTTGCCCGGGCTCTGGCTGATCTGGACCCGCACCCATGGGTCGACCCGCTCGAACGTCACCGAGCCGAGACCGTCGGGCAGCTCGATCGTCTCGCCGACCGAAAGGTCGAGCCGGAACGGCTTGCCGGCCTGGTCGGTGACCTGGTCCGCGTTGCTCTTGTCGAGGATGTAGACCGACTGCGCGGCGCCGGAGTCGAGGCCGAGGTCGCCGGTGTAGACCAGCAGCGACACCAGCGGCTTGAGGGCGTCGGGGAACACCGAGACCGGGTCGCCCTCGTAGAGCCCGAAGGTCGGGTAGAGGAGGCCCTCGAGCCCGATCTGGCCGGGGTCGGCGGTCGGCGCCTTGACCACGCCGAAGGAGACGAACGACTGGTCCTGGGGAAGGAAGACGGTCGGCCCGGTGTAGGCGATGTCGCCCGCACCGTCGCGGATCGTGATCACCGGCGCGTAGCCGTGGCCGATGAGGAAGACGTCGGTGTCGCCGATCGAGAGCGGGTGGTTGACCCGCAGGTCGTACTGCTGCTCGGGATCGTCGCCCTGCCGGTAGGACAGGCCGGCCGTGAAGCCGCGCGCAGTGCCGGCGCCAGCGCCACTCGTCAGCCACTCGACGTCGAAGTCGTCGACGGTGAAGTCGAACTCGTCGAGCTGCTCAGGCGTGAACAGGCCCCCGGGGTCGAAGTCGTCGTACTGGGTGAGGTTGTTGCCGAAGGTCGATCCCTGCACCAGGATCACGCCGCCCTGGTAGCCCAGCAGGCCGCCGATCGCGAACCCCGCGAGCACGATCAGCACCGACAGGTGGAAGAGCAGGTTGCCGGCCTCGCGCAGGTAGCCCCGCTCGGCGCTGACCGCGTCCCTGGCGTCCGCGCCGTCAGATCGCAGCCGGTAGCGCTTCCCGAGCACGGCTCGCGCCCGGGCAAGCACCTCGTCGGCCGACAGTTCAGTCTCGTAGGACGTGTGGTCCGGGAGCCGGGAGAGGTTGCGGGGCACCTTCGGTGGCGCCGCCTGCAGTCCCCGCGCGTAGACGAACAGCCGGGGCACGATGCAGCCGACGAGGGACAGCACCAGCAGCAGGTAGATCGCAGAGAACCAGATCGAGTCGTAGACCGAGAACAGGTCGAGCTTCTCGTAGATCGGCGTGAGGTCGGGGTGCTCGTCCTTCCACCGGGTGACGGCGAGCGCGTCGACGCCCGACTGCGGGATCACCGACCCCGGGATCGCCGCCAGCGCCAGCAGGAGCAGCAGGACCAGTGCCGTCCGCATCGACGTGACCTGGCGCCAGGCCCATCGCGCCAGCTCGCGAGCGGTCAGCTCCCCACGCTCGACCGGGCGCTCGTCGGGAACGCTCACAACGCGGTCTCCCCGAAGTCGACCACCTGAAGCTGCGCCCACTGCACCAGGTGGTCCCACCACCCGAACACCATGGCCAGGCCCAGTACGACGAGGAAGGCGCCGCCGATCCGCATCACCCAGACCTGATGGCGTCGTACCCAGGCGACCGCGCCGAGAGTACGGCGGTAGGCCAGGCCGGCGACGATGAACGGCACCCCGAGCCCGAGTGCGTAGAAGAGGGAGAGCAGGGCGCCCCGGGATGCGGTCGCGTCGGAGTAGGTCAGGTTGAGGATCACTCCGTACGTCGGTCCGATGCAGGGCGTCCAGCCGATCGCGAACAGCGCCCCGATCAGGGGGGCTGCGCCCAGGCCGACCGCAGGGATCTTGTGCACCCGCCACTCCCGCTGCAGCCAGGGGACGACGCCTGCGAACACCAGGCCGAGGACGACCAGCATCAGCCCGAGCACGAGGGTGATCTCGTCCTGCCAGGACCGCAGCCGCGAGCTCACGCCGCCGAACGCTGCGCCGAGCAGCACGAAGACGACGGCGAAGCCCAGGACGAAGAGCAGCGAGCCCACCAGCATCCGGCCGCGTGGCGCGCTCCGGCGGTTGTCCTTGATGTCGGCGAGGTCGGCGCCCGAGAGCCCGGTCGCGTAGGAGAGGTAGCCCGGCAGCAACGGGATCACGCACGGGGAGAAGAAGGAGACCAGGCCGGCGATCATCGCGACCGGTACGGCGAGCGCCAGCGATCCGGTGGCAGCCTGGCCCTCGAACCACTCACCCATCGGCGTCCCCGTCGCCGGCCTCGGCCAACAGGTCCTCCACCAGCGTGACCACGGTGGTCTCCGAGGGCACGGGCCCACTGATCAGGACCGCTACCCGGCCCTCGCGGTCGAGGATCGCGGTGGAAGGCATCGACGCCGGGCGGTAGCGGCCGAACTCGTCGAGCGTCTCGCTGCCGGGGTCGTAGATCGAGGGGTAGTCCACGCCGCGGTCCCGCTCGAAGGCGGCGGCGTTCTCGGGAGCGAGGTCACGGATGTTGATCCCGACGAACGCCGTCTCGTCGTCCGGCAGCGCCGCCTCGGCGTCGACCAGCATCGGCATCTCCGAACGGCACGGGCCGCAGAGCGACCACCAGACGTTGACCACCACCACCTGGCCGCGCAGGTCCGCGAGGTCGAGCGGCTCGCCCTGCACGGTCTCCCCGGCCAGCTCGACCGGATCCTCCCGGTCCCCCGGATCAACCTCGGTGACGTTGCCCTGCCCGGGCACGTAGTCACCGTCGCCGGTGCCCACGACGTCGGAGCAGCCGGTGAGGAGGAGCGCGCCGGCCAGGACCGGGAGCGCGGCGAGACGGACGATGCTCAGGACTCCGGCTCCTCGGCGGGCAGGGAGCCCTCGGGGCGCTTGTCGACGGGCGCGTCGCCGGCCGAGAACGGCGCGTGGCGGTCGCTCTTCGGGATCAGGTCGATGGCCGGCTCGTGGTAGCTGACCTGGGTCAGCCGCTCGTCCACGAAGTGCAGCGAGGTCACCGAGCACAGCGTGCACTGCCGGCGGCGCGGGTCGTGGAGGAACGAGCGACGCTCCGCGTGCAGGCGGGTGGTCCAGATCGGCAACTGGTGCGACACGATCACGCCCTCGCGGCCGGCCGCCTGCCGCCGTACGTCCCGCACCGCGGACATCATCCGCTCCACGATCTCCTTGTAGGGCTCACCCCAGGACGGCCGGAACGGGTTGTAGAGGTGCCGCCACAGCAACGGGTTGCGCAGCGCGTTGTTGCCGCGGCCGAAGGTGAGGCCTTCGAACCGGCTGCTGGACTCGATGACCCGGTCGTCGATCCGGACGTCGAGACCGAGCTTCTCCGCCAGCGGAGCGGCGGTCTGCTGGGCACGCTCGAGCGGCGAGGAGACGACCACGGCGAGGTCGCGGGCGGCGAGCGATGCTGCGGTCTTCTCCGCCATCTGGTGGCCGAGGTCGGAGAGGTGGAAGCCGTCACGCCGCCCGTAGAGCACGCCGTCCGGGTTGTGCACCTCGCCGTGGCGCACCAGGTGGACGACGGTGTCGGGCGTGGTCATGTCAGTCACTCTCCTTGGTCTGGTGACGATCGCGGCGCGACGTCGTCGAGCTGCGCGGCGGCGGCCGCCTCGGCTGCGGCCGGCAGGGCGTCGAGCACGGTCTGGACCGCGCGGTCGTCGTGGGCCGCGGACACGAACCACGCCTCGTAGGCCGACGGCGGCAGGTGGACGCCGCGGTCGAGCATGGCATGGAAGAAGGCACCGTACGCCGCAGCGTCGGTGCGGGAAGCGCCTGCGAAGTCCCGCACCGGCGCGTCGGTGAGGAACACCGAGAACATCGACCCGCTCGACTGGACGACGTGGGGGACCCCGGCCGCGGTGAATGCCTCGGTCACGGCGGCCCGCAACGTGTCCGCGACGGCCCCCAGGTGGTCGTAGACCTCGGGCGTGGCGAGCCGGAGCGTGGTGAGACCGGCAGCGGTGGCGACCGGGTTGCCCGACAGGGTGCCGGCCTGGTAGACGGGACCGTCCGGCGCCAGCGCGCTCATGACGTCCGCCCGGCCGCCGAACGCCGCAGCGGGAAGCCCACCGCCCATCACCTTGCCGAAGGTCACCAGGTCGGGGCGCCAGCCGCCATCGACGTCGCCCGCGCCACCATCCAGTCCCCACTGGCCGCTCGCGGAGACGCGGAAACCCGTCATCACCTCGTCGCTGATGAAGAGGGCGCCGTGGCGACTGCAGGTCTCGGCGAGGAACGCGTTGAACCCCGGCTCCGGCGGGACGACGCCCATGTTGCCCGGCGCGGCCTCGGTGATGAGGCAGGCCACCCGGTCGCCGTGCTCGGCGAACGCCGCCGCGACCGCGGCCCGGTCGTTGTAGGGCAGCACGAGGGTCAGCGCGGTCGAGGACGCCGGAACCCCCGGTGTGCCCGGGATCGAGAACGTGGTGGGGCCCGAGCCCGCCGACGCCAGCAGCGCGTCGAGATGCCCGTGGTAGCAGCCGGCGAACTTGATCACGACGTCGCGCCCGGTGAAGCCGCGCGCCAGCCGGATCGCGGACATGGTCGCCTCGGTGCCCGACGACACCAGCCGGACCCTCTCGACCGGGGTGCGGTCGATGATCTCCTCGACCAGTGCCACCTCGCCCTCGGTCGGCGTGCCGTACGTCGTACCGCGGGCCACCGCAGCCTGGACGGCCGCCACCACCTCGGGGTGGGCGTGCCCGAGCAGCATCGGTCCCCAGGAGCAGATCAGGTCGACGTACTTGTTGCCATCGACGTCGGTCAGCCAGGCGCCCTGCGCCGAGGCGATGAACCGCGGCGTGCCCCCGACGGCGTTGAACGCCCGGACCGGGGAGTTCACCCCGCCCGGCGTCACGCTGCGGGCCCGCGCGAAGAGCGCCTCGGAACGGTGCGTCGGGCCAGCGTTGCCGGCGTTCGACGGGACGGAGGTCACCGGATCATTGTGGCCGATCGGAGGAGGAAGCTACCCCCGGGGGGCGGCGCGAGGTTACTCCGCCGCGGCTAGCGTGGTGAGTCCCACGCCGCGTCTCACATAAATTCCTACATGTGACACCCGTAACGTCAATGTGACACCATTCGTTCAGTAGGTGTCGCCCCCGTGGGAGCCGGAGCGACGCCACAGCGGACCCGGTGTATGAGGGAGAGGGCCGCGTGACCGAATTTTGGGGCCACGAAGGCCGGGGAGAGAGTCCGAATGTCGAGAAAGCGCTTGGGACGGCTGCAACGGGCCGCCACGATCGTTCCGCTTGCACTGCTGTCAGCCGCTTGGACGGCCAGCGTTGCAGGCATCGGCGGGGTCACCCCGCCGGTCGCCGCCAGCCAGGGCCCCGATGGGTCGCTGCCGGACGGCACCAGCGTGCCGGCCGAGGCGATCGAGGCGCCCGCGAGCGTGTCGGACCCTGACGACCTGAGCTCTGACGGCAACACCCAGAACATTGTTGCGACGGCCTCGACCAACCAGATCCCGTCCGCGGCGCTCGCTGCCTACCAGCGCGCCGAGGCCGTCATCAACAAGGCCGACCAGTCCTGCAACCTCACCTGGCAGCTGGTCGCCGCGATCGGCCGCGTCGAGTCCAACCACGGCCGCGCCGGTGGCAACGTCCTCGACGACAGCGGCGTCGCGAAGCCTGGCATCTACGGTGCCGCGCTCAACGGCCGCAACCGCACCCAGGCGATCGTCGACTCCGACGGCGGCCAGTTCGACAACGACACCAAGTGGGACCGCGCGGTCGGCCCGATGCAGTTCATCCCGTCGACCTGGTCGATCGTGGGTGTCGACGCCGACGGCGACGCCAAGCGCAACCCGCAGGACATCGACGACGCCGCGCTCGCCACCGCCGTCTACCTGTGCTCCGGCAAGGACGACCTGTCCACGGTCGTCGGCCAGCGAGCCGCGGTCTACCGCTACAACCACAACCAGGCCTACGTCGACCTGGTGCTCTCGATCATGGACGCCTACCTCGACGGCGACTTCACGACGATCCCGAACAACACCACGGTCGCCGGCTACATCGTGCCTGAGTCGCCGACCTACAACCCCGGCACCTACAACGGCGCCTACGACCCCTCGGGCGGGGGCAACTTCGACGACGACGACATCTACGTCCCGATCGACGACGAGGACCCGCCGACCGATCCGACCGATCCCGTCGACCCTGGTCCCACCGACCCGGGCCCCACGGGTCCTGGCGGCAACAACGGCCCGATCAAGGTCCCCGACACGAACACCCCGGTCGATGATGTGACCCAGCCGGTCGAGGACCTCCTCAACGGCATCCTGGGGCCCGTGTCCACCCTGGCCCAGGCGCTGGCCAAGTGCGGAGCCGAGTTCGGCATCCTCTCACCGCAGTACACGGCGTGTGTCGCCTCCTACCGTGACTGACCTCCGTCAGTGAAAGAGCCCCGGACCAACAGGTCCGGGGCTCTTTCGTTGCTGGGGTCTGGCTGGGGTCTGGCTGGGGGTCTGGCTGGGGGTCTGGGCTACCGCACCAGCCGGGCCGCCTCGGTGGCCCAGTAGGTGAGGATCACGTCCGCGCCGGCCCGGCGGATCGCCGTGAGCGTCTCGAGGATCGCCGGCTCGCGGTCGATCCAGCCGTTGGCGGCGGCTGCCTCGACCATCGCGTACTCGCCGCTGACGTTGTAGGCGGCGACCGGGACTCCACGCAGCTCCGGTGCGTCCCGCACCTGACGCAGCACGTCGAGGTAGGCCAGCGCCGGCTTCACCATCACGATGTCCGCGCCCTGCTCGACGTCGAGGAGCACCTCCCGGACCCCCTCTGCCGCGTTGCGGGGATCCTGCTGGTAGGTGCGCCGGTCGCCCTCGAGGGAGGAGTCGACCGCCTCGCGGAACGGGCCGTAGAAGGCAGAGGCGTACTTCGCGCCGTACGCCAGGATGCCGGTGTCGGTGTGCCCTGCCGCGTCGAGCGCAGCCCGGATCGCGGCGACCTGCCCGTCCATCATCCCGCTGGGTCCGACCAGGTCGACTCCGGCGGCGGCCTGGGTGACCGCCATTGCGGCGTACGCCGCCAGGGTGGCGTCGTTGTCGACCCTCCCGTCGGCAGTGAGGACGCCGCAGTGGCCGTGGTCGGTGAACTCGTCGAGGCACAGGTCGGCCATCACCACGACCGTGTCCCCGGCCTCGCCGACGACGTCACGGATGGCGAGGTTGAGGATCCCGTCGGGGTCGACCGCGCCGGACCCGGCCGCGTCCTTCGCCTCGGGGATGCCGAAGAGCATCACGCCCCGGACCCCGGCCGCCGCCGCCTCGGCGACCGCCTTGCGCAGCGTGTCCCGGGTGTGCTGGACGACGCCCGGCATCGACGAGATCGCCCGGGGCTCGGCGATGCCCTCACGCACGAACAGCGGCAGCACCAGCTGGCTGGGCCGCAGCGTCGTCTCGGCCACCAGCTCCCGCATGGCCGGCGTGGTGCGCAGGCGTCGCGGGCGTACGACGGGCCGTTCGATCTCGCTCATGGGGCTCATTCTCCCGCGCCTCGCGACAGTTCCACCTGCCAAGGGACAGATTCACCGGCCGGCCGGTGAATCTGTCGCGCGCTCACTCAGCCTTGCGGCGCCGCCCCGAGGCCTTCCGGTCGCTCGGCTTGCTGACCGACTCGCCGGCTTCCACCATCGCCTGCCGGCGGGTCGCTCCGAAGTCGGCAAGGGCCTCGACGAGGAGGTCGACGTCGGGCTTGGGCGCCATCACGTCGACGCGGAGCCCGTGCTCCTCGGCGGTCTTCGCCGTGGCCGGCCCGATCACTGCGATCACGGTCGACGGGTGCGGCTTGCCGGCGATGCCGACCAGGTTGCGCACCGTCGAGGACGACGTGAAGACGACAGCGTCGAACTTGCCGGTCTTGATCGCGTCGCGGGTCGGCGCCGGCGGCGGCGCGGCCCGGACGGTGCGGTAGGCGGTGACGTCGTCGCACTCCCAGCCGAGGTCGATCAGGCCGGCGACGAGATTCTCGGTAGCGATGTCCGCACGCGGCAGGAAGACCCGGTTGATGGGGTCGAGCTGCTCGTCGTACTCGGGCCAGTCCTCGAGGAGCCCGGCCGCCGACTGCTCCCCCGACGGCACCAGGTCGGCTCGCAAGCCCCACGCGCCGATCGCCTGCGCGGTCTTGTCACCGACCGCGGCGATCTTGAGGCCGCTGAAGGCGCGGGCGTCGAGGCCGTACTCCTCGAACTTCTCGCGGACTGCCTTGACCGCGTTGACCGAGGTGAAGGCGATCCACTCGTAGCGGCCCTCGACCAGGCCGCGGACGGCCTTGTCCATCTGCTGGGGGTTGCGCGGCGGCTCGACCGAGATGGTCGGTACCTCCTCGGGCACGCCGCCGTAGTGGCGCAGCCGGCTGGACAGTGACGCGCTCTGCTCCTTGGTGCGGGGCACCAGCACCCGCCAGCCGAAGAGCGGCTTCGTCTCGAACCACGACAACGTCTGGCGGAGGTCGACGACCTTCCCGACCACGGTGATCGCCGGCGGGGCGATCCGGGCGGTGCGCACGTCGGCGGCGATCCGGGCGAGGGTCGAGGTGACGGTCTGCTGCCCGGTGGTGGTGCCGACGCTGGTCATCGCGACAGGGGTCTCCGGCGACCGGCCGGCGTCGACGAGCGCCTTGGCGATGTCACCGATCTGGCCGACCGCGGAGAGCAGGACCAGCGTCGGGGTGTCGCCGTAGCGGCTCCAGTCGACCCGGTCACCGCAGGTGACGACCGCGACCTCGCGGTGGTCCTTGGTCGTGAGCGGGATGCCGGCGTAGGCCGGCACCGCGCCGACCGACGACACCCCGGGGACGACCTCGAACGCCAGGCCGGCCTTCGCGACCGCCTGCGCCTCCTCCGGACCCGACGCGTAGAGGAACGGGTCGCCGCTGAGCAGCCGTACGACGCTCAGCCCACGCTTCGCCTGCTTGACGACCACCTTCGCGCGAGCGGCGTGGGTGAGCGGCTGCCCGTCCTCGCCGAACCCGCCGTCGACGACCTCGGGCCCGGTCCCCGTGCCGACCGGGCCCCGCAGGCGGGCGATCAGGTCGAGGTGCTCGGGCTCCTCGGTGATGAGCACGTCGGCGTCCTCGATCATCCGCAGCGCACGGACCGTGAGCAGCTCGGGGTCGCCGGGACCGGTGCCGACGAAGGCAATGCTGCCTGCGCGGCTGCCTGCGCGGCTGCCTGCGCGGCTGCCTGCGCCGTGGGGGGCGGTGGAGTTGGCAGCGTTGGCAGCCTTGGTGGCGGCTGTCTGTGCTGTCTTTCGCGTCATGCGTTGTGCACCTCTGTCGATCCTGCGGTGGGGGCGGGGGAAGCGGGGGGTCCGGGAACGGAGTCGAGCTGGCCGGCGCCTTCGTCGAGCAGCTCGTGCGCCAGCCGTGCCCCCAGAGCGGCAGCGGCGGCTCGGTCGGTCAGTGGGGCGGTGGCGGAGCGTCGTACGGCGAGGGAGCCGTCGGTCGACAGCACGACGGCGCGCAGCCAGAGCTCGGGGCCGTCGTCGCCCTCGGCGATGTCGGCCAGCGCACCGATCGGGGCGGAGCAGCCGCCCTCGAGGACTGCGAGCGCGGCCCGCTCGGCGTCGACAGCGGCGTGGGTGCCCGGGTCGTCGAGCGCGGCGACCAGGCCGACCAGTGGGTCGTCGGAGCGGCACTCGACGGCGAGCGCACCCTGTCCGGGCGCCGGCAGCATCTGGAGCGGGTCGAGCACCTCGCTCACCTCGTCCAGCCGCCCGATCCGGGCCAGCCCAGCTCGCGCCAGCACCACCGCGTCACACTCTCCTGCTCGCACTTTGCCGATCCGGGTATCGACGTTGCCACGGATACCGACCACGTCCAAACCGAGGCCGAGGGCGTGGATCTGGGCAGCCCGTCGTGGCGACCCGGTGCCGACCAGGCTGCCGGCCGGGAGCTCGCCCAGGGTGAGGCCGTCGCGGGCGACGACGACGTCACGCGGGTCCTCGCGCTGGGGTACGGCGGCCAGCACGATCCCGGGCGCGGGGTAGGTCGGGATGTCCTTCAGCGAGTGCACCGCGACATCGACCTCGCCGGCGAGCAGGGCATCGCGCAGGGCGTTGACGAAGACTCCGGTCGAGCTCCCCTGGAGGGGGGTGCCGGCGGTCTGGCTGCGGTCCCCGTCAGTGATCACCTCGACCAGCTCGGTGTCGACGTCGAGCCGGCTGCGCAGCAGCGCGGCCACCTGCTCGGCCTGGGTCGTCGCCAGCAGGCTGCGCCGGGTGCCGACCCGGATCGTGCGGAGGGCGATGGTCACGGCGCGCCCTCCTCGGGTACGCCGATCGGGCGGGTGACCGCGTCGACGGCCTCCGAGTCGAGCGCGAACAGCTCGGCCAGCGCAGCGGCGTAGGAGACGGCGCCCTGCTCGTTGGCGAGCTCCTTGACCCGGACCGTGGGCTCGTGGAGCAGCTTGTCGGCCACCCGGCGGACGGTGTGGCGGATCTCGGCCCGGAGGGCATCGTCGAGGTCGGGGAGCCGACTCTCGAGTCGGGTCATCTCGGCGTCGACGACCGAGGTCGCCATCGAGCGGAGGGCGACCACGGTGGGCGTGACGCTCGCCTGGCGGCGAGCCGCCAGGAAGGCGGTGACCTCCTCGCCGAGGATCTGGCGCACCTCGAGCACCTCGGCGCCGTCGGACCCGTCGTGGAGGGCCGCGGCCAGCTCTGCGAGCCCGAGCAGGGTGACGCCGGGCAGGTCGGCGGCTGCCGGGTCGACGTCGTGCGGCAGCGCGAGGTCGACGATCGCGAGCGGGCGGTGCGCGACCTCGGCACGAGCGGTCGCGACCAGCTCCTGCCCGACCAGGATGCCGGCCGAGCCCGTGCAGGTGATCAGGATGTCGGCAGTCGCCAGCTCGCCGGCGAGGCCGGACATCGGGACCGGGTGTGCGTCGTACTGTGCCGCGAGGTGGCGGGCGCGTTCCTGCGACCGGTTGACGACCGCGACCCGGCGAGCGCCCATCCGGGTGACGGTGGCGGTGGCCAGCCCGGCCATCGCGCCGGCGCCGAGTACGACGACGTCCTTGCCGTGCACGGCACCTGCCGTCTCACCGACCTGGTCGAGCGCGGCAGTCACCAGGGTCGGCGCGACCTGGTCGATGGCGGTCTCGGCGCGGGTGCGCTTGCCCACCCGGAGGGCCTGCTGGAACAAGGTGTTGAGCGAAGGGCCGACGGTGCCGAGCTCCTGACCGCGGCGAAGCGCCTCCCGGGTCTGACCGAGGATCTGGCCCTCGCCGAGGGCCATCGAGTCCAGCCCCGCGGCGACTTGGAACAGGTGCGAGATGGCGCCGTCGTCGTAGTGGACGTAGAGGTGCGGCAACATCGCCTCGGTGGTCTCGCCGGCACGCTCCACGAGGAGCCGGGAGAGCGCTTCGACGCTGCCGTGGAACCGGTCGACCTCGGTGTAGATCTCGACCCGGTTGCAGGTGGCGATGACGGCCGCCTCGGTGACGTGGTCGCACGCGGCCGCTTCAGCCATCAGCTTCTGCACGCCGTCGTCGTCGACCGCGACCCGCTCGAGCAGGGCGACCGGCGCGGAGCGGTGGGAGATGCCCACGACCAGGACACTCATGCCTCACCCCCGACAGCGGCGGCCGCAACCTCGTCGCGCGCATGCTCGTGCGCCTTCCGCTGCTCGTGGTAGGCGAGGATCTGGAGCTCGATCGACAGGTCGACCTTGCGGACGTCGACGCCCTCCGGCACCGAGATCACGGCTGGGGCGAAGTTGAGGATGCTGGTGACGCCGGCCGCGACCATCCGGTCGGCGACGTCCTGGGCCGACCCCGCGGGCGTGGCGATGACACCGATCGCGACGGCGTGCTCGCGGGCGATCGCCTCGAGGTCGTCGAACGGGCGCACGGGTACGCCGGCGACGACCTCCTCGTGCCGGTCGGGATCCGCGTCGAGCAGGGCCACGACCCGGAAGCCGCGGCTGCGGAAGCCGGAGTAGTTGGCGAGCGCGTGGCCGAGGTTTCCGATCCCGACGATGACCACGGGCCAGTCCTGGGTCACGCCGATCTCGCGAGCGATCTGGTAGCGCAGGTAGTCCACGTCGTAGCCGACACCGCGGGTGCCGTAGCTCCCGAGGTAGGACAGGTCCTTGCGCAGCTTGGCGCTGTTGACGCCGGCGGCGGTGGCGAGGTCCTCGCTCGAGCAGGTGCGGATGCCGTCGTCGGCGAGCGCCGTGAGTGCCCGGAGGTAGACGGGCAGGCGCGCGACCGTGGCCTCCGGGATCACCCGGGCCGTCTCGCTCGAATTCCGTGCGGTCACAGCTCTACTTTCCAGCCGATTCCCGGTGCGGTCGAGATCCGGCCCGATCACTGTAGAAGTTTGTGAATGCGAGAACAAATCACCGAGCGCCCGGGCCGAGGGGCGAGATCCGGTGGGCTGCCGGGACGCTCGGACTACGCGGCCGGCGACCGGTCGGGGTGGGTATGCGTGATCGGCCACACCACCCAGCGGTACGCCGCGAAGTTCAACACCAGGCTGCACGCGATCGAGGCGAGCTTGGCCACCGCCAGCCGCAGATCTGCGTCGTCGAGCAGGTGCTCGAGCACTCGGAGCCAGCCGTGGATGAGCAACGGCTGCGCGAGCCACATCACGGTACCCGTGGTGGCGACGAAGAGCAGCGCCTGCCGGAGGGTCAGCCGCGTCGCGCGGAAGGTGAACAGTCCGTTGACCACGAAGCTGAACACCATGCCGGCGCTCGACGAGAAGAAGTTCGCGAGCGTGATGCCGAGCCGGTCGTGGAGCACCAGGAACAGTGCCCAGTCGATGGCGGTGTTGCAGACGCCGACCCCGGCGAACCGCACCACCGTCCAGGGGATCCGGCTCTTCAGTGGACTGACCCAGGCAGAGGTACCTCGGAGCCGGGGTCGACCCCCGGGCCGCGGCCGGCGCCCCGGCCGGGGCGCGGCGCGGCGCCGTCTCTGGCGACCAGTGCGAGGGAGTAGAGCGGCCGGTCCTGGGCCTCCACGTAGACCCGACCCAGATAGCTGCCGATCACGCCCATCATGATCAGCTGGAGACCGCCCAACAAGAACATGCCGACGCCGAGGAACGCCCAGCCGGGCACCGTCTGGTCGGGACGGAACAGCCGGACGAAGAGCACGTAGGCCGCCAGCAGCAGGCTGAGCAGCGAGATGGCGATGCCGAGCCGGCTGATCATCCGCAGCGGCGCGGTCGAGAAGCCGAGGATGCCGTTGGCGGCGAAGCTCAGCATCTTGCGCAACGGGTACCCGGTCTCACCGGCAAACCGCTCGTCTCGGTCGAAGAGCAGCGCCTCCTGCCGGAAGCCGACGTGGGCGACGATGCCGCGGAGGAACCGGCCGTGCTCCCGGTAGCGGGCAACCTCGGCGACGACCTTCGCGTCCATCAGCCGGAAGTCCCCGACGTTGCGCGGGATCTCGATCGAGGCCAGCCGGTCAAGCACCCAGTAGAAGACGTACGCCGAGCTGCGCTTGAACACGGTGTCCTTGCGGCTGCGGCGCTGGCCGTAGACGACGTCGACGCCTGCCTCCCACAGGTCGAGCATCTGCACGCTGACCGGGGGCGGGTCCTGCAGGTCGGTGTCCATCACGATCACCGCGTCGGCCGAGGCGTCCTGCGCGACCAGGTCGATGCCCGCCGTGACGGCCAGCTGGTGGCCGAAGTTGCGCGACAGCGAGACCACGGTGACCCGCGGGTCGGCGGAGCGGAGCTCGAGCAGCCGCTCGAGCGAGCTGTCCCGACTGCCGTCGTTGATGTAGACGAACTCGAAGTCGAGGTCGCTCCGCGCCTCCGCCGCCTCGCTCAGGGCGGCGTGGAACACCGCAATGTTGTCCTGCTCGTTGTAGACGGGCAGGACGTATGCGATCCGGCGCCGGTCCGAGGTGATGGGATCGGCCATGCGGGAACTCTAGATGACCGTCAGATCGCCATCAGGCCGAGGACGACGAGCGCCAGCGCGAACACCCCGGAGAGCAGCACCTGGACCGGCTTGAGCCACCGGCTGAGCCGGGCGTCGGTGCCCTCGAGCCGCTCCCGCACTGGAGCGGCGTGCGTACGGCGTACGTAGGACTCCCGGAGGAAGCCCGCTGCAGCGACCACGAACAGCGGGCCTGCCGTGGTCCAGTACCGCGACCCGGCGACGTGGACGAACGGCTGCACGAAGAGCGCCAGCAGCGCGAGCTTCGCGAGCGTGTCGAGGATCTGCGCCTCGAGGGACCGGAGCTGGACGAACAGCATCGACAACAGGGTCAACACCAGGACCGGGATGTAGTAGAGGTACGTCGACCCCCACACGATCCGTTGCCCGACGTCGCCCATCGCCCCTCTGCCCTCCGGCGGCGCGATGTAGCGGACGAAGTTGGCAGGCAGGAAGAAGTAGGAGCCGATGTTCCACCAGGCCTGGCGGGCGTAGTCGCGGCGCTCGAGGTCGCGCAGTGCGTAGGCCGACATCTGCTTCTCGATCTCGACCTCGGACTCTCCGGTGGCGCGGCCGACCTCGCGGGCGTAACGCAGCGGCCGGAACCAGAGATAGCTGTCGGGGTCGCACGCGCCGAAGCACACCTGCTCGCGGTCGCCGAACGTGTTGGCCAGCGAGATCGGCACCGTGGTCGTCGTGACCACCCGGGCCTCGAGGGACTTCGAGGCCGCGATCGACCAAGGCGCCAACAGCACCACGCACACCACGCCGGCGACGCCGGCCGCGCCGAGTGCCCGCCAGCGCTGGGCACCCTTCAGCAGCACCAGCGCCGCGACCAGGGTCACCGAGCCGAGCGCGGCAAGCACGATCGACGTGCTCGACCGCAGGTAGAGGACGGCGATGGCAAGCAGGCCGAGCTGGACTGCCTCCTTCCACGCAGGCGGCTCACCCGCGCGGAGCTTGCGGAGCATGTCGACGACATGGGCGACGAGCACGATCAGCACGACGCCGCTGAGCGGGTCGCCGTACGCGGTGAACGACATCAGCACCCAGCTCGGCAGCAGCGCGGGGAAGGCGACCAGGAGCGTTGCGTAGCCGGCACCGAGCCGGTTGCGGACCGACCGGACCGCCCACAGCAGGACCAGCAGGTTCGCGAGTCCGAGATAGGCGCGGCACAGCGGGTCCGCCGCGTCGGGGAACACCACGAACAGCGGCGTCATCAAGATCGCCATGCCCGGCATGAACCAGCCGGACCCGACGACGTTGCGCTCGAGCTCGGCACCGTCGGGCGCGGCGAACGCGAACACGTCGCGCACCAGGTTGGACAGCGCGCGGGCGCCGTCGTAGTACTGCTGCTCGTCGTTGTAGGCCGGGGCGTGCATCGTCAGCGGGTAGATGAGCAGCTTCATCACCACGTGCGCGACCAGCAGCCACAGCAGCAGCACCTCGGTCCGCGGCAGCCGCGCTGCCAGCCGCGCGACCAGACCGGTCCCGGCGGTCATCTGTCATCCCAACGCTTGGTGACCTTCGGGTCACTGCACAGGGCGGGCGCGTCGACGGGAGCCTTGACGACGGGGAGGTCGAGCTCGAACGTGCCGCGGACGACCGTGTCCTCCTCGATCCCGGGCAGCTGCTCGACCATCACCCGGACGACGTCGGCGCGCCCGGCACCCGGCTCGCGGAGCACGGCGTCGTAGGGCGCCGGACGTTCGGAGGCGACGAACCCGGCCTCGACGAAGTCCGCGACGATCGCGGCCAGCGCATCGCCCTCGTCGATCTCGTCGTACTGGCCGACCAGGCGCCGCCGCACCTCGCCGTCGACCTCGACGTCCCCGTCGCGCCGGACCTGGTAGCCGAAGTCGAGCGTGACGCCGCCCGGCAGCGGGAAGCAGCCGGCGGCCAGCGCGTCCGCGGGCACGTCGGGCCGGTAGTCCTCGGTCGGCGTGGCGCGGCCGAAGCGGTGGCTCAGCAGGAGTACGGCGAGCATCAGCGCGATCCCCGCGAACGCCCCCAGGCGCCGCGCGTTCCCCGTCACGCGGCTGACCCTAGATCAACGATCGGCTCAGCCTGCGAGGGCCCTCCGCAGCCGCACCGGATCGACCCGCCAGTAGTCGTGCTGCCGCCCGTCGACGAAGGTCACCGGGATCTCCTCGGCGAACCTGCGTTTCAGGTCTGGGTCGTCGTCGATCGAGATCTCGACGTACTCCTCGCCGAGCTCGCCACAGATCGTGCTGATCACCGTCCGCGCGTCGTCGCACAGGTGGCACCCGGGCCGCGTGTAGAGCGTGACCCGCGCTGGACCGTCGCCGGTCACTCGAGGAGCCCGAGGGCGCGGCGTCGCTCCTGCCCGCGCAGCCGGCCCTTCTGCACCTTCCCGGTGCCGGTGTGCGGCAGCATGGGGACGATCTCGAGTCGGGACGGCCGCTTGAACCGGGCCAGCCGGTCGTCGCAGTGCGCGTGCACGGCCGCGGTCAGGTCGTCGGCGTCCGCCTCCGGCGCGGCGGGTACGACGTACGCGACGACGGCCTCGCCGGTGAACGCGTCCTCAGTGCCGATGACCGCGGCCTCGAGGACCCCCGGTACCTCGAGGAGCACCGCCTCGACCTCGGTCGGGTAGACGTTGAAGCCGGAGACGATGACCAGCTCCTTGAGCCGGTCGACGAGGTGCAGGTCGCCGGCGGCGTCGAGCACACCGACGTCGCCGGTCGGCCACCAGCCGTCGACGTCGGGCCCGTCGGCACCGTCGGGCCAGTAGCCGCTGAACAGGTTGTCACCGCGGATCTCGATCTCGCCCGGGTCGGCGAGATCGGCCCCGGTGAGCGGCACCCGTTCGTCGTCGACCAGCCGGAGCTCGATGCCGTCCAGTGGCGAGCCGACCGAGCCCCGCTCGAAGTTCTCCGAGCGGAGAGTCGTGGTGACCACCGGTGCCGCCTCGGTGAGCCCGTACCCCTGGTGGACTGGCACCCCGGTCCGGTTCGTGAACTCGTCGATGACCTCGGGGGCGAGCGGCGCCGACCCGGAGAGGACCAGCCGCACCGGGCCCAGCCGCTCCTCGAGCGCGTCGACGTTGCGCCAGTAGGCGAACACCGGGGGCGCGACCGGGACCACGCTGCACGCCTCGTCCTCGATCAGGTCGAGCGTGCCCTCGGGGTCGAACCGCTCGGCGAGCACCAGCTTGGCGCGGTGTCGCAACACCCCGCCGAGGACGGCGTTGAGGCCGTAGACGTGGAAGAGCGGCAGCACGCCCAGGACCACGTCGTCGCTGTGGATCATCGGCGGGTCGACGGTCGCGACCTGCTCGATGTTCGCGATCAGGGCCCGGTGCGTCAGCATCACCGCCCGCGGCAGCCCGGAGGTGCCGCTGGTGTAGAGCAGCACCGCGAGCTTCTCGGGGTCGGGCAGCGGCGGGATCTCCCGCACCTCGACAGTCCGGAGGTCGTCGTAGGACTGCTCGTCGGACTCCGCCGGTGCGCCGACGACCACCACCCGCAACGGTCGGGGGTTGCCGTCCTTGACCGTGGCGACTGCCTCCCGCACCGCGGCGACGGTGCCCGGGTCGGCGATCACCATCCGGGCGCCGGAGTCGGACAGCATCCGGGTGAGCTCGCCGCGGGTGGAGGCGGGATTGACCGGTACGGCGACGGCCTGCGAGCGGAGCACACCCAGGTAGGCGGTCACGAACTCCAGCCGGTTGCCGAGAGCCAGCAGCACCCGGTGGCCCGCAACGATCCCGGCCGCGCCGAGCCCGCTGGCGACCTTGCTCACCTCGACCTCGAGCTCGGCCCAGGTCATGCCGCGGCCGCCTGCCTCGACCACGGCGAGCCGACCGCCTGCCTCGGCTGCCGCGGTTGCTACCAGTGCGGTCACGTCGGGGACAGACATGGAGACGATCCTACGCAGGATCGGATCGGGACGAGCCGGTCGCCGAAGGTGCTGTCGAGGAGGGGTGATTAGGCTTCGAACATGGCAGCGTCTTCTGACCGCACCAAGCGGCCGAACCTGAAGCAGCGCTCCAAGCTCGCCGGTGAGGCGGCGGCGGCCGCCGCCGAGGTCGAGACGGCACTGTCGCTGCCGGCCGACACCCACGCCGCGGCGTTCTTCGACGTCGACAACACGGTGATGCAGGGAGCGAGCATCTTCCACCTGGCCCGTGGTCTCTACCGGCGCAAGTTCTTCACGACCCGCGACCTGCTCGGTGCCGCCTACAAGCAGGCCTACTTCCGGATCGCCGGTGTCGAGGATCCCGAGCACGTCGCCGAGGCCCGGAACTCGGCGCTCACGTTCATCGCCGGCCACACCGTGGCCGAGCTTGAGGAGCTCGGCGAGGAGATCTTCGACGAAGCGATGGCCCACCGGATCTGGCCCGGGACCCGGGCCCTCGCCCAGCTCCACCTCGACGAGGGCCAGCGGGTGTGGCTGGTGACCGCCGCCCCGATCGAGATCGCCCAGGTGATCGCCAAGCGGCTCGGGCTGACCGGCGCGATGGGCACGGTCGCCGAGCACGTCGACGGCGTCTACACCGGGCGGCTGGTCGGCGACATGTTGCACGGCCCGGCGAAGGCCGAGGCGATCAGTGCGCTCGCCGCGCGGGAGGGACTCGACCTGGCCCAGTGCTCGGCGTACTCCGACTCCCACAACGACCTGCCCATGCTGAGCCTCGTCGGCGATCCCTGCGCGATCAATCCCGACCCCAAGCTGCGTGCGCACGCGCGGGCTCAGGGGTGGCGCATCCGCGACTACCGGACCGGCCGGAAGGCTGCGCGTGCCGGGCTCGTCGTCGGCTCTGCCGCGTCCGGCGCTGCGCTCGCCAGCGTCGTCCTCCGCCGGCAGGTGCAGCGCCGATACGGTATGTGGAAATAGTGATCAGATGCGATTCCAGGTGACCACCTCACCGATTCTGGTTTCACAGCGGCCAAATCGGCCCTAGGATCGCTCCAGGGGCGTCGACCTGGGAGGGAAACCAGTGGGCCTGGACACGGACATCACGCGCGGCCTTGCGGCCTTGCGCGCAGCTGTCCTGTCCGCTCTCGACCCCCCCATCGGCCCCTCACTGGCCCTCGCCGGAGCGGCGCCGCACGGCAGGGCCGCCGGCCCGACGCCGTACGGCTGGCTGCTGAGCGAGGCGGACGGCAGCAGCTACCCGCCCGACTCCGCGTCGGGAAGCGGCTACGGCGACGCGCGCCTCGCAGCGTCTTCGGAGGACTCCGCCGAGGCGCGGGAGCGCCTGATCGGGCTGGTCGAGCTGGCCCGGGGCGGCGACGCCGACGCGTTCGGCCTCCTCTACGACCACTACCAGCCGTCGGTCTACCGCTTCCTCTACTACCGCACCAGGTCGGTCGTGGTGGCCGAGGACCTGACCTCGGAGACGTTCTTCCGCGCGCTGCGCAACATGGCGTCGTTCCGGTGGCAGGGCAAGGACTTCGGCGCCTGGCTGATGACGATCGCCCGCAACCTGGCCACCGACCACTTCAAGGCCGGCCGCACCCGCCTCGAGATGACGACCGAGGACATGGGTCAGCACGACGACGCGACCGACGGGCCCGAGATCGCCGTACTGGCGAGCCTGACCAACGAGATCCTGCTCAAGGCGCTCACCGAGCTGCCCAACGAGCAGAAGGACTGCCTGGTGATGCGCTTCCTCCAGGGCATGAGCATCGCCGAGACCGCGCAGGCGCTCGGCCGGAGCGACGGCGCGATCAAACAGCTGCAGCTGCGGGGCGTCCGCAATCTCGCCAAGCTGATGCCGGAGGGACTGCGATGAAGGTCCCGACCCTGATGGCCCGTTCTGGCTATGCCGGCATAGTCCGACCGGACCCACATCACATCCGATCACGCGTAACCAACGCTCCCACGCGGTCGTTCACCGATTGGGAGCACCACCACTATCGAGGACGGCAGGCATGATCGGGGCGTTCGTGAGCAGGCGCCGCGCCGACAAGTTCGACGCGATGGTGTCGAACGATGCCCGGGTGCGTCACACCGCGTCGCCGGATGCCGACCTCCTGGAGCTGGTCGGCTCGCTTCGCTCGATGCCTGCGGTCGCTGCCCGTTCCGACTTCGTCTCCGACCTGCGCAGCCAGCTGGTCGTCGAGGCTGCGCGACTGGCTCGACCGGTCGTCGACGACGAGCTCCGCCTCCGGCTCACGCCGAGCCAGCGTCACGGCAACCGCGACCGACGCGCCGCGACCGTGCTCGGCGGTTTCGCGATCGTCGCCGCCACCGGCTCGATGGCGATGGCCTCCCAGGCCGCGCTGCCGGGCGACGTGCTCTACCCGGTCAAGCGCGCCATCGAGAACGCCCAGACCAACCTCCAGTCCGACGACGCCGCCAAGGCGCAGACCCTCATCGCCCACGCCGAGCGCCGCCTCCAGGAGGCCGAGCAGCTGACGGCCGACGGCGCCGGCGCATCGACGGTCGCCGCCACCCTGCAGGACTTCACCCAGCAGTCCAACCAGGCGACCGAGTTCGCCCTCGACGACTACGCCGCCACCGGCGACCAGGACACCATCGGCGAGCTGCGGTCGTTCGCGGACGCGGCAATGGACGACCTCGACGACCTCGGCGACGTCGTACCGGCCGACGCGCGTCCCGCGCTGATCACAGCGGCGCAGTCCGTGCTGCAGGCCGATTCCGCGGCGTTCCAGCTCTGCCCGACCTGCGGCGAGGGCTCGGTCACCGAGCTCCCCGAGTTCGCCACCGCATCGGCCGTGGTGGTCACAGACCTCAGCGGGCTGCTCAGGCTCCAGCCCACCGCCTTGTCGGTGGACCTCGACGAGATCGAGGCGATCGCCGACGCGCAGGTCGAGAAGGAACGGAAGCAGCGGGGCAGCACCGCGGGGGGCGACGACGAGACTCCCCCGACCACGAACCCCGGCCCCGGCCCCGGCCCCGGCGACGACGTCGGCAGTCCTGACCCCGACGTGCCGAACACCCCGATCCAGGACCTCGGCGACAAGATCAAGAACGGCCTGAGCGGCGGTCAATCCGGTCAGGTCGGTCCGAACGTGGGCCTTGTGGTCGACGGTCTGACCAGCCTGGTCGACGGCATCATCGGCAACTGACCGACGCCACCGGCCCGTCGTCGGGAAGTTACTTGAAGACCGACTCGCGCTGCATGAGCAGGCTGTAAAGAGTCTGCTGGATCGTCTCGCGCACCTGGTCGGTCACGTTGAAGACGAGCATCGGGTCCTCGGCGGCACCCTCGTCGTACTCGTCGGTCCGGATCGGCTCGCCGAACTCCAGCAGCCACTTCGAAGGCAGCGGCACCAGGCCGAGCGGGCCGAGCAGGGGGAACAGCGGCGTGATCGGGATGTAGGGCACGCCGAGCAGGCGCGCCAGTGCGGGCACGTTGCCGACGAGGGGATAGATCTCCTCGGCGCCGACGACCGACAGCGGCACGATCGGCACCTGGGTGCGAAGCGCGGAGGAGACGAAGCCACCGCGGCCGAACCGCTGCAGCTTGTAGCGCTGCGAGTAGGGCTTGCCGATGCCCTTGAAGCCCTCCGGCCAGACACCGACCAGCTCGCCGCCGGCGAGCATCCGCTCGGCATCCTCCGAGCACGCCAAGGTGGCGCCGCCCTTGCGGGCGACAGCGCCGACGAGCGGCAGCCGGAAGACGAGGTCGGCGCCCAGCGGCCGCAGGTAGCGGCCGGTCTGGTCGTGGATCGACACCATGGTCATCAGGCCGTCGATCGGGACCGTACCCGAGTGGTTGGAGACGATCAGCGCACCACCGTCGGCGGGGATGTTCTCCGCGCCTCGGACCTCGATCCGAAACCACTTCTGTGCGATCGGTCGCAGTGCAGCCAGGAAGAACCGCTCGGTCACCTCGGAGTCGAAACCGAACTCGTCGACGGTGTAGTCACCGGTCAGCCGCCGGCGGAGGAAGGCGAGGAAATGGGCGAGCTGGGCCTCCCACTGGTCGCCGAAGACCTCGCGGGAGGCAACTTGGAACGCAGCCAGCCAGTCGCCGACGGGGATGCCCGGCCCTTCTCGCTCGGCGACGGTGAGCCGGGGACTGGGTGAAGCGGTGTCGGTGCCGAGCGGTACGGCGTCCTCACTGAGGCGCGGGACCACCGGCGCGGTGCCCGGCTCGTCGACGACGGGCGGTGTTGCGGCGGTGCGGGCGGGCTCCGCAGTCTCCGGTGCCTGGTCACCCGGCGGGTCGGCCTTCGGGGGACGTGACTTCCCCGCCAGGCTGCGGGACGCAGCGGACGGCCGGGTGCCGGTGCCACGGCCGGGTCGGCCGCGGGTCCCGATCGGGATGATCTCGGCGTCACCCATCGCTACCTCCGGCAACGGTCAGAGCGGGCGGGCGGTCGTCGGTGACCTCGGGCAGCCGCGCAGCGACCGCGGCGAGCACCCGCTCTGCGCGGCCACCGGTCGGCGGCAGGGTGGCAGCGAACTCGCCGAACGCCTCGGCGGTGGAGTACCGCGGCTCGAACCCGAGCCCGGTGCGCATCCGCGTGGTGTCGACGCCGCGACCGTAGGTGAGGAAGCCGACCAGCTCGGGCGACAGGTCGGCGCGCCGGGCGGAGCGCAGCGCTGACCCGAGGCCGCCGAACGCTGCTCCCGGCATCGGGACGCCGGGACGCTGCAGCCGGCGCAGCGCTTGCGACAGCATCAGCACGCCGTCGCCGGAGACGTTGAAGGTCCCGTGGACTCCGGCGGTGACCGCGTGCCGGAGGACCCGGTTGAGGTCGGACTCGTGCAGGAACTGGAGGCGCGGGTCGAAGCCGAGGACGGTCGGGATGACCGGCAGCCTGAAGTACGACGTGACCGGGCTGACCACGCGCGGGCCGATGACGTTGGCGCAGCGGAGCGTGGTCACGGTGACGTCGGGGCGCCGGCGGGCGAACCCCCGGACATAGGCCTCGACCTCGGCGACGTCCTTGGCATAGCCGGTACGTGCCGGGCGACGCGGCTCGAGGTCCTCGGTGAACATCGCCGGGTCGCGGTTGCTCGCGCCGTAGACGGTGGTCGTCGACTTCACGACCAGCGAACGCAGGGCCTCGGCCTTCTGACACGCAGCGAGCAGCTGCATGGTGCCGATGACGTTGAGCTCCTTCATCGTGCCGCGCGCCCCGGCGGTGCCAGGGGTGGCGATGACGCTCATGTGGACGACGGTGTCGACCTGTTCGCGTGCGATCACCTTGGCGATGACGGGGTTGCGGATGTCGGCCCGGACGAACTGGACGTCGCCGATGTCGCCGCGTGGCGGCATCACGTCGACACCGATCACCCGGTCGACCGTGGGGTCGCTCGCGAGGGAGCGGGCGCAGGTGCGACCGAGGTCGCGAGACACCCCGGTGACCAGCACGGTACGACCGCTCATACCCAACGAACTCCCGACTCCCCAGACACGAGAACGACCTAGCTGCCCCGGACCGGGGCGTGGGTCACTTGCCGAGCTTGCGGCGCTGCACCCGCGTCTTCTTCAGAAGCTTGCGGTGCTTCTTCTTAGCCATGCGCTTGCGCCGCTTCTTGATGACAGAACCCACGTGGAACCTCTCCAAAACACCGGGCCGGTGGCCCAGCCGTTCGACAGTCGCCGAGCCGACGGTGGCCGGACGACTCGCACAGCCTATCCGCCGTGGAGAGCGTCTGGAGAATCAGGAGCGACGATGAGAGGAACGTCCCACCAACGGCGGTGCGCCGCTGGTTGCGCTGCGAGCGCAGTGAGCCTCGAGCCCAAGGCGATTCGCAGGGGCTACCCGGCGTTGTAGAAGCTCTTGCGCAAGTAGTCGTCGACGTCGCCCTCCGGCACCCGGAACGAGCGGCCCACCCGGACAGCAGGCAGCTCCCCGCTGTGCACGAGGCGGTAGACGGTCATCTTCGAGACGCGCATCATGGTCGCCACTTCGGCGATGGTGAGGAACTTGGGATCCGGTCGGGACTCGGACCGCTCCTGGGACGAAGCCATGGCCAACCACACTTTCTGCGCAATTTTTCCCGGCGTCCGTCACCGCCTTCCCCAGCCGTGATCTGCGGACGCCTAGGCGTGAGAATAGAGCCAGATGTGACTCATGGGGAAGGGATTCACCTCTGCAACTTTTGTCAACTCGGCGTGTCGGCTTGACTGGAGCGCTCGAAGGGGTCAGAACTACAGCCGCGGAACTTCGTCTCCGACACGGCAAAGTCGTCAGGGAAGCGGGTCGAGTCCGTGCAGCGGGAACACCGCGGAGCGGGTCGCCTGCACCGCCCGGTCGAGCCAGGCGTCGGGGTCATACCCGTCTTCCCAGGGTCGGTAGTCGGCCGGACTGCCGTCCGTCATCCGGCGCGGCGCATCGGCAGCGCACCGCTCCAGCACATAGGCGCGCCACGCTTCCGGCACCGGCGTCGCGGGGTCGAGCGGGCGGCCGGCGACGGCCGCCAGCAGATGGGTCCAGGCGCGCGGGACCACGTTCAGGACGGCGTACCCACCGCCGCCGGTGGCCACCCACCGACCGCCGGCGACCTGGTGCGCGAGATCGTGCAGGGCGACGTACGTCGCGCGCTGTCCGTCGATGCTCAACATCAGGTGCGCCAGCGGGTCGTCGGCGTGGGAGTCGCACCCGTGCTGGGTGACGAGTACGTCGGGCGCGAACTCCCGCACCACCGGCGGCACGACGGCGTGGAACGCGCGCAGCCAGCCGGCATCGCTGGTGCCGGGCGGGAGTGCGACGTTGACCGCGCTGCCCTCGGCGCCGGGGCCGCCGGTGTCGGCGGGGAAGCCGGTGCCAGGGAAGAGGAACTGCCCGGACTCGTGCAGTGAGACGGTCAGCACCCGCGGGTCGTCGTAGAAGATCGCCTCGACGCCGTCGCCGTGGTGCACGTCGACGTCGACGTAGGCCACTCGCTGCGCGCCGTTGTCGAGCAGCCACCGGATGCCGACCGCGACGTCGTTGTAGATGCAGAAGCCGCTGGCGCGGTCCGGCATCGCATGATGGAGCCCACCGGTGACGTTGGCGCTGTGGATGCTCTCACCCACCCAGACCCGACGGAACGCCTCGTGGCTGGCACCGACGATGTGCGCCGACGCCTGGTGCATCCCGCGGAACACCGGGTTGTCGTCGGTGCCCAGCCCTCGCAGCTCCTCGCCGGGGCCCGGGTGTGCGCTCATCCGTTGCACGGCCTCGATCAGCGCGGGTTCGTGGACGGTGGCGATCAGGTCGTCGGACGCCATCGGCGCCGGCACCTGCTCGAGGTGGTCGAGCACGCCGGCGTCCGCCGCGAGCCGCATCGTCAGGTCGACCCGCAGCGGGGTCATCGGGTGGTCGGGACCGAAGTCGTAGTCGGTCAGGGAGGCGTCGAAAACCACGCTGGAGCGCCCAGCACATGCCGCCGTCGACCCCGTCGTCATGCTCAGCAACGTACCTGGAAGGGCCGGACGCTGTGGGACGCTGCCGTCATGCTGACCTTCGGACTCGTGCTCGCAGGGGTTGCCGCTGCCCTCCACGTCTACATCTTCTTCATGGAGTCGCTGGCCTGGACCAGCCCGAGCACGCGGGCGGTCTTCGGTACCTCCGCGGAACAGGCCGAGTCCACCAGGGAGCTCGCTTTCAACCAGGGGTTCTACAACCTCTTCCTGGCGATCGTGACCGTTACCGGCATCGCGCTCACGGCTGCCGACGCCGACGATGTCGGGCCGGCGCTGGTGCTGGCCGGCACCGGCTCGATGGCAGCGGCGGCGACCGTGCTCGTCATCGGCAGCCCTGGCCGCGCGTCGGCCGCGCTCAAGCAGGGGCTGGTCCCGCTGCTCGCCGTGATCGTCGTGGTCCTCGCCCAGGTGGGCTGACCGCCACCGCTCGCCCGGTTCGGCTCAGGCGTCGGGCCCGCGGCGGCGTACCTCCTCCACCTGGACCAGCGACTCGCGGAGCTCGCTGAGCCACTCGTCGGCATGCTGCTGCACGAGGCGGACACACCAGCCGAGCGCGTCACTGCGGCTTCGGGCAACACCGCCGGCGACCAGCAGGTCGAGCACCCGGCGCTCGGGCTGGCGGAGCCGGGTCATCACCGGCGCGGCGACGTGGGTGAACAGGGCACGGGTCTGGTCGCACTCGACGCCCCACGACACCTTGCGGTCGAAGTGGCGTTCTGCCTCGCGGGCGACCTGCACCCGCGCGCCGCGGGTGCGCTCGCGAAACTCCGCGACCCGCCCCTCGACGGTGGCCGCGCGCTCTGCCTCGGAAGTGCCGGCGGCGACCTCGGGCGTCGGAATCCGGCCGATCACGGTGACTTCCTCGCGATCAACGGTCACCTCGACCAGCTCCTCGAAGAGGCCCTCGGGCAGGCGGCCGGCGAACCAGCCGCGGATCTCGTCTGTTGTCATGTAATAAAGATTACACGGCTGCACCAACAAGCCCAAGCAGCGCCGGCCCGGGCTTGGAGGGCTGGCGGGAGCGGGTGTCGGCGGCGCTTGCGAAGATGGCGACATGACGACGACGGCCTGGCTCGGGACACCGGTCACCGGCGTGCTGTTCGACCTCGACGACACCCTCGTCGACCACCGGGGTGCGGTCGAGCGCGGGCTACGGGTCTGGCTCGGCGGGCTGGACCTCGACGGCCCGCTCGAGGACCACGTGGAGCGCTGGTTCACGTTGGAGGCGTTCCACTACGAGCGTTTCCAGCGGGGCGAGATCTCCCACGTCGAGCAGCGGCGCGCGCGCATCCGCGGGTTCTTCCCGCGCTGCGACCTGCGCGACGACGCGGTTGCCGACGACCTGGTCGGCGGCTACCTCGCCTGCTTCCGCGCGGCCTGGTCGGCGTTCGAGGACGCCGGCGCCGCGCTCGAGCGGGTGCAGTCCCTCGGGCTTCCGGTCGGCATCCTGACCAACGGCGACCAGGCGGCGCAGGAGGAGAAGGTACGGCGTACCGGCCTCGCCGCGCACCGGGTCCCCGTCTACGCCTCCTCGTCGCTCCCCGCAGCCAAGCCGGACGTCCGCGCGTTCCACACGGCGTGCGCCCGCCTCGGCGTCGATCCCCGCGGCGTGGTGATGGTGGGCGACTCGCTCCGTCACGACGTGGAGGGAGCGCGCGCTGCCGGCATGGCCGGAGTCCTGATCGACCGGACCGGGCGCTACCGCGCCGACGAGGTGCAGGGCGTCGACCGGATCAGGTCGCTCGCCGATCTCGGCTGGTGAGCCGTCAGGAACCGCTGGCGAGCTCGCGGGAGCGGTCCCGGGCGGCCTCGAGGGCGGCGAGGAACGCTGCCCGCACCCGGTGGATCTCGAGCTCGCGCACCGCAGCCGCGGTGGTGCCGCCCGGCGAGGTGACCTGCTCGCGGAGCACGGTCGGGTGCTCGTTGGTCTCGGCCAGCATCTGAGCCGAGCCGACGAGGGTCTGGACCACCAGCTCGTGCGCGGTCGCGCGCGGGAGCCCGAGGTGGACGCCGGCCTCGATCATCGACTCGACGACGAAGAAGATGTAGGCCGGGCCGGAGCCGCTGATCGCGGTGACCGCGTCCTGCTGCTTCTCCGGCACCCGGACCACCTTGCCGACCGACGCCATCAGCGACTCGGCCTCAGCGAGGTGCGCCTCGTCGCAGTGGGATCCGGCCGAGATCGCGGACATGCCCTGGTCGACGAGCGCCGGCGTGTTCGGCATCACCCGTACGACGGCAACGCCCTCCGGCACCCGGGACTCGATGTAGCCGGTGGTGATCCCGGCAGCGAGCGAGACCAGCAGCTGCCCGGGCCGCAGCGAGCTCGCGATCTCGTCGAGCACCTCCGCCATGTCCTGCGGCTTCACGACGAGCGCGACGGTATCGGCCTTCGTGGCTGCTTCGACGTTGGAGACCACCGCGACGCCGTACCGCTCCACCAGCTCGTTGGCGCGCGCGGCGCGCTTCTCGCCGACGAGGAGCCGGTCGACCCGGCGGCCCGCCCGGACCAGGCCGGACAGCAGGGTCTCACCCATGACTCCTGCGCCGATGACGGCCGTCTGCTTCATCTGGTGCTCGCTAGCTCTTCTTGATCAGGGACGTCAGGAAGAATGTCAGGTTCCGCGGCCGCTCGGCGAGCCTTCTCATGAGGTAGCCGTACCACTCGGTGCCGTAGGGGATGTAGACCCGCACCGTCTCGCCCGCCGCGGTCAACCGGCGCTGCTCGCCGGGGCGGATGCCGTAGAGCATCTGGAACTCGTAGCTGCCCTGGGCCCGGCCGTAGCGGCTCGCGAGCGACGACGCGATCTCGATGAGGCGTGGGTCGTGGGTCGCGATCATCGGGTAGCAGTCCCCCTCAGCGCTGGTATGGCCGAGCAGGATCTTGAGGCAACGGACATAGGCCTTGTCGACGTCGGCCGGGTCGGAGTAGGCGACCTCGGAGGGCTCGTCGTAGGCGCCCTTGCAGAGCCGGACCCGGCTGCCGGCGTACGCCAGCGCCCGGCAGTCGGCCTCGGTCCGGAACAGGTAGGCCTGGAGCACCGCGCCGGTCTCGGGGAAGTCCTTGCGCAGGTCGCGCAGGATCGCGAGCGTGTGCTCGGTGGTGGTGTGGTCCTCCATGTCGAGGGTGAGCGTGGTGCCGACGTTGCGCGCGGCACGACAGATGGCGCGCGCGTTCTCGAGCGCGATCTTGGGCCCACCGCCCGGCGCGACGTCGTCGTCGAGCGCCAGCCCGATCGCGGTCAGCTTGACGCTGACCTCGGCGCGGCGGGCCAGGCCCTTCGCGGAGAGCTGTTTGAGAAGCTCGAGGTAGGCCGCGACCGTCGCCTCTGCCTGGTCGACGTCGGTGGTGTCCTCACCGAGGTAGTCGAGGGTGACGTTGATGCCCTCGCCGGCCAGCTCGGCCGCCGCGGCCACCGCGTCCTCGGCCCGCTCGCCGGGCACGTAGGAACCGACGACCGCTGCCGAGACCGGGAGGGTGGTGATCAGCCGCTTCACGGAGTGGCTGCGCGAGAGGAGAAGAAGCGAATCACGCACGGGACGCATGCGAACAACGGTACGACGGAGACGCTCCGGATGCCGCTTCCGCGGTGCGACATCCGCTAAGGCTTGGGACCACCCCGGCTCGCGCGGTTGACCTGCGTCCGTTCCTCGTTGTCGCGGACCCGGGGCTCGAAGTGGCTGCGGAAGACCCCCGCGACCAGCTCGCGCCGGGTGCGGACGCCGGTCTTGTCGAAGACCGACGACAGGTGCTGCTGCACGGTGAGTGGCGAGATAGCCAGCTCGTCGGCGATCGACTGCGTGGCGAGGCCCCGCAGGACGAGGCTGGTGACGTCGCGCTCCCGGGCCGTGAGCTGGTGGGCGCGCATGAGCAACCCCTCGAGCTGCGCGGGCCGCGCCGCGTCCAGGACGACACACACCTGTGCACGTCCGGTGCCGTCGACGAGCGGCCCGGCGTGGAGGGCGACCCAGCGCCCCGTGGGCCCACACACCCGCACCTTCGTGTCCGGCCCCGCGCCATCTCGACCGGAGACGACCTTGCCGGCGGCGGTCAGGACCGCGACGGGGAGCTGCTCCACGCTCCCGCCGAGCAGCTCCAGCCAGTACGCCGCGGACGGGGTCGACGACACCACGTCGTACCCGGCGAGCGCGATCACGCCGGGCGCCTCGGCGATGTCGGGCTCACGGGCCTGCGCCGCCAGCAGGCCGTGCCGCACCCCGTCGGCGAGGACCGGCGCGGCCGCGACCAGCAGACGCTGCTCCAGGTCGGAGAACAGCGGCTGACCCGTCTCCCGGTAGAGGGCGATCGAGCCCCAGGGGGACCGGTCCGCAGTCCGCAGGGCGACGACGACCTCCTGCTCGCACCCGAACGGTGTCATCTCGACGTGGTACTTGACCGACCGCTCCGGCCGACCCTCGGTGGCGTCGTGGAGGGTGCCGATGCCGGCACGCGACGCCATCACCGACGTCATCGAGTTGAAGTCGTCCTCGGCGTACTCCCGCGCCAGCCACTCCCCCGGGATCTCGGGAAGCCCTTCCTGGAAGTGGCTGGTGACGATCCGGCACTCCGGGTCCACCGTGAAGAAGCACGGGGCCTCGAAGTGCGGGACCTCAGCGGTGAGGATCGGCGCCACTTCGCGCCACAGGCTGACCAGGTCGGGCCGCCGTACGACGATCCGACCGATCCGCTCGACGACGCGATCGACCCGGTCCATGCCCACGGCCTATCAGAAATCTGGGATGGCGGACAGGGATCGCGAGATCGAGAATGTGCACATGGAGCAGATCATCAGAGCGGGTGAGGGCGAGGTCCTGGGCGCGGAGACGGGCTGCCGCGACCGGTTCAAGGTCGACAACGACCGGACCGAGAGCCGGTTGGCGATCGTCGAGCACCTCCTCGCACCGCAGTGCATCGCGGCACCCCTGCACGTGCACACCCGCGAGGACGAGTTCAGCTACATCATCGACGGCGAGGTCTCCTACCTGCTCGGTGACGACGAGTACGTCGCCCGCGCCGGCGACCTCGTGGTCAAGCCCCGTGGGCAGTGGCACACCTTCTGGAACGCCACCGACGAGCCCGCACGGGTCCTCGAGATGATCACGCCCGGCGGGCTCGAGACGGTCTTCCGGGCGATGGGCCGAGGCGCCGCTGAGGATCAGGTCGCGGCGATGATCGATGCCGCGGGCTGCACCGGCGATCCGGAGGCGACCGAAGCGATCGTGGCGCAGTACGGGCTGACCTGGGGCTGACCTGGGGCTGACCGTCACGCGCTCCGGCGGCGCAGGGTGCCGGCGCCGAGCGCCAGCCCGGCGACGGCGTACGTCGTCACGACCGCGAGGTCGGTCCAGACCTCGCCGGTGCTCGACGAGCGGGTGAGGTGCTCCATGGCGTCGACGGCGTACGACAACGGGAGCAGGTCGCTGATCGTCTCGAGCACGCCCGGCAGTGCGACGCGGGGCACGAACAGGCCGCAGAGCAGGATCTGCGGGATCACCAGGGCCGGCATGAACTGGACGGCCTGGAACTCGGTCCGGGCGAACGCACTGACGAACAGGCCCAGGGCGCTGCCGAGCACCGCGTCGGCGACGGCGACCACGGTGAGCAGCCAGACCGGCCCCTCGATGTTGAGGTCGAGCAGCCCGACACTGAGCGCGACGGCGGCGGCGGACTGGACGGCGGCGACCAGGCCGAACGCGATCGCATAGCCGAAGAGGAAGTCGAGCTTGCCCATCGGCATCGCGAGCAGCCGCTCCAGGGTGCCGCCGGACCGCTCGCGGAGGGTGGTGACACTGGTGACGAGGAACATCACGATGAAGGGGAACATCGCCAGCAGGGCCGGTCCGACCCGGTCGAACGTCTCGCCCGGCAGGTCGTCGAACATCCACCACAGCAGGCTGATCAGCAAGCACGGCAGCACCAGCATGATGGCAAGGGTGCGGTGGTCGCGCCGCAGCTGCGTCAGCACCCGCGCCGCGATGGCGGCGGTGATCCGGGGGTTCATCGCGTCTCACCCCGGACGATGGCGAGGAACGCCTGCTCGATGTCGCCGGTCCCCGCAAGTCCGGCCGCCGTCTTGATCTCGCTCGGGGTGCCATCGGCGATGAACACCCCGTCGCGCATCAGCAGCAACCGGTCGCAACGCTCGGCCTCGTCCATCACGTGGCTCGACACGAGGACGGCGACACCTGCGTCGGCCAGGTCGTGGAAGGTGCCCCAGAGCTCCTCCCGCAGCACCGGATCGAGCCCGACGGTCGGCTCGTCGAGGACGAGCATGCTCGGGCGGCCGAGCAGGGCCACGGCCAGGCTGGCGCGCGAGCTCTGCCCGCCGCTGAGCTGGGCGACCACGTCGTCGGCGTGGTCGACGAGGTCGACAGTCTCGATGCAACGCGCCACCTCCGACTTGTCGACGCCGAGCACCCGCGCGAAGAAGGCGAGGTTCTCGGTGACGCTGAGGTCGTCGTAGACGCTGGGTGCCTGGGTGACGTAGCCGACCCGATGGCGCAGCGCCTTCGACCCGGCCGGTTCCCCGAACACCGAGACCGTCCCGGTGGCGCCGGCCTGCACGCCGACCAGCGCCCGCATCAAGGTCGACTTGCCGCAGCCGGACGGACCGAGCAGTCCGGTCACCTGGCCGACCGGGATCGTGAAGTCGAGCCCGTGCAGCACCTCGCGCCGGCCCCGGACGACGGTCAGCCCGGACACCTCCACCGCAACGTCCACCGCGTTTTTCATCATGTGATGAATAATGCCGCGCTGCAAGGCTCCCCGCAAGGTGCGCTGCGCAACAAGCGCCCGGTGCCGCGACGACGGATCAGGGCCGCGGCGACACCGAACGGCCGATCACGGCAGCTCGCCGGTCAGGTACCGCTGGATCGCCGGGGCGTAGATAGCGACGAGGTGCTCGGCGTCGAGGGAGGCGATGGGTTCGATCCGCACCACGTAGCGGGCGAGGACCAGGCCGATCACCTGGCTCGCGACCAGTGGCATCCGCAGCTCGGGGCGGTCGATGCCGAGCTGCTCGCCGACCGGGATGAGTACGACGGGGAGGAACCCCTCCCGGATCAGCTTGTCGCCGCCAGGCTCGAGGATCCGGCGCACGGTGGCGAGCAGGGCGGGCTGGAAGCCGGGGTCGTCCCAGACGGACAGGAAGGTCCGGATCAGCTTCTCCGCGGCTTCGTCGGCGGGTCCGGCGACCCCGGCGCCGATCACCGCCCGCGGGTCGACCGGCAGCGCCAGTGCAGCGACGAACAGGTCCTCCTTGGAGCCGAAGTAGTGGTGGACGAGGGCGGCGTCGACCCCGGCGTCAGTGGCGATCGCGCGGATCGTCGTACCTCCGAAGCCGGCGGCTGCGAAGCGCTCGCGTGCGGCGGAGAGGATCGCGGCCTTCGTGTCGGGTCGGCCGGGCCGACGGCCGCGGCGGGCGCTGGCGGTCACGATCCGGGGACCGTCTCCCCCGCATCGCCGCCGGCAGGACGTCGGCCGGCGCCGGCCGGTCGCTGCGCGAGGTGCTCGCGCGCGAACTCCAACGACTCCCGCAGGTCGACCTCCCGCTCCTCGCGCGTCGTGCAGCGCCGCGTGTTGATCTCGAGCACGACCTCCCCGTCGAACCCGGTGTCGACCAGGTGGTGGAGGAAGTCGGCGGCGTCCATCGCTCCGCGCCCCGGCACCAGATGCTCGTCCTTGGGCGACCCGGACCCGTCGGTGAGATGGATGTGGCGCAGCCGGGGGCCGAGCCGCTCGGCCATCTCGGTCGGCTTCGCGTGCGCGATCGCGGCGTGGGACAGGTCGATCGTGGTGTTGGCGTAGGGCTCGGTCGAGGGGTCCCAGCCGGGGAGGTACATCTCGAGCCGGCGCCTCGACGCGCGCCACGGATACATGTTCTCGACGGCGAAAGCGATGCCGGTGGACTCCTCCAGCGCCGCGATGCCGTTGACGAAGTCGCGGGCGTACTCGCGCTGCCACCGGAACGGCGGGTGGACGACCACGACCTCGGCGCCGACGGCAGCCGCCATCTCCGCCGAGCGCTCGAGCTTGCCCCACGGCTCCAGGCCCCAGACCCGCTGGGTGAAGAGCAGACACGGTGCGTGGATCGCGCAGACCGGCATCTCGTGGTGGTCGATCAGCTGCTGGATCGCGACCGTCTGTTGCGACAGCGCGTCGATGCCGACCATCACCTCGACCGCCTCGAAGCCGACCTCGGCTGCCCAGCTGAAGCCGTGCGCCGTCGACTCGGGGTAGACCGACGACGTCGACAACCCGATCCTCGGACGTCCCGGGCCGGACACGTCAGTCCCTGTCGGTGACACTGAGCTGGTCGATCCGTTCGAGGATCACGCCCTCGCGCAGCGCCCACGGGCAGATCTCGAGCTCGACGAGATCGAAGATGTCCATGCACGCCTCGGCGACCAGCGCGCCCGGCACGATCTGGTGGGTGCGGCTCGGCGAGACGCCGGGCAGGTCGGCGAGCTCGTCCCGGGTCATCCCGACGAGCTTGGGGATCCACTCCCGGAGGTCCGCCAGAGCCAGCGACCGCGGCGTCAGCGGTCCCTCGGTCGACGGCGCTGCCCCGCAGATCCGCGCGAGCGAACGGAAGGTCTTGGAGGTGGCGGCCGCGCGGTGCGTCGTACCGGTCCGGAGCACCTGGCCAGCGTCCTTGGCCATGTCGGCACGGATGCTGCGCCGGATCTTCTTGAGACCCGCCTCGTTGACCGGCTCGGAGAAGTAGGTCGACGCCAGCCGCGCCGCCCCCAGCGGCAGCGACTGGGCGATGTCGGGACGCTCGTCGGCGCCGGTCGCGATCTCGAGCGAGCCGCCACCGATGTCGAAGACGGTGAGCTTGCCGGCCGACCAGCCGAACCAACGTCGTACTGCCAAGAAGGTCAGCCGCGCCTCGTCCTCCCCGGACAGCACCTCGATGGTGACGTCGGTGCGGTCGCGCACGTGCGCGAGCACGGCGTCGCTGTTGACCGAGTCGCGCACCGCCGAGGTGGCGAAGGAGAGCATCGCCTCGCAACCCTTCTCCTCGGCGACCACGAGGGCGTCGGCCGTGAAGGAGGTCAGTGCGTCGATTCCGGTCTGGGAGACGGCGCCGTCGTCGTCGAGGTGCTCGGCGAGGCGCAACGGCTGCTTGAGGGAGAAGGCGGGCAGCGGGGCCGCGCCGCCATGGGCGTCGACCACCAGCAGGTGCCCGGTGTTCGAGCCGATGTCGAGCACGCCCAGCCGCATGAGTCCACCGTATCGCCCCTCCCGTAGGTTGAGCGGGTGCCCGAGGTCAGCCTGGACTTTCCCCGCGCGTTCGTCGAGTTCGTCAACCCGGCCGACGCGACCGAGATGATGCGGTGCGACCTCACCTGGCTCACGTCGGGCTACACCTGCATCTTCGGCCAGGGCTGCAAAGGCATCTACGCGGACTCCCCCGACACCGGCTGCTGCACGCTGGGCGCCCACTTCAGCGACAAGGACGACGAGGAGCGGGTGGCGGCGTACGTCGACCAGCTCACGCCCGAGCACTGGCAGTTCCACCCCGGCCGGAAGGCACGGCGCAAGGACTGGATCGACAAGGACGACGACGGCGAGCGGAAGACCCGGTCGATCGAGGTCGACGGCCAGCGCGGCTGCGTGTTCCACAACCGTGCCGACTTCGCCCCGTCGGACGGCGGGGGCGGCGCCGGGTGTGCGCTGCACGGCCTGGCCCTCGAGCAGGGGCGCAACCCGCTCGAGACCAAGCCGGACGTGTGCTGGCAGCTGCCGATCCGGCGGCTCTACCGCGAGGTCGAGCGGCAGGACGGGTCGACGTACACCGAGGTCACCATCACCGAGTACGACCGGCGTGGCTGGGGACCGGGCGGCCACGACCTGGACTGGTACTGCTCCGGCAACACCGAAGCGCACGTCGCCCCCGAGCCGCTCTACCTCACCAACCGCCCCGAGCTGGTCGCGCTGATGGGAGAGGCGGCGTACGCCGAGTTGGTCCGGCACTGTGAGGCCCACCTGCGGTCGCGGTCGGCGCTGGCGTTGCACCCCGCGGACCGCGCACTGTAGCTCGGTGTTCGGGTCGCTCGCGGTGCGGTTGGTCCGCTCCCTCGGTGCTGTGACGAGTCACATCCCCCAGCAAGCGCCGCGAACACTGAGTTACCGCACGTGCCGCGCCCACCACCCCATCCTCTCGACATCAAGAGAACTCGACCCCGATTCCCGGTACCGATCGGCACAGGCTGAGAATGTCTGACATGCGCCTGGATCACCTGTCGTACGCCGCCGGACCGGACGGACTCGCGGGCACCGCTGCCCGGCTGGGCGCGGCGTTAGGGCACGACTTCGTCGACGGTGGCGTGCATCCGCGATTCGGCACCCGCAACATGATCCTGCCGCTCGCCGACGCGACCTACCTCGAGGTGGTCGAGGTCCTCGACCACCCGGCGTCCGACAAGGCGCCGTTCGGCCAGGCCGTGCGGGCGCGCTCCGCGCTCGGTGGCGGCTGGCTCGGCTGGGTCGTCTCGGTCCCCGACATCACGCCGGTCGAGGAGCGGCTCGGCCGCGCCGCGGTGTCCGGAAGCCGGCACCGCCCCGACGGCACCGAGCTCAAGTGGAAGCAGATCGGCATCCACGGCCTGATCGCCGACCCCCAGCTCCCCTTCTTCATCCAGTGGGAGGTGCAGGGAGACCTGCACCCCTCGGCCGGCGCCGACGGTTCCGTCTCGCTCGCGGGCATCGAGATCGCGGGCGACCCGCAGCGGGTCAGCGAGTGGCTCGGCGAGAGCGTCGAAGCGCCGCTCGAGGACGTCAAGGTCGAGTGGGTCGCCCCGCACGGCACGCCCGGCATCCTCGCCGCCCAGCTGCAGACGCCGGACGGCATCGTCCGGATCTGAGGTCGCCCTGAGCGACAATCCGGTCCGGGGCGCCGTACCCAGCCCCAACATCTGGCAGCACCCCGCCACCTACGAGCTCGAGAACCACGCCGCCGATCCCGACGGCCGGCTGTGGGCCGCGATGGAGGACCGGGTGTCGTGGCTCGGGCGGACCGTGGTCGACCTCGGCTGCGGGACCGGGTTCCACCTGCCGAGGTTCGCCGGTACGGCGGCGCGCGTGATCGGCGTCGAGCCGCACCCCGGCCTGCTGCGGCTGGCCCAGCGCCGTACCCGCCGCCTGGCCGCGGTCGACGTACGACTCGGCACTGCGCAGGAGATCCCGCTCCCCGATGCGAGCGTCGACGTGGTCCACGCCCGCTGGGCCTACTTCTTCGGGCCGGGCTGCGAACCGGGCCTCGCGGAGCTCGCCCGGGTCGTCCGGCGTGGTGGCACCGCGCTGATCATCGACAACGACGGCTCGCGATCGACGTTCGGCTCGTGGTTCCGTCGCGGTTACCCGCATCTGCCCGCGCCTGCGGAGATCGAGCGGTTCTGGTCGGAGCGAGGCTGGACGCGCACGCCGATCGACATGGGTTGGCGGTTCGCGAGCCGCGCCGACCTGGAGGCAGTGGTCCGGATCGAGTTCAAGCGGGAGGTCGCTGACGAGGTCCTGGGTCAGCACGGCGGGCTCGAGGTCGACTATGCGGTCAACCTCTGGTCCAGGGATTTCTGACGCGCTGCTCGCGCAGGTCCGTCAGCCGGACGACCCCCGCACCGCCAGCGTGGGTGAGAGCAACACCCCGCGGTGGTCGTAGGGCTCCCGGGCGAGCAGCGCCTCGAGTGCCCGGACCAGCTCGAGCGCGACCTGCTCGAGCGGCTGTCGTACCGACGTCAGGCCACCCGGCACGACCTGGGCGACCTGCGAGTCGTCGAAGCCCACGACGGCGAGGTCGCGACCGGGGTGGAGGCCGCGGTCGGCGAGGGTGTGGAGCACGCCGACCGCGAGCGTGTCGGACGCACACACGATCGCCGTCGGGTCGGCCCGGTCGATGAGCGTCGCGCCGGCCTCGCGTCCGGCGCCGACCGTGTCGGCGACGCCGACCGACAGCCCGTCGGTCGACCGGCCCGCGGCGGCCATCGCGCGCTGCCAGCCCGCCTGCCGGTCCTGGCCGATGAAGGACGACTCGTCCCAGCCGATCCAGGCGATCCGCCGGTGCCCGCGTTGGATCAGGTGGTCGGTCGCCAGCGCGACGCCGGCGGCGCCGTCGACGTCGACCCACGGGTGGCTGGCGTCCGGGTCCGCCCACGGGCGGCCGAACGCGACGAACGGCGCGCGCCGGTCGCTGAGCCACCGGGTCTGGGGGTTGCCCAGATAGGTGTCGGTGACGATGAACGCGTCCACCGCGGTCGAGCGGAGCAGGTCGTCGTACCCCCGCACCAGGTCGGCGGACGTGGTCTCCGGCTTGCCCGGGCCGCCCGAGAACAGCAGCAGGTGGTAGCCGGCCTCGCGCGCCGCCTCGACCAGCGCGTGCACGAACCGGTCCATCGCGGCGTTGGCCGTGAACTCCTGCGCCGAGGACATCCGCAGCCCGATCAGGTACGACGCGCGGGTGCGGAGGTGCCGCGCCGCCCGGTTGGGCAGGTAGCCGAGGTAGCCGATCGCGTCGAGCACCCGCAGCAGCGTCTCGGGGCGCAGCAGGTCGGGGTTGTTGATCGCGTTGGAGACCGTCTGCCGGGAGACTCCTGCCCGCTCGGCGACGTCGGCGAGGGTCGGCGGCAGCGGTGGCGCGTCGTGCCGTGACATCTCTGGGCGCCTCCGCGAGGTTGGGGGGTCTGCTGAGGTGTGTCGAGGATACGGACTGTCGGGGGGGTCACCTAACGTCAGCACCATGGCCTCGACGACGCGCTCCCGCAATACCCAGGCGCGCGCCTCCTACCAGTGCTCGGAGTGTGGCTGGGCGACGAGCAAGTGGGTCGGGCGCTGCGGCGAGTGCCAGGCGTGGGGATCGGTCGCCGAGGTCGGCGCCGCACCCACCGGGCGCACCAGCGCTGCTCCGGTGACGACGCCCGCGGTCCCGATCGGCTCGGTGTCCGCCGAGCAGGCGGTCCACCACCCCTCCGGGGTGCCCGAGCTCGACCGGGTGCTGGGCGGCGGGCTGGTGCCGGGCGCCGCCCTCCTCCTCGCCGGCGAGCCGGGCGTCGGCAAGTCGACCCTGCTGCTCGAGGTCGCCGCGCGCACCGCCGCTCGTCAGCAGCGCACCCTCTACGTCACCGGCGAGGAGTCAGCCGCGCAGGTGCGGCTGCGCGCCGACCGCACCGCCGCCGTCCACGACGAGCTCTACCTCGCGGCCGAGACCGACCTCGGCGCGGTCCTCACCCACATCGAGGACGTCCGGCCGCGACTCGTCGTCGTCGACTCCGTGCAGACCATCGGCGCCTCGGGCGTGGAGGGCGTGCCCGGTGGCGTCACCCAGGTCAAGGAGGTCGCGGCCGCGCTGGTGCGGGTTGCCAAGACCCGCGGCATCACCGTGGTGCTCGTCGGTCACGTCACCAAGGACGGCTCGATCGCCGGCCCCCGGGTCCTCGAGCACCTCGTCGACGTGGTGCTCCAGTTCGAGGGCGAGTCCGGCAGCCGGTTCCGGATGGTGCGGGCGGTGAAGAACCGGTTCGGTCCGATCGACGAGGTCGGCTGCTTCGATCTCGGACCCGACGGCATCACCGCCGTCACCGACCCGACCGGCATCTTCGTCGAACGGCACCACGGCCGGGTTGCCGGCACCTGCGTCGCCGTGACCATGGAGGGCCGCCGACCCCTCCTGGCAGAGGTGCAGTCGCTGGTCGCCGAAGCGGCGTCGCAGGAGCGCCCCCGGCGTACGACGTCCGGCATCGACGGGTCCCGCCTCGCCATGGTGCTGGCGGTGCTCCAGCAGCACTGCGGCATCGCGCTGGGCGGGCGCGACGTCTTCGCCTCGACAGTCGGTGGCGCCAAGCTCATCGAGCCCGCGGCCGACCTCGCGCTCGCGATCGCGCTCGCGTCCTCCCACTTCCTCAGCCCGACCCCGGCCGGCGTGGTCGCGATGGGCGAGATCGGGCTGTCCGGCGAGCTGCGACGGGTGCGCGACGTCCGCCTCCGGCTCGCCGAGGCGGCCCGGCTCGGGTTCGAGCTGGCGGTCGTTCCTGCCGAGCCCGGGTCGCCGGGCAGCTACCGCTCGGTCGACGAGATGCGGGTCGTCGAGGCGCCCGACGTCCGGACTGCGCTCCGACTTCTCCACCTTGACCGCGCCCTCAAGGTGGTCGAGAGCGGATAAGCCGGCTCGGCGGCGACCGCAGGCTCTAAGGTTGCGATCGACCGGGGCGTTCCCGGCTAGGGATGGGAGTTCGTCGTGGTGGTGGAGCGGGGCGATCCGCGACTTCGCGAGACGCTGGCCTCGATCGCGCCCGGCACCGGGCTGCGCGACGGGCTCGAGCGGATCCTGCGGGGCCGCACCGGCGCGCTGATCGTGCTGGGCCGCGACAAGACCGTCGACGGCATCTCGACCGGCGGGTTCGAGCTCGATATGCCCTTCACCGCCACCGGCCTGCGGGAGCTGGCCAAGATGGACGGCGCCATCATCATCGACCGCGACATCACCCAGATCATCCGGGCCGCCGTCCACCTGATGCCCGACCACTCGATTCCGTCGGAGGAGACCGGGACCCGGCACCGCACGGCAGACCGGGTCGCCAAGCAGACCGGCTTCCCGGTGATCTCGGTGTCGCAGTCGATGCAGATCATCGCCGCCTACGTCGGCGAGACCCGCCACGTGCTCGAGGACTCCGGCCAGATCCTGTCCCGCGCCAACCAGGCGCTGGCCACGCTCGAGCGCTACAAGCTGCGGCTCGACGAGGTGTCCGCGACCCTGTCGGCGCTCGAGATCGAGGACCTGGTGACGGTGCGCGACGTCGCGGTCGTCGCGCAGCGACTGGAGATGGTCACCCGGATCGCCCGCGAGATCGACGACTACGTGCTGGAGCTCGGCACCGACGGCCGGCTGCTCGCCCTCCAGCTGGAGGAGCTGATCACCGGCGTCGACATCGAGCGCGAGCTGGTGATCCGCGACTACGTGCCCTCGCGCCAGCGCAGCCGCGATCCTGACGACCTGCTGGCCAAGCTCGAGGGACTCTCCGCCACTGACCTCGTCGACCCCGCGTCGGTGGCGCGGGTGCTCGGCATCGGTGCGGGCGAACACCTCGACGGCGCGGTGGCGCCGCGGGGATACCGGCTGCTCACCAAGGTGCCCCGGCTTCCGGCCGGGGTCGTCGAAGGTCTGGTCGACCAGTTCGGCACCCTCCAGAAGCTCCTGTCAGCCGGCATCGACGACCTCCAGTCGGTCGAGGGCGTCGGTGACCTGCGAGCGCGGAGCGTGCGCGAGGGGCTGTCACGGCTGGCCGAGTCGACGATCCTCGAACGTTACGTCTGAGCCCGGCAGGCCTTCGCCTGAGCCCGGCAGACAACGAGGAACAGGCGGACCGGACCGGCGCGCCTCGAGAGCTGCGACCTATCGTCGCGGCTCGTCCTCCGACTGGTCCCGCTTGTCCTTCCGGTCGGGCTTCGAGTCCGCTGTCGGGGTGGTGGTCTCGGGGGGCGGCGAGCCGAGCACGAAGTCGGACTCGACGGGCTCACCGCCGAGCGCGGCCGCGGTCGCGGAGAAGCCGCCGGGCAGCAGCCAGACGTCGGTCCCAGGGCATTCCGCACCGCGGCGACCCTGCGGGTAGGGAAGCCAGGTCATCGGGACGACGGTGGCGACCACCCGGCGCACGACCACCGACTCAGCGGGCACCGGAGCGGGACATTCGGCCGACGTCCAGATCTCGCGACCGCCCTTGGTGATCTTGATCGTGACCTTGTCGGGGCCGATCCGGAAGTAGCACGCCTCGGCCTGCACCGTCTGCAGGCTGAGACCGACCGTGACCGGGTCGCCGGCGACGGCCTCCAGGATGCGGGGCGTGATCCGGATGTCGGCGGGCTCGCAGTTGCCGTCGGGCTCCACCATCACGGCGGGGTCGTAGGTCGGACCCTGCACGCGGCCGTTGCGCTTGCCCTGGTTGGCCTGGTTGCCCTGGTTGGCCCGGTTGCCCTGGTTGCGCTTGCCCTTCTTGCGGGGCTCGACGGTGACCGTCTGCGTGGCGCTGGCCTCGCCGCCGGCCTGCCGGGCCACCGGCACGTCGCCGTCCGTCGCGTCGCTGCCGCCCGCAAGCACGTTGGCGATGACGAACACCAAGGTGGCGCCGAGCAGGAGGACGAACATCCGGCGGCGCCAGTAGGTGCCCGCCGGCAGCGGGCCACGGGTCAGCGGCGGCATGGTCTGAGGTTAGGCAGCGACCCTCCCCGATCTGCGGAGGCGCGGCGGCGAGGGGCACAATCGACGCGATGTCCCCGATCGTCGACCCGATCCTCGGCTGGTACGACGCGCACGCGCGTGACCTGCCCTGGCGACACCCGACCGCGTCGGCGTGGTCGGTGCTCGTCTCGGAGTTCATGCTGCAGCAGACGCCGGTAGTGCGAGTGCTGCCGGTCCACCAGGTCTGGCTGGACCGGTGGCCCACGCCGGCCGATCTCGCTGCCGAGCCGAGCGGCGAGGCGGTGCGGGCGTGGGGACGCCTCGGCTACCCGCGCCGGGCGCTGCGCCTGCACGCGACCGCGGTCGCGATCGTGACCAACCACGGCGGCGCCGTACCCGACTCCTACGAAGCCCTCCGTGCGCTACCCGGCGTCGGCGACTACACCGCAGCCGCGGTGGCCGCCTTCGCCTACCGCCAGCGCCAGGTCGTGCTCGACACGAACGTGCGGCGGGTGCTGGGTCGGGTCGTGTCGGGGGTCGAGTTCCCGGCCCGCTCGGTCGCGAAGGCCGAGCGGGCGGTGGCCGAGTCGCTGCTGCCGGAGGACGCACCGACGGCGGCCACCTGGTCGGTCGCGGTGATGGAGCTCGGAGCGCTGGTCTGCACGGCCGACCGGCCGAAGTGTCCCGCCTGCCCGGTCGTCGATGCCTGCGCGTGGCACACGGCCGGCCGGCCGCCGTACGACGGCCCGCCCCGACCGGTGCAGACCTATGCCGGCACCGATCGTCAGTGCCGGGGCCGGCTGCTCGCCGTCCTGCGGGATGCGCCCGGCTCGGTGCCAAGGGCCCGGCTCGACGAGGCATGGGACGACGCGCCCCAGCGCGAACGTTGCCTGGGATCGCTCCTCGCCGACGGCCTGGTGGTGGTCGTCGGCGAGGACCGGTACGCCTTGCCCTGAGCGTCCGGCGCCGGGTGGCCTCGCGGCACCGCCGGTGCGCCGAGCCGGCTACTCGGTCGTGGTGCGAGGTACGTCGGTCGGACCGTCGCCGCCGAGCGGCGCGGACGGGCCGTCGGGACCGCCCTCGACGGCCGTCGTCTCCAGCGGCGGCAGATCGGGCAGCTCACTGAGCTTCTGCCCCTCGAAGGTGAAGGTCGCGGTCGGGCCCTCGCCGTCGACGTCGACCAGGACGATCTGCCCGGGTCCGACCTCGCCGAAGAGCATCTTCTCGGAGAGCACGTCCTCGATCTCGCGCTGGATCGTGCGGCGCAGCGGCCGCGCCCCGAGCACCGGGTCGAAGCCCCGCTCGGCCAGCAGGTTCTTGGCCGCCTGGGTCAGCTCGAGGGTCATGTCGCGGTCCTTGAGGCGAAGCTCGACCCCGGCGACCATGTTGTCGACCATGTGCACGATCTGCTCCTGGGTCAACGGCGGGAAGACGATGATCTCGTCGACGCGGTTGAGGAACTCCGGCCGGAAGTGCTGCTTGAGCTCATCCTTGACCTTGGCCTTCATCCGCTCGTAGGAGCCTTCGTCGCTGCCCTGTCCGAAACCGAGGCTGACGCTCTTGGAGATGTCGCGGGTGCCGAGGTTGGTGGTCATGATGATGACGGTGTTCTTGAAGTCGACCACTCGGCCCTGCGAGTCGGTCAGGCGACCTTCCTCCAGGATCTGCAGCAGGCTGTTGAAGATGTCGGGGTGGGCCTTCTCGACCTCGTCGAACAGCACCACCGAGAACGGCTTCCGGCGCACCTTCTCGGTGAGCTGGCCGCCCTCTTCGTAGCCGACGTAGCCCGGCGGCGAGCCGAAGAGCCGCGACACCGTGTGCTTCTCCCCGAACTCGCTCATGTCGAGCTGGATCAACGCGTCCTCGTCGCCGAACAGGAACTCTGCCAGCGTCTTGGACAGCCACGTCTTACCGACTCCGGAGGGGCCGGCGAAGATGAAGGAGCCGCCGGGGCGCTTGGGGTCCTTCATGCCGGCGCGGGTACGTCGGATCGCCCGCGAGATCGCCTTGACGGCCTCCTCCTGGCCGATGACCCGCTTGTGGAGCTCGTCCTCCATGTTGAGCAGCCGGGTCGACTCCTCCTCGGAGAGCTTCACGATCGGGATGCCCGTCGCTACCGCGAGCACCTCGGCGATCAGCTCCTCGTCGACCTCGGCGACCTCGTCCATGTCGCCGGCGCGCCACTGCTTCTCACGCTCGGCCTTCTTCAAGATCAGCTGCTTCTCCTCGTCGCGCAGGCGGGCCGCTGCCTCGAAGTCCTGGCCGTCGATCGCCGCCTCCTTACGCTGGCGGACGTCGGAGATCTTGTCGTCGTACTCCCGCAGGTCGGCCGGCGCCGTCATCCGACGGATGCGCAGCCGCGACCCGGCCTCGTCGATCAGGTCGATGGCCTTGTCGGGAAGGAACCGGTCGGAGATGTAGCGGTCGGCCAGTGTCGCCGCCGAGACCAGCGCCTCGTCGGTGATGGTCACCCGGTGGTGGGCCTCGTAGCGGTCCCGCAGGCCCTTGAGCATCTCGATCGTGTGGGCGATCGACGGCTCGGCGACCTGGATCGGCTGGAACCGGCGCTCGAGAGCGGCGTCCTTCTCGAGGTACTTGCGGTACTCGTCGAGCGTGGTGGCGCCGATGGTCTGCAGCTCACCGCGGGCCAGCATCGGCTTGAGGATGCTCGCCGCGTCGATCGCGCCCTCGGCCGCGCCGGCACCGACGAGGGTGTGGATCTCGTCGATGAACAGCACGATGTCGCCGCGGGTGCGGATCTCCTTGAGCACCTTCTTGAGGCGCTCTTCGAAGTCGCCGCGATAGCGGCTGCCTGCGACCAGCGCGCCCAGGTCGAGCGTGTAGATCTGCTTGTCCTTGAGCGTCTCGGGGACGTTGCCCTTGACGATGTCCTGGGCCAGGCCCTCGACGATCGTCGTCTTGCCGACGCCGGGCTCGCCGATCAGGACCGGGTTGTTCTTGGTGCGGCGCGAGAGGATCTGCATGACCCGCTCGATCTCCTGCTCGCGACCGATGACCGGGTCGAGCTTGCCCTCGCGCGCGTCCTGGGTCAGGTTGCGGCCGAACTGGTCGAGCACCAGCGACGACGACGGCGCGTCGCTGCTGCCGCTGCCGGTCGACGCGGCCGTCGAGCCGGACTCCTTGCCCTGGAAGCCGGAGAGCAGCTGGATGACCTGCTGGCGGACCCGGTTGAGGTCGGCGCCGAGCTTCTGGAGCACCTGGGCGGCGACGCCCTCACCCTCGCGGATCAGGCCGAGCAGGATGTGCTCGGTGCCGATGTAGGAGTGCCCGAGCTGCAGCGCCTCACGCAGCGACAGCTCGAGCACCTTCTTGGCGCGCGGCGTGAACGGGATGTGCCCGCTCGGCGCCTGCTGGCCCTGACCGATGATCTCCTCGACCTGGGCGCGCACGGCCTCCAGCGAGATGTCCAGCGACTCCAGGGCCTTGGCGGCCACGCCCTCACCCTCGTGGATGAGCCCGAGCAGGATGTGCTCGGTGCCGATGTAGTTGTGGGAGAGCATGCGGGCCTCTTCCTGGGCCAGCACGACCACCCGGCGGGCTCGGTCAGTGAACCGCTCGAACATCTGTTGCTCCTCCACACGTCACGGGGCGTACGACGGGTACAACCCGATCAACAGCCTACGCGTTCCATGTACAGCGGAAATCCCGTCCGCTGAGAGCGAAATCTTCGGGTGAGCCGAGCCAGGAGCAGCTAGTTCCGCGCTTCGAAGGCCTCACGCACGTCGGCGGGGATCCGACCGCGGTCGGGCACCTTGAAGCCGTTGCTCCGGGCCCAGTCGCGGATCTCCTTGGCGGAGGCACCGGTCGCGGAGGCCTTCGCGGCTGCGCGGGTACGGCGACCGCCGGCTACCTTGCGCCCGTGACCGACATAGCTCGCCAGCGCGTCGCGGAGCTTGGCAGCGTGCTTCTCGTTGAGGTCGATCTCGTAGGACGTGCCGTCGAGCCCGAAGGCAACGGTCTCCGTTGCGTCGGAGCCGTCGATGTCGTCGACCAGAACAATGTTCACGCGCTGCGCCATGTTGTGCCTCTTTCCAAAGTGTTAGTAGCCCGCTATTCGGGCAACCTGTCGAATCGTGCCGCATTCTTCCGATAAACAAAAGTTGACGAATCCCGAGAGTGCCGAAAAGGCGTCACATTTCTTTACTTGACGTTGCGGAGGAATACCTTCTCCAGTCCCCGCAATGTCAACCAAGGGGAATGGTCGGTGAAACACCGACATTCGTCGACCACCAGCGGGGCGAGATAGCCGGTTGCGATGACGCGCAGGTCACCAGGGTCAGCTCCGAGCGCCGCGGCGATGCGCTCCACCATGCCCTCGACCTGGCTGGCCACACCGAAAACCATCCCGGACTGCAGCGCCTCGACGGTGTTCTTGCCGATCACCCCCCGCGGACGCACCAGCTCGACCATGCGCAGCTGGGCACCGCGCCGGCCCAGCGCCTCCAGCGAGATCTCGATGCCGGGCGTGATCGCACCGCCGACGTACCTTCCCTCGCTGTCGATCACGTCGAAGGTCGTGGCGGTGCCACCGAAATCGACGACCACCGCCGGCCCGCCGAAATCGTTGGCGGCCGCAAGTGCGTTGATGATCCGGTCGGTGCCGACCTCGCGCGGATTGTCGACCAGGATCGGCACACCGGTGCGCACGCCGGGTTCGACGACCAGGTGGGGGATATCGGCGAAATGCCGCGCCAACATCTCCCGCCAAGAATTCAGCACGGCGGGCACCGTCGCACACACCGATATCCCGGTGATCTCCGCCGATTCCGGACCGAGCAGTCCGCGCAGGAGGACGGCCCACTCGTCGGCCGTCCGGTGCTCGTGGGTGGCGATGCGCCAGTGGGAGCCGACCTCACCGCCCCGGATCATCCCGAGCACGGTGTGCGCGTTGCCGATGTCAACCGCGAGCAGCGTCATCGCGCAGGTCCATGCCGAGGTCGAAGACTCTGACCGAGTGGGTGAGCGCTCCGACCGAGATGAAGTCGACACCGGTCTCGGCCACCTCGCGGGCCCGCTCGATGGTCAGCCCGCCGGATGCTTCGAGGGTCGCCCGGCCGGCGGTGATCGCCACCGCCTCGGCCATCGTGCCGGTCGGCATGTTGTCGAGCAGGATCTCGGTGCAGCCTGCGGCGAGCAGCTCGCGGAGCTGGTCGAGGTCGGTCACCTCGACCTCGACCCGCAGGTCGGGGTAAGCCGCCCGCACCGCCCGGTAGGCCGGCACCACGCCGCCGGCGGCAAGCACGTGGTTGTCCTTGACCATCGCCCGGTCCGACAGGCTGAACCGGTGGTTGACCCCGCCGCCACAGGCGACGGCGTACTTCTGCAGCGCGCGCAGACCCGGCAGCGTCTTGCGGGTGTCGAGCACCCGCGCGCGGGTGCCTTCGAGCGCGGCGACCCACTCCGCGGTCGCCGTCGCGACGCCGGAGAGGTGGCAGGCGAGGTTGAGCGCGGTCCGCTCGGCGGTCAGCAGGCCGCGCACGGGCCCCGCAACAGTGAGAACGGCGTCGCCCGGCGCGACCACGGTGCCGTCGGGGATCCGCAGCGGCACGTCGACATCAGCGCCGAGCACGACCCGGAACACCAGCTCGGCCACGCCCAGGCCCGCGACGACGCCGGGCTCCCGGGCGTTGAAGTCGGCGACCCCGCGCGCGTGGGCAGGGATGGTGGCGGCACTGGTCACGTCCCCTCCCGGCACGTCCTCGTCCAGCGCGGCGACGACCAGGTCGTAGACCTCGACGGCGTCGAGCCCGCCCGCGTCGAGCTCGCGTCGCAGGCCGACCGGGATCTCGGGAAACGGCGTCGGGGTCAGCAACTTGCCTCCAGGGCCGTATCGGGTCATGCCTCCACCACCGGTCCGCTGGTGTCGGTCGCTGCTGCCGCGCTGAACGTCACCGTGCTGACCCCGTCGGTCATTGCCACGTCGAAGTGGCCGGCCCAGCGGTGGTCGTCGCGGTCGGGATAGTCGTCGCGCCAGTGGGAGCCACGGGTCTCCTCCCGCAGGGCCGCGGCACCGGTCAGCGCGGCACTGATCGTCACCAGGTTGGTGGTCTCCCACGAGTCCTGGTCGACGTGCTCCGCGGCGTCACCGGCCAGCTTGTCGAGCAGCTCGGTCGCCTCGGCGAGGCCGTCGGCCGACCGGAGGACGCCGACCCGCGAGGTCATCGTCTCCTGCAGATCGCCGCGCACGGCGCCGGCCACCAGCCCCGCGGTGCGCTGGTCGGCGACCGGGTGGGACCACGGCCGCAGCCCGTCGGGGAGGACCGCAGCGATCCGGCGGGAGAACACCAACCCCTCGAGCAGCGAGTTGGACGCCAGCCGGTTGGCGCCGTGGACTCCCGAGCAGGCGACCTCGCCGGTCGCATAGAGGCCGGGGAGGTCGGTGCGCCCGTACAGGTCGGTCCGTACCCCGCCGGAGGCGTAGTGGCAGGCCGGAGCGACCGGGATCAGCGCGGTGACCGGGTCGATGCCGTGCGACCTGGTGGTGGCGAGGATGGTCGGGAACCGCCGCTCCCACAACGCCTGACCGAGATGCCGGGCGTCGAGCCACATGTGCGGCCGACCGGTCTCGAGCATCCGTTTCATGATCGCCTTGGCAACCACGTCGCGCGGCGCCAGGTCGGCGAGCGGGTGCACGCCCTCCAGCAACCGGTTGCCCTCGTCGTCGACGAGGAACGCCCCCTCGCCGCGGACCGCCTCCGAGATCAGCGGCTGCTGGCCGCGCGACTCGGGGCCGAGGTACATCACGGTCGGGTGGAACTGCACGAACTCCAGGTCGCGGAGGGTCGCGCCGGCGCGCAGTGCGATCGCCAGCCCGTCGCCGGTCGACACGACCGGGTTGGTGGTCTGCGAGAACACCTGGCCGAGCCCACCGCTGGCGAGGACGACCGCCCGGCAGTGCACCGCACCGACGCCGTCGCGCACGCCCTCGCCGATCACGTGCAGCGTCACACCTGAGACGCCGCCGTCGGGACCGAGCAGCAGGTCGACGGCCAGGGCATGCTGGATGACCTCGATGTCGGGCGCCGCCTCGATCGCCGCGATCAGGGCGCGCTGGATCTCGGCGCCGGTGGCGTCACCGCCGGCATGGGCGATCCGGTCGCGATGATGGCCGCCCTCCCGGGTCAGCGACAGCTCACCGGCCGCGTCGAGGTCGAAGTTGGTCCCCAGCGCGATCAGCTCGCGGACGGCTTCCGGACCCTCCGTGACCAGCACCCGTACGGCGTCCAGGTCGCACACCCCCGCGCCGGCGACGAGGGTGTCCAGCTCGTGCTCCTCGGGAGTGTCCTCGGGCCCGAGCGCGGCCGCGATGCCGCCCTGCGCCCACTGGGTCGACCCGGCGTTGAGGACGTCCTTGGTCACCACGAGCACCTTGTCGACGTGCTCGCGCAGCCGGAGCGCCGCGGTCAGTCCGGCAACGCCGGACCCGATGATGACCACGTCGGCGCTGGTGGTCCACCCGGGCGGGGGCGCGGTCAGCCGGCCGGGAAGTCGGCTGGTCGCGGCAGGCATCCGTGCAGGCTATCGACTGCGGTGGTCACACGCCCGCGGCGGTGAGGTCACCGCGGCGGAGGGTGGGGTCGTCGAAAGTGCCGGCCGGGTCGGCACCGGTGCCCAGGACCGCGTTGTCGGCGTCGACGAACACCACGCGCGGCTGGTAGGCCTTCGCCTCCTCGGTCGTCATCTGTCCGTAGCCGATCAGGATGACCAGGTCGCCCGGGTGCACCAGCCGGGCGGCTGCCCCGTTGATGCCGATCACGCCGGAACCGCGCTCGCCGGCGATCGTGTAGGTCTCGAGCCGGGCGCCGTTGGTGATGTCGACGATGTGCACCAGCTCGCCGGGCAGCAGGTCGGCCGCCTCGAGCAGGTCCTCGTCCACGGTCACCGAACCGACGTAGTGCAGGTCGGCCTGGGTCACCGTGGCGCGGTGGATCTTCGACTTCATCATGGTGCGCAACATCAGGCGCTCCCCTCGGTGTCCGGCCCCGCGATGGTGAGGGCCACGTTGTCGATCAGGCGGGTGGTCCCGAGGCGCGCGGCGATGAGCGCACGGGCTGGGGTGCCCGGCGGGATCAGCGCCGGGTCACCCGGCAGCTCGGCGAGGTCCGGGGTCCGGATCTCGAAGTAGTCGAGGTCGACACCCGTGGCCGTCCGAAGCTCGGCGCGGGCGGCGGCGAGAGCTGCCTCCACGCCGTACTCCGCTTCCCGGGCGGCGGCGTGCAGCGTCCGGCTCAGGACGGTGGCGTGCCGGCGCTGCTCAGCATCGAGGTAGCGGTTGCGGCTGGACCGGGCCAGACCGTCGTCCTCGCGGTCGGTGGGAGCGCCGAGGATCTCGAGCGCGCCGTGGCTGCCGCTGATGCAGAGGTCGGCGACCAGGTGCCGGATCAGCACCAGTTGCTGGTAGTCCTTCTCGCCGAAGACCGCCACGTCCGGCCGGACCAGGCCGAACAGCTTGGCGACCACGGTGAGCACGCCCCGGAAGTGACCCGGGCGGGTGCGCCCCTCGAGGATCCCGGCGAGCGGCCCCGGCTCCACCGTGACCGCGGGATCGTCGTCGTCGCGCGGGATCCCGTTCGGGTACATCTCGGCCACGGTCGGCGCGAAGACCACGTCGGCGCCCTCCCGACCGCACATCTCGAGGTCGGCATCGAACGTGCGCGGGTAGCGGTCGAGATCCTCGGTGGGCCCGAACTGCAGCGGGTTGACGAAGATCGACACCACCACCGACCCGTCGTCGCCGGCGCGGGCGCGGGCCAGCCGGATCAGGGCCGCGTGGCCCTCGTGGAGCGCGCCCATGGTCGGCACCAGCACGCTCCGGGAAGTCGCCTCCGGCGCGTCAGGGCCGGCGGAGGCGGCGCGGGTGTCGGCAAGCAGGATCCCCAGGTCCGCGCGGGTGCGCGCGACGACCGGGGCCGTCACCGCCGGGGTCACGATCAGTGGTCCGCGGCGTGGTCGGCGCGGGCGACCGCCCCGTCGAGCACAGCAGCGATGCGGGCAGCGCGAATCGGCAGCACGCGTCCGTCGGTGACGGCGCGGTCGAGGGTGGCCCGGGCCATCGCGACGTACGACGGCAGGGTGTCGGGCCGGTTGGCGGTGATGTCCTCGAGGTGGGCGGCGACGGTCTTGACGTCGCCCCGCACGATCGGGCCGGTCAGCGCGGCGTCACCGTGCTGGAGTGCGTTGTCCAGTGCCGCCTCGAGCAGCGGGCGGAGGGTCGCGGCAGGGTCGGCGGACCCGGCGGCGGTGAGCAGCTCCATCGCCTCGGTGACGAGGGTGATCAGGTGGTTGGAGCCGTGGGCGAGCCCCGCGTGGTAGAGGGTGCGCATCTCCTCGGGCACCCAGGTCAGCCGGCCGCCGAGCTCGGCGACGAGCTGTTCCGCGAACGCGCGCTCGGCCGGCTCGGCGGTGAGGCCGTAGACGCAACCGTCCAGACGGTCCAGGTCGACGGCGGTGCCGGTGAAGGTCATCGCGGGATGGAGTGCGACCACGTGGGCGCCGACGGCGGCGGCCGGCGCGAGCACGGCGAGGCCGTGCCGGCCGGAGGTGTGCACGACGTACTGACCCTCGCGCAACGACCCGGAGTCGGCCAGCACCCGTACGACGTTGGGCAGCATGTCGTCGGGGACGGTGAGCAGCAGCAGGTCGCAGTCACGCGCGACGGCGCTCGGCTTATGGAGCGGGACACCGGGCAGCAGGGACGACGCACGCTTGCGGGAGGCGTCGGACTCGCCCGCGGCACCGGTGACCCGGTGGCCGGCCGCGCGGAGGCGGGCGGCCAGGACGGCGCCGACCTTGCCGGCGCCCACCACGCCGATGCTCAGCGCACGCTGAGGCGACTGGGCAGGCTGGACACGAGCGGGTGTCGTCATCTCTTCGAACCTTTCGTTCCAATCCCTCCGACCACCCGCGCTGTGCGGGCCGGGGTGGGTACCGGACGTTTGCTCATTCGATGTAGATCAAGCGTAGGTGCAACCGATATCGGACCGACAGGTCACGGCGAGTGACATGGGCTACATCACAACGCCGGTCGCAGGGCCGGTCGCAGGGGCCGGTCGCGGGGGCCGGTCGACGACCGTCCCGAGACCAGAGTGACCTGAGTACGGTTGTGATGTGTTCCGCCGGAGGTCGACCCCCCAGGTCAGCGTGGTGGTGCCGGCGTACGACGTGGCGGCCTACCTCCCCGCGTGCCTCGACAGTCTGCTCGGGCAGACGCTGCCCGACCTCGAGGTCGTGGTGGTCGATGACGGTGCCACCGACGAGTCCGGGGCGGTCGCCGACAGCTACGCGGCTCGCGACCCTCGGGTACGGGTCGTCCACATCGAGAACCGCGGCCTCGGCGCGGCCCGCAACGAGGGTGTCCGGCACGCGCGCGGGGAGTACCTCGGCTTCTGCGACGCCGACGACCTGATGACGCCACCCGCGCTCGCACTGCTGCTGGCGCTGGCGCGCGAGACCGAGGCGCCGCTGGTGACCGGCAACGTGGTCCGGCTCGAGGGCGAGCGGCGGCCGGGCCTGCCCTGGATGAACCGCCTCCACGCCGACCGCGGCGCCATCGTCATCGACGACCTGCCCGAGCTGCTCGGCGACGTCTTCGCGTGGAACAAGCTCTTCCGCCGCGAGTTCTGGGACGGCGCCGGGTTGGCCTGGCCGGAACGGATCCGCTACGAGGACCAGCCGACCACGACCGAGGCCTACCTGCGGGCACCCCGGATCGGCGTCACGCCGGAGGTCGTCTACCAGTGGCGGGTGCGCCACGACGGCACTTCGATCACCCAGCAGCGAGCGACCGTCGCCGACCTCACCGACCGTTGGACGACCAAGCGGATGGCGCTGACGTCGGTCGAGGAGTACGGCGTCGCGACCGTCACCGACGTCTTCCGCGACCGGGTGCTGCCGGGTGACCTCGGTCAGTACTTCGTGCACATCCCCGACTGCTCCGACGCGTGGTGGGACCTGCTGGTCACCGGCGTCCGGGAGTTCTGGGGGCCGGAGCGATCGCTGACGGGGAGCACGCTGCCACCTGCCCAGCGGCTGACCGGCTGGCTGGTCGAGCAGGACCGGCGGGCGGACGCGGCGCTCGTCAGCTCCTATGCACGCAACGCCGGCGGGCCGCTCCCCCGGGTCCCGGACGACGACGGGTCGGTGCGGGTCGACGTACCCGGGCTGGACCCGGCGACCGTCGCCCCGGAGGCGCTGCGCCTCCGGGGCCACGAGTCCTGAGCAGCTGTCAGCCGAGCAGGCCCTGATCCTCGAGGAACTCCTTGGCGACGTCCTCGGGGGTCTCCCGGTCGATCGTGACCCGGGCGATCAGCTCTCCGAGCGTGGTGTTGTCCAGGACGCTCATCAGCTCCTCGAGCGGCTCCCTGACGTCGGGGTGCTCGTCGAGGAACGCGGTGGAGACGACCGGCACCAGGTTCTGAGCGGGCTGGATGCCACGGTCGTCCTCGAGCAGGACCAGGCCCTGGTCGTCGAGAGTGCCGTCCAGGGTGCCGGTCTGGCCGAGCTGGGACTCCCCGTCGATCACCGACTGGTAGGTCTGCGGGGAGGCGTAGCCCAGCGGCAGCAGCTCGATGTCGATGCCGTAGACGTCGGTGAGCCCGGCCTGGCAGTCGGCGCGGCCCTCACAGTCGGGCGCGGCAGCCAGGGTGATCGACTCGCCCTCGAGGTCGGAGAGCGCGGTGACGTCGTTCTCGGCGGCGTAGTCCTCGGTCACGAAGTAGGCGTTCTGCGATGCCGCGTCGGAGGCGGCGAGCAGGGTGATGCCCTTCGCCTCGAGCAGCGGGGCCATCGCCGCGAGTGTCGCGTCGAGGTCGCTGCTGCTGACCGCCGGCGCACCCTCGCCGTTGGCGTCGGTGTTGAGCTGGTCGCCGAGGCCGGCGACGTACTCCGGCACGATGTCGACATCGCCGGGGAGCTCGCTGAGGTAGGCCGGGCGGGTGTCGACCAGCTTCGTCGTCACCTGGTAGCCGGCGTCGTCGAGGAGCTCCTCGTACATCGCGGTCACCAGTGCCGCCTCGTCGAAGCTCTGGCTCGCCAGGGTGACGTTGCCGCCACCACCGGACGGACTGTCGTTGCCGGCGTCGTCGTCAGCGACGTCGTCGCCGGCACAGCCGGCGGTGATGAGGAGACTGCCCGAGACGAGGGCAGCGAGAAGGGTGCGGCGGATAGTCATGGAAGGTCTACCTTCTGTGTCCCGCGGCGGGTGCCGCGCGTGTCCGGTCGGCGGGAGCCCGCCCGACGTCGTCGACGTCGTCCCGACACCCTAGGCCCCCGACGGGGCCAACGGCGGTCGGTTGGTCACGTTGTGGCCGAGGCCGTGGCGGAGACCGTGGCAGGGACGGTGGCGGAGACCTGGCGGCGTCCGGGCTCGACCGCCCGCTGGGCGCCGGCTGCCAGCAGCTCGAGCAGCAGGGCGGCGACAGCCACCACCAGCGCCGCACCGATGCCTTCGCTGTAGCGGTTGCGCGCAAAACCGGACACGATGATGGCCCCGACGCCGGGCCCGGCCACGAGGGCGGCGATGGTCGCCGTCGCCCACACCTGCACCAGCGCCAGCCGGACGCCCGACATCACCAGCGGCAGCGCCAGCGGCAGCTCCACCCGCCAGAACCGCTGCGCGCCCGACATCCCCATCCCGTCAGCCGCCTCGAGCACGTCGTCCGGCACCTCGCGGACCGCGGTGTAGGCGTTGGTCACCAGCGGCGGCAGCGCAAACAGCGCGAGGGCGATCAGGGTCGCGAGGCCCGCCCGTCCGTAGGGACCGAGCTCCGCCGGGCCCGGCCAGTCGGCGGTGACGAGTACGGCGAGCAGCGCGAAGGTCGGGATCGCGCGACCGACGTTGGAGATGTTGATCGCCAGGAACCCGCCGCGGCCGACGTGCCCGAGCCAGAGCGCGAGGGGCAGGCCGATCACGACCCCGAGCACCAGCGCGGTCACGGTCAGCAACAGCTGCTCGGCCAGCCGGTCGAGCAGTCCGCCCGTTCCGGTCCAGCTCGACCCGGTCGTGAGGTAGTCCCACGTCAGCTCGAAGAGACTCATCGCACGCCCTGCCTGGCCCAGGGCGTCAGCAACCGCTGCGCCAGCACGATCACGACGTCGAGGAGCATCGCAAGCACCACGCAGAGGACGGCAGCGGTGACCAGCTCGGCTCGGAAGTTGCGCTGCACCCCGTGCGAGATCAGGTCGCCGAGCCCGCCGTAGGACACCAGGGTGCCGACCGTCGTCAGCGCCACCGTCGAGACGGTGGCGACCCGCATCGCCGCGACCAGCACGGGGAGGGCGAGCGGCAGCTGCACCTTGAAGAGCAGCCGGGTCGGTCCGTAGCCGAGGCCGACCGCGGACTCGACCACGTCGTCGGGCACCGACCGGAAGCCGTCGAGGAAGCCGCGCACCAGCACGGTGAGCGCATAGACCCCGAGCCCGATCACCACCGTGGTCGCCGACAGGCCCGTGAACGGGACGAGCAGGGGCAGCAGCGCCAGCGACGGAATCGTGTAGAGGCCGGTGCTGACGCCGAGAATCGTCGACTCCAGGCGCGGGAGCCGACGGGCGGCGAGCGCGAGGGGGAAGGCGAGCAGCAGCCCGAGCAGGACCGCGGCCACGGTGATCTGCAGGTGCTCGGTCGTGGCGGCGATGATGTCGTCCTGCCGGTCCTCGACGTACTGGGCGCACCACCACTCGTTGACCAGCGCGCTGTAGCAGCTCGGCTCGGGCGCCGCCGGCGCCGCCTCGAGCCCGGCTCCCAGTAGGGTCACGGCATGGACGCTACCGCGGACCAGGGAGTGGGCGAGCCGATGATCCGGCTCGCCGGCGTCAGCAAGACCTATGCCGACGGCACCGTCGCGGTGCAGGAGCTCGACCTCGACGTCGGCCGTGGCGAGCTGGTGTGCCTGGTCGGCCCGTCGGGCTGCGGCAAGTCGACGACCCTGAAGATGATCAACCGGCTGGTCGAGCCCAGTACCGGGCTGATCGAGATCGACGGCCGCGACGTCACCCACGCCGACCCGGTCAAGCTCCGACGCGGGATCGGCTACGTCATCCAACAGATCGGGCTGTTCCCGCACCAGCGGATCATCACCAACGTGATGACGGTGCCACTGCTGTACGGCGAGTCGAAGGCGACCGCGAAGGACCGGGCGCGCGAGCTGCTGTCCCTGGTCGGCCTCGACCCTGATCTGTACGGCGACCGCTATCCGCACCAGCTCTCCGGCGGCCAGCGGCAGCGGGTCGGCGTGGCCCGGGCGCTCGCCGCGGATCCGCCGGTGCTGCTGATGGACGAGCCGTTCGGCGCGGTGGACCCGGTGGTGCGGGCGCGCCTCCAGGAGGAGTTCCGCAAGCTGCAGCGCGAGCTCGCGAAGACCGTCGTCTTCGTGACGCACGACATCGACGAGGCGGTGCTGCTCGGGGACCGGGTGGCGGTGTTCGCCGAGGGCGGGCGACTGCTCCAGTACGACACCCCGGCGCGACTGCTCGCCCGTCCGGTCAACGAGGAGGTGGCGACGTTCGTCGGCGCCGAGCGCGGCCTCCGCCGGCTGTCGGTGACCCAGATCGACCTCGATCACCTCGAGCCGGTCGACGGTGTCAAGGCCGCCGAGCTCGCGTCAACGGTCGCGGTCGGCGCCACCCTGGAGGAGGCGCTCGCGCTCATGCTGCGCGACGACCGGGCGATGGTCGGGGTGACCGACGGGCCGCGGTTCGTCGGCGTACTGACTCCCGCCGGCGTGCACCGGGCGCTGCGGGAATCGTTGAGGAACTGAGGCTCAAGCGCCCTTCGGGATGCGCTGCGGCGCGAGGGCGGCCTCCGCGGCCTCCCACTGTGCGGTCAGCAGGTCGACCTCGACCTCGAGCTCGGCGACCCGCACGACCGCCTGGGTGGCACGCTCCTCGGCGTCACCGAGCCGCTCGCCGAGGGTGGCGGTCTCACGCTCGGCGTAGGCAAGCTGCTCCTCGACCGTGGTGAGGCTGCGGCGGGCCTCGGCCAGCTCCTGGGCCGCGTCGGCGAGGCGTCGCTCCAGTCGGGAGACGGTCGCGTCGCGCTTGGCGATCTGACCCTGCATGTCGGCGGCGAACTCGACCCCCTCGACGGACCGACGGGTGTCGAGCTCGCGGTAGCCCCGCGCCTGGGCGGCGCGGTCCCGCGCCGCCTCGACGCGAGCGGACAGCAGCTCGCTGTGGGTGATCTTGGTGGCGGTGGCGCCGAGCAGTACGGCGACCGCACCGGCAACGGTCACGGCCAGCCATGAGCCGCTGACCGCGGTGCCGGCGACCGCAGCGGCGGCCCCCAGCAGCAGGAGGACGGCGACCAGGACCCGGGTCGACCGCTGACGACGGCGGGAGTTGCCCGCAGAGGTAGCCATGTGACTGAGGTTACGTGGTGTGGTCAGAGTTTCTGATGCGACACGCACGCTCAAGGAGCAGCGCGACGACGACGCCGAGCAGGCCCGCAGCCCCGGCGGCCAGCGAAGGCCACAGCCGGCCGTTGTCCTCGGCGGTGCCGACCCAGCTGAGCGCGTAGCCGAGGTAGCCGCCGCCCACGAGGGCCGCGACGAGGGCGCAGGCCCGCGCCAGCACCAGTCGATTGACGGCCTGGTGCGGCAGCAGTCGCTCCTCCCGCACGTGCACGGTCCGCCAGGTCGCCCACGCCACGTAACCGAGGATCGCGGCCAGCAGCAGCAGCGCGAGCGGCTGCGCCCAGGACACGAGCGGGGGCACGTTGCCCGTCCGGTCGCTCACCACGTGGAGGACCCAGCCGCCGGCCAGTCCCACCAGCGCCCAGCCGACCACGACGCCGCGCGACGTCGGCCGGAGGCTGCCCTGCGGTCCCTCGGGCTCGACGGGGTCCTCGGCCGGTGGCGGGACCTGGTCGTCCCTCACCCGTCAGACTCGAGCACCAGGTCGTCGCGCCGGGTCAGACCATCGGTGCCGACCTTGTCGAGCAGCACCGAGATCGCGCCGACACCCGGGATCTGCGCGTCAGCCTCGAGATCCAGCCACGGCTGGAGCACGAACGCCCGCTCGTGGGCGCGCGGATGGGGAAGCTGGAGCGCCTCGGTGTCACTGCGCCGGTCACCGACCACGATCAGGTCGACGTCGAGGGTGCGCGGCGCGTTGACGCCGGGGCTGCGGTCGCGGTCGTAGGCGTCCTCGATCGCGAGCGCGCGGTCGAGCAGCCGGCTGGCGGCCAGGGTGGTGTCGACCAGGACGACGGCGTTGAGGAACTTCGGGGAGTCCGGCGGGCAGTCGACCGGCTCGCTCTCGTAGACCGGCGACAGGCCGGTGATCCAGACGTCGGGGGTGTCGGCGAGCGCGTCGACCGCGCCCTGGAGGTTGGAGAGCCGCTCGCCGAGGTTGGACCCCAGCCCGACCACGACCCGACGGATCGGCCGCATCTCACCGGTGAGGGTGTCGGCATCGATGATGTTCGGATTGGGCGTCTCACTCATCGTCGGCCTCTCCCTTTCCGGGGGATGTCGGGGGTCGGTGTCGGGTGATTGTCAGCTGCACGTCGGCGAATGTCGCCTCGATCGGAGCGTCGGGCTTGTGCACAGTCACTCGCGCCCATTCAACACGAGCATCCAAGAGGCACACATCGGCGATCCTCGTCGCGAGAGTCTCGATCAGGTCGACCGGTTCGCCCTGGACCGCAGCCGTGACCTCGCCGACGAGACTTCCGTAGTCGATCGTGTCGCGCAAGTCGTCGGAGGCCGCCGCCGGGGCGATGTCGACTCCCAGCGTGAGGTCGATCACGAAGCGCTGCCCGTCGCGACGCTCGTGGTCGAACACCCCGTGCCGGCCCCAGCACTCGATGCCGATGACGCTCAGCTCGTCAGCCATCTTCCCTCCCGAGTCGGTCGATCGCGGCGATGACGTCACGCGCCGCACGCACGTCGTGCACGCGCACGCCCCAGATGCCGTTGAGGGCCAGCGTCGCAAGGATCGCGGCGTGCGCGAGCTCCCGCTCACCAACCGGACGGGGGGCGCCGTCGGGATCGGCCAGCAGCTCACCGAGGAACCGCTTGCGACTGGCACCGACCAGCACCGGGAAGCCGAGCTCCTGGACGAGGCCGACCCTGCCCAGCAGCTCCCAGTTCTGGTCCGGGGTCTTCGCGAAGCCGAGGCCGGGGTCGAGCACGATCCGCTCGGCGCCGACCCCCGCGGCGAGGATCGCGTCGACCCGCTCACGCAGCTCGTCGGCCACGACCGCCGCGACGTGGCCGTCGTAGGACGTGAAGTCCTGCATCCGGTCGCTGTGCGCCCGCCAGTGCATCGCGACGTACCGGACCTCGGGGGCCGCGTCGGCGACGACACCGAGGATCGCCGGGTCCGCGAGACCGCCGGACACGTCGTTGACCATCCGGGCGCCGGCGGCCAGCGCCGCAGCGGCCACCTCCGCGCGCATGGTGTCGACCGAGACGACCGCGCCGTCACCGGCGAGCGCCTCGATGACGGGTACGACGCGGCCCAGCTCCTCCTCGACCAGCGGCCGGGTGGCACCCGGCCGGGTCGACTCGCCACCGATGTCGAGGATGTCCGCGCCGTCGGCGAGCAGCTGTCGCCCGTGCGCGACCGCGCGATCGCGGTCGAGGAAGAGGCCGCCGTCGGAGAACGAGTCGGGGGTCACGTTGACGACCCCCATCACCAGCGGCGCCCGTGTCATGCGCGGCAGGCTATCCCCCTCGGGCGCTCGGTCCGTCGGTCACCGAGCAGGGCGACGTCCTCGCCTCGATCGTCACCGGACCGACCGGCTCCTCGGCGATCCTCGGTGCCGGCACCTCACGGTGGCGGCAGGTCGCCAAGATCCTCGGTGGTTGCTGGGTGCAGGAGCGGGTCGGTCCCTGAGCTCAGCGAGTGCCGTGCATGATCAGGCTCATCGCCTCGTTGCGCGTCGCAGCGTTGTGCATGGTGCCGCGGATCGCCGAGGTGAGGGTGCGGGCGCCGGCCTTCTTGACCCCGCGCATCGTCATGCAGAGATGCTCGGCCTCGATCACCACGATCACCCCGCGGGCCTCGAGGATCTGCATCAGCGCGTCCGCGATCTGGGTGGTCAGCCGCTCCTGCACCTGCGGACGCTTGGCGTAGACGTCGACCAGCCGCGCCAACTTGGAAAGGCCGGTGATCTTGCCGCTCGCGGCCGGGATGTAGCCGACGTGTGCCACCCCCGTGAACGGCACCAGGTGATGCTCGCACATCGACCACAGCTCGATGTCGCGGACCAGGACCATCTCGTCGTGACCGATGTCGAAGGTCGTGGTGAGCACGTCCTCGGGTCGCTGCCGCAGCCCGGCGGTGAGCTCGGCGTACGCCCGGGCCACCCGCGCCGGGGTCGCGAGCAGCCCCTCGCGGTCGGGGTCCTCGCCGATGGCGACGAGGAGCTCCCGGACGGCGGCTTCGGCACGCTCCTGGTCGAACGCGGGGACCAAGGAGGGGTCCCGGTCCGGCGTGTGGATGGGGTCAGCCACCGGTGACGACCTCAGCTGCCCGACGGCGACGGGGGCAGCGGGCCCTCGGACGGCGGGACACCGCCGCCGTAGACGTCGCCACCCGGCCCCGGCGGGGTGAGTACGGCGCCGCTGTCGCGGGCCTCCTCGGGAGCTGTGCCGTTGGTGCCGTTGGCGGCGCGCTGGCGGATCTCCTCCGGAATCTCCACCGGCGGGATCGTGGAGGGGACCCGGCTGGGCGACCCGGTCCAGGCCGGCCGCTCCGGACGCAGCCGCAGAGCCGTGAAGACCTCGGCGACCTCGCGCTTGTCGAGCGTCTCCTTGTCGAGGAGTGCGAGGACCAGCGCGTCGAGGACGTCGCGGTTCTCCTCGAGGATGTCGAACGCCTCCTGATGGGCGACGGCGAGGAACTTCTTGGTCTCGTCGTCGATCATCGCGGCGACATCCTCTGAGTAGTTGCGCGCGTGACCGATGTCGCGGCCGAGGAACGGCTCCGCGTTGGACTCGCCGAGCTTGATCGCGCCGAGCCGCTCGGTCATGCCGTACTGCGTCACCATCGCCCGGGCCAGGCTGGTGGCCTTCTCGATGTCGTTGCCGGCGCCCGTCGTCGGGTCGTGGAAGATCAGCTCCTCCGCCGCCCGGCCACCCAGCATGTAGGCCAGCTTGTCGAGCATCTCGCTGCGAGTCTGGGAGTACTTGTCCTCGTCCGGCAGCACCATCGTGTAGCCGAGCGCCCGGCCCCGCGGGAGGATCGTGATCTTGTGAACCGGGTCGGTGCCCGGCAGCGCCGCCGCGACAAGGGCGTGGCCGCCCTCGTGGTAGGCGGTGATCAGCTTCTCCTTCTCCGTCATCAGCCGGGAGTGGCGCTGCGGGCCCGCGATGACCCGGTCGATCGCCTCGTCCAGCGCGGACGCGAAGATCTGCTTCTGGTTGTTGCGCGCGGTGAGCAGCGCGGCTTCGTTGAGCACGTTGGCGAGGTCGGCACCGCTGAAGCCCGGAGTACGACGCGCCACAGCCATCAGGTCCACGTCGACAGCCAGTGGCTTGCCTCGCGAGTGGACCTCGAGGATCTGCTTGCGGCCAGCCAGGTCAGGCGCGTCGACGCCGATCTGACGGTCGAAACGACCAGGACGCAGCAGCGCCGGGTCGAGGACGTCGGGCCGGTTGGTGGCCGCGATCAGGATCACGCCGCCGCGGACGTCGAACCCGTCCATCTCGACCAGCAGCTGGTTGAGGGTCTGCTCACGCTCGTCGTGACCGCCGCCCATCCCGGCACCGCGGTGGCGACCGACGGCGTCGATCTCGTCGATGAAGACGATGGCAGGGGCGTTCTCCTTCGCCTGCTCGAACAGGTCACGCACGCGGGAGGCACCGACGCCGACGAACATCTCGACGAAGTCCGAGCCGGAGATCGAGTAGAACGGCACCCCGGCCTCGCCGGCGACCGCGCGCGCCAACAGGGTCTTGCCGGTGCCGGGCGGGCCGTAGAGCAACACGCCCTTGGGGATCTTGGCGCCGACCGCCTGGAACTTGGCGGGCTCCTGGAGGAACTCCTTGATCTCGCCGAGCTCCTCGATCGCCTCGTTGCAGCCGGCGACGTCGGCGAAGGTCGTCTTCGGCATGTCCTTGCTGATCAGCTTGGCCTTGGACTTGCCGAACTGCATCACGCCCCGGCCGCCGCCCTGGACGTTGTTCATCAGGAAGATGAACAACAAGATGATCAGCGCGAACGGCAGCAACGTCGCGAGGATCGAGCCGAGCAGGCTCGGCTGGGGGTTCTCGGAGTTCGACTTCTCGATGGTGCCCTCGGCGACCTGCTCGTCGACGGCGGCGAGGATCGTCTCCTGCTGACCCTGGATGTAGTGGGCCATCACCTTCTCGCCGTCGTCACGGACACCGTCGTCGAGCGTCGCCTCGATCGTCTGGTCACCGTCGATGAAGGTGATCTCGTTGACCTCGCCGTTGGCGATGTACCTGCTCAGCTGTGAGGTCGAGACCTCGTCGTACCCACCGCCGGGCGCGAGGAACTGCAGTCCGAGCAGGACCGCCAGGACCGCAACCACGATCCATACCCAGGGACCCCTGAACACGCGCTTCACAGACTCATCCGCTCCTACCGGGTCCGCAAGGACCCCAATGCCGGGACGGCCCCGGGCACCAATGATCAGACGACGTTACCTGCCGCCGTACCGCTTCATTGTCGCAGCCCAGTGGTAGGACGAAAGAGCAACGAGACGAGCCCGGGTCGAGTGACGACTGGTGTGGTCAGATCGGGTTACGAGTAGACGTGCGGGGCGAGGGTGCCGATGTCGCGCAGGTTGCGGTAGCGCTCCCGGTAGTCCAGGCCGTAGCCGACGACGAACTCGTTGGGGATGTCCCATCCGACGTACTTGACGTCGACCGGCATCTGGAGCGCCTCGGGCTTCCGCAGCAGGGTGCAGATCTCGACACTCGCAGGTCCGCGCGAACCCAGGTTGGAGGTCAGCCACGACAGCGTCAGGCCGGTGTCGATGATCTCGTCGACGATGACCACGTGCCGGCCGGTGATGTCGGCGTCCAGGTCCTTGAGGATCCGGACGACGCCCGACGACTTGGTGCCCGAGCCGTAGGACGAGACCGCCATCCAGTCCATCTCGACGTGTCGGCTCAGGGCCCGCGCGAGGTCGGCCATCACCATCACCGCGCCGCGCAGGACGCCAACGATCACCAGGTCCTTGCCGTCGTAGTCGCGCTCGATCTCCGCCGCCAGCTCACCGAGCCGGTCGAGGATCTGCTTCTCGGTGAACAAGACCTCGACGAGGTCGTCCTCGACCTGGGAAGAATCCATGGCGCTCAGGATGGCACAGGGGTCGGCCGAAAACGCAGGTGGTCGCGATCGCGATACGCGGTCACCCGGCCCGGAAGCCGGACCTCGCCGTCGACCTCCCCCTCGGCGAGGTCGACGAGGGCGCGGACATGGACGTGGAACAGCTCGCTGCCGGTCGCCCCGGCGTCCAGCGCCGCCAGCCGCAGCACCCGCGAGGAGACGGCGCGATGGAGGTCGCCGAGGAGTCCGAGCGGGACGCCGTCCCCGGTCGCGCGGAGGGCGTCGTACGCCGCCTGCGCCAGCTCGTCGAGCGCCTCGACGTCGTCGCGCAGCTGGTCGGCGGTGCGGGCCAGCGCCGCGGCGACGCCGGGGCCGAGCTGCTCCTCGATGACCGGCAGGACCGCGTGGCGGACGCGGACCCGGGTGTAGCCGGGATCGTCGTTGTGCGGGTCGTCCCACACGTCGAGCCCCTCGACCCGGCAGGCGGCCGCGGTGTCGTCCCGGGTGACGTCGAGCAGCGGCCGGGCGTAGTGGTCGAACGCGCGGCGCATGCCGGCCAGCGACCGCGCACCGGAGCCGCGGGTCAGCCCGAGCAGCACCGTCTCGGCCTGGTCGTCACGGGTGTGACCGAGCAGGACGAGCGCCGCGCCCAGCTGCTCGCGGAGCTGCTCGAGCACGTCGTACCGCGCCCGCCGCGCGGCGGCCTCCGGACCCTGCCCGTCGCCGACCACGTCGACCCGGACCGTCGCCGTCTCGTCGACACCCAGCTCGACCAGCTGCGCGACGACCCGAGCCGCCTGCTCGGCCGAGCCAGGCTGCAGCCCGTGGTCGACGGTCGCGCCGACCACGCGCAGTCCGAGCTTGTGTCCTTCGAAGACCGCGGCCGAGGCCAGGGCGAGCGAGTCCGCCCCACCCGAGCAGGCAACGATCACCACATCGCCCGGGTCCAGCCGGGTGAGCGCCCCGCGGACGCCGCGCCGTACGGCGGCGACGGCGGGATGGAGGCTCACCGGCCTAGTTCAGCACGCGACGGATCCAGCCGTCGTGGTCGCTCAGCTCGGCCTTCGACGGCAGGTGCGCCGGTTCGGCCCAGACCGCGTTGAACTCGTCCATGCCGACCTTGTCGACGACGGCGCGGACGAAGCGCGCGCCGTCGCGGTACTGGGCCATCTTCGCCTCGAGTCCGAGCAACCGACGCAGGACCCGGTCCAGGGCACCGATCCCCTGCCGGCGCTTCGTGAACTTCTTGCGGATCTCGTTGACCGAGCCGATCACCTGCGGCCCGACGTCGTCCATGACCACGTCGGCGTGGCCCTCGAGCAGCGACATCATCCCGGTGACGCGATCGAGGATCTCCCGCTGAGCTGGGGTGCTGAACATGTCGATGATGCTGCCGCCGTCGCGGCTGCTTCGCACGGCGTCGGTGATCCGCTCGAGACCACCGTCGAGCAGCGACCCCGGCTCGACGGTCTCGCTGATCGCCTCGATCTCCGAGAAGAGGTGGCCGCGCATCCACGGCACCGCGGTGAACTGCACCCGGTGCGTCTCCTCGTGCAGGCACACCCAGAGCCGGAAGTCCGACGGGTCGACGTCGAGCTCACGCTCGACGTGGACGATGTTGGGCGCGACCAGCAGCAGCCTGCCCGAGGGTTCGTAGAACGGGTCGAACTGACCGAGCACCTTGCTGGCGAGGAAGCCGAGCAGGGCCCCCACCTCGGCGCCGGTGACCTTGGCCCCGATGGCCTGGCTGATCCGGCCGGGCTCCCGCTTGTCGACGAGCTTGCGCATCATCGGCGCGGTGGCGACCTGGAATCCCTCGGCATTGGCGCGCACCCAGCCCGGCCGGTCGACGACCAGGATCGGCGCCGTGCCGTCGGCCGCGTCGAGGCCGGTGAAGTCGCGGACCAGCCCGGTGCTGCGCGACGCTCCTGCGCGGAGCTCGTCGACGACGGAGTCCGCCTCCTCGCGGGTCGTCGTCGGTCCCTCCCCTGCCACCTTCGCCCCGAGCGAGACCGCCAGCTCCCAGTCGACCAGCTGCGGCTCGGCGGTCGGCCGGGCGGCTGGCAGGGGGCGCGTCATGTCGTGAAGGGTACGGGGGTGGGTGACGGCGGACGCAGGGTCATCGCACCGCAGCCTCAGCGCGCACAGTGGCAGGCGCCGAGGGCAGCCGCGGCGTTGTCCATCGCGACCTCGGCGACCCCACCCCGACCCGGGCGCACCTTGTCGGCGATCATCGCGAACACCAGCAGCGAGCCATCGAGGTCGACGGCGATGCCCGCGAGCGAGGTGACGCCGGTCAGAGTGCCGGTCTTGGCGCGCACCCGGCCGGGACCCTCCTCCGCCCCCTGGTCGAACCGGTCGGCGAGCGACCCGGTGAAGCCGGCGACGGGAAGGCTGGCGATCACGGTCCGCAGGCCCGGCTGGTCGTCGGAGGCGGCCCACCGGATCACGTCGACCAGCAGCTGGGGAGACATCAGGCTCTCGCGGGAGAGGCCGCTCCCGTCGTACAGCACGCTGCCGCGGAGGTCGATGCCGTTGGCCTCCAGCACCCGCTCGACCGCGAGCTGGCCGCCCGCGAACGACCCGTCGCCCTGGTCCGCGATCCCGATGTGGCGCAGCAGCACCTCCGACGCCTCGTTGTCACTCACCTCGAGGATCCGCTGGACGATCTGCGCCAGCGTCGCCGACTCGACCGACACCACCTCGGCACCGCGGTCGCCCGTCGTCGGCTCTGGCGTGCCGACGACGGTGATCCCGGCCTCCCCGAGCGCCGCAGCGAACACGGCCGCGGCGGTCAGCGACGGGTCCGACACCTTGCCGTAGCCGATGGGGTCTCGGCCCTCGTCGACCCACAAGGCGGTGATCGGCGAGACCACGTCGTCGGGGATGTAGTCCGACCGCCAGTGCGGGTTCTCGGTCGGGCCGGTGAACACGCTGTCGTCGTAGCCGAGCCGCACCCGACGTACGCCGTCGTCGCGCAGCGAACGCGCCGTCTGTCGGGCGAGGGTCACGACATCGGCCTTCGGCGGCGCGTACGTCGCCGACGTGCTGGTGCCCCACCGCGCATCGGGACTGCTCAACAGGAACGGGTCGCCGCCTCCGACCAGGACCAGCCGCGGCGGTCCACCCCCACCGCGCTGGAGGACGGTGCTGGTCTCGAAGACATGGTCCGGGCCGAGCAGGAACAGGGCCACCGCGGAGGTGACGACCTTGGTCGTCGACGCCGGCGTACCGAGCAGCGACCCGGTGGGGTCGAACGAGAAGCCCTCGCTGGTGCCCCCGAGCGGGGCCACGGCGGCAACGACCTCGCGGCCGAGTTGACGGCTGGTCAGGTAGCCGGTGATCGCCGCCTCGACCTGGGCGACATCGAGGCGCACCCCGCCGTCGGCGGTACGGGCGACCGGGCGCGGGTGGCGGACGGGGGGTACGTCGACCTCCGGCGGTGGCGCGACCTCCGCCGGGTCGGGCGGCCCACTCACGTCGTCGCCGATCAGGTCGTCGAGCCAACCGAGCTGCCACCCGGCCACCCCGGCGACCAGCAGCAGCGCCAGTGCCGCGGACAGCCAGCCGACGAGAGAACCGCGCGGGTGGTCTGAGTCACTTCCGGTCACGCTCGCCCCCTCTCGACTGCACGTTCGGGCACATTGTGCGGGAGGATGTCCGCGGTAGTGGAAACGGGCCGGTCGCCGGTCGTGCGGAGTGGAGGAAGAAGTGCTGGAGTTCGACGTCCTCGTGGAGATCCCCAAGGGGAGCCGCAACAAGTACGAAGTCGACCACGAGAGCGGCCGGATGCGCTTGGACCGTTTCCTCTTCACCTCGACGATGTACCCCGCCGACTACGGCTACATCGAGGACACCCTCGGCCAGGACGGCGACCCGCTCGACGCGCTCGTCCTGCTCCAGGAGCCCACCTTCCCCGGCTGCCTCATCAAGTGTCGCGCCATCGGCATGTTCCGGATGACCGACGAGAAGGGCGGGGACGACAAGGTCCTCTGCGTCCCGACCAGCGACCCGCGGATGGAGCACATCCGCGACATCAACCACGTGCCGAAGTTCGACCGTCTCGAGATCCAGCACTTCTTCGAGGTCTACAAGGACCTCGAGCCCGGCAAGTCCGTCGAGGGCGCCGACTGGGTCGGCCGCACCGAGGCCGAGCTGGAGATCAACGCGTCGTTCAAGCGGTTCGTCCCTCCCGACCACTGAGCCGACGGCGCAGCGGAACCTACCCGCGCTTGATCGCGCGGAAGTAGCCGATCGCTCCGCTGCGCTCGAGGACGACGTCCGCCATCCGCTGCGCGTCGAGCCAGCGGACCAGCTCCGAGCCGGTGCAACCGGGGCCGAGCAGTCCGGTGACCCGGCCGATCCGGCGCATCGGCTCGTGTTGCAGCCCGGTGTCGTTGAGGAGCGCACTGCCGCTCAGCACACCGCCCGGCTTGAGCACGCGGACCATCTCGATCACGGCCCGGGCCGGATCGGGGAAGCAGTGCAGCCCGGTGAACGAGACGACGAGGTCGAACGCGCCGTCGTCGAAGGGCAGGTCCCCGACATCGGCGACCTGCGGCTGCACCTGGTCGGCCACGCCACGCCGCTCCGCGGCCCGCATGGTGCGGTCGAGCATGGTCTGCGCGATGTCGGCAGCGACGTACCCCACGCCCTGGCCGGGCCTCAGCCCGCGCAGCGCGACCCCGCCACCGCAGGGGATGTCGAGCACCCGCGCCCCGGCCGGCTGCCGGCCGATCTCGGCGGCGGCGTCGTACAGCCGCTGCAGGTCGCTCTGGATGCCGAGCCGCCAGGCCAGTCCGCCGAGCCGCCGGTGCTCGACCGACCAGTCGTAGAAGTGAGCCCACAGCGGGTCGTCGGACCAGCCGCCGAGGCCAGGGATCCTCAGGGCTCGCTTCGCTCCCACCTCAACCACCGACGACCTCCTCGCCCCAGGTCAGCAGCTCCTCGGAGCGCAGCATCTCGCGAGGCACCCCGAACCCGCGCACCAGCTCGCCGGCCACGGGCCGCATCCGACGGCAGAGCTCGTTGATCTCACGCGAGATCGACTTCGACCGCTGGGTGGTCAGCCGTCCGTGCTCCATGAACCAGGCCCGGTCGGACTCGATCGAGGACAACGCATGGAGGTCGCAGACCAGGTTCAGCACCGTCTTGAGGTCGCTCTCCGGCTGCTCGGCGACGGCGTCGAGGAAGGCATCGAGGACCAGCCGCTCCACGTGGGCGCGGGCAGCCGCCACGACGTGGTCCTGCACCCGGGAGAACACCTCGCCCGGGTTCATCCCGGCGTCGATGCCGCGCTTCAGGCGTCGGGCGACGCCGCCGATCATGTGCTCCTCGCGGAACTCGAACATCGCTCGGTGGTAGTTGGGGTCGAGCAACCCGGCGTCCTGGTCCCACTTGTCACCACCGAACACGTCCCGCAGCTGCTCCAGCAGCTTGTGGGCGCGCGAGCGCTCGAGCACGGTCTCGACGGCAAGGCCCGCGACGAACCGCACCATCCCGAACTGGTCGAGGTCGGAGAAGTCGCTGGCGTAGTCGGTCAGCAGTCCCTTGGCGACCAGCTGGAGCAACACATGGTTGTCGCCCTCGAAGGTGGTGAAGACGTCGGTGTCGGCCTTGAGGGCGGTGAACCGGTTCTCCGACAGGTAGCCGGCCCCGCCGCACGCCTCGCGGCACTCCTGGATGGTCCGGGTGGCATGCCAGGTCGCGAGTGCCTTGGTGCCGGCGGCGCGGGACTCGAGCTGCCGCCGGGACACCTCGTCGGTGGTGTGCCCGGAGAACACGTCGTGCAGCCGGGAGGTGAGGACCTGCTGCCCGAAGTGCAGCGCGTAGGTCCGGGCCAGCAACGGCAGCAGCCGCCGTTGGTGCATCCCGTAGTCGAGCAGCAGCGACTCGGTGCCCTCCTCGGCGGCCTCGAACTGGCGGCGGCGCAGCCCGTACTCGACCGCGATCGTCAGCGCGACCTTCGCCGCGCTGATCCCGGCGGCCCCGACGCACACCCGGCCCTGGACCAGGGTGCCGAGCATGGTGAAGAAGCGACGGTTGGCGTTGTCGATCTCGCTGACGTACTGGCCGTCCTCGGTGACCTGCGCGAACTGGTCGAGCAGCGCCTCGCGGGGGACCCGGACCGCGTCGAACCGGATCCGGCCGTTGTCGACACCGTTGAGACCCATCTTGGGTCCGTCGTCGGTGATGGTGATGCCCGGCAGCACGGTGTCGCCGTCCCGGATGGGTACGACGAGCGCGTGCACACCGTGGCTCTCTCCGGCGACGACCAGCTGCGCGAACACGGCGGCCAGCTGGGCGTGCGCGGCGGCGTTGCCGATGTAGTCCTTGGTCGCTGCCGGGGACTCGGTCTGGATCACGAACTCCTGGGTCTCCGGCTCATACGTCGCCGTCGTTCCCAGCGCCTGGACGTTGCTGCCGTGACCGGTCTCGGTCATCGCGAAGCAGCCCATGATGTCGCCCTTCACGAGGCCTGCGAGGTAGGCGTCGTGATGCCGCTTCGTGCCGAGCTGGAGGATCGCCCCACCGAACAGGCCGAACTGCACGCCGACCTTCACCAGGACCGAGAGGTCGCCGAACCCGAGGGTCTCGAACGCTGCCACCGAGGCGCCGATGTCCCCGCCGCCGCCGTACTCCTCGGGGAATCCCATCCCGGTCTGGCCGGTTGCCGCGAGCTCGACGACGACGTCCTTGACCCGCTCCCGGAACTCGTCGCGGGTCATCGTCTCCGCCTCCTCGAGCACCGAGGCGTACTCCACGAGACCGTCACGCACCATCGCTCGGATCTCGGCGTAGTCGCCGTCGAGCAGTGCGGTCAGAGCGGGTACGTCGACCCGGAGCTCGCCGTACGGCGAGGCCTCCTCCGCGATGGATGTGGGCTCCTGCACGTCACTGGCCATGCGCGCACGCTACCGCCCTCGGCGGGTCGCGGAGCGCGCTCCGGCGAACGGCGCCAGACCTACGGCCGGGCGAAGAAGTTCGGCGGGATCCAGTAGTACATCGACTCGAGCGAGACCGGCCGGCCCGTGCGCGGGGCGTGGATGATCATGCCGTCGCCGGCGTAGAGCGCCACGTGGTAGATCGAGCCGGCGCTGCCCGACGAGCCCCAGAACACCAGGTCGCCCGGTTGGAGGTTGCCGGCCGAGATCGGAGTCGACTGCTCGTACTGGGCAACCGAGTAGTGGGGCAGCGACCTGCCGCCCGCCGCCCACGCACCCATGGTCAGGCCCGAGCAGTCCCACGAGTCAGGTCCCGCTGCCCCCCAGACGTACGGCTCGCCGAGCTGGTCTCGGGCGAACCTGACCGCGGCGGCGGCGCCGCCCTGGTTCGCAGGGGGCGGGGGCGGGGGATCGTCCGGCTGGTCGGGCTGGTCAGGCTGGTCGGGCTGGTCAGGCTGGTCGGGCGCCGGCGGCTCCGGATCCTCCTGCTGGTCGGGCTGGTCCTGCTGGGCCTGCTGCTCCAGCTGCGCCTGCAGCGCGGCCTGCTCCTGGCGCTCGTGCTCCAGGGTGGCCTGGCGCTCCTCGGCCAGGGCAATGCTGATCCCTTCCAGCCGCGCCATCCGGCGCAGCAACCGGGTCTTCCCGGCGGTGGCGCTCTGGGCCGCCGCAGCTGCAGCGGCGACCGCGGACTCTGCTGCCTCCCTGGCGTCCCGGGCGTCGGCCGCGGCATCCGCGGCATCGGTGGCCGCGTCCTCAGCCGCCTGCGCGGCGTCCTCGGCCCGCGCGGCCGCATCCTCGTAGGCCGTCCGCTGCTCGACGAACTCGCCCTGCACGATGTCCGCGGTGGCGTTGCGGTCCAGCAGGGAGGGCAGTCCGTCCGCGTCGAGCATCGCGCTGAACGCGTCGAGCTCCGGGCTCCCGCCGACGAACGACGTGAGGACGGCGTCGCGATAGTCCCGCTCGACCCTGGTCAGGGCGCTGGCGGCGCGGCGCGACTCACGGGCAGCCAGCCGCTCCGCGGTCCGCGCCTGTGTCAGCCGCCACCGCGCGCCGTTGTAGGCCTCGGCTGCCTGCTGGGCGGCGACGGCCGCCGCCTCGAGGTTCGCGTTGGCTGCATCGATCTGTGCCTGGAGGGCGCCGACGTCGTCGGCGGCACCCTGGGCGCGGCGCTCGGCGTCCCGGACCTCGCTCTGCGACGGGCCAGACGGGCCGGACGGGCCAGACGGGCCAGACGGGTCGGCGCTTGCCGGTGCGGTCACGAGGACGACAGCGAGCAGGACGGTCCCGATCACGGGGCGGCGCACACAAGGCTCCTCGGCATCGACGGCAGCGTTCAGCGGTTGCGCCGAGGACTTCCCCGTCACCGGAGCAACTCGCAGCACGCTAGTGCTGTTTCGTCACAAAGGAAACAGAAACCTCAAATTTCTCAGGACCCACCGGCGTGTCGACTTGCGAACTACAAGGATGTAGTTCTAGGGCCGGCTTCAGTCGCGGTCGATCGGGACCTTCGACGTCGTGGTCGTCGGATGCGACTTCATCCCGCGGTCGAACATCTGACCGCTCGCTCTCCCGCCGAGGTAGAAGGACACGATCGCGATCGCGATGCCGGCGATGTCGTCGGCGATGTAGTGCCAGCCGAAGTAGACGGTGGCAATCACCGTCAGCCCCGCGTTGACCCAGAACACCCACTGCAGGGTCCTCGACCGCACCGTGTACTGCACCATCAGCGCCCAGAGCACGGTGATGGTCACGTGCAGGCTGGCGAAGCCCGCGACGGAGTTGAGGGCGCCCTCGATGGTGGTGTCGTAGAGCACCCCGGCGCGGCCGGTGGTGATCGACGCCATCAGATCGGTCGTGGGAGTGCGGGTGAGGTCGAGGTACTCCGACGGGTACTCGATCCCCGGCCCGAGGGTCGGCAACAGGTAGTAGGAGAGGGTGCCGAGCGTCCACGCGAGGACCTGCGAGGTGACGAACCAGTAGCCGAAGGACACGTTGCGGGACCACACCAGCCAGACGACCACCAACAAGATGACCAGCGGGAGATAGGTCAGGTAGACCTGGCTGAGGATGTGGGCGGTGAACGTGGTCCCGAAGACGGAGTGGGTCACGTCGGACGGGTCGTGGCCGAAGAACAGCACCCGGTCCATGACGTGCAGCTCGCGGTCGAAGGAGAGTGCCTTGACCTCGCCGGGGTCCCGTTCGGGGTCGGGGCGCACGAACGGCAGGTTGGACTTGAGGTTCCGGTAGCAGACGTAGGTGAGATAGAAGAACAGCGTTCCCACCACCACGAGCCGGGTGCGCTCACGGGTCCACCGGGTCCGCCACCGGTCGACCGCGCCGGCACGCAACCTCGCGAACGCCGACACCGGCTCCCCGGTCTCGGCACTGCCACGCCGGAACAGCTCCCCCCGCTTCGTCGCGACGGTACCGACCACCAGGTCGACCGTGACCGCTGCGATCAGCACCGTCAGCGCACGGAGGCAGACGTCGACCACCATCACCACGTTCAGCAACGCGATGCTGCTCGGCACCGCGCCCATCGTCTCGAGAAACCAGGTCAGCGACGGGCCGAGCAGCTTGCCCTCGGGCTCGATCGGCGGGCGGTCGTACTTGAGGGAGACGAAGACAGTCGCAGCCCAGATCGTCAGCGCCGTGCCGATGAGGAGGCTGTAGGCGCGGCGGTACACCCGGAGGAGTTTAGGGTGCCGGCGCCGGCAGCAGGACGGCGAGGCGCGCGGGATCGACCCGCAGCACCACCGCGTCTCCCGGCGCCGGCAACCAACCCGGCTCCCCGACGGCGTCGGCCTCACCGACACCGGCGACCTCGACCACCAGCCGCACCTCGTCGGGAGTGGCCCGTACGGCGCGCACAGTCGCAGTCAGTGCGCCCTCGCTGGCCGAGACGGGATCGGCCCGGCGCGCAGCCAGGGCCGAGCGGCGTACCGCGATCTCGTCCGCCGGGGGACATCCGGCAGCGGCCAGGACCGCGCGTGCCGCAGCCTGGGTGAACACCCGCGCGTAGCCGAGGAACAGAGCGGTCGCTGCATCGGCCGGGCTCGTCCACACCTCCTCCGTCGTGCCCTGCTGGACCACCGCACCGTCGCGCATCACCGCGAGCCGGTCCGCGACGGCGAACGCCTCCTCCTGGTCGTGGGTGACCAGCAGCGCGGTCGTGCCGGCGTCGCGCAGGATCCGCCGCAGGTCGGCCGCGAGCCGCACCCTGAGCTCGGCGTCGAGGGCCGACAGCGGCTCGTCGAGCAGCAGCAGCCGCGGCTCGGCGGCCAGTGAGCGAGCCAGGGCCACTCGCTGGCGCTCTCCACCCGAGAGGGTGCGCGGCATCCGGGCACCCCACCCGCCCAGTCCGACCAGCTCGAGCAGGTCAGCGACCTGTCCGCGCGCCGCGGCGCCGGTCACGCCGCGCAACCGCAGCGGATAGCCGACGTTGCGCGCGATGGTCAGGTGGTCGAAGAGCTGGCCGTCCTGGAACATCAGCGCGAACCCCCGCTGGTGGGTGGGTACGCCCGCGAGGTCGGCGCCGTCCCACCGGACCGCGCCGGACCGAAGCGGCTCGAGGCCGGCGATTGCGCGCAGCAGCGACGACTTCCCGCTGCCCGACGGCCCGAGTACGGCGAGCACGTGCCCGTCGTCCACGCGCAGATCGACGGCGTCCACCGCGGTGTGGTGACCGAAGGCGACGGTGACACCCGCGACCTCGAGCATCAGATCACCCCCACTCCCGGCACCCGCAGCCGATCGACCAGCAAGATCACCAGCGCCGTAGCCGCGGCGAGCACGACCGAGGCTGCCATGGCGGTGCCGTAGTTCAGCTCACCGGGGCTTCCGATCAGTCGGTAGATCACGACCGGCAGCGTCGGGACCTGGGCGCGGACGATGAACGAGGTCGCGCCGAACTCGCCGAGCGACACGGCGAAAGCGAACCCGGCTGCTGCGAGCAGCGGCCGCCAGAGCACCGGTACGTCGACGGTGACCAGCGTCCGCAACGGACCGGCGCCGAGCGACGCCGCCGCCTGGCGCTGCCGGTCGTCGATCCCGCGCAACACCGGCACCAGCACCCGCACGACCAACGGCAACGCGACCAGCGCCTGGGCGATCGGCACCAGCAGCGGGCTCGAGCGCAGGTCGAGCGGGGGCGTGTCGAGGGTGATGAGGAACCCGAAGCCCAGCGTCACCGCGGAGACGCCGAGCGGGAGCATGAACAGGCCGTCGAACGCGTTGCGCGCCGCCGCCTCGGGCCGGCTCCGGGCCCTGCGGGTCACCACGACCGCGACCAGCACGCCCAGCAGCAGCGCCATCCAGGTGGCGTCGAACGCGATCCGCAGCGAGTTCGTGAGCGCCTCGGTCACCGGCACCCGGAGCAGGCCGCCACCCAAACCGGACCCGCCCGCGTCGTCGCCGCTCCCCTGGAGTGCCCGGTAGTGCACCAGGGTCCACGCCCCGTCGCGCCGTAACGAGCCGACGACCAGAGTGGCCACCGGCGTGGCGATCGCGAGGACCACGAGCCCGGTCGCGACCAGCGCGGGAAGGTCGTGCCGCCGCGGCCGGACCGGGACGGCCGGCGCTCGCCGTACGGTCGGGTCCGGCACCGCGCGCAGCCGGGCCGCCACGATGAGGAGTACGACGACCGCAGCCAGCTGCACGAGCGACAGCGCGGCTGCCGCCTGGTACTCGACGGAGCCGGTGAGGGCGCCGGTCGTGAGCAGGTAGATCTCGGTCTCGACCGAGGCGTAGCGGGTGCCGCCCAGGAGCAGCACGACGCCGAACCCGGTGGCGCAGAACAGGAAAACGACCGCCGCTGCGGAGACGATCGCGGGCCGCAGAGCCGGGAGCGTGACCGTGGTCAGCACCTGGCGCGGCGACGCCCCGAGCGCGGCCGCGGCCTCGGCGGGGCGGCGGTCGAGGGTCTCCCAGGCGGTGCCGACGGTGCGGATCACGACGGCGACGTTGAAGAAGACCAGGCCGATCAGGATGGCCACCGGGGTGCCGTCGATGTCGAGGAACCCGAGCGGACCCGACTCGGCGACCAGCTCCCGGATCGCGATGCCGACGACGACGGTCGGGAGCACGAAGGGCACCAGGAGGGCCGCCCGGACCGCGCCCCGCATCGGGATCGCGAGCCGGTGCAGGACGTAGGCGGCGGGGAGCCCGAGCAGGACCGCGATGCCCGTCGACACGGTGCTGGTCCAGAGCGTGAACCAGATGACATCCCGGGTCCGCTCCCGCCGGAGCACGTCGAGCACCGCACTGGGGTCGAACGCCCCATCGGTCCACAGCCCGCGCTCGAGCATCCCCCAGACGGGGAGCAGGAAGAAGACGGCGAGCACCGCGGTCGGGACCGCGGCCAGCGCGAGCAGTCCGGCGACCCTCTTCATCGGCGCCGTCCGGTGGTTGAGGTGCGGAACCAGCGTCGGCTCATCCCGACGTGATGTCCGTCCACTCGGTCAGCCACTCGCGGCGGTGGTCGGCGATGTCTTCGGCGGAGACCGCGATCGGGGCCGCGGGCTGCTCGGCGAACTCCGCCCACTCCGGCGGCAGCGCCACGTCGGGATCGACGGGGAAGACGTACATGCTCGTGGGCAGCGCCTCCTGGACCTCGGCGCTGAGCAGGAAGTCGACGACCTGCTCGGCACCTTCGGGGTTGGCTGCGCCCTCGAGCACGCCGGCGTACTCGACCTGGCGGAAGCAGGTGTCGAGGAGAGCGGCCGTCGTGGTCTGGCCGTTCTGCACGGTGTAGGCCGGGGACGTGTCGTAGGACAGCACGATCGGCCGGTCGCCGCCGGAGAAGGAGAAGTCGACGTAGTAGGCGTCCTCCCACCCCTTCACGACCTTGGTGCCGTTGCCGAGGAGGTCGTCCCAGTAGGTAGTCCAGGCATCGCCGTACTCCCCGATGGTGGCCAGCAGGAACGCCAGGCCAGGCGTGCTCGTCGTCGCCGCCGGCGTGACGAACAGGTCGCGGTAGTCGGGGTCGACGAGGTCGTCGAGGCTCGCCGGCGGGTCGATGCCCTGCTCGGCGAACCAGGCGGTGTCGACGTTGACGCAGACGCTGGCATGGTCGATCGGGGTCAGCACCCCGTCGTCGTCACCGGGCAGCAGGTACTGGTCGGCACCGGCCGGCAGCTCCGCGGCGTACGGCGCGAACACCCCCTCCTCGAGCGCGGCACCGGCGAAGGTGTTGTCCACGCCGAACGCGACGTCGCCGATCGGGTCGCCCTGGGTGACGGTCAGCTTGCTGGTGAGCTCACCACCGTCGCCGGCGGGGCTGTGGGTCAGCGTGCAGCCGGACTCCTCCTGGAAGTCCTTGACCACCTTCTTGGGCAGGTCGAAGGAGTCGTGCGTGACGAGGACGACCTCGCCGCACTCCCCCGGCGCCGCGCCGTCGGTGCCGTCGTCCTCGCTCGTGAGCGAGCAGCCGGTCGCGACGACCAGCATGGTGGACAGTGCGACCACAAAGCGGATGCGCATTGGTGTGGACTCCCTTCGCCGGTGCTAGCCGGAGCAGGTTCGGAGGGTCTGCGGCTGTCCCGCACTCTCAGCACGCTGTGAGTCGTGCTCCCCTGTCTGTTGCCACCAATGTAGGCCCTAGATTGCGGGGATGGAGATCCGGGTCGCTGCGTTCGCCGACCTCACGCCCGGCAACCTGTACGACGTCGCCCGGCTCCGCCAGGACGTCTTCGTCGTGGAACAGGAGTGCGCCTATCCCGACCTCGACGGCCGCGACCCCGAACCGGGCACCGCCCATGTGACGATGCGCGACGACGGCGACCTGGTCGGCTACGCCCGGGTGCTGGACGACGCGTCGAGGTGGCGGATCGGGCGGGTCGTGCTGGCGCGGGCCGCGCGGGGGCGGGGCCTGGCCGACGGCCTCATGAGGGCCGCACTCGAGCACTGCCGGAGCGCGGATCCGACGCGGGACGTCGTACTCGACGCGCAGACGCCGCTGGCCGGTTGGTACGCCGGCTTCGGCTTCGTCGTCGACGGGGCCGAGTTCCTCGAGGACGGGATCCCGCACACCCCGATGCGGCTCGAGCCGGTGAGCTGACGTCAGGTCGGCGGTGTGTCGACGGCCTGCTTGAGGAGGGCGTCGACCATCCATTGCTGGAGGGCACTGACTTCTGCGGCCGCGAGCCCGGCGACGTCGCTCAGCCAGCCCGCCACCCCTCTGGCTCGGCGAGTGACTCGGTGTTAGCAGCGCTACCTCGGTCCGGTGACCGGTCATAGCACCGTGGTAGTGGCATTGACCCTGAGCTACATCCGCGTTCCCCGACCAGGGCGCTCGGAGTGCTAGCCGGTGCCGGTGTAGAAGTCGCCGTCCGGGCCCACCGCAACAGTGGCCTGGCCGCGGGCGACGAGCAGGTCGAGGTGGGCCTTGGTCTCCATCGCCGCCATCCCCTTGTTGAACAGGTCGAGCTCGGCGTAGGTCCGCTCGTGCCGGGTCCAGCCGAGGTCGGTGGCGACCACGGAAGCGACCGCCGCCCCGCGCGAGCGGAGGGACGCGAGGCACTGCTCGAGACGATGCTCGTGGTGGGCGAGGAGCTCGTCGACCCGGGTGTGGGAGGACGGTGCGACCGGACCGTGCGCAGGCAGGATCCGCAGGTCCGGGAGCCCACGTACCTTCGTCAGCGAGGCCATGAAATGGCCGAGTGGGTCGGGCTCGGGCGGCACCGTGAACCCGATCGACGGGGTGATCGTCGGCAAGACGTGGTCGCCGGCGAAGAGCAGGCCGTCGGCCCGGTCGGCGAACACGTAGTGGCCGGGCGTGTGGCCGGGGGTGTGCACGGCGTCGATCGTCCTGCTGCCCACCACCACGGTCACGTCGCCGTCGAGCCAGGTGTCGGGATAGGCCCAGTCGACCGGGTCGGGCAGGTCCTCGACCCGGCGTCCCAGCTCCCAGGCCTCTGCGACCTCGACCGCGCCCGCAGACCGGAGCACCCCGCTGAACGGGTTGCCGCCGCTGAACTCGCCACGGCCGGCGGCGTGCAACAGGTCGAGCCCGGGCTTCTCCGGGAGCCCGAGCGCGACGTCGGCGCCGTACTCGTGGCCGAGGACGGTCGCCATCGTGTAGTGGTCGCGGTGGATGTGGGTGACCAGGAACCGCCGGATGTCGCCGAAGCCGAAGCCGACCGAGCGCAGGCACTTGTCGAGCAGCTCGCGCGCGACGGGGATCGCCCAGCCACCGTCGATGAGGGTCAGACCCTCGTCACTCTGCAGGACGTAGACGTTGATCGCCTTGAGTCCGTCCATCGGGAGCGGCAGCGGGATCCGGTGGATGCCGGGCGCGACCTCCCAGGCACCCTCGGCCGCCCAGTGCTCGCCGGAGTCGGGGGAGACGGCGGCACCGGTGCTGACTCCTGAGCTCATCCGGGCACCCTACTGAGCGCCCTCGTCGGCTCCCGGCCCGAGGTCGGGCAGGTTGAGGTCGAGGTTCGGGGACAGCAGGCCGCCGTCGACCTCCAGCATCTTCCCGGTGACGTACTGGCCGGCCCGCGAGCCGAGGTAGACCACCGCGGCCGCGACGTCCTCCGCCTCGCCGATCCGGCCGAGGGGGGTCGCCTCCTCCATCTGCTGCCGGACCTCCGGGACTCCGGCGACGAACTCGAGCGAGCTGGTCATCACCGACCCGACGTAGATTCCGTTGACCCGGATCCGCGGCGCCAGGTCGGTCGCCGCCAGCCGCGACCAGTGCGCGAGCGCGGCCTTCGCCGTCCCGTAGGCGAGGTAGCCGCGACCGGCCGACCGACCCATCATCGAGCTGATGCTCACGACCGACTTCTGCCGCTGCTCGTCGGGGTCGCCGAGCGAGGCGAGCATCAGCGGCACCGCGGCCCGGGACAGCGCGTGCGCCGTACTGACGTTGAAGTGGAAGGCCTCGTCGAGATAGGCGACGTCGGTGTCGAGGAACGCGTTGGGGATGGTCCCGCCGACGTTGTTGACGACGAGGTCGAGCCGGCCGAACTCGTCGTACGCCGCCTGGGCGAGCCCGGCGACTGCTTCGGTGTGCGCGAGGTTGGCCGGTACGACGAGCGCCCGTCGGCCGGCGGCACGGACCCGCTCCGCCACGCCTTCCAGCTGGTCCTCGGTGCGGGCGGAGAGGAGGACGTCGGCGCCCGCCTCCGCGAGCGCGACCGCGGTCGCCGCGCCGATCCCGCGACCGGCGCCGGTGACCACGGCGACGTGGTCGGTCAGCAGGAACCGGTCGAGGATGGTTGGATTCGCGTTTCGCTGCGCTCGCACCTCAACCACGGGAACCCGCCACCAGGCCGCGGCCCGTGATCAGCGGCAGGTCCAGCACGGAGACCAGGCCCGGCTGCGCCGCGACGACGGCAGGTACGGCGTTCACGAGCCGCTGTGCCGTGACGATCATCCCGGAGACGTTGTGGTCGCCGTGCTCGCCGTGGTGGCTGAACTCGAGCTTCATCTGCGGTTCGCCGGTGACCTCGACCCGGTAGCAGCCGTCACCCTCGTTGGGCACCGGCCACCCCGGCTCGGCGCCGGCATCGGTGCGGGTGACGTGCTCGAGGGTGACCCGTGGGATTCCGTCGACGGTGCCGATCACCCGGAACCGCACGGAACCCATGGTGCCCTCCTCGATGTCGACGGACACGGTCTTGACCGAGCGCGGCGCGGGCCGCCGCTCGACCTCCTCGACGAGCGGCTCGTCCAAGGTGAGGTCCAGGCCGGCCGCGATCAACCGGACGACGGGACCCCAGGCGGTGGTGAGGATGCCGGGCTCCCAGAGCAGCGGCTTGGCGTCCATCGGCTGCCCGAACCCGAACAGGTCCCGCATCACGACCGGCTGGTAGTAGGTGGAGTAGTCGGCGATCTCGCTGACCTTGAGGTGGTCGATCCGCTGGCTGAGGCTGGTCAGCACCAGCGGCAGTACGTCGTTCGCGAAGCCCGGGTCGATGCCGTTGACGTGGAGGCTCGCGTCGCCCTGGCGGCCGGCCTCGTCGATGGCCGCGATCATCTCGTCGGGCAGCGTCCCGGTGCGGTGGAGCAGGATGACCGGTCCGCTCGAGACCACGTTGACACCGTCCCGGATGAAGCCGGTCAGGTCCTCGATCGACTCGAAGACCCGGTCGTCGGTCATCGCGCCGTGGACGATGCAGTCGGGGCGGAGCGCGACCAGCTCGTCGCGATCGGTCGTGGCCCTGATCCCGAGCTCCCGGCCCAGCTCGGCGAGCTGACCGGCATCGACCCCGTGCTTGGCCGGGGTCGAGGTCCACACGCCGACCAGCTCGAGGTCGGGATGGGCGTCGACGCCGGCGATGGCGTGCCTCCCGATGGTCCCGGTGGACCAGACGACGACACGGAGCGGCTTCTCGGGGATCACCTGCGACATGCCTGAATATTAGAACAGGTTCTAGTTTCTGAACAGGTCAGGCGACCGGGATCGTCTCCTCCGGCGTCCACTCCACGCAGCGGGTGCCGGAGTAGATCGTCGGCATGCACCGGTTGCAGTGGGTGCAGATGCCCCCGCGGGCCAGCCCGAGCTGGAGCCGGTTGACCAGGTCCGGCTCCCGCAGCACCGCCCGGCCCATGGCGACGAGCTCGAAGCCGTCGGCCATCGCCGCCTCCATCGTGTCCAACCGGTTGATCCCGCCCAGCAGCATCAGCGGCATCGAGAGCTCGCGGCGGAAGCCGAGCGCCTTCTCCCGGAAGTAGCCCTCCTCGAACTCGTAGCGCTTGAGGAAGCCGCGGCCGGCCGGCGTCTTCATGCCCCACCTCACGATCGGCGGCATCGCCTCGGCGAACTCGGCGACGGGCGTCTCGCCGCGGAAGAGGTACATCGGGTTCATCAGCGAGGACCCGCCCGAGAGCTGGAGCGCGTCGAGGTGACCGTCCGTTTCGAGCAGCTGGGCGAAGGCCAGACCTTCCTCGGCCGTGACTCCCCCGCGGAACCCGTCGGAGAGGCTGACCTTCGCGGTGAGCGCGACGGCGTCGCCGACCTCCTCCCGTACGGCGCGGGCCACCTGCCGGGCGAGCCGGGCGCGCCGCTCGAGCGGCCCGCCCCACCGGTCCTTGCGCCGGTTGAGCCCGGGCGCGAGGAAGGACGAGATCAGGTAGCTGTGCGCCATGTGCAGCTCGAGTACGTCGAACCGCGCCCGGACCAGCGTCCGGGCCGCGTCGACGTACGCCCTGGTGACGCGGGTGAGGTCCCGCTCCGTGGCCGCCTTGATCATCTGCAGCGACAGCGGACTGGGCATCGGGCTGGCGGAGATCGCCCGGGCGCCGTTGGAGCGGCCGTTGGCGACCGGACCCGCGTGCCCGACCTGGCCGGCAACCGCGGCTCCCTCGGCGTGGACCGCCTCGGCCAGCCGGGCGAGTCCCGGCAGGGTCCGCGGACCCACGACGATCTGCTCGGCGTGGGTGCGGCCCTCCGGCGCGACGGCGAGGTAGGCCACGGTGGTCAGCCCGATCCCGCCCCGCGACGGCGCGAGGTGGTAGTCGATGAGCGCGTCGGTCACCTCACCGTCCGGTGTCCGGCCTTCGAACGTCGCGGCCTTGACCGTCCGGTTGCGGAGCCGGACCGGGCCGAGGCTGACGGGATCGAAGACCGACGGGATCACCTCAGAACTGTAACCGGTTCTACTTCGCTCGGTTCTGCTCGCGTGGTTTGATTTCACCCCGCACCCGCACCCAGGTGACCCGGAGGTCTCTGTGCGTCGTACCGCTGTCCGTCCCGCTCGCCGCGTCCTGGCCCGCGCCCTCGCTCCCGTCCCCGTGCTGGCACTGGTGCTGGTGCTGGTGGCGGCCTTCGCCGCCGGTTGCAGCGACGACAAGGCCGACGACGGCGCCGTCGACGAGGGCGCGCGGGAGGACCAACCGGTCGTCGCGCTGACCGCCGACCAGATCGCCCAGGCCGTGCTCCAGCCCGAGAACCTGGGGGACGGGTGGACCTCGGAGCCGTCGACCGACGACGAAGGCACCGCGCCGGGCTGCCTCGCCGACGTCGAGACCCTCACCGACCAGCTCCCCCGGCAGGACCGGGGTGGCACCGAGTACAGCTTCGGCGACGCCCTGCAGGTCGAGAGCACCGTGTCGGTGTACGCCGACGAGACGGCCGTCGGCGCGATCTTCGACCAGGTGCAGACCCTGGTCGCCGCCTGCACCACCGTCACCGGACCGGACAGCGACGGCAACGAGTGGGACCTCACCCTGACCACCAGCGACGAGGCCGTCCACGACGAGGTCGACGACCAGTACCGCATCAGCGGCAACGGGACCGTCACCACACCGGACGGCACCGCCATCGAGATCTACATCGAGCAGACCGCAGTGCGGCTCGGCCCGAACGTCGCATCCATCAGCACTTCCGACCTCCGGTCACGCACGACCGAGCACGCAGACTTCGCCGTGATCGCCGTGGCGCGTCTGGTCGACGTGGCCGAAGGCACCGAGCCCGAGGCCACCACGGCTCCGGCGCCGTCGACGGCTAGCTGAACCTCGGCGGGCGCTTCTCCACGAAGGCAGCCACGCCCTCACGGCCGTTCGGCGACCCGGCGAGCTCGCTGATCGACTCGGCCTCGCGGCGGAGCGCGGCCTCCGGAGCCGGCTCGGCGGCGGCGCGCACCAACCGCTTGGCGGCCGCGAAGGCGCCCGGGGACCCGGCGAGGAGCTGGGCGACCACACCGTCGGCGACGCTCGCGAGGTCGGCGGCCGGTACGACGCGCGCGACCAGTCCGGCGGCGAGGGCCTCCTGCGCGGTCAGGACGTCGCCGAGCAGCGCCAGTCGTAGCACCCGGTGCAGCCCGAGGGTGTGCACGAGGAGACTGCCGCCCCCGTCGGGACTGAGACCGACCTTGGCATAGGCGAGGCTGAACTTGGCCGTGTCGGCCGCGAGTACGACGTCCGCGGCCGCCGCCAGCGGGAAGCCGATGCCGGCCGCCGTACCGTGGACGACGCTGACGACGACGGCGTCACCGCGCACCAGCTCGGTCACGACCCGATGGGCTGCCTCAGCCAGCTCCAGCAGGAGTGGCTGGGGGTCGGTCGCACCGGTGAACGCACCAAGGTCGCCGCCGACGGAGAAGAACCGGCCCTGTGCCGCGAGCACCATCACCCGGGCGCCGTCGGCCTTCGCCCGCAACACCGCGGCCAGCAGCTGTTCGGCCATCGCGGGGTGCACCGGGTTGCCCTGGTCGCCCCCGACCAGCGTGATCCGGGCGGCGCCGTCGGCGAAGGTGTAGTCGACGTACAGGTCGGTCATGGAGGTCCCTTCCGGGGATCGGGTCAGGCGGCGCAGTCCTGGGTGTCGACCTCGGACTCGCTGTCGCGTCCTTCGTCGGCACTGTCCGAGACCTGCTTCGCGGTCAGCGCGTAGCCGGTGTCGTCGTCCTCGACCGAGGCCGCGAAGACGACGCCGGCGACGTCCCCGGCCGGGGTGATGATCGGGCCACCGGAGTTGCCCGGTCGCACCAGTCCCCGCAGCGAGAACACGTCGCGCAGCACAGCGCCGGAGCCGTAGATGTCCGGGGAGCGCAGCGTCGGGTTTGCTCGGATCCGGCCCGGTTGGACGTCGAACGGCCCGTCCTGCGGGTAGCCGACGATGGCGACGGGGTCCTCGGACTCGGCCCCCTCGTCGAACTGCAACGTGGGCGCGTCGCCGGTCTCGACGCTGAGGACGGCGATGTCGAGCTCGGGGTCGTAGAGCACCACTCGGGCGAGCTCGGTGCCGCCGTCGATCTCCACCTCGGGGTCGTCGACGCCCGACACGACGTGGGCGTTGGTCATCACCCGGTCGGGAGCGAACACGAAGCCGGTGCCCTCGACACCGCGCCCGCAGTTGTTGGCGCCACGGATCTTGAGGATGCTGTCCTCGGTCGCGAGCACCTGCGGGTCGTTCTTGAGCCGGTTGGGGCCGGGGGCGACGGTGACGATCTGCTCCGGCGAGAACGGCTCCAGGTAGCGGGGGAAGAAGCCCATGCCGACGACCTTGTTGAACGCCGACAGCACGCTGGGCGCCGACGCCGGGAGGGCCGCGTTGACCTTGCCGAGCACCCAGGAGCTCCGCACCTGCTCGGTGACCGGCCCGATCCGGGTGCCGGAGATCGCGTATCCGAGCGCCCACGCGACCAGCAGCACGGCCACCGCGGAGAGGGCGGCTCCGCCGACCGCGTCGACCGCACGCACGGGCTGCCAGGTGATCCGTTCGCGGACCCGCGCGCCGGCGTACTGCAGCAGCGCCTGGCCCAAGGAGGCGCCGAGGATCACGATGAACAAGGCGCCGAGGGAGACGCCGAGCGACGGGTCGACGCCGCCCAGCACCAGCGGCGCGACCCAGATGCCGAAGAACCCGCCGAGCAGCAGGCCGACGGTCGCGAAGGCGCCGGTGACGAAGCCCTGCCAGTAACCGGAGAGGGCGTAGGCGAGCACGAGTACGACGAGCAGCCAGTCGAGCACGTTGAGGTCCATCAGGCTCCGCGTCCCTTCTCGTCCGGCTCCAGGATGTCCAGGCTGTCAGGCTCGTCGCGATCTGCCGCATCGTCGACGCGGCGTTGGTACTCGGCCAGCATGTGGTCGGGCAGCTCGTGGACCGGCGGCTCGGCGACCGCCGGCAGCCAGCCGAGGAAGTCGAAGAACCGGGTGATGATCCCCCCGGTGAAGCCCCAGAGGATGACGTCGCGGTCCTCGCCGATGAGGAAGCCGGGGCCGGTCCACCCGCTCGGGTGCCGGACCCCGATCCGGCGGTCCGGTGCAAACAGCTCCTCGAGCACGACATGGTGGATCTCGTGGACCTCCTCCGGGGAGGCGACCTCGACCGGGTGCGGTTCGCGCCACCAGCCGAGCACCGGGGTCACCGCGAAGTTGGACGGCGGCAGCCACAGCTCGGGGAGGGTGCCGAACACCGCGACGCCCGCGGGGTCGACGCCGATCTCCTCCTGAGCCTCCCGCAGCGCCGCTTCGACCGCGCTCTCACCCGGGTCGATCGTCCCGCCCGGGAAGGAGACCTGGCCGGGGTGAGAGCGCATGTCGTGGGCGCGCTCGGTCAGCAACAGGTCGGCGCGCCCGTCAGTCTCGCCGAACAGCATGAGCACCGCGCCACGGCGGGGGTCGGAGCCCGGCGGCGGCAGGAACGCGGTGAGGTCGGTGCCCTCGATCGAGTTGGCCGCATCGGAAACGGGCTGCAGCCAACCCGGCAGGTCGTCGGGTACGACGAACTCGGCGTGGTCGGTCACGCGCGGCCCCGCTCCAGGTCGAGTCCGAGGTTGGTCTCGACCAGCTCGACGATCTGGTCGACGGAGTCGACACCGCCCTTCGTCGCCAGCCGGGTCGACCCGTCCTCCGCGACGAACACGAACACCGGCAACGCGGTGACCGGGAGGTCGTGCTCCTGCAGCAAGCCGCACGCGTCGGCATAGGACGGGTAGGTCGCGTCGCTGCGCCCGGCCAGGTCGAGCGCCGCTTCGGGATAGGTCTCGAGGAAGTCGACGCCGACCACGGCGACCTGGTCGCCGTACTGACGGTCGAACTCCGCCAGCGCCGGCATCTCCTCCCGGCACGGTCCGCAGTTGGACGCCCAGAAGTTGATGACCGCCGGTCCCGCGAGGTCGGCGAGGGAACCTGCGGTGCCGCCGCCCAGGCACGGCAGCGCCACGTCGGGCAGGTCGGTCCCGGCGTCCGGGTCGCCGGCCGGGCAGTCCTCGATGCCGGCGGCGGCCTTGGCCGCCCGCAGCTCACCGGTGTCGACGTCGATGTCGCACCCGGCTGCCGTCTCGGCCTGGTCGCACCCGGTCAGGAGTACGGCGATCGCGAGCAGCGCGATGCCGTGCGCTGGGCGCCATCTCCGCACGGGACCCATCAGTTGGGTCCCTCGGTGCGGACCAGCCGGTCCGCCTCGACCGGGTCGGTCGGCCCGGCACCGTAGGACGGGCACCAGCGGGCGACCGGACAGGCGCCGCACGCCGGCTTCTTGGCGTGGCAGACCCGGCGTCCGTGCCAGATCACGTGGTGGCTGAGCATCGTCCAGTCCCGCTTCGGGAAGAGCGCGCCGACGGCGTGCTCGGCCTTGACCGGGTCGCTCTCCTCGGTCCAGCCGAAGCGACGGGCGAGACGGCCGAAGTGGGTGTCGACGGTGATCCCGGGGAGTCCGAAGGCGTTGCCCAGGACCACGTTGGCGGTCTTGCGGCCGACCCCGGGAAGCGCGACCAGGTCGTCGAGCCGGGGCGGGACCTGGCCGTCGTGCCTCTCGACGAGGGCGGCGCTGAGCTTGAGCAACGACTCCGTCTTGGCGCGGAAGAAGCCGAGCGGACCCACGATCTGCTCGAGGTGGGCGCGGTCGGCTGCCGCCATCGCCCTGGCGTCGGGGTAGGCAGCGAACAGGGTGGGCCGGGCCAGGTTGACCCGCTTGTCAGTGGTCTGTGCACTCAGCACGGTGACGACCAGCAGTTCGAACGGATTGTCGAAGTCGAGTTCGCACCTGGCATCGGGGTAGGTCTCGGCCAGCACCCGGTCGATCTTGCGCGCCCGGCGGACGAGGCCGGTCGACGTCTCCGCCTCCGTCGTGATCGCCCGCACGCGGTCAGCCTACGGGTAGCCCCGGACGTTCCGACGCTCGTAGCCGCTAGGTGTGAGGTGGGCCACTGGCTAGGATGCGGGCTGACGTCGCGCGCACCACACGGGCACGTCCGACCGGCCTCGCCTGGGGGACCGGATCGCCGTACCTAATCCTTGGAGGAACCGTGGACAACGACGTGCTCCGCCAGGCCCCGCTTTTCAGTGCGCTCGACGACGAGGCCGCGTCAGCTCTCCGGTCGTCCATGTCCGAGACCCGGTTGCGTCGCGGCGAGGTGCTCTTCCGCGAGGGCGACAGCGGCGACAAGCTCTACATCGTCCTCGACGGGAAGGTGAAGCTCGGCCGCACGTCCTCCGACGGGCGCGAGAACCTGCTCGCGATCCTCGGGCCCGGCTCGATGTTCGGCGAGCTGTCGCTCTTCGACCCGGGTCCGCGGTCCGCGACCGTCACGGCGGTCACCGACGCCGAGTTCGTCTCCCTTTCCCACGAGGACCTGCTGCGCTGGCTCGACGGCCGCCCCGGCGTCGCCCGCGGACTGCTCACCCAGCTCGCCGGTCGGCTCCGCAAGGCCAACGACGTCGTCGCCGACCTGGTCTTCTCCGACGTCCCCGGTCGGGTCGCCAAGGCCCTCCTCGACCTCGCCGAGCGGTTCGGCCGTACGGCGGACGACGGTGTGCACGTCCACCACGACCTCACCCAGGAGGAGCTGGCCCAGCTGGTCGGCGCGTCCCGGGAGACCGTCAACAAGGCGCTCGCCGACTTCGCGTCCCGCGGCTGGCTGCGGCTAGAGCCCCGCTCGGTCGTGATCATGGACATGGAACGGATGACCCGCCGGGCCCGCTGACTTCCCGAATCACCCTCATGGGCGCGCCGAGTCGGCCTCTTTGGTGCGCCGAATCACCCTCATTGGCGCGCCGAGTCGGCTGGCTTGACTCGAGGGTCATCGGTTCCGCGCGCCGCGCTCGAGGCGACGGCGATTCGAGTACGGCGTCGCCAGGGCGGCCCGCAGCTCGCCCAGCCATCGATCGAGTGCCGGTCCGGTGAAGTCGCCGAGGCGGACCACGATCACCGTCCAGTGATGATCCCGCAACCACTGCCGGCGAGCGTCGTCGTAGGTCTTCTGCTCCGGCGTGCGCTCATGGGCGTCCCACCCGTCGTACTCGATGGCGATCCGCCGACGGCGGTACGCGAGGTCGAGACGGTACGTCGGCACGCCGTCGACGTGGATCCACACCTGCGGCTCCGGCGCAGCCATCCCCGAGTCCACGATCGCCAGTCGGGTCCACGACTCGCGGACCGACTCAGCACGCGGGTCGGACAGTGGGACCAGCTCGCGCAGCTGTCGGACCCCGCGCCGTTTGGCGAAGCGGCCCGACCCCACCACCAGCTGGCCCACCGTTAGGGAGTGCTCCCGCCGGAACGCGTCCAGTGCAGCCATCGCATCCATGCGTTGGAGCAGGCACCCGAGGTCCAGCGCCGTACGCAACGGCGTCGTGACCCGGATGCCGTCGACCGTCACGAAGTCGTCCGGTCCGAGGTCGCGTGTGTGGCCGTCGACGCCGGCTCGTTTGCAGGGCACGTTGCCGCGGAGCGCGCATGTCTCGACGGGAGGATCGTCGAGCTCTGCGTAGGTGTAGAGATCGATTCCCCACAGCCAGGCGGCGGTGCGGTCGCACACGATCTGGTGCGGCTGTACGACGAGGCCGAGCGCCTGGGCTCTGACGGCGACCGTGATCTCGACGCTGGTGGCGACGTACACGCCGCTCGTCAGCCGCCGTACGACGCCGGACCTCTGGAGCTCTCGAAGCGCGTGCCGCGAGATTCCGAGCTCGTCGCGAGCGAAGGCCGTGGTGAACGGTTCCTGGGGAAGGGCACACAGGGGATTCATGCGACAGCACGTTGTCCCGATCCGCGCCGACGGCACCCGGCTCCGCCGTACTCCTGTGGACAGCGCGCGGCGGGAGCCCACTGTGGACCGAAGCTGGCGCGCCTCGGCACCAAGTTGTCCGACTCGGCGCTTCAATCCGGCGGATTCGCGCAACCAGGACGGTGGATTCGGGGTGTGTAACAGTGTTGCCATGGTGCTCAGTGGCGAAGAGATCCTGGTCGCCGACCGGGCCGAATGGCGGTCCTGGCTCGAGGCGAACCACCGATCGGCGACGGCAGCCTGGGTGGTACTCACCAAGAAGGGCGGCACGGTGACGGCGCTGACCTACGAGGACGCGGTGCTCGAGGCCCTGTGCTTCGGGTGGATCGACGGCCAAGGGCGGAGCCGGGACGCGGAGACCTCCTTCATCCGGTTCACCCCGCGGGGGCCGAAGAGCAAGTGGTCGGCCTCCAACCTCACCCGGGTGACGCACTTGGAGGACGAGGGACTGATGACCGACGCGGGACGCGCGGCGGTCGACGCGGCCAAGGCGGATGGCCGCTGGGCCGCGGCACTCCCGGCCGAGCCCGGCTAGTTGCATCGGGGTTTCCGTCGGGCGAAGCGGCGCGGGAGTGGTAGGAGGCGCCGGCGTACCAGAAGCCCTGCCGCTGCGCACCGAGTACTCCGGCTCGATCGCAGCCGTGGTCGTCGGCGTGCCCGAGGTGCTCGCGCTCGGCAAACCGACTCGGCGCACCAATCTGGCCGATTCGGCGCACCACAATCCAGAAGATTCGAGGTTAGCGGGTGGCGAGGTAGGCGAGCTGGGCGCGGACCGACCACTCGGCCGCGCCCCAGAGCGACTCGTCGACGTCGGCGTAGACGACCTCGACGACCTGACGGGGCAAGGTGGGGTGCTCCGCGACGTCGGGCGGAAGGCCGCCCGGCGACAGTCCCAGTCGGGTGAGCGCGGACTCGACCTGATCGAGCCGCTCGCGCCGGTGCACGACGTAGTGGTCGAGCACCGCGGCAGCGTCGGGCAGTACCGGCCCATGCGCCGGCCAGAGAGCGTCGACGACCCCGTCGGTCACCAGCGACCGCATCTTCGCGATCGAGTCGAAGTAGCCGGCGAGGTCACCGTCGGGGTGGACGATCACCGTCGTACCCCGACCCAGGACGGTGTCGCCGGTCAGCAGGGCCCGGTCGTCGGCGACCAGCAGCGAGATCGAGTCGGCGGTGTGGCCGGGGGTCGCCATTACCTCGAGCCGCAGCCCGGCGGCATCGATCACCTCGCCGTCGACGACCGGGTCCGCCCGCCAGCACTGCCCGGGGTCGAGGGCGCGGACCCCGCAACCCATCCGCTCGGCGAAGCTCCGGGCCGCCTCGGTGTGGTCGAGGTGGTGGTGGGTGACGATGACCTGGTCGACCTGGCCCGCGGCCGCCGACACGGCGTCGAGGTGCGCGTCGTCGAGCGGCCCCGGGTCGATCACGACCGACCGCTCGGCACCGGGTTCGCGCAGCACCCAGGTGTTGGTGCCGTCGAGAGTCATGATCCCCGAGTTGGGTGCGAGCACGCAGCGACCGCGGTCGCCGTACTCCCCTCCTCCCCAGGGCCCGCTCACGGCCTCAGCCCCTCCGCGCCGCCACCAGCGGCCGCAGCGCGTCGGGCATCGAGAGCGTCCAGCCGTCGCCGAGCGCCTCGACCGTCGGGGTGAACATCTCCACGGTGCGGTCACCGGCAGCCTCGACCACCGCGTCGACGGTGCCGAGCGAGCCGACCTCCAGACAGGTGAGGTACGTCGGCGGCAGCATCGCGAGCGTTCCTCCGTCGGCCTCGTCCGCGGCCGCCGCGGCCGGCAGCCAGACGACCTCCGAGGACTCCGAGGAGACGTCGCGGGTCAGCTGACCCTCGGGCAGCCGGGCGACGAAGAACCAGGTCCGGTAGCGCTTGGGCTCGAAGACGGGCGTCAGCCACCCGCCCCAGGTGCCGAGCAGGTCGGTGCGGAGCACCAGACCGCGCCGGTTGAGGAAGTCGGTCATCGACAGCTCGCGGGTCTCGAGCGCGACCCGGTCGGCCTCCCAGTCGTCGGCGGTGGTGTCGGCGACCACGGTGTCCACGGAGTCCACGGAGTCCCCGGCCAGCAGCACCCCTGACTCCTCGAAGGTCTCGCGCACCGCGGCGCAGACCAGCGCGCGGGCGACGTCCTCGTCGGTGCCGAGACGGGCCGCCCACTCTCCGGGCGTCGGCCCCGCCCACGCGACGGTCGCGTCGTAGTCCCGCGGGTCGACCCCACCGCCGGGGAAGACGCACATCCCCCCGGCGAAGTCCATGGAGACCTGGCGACGGAGCAGGTAGACCTCCGGGGCGTCGTCGGCCCCGGGCCGGAGGAGTACGACGGTCGCGGCGTTGCGGGGCTCGGCGACCTGGCGCGTGCCGTCGTCGTACTCCTTGACGATGGTGACGAACTCCTCCGGGAGCGGCACGGGAGGCAGCGGGATCCTCAACCGAGGATCTCCGCGATGACCTCGACCTCGACCGGGGCGTCGAGCGGCAGCACCGGTACGCCGACTGCCGACCGGGCATGCACGCCAGCCTCGCCGAAGACCGTTCCGAAGAGCTCCGACGCGCCATTGGCAACGCCCGGCTGTCCGGTGAAGTCCGGGGTGGACGCCACGAACGCCACCACCTTGACGATGCGCACGTGGGTGAGGTCACCGGCGACCGAGCGGATCGCCGCGATCGCGTTGAGCGCGCACTGCTGAGCGCAGGCGGTCGCCTGCTCGGCGGTGACCTCGCCGCCGACCTTGCCGGTCGCCATCAGGGCGCCGTCGAGCATCGGCAGCTGGCCGGCGGTGTAGACGAGCGAGCCGACCCGGACCGCCGGGACGTAGACCGCCACCGGCGGGACGACTTCGGGGACGCCGAGGCCCAGCTCGGCCAGCCGCTCCTCGGGCGAGGTCACGGCTCAGCCCTCCGCGGGGCGCTTGAAGTAGGCGATGTCGTTGCCGCCCTGGCCCGGGATCAGCGTCACGAGCTCCCAGCCGTCCTGGCCGAAGTTGTTGAGGATCTGCGCCGCGACATGGTTGAGGACGGGCGCCACCTGGTACTCCCACTTGGTCATGTCCCGAACCCTAGACGAGGACCGCACCGCAGTGACCTCCAGCACACGTTCATCACCCGGGTCGACGATCCGCCGAGGAACCCTGGCGCCGCGTTCTTCGCCCGGATCGTGCGTGCGAAGGGGGTCGGGCTCGATCGCCTGGTCGGGTCCGCACCGGTCGTCGCTACGCTGACTCGCGTGAGCGACTGGTCCAAGGTGCGGCTGCACGTCGTCACCGGCAAAGGTGGCACGGGCAAGTCCACGGTCGCGTCCGCGCTGGCGCTGGCCCTGGCCCACCGGGGCAAGAACGTCCTGCTGTGCGAGGTCGAGGGCCGGCAGGGCATCGCCCGGATGTTCGACGTCGACCCGATGCCCTACCAGGAGCGCCGGCTGACGACGGGTCTTCCGGACTCTGACAAAGAGTCTGGCAACGGGTCTGGCAGCGGGTCTGGCAGCGGGTCTCGCGGGTCGGCGGCCGCGCCGGCCTGGGCAGGGTGCACGCGCTGCACATCGACGCGGAGTCGGCGCTGCTGGAGTACCTCTCCATGTACTACCGGCTCGGCCGCGCCGGCAAGGCGCTGGACCGGTTCGGCGTGATCGAGTTCGCCACCACGATCGCGCCCGGCGTACGCGACGTACTGCTGAGCGGCAAGGTCTACGAGGCCGTCGAGCGCAACAGCCGCAACAAGGGCGCCATCGAGTACGACGCCGTGGTGCTCGACGCTCCGCCGACCGGCCGGATCAGCAACTTCCTCAACGTCGGCGGCGAGGTCGGCGGGCTGGCGAAGGTCGGACCGATCAAGACCCAGTCCGACACGATGATGAAGCTCTTCCAGTCTCCTCGCACGGCTGTGCACCTGGTCACCCTGCTCGAAGAGATGCCGGTCCAGGAGACCATCGACGGGATCACCGAGCTGCGACGGGCCCAGCTCCCCGTCGGGGGGGTCGTCGTCAACATGGTGCGCCCGCGCGACCTGTCCGACGAGGATCTCGCCGCAGCCCGCGCCGGCACCCTCGACCGCGACCGCGTCGAGGCCGAGGTCAAGGCAGCCGGGATCGAGGTGACGCCCGCGCTGCTCGACGGACTCCTCCACGGAGCCGCCGAGCACGCGGAGCGGCGGGCGCTGGAGGACGACCAGCGGCAGGTGGTCGCCGGCCTCGGCGTACCCACCTACGAGCTGCCACGGATGGCGGGCGGCGTCGACCTGGGCGCGCTCTATGAGTTCGCCGGACTGCTCCGCGAGCAGGGAATGGCATGAGGTCCGAGTGATGGCCAGGCGTACGACGCAGCACCAGACCCGGGTCGGACCGACCTCTCCCAGCGCGCGGCGGGCCGGCCCGCTCGACGTCGACGCGCTGCTCGCGGACCGGAGGACGGGGATCATCGTCTGTTGCGGCTCGGGCGGCGTGGGCAAGACGACCACCTCGGCCGCGCTCGCGCTGCGCGCCGCGGAGCAGGGGCGGAGTGTCGTCGTACTCACCATCGACCCGGCTCGCCGGCTCGCGCAGTCGATGGGCATCGAGGCACTCGACAACACTCCGCGGCCGGTGCGGGACGTGGCTGGTGACGGCCGGCTCGACGCGATGATGCTCGACATGAAGCGCACCTTCGACGAGGTGGTCGAGTCGCAGGCCAGCCCGGAGAAGGCGCAGCAGATCCTGGCCAACCCGTTCTACATCGCGCTGTCGAGCTCGTTCGCGGGCACGCAGGAGTACATGGCGATGGAGAAGCTCGGCCAGATTCATCGCGATGCGAAGAAGCTCGGGTCCTACGACCTGATCGTCGTCGACACCCCGCCGTCCCGCTCCGCACTGGACTTCCTCGACGCACCCGAGCGGCTGTCGAGCTTCCTCGACGGCAGGTTCGTGCGGCTGCTGATGGCGCCCGCCCGCGGGCCGGCGAAGCTGATGACGGCCGGCTTCAGCATCATCACCAACGCGCTGACGAAGGTCCTCGGCGCCCAGTTCCTGAAGGACCTGCAGATGTTCGTGTCCGCCCTGGACACCGTCTTCGGGGGGTTCCGGCAGCGGGCCCAGCAGACCTACTCGCTGCTGCAGGCGGACGGGACGGCGTTCCTCGTGGTCGCAGCGCCCGAGCCGGACGCGCTGCGCGAGGCGGCGTACTTCGTGGAACGGCTGAGCGAGGACGGCATGCCCCTCGCCGGCCTGATCGTCAACCGGGCCAGCCCTGCTGCTGAGAGCACGCTCCCTGCCGAGGAGGCGCTGGCGGGCGCTGGTCGGCTACGGCGCGACGGCAACGGGTCGGTCGCGGCCGGGCTGCTGCGGTTGCACGCCGACCAGGTGCAGCTGGTCGAGCGCGAGCGGAAGCTGCGGGAGCGGTTCGCAACCGCTCACCCGCAGGTGCCGACGGCCGTCGTACCAGCGCTCGCCGGCGACGTCCACGACCTCACCGGGCTTCGCCGGATCGGCGACCTGCTGGCCGCCGCTCGTCGTACCTGACCTCTCGGTCCGTTCACGGTTCAGATCGGACCGAAGCGTCAGGTACGACGACTCAGACGCCTGCCGTGATCTGTGCGATCTCCCGGTCCCTCGCGGACTCGAGGACCTTGCGCCACGACGCGGCCGGCCGCCGCCGGAGCAGCGCACGCCGCTCCCGCTCGGTCATCCCGCCCCAGACGCCCCACTCGATCTGGTTGTCGAGAGCCTCGGCGAGGCATTCCGCGCGTACCGGGCAGCCGGCGCACACCTGCTTCGCCTTGTTCTGCTCCGCCCCACGCACAAACAACTGGTCCGGCTGTTCGGTCCTGCAGGCCGCTCGGAGGGCCCAATCGTCTACCCACATGCTGTTGTCCCCATCGTTTAGAAGAGGGCAACGCCCCCACAGCGTCGCGGAGTCCTCTTCGTCCTGGTAAAAGTAAAGGACTGGTCTGGTCCGGCACATCCCTCGTTGTGTTCAACCTGACTAGTCACATTTCACTAGACGACCCGGCCGGGACTGGCTGTCCGACCGTGGCCGACCGTGGCCGACCGGGCTCCGCCGACTCCGTGCGGCGCCCCGGTGTCCCGTACTCTGAGCCCATGTCCAGCTCCAGGACCAACGGTCTGCCTGCGACCAAGGTGGTGTCCCACCTCGGCGTGATGCTGCTCGTCTCCGCGGTCCTCGGCGTCGTGGTGTCCGGACTCGCGATCCCCTTCGCCGGCGTCCTCGGATTCGCCGCCCGCAACGTGTCGGAGTCGATCGACGAGCTGCCGCAGGAGCTGGAGACCGAGCTGCTCCCCCAGCGCACCGAGATCCTGGACCGCAACGGTGACCAGATCGCCACCATCTACGACCAGAACCGGGTCATCGTCCCGCTCCGCCAGATCTCGCGGATCATGATCAAGTCGATGATCTCGATCGAGGACTACCGCTTCTACCAACACGGCGCGCTCGACGTGAAGGGCACGGTCCGCGCCCTGTTCACCAACCAGGCTGCCGACGGCGTGGTCCAGGGCGGTTCGTCGATCACCCAGCAGCTGGTCAAGCTGACGCTGCTCAACCAGGCAAACACCCGGGCCGAGCGCGAGGCAGCGACCGACGACACCTACGCCCGCAAGCTGCGCGAGCTCCGCTACGCGATCGCGCTGGAGAAGAAGTACTCCAAGGACTGGATCCTCGAGCGCTACCTCAACACCGCCTACTTCGGCGACGGCGCCTATGGCATCCAGGCCGCCGCTCAGCACTACTTCAACGTCAACGCCAACGAGTTGTCGTTGCGGCAGGCGGCGATGCTCGCCGGCATCGTGCAGAGCCCGGGAGCGTTCGACCCGACCGAGAACCCCGACCGGTCCCGCGAGCGCCGCAACGTCGTACTCGAGCGGATGGCCGAGCTCAGCGTCATCGGAGAGCGCCGCGCCGAGCAGGCGAAGGCCCGGCCGCTGGGACTCGACGTGCAGAAGAAGGAGCGCGGCTGCGTCAACTCCACCGCACAGTTCTTCTGCGAATACGTCATCGCCTGGCTCAAGCAGGACCCCGCGCTCGGCAAGAACCCCCGCGAACGGTGGCGGCTGATCGAGAACGGCGGGCTCACCATCACCACCTCGGTCGACATGCGGATGCAGACGGCGGCGCAGAACGCCGTCAGCCAGCACGTCTACCCGCAGGAGGGCGTGATCGGCGCGACGGCACTGATCGAGCCCGGTACCGGCGAGGTCAAGGCGCTCGCGCAGTCGCGCACCCTGGGCAAGGAGCCCGGCGAGACGTTCCTCAACTACACGGTGCCGAAGGAGTACGGCAAGGCCAACGGGTTCCAGCCGGGCTCGACGTTCAAGACGTTCGTGCTGGCCAGCGCGATCAACCAGGGCATCCCCCTCAACAGGACCTACAACGTGCCGGCCGAGGCATTCATCCCGGAGAACGAGTTCGAGACCTGCAACGGGCCCTACCAGAGCTCGAACACCTGGAGTGTCTCGAACTTCGACTTCGCACCGCACAACGTCAACCTCTACACCGGCACCCAGGGCTCGGTGAACACGTTCTTCGCCGAGCTCGAGTCGGAGACCGGGCTCTGCGAGCCCTACAACCTCGCCCGCCGCCTCGGCATCAACCTCACCAGTCCGAAGACCGAGATGGTGCCCTCCTTCACGCTGGGCATCCCCGACACCAGCCCGCTCGAGCTGGCCGAGGCCTACGCGACCTTTGCCGCTCGCGGCAAGCACTGCGACGCGCTTCCCGTCCTCAAGATCGAGGACAACCAGGGCAACGAGCTCAAGGACTACACGCCGAAGTGCACCCAGGAGCTCCCGGGCCCGGTCGCCGACGCGGTCAACGACGTCCTCCAGGGCGTCATCGACCCCGGCGGTTTCGCGGACGATCAGCACCCGGGACAGCAGGCGGCCGGCAAGACCGGCACCTCGACTGCCAACAAGTCGGTGTGGTTCGCCGGCTACACGCCGAACCTCGCCGGAACGGTGGTCGTCGCCGGCGTCAACGAGGTCGGCGACCCGGAGTCGCTGGACGGGAAGACCATCGGCGGGGTGACCTACTACCAGACGTCGGGCTCGCAGACGGCGGCGCCGATCTGGGGTCAGGCCTTCCGCGCGATCGCGCCGTTCCTCGATGACGAGGAGTTCGTGCCGCCCTCGGCGGACGACGTCGACGGCGTCCTGGTCTCCGTGCCCGCGGTCGCCGGCTTCTCGGTCGACGCGGCCACGGCTGCGCTCGAGGAGGCTGGCTTCTCCGTCTCCAACGGCGGCATGGTCGACTCCGGCTACGCCCGCGGCACCGTGGCCTACACCACCCCGGGCGCCTACGCCGAGTTCGGCTCCGGCGACACCGTCACGATCTACATCTCGGACGGCACCCCGCCCAAGAAGCCGAAGCCACCGAAGAACGACAACGGCAACGGCAACGGCAACGGTGGCCGCGGCAACGGTGGCCGCGGCAACGGTGGCCGCGGCAACGGTGGCCGCGGCAACGGCTGAGCGACCCTGGGCGCGGCCTACCCGAGCTGGCGTCGTACCTCTGCCGCAACCGCGGCGCCGTCGGCCCGGCCCTTGACCTTGGGCTGCACGACGCCCATCACCTTGCCCATCGCCTTGGGGCCGGCCCCTGCGGCTCCGAGCTGGTCGACGGCCTCGGTGACGATGGCGGCGATCTCCCCGGGGTTGAGCTGCGCCGGGAGGTAGTCGCCGATCACGAGAGCCTCGGCGCGCTCCTTCGCGGCCATCTCCGGCCGGTTGCCGTCCTCGAACGCAACCGCCGCCTCCCGCCGCTTCTTGGCCTCGGTCGCGAGCACGCCGAGCATCTCGTCATCGTCGAGCTCCCTCGCCACCCTGCCCGCGACCTCGGCATTGGTGACCGCGGTGAGGATCATCCGGATGGTGGAGGAACGCACCTCGTCGCGAGCCTTGATGGCCGCGGTCAGATCAGTGCGCAGGCGGTCCTTCAGCGAGTTCATGCCGCTGATTGTTGCAGCGCGCCCTCTCCGCAGCCGATCCGCACACAGGTTCGGCCTTCCGCGCTTTGTGCAGGGAGCGGGCAGCCGGGACACTTACGTCCGTGCCCTCCTCCCGAGTTGCCGGCCTCCTCGGCGCCAGCGTCGCCGCCGGCGCTGCGGCGACGGTGTACGCCGCCTGGGAGGCGCGGCAGTACACGCTGCGCAACGTCGATCTGCCGATCCTGCCCGCCGGCATGCGGCCGCTGCGGGTGCTGCACATCAGCGATATCCACATGACCCCCGGCCAGACCCGCAAGCAGGAGTGGCTGCGGGGGCTGGCCGCACTCGAGCCGGACCTGGTCATCGACACCGGCGACAACCTCGGCCACCGCGACTCGGTTCCCGTCGTGCTCGACAGTCTCGGGGGTCTGCTGGACCGACCGGGCGTGTTCGTGCACGGATCGAACGACTACTTCGAGCCGGGCTTCCGCAACCCGATCGGCTACCTGCTCCCGGACAACGGCAAGCGCCACGTCAACGTGCCGGCGCTCCCGTGGGGCGACCTCTCGGCCGGACTCGCCGGCGCAGGATGGCTCGACCTCACCAACCGGCTGACCACGCTGACGGTCGGCGAGACCCGCTTCGCGTTCGCGGGGGTCGACGACCCGCACCTCCGCTACGACGACCTGGCCGCAGTCGCCGGTGCGCCCGACCCCGCATCCGACGTACGGCTCGCTGTCGCGCATGCGCCGTACCTCCGGGTGTTGGACCAGTTCGCAAGCGATGGGTACGACGCCATCGTTGCCGGCCACACCCACGGCGGACAGGTGTGCCTCCCCCGGCTCTCCAACCTGAGCAGGGCGGGTCGCGCGCTGACCACCAACTGCGACCTTGAGCCGGCTCGCGCGCGTGGCCTCAACCGCCACCCCGCCGACTCCCGACCCGGCGACCCAGGCTCGGCCTGGATGCACGTGTCGGCTGGGATCGGGACCAGCCCGTACGCCCGGATCCGGGTCGCCTGCCGGCCCGAGGCCACGCTGTTGACCCTGCGGTCCCAGGGCTGATTGCTGTGCGGACCCGAGCGTGGTGGTCCGATTCGGTGGGCAGGGAGGCGACCCGGTATGCTCCCCGTCTTGTGCGATGAGCACGGCGGGCTGTGGCGCAGCTTGGTAGCGCGCCTCGTTCGGGACGAGGAGGCCGCAGGTTCAAATCCTGTCAGCCCGACCAGCGTTTTGCAGGTCAGGGGCCGTTTCCGGTAATCCGGGAGCGGCCCCGTGCCACGAACGTGCCACCGGCTCACGGCGGGACCAGAGGGCGACGAGGCCTGGCACGTTGTCAGGCCGCGTGGATTCAGCCGATGCTCGGCCCGGGTGGCGGTCGCTCTTGGCGCAGTTGCGGGTCGCGCGAAAGGCGCTCGCTGCGCCGGACGCGAGCAGCGTCTGCTTGCGGACCGGGTGCGTCGGTGTCAACGACGTCGTGCGCCTGGTCGACGCGCTTGATCAGTCTTTTCACCGAGCGTTTCGAGCAGCCTGGTCGCGCGCTGCTTGGCCACGGGGGGGACCGTAGTTAGCTCGAGTCGTTCCCGGGCGATCTCAATGTCGACCAACCCGGCCGCAGCCAACTCGGTCACGAACCCGATGTCCTTCTCGCGGAAAGCGGCGAGCTTGGCGACGACCAGGTCGTGCCGTTCAAGGAAGGAGGCGAGCACCCCTGGCCCGTTCGATCCGGCGGGAACGTGCTGGGTGATCAGCCTCTCGCGCCACCCTTCGGGCAGGGTGGCTGTCTCGACGTGGATTCCCTCGGCGTAGTAGCCGCGTAGCTGGTGAAAGCTGGAGTCTTCGCCGATCGCGCCGGTCACGAGATCGGCCTTCGCCCAGTCGTGATCGTCGAGGAATGCGACGTCAGCCTCCATCGACATGGTCGCGGCCGCCGGCAAGACGTCCTCCTCGTAGGTGCCCAGGATCGCCTGCGATCCCATGACCAATGGACGATCGTCGACCAGCTGGCTGGCTGCCCTGAGCACGTCGGAGAGCTGCTCGCGGTTCATCGCGCCAGGCTCGTCTCGCCCGCCGCCGCCGCAGCCGCCGTCTGACGGTGCTCCCAGTAGTTGCGGAAGGACGCCAACGCCTGCTCGCGCTGCTCCTGGCTGAGCACCCCGGCGAAGGGGGAGTTCTGGCGCAGGTCCTCCGCCTCTTCGCTCTGCCCGGTCAGCGTTGTCACGATCGACTCGACGCCCTCGTCGAGAATCTCGTTCCACCGGTCCAGCGCCACCAGGATCGACGGCCTTCCGGCGTGGATCTCGCGCCACCGTGTGATGTTGTCGCGCGCGATCGCCAGGACACGATCGGGGTGGCGGCTCAGCTCGCCCACGACGAGCCGGTTCATCCACCGAGACCGTTCCTTCTCCCGTCGGCCTTCTCCACCGGTCTCCGGCGGCCGCAGCTCAATGTGCAGGTCAGCACCGAGCCCATTGAGCACTCGGAGCAGGGTCGCCACGCTGGGCTGCGTCTGGCCGGACTCGATACGGGAAAGCATCGACTGCGGGATGCCGCACACGTGGGCCGCGGCGCGCTGGCTCAGGCCCAGTCGAATCCGCCGGGCCCTGACCAGCGCACCGGGATCCCGCCTCTTCTCACCCATCACCCGATGATATGCGATTAGGCATCGTATGGCGAGATGCCGGGCCTCCTCACCTCTAGGTCCGTTGCCGTTTCCGCCTAGGAGAAGTACTCGCAGTTGACGCTGGACTCCACGTTCAGGCATCTGTCATTGGGGTCGTTGATGCCCGGTCCGCCGTCGGCGAAGTCGATGTCAGCCCCGCCGTCGAGGGTGTCGGCACCGCCGAAGCCGTAGAGGGCGTCGTTCCCCGCCCCGCCCACGATCGTGTCAGCACCGTCGCCGCCCATGATCGAGTTCGCGACGGCGCTGCCCGTGAGCTTGTCAGCGCCGGCGCCGCCGATCAGGTTCTCGACATCGACCATGACGTGGTCGTTCTCCCCAGCCTCGCCGTCTCCCGCGCTCCCGTTGATCGTGACCTTCAACACCGCGGTCCGGTCCGCGTAGCTGACGACGTCGACCCCGTTCCCCCCCAGGATCTTGTCGGCGCCGTCCTTGGCCACACCGGCGTCGACCGTGTCGTCACCGTCACCCAGGTCCAGCACGTCGTTGCCACCGAGGCCGGACACGATGTCGCTGCCGGAGCCACCGTAGATCTTGTTGACCCCGTTCGTACCGACCAGGGTGTCGTCCCCGTGGCCGCCGACGATGTTCTCAATATCGGACGCGACGTTGTCGTTCTCGCCCGCCTCGCCGTCACCAACGACCCCGTCGAGTGTCACCTCGACGTCAGCGACACGATCCTCGTAGGACACCGTGTCCGAGCCGGTCCCGCCGGCGATGTCGTCGGCTCCACCCTCGCCGTCCAGGACGTCGGCGCCACCCAGCCCGAACAGGTCGTCGTTGCCGGGACCACCGAGGAGCGTGTTAGCGGCGCTGCCGCCGTTCAGCGTGTCGTTGCCAGCACCTCCCTGGATGCCCTCGACGTCGTTCTTGACGTTGTCGAAGTCGCCGGCCGGCCCGTCGTCGGCCTGGTTGTTGATCGACACGTCGACACCCACGTTCTCGTCGGCGTAGGAGACCATGTCCTTACCGCCCCCACCGTTCACGACGTCGTGGTCGGTCGCCGGGCCGAACACCTGCTGGGGATGGATGACGTCGCTTCCCCCGGAGCCCTTGAGCGTGTCGTTCCCACCGAAGCCCCAGATCACATTCGCCTTTGCGTTGCCCGTCAGCTTGTCGCCGAAGCCGTGCGTGCCCTCGATGTTCTCGATATCGGTGGACACCTTGTCCTTCTGCCCGGCGTAGCCGTCATCGGCAGCGCCATCGAGGTCGACGGTGACCGGAGCGGTTGCGTAGTCCGCAGCGGAGAGGTCCCACTCGACGTAGCCCGCGTAGCTCACTGTGTCGACGCCACCGCCGCCGATCAGTCGCTTCCCCGTGCCCTGATAGGCGACCAGCTTGTCGTCACCTTCCCCACCGTCCACGGTCGACCCGTTGCCCTCTGCGTAGAGGACGTCGCCACCGTTCAACCCGCGCAGGACGTCCTGTCCGCCCCCGCCGACCAACCAGTCCGGCAAGGAGCTACCGGTGAGGGTGTCGTTCCCGGCGCCGCCGACCACCATCTCGAGGGTGAACAGAGTGTCGGTCTGACCCGACGAGCCGACCTTCGCGACCTCATCGTCGAGCGAGATGTCGAGCGGCACGCTGGCGGGCACGTCGTACACGACCGAGTCGAAGCCGAGGTAGCCCTCGAACAGGTCGTCGGCTCCGACCGTCCCGTGGAAGGTGTCGTTGCCGTGGCCGCCACGGAACTCGTTGTGAGCTGCATTGCCCCAGAAGACGTCGTCTCCCAATCCGCCGTAGACCGCCTCGACGTCGTTGAAGATGTAGTCGTCCTCGCCGGCCTCACCGTCGTCGTTCTCGCCGTTCATGCTGATCGTGACCGGAGCGGTCCGCGGGTTGTAGGAAATGGTGTCGTACCCACCGTCGCCGTGGATGAAGTCCTTCCCACGCCCGACCTGGAGGTAGTCATTGCCCCCTCCGAGGAAGAGCTCGCCCGGAACGTCGGTCCCGTTGGCGAACACCGTGTCGGCTGCGTTGCTACCGTTCAGCTCCCAGAAGTCAATGGGGGCCTTGGGGCACTGCACGACGAACGCATTCACCTGGGTGCAGCCAACGCCACCGATGAGGGTCATCCCCTTGTCCCCGCTCACCCGCACCGACGTCCCTACGTCGACGATGGCGATCTCGTCGCCGGTGCTGTCGACGTTGATCAGCAGACCGCCCGAGTCGAAGAAGGCGGTGCCGCCCACCGCCCACGCGGGGGCTGGCACCAGTACGGCCCCCGCCAAGGCCAGGAGCCCGGCTGCGATCGCGGTCCGAAGAGTTCTTGTCGCCATCGTTCTCACTCCAGGTGTTGGTTGGTGCCGCTCACTGAGCCTTGGAAGAAGTGCTCGCGGTTGACCGTGCTCGCGGCCGACGGACGGGTGTCGTGGGGACCGGTCGCGCGGTCCACCCGGGTCGGCCGCGTCGCCGGGCGGACCCGGTCGTACGACGTCACCGGCGGCACGGGCCGTCGCGGAGTCCGCCCGCGGGCGAGGATCGCCATCGATGAGACCCAGCCGAGCGGCTGATCTCGCCGGCAGTTGCACGGCCGCTACTGCGAGCGGTCCGGCACCGACCAACGTCCGTGCAGGTCTGTTCGTCATCGCGTTCGCCCCATGGTCAACTCATCGCACCCGAGCCGCGAACAACGTCCCGAGTTTCACAGCACCCGACGTCCGTGTCATCGTTCGATCGAGTGATATCCGGGACGGATGTCGCGGGCCACCATGACCGTTGGTCCCCGGGTCGTTGCCTTCGTGACAGACTGCACTCCATGTCTGACGAGCAAGACAAGCTGAAGGCCAGCTTGGAACCGCCGAAGCTGTTCGGGCGGAAGAAGAAGTCGGACGCCATGGGGCCCAGCAAGGGCAAGGGCACCGCACCGGCGTCCGAGAGCACCGTGCCCGCAGACGACGCTGCCGTCGAGGAGCTCGTCGAGGAATCCCCTCCGGAAGAGCTCGAGCCGGAAGAGCCGGCCTCGGAAGAGTCCGCGGCACCTGAGCCGGAGGCTGAAGCTGAAGCTGACCCGGTCGAGCCGGAGCCTGAGCCTGAGCCGGTCGAGCCCGAGGATGAGACTGACCCTGACCCGGTCGCGCCTGAGCCTGAGCCTGAGCCCGTTGCCGAGGTCACCCCGGACCCCGAGCCGGACGTGGAGCCGGTTCCGGTCGCAAAGCCGGCGGCCAAGGCGAGCGGCGCGACACCGCGGACTGTTGCCGCCAAGGCGACCGACACCGTGCGAAAGGCGGTCCGACCGCGCGCCAAGCTCGCCCCCGACATCGAACCGGAACCGCTGACCAGCTTCGAGCAGGAGGACGCCGAGATCACGGCGCACGCCAACGAGCCGCTGCTACCGCTCTACCCCGCGGCGGCCGTGACCGGCGTGGCGGTCGGCGCCGCGATGGTGCTGCTGGTGTGGGTGTCGCTGCGCGGCTGCGAAGCCGTCCGCGGCACCTCGTCGTGCACCGGCGGACCAGGGTTCCTGCTCCTGGTGGCGACGTTCGTGCTCTGCGTCCTGCTCGGTAGCGCGTTGCTCAAGGTGTTCTCGATCAGCGACCCCGGCAGCAGCAGCTTCCTCGCGGTCGGCCTGGTCGCCGTCATGTCACTGCTGTTCCTCATCGACGTCCTCGGCCACTGGTCGATGCTGATCGTGATCCCGATCGTCGGCGTGGGCGCGTTCTTGGCGTCGGTCTGGGTCACCAAGACCTTCGTCGAACCCGACAGCACCTAGTCGGCCGCGTTCAGAGCGCGGCGAGCACCAGTTCGGCGATCTGCACGGTGTTGAGCGCAGCACCCTTGCGAAGGTTGTCGTTGGACACGAAGAGCGCGAGGCCGCGGTCGCCGTCGACGCCGGGGTCCTGCCGGAGGCGACCGACGTACGACGGGTCCTTGCCTGCCGCGTGCAGCGGGTTGGGGATCTCCGCGAGCTCGACGCCGGGAGCGGTGCTCAACAGCTCACGGGCGCGAGCCACCGGCAGAGCGCGCTCGAACTCGGCGTTGATCGCCAGCGAGTGGCCCGTGAAGACCGGCACCCGGACGCAGATCCCCGAGACCCGGAGGTCCGGGATGCCGAGGATCTTGCGCGACTCGTTGCGGAGCTTCTGCTCCTCGTCGGTCTCGCCCAGGCCGTCGTCGACCAGGCTGCCGGCGAACGGAAGCACGTTGTAGGCGATGGTCCGCTGGTAGACACCCGGCTCGGGGAACGCGACCGCCTCGCCGTCGTAGGCCAGCTCACGAGCCTTGTCGCCAGCGGCAGCGATGCCGGTTGCCAACTCCTCGACGCCGGCGACTCCCGAGCCGGACACGGCCTGGTAGGTCGACGCGATCAACCGCACCAGACCGGCCTCGTCGTGCAACGGCTTGAGCACCGGCATCGCAGCCATCGTGGTGCAGTTCGGGTTGGCGATGATCCCGCGACCAGCCGCGATCACCGGCTGCGCGGCGTCAGGGTTGACCTCGGACACGACCAGGGGGATCGCCGGGTCCTTGCGGAACGCCGAGGAGTTGTCCACGACGATCACGCCGGCATCGACGTACTTCGGCGCAACGGCACGTGAGGTCGTCGCACCTGCCGAGAACAACGCGACGTCGAGCCCGGTCGGGTCCGCGGTCGCCGCGTCCTCGACGACGACGTCGCGGCCGCCGAAGGGCAGTACCGTGCCGGCGGAGCGGGCCGAGGCGAAGAACCGCACCTGGTCGGCGGGGAAGCCCCGCTCCAGGAGGATCTGTCGCATGGCGACGCCGACCTGGCCGGTGGCGCCGACTATTCCGATCTTCATGGGTGAATCCTTCCGGGACGCCGGGGGGCGCCGCCAGTCGATTAGCGTCCGGAGCCGCCGTAGACGACGGCCTCGACCTCGTCGGCGTCAAGGTCGAACGCCGTGTGCGTGGCCTGGACGGCCCGGTCGACATCGTCCTGGTCGACGATCACCGAGATCCGGATCTCGGAGGTAGAGATCATGCCGATGTTCACGCCGGCCTCGGCCAGCGCGGTGAAGAACTTCGCTGAGATGCCCGGGTGCGAGCGCATGCCGGCGCCGATGAGCGAGATCTTGCCGATCTTCTCGTCGTAGATGAGGTTCTCGAAGCCGACCCGGTCCTTGAGGCCGTCGAGCGTCGCCATCGCCGTCTGGCCGTCCGTGTGCGGCAGCGTGAACGAGATATCGGTCAGGTTGGTCGCAGCAGCGGACACGTTCTGGACGATCATGTCGAGGTTGATCTGCGCGTCGGCGAGGGCGTTGAAGATCGCCGCCGCCTCGCCGACCTTGTCGGGTACGCCGACGACCGTGACCTTGGCCTCGCTGCGGTCGTGGGCGACCCCGGCGATGATCGGTGCTTCCATGCTGCCCTCCGTTGCTGGGTCGTTGATGCTGCCGGTGACAGTCGTGCCCTCGAGGGTGCTGAAGGACGACCGGACGTGGATCGGGATGTTGTGGCGGCGGGCGTACTCGACCGAGCGCAGGTGGAGCACCTTGGCGCCCGACGCGGCGAGCTCGAGCATCTCCTCGTAGGTGACCTGGTCGAGCTTCCGGGCCGTCGGGACGATCCGCGGGTCGGCGGTGAAGACGCCGTCGACGTCGGTGTAGATCTCGCAGACGTCGGCCTCGAGCGCGGCCGCCAGGGCCACTGCCGTGGTGTCAGTGCCGCCGCGGCCGAGAGTGGTGATCTCCTTGGTCTGCTGGCTGACGCCCTGGAACCCGGCCACGATCACGATGTGGCCCTCGTCGATCGCGCTGCTGATCCGGCCGGGTGTGACGTCGAGGATCTTCGCCTTGCCGTGGACGTCATCGGTGATCACGCCGGCCTGGGAGCCGGTGAACGAGCGGGCGGTGAAGCCGAGGTCGGAGATCGCCATCGCGACCAGCGCCATCGAGATCCGTTCGCCGGCCGTGAGCAGCATGTCGAGCTCGCGGGCGGGCGGCAACGGGCTCACCTCCGCCGCGAGGTCGAGGAGTTCGTCGGTGCTGTCGCCCATCGCGGACACGGCCACGACGACGTCGTGGCCGGCCTTCTTGGCATCGGTGATCCGACGGGCCACGCGCTTGATCGCGTCGGCGTCGGACAGCGACGAGCCGCCGTACTTCTGCACGACAATGCCCACTTCGGCTGCGCTCCTGGATCGAGGGGAAGGTGCCCGCCGATTCTACCGAGGTGGGGCTTCAGGCCTTGCCGCCGTCCAAGGCGGCTTCCGCCGCCTCGATGACGTCGAGCTCGGACTCGTTGTCGACATCGAGCCGGTCGTGGGCGATGACCGACAGCAGCGCCTTCATCGCGGCGCCGGCGAGCGCACCCCACGAGGAGACGTAGGAGAACTGCCACCACCACAATGCTTCCTCGACGTCGCCCGCGCGGTAGTGGCGCATGCCGAGCTCCAGGTCGCTGGCGATGCCTGCGATGTCGTCGGAGAGCTGGCTCTCCACGACCTCGGGCTGGTAGGGGTCGAAGACGTAGCTCATCGTGTCGACGTTGCCGAGTAGATCGGCCAGCCGCAACCGCAGCTCGTCGAGGTCGGCATCGGGTCCGACGTCGGGCTGGTACTCGTCGCGTGGCGCGAAGTCGCGCTGCACCCCCAACCGGGCCCCGGTCAGGGCGATCTCGCTGATCTGGAGCAGCAGCAGCGACACCGCCTGCCCCGGCGTCGCCTGCACGGCGATCACCCGGACGGAGTCGAGGAAGGCGCGCACCGTGGCGGCGATCTCGTCGGCGAACCGCACGGTCTCGCTCTCGACGGCGAGCAACGCCGCCAGAGCCGCCTGGCCTGGGAGCTGATCGGTCACGTTGCCGCCTGCCTTCCTACGAATGCTCGTCCGAGTGTGACTTCGTCGGCGTACTCGAGGTCGCCTCCTACAGGGAGTCCACTCGCCAGCCGCGTGACGCGCAACCCCAAGGGGCTCAGCATCCGAGTGAGGTAGGTCGCCGTCGCCTCGCCCTCGAGGTTGGGGTCGGTCGCCAGGATCACCTCGGTGACAGCGCCGTCACCGAGCCGGGTGAGCAGTTCCTTGATGTGCAGCTGCTCCGGGCCGATGCCGTCGATGGGCGAGATCGCGCCGCCGAGCACGTGGTAGCGGCCCCGGAACTCGCGGGTGCGCTCGATCGCCACGACGTCCTTGTATTCCTCCACGACGCAGATGACGCTCGGGTCGCGCCGGGGGTCGCGGCAGATCCGGCACAGGTCGTCCTCAGACACGTTGAAGCAGGTGACGCAGAACCTCACCTTCGCCTTGACCTCGACCAACACGTCTGCGAGACGCTTCACGTCGACCGGGTCGGCCTGGAGCAGGTGGAACGCGATCCGCTGCGCGCCCTTCGGCCCGACGCCCGGCAGTCTGCCGAGCTCGTCGATGAGGTCCTGGACAACGCCTTCGTACACAGCGGGTACCTAGAACCCGAGCGGGCCGGGGGCGCCACCCGGACCGCTGCCTGGCAGCCCGGGCAGCCCGCCGGCGAGCGGGCCGAGCGCCTGCTCGGCGAGGGCGTCGGCCTTGGCCTTGGCGTCGCGGTAGGCAGCGACGACAAGGTCGCCGATCTCATCCAAGTTGTCCGCGAGCTCCTCGGACGCATCGACGACGTCGGGTCCGATGGATACGCCGACCAGCTCGCCGGTCCCGCTGACGGTCACGGTGACCGCGCCGCCGGCGACCGAGCCCTCGACCTTGGCGTCGGCGAGCCGGGTCTGCGCGTCCTGGAGGTCGTCCTGCATCTGCTGCGCCTGCTGGAGCAGAGCGCCGAGATCGAGGCCGCCACCGCCGAGCGCGTCGAACGGGTTCTGGGTCATCTCTGGACTGCCTTCCGATGGGTCATGGGTGCGGGATCTCCTCGATCACCTGTGCACCGAGCTCGCGGGCGAGCAGGTCGGCGCCTGACTCGGTATCGACGTCGGCGTCGTCGCGGTCGACCGCGGCGTCAGGATCGTGGACGGCGTCGGGCTGGGCCTGGATGTCGGCGATCCGCGGCCGCCGTGGTGGGGGCGGCTCGGGGTCGGCCGGTGGGTCCGGGTCCGGGCCCGGGTCCGGGAGAGCCGAAGCAGCCGCGGCAGGGCTCGGCGCGGGCGCGCCCTGGTGAACGATCGCCTCGAGCCGGGGCTGGAGACCGATCGCCTTCGTCATCGCCTCGACGAGGACTGGTTCGTGGCCCCCGCCGAGGAACTGGTCACGCAGGCCCGTGCTCGGGAAGCCGAGCGTCAACACCGTCCCGTCGAAGTCGACGACCTGGGCGTTCTGACCGATCAGCGACCACGTCGCCTTGCGCAGCGATCGGCACGCGTCGATCACGGTCGGCCAGAGCCCGCGCACGTCGGCAAGCGACATCGAGCCAGCAGTCGCTGGCGGGGGCGTCGCCATCGCCGGCTCTGCTGGTGCTGCGGCGGCGGACTGCTCGGGCTCGGACCCGGGCTCGGGCTCGGGCTGCTGCGCGCCTTCCTCGGCCGTCGAGGGCGCCGGCGCGACCGCCGCGGGAGCGACGGGCGGGGTGACAGCGGGCGGGGTGGCAGCGGGCGGGGTGGCGGCGGGCGGGGTGGCAGCGGGGGCGGCGGTCTCGGGAGGCGCCGGCATGCCGACGATCGCCATCCGCCGCTCGAGCCGGTCGAGTCGCGCAAGCACGCCATCGGTGCCGTGATCGGCAGCCGGCAGCAGCACCCGCGCGCAGATCAGCTCGAGCAGCAGCCGGGGTGCGGTCGCGCCCCGCATGTCGGTGAGCCCGGTCGCCACCAGATCGGCGGCCCGCGTCAGCTCCGCACGACCGAACCGGCCGGCCTGCGCCACCAGTCGGTCCGCCTGGTCTCCGGACACGTCGATCAGTCCGGTAGCAGGCGCATCGGGCACCGCGGAGACGATGACCAGGTCACGCAGCCTCCGGAGCAGGTCCTCGGTGAACCGTCGCGGGTCCTGGCCGGTCTCGATCACCTTGTCGACCACTCCGAACACCGAGGCGCCGTCGCCGGCCGCGAAGGCGTCGACCACGCCGTCGAGCAGCGTGTCGGGCGTATAGCCGAGCAGACCGCTTGCCAGGTCGTAGGTCACGCCGGCAGCACCGGACCCGCCGAGCAGCTGGTCGAGCACGGAAAGCGTGTCTCGCGCCGACCCGGCGCCGGCCCGGACCACGAGCGGCAGCGCCGTCGGCTCGATGGTCACTCCCTCGCGCTCGCAGAGCTCGGACAGGTACGACGACAGCAGGCGCGGCGGAATCAGCCGGAACGGATAGTGGTGCGTGCGCGAACGGATGGTCGGGATCACCTTGTCCGGCTCGGTGGTGGCGAAGATGAACCGGAGGTGCGGCGGCGGCTCCTCGACCAGCTTGAGCAAGGCGTTGAAACCCTGCGTCGTCACCATGTGCGCCTCGTCGATGATGTAGACCTTGTAGCGGCTCCTCACCGGGGCGAAGAACGCCTTCTCCCGCAGGTCGCGCGCATCGTCGACGCCCCCGTGCGAAGCCGCGTCGATCTCGATCACGTCGATCGATCCCGGACCGTTGCGCGCAAGGTCGCGGCAGCTGTCGCACTCGCCGCACGGATCGGCGACCGGCGCCTGCTCGCAGTTGAGGGCGCGCGCGAGGATCCGGGCGCTCGTGGTCTTGCCGCATCCACGCGGGCCGGAGAACAGGTAGGCGTGGTTGACCCGGTTGCCGGCGAGCGCTGCCCGGAGCGGCTCGGTCACGTGCTCCTGTCCGATGACCTCGGCGAAGGTCTCCGGCCGGTAGCGGCGGTAGAGCGCGAGCGGGGAGTCCACGCTTGAACCCTAGACGCCACGGACGACACACCACAGAGCGGCAGCGGTCTACCCGGTTACGGACCGGCCCGGTCCCGGGCCGGCTCCCGCGCCGGAACAAAAGAAAAGGCCCCCCATGCACCCGACAGAGCTCACTTACCCTTGCTGTCTTCCGACCCTGGGGGAGTTGGGCGAGATGCCGCCGCACGGGGGGTTGCCCCAACTCTAGATGATGGCGATCAAGGCGATTTCATCGCCCGGACTCTGTCCCGGTAGCCTCCTCGGCGGAGGTATCGCCTAGTGGCCTATGGCGCTCGCTTGGAAAGCGGGTTGGGTTAACGCCCTCGGGGGTTCGAATCCCCCTACCTCCGCCAGAGGCGGTCCAGGGGCCCCGCGCAGCCGTTCGGCTACGTGGGTCCGGACCCGCCGGTCTCATAACGAGGCAGGTGCGCTCGAGGAACCAGTCCGGGGAGCGCGAAGCGCCACCACGAAGCAACGCGCTCCGGCAGGTCGGTCCGTCCGGACACGACCTGCGACACGATCTGCATGCCGGTGAACGAGGTGACGAGGAAGTCCACCGCTGCTGCCGCATCGACATCCGGGAGGAGGTGGCTCGACGACGAGGCCCGCTCGAAGGCCTCCAGCAGCCGCTGCGACCACACGTTGTAGGTGGTGAACTCCTCCGGCCGGTCGAAGGTGCCGTACTCCACAGCCATCCGGAAGCTGGCCCGCAGGAGCGGGTCGTCGATGAGGGCCCGCGCAAGGGCGTGGGTGACGTCGATGATGTCCTGGATCGGACGATCGGTCACCAGCCGGTCGAACACCGCCGCCCACCGGTTGTCCTCCGCAATGATCGCGCGCGCAACTTCGTCCTTCCCTTTGAAGTGGAAGTACAGCGCGCCCTTGCTGACGCCGATCTCCTCCAGGATCTCGTCCAGGGTCGCCGCGACGAAGCCCCTGCGGTCGAAGACCGCCGCGGCCCCCACGAGGATCCGCCGGCGCGTCTCGACAGCGCGGTCCTGCATCGGTTGCTCCCCTTCTTCTCCTAGGAACAATCGGGGCAGATCGCGGTAGCAATCAACCCGACCAGTCGGTACGTTATGGCGCGCAAGCACAGTCGTGGAAGGAACGTCCCATGGTCGTCCAGACGAGCACTCTCCCTGCAGATGTCCCCCGAGCGCGGACGTCGACCTTATCGCGGGAGATCTCCCGGGAGTGGGTGCACAAGCTCAACGGTGCCGAGGTCTACGTGACCGACGTGCACGAGACCGGTCTGGAGAAGGATGCCTTCGTCGTCTTCGCGCAACTACCCGCCCGCCACCCGTTCTACGGCGACCGGCCTGCCACTGACCCGCTGCTGCTCGCCGAGATCGTCCGGCAGGCCGGTCTGGCCGTCTCCCACGCGGGTCTCGGGGTTCCTCTGGGTCATCAGTTCCTGATGTGGGACCTGGGCCTCGGCCTGCGGCCAGCGGCGTCCGGCGCCGACGAGGACGGCAGGCTGGCCATCTCGGTCATGGCGCACCCGCGGGCTCCGCGAACCGCTGGACCGCTTGCGGGCTGTGCGCGCACCGACCTGGAGTTCACGGTGCATCACCGCGGTGCCATCCTGGCGACTGCGTCGATCGGCTTTGACGCTGTGCCTCCCGCTCGGTACCACCGGCTGCGAGTTCTACCGACGATCATCGAGCCGCCGGCTGCCGCCGCCGACGGCATCACCACGTTCCCGGCAGCGACCGTCGGCCGCCGATCGCCGGCCGATGTCGTCATCGGTCGTGATGAGCAGGCCCGGCTGCGACTTCGGCCGTGCATCTCGAATCCGGTCCTCTACGACCACGACGTCGACCATGTGCCCGGCATCGTCATCGTCGAGGCCATGCGGCAGGCAACGCTTGCGACGTGCGGGACCGATACCTCGATCCTGGGCCTGTCGGTTTCGTTTCGCCGCTACGTCGAGCACCACCAACCGTGCGAGCTCGACTTCGCCCACGACTCAGCAGGTCCGGAGCCGAAGGTCCGGGTCCGGCTCATCCAGGCCGGCCGGACCGCGGCCGCGGGCACGCTCCGCCTTGACCGGCGACGACTGCCAGTCGGTGACCCGGCGGCGCAGATCGATCTGGAGCCCGCTGGAATCAGCGCTTCCTGACTCCTGCGGTGTCCCGACGTGGCGGTCCCGGCGAGGGCGTGGCCGCCTTCCGTGCGTGAACGGCTTGCTCAGCCCCTGCGAGCCCTGGGCATCACCTGGTGGGGTGCACGCCTGGCCAGGGCGATGGTGAGCGCGATGGTGAGCAGGGACCAGACGAGGGCGTTGGCGAGCAGGGCGGCATCGTCGAGCCTTGTCGACCGGTCCGGTACCGCGACGTCCGCGACTTGGAAGCCGACCCAGGCCACGCAGAAGACCATCGCAACCGCGACCCGTTGGCGGTGCCGTCGTTTCGCCGTGACCGAGCCGAGCAGCCCGAACACGGCGCCTGCGGGCACAGATTGAGCCGCATAGGTCGTGAACCCCGTCAGGTTGAAGGGCTGGCCGGAGGACAGGTCATCGGCCAGGTAGAAGACGATGACCATGGCCAGGCAGGTAAGCGCCCCCACGACTGCCCCGCGCCAGACCCGACGGGTCATCCCGAGGGCCAGCGCGTAGGGAGCGATCGCGTAGACGATGGGCGTATTCGCAACTTCGGACACCCAAGTCGCCTGCTGGGAGAAGAGCGGCCCCGCCACGCAGTAGACAAGGAGCAGCACCCCATAGAGGGCGAGGAACCCGCGATCTGCCCCTTTCACGTTCGCGGCATCTTCCGAGACGACACATGCAGTCGCCCGGACCTGGATCTGACTCACCTCGCCGCGGAGAGAGCGCGCGCCGGGGCCTGGTCGAGGCGCAACTCTCGGTCGCACTGGGCAACGACAAGACTGCTGTGCGTTGCGACCAGGACCGTCGCTCCACTTGCAGCAAGCTCTCGGAGCAGCCTCATGACCTGCTCGGCATTGGCGGAGTCCAGCGCACCAGTTGGCTCATCCGCCAGGACCAGACGGGGCTGCTTCAGGAGCAACCGAGCCAGTGCGACCCGCTGCTGCTCGCCCCCAGACAGAGCCGAGACGGGGATGCTCAGGTGAGCTGCCAGCCCGACCTGCGACAGCGCCGCCTCCATCCGCTCGCGCACGGGTCGGTGGAAGCGGCCGGCGGGAAGCACGACGGCCAGGTTCTCGCGAACGGTGGCGTTCTCTATCAACGCGTAGTTCTGGAACAAGTAGCCGAGGTGGGTACGGCGGAAGCGGGCCGCGCTCCGGCTGGAGAGGTCGCTGATCCTGACGCCTTCGAAGGTGACCGCGCCGGAGGACGCATCCTCCAGCAACCCCACGATGTTGAGCAGGGTCGACTTGCCACAACCGCTCGGCCCGGTGATCGCCGTCAGACTTCCCGCGACACACTCGAAGTCCAGGTCGACCAGCACGCGCGCGGCGCCGAAGGACTTCGAAAGCGACGTGACCTTGAGAGCTTCGTTCATTGGTTCCCCTTGTTTGGAGCGTTCTTCTAGCGATCCGAGATCGTTCTGGCCACGACTTGGCGATGAGTCGAGGTCAGGGAGATCAGGAATCCCCCGGCCAACGTGATGCCAAGCGCCAAGATCGCGGCCCATTGCTCCCAGGCCATGCTGGGCGGCGACAGTGGCGGGACGGCGCCTTGCGCTACCGCCCGTTGGAAATCGGAGCGGTCCCGGAGCACGCTGACCGGGATCCAGAGCGCGATCACCAGCAACAACCCGGCTTCCACAGCCAATGGGATGCGATAGATCTTCCCGGCCCTCCAGCCGTGGGCGAATCGCACGAAGATCTGTTGGCTCTTGCTCCGGGAATAGATGAGCGCGGCTGCGACCCCGCTCATCACGAGCACCAGGGCAGCAACGATCACCAGGAACAGTGAGCGTCGCCAGGCACTTTGATCTTCGGCAAGGGCCGTGGCTGCCCGCGACGCCAGCGGGGTGGCAGCGCGGACGAAGGTCTGCAGCTCCTGATCGCGGGCAGTCGCGTTCTGGACGAACTCGGTCGACTCGAACGTGACTCCGCCGCTCGAGGCGAAGGCGGCATAGCTCTCGTCCCGCAACCACCCGGCGTGGCTGGGCCACACCACCACGACCGCATCCGTCAGGTACGTCGCCGTACCGGGTTGCGGACCCGAGTCCGACCCGGTCGCCTGTTGCGGGCTGTAGGTGAACAGCCGCTGCCCGGCCGTTGTCTCGAGCCAGTTGTACCGAGGGGAGCTGCCAGGCTCGACCAGCGTGTCCAGGCCCAGCACCCCAGGGAGCTCCCGCCGATGCTCCCAGAGCCGCGTCGGGACCAGGATCGAGACCTGGTCGCCTGGGCCGGAGTGGGCCGCACCGCCCGACACGAGCTCGACGGACTGGGTCTCGAGGTATTGGTCGTTGACCATCAACGAGCTGGTGCCTACCCAGGCCGGCCCCATCGGCGTGAGGTCCTGTTGTGCACTGAGCAGGATCTGGTCGTCCCGGTCCAGTGACCGCAGCCAGCCTCCGACGACGGTCGTCAGTCGCTGCTGGTCAGCTCGGGTGTAGGCATTGCCGAGCGTGATGCTGGCGCGCTGCCCGAGCGCCTCGAACTCGGAGCGGTGCTCCGCGTGCTCCGCGACATTCGCACCGAGCCGGAGACAGGTGACGGCAGCGCCCAACGCAATGAACGCCGCCGTGATCCGGAGTGCGTAGCTGCAGACCGTGAGTCCACCGGCCGGCAGCTTTCCCTTCAGGGCCGAGGGGATCTCGACAGATTGCAGCAACGCGTGCACCCCGGAGTAGCCGATGATGGCGCTCGCCAGGGACGCACCGGCGATTGCCGTTGCCATGATCAGGAAGGACCCGAGCCCGGAGTTCGTCCCGCGAGCGAGCAGGAGCGTGGCCGATGCCGGGACGAGGACGACTCCGGCGATCAGCCAGTACGGGAGATATGACGCGGTCCCCTGTCCGAGCGTCCGTCGCCATGGCACCCCATGGAGCCGATGGATGGCGGACGTCCGGACCGTCGAGACGGCATGGGTGGCAGCAATGCCGGCGCAGAGCAGCAGGAACACGAAGATGCCCGTGCGCCAATCGGGCGGTACCCCACTGAAGCGGCCGAGCGTCGCAACCTCGGCGGTCACGCCCTTCTCACCCAGGAACCTCTGGAGCGCCTGCGCATCTTTGTCGTCGCCGAAGACGTAGTACTCGCCGACGGGGGACCGAGAATCGAGCTCCGCGATCGGGCGAACCACCGTCTCGGGGGTGCTCGCGAAGTCCTCGGTCCACTGTGAGACTCCGCGAGGCTCGTCGTGAGCCGCTGATGCGAGGAAGAGACGACGGACGGTGCGCCCGTCGGAGAAGTCACCCACCTCACGGGCGACGGCTATCCGGTGCGTCGAGGTGAAGCGGGCGAGGTCGCGATAGAGGTCCTGGGCCGAGTGCACGCCGTCCCAGCTCGTCACCACGACGCTTGCCGACGCTGCGAGAGGAGCCTCGCGGTATCGAGCCTCCATGGCGCCGTACGCCTGCAGGAGTGCGAAGACCCAGGCTCCCACCAGGACGAGCTTGACTGCTCGAAGAGTCACAGGTGCCCCCTACGCTAGCGACAGCATGGGGCGGGATCGATCGCTGCGATCCCGCCCCATGCCCGGTCTCAGTGGCTGATCAGCAGTACGCCCAGTAGGCGTGATCCGCGTGGCCGGACCGAGCGCGCAGCGAGGCGTAGGACCACACCCCCGCCGACTTGCACGCCGACGAGTAGTACTCGCCGTAGCCGTTGATCACACTGGAGCGGTGGACCCGCGAGGGGTGGTGGTAGTTGGACCACACCTGGCTCTGGTCGCTGGCGACCCCGTAGTTCCACGTCCCCCCACCGGGGTAGGAGACCGTGGCGAACGCCGGCACCGCAACAGCAGCGGCGACAGCCGCTGCCCCGACGGCGGAGGCGACCCGGACCCGAATCCTTCGGCTCATGTCAGTTTTACCTTGCCTTTCAGAGATGGCACGCCGGTCGAAGCGCCGGCCGGGCGAGCAAACCATATGGTCGGTTTGTTTGACAAGGGTCCGCGCCAGCCCGCTGGGATCGCCTCCCCCAACCTCCACGCCAGCTCCAGGACAGCCCCGTGACAGCCCCGACAGCCCCACGCCAGCCGGTTCGGGATGTCTGGGTTTTCGTGCCCGACCGGCACCATGGTCCCCATGACCATCCTCCTGTCCGATCCACGGGTCGGCGCGATCCCCGTGGTCGAGTGCGGGGAGCCGCTGGTCACCCTCGGGCCGGAGCTCGGACCGGCGCGGGCGCGGGTCCGTACGGCGTTGGCGTCCCGGCTGCGGGCGGCGAGCGCCTCGCTGCCCGACGGGATCGCGTTGCGGGTCGCCGAGGGGCACCGCCCGGAGGACGTGCAGCGGGAGATCATCGCGCGTTACTCGGGCGTCGTGGCCGCTGCCTACCCCGGCCTCGGACCCGCTGACCTGGAACGGCTCACCAGCAGGTTCGTCTCGCCGATCGACGTCGCCCCCCACGTCGCCGGCGCAGCCGTCGACCTCACCCTGGTCGACCTCCACGGTGACGACCTCGACCTCGGTACGCCGATCGACGCGACCCCGGAAGAGTCCGACGACGCCTGCTACTTCGCCTCGCCCGCGATCTCCGCGACCGCCCGGGCCAACCGGGCAACGCTGGCCGCGGCGCTCGAGGCGGCCGGCCTGGTCAACTACCCGACCGAGTGGTGGCACTGGTCCTACGGCGACAGGTACTGGGCGCTGGTGACCGGCGCGCCCCACGCCCGCTACGGCCCGGTCGCCGACCGCGAGGCCGTGGCGTGACGCCGTCGGCAGCCGCGGTCCACGGAGCAGGTTCCCTGCCGACCCTCGTCATCGACACGACCGCTGTCACGGCGAACGTCCGGACCATCGGCGCTGCGACCAGCGGAGAGGTGATGGCGGTCGTGAAGGCCGACGCCTTCGGTCACGGCACCGTGGCCGTGGCCCGCGCGTCCCTGGCCGGCGGTGCGACGAGGTTCGGGGTGACCACGCTCGCCGAGGCGTTCGCGCTGCGAGCGGCGGGGTTCACGGAGCGGATCCTGAGCTGGCTCAACCCGGTCGACGCCGACTTCGCCGCCGCGGCGGCACACGGGATCGAGGTCGCCGTACCAGGGCTGTCGCACCTAGCGGCCATGGGTACGGCGCGCGGGCTGCGGGTCCACCTCCAGCTCGACACCGGGATGGCCCGCGACGGCGCCAGCCCCGAGGAATGGGCCCCGCTGTGCCGCGAGGCGAAGGCCGCCGAATCGGCCGGCGTGCTTTCAGTCGTCGGGGTGATGGGGCACCTCCCGTGCGCAGACCGGCCCGGCGACCCTGCCAACGAGGCGGGCCGGGCCCGTTTCGACTGGGGTTTGCGGCTCGCGCGGGAGCTCGGGCTCACTCCCGAGGACCACCACCTCGCCGCGACGGCGGCCACCGTCAGCGACCCGCTCAGCCATCACACGATGAGCCGGATCGGCGCAGGCTTGGTCGGCATCGACGAGTCCCACACCGCTCGCCTGCGGCCGGGCCTCACCCTGACCGCGCCGTTGGTCCAGGTGCGCAGGGTCAGCGCTGGCACCGCGGTCGGCTACGGCCACAGCTGGCGGGCGCCGCACGACACCCGGCTCGGCCTGCTCGCCCTGGGGTACGCCGACGGGTTGCCCCGCCTGGCGTCCAACCGGGCCGAGGTCCTGGTCGGCCACCGCCGACGGCCCCTGGTCGGCCGGATCTCGATGGACATGGCCATCGTCGACCTCGGCCACGATGACGGGCCAGGGGCCGCCATCGAGGGTGACCCTGTGACGATCTTCGGCCCTGGCGACGCCGGTGAGCCCACCGCGGCCGAGTGGGCCGGCTGGGCGGAGACGCTCGAACATGAGATCGTCACCGGGCTCGGCCCCCGACTCCAGCGGATCACGATCGGCGAGCCGCCGACCGCTCCGAACCGCCCCCACCTGACAAGGATCCGATGAACCCGCTACGCGTGGCCGTGATCGGCGGCGGCACCAGCTGCGAGCACGACGTCTCGCTGTCCTCGGCGGCAGCCGCAGCCGTGGCGCTCGTCGAGGCCGGCCACGACGTCGTCCCGCTGACGATCGGCAGGGACGGGATGTGGCACGACGCCGCCGCAGTCCCGATCGGGCTGGCCGGGGCGATCGAGGTGCTGCGCGGGTGCGCGGTCGCCGTACCCATGCTGCACGGCCCGGGCGGCGAGGACGGCTCCCTCGCGGCGTTGTGCGACCTGGCGGACGTCGCGTATGTCGGCTCCCCACTCGGCGCGAGCGCGATCGCCATGGACAAGTGGGTGACCAAGCTGGTCGCTGAGGCGATCGGAGTCCCGACCGCACCAGGGCGGCTGGTGACCCGCGCTGCCGCTGACACGGTGCGGTTCACCCACCCGGTCGTGGTGAAGCCGGTCGCTGCGGGCTCCAGCCACGGCGTCTCCATGGTGCGCGGCTCCTCCGAGCTCGCAGCTGCGCTGGACGCCGCGTTCGCGGTGGACGACCGGGTGCTGGTCGAGGACGCGGTCGTCGGTCGCGAGATCGACCTAGCCGTGTTCGGTCGCGCGGACGGTAGCCGGACCGTCCCGCCCGCGCTCGAGATCGCAGTGCCGGAGTCCGGGATCTTCGACCTGGACAGCAAGTACGACGGCTCGGCCCAGTTCCTCGTCCCGGCCCCGGTCTCGGACGCCGACCGGGAGTCCCTCGAGGGCGCCGCGGTCGCCGTCTACGACGCGCTCGGCTGCGCCGGAGTGGCCAGGGTCGACTTCTTCCTGACCGAGCAGGGCCCGGTCCTCAACGAGGTCAACACCATCCCCGGGTTCACCGAGCACTCCCAGGTCCCACGCATGTTCGCCGCCGCTGGGACGTCGTATCCCGAGCTGCTCGACGCGATGGTCCGCGACGTCGCAGACCGGGCGAGCGCCCACCGCTAGGAGTGCCTGCAACTTGCGACCGTGCCGGAGTTCGGCAACTGCCACCGGACGTCACGACCAGTTAGTTACCATCAACGTGCCCCGTGGGTAGGCGCTCCCGCCGCCCGCGTCCCGGATTTGGGGGAAATGTTTCCATGCGTCGAGTCGTCGCCCTTCTGGCGCTCCTGCTGCCGTTGAGCATGATGCAGCTGTCCGCGAGCGCCTACGAGCCCGGCGGTGGAGCGGTCTTCAACGTGCCGAACCCGTGGGGCTCCGAACCGGAGAACAACCGGATCGTCAAGAAGGTCGAGGATGCGATCCGGCACGTCAAACGGACGCCCCGCGACCCGAATCCCGTCATCCTCGTGACCGGGTTCCTGTTCGACCGGGCGTCGAGCGCGGACGCCATCATCGGCGCCTGCAAGCGTGGGGTCTCGGTCCGGGTGATCATCGATCGGGCCGTCGTGTCGAAGCCGTTCCGCCGGATCGTGACGGCGCTCAACGCCGACAACGTCCGCGACCGCAACCGCGACGGCATCGCCGACAGCGACCCTCGAGCGGGTCGTTGCAACCGGGCGCTGCCGGCCGATCACAGTGGTCTCCGCCAACGCCGCAACGGGATCCCCCTGATGACCGCCCGCCAGACCCGGGAGAGCCTCCGCGAGCCCACCGGCCGGAACGTCACCTGGGGTCGGGACGGCAGCTACGTGCTCAAGTGCTCCGGCAGCTGCCGCGGCGGCGACGAGGCGAACATGCACTCGAAGATCTACGCCATGTCGAGCAGCGGCACGGCCAACAACATCATCATGGTGTCGTCGTCGAACCTGAACTCCGGCGGCACCAACGCGGGCTGGAACGACATGGTCGTGATGAAGAACCGGCCGAAGACCTTCGACTTCATGGTGCGCATCCACCGGCTGATGTCGGCCCAGAAGCGCGCCGGCCGCAAGCTCATCGAGTTCAAGGACGGGCCCTACACCACCCGGATCTTCCCGATGATCGGCGTCGGCAAGAAGCGAGACCCGCTGATGGTCGATCTCCGCAAGATCAAGTGCAGCAGCGCGCTCGGTCCGACCACGCTGCACATCCAGCAGTTCTGGTGGAACGGTCACCGTGGCCACTACATCTGGGACAAGGTCCACAGCCTGGCCCGCAACGGCTGCAAGGTGAAGATCATCTTCGGCGCTGTGGACAGCGCGACCGGACTGCTCCAACAGATGAAGGCCGCCCGGCGAGCCGGGCTGATCGAGCTGTGGGACAGCCGGATCGACACCGACGGCGACGGCTGCGTCAACACCCGCACGCACATGAAGGCGGTTGCGATCCGCGGCACCTACGGCAAGAACCGCAGGTACTACGGCGTGTGGACCGGTACCGCCAACTGGGCCACTGGCTCGCTCACCAGAGGTGACGAGAACACGCTGAACATCCGCAGCAAGCCGCTGTGGCGCGAGTACGTCAGCCGCTGGAACATCGTCAAGAACCACTCGACCCTGGAGCGCAGCTACGTCCCTGGGGACCACTGTCAGGACGCGTAGCTAGGGGTGCGCTCCGAGGTAGCCGGCAACGAGTAAGCCGCCGGCGATCATCAGCGCGAGCAGGACGCCCGCCACGACCGCGCGCAGGACACCGGGCAGGTCGTCGTCCGCCGAGCCACGGAGCAGGGCGGCGGACAGCCGTCGGCGGCGGAACCGCGCTGCTTCGAGCAGCTCCTTGTTGGTCGCCACCTCAGGCCCCCGGCACCTGGGCGAGACCATCGGTGGAGACCAGCAGCAGGGGCGCCAGCGCGACCAGCGCGAGCACTTCGAGCAGGTCGAGCGCACGTGCCCGGAGCGCCGTCGGGAGCGCAGGCAGTCGGGAAAGCGCAGCCATGGTCAGACCGGTCCCCACCAGTGCTGCCGCCGTCGTCGGTCTCACGTCGGGGTGTCGCACCAGTAGCGCAGCCGCAATCACCAGCAGCGCCGTGACTCCCCCGGCGGTGTCGAGGAGGACCGGCGCGACGGCCCGGTGCCGGCGCGCACGCAGGAGCAGCACCACGCAGCAGTCCGCGGCGAGCGCTACGCCCGCGACGTCGTGGGCGACGATCGGCACGGCGAGCACCACCACCAGCCCGACCGCTGCGGAGCCGGCGACGAGGAAGCGTCTGGACCGCGCCACCATCGCCGCCACCCGGTCGGTGTCGACGGGCGCTGCGTCCGCCCGCGCGACGCCCATGGCGACCGCCATCCCGGGCAGGGCCTGACCGGCGAGGGTGACCAGGGCGAGCGCGACTGCCCAGCCGGCGGGCGCCCGTGGCACCAGGCCCCACCCCAGCGCGCCGATCCCGAGCGCGAGAGCCAGCAAGCCGACAGCGAGCGTCGTACGGCGGGTGTCGGTCGGCTGCCACGCCCGCTGCCGCTCGACGAGATCGGCGGTCGCTTCCGCGAGCTCGTCGTAAGCGGGCGGCAGCGGGAGGTCCGCGGACGCTGTCAGTGCGAGCAGGGCGCCGTCTTCGACGCCCTGCTCGCGCAGCCCCCGGTCAGGTCGGAGCCTCCGGCCGTGGGCGTGCAACCGGTAGCCGGCGTAGACGGCAGCGGGATCGAGCAGCCCGACCGCCCGGGCGAGGTCGGGCACCAGGTCGACGACGGCGACCCCGCCCGGAACCGCCAGGTCGCTGCGCCGTCCCCCAGCGACGGCCGTGACCCGGAGCAGGCGGTCGTCGGGCACCGGGGTCGTCTCAGAACTCGAAGCGTGCGGCGCCGCGGCGGTCGGCGGCCTGGTAGTCGGCGTTGGACTGGTAGACGGTGCGGTGGGTCTCGTCCAGCAGGTCACGCATCTCCTGGATCGCGCGATCCCATGTCGCCTTCGCGTGGACGTAGGCCAGCTGGGCGTGGCCGGCCCATTCGCTGCGCAGCGGCTCGAGCTCGGACTCGAGCCGGTTCATCCGGTCGTCGATGTCCTTGACCGTCTGGAACATGTCGGCCGCGGCCTGGTCGAGCGCGCCATGCTGGACGCGCAGGCCGTCGAGGTTGGTGCCCATCTCGTGTCTCCTTCGGTAGCGGGGTCAGCCGAGCCGGCCGCGGAGCTGGGCGTAGCTCGCGCCGATCTCGTCGTCGGTGGCGGTGTTGTCCTGCTCGGTCGAGGTCAACGACCCGGCGAAGTCGTCGAGGGCGCCGACGATCGTCCGCTGCTTCTCCGTCCACGCCTGGTGGAGGAGGAAGAACGCCTGTGCGCCGCGGCCTCCCCATCGCCCCTCCACGCCGGCGATCTGGCCGTCCAGACGGGCGCTGGAGGTAGTGAAGTCGGTCCGGGCGTCGGTCACCAGACCGGCAGCGTGGCTCAGGGTGCCGTCCCCCTGGCCGAACTCATCGGGCTGCGCCATGGTGGTGCTCCTTTGCAATCAAGGCCGTCGAACGGCACCGGGCGGTGCCGACGGACCCGGATGTGCCCCCGTCCGGGATAGCGCGAAACCGGGGTCCGGGGTTGTCCACAGGCGACGGCGGCGGCGGTTCCGAACGCCGCCCCGCAGCTGTTGACTCGCCGGCATGACCTCACCTCCCGAGCTGCCCGCGGGCCGGATCCGGCTCGAGGAGCCGCCGCGTCTGCCCGCCACCGAGGGACCCGGCGGAGTCGCCATCAGCGCGATCCCGATGCTCGGGAGCCTGGGCTCGGTGGTACTGGTGGCCTCGCTCGGCGACGGCAGCTCGCAGGTGCGGATCGTCGCGGCCGGGCTGTTCCTGGTGACGACGGTCGCCTACCTCGGCATCCAGCTCGACCGGCAACGCGGACAACGCCGACGCCAGCTGACCAGCGCCCGACGCAGCTACCTGCGGCACCTGGCGCGGGTGCGGGCCGCCGTACGCGATGCCGCGGCGGGCCAGCGTCGGGCTCGACACTGGACGCACCCCGCGCCGTCGGCGCTGCCCGTGGTCGCCGCCGATGGCACCCGCGTCTGGGAGCGGGGCCCGGACGACGCGGCCTTCCTGCAGGTCCGGTACGGCGTTGCTGCCCAGCCCCTCTGCGTCGCGCTCGAGGCACCGGCGGACCTGGACGCGGACGATGCCGACCCGGCCGCCGTGTCCGCCGTACGGCGCCTGCTCGCGACCCATCGCACGCAGCCCGACCTGCCGGTCGCGCTCGACCTCCGCCAGTACCACCGGATCGCGCTCGTCGGCCGGCCGGACGCGGCCCGCGGCCTGGCCCGCGCGCTCATCTGCTCCGGCGCTGCCTTCCACTCCCCCGCCCAGCTGGCGGTGGTGGTGATCGCGGCCGACGACGCGCTCGACGAGTGGGAGTGGGTCAAGTGGCTGCCGCACGCCCAGAGCCCGGAGCGGGCCGATGCCGCCGGGCCGGTGCGGCTGGTGCGCCGATCCGCTGCGGGCCTCGACGACCTGCTGCCCGGTCCCGGCCACCTGCTGCTCGTGGTCGACGGCACGCCCTCCGCCGTACCGCTGCCGCGGCCCGGCCTGACCGTGATCGACGTCGGCGCCACGGACGGTGCGCCGGCCGCCGGGGTGATCCGGCTCGACCCGGCCGGAGACGACCAGGTCCGCCTCGACCGGTGTGACCGGGCCACGGCCGAGGCGCTGGCGCGACGGCTGCTGCCGCGTCAGGTCCCGGCCGCCACGGGGAACGCCGCGGCGGCCGGTCCTGCGGGGCTGCCCGAGCTGCTCGGGATCGACCACATCACCTCCTTCGACCCGGCGGCCGGCTGGCGATCGCGCCCCGACCGCGACCGGCTCCGAGTACCGGTAGGCATCGGCAGCGAGGGCGTGGTCCACCTCGATCTCAAGGAGTCGGCGCAGCACGGAATGGGGCCGCACGGCCTGGTCGTCGGCGCGACCGGGAGCGGCAAGTCGGAGTTCCTCCGCACGCTGGTGCTCGGGCTGGCGATGACGCACCCGCCGGACCAGCTCAACCTGGTGCTCACCGACTTCAAGGGCGGCGCGACGTTCGCCGGGATGAGCGACCTGCCGCACGTCTCGGCCCTGATCACCAACCTTTCTGCGGAGCTCGGGCTCGTCGACCGGATGCAGGACGCAATCGCCGGCGAGATGGTGCGCCGGCAGGAGCTGCTTCGCAGCGCGGGCGGGCTGGCGTCGGTGCGGGACTACGCGAGGGCGCGGGCCGGTGACCGTGCCCTGCCACCGCTGCCGTCCCTGCTCGTCGTCGTCGACGAGTTCTCAGAGCTGCTGGCCGCCAGGCCCGAGCTCACCGACCTGTTCGTGGCGATCGGCCGGCTGGGGCGCTCGCTCGGGCTGCACCTGCTGCTCGCGTCCCAACGCCTCGACGAGGGGCGGCTGCGCGGCCTCGACTCCCACCTGTCCTACCGCGTCGGCCTCCGAACGTTCAGCGCACCGGAGTCCCGCGCCGTCCTCGGCGTCCCGGACGCCTACGAGCTGCCGTCGGTACCGGGGCTCGGCTACCTCAAGCCGGGTCCGTCGACGCTGACCCGGTTCCAGGCTGTCTACGTCTCCGGGCCGCCCGTCGACCAGCCCGTACGGCGACGCCACCACCGCACGGACCCGCTGGTGCTGCCGTTCGTGGCCAGGGACGTGCCCGCGCCGGAGCCGGCCCGAAGCCCGGACCAGGCCACCCGCACCGGCCGGGCCTCGGTCCTCGAGCTGGCGGTCGACCGGATGCGGGGGCTCGGTCCGGCCGCGCACCGGATCTGGCTGCCCCCGCTGGACCGGCCAGAGCGCGTCGAGAGCCTGCTGCCGGCGGCGCACGGCAGGTTGCAGGTCCCGGTCGGGATCCTGGACCGGCCGCGGGAGCAACGCCGCGACCCCCTGGTGCTGGACCTGGCCGGCGCCGGCGGCCACGTGGCGGTGGTCGGCGGTCCGCGGAGCGGCAAGAGCACGCTGCTGCACACCCTCCTGGCTGCGACCGCGCTCACCACCACCCCACTGGAGACGCACTGGTTCGTGCTCGACCTCGGCGGGGGTGGCTTCGCGTCGCTGACCGGCCTCCCGCACCTGGCCGGCCTCGCCACCCGGGCAGAGGGCGACGTCGTACGGCGGATCGTGGCGGAGGTGCAGGACATCGCGCGCCGGCGCGAGAGCGGGCGACTCGACGACGGCTACGGCGAGATCTTCCTGTGCGTCGACGGCTGGAACACCCTGCGCGCCGACTTCGAGGCGCTCGAGCCCGCGATCCAGCAGCTGGCTCAGCGCGGCCTCGGGCTCGGGATCCACCTGGTGGTGTCGAGCGCCCGGTGGTCCGACTTCCGCGCTGCGCTGCGCGACCAGCTCGGCACCCGGCTCGAGCTGCGGCTCGGTGATCCGGCCGAGTCCGAGGTCGACCGCAAGGTCGCGGCGACGGTACCGCCGGACCGGCCGGGGCGCGGCCTGGTGCCCGGCCCGCTGCACTTCCTCGCCGCGCTGCCGCCCGACCCCCGGCGGCTGGTGGCCTCGGTGCGCAACGGGTGGCAGGGCCCGGAGCCGCCCCGGTTGCGACTGCTGCCGACGACGCTCGACCTCGAGGTCGTACGACGGCGGGCCGGTGCCGAGGAGGCCAGGCTGCTGCTCGGGCTCGACGAGGCGCGACTCGCTCCGGTGCTGCTCGATCCCACCCTCGAACCGCACCTCCTGGTCTTCGGCGAGGGCCGGTCCGGCAAGAGCGGGCTGCTGCGGACCTACCTCCAGGAGGTGGTCCGCACCCGCACAGCAGCGCGGGCCCAGATCGTGGTCGTCGACTACCGCCGGTCCCTGTTGGGCGAGGTCCCGGAGCAGCACCTGCTGCACTACCTGAGCGCTGCCGACCAGGCCGGGCCGGCGCTGGAGGAGCTGGCGTCGTACCTCCGGACCCGGCTCCCCGGGCCGGACGTCACCCCCGACCAGCTCCGCGCGCGCTCATGGTGGAGCGGCGCGGAGGTGTTCGTGGTGGTGGATGACTACGACCTGGTCGCGACGCCGCAGGGCTCGCCCGTCGGCGTGCTCCAGCCCCTCCTCGCGCAGGCGGGCGACGTCGGGCTGCGGCTGGTCGTCGCCCGCCGCAGTGGCGGCGCGGCCCGTGCTCTGTTCGAGCCGGTGGTCCAGACGCTCCGCGACCTGGCGATGCCGGGCGTGCTCCTCAGTGGCAGCCGGGAGGACGGACCGCTCGTCGGCGCTGTGCGACCGGTCCCTGCTGCGCCGGGCCGGGCCCGCCTGGTCACCCGGGATCGGGGGACGGAGGTCCTCCAGGTCGCGTGGGTGCCGCGATGAGGCGCCCGGAGCGGTGACGCGGTCCGACCCGGCCGCCCAGCGAAATAGAACGCGTTACAGTTTCGGCGTGACGACGGTGCCCGCCCCGCTTCAAACCTCCTACGACGTCGTGGTGGTCGGCTCCGGGGGCGGAGCGATGACCGCCGCGGCACTGGCCGCCAGCTCCGGGCTGTCGACGGTGGTGCTCGAGCGGACTCCGCTGATCGGCGGGACGTCCGCCTACTCCGGCGGCGCCTGCTGGCTGCCCGGCAGCGCGGTCCAGCAGCGGGCCGGACTGCCGGACTCGACCGAGGGCGCCCGCGCCTACCTCGACGCGGTGCTCGACAACCCAGACCAGCAACGGGTCGAGGCGTTCCTCTCGCACGCCCCCGAGCTGGTCGCCGCACTCGAGGCGGACCCGCTGATGGACTTCGAGTGGATCCCGTTCTCGGAGTACTACGACGCGCCCGGGCGGGTCCCCATGGGCCGCTCGATCCAGCCGACCTCGATCGCCCGGGCGGACCTCGACCACGCCCTGGCAGCGATGCTGCGACCGCCGGTCGAACGCGACCGGGTCGGCGCGGCAGGCCGGTCCCTGCTGTCCGGCGGGCAGGCCCTGATCGGCCGGCTGGTGGCGATGGTCGTCCGGGACGGCGGCACGGTCGCGACCGAGCACCACGTCGTCGACGTACGCCGTGACCGCACCGGCCGCGTGACCGCGGTGGTCGTGGACACGCCCACGGGACCGATCGAGGTAGGCGCGCGGCGCGGGGTGATCATCGGAGCCGGCGGTTACGAGGGCAGCCCGGAGCTGCGCGCGAGGCACGGGACACCGGGGAGCGCCGAATGGACGATGGCGCCACGGGGCACCAACACCGGCGACCTGATCGAGGCCTGCGCGAAGGCGGGCGCCGCGACCGACTACTCGGGAGAGGGCTGGTTCTGCCCCGGGCTGGCGCAGCCCGACGGCAGCGGCACGTTCACCCTCGGGTTCCGTGGCGGGCTGATGGTCGACCAGACCGGTCGCCGCTACGGCAACGAGTGCCTGCCCTACGACCGGTTCGGTCGGCTGATGGCGGCCGCGCCGGAGCGGATCCCCTCCTGGTTCGTCTTCGACAGCGGTGAGGGCGGCCGACTCCCGGCGATCGCGATGCCGGAGGGCGACCCCGCCGAGCACCTGGCCGCCGGCACCTGGGTCACCGCGGGGTCGATCGCTGAGCTGGCCACGGCGATCGGCATCGACCCCGCTGTGCTGAACCGCACCGTCGACCGGTTCAACGGCTTCGCCGAGGTCGGCGTCGACGAGGACTTCGCCCGAGGCGAGGACGAGTACGACACGTTCTTCGCGGGCGGTTCGGGTCCCAACAAGGCACTCACTCCGATCGGCCGCGCGCCGTACTTCGCTGCCCGGTTCGTGCTGTCCGACCTCGGCACCAAGGGCGGTCTGGTCACCGACCCGGCCGGTCGGGTGCTCGACGCCGCGACCGGAGCAGCGATCCCGGGGCTCTACGCGACCAGCAACTCGGTCACGTCGGTCTTCGGGTCGCGCTACCCGGGGCCGGGCGCGCCGCTCGGCGCGGCGATGGTGTTCGGCTCGCTCGCGGTGCGCGACCTGCTCGGCGGATAGTCAGTCCTCGGCGCCGAGGCGCTCGAGCACGATGCCGCAGACCTTGCCGAGGTCGCGCACCTGCGCGCGGGTGAGTCCGGCGAAGAAGATCTCCTTGACCAGGGCGGCGTGGTCGGGGGCTGCCGCCCGGATCGCGGACAGGCCGGCGTCGGTCAGCTCGACGAAGGCGCCTCGCCGGTCGTCGGGGCAGTCGCGCCGGGCGACGAGCCCGCGAGCGGCCATCCGGGTCAGGTGTTTGGAGAGCCGACTCTTCTCCCACTGCAACCGGACACCGAGGTCGCGCATCCGAACGCTGCCGTCGGGCACGTCGGTCAATGCCACCAGTACGTCGTAGTCCTGGAGCGACAGCCCGCTGTCGGCTTGGAGCTCGCGACTGATCCGCGCGAACACCTGGTTGTGGACGTCGAGCCACGCACGCCAGGTGCCCTGTTGTTCATCGTCGAGCCAGGGTTCGGTCACCGCGTCATCCTAACCAGGGTGGTTGACGCATCCACCTTCCCGGGGATCGCGGGCCGCCGTCGGGGAAGGGCTGCGAGGATGCGTCCGTGGGCGATGTCTTCAACTGCGAGATCCAGGCGCGGCTGCGCGACGTCAACCTCGGCGGGCACGTCGACAGCGTGGAGGCGATCCGGGTCCTCGACGAGGCCCGGCTGCACTTCCTCCGGTTCGCACCGTTGCCAGCGCTGGGCGACGGCGCGCCCGGTCTGCTTCGCGCCGTCCCGGACGGCGTGGCGGACCTGGTGGGCGCCCAGCGGGTCGACTACCACGCCGAGATGCGCTTCGTCCCGTTCCAGCCGTTCCTCGTCCGGATGTGGGTCAGCCACGTGGGCGGGTCGTCGTTCAGCACCGCGACCGAGCTGCGCGTGCAGCCCGATCACGCCCCGGCACTCGTCGCCGAGACGACCATCGTCCTCTGGGACAACGCAGCCGGCTCGTCGTGGCGGCTCTCCGGCGACGTCCGTGCCGACCTGCAGCCGTACAGCGGGGCGCCCGTGCCGCTCCGGGAACGACCGACCCGCTGACGCTCGCCGCCGTCAGGCGGCGTGGTGGTGAAGGTGGAAGCGGTCGTACCAGTGGTGGTGGTCTGCCCTGTGCCCGTGGGTCACACCGCTTTCAGCGCGCTCGTGACGCCCCAGCAGCCCGGCCATCTTCATCGTGCCCAAGCCCAGGATCAGCAACACCCCGAGGGTCGTCCCGATGAACCACAGGACGTATTGGACTTCGGTCATGTCGTCCTCCTTCGTCGCTCCTCCTTCGAAGGTACGCCGAACACGGCCAGACCGACATCAGATCACGCGACGGGCGGCGCGCTCGGCGCGGCGGCGGTCACGCATCCGCACCAGCCGGCGCACGGTCAGCGGGTCGGCCGTCGCGGCTTCCGGGCGGTCGATCAGGGCGTTGAGTGCCTGGTAGTAGGCCGTCGTGGTGATGCCGAACCGCTCGCAGATCGCCTCGTCCTTGGTGGCGGCATGGGTGAACCACGAGCGCTCGAGCTCGAGCATCGCCGTCTCGGTGTCGGTCAGGGCCATGAGAAAAGCGTGGCACGCACCTCCGACGCATCGATCACCGGGACCTGGACGGCGATGGGCTCCGGCCAAATGTCGAGTGGTGACGACGCCCGCCCGCGTGTGGGAGAAGCCCGCGTCGTTCGTGAGGGCCCGCGGCAGCGGGCAGGCAAAACTTCTCCCGATTTCCTCCGCGGGTTCCGGCGCCGGACTAGCATTGCTGGATGGCGCAGAGGCGACGCCGCCTACTCGGGACGACTCTGGCGACCGCTCTCGTCTTCGCCGGGCTGGCTCTGAGCACTGCCAGCGACGTGCAGGCCGCGACGCCGCCGACCCGACCACGCGAGGTCGCCGTCGAGCCGAAGAACCAGTCGGCGCGCGTCTCCTGGCGCCCGCCCAGCGGCACAGCGGGTGCCCCGGTCGACAAGTACAAGGTGGTGCGCTGGGCAGCCGACATCCCCCGCACGTCGTACGTCCTCGGACCGGATCTTCGTGCCTTCGTCGTGCCCGACCTGCTCAACGGAACGCCGTACTTCTTCACCGTGGCCGCGCGCAACAGCGCCGGCTGGGGACCCGCGAGCGCGAAGGTCAAGGCGACCCCTCGAACCGTGCCGAGCGCACCGCTCGGGCTCCAAGCGACGCTGGACAACCGCACCGCCGCACTCACTTGGTCGCCGCCGGCGTCGGACGGCGGGGAGTCCGTGGACGCCTACCGCGTCGAGCGCAGCGCCGACGGCGGCGCGTGGTCGAGTGTCGCGTCGCCGCTGACGACCCAGACGTCGATCGAGCAGCTCGATTACGGCGTCGAGTACCGCTTCCGGGCGCGCGCCCGGAACGATGCCGGAGTCAGCCGACCCAGCAATGTTGCCAAGGTGGCGCCGGTGCCGCCGGAATGTCCTGACCCGCTACCGACCGCGGGACCCTATCTGCAGCTCAGCTGCGACCCAGCCGACGGCATCGTCGTGCACACCTGCACGAACCCGGACTGGGAGGACCTCAACCAAATCGCCGCGGACGGTTGCGAGGCGGCACTCCAGATGCCGATGTTCGTCCCCGGGAACGCACAGGGCGACGATGCCGCGACGGCGTACGCCGACCGACTGAGCGGCAGCTACTGGCTCACCGGCTACCCAGGTGCGCGGGGGCCCGACGACTGGTGGAAGGTCGATCCGCTCCTGGTGCCCTTCTCGGCGAGGTGCGACGGGACCCCGTCGTGGGGCTGCCCAGGGGACGCGCCGCAGGACCCGATGCCATCGCTCAGCCTCGACTTCACCGCGACGCCCGGCGACCTGCCCCGTCGTACCGTGTCGAACCCCGCCAACGCGTTCCGTTTCGACATCACCTACCGAGCGCGCGTCGTGACGACGGCGCCGCTCGCGTTCCGATTCCACGATGCGGATTGCTTGCTCGAAATCGACTCGACCGCAGGTACGACACCTCACCTGACGATCAGCTTCTCCGTGGCCTTCCCGAACTTCGGCTGGGCACAGCACGGCGCCTTCGGGAACTTAACCATTTCCGATCTGCAATCCGCGGACTGGACCCTCTCCGGGAACTTCATCTGCGATCAGCTCAGCACACAAGCGAGCATCGCCGTCCGGGACGTTGTATCCGAGACCCTGCAAGACCACTTCGCCACGCAGGCGATCACGACCTGCGGAGCCACGGATCCCTACTGGTGGCAGACCTGCCGAACCATCGTCGACGGACCGCCCGATCCGCCTCCGCCGCCGGAACCGGTGCCGAGCTGCCCGGACAGCCCACCGCCCGCCGGGCCCTACATGACGACCAGCTGCGATCCGACCACCGGCCACCTCGTGAAGACGTGCCACCCGGGCTGGCTCGACACGAACGGGCTGATCCCGGACGGTTGTGAACGACGCACCGGCGGCTTGGTCGCGATGCGTCTGAACAACAACTCGGACCAGGCACTGGCCGACCGGATCAGCGGGTCGTTCTTCCTCGACGGGTACCCGGGCGGCACCGGCACGGGCACCAAGTACCTCGCCCCCAACCCGCAGCGGCAGCCCCTTCCGGCCTGTACCGACAACCTTTGGGGCTGCTGGAGCGACTTCGTGCAGACCCCCATGCCCGAGCTCGAGCTCGACTTCACCCTCGAGCCCGGCGACGAGCCGAGATCGGTCGCACAGTACGACGCGAACCAGTCCGCAGTCTTCGTCGGCCTTCGTGCACGGATCCGGACCTCCGGCAACGTCGCCTTCCGGCACACGGGGGTCAACTGCCAGGTCAGCATCGACAGCGCACGAGGCCCGTCGGACGAGATCGTGTTCGTCGTCGCGGCGCAGGGATCAGGCGTCGGACCGCTGCAGATCGGCGGGGTGCTCCCGGACACGCTGGTCCAGATGGATCCCAGCGACATCCTCATCGGGCCCCATCGCTGGTGCAACTACTACGCGAGCGCGCGCGTTGAGCACTTCCGCACCTGGATCCGGGACCAACTGATTGCCTGGGCGGCAGCGCAGGGTCGGCTCTGCGGCGCCCCCAGTCCCTACTTCTGGCAAGGCTGTCCATAAGCGCACGCCCCCGTCCTCGGCTCGAACCGACGACTCCGGATAACTAGCACCCCGCCTATCCGGACCGGCAACGAGAACGGCCCGCCACCAGCGTTTCTGCTGGCCACGGGCCGACTCTGGGCGGAGCCGCCTGGGAGATTCGAACTCCCGACCTGCTCATTACGAGGCCGCGACCTGCGCCTCGGCCGCCGATGGTCGGTACGCCTTGTAATAGCGGTCGTTCCGAATTGCGGCGTACGACGTCGACGTGGGCGGCAGCCTCGCTCGCCGGCGGGGTGTCGAAGACCGCGGCAAGGAACTGCGCGACGGCCTCATGCTGGCCGTCGCGCCTCACCGTCCGGTAGCCGTAGGCAGACAGCATCGCCTCGCCGACATCGTGCATCACCGCGTAGGCCAGGTCGTGCCGACCATCAGAGTTCTCCAATCAGCGGAAGCGTCGGGTGGGACATGACGTCGACGGCGAACGCGGACCGCCGCTCGACCGCAGCGGACCATTCGTTGCGCGACATGATCGTCGCGTTGACTTCGCGACCAACCACCTCGCCGACCGCACGGCAAGCTGCGTACACGGCACGGGCATCAGCGTCGCCGATCACCAGGACGTCAATGTCATTGGTGCCTCGGCCCGGTTCGCCTGATGCGCGGGCAGCGAACGACCCTGGAACAGGGCTCGCGGCCTCGATTTCGTCGATGTCGGAGAGGTGCTCCCTGAGCAGCGGCACCGGACCGAAGGCAACCGCGAGGATCTGGCGCACCGGGGCCGTCAGGGGACTTTCCGGATTGGACCCGATCTGCCATTCCCTACCGACGGTCTCGACCGAGAGAAAAGCCCGGCATCAGCGAGGCGAGACACCTCGCGATATGCGCTAGACCTCGGCAGGCCCGTGCGACTGGCAAGCTCGCCCAGGCCGATCGACCCATCCGTCAGCAGTACCTCGGCGAGGATCGCCGCCTGACCGGCGGACCGGAAGAGTGGCGCCACCAGAGGCGGCTTCGTTCGCATAACTGCATCGTACACGCCATTTATGCGAACGCAAAGGGTCACCCCCACGATCCGACGAGCGGCTCACTCGGTGATCTCGGGCGAGATGGGGGCCGCCGGAGTGAACACGGTCGCACCCTCCCCTTCCGGCTGATCGCCGTTCCCGCAGGTCAGGCCGGGGAATGGAGCGGAGCCGCCTGGGAGATTCGAACTCCCGACCTGCTCATTACGAGTGAGCCGCTCTACCGACTGAGCTAAGGCGGCGTGCTGCCGTGGCAACAACCTGCGGAAGCATACCGGCGGCCCGATAGCGGCGCGAAACCGACGGCCCCACCCGCCTGCACCTCAACCAGCGGCAGCGGCGGTCAGCACTCCGTGCCGTCCGCAGGGACGGTTCCGTCGATGAAGTAGGCGTGGACCGTGTCGTCGATACAGGCGTTGCCGCGGTTGTAGGCGGTGTGACCGTCGCCGTCGCGACTGAGCAGGACACCTGACTCCAGCTGCTCGGCCATGGCGACGGCTTCCTCGTAAGGCGTGGCGGGGTCGCGCGTCGTACCGATGACCACGATGGGGGCGGCGCCGGAGCCGTCGATCTCGACCTCCGGCTCCGTGGTCTCGAACGGGGTGCCATGACACCCGACCAGCCCCCAGGCGAAGACCCGGCCGAACGTGGGAGACGCCTCCTCGAACTCGTCGTAGTAGTCGGGGACCTCCGCGGCCGGGATCGACCACGGGTCGTCGAGGCAGTTGATCACGCTGATCGCCTCGAGGCTGTTGTCGACGTAGCTGCCGCCCTCGCGGGAACCGTAGAAGTCCGAGAGCAGCAACAGGGTGTCGCCGCTGCCGTCTAGCGCTTCCTCCAGGCCCTGGTCGAGGAAGGACCAGTTGTCCTCGGAGTACAGCGGCAGCACCAGCCCGTAGAACGCGTTCCCGATCTCGAGGTCGCGTTCGTCGTCGGTCGGCAGCGGCTCTGCATCGATCTCGGCCAGCAGGTCGGTGATGGTCTGCAGACCCTCGTCCACGGTGTCGCCGAGGAAGCAGTCGTCGCCGCCGACGCAGTCCTGCAGGTAGGCACGCAGCGCGGTCTCGAAGCCTGCGGCCTGGCTCAGCGAGCCTTCGAGGGTAGGAAGGCTCGGGTCCACGGCGCCGTCGAGAACGAAGCGACCGACGTTGTCGGGGAACAGCTCGGCGTAGGTGGCACCGAGCCGGGTGCCGTAGGAGAAGCCGAAGTAAGGCAGCTTCTCCTCCCCGAGCACGGCGCGGAGCACGTCCATGTCGCGGGCGACCTCGATCGTGCTCACATGGTTGCCGAGGTTGCCGGACTTGTCCTCGCAGCCCGACCAGAACTCCTCACCGACGTCGACCCACTCCCGGACCTCCCGGGGGTCGTCGGGATCGGGGTCGCCGGCGACGTACGCGTCGAGCTCGGGGTCGGTGAGGCAGTCGACCGGGCTTGACGCACCGGTGCCACGCGGGTCGAAGCCGACGATGTCGTAGCGCTCGCGGAGCTCGGGCTGGAAGTAGCTGGCGGCGTCCTCGGCGGTCGAGGTGCCGGGCGCACCTGGCCCACCGGGGTTGACGACCATCGAGCCGATTCGGTCACCGGTTGCCGGTGCCATCTCGATGACGATCCCGATCGTCTCGGTCGCGGGATCGGCATAGTCGAGCGGCACCTCCAGGGTGCTGCACTGGTTGGCCCCGCATGCCTCCCAGACGAGCTGCTGGCCGTAGAAGGCTTCCAGGCCCGGTGGCACCGGCCCTGCGGGCGCCCCGGAGGGCGGCGAGGACCCGCTCGGGGCGGTCGGCGACGGCGTCGCGCTCGTGTCCGCGTCGTCGTCGTCGGCGGTCACCAGCACCACCCCCACCGTGACGCCGGCGGCCAGCACCAGCGTCCAGATGACGATGATCGCCACGATCAGCTTCTTCACGTGTCCAGCTCCTCAGGTCCGGTCGGCGGGTCCGGGCACCCGCAGCGCGACCATCATCGACTCCAGCGCCAAGGCGATCGGCACGTTGAACTCCAGCATCTGTTCCCGCGCCTCGAAGATCCAACCGATGCGTTGCAGGTTCAGCTCGGCCGAGGACGCCTCGGCGATCCGCTCGACGTCGGGTCGGATGTCCTCGTTGACCAGCTCACCCGGGGCGCCGGTGGCTATCGCGATCGCGTCACGGTAGACCGAGACCAGGTCGATCAGCCCCCGGTCGACGACGTCGAGCTGGCGCCGTTTCGCGCGGGTCTTCTGGGCGCCCTCGAGGTCGCGGAGCGCAGGGGCGTAGTCCCGCGGGCGGCGTCCGCGCTCCACGACGCCGTACGCCGCGTCGAGGTCGGCCTTCTCGCGCGCGTCGAGCGCCGCGGTGATCTCGTCTGCCTCGGCCTTCGCGACCTCGGCCAGCCGGGCAGCCGACGCCAGGCAGTGGCCGAGCGTCGTCAGCCGGGCGGGCATCCCGACCACGTCCTGCCGCCGGTCGCGCACCGCGTCGTCGAACGCGAGCGCGCGGGCGCGGCCGATATGCCCCTGGCTGGCCCGGGCGGAGTACGACGCGCGCCCGGCGTCGCAGCCGAGCGACACCAGGAAGCCGGCCACCTCGGCCGCGGTCGGCGTGCTCAACGACACCAGTCGGCACCGCGACCGGATGGTGGGCAGCACGTCGTCGACGGTCGGCGCGCAGAGCATCCAGACGGTGCGCGCGTTGGGCTCCTCGATGGCCTTGAGCAGCGCATTGCAGGCCTGCTCGGTGAGCCGGTCGGCGTCCTCGACGATGAGGATCTGCCAGCGCCGCCCCATCGGGGTCAGGGACGCTCGCCGGACCAGGTCGCGCACCTCCTTGACGCCGATCGTCAGCTTCTCGGTGCGGATGACCGCCACGTCGGCGTGGCTGCCGCCGAGGACGGTGCGGCAGTCGTGGCAGCCCTTCGGGCACTCGGCCCCCAGTCCGCGGTCCTCGCACTGGAGCGCGGCCGCGAAGGCCACAGCGGTGTTGGACCGGCCCGACCCCGGCGGTCCGGTGAACAGCCAGGCGTGACTCATGCCGTGCCCGGCGGCGGCTGTCTGCAGCGCCTCGATCACGGGCGCCTGCCCGACCAGGCTGTCCCAGACGGTCATCCCGGTCCCCGGCGCGCCTGCGAGAGCAACGGCGTCACCCTGGTCCGGATGGCAGCCGCGATGTCGTCGACCCCGGCGTGGGCGTCGAGCACCAGGTAGTGGTCGGGGTTGGCGGCGGCCAGGTCGAGGAACGACTGCCGGACGCGCTGGTGGAACGCGAGCGACTCCCCCTCGATCCGGTCGCGCTCGCTGAACCGCCCCAGTCCGGCCTCGGGCTCGAGGTCGAGCACGACGGTCAGATGCGGGCGCAGGTCGCCGGTCGCCCACCGGGCGACGTGCTCGAGCTCGCCCGGGTCGAGGGACCGACCAGCGCCCTGGTAGGCGAGCGCGGAGTCGACGTAGCGGTCGGTGATCACCACCTCGCCCCGCGCAAGAGCCGGAAGGACGACGGTCTCGACGTGCTCGGCCTTGTCGGCGGCGTAGAGCAGCGCCTCGGTGCGGTCGTCGAGGTCGCCGGTCTCGGGGCTGAGCACGATCCGGCGTACCTCCTTGCCGACCGCGGTGTCGCCCGGCTCGAAGGTGAGGCGTACGGCGTAGCCCGCGGCGACCAGGGCATCGCTGAGCAGCACCGACTGGGTCGACTTGCCCGTCCCCTCGCCGCCCTCGAAGCACACGAAGACGCCGGTCTCGGTGTAGCGGCCGGGCCACGCGGACGAACTCACAGATGAAACCTAGACGACAGGCCCGACGCCGGCGCTGCCGGTGGTTTCGAGGCTCGCTTCGCTCGCAGCTCAACCAGCGGGGTCACGCCTTCTTGGTCGTCGTCTTGGTTGACTTCTTCGCGGTGGCCTTCTTCGCGGTGGCCTTCTTCGTCGCTTCTTCGTCGTCTTCTTCGTCGTCTTCTTCGCGCCCCGCTTCGCCGCCTTCTTGGCCGGCCCCTTCTCGCGCCGTTCGGCGAGCAGCTCGGCGGCCCGCGCGAGCGTGATCGCGTCGACCGAGTCGTCCTTGCGGAGAGTGGCGTTGTACTCGCCGTCGGTGACGTACTCACCGAACCGCCCGGCCTTCACGACGATCGGCTGGCCGGACACCGGGTCGTTGCCGAGCTCCTTCAGCGGCGGCGCCGCGGCGGCCCGGCCGCGCTGCTTCGGCTGGGCGTAGATCGCCAGCGCCTCGTCGAGGGTGATCGTGAAGAGCTGGTCCTCGGTCTGGAGCGACCGGGAGTCGGCACCCTTCTTGAGGTAGGGCCCGTAGCGGCCGTTCTGAGCGGTGATCTCCTCGCCGTCGGCAGCGCCGACCACCCGCGGCAGCGAGAGCAGCTTCATCGCGTCGGACAGGGTGACCGTGTCGAGCGACATCGACTTGAAGAGCGAGCCGGTGCGCGCCTTGGCGCTCTTGGGAGCATCCTCGGCGAGCTCCTCGGTCACGTAGGGACCGAACCGGCCGTTCTTGGCCACGACCCGCAGCCCCGTCTCCGGGTGGACGCCGAGCTCGATCTCCTCGCCGGCCGGGTTGGCCAACAGCTCCTTGGCCTTCTCGAGGGTCAGCTCGTCCGGCGGCAGGTCCTCAGGCACGTTGGCCCGCTTGCCTGCCGGCGCCCCGTCGTCGTCCGGGCCCTCCAGATAGGGGCCGTACTTGCCCACCCGCAGGTCGATCCCCTCGTCCGGATCGCCGATCGGGAAGGTCGCGAGCGCCTTGGCATCGATGTCGCCGAGGCCGTCGACGAGAGGCTTGAGGCCGGCGAGACGTTCGGAGCCGTAGTAGAACTCCTGGAGCTCGGTGACCCGGTCCTTCTCGCCGCCGGCGATGTCGTCGAGCACGGTCTCCATCAACGCCGTGAAGTCGTAGTCGATCAGCCGGGTGAAGTGCTCCTCCAGCAGCCGCACCACCGAGAACGCGATCCACGCCGGCACCAGCGCGGTGCCCTTCTTGTAGACGTAGCCGCGGTTGAGGATGGTGCCGATGATCGAGGCGTACGTCGACGGCCGGCCGATCTGGCGGTCCTCGAGCTCCTTGATCAAGGTGGCCTCGGTGTAGCGGGACGGCGGCTTGGTCTCGTGGCCGTTGGCGCTCAGCGATGCCGCCGACACCGGGTCGCCCTCGACGAGCGCCGGCAGCCGGGTCTCCTGGTCGTCCTTGGCGGCGCCCTCGTCGGTGCCCTCGACGTAGGCCTTGAGGAAGCCGTGGAAGGTGATCACCCGGCCGGAAGCGGAGAAGACCACGTCCTCGCCCTGCCCGTCCTGATGGAGCGCCCGGCCCCCGAGCCGGACCGAAACCGACTGGCCGACGGCGTCCTTCATCTGCGACGCGACCGTCCGCATCCAGATCAGCTCGTAGAGCCGGAACTGGTCGCCGGTCAGGCCGGTCTGCGCCGGCGTGCGGAACGACTCACCGGCGGGCCGGATCGCCTCGTGCGCCTCCTGGGCGTTCTTGACCTTGCTCGTGTAGGTCCGCGGGGAGTCGGGGAGGTACTCCGCGCCGTACAGCTCCCGCACCTGCGACCGGGCCGCGCCGACGGCACCGCCGGACAGCGTGGTCGAGTCGGTCCTCATGTAGGTGATGAAGCCGTTCTCGTAGAGGCGCTGCGCGACCGACATGGTCATGCTGGCACCCATCCCCAGCTTGCGGCTGGCCTCCTGCTGGAGGGTCGTGGTCCGGAACGGCGGGTAGGGCGAGCGCTTGTAGGGCTTGGACTCGACGGAGCGGACGTCGTACGACGTGTCGGCGAGTGCCGCCACCAGCGACTCCGCACGGGTCCGGTCGAGGTGGACGACGGCGGCGCGTTCCTTCAGCTGACCGTCGGGACCGAAGTTGGCACCCGAGGCGACCCGGGTGCCGTCGAGCGAGTAGAGCTTGGCCGGGAACATCCGCTGCTCGTGCTTCGAGCCGGCGTCAAAGGTGCCCTCGAGGTCCCAGTACGACGCAACGCGGAACGCCATCCGCTCCTTCTCGCGGTCGACCACGAGCCGGGTCGCCACCGACTGGACGCGACCGGCGGACAGGCCGGACATGACCTTGCGCCACAGCACCGGCGAGACCTCGTAGCCGTAGAGACGGTCGAGGATGCGGCGGGTCTCCTGCGCCTCGACCAGGTCCATGTCGAGGTCGCGCGGGTTGGCCGCGGCCTCCTGGATCGCCGACTTGGTGATCTCGTGGAAGACCATCCGCTTGACCGGGATGCCCTTCGGCTTCAGCTCGTCGAGCAGGTGCCAGGCGATCGCCTCTCCCTCGCGGTCCTCATCGGTGGCGAGGTAGAGCTCGTCGGCGTCCTTGAGCAGCTGCTTCAGCTTGGAGATGTGGCTCTTCTTGTCCCGCGGGACGACGTAATAGGGGACGAAGTCGTTCTCGACGTCGATCGCGAGCCGTCCCCACGGCTTGTCCTTGATCTTCGCCGGGGTGTCAGCCGCGTTGTTGGGGAGGTCGCGGATGTGACCGATCGAGGATTCGACGACGTAGCCGTCGCCGAGGTACCCGCCGATCGTGCGGGCCTTGGCCGGTGACTCAACGATCACCAACTTGTGTGGCACTAGGTCTACTTTCCCCTTCAGATGCTGCCGAGCCTGCTGCTTCTCACTGCGCCGAGGGCTGTCGCCGGACGTTCCGGGCCAAGACGGTAGCGCGTGTTGTCTAGCCCCCGACCCCCCGGAGGGCTGGGATGGACGCTTTTCAGTCGACGGCGATCCGATCGACCATCGCCTGCTGCTGACGGATCAGCTTCTGGTCACCGATGGGAACGACGGTGATGTAGAGGCCGAACCGGTCGGGGTTGCCCATGTCGACCACGACCACCTGGGCGACGTCGCCCTCGACCGCCAGGTCCGGGTCGTCGACCCTCAGCTCGGCAGTGACCTGGTAGGCGCCGTTGCCGTCGATCGTGAGCGCGCCGGAGCTGAGATCCTGGCGTCCGGTGAGGTGGTTGTAGAGGTCCGTCGACCGGGCCATGCAGGTCATCACGACCTCGGCGGCCTGCGCCGGGTCGTCGAAGCCGTTGGCCCGGCGCAGTCCGCCCACGCCGTAGATCGACACCCAGCCGTAGTCGCTGTCGGTCTGCTCGATCACCTTCTGGAGCGGGACGAACTCGTCCGCGAACGTGAACGCCGCGGCGTAGGAGGTGTCCGCCGAGTAGCCGCGCGGGACCGGGATCGCCAGTCCGCCGCCACTGACCTCTTGCGCGTCGGCGGGCGGATCGACCGACGGGGTCGGCACGCCGCCGCGACACTGCTGCTCGGTGACGGTGGTGTCGTCGCTCGGGCTGGTCTCGGTGGGCGTGGTCGGGCCGGTCGGGCTGGTCGGGCTGGTCGGGGCGGTGCTTCCGACGTCCGAGGTGCGGTTGGCATCGCTGGCACCGATGGTGTCGTCGTCACCGGTGAGCGCCCGGTAGCCGAAGAATCCGCCGACACTGAGCCCGACCAACGCCAGCACTGCTACGACCACGAGCAGGATCGTCAGGCCGGAGCCCCGCGCGCCGCCCGACGGCGGGGCCTGGCCGTACGGCGGCGGGCCAGGTGGCACAGGCGGTGCGGGTGGCGCGGGTGGTGCGGGGGGTGGCGCGTACGGGTCGCTGGTCGTGTCCTGGCTCCAGGAACCGCCGTCCCAGTAGCGGTAGGTCTGGGGCGTCCCGGCGGGGTCGGGGTACCAGCCGGCTGGGGTCACGTCTGCCACTCCGTCCTAGCCCTCGGGCGATCCCTGGTGGCGCCGGTCAGCGCAGCCAGACCTTCGGCGACTTCACTGCGAAGCAGCGCGCGCCGAGGGTCCACTTGGAGTCGACCCGGGCGTAGTACTTGCCCTTGCCTGCCCGCTTCTTCAACCCGACCACGTACTTGCCGGCCCGGCCGGTCCGGACGGTCTTGCCCATCTGCCGGTCCGGGCCCTTGATGGACTTGAACACGGTGACCGCCCGACGAGGCCGGCACTGGTCGTAGTCGGCGCGCACGACGCCCTGGAACCGCTTGCGCTTGGCGACGTAGCGCAGGTTCGCGGTCGTGGTCGACTGCGCCACGCAGCCGTTGGCGAGCGCGCCGTACTGCTCCGGGCACTGGTCGTCGAGCGCGCCGACGCCGTCGCCGTCGGGGTCGGGGCCGCGCGGCGTCGGGTCGCAGGCGTTGCCCGGACCGTCGGCGTCGTCGTCGTCCTGGCTCGGGTTGGCGAGTCCCGGACAGTTGTCGATGCCGTCGACCACGCCGTCGCCGTCGTTGTCGATCGGCGCCAGTTCGACGGCGTCGACGGCAAGCGTCTCCCAGCTCGGGGCGGCGCCGAGCAGACCGCCGGCCCAGGTCTCGTGACCGAGGACATCGCCCTGGGGGCTGCTCAGCAGCGACTGGGTGGCACTGATCCCGGCGCCGGCGACTGCCGTCGTGCCGATGACCAGGCGGACCGGGCCGGCAAGGGACGCGCCGTGGGTCGCGAGGTCGGCGCGGGAGATCGCCCACGCGACGAACGCGCCCCCGATCGGCGCGCTGTAGGTCGTGGCGTTCGCAGGGGTGGCAGGGACGGTCGCGACCACGGCGCCTGCGTCGTCCACGGGCTTGTTGGCGGCCGTGTGGATCGTGATCGTGTCGGCCGCGTCGTCGTAGCGGACCGCGACGTTCCAGCCGATCGTGCCGTCGGTGTCGATCTGCGCGACGTACCCGCCGGCCGCGTTGGCAGGCAGAGCAGCAGTGTGGACGCGGAAGTAGACGTAGTCGAAGTCGACGTAGACCTCGGCGGTCTCCGGCTGCACCGAGCCCCCGGTCGTCGGGTTCAACGTGCTGTCGAGCGGCGTCAGGTTGAGGTGGGGAGTCGGCATGTCATTGAGGTTGTCGCGATTCTCGGTCGCCGGACCCGTCACCCCATCGACCGTCTTCAGCAACACCGACCAGTGGCCGCTGGCGGGCCCCGGGAAGGACGGGTCCACGGCGTTCGCGGCAGGCGCTGCGAATGCCCCCAGTGCACCGACCACCAGCGTCGTCACCGTCCCCAGCCCCAGCGCCCGAAAGCTCCCCATACGTTCCGTCATTACTCCACCGTCTCCCGATCGACCCGCGCCTGACTGCGTGGGCTCCCCTCGGTGCGGATGGTATCCCGCGGTCTTCGGCGCCGGACGGAGACCGCGAAATCACACCGGCCCGGCCTCCCGAGGGAGGCCGGGCCGATGCGGCCGATCTACGACTGTCCTACAGCCGGCTCAGGATGCTTCGACCGGCGCCGCGGGTGCGTCGATGTCATCGCCCATCGAGGACACCCGCTGCTTGGAGATGTAGACGGCGACCGCGATGCACGAGGCAGCGGCGAGCGCGATCACGATCCGTAGCACGTCGTTCTCGTCCTTGCCGTACGACAGGCTGACAACAGCACCGACGATGAGCAGGGAGACCAGGTTCATCACCTTCAGCAGCGGGTTGATCGCCGGGCCGGCGGTGTCCTTGAAGGGGTCACCAACCGTGTCACCGGTGATCGTCGCCGCGTGGGCGTCCGATCCCTTGCCGCCGTGGTGGCCGTCCTCGACCAGCTTCTTGGCGTTGTCCCAGGCACCACCGGCGTTGGCGAGGAAGACCGCCATCAGGGTGCCGGTCGCGATCGCGCCGACCAGGAAGCCGGCCAGCGGGCCGACACCGAGGCCGAAGCCCACGGCTACGGGCGCCAGGATGGCGAGGATGCCGGGCGTGGCCAGCTCGCGGAGCGAGTCCCGGGTCACGATGTCGACGACCTTGCCGTACTCCGGACGACCGGTGCCCTCCATGATCCCGGGGATCTCGCGGAACTGGCGGCGGACCTCCATGACCACCGCGCCGGCCGCTCGTCCGACCGCGTTGATCGCGAGACCGGAGAAGAGGAACACCACACCGGCACCGAGCAGCGCGCCGACGATCAGCTTGGCGTCGTAGACGAGGAAGCCGTCGAGCAGCAGGTCTGCGTTGGCAGCGCCGATCTCCTCGAAGGCACTCTGCGTGTACGACGCGAACAGCGCGCTCGCCGCGAGCACCGCGGTGGCGATCGCGATGCCCTTGGTGATCGCCTTCGTGGTGTTGCCGACGGCGTCGAGCTCGGTGAGGATCTTCGCCCCCTCCTCGCTGACGTCGCCCGACATCTCGGCAATGCCCTGGGCGTTGTCGGAGACCGGACCGAAGGTGTCCATCGCGACGATCACGCCGACGGTCGTGAGCAGACCGCAGCCGGCGAGCGCGACCGCGAACAACGCGAGGCCGGTGGAGCCGCCCGCCAGGAGTGCTGCACCGAAGACTGCGGCGCCGATGACGATCGCGGTGTAGACGGCCGACTCGAGACCGACGGACAGACCCGAGAGGATCACCGTCGCGTGACCGGTGAGGGAGGTCTTGGCGACGTCCTTGACCGGGCGGTGGTCGGTGCCGGTGAAGTAGCCGGTGAGAGCGAGGATCGCCGCGGCGAGCACGATGCCGATCACGACGGCGCCCGATGCGAAGACCGGAGGGGACAGGTCCGCCTCCACGCCCGTACCGAACTCGCTCCACTTGCTGGGGAGGTAGACGAACGCCGCGATCGCGCTGGCGACCGCGCCGACCCCGGCCGACATGTAGAAGGCCCGGTTGATCGTCGTCAGGCCGTTCTCACCGGGCCGTGGCTTGGTGAGGTAGACGCCTGCGATCGCCGAGAGCGCGCCGATCGCGGGAACGATCAACGGGAAGACCAGGCCCTGGTCGCCGAACGCCTGCGAGCCGAGGATCAAGGCAGCGACCAGGGTGACCGCGTACGACTCGAACAGGTCGGCCGCCATGCCGGCGCAGTCGCCGACGTTGTCGCCGACGTTGTCGGCGATCGTGGCCGCGTTTCGCGGGTCGTCCTCGGGGATGTTCTGCTCGACCTTGCCGACCAGGTCGGCGCCGACGTCGGCGGCCTTGGTGAAGATGCCGCCGCCGACTCGCATGAACATGGCGAGCAGCGCCGCACCGAAGCCGAAGCCCTCGAGCACGTGCGGGGCGTCGTCCTGGAACGCGAGGACGACGACGCTGGCGCCCAGCAGGCCGAGACCCACCGTCGCCATGCCGACGAACGCGCCGGTGCGGAAGCCGATGTGCATCGCGGGGTCGCGCCCGACCTCGTTGGCCGCAGCTGCGACGCGCAGGTTGGCGCGCACCGCGAGCGACATGCCCAGGTAGCCGATCGCGGCTGAGAAGCCGGCACCGACGAGGAAGAAGACCGAGCGGAAGATCCGGACGGTGGTGTCATCGGCGGGCAGCACCAGCAAGGCGAAGAAGGCGATCGCGGCGAAGATCGCGAGGGTGCGGAACTGGCGGGTCAGGTAGGCGTTGGCGCCTTCCTGGACGGCCTGCGCGATGCGGCGCATGTTCTCGGTGCCTTCGCCCGCGGCGAGCACCTGCTGGCGGAAGAGGACGGCCATCGCGAGCGAGCCGAGCGAGATCACCGTTACCAGCGCAACCAGCACGAAGTCACCGCCTTCGACCTCCACGACGGCGGGAAGAATCCCGGGCATGCGTTTCCTCCAAGGGGGGATTTTCAGGGGTGGGTCGAGCGACCCACGTCAGGGAACGCGCCGGAGTCTACGCACGGGGTGTTGCGCAACACACGGTGGGTGTGATGCGGCTCACGCCGGGGTCTCGCGGGTTGATCAGGCCAGTGCGGCGTCGGCGGACGCGTGGATCGTGAAGACCTTGGCCAGCCCCGTGATCCGGAAGATCTTGAGCAGGCGGTCCTGGTTGCACACGAGCTCGAGCGAGCCGTCGTGCGCACGGACCTTCTTCAGGCCGCCCACGAGCACGCCCAGGCCGGTCGAGTCGAGGAACTCGACCCGCTCCATGTCGATGACGATGTCGTAGGTGCCGGCAGCGACCAGCTCGGTGATCGTGTCGCGCAGCTTCGGCGCGGTGTAGACGTCGATCTCCCCACCCACGGCAACGACGGTGCGCGCACCGACTTCACGCGTCGAAAGTGTCAGGTCCACGTGTCCATCCCCGCAATCGCAGTATCGTCCCCGATATCAAACCATGGCCGACCCAACCGCGCACGAGGGCACAGGATGCGCGCCCGGGGCCCGGTTCGGGCGTCGACCCGGTAGCACTGGTGCAGCGACTCGCAGCGGGGTCGACCAGGGCCGACCGGTTGACCCACCTGGAGCTGATCCCCGCCCGGGACGCGGTCCTCGAGGAATGGCCGCTCTGGGCGGACCCGACGATGGTGGCGGCGTACTCCGCCCGGGGCGTGACGAAGCCGTGGCGGCACCAGGTCCGCGCGGCCGAGCACGCCCACGCCGGTGAGCACGTCGTGCTCGCCACCGGAACAGCCTCCGGCAAGTCGCTCGGCTATCTGCTGCCGGCGCTCACTGCGGTCCGGGCCGGGCGCGGGCCGCGCGGACAGCGAGGCTCGAGCACCCTCTACCTGGCGCCCACCAAGGCACTGGCTCAGGACCAGCGGGCGTCGATCGCCACGCTCGGGCTCGACGTCCGGGTCGCCACCCACGACGGCGACAGCACCCAGGAACAGCGCGACTGGACGCGCGACCACGCCGAGTACGTCCTCACCAACCCCGACATGCTCCACCGATCGCTGCTCCCGACCCATGACCGGTGGGCGCGGTTCTTCGCGACCGTCGACTACGTCGTCGTGGACGAGTGCCACCACTACCGCGGCGTGTTCGGCGCCCACGTCGCGCAGGTGCTGCGACGGCTCCGGCGGGTGTGCGCGGTGCACGGCGCGTCCCCGACCTTCGTCCTGGCGTCGGCGACTGTCGCCGAGCCGGAGGTCGCCGCCCGGAGGCTCACCGGTCTCGAGGTCGTGGCCGTCGCCGACGACGACTCGCCCCGCGGCGAGGTGGCGGTCGGGTTGTGGGAGCCGCCGCTGACGCCCTACACCGGCGAGCAGGGAGCGCCCGTACGCCGCCCGGCCGCTGCCGAGACGGCCGACCTGCTCGCGGACCTGGTGATCGAGGGGGTGCGCACGCTCGCCTTCGTGCGGTCGCGGCGCGGCGTCGAGCAGGTCGCCCAGCGGGCCTCCGACCTGCTCGCCGAGGTCGACCCCGAGCTGGAGGCCCGGGTCGACTCCTACCGCGGCGGCTACCTGCCCGAGGAGCGTCGCGCGCTCGAGGACGACCTGCGCAGCGGACGGCTGCTCGGGATGGCGGCCACCAACGCGCTCGAGCTCGGCATCGACGTGAGCGGTCTCGACGCCGTGCTGGTCACCGGTTATCCCGGCACCCGCGCGGCGTTCTGGCAGCAGGTCGGGCGGGCCGGCCGCACCGGAGGCGGCGCCCTCGGCATGCTCATCGCCCGCGACGACCCGCTCGACACCTACCTCGTCCACCACCCGGAGGCCCTGCTCGGTCAGCCGGTCGAGGGCACGGTGTTCGACCCTGACAATCCCTATGTCCTGGGCCCGCACCTCTGCGCGGCCGCACAGGAGGTGCCGGTCACGATCGCGGACCTGGCGCTGTTCGGCCCGAGCGCCCGCGGGCTGCTCGACGACCTCACCGCGGCCGGTCTGCTGCGCCGGCGGCCCTCCGGCTGGTACTGGACCGACCGGCGCCGGGCAGCCGACCTGGCCGACATCCGCTCGACCGGTGGTGCCCAGATCCAGCTGGTCGAGGCCGACACCGGCCGGGTGGTCGGCACCGTCGACGGTGCCCGTGCGCACACCACCGCCCACGCCGGCGCGATCTACCTCCACCGCGGCGAGACCTGGCAGGTCGAGCGGCTCGACCTCGACGGCCACGTCGCCGAGATCCGCCGCGCCGACGTCGACTACACCACCACCGCGAGGGACGTCGCCGACATCGTGATCGTCGCGGAGCGCGACCACCAGACCTGGGGCCGCTGCCGGGTGTCGTTCGGGTCGGTCGACGTGAGCAACCAGGTGACCTCCTACCTCCGCCGCCGCACCCGCACCGGCGAGGTGATCGACGAGACCCGTCTCGACCTGCCGGTCCGTACCCTGCGCACCAGCGCCGTCTGGTGGACGGTTCCCGACGACGTCGTCGCCGCGACCGGGTTGGACCGGGCCGACCTGCCCGGTGCCGCGCACGCCGCCGAGCACTGCTCGATCGGCCTGCTCCCGCTCTTCGCCACCTGCGACCGGTGGGACATCGGCGGCGTCTCGACCGCTCGGCATCCCGACACGGGATTGCTCACGGTGTTCGTCCACGACGGCCACCCCGGCGGTGCCGGGTTCGCCGAACGGGGCTATGCGACCGCTCGCGACTGGCTCACCGCGACCCGCGCGACGATTGCTGCCTGTGAGTGCGCGAACGGCTGCCCGTCGTGCATCCAGTCGCCCAAGTGCGGCAACGGCAACGATCCGCTCGACAAGGACGGCGCGGTCCTGCTGCTCGACGCGTTGCTCGCTCGCTGAGCGCGCACAGGTCTACGCTCCGGGACATGGTGGTCTTCGGAATGGTCCTGGTCGCTCTCGGCGCCGTCCTCGTGGTGCTCGGGCTGTTCACGTCCGAGGTGAAGTTCGAGGACAACCAGACCAAGGTGGAGATCGCCAACGTCAACCTGTCGACCGAGGGGCTGTTCCTCGCCGGGGTCGTCGCCGCGGCGCTGATCCTGGTCGGCCTGTGGGCGCTCAAGCTCGGCGCGAAGTCGAGCTGGAAGCACCGCAGGGAGCAGAAGCGGCTCAGCGTGTTGTCGGAGAAGCTCGACAAGGTCGAGCTCGAGCGCCGCCGCCAGGACGACGACCAGGGCACCACTTCCTGACCTCCGGCCCCGCCAGCAACCGGGTCAGCAGCGGCCCTCCTGGGTGGCGTGTCCGTCGATCTGCCACCCGTCGTCCTCGCGGACCAGCTGCTCCACCCAGGCGTCGGCCGCCACGTCGCTGAGCTGCGCAGTGGCGCGCTGGTCCCGGTTGACGGTCACCAGCGCCCGGTCGTAGGCGGCGATCACGGCCACGATGTCGGCCCTGTCCTCTGCAGAAGCGGCCGTCGGCGAGGAGTCCTGGGACGGCACAGCGCCGCCATCGCTGCCATCGCTGCCATCGCTGCCATCGCTGCCATCGTCGTCAGACCCGCTGCAGGCCGTCATCGTCAGCACAACCGCAACCACTGTGACCGCTGCGGGTCCCCGCCGCCTCATCTGGTCCGCCGTACCAGTCCGGGTGGCTTCCTGACATCGCCGAGGCTACCCGGGCGGAGTCCCGGGCGGCCCAGTGCCCGGTCCGGCCCGGGCAGCGGCTGCCAGGTCGTGGCGCTGGCCCAGCCAGTGCGGGCCAGGCACCTCGACCTCGACCGTGATCTCGGGACCGGTCGACGAGCAGCGGACGAGCCGGGCACCGTTGTCGGCCGCGACCAGGTCGGCGGCGGCGCACGGGTCTCGACCGTCGCGGGCAGCGACCGCACCGGCCAGGGCGGCGAGATCCGCCGCCGCCTGCGCGGAGCGATGGGCAGCGATCATCGCGGCGACCACTGCCAGCGCGCAGCCAACGAGGACGATCACTCCGAGGCACGCCGTCACCAGCAGGGTGGCCGCGCCGCGTTCGGCGGGCGCTGCGCGCCGCCGCCGGATGGTCATGGCTCCCCCTCTGCAACTGCGACCGCCTCCGCGTCGACGTCGACGCCCGGCAGGAACCCGAAGAGCCCACCCGGTCCGGGCACGTGGCCGGCCGCACGGACGACGATCCGACCGCCGGCGGAGAGCACGGTCACCCGGACGCCGTCGGGTGCGACCCGCTCGCCGACGGCAACCGCCTCGCCCTGGTCCTCACCCCGCGCGACAGCCCGCGCGGTCTCCCGGGCGGCGTCGACGGTCCGGACCTGCGCCGCGCCGACGGAGAGCAACCACACCAGGCCGACGGTGACGGCCATCAGGACCGGCATCCCCAGCGCCAGCTCGGCGGTGACCGCCCCGCGCCCGGTCCGTTGCCGCGGCGTCATCCGATCCCGAGCAGTCCGAAGACGTGGTCGAAGAGGGTCCGTAGCATCCGGTCGCCGAAGCCACCGGTGAGCAGCTTGTAGAGCAAGCCGGCAAGGCCGGCGCCGGCCGCCGTGCCGACGGCGTATTCGGCGGTGGTGATGCCGCGCTGCTCAGCGCGGCGCGGCAGGGTCGGGGTGTGCGTCATGTCGCCTCCTGGTCGGGGGCGGGCCACCCGGTGCGGCCCGCCGACGGAGGAGATCCTGCGGGGCCGGTCCGACTGGCCGGGCAGGGCGAGCACCGGCCTGTTGAGAGGTTGCGCGGGTCGCACCTGCCGGTGGACGAATAGTGGGCTTTTCGGGCGAGACGGGCCGCGTCGTCACCAGGCGATCGAGCGCGCGAGTCCGACCACCAACGGCACGATGCCGAGCAGCAGGAACGCCGGCAGCAGGCAGACGCCGAGGGGCACGGCAGCCCGGACGCCGACCGCCCGTGCGCGATCCTCGACGTCAGCGCGGGACCGGCGCGCGAGCTCCTCGGACAGCCGGTCGACAGCAGCGACGACCGGCGCGCCCGAGCGATGGGCGCGCGCCATGGTGCGCCCGAGTGACCCGATCACCGGGTCTTCCGCCAACCCCGACCAGACGACCAGCGGATCCTCGCCGAGCGCCAGCCGGGCCGCGACCGGGCCGAGGAGGTCGGCAGCCGCTCCCGGCAACGCGCGGCAGACCGTGTCGATGGCAGCTCCAGCGGCAGCACCTGACCGCAGGGCGGCCCCGAGCAGGGTGACGACGTGCGGCAGGTCGCGCCGTACCTCCTCGCGGCGGAGCCGCACTGCCCGCGGTTCGATCCGGCCGGCCGCGACCCAGGTCAGGACCCCCGCTACCAGGCCGGCCAACGGCGCCGCCGGTCCGCCGATGACCACGGCGGCTCCCACTCCCGCGAGGAGCGCGCAGGGCACTCGCCAGCGACGGAGGCCACCCGGCCGGTCCGCCGGGCGGGTCGGCGACGGAGTGCCGCTCCCAGCCGGGAGCCGTGCGCTGCCCGGCAGGCCGAGCGCGATGGCGAGGCCGGCGAGCACGCTCACCACGACGACCACGTCACCGCCCCCGCTCGACGTCGCGGGCCAGCGCCTCGATCCAGGCCAGACCGGCGATGCCACAGCCGACGCCGCCGGCAAGGCAGCCGAGCCCGACCGGGTGGCCGAGCAGGAAGGTCCACGGGTCGGCTCCTGCTCCACTGCCCATCAGCAGCGCGACCAGCGGCAGGCCGGCGACCAGCCGCGCGGTCGCCCGCGCGGAGGCGAGCTCACCCGCGACCACCCGCCGCGTCTGCTCGGCGTCGCGCAACTCGCGGGCGACCCGGGCGAGCGCGTCGGCGAGCCCGTGGCCGGTGCGATGGGCGACCTGCCAGGCCGCTGCGACGACCCGCAGGTCGCCGGCACCCGGCGCGATGGCGAGCTCGCGCAGCGCTGCCGGTACGTCGCCGCCGGCAGCGGCCGAGCGGCTCACCGGCTGCAGCGTCGGCCACTCGGCAGCGACCCGCTCGAGGGCCGTCGCCGCCGTCTGTCCGGCCGCGAGCTCGGCCTGCAGTCCGTCACACAGGTCCACCACGCGCGCCCGGACCCGCGCCGCCGCCCGATCCGCACGACGCCGCCCGACAAGACGGCCGGCCGCGACCGCGGAACCGCCGCCGACCACACCGAGCACGAGCAGCCGCGGCTCGTCGACGAACCACCAACCGACGGAGACCAGGCCGACCACGACGACGACGTACGACGAGCGCCGTCGTGACGCGCCGCATCGGCGGGCGCCGCCCGGCCAGGCGTGAGCAGCAGTGCTGCGCACCCGGCCGACAGGCAGGCGAGGACAACCCATCCCGTCACCGGGGCCGCCGCGACTCGATCAGGTCGAGCAGCCGCCCTGCCGCGGGGCCTGCCGTCAGCGTGCCGACCCGGTCGATCCGGGTTGCGGTCACTGTCCTCACCAGCCCCGCCTGGTCCCGCTCGAGCACGGCGACCTCGCTCAGCCGCCGCTGCCCGTCGCGGTCGCGGGTCATGTGCAGCGCGACCTCGAGCGCCGACGCGAGCTGGCTGTGCGCCGCGTCCCGACCGAGCCCGGCCGCGAGCGCGAGCGCCTCGATCCGCGCGGGCAGGTCGGCCGCAGAGTTGGCGTGCAGGGTGCCGCAACCGCCCTCGTGACCGGTGTTCATCGCGGCCATCAGGTCGACGACCGCGCTGTCCCGCACCTCGCCGACCACCAGCCGATCGGGCCGCATCCGCAGCGCCTGCCGCACCAGGTCGCGCAGCACCACCGCGCCCGTCCCCTCCAGGTTGGCGGTCCGCGCCTCGAGCCCCACCACGTGCGGATGGTCCGGTCGCAGCTCGGTGGCGTCCTCGACCACGACGATCCGCTCGGCCGGATCGACGGCACCGAGAAGAGCCGACAGCAACGTGGTCTTGCCACTGCCGGTGCCGCCGGTGACCAGGAACGCCAACCGGGCGCCGACCAGCAGCCGCACCAGCTCGAACGTCTCGTCGGTGAGAGTGCCCGCGTCCCGCAGCTGAGCCAGGCTGAACCCGCCCCGGCGCGGGACCCGCAACGAGATCGACGTACCCGGGCGGGCCAGCGGCGCGAGCACCGCGTGGCAGCGGGTCCCGTCCGGCAGTCGTACGTCGGCGTACGGCGCCGCGTCGTCGAGACGTCGTCCGCCGGTGGCGACCAGCCGCTGCGCGAGCCGTCGTACGGCGTCCTCGGACCCGAGCCTGACGTCGGTCCGCTCCAGCCCGGCCCCGCGGTCGACGTAGACCTCGTCGGCACCGTTGACCAAGACGTCGGTGACGCCCGGCTGCCGCAACAGCGGATCCAGCGGCCCGGCCCCGACCACCTCGCGACGCAGCCGCTCGTAGACCGCGAGCACGGTCGCGTCGCCGACCGGACGGCCGGTGCTGCGCAGTGCCTCGGCGACCCGGTGCGGCGTCAGCTCGCCGGATGATCGGGCCAGCCGGCGCCGTACGTCCTCGGCCAGACCGGCGACCTCGTCGACCAGGTCGCTCGTCATGCGGCACCGTCCGCGGGTGTGCCGAGCACCGCGGCGACAGCGCGCGCGAGCGGCCCCCTGCGGGAGCGCAGCGGCCCCAGCCCGAGGTCGAGCGCCTCGGACAACCGGGGCTGGTCCCGCATCTGCACGACCACCGGCAGCCGGACCACCGACTCCACGTCCGCGGCTTCGACCGCCTCGCCGCGGAGCACGACGCCGACATCCGGGTGGCCGGCGAACCGGGCCCGCATCCGCGCCGCGGCACTGACGCCGAGCACGGTGCCGACAGTCACGACGAGCAGCTGGTCGCAGCGAGCGGAGATCTCGTCGACGAGCCGGTCAGAGGTGCGCGGCAGGTCGACGACGACGGTGTCGTGGCCGCGCCGGGCGGCCGAGAGCGCCTCCCTGACGGCGAAGGCCTGGAGGGTCTGGGCCCCGGCGCCGACGTACCACGACAGCACACCGAGCGACCCCGACCGAGGCAACGCGTCCCGGAGGGCCCGGGCGCTGAGCCGGCCGGTGGTCTGGCACAGCGCATCCCAGCGGAAGCCGTCGGTGCGCTCGAGCCCGAGCATCCGGTCGAGCCCCGGTCCCTGCGGGTCGCAGTCGATCACCACGGCATCGCCGGTCCGCGCCGCTCCCTGCCCCAGCGCGCACGCGAACGTGGTCGCTCCGGCGCCACCCGAGCCGCCGATGACGCCCACCACCCGGCCGCGGGCGGTGCGCCGCTCGGTCAGGTCGGCGAGCAGCTCGACCAGCCAGGCCGCCGAGCCGGTGAGCTCGACCACCTGCTCAGCGCCCAGCAGCAGCGCCGTCCGGAACAGCTCGTCCGGTGCGCGCTGGTGGGTCACGACATAGAGGTGTGGCCGCTTCTCCGGGGCGAGCCGCGCCACGTCTTCGGCCAGGTCGGCGCCGAGGAGGACGACAGGGGCACGGCTCCAGGACGCCAGTGCGGCCAGCGGCTGGTCCGCCGTGACCGGCGCGACGTCGGCTGCCGCCGCGAGCGGCAGCAGCTCGCCGAGCAGGCTCTGGTCGGCAGTGAGGATCAGGGGCGCAGGCGCGCCCGCGGGCGCGGTGGTGGTGGTCATGCACCAGATATCGCCCGGTCGCCGTACGACCATGCCCGGCCGCCGTCGCGCTGTGGAGTACGGCGACGGACCGGCGCCCTGTGGACGGTTCCGGGGCCGCGCCGAGGCGGACGGTGAGCGACACCGGCGCAGAGCGCGCCTCTACGATTGGGGGATGGGCCCCGAGGCGGCGTTCTTCGACCTCGACAAGACGATCATCGCCAAGTCGAGCGCGCTTGCGTTCAGCAAGCCGTTCCAGGCCGGCGGGCTGATCTCCCGTCGGGCCGTGCTGCGCTCGGCGTACGCCCAGTTCGTCTTCCTCGTCGGCGGCGCCGACCACGACCAGATGGAGAAGATGCGGCACTTCATGTCGCAGCTGGTCGCCGGCTGGGACGTCGCCACGGTCAAGGAGATCGTCGCCGAGACGCTGCACAACATCATGGATCCGCTGGTCTACGGCGAGGCCGTCCAGCTGATCGAGGAGCACCACGCCGCGGGTCGTGACGTCGTCATCGTCTCGTCGTCGGGCACCGACGTCGTCGAGCCGATCGGCGCCATGCTCGGCGCCGACCGGGTGGTCGCGACCAGGCTCGAGATCGTCGATGGCAAGTACACAGGCGAGATCGACTACTACGCCTACGCCGAGGAGAAGGCCAACGCGATCCTGGCGCTCGCCGAGGAGCGCGGCTATCACCTCCCCTCCTGCTTCGCCTACAGCGACTCCTCTACTGACATCCCGATGCTGGAGGCCGTCGGCCACCCGCACGTGGTCAACCCGGACCGGGAGCTGCGCAAGTACGCCGCCTCGCATGCCTGGCCGGTGCTGACCTTCAGCAAGCCGGTCGGACTGCGCAGCCGGGTGCCACTGCCGCCGCCGAAGCCCACGCTGGCGGCGCTCGCCGTCGGTGGGGTGGTCGCTGTCGGAACAGTCGTGTGGCTGGGCACGAAGCGGCGCGGCTCGGCCGCTGTGTGAGAGCCCGCCCCAACCCCCCAGAGTTCTCCTGCAGACCCCAAAAGACAACCCTTGAACGTGGTCGCGAACCGGCGTACAAAGGTGACAACAGCGACGACAACTTCAGATCAACACATGGCCCAGGTACCCACGCGGCGATCCACCCTTCCTAACAGGGCGCACGTCACCGGAAAACTTCCGGAACGGCATTAGAGATGCACGCCTGGTAGCCGAGGGATCATGTGTCAGCGGTGGCACCCGAGAGACCTTCATTGACTCGGGTGCCACCTGCATGTGCGGCCGCCGACGCGGCGACCGCCGCCGTTGGCAGTCCGGTCACGTCGACGCGTCCCGCACCAGCGGGCTCGCCTCGGCGGCGGCGGCGTACGCCTCGGCCGTGTAGAGCAGCCAGGCGTGGATGCCCGAGGACTTGCCGCTCGCGTAGCCGCGGAGGTTCGACTCGTACTCCGCCCGCAAGGCCAGGTGAGCGGCCTCGGGCACGACCAGTGACTTCTCGTCGACACCCTTCGCCGCGATCAGGAGCCGCTCGGCGGCCCGGGCGACGATGCCGTTGTGGGAGGGGAACGGCGCGTTGACGACCAGCTCGGCGTGCACGACGGCCGCGAGTGCGAGCGCCGGCGCCGCGGTAGCGGCGGTCACGACGTCCGCGACCGTCCGCAGCAACCCGGCGGACTCGGCGTCGCGCGGTCGCCCGAGCCGGTCCGCCGGCAGCGACGCCTGGCCGGCGAGGGCGTGCAGCCGGGCGAAGGCCTGCAGCGGCGAGCGGCGTACGACGGGGACCAGCGCCAACAGCTCGGTCGAGAGCCGGACCGCGTCGACGGCGATCTCGTCGCCCTCCCCCGCACGCACCTCGGCCAGCGAGGACGCCGAACCTTCGAGGACGGCGCTCGCGTGCGCCCCGCGCAGCAACGACTCGGCCGTCATCTCGGGCGTGGTCCGCCGCAGCCCGCGGTCCCGCAGCACCGCATCGATGCCGTCGCGGGCCCCGGCGAACGCCGAGGGGACCCCCTCCAGCGACACCAACCAGGCCAAGGGGTCCACGCTCACCAGATCCACCCTAGCGAGCGGCTACGGTGAGAACCGATGGCACCCAACGACTCCTCAGCCCCCGAACCCGCCCTCTGCTTCGGCAGCGTGGTCGGGGCCTACGAGCGCGGTCGCCCGGGCTACCCGGTCGAAGCGGCGCGCTGGCTCACCGGCGACGAACCCCTCTCGGTGCTCGAGCTGGGCTCCGGCACCGGCAAGCTGACCCGCGAGCTGGTCGCGCTCGGCCACGACGTTCACGCAACCGACCCGGACGCGGCGATGCTCGACGTACTCGCTCACAACTACGTGGTCACCCGCATCTCGCAGACCACGGCCGAGGAGATCCCGGTCCCGGACAGCACGTTCGACATCGTGATCGCCGCCCAGGCCTACCACTGGTTCGACCATGACCGCGCGCTCCCCGAGATCGCCCGAGTGCTCAAGCGCGGCGGCTCGCTCAGCCTGGTGTGGAACACCCGCGACCAGCGGATCCCGTGGGTCAAACGGCTCGGCCGGGTGATCGGCAGCCAGGAGCAGGACGCCGCGCCGGGCGACGAGCTCGAGACCTCGCCGTACTTCGGCCCGGTCGAGCACGAGACGTTCAAGCACTGGCAGGGCATCGACCGGTCGACGATCCAGGACCTGGTGCTGTCGCGCTCCAACGTCGCCACCCTGTCCGCGGAGGCCCGCGAAGCCAAGCTGCGCGAGGTGCTCGCGTTCTACGACGAGTTCGGCCGCGGCATGGACGGCATGCAGCTGCCCTACCTCACCCACTGCTACCGCGCCGTCGTCGGCATCAAGCCGCAGACCGCTCCCAGGACTTTGCTCGCCACCGCCCAACCCGCGGCAGAGGAGGCGGGTGCGGAGGCGGGTGCGGAGTACGTCGGCGACGCGACCGAACCGGTCACGCTCTCCGACGCCGCCCAGCTCTCCGACGCCCAGCTCTCCGCCCTCGAGCCTCCCCCCACCGATGACGACTCCGGAATGCTTCTCATCGACTTCCGCTGACCCGCGAAGTGTCGCTCGTGGTCGGCCGAAGTGTCGGGGTTGGTCGTGCGAGATGTCGCTCTTGGTCGTGCGAGATGTCACTCACGGTCGGGTTCGAACTGCGCGTCACCAACCCCGACACCTCGCGTAGCCAACCCCGACACCTCGCGTGGCCAACCCCGACACCTCGCGTCACCAACCCCGACACCTCGCGCAGCCAACCCCGACACCTCGCGGGTGGCACGATGTCGGGATGCGACGGCGGCGACACCTCGGGAGCGAAGCCGACCGCGCGACGTTCCGCGCGCTCCACCAGGCGTCGCTGGCAGCACCGGCGCTTCGGGAGGGCCTGACCGCTGACAGCGCGGAGCGCGCGATCAAGCACCTGCGCACCCTGTTGGGTACGCCGGCGCTGGCCCTCACCGACACCGCGACCGCCCTCGCGTGGGACGGCACCGGGAGCCACCACCAGGCCCAGGCCGGAGCACTGGCGGCGATGCTGGCCGCCCCGGCCGCCAACGACCCGGCCCGCGAGTGGACCCGCACCGTCGAGCCCGCCCAGCTGCCCTGCGCGACGTCCGGCTGCCCGGTCCGGGCGGGGGTGATCAGTCCGCTGGCGGTTGACGGGCGGGTGGTCGGCACCGTCCAGGCGTTCGCGCCGACCACGACCGCCGGCCTGATCCGCGCTACCGAGGAAGTCGCGCAGTGGGTGTCCGGCCAGCTGGAGCTGGCCGAGCTCGACGCCAGCCGCAACCGGGCGATCGAGGCCGAGGTACAGGCCCTGCGGGCGCAGATCAGCCCGCACTTCATCTACAACTCGCTGGGCGCGATCGCCAGCTTCGTGCGGACCGACCCCGACCGGGCGCGCGAGCTGCTCCTCGAGTTCGCCGACTTCACCCGCTACTCGTTTCGCCGCCACGGCGAGTTCACCACCCTGGCCGAGGAGCTCCGCTCGATCGAGCGCTACCTGCTGCTCGAGCAGGCCCGATTCGGCGACCGGCTTCAAGTGACGCTCAACGTCGCACCCGAGGTGCTGCCGGTCGTCGTACCGTTCCTCTGCATCCAGCCGCTCGTCGAGAACGCCGTACGCCACGGCCTCGAGGCGGCCGCCCCCGAGCACGGCGCCGGGCACCTGCGAATAGCCGCACACGACCGTGGCCACGAGTGTGTGGTCGAGGTGGAGGACGACGGCGCGGGCGAGGATCCCGAGAAGGTACGGCGCGCGCTGGCCGGCGACGCGGCTCTCGACTCCGTCGGCCTCGGCAACGTCGACGCCCGACTGCGAGCGACCTTCGGGGACGACTACGGTCTGGTCGTCGAGACCGCACCGGGAGCGGGCACCAAGGTGATCGTCCGGGTACCGAAGTTCGCGCCGGGGGTGAGCGCTCAATGACAGCCGGGACCGGACTCCGCGTGTTGCTGGTCGATGACGAGCAGCCGGCACTCGAGGAGCTCGGCTACCTCCTCGCCGCCGACCACCGCGTGGGTGAGGTCGTTGCCGCCGCCACCGCGACCGAAGGGCTGCGGATCCTCCGCGAGACCGAGGTCGACGTGGTCTTCCTCGACATCCAGATGCCCGGTCTCAGCGGGCTCGAGCTCGCCGAGGTGCTCGGCCGGTTCAAGGAGGCGCCGCCGGTCGTCTTCGTGACCGCACACGAGCAGCACGCGGTCGAGGCTTTCGAGCTCGACGCCATCGACTACGTGCTCAAGCCGGTGCGCGCGGAGCGGCTGGCCGAGGCGATCCGCCGGGTCGTCTCGGGCCCCGGCCGTCGGCCCGCCCCCGAGGACACCCAGATCCCCGTCGAACGTGGCGGGGTCACCCGGTTCATCGACCGCGGCGACATCTCCCACGTCGAGGCGCACGGCGACTACGCCCGGCTGCACACGAGGGCCGGGGAGGCCTTCCTGGTCAGGATCCCGCTCTCGACACTGGAGGAGGAGTGGGGGTCGGCCGGTTTCCACCGGATCCACCGCTCACTGCTGGTCGCGCTGGCCCACATCGACGAGCTGCGCACCGAAGGGGGTCGCTGCACCGTGGTCGTCGGCGAGAAGGAGCTGCCCGTTGCCCGGCGGCACACCCGCGAGCTGCGCGACGTCCTGGTACGGCGGGCCCGCGGCTCATGAGCGACCAGCGACCGCAACGCGTCCGGGTCACGGGACCACCGCGGTATGCGACCGGCCCGCGGAACCGGGTCGGCGACGTCAATGAGCAGACGCCGCTCGGCGACGTCTTCCTGCGCTCGCTGCTGAAGGAGCAGCTCGCGCTGGCGGTCCGGGTGCTGGTGCTGATCGGCCTCACCCTCGGCCTGCTTCCCCTCGCCTTCCACCTCTGGCCCCGCGCCGCCGACGCCGAGGTGCTCGGGATCCCGGTCGCCTGGCTGGTCCTGGGGGGTCTGGCCTACCCGTTCCTGCTGTTCGTCGGCTGGCGCTACGTCCGGAGTGCGGAGCGCAACGAGCACGACTTCACTGTTCTCGTCGAGGGTCCCGACACATGAGCGGGGACGCCGTACCTGGCCTGGTCGCGGTGCTCCTGGTCACCGTCGCCACCCTCGCGATCGGCACCTGGGGGCTGCGGTTCTCCCGCACCACCAGCGACTTCTTCGTCGCGTCGCGCTCGGTCAACCCGCGGCTCAACGCGTCGGCGATCGGTGGCGAGTACCTCTCCGCCGCCTCGTTCCTCGGCATCGCCGGGCTGCTGCTGGTGGGGGGTGCGCAGATGCTCTGGTACCCAGTCGGCTGGACAGCCGGGTACCTGGTGCTGCTGGTGCTCGTCGCGGCGCCGCTGCGCAGGTCGGGTGCCTACACACTGCCCGACTTCGCCGAGGCGCGGCTGGGCTCCCGGCTGGTGCGGTCGGCCTGCTCACTGTTGGTGGTGGGCGTCGGCTGGCTCTACCTGCTGCCGCAGTTCCAGGGGGCCGGGCTGACCCTCGAGTCCGCGATCGGTGCGCCTCCCTGGGTCGGGCCACTCATCGTCGGCTCCGTCGTCCTGGTCAATGTGATGTCCGGCGGGATGCGATCGATCACCTTCGTCCAGGCGTTCCAGTACTGGCTCAAGCTCACCGCGCTGCTGGTCCCCGCGATGGTGCTGCTCATCGTCTGGCTCGGCGACGGCCGTCCGGACGGAAGTGGTGCCGGCGGGGACGGGTGGTCGGTTCCGGTTGCCGGCGACGGCGCGATCGGGCTGTACACGACGTACTCGCTGATGGTCGCCCTGTTCCTCGGGACGATGGGCCTGCCGCACGTGGTCGTGCGGTTCTACACCAACCCGGACGGCCGGGCGGCACGTCGTACGACGCTGGTGGTGCTCGCCCTGCTCGGTCTCTTCTACCTGTGGCCGCCGGTGTTCGCCGCGCTCGGCCGGGTCTACGGCGGCGACCTGATCGCCGACGGGCATGCCGACGTGCTGGTGCTGGAGCTACCGCGGTTGATGGTCGACGGGTTCGGTGGCGAGCTGCTCACGGGACTGGTCACAGCGGGAGCGTTCGCGGCATTCCTCTCGACCGCGTCCGGGCTGGCGATCGCCGTCTCGGGTGTGCTCACCCAGGACGTGACCAGCCGGTTCGTCGGGGAGCACGGACCGACGGCGTCCGTCGCGGGCGCGTTCCGGCTCGCCGCGGTGTTCGCGGTGTCGGTGCCGGTGCTGGTCGCCCTGTTCGCCACCAACGTCGGCGTCGCGCAGTCGGTCGGTCTCGCGTTCGCCGTCGCTGCATCCACGTTCTGCCCGTTGCTGATGCTCGGGATCTGGTGGCGCGGGCTGACCGACGTCGGCGCCCTGGCCGGCCTGGCGGCGGGCGGGCTCGGCGCGGGTGGTGCCGCCGTACTCAACGTCGTCGGCGTCCAGGCGTCCGGCTGGCTCGGAGCGCTCCTCACCCAGCCCGCCGCCTGGAGCGTACCGATCGCCTTCGCCGTGATGGTGCTGGTGTCGCTGGCCACCCCGTCCCGCGCACCCGTTCATGCCCGCCGGTTCCTGGTCCGGCTGCACACCCCTGAGGTACTGGAAGTCGGTTAGCCCGCTGCGCCGAATCGCCTGCCTTGGTGCACCGAGTACGCCGAGATGACGGGCGCGCCAAGACACACCTTTCGCTGCACCAATCCATGCGATTCGGCACACCAATCCATGCGATTCGGCGCACCTCCACACGGTGAGGGAGGGGTACGCATCGACGACCGTTGGAGCGACCCCGCCGGCCGGGAAACCTCGGCCCGGCCGGCGGGGATGTCGCGGGGGTCGCGGGGTCAGGCCGCCGTCCGGCGGACCTCGCCGGGGTCGGAGACACCCGCGACGGCGGACTCGAACGCCGTGCGCAGGAACTCGTTGGAATCGACCACGGCACCCGCCGAGGCGAGCCCGAGGACGACGCCGGCCAGCACCTCGTTCTTCCAGTGCGGCTTGGGCTCGTCGTCCGGCACCGGACCGCCGTGCTTGAGCAGCTCGGCGATCAGGGCAGCGAGGACCGGGTTCGGTGCGCCGAGGTTGTCGAGGACGTCGCCGTCGCTCCACTCCGCGAGCGGGGTGACCGGCTGGCCGAGCTTCTCCGCGACGAACGCGAGCTGGACGAGCGACCGGCCGAACCGGATGCCCTGGTCTACCGGGGGCAGCGGCTGCGGGTTGAGCGCGACCAGGTCGAGAGCGTTCGAGACCCGCGGGCCGTGCGGCCAGAACGCGTCGGCGGCCTCCGGGATGCGGTCGAGGATGATGCTCAGCAGAATGCGGTTGATGTCCACAGGGGACTCCTTCTTATCGGGGGTTGACATGAAGGAGGACCGGCCGCCGCTGCCGCCAGATACATCCTTTCGGCTAGACCCTCGGCCCCGCGCGATCGCCGGGTCCGCTGCCGACGGCGTCCCGCGGGGCTGACCGTTCGTCGCGCCAGACCGACCGTTCGTCGACAGCGGGTTCCCGCCGAGCGCGAGTTCCGACCGAACCCCTGCCGATCGGGTACGGCGCACTCCTAGCGTCCGACCCGAGGCCGGTGATGGCCATCACATCTTTCTCTGGAGGTCCACGTGTCCCACGACATCGCTCCGCAAGCCGAGCGGCACGATCCGGTCTATGACGAGCTCCACGCGTCGGCCGAGTTCGAGCAGCTGCGCAGCCGCTACCGAAGCTTCGTGTTCCCCGCGACGGTGGCCTTCTTGAGCTGGTACCTGCTCTACGTCGTCCTCTCCAACTGGGCGGGCGACTTCATGGGCACCAAGGTCGTCGGCAACATCAACATCGCGCTGGTCTTCGGCCTGCTGCAGTTCGCCACGACGTTCCTGCTCGCCTGGGTCTACAGCCGCTACTCCACCGCCAAGCTCGACCCGCTCGCCCGCGAGCTCGACGAGCGGTTCATCGCACTCGAGGGCAAGTCGTCCCGCGGGACCGGAGGCCACTGATGGACGACCAGGTACTCACCACGGTTCTGTTCCTCTCCGTCGTCGCGCTGACGCTCGGCATCACGTTGTGGGCGAGTCGCCAGACGGCGACAGCGACCGACTTCTACGCCGGGGGTCGGTCGTTCTCCGGCCTTCAGAACGGTCTCGCCATCGGCGGCGACTACATGTCGGCGGCGTCGTTCCTCGGCATCTCCGGCGCGATCGCGCTTTCCGGGTACGACGGGTTCCTCTACTCGATCGGCTTCCTGGTCGCGTGGCTGGTCGCGCTGCTTCTCGTCGCGGAGATGCTGCGCAACTCGGGCCGGTTCACGATGGCCGACCAGCTCGCCTACCGGATGCGGCAGACGCCGGTCCGGATGGCCGCGGCCACCTCGACCGTCGTCGTCTCGATCTTCTACCTGCTCGCCCAGATGGTCGGTGCCGGTGTGCTGGTGGCGCTGCTGCTCGGCGTCGACAGCGAGGCCGTGAAGAACCTGGTCATCGTCGGCGTCGGCGGCCTGATGATCTTCTACGTGACCGTCGGCGGGATGAAGGGCACGACCTGGGTGCAGATCGTGAAGGCCGTGCTGCTGATGGCGGGCTCGGCGCTGATCGTGGTGCTGGTGCTGGCGGAGTTCGGGTTCAACCTGTCCGACCTGCTCGGCACCGCAGCGTCCAACTCGGGCCAGGGTCAGGCCTTCTTGGAGCCGGGCCTGAAGTACGGCGTCGACCTCACCAGCAAGATCGACTTCCTCAGCCTCGGGCTGGCTCTGGTGCTCGGCACGGCCGGCCTCCCCCACATCCTGATCCGCTTCTACACCGTCCCCACCTCACGGGACGCGCGGAAGTCGGTGCTGTGGGCGATCGGCCTGATCGGCGTCTTCTACCTGTTCACCCTCGTCCTGGGCTTCGGCGCCGCGGCGATGCTCAACGACGAGAAGTACGGCGAGGTGGCCGAATCGGGCGGCAACCTGGCCTCGCCGCTGCTGGCCGAGGCGGTCGGTGGGGGTGACGGCTCCACCGGAGGCGCCATCCTGCTGGCGCTCATCGCCGCAGTGGCGTTCGCCACGATCCTCGCGGTCGTCGCGGGCCTCACCCTGGCGTCGTCGACGTCGGTGGCCCACGACATCTACAACAGCGTGATCCGCAAGGGGAAGGCGACCGAGAAGGAGGAGATCCGGATGACCCGGATCGCCGCCCTCGGGATCGGCGCGATCGCGATCGCACTGGCGATCCCGGCGCAGAGCCTCAACATCGCGTTCCTGGTCGCACTCGCCTTCGCGGTCGCTGCCTCGGCCAACCTGCCGGCGATCGTCTACAACATGTTCTGGCGGCGGTTCAACACCCGCGGCGCCGTCTGGAGCATCTACGGCGGCCTGGTCTCGGCGGTCGGGCTGGTGTTCTTCTCGCCGGTGGTGTCCGGTTCGGAGACGGCACTGGTGACCGGCGCGGACTGGTCCTGGTTCCCGTTGAGCAACCCGGGCATCGTGTCCATCCCGCTCGGGTTCTTCCTCGGCTGGCTGGGCACCGTCACCGCACGGGAGTCGGCGGCCGAGGAGCGGTTCACCGAGCTCGAGGTCCGCGCGCTCACCGGGGCGGGCGCCGAGCAGGCCATCCAGCACTAGAAGCTCGGGGGTTGCCGAGCGGGACTCGTGGCGCACGCGCCCGCTCGGCAACGCAACCCGTGACCCGGCACCTTTGCCGCCCTAATGTGGTGCCCGCCACCAACGACCTCAGGAGACACTCGTGACGACCGACCCATCGTCAGCAGCAGAGACCCTCGCCAACCTGTCCAGGGAGGACCGTCGGTTCGAGCCTCCGTCCGACCTGGCGGCCAACGCGAACGTGACCGTCGACGCCTACGAGCACGCCGCCAAGGACCCGGTGGCGTTCTGGGGTGAGCAGGCGGAGCGGCTGAGCTGGGCGGAGCGCTGGGACACGGTGCTCGACGACGCCAACCCGCCGTTCTTCAAGTGGTTCACGGGCGGCAAGCTCAACGCGTCGTACAACTGTGTGGACCGGCACGTCGAAGCCGGTCGCGGTGACAAGGTCGCGTTGCACTGGGTGGGCGAGCCGGTGGACGACGGGGTGGCCGAGACCCGCGACCTCACCTACGCGCAGCTCAAGGACGAGGTCTGCCAGGCAGCCAACGCGCTGACTGAGCTCGGGGTCGCAGCCGGCGACCGGGTCGCGATCTACATGCCGATGATCCCCGAGGCGATCGTCGCGATGCTGGCCTGCGCGCGGATCGGCGCCCCGCACACGGTGGTGTTCGGCGGCTTCTCCGCCGACGCGCTCGCCTCGCGGCTTGAGGACTGCCAGGCCAGGTTCGTCATCACCTCCGACGGCGGCTACCGCCGCGGCTCCCCGTCGGCGCTGAAGCCCGCGGTCGACGAGGCGCGGGCGAAGGCTCGCCACAATGGGCTGAGCGTGGAGAAGGTGCTGGTCGTCCGGCGCACGGGCCAAGACCTCTCGGTCAACGGCGAGGACGGCTGGGACGACGACGTCGACGTGTGGTGGCACGACGTCGTCGAGACCGCCTCGACCGACCACACCCCCGAGGCGTTCGACGCCGAGCACCCGCTCTACGTGATGTACACCTCCGGGTCCACCGGCAAGCCGAAGGGGATCCTGCACACCACGGGCGGCTACCTCGTGGGCGCGTCGTACACCCATCACGCGGTCTTCGACCTCAAGACCGACGACGTCTACTGGTGCACCGCCGACATCGGCTGGGTCACCGGGCACAGCTACATCGTCTACGGACCGCTGGCCAACGGCGTGACCCAGGTGCTCTACGAGGGCACCCCGGACAGCCCCGAGCGCGGCCGCTGGTGGCAGATCATCGAGCAGTACGGCGTCACGATCTTCTACACCGCGCCCACCGCGATCCGCTCGTTCATGAAGCAGGGTGCCGACATCCCGAACCGTTCGGACCTGTCCTCGCTGCGGATCCTCGGGTCGGTCGGTGAGCCGATCAACCCCGAGGCCTACGTCTGGTACCGCAAGACCATCGGCGGCGACCGCACCCCGGTGGTCGACACCTGGTGGCAGACCGAGACCGGCGCGATCATGATCAGCCCGCTGCCCGGCGTGACGGCCGGCAAGCCGGGCTCGGCGATGACCGCGATCCCCGGCATCAGCGCCGACGTCGTCGACGACAAGGGCAACTCGGTGCCCAACGGGTCGGGCGGCTACCTCGTGGTCACCGCACCCTGGCCCTCGATGCTGCGCACCCTGTGGGGCGACGACGACCGCTTCGTCGACACCTACTGGAAGATGTTCAAGGACAAGGGCTACTACTTCGCCGGCGACGGCGCGAAGAAGGACGACGACGGCGACATCTGGGTCCTCGGCCGGGTCGACGACGTCATGAACGTCTCCGGTCACCGGCTCTCGACGACCGAGATCGAGTCCGCGCTGGTCTCCCACCCGAAGGTCGCCGAGGCCGCGGTCGTGGGCGCCAAGGACGAGGACACCGGCCAGGCCGTGTGCGCGTTCGTCATCCTGCGCGAAAGTGCGACAGCCGAGGGCGGGCCCGACAACACCGACATCGTCCAGGAGCTGCGTCGTCACGTCCGCAAGGAGATCGGTCCGATCGCGACCCCGCGCCAGATCATGGTCGTGCCCGAGCTGCCCAAGACCCGCTCCGGCAAGATCATGCGCCGACTCTTGAAGGACGTCGCCGAGCATCGCGAGGTGGGCGACGTCACCACTCTCGCCGACAGCTCAGTGATGGAGCTGATCTCGAAGGGGTTGACCTCCAGCTCAGAGGACTGACCCGAAGGCGGTCAGCAGCCGGTCGCGCAGGTCCGACATCGGCCACACCGGCGCATCGGCGGGGGGCAGCAGCCCGGGCGCCCAGCCCCAGTCGGCGATCCTCCGTACGACGTCGCCGTCCTGCGCGATGAGGGTGACCGGTACGTCGTGCCCGGCGTCGTCGCCGCTCACCCACGCATGCGGCTCGTGGTCGCCGAGGACGACCAGCACCCGGTCGGGGTCGGGGTAGGTCTCGAGGAAGGACACCAGCGTCTCCCACGAGTACGCGATCGACCGGCCGTAGAGCTCCTGCGCCCGGTCCGGGTCCGCTTCCTGATCGACCGGGTCGGAGTCCTCCGTCGTACCGGCGAAGCCGGAGCCGTCGCCGACCTCGTCCCACGGCACCAGCGGCGGCGGCGGGGACCACGGGTGGTGGCTGGAGATCAGGTCGATCTCGGCGAAGACCGGTGGCCGGTCGCCGCCGGTGAGCTCCGCGCGGCGGAAGTGCTCGAGCGTGTACTGGTCCGGCACCGGGGCGTAGCCGAACTCCGGTCCGGCGTAGCCGACGTTCCGCGAGTCGTAGAGGTGGTCGAACCCGTAGAAGCTCCCGCCCTCCGGCCAGTGCTCGGTGTTGGCCGGCACGTCGAAGACGGTGCGCCAACCGGCGCGGTCGAAAGCACTGGTGAGGGTGAGCCGGTCACTGTCCAGCAGCTGGCCGTAGCGCCGCTCGCTGTCCACCCACAGGCCCGACTGCGCCGTCGAGTGGGCGAGCCAGCTGGCGGCTCCGAAGGTCGGTGAGGTGAGGTAGCCGCTGCGGGTGGCATAGCCGGCACCTGCCAGCCGGCGGGTCCCGGCGACCAGGACGTCCTCGACGCCCGGGGAGTACGACGACCCGCGGGTCGCGCTCCGGCCGTAGCTCTCGACGAAGACGAGCAGCACGTCCTTTCCGCGCAGCCCGCTCAGCAGCTGGTCGTCGGGGACCTCGGCGAACCGGTCCGCCGCGATCTGTTCGGCGAACTCGTCGCGGTCGGAGAGCCCGGCCCGCATCTGGTCCACGGTCTCGACGGCGAGTCCGGCGGCGCCGGCGACGTTGACGCCGGCAACCGCGCAGATCGCCGCGGCCGCGCCCAGCGCGACCATTCCACGGGCGGCGCGCGGGCGGTGGTCGTCCACGACCCGGGCCACCCGGGCTGCGGCGCCGGCGAGCGCCACGATCACCGCGCCGACCAGCAGCACCGCGCCGACCGCGGCCAGCCGCGCGGCCAGGTCACCGGTCGAGTCGCCGAGCACGCCGATCCCGGAGCGGAAGTAGCCCCAGTCGCCGAGCGGGTCGAAGGGTCGGTCCAGCACCACGTCGAAACCGGCGTTGACGATCCGGAGCACGACCAGCAGGCCGGCGAGCGCGCCGAACCCGACGGCGGCCCAGGTCCGCAGGCGGGGCGGCAGCACCAGCGCGGCCGCGACCAGGACCAGGCCCTCGGCCGGGATCCCGACCAGGTCATCGGAACCGAGCCCGTCGGTCGGGTCCGGCAGCACGAGCGCCAGCCAGAGACCCGCGAAGGCGGCCAGGGTCACCACACCGGGACGCACCAGGGGACCCGCCGGCGGCGCGGCCGGGAGGGGCGGCAGCGGCTCGGAACGCTGCTGCCACTGCCTGCGCACGTCACGGGCAAAGGACTCCACGAGGAGCGCCAGCCCGACCGCCAGGGACAGCCGGGCCAGGGCCGGTGCGAGGACGCCGGCCGCCGCGACGGTGAGGACGATGCCCTGGACGGCAGCCACCACCTTCGCGGAGTAGCGCGGCGGCAGCGGCCGCCGCAGCCACGGCAACAACCAGCCCGCGGCGACGTAGACGTAGCGGATCGCCCCGATCGCCAGCACCCACCAGCCCGCCGCGGGCGCGACGTACCCGCTGAGGACCGCGATCAGGAACGCGTCGACCTCCATGTCGAAGCGGGCGCCCCAGGGCGTCGCCGTCGCTGTCCGGCGCGCCACCCACCCGTCGGCCGCGTCGAGCAGCAGGCCGATCGTGGCGAGCGCGACCACGAGCGTCGCCGAGCTGTCGGCGACGAAGGACTCGGCGGTCAGACCTGCCACTCCGCACGCGAGGACGGCGCGGGTCGCGGTGATCCGCCCCGCCGGCCCGAGACCGGGGGCTCGGTGCCGGGCCAGCGCGCCGTCGAGGAGGACGGCGAGCCCGGCGCCGCTCACGAGTCCGGCCGCCCAGCCGAGCGGACCCAGGCCGACGGTGCCGGGGCCGAGGTAGTCGACGGCCGCCAGCAGGGCGGGCACACCGACGGCAACCGCCACCGGACCTAGCCGAACCCGATCCACCGCGCCTCCCTGCGTAGGGCCAACAGGGATACGGTGCCGGAATCGGTCCGGTTCGGGAAGCCGGGCGTGAGGAGGCGCTGACGGTGCGTGAGGCACGTGCGTTCTGGCTGGCTGAGCCGGGACGCGGCGAGATCCGCACGGAGTCGCTGCGCGCACCCGGCCCGGACGACGTGCTGGTGCGCACGCTGAGCTCCGGGATCAGCCGCGGCACGGAGACGCTGGTGTTCCGCGGCGGTGTGCCGACCGTCCAGCACGCGCAGATGCGGGCGCCGTTCCAGGTCGGCGACTTCCCCGGACCGGTGAAGTACGGCTATCTCAGCGTCGGCGTGGTCGAGGAGGGACCGGCCGCACTGGCCGGCCGGCGGGTCTTCTGCCTCCACCCGCACCAGACGGCGTACGTCGTCCCGGCCGCCGCGGTGACGCCGGTGCCCGACGCGGTACCGTCCCGGCGCGCGGTGCTGGCGGGCACCGTCGAGACCGCCCTCAACGCGGTCTGGGACGCGGCACCGCACCTCGGCGACCGGATCGCTGTCGTCGGCGCGGGCATGGTCGGCTGCTCCATCGCCCGGCTCCTGGTGCAGATCCCCGGGACCGGGGTGACCCTGGTCGACCGCGAGTCCGCCCGGTCCGAGGTCGCCGCTGCCCTCGGCGTCGGGTTCGCCACCCCGGAGGAGGCACCGGGCGACTGCGACCTGGTCGTGCACGCCAGCGCCACCTCAGCAGGGCTGGAACGGTCCCTCGAACTGCTGGCGCCGGAGGGCACCGTCCTCGAGGTCAGCTGGTACGGCGACCGCCCGGTCACCGTGCCGCTCGGCGGCGCCTTCCACTCCTCGCGACTGACCATCCGGGCCAGCCAGGTCGGCGCCGTCTCTCCCGCCCGACGGGGCCGGCGCAGCATGACCGATCGGCTCGCCCTGGCCCTGGATCTGCTGGCCGATCCCGCGTTCGACGCGCTGCTCACGGGCCGGTCGTCGCTGGCCGACCTGCCCACCGTCCTCGCCCGGCTCGCCGGGTCTGCCGGGTCTGCCGGGTCTGCCGGGGGCGACCGGACCACGCTCTGCCACACCGTCGACTACGAGGAGGAGGGGCCTTGATCCCTGAGTTCCAGGTGACCGTGCGCGACCACATGATGGTCGCCCACAGCCTGCGCGGCGAGGTCTTCGGGCCCGCACAGCGACTGCACGGCGCGACGTTCGTCGTCGATGCGACATTCATCGCGAGCGAGCTGGACGAGTCAGGCATCGTGGTCGACATCGGGAGGGCCACCGAGCAGCTCAAGTCGGTGCTCTCCGATCTCACCTACCGCAACCTCGACGACGTCGAGGCACTCGCCGGCCTCGTCACGACCACCGAGGTGCTCGCCAGGCTGGTGGCCGACCGGCTCGCGGAGCGGACGCGGGCCGGCGACCTTGGCCGGCCGGCCGACGAGCTGTTGGGGGTCGAGGTCACCCTGCGGGAGTCCCCGATCGCGTGGGCCAGCTACCGGAGGCCGCTGTGACCTTCGCGCCGATCGAGTTCGTGGTCCCGGAGGGGATCGACGACCCGACCCGTCCGAGCGGCGGCAACCGCTACGACCGGCGGGTGATCGACTCCTTGCTCGCGATGGGCCGCGAGGTGCGCGAGCACCGGATCGGGCGCCCCGCCGACCTCGGTGAGCTGCTGGCCGGGCTGCCCGACCGGGCGGTGGTCGTGGTCGACGGACTGCTGGGATCGGCCGCACCCGACGCGCTGGTGCCGGTCGCCGATCGACTGTGCGTCGTCGTACTCCTGCACATGCCGTTTGCCGAGGCCTCCCCCGAGGAGTCGGTACGACGCGCCGAGCGGGCCGCACTCGCGGCTGCCTCCGGCGTCGTCACGACCAGCGGGTGGGCGCGGGCGTGGGTGATCGCCCAGCACGGACTGCCGGCGGATCGGGTGCAGGTCGTCACGCCGGGCGTCGACCGGGCGCCGGTCACCTCGGCGTTCGCGCCCGGCGCGCGGCTGCTGTGCGTGGCGGCGGTGACGCGGGCGAAGGGCCACGACACCCTGTTCACGGCCCTGGCCCGGATCAGGGGAGTCGACTGGCACCTCACCTGCGCCGGGGCGCTGGACGTCGAGCCCGACTTCGTCGCCTTCCTGACCGACCTCGCGGAGAGTTCCGGGATCGCCGACCGGATCACGCTTGCCGGACCCCTCACCGCGGACCGGCTCGATGTCGCACTGACGAGCACGGACCTGCTCGTCTCGGCCTCGCGGCGCGAGTCCTACGGGATGGCGGTGACCGAGGCGCTCGCGCGTGCCGTGCCGGCCGTCGTCACCGACGTCGGCGGCCACCGGGAAGCGGTCGGCCGCTCCGCTGCGGACGGTGCCGCCGGCGTACTGGTGCCGCCGGACGACCCGGCCCGGCTCGCGACCGCCCTGCGGTGCTGGCTGACCGACCGCGACGAACGTGCACGGCTGCGCACCGGCGCCCTGCGCCGCCGTACCGCCCTCGGCAGCTGGGCCGATGCCGCCCGCCGGCTCGCCGATGCGGTCGAGGTCGCAGCGGTGAACCCGATCGGCCGGCGTCCCGTCCCCTCCGCCGCCCCCGCGGGCCGATGACCGGGCCCGCCATCACCACGACGACCCGCTGGGCGTGGGTCCGACTCCTGGGCGGCGTCGCGATCCTGGCCGTGGTCGCGCTGCGGCTGGGCGCGGAGCCGTTCGTGGAGGGCGTCCGCCGTACCGATGCGACGGCGCTGCTGGTGGCGCTCGCGATCACCGCCGCCACCACCTGGTGCTGCGCCTGGCGGTGGAGCCTGCTCTCGGAACGCCTCGACGTCGCGGTGCCCGTGCGCACCGCCTACCGCCGTTACTACCGGTCCCAGCTCCTCAACGCGACCCTCCCCGGCGGCGTCCTCGGCGACGTCCACCGCGGCATCGACCACGGCCGCTCCTCGGGCGCACTCGGCCGGGGATTCCGGTCGGTGCTGTGGGACCGGGCGTCCGGGCAGGCAGTACAGATCGTGATGGCGGTGGCTGCCCTGCTCCTGCTGCCCGCGGCGGTCCGGTCGGACGTCGGATGGCTGCTGGTCGCGGTCGCCGGAGCTCTCGTCGTGATCGTCGCAGCGGTACCGGGACGGGTACGGCGCGCGGTCGCGGCCGAGCTGGCCGAGGTGGTGGCCGCTCGCGCGGTGCTCCCCCGCGTCGTCCTCGCCTCGGCACTGGCGGCCGGAGGCCACGTGGTCGTCTTCGTCGTCGCCGCCCGCTCGGTCGGCGTCACCGCGCCACTGCCCGAGCTGGCCGCGCTCGCCCTGGTGGTGCTCGTCGCCTCCGCGCTCCCGCTGTCGGTCGCCGGGTGGGGGCCTCGGGAGGGTGCGGCAGCGTGGCTCTTCGGCGCGGCCGGTCTCGGCGCCGAGACCGGGTTGAGCGTGGCCGTCGCCTTCGGCGTCGTGTCCCTCGTCGGCACGCTGCCCGGACTGCTGGTCCTGGGCAGGGGCACTGCCACCGAACACCGGTCCCAGGAAGTCACACCCGGGGAGGCCGCCCGTGGCTGACCTCCCCTACACCCTGCTCAGCTGCAGCATGTCGCTGGACGGCTACGTCGGCAGCGCGACCCGGGAGCGGCTGCTGCTCTCCAACGATGCCGACTTCGACCGGATCGACGAGGTCCGGGCCGGCTGCGACGCGATCCTCGTCGGCGCGGCCACCGTCCGGAACGACAACCCCCGGCTGCTGGTCCGGGAGGCACGCCGACGCAACGCCCGGGTCGCCGCCGGGCTGCCCACCTCGCCGGCGAAGGTCACCGTCACCGCGGGCGGCGACCTCGACCCGCTCGCCAACTTCTTCACTGCGGGCGACAGCGAGAAGCTCGTCTACTGCAGCACCGACGCCGTGACGACAGCTCGCGGCCGGCTGGGCCCGGTCGCCACCGTCATCGACGCCGGCCATGCCCTGCGACGGATGCGGCGGGTGGGCGAGGACCTGCACGACCGCGGGGTCCGCCGGTTGATGGTCGAGGGCGGCGGGACCGTCCACACCCAGTTCCTCACCGGCGGGCTCGCCGACGAGCTCCAGCTGGTGGTGGCGCCGTTCTTCGTCGGCGACTCGCGCGCCCGCCGGTTCGTGGACGACGGGCGCTTCCCCTGGTGCCCGGACCACCGCGCCCGCCTGGTCGAGACGCGGGCCATCGGCGACGTCGTGCTGCTGCGCTACGCGCTCTCCGACCGGTTCACGGACTGAGCGGGATCGGACCGCCTGCTGGACAGGAACAGCAGCAGGACGCCGACCGCGGCCGCCAGCACGGACGCCCCCAACGTCCCGACCTTCGCAGCCTCGGTGAGCGCCGCCGAGTCGGGGAACGACAAGCCCGCGATGAACAGCGACACGGTGAAGCCGATCCCGGCCACGGCGCCCACGCCGGCGATCTGTCCCCAGTTGGTGCCGTCGGGCAGCCGGGCGATGCCGGTGCGCACCGCGACCACGCAGGCGAGCAGGATGCCGACCGGCTTCCCGATCACCAGCCCCGCGCCGATGCCGAGGCCGACGGCGGTGGTGGTCGAGTCCGCGAACACGCCGGCGCCGAGGTCGACGCCGGCGTTGGCGAGCGCGAAGACGGGGAGCACGACGTAGGCCGACAGCGGGTGCAGGTGGTGTTGCAGCCGCTCGACCACGGAGACCGACTCGACCACGAGGAACCGGAGCCGGTGCACCTCGTCGGGGTCGAGCTCGCGGTCGGCGAGGGACTGCTGGGCATAGTCGCGCGCGACGTCGGGCTTCAGCAGCGCCGACGCCGGAGTCAGCAGGCCGAGGGCCACCCCGGCCAGGGTGGCGTGCACCCCGGACTCGAAGAGCGCGTACCAGACACCAGTGCCGACGACGACGTACGCCGGGATCGACCAGATGCGCAGCGTCTTCATGGCGACGACGACCAGCAACAGACCGATGGCGGTCCCGAGCCAGACCAGGTCGAGATCTGCGGTGTAGAAGATCGCGATCACGACGATCGCCCCGATGTCGTCGACGATCGCGAGGGTGAGCAGGAAGAGCCGGGCGGTGGACGGGATCCGGCGGCCGAGCACTCCCAGCACGCCGACCGCGAACGCGATGTCCGTCGCCATCGGGATGCCCCAGCCCGCTGCCCCGTCGCCGCGACCGGCGATGGCGACATAGACCAGCGCCGGCACCACCATGCCGCCGACCGCGGCCACGATCGGCAGCGCGGCCGTGCGCGCGTCACGCAGGTCGCCGACAGCGAGCTCGTACTTGATCTCCAGGCCGACGACGAAGAAGAAGATCACCATCAGCGCGTCGTTGACCCAGTGCTGGAGGGTGTCGTCGAGGTGGAAGGACCCCACCTGGAGACTGACCTGGGTGTGCCAGAAGTCGTCGTAGGACGCCGACCACCCCGAGTTGGCCCACACCAGGGCCGCGGCCGCGGCCAGCAACAGCAGCACCGAGCCGCCGGACTCGACCCGCAGGAACTCCCGGACCGGTCGGGCGACGTAGCGGGCCAGCGGCCGGTTGCTCGCCGAGAGCATCGGGCCGGTGCGCCAGACGTTGTCCGGGCCACGCGGCGGCATCGAGGGTGAATCGTTCACGGGACGAAACCTCGCATCGCTCGGGATCAGGGGTCGGTCGATAGGCGCCGACCAGACTTCCCGGCTCACCTCCCTGAGATCCTAGTGGTGAGGGGAGGGGGCTTCGGTAGGGTCGCCTCATGGCCGTCGACACGCGAAACGTTGAGCCCACGATCGGACGCCTCGTCAAGGACGCCCAGACCGAGTTCTCCACGCTGATGCGCAAGGAGATCCAGCTCGTGAAGTCCGAGCTGAAGGTGAGCGTCACCGCGGGCGGGCTCGGCAGCGTGCTGCTGCTCGCCGCCGTGTTCTTCCTCGTGCTGTTCATCATCATCTTGTCGGTGGCGGCCGGCTACTTCATCAACTGGAACGGCCAGGGGCTGTCCCTGCACTGGGCCTTCCTCATCGTCTCCGGCTTCTGGCTGCTGCTGGCAGTGCTGTGCACCTGGGTCGGGATCAGGAAGTTCAAGCAGGTCAAGGCGCCCGAGCGCGCGATCGAGCAGGGACGCGAGATCCCGCGGGCGCTCAAGGGCCAGTCCTGACCGTGTCCTAGGGAGATGAGATGACACGGCAACCGGCGGTCGCCGGGCGGGCGGAGCAGCTGCTCGGTACGTCTGTCATCTCGACCGCGCCGGTAGCCGGCGGCGACGTCTCCAGCGCCGTGAAGCTGCGGCTGTCCAGTGGCCGCACCGCCTTCCTCAAGACCCTCGCCCAGGCACCGCCGTCGTTCTTCGAACGCGAGGCCGCCGGCCTGCACTGGCTGGCCGAGGTCGAGGACGGGGTGAACACGCCCGAGGTCCTTGCGGTCGATTCCGACTGCCTGATCCTCGGCTGGGTCGAGACCACCCGCCCCGGACCGGACGCCGCTGCCGCCTTCGGACGCGCCCTGGCCCGTACCCACCTCAGCGGCGCTGCGTCGTACGGCGCCGACACCGACGGCTTCATCGGGCGCCTGCCGCTGGCCAACGGGCCGCTCCCCAGCTGGGCGGAGTTCTACGTCGAGCGGCGGATCACGCCGTACCTCCGCGTCGCCCGCGACAAGGGGCTGGTCGCTGCCGCGGACGCGGACCTGATCGAACGCGCCGCCGCCCGGGTCGGCGACGTCGTGCCCGAAGAGCCTCCGTCGCGGCTGCACGGCGACCTCTGGAACGGCAACGTGCTGTGGGGCCAGGAGGACCGGGTGGTCGTGATCGACCCCGCGGCGTACGGCGGCCACCGCGAGATCGACCTCGCGATGCTGACGCTCTTCGGCCTGCCGCAGCTGCCGCACGTGATGGCGGCCTACGACGAGGCCGCGCCGCTGGGCGAGGACTGGCAGGAGCGGCTCGGCATCCACCAGCTCTTCCCGCTGGTCGTGCACGCGTGCCTCTTCGGCGGCGGCTACGGCGCTCGTGCCGCCAAGATCGCGCAGCGCTACCTGTAGACGTCGCGCTGCTCTCAGCCACTGCTCAGCCGGATTGGGCATCATGGGGGGGTGTCCCAACGCCCTCCGCACCCGCCTCGTGTCCTCGTCGTCGACGACGACCGCGCGGTGCGGGAGTCCCTCCGACGCTCCCTGGAGTTCAACGGGTACGACGTCCACCTGGCCGGTGACGGCGCCGAGGCGCTCGCCGGCATCGGCTCGGTCGCGCCCGACGTGGTCGTGATGGACGTGATGATGCCGCGGCTCGACGGCCTCGACGCGACCCGGGCGCTACGGGCAGCGGGCAACGACGTACCCATCCTGGTGCTCACCGCCCGCGACGCCGTCGGCGACCGGGTGGAGGGCCTCGACGCGGGTGCCGACGACTACCTGACCAAGCCGTTCGCGCTCCAGGAGCTGCTCGCCCGGCTCCGCGCGCTGCTGCGCCGGGTGGTGCCGCACGAGGACGGTGACGCGGAGGAGGTGCTCACCTTCGCCGACCTCACCATGAACGTCACCACCCGCGACGTCACCCGCGCCGGCCGTGCGATCGAGCTGACCCGCACCGAGTTCACCCTCCTCGAGATGTTCCTGCGCCGGCCACGGCGGGTGCTGGAGCGCAGCTTCATCCTCGAGGAGGTCTGGGGCTACGACTTCCCGACCACCGCCAACTCCCTCGAGGTCTATGTCGGCTACCTGCGCCGAAAGACCGAGTCCGGCGAGGAGGCGCGGTTGATCCACACGGTGCGCGGCGTGGGATACGTGCTGAAGGAATCGTGAGCACCTTCTGGGCGGGGTCGGGCCTCGCGGTCGGACCGGGCCCGGACGGTCGGTGGCACTATCGCCGCTCCCTCGCCAGCCGGGTGATCTTGTTGACCACGATCGCCGTCGGGCTGGCGGTGGCGTTCGTCGCCCTCGCCGCCTACGGCACCACCCGGTTCCAGATGCAGCAGAGCCTCGACAACTCGCTGATCGAGCGGGCCCATGACGCGGCCAGCTCGCGGGCGCTGCTCGACGCCGGGGTCGGGGAGGAGGTGCCGTCGTGGGCGCTCGGCGCCGGCGACGTACGGATCGCGTTCCTGCCGGCCGAGGGCACCGGCCGGGTCCTCGACGACGGTCCCGACATCCTGCTCGGCAAGCCCGAGCTCGAGGTCGCGCGGGGCGAGCGGCACTCCAGCATCCGCACCATCCGGATCGAGGGCGAGCGCTACCGGGTCGTGACCGTGCCGACCGAGCAGCCCGGCATCGCGCTCGTGATCGCGCAGCCGCTGGACGACCAGGACCGGATCCTGGCGCGGCTGGGCTGGGTGACCATCGCGTTCGGCGGCGTCGGCGTCCTGGCCGCCGGGCTGGCCGGCTGGCTGGTGGCCAGCAACGGCCTCCGTCCGGTGCGGAGACTGACCACCGCCGTCGAACGGATCGCCCGGACCGAGGACCTCACCGCGCTCCCGGTCGAGGGTGACGACGAGGTCGCGCGGCTGGCGGGCGCGTTCAACCTGATGCTCACCGCTGTCGACGCCTCCCGGGTGCGCCAGCGGCAGCTGGTCGCCGACGCCAGCCACGAGCTGCGGACCCCGTTGACGTCGCTCCGGACCAACATCGACCTGCTCACCATGTCCGGCGGCGACGCGGCCTCGTTGCCACCGGCCGCCCGCGACGAGCTGATGGAGGACATCCGGGCCCAGATCGAGGAGCTGACCACCCTCATCGGCGACCTCACCGAGCTCGCCCGCGACGAGCCGGTGCCGCCCACCGTGGAGCCGGTCGACCTCGCCGACGTCGTCGACCATGCCGTCCAGCGAGTACGACGCCGCGCCCCCGACGTGACCTTCGAAGTGTTCACCCGCCCCTGGTGGGTCGTCGGCGAGGCACCCGCGCTCGAGCGCGCGGTGACCAACCTGCTCGACAACGCGGCCAAGTGGAGTCCCGATGCCGGTCTGGTGACGGTCCGGCTCAGCGACGGCGTACTCACCGTCGACGACCAGGGTCCCGGCATCCCGGCCGACGAGCGGGCGCGCATCTTCGATAGGTTCTGGCGGTCCGCCGACTCGCGCACCCTGCCCGGATCCGGCCTCGGCCTCGCGATCGTCCGGCAGGTGGCCGAGCGGCACGCGGGGTCGGTGCAGGCGGCCGAGAACGTCGGCGGTGGGGCACGGCTCGTGCTCAAGCTGCCGGGAACGGAGAAGGTGGATGCGTGAACCGCTGATCGCGGTCCTCGTCGTACCACTCCTGCTGGCGGGGTGCGGCGACGAGGAGCTCGGCGCCAAGCCCGACCTTCCCGACGAGACGCCGGCCCTCTGGAATCCCTGCGACGTCCTCGACGCGCGCTTCATCGAGCGCGAGTTCGGCTCGGTCACGACCAAGGACGAGGGCTCCGCCACGGCACCCGACTGCCGGTTCAGGCCCGAGCAGTCCGGCCAGGCCGTCGTCAGCGCCAACTACACGCTGTTTTCCGGCACCCTCGACGACGCCTGGGAATCCATGGGCCAGCCCGCCGACGCCGAGGTGAGCGAACCCGCGATCACGGACGCCGACGCCGCCCGCATCGTCGTCGACGTGGTCCGCAAGCAGCTCTACGTCACCGGGTTCGTCGAGAACGGCGACCTCATCCAGAACGTGAACGTCGTCGACCCCGCGCCCTACGACGAGGAGCGGATCCTCTCCGGCGTCCGGGCCACCCTCACCGTCCTCTCCCGACACGCGGTGGAGTCGGGCGTCGAGGACACCGACTGACGCTCGTCGGTCGAGGGGTCGGTCTGGGGGTCGGTCGGGGGGTCGCTCTGCGGCGGCACGCGAACCGGTTGCGCAGCCCGAGCCGCCCCGGCTACCCGGTGCCGGACACCGCGCGGAGCAGGCGCTCGGCCTTCCAACGGGTCTCGGCGTACTCGTCGGCCACCACGGAGTCGACGGTGATGCCGCCGCCGGTGCCGAGCAGGTAGCCGTCGCCGTCGGTCAGCAGGGTGCGGATGATGACACCGAGGTCGGCGCGGCCGTCGCCGGAGACCCAGCCGAACGCGCCGGCGTACGCGCCCCGGGGCGTCGCCTCGACCGCGTCGATGATCTCCATGGTGCGCAGCTTCGGTGCGCCGGTCATGGACCCGGCCGGGAAGAGTGCGCGCAGCGCACCGACGGTGGTGACGTCGTCGCGCAGCCGGCCGCGGACGGTCGACATCAGCTGGTGCACGGAGGGGTAGGACTCGACCTCCATCAGGGCGGGCACGTCCACCGTGCCGACCTCGCACACCTGCGACAGGTCGTTGCGGAGCAGGTCGACGATCATCAGGTTCTCGGCGCGGTACTTCGGGTCCGTCGCCAGCCGCTGCCTGGCTGAGTCGTCCTCGGCGGGGGTGCTGCCGCGGGGGGTGGTGCCCTTGATCGGCTTGGTCTCGACGTACCGGTCCGCGGTGACCAACGCATAGCGCTCGGGCGAGGAGCTCAACAGCCAGCCGCTGGCGTCCGGCCTGCCGGGAACGCTGTGCTGGAGGAATCCCGCGTACGGCGCGGGGTTGAGGCTGCGCAGGCGCAGGTACGCCGCCGCGGGGCGGGTCTTGCTCGGGATCCGGAGCCGGTGGGTCAGGTTGACCTCGTAGGAGTTGCCCGCGTGCAGCTGCTCCTGCACCTCTGCGAACGCAGCGCCGTACTCTGCCGGCACCGCCGAATCAGCCTTATTGGCGCGCCCAATCGGCCTTGTTGGCGCACCGAGATCACCAAAATCAACGACTCGGTGCGCCAATAAGGCTGATTCGGCGTGGGTGAAGAGTCGGATGTGGCGGGGTCGCATCCAGATGGCGTCGGGGAGGTCGGGGTCGGGGCGAGCGGGCAGGTCGGGACGGGCGGCGTAGCCGAAGTAGCCGAACCACTGGTCGGACGCGGAGCCCGCATCCAGCTCCGCCTCGAGTACGGCGAACGGGTCGTCACCGACCACGACGCCGGCCCCGCCTGCGTGGCGGGTGACCTCGCGCCGGGCGGCGTCGTAGGTGAGCGACACGTCGTCCTCGTCGAGCCAGCCGATGATCGAGCGCTGCCGCGACCACTCCCGGGCACCGCCGCCGTCGAGCCAGACGCAGCGCCGGTGCCGAGCGGCGACCTCCGTGAACGCGCCCTCCACGTCGGCGCGGGCGCTCACCGGGACTCCAGGAACTGCGGCGCCAGGAAGTTGGACAGCATCGCCGCACCGTGTTCGGTGAGGATCGACTCGGGATGGAACTGGACGCCCTCCTGCGGCAGGCCGAGGTGCCGCACTCCCATCACCTCGCCACCCGCCGTGGCGGTGACGGCGAGCTCCTCGGGCATCCTGCGCGCGGCGAGTGAGTGGTAGCGCACCGCGTCGAAGTCCTGCGGCAGCCCGCGGAAGACTCCTGCGCCGTCGTGGTGGATCCGTGCCACCCGGCCGTGCGCGGGAACGGCACGGTCCACGACCCCGCCGTACGACGTCACCATCCCCTGCATCCCGAGACAGACCCCCAGCACCGGCCGACGGCCGTCGAGCAGCACCTCGCGACCGATCGAGAAGTCCCGCGGCTCCGCAGGGTGGCCGGGACCCGGCGAGAGGACGACGTACTCGTGCCGCAGCACGTCCTCCGGCTCGCACTCGTCGTGCTGGACCAGGGTGGGCAGCACGCCGGTCACGCCAGCCACCAGGTGGACGAGGTTCTGCGTGTAGGAGTCGTGGTGGTCGACCACGACGACGTCAGGCGCGCGGGCCATCCCCAGACCGTTCAGCCATCGGGCAGGAGTACGGCGGAGACCAGGTCGTGGACGATGTCCCATCCGCGCTCGGTCAGGATGGACTCGGCGTGGAACTGGACGCCGCGGTAGTGGGGCCCGGCGAGCGCGTTGACGTCGCCGGTGTCGGCGTCCCACTCGACGGTGACGCCGTCGGGAAGATCCAGCGCTGCGGTGGCGGTCGTTGTGCGACCTCCTCGACCGGCGACCGGGACCCGGCCGACGAACGTGTTGTAGAACCCGACCCGTTCGGGCCGCCCGTTGAGGACGACCTGCGCCTGCGTGCCCTGGAAGACGATGTCCTTGTAGGTCAGCGGGATGCCGAGCTGGTGGCACAGCGCCTGGTGGCCGAGACAGACGGCGAGGAACGGCCGACCCGCTTCGACCAGCGCCGCCACCGCGTGCCGCAGCGCCGCCATCTTGACGTCCTGGCCGTCCCGCGGGTCGCCCGGCCCGGGCCCGACGATGACCAGGTCGTGGCCGTCGAGGCAGCCGGGCTCGTAGTCCTCGTGGCGTACGACGGCAGAGCTCATGCCCATCACCGCCAGCAGGTGCCGCAGCATGTTCACGAAGTCGTCCTCGCCGTCGAGGATCACCACACTCTTGCCGGCCAGTCGCGGGTCCGGCGGCGTGCCGGCCTGGTCGGTCAGCCAGAAACCGCTCAGCCGGCGGTTGCGGGCGTTGAGCGCGATCAGCACGTCCTCGTCAGCGGTGAGCGCGCCGAGGTCGACGCCGTGCTCGGGTGCCGGCGGCACCAGCCCGAACGCCGACAGGATGCCGCCCGCCTTGGCGTGGGTCTCCGCGACCTCGTAGTCCGGGTCGGAGTCGCGGACGAGGGTGGCCCCGGCGGTCACCTTGAGCCGGCCGTCGAGGTCGACGTCGGCGGTCCGGATCACGATCGGGCTGTCGATGACCGGCAACCCGTCCTCGTCGCGCCCGATCACGGCGAGCGCGGCGCCGTAGTAGCCGCGACCCTCGGGCTCGTAGGCCTTGATCAGCCGGCAGGCGTTCTCGACCGGCGAACCGGTGACGGTGGCGGCGTACATCGTGTCCCGCAGGATCTCGCGTACGTCGCGCCGGCTGCGGCCGGCGAGCAGGTACTCCGTGTGGATCAGGTGCGTCATCGGCTTGAGGTACGGCCCGAGGACCTGACCGCCCTCATGGCAGATGTCGCACATCATCTTGAGCTCTTCGTCGACGACCATGAAGAGCTCGTAGATCTCCTTCTCGTCGCCCAGGAACTCCAGCAGCCGTGGCTTCAGGCGCTGGTCGAGGGCGTCGTCGTGTCCGGGCGGCCGCACCCGGAAGGTGCCGGAGATCGGGTTCATCCGGACGTCGCCCCCGTGCACGCTGACGTGCCGCTCGGGGCTGGCGCCGACCAGGTAGCGGTCGCCGGTGAAGAAGAGGAACGTCCAGTAGGCCCCACGCTCGCGGGCGAGCAGCCTGCGGAAGACGGTGAGCGCCTTGTCGGCACCCCAGTCGGCGACGACCGCCCGGTAGTGGCGGCCGATCACCAGGTTGGCTCCCTCGCCCTGCCCGATCTCGTCCTTGATGATCGCCTCGACGACCTTGGCGTAGTCGACGTCGTCGACGTCGAACCCACCGCGGTCGTCGAATTCGATGCCGCCGTCGTCGATCGCCTCGATCACGTCGGCGACGGAGAACTCCCGCTCCGTCTCGACATCGACCACGACCAGCGGCGTGCCGTCGTCGTGTACGTCGAAGCCGCGCTCCGCCACCTGGCGGAAGGGTACGGCGACCAGCCGGTCGCACTGCCGACCTGGCGCCGGCGGTCCGTCTTCGAGCGGGATGTCCATGATCGAGTCGGCGACCCAGCGCCGGCCGCCGAGCAGCCCGACGGTGTCGCGGTCACCGGCGCGCGTGGAGCGCCGGATGATCGCCCAGGCCTCGTGACCCTGGATGGCCGCGATGGCTTCCCTGGGCGTGAGGTCGGGCTCGCTCATGGCCGAAGCCTATGCGGCCCGGCGGCCACGCCGCCGCCGAGATACGTGGCGCGGACGCCCGGCTCAGAAGCACCCACCAGGGGTACCTGGTGGTGGTGAAGCCGCGGACGGTAGGGATCGAGGAGGAGTTCCTCCTGGTCGATCCGGCGACCCGCGAGGTGTCTCCCCGGTCCCAGCGGGTGCTGGATCTCGCCCACGAGGCGCACCCGACGACGGACGAGGATCTCGACAAGGAGCTGTTCCGTCACCAGGTCGAGACCCGGACACCTCCGGAGGCGGACCTCGGAGAGCTGCGGGCGAGTCTGGTGCTGCAACGGCGTGCCGCCGCCGAGGCCGCCCGGTCGGCCGGGGTGGTGACGATCGCGGCAGGGACCAGCCCGGTCGCGAGCGGCGAACCGCTGGTGACCCGGGCCGACCGCTACTTGTCGATGCGGGAGCGGTACGGCGAGATCGCCCGCGTCGCCGGGATCTGCGGCATGCACGTGCACGTCGAGGTCGACTCCGAGGAGCAGGGCGTGGCCGTCATCGACCGGCTGGCACCGTGGCTCCCGGTCGTGCTCGCGATCAGCGCGAACTCGCCGTACGTCGAGGGCCGCGACACCGGCTACCACTCCTGGCGGTCCCAGCTGTGGGCGCGGTGGCCGAGCGCGGGCCCGGCGGAGCAGTTCGGCTCGCTGGCCACCTACCGCGAGGTGACACGTCGGCTGATCGCATCCGGGGCCGCGCTGGATCGCGCCATGGTCTACTTCGACGCCCGGCTCTCCGAGGCCAACCCGACGGTGGAGGTGCGCACCTCGGACGTGTGCACCGACCCCGACGATGCGGTCCTCATCGCCGCGCTGGTGCGCGGTCTGGTGATGCGGGTCGCGGACAGCGACGCCGGGGCCGAGCCGGCCTGGCGGGCAGAGCTGCTGCGAGCCGCGCACTGGCGGGCGGCTCGTTTCGCCCTGTCGAACCGGCTGCTGAGCCCGACCACGGCCGAGCCCGCACCGGCGCGCGAGGTCCTGGCGCTGCTGTTCTCCGCGGTGCGTGAACAGCTGGAGGCCTGCGGCGACGTCGACCTGGTCCGGGACGGGTTGGAGCGGGTGCTCGCCGGCGGCGGAGCGAGCCGGCAGCACGCGGCGTACGAACGCAGCGACGGTGACCTCGCCGCGGTCGTCGACGACCTCGTCGTCCGTACGAACGCCTGCTGGCAGGCCTGAATCCCTGCTGCGAAGCCGCTTTCCGCGCTCGGATGATCAGATGTGGCATTCAAGTCGGTAAACGTGTCCAGATCTGGAAATAGTCCGTTGGCGGTCTGATCGTCGGACCTGTTGCAATGTTGCCGACCCTCCGCAGTTCGTTTCTGCGCTTCGGTCGGTCGCAACGGGTCGGCTCCAAATTCAACGGCCCGAGTTGGTCTGGGTTGGGGAACCCGGGCCCGACGAGAGGTCTGTCGCGTGACGTGGGGGACGATCGAGCGGGCTGTTGCCTGCCATGAACGGGCATCGGACCGGGCTTTCGACCCGATGAGGATCGCGATGCTGGGCGCCAGGGGGGTGCCGGCGACCTTCGGTGGCGTCGAGCACCACGTCGAGGAGATCGGCCGCCGCCTGGTAGCCCGCGGTCACGAGGTGACCGTCTACTCGCAGAGCAAGTACCTCGGTCGTGACCGGGAGCGCGAGCACCTGGGCATGCGGGTGGTGCGGGTGCCCACGTTGCCGATGCGGAGCCTGGAGGCGATCGCGCACTCAGGAATGTCCACGATGGCCGCGATGGCCGGCGGCTACGACGTGATGCACTACCACGCCGTCGGCCCGGGTCTGGCCGCGCCGCTGCCCCGCTACCTCTCGGGTGCTCGCGTGGTGCAGACCATCCACGGCCTCGACGGCGAGCGGGCCAAGTGGGGCCGCCTGGCCCAGACCGTCCTGAACCTGGCGACCTGGATGAGCGCCCGGGTCCCGCACGAGACGGTGACGGTGTCCTCGGCGCTGGCCGAGGTCTACCGCGAGCGCTACCACCGGTCCTGCGCCACGATCGTCAACGGCGTCACGCCGATGGCCTCCCGGCCGGCCCGCCTGATCCGGTCCAAGTACGGACTCGACGGGGACGACTACGTCCTGTTCGTCGGCCGCCTGGTGCCGGAGAAGCGTCCGGACCTGCTGATCAAGGCCTTCGCCGAGCTCGATACCGACGCCCGGCTGGTGATCGTCGGGGGTTCGAGCTACACCGACGCCTACGTCGAGGAGCTGCGCCGGCTCGCCCGCAGGGACGACCGCGTGATCATGCCGGGCTACCTCTACGGCGAGGAGCTCGGTGAGCTCTTCACCAACGCCCGCGCCCTCGTGCAGCCCTCGGCGTTGGAGGGTCTTCCGCTGACACTGCTCGAAGCCATGGGCAGCGGTACCCCGGTGATCGCCAGCGACATCGCGGCACACCGCGAGGTGATCGGGCGCAGCCGGCTCGGCGCGCACCTGTTCGCCGAGGGCGACCTGCACAGCCTCGTCGAGGCGCTGCAGCTGATCGAGAAGGATCCCGAGGCCGAGCAGAGCGCCGCGTCCGACGACGCGTCGTACGTCGCCGGCACCTTCAGCTGGGAGACCTGCGTCGACCGTCTCGAGGCGGTCTACGCCGGCGCCTCGCCCCCGTCCCCCGCCGCCCCCGTCTCGCCCGTCTCCCTCACTCCCCCGACCGCCGCGCTGGAGCTCCTCCCCGCGGCACACCCCCGTGGGTACTCGAACCTGGAAAAGGAACCCGCAGCATGATGTCTCGCCAGCCCCGCAGCAGAGGTCGGTGGTGGGCGGTCTGCGCGCTTGCCCTCGTCGTCGGGTCCGGGATCTCCGTTGCCACCACCGCTCCGTCGCAGGCGGACCAGGACGTCGTGGTCTCACCCGCTCCCGATCGGAAGCAGCCACGGATCCAGGACGGCCGGGTCTACAGCATCACCAGCGACGGTCCGGACGTCGTGGTCGGTGGCACCTTCACCAAGGTCCGGGTCGGCAACTCGAGCCAGCCTTCCTTTGTCCAGCCGCGACTGTTCCGGTTCAACTCCGACACCGGCGCCATCGACATGTCGTTCGCGCCGGTGCTCAACGGCGATGTCGAGGCGGTGACCTACACCGCGGACCGGCAGGCGCTGCTGATCGCCGGCAACTTCACCGAGGTCAACGGCCAGCCGGCCCAGCGGATCGCGAAGCTGAGGCTCGACGGCACGCTCGACACCAGCTTCAAGGCGAGCGCGGGCAGCCGGGTCAAGGACTTCGCGCTGCTCGGCGACCGGCTGATCCTCGGCGGCGAGTTCGGTCGGATCAACGGCAAGCTGGTCCGCGGCCTGGCGGCGATCGATCCCGACACCGGTGCGACCGACTTGACCTTCGACCTGCCGGTCAGCGTGTCGCGCGACCAGTACGCGCCCTACGTCCAGGAGCTCGACGTCTCCGCGGACGGCCGGTGGCTGGTCATCGGCGGCAACTTCACCAAGGTCGGCAACGCCCTACGGCACCAGGTTGCGGTGATCGACCTGGCCGGCACCAGCCCGAAAGTGGCCCCGTGGGCCACGGACCGCTACGAGATGAAGTGCTCGGGGTCCTACCTCGACACCTATATCCGGGGCATCGACATCTCTCCCGACAGCTCGTTCTTCGTGGTCAACACCACCGGTGCCTTCTTCGGCAACACCAGTCTGTGCGACACGTCCTCGCGTTGGGAGCTCCCGCTGACGCAGGGCAAGTCCGGCGGCGGCCTGGAGCCCACCTGGGTCGACCACAGTGGTGGGGACACGTTCTGGGCGGTCGAGATCACCGAGTCCGCGGTCTATGTCGGGGGGCACCAGCGCTGGACCAACAACCCCTACCCGTCCCCGCGGGGGGACAACGATGGTCCGGGTTCGGTCTCCCGGCCGGGCATCGCGGCGCTGGATCCCTACTCCGGGGTGCCGTTGTCGTGGAACCCGACCCGGGACCGCGGCCGCGGGGTGGAGGCGCTCCACGCGACCGACGACTTCTTGATGGTCGGCCACGACACCACCTACTTCGGTGGCCTGCTGCGGCAGCGGCTCGCGTTGCTCCCCACCCAGGGCGGCACCCTCAACCCGGTCCCCCAGGAGGTCCCGCTGCCGGTCAACTTCTCCTACACCACCTCCGGGGACAGCCTGAACCGGATGGCCTTCGACGGCGCCGGCTTCACCTCGATCACCACCGTCAGCGGTCCCAGCAAGGACGGGATCAACTGGACCGGCAGCCGCGACGGCTTCGTCCAGCACGGCAAGCTGAACTACTTCGGCCCCGCCCAGGGGTTCTACTCACGCCCCTTCACCGCCACCACCGTGGGCACCCCGGCGACCAACTTGTCCACCTCGGTGGGCTACCTCGACACCAACTACAACCTGACCCCCTACGACCAGCCCTACGGTGTCGCGGAGACCCGCACCGCGGCGTTCAAGGGCGGCAAGGTGCTCTACACCCGCACCAACAGCTCCCAGCTCTACTACCGGGGTCATTCCCTGCAGAGCGGGATCCTGGAGGGCTATGAGTGGGTCGCCTCCTCCAAGGACTGGAGCGGCGCCCGGGCGCTGGAGTTCGTCGGGAACTTCCTCTACGCCGCCTGGAACGACAACCGGCTCTACCGCTTCCACGCCCCCGACGGCCTGCCCCGCTGGGGCACCCGGACCCTGGTCGACACCGGCACCAGCAGCGGCATCCCGTGGTCGTCGATGACCAGCCTGATCGCCACCCCGATCAGCGGCGGCTCGATGCCCCCGACCCCGCCGGCCGAGCCGAACTGCGTCGGCTCGACCCCATGGAACGTCAGCTACTTCCCCAACCGCACCCTGGCCGGCGCGCCGGCCGTGGTGGGCTGCGACAACACGATCAACGAGTCCTGGGGCTCCGGCTCACCGAGCAGCGAGATCCCCAACGACGACTTCTCCGCCCGGTTCACCCAAGAGATCGCCCTGCCCGGACCAGCCCAGATCAAGGTCACCGCCAGCTCCAACAACGGCATCCGGGTCTACGTCGACGGCGATCGGGTCATCAACAGCTGGAGCGACGGCACGTTCACCAACCTGACCGGCACCTCACCGACCCTCGACCCCGGCAACCACAAAGTCACCGTCGAGTACTACGACCGCACCGGCGACGCCAACGTCAGCGTCGGCCTGCAGACCATCCCGGTGACGCCGCCGACGCCCGACACCGCGGCGCCGGACTCGACCATCGCGACGCCGGCCAACAAAGCCAGCGTGGCCGCGGGCACGGTGACCGCGACCGGCACGTCGACCGACGACAAGGGCGTGACCGAGGTCCGGGTCGCGGTGCGCGACCGCGACAACAAGCTGTGGCTCCAGGGCAACGGCAGCTGGGCCGCGGGCTACGCCTACCGGCTGGCGACACTCGCGAGCCCGGGTGCCACGTCGACCAACTGGTCGATCAACGTGAACCTCCCGTCGGGGAACTTCGCGTTCGACGCCCGGGCCCGCGACGCCGCCGGCAACTTGGACGGCAGCGCCGCCTGGCGCCCGTTCAGCGTGCTGTAGTCCTGTCGTTCCGCGCCACCTGCGACCGAGCGTGCCAGCATCGGGTGCATGACACCTGACGACGAGCACACCCGGCCGGACGGCGTCGACGACCTGACGGTCGAGGCGCTCGGCGACATCTCCGAGGCGCTCGAGGCGCTCGAGATCGCCCGCGGCCACCTGTACACGTTCCACCGGCTGTCGGGCACCGCCGACCTCACGCTCGGCAGAGGTGTGGAGAAGCTGCGCGCGGCCGGGCACCACCAGCTGGCCGACCGGTTCGAGAAGGAGCTGGTGGGTCGCAACGTGCTCGAGGGGCGCTGGACCTTCCAGATCGTCGAGGAGTACGACGACGGCTACTACGCGCTGTTCAAGACCCTGGAGCGCGACGCTCGCGACGCCCTGGTCGGGGGCCGGCGCCACCTCTACGAGGCGGAGCTGAAGGAGGACCGACGTACCCACGGGCGACCGGGGCACGAAGCGCGTCCCTCCGGCTAGACGCCGAGGGCGACGAACGCGGCGGCGGTCCCGGCGGCGACCAGGTCGTCGGCGGCGGTCCGCCGTACGTCGAGCAGGGCCGCTGCCGGGTCCCGGCCGGCGGCGAGCCCGTCGTGGAGACCGACCATCAGGTCGGCGGTGGCGGCGTCGTTGACCTCGCCGACGCTGGACACCAGGCCGGCGGTGCCGACCGAGAACAGCGCGGCCGCGAGGCCCAGCAGCTCCTGCGCACCGACAGGGGCGAGTACACCGGACTCGCAGGCGGAGAGCACGACGCGGTAGGGCGCGCGCCGCAGCCGCTCCAGGTCGTGCACGGTGAGCGGGCCGTCGGCCAGGTCGAGCGCGGAGAACAGCGGGCTGTCGGCCCGGAACCGACCGTGGGTGGCGAGGTGCACGAGGTCGGCGCCGTCGAGCTGCTCCAGGACGGCGGCCAGGGTGGCGTCGGGCCCGTCGAGGAGTACGGCGCCCGGATGCCGCTCCGCGAGGACAGGGACCTCCGCGCCACCGGACTCCAGGGCCGGCCCCGCGACGAGGACGGTGCGGCGAGGGTCCGGACGGGTTGCTGCCGTGGCCCTCAACCACTGGCCGGCCGACGGCACCAGGCCGAACGGCCGGTCATGGAGGGCGGGGAGCAGCGACCACGCGAGCCCGTGGAGGCGCGCGGTCGGGGCGAGCGTGACCGGCCCGTCCGGGAGGAGCCGGGCAGCGTCACCGAGGACGGCCTCCTGCAACCGGCGACCGATGTCGGTCGTGTCGGCCGGTCGACCACGGGCGGCGCGACGCAGCAGCATCCCGGCCGGTCCGAGCAGCTCGGCGACCTCGGACGTCGTACCGGCGACCGTCCGCCGTACCCGGCCGCGGTGGACCACGAGCACGTGGAGGACCCCGTCGACGTCGACCAGCTCGACCAGGCAGCCGTCGCCCACGCCGGCCACGACCTCCTCCGCGCTCGCCGGTCGTTGCGGATCGGTGTCAGCCGCGGATCGGGTGTGGCTCTCGGTGCGCACCGTCCGTTCGAGACGGAGCCGCTCCTTCTCGAGCTCCTCGGTCGGCTCCCCCGCCTGCCGCGCTTCGGCCAGCCGACGGCCGTTGTCGCGAAGCGCCGCCAACGAGGCCGGGATGATCGCGGCGTCGGAGGTCGCGGGCGGCTGGGCGAGCGCGGTGGCCCGGGTCCGCTCGCTCCAGCGGAGCAGGGTGCGCGGGTCGTGGGCTGCGTACCGGAGGGCGACCTCGGTGAGCTCGCGGCCGTGGGTCGTGGCGAGGGCCCGGAGCTCGGAGCTGCCCATCAGCCGGCGGTGCTCGTCGAGCGCGTCGAGGCCGGCGGCACATGCGCGGAGGACGCCGCCGCGGTCGTGGTGGTGTTCGCGCGAGAGGGCGCTGGCCAGATGGGCGCTCGCCCGCACGAGCCCGTTGGGACGATTCCGGTAGGAGGCGGCGAGGCCCCAGAGGGCCAGACGCTCCTCGCCAACGGACAGCCGCCCGGCGATGGCGAGCGCCTGCGAGGCATCAGGGTCGCCCAGGTGGTGGAGGTCTGCGGCAACCTGCCGCGCTTCGCGCGCCAACCCCCGCTCGTCACCGGAGGCGAACCGCGCACGAACCAGCTGGAGCCGAGCATGCAGCTCGTGCCACCGACGACGCTGGGACCGAAACATCCTCCGCGCTCGATCGGCCGCCTCGCGAGCAGTGACCGGATCACCCGCCGCCAGCAGGACGTTGCCGCGAAGGGCGTGGAACTCGGCAGCGTCGGTCGCCGTCATCTGCTGGTTCGGCACGATCCTGTTCACCAGGTTGACGGCCTCGTCGGCCAACCCCGCCGCGAGATAGGTCGAGGCATAGAGGTTGATGAGGTCGATCCTCATCCGGCCCAGGGCCTCGTGCTCTGCCAGCAACTCGCCGCAGAGGCGAAGGGCTCGGGGGAGGTCACCCTTGGCGGCGGCGATGTCGGCGACGTTCTCGACGGCGAACAGGCGCTCGTACGACGACCCGACCGCGGTGAGGATCCGCTCGGCTTCGAGGGCCTCCTGCTCAGCCACCCGCACGTGTCCGAGGGCGCGTTCGCTGTAGCTCAGCCAGACCCGCGTGCGCGCTTCCCAGAGCCGGTTCTCGACCGCGACCACGTCCGCCAGTGCGGCGCGAAGGACCTGGACGGCGTCCTGATGACGCCCGAGCACGGCGAGCACGCCTGCCAGCCGCATCCGGACTCGCGCCGCGACCTCGACCGTGACGCCGTCCAGTGCGCGCTCGAACTGGCGCAGCCCCGCCCGCGTCTCACCGGCGAGGACCAGCGTGCCGGCGTACGTCGCGCGCACATCGCCCTCTCGGTCCGGGTCGACGGAACGGGCAGCGCGCACGGCCTGGCGCAGCTCGTCCAGCGCCTCCGGGGTTCGTCCGGAATCGCGCAGGACGATGCCCAGGACCTGATGACCGTAGGAGCGCACCAACGGATCGGTGCTCCGGCTCAGCGCATCGACCGCCCGGCGGCGCGCCGCTTCGGGATCCTCGAGCGCGAGCTCCACCAGGTCCTGCATCGCCGCCTCGAGGTTTCGGGTTTCCCCTGTTTACGCACGTCTCCGGGCAGGACTACGTTAGCGCCGCTCGCGGAACTCGTTCCTCGGGCAACTCTCACCCTGACCTTCTCGAGGTACGCCATGAGCGAGTCCCCCCGCCCGAGCGTCTCCCTTCGCGACCTGCTGGCCCAGATCCGGCGCCGGCTCCCGTGGCGGCCGGTCAGGCCACCGATCAGCCGGCCGGACCCCGACCAGCTGGACGCCGAGCGGCTCCGGGTCCAGGTGGGCGTCGTTCGCGCCGCCTTCCGCAAGGTGGGAGAGGTGGCCGCGGCGGGCCCGGATGGTCGGGCCCGGTGCGAGGACGATGCCGATGCGGTCTACCTTTTCCAGCCGGGGGTTGCGCTCGTTCGTGACGACACCGGCGAGCGTCGCTACTACCAGGAGTTCCTCGACTTCTTCGGGCGCCGCAACGATCTTTTCGAGGGCCGTGCGCCGATCCGCAGGGACGACGTACGGCTCCCGGAGGGATTGGTGATGGTCGAGCTGCCGGTCCGCTCCGACGAGGCAGACACGGTGCTCGCGACGTTGGACGACCTCGACGAGGACCGACGTACGCAGCACCTCGACGGCGTGGTCGCGCAGCCTGATCACGTGGTGTACGTGACCGGCAAGGGGTGGTTGTGTCCCTATACCGAGCCCGAGGAGCCACCTGTTTCCGAGCCGGTGCCGGCCATGACGACGGACACCGGAGCGGGCGACGGCATCCGGGTGTCGGTCGTCGACACCGGCCTGTGGGTGCCCGCGACCCAGCAGCCCGAGACCGACTGGCTCGCGGGGGTGACGCCGGCCGACCCACAGGACGTCGAGGTGGTGAGCTCGTCGGCGATCCACGAGTACGCCGGGCACGGGACGTTCGTCGCCGGCATCATCCGGTGCCTGGCGCCGAGGTCCGCGATCGAGGTGGAAGGCGCTCTCCCCCACGGCGGTGCGGTCTACGAGTCGAGGCTCTGCGAGGAGCTGCGGGAAGCGCTGACCGACCGGTCCGACCCGCAGCTGATCAGCATGTCCGCCGGGACGCACACCAGGAAGAACCTGGGCCTGCTCGGCTTCGAGATCCTCGCCGAGAATCTCGGACTCACCGACGGCACCAAGGGCTTGGTCGTCGCCGCCGCCGGCAACGACAGCTCGGACCAGCCGTTCTACCCGGCCGCCTTCCCGTGGGTGATCAGCGTCGGCGCCCTCGACGAGGCGGGCTTGGTCGCGGACTACTCAAACTACGGAAGCTGGGTGGACGTCTGGGCGCGCGGCAGCAACCTCGTCAACGCGTTCCCCGGGGGCACCTACACCTGCCACGAGCCGCCGAACCAGGGCCAGGTCCGCAACTTCAAGTACCTGGCGCAGTGGAGCGGTACGTCGTTCGCGACCCCCATCGTCACCGGCGCCATCGCGGCTCAGATGAGCGCGACCGGCAACACCGCCGATCCGCAGAAGGCGTTCGACCAGATGAGGTCCGCCGCCCCGACGTGCAGCGACGCCAAGGCCGCAGGCGGCAAGCACCTCGGTCCGCTCTGACCCTGCCTGCGTCGTCAGATCGTCGCCCAGGGCGTGGTCAGCGTCCAACCCGCCCGGGCCACCACGAACCGCACCGACCCCGGCCCGACCTCGGCGAAGCGGAAGAAGCCCGATGCGTCCGCCTCGACCGACCGGTCGTCGGCGTCGGGGCGCTGCAGGGTGACGGTGGCGGGCGCGTCGGACCCGTCGGACCCGTCGGACCCGTCGAGGACCTCGCCCAACACCGACTCGCCGTCGATCTCGACCTCGAGGGTCACCGCGGCGCGGCGGAAGGAGAGCATCCGGGGTCCGTCGCTGCCGGACCGGACAGCGGCGCCGGCGTCCAGGGCGGAGTCGTGGAGCAGCTCGGCGAGCTCGGCGTCGACGGTGCGCCAGGTGAAGGCGGCGCGAGCGGCCGTACGACGGCGCTCGGAGACCGCTGCCGCTTCGCCGACCGCAGCGGCCAGCTCGGCCATCAGCTCGTCGTCGTCCCTGCTGCCATCTTTGTTGCCATCTTTGTTGCCATCTTTGTTGCCATCTTTGTTGCCATCTTTGTTGTCCGGCTCAGTCATCAGACGACACCTCCCACCGGGTCGGGGCCCATGTCACGCAAGCCGCGCAGGGCGCGGGTCCTCCGCAGCTGTTCGAGCGCTCTGGCCCGGGTCGGGCCGATGCTTCCGATCGGGATGCCGAGGCGGCTGCTGATCGCCTCGTAGCCCAGCGGTGGGTCCGCGAGCAGGAGCAGCAGCAGGTCGCGGCGCGCGGCGGGGAGCTCGGTGAGCGCTTCGCGCAGGGCCTGCCGGCGCTCGGCCGCGAGCAGCTCGTCGTCCAGGGCACCGACCGCGTCGGCACTGTCGGGAAACCCGCCGCCGACCTGTGGATCCACGATCTGCACCCGCCCGCGGGCGGCCAGCACCCGCAGGCACTCGTTGCGGGTCGTCGTACGGATCCAACCGGGGAGCGCGTCCGGCTCCCGCAGCGCGCCGAGGTGCTCGACGAGGCGGAGCCACACGGTCTGGCTGACGTCGTCGCCGTCGGCCTCCGAGAGCCGGTGCCGGCGGATGATCGCGCCCACCAAAGGCACGAAACGGTCGACGATCGCGTCCCAGGCATCTTGTGTCCCCTCCCTCGCCGCGCGGACGAGAGCGGCGAGCGGCTCCGTCGTGTCCACACCCGACCTCCTTGCCTGTCGGGTGCATCGTCCCGCATGGAGGAGCGTCGGGACAGCCTCCTGATACATCGGAGTCGCAGAAGGCAAAGGTTCAGAAGTTCGTGTATCAGGCGGACCAGTCGGGTCCTCCTCCTTCCGTGAATCGCAGCGGTGACTCCCCACCGCGTCACCCGGAAGGAACACTCAGATGACCTGGCAAGAGACCCACACCCGGACCCGCATCATCCGCGAGGTCGAGGCGGCCGCCGCTCTCGACATGACCGGGGCGCTGCCCTGGCGCGAGGAGTGGGCGCCGTTCTTCGGCAGCCCGGACGGCCTGCTCACGGCGCTCCGTTCCCGCTGGAACCGGATGTGCGAGGCCCAGCTGGACGTGCGCTCGACCGGAGAGGACGTCTTCAACGACACCCTGGACCAGCTGCGCCGTACCCACGCAGGCATCCTGGCGATCCTCAAGAAGGCGAGCCAGACCGAGATCGGCAACGGCGCCAAGGTGCTCGCCCTCACCGGCGCAGCGATGACGCCGGCCGCGCCCAAGGGCCGTCGCTACCGTGGCGGACCGGTCTTCTCGTGACGTTGACGATCTCGGAGCCGCAGCACCAGGGCTTGTCCGTCCGGCGGCTCGACCGACTCTCCCGGCGCGAGCTCCAGGTGCTGCGGCTGATCGCGCAGGGCCTGTCCAACGCGGCGGTCGCAGCCGAGCTCTACCTGGCGGCGAAGACGGTCGAGACAGTCTGCTCGAGCATCTTCCGCAAGCTGGAGCTGCATCCGTCCGACGGCGTCAACCGGAGGGTGCTCGCCGTCCTCGTGTTGCTGCACGAGGACGGGATCCGGTAGCGATCACCCGACCGTCGTCAGCAACTGCGTCGCACGGGTGAGTACGACGTAGAGCGTTGCTCGACCGGTCGCCGACTCGCCCTCGATCTCGTCCGGGGAGACCACGACGATGCCGTCGAACTCGAGGCCCTTCGTGTCGAGGCCGGTGAGCACGACGACCCGGTCGTCGCCGGAAGGCGGCACCGACGAGTCGACCGCGGCCCGGGCGCCGCGCGCGTCGTCGGCCAGCTCGGCCCAGGAAGCCAGCCAGGCGTTCACCTCTGACCGGCGGGCTGAGGGCACGACGACTCCCACGGTGCCGGCGACCCGGGTCGCGGTACTGACCACCGCCTCGCGGGTGGCGGCCTCCAGGTCGGGGACGTCGGTGACGACGGCCGGCGCGACGCCGGTACGGCGGACCGCGTCCGGCAGGTCGGCGCGGAGGCCGACCCGCTCGGCATAGGCCGCGGCGAAGTCGTAGATCTCCGCGGAGTTGCGGTAGTTGGTCGACAGGTGGAACTCGTGGACCGGCTTCCCCTCGAGCACCGAGGCGCGGGCGGCCGCCGCTTCGTCGGGCGTCGGCCAGGACGACTGGGCGAGGTCGCCGACGATCGTCCACGACGCGGTGCGGCCACGGCGGCCGACCATCCGCCATTGCATCGGCGTCAGGTCCTGCGCCTCGTCGATGAGCACGTGCGCGAAGGCGTCGTCCTCGATGCTGTGGGTCGGCGGGGTCCAGGCCCGACCGGTCGGCGCGTACTCCCGGTCGGAGGCCGTGATCAGCTCCTGGATGTCGACCGCGCCCTCGATCAGCGCCAGCGGGTCGTCGCGCTCGTCGTCCGCCTTCTGCGGCACGTCGCCGAGCAGATAGCGCAGCTCGTCGAGCAACGGGATGTCCTCGATCGAGAGGTCGGCCGACTTCGACGTCGGGATACTCCCGCTCCAGGACTTGAGCAGCAGCCGCTGCTCCTCGGTCGAGAGCACCCCCTCGGCGACCCGGGCGAGGAACTCGGGATCGCGCAGCCATCCCAGCACCGTGGGGGCGTCGAGCGGCGGCCACCAGCCGAGGGCGAACTCCAGGAAGTCGTTGCGCGAGAGCATCTCGTCGTCGAACTTCTCCCGCCCCTGCTCGCGGCCCCGCTCGCCCCGGACCTGCCGCCACATCGTGTCGAGCAGCGCGGCCGAGACCCGGGGCAGCTGCTTGTTCCGGCGGCCCTGGGACATCAGGTTGCGGCGGACCCGGCCGAGCGCCGCGCGGTCCAGATGGATCCGGTCGTCGCGCCAGAACACCCGGTAGTCGGCCGGACTGCCCGGCGCCTGCTGGCGCGCGGAGCGCCGGAGCAGCTCGGCCATCCGTTCCGAACCCTTGACGTCGGCCACCGCTGGCTCGTCGTGACGGGTCGCGCGGAATCCGTCGACGACCTCGCCGAGCGACCTCAGCGCCACCGCGGTCTCGCCGAGCGACGGGAGCACCCGCTCGATGTAGCGCATGAAGACGCCCGACGGTCCGACGATCAGCACGCCGCCGGACTCGTAGCGCCGGCGGTCGTTGTAGAGCAGGTACGCCGCGCGGTGCAGGGCCACGACCGTCTTGCCGGTGCCCGGTCCTCCCGAGATCGACACGACGCCCTTGCCCGGAGCGCGGATCGCCCGGTCCTGCTCGGCCTGGATGGTGGCGACGATCGAGTGCATCGACCGGTCCCGGGCCCGGGACAGCTGCGCCATCAGCGCACCCTCGCCCACGATCGGCAGCTCGCGGCCGGCCGCCTCCGCCTCCGTCAGTGCGTCGGCGTCGAGCAGCTCGTCCTCCACGCCGACGACCCGCGCCGCGGTGCAGCGCAGCACCCGGCGCCGGATCACCTCGTGCGGCTCGGCCGCCGTCGCCTGGTAGAACACCGCTGCGGCCGGCGCTCGCCAGTCGATGATGAGCGAGTCGCGGTCGTCGTCACGCAGGCCGATCCGGCCGACGTACCGCGGCTGGGCGTCGATCGCGGCGGTCATGTCGAGGCGGCCGAAGACCAGGCCCTCGTGGGCGGCGTCGAGCTGGGCGATCCGCTTGGCGGCCTGGAAGACCATGGCGTCACGCTCGACCAGGCCGCCCTCGTGGCCGAGCCGGCCCCGGGAGTGGCCCTCCGTTGCGAGCTGCTGGGCGGCCTGTCCGGCACGTTTCAGCTGCTCGTACACCCGGTCCACGAACGCCTGCTCCGACGCCACCTCGCGATCGACCAGCTGATCTGCCACCGACGCTGCCCCCGCTGTGTTCGCTGTGTTCGCTGTGTTCGCTGTGTTTTGCCACCAGTTTCCCGGGCGCTGCTCGCCCCGAGCAGCAACTTCCGAACTCTACCCTCATGCAGCGCGGGCGTGCACCGCACCTCCTTCCCGGAGCCGGTCTGGCCAGGGTGTCGGATTCAAGCGCGCAGTGAGTCGTCGATCCGGTCGAGCAGCCGGCCGAGGTCGGCCTCGCGCTCGCGCCGCGTTGCCGCGCGCAACGGGCCGGTGCCGTAGAGCATCGAGAACCCGTGCACTCCCGCCCAGCAGGGCAGCTCCGCTCCCGGGCGCTTCTCCGGTCGCAGGAACCCCACCTCGACGCACTCGTCCAGCGCATCGGTGAGGTGCTGGTAGGGGCCGCTGAGATCGCCGGGCGTCACCGGATGGAACGCGACCGCGAAGAGGCCCGGCTCGGCAAGGGCGTACTCGACGTACGCCTTGCCCACCTCCCGGAGCCGGCTCCGTGCGCGCTCGACCGGATCGGTGACCCGGACCCGCTTCACGCGGCGGAGCATCGCCGCCGACAGCTGCTCCATCCCGTGGTGGGCCACCTCACGGAGCAGCTCGTCCCGATCGGCGAAGTGGCGGTAGGCGGCGTTGTGGGAGACGCCGGTACGGCGCGCGACCTCCCGGATCACGATCCCGTCGGGTCCCTTCTCGCGGCCGAGCTCAACGGCGGCGAGCACGAGAGCCTCGCGCAGGTTGCCGTGGTGGTAGGAGCTCACGGCCGCATCGTAACCGCCGACCCGGCTTCGATGTTGACAACGTCCACATTAGTCTGCACCATAGTCGATGTTGACAGCGTCCACATCAATTCCGAGGAGTCACCCATGGGTCGCAAAGCCGGGATCCTGATCGCCGTCTACGTCGCGGCGCTCGCAATCAATCTCGACATCACGATCGTCAATGTCGCGCTGCCGAGCATCGCCACCGAGCTGGACGCCGGCACCCGCGGCCTGCAATGGATCGTCGACGGTTACAACCTCGCGTTCACGGCACTGGTGCTCGCCGCGGGCAGCCTCGGTGACCGCTACGGCCGACGGCCGGCGCTGATCGTCGGGCTCCTCGGGTTCGCGGCAGCCAGCGTCGTGGGCGCGCTGGTGACCAGCTCCGGCGCGCTGATCGCGGCCCGGTTCGGGATGGGCGCCTTCGCTGCGCTCATCTTCCCGACCACACTCTCGATCATCTCCAACACGTTCACCGACCGCCGACAGCGGGCGGCAGCGCTCGGCGGGTGGGGTGCCGTCGTGGGCGTAGGTGTGGCGTCCGGTCCGGTGACCGGCGGGCTGCTGCTCGAGCACTTCTACTGGGGCAGCATCTTCCTCGCGCTGGTCCCGCTCGCCCTGATCGCGACCGTGCTGGCCTTCGTGCTCGTCCCCGAGTCGCGTGACCCCGCCGTACCGGCTCTCGACAAGCGCGGCCTCGTCGTGTCGATGGCGATGCTCGGCACCTTGACCTACACCGTGATCGAGGCTCCTGAGCACGGCTGGAGCAGCACCTTCACCCTGTTCGGCTTCGCCGCGGCAGCGGCTCTGGTCGCCGTGTTCGTGATGGTCGAGCGCGCCGCCGAACACCCGATGCTCGACATCCGACTCTTCTCCGACCGGCGGTTCTCGGCGGCGAGCGGCGCCGTCACTGTCACCTTCTTCGCGCTGTCGGGCTTCATCTTCCTGATCACGCAGTACTTCCAGGTGGTCCGCGACTTCGGCCCGCTCTCGACCGGCGCCCGGATCCTCCCGGTCGCCATCTCGATCGCGGTGGCATCCGTGGTCGGCGGGATCCTCGCCCCCCGAGTCGGCACCCGCGCGGTGGTCGTGACCGGCCTGACCTTCTTCGGCTCCGCGATGGCGTGGATCGCCCTGAGCGTCGAGGTGGACACGTCGTACTGGGGCGCGATCGTGCCCCAGATGGTGCTGATGGGCCTGGGCATGGGACTCATCTCCACCCCTGCCACCGAGTCGATCATGCTGGTCCTCCCACCGGCCCGGGCCGGGGTCGGGTCGGCTGTCAACGACGCCACCCGCGAGCTCGGCGCGACCCTCGGAGTCGCGGTGATCGGCTCGGTCTTCTCGTCGGTCTTCGGCGCCCGGCTGCTCGACAGCGCGTTCGAGGCGACCGGCCGGGCCGACGTCGCAGCCGACTCGGTGCCCGTCGCGTTCACTCTGGCGGGCGCGGACCCGGAGCTCCTCGACGCGGTGCGCGACTCGTTCCTGTCCGGCCTGTCCGTCGGCTGCACGGTGGTGGCGGGACTGTGCTTCGCCGCCGCCGTCGTCGGGCTGTGGGCCCTGCCCGGCCGTCGGTTCCACGCCGCGAAGGCCGCTGAGGCTGCTGCCGAGGCCGATGAAGCTGGGGCGCAGCCAGCCGATCCGCAGCCCGTCAGCGCCTGATCAGGCCTTGGCGGCGGACTTGCGGTCGAGGAAGGCGATCATCGCCTCCCGGGCCTCCTCGGAGCCGAAGAGGCGGGCGCTGAGCGCGACCAGCTCCTCGCCGTGGGTGTCGATGTGCGCGAGCAGGTCGGCGGCCAACAGCTGCTTGGTCTCCCGGAGCCCCTGGGCGGCACCGGTGGCCAGCTGACCGCAGAGCTCGGCAACCGCGCCGTCGAGCTGGTCGGCCGGCACCGCCTTCGTGACCAGCCCGTAGGCCACGGCCTCGGTCCCGGTGAAGACCTCGCCGCCGAGTGCGGTCAGTGCGGCCGCGCGCTGGGTCAGGCGCGGCAGCACGGTGAGCGAGATGACCGCGGGAGCGAGGCCCAGCTTCACCTCGGTCAGCGCGAACGTCGCGTCCTCGGCGGTCAGCACGATGTCGGAGGCGGCCACGATCCCGATGCCCCCGGCTCGGGCGGCACCAGCCACCACGGTCACCACCGGCTTGCTGAGCCCGACGATCCTGCGCTGGAGGGTGACGATCGCCCGCGCGCCCTCCTCCATCGGCGTGGTCGATGCCTCGGCGAGGTCCGCTCCGGAGCAGAACACCCGCCCGGACGACTTCAGCACCACGGCCAGGACGTCGGCGTCCTCGTCCGCGCGGTCGAGGCGGTCGAAGAGCTCGGTGACGAGCTGGCGCGACAGCGCGTTGCGGTTGTGCGGTGAGTCCAGGGTGATGGTCGCGATCTGCTCGGCGACCTCGTAGTGGACGAGTTCCTCGGGGGTGGTGTCAACCATGGCCCCATCTTGGTCGACCGGTCGACCCATCCGCCAACCACCACCGCGCCGAACCACCCGCATGAGGAACCGACTGCCATGGATGGCGTACGGCGTGCTCGCCACGCTCACCGGGCTTGGACTTGCCCACGTCGTCGCGGCGCTCACGGATGCGGACACCTCCCCGGTGCTCGCGGTCGGCGCCAGCGTCATCGACCTGACGCCCACACCGATGAAGGAGTGGGCGATCCGGACCTTCGGCACCGCCGACAAGCCGATCCTCGTCGGCTCGGTGTTCGCCGGCGTCGTCGTCCTCGCCGCGGTCGCCGGGCTGCTGGCCCGCCGCCGCACCCGGTACGGCGCCGGCCTGCTCGTTGCCCTCGTCTCTGTCGCCGCCATCGCCGTCGTCACCCGTCCGGAGGCGTCGGTCCTCGACCTGGGGCCGAGCCTGGTCGCTGCCGTCGGTGCGGTTGCGGCACTGGCGTGGCTGGCGCGCGAGCAGGTCGGTGTTCTCGCCGGGGGCGGGCGCCGCGGGGTCCTGATCGCCGCCGGTGTGCTGGGCGCCGCCGCGGTCCTCGGTGGCGTGGGCGGTCAGCTGGTCTCCAGGCTGCGGCTCCGACCGGAGGACGTGACCCTTCCCGACCCGACCGACCCGGCGCGCCCGCTGCCACGCGGCTTGGACAAGCAGGTCACCGGCATCACCCCGTTCCAGACCGACAACGACGACTTCTACCGCGTCGACACTCGTCTCGACACCCCCGTCGTCACCACCGACGACTGGACGCTCACCATCGACGGCGACGTCGACAACAAGGTGACGCTGACCTTCGCGGAGCTGCTCGACCTGCCGATGATCGAACGCGACATCACCCTCACCTGTGTCTCCAACAGCGTCGGCGGGGAGTACGTCGGCAGCGCCCGCTGGCTCGGCGTACGCCTCACCGACGTGCTCGACCTCGCCGGGGTCGGCAGCAAGGCCGACCAGATCCTGTCGACCGACTTCGACGGGATGACGATCAGTACGCCGCTCGATCTCGCGACGGACGGCCGCGACGCCATGCTCTGCGTCGGCATGAACGGAGAGCCGCTCCCTCGCGAGCACGGCTTCCCGGTCCGGATGCTCATTCCCGGGCTCTACGGGTTCATCAGCGCGACCAAGTGGCTCACCAAGCTGACCCTGACGACCTACGAGGACCAGGAGGCGTACTGGACCCAGCGCGGCTGGGCGACCGACGCGCCGATCAAGATCTCGGCGCGGATCGACACCCCGCGGGCCCTGGCCGACCTGAGTGCCGGCGAGGTTGTCATCGGCGGGGTCGCCTGGGCCCAGCAGCGAGGCGGGATCGCGAAGGTGCAGGTCAGCATCGACGGCGGAGCGTGGACCGACGCGAACCTCGGCCCGGACGGCGGCAACGACTACTGGCGCCAGTGGTTCTACCGCTGGGACGCGGCCGGTGGGTCGCACCGGATTGCCGCCCGGGCGGTTTCCGGCACTGGCGAGGAACAGACCGCGACCCGCGCCGAGCCGTTCCCCGAGGGCGCCAGCGGTCTCCACGAAGTCATCGTCGACGTCGGCTGAGCAACCAGCTGGACCTGTCGGACCAGTCCAACCAGTCCAACCAGTCCAACCAGTCCGACCCCCCCGTCGCTCCGAACTACTCACGTCACCAAACACCACACGGAAGGCACGACCCATGAAGCTTCACCACCTCCGCCGGAACGCCACCCTCGCCGTCACCGCAGTCGCTCTCTCCTTGAGCCTCGCGGCCTGCGGTGACGACGGCGACAGCGACAGCAGCGGCAACGACAGCGACAGCACCTCCGAGCAGGGCCCCGAGGCCCAGACGTTCGGCGACGGCTGCGCCGAGGTCCCGGCCGACGGCGCCGGTTCGTTCGACGGCATGGTCAAGGACCCCGTCGCCACCGCGGCGAGCAACAACCCGATCCTGACGACCCTCGTGACCGCGGTCGGTGCAGTCGACGGCCTCGGCGACACTCTCAACGGCGCCGAGGAGCTCACCGTGTTCGCACCGTTCAACGGTGCCTTCGCCGAGATCCCTGAGGAGGACCTCAACGCGCTCGTGGAGGGCGGCATGGCGGACGGCCAGGACAGCACCCTCTACAAGATCCTCGCGCACCACGTGGTCGGCATGAGCGCCGACACCGAGGCCGTCGTGGGCGAGCACGAGACGCTGGCCGGCGACACCTTGACCATCGAGGGCGACGAGAACGGCATGACCGTCACCGACGGCACCGTCACCGCCAACGTGATCTGCGGCAACGTCCCGACCGCCAACGCGACCGTGTACGTGATCGACAAGGTTCTGACCGGGGTCAAGTGACCCTCGCTTCGACGAGCTAGACGCGGAAGGATCACCTCATGGACCCCGCCGCCCGTGGGCAGGCCGGCTCCCCCGACCCGGGGGTGCCGGCCGGCGCCGGCACCGAGCTCGCGGCACTGCTGCAGCGCTCGGCGCGGGGAGACCGCGCCGCGTTCGCGAGCTTGTACGACGGCACCGCGGCCCGGGTGTACGGCCTCGCGCTTCGCGTGGTCCGTGACCCGGCCCAGGCCGAGGAGGTCACCCAGGAGGCGTTCCTCGAGATCTGGCGGACCGCCAGCCGGTACGACGCGGCTCGCGGCAGCGCGGTCTCGTGGCTGCTGACGATCACGCATCGCAAGGCCGTCGACCGGGTCCGCAGCGCGGAGGCGTCCAGCCGCCGCGAGTCGACGTACCACCATCGCAACCAGACCGTCGACCACGATTCCACCGCCGACGCCGCGACCGCATCCCTCGAGGCGCGCCGGGTGCGGACAGCGCTCGGAGCACTCACCGAGGTCCAGCGTGAGGCGATCGAGCTGGCGTACTTCGGCGGCTACACCCATACCGAGGTAGCCACCCTGCTCGACCTCCCGGTCGGGACAGCAAAGACCAGGATCCGCGACGGGCTGATCCGCCTTCGCGACACAATCGGAGTAGGACGATGAGCGATTACGACACCAGAGCGGACTGGCACGACGCGCACGCGTTGTCCGGCGCTTACGCCGTGGACGCCCTCGACGACATCGAGCGGGCGCGCTTCGAGGCGCACCTGCGCGGGTGCCCCGACTGCCAGACCGAGGTCGAGACACTGCGCGAGACGGCCACCGCGCTCGCGGTCGACCCGATCGAGCCCCCTGCCCGGCTGCGCGCCGAGGTGCTCGCCGGCATCGAGTCGATCCGGCCCCTCCCGCCGCTCATCGAGCACCCCGTCCCAGCCGACCAGCCGAAGTCCCGCCGGCGGTGGCTGAGGACCGGCCGCCCGCTGCTGGTCGCGGCCGCCCTGGTCCTGGTCGCCCTCGTGACCACGGTGGCATTGCGGCCGTGGTCATCGGAGGTGGAGCTCTCGGCGACCGAGCGGGTCCTGGCCGCCGACGACCGCCGATCGGTCGACCAGCTGTTCCCGGACGGGTCCAAGGCGACGGTCGTGGTCTCGCGGTCCGAAGGGCGCGCGGTCATCATCACCGACGACATGGCGCTGGCACCCGAGGGCAAGGTCTACGAGCTCTGGCTGCAGGACCCGGCGGGGTCGATGATCCCGGCCGGCCTGATGCCGGACGAGGAGGACGCCACCGTGCTGCTCGAGGGGGACGCGAGCGAGGCCACCGCCGTGGGAATCACCATCGAGCCCGACGGCGGATCCGAGGAACCCGGGCCCGACGTGGTCGCCGTCATCGAGCTCACCGCCTAGCGGGAACGACATGGCTCCCCGACGGCTCGCCGTCGTCGGGTCCGGCGTCGCCGGACTCACGGCGGCCTACGTGGCCTCCCGCACGACGCAGGTGACGCTCTACGAAGCGGACACCCGGCTCGGCGGCCATGCCGACACCCATCTCGTCCACGACCCTGCGACCGGTCGCGACCTCGCGATCGACACCGGCTTCATCGTGCACAACCAGCGGACCTATCCCGTCCTGCTCCGCCTGTTCGCCGAGCTCGGCGTCGAAACCCAGGAATCAGAGATGTCGCTGTCGACCAGCGACGAGGCCACCGGCCTGGAGTGGGCCGGTGCGCTGGGTGCGCGCGGCCTGTTCCCGGCCGCTGCCAACCTCAGGGACCGCCGCTACCTCCGGATGCTGGCCGAGATCCCCCGGTTCCACCGCCGTGCGCACCAGCTCCTGGAGCTCGACCGGCGCGCGGACCAGGCCGACCTGACCCTGGCCGAGTTCCTCGCCTCCGGGGGCTTCACGCCGTACTTCCGGCGACACTTCGTCGAGCCGCTCGTCGCTGCCGTGTGGTCGTGCGACCCGACGGTCGCCGCGGACTACCCCGCGGCGTACCTGTTCACCTTCCTGCGCCACCACGGAATGCTCGGCATCTTCGGCTCGCCGACGTGGCGCACCGTCACCGGCGGCTCGAGGTCGTACGTCGACCGCGTCGCGCACGCGGTCGAGGCGTCCGGCGGCAGCGTGCGGTCAGGCGCGGCGGTCATCGAGGTGCTGGAGGGAGGCACCTCGGTGACCGTCCGCACGGCGACCGACGACCAGCACTACGACGCCGTCGTCGTCGCCACCCACCCCGAGCAGGCACTGGCGCTCCTCGCCGACCCGTCGCCGATCCAGCGCAAGGTCCTCGGCGCGCTGCCGTACTCACCCAACACCGCGCTGCTGCACACCGACACCCGGGTCCTGCCACGCGCCCGCCACGCCTGGGCGGCCTGGAACTTCCGGCGTCCCGTCGCCGACCAGGGCTCGGTGCAGGTGACCTACGACCTGACCCGCCTGCAACGGCTGCCGACCCCCACCCGCTACCTGGTCACCCTCGGCGCAGAACACGTCATCGATCCCGCGACCGTCATCGCCCGACGCGACTACGAGCACCCCCTCTACAGCCCCACCTCGGTCGCCGCCCGCGACCGGCTCGACGAGATCGACACCCCACGGGTGCGGTTCGCCGGCGCCTACCACGGCTGGGGCTTCCACGAGGATGGGGCGCGGTCCGGGCTGGCGGCTGTTGAGGGGCTGGGGTTGGAGTGGGCGCCGGCGGGTGCGGTGGGTGCGGTGGGTTGTGGTTTGGTCCCAAACGACAGGTCAGGGGCCGAAATGGCTGCGGTTTGGGACCAAACCCCAACCCCAACCCCAACCCAGCCCCAGCCCGCCACGCCGTACACAACCACCATCACCCACACCCGGCGCGCCCCGTTCCGCCGGTCCTTCCGCCATCGTTCGCACCTGTGGGTGGTGGACCTCGACCGGCTCCCGGAGCCGGGCCGGCTGGGGTGGCTGCGCGGGAAGTTCGACGCACGCGACCACTTCGACGGTGGGTCGGGCACCATCCGCGAGGGCCTTGACGACTACCTCGGTGCCCACGGGGTCGACGTCCGCGGCGGCCGGACCCTGATGGCCGCCCACCCCCGGGCGCTCGGGCACTGCTTCAACCCGATCAGCGTCTTCTGGTGCTGGCGCGACCCGGACGGCACAGGTCCGGCGGACGCGACCGTGGTCGAGGTGCACAACACGTACGGCGACCGCCACGCCTACCTGGTGCCGACGGACATCCGCGGCGCCGGCCAGGTCGAGAAGGCCATGTATGTCTCGCCGTTCCACGGCACCGACGGCCGCTACTCGGTGGTCGCGCCGCCGCCCGACCCGACCACGGGGCGGTTGTCGGTGTCGGTGACCCTGCATCCCGAGGACGGGAACCGGTTCACGGCGACCGTCGTCGGCGAACCCGCCCGCCGGCCGCCCGTTGTCGCGCTGTCCGCGCTGCGCGGCGCCGTTCTCATCCGCCTCCACGGCGTCCTGCTCTGGCTCCGCGGACTCCCCGTCCGACCCCGACCCGACCACCAAGAAAGTGTCCGATGACCATCACCCATGAACGTCATCCCGTCCGCAGCTGGCCCGGCCTCGAGCCCGCACCGGCCGTCGGGCCCGGCTCCCGGATCGCCCGCCGGCTGTTCCGGTCGGCTGTCGGCCGGCTCGACGTCACCGTGCACGTCGCCGCGGGCGGGTCGTACCCCGCCGAGACCCTCGGCCGGGGTGGGCCGGCGATGCACGTCAACCGACCCGACGAGCTGTTCGCACGGATCGCCCGCGACCAGCTGATCGGGTTCGGCGAGGCCTACCTCACCGGTGCGTGGGACGAAGGCGTGGATGCCCCGGACGGCGCGCTCGGCGAGTTCCTCACGGTGCTTTCAGCGGAGATCGCCACCCTGGTGCCCCGTCCGCTGCAGGCCCTCCGGTCGGCCATCGTGTCCCGTGTCCCCCGGACGCACCGGGGCCACCGCAGCAGCACGCGGGACAACGTCGCGCACCACTACGACCTCTCCAACGACCTGTTCGCGTTGTTCCTCGACCCGACCCTGTCCTACTCCTCCGCGCTGTTCGAGGACCCGGCCTCTGCGACCGCCGCCGACCTGCCGGCCGCCCAGCACCGGAAGATCGACCGGCTGCTGGATCAGGCCGGCGTCGGTGAGGGGACCCGGCTGCTCGAGATCGGCACCGGCTGGGGCGAGCTCGCGATCCGCGCCGCCGAGCGCGGCGCCACCGTGCACACGATCACCCTGTCCTCCGAGCAGCTCGTCCTCGCGCGGCGCCGGATCGCGGAGGCCGGGCACGCGGACCGGGTCGAGGTCGAGCTGATGGACTACCGGGCGCTCCTCGAGTCGCCGGCCACGGCCGGGGCGTACGACGCGGTGGTGTCGGTCGAGATGATCGAGGCGGTCGGGTGGCGGTTCTGGCCGACCTACTTCCGCACCCTCGACCACGTCCTCGCTCCGGGCGGACGGGTCGCGCTCCAGGCGATCACGATGCCGCACGACCGGATGCTCGCCACCCGGGACACCCACACCTTCATCACCAAGTACGTCTTCCCGGGTGGCGCGTTGCCGTCGGTGCGCGCGATCGAGGAGACCGCGGCCCGCAACACCCAACTCCGGGTCGTGGACCGGATCGCCCTGGGCGCCCACTACGACCGGACGCTCCAGCTGTGGGATGACGCTTTCACCGCCGCCGGTGCCGAGGTGGCCGGGCTCGGTTTCGACGACACCTTCCGGCGGTTGTGGCACTTCTACCTGGAGTACTGCCGGGCCGGCTTCGCCTCCGGCTACATCGACGACCATCAGATCACCCTCGCCCGGGAGGAGCGATGACCGCCGTCGCCACCCGGCTCGAGGACGCGCTCGCGCCGTTCGTCGGTGGCGACCTGCCGGTGCGACTGGTCGCCTGGGACGGGTCGGCCGCGGGACCGGCCGACGCCCCGCGGGTCGAGCTGCGCTCACCCGAGGCGCTGCGCCGGCTGTTGTGGCAGCCCGGCGAGCTCGGCGCCGCTCAGGCCTACGTGACGGGCGAGCTCGACGTACCCGGTGACCTCGATGCCGCGCTGACCCACGCGTTCGCTGTGGCGCGGGACCGGAAGCTTCGCGGACGGCGGCGACCGCCGCTCCCCGCGTTGGCCCACGCACTGCGGACGGCCGTTGGACTGGGGGTCATCGGCCGTCCGCCCGCAGCGCCCCCGACCCAGGCCCGCATCCGCGGTCGGCTGCACAGCAAGGAGCGGGACCTGAGCGCGATCAGTCACCACTACGACCTGTCGACGGACTTCTACTCCCTCATCCTCGACCCGACGATGGCCTACTCCTGCGGCTACCACGCCGACGAGTCGGTCCCGCTCGAGGACGCCCAGCACGCCAAGCTGTCGCTGGTGTGCCGCAAGCTCGGCCTCGAGTCCGGCAGCCGACTGCTCGATGTCGGCTGCGGGTGGGGCTCGCTGTCCCTCCACGCGGCCGAGCACTTCGGTGCCCGGGTGGTCGGCGTGACCATCTCCAAGGAGCAGCGCCGGTTCGCCGAGGCGGCTGCCCGCCGACGCGGGGTCGACCACCTGGTCGAGTTCCGAATGTGCGACTACCGCGACGCCGTACCCCTTGCCGGCGCGGAGTACGACGCGGTCGCCTCCCTCGAAATGGGTGAGCACGTCGGCGAGGACAACTATCGGACCTACGCCGGCGTCCTCCACGACGCCGTGCGCCCCGGCGGTCGGGTGCTCGTCCAACAGATGTCCCGGTCCGGCCCGTGGCCGGGCGGCGGACCGTTCATCGAGTCGTTCATCGCTCCGGACATGCACATGCGGCCGGTCGGCGACACCATTGGGATGCTCGAGGGCTCCGGGCTGGAGGTTCGCGACGTCCATGCCCTGCGGGAGCACTACGTGCTGACCGTCGCCGGCTGGCTCGAGCGGTTCGAGAGCAACGTGCAGCAGATCACCAGACTGGTCGGAGAGGAGATGGTTCGCGTGTGGCGGCTCTACTTGGTCGGAGGCTCGATGGCGTTCCGTGACGGACGGATGGGGGTCGACCAGATCCTGCTGGTCCGGCCGGGCGCTCCGCACGGCCTCGAGCCGGTGCGCTCGTGGTGACCGGCATCCTCGTCTCCCTCGCCGCCGTCGCGGTGGCCGCCGCGGCGGTGATGACGGTGACCGCCTTGGTCGCGCGCCGCCAGGGTCGCGTGGTCGTGGTCGACGTCGCCTGGCCTCTTGCCCTCACCCTGGCAGCGGTCGCGGTCGCTGTCGTGGGGACCGTTCTCGAGGAAGGCGCGGCCTGGCGTGCTTGGGCGCTGGCCGCAGCGGTCGGGATCTGGGGCCTGCGGCTGGCGAGTCACATTCATCGGCGCAGCGGCGACGGCGAGGACCCGCGCTACGAGGTCCTGCTCGGCGGCCCGCTGGACGAGGTCGGCATGGCGGTTGCCGTCCGCAAGGTGTTCGCGGTCCAGGGCGCCGCGGTCTGTCTGGTCTCCGTCCCCGTCGCGGTCGGCGCAGTCACGGACGTCCGGTGGCATCCGCTGGTCGTCGCCGGACTTGTGCTGTGGCTGATCGGCCTCCTCTTCGAGGCCGTCGGTGACGCCCAGTTGGCGGCCTACCGGCGACAGCCCCGCGACACCCGGCCACCGGTGCTCGACACCGGCCTGTGGCGGTTCACCCGCCACCCCAACTACTTCGGCGACGCCTGCGTGTGGTGGGGCGTCTGGCTCGCCGGAGCGTTGGCGAGCGGGGTGACCGCGGGACTGATCACAGTGGTCGCCCCGCTCGCGATGACCTACTTCCTGGTGTTCGCCACCGGTGCGAAGCTGCTTGAGGAGACCATGATGAAGCGGCCGGGCTACCGCGAGTACGCGCGACGTACCTCGATGTTCGTCCCACTGCCGCCGAAGCGTTCCTGAGGGCCGCCTACGCTCGGGACGTGACTTCTTCGAGCGACGAGATCCTGCGGCTCGCCTCGGCCGACAACTTCCGTGACGTCGCCGGTCCGGGCTACGCGACCCTCGACGGCGCCCGGGTACGGCGCGGCGTCTTCTTCCGGTCCAACGAGCTCCGCCTCAACGAGGCCGACCATCAGGCGATCGCGGGGCTGGGGTTGCGGACGGTGCTCGACCTGCGGTCGAAGCCCGAGATCGAGCTGCACCCCGACGCCGAGGTGCCGGGGGCGGCGTGGCACAACTTCGACGTGTCCGGCATCCCGATGGAGGAGGTCGCCGAGCTCCGGGAGCGGCGCGGGGCGGTAGCGCTGATGGACCGCGTCTACCTCAGCTTCGTGGAGAGTCCGCGGTCTCGCGAGGAGTTCGGCGGGCTGTTCCGCCAGCTCGCGACCGGCGGGCCGCAGCTGTTCCACTGCACCGCCGGCAAGGACCGCACCGGCTGGGCGGCCGCACTGCTGCTGCACATCGCGGGCGTCGACGACCCGACGATCGAGAGCGACTACCTGCTCACCAACGCCCTCACCGGCAGCAGCCGCGCGCGGGTGGAGGCCGAGATCGTCGACCACCTCGGCGCCGACCAGCTCGCCGCGTTCGAGCCGACGCTGGTGGCGGACATCGAGTACCTGAGATCCGGCTATCAGGCGGTCGAGGAGAGGTACGGCGACCGCGCGACCTACCTGCGCGCCGGCCTCGGGCTCGACGACGAGACCATCACGACGCTCCGGGACCTGCTCCGCGAGGAGCCCTGAACGGCTTGGTGTCGTCGTCCTCGCCGGGGAGCGGCGGAGCGGCCGGGATCCGCTGCCGGATGATCTCCTCGGTGCGCGGATCCAGCACGATCTCGTGGCTGTCGCCGTCGCGCCCGTCGAACCGGACGGCGACGGTCTCGAAGCCCTTGTGCCGCTGGCTCTGCGCATACATCGCATAGGCCTTGCGGTCGGCCTCGGTGAGGTCGACCCGGTCGGTGAACGGCGTCAGCAGGGCGCGCGGCCACAGCCGTTCGGCGAGGACGACGTTGACCTCGATGCCGAGCACCCCCATGATCGCGCTGACGTAGAGCAGCACCATCAGGCCGAGGACGACGCCGAAGATCTGCTGCATCTCGCTGGTCGCATCGACCACCCGGGTGACGTAGTCGGCGCCCAGCCACTGGAGGACCTGCCACATGACTGCGATCGTGAAGCCGCCGGGAGCTGCGCGGGCGATGTCGTGCTTGATCGCCTTCGCAGCCGCCATCCGCAGCAGGATGGTCATCACGGTGCCGAGGATCAGGACGGTGACCAGCCGCACCAGCCACGGGAACCACCCTGCCGACGAGAGCGAGCCGACCAGCCTGGTCTCGGTGACCACTGCCGACAGCACCGAGATGCCCAGGATGACCGAGCCCGCGGTGGCCAGCAGGAACACGCTGTTGACCCGCGTCAACACCGGGTGGGTCCGGCTGTTGCGCGGGACCGCCCAGGCCACGGCCTGGACGTTCTGCAGGGCGAGCCCGAGGCCGACCGCACCGTAGAGCGCGCCGAGTCCACCGATGACGATGGCGCCGACCGAGCCCTGGAGACCGCCGGGGCGGCCGAGCTCGGAGCCGATGATCGGGAACTGCGCGAGCGCGGAGTCCAAGGTCCGCTGCTCGAGCTCCGGGTAGCCCTGGAGGATGAAGCCGAGGATCGACGAGGCGAGCAGCAGCAGCGGGAAGATCGCGATGAAGGCATAGAACGTCAGCACCGCGGCCAGGTAGTTGCCCTGGTCGTCGAAGTACTTGTAGACCACCGCCAGCGGGACCCCGATGATCGGGACCCGACGCTGGGTGCGGTCGATGCTGGACGCGACCCCCACGGGGTGAGGCTACCTGGGAGGGGTGGTCGACCCTCGGTTCTGCTCGCTCCCGAGTATTCCTGGCAGGGCCGCCGGCGGCGGGGGACTCTTCCGGTCGTTTTTGCCCTTTCCAACCGTTCGGGGTGATGGGCGGCTAGCGTCGCAACCCGTGTGGCTCGGTCCCACGCACCAGCTGCTTCCGCTGGGCCTTGTCGACACCATTGGCAGGAGACGCCATGTCTACTCCCAACATTCCTTCCCGTTGTTCCCGACGGGGGGTGGCCAGCCTGGCCGCAATTCTGGCGGTCGCGTTGGTTCCGGCGTTCTCCGCGCCCGCTCTTGGTCGACCAGATCCTGGACGACCAAGCGGAGAGAAGGGCCAACCGTCCCTGGCCGCGCCAGCTGCTCCGGCGAGACCGGAGTGTGACCTCAACAAGGGCGATTCGCCCAACGACGAGTTCGCGCACTGCACCAACGTGGTCGTGGAATTCGCATCCTCCCCCGACGTCGGCGCCATCACCACGGTGGACGTGTCGGTCACGTCTGTCGCTGACCTCGCCAGCGGCACCCTCACCGTCCTGGTCAACGACGGGTTCGCCATCGCCGACGCGGACGGTTTCGCCGCCGCCGGCACCAAGCCCTCGGGGGTCGGGGAGCTGACGGCAGTGTCGCGCGGCATCAGCCTGTCCGCCGACGAGACCGCGACCTTCGCAATCAAGGTCAGGGGCGAGTACGCCGGCGTCGGCATCGTCCAGGCCAGGTACCGCACCGCCGGAGGCATCTTCGACGGCGGCGACGAGGCCAGCGCTCAGTTCGGACGGGCCGCGCCGCTCTCCCCGCTCGGTGGAGCGACGGAGAAGGTCCTGGCCGATGCCACCCTGGCCCCGGTCGAGCCGTCCCCAGCGCCGAACGCCACCCCGCCCAGCTCAAGCCAGCAGCCGGCCACCCAGTCGCAGCCCGGAGCGCCCGGGGCGTCCTGCGCATCCGGCGGTTGGCGGTTCGACGACGAGAACGGCGCCAGCCAGCCCTCGCGGTACTTCCGGGTCCAGGTCTGGGACCAGGACGCCGGCAGCAACGACCTGCTCGCCTCCGGCTTCACCGACTCCAGCGGCAACTACAACCTGTGCTTCGAGAGCACCGACGCCGACGAGGGCGGCGGGCAAGAGGTCTACGTACGCTTCGTCTCCAACGCCGGCGGCGCCTGGCGAGTGCGCAACACCCGCGCGAGCAACAGTGACTACGCCTACGTCAGCGGTGTGGTCAACTACGCCGACCCCGGCAGCCACGACTTCGGGAACCTGCAGCCAACCAACGGCGCCGAGCACCGGGCGTTGCACGCCTTCGACGGCATCGCTCGGCTCTGGCTGTGGCACTACTCGATCAACAGCTACCTCGACAACCCCGGCCAGAGCCGGAAAGTCGTCGTGAACTGGACGCCGACCTCGAGTGACGGCACCTACTACAGCCGGGACTTCAAGGACATCCACCTCAAGGCGGCCGACCCCGACTCCGACCACACCACGATCCACGAGGGTGCGCACGCCCTGATGGATGCGATCTACAACGACGACTTTCCGCCCGCCCCGAACTGCAACCCGCACAACATCTTCAACCCGTCGTCCACCGGCTGTGCCTGGACCGAGGGCTGGGCGGAGTGGGTCCCTGCGCGGGTGCTCAACGACCCGTACTTCCGCTGGGCCGACGGATCGTCCCTCAATCTCGAGACGCCCAGCTGGGACAACTACACCGGCGCCTACGGCGACACCTCCGAGGGTCGGATCGCCGGCGCGCTGATCGACCTCTCCGACTCCGCCAATGAGAACTACTGGGACCGCTTCTCCGAGGGCGGCAGCACGGCCGCGAGCGAGGAGAGCTACCTCACGATGCTCACCGGAGTATCCGACACGTTCAACGAGTTCTTCGTGACCGACCGTGACAACGCGGGTTACGACACCGGCTACTTCGCCCGAGCGTCCTTGTTCCACAACACCATCGACTACACCCACCGCGACCCGTTGATCCACGACCAGGCACGGACCCGACCCTCCCTGGACGCCGCGCCGGACCCGCACAACTACTCGTACACGACCACCAGCTCCTACTGGGGTGGGGTTGCGATCAGGCCGCCCGGGACCGCTGACTACGACCTCTCGCTCTACGCCAACGAGGCGCAGAGCTCGCTCCTGACAACCAGCTCCGGGGTGGGGAGCGTCATCGACTACGTCGTGGTCGACGGCAATCACAACGCCGGGTCCTTCTTCCCGCGCGCCTTGTACGACTCCGGCAGCGGCCAGTACGGCGTGGAGCAGTACGAGGGCTCCACGACACTGGCGTTGGGGACGTCGAGCTACTCCATCGGTGCCGGTGACATCCTTCGCACCTGGGACCGTTTCGCGGTGGCGGGCGTGACCTACTACGTGCGGGTCTTGCCCAGCCCGGGTCTCGACGTGGGGCTCTACGCCCACGACTCGAACGGGGCCATCGGCTCGGTCCAGCGGCGTACCCAGGCCCTCGCTCACAGCGCCGCTGGCGGTGCCGGCGCAGCCGAGCAGATCAGCTACAACGTGGCCGCTACCGACTACACCGGCTTGGTGTTGACCAATGCCAACGCCGGATCGGGTTACTACACCCTCTACCGCGACACCGCCGGGCCAAGCTCGCCGACGGTGCTCATCGATGGCGGCAACGCCACAACCTACGATTCGACGGTCGACCTGACGCTATCGGCCGATGCGGCCAACGGCGCCGGCAGCACCCCGGTGATCGAGGTGCGGATCTCGACCGACGGAACGTTCGACACCGAGTCGTGGATGCCCATCGGCTCGGCGACAGCGACGCTGCCGGGTGGGACGGGCACCAAGACGGTCACCGTCCAGTACCGGAACGCTGCGGGTGCAGTGTCCGCCGAAGCCTCCGACACGATCCAGCGGATCAACCCGCCCGACTGTGAGGGCCAGACCCCCACGATCGCCGGCAACGGCACGATCGTCGGCACCAACGGCCCCGACGTCATCGTCGGCTCCACGGGTGACGACCTGATCTACGGCCTGGGCGGCGACGACACCATCTGTGCCCTGGGCGGCAACGACACCATCTACGACGGTCCCGGGGCCGACATCGTCCGTGGCGCCAACGGCAACGACACCTTCCTCCAGCCCAGTGCCGTCGACAACGGCGACGTCTTGGACGGCGGCGGCGGCCTCGACCATGTCAGCTACGCCTCGCGGACCAACGGGGTCAACGTCGCCATCGACAACAACGCCAACGACGGCGAGCCCGGCGAGGGCGACCTGGTCTCCGCCGATGTCGAGAACGTCACCGGCGGCACCGGCGACGACACCCTGGTCGGCAACGGCGGAACCAACCGGTTCTTCGGGAGGCTCGGCGATGACCTGCTCAACGGAGCGGGTGGCAACGACACCCTGCGCGGTCTGCAGGGCAACGACAGAGTGATCGGTGGTGGCGGCAACGACACGGTCGACGGCGGTGAAGACGACGACATCGTCCGTGGCGGTCTCGGCGACGACACCGTCTTGGGCGGCGCCGGCGACGACATCATCGACGAGGACGCCGAGAACAACGGGAAGGACATCATCCGGGGCAACGGCGGGTGGGACGAGGTTCTCTACACCGACCGTTCCGCAAGCGTGACGATCAGGCTCAACGGCCAGACGGTGTCCGGTGAGTCCGGTGAGGACGACCGGCTGCTAGGGATCGAGGAGGCCTTCGGCGGGTCGGGTGACGACTTCATCTACGGCCATATCTTCGCCGAGATCCTGTGGGGTCTGGGTGGTCACGACCTGATCGACGGTCAGGGCAACGCCGACCAGATCACCGGCGGACCCGGTGATGACACGCTGCTGGGCAGCAACGGCGCCGACTCCCTCAACTCCCAAGACCGCGTCGGCGGCAACGACTCCGTCAACGGCGGAGCCGGGGTCGACTCCGCGACCTACGACCCGGGAGACACCGTCACCAACGTCCCCTGACGAGGACACCGGCAGAATGTCGGGATCCCCAGCGGTCCGGGCCTTCACCCGAGGAGAGCCTCCCGCGCCACCCTGACCGCGGCCGGGAGGTCGAGGGACGCGCCGCGGGCCTCGGCGGAGTCGCGCAGCTGAGGAGGCAACGCGGCCACGGCCGCACCGGTACGCCGGCGGCGGAGCTCGATGTCCGCTGGCACCATCACCGACCCCTCTGCGGCGTACCCCTTGTCCACGGCCGCGAGCAGCGTCGCCGCCAGGTCGGCGCGATCACGCACCACGGCGAGGGCGGCGAAGGTCTCCAGGCACTCCATCAGACGGTAGTCCTGATAGTCCTCGGCGAGCACGGTGTCGACGGCGGTCCGCAGGCAGTCGGCGGCCGCGTCCGGGTTGCCGACGAGGAGCTCCACGTCCGCCATCCCGATCAGGGCGAATGCCGCCTCGAGCTTGTCGTCGCCCTCGGCGCTGAGGATCTCCTCGAGGCAGGCGCGGGCCGTCACCGCATCGCCGAGCTGCACCGCGACCCCCGCCCGGTTCGACAGCGGGATCGCCATCGGCAGCGCGCCGTCGAGGCTGCGCCGGAGCGCGATGCTCTCGTCGAGCAGGATCGCCGCCTCCTCGCTCCGGCCGATGTCGTGGTTGAGGCTGGCCAGCGAGTTCAACGCGCGCGCCGCCCACAGTCGGTCCGGTCCGTCACGCAGCAGCTCATAGGCAGTCCGGCAGTGCTCGATCGCCTCCGCGGCCAATCCCTGCTCGGCCCGGCAGATCCCCAAGGCATAGGAGGCCCGCCCACGGAGGGTGGGATCGGCGTCCGGCGCGAGCGCCAGGGCCCGCGGCAACCAGTCGGTGTCGGCGCTGCCCGGACCCACGTGGTACCAGTACCGTCCCAGGGCCGCGGTCAGCTCCAGCAGCCGCTCGCCCACGGGCGACTCCAGGTCGGCCGTCACCGAGAGTCGCTCCAGGGCGCTGCGCAGGTTGGCCCGGTCGGGGTCGATCAGCTGGATCCACGCAGGGACCGGGAGCGTGCCGTCGGAGTCCAGCACCAGCCGCCGGTACCACTCCACGTGGGAGTCGGCGATCCGGTCGCGGTCGTCCCCGATCAGCTCTCCGGCGTACTCCCGCAGGGTCTCGAGCAGGCGGTATCGCCCGTTGCCGGCGTCGACGACCAAGCTGGCGCGCACCAGCGCCGTCAGGTCGGCTGCCGTCACCGCGGCGACCGCGGCTGCGGCCTCGGCGGTGAACCCGCCGTCGAAGACCGCCAGCCTCGCGAACCGACCGGCCAGCTCCTCCGGCAGCAGCGCGACGCTCCACGCGATCGCGTCCCGCAGGGTGCGCTGGCGGGAGCTGCGGTCCCGCGGACCGTCGGCGGCGAGGTCGAGCGCCTGCCGGTTGGCGAGCTGCTTCTGGAGCAGCTCGAGAGGGACCTCATCTGCTCGCGCGGCGACCAGCTCGATCGCGAGCGGGATCCCGTCGAGCTGCTCACAGATCATCGCCACCGCAGCTGGCGGGGCGGCGAACCGGTGGTCGACGCTGCGCGCGCGCTCCACGAAGAGCGGAACCGCGTCGGTCGGGGCGAGCGGGACAAGCGGCACCACGCGTTCGCCGTACAAGCGCAACCGGATCCGGCTGGTCACCAGCACCCGCAGCCCGGGAGCCGCCGCCAGCAGGTCGGAGACCACCGGTGCGGCGTCCTCGACCTGCTCGAAGTTGTCGAGGATCAACAGCAGCCGAAGGTCGCGCAGGTGCGCCTTCAGCGCCGGGAGTACGTCGCCACCGGCGACCTCGACACCGACGACGTCGGCGATCGCCCCCGCAACCAGCCGGTGGTCGTGGAGCGGGTCCAGCGCGACGAACCACACGCCGTCGGGGTGGTCAGGAGCGAGCCCGTGGGCGACGGCGAGACCGAGCCGGGTCTTGCCGATGCCGCCGGGGCCGGTGATCGTCAGCAGCCGGTGTGCTGGGTCCCGCAGCAGCGCCGTGACGGCAGCGATCTCGTCGACCCGGCCAACCAGCGACGTGACCGGCGCCGGCAGGTGCCGACGCGAGCGCAGCTCGACGTCCTCGACCCGCAGCGACGCGTCATCGGCGAGGATCGCCGCCTGCAACCGCTGCAGGTCGTCCCCGGGGTCCAGGCCGGTCTCCTCGGCCTTGGTCTCCCGTCCAGCGGCATAGGCCGCGAGCGCGTCGGCCTGTCGGTCGCTGCGGTGCAGCGCCAGCATCAGGTGGCCGCGGAGCTCCTCGTTGAGGGGGTGCTGGTCGACCAGCGGCTCCAGCCACGGCACCAGCTCCCGGTGCCGCCCGAGGGTCAGCAACGCCCGCGCGCGGATCGCGGCCGCGGTCAGCCGCTCTGCCTCGAGCGCCACCACCACCGGCCCGACCACAGGAAGATCACGCAGGTCCTGCCACGGCTCACCGCGCCAGAGCGCAAGCGCCTCGTCGACCAGCGTCACCGCGCGATCGGCGCTCGGCTCCGCGGCAGCCTCGCTCACCAGCCGGCTGAACCGGACCGCGTCGACCTCGACGACCTCGACGTCCTCGACGTCATGGATCAGAAGTCGGTAGGCCCGGCCCTCGGTGGCCAGCCGGTCGCCGTACGTCCCGAGCGCGGCGCGCAGCGACGACACGTAGACCTGCAGGCTGCGCAGCGGGTTGGCCGGACCGGCGTCGCCCCAGATCTCGTCGACCAGCCGTTCCACGGGTACGGCGGCCGGCGCGAGCGCCGTCAGCACCCCGAACACCGCTCGCTGCTTGCGCGACCCCAGGTCCGCTGGAGCGCCGTCGACCGCGACTTCGAGAGGCCCGAGTACGGCGATGCGGAGGCTGCGCACTCAGGGAGTGTGCATCAGAGACGAGCGAAATTGAGCAGAATTTGAGCACTGGTGGACACCCTTCTCGAGACGGCCACCCACGAGGCCGAGATATCCGAGAGGACCGCCCCATGACCGCCATCGCCTACCCCCGCAAGACTCGGCTCGAGCCGCCGCCGGCCTCCCGCCCCGTCGGCAGCCCGCGGACGCCGACGCCCGGCCGTCTCGGTGAGCTCCGGTCGGTGCCGATGCCTCCTCCCGAACGTCCGAGCCGGGTCTCCCAGCGGGAGGCGGAAGTGCTGCGGCTGATCGCCCGCGGCCTCTCCAACGCCGAGATCGGCAGCGAGCTCTTCATCTCGCTCCCCACCGTGAAGTCCCACGTCGCCAGCCTCCTCAACAAGCTGGGCGCCCGGGACCGGGTGCAGCTCGTGGTGGCGGCCTACGAGACCGGGTTCGTGCTGCCCGGTCATGTCCGCGGCTCGGCCCGGCCGGTCGCCTGAGGTAGGTCCGCCCGGGCTCCGGCCGTCGCAGCGATACGGTCGAACCATGAGCGAGCCCGGCCAGAACCTCACGGTGCCGGCGGGCCCGGGGCTCCCGTCTGGTGCGACTATCCCAGCAGGCGAGCTGGTCGAGCGGTTCTCCCGCTCCCCTGGTCCGGGCGGCCAGTCGGTCAACACCAGCGACACCCGTGTCGAGCTGCTGTTCGCGCCCGCCGACTCCGCGGCGTTCACGGAGAGCCAGCGGGCGCGCCTGGTCCGCCGACTTGCGGAGATGATGACGCAGGGACAGGTCTCGGTCGTGGCCTCGGAGCACCGTTCGCAGCTGCGCAACCGGATCGCCGCCCGCGATCGCCTGGTCGCCCTCCTCCGGGAGGCGGTCGCACCGCCACCACCACCACGGCGGAAGACGAAGCCCAGCCGTGCGTCACAACGCCGGCGCGTCGAGACGAAGAAGCAGGCGGGCCGTACCAAGGCGTTGCGAGGCCGGGTCCGCGACGAGTGACGTGGGGTCGCTGGAGCGACGCCCTCGATGGCAGGCGGCAGCAGTCGCCGCCTCCGGTCCACCGTCAGCTCGACAGGTGCAGCCGGCAGTCGCCGCCGTAGATCTCGCCGGCGATCGTCCCGTCGCGTGCCCGCAGTAGCTCGACCTTACGGGTGCCGCGCGGCGTGACCACCCGCGCGAGCCCGTGCGGGGTCACCCAGCGGTAGGCCCCGAGCCCGAGCTGGCAGACGCTGTAGCCGTCGTGGGTCTTGGCTCGATGGTGGTAGCGGGTCAGCGGCGCGTCGTTGTGGTCGCCGGTCTGGCCCGGTGGACCGCCGCGGTCGTAGGGAGAGGCGTGGTCATGATCGAGCCGGCGGGTGGCGCGGCTCGAACTGTGCGGGAAGACGTCGTAGATGGTGCGGAGCCTCGTGCGTAGCTTGACTGCCGTCGGATGCTCGTAGCCGTTGACGCTATGGCCACTGTTGAGGTCGATCACCGGCTGCACGGTGATCTCGCGGTGCTGCACCAGCTCCGCGATCTGCTCCATCAGCATCGGGCCCAAGGCTTCAACCCGCACGATCCCGTCGTCGTGTCCTCGCAGCACCTGGTCGGTGAGGTGGACGTAGATCGTGGCCGGGCGGCGCTTCTTCTTCGGCAGCACTGGAGCGGCCTCCTCTGCTGACGGCGGTGAGTCGATCCCGTCGAGCAGGGTCGCCGCTGCGTGCGGGTCGGTCACCAGGAGGACGAACGCCTGAGCCCGCAACTGGTCCCTGGTCGGCGCACCGGCTTCATCGCCGTCGGCGTGCAGCGCGAGGGCATCGGCCACGTCGTCGACCATCGCGTCGCCCTCGACCGCATCGGCCACGGACAGCTTGGAGGAGAACCGTCGGGTACCCGGCTCGGCCTGGTCGTCGACCAGGTCGCCCGGGCGGGGCCGGGACAGCCACACCCCGGTACGGCGGGCGTCCTCGGCCAACCGGGCGCGGTAGCCCTCCAGGTCAGCCTCGATGGTCTTGGCCTCTGCGATCCCCAGGATCCGTCCCGGCGACTCATCGACCGCTTCGGCGACCGCGAGGTCAACGATTGCCGCCTGGTCGCGGGTCAGCGGGCGGGTCATCGCCGCGACCTTCTGCGCCACCCAGGGTTCTATCCGTAGCTCGGTGACCAACACCCACAGCAAGGGCAACCGGTGGCGCAGGTCCAGGGCCTGTCCGGCCTGGTTGCGCAACGCGATCGCACCCGCCTCGAGCGCAACCGCGAGCTCGGCCCAGCACAGCTCCGATGCCCTCGGGGTGCCGTCGCCGCCGAGCTGGATCAACCGGTCCCCGCCCTTGCTCAACGGCACCGCACTCGGCCGGGCCTGCGGGTCCTCGGCATGCAGGTCGGCCCAGTGCTGCAGCAGCCGCAGCCGCTCCACACCCTGCCGACGGCGTACATCGACTTCGCGTTCGGCGATGGCCAACGTGGCCGTCGCGTCCAGATCCCCGAGTTCCATACCTCAGATTCGAACATCCACCTCCGACAGTTCCCCGATGGGTCGCTTCGGAGTCGGGTCCCAGTGGAGACTCGGCGAGCGTGGGTCCTGGGACTCTCCAGAGGTCTGCCGGACGTTGGGCAGGCTCTCGCCGTCAGGCCGCCGTGCCCACGCGCGTCACGACCCCCGCTGCACATCGCCCAGATAGACGCGGCTCCAAAACGACCGCGCGCTCGCCCGGTCTTGCCTGCCCACAAGGCTTGATTCAATTTGAATCATCGGTCAGACTGGAGCCTTGGAAGGAGCGACATGAGCGCCACCCGTCAGACTGAGCACAGCGACCGTTCGCCAATCGACGTGATCGCCGATGCTGTCGCGCCGCACCTCGACACAGAGGAGAAGCGCGCGCTTGCACGTGACCGAGCAGCTCGCTCGGCCGATCCCCTTGAGGACGTCCGCCGGACTCGGGCTCTAGCCGAACTTCTCGACCTTTACGAGGAACGCAGAGTCCTGCGTGCGGCTGACAGCGGGCAGACACAGCGCGCGATCGCCGAGGCTGCGGGCAAACCGCAAACGCAGATCCACCGAATCCTCCGCCGGGCACGTCTCGCCGAACCCAACGTTCGGGCCAAGGCCCGCGAAGTGATCCTGCTGCGACGGGCAGGCGCAATTACCCAGGGGATGATGCTCGGACTTCTGCAGGGCGCTGCGGAAGGCGCTTCGGCACTTGGGGAACATGACTCGGGCTACGCACCGGACGACTGGGACGAGATCCGGAGCGCGTACATGTCTTCGCTGTTGACCGAAGCCGAGTACGAAAGTCTCCGTGCCAGCAACGCCCAGAATGAGAGTCGGCGGCAGCAATGAGCGACGCCGTCCGCCACCGCGTGGCCGCCGAACTTGAGGCACTGAACGCCTCGGACACTGGTTTGCACGTGGCAGCCCGGCACAGCACATGGAGGATGTACGGCGACTCGCCGGAACGGCTGCGTGTCTGGGAAATGCTTATCGAAGAATTCTTCGCTGACCAACTCGAGGTAGACCACGGCGGGAAACTGATCGTCGTCACCGCTGGGCCACCAGGGGCAGGCAAGTCGACGGCGATCGACCACGAGTCAACGGCCGTCGACTGCCGCCGTATCGACCCTGACCGCATCAAGGGGTTGCTCATAGGCCGGGCAGTCGAGGATCGCATCTACGAAAACTGGCTCCGAACGCGCCTCGCGGACGGCCGGCCGATCATGCCGTTCGAGCTCTCGGGCCTCGTGCACGAAGAATCGGTGCGTCTCGCGGACGAGATCAAACGACGCTGTCTACGCGCCGGAGAAAACGTGCTGGTCGAGGGAACCCTAAACTGGGAGGGGATGATTGACGTTTACGTCAACGACCTCGCTCGATTCGGCTATGAGAACCTCGGAATCATTTCTGTTGACGTGCCCATCGAGGTTGCGCTGCTGCGCGCGGCTGACAGGTGGTGGGTCGCACGTTCCGATCCGTCCAACCTCGACGGTGGTCGATTCGTTCCGCGCGCCGTGATCGTCGCCAGTTACACAGACGACGGACGTACTCGCGGCGGAGTGAACGCGGCCGAACTGGCTCGGCGAGCGCGCCGTGCAGGCTTCGATGTCACCTTTGACCCTGTGAGTGGCGCAGGTTCGGCCGTATTCGAGGACGCTCAGAGCGAGAGTCGCCAGCGCCAAGAGCGATAGGCCAACCACGCACCCGCACCAAAATCCGCTCTCGCGCGTCAGGCGGGTCTGCTGCACGAACGGGCGACGGTTGCGTCAAACCGCCGCGAGACGGCAGCATCCCATCGCCTGGATCCGCCCCCGTTGACCACTGATCACTGACTTGGATCGACGTCGCCGGACTCGCAGCATCGATCGAAGGCCCCTTTCAGCTCTAGCGACTGCCTTTACCGAGAGTTGGCAGTCCACCATTCATCACCCACGGCGGCTCGCTGTCGAATCCAACAGGATAGTCGCCCGGCTTTGGGTTCTTACCTCGGCACGGCTTATCGCTAACGATCGAATCGTGTGGCTGAAGCCGGCCTGACTCACTGAGGCGGATGAACCCGCCACAGATTCGACACTGTCCTTGCACCGCCGGCACGGGTCGAGAGTCCTCCCACTTGCCACCGCCGGTCAAGCCAGTCGCGCTGACAGGTCTCGCCTAAGCGACTACGTCACACCGCCGCCAACCGACCATCTTTCTTTTGGCCACGTTGCGATCGGGCAGCGACATGCGGCTCAGGCGTAGGGCGCCTTGCTCAGATAGCGAAGGCCAGAGTCGACAGCGAGGGTCACGACCTGGGCGCCGGCGGACAGAGTCTCGGCGACGCGCAGGGCAGCGATGATGTTGGCTCCGGTCGACGTGCCCGCAAAGATCCCTTCCTCGGCCGCGAGCCGTCTGGCCATCTGCTGTGCGTCGTCACTGCGGACCTGCTCGATGGAGTCCACCAGTTCCGGCCGCCACAACGGGGGGACAAAGCCGATGCCGATCCCTTCGATTCGGTGTGCGCCGGTAGGAGCGCCCGATAGCACGGCGGACTCGGCGGGCTCGACCGCTACCACCCGGGTTGGTGCCGAGGCATCACCGAACCCCCGAGGGGCGCCGTGGATCGAGTGGGCGGTGCCCACGGCATGCACGAACGCGTCGACACGACCGCCGGTCTGGGTCCAGATCTCCTCGCCGAGGGGACGGTAGCCGCGCACCCCGTCGTGGTTGTTCAGCTGGTCGGCCCACCAGTGGCCGGGCCGTGTACTGATCTCCGCGGAGGTGGCGATCATCCGCCTGATGAGCTCCTCGGTGATGCGGCCGCCCTCGCTGGGCTCGTCGGTGATCTCAGCGCCGAGTGCAAGCATGGTCTTGCGCTTCTCGATGCTGAACGCGTCCGAGAACACCACGTGCAGCCGGTACCCGAGCGCTGCACAGACGAGGGCGAGGGAGATGCCCGTCGTCCCGGCGGTGTACTCCACGACGGTGCCGCCGGGTGGCAGCCGGCCATCCGCCGCAGCCGATCGGATCACTTCGACCGCCATCCGGTCCTTCATCGACCCGGTGGGGTTCGCCGGCTCCCACTTCACGAAAATGCGAGCACCCGATTCCGGCACCAGACGTCGGAGCTCCACCATGGGCGTCCCGCCGACAGCGGCCAAGACTCCGGTCGTCCGGCCGTTCGAAAGAGGCGCCATCACACCAGTCAACACGCGTGGCCTGTTCCTCAGGGAGAAAACCACCGAAGAGACCGCAGCCCACGGCGCCATGCCGACGACCCGGTCTACGCCGCGAGCCGACCGGGCGAACGGCTTCTGCCCTAGCAGCCACAAGGCGCGTCATTCCGCGGCTATTGCGTGCCGCCATACAGGCAGATGCCTACATTGTGCTGCTCAGCAAGGGAGTAGACCTCGGCGATCTCCGCGTTCGAGAGCACCTGGACCGAGTCTGGCCGGACGCCGGTCCTACGGGAATCGTCTAGTAGCCGCCAGTTGGCACGTCATAGCCGCGCCTCGGCCACGGTGGTGGCCCACACCCCGCGTAGCGGACGAGCGGACGTTCGGACCGACGCCGTAGCCAGACGGCGGAACGGCTCGTTTGCCTGACGTGAGGATGAATGAGCTGGCTATCCCCGGCGACCTCTCGCAGCTGGAGGCGCAAGCCGCCGCGGACCTGAGCCCCGAGGCCCTCGGCTACATCCGCGCCGGGGCGGGGAACCGGGACTCCATGCGCGCCAACGCCGCGGCGTTCCGGCGTTGGGAGGTCAAGCGGCGCACGGGCCGCAAGCCGGAGAAGGTCGATCTCTCCACCACCATCTTGGGGACGCGCATGCCCGCGCCGGTCCTCTTCGCCCCGGTCGGTGTGCAGACGCTCGCGCATCCGGACGGCGACCTCGCTACCGCCCGAGCGGCGGCCGAGCTCGGGCTGACCTACGTGCACTCGACGCAGGGCGCCTACAAGATGGAGGAGGTGGCGCAGGCCAACGGCGACGGCTCGCGCTGGTACCAGCTCTACTGGCCCACGGATGATGAGCTGGTGGTGTCCTTCCTGCGCCGCGCTGCGGCGGCCGGCTACACCCACCTGATGATCACGCTCGACACGACGCTGCTCGGCTGGCGGCCACTCGACCTGGATCTCGGATACTCGCCCTTCCTGGAGAACAAGGGCATCGCGAACTACACGAGCGACCCGGTCTTCCAGCGCAAGCACATGCCAGTGCCAGCAGAGCTTGCCCCGTTGGCGGCCGGCATTGCATTCGCTGGCGTCTTCCAGAACCCCGGCCTGAACTGGAAGCAGCTGCCGCTGATCCGCGCGAACTGGGACGGCCCGATCCTGCTCAAGGGGATCCAGAGCCCCCGCGACGCCAGGCTTGCCGTCGAGCACGACATCGACGGGATCGTCGTCTCGAACCACGGCGGACGTCAGGTCGACGGCGCGATCGCGTCGCTCGACGCGCTCCGTCCGATCGTCAAGGCGGTCGACGGCAAGATGCCCGTGCTCTTCGACTCCGGGATCCGCACGGGCCGCGACGCCTTCAAGGCGCTGGCGCTCGGCGCCGACGCTGTGCTCGTCGGCCGTCCGTACCTGTATGGCCTCGCGCTGGACGGGCAGAGGGGCGCCCGGCGCGTCATGCGGAGCCTCGTCAACGAGCTCGAGGAGGAGGTCCGGAAGGCGCGACACCGCAGTCACCGCACACTCTCCCGTTCCTCCCTGACCCGCGCGCGCTGATACGAGGCCCAGACATGTCCGAGCACACTCGTCGTCAGTTTCTCGAGGTCGCCGCAGCGACTGCCGCCGCGACGCTGATCGCGCCGCCCGCGCTCGCCGGGCCCGGGCTGCCCGCCGGCCCGGCGACTCCCAAGGTCCCCGCAGAGCCGACGCTCCCTGTCGGCCCGGGCGCCCCGTTCGGCAGCTACCAGTCCGAGATCTACATCGCCGGGATGAGCGCGGGCATCGAGCCGATCTTCACCACGAACCTGTCCGACCTCGAAGCCGCTGCGGAGGACGTGCTGTCCGAGGCAGCGCGCCGGCACCTGCTCGCCTGGGCGGGCGGCGCCGCCGCCGTGCGAGCGAACGCGCGGGCGCTGTCCGCGTGGCGGATCGTCCCGCGGATGCTCATCGACCGCGCCGAGCGCGACCTCAGCACGACGGTGCTCGGCGTCGAGATGCCGGCCCCGGTCATCCTCGGCCCGGTCGGACGCCAGGCCATGTCGCACCCCGACGGCGAGATCGCCACCGCCCGGGCGGCAGCGGGGCTGGACCTTACCTACGTCCACTCGTCGCGTGCGAGCAAGTCGCTCGAGGAAGTCGCCATCACCGCGCCGGGCGGCCCGCGGTGGTTCGGCCTGGACTGGCCGGACGGGGGCGACCCCGATCCCGTCCTACTCACCCGCGCGCAGGCAACCGGGTGCACCCACCTGGTGCTCTCTCCCCCGCAGCCCGGGCAGGGCTGGGAGGCGCTCGCAGCGATCCGCAAGGCCTGGGACGGGCCCATCGTCCTCGGCGGCATCCAGAACGTGCCGGACGCGCGGATGGCGGTCCGCCGTGGTCTCGACGGCATCATCGTCTCGAATGAGCGCGGGCGCCGCGGTCCCGGCGTCGGCGGGACGATCCGCGTCCTGCCGCGGATCGCGGATGCGGTCGGCGGCAAACTTGCCGTGCTGTTTGGCTCGGGTGCTCGCACCGGACCCGACGTGTTCCGGGCGCTGGCCCTGGGGGCCGACGCTGTCGCCATCGCCCGCCCGTACGTGCACGGCCTGGCGCTCGGAGGGGAAGACGGCGTCCGGCACATGCTCCGAACGCTCCTCGCCGAGCTCGAGATCACCCTGACCATCGCTGGTGTCGGGCACCACCGCGACCTCGACGCGAGCGCGCTCGTCCGGGCGTGAGCGCCGGAAGGCACTGAGGGCTGGATGACCCTCTGGAGCGGCCGCGTGGCGCCGCGTCACGAAACGCACTGGTCTGCCGCTTGAGACGCGTTCTGCGACCTGCGCCATACCACCGCCTGTCCGCGTCGTCGTACCGTCCGGTCGCGCCGAGCTGAGCTCGTCGATGTCTTTGGAGCGAGCCACATCTTGAGCGGTAACGAATCCCCTGTACGACTCTCGACCGAACGGCTGTCTCGAGTCAGACATCCACCGACTTGGTTAGGACTCACCATGGAACTGAACCACGAGCGAACAACGGTCAGGCGAAAGCACCTACTCACCGACGAACAGCTTGCTCCGCACGCGGATGCCTCTGCAGAGGACCTTGCCCGGGGCCATCGGCACGGGAACGGCATCCGGGTTCACAGGACATACATCATCGTCGTATCACTCATCGCGCTGGTTCTCGCTGGTGTCGCGATTGCGGTGGCAAGCAGCTCTATGTGACCACTGGGACCTGTCGGGCTGCGACGAAGTACGTGGTGCCTCCCCACATCAGCCGCAGTCGCGTCATGGCGCCGCGCACGGGCCACGGGTTGCAGAATGTACTGAGGTGGGGGTGAGGTGGGGCTGAGCCACCGGTGGCTAGCGGGGTGCCAGCGCTGGTGGGATGCTGAGGCAATGACCGAACGTGACGAATTCATCTCGTGGGTCCAGTCCGTGCTCCGGGACGCCGAGGTCGCCCTCCACAACGGTGACCCAGCGCCACGTCGTGCCATCTGGTCGCTGAATGACCCGGTGACCGTGTTGGGCGCCTGGAAGAACGCAATCGGCCAGCAGGACCTGAACGCCCTCTTTCAGCACCTCGCCGACAGTCTCTCGGACTGCACGTCGTACGAGTTTGAGCTCCTGGCGGCCGAAGTTCTGGGAGACACCGCGTACACGGTGGGCTTGGAGCACACTTCAGCATCCGTCGACGGCGTACCTCGGACCTACACCCTCCGTGTCACCCAGATCTATCGGCGCGAGGACGGAGCGTGGCAGGTTGCGCACCGGCACGGGAGCGCTCCCCCCGAGTAGCTTGCCAGCGGCTCAGACCAAGCACCGCGCTCGCGTCACACCGCCGCGAGCGGAGGGCGGTGATCAGTACGTGAAGCTTCGATCAGCCTCGAAAGCGAGTTGCACCAACCGGTTGGGCATCGCGGATGAGCTGCACGGCGTCACCGGCGAGGAAGACGGTGACGTCGTGGCCTTCGTCAATCCCCGCCCGTGCCACCAGCAGGCCAAGCGCGGCCCGGGTTGGCGCCTCGGGGCCAGAGGTGATGTGAACCAGCAATTTGCCCATAGCCGTGACCCTCCAAAGTCGCTCCGTCCACTGTGTCGCGGAGAAGGCTGGTCAAGCAAGCCCCCGTGCGCCGCGCGCACCAGCGGCGCCGCACCCCCAGCTCAGTACGACTTGGGCAGCCCCAGGGTGTGCATGGCGACGAAGTTGAGGATCATCTCTCGGCTGACCGGAGCGATCCGGCCGAGTCGGGACGCGACCAGCATGTTGGCGAGCCCGTACTCGATCGTGAGGCCGTTGCCGCCGTGGGTGTGGACGGCGACGTCGGCGGCGTTGCAGGAGACCTCGCCGCCGGCGTACTTGGCCATGTTGGCGTACTCACCGGCGGTGAAGTCGTCGCCGGCGTCGTAGAGGGCGGCCGCCTTCTGCCACAGCAGGCGGGCCTGCTCGAGCTCGATCTTGACCTTGGCGATCGGGTGCTGGATGCCCTGGTGGGCGCCGATCGGCTGGTCCTTCCAGACGCTGCGGGTCAGGGCGTACTCGACGGTCTTGTCGATCGCATAGCGAGCCGCACCGCAGGACAGCGCGGCACCCATGATCCGCTCCGGGTTGAGACCGGCGAAGAGCTGCCACAGGCCGCCGTCCTCCTCACCGACCAGCGCGTCGGCGGGTAGCCGCACGTCGTCGAGGAAGAGCGTGAACTGCTTCTCCGGGGCCGACCACGCCATCGGGATCGGCTGCTTCGTGAAGCCAGGAGCGTCGGTGGGTACGACGAACAGCGCCGGCTTGAGCTTGCCCGTCTTGGCGTCCTCGGTGCGGGCCACGATCAGCACCGACTGGGCCTCGTCGACCCCCGAGATGAACGTCTTCTGGCCGTTGAGCACCCACCCGTCACCGTCGCGGGTGCCGGTGGTGGTGATGTTGTGCGCGTTGGACCCGGCGTCGGCCTCGGTGATCCCGAACGCCATCAGCAGGGTGCCGTCGGCGATCCCGGGAAGCCACCGCTCCTTCTGCGGCTCGGTCCCGCAGCGGCTGATGATCGAGCCGCAGATCGCCGGCGAGACCACCATCATCAACAGCGGTGCGCCGGCCGCGGAGGCCTCCTCGAGCACCGCCGCGAGGTCGGCCATGCCGCCGCCACCACCGCCGTGCTCCTCGGGGAGGTTGACGCCGAGGAAGCCGTTCCGGCCCATCTCGAGCCACATCTCGGTCATCTTGCCGCCCTCGCGGGCCTGCTTCTCGACGAACTCCCGCCCGTACTTGCTCGCGAGCTTCTTGACCGCCTCGCGCAGGGCCACCCGCTCCTCGGGCTCGGTGAAGTTGATGGTCATCCGTCGGCTCCTTCTTCGGTGGCTGCTGTGACTGCGGGGTCACGGGCGGGGTCAGGGGTGACGACCGCAAGCACGGCGCCCGCCTGCACCTGCTGGCCGGTACTGGCGGCGAGCTCGGTGACCGTGCCGGAGTACGGCGCGGCGATGGTGTGCTGCATCTTCATCGCCTCCATCACCAGGATGGGGGCGCCCTCGGCGACGGCGTCGCCGACCCGGGCGTGGACCGCGATCACGCTGCCGGGCATCGGCGCCAGCAGCGAGCCGGCCGCCACCTGGGTCGCGGGGTCGACGAACCGCGGCTTTCGCCGAAGCGCGACGTGGCCGAGCGGCGACTCGACGTCGACTGCTCCGGATCCCGGGTCGCCGGAGACCCGGACGGCGAAGGCACGGCGTACGCCGCCCCGCTCGAGCACGACCCGGTCCGGACCGGCTTCGACGACGGCGACGTCGTCGAGGTCGGCGGAGGAGAAGGTGCGGCCGCCGTACCAACGGACGGCGAGCTCCTCCTCGCCGAGCAGGAACACTGTCTCCTGGGGTTGGGCAACGACGTTGCGGAAGCCGGCCGGGATCCGGGTCTGCACGCGGGCGCTCAGCCGGGCCCGCTCGGCCAGGGCGATCGCCGCGGCGAAGCCCGACAGCGGCACCGTCTCCTGGCCGCCAGGGGAAGCGCCGAGCACGGACAGGTCCGCACCGTCGAGCCAGGTCGTGTCCATGGTCGCGTCGACGACCACCGGGTGGCGGAGCAGGTTGACCAGCAGGTCGCGGTTGGTGCGCAGGCCGTGGATCTCGGCGCGCGCCAGCGCGCCGGCGAGCTGCCGCAGCGCCTGGTCCCGAGACGGCGCCCACACGATCACCTTGGCGATCATTGCGTCGTAGAAGGTGCCGATCTCGTCGCCGGTGCCGACGCCCGAGTCGAGCCGGATGCCGTACGACGTCGTGGCGAACTCGCTCACCACGCCCGGCACCTCGAACCGGGTGATCGTGCCCGACTGGGGCTGGTAGCCGGCAGCGGGGTCCTCGGCGTACAGCCGGACCTCGATCGCGTGCCCCGACGGCTCCTTGGTCTCGAGGCTCGCCAGCGCTTGCACGTCGACCAGCGGAGAGCCCTCGGCGACGGCGAGCTGGAGGGCGACCAGGTCGACGCCGAAGACCGCCTCGGTGACGGGGTGCTCGACCTGGAGGCGGGTGTTCATCTCCAGGAAGTAGAAGCGGTCCTTCGTCACGTCGTAGAGGAACTCGACGGTGCCGGCGCCGCGGTAGTCGATGGCCTCCGCGGCCGCCTTGGCCGCCTCGTGCAACGACTTGCGGGTCGCGTCCGGCAGCGCGGGCGCGGGCGCCTCCTCGATCACCTTCTGGTGTCGTCGCTGCACCGAGCAGTCCCGCTCGCCGAGCACGACCGCCCCGTCCGGCGTGCCGAGGACCTGGACCTCGACGTGCCGGCCGGACTGGATGTAGGGCTCGACGAAGACAGTGCCGTCGCCGAACGCGGAGGCGGCCTCGGCCTGCGCGATCTCGATCTCGCCGGCGAGCTGATCGAGGTCGCGGACGATCCGCATGCCGCGGCCACCGCCGCCGGCGCTCGCCTTCACGAGCAGCGGGAGGTCGTCGACCGTGGCGGACTCGGGGGTGAACTCTCCGAGCACCGGCACCCCGGCCGCCTCCATCAGCTTCTTGCTCTCGATCTTGGAGCCCATCCGCTCGATGGAGTCGGGCGCGGGACCGACCCAGGTCAGCCCGGCGTCGATCACCTGCCGGGCGAACGCGGCATTCTCCGAGAGGAAGCCGTAGCCGGGGTGGATGGCGTCGGCCCCGGCCTTCCGTGCGGCATCGACCACGAGGTCGCCGCGGAGGTAGGTCTCGGCCGGCGTGTTGCCCGGCAGCCGTACGGCGGCATCGGCGTCGGTCACGAACGGCATGCCGGCGTCGGCGTCGGAGTGGACCGCGACGGTCTCGATGCCGAGCTCGCGGCAGGTGCGGAAGACCCGCCGCGCGATCTCGCCGCGGTTGGCCACCAGGAGTCTGGTGATGCTCTGTTGATTCATCGGGCCCTCACATCCGGAAGACGCCGAAGTTCATGGCGCCCTCGATCGGCTGGTTGTCGATGACGGACAGGCAGATGCCCAGGACGGTGCGAGTGTCGCGAGGGTCGATGACGCCGTCGTCGTAGACGAGCCCGGAGAGGAAGTAGGGCAGCGACTGCTCCTCGACCATCCCCTCGACCATGTCCTTGACGCTCTTGAACCCATCGGCGTCGAACGGCTCGCCCTTCTTCTCCGCCGACTCGCGGGCCACGATCTCGAGGACCCCGGCCAGCTGCGCCGGCCCCATCACCGCGGACTTGGCCGACGGCCAGGTGAAGAGGAAGCGCGGGTCGTAGGCGCGCCCGTTCATGCCGTAGTTGCCGGCGCCGTACGACGCTCCCATGATCACCGTCAGGTGCGGCACCTTGGAGTTGGAGACGGCGTTGATCATCATCGCGCCGTGCTTGATGATGCCGCCCTGCTCGTACTCGGTACCGACCATGTAGCCGGTGGTGTTGTGGAGGAACAGCAGCGGCGTGTCCTTCTGGTTGGCCAGCTGGATGAACTGCGCGGCCTTCTGCGCCTCCTCGGAGAACAGCACGCCGCGCGCGTTCGCGAGGATGCCGATCTCCCGGCCGTGCAGCCTCGCCCAGCCGACGCACAGCGACGCACCGTAGAGCGGCTTGAACTCGTCGAACGGCACCGCGTTGCCCCCACTGCCTGAGCTGGTGCCTGAGCTGGTGCCGTCGACGATCCGCAGGATCGCCTCCCGCGGGTCGAACGGCTCCTTCAGGTCGGTGGGGATGAGGTCGAGCAGCTCCTCGGGGTCGAGGTCCGGCTCGGCGTACGACGACACGGGCGCGGCGCCCTTCTTGCGCCAGTTGAGCCGGGCCACCACCCGCCGCGCCTGCCGGATCGCGTCGTGCTCGTCGACGGCGAGGAAGTCCGAGGACCCGGAGACGCGGGAGTGCATCTCGGCCCCGCCGAGCGACTCGTCGTCGGTCTGCTCACCCGTCGCCATCTTCACCAGCGGCGGGCCGGCCAGGAACACCTTCGCCCGCTCCTTGACCATGATCACGTAGTCGCTCATGCCCGGGACGTAGGCGCCCCCGGCCGTGGAGTTGCCGAAGACGACCGAGATCGTCGGCTGCTTGCGCGCCGAGGACCGGGTGAGGTCGCGGAAGCCGCGGCCACCCGGGATGAAGATGTCCTTCTGCGTCGGCAGGTCGGCGCCCCCGGACTCGGTGAGGTTGATGCTCGGCAGGAAGTTGCGCTCGGCGATCTCCGAGGCCCGGAAGGTCTTGCGCAGCGACCAGGGGTTGAGGGCACCGCCCTTCACCGTGGGGTCGTTGGCGATGATCATGCACTCCACGCCCTCGATCACGCCGATGCCGGTCACCACGCTGGCGCCCACGGCGAAGTCGCTCCCCCAGCCGGCCAGCGGCATCAGCTCGAGGAAGGCCGACCCCTCGTCGACCAGCAGGTCGATCCGCTCGCGAGCGGTGAGCTTGCCGCGCTCCTTGTGCCGGGCGATGTACTTGCCGCCGGCCTCCACGGCCTTGGCCTGCTCGGCGTGGAGCGACTCGATCTTGTCGAGCATGGCCGTCCGCCGGCTCTCCTCGACGGTCTCCGCGGTCATGACTCCACCACCGCCTTCATCCGCTCCAGCGTCGTGCGCATGCCGCGCAGGTTGGTGCGGCCGCGGAGGCGACCGAGCACCATCCAGTAGCCGCGGACGTACCACTTCGGCGACAGCCGGAAGTACTCCGTCACCCGGGTGCCCTCACCCTCGGGCGACAGCCGGTAGCCCCAGGTGTTGATCGGGTTGCCGTCGAGCCCGACGGCGAACTCGAACACCTCGTTCTCGACGCACTGGGTGACCGTGCACGGCGACCAGTACGTCGGCCCGACGCCGTTGCGCTTCACATGGCCCTTGAACCGGGCGCCGACCGCCGGACCGGTCGCACCGTGCGTCCACTCCGCCTCGAACGTCTCGGGCGAGAACTCCCCGATCCGGGTGACGTCGCTGACCAGGTCCCAGACCTTCTCCGGCGCAGCTCGCAGATGCAGGTCGACCTCACCACCGAGCGCGCTCATTCGGCGTAGCCCAGCAGTCGGGCGGCCAGGTCGGTGAGCACTTCGGTCGAGCCACCGCCGATCGGCAGCAGCCGGACGTCGCGGTAGTGGCGCTCCACCTCGGACTCGCGCATGTAGCCCATCCCGCCGTGCAGCTGCACGGCCTGGTCGGCGACCCAGACCGCGGTGTCGACGGCGGTCTGCTTCGCCAGACAGGCTTCGGCGATGCAGTCCTCGCCGGCGTCGTACCGTCGCGCCACCTCGAGCGTGTAGCTGCGGGCGACCGCCACCTGACGGTGCATCTCGGTCAGCTTGGCGCGCACCACCTGGTTGGCGACCAGCGGCTTGCCGAAGGCGTCGCGCTCCTGGCAGTACTGCGCGGCCAGGTTGAGGCAGCGCAGCGCGTGGCCGTAGCCCATCAGCGCGAGCCAGATCCGCTCCGAGACGAAGTTCTGGGCGATGTAGTAGAAGCCGTGGTTCTCGCTCCCGATCAGGTTGGCGGCCGGGACCCGCACGTCCTGGTAGGACAGCTCGCCGGTGTCGGAGGCCAGCCAGCCCATCTTGTCGAGCTTGCGGGAGACGGCGAACCCGGGCGTTCCCTTGGGTACGACGATCAGCGAGATGCCGTGCGCGCCGGGCTCGCCGGTGCGCACCGCGGTGGTGACGAAGTCGCCGCGCACCGACGACGTGATGAACGTCTTCGCGCCGTTGATGACGTAGTGATCGCCGTCCCGGACCGCCCGGGTCGCGATGTTGGCGACGTCGGACCCGGCGCCGGGCTCGGTCACTGCCAGCGACCCGATCAGGTCGCCGGAGAGCACCGGCCGGACATAGGCGTCGATCAGCTCCGGTGAGCCGTTCTGGATGATGTGCGGGATCGCGATGCCGTGGGTGAAGGCCGACGCCATCAGGCCGCCGGACCAGCCGCCCTCCATGAATCCCTGCTGCATCGCGCACGCGTCGATCAGGGTGCCGCCGTCGCCGCCGACCTCCTCCGGGACGCCGACGCCGAGGAAGCCGGCGTGCGCGAGCTTCTTCTGGAACTCGCGCGGGATCTCTCCGTCCCGCTCCCACTGGTCGAGGTAGGGCGTCACCTCGCGCTTCGTGAACTCGAGCGCGGACTCCTTCAGAGCGCGCTGCTCCTCGGTGAAGCCGTGGTCGAACGTTGTCGTCATAGGACGTTTCCTTCGATGTTGACGAGCCGGGACCGGACCCACTCCGCGAGGCCCTTGGCCTGGGGGTCGAACCGGGCAGTGGCGGCCACGCCCTCGTCGAGCAGGCCGTGGATCAAGACGTTGACGCCCCCGAGGTTGGGCAGCACGTAGACCTCGACGTCGAGGTCGGCCGCCTCGGGGACCAGCTCGCGCACCCGGCGCCGCGACATGAACTTGGTCAGCCAGGTGACCCGCTCGGCGTACTTGGGGTGGCCGTCGTTCCTGACCCAGAGCCCGATGTTGGCGTCGCCGCCCTTGTCGCCCGAGCGGCCGTGCACGAACGTGCCGAGGGGCAGCCTGCGGGTCAGCGTGTCGGTCGGCGCGGGGTACGGCGACGGCCGCTGTCCCTCGGTCGGGTCGACCGCCACGGCGGCCGTCGGAGGGTCGGCGACGACCTCGGTGGCGCCGTCGTGGTGGACGACGGTGTGCTGCACCGAGCCGCGGGGGATGTAGGCCGGCCGGTAGACGCCGTAGGCCGTGCCGGGGCCGGGCATCCGGGTGACGCTGAAGCCCGGGTAGGAGGCGAGCGCGAGCTCGATGATCGGCGCAGTGAGGCCCTTGCTGACCTTGGCGTTGTCCGGGTCGAAAGCGGTGACCCGGAGCAGCATCGAGGCGCCCTCCTCGGTGTCGGCGTCCGGCTGCACGGCGCGCACGCCCGACCACTCAACCTTCGCCGGCCGGTCGTGGCCGAGTGCGGCCCCGACCTGGTCCTTGATCCACTCGACCTTCGCGTCGACGTCGAGGCCGGTGACGACGAACTCGGCTGAGTTGCGGAAGCCGGCGACGTAGTTGAGGCACGCCTTGAGCTGCTCGGGCGGGGGCGAGCCGGTGACGCCGGTGACGGCGACCCGGTCCGCGCCGACCTGCTCCAGGCGCAGCGAGGTGAGGTCGACGGTGACGTCGGGGTTGAGGTACTTCGTCGTCTGGATCTCGTAGACCAGCTGGGCGGTCACCGTGTCGACGGTGACCGCGCCACCGGTGCCGTCGTGCTTGGTGATCACCATCGAGCCGTCCTCGGCCAGCTCGGCGATCGGGAACCCGAGCGGCCGGTCGCGGTGGGGCAGGTCGAGGAAGCCGCTGAAGTTGCCGCCGGTGGCCTGGGTCCCGCACTCGATGATGTGGCCCGCGACGACGGCGCCGGCGAGCGCGTCGTGGGACTGGGCCGTCCAGCCGAAGTGGGCGATCGCCGGTCCGACGACGACCGAGGCGTCGGTGACCCGGCCGGTGACGACGACGTCGGCGCCGCGGTCCAGGGCCGAGGCGATGCCGAACCCTCCGAGATAGGCGTTCGCCGTCAGCGGGTTGCCGTAGCTCTCGTGGAGAAGCCCCAGCTCGGCGACCTGCGCGCGGAGGTCGTCGCCCTCGACGTGAGCGATCCGGGCGTCGAGCCCGAGCCCGGTCGCGACCTCCCGCAGCTTGTCGGCGAGGCCGCGGGGGTTGAGGCCGCCGGCGTTGACGACGATCTTGACGTCCCGCTCCAGCGCGAGGCCCAGAGCGTCCTCGGCCTGCTTCACGAAGGTACGGGCGTAGCCCAGGTCGGGATCCTTGAACGTGTCCTTGCCGAGGATGAGCATGGTCAGCTCGGCGAGGTAGTCACCGGTCAGGTAGTCGAGCGGGCTGTCGTCGGTCGCGGCCTCGAGCATCTCGCGGAACGCCGAGAGGCGGTCGCCGTAGAAGCCCGAGCAGTTGCCGATCCTGATCGGTGCCGTCATCGGCCCGTCCCGGTCTGCTCACGACCGCCGCCGGCCGGGCCGGCGAACGCCTGGGCGATCGTCAGCCACTTCTCGGCGTCCGCGCCGGCGGTGACCAGGTCGGTGTCGGCACGGTGGATGCGCTGGGTGACCAGCTGGCAGAAGTCGTACGCCGAGCCGGTGACCCGCTGGTCGGCGGCCTCGGGACCCCAGGACCAGACCTCGCCGCTGGGAGCGGTCAGCTCGATCCGGAACTCGTCGGCCGGCGGCTCCAGTCCCCGCTGCACGAAGGAGTAGTTGCGGGTACGGACGCCCAGGTGGGCGACCTGCCGGATCCGGTCGGTGGCCGCGGGGCGGGCGCCGAGCGCGTCGTACACGTCGAGCGCGTGCGCCCAGGTCTCCATGAACCGGGCGGTCGCCATCGAGGTGGGCGACATGGGCGGGCCGAACCACGGCATCTTCCGTCCCGCGTCCACCTCGCGCAGTGCCAGGGCAAGTGCGACCCGGCCGGCGTCCCAGCGGGGCAGCAGGTCGGCCGGCTCCAGCTCGGCCAGCTCGTAGGCGCCGGCATCGACGAAGCCGGTCGGGTCGGCGATCGCCCGGAGGACGACGTCGTCCCACGCCTCCTTCCCCTCGGGGGTGTCGGCGTGGGCCGCGAGCACCGCAACCTCGTCGGTCCACAGCAGGTGCGCCACCGTGGTCGCGATGGTCCACCCTGCGGCGGGCACCGGGGTGGCCCAGCCACCGTCGTCGAGACCGGCGACTACGCCGCGGAGCTGGTCTCCCTCGGCAGTGAGGTCGGCGAGGACGTCGTCGAACACGCTCACCTTTTCTCCTTCGTGGTGGTTGGGGTGCGAGCGGACCGAGCGTCGAAACCAAGAGTGGTGTCGAGCGTTGCCGCCCACTGGTCGAGGATCCGGCGCCGACGTCGGGTGTCGTCGCCAAGGGTGTTGGCCAGGCCCAGGCCGCGGACCAGGTCGAGGGTGGCCTGGATCAGCTCGCGCACACCGGGGTGCGACTCGTCGGCGCCGAGCAGCTGGACGGTCATCCGGTGCGTGTCCCGGCCCACCAGCTGCTCGAGGGGCGCGACCGCCTCCAGCAGCGTCTCGTCGGTACGCGCGGCCACCCACAGCTCCAGCGCCGCCGTGAACACCGGGCCGGCGAAGTGGTCCCCGAGCATCTGGATCACAGCCCGGGTGCGCTGCTCGCCCACCGGCAGCCGGGAGGCGGCGGCGGCCAGCTCAGCGCCGCGACGCTCGGTGAGGTGGGTCACCGCCGCGACCACCAGGTCGTTCTTGGTCGGGAAGTGGTGCAGCTGGGCGCCTCGGCTGACGCCCGCCCGCTCGGAGACCAGCGTGGTCGTCGTACCGCTGAAGCCCTTCTCGACCAGCAGCTCCACCGTCGCGTCCATCAGCCTGGCCCGCATCGCGCGGGTGCGTTCCTCCTGCGGCACGCGGGCGGTGGTCGTCACCGGTCCAGCATGACGAGGCCCTAACAAACAGTCAAGCATGACTGTTTGTTTCCCACAGGAGGAGACATGCTGGGCGCATGACGTGGCACAACTGGGCTCGCACCGAGAGCGCGGACCCGGTCCGCGTGGTCGCGCCCGGTTCGGCCGACGAGGTCGCCGCGGTCGTGGCCCAAGCGGCCGACGACGGCCTCACCGTCAAGGCCGTCGGCTCGGGACACTCCTTCACCGGCGCGGCCGTCGCACCGGGCGTCCAGGTGCTACCCGACCGGCTCGGCGACGTGCACTCCATCGACCGCCGTACCGGCCTGGTCACGGTCGGGGCGGGCATCGCGCTGCACCGCCTCAACCCGTTGCTCGCGCGGCACGGCCTGGCGATGGAGATCCTCGGCGACATCGACCGTCAGACGATCGCGGGGGCGGTGGCGACCGGCACCCACGGCAGCGGCGCGGGGTTCGGCAGCATCTCGACCCAGCTGCGCGGCCTGGAGCTGGTGCTGGCCGACGGCGCGGTCGTGGAGTGCTCCCCGACCGTGCGCCCGGACCTGTTCGCGGCGGCCCGGGTCTCCCTCGGAGCCCTGGGCGTGATCACCAAGGTCACGCTCCAGTGCGTCCCCCTCTATGCCCTGCACGCGGTGGACGCGCCGCTGCCGCTCGACGAGGTGCTCGACCAGGTCGACCACCTCGCCGCCGCCAACGATCACTTCGAGTTCTTCTGGTTCCCGCACACCAGCACCGCGCTGACCCGACGGTTCCAGCGGCTGCCCGGCGACGCCGAGCTCCAACCGATGAGTGCCTTCTCCCGGATCGTCGACGACCGGATCGTCACCAACCTCGGGTTCGAGGCGATGCTGCGCGCCGGCGCCCGCTTCCCGGGGCTGGTACCCGGCATCACCCGTTTCGTCACCCGGGCAGTGTCCGCGCGCGACTTCACCGACCTCGCACCGCGGGTGTTCGCATCGCAGCGCAACGTCCGGTTCCTCGAGGGCGAGTACTTCGTCCCGCGCGATGCCCTGGCGCCGGCCCTGCGCGAGCTCAAGCGGTGGGTCGACAGCCACGACCAGCCGGTGTCCTTCCCGTTCGAGGTCCGGTTCGTGCGCCACGACGACATCTGGCTGTCGCCGGCGTACGACCGCGACTCGGCGGTGGTCGCGTTCCACCAGTACCACCGGATGCCGCACCAACGCTGGTTCGACATCTGCGAGGACGTCCTCGGCGCCGCGGGCGGCCGGCCGCACTGGGGCAAGCTGCACCGCCTCGGCGCCGCGGGGCTGCGCGAGCGCTACCCGAGGTACGACGACTTCGTCGCCCTGCGCGACCAGGTGGACCCCACCCGGGTGTTCGCCAACCCCTACCTCGAGCGGGTGCTGGGCAGGTGACCTCCGGGTCAGGTGTGCTGCGGGAAGCCCAGGTTGATCCCTCCGTGTGACGGGTCGAGCCAGCGGCTGGTGATCGCCTTCTCGCGGGTGAAGAAGTCGACGCCCTGCGGACCGTAGGCCTTCGCGTCACCGAAGATCGACGCCTTGAAGCCGCCGAAGGAGTGGTAGGCGACCGGCACCGGGATCGGCACGTTGATGCCGACCATCCCGACCTCGACCTCGCGCTCGAAGCGGCGCGCGGCGCCGCCGTCGTTGGTGAAGATCGCGGTGCCGTTGCCGTAGGGACCGGAGTTGATCAGGTCCACACCGTCGGCGTACGACGACACCCGGACCACCGACAGCACCGGCCCGAAGATCTCGTCGCGATAGGCCGTCGAGCTGGTCGGCATCTTGTCGATGAGGGTGGGGCCCAGCCAGAAGCCCTCGGCGGGTCCGTCGAAGTCCCCCTCGCGGCCGTCGACGACGACCGTCGCGCCGTCCGTGTGAGCGACGTCGATGTAGCCGGCGACCTTGTCGCGGTGCTCGCGGGTGATGAGCGGCCCCATGTCGCAGCCCTTGCGTCCGTCGCCGGTCACCAGCTTGCCCATCCGGTCGCGGATCTTCTCGATCAGCTCGTCCGCGATCGGCTCGACCGCGAGGACCACCGAGATCGCCATGCACCGCTCACCGGCCGAACCGAAGCCCGCGTTGACGGCAGAGTCGGCCACGAGGTCGAGGTCTGCGTCGGGCAGCACCAGCATGTGGTTCTTGGCCCCGCCGAGCGCCTGCACCCGTTTGCCGTGGGATGAGGCGGTCTCGTAGATGTACTTGGCGATCGGCGTGGAGCCGACGAACGAGATCGACGCGACGTCGGGGTGCGTCAGCAGCGCATCCACCGCCTCCTTGTCGCCGTGGACCACGTTGAACACCCCGTCGGGGAGGCCGGCCTCCTTCAGTGCGGCCGCGATCCAGTTGGCGACGCTCGGGTCCTTCTCGCTGGGCTTCAGCACGACCGTGTTGCCGGTCGCGATCGCGATCGGGAAGAACCACATCGGCACCATGGCCGGGAAGTTGAACGGGCTGATGATCCCGACCACGCCGAGCGGCTCCTTGACGGAGTAGACGTCGACGTCGGTGGAGACGTTCTGCGAGAACGCACCCTTGGTCAGGTGCGGCATCGAGCAGGCGAACTCCACCACCTCGAGACCCCGCGCCACCTCGCCGGCCGCATCGGAGAGCACCTTGCCGTGCTCGGAGGTCAGGATGGCGGCAAGCTCGTCCTTGCGCTGGTTGAGGATCTCGCGGAAGCCGAACATCACGTTCTGCCGCTTGGTGATCGAGACCTCGCCCCAACTGGCGAAGGCCTCCTTGGCCACGCTCACGGCTCGGTCGACGTCGCCGGCCGAGCCGTAGCGCACCTCCTTGGAGACCACCCCCAGAGCGGGGTCGTAGACGGGGCCGGTGCGGGTCCCCACGCCGGGGTCGGTGACGCCGGCGATCCAGTGGTCGAGAACTTCAGTCATGGGTCACTCCTTTGTGGATGCTTCTTGGTTTCGAGGCTCAGCCGGCGACGGCGTCGTCGAGAACCGTCAGGACCTCGTCGTAGGCCACCAGGGCCTCGGCCACCTCGTCGGCGGTGACGACGCACGGCGGCACGACATGGATCCGGTTGTCGACGACGAACGGCAGCACTCCGCGGCTGACGAGCTCGCCCTTGGCGCGACCCATCAGGGCCGCGGAGAGCGGCTCGCGGGTCGTCTCGTCGGCAACCAGCTCGACCGCCCAGAACACACCCGCGCCGCGGACCTCGCCGATCACCGGGTGCTTGTCGGCCAGCGTCGTCAGGCCGGGTCCGATCACGTCGGCGCCGATCTGCCGAGCGTGGGTGACGATGCCCTCGCTTTCCATCGCGTCCAGCGAGGCCACGATCGACGCCGCGGCCAAGGGATGACCGCTGTAGGTCAAGCCGCCGGGGAACACCCGGTCGTCGAAGGTCCGAGCGATCGGGTCGCTGATGATCACCCCGCCGACCGGCACGTAGCCGGAGTTGACTCCCTTGGCGAAGGCGATCAGGTCGGGCACCACGTCGAACGCATCGAGCGCGAGCCACTCACCGGTCCGCCCGAAGCCCGCCATCACCTCGTCGAGGATCAACATGATCCCGAACTCGTCGGCCAGCGCCCGCACGCCCGACAGGTAGCCGGGCGGCGGAAGCAGGACCCCGGCGGTGCCGGGGATGGTCTCGAGCAGGATCGCGGCGACGCTGGCCGGGCCCTCGCTCTCGACCACCCGGCGCAGGTGCCGCAACGCGCGCTCGCTCTCCTGCTCCGGCGTCGTCGCCCAGAACTCCGAGCGATAGAGGTAGGGCCCGAACACGTGGACGTGCGCCCGCGCGTACTCGTTGGGGAGCCGCCGCCAGTCGCCGGTCGCGACGATCGCACCACCGGTGTTGCCGTGGTAGGAGCGGTACGTCGACACGACCTTGTCGCGTCCGGTGTGCAGCCGGGCCATCCGGATGGCGTTCTCGATCGCATCGGCGCCGCCGTTGGTGAAGAACACCTTGTTGAACCCCTCGGGGGCGCGGGCAGCGATCCGCTGCGCCGCCTCCCCGCGGGTGAGGTTGGCGGTGGCCGGCCCGATGGTGGCGAGGGTCGCGGCCTGCTCCTGGATGGCCGCCACCACGGCCGGGTGCTGGTGGCCGATGTTGACGTTGACGAGCTGGCTGGAGAAGTCCAGGTAGGACTTCCCCGCGTGGTCCCACACCCGGGTGCCCTGCCCACCCGCGATCGGCAGCAGGGCGAGACCGCCCTGCGCCGACCACGAGTGGAACACGTGCCCCTGGTCGAGCTCGGTCGTGCGAGCGTTGAGGTCGGGCACCGTCACTTGCCACCCTCTTCCAGCGTCACGTCGATCGGCTGGTAGTCGGAGCCGAAGGTGTCGACGTCCTCCTCCTCGAGCTCGGCGAGGGCCTGCTCGACGTACTCGTTGGTGTAGGCCGACGACGGCGGCGCCTCGCTGATGATGCTCGCGCCGGTCTCGTTCTCGGTGTTGAGCGCGATGTCGACGGTCTGTGCCCACGCCGCCTCGTCGATGATCCCGACGCCGTTGGTCGACGGCCAGATCAGCTTGTTGACCTCGTTGGCCATCCAGAGCTGGTGGCTCTGACCGAGCTCCGAGCCGGACGCGGCGACGATGTCGGCCGCCTCCTCGGGGTTGTCGCGGACGAACGCCCAGCCCCTGATGGAGGCCTTGATGAAGGCCACCGTCTGCTCCTCGTAGTCGGGGTCGGAGAGCTTGTCGGTCGTCGCCCAGATCGCGTCCTGGAGCATCGCGGTGCCGACGTCGTTCCAGTTGATGACGTTGAGGTCCTCGGGCGTGTAGAGCTCGCCCGTGTCGGGGTTCACCGTCTCGAGCACCTGCGCGTACTCGTTGTAGGTCATCGCCTGCGCGGCGTCGATGTCGCCGGCCAGGAACGCGTTCATGTCGAACGCCTGCTGGACCAGGTTGATGTCGCCGACGCCCACGTCGGCGGACTGCATGCCGGCGAAGAGCTCCCACTCGTTGCCGAAGCCCCAGCTGCCGACGTTCTTGCCCTTCAGGTCGGCCGGGTCGGTGATGTTCTTGTCCTTGAAGGACACCTGGGTCGTGGCGCTGCGTTCGAAGATCTGCGCGACGTTGGTGATGCCGGCGCCCTGCTCGATCGAGCCCAGCACCTTCGGCACCCACGAGATGGCGTAGTCGACGCTGCCGGACGCGAGCACGTCCTGCGGCACGATGTCGACGCCGCCCTCGACGATGTTCACATCGAGTCCCTCGTCGAGGTAGTAGCACTCCGCGACCGCGGCGTAGTAGCCGGCGAACTGCGCCTGCGACACCCACTGGAGCTGGAGCGAGACCTCTTGGAGCTCCCCGGCGTCCCTGGCCTCCTGCGTGCGCGTCGCGCAGTCCTCACTGGTCTTGACGTCGACGTCGGACGATCCGCCGCCTCCGTCGTCGCCGCAGGCCGTCAAGACAAGGGCCAGGGCGGCGCCGGCGGCGCCCATCTTCAGAGTTGTCCTCATTTGCTTCTCCTGTTTTCTGTGCAGATCTCGAGAGTCTCGGGGGGTCATGCGGGTTTGTGATGGCGTGAGAACCACAGCTCGACGAGCAGGGTGACGACGTAGAAGAGCAGGCCGAGGACGATCGACCCCAGCACGTAGGCCCAGGCGAGCGGGTAGTTGCTGCTCGCGGCCGACGACGTGATCGACTTCCCGAGCCCGCCGATCGGGCCGCCGAAGTACTCCGCGATCAGGGCCGCGATCACCGCCAGGGAGGACGCGACCCGCAAGCCGGTGAAGACGTAGGGCGTCGCGGTCGGCAGCGTCACCGCGCGGATCACCTGGAAGGGGCCGGCGGCGTACGCCGTCATCAGGTCGCGGTGGACGGCCCGGACCTGGCGGATGCCGCGCAAGGTGTTGAGGTAGACGGGGACCGCGACGGAGACGCCGGCCACGATGATCCGGCCGGTGTTCACCGCGGCACCGAACATCGAGTAGAGCACCGGCGCGAGCGCGACGATCGGGATCACGGCGAGCGCGGCCACGACCGGGGCCGCCATCTGGTCGACGATCCGGAACGATCCGGCCACGGCGGCGCCGAGCACCCCGATCACCGCACCGGCGAGCATCCCGATCAGCGCGTTGCGGCCGGTGACGGTGGCGCCGTCGACGATGTTGCCGGTGTTGGCGGTGACCTGCTCCCAGATCGCGCTGGGCGCCGGCAGGATGAACGGCTCGATCTCCGCCAGGTCGACCAGCGTCTCCCACGCCAGGATCACCAGTGCGCCGAGCACGAGGGGGGCGACGATGGTGCTCCACCGGACCTCGGCGATCGGGAACCGGGGTCGGGTGACCCGGGTGACGGTGGTGTCGACGGCGGCCATGGGCTACTTCTCCAGGCCGTCCGCGGTCAGGGTCGCGACCGGGGCTCCGTGGAGCAGGCTCCTGACCTCGGCCACCGCGCGGAAGAAGCCTTCCTCGTCGCGGGCCCGCTCGGTGCGGTCGTGCGCACCGGCGAGACCGTCGGCCCGGACGTCGACGACGCCGGTGATCCGGCCCGGCCGCGGCGACATGACGACGACCCGGTCGGAGAGGAAGACAGCCTCGGGGATGGAGTGGGTGACGAACAGCACGGCGGCACCGGTCTCGGCACAGATCCGCACCAGCTCGTTCTGCATCCGCTCGCGGGTGATCTCGTCGAGGGCACCGAACGGCTCGTCCATCAGCAGCAGCCGCGGACTCTCGGCGAGCGCGCGGGCGATCGCGACCCGCTGCTGCATGCCTCCCGACAGCTGGTCGGGGTGGCTCTTGGCGAAGTCGGTGAGCCCGACCAGCTCGATCAGCTCGCCCACCCGGGCCCTGCGCCGCGCGGCGTCGACGCCGTGCAGCTTGAGGGGGAGCTCGATGTTGCCGGTCACCGTGCGCCACGGGAGCAGGCCCGCCTGCTGGAAGGCGATCCCGTAGTCCTGGTCGAGGCGCGCCTGCCGGGCGTCCTTGCCGAAGACCCTGATCTCACCCGCCGTCGCCGTGTCGAGGTCGGCGACCAGGCGCAGCAGGGTGCTCTTGCCGCAGCCGCTCGGCCCGATCAGTGAGACGAACTCGCCGTCGGCCACGGTGAGGTCGACGTCCTGGAGGGCCACGACCTGCTTCCGGCGGCTGCCGAAGACCCGGTCGACGCCGGTCACCGAGATCGCTGGGTCGGTCATTGCGCGTTGACTCCTGTCAGTCGGAAGGGACGCAGGACCAGGCCGAGCAGGCCGATCGCACCGGCCGCGACCAGGCCGATCGCGACCGCGCCGAAGATCGGAGCCCACGGCTTGGCCGGGTCGCCGGACGCGGCGACGGCGTAGTCGATGACCATCCTGCCGAGGCCACCCTTGAGACCGATCGAGACCTCCGCGACCACCGCGCCGATCACGGCACTGGCCGCGGCGAGCCGGAGCGCGGGCAGCAGGTAGGGGACGGCGGAGGGCAGCCGCAGCGTCAGCAGCGAGCGCCACCAGCCGACGCCGTACGACTTCATCAGGTCGAGGTGGGTCGCGTCCGGCGACTTGAGACCCCGGAGAGCGCCGACCGCGACGGGGAAGAACGCGAGGTACGCCGCGATCACCGCGACCGAGTCCTCGCTGCTCCACACGTAGCTGCCGATCTCGATCGAGGAGCCCCAGCGCCGGACCAAGGGCGCGATCGCGATCAACGGCACCGTCTGGCTGAGGATGACCCAGGGCAACAGCGCAGACTCCACGATCCGCAGCCGGCTCATCAGCAGCGCCAGCAGCATCCCGACGACGACGCCGATCACCCACCCGCGCGCCGCCAGCCCGAGCGAGAACATGCTCGCGTCGAAGACCGCCTTGAAGGCGTCCGGTGCTCCGGCCAGGCCGGTCACCGGCTCGCCGAAGCGCTGCAGCATCTCCCACGAGTGCGGCATCGCCAGCTCGGTCGTGCGCGGCAGCACCCGGGTGTCGCCGACCAGCACGCCCTGCTCCGGCCCGAACGTCTTGTAGACGTCCCAGGTCGCGACCACGGCGGCGACGCCGAGGGCGCCGAAGACGACCGCGCGGATGCGGTCCCAGATCTGCGCCAAGAGCTACGCCTTCGCCGTGACGTGCTCGCGCAGGTGGGGCATGATCGACTCGCCGTAGACCCGCATCGTCTCCTCCTTGTTGTCGTGCTGGAGGTAGACCGCGAACTGGTCGACGCCGATCGCCTTCAGCTCCTCGAGCTTGGCGACGTGCTGCTCGGGGGTGCCGAGGATGCAGAACCGGTCGACGATCTCGTCGGGCACGAAGTCGACGTGGTCGTTGTCGGCCTTGCCGTGGGTGTTGTAGTCGTAGCCGGTGCGCCCCTTGATGTAGTCGACGAGCACCTTCGGGAACCCCTCGTTGCCCGCCGTGCCCTCGCCGTACTTGCTGACGATGTCGGCGATGTGGTTGCCGACCATCCCGCCGAACCACCGGGTCTGCGAGCGCATGTGGTCGATCTCGTCCTCGCTGCCGACGTAGGCAGGAGCGGCGACGCAGAACGTCAGCGCGTCCGGGTCGCGGCCGGCCTTCTCGGCAGCGTCACGCACCTGGGTGATCATCCACTTAGCGACGTCCACGTCGGCGAGCTGCAGGATGAAGCCGTCGCCTGCCTCGCCCGCGGTCTTGAGCGCCAGCGGGCCGTAGGCGGCGATCCACACCTCGAGCTCCGAGGTGCGGGCCCAGGGGAACTGCAGCGTCGAGCCGTTGTGCTCCACCGGCCGGCAGTTGCCCAGCTCGCGGATCACGTGGGTGGCCTCCCGTACCTCCTTGAGCGTGGTCGGCTTGCCGTTGAGCACGCGTACGGCGGAGTCGCCGCGGCCGATGCCGACCACGGTGCGGTTGCCGTACATCTCGTTGAGGGTCGCGAACACGGACGCCGTGACCGTCCAGTCGCGGGTCGCCGGGTTGGTCACCATCGGGCCGACGACGATCCGCCGGGTCTCGGCGAGGATCTGGCTGAAGATGACGTAGGGCTCCTGCCAGAGCAGGTGGGAGTCGAAGGTCCACACGTAGTCGAACCCGTGCTCCTCGGCCAGCTTCGCGAGCCCGACCGTCCGCCACGCGGGCGGGTTGGTCTGGATCACCACTCCGAAGTCCATCTGCTGTCTCCCTTAGACGAGGTACTGGGTGAGGTCCCGCTTGAGGAACTGGCCGTGGCCCTTGGTCCCCTTGAACTCGCCGTCGGCGACCAGGACCCTGCCGCGAGAGATGGTCACGTCGACGTGCCCGTCGATCTCGAAGCCCTCCCAGGCGGAGTAGTCCATGTTCATGTGGTGCTTCTTGCCCTCGCCGTAGCCGATCGAGGTGTGGCCCGCGGGGTCGTAGACGACGATGTCGGCATCGGCGCCCGGCTGGATCACGCCCTTCTTGCCGTAGAGCCCGAACATCCGGGCGGGCGTGGTCGCGATCAGCTCGACCCAGCGTGGCAGCGAGATCCGGCCGTCGACCACACCTTGGTAGAGCAGGTCGACGCGGTGCTCGATCGAGCCGATGCCGTTGGGGATCGCGCGGAAGTCGTCCTTGCCGAGCTCCTTCTGGTCCTTCATGCAGAACGGGCAGTGGTCGGTCGACACCATCTGCAGGTCGTTGGTGCGCAGGCCCTGCCACATCGCCTCGAGGTGGCCCTCCTCCTCGGACCGCAGCGGGGTCGAGCAGACCCACTTGGCGCCTTCGAAGTCGCCCCACTCCTCGCTGCGGGCGCCGAGCTGCTTCTCCAGCGAGAGGTAGAGGTACTGCGGGCAGGTCTCACCGAAGACGTTCTTGCCGTTGTCGCGGGCCCACGCCACCTGCGCGACCGCCTGCTTCGCGCTCATGTGCACGATGTAGAGCGGCGCGTCGGTGAGGTCGGCGAGCATGATCGCGCGATGGGTGGCCTCCTCCTCCATCTGCCAGGCGCGGGCGATCCCGTGGTAGTAGGGCGAGGTCTTGCCGGACTCCGCCAGCTGGGCGGCGAGTACGTCGATCGCCGGACCGTTCTCGGCGTGCATCATCGTGAGCAGGCCCATCTCACGGGCCTTCTGCATGGCGCGCACGATCTGGGCGTCGTCGCTGTAGAACACCCCCGGGTAGGCCATGAACAGCTTGTAGGACGTGATCCCCTCGTCGACGAGGCGCTCCATCGCCTTGAGCGAGTCGTCGTCGACGCCGCCGATGATCTGGTGGAACCCGTAGTCGACGGCGCAGTTGCCGGCCGCCAGCTCGTGCCAGTGCGCGAGCCCGTCCTCGACCCGCTCGCCGTAGGTCTGGACGGCGAAGTCGATGATCGAGGTGGTGCCGCCCCAGGCGGCAGCGGTGGTGCCGGTCTCGAACGTGTCGGAGGCCGCGGTGCCGCCGAACGGCAGCTGCATGTGGGTGTGGGCGTCGATGCCGCCGGGGATCACGTACTTCCCGGTGGCGTCGATGACCCGGTCTGCGTTGACGGTGCCCAGTGCCGCGGAGCCAGGAGCGAGTACGGCGACGATGGTCTCGCCGTCGACGAGCACGTCGGCGACCACCGTGCCCGTCGCGTTGACGACCGTGCCGCCCGTGATCAGGATGGTCATCGGTTCTCCCTCAAGCCCGTGCCGTCGCGGTGTAGGAGTCGGGCCGGCGGTCCCGGTAGAACTGCCAGTCGTCGCGCATCTTCTGGACCATGTCGAGGTCGAGGTCGCGGACCAGCAGCTCCTCCTTCTCCGAGGAACCCCGCTCGCCGACGAAGTTGCCGCGTGGGTCGATGACCTGGCTGGTGCCGTAGAAGTCGACCGCCTCGTCGCCGTACTCGTTGTCCTCGCGTCCGACCCGGTTGGGCTGGAGGACGAAGTAGCCGTTGGCGACCGCGGCGCACGGGCCCTCGACCTCCCAGAGCCGGTTGCTCAGGCCCGGCTTGGTGGCGTTGGGGTTGAAGACGATGTGCGCGCCGTTGAGGCCGAGCTCACGCCAGCCCTCGGGGAAGTGCCGGTCGTAGCAGATGTAGGTGCCGACCTTGCCCACCGCCGTGTCGAACACCGGGTAGCCGAGGTTGCCGGGACGGAAGTAGAACTTCTCCCAGAACTTCTCGAGGTGCGGGATGTGGTGCTTGCGGTACTTGCCGAGGATGGTGCCGTCGGCGTCGACCACGACTGCGGTGTTGTAGTAGACGCCGGTCTGCTCCTCCTCGTAGATCGGGAGCACCATCACCATGCCGAGCTCCTTCGCCAGCGCTGCGAAGCGCTGCACGATCGGGCCGTCGGCCGGCTCGGCGTAGCGGTAGTACTTCTGGTCCTGGGTGATGCCGAAGTAGGGCCCGTAGAACAGCTCCTGGAAGCTGATCACCTGGGCGTCCTGGGCCGCGGCGTCACGGGCGAACTGCTCGTGCTTGTCGAGCATCGACTCCTTGTCGCCGGTCCAGGTCGTCTGGCTGATGGCGGCACGCACGATGGTCAAGACCCACCTCCGCTGGGGTCGGACGCCGGTCTCGGTGAGCCGGGCGAAGTTCTGTTATCTTCCGGGTTGAACATTTCGCTTCGATTTCCCTGTTGTCAAGGGTTGGACATGGATCTGGCCGTCATCAGCGACCGAACGCCGCACGGGATCGCGGGCGCGTTCAGCCGCGCCATCAGGGCCGGGGAGCTCGCTCCGGGCGACCGGTTGCCGACCGTGCGCGACGTCGCCGCCGACCTCGGGGTGTCGCCGGCCACGGTGTCCGCGGCCTGGCAGGCGCTGCGCCGTACCGGCCTGGTCGTGTCGCGCGGCCGGGCCGGCACCTTCGTCCGCGACACACCAACCCCCTGGCTCTCGCCGCGCCAGCGCGGGCTCGTCGGCGCCGGTCCCGACGGCCTGCGGCTCGACCTCTCCCGCGGCACCCCCGACCCGACCCTGCTGCCCAACCTGGGGCCCGCCCTGCACCGGGTGTCGCTGCGTGCGGGCGTGCTCGCCTACCAGGAGGAGCCGGTGCTGCCCGAGCTGGGCGCGGTGCTGGCCGCGACCTGGCCCTATCCGGCCGAGGCGATCACCGTGGTCGACGGCGCGACCGACGGCGTCACGCGGATGCTCGAGCAGGTCGTCTCGTACGGCGACCGCGTGGTGCTCGAGTCGCCCGGCTTCCCGCCGTTCTTCGACCTGATCGAGGCGCTCGGCGCCGAGGTGGTGCCGGTCGCGCTCGACGACTCGGGGGTCACTCCCGACTCACTGCGCCGGGCGCTCGACGCCCGGCCGGTTGCCGTGGTGGTGCAGCCGAGGGCACACAACCCGACCGGCATCTCCACCACGGCCGGGCGGGCCGAGCAGCTGGTGCGGGTGCTGCGCAGCCACCGCGACGAGATCCCGTGGATCATCGAGGACGACCACTCCTCGGGCATCTCCGTCGCGTCCGACGTGAGCCTCGGCCGCTGGCTGCCGGACCGGGTCGTGCACGTGCGGTCGTACTCGAAGTCGCACGGCCCCGACCTCCGGATCGCCGCGCTGGGCGGGCCCTCCTCGATCGTCGACCGGATCGTGGCTCGCCGGATGCTCGGGCCGGCGTGGACCTCGCGGATGGTGCAGACGATCCTGCTCGACCTGCTCACCTCCTCGCCGTCGCTCGACGAGGTCGGCGAGGCCCGCCGCCAGTACATGTCCCGACAGCGCACGCTCGTCCGTGAGCTGGAGCCGCTCGGTGTCCGGCTCGCCGTCCCGGACGGGATCAACCTGTGGCTGCCGGTCCGCGACGAGCGGGCCGCGATGCTGCACCTGTCGGCGTCCGGGATCCGGGTCGCCGGCGGGTCGGTCTTCCTGGCGGCCGGCGGCGCGCCGTACCTCCGGGTGACGTCGGGGCTGGTGTCGCCCGACGACGCGCCGGAGGTCGCGGCTGCGCTCGCCGCCGCCAGGGTCGCGGAATGACCGCTACGGTCCTCGCTACCCCGCGTTGATGACCTCTTCGTTGGATGCGTAGAGGTAGACGACGTAGGCGATTGCATCGGCGTTGATGGCCAGCGCATCGTGGCTGAGGTTGTCGATGGTGTCGCACGCCGAGTGGTAGCAGGGGTCGTAGGCGATGCCAGGCGTGCCGCCCCACTTGGCGGCCTGAGCGGGAGTCTTGATGCCTTCCGCCCCGGTGAACAGCCCGCCGGACGGGATGCCGTTGTTGATGAACGCCTGGTAGTCGGACCGGCCGGAGAACGCCGTCGGCTCCGACGGGATGTCGCGCTCGGCGTAGTAGCGCTCGAACAGCGCCTCGATCTCGTCGGACCCGTCAGGACCGACCAGGCCGAAGCCGGAGCCGTCGCCGTCGTAGATGAAGAGCCCGTAGTTGGGCGACCCGATCATGTCGAAGTTGAGGTACATCTCGATGTCGGCGCGGTCCTCGGCCGGGAGGTTGTTGACGTAGTGCGTCGAGCCGACCAGGCCGGCCTCCTCGGCACCCCACCAGGCGAAGCGGAGCTTGTTGGGCGTCTTGACCTTCGCGATCTGCTCGGCGACCTCGATCAGCCCGCTGGAGCCGGAGCCGTTGTCGTTGATGCCGGGGCCCTCGGGCACCGAGTCGAGGTGGGCGCCCGCCATGATCACGTTGTTGGGGTCGCCGCCGCGCGACTCGGCGATCACGTTCTCCGTCGTCGAGGCGGTCCGGGTGACGTTGGCGAACAGCCGCATCTCGAGGTTCGGGATCCCGGACAGCTCGGCACCCAACGGGTAGGTCGCGCTCAGGGCCGGGATGCCGCCGGTGTAGCCGTTGCCGAGGGTGACCGCAGGAATGCCCTGTCGGCTCGGGTCGGCGGTGTTGCCCTGGTTGAAGAACAGCACGCCCGAGGCTCCCGCAGCGGCGGCGTTCTCACCCTTGAGCTCGAAGGTGCAGGCGCCACGCTGGATGAGCGCGATGTTGCCGGCCGGGAACCCGGTGAAGTCGGCCGCCTCGCAGCCACTGGTCGACGTGTTGCCGGGCCCGAGCATGAGGTCGACCGGGGTCACGGAGGCGGTCACGTCGCCCGGCTCCGAGTGCGGTGTCGCCCCGAAGTCGGTGCCCTCGTTGTAGGTCACCGCGCCCGGGCTGGTCTGCTCCAGCTCGGAAGGACCGGCCTCCTCGAAGACGTTGACGTCGAAGGACTGGCGGGTGACGCGGTAGCCGGCCTTGGTCAACCGCTTCACGACGTAGTCGGCCGACTCGTCGTAGCCGGGGGTGCCGGTCGAGCGGCTGCCGCCGTTCTCATCGGCGATCTCCGCAAACGCCTGCTCGTGCTCGAGGACGCCCTTGAGCGTCACGCACTCGAGCAGCTTGCGCACCGAGTTGTTGGTCCGGCTGCAGCCCTTGTCCTTGTCGTCCTTGTGCTTGTCCTTGGCCTCGACCGGCGCCGTTGCGACGACCAGTCCGACGAGGACGATCCCTAGGGCTGCCAGAACTGCGACGATCCGCCGAGTCGATCTCACAAAATACTCCCGAGTCCGGGGCGCCACCCGAAGGCGCCCGACTGAGCGACCCTAAGCCTCTTCTGCTCAGAAGGGAATGGGAGCGATGGTCAAGAACGGAACCGACCGGCGGGCGCCGCCGTCGTAGGTTCATGAGACTCGCCGCGCATCGTCGTACTCCGCTCCTGACCGCCTCGGTCGCCCTGGTCGCCGCGCTCCTGGTGCTGGTGGGCTGCTCGGCGGGAGGTGGTGGCAGCGACTCGAGCTCGGACTCGGGTGGCAGTGCGGGGTTCTCGGAAGCGGAGGCGCCGGTCGAACAGATGGCTCCCGAAGCTGAGACCCATGACTCCGCATTCGACGCGCGCGGCGCTGCAGACGCCGTCGAGCGCAAGGTCATCGCCAAGGGCAACGTGTCCTTGGAGAGCGACGAGGTCGGCAACACCGTCTTCCACGTCGGACGGATCGCCGACGAGTACGGCGGCGAGATCTCCGAGCGGGAGACGACGACCAACGACGACGGCGAGATCAGTACGGCGCGGCTGCTGCTGCGGATCCCGGTGGCGGACTTCGACACGGTGTTCGCCGAGCTCGAGGACGTCGCCGACCTGCAGTCGTCGAACACCGGCAAGGAGGACGTCACCACCAAGGTGATCGACACCCAGGTCCGGATCCGCGCCCAGCGCCGCAGCCTGCTCCGGGTCGAGGCACTGCTCGACCGGGCCCAGTCGATCAGCGACATCATCCGGATCGAGTCCCAGCTGAGCCGCCGGCAGGCCGACCTCGAGTCGCTCGAGCGGCGGCTGACCTACCTCAACGACCAGACGTCGCTCTCCACGATCTCCGTCAACATCTCGCTCCCCCCGAAGGAGAAGGAGAAGGACGAGCCCGAGGAAGCCGGCTTCCTTGCCGGCCTGGAGGACGGCTGGAAGGCGCTGAAGTCCTTCGGCACCGGCACCGCCACCCTCGCCGGCCAGCTGCTGCCCTTCACCGCCGTACTCCTCCTCGTCGGCGCCCCGGTCCTGCTGCTGGTACGGCGCCTGCGCCGGCGCGTGGTGGGCTCGCCCCAATGACGTCGACCCGGCTCGAAGCTCGAGCCGGGCCGACGAGGTGCAGCAGGGTCAGGCGGGGAAGGAACCGCCGGAGGCGGCGAGGTCCCGCAGCCATGGGGTGGCCTGGAACCGGTCGCCGTACTTCGCGGCCAGGTCGTCGGCCCGGTTGAGGAAGGCGTCGAGACCGATCTCTCCGGTCTCCTGGTCCTCGTAGCCGGTCATGAACTGGGCCGCACCACCGGTCATCGGCGGGAAGCCGATGCCCATGATCGAACCGATGTTCGCGGCGGCCGCCGAGGTGATGACGCCCTCCTCGAAGCACTTCGCGGTCTCGAGCGCCTCGGCGAACAGCATCCGGTCCTTGATGTCCTCGAGCGGGATCTGCTCCTCGGCGACGGGGAACAGCTCGGCGAGCCCGGCCCAGATCGAGCCGCGCTTGCCGTCCTCGTAGTCGTAGAAGCCCGCGCCGCGAAGGCGACCGGCGCGGCCGGCCTCGAGCATCTTCTCGACGACGTCGGCACCGGGGTGGCCGGCGTACGTGCGACCGGCGGCCTCCTCGCCCTCCTTGGTCGCCACGGCGATCTTGTGCATCAGCTCGAGGTTGAGCTCGTCGGACAGCTGGAGTACGGCGGCCGGGTAGCCGGCCATCAGGGTGGCGCGCTCGATGGAGTACGGCGCCACGCCCTCCGCCAGCATCGCCATGCCCTCGTTGACCATGTAGCCGATGACCCGCGAGGTGTAGAAGCCACGGCTGTCGTTGACGACGATCGGGGTCTTCTTGATCTGCTGGACCACGTCGTAGGCCTTGGCCAGCGCGACCTCGTTGGTCTCCTTGCCGGTGATGATCTCGACCAGCGGCATCTTGTCCACGGGGGAGAAGAAGTGCAGGCCGATGAAGTCGGCCGGCCGGTCGACGCCCTCGGCCAGCTGCGTGATCGGCAGCGTCGAGGTGTTGGAGCAGAGCAGCGCGTCCTTGTTGATGTAGGGCGCGATCTCGGCGAACACCTTGGCCTTGAGCGAGGGGTCCTCGAACACGGCCTCGATCACCAGGTCGCACCCGGTGAGGTCGGCCGGGTCGCCGGTCGCGGTGATCCGGCCGAGCAGCTCGGCCTTCTTGTCCTCGGTGGACCGGCCGCGCGAGATCGCCTTGTCGAGCAGGCTCTCGGAGTAGGACTTGCCCTTCTCGGCGTTCTCGGAGGAGACGTCCTTGAGGACGACCTCCATGCCGGCCTTGGCGCAGACATAGGCGATGCCGGCGCCCATCATGCCGGCGCCGAGCACACCGACCTTGGTGGCCTTCCAGGGCTCGATGCCCTGCGGCCGGAGCGAGCCGGAGTTGATCGCCTGCAGGTCGAAGAAGAACGCCTGGATCATGTTCTTCGAGCCCTGGTTGACGACCAGGCTGGTCAGGTAGCGCGACTCGATCCGCGACGCGGTGTCGAAGTCGGTGCCGGCACCCTCGATCGCGGCCGACAGGATCGCGCGGGCTGCCGGGTAGACGGCCCCCTTGGTCTGCTGGCGCAGGATCGCCGGGAACGCCGGGAGGAACGCGGCGAGGGCCGGGCTCTTCGGCGTACCACCGGGCATCTTGTAGCCGGGCGCATCCCAGGGGTTGAGGGAAGCCTCAGGGTTGGCCTTGATCCACGCCTTCGCGGCCGGGATCAGCTCGTCGCGGGTGGCGACCAGCTCGTCGACGATGCCCTTGTCCTTGGCCTTGGTCGGGTTGAACTGGGTGCCCTGGAGCAGCACGTCCATCAGCGCGGTCTGGATGCCGAACATCCGCACCGTGCGGGTGACGCCGCCGCCGCCGGGCAGCAGGCCCAGGCTGGCTTCGGGCAGGCCGACCTTGACGCTCGGGTCGTCGACGAGGATCCGGTGGTTGGCAGCCAGGCAGATCTCGAGGCCGCCACCGAGGGCGGCGCCGTTGATGGCGGCGACGACCGGGCGCGGGAACAGCTCGAGTCGGCGCAGCGCCGCCTTGATGCTCTCCGCCAGGGCGAACACCTGGGCGGCGTCGTCCTTGGTGGTCTGCGTCATCAGCTTGAGGTCCCCGCCGGCGAAGAAGGTCTTCTTGGCGCTGGCGATGACGACGCCGGTAACCGGGCTGTCGGAGTCCTGCTCGGCGTAGAGCCGCTCCACCGCCGCCTCCATGGAGGCGCGGTAGAGCTCGTTCATGGTGTTCGCGCTCTGGGTCGGGTCGTCCAGCGTCAGCGTGACGATGCCGTCGCTGTCGCGCTCGTAGCGCACAGCAGTCTGGGTGTCAGTACTCATGAGTCCTGGTGTGTTCCTGTCCGTGAAAGTTCGAGGAGTACGTCGGGCGTCAGACGCGTTCGACGATGGTCGCGATGCCCATGCCGCCGCCGACGCAGAGCGTGGCGAGGCCGCGGCGCAGGTCGCGTCGCTCGAGCTCGTCGATGAGGGTGCCGAGGATCATCGCGCCGGTCGCACCGAGCGGGTGACCCATCGCGATGGCGCCACCGTTGACGTTGGTGATCTCGTGGCTGATGTCCATGTCGCGCATGAACCGCATCGCGACGGCGGCGAACGCCTCGTTGATCTCGAACAGGTCGATGTCGCCGACCTCGAGGCCGGCCCTGGCCAGCGCCTTGCGGGCGGCGGGCGCGGGGCCGGTCAGCATGATGACCGGGTCGGCACCCGACACCGCGGTCGCGAGGACGCGGGCGCGGGGGGTCAGCCCCAGGTCGGTCCCGACCTGCTCGGTGCCGATCAGGGTCAGCGCGGCTCCGTCGACGATGCCGGAGGAGTTGCCGGCGTGGTGGACGTGGTTGATCTTCTCGAGCCAGTGGTACTTCTCGAGGGCGACGTTGTCGAAGCCGGCATCGGCACCCATCTGGGCGAAGCTCGGCTTCAGACCGGCCAGGCCCTCGGGGCTGGTGTCGGGACGGACGGTCTCGTCGTGGTCGAGGATGGTGATGCCGTTGAGGTCCTTGACCGGTACGACGGCGCCGGAGAAGTAGCCGTTGGCCCACGCCTTGGCGGCACGGTGGTGCGACTCGGCGGCGTAGGCGTCGACGTCGTCCCGGTTCCAGCCCTCGACGGTGGCGATCAGGTCGGCACCGATGCCCTGGGGCACGAAGCTCGCCTTGAACGCGGTCGCCGGGTCCATTGCCCAGGCGCCGCCGTCGGAGCCCATCGGCACCCGGCTCATCGCCTCGACGCCGCCGGCGACGATCAGGTCCTCGAACCCGCCACGGACCCGGGAAGCAGCCTGGTTGACGGCCTCGAGGCCGGACGCGCAGAAGCGGTTGAGCTGGACGCCGGCGACGGTGTCGGGGAGACCAGCTGCGAGGGCGGCGGTCTTGGCGATGTCGCCACCCTGCTCGCCGATCGGGGAGACCACGCCGAGCACGACGTCGTCGATCCGGTTGGTGTCGAGCGTGGGGTTGCGCACCTGGAGCTCGTCCAGGAGGCCGACAGCGAGGTCGACCGGCTTCACCTCGTGGAGGCTGCCGGCGGCCTTGCCCTTGCCGCGCGGGGTGCGCAGGTGGTCGTACACGAATGCTTCTGCCATGACCGTCCTTGGGATTTGAGGAAACGCGCACAGACGGCGCGATCAAGTGTGGCTGTTCATGATTGTGACACTATTACTGTCATGGTCAAGCCACAGGGTCGTGCGACGCAGGTCACACCCGAGCTGGTGACGCTCGAGGAACTGACCAGACGAGTCGGGATCAGCGTCCGGACGCTGCGGTTCTACACGACCAAGGGGCTGGTGCCGCCGCCGATCCGGCGGGGTCGCTCCGGCTACTACGCGCCCGAGCACATCGCCCGGCTCGAGCTGGTCCAGGAGCTGCAGAGCCACGGCTTCACGCTGGCCGCGATCGAGCGGTACGTCGCCGGCATCCCCGCCGACGCCACCCCCGAGGACATCGCACTCGCGCGCACCATGCTCGCGCCCTGGCAGTCCGACCTGCCGGTCGAGATGGACCACCGCCAGCTCGAGACCCGGGCCGGGCGCAGCCTGACCGACGAGGACGTCGCGACGCTCCAGGCGCTGGGGGTGCTGCGACGCCGCGACACGTCGTACCTCGTCGCCGGCAACCAGCTCGCCATCGGCCTCCGGCTGCTCGAGCTCGGCTTCCCGCGCGAGGTGGCGGTGGCTGCGGCCGCGGTCTACCAGGAGCACGGCGAGCAGATGGCCAAGGAGCTCTACGAGGTGATCCGCGACCGGCTGGCGCCGCTCTACGACGACGCGCAGTCCGACCGGTTCCGCGAGGTGATGGAGCGGCTCAAGCCGCTGTCCGTCGGCGGTCTGGTGACCGCCTACGAAGCGGCCGTCGCCCGTACGGCCCGCAATCCGCGGGCCTAGGAGCTACCGGCGCCCGGAGAACGACGAGGCGCTGTGGCTGCCGCCGCCGGAGCCGGCGCCGGTACGACGACGCGAGCTGTTGCCCTTCGACCGACCGCCGCCGGAGCCCCCCGAGCCGCCCGAGCCGCCCGACTTGGGCGCGCCGCCGCGGTTGCCGGTGCCGCCACGCTGGCCGCTCGGCTTGCGGGACCGGTTGCCGGTGCCGCCGCCGCCGCTGCCGCGGGGGCGTGAGGGCGCCGTACCGGCTGCGGGGACGATGCCGCCGGGCTGCGACCGCTCGCCGGGGGCGAGCTCCTGCAGGACCGGGTGGGTGACGTTGGCGAGCTTGGTGGTGGTCGGCTTCACGCCGGCGGCGCGGGTGAGCGCGCGGACGTCGCGGACCTGGTCGTCGGTCATCAGGGTGATCACGGTGCCGGCGGCGCCGGCGCGCGCGGTGCGGCCGGAGCGGTGCAGGTAGGCCTTGTGCTCGGCCGGCGGGTCGGCGTGCACGACGAGGGCAACGTCATCGACGTGGATGCCGCGGGCCGCGATGTCGGTGGCGACCAGCGTGGTCGCTGTACCGCTGTGGAACGCGTCGAGGTTGCGGGTACGGGCGCCCTGGCTGAGGTTGCCGTGCAGGTCGACGGACGGGACGCCGCTCTTGTTGAGCTGGCGGGCCAGCGCCTTGGCGCCGTGCTTGGTGCGGGTGAAGAAGATGGTGCGGCCGGGCGCGCTGGCCAGGTCGACCAGGACGGCCATCCGGAGGTCGCGGGACACGTGCAGGACGTGGTGGTCCATCGCCGAGACCGGCGACTGGGCCGAGTCGGCCTGGTGCACGACCGGGTGCTCGAGGAACCGCTTCACCAGCACGTCGATCGCGTTGTCGAGGGTGGCGGAGAAGAGCATCCGCTGGCCGCCGCGCGGGGTCTGCCCGAGCAGGCGGCGTACGGCGGGAAGGAAGCCGAGGTCGGCCATGTGGTCGGCCTCGTCGAGCACGGTGATCTCGATGGCGCCGAGGTCGCAGTGGCCCTGACCGATCAGGTCCTCGAGCCGGCCGGGGCAGGCGATGAGTACGTCGACGCCGCGCTTGAGCGCCGAGACCTGCGGGCCCTGGCCGACGCCGCCGAAGATGGTGCTGGTGCGGAGACCGGCCGCGTCGGCGAGCGGACGGAGGGCTGCGTCGATCTGGCTGACCAGCTCGCGGGTCGGCGCGAGGATCAGCGCGCGGGGCCGGCGGGGAGCGGCCCTGCCGCCCTTGGCGGAGAGCCGGGCGGCGACCGGGAGCGCGAACGCGTAGGTCTTGCCGGAGCCGGTCCGGCCGCGGCCGAGCAGGTCCTTGCCGGCGAGCGAGTCGGGCAGGGTCGCGGCCTGGATCGGGGTGGGGGTGGTGATGCCGTGGGCAGCCAGCACCGCGTCAAGAGCGGCGGGCACGCCGAGGTCGGCGAAGTTCGTGGTCACGAGAGGTCCTTCTGGAGTTCGTGCCGCCCAGTTGTGTAGGGGCTGGTCGGCGTTCTCCGTGTCGGCGTCTCGCCGTGCTGTCCCGCCGGCGGCGGGAAGGGAAGCGGGCCTCGGTTTCGAGGAGCGCTGCGGCCTCCCGTGGATGGTTCAGGGTGACTGCGTTGCGCGGGGCCCGGGGCAAGACCGGCCGGACCGATGGACCAAGCGTAGCGGTGGGCGCGCTCGGGGCGTGAATCGTCGGGTTGTGACGCGCGGCACTCCCTCCTGCTTCAGCGCTTCGGGGTCCGTCCGGTTTCGCTCCTCTCGTGCTTGCCGGTCACGGTCGGAGGGGGTCCGAGGTCCCCGGTGAGGGGGCCGGGAACGTCGGCGGAGACGGGAAGGGATCCTCGGGGATGTAGTACGACGGGGGCGGACGCGACGGCGGGGGATCGTCGAAGGTCAGGAGGTCGCGGATCTCGAACACGCCGACGATCGCGGTCACCACCATCAGGCCGACGGCCACCACTGCCGCCGCCCCGGCCCGGGGTCCGCGGCCCAGTCCTCTGAAGCTGCGGAAGGTCTCGTACCCGAGTCCGCCGACGGCGGCTGGCACCAGAACCACGGGCACCACCAGGCTCCACGACCGGGTCACTGCTGCTAAGGCCGTCGCTGCGATCGCCACCACGATCCAGGCGAACCCGACTGCCCCGGCCACTTTCCGCGCCGGTACCGGCATCGGCGTGATGGCGGGCACCAGTTGCACATCGTCCGGCCGAAGCTCCTGCCGGCCCGCCGGCCAGTCGGTGAACGCCTGACGGGCGGCGGCGGCGGAGTCGACTTTGAGGAAGATCCCGTGATGAACGCGCCGGGGATCGACAGGTCTGGCGCCTGGCAGATCCGCGAGGCTCTCGATGTCGTCGTACTGGGCGGCCACCAGTGCGGCCTCCTCGCCCCATTGGCCAAGGCCGGTCGCCTGCCCAAGTCGCAACGGTCGGTCGAAGAGGAGCGCCACGTTGGGCACCGCCGCCGTCGGCGCCAGAAGTTGCAGCGCGTTGCGCAGGTTGGGGCGGAACAGACAGCCGACGTGGCGCCGCTCAGGCTCGTGGGAGACGATCGGAAACCGATGCCAGTAGAGAGCCGGCCAGGTCGGGCCTCGGTCGTCTACGCATACCGCGCGGATGTCACCCGCGGCCAGGACGAGGTCTTCGGAGAGCACGCCCGGGAACCGGATGCGGCACTGATCGGCGCCGACCGTGACCTCCCCGCGGGTCCGGCCAGCTCGGACCTCGCCGAGATGGCGATGCGTCAGTCGGATCAGAATTGCGAGGGCGGCGGCCGGGATCGCCATCGCGGCTGTCACCAGGACTGACACCCACGACGGGCCGCCGCTGAACAGGAGGGCGCCGGCGGAAAAGGACGATCAGTGACAGGGCGAGGTACAGGAATACGAGCGCAGCTCGGGTCAGCCACTCAAGCCTCGGGCCGGCCCAGGCCGAGATGGTGAGCACGACAGGGGTGGTGGATCCCACTCGGCAACGGTACGGCGGGAGTCGGCGGTGCGATGTGGAATAGGTCGGGACTGCCTGCCCGATGATGCGGTCTTGAGGGTGGACCCGGGTTCAGTCCAGGATCGGCGTGCCGCCGTACAGGTGTCGGACCGCCTCGACGAACACGTTGCGGTCGTCGGACTCGTTGTCCACACCCCAGTACATGCCGTGACTGTTGAAGCCGTAGAACTCGACGAGGTTGCCCCACGTCGGTTGGATCCCCAGGTTCCAGTTGTGGTTGGTGGTGGGCCTCACCGCAGACGCGGTCGCCCCGGGGACGATCTCGATCGACGCCGGTTTGTCGGCGTCCTGCTTGCCCGTCACGCTGAAGTCGGAGCCGAGGAGATCGACGGGCGAGTAGATGTTGAGCCAGGTCGCCGGGACGTTCTCCCGCGAGCATCGGCCGGACAGCCAGTTGGGTCGCATCGCCAGCGCGAACTCGTAGGGGCAGCCGATGGTGACGAGCTTGTCGACCGTGTCGAGCGACGGAGGAGGGTCGCCGGTCGTCGGGAAGAGGGTGTCCAGAGCGACGATCGAGCCGAAGCTGTAGCCGACCAGGCGCACGTGGTCGTACTGCCCGCGATCGTTCAGCTTTGCGACCGTCGACTCGAGCCTGCCGACGATCACCGGTTGGTCGCGGGCCACCCGCAGGTAGCTGCTGGCGGCCGACAGCGTCGCGCCGAGCGTGTTGACCCGGTCGCGGACCTTCGGCACCAGCGCGGCGCCCGCGGCGCCGAGGATGGCGAGCCATTGGGTGAGGGTGAGGGCCGCCATCGTGTCGCCGTCCGACTTCGAATCGTCGGACGCCTTGGAGGACGAACCGTCCGTCGTGGTCGTCTCCATCACAGGCGGTGTCCCCGCGGCCGGCGGCTGCTGCTCCTGGATCGTCTGGTAGACCAGCTGACCGAACGCAAGGACCAGGATCGCGGCGTACGCAGCAACGACGGCGACTGCCACCAGCGCGAGAGCGAGCTGCATCCTGCCGAACGGCGTGCGCTTCCCCGAGGTCCTGAAGAAGCGGATGAACTTCGGAAACCCGAGCAGGCCCAGGAGCGTGCGGCCGGCGCGAACGAAGAGGTTCTGCTTCTCCCAGCGGTCCTTGAACCGGGTCGCCCACTCATTGACATAGACGTCCACGACAGGGCGGGTCTCTTCGCCGTCCGTGCGCAGGATCGTGGCCGCCGGCTTGTCACTACTGCCCTCACCGAAGATGGCCTCCTGCCACTCCACCGAGAACGTTGCCGTCCCCACCGCGTGCGCGTCCATGGCGCGCGTGACTCTGTCGATCACTCCTCGTGGCGTCTTGTCCGCCGCGAAACCGAGGGCAAGTCCCGGTATGTAGATGAGTGCCTCGGTCGCCCGTCGGGGCTTCGCCGGTCCAGTTGGCGTGGTCATTGCAGCGGAACTCCCACCCTGAGATATCTGAAAGTGCCCGGTCCACGGCCTCCGCGACCATTCGCCAGTCGAAGCGGCCCGTCGCAATCCATTTCGATCAATCGACGATAGTCACCGGCGCGGAGAAGCGCAGGGCATTACCGGACGCGGTCACGGTCTCCGATCGATCTGCCGGCGAGCGATCATTCGTTGACTGGGGCGCCCGTTTGCGAGTCGTAAGGTCGGACGGGCAATCGACGGCCAGTCGCTGCGGCGTGGGACGCGCAGTCGTGCGAGGCTGATTGCTATCCCTGCAGGAACTTCAGCACGGCAGCCACGCGGCGATCGATGCCGACCTCGCCGGGGCGGCCGAGCTTGGTCAGGATCGACGAGACATGCTTCTCCACCGAGGATCCTGACAGGACGAGCGCCGCTGCGATCCCGGCGTTGCTCTTGCCCTGCGCCATCTCGTGGAGGACCTGTTGTTCGCGCTGCGTGAGGTTCTCGAGCCCGGACTGCTCCCGGCGTGCGCGTCGGCGTACCAGGGCGTCGACCACCTGGGCGTCGATCACCGACCGGCCGGCGCACACTTCGTCGAGCGCGTGCACGAGCTGGTCGAGCTCGCCGACGCGATCCTTCAGCAGGTAGCCCAGGCCGGCCGTTCCGTGCTCGAGCAGTGCGAAGGCGTAGGACTCGTGGGCGTACTGGGAGAGGACGACGACGCCGACGGCGGGGCGGTTGGCCCGGATTGCGTGGGCGGCCTCGATGCCCTCCATGTGGTGGCCGGGCGGCATCCGGATGTCGGTGATGACCGCGTCGGGGTCGAGAGACGCGACCTGCTGCAAGAGCTCGGGCGCGGTCCCGACCGCCGCGACCACGACGACGTCGCCGGTGTCCTCCAGCAGCCTGCGGATCCCTTCGCGGACGATGTAGTGGTCCTCGGCGATCACGACTCGCAGGGGAGCCTCACGCGGCACCGGAGCCTCCGATCGGTAGTCGGGCTCCGAGCCTGGTGCCCTGTCCTGGCGCGGAGGTGACTGACACGCTGCCGCCGAGCGACTCCATCCGGTCGGTCAGGCCGCGCAGGCCGGTCGTGGGGACGCCGTTGCACTCGAACCCGGTGCCGTCGTCGCTCACCTCGATCTCGAGGTGGTTCGCGGTCCGGCCGATGCGGATCCGGACCCGGTCGGCGCCGGCGTGCTTGAGCGTGTTGGCCAGACCTTCGCTGACGAAGAAGTACGCCGCGCCCTCGGTCTGCTCGTCGAACCGTGCCGACCGTAGGGTCGGGTCGCAGTCGATGATGACCCGCATCGGCATCCGAGCGGCCCGGCCCTCGATCGCCTCGACGAGGCCATGGTCGGTGAGCTCGGTCGGATGGATGCCCGATGCGAGCTGCCGCAGGTTCGTCAGCGTCGTGCGCACCTCGGCCTGGAGCTCGTCGAGAGCGGCTCGGGTCCCGTTGTCGTGGGCGTTGAGCGAGCTCTTGGCGAGCCCGATCCTCGCGATCAGAGCGACCAGGTCCTGCTGGGCGCCGTCATGGATGTCGCGTTCGATCTGACGGCGGGCCGACGCCTCAGCCGCGACGATCCTCGATCGGGACGCGGTGAGCTCTGAGGCCTGGGCCTGGATCTCCTTCATGCTCGATCGAAGGTCGGCCGCCAGTCGAGCATTGTGAAGGGTCAGCGCCGCCTGGCGCGCCAGGGTGTCGAGACCTTCGGCGTCCGGGGGATGGGAGCGTCCGCGGAGCCGCGGTCCGCAGTCGATGTCACCGAGGTGTTCCCCGGCATGCCCGAGTTCGGCGCTGGCCGACGGCGGCTCGTCCCCTCGCGTGCCGTGGGTGACGGGGTCGAGGCCGACCAACCGGACTGTCGACCAGCGGACACCCAACCCGTGCGTGGCTGCGCGCGCGATCGCCGCGGCCAGCTCACGCTGGTCGAGGGTCTGTTCGAGGTTCTCGCCCAACCACCGCAGCATCTGCTCACCGTTGAGCGACGTGCCCTGCGTCCAGCGCGCAGCGCGCTGCGCCAGTCGGCGGCGGGCCGGCTCGACGAGCAGTGTCACGACGATGGTGACCGCCACCGTGACCTGGAGCCCGAACGCGGAAGCAGCGACCCCGAGCGCGGCGGCGATGCCGAGGTACGCCGCGGCGATCGCCAGCCACAGCGGCGCGTAGAGGAAGGACCGGCTCATGGCGCGGTCGACGTCGAACAAGTCCGGCTTGACCAGGCCGATCAGGATCGACGCCGGAAGGGCGAGCAGCGCAACGATCACGACGGCGTCGAACACCGCGAGGGGGAGTCCGCCGTACTCATGCAGGAGGGCGGCCAAGGGCAGCAGCAGGAGGACGAAGACGCCATACATCGGCCAGCGGACCTGCATCTCCTCGCGGTGGGAAAGTCGTCGGTAGCGGAGCGCGACCACCGTCGCACCGACGAGCGGGCCGAGCAGCAGAGCACCCTCGAGGAGGACGCGTGCGGGCGGACCGAGGAAGCCCAACGCGGCGACGTGGAGGGGACTCGCGATCGTCGGGAACGAGGAGGCGTCATCCGCACCCCACGAGAATCCCCAGGATGGCTGCACCGACGCGTAGGAGATGAGCAGCGCGACGGGCACGGCGACCGCGAGCGCAGCCGCGATCCGCACCGTACGGCGCTCGTACGGGCGGTGGTGCGTCCCGTCGGGGTAGACCGCGAGCAATGCGATCATCGCAGCCTCCATGGCGAGACCGACTACTTGGACGGCGACGTTCGCGGGGCCCAGCCACCACTCATGACCGTGCGCCTCATAGGCCACGACCAGGCCGACGGTCGCCGCGATCCAGATGGTGGCCAGCGCCCCGAAGACGAGCAGGCGCCGGGCCGCCAGTCGACCAGGTTGTGACCGGACTGCAACGAGACCAGCGGCATAGGCACCGACGAACGGCGCGAACCAGACGAGAGCGGCGAGGTCGTCCCAGAAGTCGATGACGAAGACGGCGACGGCGCCGAGCAGGCCGACGCCGCCGGCGACGGCAGCGCCTCGCGTCACCGCGCGGGACGGAAAGGTCGCCTCCATGTGCCGATGGTCGCGCAGGACTCGGCCCCCGTCGATGGGGCGTACCCCCGGCAGAGCCTGCGGCAGACCACCACCGGACGGTGCCGACAGCAGCCTCAGGTCGGCGTCCGGCTGCGTTCTCGGCCACTCGTGGCGTCCCTAGCGTCAGATCCGGCCGCCACCTCCGGCGTCCCGGACGAGAAGAGGACGAAGCACATGGACACGAAGAACCGAACCGAGACCAGTCTCGAGGAAAGTATCGGGCCCGACACGACGAGCCGGATCGCAACCGCCGCCTCAGCCGTGATCGCAGCGTGGGTGGTCTTCGTCGTCGTCGGCGGCCTCGAGCCGATCGGCCGCCACTTCCTGATCCTGGGTGGGCTCCGCGTGGTGCTGCTGGCCGTCCTGATCGGGTTCGCAGCCGTCGTCGCGCGGGGTAGTCGGCTCGGGCGGGTGGGGCTGGGCCTTGCCGCCGTCGGCGCCGTCGCCAACCTGGCCGGCGGCATCGGATCAGTCGTCGTCGACGGCTGGACCTTCAACCCCTTCGCGCCCGGCATGGAAGACCAGCCGGTGGCGTGGTACCCGTACGTGATCGGACTGAGCGCCTTCCTCTTCGCCGTCGGTGGCATCCTCACCGGCATCGCCGGTCGCTCGGGCGGGTGGCTGGCCGTGGCCGCTGTCCTCGGCGGCGTTCTCTACCCGATGGCATTCGTGATGCAAGGTCTGCTCGGTCACGACCCGGGCGACCTGGTCGGCCACCTGATCTGGATCGCACCCTGGCTCACCCTCGCCCTCGGTATGAGCCGGCGCGCTCCGAAATCGACCAGGCAATAGCCAAGAAGTGACTCACGACAGCTGTCCACAGAGACCACGGTCAGCCGCAACTTCTGTCGCGGCGATATGACGCACCCAAAGAGGGCGGCCCCTTGGGCTCAAGTCCAGAGGCTGGAGAGAGGCAGCGCCCACAAACGATCGCCAAACGGCAGCGGCTGGGACCCTGAGTAGAGCAGGACACCCAGCCGGAATCGCTCGCCAAGTTTGTCGCGCAAAGCAGCCAGACCGCGGAATTCCGAGGCGCCGACAGTGCGGGATGCCTTGACCTCGATACCTGCAACCTTGCGATGGCTGTCTTCGAGGACCAAGTCCACCTCGAGCCCGTTGCGGTCCCGGAAATGGAAGAGGAGAGCGTCGGTCTCGGCCCAGACCAACTGTCGGCGTATTTCGCCAGCAACAAATGCCTCAAAGAGTCCGCCGGCCAAATCGCTTCCTGGCTCTCCTGGTGCCATGGCCTCTGGGGTGATGTTCGCGAGCCGCGCGGCGAGGCCTGTGTCCAGCAGTGCGGCCTTCGGGCGATTGACCACGCGACGGGTGAGGTTGTTCCCCCACGCCGGGATTACGTGAACCAGGTACAGCGTCTCGAGCAGGCCGACGTACCCATCGACGTTGCCAGCGGGAATCCCGGCGTCCGAGGCCAGCCTGGTCTTGACCAGTTCGCCGGCGTTGTTCGCAGCAAGCAGTCTGACCAGCGCCGGAAGCCTGTCGATGTGCTGGAGGTGGCTGATGTCCCGTGCATCTCGACTCGTGATGCGGTTCAAGTAGTTGTCAAACCATGCGCTGCGCCGTCTACCAGTGCGCCCCAGAGGTTCTGGATAGCTGCCGGCACAGATCATGTCGAGGTAGTCAATGCGCTCTAGGTCCGATGAGCGCTTTCGGAGCGCCTGAGAGTCTCCTGCGATCAAGCGATCTACGAAGTCCTCTTGGTGTCCCTCAAGTTCGCCTCGGCTCAGCCCGTAAAGCAACACGGTTTCGGCTCGGCCTGCGAGACTCTCCTGTGCTCCCGGCAGCTCAAGGATGTTGGCCGAACCAGTAATGAGGAACCGGCCCGGGCGGCGGTCCTCCTCCACTGCGTCTTTCATGGCCAGGACTAGTTCGGGCACGCGCTGGACTTCGTCTATGACGAGTAGATCGTTCGTCTGGCGCACGAAGGCATCGGGATCCGCCTTCGCAGCTTGGTAGACCGCGGCGGTGTCCAGGCTCAACATCAGGGACGGTCGCTCGTTGGCAACGGCGCGCGCAAGCGTGCTCTTGCCAACCTGGCGCGCGCCCTGGATCACGGTGATCGGGGTGTCTTGCAGCGTCTCGTCAACCAGGCTCTTGGCAAATCGCTCTCGCATGCCCAGTGGGTTACCAGCTGCCTCCATGAGGACACGATATCGCTCTGGAGTGCGCAAACTCGGGCGCCAGGCGCAGGAACGCTGCCTAGCGACCGCGAAAACGCTGCACCCAGACCGTGAAAACGCTAAGCCCAGACCGTGAAAACGCTGACCGAGGGCGACCTTGCCTAACGCAAGTGTGTATGACGTCGCCGCCGCGAGTTGGGTCTCGCCCACCTTGGGCGCTCCGCCACGACGCTGCATGGGAAGAAGCGGAGAGCAAGACGGTCAAGGTAGTAGTAGAAGAAGAAGAAGAAGAAGACGAAGCAGCAGCGAGCAGCAGCACGATCATGAGCAGCAGCAGCACCACTAGCAGCACCTGAGGGGTCTAGCCTGCATCGGGTCTGTGGAGCTCCGTCCGCCTGGCATCGGCGGAATCGAAACTGCTAGGAGAACCGGGCAGCGCGCGACCGCTTTGTACCTCGTGTCTGACGTGCAAAGGCTGCGTGTGGCTGATGTCGACGAGGGTGGGCGCTGGCGCAGAGACGTGCGGCACCCGCCGAACACGCGGCGAAAAGACGCACCCCCGATGCGGGTGTCGCCCATCTAGCCAGGGTCGAGCCGCGACCGGCAGAAAGAAGGGCTACATCCGCGCCAGCACGATTCCCCGGGCGACCGCACCGGTGATGAGCAAGTACAAGCCCGGCGCCGAGAAGACGACGGTGAACACCATGAAGAGCTCAGGATCTTCGTTGACGTTGACGAAGAGCATGCCGCCAATCGCGAGCAGGACTGTGCCGAGAAGTGCGCGAAGGAACGCCGCAGGGGCTGCTTGATAGGACTCGTTCGTCATGCGGGGAGTATGCCGTCTGCCGGTTGGGCACGAAGCTGGACGGCGGTGATCGTCGACCGGACGCGTTCCACCAAATCGTCTGAGTCGAGAGGCCGGCTGGTGTCGACCATGACGAGTGGCTCGGAGAGCCCGAGCGGCCCGCGAAATGTCTCCCTCCATACGCCTGATCCCATCGTCGTGCTCTTCGGCGGAACCGAGCTGATCCAGATGTCCGGGATGGCGGCGGCGCGCGGCGAACCGTGATGCTGCGATTTCGACCGGGCAGTCGCAAAACACTTCCACGAGGGAGTGGAAATTGCGCGCAACCTCGTTCTCCGAGTCGTGTCCACCGTTCACCAGCACCGCCTTCTCCGACGCCTGGGCAACCGCGTAGAGGACTTCATCGCTGGCACGGCTCAAGCGATAGCGGTGGTCTCGATCGTTGCAGCCCAAAATGTCGAACATGGCCTCGAGAATCGTGTCCTTGTCGATCAACGTCATCGAAAGCCGTTCACTGAGCAGCTGACCAACAGTCGTCTTCCCGCTCGCGGCCATGTCCAGAAACCAGAGCGAAGCCGACGCTACGCTCGATGCTCTGACCCCGCCCGCTGAGGGAGACGCTGGAAACCGCCGTTGAGCGGACGGTCCAGGTTCGCGGCCGACGGCCAGGCGCCGTCAGTCGCCTTTCATTGGGTTCAACAGCGCTTCGAGGTCATCCGGCCCGAACCCAGCATCAAGTAGAACTTGCCGGTCGTCTTCTGCGATGTAGCCCCACAGTTGGGCGTTGACCTGCATTCTCCGCTTTCGCGGCTCGTGCAGGTCGAATCCAGCCAACGGCGTGTCGGCCGGGTGATGGAACAAGAAGCGCCGGGCGCTGTTCACAGCGCACGAGTTGCTGTCGAGGGCTGTCGCGGTCACTCCCGGCCATGAACTGTCTGTGCGCAGGTCGGGGAGCTGCGCCGGAATCGCTGAGGGTTCGCCGCTCGAAGACGCCGCGCGGGCGCGTGGATGTCCGCGTCGAGCCTTACCGAGCCATTGCCGTTGTCAGTTTCGACACGTGTCGGATGTCGCTCCGGCAAGAGCCGATGGTTGTCGAGGCCGGCGACTGCCTTGCCACCGGTCGATCATGGTTCTCCTCGCTGATGTCCACCGCCGCCAGCCCTCACTGCGCCGCAGCACATCCGATCGGCCTGGACCCGCTGTCGACGTATCCCTCGGCCGAGCGTGCCACCCGGCGCGCTGACTGGCGATATCTGGCGACTGCGGCGCGCAGAGTCCCGCTGGACGACGTTGGCGTTCCTTGCTCGCTGGCGAGTCGGGCGATCGTCGTGGTAGTCGCGCCATCGGGTGCCGTTCGTGCTCGCGGTCGTACATCGACAGCGAAAGCCGCCGCGCAAGGGGCGCGTGGATGACCTCAGCGTTTTCGATGCCTGTACCCAAGCCCATTGCCCTAAGTGCAGGGTTCTCGACCACGTGGACAGGATGATCGCTCGTGGCAAGAGCCCTTCGTTGGAACACCGTTAGCAACCATGTCCGGCGCAGCAGCGACTCGCTCGCGGCGACCGTCCCGAGCACCCGCGCCTGCGCGGGACACGATGGCGCGTCCGGTCGGCGGCGCGCCGCTTCGTTGTGGAACACCATGCACCCTCGTCCTCTAGCTGATCGCGCTGCATCCTCGCTCACCTGAGTGTCGCTCAGCGGCAGAGCCCTTCAGCTGAGCACCGCCGCTCTGCGACCGCGCGCCAGACCGCACCAGTGACCGGAGGCCCGAGCGCAGCATCTCTCGCGACCATCTGCGGCGCACGCATGAGGGTGGTCGCGTGGACCTGAGCACGAAATGGCGAGGCCTGGATCCCTCGGATTCAACCGGGGCGTCGTCCAGGACCCGTTCAGCTCCGAGGAGCTCGACGTCCTGTGCGCGGTGAGCCCGCTCCTGGCAGCGGGGGTGCGTCGCGGCCTGCTGCTCGGCGAAGCCCTGGAGCCGGACTGGCCCGACGCGCCGGGTCTCGTGATCGTGGGCACGAACCTCTCGGTGGAGTTCGTCTCCGCGGAAGCGGAGCACCTGCTGAGAGAGCTGAGCGGTGGGCCTGAGCGGACACCGACCGCGCTGCTCTCGGTCGCGGCCCGAGCCGCCGGCTCGGACGGTCCGACCTCGGCCCGGGTTCGTACCCCCACCGGACGGTGGCTGGTGCTGCACGGGACCTCGATCACGACGCCGGCGGGCACCCGCGCGGCGGTGATCATCGAAGCCGCCGCCGGGGCGCGGGTCGCGGGCGTGCTGATGGCGGCCTACGGGCTCACCGATCGAGAACGGGAGATCACGACGATGGTGCTGCGGGGCCGGTCCACCGCACAGATCGCCGACCAGCTGGTGGTCGCACCGGTCACGGTGCAGCAGCACCTCAAGAGCATCCTCGCGAAGACCGGCGTCCACAGCCGCCGGGATCTGGTGGGCACGGTGTTCTTCGACCACTACGAGCCGCGGGTGCGGGACAACGACGGTCGCCGGGTCGCTGCGCGACCGTCCCGCGGTGGTCCCAAGCCGCCGGCCACCTGACGCTCCTGCCGTCCGCGCGCCACCAGCGGTCAGACGTCCACCCGCCAGCGGATGTGGGCGTCGGCACCGGTCGGGACATAGGAGCAGCGGAGCCCGGTCCTGATCGATCGGTCCAGATGCGCAGCGAGCCGCGGCGTGATGACCTCGAGGCGACGGATGGCGTCCCGGATGCGCGCGGTGACAGCCTTGCGTGCTCGTTCGGCGGGGTCGTTGGCGGCGATGCGGATCCTGCCGCCCAGTCCGGTGGTACGCCGGAGCTCGGCCAGCAGCTGGTCGCGCTCCTCGACCAGCCGGTCGATCGACGCGAGGTCGGTGTCGCTCCCTGCCTGGTCGATCTCGGCCTGCAGGTCGTCGAGCCGTTCTCGGTAGGCGCGGAGCGCTGTGAGGTCGATGAGGTCCTCGGTCGTCGTGCTCCCGCCGGACGGCGCGCCGCTCATGAGCTGCACAGCGGAGAGCTCCTGCCCCTGGTGCCGTAGGAGCGTCGCGAGGTCAGCCAGGCCCTTGACGTGCGGCAGGCTCCCCTGCTCCTCCCCGAACGTCACCGTCCAGATCCTCTCGACGCGGCTCAGGGATGCGGTGACAGGCTCCGGGCTCGACCCGGCCCGTGCGCCGGGCGCCTGCTCCTGCCCCTGCTCCTGCTCCTGCTCCAGGGCGCGCTGGGCCAGCTCACCCTGCCGGACCCACACCGCGGCACCGAGGCGGCGCGAGGTGTCGACGGACAGCCGGAGCATCGTCGCGGCGAGGTCGCGGTCCCCGAGCTCGGCGGCCAGGATGCCCGCGGCATGCGCGAACGGGCCGGCGAACGCGACCACGGCGCCGTTCACCCCGCAGCTGTCGGTCAGCTCGGCGATGTCGTCGAGGAGCAGCGCGCACAGCGTGGTGTCGTGCAGGGCGGTCGCCGCGACGGCGAGGTCGGCCACCAGGACCGACCGGAGGTAGGAGCCCTCGTTGCGCCAGCCGTCGGCCCCGGAGAGCATGGCGACCTCCCGGGCGGCGGCCTGCAGGTCGCCGGCCGCGGCGAGGGCGCCCGCCGCCACCGCGTGCGCCACGAAGGGAGCGCCGGTCCACCAGCGGACCGCATCGGCGGCGAGAGCAGCGAGCTCCTCCGGTTCGTTGCGGACCCGAGCGAGGGCCACCCGCTGGGACATGAGCACGTTGCCGGTGTCGGGCTCGTGGATCTTCTCGCCGAGCGCGGCGGCGGCGTACATCAGCGACTCAGCCCGCTCCGCGTCCCCGTCGAGGAGGGCCAGCGCTGCCCGGCGGGTCTGGACCAGGTACCGGTGGCGGGGCTCGTTGCCTGCTTCCAGCAACCCGAACCACCGATCGAGCACAGGGCGGAAGTCCGGCGATCCGGACTCGAGCAGGCCGTTGGCCTCCAGGAGCAGGCCTTCGGCCTGCCGGTCGGTGTCACCGAGCCTGCCGCCGAGGGCGGCGATCTCCCGACCGAGCAGGCTGCGTTCCGACCCGGTCCCCGGGCCCCAGAGCGCGTCGTGCCGAGCGAGGAGGCACGCCACCAGCGTCTCGTCGTCGGACTGGCGCGCCAGCGCCAACGCCTCTTCGCTCAGCGGGCCCGCCCGTCGGCGGTCCTCGGGCGACCGAGTGCTGGAGCTCCCGGGCCAGGCGGCCGTGACCCTGGCCTGGCGCGCCACGTCGTGGCCGGCGACGGCCGTCCACGCCGACTCGAGCTGAGCGACGATCTCGCGTCGGGGCGCTGCGAACTTGGCGCCGAGCCGCTGGACGGCGAGAGCCACGTCGGCACGCTGCTCCGGGGCGGATGCTGCGGAGGCCGCCTCGGCGAGGAGACCGCGGGCGACATCGGGCTCTCCGGACCGCGCCTCGCCGTCGGCTTCCTCCAGCAGCATCCGGACCAGCAGGTCGGGCTCAATCGTCCACCCCACATCGACCGCCGCAAGCCGCGCGCGACGCAGGTGGGCCGCCGACTCGCGGAAAGCTGCCCGGCTGCGCTCGTCCCGGGCGGCCTCCTGCGCCCAGTGGATCGCCTTCGCCGGGTCGGTGGCGGTCATCGCGTGCGCGAAGTGACGAGCCAGGTCCCCCGGCGCGATGGTCGCCCCGCGGCGGCTCCGGGCTTCGAGGGCCTCCCCCACCCGGCCGTGCAGCCGCGCCCGCTCGGTCAGGCTCAGCCGGCTGTCGAGGGTCTCGCGGAAGAGGTCGTGGGTGAACCAGAGATCTCCCTCGGGACCGGCGCGGATCACGCCGGCCTCCTGCGCGGCCTCCAGGCCGTTCACCACCGCGTCGACCGTGTCCTCCACGACCAGGGCCAGTACGTCCGGCAGGAGCCGGTTGCCCACCACGCTGGCGGCGGCCAGGATGCGCCGGCTCTCGGCCGGCAGGGTCTCGATGCGCCGGGTCACCGCGCCGGTCACGGCCGTTGGCAGAGGTCCCTGCGCTCCAGCGCCGGACAGTCGCGCGAGCTCCCGGACGAACAGCGGGTGTCCTCCGGTGCGACGGTGCAGGTCGGGCGCCAGCGTGTGCGCGAGCGCCGGCCCGCAGATCGTGCCGGCGAGCTCCTCGACCTCCTCGCGCTCCAGTCCCTCGAGGTGGATGAGGTCGATGTGCGATCCCAACGTCGTCAGTCGCGTCCTCTTCTCCGGGTCGAGCTCGTCGTGCCGGTACGCCCCGATGATCAGCAGCCGCGACGCGACCGGCGTCGCAACGAGGTGCTCCAGCAGGTCCAGCGTCGAGGAGTCGGCCCACTGCAGGTCGTCCAGCACGATCGCGACGTGCTGGTCGGCGCTCACGCTCTCGAGCCAGCCGACCGCGGCGTCGAGCAGCAGGAACCGCTGGCGGTCGGGGTCGTCGGTCGGCTCTGAGGCGGGACCGAGCTCGCGGATCAGGGCCGCGAGCGCGCCACGGTCATCTCCGGCGGCCGCGATGGCCGCCTGTGTGCCGATGGCTCGGGCGAGGTCCTCGAGTGCCTGCATCCACGGCCAGAACCCGGGCGCGCCGGGACTCTGCCAGCAGGTGCCCCAGCCCAAGCAGCGTCGAGCCGCCCGCCGTCGGTGGCGAAGGACGCGCGGATCGGCGAAGTCTGGCTCATCCCGCCCGCCGTTAACGACCACGGCTGTACGTCGGCCCAGCGCCGAGGCGCGGGCGAGCTGTTCGAGCCGCCCCCGGGCCTCCACTCGGCCGACGATCGCCGCCTCGTCCGGTCGCGTCATCACGTCCTTTCCGAGAGCTCGACGAATCGCCAGACGGGATCTGGCGGACCACGCCGATTCCTAGCGCCTCAAGGATGACACCCGAACCGACCGAAGGAGCAGCAGATGACATTCGACGCGGTCCACTACAAGACGACCACCCGACAGCAGTGGGAGGACTACGCGGCGGGCTGGAGCGCCTGGTCGACGCTCCTGGAGACGTGGCTCGGTCCGGCGACCGAGCGGATGCTCGACCTCGCCCGGATCAGTCCCGGAGACCGGGTCCTGGACGTGGCCGCGGGCGCCGGCGGCCAGGGCATCGCCGCGGCGCGACGGGTCGGCCCCGACGGTGCCGTCCTGGCCACCGACATCTCCCCGACGATCCTCGACTACGCGGCGTCGGCGGCCAAGGAGGCGGGGGTCGACAACCTCTCGACCCTCGAGCTGGACGGCGAGCGCCTCCACGAGCTCGAGGCTGAGAGCTTCGACGCCGCGATCTCGCGCGTCGGGCTCATCTACTTCCCCGACCGCCACCAGGCGTTGTCCGGATCCGCCGTGCCCTGCGTCCCGGTTGACGCTTCGCGACGGTGACCTGCTCGACTGCTGCGGCCAACGGCTTCTTCTCCGTGCCGGTCTCGATCGTGCGGGAGCGGGCCCAGCTCGGCGCGCCAGCGCCCGGCCAACCCGGTCCGTTCAGCCTGGCCGACCCCGACCTGATCGCCCGCGAGCTCGCCGACGCCGGCTTCGGTGACATCGAGGTAGAGCTCGTCGCCGTGCCGGTCCGGCTCTCCTCGGCGGATGGTTCGCCCGCTTCGGAGGGAGTCCTTCGGTGCCCTCCACCAGATGCTGAGCGGTCTGGCGCCGGCTGACCAGGACCTGGTCTGGGCCGACATCTCCGAAGCGGTCCGGTGCTACGACACTGACCCCCGATGGTCGGACCGGCCAGCTGGTCATCGCTGGTCGACCAGTTGAGTAGCGCGGCGTGTTCACGGTGGCTGCCGTCCAGGGCACACCCGCCTACCTCGATCGCGGGGCGACGATGGACGTCGTCGTCGACCATGTCCAGCGGGCCGGCGCCGCCGGCGCGGACCTCGTCGTGTTCCCCGAGTCCTTCGTGCCCGGATATCCGGACTGGGTCTGGCGCCGCAGACCGTGGGGCGACGACGAGTGGTACGCCCGCTTCCACGACCAGGCCGTCGAGATCCCCGGCCCCGCGCTGGAGAAGGTGTGCGCGGCCGCCGCCGACACCGCGACCTGGGTCGCTCTCGGGGTCACCGAACGCGGCTCCTCAGGCACGCTCTACAACGCCGTCGTCTACGTCGACAGCAGTGGACAGATCGCCGGGCTGCACCGCAAGCTGGTGGCCACCGGCGCCGAGCGCCTGGTGTGGGGCAGCGGGCGCGGACCGATGCTCACCGTGGTCGACATCGGCGGCGTGCGCGTGGGCTCGCTGATCTGCTGGGAGAACTACATGCCGCTCGCCAGAGCCGCGCTCTACGAGAAGGGGATCGACGTACTCCTGGCCCCCACCTGGGACAACAGTGACGAGTGGGTCCCGACCCTTCGTCACATCGCGAAGGAGGGGCGGGTGTTCGTCGTCGGCGTCACCGCCCATCTGCGCGCCGGCGACGTGCCTCGGGACCTCGCGGGCGCCGAGGACCTGTACGGCGACGCGGACGAGTTCCTGTCGCGCGGCAACACCACCATCGTGGCGCCTGGCGGGGAGATCCTCCAAGGGCCGCTGCTCGGGCAGCACGGCACCGTCACCGCTGCCCTCGACCTCGACCGGATCGCGGCGGGTCGCCGCGCCTTCGACCCGGTCGGGCACTACGCCCGACCCGACGTCCTCGCTCTCGTCACCCACCCGAATGGAGATCAGTCATGAGTACCTTCCCCAGCATCGGCCACGTGGCCCTGACCGTGCGGTCACTGGCCGTGAGTCGCCCCTGGTACCAACAGCTCATCGGCGCCGAGCCCGTGCTCGACGAACCCGCCGACGGCTTCCACCACACCGTGTTCATGCTCGGCGGCACCATGGTTGGGCTGCACGAACACCCCGGCACCGAGACGACTGAGGCCTTCACCGAGTTCCGTCCCGGGCTCGACCACCTCGCCTTCGGCTGTGCCGACCGGGCCGCGCTCACGGACTGGCAGCAGCGGCTCGACGAACTCGACATCGCCCACAGCGGCATCGTCGACGCCGCCTACGGCTCGGGACTCAGCTTCAGGGACCCCGACGGCATCGCGCTCGAGTTCTTCGCACCGCCCTCCTGAGCGGCCCGCCACCTCCGGAAGGTCCACCCCGGCCCGGCTGACCTCACGCGGGCCGGTCAGTCCGAGCTCGTCCTGCCGAGCGCGGCGGCCCGAGCCAGCACGCTGTCCAGCATCGGCTCGGTGAGTCGACCGGTGAAGGTGTTCTGCTGGCTGGGGTGGTAGCAGCCGAGCAGCGTGACCGGGCGACCCTCGCGCCGGAGGACTACCTCGACGGCGTGTCCGAACCGCGGCTTGGGCCGGGGGACCTCCCAGCCGAGGGCGGCGACCGATCTCAGCGTCGCCTCCCAGCCGTAGCCACCGAGCGCCACCACCACGCGGACGTGGTCGGCGACCAGGCCCAGCTCTGCCTCGATCCACGGCGCGCAGGTGTCACGCTCGACGGGCGTCGGCTTGTTCTGCGGCGGAGCGCACCGGACGGTCGCGACCATCCGGGTGTCGACGAGCGCGAGGCCGTCCGCGGCGTGCACGCTGGTGGCCTGGGTGGCGAGGCCCACGCGGTGCAGGGACGCGAACAGCCAGTCCCCGCTCCGGTCGCCGGTGAAGACCCGGCCGGTGCGGTTCGCACCGTTGGCTGCCGGGGCGAGGCCGACCACCATGATGCTCGGCGTCGCGGTGCCGAAGCCAGGGATCGGACGACCCCAGTACGGCTGGTCGGCGTAGGACGCTCGCTTCGCCTCCGCGACGTCCTCGCGCCAGCGGACCAGCCGAGGGCAGGCGCGGCAGACGGAGATCCGGGCACCGAGCTCGTCGAGGTCGGCCGTCCCGGCGAGCCGCCGCACCTGCGAGGGGCGCCGGGCCACCGGGGTCGTCCGGGTGGCCGGGTCGCCGGGCCAGCCGGCACCCGGCGGCACCGGTGAGGCGAACGGCTCGCCGGTCGCCGGATGCGGGAGGGGGCGGTCGTTCACGGACTCCATCCTCCAGGAGACCGACCGCGCCAGCTCGGTCAGCTGAACCGCAGCACCCCGTCATCGATCTTGGCCCGCTGGATGACCCGCCGGTCGACCAGGTAGTTCTGGTCGAGCTTCCACGGGGCCCGGTCGCCCTCGCTGGGGAGCAGGTGGGCGGAGCGCAGGATGTAGCCGGAGTTCAGCAGCATCAGCGGCCGCCGGCCGACGGTGGGGTCGGGGACCGGCGCCGCCGTACGGTAGCCGTGCTCGTCGAGGTGGGCCAGCAGCCGGCAGACGTAGTCGATCACCAGGTCGGCCTTGAGCGTCCAGGATGCGTTGGTGTAGCCGAGGGTGAAGAAGAAGTTCGGGACGTCGCTCAGCATCAGCGCCTTGTAGGCCATCCGTGAGGGCAGGTCCAGCGGCTTGCCGTCGATCTCGAAGTCGATGCCGCCGAACGGGAGCTGCATCTGGAAGCCGGTCGCGGTGACCACGACGTCCGCCGGCAGCTCCTTGCCCGAGGTCAGCCGCAGCCCGTCGGGGGTGAACGACTCGATGGTGTCGGTCACCATCTCGGCGTTGCCACTGCGCAGCGACTTGAAGAGGTCGTTGTTGGGGACGAAGCAGATCCGCTGCTCCCAGGGGTTGTACGGCGGCGCGAAGTGCTCGTCCACATCGACGCCGTCGGGCAGCTGAGCCGCGGCCAGCTTGCGGATGTAGGCCTTCGCCCGGTGCGGCCAGCGCATGCTGAACTTGTAGAACCCCACCGCGCCCAGGATGTTGGCCCACCGCGCCGCGCGGTAGACCACCCGCTCGGGCATCCGCAGCCGCGCGAGCAGCCGGGCGATCGGGTCGTGCCGGTCGCGGTTGATGACGTAGGACGGTGTCCGCTGCAGCATCGTCACGTGCTCCGCGGCGCCCTCGCCGTTGAGCATCGCCGGCACCAGCGTCACCGCGGTCGCCCCGCTGCCGACCACCACCACCCGCTTGCCGGTGTAGTCGAGGTCCTCGGGCCAGTGCTGGGGGTGCACGACGTCGCCCCGGAAGTCGTCCATCCCCGGCCAGGTCGGCTGGAAGCCCTGCTCGTACTTGTAGTAGCCGGCGCACGACCACAGGAAGCTCGCGGTCAGGGTGACCGTCTCCCCGGACCCCGGGGCACCGACGCTGGCCGTCACCGTCCACCGCGCCTGCTCGGAGTCCCACGCGGCATGCGTGATCCGGTGCTCGTAGCGGATCAGCCGGTTGACGTCGTACTCATCGGCAACGGTGTCGATGTAGTCCCGGATCAGCGGGCCGTCGGCGAGCGCGATGTCGCTGCGCCACGGCCGCCACGTGTAGCCGAAGGTGAACATGTCGCTGTCGGAGCGCACGCCGGGATAGCGGAACAGGTCCCAGGTGCCGCCCTTGGACGCGCGGGACTCGAACACCGCGACCGTCTTCTTCGGCAGCCGCTCCCGGACCTGCGCGGCCGCGCCGACGCCCGAGAGACCGGCTCCGATGACGAGGACGTCGACGTGCTCCATCGCCCTACACCTCCACCTGGACGGCGACGCCGCGATCGATCAGGCCGTCGACGTCGTCGACGCCCCAGGCCGTGAGCGCGTCGCGGGTGTGGGCGCCGGCCTTGGGTGCCGGCGGCAGCCCGAGCGTGGCCCCGGTCCGCGAGAACCGGGGCGCGGGCTGCGGCTGCACGATGCCGTCCTTCTCGACCAGGACCTCCCGCGCCTTCATGTGCGGGTGGTCGACGGCCTCGGTGAACCTGAGGATCGGCGCCACGCACGCGTCGGTGCCGTCGAAGATCGCGCACCACTCGTCACGCGTCTTCTCCTTGAACCGAGCGGCGATCAGGTCGCGCATCTCGTCGAACCGGTCGAGCTCGAACTGCCCGGGCATCTGGTCCTCGACACCGAGCAGCTCGACGAACTGGGCGAAGAACTGCGGCTCGAGGGAGCCGACCGACATGTGCTCGCCGTCCGCGGTCTCGTAGATGTCATAGAACGGCGCGCCGCCGTCGAGCAGGTTGCTGACCCGCTGCTCCTTGAAGCTGCCGGCGGCGATGAAGGCGGCCAGCATCGTGTTGAGGTGGGCGGTGCCGTCGACGATCGCGGCGTCGACGACCTGGCCCTCGCCCGAGACCTTCGCCTCGAGCAGCGCGGCCAGGATGCCGATGACGAGGTACGTCGAGCCGCCGCCGAAGTCGCCCACCAGGTTGGCCGGGAACTGCGGCTTCTCCTTGACCTGGCCGAGGCCGTGCAAGGTGCCGGTGATGGCGATGTAGTTCATGTCGTGGCCGGCCGCCTGGCTCCACGGGCCGTCCTGGCCCCAGCCGGTCATCCGGCCGTAGACCAACCGCGGGTTGCGGGCGTGGCACGCGTCAGGGCCGATGCCGAGCCGCTCCGCGACGCCCGGACGCATCCCCTCGACGAGCACGTCGGCGTCGGCGACCAGGTCGAGGATCACCCCGGCCGCCGCCGGGTCCTTGAGGTTGAGCGCGACGCTCGGGCGACCGCGGGTGAGCAGGTCGTGGCTGCCGCCGCTGAGGAGCTGTCCACCGGGCCGCTCCACCCGGATCACGTCGGCGCCGAGGTCGGCCAGGTGGGTGCAGGCGTGCGGACCGGGCCCGATGCCGGCGATCTCCACGACCTTGATCCCGCGGAGGGGGCCGGTGCCCTGGCCCAGTTCGTAGTTCTCGAGCGACATGCCGCCGATCATGACACAACAACTGTCACGGTTGGGCGGAGTCCGGACCTCAGCGTTCGGGGCGCACGATCCGGGCGAGCTCGAAGTGCATCGGGTCGGTGAAGTTCCAGTCGCCGCCCCAGGCGAAGCCCCACTTCTTCATGATCTGTACGACGACCGGGTGCATCTCGCCGACGGTGCCGCGCTGGTTCTCCAGCGAGTTGATGTCGATCGCGAGGCCGAAGGAGTGGTTGGACAAGGTGGTGGAGCCGGCGATGAAGCGCGGGTAGTAGCAGCCGACGTGGTAGCGGATCTCCGGCCCCAGCCCGTCACGCTGGATCTCGAGCATCGCCTCGCGCAGCTGCGGCATCATCTGCTTGTTGCAGGTCAGCTGGCCGAGCAGCGGCAGCGTCTCGGTGACGATGTGCTCGCGGACCCAGGCAGCCTCGGGCGCGATCCGCCCGCCCCCCAGGACCGTGTAGCGGAAGACGCCCACTGCTTCGGAGAAGGTGCCGACGGTGTTGGCGACCTGGATCGCGTTGGTGTCGAGGCCGTACTCGCCGACGGCGTCGATCTCGTAGACCGACATGCCCTCGCCGAGCAGCTTCCTCAACTTCTTGTTGACCGCCTGCGGCGACACCGTCCCGGTGTGGATCACCAGGGCGTTGCCCTCGACCATGCCGAGCTCGTCGGCCCACCCGCTGTTCACGACGCCGTCGATGGTGCCGACCTGCGGGTAGTAGGACGCTACGTGGATCTTGTTGGTCGCCGCGCCGGTGGCCAGCGAGACGTAGCCGTCCTTGTCGACCGGGAGCCGGCCGGAGAGCGCGTCGGTCACCGCCATCTCGCCGTCGGCGACCCGGTCCCACTGCTCCTGGAACTGGGCGCTGTCGGAGCGGGTGAACTTGCGATACTCCGCGACGTCGACGGCGGCCACGTCGAGCACCTTGTTCTCCACCGGGATCTGCACGAGCGAGAACTGGTACGACGCCGTCACGCCGCGACGGCCCTCGACCTTGATCCGCTGGACCTCGTCGATCAGCTCCTCCGGCAGCGTGTCCGAGCCGACGACGAGGAGGTCGTCGCCGGTCAGCGCGCCGTCCAGCTTGCCCGGCGGATCGACCGTCGGACGCTCGTACAGGACCTGCGTCTGCTCCGAGGGACTGCCGCTCGGTGGGGCGCTGGTCGAGGAGGCGGCGTTGCTGGCGTCGTCGCTGGACTCCTCGGCCGGCGCGGTGCAGGCAGCGGCCACCACCACGACGGCGCTCAGCAGCGCCAGTCGCGCCCGGTGCTGCGCAACCCCCATTGGAACGTCCCTCCCCCACCGAGGGTAGTTGGGAAACCGAAACGTCGGCGTCGGTCCCCCCGATCGTCGCCTGTCGGCACCACCGATCAGCCGAGGACGCGCTCGGCGACCCACGCGATGTCGTCCGCCGTGTCGGCCGGGTCGGCGGAGGGCTGCATGACGTGGCTGAGGACCACCCGCACCACCATGTCGATGACGGCGTCGATCCGATGCGGCTCCAGGTCGATCCGGTAGTCGGCCAGCCGCTCGCCCACCACCATCTTGGCGCCGACCAGCAGCGACTCGGCGTGCGTGGTCAGCAGCGGCAGCAGCTCGGTGTCGGCGCCGTGGGTGGCCGACACGACGGCGTGCAACAGGGCGTTGTTCTGGGCGTACTTCAGCACCCGCCGGGCCGAGTCGCGGATCGCCTGGATCAGGTCGGTCGGGTTCTCGTCGAAGGAGCGGACCACGCCGGCGAGGAACCGTTCGAGCTCACGCAGCACGACCGTCTCGGCGAGGTCGGCCTTGGTGCCCACCTCGTTGTAGACCGTCTGCCGGCTGACCCCCACCTCGTCGGCGAGCCGCGCCATCGTGACCCGCGCCCAGCCCTCGCTGGTGATCACCGCGACCGCGGCGTCGCAGACCCGGTCGCGCATGCCTCGGCCGGCGACCGGCGGGAACGCCCCTGCGGGCTGCAAGCTCACACGAGCGAGGATAGACATCGACTGTTTCCGCCGGTCATCGACCGAGTCAGTCGGCCAGCGTCAACGCGAGCACCGGGCAGGCTTGAACAGCCGCGTAGACGTGCGCCCGGTCGGACTCCGGTGGCGAGTCGTCGAGGATGTTGACCTGGTCTCCACGGTCAGGGTCCTCCTCCACCTCGAAGTAGTCGTTGGCCATCGCCTCGCACATGCCGAGGCCCTCGCACTTGTCCAGGTCCGCGATGATCTTCACGAGGCGTCGACCTTCTCCGATTCGAACGGCACGAAGTCGATCTTCTCGCGTACGCCGCAGTCGGGGCAGCACCAGTCCTCAGGGATGTCGGCCCACGCCGTACCGGCGGGGAAGCCCTCGTGCTCGTCGCCGGCGGCGACTTCGTAGACGTAGCTGCACCCGGGGCACCGGGCTGCCAGCACCTCGCCCACGAACTTCTGGGCGAAGAAGTCGTCCTTGTGGACGTCGTGGTCGACCGGCGGCGGGAACTTCCGCAGGTACTTGTCGACCTTGCGCGGGTGGATGTTGGCGAGGGTGATGTCGCCGTCGAGGTGGTCGACGACGCGCTGGTCCATCACCTTGCGCCACAGCGGGGGAAACAGCGCGAGCGTCATCATCCCGGCGTAGCCGGTCGGCAGCGCCGGCGACTCCTTGAAGTCGCGCAGCGTCTGGTAGCGACGGGTCGGGTTGGCGTGGTGGTCGCTGTGGCGCTGCAGGTGGTAGAGGAAGATGTTGGTGACGATGTTGTTGCTGTTCCACGAGTGCATCGGCAGCACCCGCTCGTAGCGCTGCTTCTCGCCGACCTTCTGCCGCTTCATGCCGTAGTGCTCCAGGTAGTTGACGATCTCCAGCAGCGAGAACCCGAAGACCACCGTGATCGCGAGGTAGGGCAGCACCTGCCAGCCGAACATCGCGGTGATGGCGCCGTACAGGACGATCGACATCAGCCACGCGTTGAGTACGTCGTTGCCGATGTGGAACGGGTGGGTGCCCTTGCGGCGGTAACGCTTGGTCTCCAGCTCCCAGGCGCTCCTCAGCGAGCCCAGGACGGTGCGTGGCCAGAACATCCAGAACGACTCACCGAGCCGCGACGACGCCGGGTCCTCCGGGGTCGCCACCCGGACGTGGTGGCCGCGGTTGTGCTCGATGTAGAAGTGGCCGTAGAACGTCGGGGCCAGCGCGATCTTGGACAGCCAGCGCTCGACCGACTCCTTCTTGTGTCCGAGCTCGTGGGCGGTGTTGATGCCGATCCCCTGGACGCCGGCCAGGGAGATCGCGAGCAGGATCTTCTCGCCCCAGGTCAGCGGGTCGTCGGCCAGGTCGCGCACGATGCCCGCGCCGAACACGTCAGCGAAGCTCCCCGTCGCGCCGACCAGGTCGGTGAGCCAGCGGATCGGGTTGACGTCGGCCAGCATCGCCGCGCCGCCGATCAGGATCGCCAGCTGGAGCGGCAGGTAGAGATAGACGACCCACCGGTAGTAGCGGTCGTTCTCGAGCTGCTCGATGACGTCGTCAGGCGGGTTGGACTGGTCGAGTCCGAGCGCGAGGTCCAGCACCGGGATGATCACGTTGATCAGGAGCGGGCCGGCCAGCAGCAGCCACCACCAGTCGAGGTAGAAGTAGGAGCCGACAGCGAGGAGTCCGAAGCCGGGAACCATCAGGCCCAGCAGCCAGAGGTACCGCTTCTTGTCCTTCCACACCTCGGTGGTGCCGTCGGGGACGGTCTTGCCGAGCTGCTCGGGGTTCATTCCGGAGGTCTTCATCGATCTCGCTCCAAACTCTTCGTCTGATTGACAAGACGGTAGTGTTTGTCAACGACTTTTGACAAGACCCCTCTGGTTGTAAAGTTAGTTTTCGGCTCGAATCAGCCGGCGGTCACCCGCGCGAGGGTCGATACCGGCAGGTACTCCCAGCCCCGTAGCACCCGGGTCGGCCGCCGTTCCGGCCGGCCGACGACACCCAGGTCAGGGAACCGCTCGTACAGCGTGCGCAGCGCCACCGCCGCCTCGAGCCGGGCCAGGCTCGCACCCAGGCAGAAGTGGACACCGGCGGAGAAGCCGACGTGCTCGGCGGCATTGCTGCGTCGTACGTCGAACGTGTCGGGGTCAGCGAACGCCGCGGGGTCCCGGTTGGCCCCACCGAGGTAGATGAGCACCGCCTCCCCCTCGGGGATCCGTTCGCCGGCGACCTCGACGTCGCGCAGCGCCGAGCGCAGCGTGAGCTGCACCGGGGCGTCGTACCGCAGCACCTCCTCGACGGCGTTCGCCCAGCCGTCGGGGTTGTCCCGCAGCCAGGCCAGCTGGTCGGGGTGTGCGTCGAGGAGCGCGACCGCGTTGCCGATCAGGTTGACCGTCGTCTCGAAGCCCGCGCCCAGCACCAGCAGGCCGATCGCATGCAGCTCCTCCTCGGTCAGGTCGGCCGCCTCGGGGTCCTGGAGCACCTGGCTGAGTACGTCGTCGCCGGGGTTGCGCCGCAGCCGCTCGAGGTGCTGTGCGAACCACGCGTGCATCTCGCGGAGCGCCACCGAGGCGTCGCGGTACTGCGGCCAGCTCAGGCCGGGATCGAGGGTCGCCGCCGCGTGGTTGCCCCACCCGAGGACCTGACCGCGCTCGTCGTCGGGGACGCCGAGGAGGTCGGCGATCACCGCGACCGGGAGCTGGGCGGCGTAGCGGCCCACGAGGTCGAACGTCGGCTCGCGCTCGAGGTCGTCGAGCAGCCGGGTGGCGACGTCCTGGACCCGGTCAGCCATCCGGCCGACCTTGCGTGCGGTGAACGCCCGGGCGACCAGCCGGCGGTAGCGGGTGTGGACGGGCGGGTCCACGACCAGCATGGACGGCGGGTCGACCGGACTGAGCGTGTCCGGGTCGCGGACCAGCCGGTGCAGCGTCAGCACCGGCGCGGGGAGCTCCGCCTGCCCGGCGCCCGTACTGAAGTCGTCACTGCGCAAGATGGCGTTGGCGACCGCGTGGTCGACGGTCCCGGCGACGAAGCCGTTGCGGACCACCCTCCCCTCGGCGCGCAGCCGCGCGTAGGAGGGGTAGGGGTCGTCATAGAAGGCGCGGTCGGTGGCCAGCTGCGCCATCACATCGCCCTTGGCCGCCGCCCGGCGCAGGAAGCGGCGCTGCAGGCCATGGGCCAGCGACCACGCCACCAACGAGCGCGGGGTAGCGACGGCTCGGCTCAGCAGACCCGGCGGCCTCCGCTCAGACAACGACATGTGCCCCACCCTGATCGCGTGCGGCCGCGCTGTCCAGAATCCTGATCAGCTCCCGCGTCCGCCGTTCCACCCGGTGGTGCTGCTCGTCCCACGCCGGCTCGGGCGAGTAGGTGTCGAGCTGGGCGTCGCGGGTCAGCTGCCAGCGGTAGCGCAGGGAGGCCACCAGGCCGGCCCGGTCACCGAACAGGTCGGCGTACTCCTCGCTCCAGGGCAGCTCCGCACCCGGGTCGGCGAGGAACACCTCCTCGATCTCACGCAGGATGCGCCACCGGCGCTTGGTCTCGCTCCAGGTCATGGTGCTCACCGTCCTCGGTTGTCAGCCCTTAAGGAGAACGCTAGGCGGGGGTCACCCCTGCGGGCATCGCCCGACGGCAGGCATTCCTGACCGGTCACCCTGCGACCCTGGTAGGAGAGCGATCACCCCCGGAGTCGGATGACGCAGGTCACTCTGGTCCCTACGCTGGCTGTCATGAGCTGGGGCCCGCTGCGCGTTGTGCGCGACCGGATCGAGGCCAACTGCGTCCCCCGCGGGATCCTCTACCCCTGGTGGGTGCCGGTCGTCTCCTTCGGTGGTCAGCTGGCCTGTGTGGTGATGGCGCTCTGGCTCCGTGACGCGCTCTGGACACCCGACCTCCTCCTCCTCACGATCCCGATGGTGCTGGTGGCGCCGGTCGTCCAGCTCGGCTTCGGCAAATGGCTGCCGTGGTGGCTCGACTCCCTGCCCGCCGTCGTCGCGGCCGGCTGGCTGCTCTCGGTGGCGCCCGACCTCGATCGCGCCGCCATCGACGCCGTACCCGGGCTGCTCGCGTTCGTCACCGCCGAGATCACGGCCAGGGACGGGCTGCGCCCGGGCATCGGCATCGGGGGCATCTCCTACGCCCTCCTCGGCACCGCCGCCGTCGTCGGCCCCGGCGTCGTCGGGTTCCCTGTCCACGCGATCCTGCTGGAAGTCGGCTTCGTCGTCGGGGCGATGCTGCTGTGGCAGATGCGGGCCCTGGTCGCCGAGCGCGAAGCGCGCAACGCGACCTGGCAGCAGGCCACGACCGCGGAGCGCGAGCGGATCGCGCGCGAGATCCACGACCTGGTCGCCCACTCGCTCAGCGTCACCCTGCTGCACATCACCGGCGCCCGGCACGCGCTCCGCGACGTGGCGACCGGTGCGGCGAGTGCCGACGACGCGGTCGGCGAGGCCGACGCCGCGCTCTCGGACGCCGAGCAGGTCGGCCGGCGGGCGATGGCCGACATCCGGCGCACGGTGAGCGCGATGGCCGACGGCACGGCCACCCGGCAGACCCTCCCCGGCGCCGGCGACATCGCCGCCCTCGTGCGCGAGGTCGACCAGGCCGGGCTACGCGTGGAGTACGACGAACGCGGCGACCTCACCCAGCTGGCCGACGCCACCGGGCTCGGTCTCTACCGGATCGCGCAGGAGTCGCTCGCCAACGTCGCCAAGCACGCGCCCGGCAGTACCGCGCGGGTGTCGCTGAGCGTCGGCCGCGGCAGCGCCCGGCTGCTGGTCCGCAACCAGCTCAACGGCAGTCGGGCGCGGCGTACGGACGCGCACGGCTCCGGTCTCGCCGGGATGCACGCCCGCGCGGCCCAGCTCGGTGCCACGCTCACGGCCGGCGAGGACGGCGACCAGTGGCTGGTCGACGTACGCCTCGGGCAGCGGAGCCTCGAACGGGTGCCGGGCGCGGCCACGAGCGGGACTGCCTCGTGACCGAGCAGAACCCGCCCATCCGGGTGGTGCTGGTCGACGACCAGGAGCTGGTCAGGTCCGGGCTGCGCCGGATCCTGCGCCGGCGGGACGGTTTCGAGATCGTGGCCGAGTGCGCGGACGGGGCCGAGGTGCCGGGCATGCTCGTGAGCCTCGCCGTCGACGACGACCCTGGCGTCGACGTCGTACTCATGGACCTGAGGATGCGACGGGTGGACGGGATCACCGCCACCCGGCTGCTGGCGGACGACCCGCTCGCGCCACCCGTGCTGGTGCTCACGACGTTCGACGACGACGAGATGCTCTCGGGTGCGCTCCGGGCCGGCGCCGCCGGGTTCCTGCTCAAGGACTCCTCCGCCGAGGACCTGATCCGTGGCGTGCGGGCGGTCGCGGCCGGCGACTCCTGGCTCGACCCGTCCGTCACCGGTCGGGTGCTGCGTAGCTACCGGAGCGGTACGCCCGTCACCGCACCGGACAGCAACGCGGTCGACGCCCTCACTCCGCGCGAGGTCGAGGTGCTGAGGGCGATGGCCGTCGGGCGCAGCAACGGCGAGATCGCGGCCGACCTGGTCATCTCCGAGCTCACGGTCAAGAGCCACATCGGGCGGATCTTCACCAAGCTGCACCTCCGGGACCGACCGGCGGCGATCGTCTACGCCTACGACCACGGCCTGGTCAGTCCCGCGACGTCCTGACCCCTGGCGGACCCGTCGCAGCGCCGCCCTCGGCGACCGGCTCCCGACCGGCGCCGGCGACGGCCGCCAGCACCAGCACGATGCCGACCACGCCGAACCCACCGATCCGCTCGTCGAGGAAGAGCGCGGCCACGACCGCGGCGGTCACCGGCTCGAGCAGGCTGGCGATCACCGCGGCCGAGCTCGAGGTGGTGCGAAGGCCCGCGTACAGGAGCCCGTAGGCCACCGCCATCGTCATCACGCCGAGGTAGACGAGAGCGCCGAGCGCCACCGGGTCACCGGTCGTGAGCGGGCCGCCGACGACCAGCGCCGCGGGGAACAGCGCGATCGCGCCGGCCGTGGTCGCCACGGTCGTCAGCGCCAACGGATCGGTCCGCTGCGAGAGCGGGCGGGAGATCGCGGTGGTGGTGGCGTACGTCGTACCCGACGCGATCGCGAGCGCCACGCCGAGCCAGGGCCGCGGCCCGGTGCCGGTGTCGCCGGCAGCGACGCTGACCAGGACCAGGCCGGCGAGCGCGGTGGCCACGACGAGTACCCGTCGCAGACCGGGATGCCGCCGGTGCCGCGCTGCTTCGGCGGCGGTCAGCAGCACCGGGGCCAGGCCGAGGCTGACCACGGTCGCGACCGTCACGCCGGCCTCGACGACCGCCCCGAAGTAGAGCGCCTGGTAGGCACCGGTGCCGACCCCGACCAGGCACGCCGTTCCGGGGGACTCGCGCAACAGCGCGACCAGCTCGGCCCGGCGCCGGAGCAGCAGCACCGCGGTCACCAACACGACGGCGGCGATCAGCATCCGGTAGCCGCTGATGGTCACGAACGACAGCGGCGAGCGGTCGCTGATCACCTGCAGGGTGAGGCCACCGGTGCCCCAGAGGACCCCGGCCAGGGAGATCTGGACCAGGCCGACCGGCAGCGCGGTGCGGGACGCTGACACGAGCGCCGAGAGTAGCCGAGTGACGGGAGTCACACTTTTGCACTCTTCAGATAGATAGTGCAAAGATCTGTGCATGTCCGGAGCCTCCAGCAAGTGGGAAGCGCGCCGGGTCGAGACGACCCGGCGGCTCGAGTGGTGCGCCCTCGAGCTCACCCGCGACAAGGGCTTCGACGGCTGGACCATCGGCGACCTGGCGCTCGCGGCCGAGGTCTCTCGCCGCACCGTCTTCAACTACTTCGACTCCAAGGCCGACCTGGTGCTCGGACCGGTCCACGCGACGTCGGACGAGACGGCCGCCGCCTTCCTCGCCGGCGGCCCCACCGGACGGCTCTTCGACGACCTCGTGCACTTCGCGACCGAGGCGCTGCAGGAGACCAGCGCGGACCTCGAGCTGGCTCGGCTGCGCCGCGACGTGATGCGCAGCGACGACCGGGTGATCGCCATCGCCCACGCGCGGTTCGAGGTGATCACCGACGACGCGATCGACCTGATCCTCCAGCGCGAGGGCGAGGAGTACGGCGCTCACCGCGCCCGGCTGATCGTCCAGCTGCTGATCACGATCGTCGACTCCGTGCTCGACCGGTCCGACCCCGACCTCAGCCGCCCGCTGCCCGACCTGATCACCGACGCGGTGCGCGACGCGCGCGCCGTACTCACCGACTGACCGCCGCAAACCGGCGACCCGCGCAACAACCAGGACCAGGAGACCCCCATGGCCCGCTTCCTCTACCGGCTCGGCTCGACCGCCTTCCGGCGGTGGCCCCTGTTCATCGCCGGCTGGCTGATCGTCGCCGTCGTGCTGGGCAGCGTCGCCGCTGCGTTCTCCAAGCCGATGTCGGACGAGTTCACCATCCCCGGCATCCCGTCGGAGCAGGCTGCCGACCTCCAGCAGGAGCTCTTCCCCGAAGCCGGCGACGCGTTCGACGACGCCACCGTCAACGTGGTCGTCGCCGCGCCCGAGGGCCGCACCCTCGACGAGCGGTCGTATGAGGCGCGGATCGCCGACTTGATCGCAGCGATCCCGTCGCTGCCGCAGATGAGTGACGACCCTGCCGACCACCCCGCGCTGGTCGACCCGACGGTCGCCGCGGCCAACGCGCCGCCGGCGTTCAGCCCGCTCTCCGAGGACAGCCGGATCGGCGTCCTCAGCTTCGCGTGGGACGTCGCCTCCCCCGCCGACATCGAACCGGCCACCATCGAGGCCGCCGAAGAGCTCTTCGCGGAGTACTCCGGTCCAGACGCAGACGGTCTCGTCGTCGAGGCCAACGGTCCCGGCATGCAGTCGATGTCGCCCCCGGGTGGTGCCGCCGAGCTGATCGGCATCGGAATCGCGCTCATCGTGCTGCTGCTGACCTTCGGCTCCGCGATCGCGGCCGGGCTGCCGATCCTCACCGCGATCTTCGGCGTCGCGCTCGGCATGACCGGCATCACCGCGATGACCGCGCTCACCGACATCGGCACCAGCACGCCGATGCTCGCCACGATGATCGGGCTGGCGGTCGGGATCGACTACACACTGTTCATCCTGGCCCGCTACCGCTCCGAGCTGCACCACACCGACGACCGCCGGCACGCCGCCGGCATCGCCGTCGGCACTGCCGGGTCGGCCGTGGTCTTCGCCGGCCTGACCGTCCTCATCGCCTTGTCGGCACTGGCGATCGTGCGGATCCCCTTCCTCACCGCGATGGGGCTGGCCGCTGCGGCGACCGTGCTGATCGCCGTCCTGGTGGCGCTCACCCTGCTACCCGCGATCCTCGGGCTGTTGAAGTCGTGGACGTTCCGTGGCCGGGTCCGCGGTGAGCGGGTCAAGCGGGACGAGCAAGGGTTGGTCATCAACAACGGCGTGCGCTGGGGCCGGCTCGTCGGCCGGGCGCCGATCGCCTTCGTGGTGGCGATCGTGATCGGCCTCGGCGCGCTGGCGCTCCCGATCGGTCAGATGTATCTCGCGTTCCCGACCGACAGCACCGCCCCGAGCGACACCACCCGGCGCCAGGCCTCGGACCTGATGACGGAGGCGTTCGGGCCGGGCCGCGCGGGCCCGCTGCTGGTCGTCGTCGACGGTCGCGACATCGCGGGCAAGAAGGACCGCCAGGCTGCCTTCGACGAGGTCGTGACCTGGGCGTCCGCCCAGGACGACGTCGCGGACGCGACGCTGGCGGCCACCAACCAGGCCGGGACCGGCGCGATGATCCAGGTCACGCCGGAGTCCGGCCCCGACGACCCCGCCACCCTCGACCTGCTCGACGCGCTCCGCGACGGGCAGGCCGACATCGAGGAGGCGACCGGGACCACGACCGGCGTGACCGGTCTGACCGCGATCACGACCGACGTCTCCGACCGGATGACCGGCGCGCTGCCGATCTACCTAGCGGTGGTCGTCGGGCTCGCCTTCATCTTGCTGATGGTGGTCTTCCGCTCGATCCTGGTGCCGCTGACCGCGACCCTGGGCTTCCTGCTCTCCGTGCTGGCCACCCTCGGCGTGACCGTCGCGGTCTTCCAGGAGGGTGCGCTCGGCATCTTCGAGGGCCAGCCGATCGTGAGCTTCATGCCGATCTTCCTGATCGGCATGGTGTTCGGCCTGGCGATGGACTACCAGGTGTTCCTGGTGACCCGGATGCGCGAGGCGCACGTGCACGGCCTCTCGACCCGGGAGGCGGTCGTCGACGGCTTCCGCAACAGCGCCCGGGTCGTGGTCGCCGCGGCCACGATCATGATCGCGGTCTTCGCCGGCTTCATGCTCGAGGACGACGCCGTGGTGCAGTCGATGGGCTTCGCGCTGGCCGCCTCGATCCTGTTCGACGCGTTCATCGTCCGGATGGCCCTGATCCCGGCCGTGCTCTACCTGCTCGGCGAGAAGGCCTGGTGGCTGCCCGCATGGCTGGATCGCCTGCTGCCCAACGTCGACGTCGAGGGCACCTCGCTCGAACGCGACTCGCTCCCCGGCGTACCGACCTCCCCCGACAAGGAGCTCTCCACCTCGTTGGCGTGAGGCTGTCCCCCGAATCCGCCCTATTGGTGCGCCGAATCGTCGGTATTGGTTGCGTGAGTCCGTCATCTTGGCGACGGCGTACCGCCAATGCGGCGGACTCGGCGCGCCAAAACCTACTATTCGCGGGTCAGGCCAGCGCGGCTTCGATGTCGGGGCGGATCTTGTCGGGCTTCGTGGTCGAGCCGTACCGGTTGACCACGATGCCGTCGCGGCCGATGAGGAACTTGGTGAAGTTCCACTTGACGGCGCCGCCGAACAGGCCGCCCTGCTCGTTCTTGAGCCACTGGTAGAGCGGGTGGGCATCCTCGCCGTTGACCTCGATCTTGGCGAACAGCGGGAAGGTGACGCCGTACTCCTTGTCGCAGAACGCCGCGATCTCGGTCTCGTCGCCGGGCTCCTGGTGGCCGAACTGGTCACACGGGAAGCCGAGTACGGCGAACCCCTGGTCGGCGTAGCTGTCGTGGAGGCCCTGGAGGCCGGCGTACTGCGGAGTGAACCCGCAGTTGGAAGCGGTGTTCACCACCAGCACGACCGAGCCTTCGTAGGACGCGAGGTCGATCGCCGCGCCGTTGATGTCCGCGGCCTTGAAGTCGTGGAACGTCGTCATCGGGCAAGTGTGGCAGGTGCCTCCGCACCCCCGACGCTCACGGCAGGTCGATCGCGCCCTGCCACGGAACGCCCCACGCATCGCCGTACGCGATCTCGGCGAGCGGCTTGCGGGCACGCACCCGACGCTCGCGCTCCTGATCGCGCTCGGGGACCTCGGCCGGGTCGCCGCGAACGCCGACCGCGATGCCGGCGATGATCCGCCAGTACGGCGGCACGCCCAGCGCTGACGCAACCGGGTCCTTGTCGAAGCCGCGGAACTGGTGGGCCCACAGCCCCATCGCGTGGGCCTGGAGACTGAGGTGCGCGGCGGCCTGGCCCGCACAGTAGAGGTTGATCGGCAGGTCGACCGGCTTGTCGTCGTCTGCCCTGTCCGGTGCGTCGTCGACCTGGGTCGCGTTGAGGAACACCACCGAGGCCCGGGGCACCCAGCCCGAGTTGCCCCGGCTCAGGTGCGGCACCAACGCCTGGTGCGGCATGGTGCCGCGCTCGCACACCAGGAACCGCCACGGCTGCAGGTTGCCGTGGCTGGGGGCCCACTGGGCTGCGTGCAGCAGGGTGACGATGTCGGCCGTCGGCAGCTGGTGCTCGGCGTCGAAGATGCTCGGGCTCCATCGCGAGCGCAGCGGCTCGGCGAGCACCTCTGCTCCGGGCATCGGCGCGTCGGACATGGGCCCAGTATCACCGGCCACTCCGGCTCGCGGTCCAGCCGTTGCAACCTTCTGACGCCGGGTCGCGTCCTTCCACCGCACCACTTCACCTGGAAGGAACTCCGTTGTCTCCCCGACTCTCGCTGGTCGCCACCATCTCCCCGGCCGTGCTGACCGCCGCCTTGACCCTCACCATCGCTCCCTCGCAGGCATTCGCCGCCGCGCCCGCCACCGCGCCGCCGCGCCTCCGGGCACCGGCTGGGTGACGGGCACCGTCGTCGACCGCTCCGGGGCTCCCGTCGAGGGCGCCCTCGTCAACGTGCTGCCGCCGCGGGAGGTCCCGGAGTTCGGCATGCTCGACGAGACCACCGACCGCTGGGACGTCACCGGCGCCGACGGCAGGTTCCGCGTCCGCCAGGACAGCCGCGGCTTCCTGGTCCAGGTCTGCGACGCCGACCTGGACCGGACCGCAACCTGCGTCCAGGCGACCGAGTTCGACTACCTGATCCGGTACGTCGGCCCGGACGGCGCGTTCGACAGCTGGCTCCAGCACACCGACCTGTACGACGCGACCGCGGCCGACCTCAAGCTCGGCGCCGTCGAGGTGCAGCCGACCGCGCGGATCGAGGGCACCCTGAAGGGCGCCCGGTTCGAGCAGATCCAGGTGATGCGGCTCAACGACACGACCGCGTTCCACGGCGAGACCGACGGGTCCGGCCACTTCTCCATCGACGCCCTGGCTCCGGGTAGCTACTACCTGCGCGCCGGCGGCTACGGCACGGTTCCGTGGGAGTCGGACCCGGTGACCATCGACGCCGAGCACCCTGGCCGGGTCGACGGCGTGCTCGACGTAGGCACCACGCTGGTCGGCACCGCCGTCGAGGAGGCGACCGGCAAGCCTGCTCGCCGTACCGAGATCGTCCTCGCCCATGGTGACGGCGACCTGATCGCCAGCCTGTTCACGACCGAGCGTGGGACCTTCCGGTTCACCGGGCTGACTCCGGGCGACTACCGGGTCGGCGTGCTGCGCCCGAGCGGCCCGTTCCTCCGGCACTCCGAGCCGGTCACGGTCGCCGACGGCGACGACCGGGTCGCGACCACCGTGCCGCTCACCCGCGGCGCAACCGCGACCGTGCGGCTGCGCGGCACGGAGGGTCGGGTCGACAGCGAGCTGCGCGACAGCCGCGGCAACGTGCTCTACCCGAACATCCTCCGCGAGGACGGCGTGGCGACGTACCCGGGCCTGCGCCGCGGCACCTACACGCTGGTGGCCAAGGACGGCGACGGCTACGGCCTGCGCAGCTTCCGGGTGCGGAGTCTCCGCGGCTACGACCTCGGCCGGCTGCGCCTCGCGAAACCGCTGCTCACCCTCCGCGGCCGGACGGCGCCGCACGCCGTCGTCGAGGCGACGACCAGCGACCTCTGCCCCGCCGACCTGGCTCCGAGCTTCGGCGGCTTCCACGAGATCGAGAAGGCCGACGCCCAGGGTCGCTACGTCATCCGCGGCCTGGTGCCCGGCGACCGGTGGATGGTGGCCGCGGACGGTTTCCCGCACAACTACGCGCCGATCTGCCACGACGACGTGAAGATCTGGTCGTCGCGGCAGTACGACGTGCCGCTCGCGCCCGGCCACACCCTGACCGGCCGACTCGTCTACGACGGCACCGACCTGCCGGTGATCACCAACATCGGCTACGAGGTGCGCTACCCGGCCGGGCTGCGGACCAACCCGACCAGCGAGCACCCCACCCGCGCCCGCACCCGCGGTGCCAGCGGCCAGTTCACGATCGATCGGCTCTCCGAGGGCGCAGCCACCGGCGGACTCGCGCTGACGCCGTACGACGAGGTCTACGCCCGGTCGCTGTGGGTCTACTTCCCCGTCCAGTACGGCACGCCGTACTGGCTGTCGGCCGAGCAGGAGTCGCTCACCGTCGACCGTGACCTCGACGTCGGCGACGTCGAGCTGGTGCTGCACGGCACCCCGGCCGGGTGAATCGGCTGGGTCGGCTGGGTCGGCTGGGTCGGCTACTGGTCGGCGACCCGGACGACGCCGCCGGCGGTGCCGACGTAGGCCACTCCGTCGGGTCCGATGCTGACCGCGGCGTAGTGGTTGTTGTAGAGGAGACCTGATCCGACGTACCGGCTCCAGACCTGCTCGCCGGTGCGGATCGAGAACGCGGTGAGGAACCAGGCGTCCGGACCGAGCTCGCCGAGGGGCAACGGCAGCCGGTAGGTGAGCTCGTCGGCAGCCGGGTGGGTGTAGGCGTAGACGAGACCCGAGCCGAGGGAGGCCTTGGACACCGAGGAGGAGATCCGGGCCGAGTCGTTGTGCCACGCGACGCGGCAGCCCCCGTCGCGGTAGTCGACCCGGATCCTGACCAGCCCCGGCACCGTGGTCGGCTGCCGGGACGCAAACGGCATCAGCTCGTAGCCGTAGTTGTTCTCGGCGATCAACCCGCCCGGGACCGAGATCAGGCTGTTCTCGTCGGCGCCCTGCCCGGCAGGGAACACCGGTTGCCGGCAGACCGGTCGCCGACCGGGTCCGCCCTTGCCACGCTTGAAGACGAGCACGTTCATCCGGGGATCGGCGTTGTCGGTGATCGCGATCCACCCGCCCGACGGGAGGGACGCGCGACCGATCAGGGTGGGCGTCGTACCACTGCCCTGCGAGACCTGGCTCGGCTTCACCCGGGTGCCGCGGTCGTAGGTCTTGCGCCAGGTGACGGCCGGACGCCCGTTGCGTACGTCGAAGCGGTAGAGCGCGTGGTCGGAGACGACGAAGACGCCGCCGGACTCGTCGATCGCGAAGCTGTTGGCGATCACCTCGCCGCCGAGCTCCCGGAGGTGGATCGCACCACGCCGGTCGACGTACCCAACCGTGCCTTCCTGGGTGACGAACCAGATCCGGTTCGACCAGTCGGGGAGCACGCTCTGGATCCGGGAGGTCCCGAGCTCGGGGCTCAGGTCGACGTCGCGGGCGACCACGAACCGGTCGCCGGCCAGCCGCAGCCAGAGCAGGTGGTTCTCGGCCGTGGAGACCACCAGCAGGCCGCGGTGGTCGAGGTAGAAGTAGCCCCCGGAGAAGTTCGACGTGTCGGGGAGGACGCCGTCGCGTAGCGGCAGCGGGTACGACGCGATCTCGGCGAGCGTGACCGGGTCGAGGGCCTTCGCCTCGGGTCGCCCGACCCCGATGCAGACCGTGAGCAGGGTGCCGTCGGGGAGGAAGGACAAAGAGGAGCAGTCCCGGATCAAGGAGCTGGTCGAGCTGACCGCCAGGTCCGGGCCGACCGGACCCGCGCGGTCGTAGGTGTCGGTCTGCCACGCGTCGTTGTGGATGATCGAGGCGTCGTTGTCAGCCATGTAGGGATGCTGGGGCACCGGCGACCGGTGCAGCGGCCGCTCCGTCGACGGGCCGCCGAGGAACGGCTCCAGCAGCTCGCCGCGAGGGTCGCTCGGGATGGGGACAGCGGGACCGGCGGCCTCAGCAGCGGGCAGTGCGAGAGCGACCGCAGCAGCGAGCGCGGTCAGGGTCGTGGCAAGCCTCACGTCGCGCATGTCTCGGCAACGCCGCCGGTCCGCGCTCGGTTACGGGGTCGGTTACCCAGTCCTGGACGCAGTCGGTGACGCGGTCAGGCGGCGCCGCCGCCGATGTTGACCATCCAGCCGATCCCGAACCGGTCGGTGAGCTGGCCGAACTCATCGCCCCACACCTGCTGGTCCAGCGGCACGGTGACGTTCGCTCCTTCGGAGAGCGCCTCCCAGTAGCCACGGATCGCCTCGGCGTCGTCACCGTCGCCGGACAGACTGATCGTGATCTGCGAGCCCGGCGCGAAGTCCGTGCCCTGGGGGGTGTCGGCGGCCATCAGCGTGAAGCCACCGGCAGTGGTGAGCATGGCGTGCATGACCAGGTCGGCGCCCTCGGCGTACTTCTCGCCGTACTCACCGAAGGTGTTGACGGTGAGCTCACCGCCGAACACCGCCTGGTAGAACTCCATCGCGTCGCGGGCGTTGTCCTGGAAGCTGAGGTAAGGGTTGAGCAGCGATCCCATCGGTCCTCCCGTGCACTGAGGCCGGCCCCGCCGGCCGACGAGTCCCAACCTAGGACGCACCGCCGACGGCGGGAACCGCAACGGCCGGTCAGCCTCTCACCGGTCCCGGCGACGGTCGAGCTGCTAGGCGAGCTGCTGGCCGAGCTGGCTCAGGAACTCGTCGGCCATGCCGAGCTGGGCCTCGAGCCTCGCTCGCCGCTCGGTCGCGTCGGCGAGGAGCGCGTCCAGCCGGGCTCTCGCGTCGTCGTGCTCGTCGCGGGCGGCTGGCTCGCGGAGCGCCTCGATGTCGCGCATGGCAGATCTCATCTGGTCGAGCGTGAACCCGAGCGGCTTCATCCGACGGATCACCAGGATCTTCTCGACGTCGTCCTCGGTGTAGAGGCGGAAGCCGCCCACCGAACGGCCCGAGGGGCGCACCAGGCCGACGTCCTCCCAGTGCCGGAGACTGCGCAGCGACAGCTCCGTACGGGCGGCGACCTCGCCGATCTGCATCATGGCCGACGCCTCCTCAGGGTGCCGCGGGAATTCAACTCTCCCGTATCGTAAGGGTAGAGTCCGGATCAGACTTCCGCCGGCGACGATGCCGGCGTCCCCACCATCGTGCGTACCCCATCACCCCGGCGCCAACTCGGGTTCCTGTCCGACTCAGGGCGTGACGGATCGGTGATCGCGCGGGCCCTGATCGGAGCCTCATGACCACGACGCCCACCGACGTACAACCGAGCGTGCGTGCGGCGCTGCGCTCGCCGGCGCTCCTGCGCACCGAGGTGCTCGCCGGTCTCGTCGTCGCCCTCGCGCTGATCCCCGAGGCGATCTCGTTCTCGATCATCGCCGGTGTCGACCCGCGGGTCGGTCTGTTCGCCTCCTTCACGATGGCCGTCGCGATCTCGTTCCTCGGTGGCCGCCCGGCGATGATCTCCGCCGCCACCGGCGCGATCGCGCTGGTGATCGCACCCGTGATGCGGGACTACGGCTACGACTACCTGATCGCCACCGTGCTCCTCGGCGGACTGATCCAGGTCGCGCTCGCGCTCGCGGGGGTGGCCCGGCTGATGCGCTTCATCCCGCGCTCGGTGATGGTCGGCTTCGTCAACGCGCTCGCGATCCTGATCTTCGAGGCCCAGATCGGGCACCTGGTCGACGTCCCGTGGGCGGTCTATCCGATGACCGCCATCGGCATCGCCGTGATCGTCGGCTTCCCCCGGATCAACAAGGTCGTCCCCGCTCCGCTGGTCGCGATCGTCGCGCTGACGGCGTTCACCATCGTCGGCGCCGTGAACGTCCCGAACGTGGGCGACGAGGGTGACCTGCCCGACAGCCTTCCGGCCTGGTTCGTCCCTGACGTACCGCTCAACCTCGAGATGCTGGAGACCATTGCGCCGTACGCCCTCGCGATGGCGCTCGTCGGCATCCTCGAGTCGCTGCTCACCGCCAAGCTCGTCGACGACATCACCGACACACACTCCGACAAGACCCGGGAGACGCTGGGCCAGGGCGCGGCCAACGTGATCACCGGATTCTTCGGCGGCATGGGCGGCTGCGCGATGATCGGCCAGACCATGATCAACGTGAAGGTCTCCGGGGCACGCACCCGGATCTCCACCTTCCTGGCCGGGATCTTCCTGCTGGTGCTGGTCGTCGGCGTCGGCGACGTCGTCGCCCTGATCCCGATGGCCGCCCTGGTCGCGGTGATGATCATGGTGTCGGTCGGCACCTTCGACTGGCACTCCCTGCGCACCCTGCGCCGGATGCCGAAGTCGGAGACCACGGTGATGGTCAGCACCGTGGTCGTCACGGTGCTCTCCCACAACCTGGCGATCGGCGTCGTCGTCGGCGTACTCGTCGCGATGGTGCTCTTCGCCCGCCGGGTCGCCCACCTCGCCAACGTCGATCGCGAGCTCGTCGAGAGCCCCGACGGCAGCGTGCACGCCCACTACCGCGTGACCGGCGAGCTCTTCTTCGCCTCCAGCAACGACCTCTACTACCAGTTCCAGTACGCCGAGGACCCGGACCGGGTCGTCATCGACCTGAGCGACTCCCACATCTGGGACGCGTCGACCGTGGCCTCGCTGGACAGCATCGCCACCAAGTACGCGCACAAGCACAAGTCCGTCGAGATCCTCGGTCTCAACGACGAGAGCGCCGACTTCCACGGCCGGCTCACCGGTCGGCTCAGCGGCCACTGACGACGACCCGTCAGACGTCGTCTCGCTTCATCGCCTCCACGTCGAGGTCGGCGCTGACGATCTCGAAATGGTCGGCATGGCGATCCTTCTCGGCGAGGAGATCGTCATCGCCCGGGTAGAACTTCGCCCGCTCTGGCTCCTCCCCCGCGAAAGCCTTGACGGCGTCCATCGAGGTCCAGAACGAGACCGTGGTGACCTCGACCAGATCGCCACGATCTCGACGGAGGACCAAGGCGCCGACATTTCCGGGCGTTTCGCGGTACTCCCGAACGCCGGTGCCGGCTTGATGCTCCAGGTATTGCTCAGCGTCTCCGGGTCGGACGGCACCGCGCCACGTACGCATGATCATGGGCTTCTCCATCGTTCGTCTTCAGGTCATCGCGTCCACCGCCCCAGCCTGGCGATCGACAAGGTGGCAGCCGATCTCCTTCTCGAGCCGCACAATCCTGGCGCTCATTCCCGGCTGCGACAGGTGGCAAACGGCTGCCGCCTCGGTGAAGCTCCGCAAGCGGGCAACCACGACGAAGCTCCACCTGTCGTCCAACCGCAGGCCCAGCGCCGCGCGAGCGTCGTGAAGTCCATCGAGCTGGTGGCCTGGTCGCGCCGGCGATCCTCCGATCGAGATCGGGGCTTTCTCTACGACCACGGCCCGAGCGGGGTGACGATCTCGAAGAACGCCACCTGGTGTTTGGTTTCCATCACTCGAGCAGTCTGTCAAGCAACGCGGAGAGCGTTCGCCGCTCCGCGGCGGTGAGCTTGGCGGTGACCGTCGACCCGGCAGCGACACGTGCGGACAGCGACCTCCGCAGCTGGGCGCCCCTGCTGGTGAGCTGGAGCAGTTTCACCCGGCGGTCCGAACCGGCCACGCGCTCCACCACCCCCGCCGCTTCCAGACGGTCCGCAAGGCCGGTGACGTTCGACGGCTCGCAGGCCAGGTGGTCGGCCATGGCGCGCATCGGCCGGGGCTCCTCGAGGAACAGCACTGCCCGCGCCTGGAGCGAGGTCAGCTCGAACTCGGACGCGATGGCGGCGAAGTCTGTCCTCATCTTGTCGATGACCTGGAAGAGCCGCTTGCTCAGGCGGTGGGCTTCGGCGAGGGACGGCTGCGACGGCATTCGTCCAGAATATTCAGACTTGTAACAGTTGACAATGATAAGTATTGGTGGCAGCCTCTTATTACTTATCCACCTGAACTATCTAAGGAGTTGATACCCATGAGTGGGAACCCCTCGTCGCCGTGGCGGACAGCCGCCACCGCGGGTCTGGTGATCGCGGTCGTCAACACCGCACTCCTCGGGATCGGGCACCTCCTCAGCGCAGACATGCTGGTGGCGCCCACGGCAGCCGAGGACGCGACCGAGGTCGGTCTCGGCTCGGTCCTGCTGATGTCGACGGCGCCCACCGTTGCCGGCGGCCTGGCACTCTGGCTCGCCGCACGGCGGGGCGAGCGCGCCCGACGCGCCGTCGGCTGGCTGGGCCTCGCCATCGGTGTGGCGACACTCCCCATGCCGATCGCGGTGACCGCGTCTGCGGGCACGTCGGCGACTCTCGCCAGCATGCACCTGGCCGCCGGCCTGGCCTGGCTCTTCGTCGTGTACCGCTCCGCCGGTCGCCGGGCCGCGGTGCCTGATGACGAGCAACCCGTGCACGATCCGCTCCAGGCCTGAGTGGTGCCGGCCATGAGCACGTTCACCGAGGCCGAGCTGCGCTACCTGGATCAGCGTCGCCTGGCCCGGGTGGCCACGATCGGCCGCGACGGCACGCCGCACGTCACCCCGGTGGGGATGTGGTCGCACAACGCCGAGCACGACACCGTCGATGTCAGCGGACGCGAGTTCACCACCACGAAGAAGTACCGCGACGTGGAGCAGACCAGGAAGGCGGCCATCGTGATCGACGACGTCGCCTGCACCGACCCGTGGCGGCCGAGAGGCATCGAGGTGCGCGGCCGCGCCGAGGCGTTGCCCGCCCCGCGCCCGTTGATCCGGATCCATCCCGACCGAGTCATCTCCTGGGGTCTCGGAGAGTAGAGACCCGTCGGTTGCCGCGGTGCCGACCCGACGACCCGGTCCGACGACGTGGGGCGACGAGAACCGAACGAAGCCCCAGGAGTGCCTGGGGCTTCGTTGTGGTGGTGCGCGAGGGGGGAGTTGAACCCCCACGTCCTTTCGGACACACGGACCTGAACCGTGCGCGTCTGCCTATTCCGCCACTCGCGCGTTGCTGAACTGAACAGCCGGGAAAGGTTATCCCAGGGCTGCCACCCGTCCCAAATGGGCACAGGTGCGCGGGGTGCCCGGCGGGCGCAGGCGGCACCGATACGATCGGCGGAACCCGGCAGCGTCGGGCACGAGGCATGCGAGTGAACGGGAAGGAGGCTTCCGGAGTGGGTGGACTGCAGCGTTTCGAGCACAAGCTCGAGCAGGCGATCTCCGGGGTTTTCGCCCGCACCTTCCGTAGTGCCGTGCAGCCGGTCGAGATCGCGGCTGCGCTGCAGCGCGAACTCGACAACAACGCGCAGATCCTGTCCCGCGAGCGACGGCTGGTCCCCAACGCGTTCTCGGTGGAGCTCTCCCAGCCCGACCTCGAGCGGCTCGCGCCCTACAGCTCCGCGCTGGCCGCCGAGCTCGCCGAACAGCTCCAGGAGCACGCCGACCTCCAGTCCTACGTCTTCCCGGGGCCGATCCGGATCGCGTTCGAGGCGGCCGACGACCTCGGCACCGGCCGGTTCCGGGTGCTGGGCAAGGCCGAGGCGACGGTGAGCGGGCACGCCCGCTACACCACCCGCCAGCGCACCCGCGCCGTACTCGAGGTCAACGGCACCCGGCACCCGCTACTGCCCCCGGGCCTGGTCGTGGGGCGCGGCACCGAGGCCGACCTCCGCATCAACGACCCCGGCGTGAGCCGGCGGCACGTCGAGTTCCTGGTCACCGCGGGCCCGGATGCGGCCGTCGCGCCGGGCGAGGGACCGCTCCAGATCGAGGTCCACGACATGGGCTCCACCAACGGCATCACGGTCGACGGGCAGAAGGTGAGCAGGGCACAGTTGCGCGACGGTTCGCGCGTCCAGGTCGGCCACACCTCGATGGTCGTCCGGCTCCTCGAGGAAGAGATCGTCGATGTCTGAGCTCACGCTGTTCCTGGTGCGGATCGCCTACCTGGCGATCCTGTGGATCTTCGTGCTCTCCGCGATCTCGGTGATCCGCTCCGACATGTTCGGCGCCCGGCTGCCGTCGGCGCCCGGTGCGGCGCCACCGCCCAAGCCCGCGAAACAGAAGGCACCGCCCAAGCGCCGGGGCTCGCCGACCCACGTCGCGGTCGTCCAGGGCCAGAACTCCGGGGCCACCGCCGCCCTGGCCGAAGCCCCGATCCTGATCGGCCGCGGCAACGACGCCGCCATCCGCCTCGACGACGACTACGTCTCCACCCGTCATGCCCGGATCGCCGCCTCCGGCGACCAGTGGTACGTCGAGGACCTCGGCTCCACGAACGGCACGTACCTCGGGACCCAGCGCATCACCCAGCCGACCACCATCGGCCTCGGGGCGCAGGTCCGCATCGGCAAGACCATCCTGGAGCTGAGGAAGTAGTCCTTTGACATCAGACGACAACGAGCTCCCGGACCAGCCCGGCCCTCCGACCGAGCCGCCGCCGGGTGGCCAGCCGCCCCCGCCGGGGGAGGTCCCTGCCGACCTCACGATGATGCGCCCGGTCCCGGACGCCGACACCCAGACCCTGCCGCCGGACGGCCCGACCGTCGATGCCCCCGAGCCGGAGCCCGTCCCCGTCCCCGACAGCCAGGGAGCCGATGTCGACGAGCGCGAGCCGCTGCGCCTCTCCTACTACGCGGTCTCCGACGTCGGCCGCGTCCGCAAGGACAACCAGGACTCCGGCTACGCAGGCCCGTGGCTGCTCGCGGTCTGCGACGGAGTCGGCGGCGCCGCCCGCGGCGACATCGCGTCGAGTACGGCGGTCAACGAGCTGCGCCAGCTGGACGAGCGGCCCGGCTCGGCCGACCTGATCACCCGGGTCACCGACGGTCTCCACGAGGCCCACGAGTCGATCGCCTCGCAGGTCGACCACGACCCTGCCCTCAGCGGCACCAGCACCACGGCGACGGTCGCCCTCTTCGACGGCCAGCGGATCGCGGTCGGCCACATCGGCGACTCCCGCGGCTACCTCCTCCGGGCCGGTGAGCTCTCCCAGATCACGACCGACCACACGTTCGTGCAGAGCCTCATCGACGAGGGCCGGATCACCGAGGACGAGGCGCGGGTCCACCCCCACCGCAACCTGATCCTGAAGGCGCTCGACGGCCTGCACGAGGTCGAACCGGACCTGTTCGCGATCGCGCTGACCCCCGGCGACCGCGTTTTCCTCTGCAGCGACGGGGCCTGCGGCGTGCTCGAGGACGCCCGGATGGCCGACATCTTGTCCAGCGGCTCTCCCGAGTTCGCGGCGATCGAACTGGTCCGCGCCAGCCTCGACGCCGGCAGCTCCGACAACGTCACCTGCGTGGTCGCCGACGTCCTCACCGAGGAGTCGGCCGCCACCGACCCGGCGTACGGCGACCTCGAGCCGATGGTCGTCGGCGCCGCCGCCGAGCTCAAGCGCCGGATGCCGCGGGGACTGTTCCGCGGCCACCGCTCCGGCGACACCGGCGAGCTCGAGCCGGTCGACGCCGAGATCCCGGAAGGCATCGGCTACGCGATCATGGACGACCCGCCGGTCGACCCCGAGGACTACCGGTACGCCCCGCGCGCACCGCGACGGTTCACCTGGCTGCGGCGGATCATGGTGGCCGCCGTCCTGCTCGGGCTGGCGTGGATCGGACTGGCGTCGGCGTACTGGTGGACCCAGCAGCAGTACTACGTCAGCGAGCACGAGGGCCAGGTCGCGGTCTACCGCGGCATCGACGGCTTCCCCGGGCTCTCGAGCGTCTACCGCACCAGCGACCTCGCCGTCAGCGACCTGCCCGACGCCGCGCAGTCCGACGTCGGGGAGGGCATCGCCGCCGACAACTATGAGGACGCCACGGCCATCGTCCGCAACCTGGCCGAGCGGATGATGCCCGCCGACGACGGCGCCGAGGAGTAACGGGGACCGTGGCCAACGCCCTCATCCTGCAGTTCGTCCACCGCCGCCGGCGGGGTGCCGAGCTGTTCTTGCTGATCCTCGCCCTGGTGGTGGGGATCGGCGCCTACGCCTCGGTCGGCCTGGGTGTCGACGGCGAGATCCCGACCAACATCGTCGGGTACGGCGGCTGGCTGGCCGCGCTCGTGATCGCCGCCCACGTCGTGGTGCGCATGGTGGCGCCGTACGCCGACCCGGTGCTGCTCCCCGTCGTCGCTGCGCTCAACGGACTCGGGCTCGCGGTGATCCACCGGATCGACCTGGCCGAGGACTCCGGGCGCGCCGACCAGCAGCTGATCTGGATGACCGTCGGTGTGTCGCTCTTCGTCGCGACGCTGGTCTTCCTGCGCGACCACCGGCTGCTCGCGCGGTTCACCTACACCTCGGGGCTGCTGGCGATCGGGCTGCTGATCCTCCCGATGCTGCCCGTGATCGGCAACGAGGTGAACGGCGCCCGGATCTGGATCCAGGTCGGCCCGCTGGGCTTCCAGCCCGGCGAGGTGGCCAAGGTGCTGCTGGTGATCACCTTCGCCGGCTACCTGGTCGTCCACCGCGACGCCCTCGCCCTCGCCGGCCGCCGGCTGCTCTTCGTCGACTTCCCGCGCGGGCGCGACCTCGGTCCGATCCTGGTGATGTGGGGCATCAGCCTCAGCATCCTGATCCTGCAGAAGGATCTCGGCTCCAGCCTGCTGTTCTTCGGCCTGTTCCTGATCATGCTCTACGTCGCGACCGAGCGACCCGGCTGGCTGGTCGTCGGTGGGCTGCTGTTCTTCGGGGGCGCGGCCGTCGCGTTCCGGATCTTCGCCCACGTCCAGCAGCGCGTGGAGATCTGGCTCGACCCGTTCGCCGACCGCGACGGCAACGGCTACCAGCTGGTCCAGGCGCTCTACGGCTTCGCCTGGGGCAGCCTCACCGGTCGCGGGCTCGGCCAGGGCATGCCGTCGCGGGTGCCGGAGTCAGAGTCCGACTTCATCATGGCCGCGATCGGCGAGGAGCTCGGGCTGACCGCGGTGATCGCCGTGCTGCTCCTCTACGGGCTGATCGTCGAGCGGGCGCTCCGCGCCGCCCTGATCTCCCGCGACGGCTTCGGCAAGCTGGTCGCGACCGGCCTGGCCGGCGTGATCGCGCTCCAGGTGTTCGTCGTCATCGGTGGCGTCACCCGGCTGATCCCGCTGACCGGCCTCACCACCCCGTTCCTGTCGTACGGCGGCTCCTCGCTCGTTGCCAACTGGGTGATCATCGCGTTGCTGCTGCGGATCTCCGACCAGGCCCGGCGGCCACTGCCCGCGGTCGTGGAGGAGTCCGAGGACCCCGACCTCCTGCAGACGCAGATCGTGAAGACGGTGAAGGCACCATGAACCGTCCGATCCGCACCGTCTCCGCCTTCTGCATGTTCTTGTTCCTGGCGCTGATGGTGAACGTCAGCTACCTGCAGTTCTGGCAGGCGGAGGACCTCAACACCGACCCCGCCAACGCCCGGGTCGCGGAGGCCGCGTTCAGCCGCGAGCGGGGCGGGATCATCGCCGGCGAGGGTCGGGACCAGGTCACGCTGGCCCGCAGCATCGACTACGACGACCGTTACAAGTACCTCCGCGTCTATCCCAAGCCCCTCCTCTACGCGAACATCAGCGGCTACCTCACCCTCGGCAGCCAGACCGGCATCGAGCGCTCGCAGAACACCGTGCTGTCGGGTGAGGACCCACGGCTCTTCGTCAACCGGCTCATCGACCTCGCGCAGAACCAGAGCAACAAGGGCGGCAACGTGCTGCTCACCCTCGACCCCGAGGTGCAGGAGGCGGCCTACGACGCGCTGCTCTCGACGGTCGGTCCCGACGGCGAGGGGTCGGTGGTGGCGATCGAGCCCAAGACCGGCCGGATCCTGGCGATGGTGTCGCTGCCGTCGTACGACCCCAACGACCTCGCCACCCACGACTTCGACGCGTCCCAGCAGGCCTACGACCGTCTCGACGGCGACGACAAGGAGCCGCTGGTCAACCGCGCGATCCAGACCCGGCTGTTCCCCGGCTCGACGTTCAAGGTGGTCACGGCCGCGGCGGCGATCGAGAGCGGTCTCTACAGCTCCGACGACGACGTCCCGGCCGGCGCCACCTGGCAGACGCCCGGCACCACGGGCTCGGGCAACGTCATCGACAACGAGGGTCGCTTCCTGTGCAACCCGGAGGAGGTGTCGTTCGCGACGGCGATGGCGCAGTCGTGCAACACCGCGTTCGCCAAGATGGCTGTCGAGCTGGGGCCGGAGAAGATGCGGGAGCAGGCCGAGGCGTTCGGCTTCAACAGCGACTACCTCACCGACCTGTCTCCGCAGGCGCAGTCGGTCTACCCGAACAGCGTCGAGGGCCCCGACGGCGAGTCCGTCGAGCTCAACGACGCCCAGACCGCGCAGACCGGCTTCGGGCAGTTCGACGTCCAGGCCACCCCGCTGCAGATGGCGATGGTGGTCTCGGCGCTGGCCAACCGCGGCACGCTGATGCGGCCCTACCTGGTCGAGGAGGTCCAGGACGCCGACTACTCGACCCTGGAGCAGACCGAGCCCGAGGAGCTGCGCGACGCCGTCTCGCCCAACACCGCCGACGAGGTCACCGACCTGATGCTCGAGACCGTCAACAACGGCACCGCCACCCCCGCCCAGATCCCCGGCGTCAGCGTCGCGGGCAAGACCGGCACCGCGCAGCGCGGTGTCGAGGGGCTGGCGCCGTACGGCTGGTTCGTCTCGTTCGCGCCCGCGGAGGACGCCGAGGTCGCGGTCGCGGTGATGATCCAGGAGGCACCCGGCAAGGAGATCGCAGGCGGCCAGCTCGGCGGCCCGATCGCAAAGGCAGTGATGGAGGCGGTCTTGAATGACTGATCAGCCTGGGCAGCCCGCACAGTACGCCGACGAGGCCCACCGCTACCGCCTCGACTCACGGATCGCCACCGGCGGCATGGGCGTGGTGTGGCGGGCGACCGACACCCGGCTCAACCGCCCGGTCGCGGTCAAGGTGCTCAAACACGAGTACGCCGACGACCCGCAGTTCCGGACCCGCTTCGACACCGAGGCGCGCAATGCCGCCGCCCTCCAGCACCCGGGCATCGCCGGCGTCTTCGACTACTCCTCGGCCCCGGGCGGTGCCGCCGACTCGGGGTCGCCGTACCTGGTGATGGAGCTGGTCGAGGGCCAGCCGCTGTCGGCGCTGCTGGTGCAGGCCAGGGACGCCGGGCGGACGCTCGACCCGGCGGTGGTGCGCGACCTGCTGACGCAGACCGCGGACGCGCTCGCCGTCGCGCACCGGGCGGCCATCGTCCACCGCGACATCAAGCCGGCCAACCTGATCGTCACCCCCGACCGTCGGGTCAAGGTCACCGACTTCGGCATCGCCCGCGCCGCCGACGACGCCCAGATCACCCGGACCGGTGCGGTGATGGGCACCCCGCAGTACCTCTCGCCGGAGCAGGCCCGCGGCAACCCGTCGACCCCGGCCTCCGACGTCTACTCGCTCGGCGTGGTCGGTTTCGAGTGCCTGACCGGCCGGCGGCCGTTCGAGGCCGACACCGCCGTGGCGACGGCGCTCGCCCACCTGCAGCAGCCGATCCCGGACCTGCCCGACGACCTCCCCGAGGACCTGCGCACGGTCATCCGGCGGGCGCTGGCCAAGGACCCCGCGGAGCGGTACGCCGACGGCGCCCAGATCGCCGCCGCGCTCCGGGGCGCCTCCGTCGCGCCCCCCGCTGCTGCCGCGCCGCTGCCACCGACAGGTCCGGACGCGACCGCCGTACTGCCGGCCACGCCGGCCCAGCCGATGGGCATCGAGCCAGCTGCCGCCGCCGTCCCCGCTGCGGCTACTCCCCGGCTCGACCGGCCCTCGGCCTACGAGGGCAGCCCGGCGCCGGCGAAGCAGACGAAGACCGTGCTGCCCGTCGTCCTGATCGTGCTGCTCCTGGTCGCGGCAGCGATCACGGCGGTCGTGCTCCTCCTGGGACAGGGCGACGACGACCCCAGCAGCGACGACGCGACGACCCGGGACACTGCGGCCTCGTCACGGACGACCTCGGAAGCCACGACCAGCGAGCCGACGACGCCCCCGACGTCGGAGGAGCCGGAGACGGTGGTCGTCGATCCCGACGACTACGTCGGCCGCGACCGGTTCGACGTCGAGGCCGAGCTCCAACGTGCCGGCCTCAACGTTCGGCTCTTCGAGGACGCCAACCCGGGCGACCAGGCCCAGGACACGGTCGCCAGCCTGAGCCCGACCGGTGAGCTGTCGGAGAACGACTCCATCGACCTCCACTACTGGGGCCCGCCGGAACCCTCCGAACCGCCGACGACCGAGACGACGACGCCGACCGAGACCGGCGGCACCGGCGGCACCGGCGGCACCAACACGCGCGGCACCGAAGCGACGGAAGGTGGCAGCCGATGAGCAACGCCGGACCCACGGACCCGCCATCACGCGACGGGACCGGATCCGGGACGGTCGGCGGCCGCTACCAGCTTGGTGAGCTGCTCGGCCGCGGCGGCATGGCCGAGGTGCGCAAGGGCACCGACGACAGGCTCGGCCGGGTCGTCGCGGTCAAGCGCCTCCGCACCGACCTCGCGAGCGACGCGACCTTCCAGGCACGCTTCCGCCGCGAGGCCCAGTCGTCAGCCTCGCTCAACCACCCGGCGATCGTCGCGGTCTACGACACCGGCGAGGAGCCGGCCGCCGACGGCGTCGCGCAGCCCTACATCGTGATGGAGTTCGTCGCCGGACGGACCCTCCGCGACATCATCCGCGAGGGCCGCAAGATCCTGCCGGAGCGGGCGCTGGAGATCACCAGCGGCGTCCTCTCCGCCCTCGACTACAGCCACCGCGCGGGGATCATCCACCGCGACATCAAGCCCGGCAACGTGATGCTGACCCCCTCGGGTGACGTGAAGGTGATGGACTTCGGCATCGCCCGCGCGATCAGTGACGCCGCGTCGTCGATGACCCAGACCGCGGCCGTCGTCGGCACCGCGCAGTACCTCTCGCCCGAGCAGGCCCGTGGCGAGTCCGTCGACTCGCGGTCCGACGTCTACTCGGCGGGCTGCCTGCTCTACGAGCTTCTCACCGGCCGTCCGCCGTTCGTGGGCGACAGCCCGGTAGCCGTCGCCTACCAGCACGTGCGCGAACCCGCCGTACCTCCGTCCCACCACGACGGCGAGCTGACGCCCGACATCGACGCGATCGTGATGAAGTCGCTGGCGAAGCGGGTGGAGGACCGCTACCAGTCCGCAGCGCAGATGCGGGCCGACATCGAGCGCTACCTCGCCGGTCGTCCGGTCGCGGCCGTCGCGCCGCCCGTGCCCGACGACGCGGCGACAGGGACCGCGGTGGTCCCGGCGTCCAGCGACCCGACCGACACGGCGGAACGGCACCGGCCTCCGCCCCCCGCCGACCATCGCGGCGAGGGCGGCCGCAAGGTGTGGCTGTGGCTGGTCCTGGGGCTGCTGGTCCTGGCCCTGCTGGCGGCCGCCTTCGTCGCCTGGCCGAAGCTCTTCCCCGACGAGCCCACCGACGTCCGAGTGCCCTCGGTGCTCGGCTTCGAGCGCGACCGGGCCCGCGAGCTGCTCACCGACGAGGGGCTGACCATCGACGACAAGCAGCGGCAGTGCGACAACCAGTACGACGCCGGCCAGGTCGTCGACCAGGAGCCCGCCGGTGAGGAGTACGTCTCCCCGGGCTCCGAGGTGACCCTGGTGCTCTCCAGCGGCCCCTGCGACTTCGCCATGCCCGACGTCACCAGCAAGCTCCAGCGGGTGGCGATCGAGGAGCTGTTGGCAGCCGGGATCAAGCGCAAGAACATCATGATCTCGCCGGAGAAGTGCGACACCGACGACCCCGCCGGGACGGTGGTCGACCAGACGCCCGCGCCGCAGTCGTCGGTCGGCCGCGACGACACAGTGACCCTGTGCGTGTCCGACGGACCCGAGGTCGTGCCCGACGTGATCGGGCTGCGCCAGGGCCAGGCCGAGCGGCTGATCCTGGAGCGGGGCTTCGAGGTCGACGTCCGTGAGGACGGCGAGTCCGAGGCACCGAAGGGCGAGGTCACCGACGTGATCCCCGGCGAGGGCGAGGCGCTCGACCAGGGCGCGACGGTCACCATCTTCGTCTCCGTCTACGAGGAGCCGAGCTCGCCGCCCCCGCCGGACGACACCGACACCGACGGCGACGGACTCTCCGACACCGACGAGGAGACGCTGGGCACCGATCCCGAGAACCCGGACAGCGACGGCGACACCGTCACCGACGGCGACGAGGTCGCGGCCGGCACCGACCCCCTCGACCCTCTGGACTTCCCGCCGCCGGGCGGCAACAACGGGAACGACGACGACTAGCTCTCTAGAGCGGTTCGGCGTAGCGCAGGTCGAGCAGGCCGTCGTAGGCGGGCGCCTCGATGTTGTCCTCGGCGTGCAGGTCCCACCCGATCTGGATGTAGGGGTTCGCCGCGTCGGAGCGGTAGCCGGTCACGAGCGGGTCCGCGTCGAGGGCAGCCATCAGCGCGATCGGGTCGCCAACGGCCTGGATGAGGTAGGGCTGCGGGTAGGGAACGCCCTGGAGCTGGACCACGGGGCCCTCGCACTTGATGCCGGTGGTGCTGATCACCCGCTGGCCGGCGATCGTGACAGCCGAGGATCCCCCCGCCCATAGCGCGTTGACGACGGCCTGGACGTCCTGCTGGTGCACGACCAGCTGAGCGACCTTGATGTCGTGGGCGACGGCCTCGTCGAGGATGTCGTCCGGGGAGTCGCTGAGGGTGATCGTCACTCCCGGCCCACTGCGCGGCTCCAGCCCTGCGGGATCGAGGAGCTCCTCGATCTGGCGGCGGGCGCGGGTCACCTCGAGGGTCCGCACGTCCTCGGCGAGCACGTCGACCTCGCCCTCGAGGTCCTCGAGGTCTTGCCGGATCTCCTCGTAGTCGGCAGCCTCGGCGGCGACCAGCCCAGCCAGGTCGGTGTAGCGACCGGGGCGTAGGTCGGTGCCCCGGCTGTCGGCCGCCGATGCCACGAACAGGACACCGCTGAGGATGCCGACGATCGGCGTGCCGATCCGCCAGGCCAGCGTCCGACGCGGTCGCCGGGGCGTCGCCTCGGTCGGCCCAGCCGTGTGCGCGCCCGTCATGGTGTCTAGGGTAGGCGCCGAGTGGTACGTCGTACCGTGGTGGCTGCCAGTCCGAACCAGTCGGCACCAGTCGGCACCAGCAGCAGGACCAGCAGCAGGACCAGCCCCGTGCAGAGTTGAGGAGCCCCGCCCGTGAAGTTCTCCCGCCCGAGCCTGAAGCGTTCGGACAACGATGCGGCGTTCAAGGACCCGTCGAGTGGTCCGATGTTCAGCGTCCGCTTCCTGGCCTCGCTGCTGCTCATCCTCGGCGGCATCGGCTGGCTGGCCTACTACTACATCGGGGTCCGCCCGGTCGCCGGCTTCGGGGATGACGGCAAGCCCGGCCTCGACCCCGAGTCGTTCGAGCCCGGCGTCGTCACCGGCTGGAACTTCGTGGGCGACCTCCAGGAGTGGAACTACCTGATCGGCTTCGCCGCGATCATGATCGGCCTGATGGTCGCCGCCCACCCCTCCACGCCGCTCGGCCGCGGCCGGGGCGTCGTGGTCGGCATGCTCGGCTGCTTCGTGCTCGGCCTGCTGTGGATCTGCACCTACTACGTCGTCGGCACCGGCGACCACGCGCAGGACCTGGCGATCTTCAACGACCTCGAGCAGAAGAACCTGTTCGTCGGGATCGCGTTCATGGCGGTGGGCTTCACCTTCGCCACCAAGTGGGAGTAGCCCGCCCCGCCATCCACAGGCTTATCCACAAACGGGGATAACTACAGGCTTGTAGTTCTCCACAACTGTGGGAAACCCTGTGAATTGACTAGGCCAGTACGGCGGTCCGGGCGATCGTCGCGGCCACCAGGACCACCATGACCAGTGCCAGGCCAGCGACCTGGAGCAGCTGGCGCCGATCCTTGGGCGCGTAGACCAGGATCGCGGTCACCAGCACCCCGCCCAGGAATCCGCCGAGGTGGCCCTGCCAGGAGATGCCGGGGAAGAGCAGCGTGAAGACGGCGTTGATCGCAAGCCAGCCGACGATGCCCTGCACGTTGCCGCGCACCTTGTAGGTCACCACGAGCAGGGCGCCCAGCAGACCGAAGATCGCGCCGGAGGCGCCGAGGGTGGTCGTGTTCTCACCCGAGAACCAGTAGACGAACACCGAGCCGACCAGCCCCGACACCAGGTAGAGCGCCAGGAAGCGCGCCCTACCGAGCACGCCCTCCAGCTGCGGCCCGAGGATGTAGAGCACCAGCATGTTGAAGCCGATGTGCCACAGCTCGACGTGGGAGAACATGCTCGAGACCAGCTGCCAGTAGGCGCCGTCGGAGACTCCCGGGAACCACCGACCGTCGGCGGCCCTGCTGCAGAGCCGCTCGAAGTCGAGCTGCGGGTAGAAGGAGCCCGGCTCGTCCACGGAACTGCACTTGCCCGTGGGGAGCAGCGCCAGCCGGTCCGTGAGTGTGCTCTTCGTCCAGCCGGTCGCGAGGATCGCCACCCAGACCAGGCCGTTGAGGGCCATCAGCACGATCGAGGTCAGCCTCGGGTCCGCGGACCGGCTGCCGCCGTACGCCGCCCGCGCGGCACGGGTGCTCTTCGCGCCCTCCTTCACGCAGTCGGGGCACTGGAAGCCGACCGCTGCGTCGCGCATGCAGTCCGGGCAGATCGGCTTCTCGCACCGCTGACAGCGCACATAGGTCTCGCGGTCGGGGTGCCGGTAGCAGGTCGGCACCCCGGCCGGCGGCTGGGTCACTCAGGCTCCGGTGATCTCGACCGACTCGATCACGACCGGCTCGACGGGGCGGTCGCCGGCTCCGGTCGGGACCGCGGCGATCGCGTCGACGACGTCGCGCCCGGCCTGGTCGGCGACCTCGCCGAAGATGGTGTGCTTGCCGTTCAACCAGCTGGTCGCGCCGACGGTGATGAAGAACTGCGAGCCGTTGCTGCCCCGCCCGCCCTGGACGCCGGCGTTGGCCATGGCGAGCAGGTAGGGCTTGTCGAAGGACTTACCCGACTGCGTCTCGTCGTCGAAGGTGTAGCCGGGACCGCCGGTGCCGGTGCCCTGCGGGCAGCCGCCCTGGATCATGAAGCCGGGGATGATCCGGTGGAACCCGAGGCCGTCGAAGAACGGCGTCGAGCCAGCGGATCCCTCACGCGGCGAGGGCCGGTAGGGCCCGTCGGGAGAGACCTCGACCGGGTTGCCGGTCGCAAGCCCGACGAAGCTCTGCACCGTGCGCGGCGCGTGGTCGGGGAACAGGTTGATCGCGATGTCGCCCTTGTTCGTCTTCAGGATCGCCTGGGGGTCCGCCATGACTGCCTTTCGCTTTTGTTTCTAGGAGCGGTTCTCCGCAGCGGCTTCCACGGAGCGGCTGCTACGGAGCGGGCGCCGGTGCCCGTGCGCTCGCCGTCGATCCTACGGGGGGCCCACCACGGGTGGTCCGCACGGTCTGCACGTGGTGGGATGGGGTAACAGACCTACATCGGGTGGTCCGACGTAAGGACCACCGCAGCTCGGAAAGGTTCGCGATGGGACTCCGCAAGAAGCAGACGCTCCTCGACCAGGCCGAGGGGTACGTCGCCACGGCGATCGACCAGGCTCGGGACTTCGTCCAGGACACGGCGATGCCCGCACTCTCTGACGCCCGGGACAAGGCCGCCCCGGTCGTGGCCTCGGGCGCGGCCACCCTCGCCGACAAGGCGGCCGAGGCGCGCGAGAAGGCCGCCCCGGTGGTCGCGGCTGGTGCCGCCACGATCGCCGAACGGGCCAGCGAGGCGCGCGACTTCGCCGAGACGAAGGCGGCCGAGCTCAACGGCTCCAAGCCCAAGAAGCGCTCCAAGGTCAAGACGCTGCTGCTCCTCGGCGCGGTCGGCGGCGCAGTCGCCGTCGTCGCCAAGAAGCTGCAGGGCAGCCAGGGTGACAACAGCGGCTGGCAGTCGTCGTACGACCCGGCCCCGCCGCCGAGCCCGGCGTCCAGCGTGCCGCCGCCGGCGGAGGGTGACGGTGACTCGAAGGCTGACTCGAAGGCCGGCTCCAACACCGACTCCAACACCGGCTCCAACACCGACTCCAACGCCCGCAAGCACTAGCGCTAGACGCCGGTCAGCTCCGGGTGCTCGTCTCGGAGCTGGTCGGCGACGCTGCGCTCGACCCAGAAGATCAGTGCCGGGACCAGGCCGGCGACCATCATCAGCAGGAACCGCGGAAGCGGCCAGCCTGCCTTCTGTGTGAGCACGAACGCCACCACGACGTAGACCATGTAGATCCAGCCGTGGACCAGCCACACCGGCGTCAGGTCCTCGCCGAACTGCTGGAGCGTGCCGCCGTCGGACAGCCCGTACTTGAGCACGGAGCCGGCGGTGCCGATCAGGAGCAGCACGCCGACGACCAACGCCAGCACCCGGTAGGTCTTGAAGAGCCCGTTCACGGGGCCGAACCTACCGGGCGGTCGGTGTCCGGCTGATCGGAAGCCTCCGCTCTCGCGGCGACGGCGTCGCGCACGAAGCGCCACCACAGGAACAGCGCGAACGCCGCGAACAGCCACCACTCGACGGCATAGGCGAGGTTGCGCCAGCCGGTGAACGTCCCGGCCACCGGGAGCTGTTCCAGCGTGGCGGGTCCGAGGTCCGACGTACCGTCGTTGCGCCCGCCGCTCTCCTCGGTCGCCTCGGGATCGACGACCACGTAGCCGCCGTAGAGGTCGACGTCGACCCGCTGCACCAGATCGGCGATCCGCAGCTGCGGCAGTACGTCGTCGGTCGGGTCGTCGTCCGCCGCGCCGGTGCCCTCGCCGGGTTGCAGCCAGCCGGTCAGAGCCGCCGTACCGGTCGGCGGGGGTGGCGCGGTCGCCGGGTCCTCGCCCGGGATCCAGCCGCGGACCACGGGAATCGCCGGATCCTGCGGACCGCCGACGGTCAGGGGCGTCACCACCCAGCTCCCCGGCTCGCCGCGCTCCTCGCGACCCGAGACCAGGACGGTGCCGGCCGGCAGCCAGCTGCCCTCCAGAGTGACCGGACGGCCGACGTGCTTGGTCGGGAACGGCTGGTCCGGGCCGAGTACGTCGGTCAGCGGCTCGGGTGCGGCGTGGGTGAGGTCGACCCGCTCGGCCGCGCGGTGGGCGTGCCAGGCGTCGTACTGCCACTGCCCGAGGGCCACCGCGGCGCCCACGCAGACCAGCGCGAGCAGGTGTGCCCCCCACAACCGGGGACTCCACCACGCGGTCGCCTCGTCCTGCACTCACTCAGCCTACGGACCTGCCGAGTCGGCTCTTGCCTACCCTGACCGAGCCGCCTGATTGGTCTTACCACTTGACCAATAGGCCACCTGTTGCCTACGGTGGCGGGCATGGTGCTGAAACCGGTGACCCGGCGGTCCGTGTCGGACCAGGTGTTCGACCAGGTGCTGGGCGAGGTGATGGACGGCGGACTGGTCGCCGGCGACCAGCTCCCCAGCGAGCGGCAGCTGGCCGAGGTCCTCGGCGTCTCTCGCCCCGCGGTCCGCGAGGCACTGCAGCGGATGGCGCAGGCACGGCTGGTCGAGGTCCGCCACGGCGGCGGCGCCACGGTCCGCGACTTCCGGAAGTACGGCGGCCTCGACCTGCTGCCGCACCTCCTCGTCACCGACACCGGTGTCGACCCGACCGTCGCCCGGAGCGTGGTCGAGGCCCGCACCTCGATCGGGCCCGGGATCGCCGGCCTGGCCGCGGAACGGGGTGGGCCGACCCTGGCCACCGCCCTCGGTGACGTGGTCGGCCGACTGGGCGCGACGACCGACCCGGTGACCTGGCAGGAGCTCGCCCTCGAGTTCTGGGACGTCGTCGTCGACGGGGCGGACTCGATCGTGTTCCGACTGCTGTACAACGGCCTGCGGGCGGCGTACGAACCGGTGCTCCCGGTGCTCGCCCCCGCCCTGGTCGCCGAGGTCGGCCAGGTCGACCCCTACCGGCTGCTGGCTGCCGCGATCACGGCCGGCGACCCGGCCACCGCGCGCGCTGCTGCCGAGCGGGTGCTCGCGCCGACGAACGACGCCCTGATGCTGGCCCTCGCGGCCCTCACCGACACCGCTGACGGAGAAGAGTCATGACCACCCGAGACGTCGAAGCCCTGGCCACGCAGCAGGTCGACCGCGACGAGGCGAGGATCACCGGCGGGCGGCGGTCGAGCCAGGGGCTCGGTGAGGTCTTCGCCGAGTTCTGGCGGCATCCCTCGCCCTACATCCTGTCCTTCGCGGTCGCCGCCGCGATCACCGGTCGTGTCCTCGCCGGACCCGGCTCGTGGTGGGAGCTGTTGATCCCGGTCGGCCTGCTGGCCATCATGCCGGTCGTGGAGTGGGTCATCCACGTGTGCATCCTGCACTGGAAGCCGCGCCGGATCGCGGGTGTCAAGATCGACCCGCTGCTGTCCCGCAAGCACCGCGCCCACCACCGCGACCCGCGGGCGATCCCGCTCGTGTTCGTCCCCTGGCAGGTCGAGATCGCGCTGGTCCCCTCCGCGTTCCTGGTCGCGTGGGCCGTGATGCCGACCTGGTCAGCGGCGTTCACCCTGCTGGTCGCCGACTTCGCGCTGCTCTCGGCGTACGAGTGGACCCACTACCTGCTGCACAGCGACTACCGGCCGAGGTCCGCCTGGTTCCGGTCGGTGTGGCGCAACCACCGGCTACACCACTACAAGAGCGAGCACTACTGGTTCACGGTGACAACGGCTGCGACCGCGGACCGGCTGTTCGGGACCTATCCGGACCCGGCGACGGTGCCGACCTCGCCCACGGCTCGGAACCTGCACGGGCTCGACGCCTGACCTGCCACGATGGCGCCGTGCAGGTCCACCACCTCAGTTGCGCCACGATGCGGCCCCCGTTGGCCCCCCCGATGGTCGCCCACGTCCTCCTCGTCGAACGTGACGACGGTCTGTTGCTCGTCGATACCGGCTTCGGCACCGGGGACATCACCGATCCTCGTCGGCTCCCCAAGCCGTTCCACCTGGTCGTCCGGCCGGCCCTGTCCCCCGGGGAGACCGCTCTCGCCCAGGTCCGGGCGCTCGGGTTCTCCGCTGATGACGTCACCGACATCGCGCTGACCCACATGGACCTCGACCATGCCGGCGGACTGGGCGACTTCCCCGCTGCCCGGGTCCACCTGCACCAGCCCGAGTACGACGCGATCATGCACCCGCTGATGCGGGAGAAGCAGCGCTACATCCCGGCCCAGTGGGCGCACGGACCGAAGTGGGAGCAGCACGCCGAGCCCGGCGACGACTGGTTCGGCTTCCCCTCGGTGACCGCACTCGGCGACGACGTCCTGATCATCCCGCTGCTCGGGCACAGCCGCGGCCACGCCGGCATCGCGGTGAGGGACACCGACGGCCACTGGCTGCTGCACGCCGGGGACGCGTTCTTCGACGGGCACCAGGTGCAGACGCCTTCGTCCTGCAACCGCGCACTGGCGGCGTTCCAGGTGGTGATGGCCGTCGACAACAAGCGCCGCCGCGCCAACACCGAGCGGTTGCAGGAGCTGGTGGCGTCGCACTCCGATGAGGTCACCGTGTTCTGCGCGCACGACAAGGCGCAGTACGACGCCCTCGCCGGCACCGCGGCCGGTTGAGATGCGGGGCCACCCGCAGCCGAGCCTCGAAACCAACGGCGCAAGGGACCGCTCAGTCGGCGCAGACCGCGAACGGTAGGTGCCGGTCCCTGATCAGCTCGGTCGCCACCCTCGGCCGCTGCAGGTCGTAGCCGAGGCGTCCGCTCGCCGGATCCGCGACCCCTCGGGCGAAACCCGAGCCGAACTCCGGTCGGATCGCCGGCATCACCTCGGCCAGCCGCAGCCGGTCGAAGGCGTCCACCCGGGACACTCCGAGCTGCACGGTGGCCAGGTCGGTGCCGAGCGCGACGGAGAAGCCGGCGAGCGGATCGAGTGAGCCGAGCGCGGCGCGCGGCGCCTCCGCGAGCTGCGCCTCCATGCCCTCACCGAAGACGGTGTCGAACGTCAGGCAGGCGCGCTCGACGTACGTCGCGTTCGCCTCCTGTCCGACCAGGCCGACGACGTCCTCGATGGCGGCCCAGCTGTCGGCGCCGTCGGGCGGCGCGGTCGAGGTGACCACGAGTCGATCGGTGTCGAGGACGGCTCCGTCCAGCGGACCGACCCGGTCTCGGATGGCCCGCGCGACCTTGGCAACGGCGACGTCGTCGTGGAGCGCGATCACCCAGCCGTCGGCCCCGCCGGCGTACGTCGCCTCCCAGGCCACGTCATCCGGTCCGAAGTCATAGGCCGCGAGCTCGTTCTCGACCGGGCGCAGCAGACCTGGCGACAGGGTCGCGGCCCGGGAGGCGAGCCGCCAGAACCGGGCGCGCTCGCGCGCAGGCGAGCGGCGGTCGAGGGCGCCGAAGCCGAGGGCCAGCCGGAGCTGGTCGAAGTCGGTGACCTCGAGCGTCGTCGCTTCCGCTGGGACCAGCGGCAGCGTGGCGGCGGACGGCTCGAGCATCGGGTCGTACTCCGTCGACATTGCCGACGTGTCCGGGTCCTCTGGATAGACGGGGTCGCTGGACTCGGTGCACCCGGCCGCCAGCAGCGCCACGAGCGGCACCAGAAAGCGCACCCCAGGACTCACGCGCCGAGTCTGCCACGGCTTACCAGATTCGCTTGCCGGGCGGGCCGAGCCGGTCGCACCGGTTCCAGGATGTGGCTCACCTCTCAACCGACGAATTCGCCCTCGCAGGAATTCCACCTATGGTCCTTGGAGCCACAAAACCAGGAGGAGTCTCCTTGATCCGCAAGATCACCACCTTTGTCGTGACCGTTGTCGTCGCCCTCGTCGCCAGTCTGGCCGTGGGCGTCGCCCCCGCTCAGGCGGACCACCCACCCCTCATGCTCGGACCCGGCGATGCCGGCGTCAGCAACATGGGCGGTGCTGCGCTGATCCGCTACTCGAAGTACGGCCCGGTCTACATCTCCGGTCAGCACAACCAGCACCTGACCGTGAAGTGGGTACCGTCGCGGCACGCGATCCGGTTCCGCGACACCGGCACCGGCCGCTGGAAGAAGGCCCTGCCCGACCGCTGCGAGAAGGAGCAGGTCAAGAAGGGCGTCTCGGCGGTCTGCAAGGTCCCGCCGCGCTTCAACAAGAAGCGGATGTTCATCCAGGTCTGGCCGCGTCTCGGCCACGACTTCACCGACGGCCGCACCCTGCCCTCACGGTTCCGCCTGTGGGTGCTCACCGATTCCGGCAACGATGTCGTCTACGGCGGCGCGGGTGCCGACTTCGTCAACGGCGCGAAGGGCAACGACCGCATCTTCGGCGGCGGCGGCAACGACTGGCTCCGCGGCGGTCCCGGTGGCGACCACATCGACGGTGGCGCCGGCAAGGATCGCGTCAGCCACGGCTGATCACCAACGCCAAGAACAGCATCGAAGCCCGGGCCGAAGCGGCCCGGGCTTCGTGCATCGTGGGACCAGGATCAGCTCTGGTTGGCACCGACCGCTCGAGCAACGTCTGCGTAGGTTTCTCGGGTGATGGGCGAAGCCTGCTCGTCGTTGAGCAGCGGGCGGAGCCCGGCATCGATGTGGTAGTTCCAAGCGCGCGAGCAACCGTCGTGGCACTCGAGTTCGGGCGAGAGTCCCAGGTGGGTGAACTGCACCCGGGTGCCGTCGCCTTCGGGCTCGAGGTCGATCACGATCCTGGTGCCGATCCAGTCGTCGATCTCGTGTTGGTGTCCGGCTTCGAGCACCTGCCAGGCAATGCGCCGACCTGGCACCGACTCGACGACCTCGAGCGAGCAGTGATGGAGCCCTGGGACGTCGAAGGCGCTGACATCCCCTACCTCGCGCGTGGACCCCTCGATCATCTCGTTCCACCAGGCGTCGAGCTGCCTCGCGCGGTCGTAGGCCTCGGCCGGGTGCAACGGAGCCGTGAAGCTCTGTCGGTAGCTGGTGTCATTCATCTCGATGCTCGTCCCTTCGATCGCTTGCGTGATGCAAGTGACCCTACGCAGAGTGACTAGCATCATGCAAGCGCACCAGGTAGGGTCGGTGCCGTGCTGGGGAGGATGTACGAACGGGAGAACTGCTCGGCCGCGCGCGCGCTCGAGGTGGTGGGTGAGCGGTGGAGTCTGCTGATCATCCGCAACGCTGCCTTCGCCGGCATGACCCGTTTCTCGGAGTTCGAACGTCGCCTGGGTGTGGCACCCAACATCTTGGCCAAGCGGCTCGCTGACTTCGTCGCGGACGGACTGCTGGAGGTCGACCCCTCCGATGCGGGACCGCGTGGGCGGAGCTACCGGCTCACGCCCAAGGGTCGCGAGCTGGCCGAAGTAGTCATGGCACTCACCGCGTGGGGAGATCGCTGGGCCGCACCTGACGGTCCGCCGGTGCTGTACGAGCACCGCGGATGCGGCGGCACGGTCACCGTCGCGACCAGGTGCACCGATTGCGAACAACACCCCGGCGTCGCGCAGGTCGCCGCGCGGCCCGGACCGGGCGCGACCGTCGAGCAGTACGACGCAATGCAGGCCCGCCGGTCCGAGTAGGCGCCGCAGGCGGAGGACCTACCCAGAGGGAGGGCGACGCGGTCAGTCTGGGAGGAGCTGGCTGACCAGGGTGCGGCCCAGCCACGCCTCGTAACGAAGGTGGTCCCAGCCCCGCTCGACGACGAGTAGGTGAAAGAGCTCGGGCAGGGTGAGCGCCAGCGTCAGGTCCAGCGCCTCGTCGACCGTGAGGTCCGAGCGGAGCCGCGGGGCGAGGGTGTCGATGAGCTTGCGGATCTCGCGCTCGCGGGCGGCCAGGATGTTGCGCAGGTTCTCGGCCATCTGCGGGTCCGACGCGGCCGCTTCCTGGTAGATGACGACGACGTCGGATCCGACCTGCATCTGGTGCCGGTTGAGCTCGGCGAGCATCCTCAGCTGCTTCGCAGGGTCTGGCTCTTGGAGGTACGCGGCCGCACGGGAGGTCGTCTGGGTCTCGCTCATCCAGAGCTCGGTGATCTTGTCGAGGACCTTCGCCTTCGATCCGAAGGCTGAGTAGATCGTCTGGATCGGGATGTCCGCCTCGGCGGAGATGGTGCTGATCGTGGTGGCGACGTACCCGTGCTCGGCGAACAGCGCCCGGGCGACGCGTGCCACCTCCCGCTTGGTGGCTTCGGCCTGACGTTGACGGTGGCCGGATGCGCCCTTGACAGTCACACGTCATGGTAACACTATGGTCGTCATAGTATGACTATGTCGAAGGACTTTGGGAGAAGCCATGGACAAGGCAGTCGTGTACATCAAGCCGGGATGCCCGTTCGGAATCAGGCTGTGGATCGCCTTGGCTCTGCACCGGGTGCCGCACCGCGTCGTACGGTTTCGTGACGACGAGGAGGGTGCCGCCCGGGTCCGCGCCGCGAACGGCGGCAACGAGATCTCGCCAACGGTCCACGTCGCCGGCCGGTGGCTCACGAACCCCGGCTGGCGCGAAGTCCGGGACGCGACCTCCGCCGAGCACCACCTCCCGGCACTCGATCCGGACAACGCCTGGAACGTGAGGAACCACCTCAGCTTGCGCTCCGCCGCGGTCGTCGTCGCGACCACTTCGGTGCTGCTCGGCGGCTGCTCGGGGGCGCCCGACGACCGGCCGGGCACGACCGCGACCTCGGCGGCGCCCGACGACCGACCGAGCACCACCACGACCTCGGGGGCGCCGGCCGGGGCGCCGCTGGAAGGCGTCTGGCAGGCCGGCCCGATCTCGATCAAGGAGACCGTGGCCGTCGTACGCCGGCACGGACTCGGCCGGTGGGTCGCGGACTACCGGGCGAACGCCCCCTTCTCCGGTGACACGGTGCTGACCCTCACCATCGAGGACGGGGCATGGGACCTCTATGGCGCGTCCGCGGGCGGGCAGCCGGAGCCGATCGACTACGACGCTGACTACGAGATCGACGGAGACAAGGTGGTCTTCCACCACTCCGACGGCTCGAACACCTATCGGTGGGTGATCGCCGGCGACAGGTTGAGTCTTGAGTTCGTGCGGTCGACGCTGCCCGGCTACCGGGGAATCCCGGACGAGGTGTTCCAGCGCGCGCTCTACATGACCGAGGTGTTCACGAGGCAGAGCTGACACCAGGTGACCCCCAGATCAATACTGCCCTGACCCTGAGCCTTCACCCTGCTTCGCACCGAGTTCTCGAGATGTCAGATCGGGCCGCAGCAGCAGACCGGCCAGGGTGTCACGCAGCCACGACGCGTAGCGAGACGGGGACCACCCGCTCCTCCGGACGTGCAGGAGGTAGAGGTCCGGGCTGGTGAGCGCCCAGAGGACGTCCGCCGCCTCGCGCCGGCTCAGGCCGGGGTGCAGGGCACCCATGCGGTGCCACGCGTTCACCACCGCGACCTGGCCGTCGCGACGTCGGCGGTGACCGGTGTCGACGTGCGCGGACAGATCGGGGTCGGTGGCGACCGAGCCGAGCCCGACGGCGATCACGTCCGCACCCCGCTCGTAGAGCCGGCGGTGGAAGGCGACGAGCGCCGTGAGTTGCTGTTGCGGGGAGTCGGCCGGGCGGGCGCGGGCCGCCTCGCCGGCGTCGGCGTCCGCCTCGAGCCGGTCGAGCAGCGCAATGAGGATGGCCGCTTTGGACCCGAAGGCGGCGTACACCGTCTGGACCGAGACGCCCGCCTCCGCGGCGATGGTGTCCATCGTCGTGGCGCGCATCCCGTCGGAACCGAGCAACCGCCGAGCTGCCTCGACGATCGCATCGCGGGTCCGGGCTGCCTGGGCCTCGCGCTGGGGGGATCGGTATGACCTCTTGACCTGTGCCATTTGGCTAGAGTACCTTCTACTCAATATTCGCTGTAGTCGACTCTAACTAATTGGGACCATCGTCAGGAGGCCGCCATGTCGGGCAGGAAGAACGTGACCGTCGCCGGGGCAACGGGCGCACAGGGCGGCGCCCTGACCCGGCACCTGCTCGCCCGCGGACACCGCGTCCGCGCACTCGTGCGCGATCCGCAGTCCTCCGGTGCCGCACCCCTGAGGGCCGTCGGCGCTGAGCTCGCAGTCTGCGACTTCGACGACCCCGCGTCGCTGATCCGCGCGGCGCGCGGCGCGGACGCACTTTTCGCGATGGCTACGCCCTTCGTCCCGGGCGGGACGGAGACCGAGGTGCGGCACGGGACGAACCTGGTCGACGCAGCTGTCACGGCCGGCGTGGCGCACGTCGTCTACAGCTCGGTTGCGAGCGCGGACCGCGGGACCGGCGTCCCGCATTTCGAGAGCAAGTACGCAGTAGAGCGGCATCTGGCGGACTCAGCAGCCGCGTGGACCGTGATCGCGCCGACCGAGTTCCTCGACATGGTCCTGGCACCGTGGTCCCTACCGGCGCTGCGCGACGGTGTCCTCGGTGTGCCGGTGCCCGGCAGCACGCCCCGTCAGCTGACGGTCGTCGCCGACGTCGCCGCCTTCGCGGGCCTCGTCATCGAGAACCCCGAACGGTTCGTCGGGCGCCGGGTCGAGATCGCCTCCGACGTCGTCACCGGTGACCAGCTCGCCGCAGTCCTGGCCGGCGCCGCCGGTCGTGCCATCCGCTACGTCATGCCCTCCGAGAAGGTCGCGGTGGACGCAGACCTGCGGGCCATGTACGCGTTCATGTCGAGCGGCGGGTACACGGTGGACGTCGCGGGCGTGCACGCGACGTACCCCGAGGTGCCGTGGCGGGACATCGGTACCTGGGCCCGGGCCCAGGACTGGCACCAGCTCCTTCGCGGTAGCGCGTCATGAGCGAGCGGCGCCGCCGGATCCTCGTCGCCGGAGCAACCGGCGTCGTCGGCCGGCACCTGGTCCCGCTGCTGATGGCGCGCGGCCATGACGTGACTGCCACCGGCCGCACCATCGAGCCCGCTGCGCAGCTCGGTCCAGGGCTGACCCGAGTCGCGGTGGACGTGCTCGACCCGTCCGCGCTCCGCCGAGCCTTCGCCGAGGCTCAACCCGACGTCGTCCTCCACCAGGTCACCGCGCTCCGCACGGCTCCTCACCGACACATCGGGCCGCTGGAGCTGGCCCGGACCGCCCGGATACGGGCCGAGGGAACCGCCAACCTGGTGGCGGCCGCCGTCGACGCAGGCGCCTCCCGGCTGATCGCCCAGAGCGTGGCCTGGCTGTACGCCCCCGGTCCCCTGCCGCACCGTGAGCACGACCCGCTGCTCGACGTCGACCCCGACGGGTCCCCGACCCTGGCCGGGGTTCGCGAGCTGGAACGGCTCGTCCTCACCACGGCCGGGCTGACGGGCCTGGTGCTGCGCTACGGGCGGTTCCGCGGACCGGGGACGGGGCAGTCAGAGACCCCGCCGCCCGCGGTGCATGTGCAGGCAGCGGCGTGGGCCGCAGCCCTGGCGGCCGAGCGGGGATCCGGCGGCATCTACAACGTCGTCGACGACGGCGGACCGTGCGACAACCGGCGAGCCCACGCCGAACTCGGGTGGTCGCCGACCATTCACGGCACCCTAGGAGAACGCCATGACCAACGCGGCGCCTGAGCCCACAGCCTTCGTCTGGGGCCCGGGGGAAGGATCCCGTGCCTGGTGGTTCCTCGGATCACTCATGACCCTCAAGGCCGGGACCGCCGACACGGCCGGATCGTTCACGCTGTTCGAGCAGTACATGCCCGCGGGGTTCGCCCCGCCCAACCACGTCCACCTCGACGAGGAAGAGGTCTTCGGGATCGTGGAGGGGCGACTCGCCGTCATGTGCGCCGGCGTGCACTGGGAGGTGGGGCCCGGCGACACCGTCGTGCTGCCACGCGGGGTGGAGCACGGGTTCCGCGTGCTCGGCGACGAGCCCGCCAGGATCTGGCACCTGACGGCTCCGGCCAAGTTCGAGCGGTTCGTGGCCGAGGTCGGGGTCCCCGCAGAGGCCCCGACGCTGCCTCCACCGATGCCGGTCGACCTCGAACGCACCGTGCAGGTGGCGGCCGGGTACGGCTACCAGATCACGGGCTGAGCGGTGCGGACACACCCACCGGCGACGACGACTTACCCGGCCTGGTCAGCGGTCGGCGAACCATCCGTCCGCGTTGAGCGGCGTACCCCGCTCGATGCGTGGCAGGTACTGCCGGAAGAACAGGTCGCCCGCGAGCTCGCGTCGAGATCGGACGCCCGTCTTGTTGAACACCGCCTTCAGATGGTCCTGGACGGTGTGCGGGGACAGGAACAGCCGGCCCGCGACGGCGAGGTCCCAGACTGGGGCACCCCACTCGAGCATGTTGTGCGGTCTACAACCTGGTGCCTTTCCCTCACCAGTCCCCCTAGAGGCCAACCTTGAAGGCGATCACAACACCCCGAAACACAGAAACCGCAGGCTGACCTGCGGTTTCTCTGGTGGAGCCTAGGGGACTCGAACCCCTAATCCCCGGTCCACGTACCACCCCCGTTCCTCCCGATGCTGCAGCAACACCTGCTCGAGCACACCGCCGAGGGATCAAAACGGCCTGCTCTTCCCCGGCGACCGCACCGACCACATGAGCGTCCGCTACCTGATGGACCGGTACCGCCCGGCCAGGGAGAAGGCCGGTCGCCCGGAACTGACGATCCACCACCTGCGCCACACCGCAATCACCATCGATCGCGACAAGGCGCTCGCCGAGAAGATCGGCCAGACGTACGACGCCAGGCGTGACTCGCGGAAGTTGGAGTGAGCGTTGTGTCGGAGCGCGCAGGCAGATTTGTGGCTCAGCGAGCCAACAATCTCGGAGGTGGATGGTGAGCGAGCTCATTCCGACAGACGACATCCCGGACGACGAGGGTGCCCTACTCGCCCACGTGATCGGCATCGTCGAAGAGGGCCGACGAGTTGCGGCCGTTCAAGTCAATGCCACGCTGACGATGACGTACTGGCTCGTCGGTCACGCGATCTCGGTGAATACCCTGCGCAACGGCCGCGCGGACTACGGAAGGCAGATTCTGGCGACACTGTCGCCAGAATTGGGAGACCGGTTCGGGAAGGGCTTCGAGCAGTCCAACCTCGCCCGAATGGTGCGGTTCGCACGGCAGTTTCCAGACTACGCGCAGGTCCGCGCATTGGCAGAGCAGTTGAGTTGGTCGCACGTCGTCGATCTGCTGGCGATCAAGTCCAAGGACGCCCAGACGTTCTACGCCGAGGAAGCAGCCACCAAGCACCTCAGCGTCCGCGAACTGAGGGCCGCGATCAGCCGCAAGGCGTACGAGCGCCGCGAGATCGCCAACTCCCAGATCCCTGAAGGATCGGCAGTCCCACGCGACACCTTCCGCGACCCACTCATCCTCGACACCCTCGGGCTCCACGACTCGTACCTAGAGAAGGACCTGGAGGCCGCGATCCTGCGGGACGTCCAGGCGTTCCTCCTCGAGGTCGGTCAAGGGTTCGCCTTCGTCGCCAGCCAGAAGCGTATGTCGATCGACGGCGACGACTTCTACCTCGACCTGCTGTTCTTCAGTCGCCCGCTGCGACGGCTGATGGCCGTTGAGTTGAAGATCGGAAGGTTCAAGTCGAGTTACAAGGGACAGATGGACCTGTACCTCAAGTGGCTCGATCGCTACGAACGTCAGGACGGCGAAGAGCCCCCGCTTGGGCTCATCCTGTGCACCGAGATCAGCCGCGAACAGGTCGAGCTCCTTGAGATGCATAAGGACGGGATCGCTGTCGCGGAGTACTGGACCGTCCTGCCGCCAAAGGACGAGCTGGCCGCGAAGTTGAGCGCGATCGTCCGCGACGCCCAGGAGCGCCTCGCGCGCCGCGATCTCGCCGCCGGTCCTGAGAGCGAGGACGACAACGACCGCAGGGGGCAGCCGACGAACTGACTCAGCTCAATCAGGACATGGGACTCTTCTAAGGCCCGCCACCGGCAGGCGCGTCCCGTGGCCGCGACGCCGGCAGGGCCGTCTCATCGCACGTCCTGGGCCGCGTCACTGTACTTCCGAGGCGCGTCACTGTAGTTCAGTGAGGCTTCAGTGACGTCCACTGACGTCACGCGCCAGCAACGAGCAGGTGCCCACCTAGGATCGTCCCGTGCCCGCAGGTGACGCCGACGACCTCCGCCGTCAGTTCGACGCTCTGATCTCGGGCGCCGAGTTGGGCGACCTTCGCACGCTCGCCGACCAGATGTCGGTGCTCTCAGGCAGTGCCTTCGCGAAGCGGACGAGCAACCCGCACCTGCGCCACCCCAAGCGCGACGAGCCGACGATCTTCCGAGTGCGCGTCGACCTCAACGACGCACATCCACCGATCTGGCGGCGACTCGACCTGCGCTCCGACCTCACGCTCGCCGAAGTCCACCAGGTGTTGCAGGCGGCGTACGACTGGACCGACTCCCACCTGCATCGTTTCTCCATCGGCGGCGACACGTTCGACATGGGTGCTGAGTGGTTCCTCTGCGAGTACGACGTAGAGGAGGGCGAGGACGAAGGCACGCCTGAGGCCGACGTGACACTCGACGAGACCCTGGTCGAGGCGGGCGACGTCTTGCACTACGTCTACGACTACGGCGACAACTGGGATCTGACGATTCGCCTCGAAGAGGTCCTCCCGCTGACGAAAGGCGTGCCCCGAGCGAGGTGCGTCGACGGACAACGGGCCGCACCGCCGGACGACTGCGGTGGACTGCGCGATGCCGAAGACCTCGCTCAGATCGTCGACGAGCCCGCTGGCTTCGATGTCGCCGAGCTCAGCGAACGCCTCGCGTCACCTGCTGGCGGACTCGCCGGCTGGGGGGTGCGCTCGGACCTCGTCCGCCTGCTGAGCCAGTTGCAACGGACGCCGGTCGGCGACGACTTCATCGCCCGCACCCTCGCCATTGGGACTCCCGAGCAACCGGACGTCGCGACCCTGAGGGCCAACCTTCGTGCGTACCAGTGGTTCCTCGATCGTGCGGCCGGCGACGGCATCCCGTTGACTGCAGCCGGCTATCTCAGGCCCGCCGACGTCGAGGCCGCGTCGGAGGTTGTTCCCGTGGTCGGGGACTGGACTGGGAAGCGCAATCGTGAGGACCTCACGATCCCGATGCTCGAGTTCCGCCAGTCGCTTCAGCAGATCGGGCTGCTCCGGAAGTACAAGGGCAAGCTCCTGCTCACCAAGCTCGGCAAGGCCGCTCAGACCGATCCGGTCGTCTTGTGGCGCCGCCTCTCCGACCGTCTCGTCGACGGCAACGAGGGCAGCTTCACGACCCAGGCCCGACTGCTGGCCCTTCTGTGCCTTGCGTCTGAACCGGAGGGACGGCACGACGAGCGACTGGCCGAAGCGCTGACCTTCCTCGGCTGGCGACAGCGCGATGGACGACCCGTCAGCACCGACCAGTCCCGATGGGCAATCCGGGAAGCCACCCACGCGCTGGCGAACGTCGCCTCGGAGCAGCGTGATCGTGGGCTTCCCCGCGACCGTCGGGCACTCACACCACTCGCCATGCTGATGGCAAGGACCGCGCTCGCGGCCAAGGGCACGATCAGCGGAACACCCTCAAGCGAGTGGTAGTCGCATCGATTCTCTGAGCGCGGTCGACGAGCGAAGCAACCGTCTCGTTCATGTTCTGAAGCCGGATCCGCCGGCCGAACGTGCTCATCCGCGGTCAACCCTCCAACTGTTGACTTCCGTGACAGTAATGGTGTGGTCCGACTGATTGGCCAGAACCGGGAAAGTTAGCTCGACATGCGACGTGGAGGACGAACGAATTCCCCCACCAATCCCCCACAGCCGCGGTGGACGCGCCGGAATCGTCGCGACCAGAAACGACAGAAACCGCAGGCTGACCTGCGGTTTCTCTGGTGGAGCCTAGGGGACTCGAACCCCTAACCCCCTGCTTGCAAAGCAGGTGCGCTACCAATTGCGCCAAGGCCCCTGGTCCCGGGAAGGTCGCTCGGCGACCTTCTCGAGCGATCGTCCTCGCTCAGGACTCCGGCAGCTGGTCGGTGGCCTCGGCCCACAGGGCCTGCTCGGCCTTGCTCTCCTGCAGCTTCTTGACGGCGAAGGCGACGCCGGCTGCGGCGAGTGCTGTGAGCACGAACTTCTTGATCATTTCCGCTCCTGGGGTTCGCCCGGTCGGGTCTGGGGCGAAGCCCCAGCCGGGTCCCCGGGGTGGGGCCCCGTGCGTGGGCCTAACAGGACTTGAACCTGTGACCTCTTCCTTATCAGGGAAGCGCTCTAACCGTCTGAGCTATAGGCCCGAGTGGCCTGCGGCAAGGTGGAAGCCCCGACCGCAGACCGGAGGGAACGGTACCCGACCGGAGCGGGGCCCAACAAAACGGGACGGGTGGGCTGCGGCGGACGCCGATTCATCAGGGATGCAGACCAACCGGCGGTTCCCAGGCCGAGTTCGGTACGAGATGTGGGTGCTCGGCTACCAACCTTGACGAACCCGCAGAGCCCGAGCGCGACCGCCGGCTCAGGCATCCTCGGCGAGGGTGACTTCGACGCCGCCGAGCAGAGCCGCGGACATGTTGTAGAGGAACGCCGTCAGCGTCGCGCCAGCGGTGATCAAGATGACGTCGATCGCGGCGACGAGCATCGTGAAGCCGAGCACTCGGCTGGTCCCGACGTAGTCCTCGACCTGGAAGCCGGCAACGTCCTCGCCGCCGATGGCTTCCTGGACCGTGCTGTTGATCGAGTCCCACACGCCGGCGGCGCCGAGCACCTGCCACACCATGGCGACGGAGACCACCGTGACGACAGCGAACGCGATCGACAGCAGGAACGCCGTCTTCATCACCGACCAAGGGTCGACCCGGGTCAACCGGAGCCGGGCGCGGCGCGGTCCGCGGGACCCGGCCGGGCGGGTCACGACCTCGGTCGTGGCCGTGGCCGTGGGGCTCGTGGTGGTGGGGCCGGCCGAGGACGGTGTTGACGATGTCGACGGTGTCGGCGCGTCGTCCGGGCGCGGCGGCAGGTCAGGAAGGGGCGGTGGCGGGCGCTTGCCGAACCTGGGCTTCGGTTTGGGCTCCGACTTGCTCACCGGCCCGCCCGAGGGGGCGGGCACCGTGGTTGCGTCGGCGGTCGGCTCCGTAGTCGGCTCGGTAGTCGGCTCCGTGGTCGGCTCCTTGGTCGGCTCCTTGGTGCGGTCCGACATCAACCCTCACTTCCGCCAGGGCTCTCGTCGGCCCCGCTGTCGCCCGTCTCGACGGACTCTTCCGCTCCGATTGTTACATCCGGATCGGTAACGAGCGATTCGCCCGTCTCACCGCCGTCGGTCGGAGCAGTACCGACCGCGTCGTCCTCGTCGACCTTGGACTCGACAGAGCGGGCGACCACCGCGACAGCGTCGCGGTCCTTGGGCGTCACGAACTTCACGCCCTGGGTGGACCGGCCCACCGACGCCTTGAAATTGTCGTCGATCGGGCTTCGCACCACCTGACCACCCTGCGTGATGGAGAGGATCTCGTCGCCGTCCTCGACGATGAAGGCACCGACCAGGCCGCCGCGTTCCTCATTGGTGAGCTTCATGGTCGTGATGCCGAGGCCACCGCGGCCGGTGAGGCGGTACTCGTTGATCCGGGTGCGTTTCGCGTAGCCGGCATCGGTCATCGTGAAGACGAACTGCGCTTTGACCTGACTGAGATCGATCGCGGCGCCCGAGGAGTCGAGAGGCGAGCCGTCTCGAAGGTCCACCGCGGCGGCCTCGTCGTCGTGCTCGGCGAGGCCGGCGGCCTCCTCCGCGGCCACCTGGGTGGCGCGGATGACCGACATCGACAGCACCTTGTCGTCGTCGTACTTGAACCGCATGCCGGTGACGCCGGAGGTCGCACGCCCCATCGGCCGCAGCTGGTCGTCGGCGGCCCGGAACCGGATCGCCTGCCCCTTCCGCGACACCAGCAAGATGTCGTCGTCGGCGTTGACCAGCTCCGCCCCGATCAGCTCGTCGTCGTCCTCGCGGAAGTTGATCGCGATGACGCCGGCCTGGCGCGGGCTGTTGTAGTCACCGAGCCGGGTCTTCTTCACCAGACCGTTGCGGGTCGCGAGCACCAGGTAAGGAGCCTGCTCGTAGTCGCGGATCGCGAGCACCTGTGCGATCGACTCGTCCGGCTGGAAGCTCAGCAACCCGGCGACGTGACCGCCCTTCGCATCGCGCTGCGCCTCGGGCAGGTTGTAGGCCTTCGTCCGGTAGACCCGGCCGGCTGTGGTGAAGAACAGCAGCCAGTGGTGGTTGGTGGTCGCGATGAAGTGCTCGACCACGTCGTCGCCACGCAGGGTCGCACCGCGCACGCCCTTCCCGCCGCGCTTCTGGGTGCGGTAGAGAGTCGCGAGGGTCCGCTTGGCATAGCCGCCGCGGGTGATCGAGACCACCAGCTCCTCGTCGGGGATCAGGTCCTCCATCGAGAGGTCGCCGTCGGCCGCGATGATCTGGGTACGGCGGTCGTCGCCGTACTTGTCGACGATCGCGGCCAGCTCGTCGGAGATGATCTGCCGCTGCCGCGAGACGTTGGCGAGGATCTCGTTGAGGTCGGCGATCTCGAGCTCGATCTCCGCCAGGTCGTCGATGATCTTCTGCCGCTGCAGGGCGGCCAGGGACCGCAGCTGCATGTCGAGGATCGCGGTTGCCTGCAGCTCGTCGATGTCGAGGAGCGCGATCAGGCCCTCGCGGGCGTCATTCGCGTCGGGCGAGCGGCGGATGAGGGCGATCACCTCGTCCAGCATGTCGAGCGCCTTCACCAGCCCCCGCAGGATGTGGGCGCGCTCCTCCGCCCTCCGGAGGCGGTAGCTCGTCCGGCGCTGGATGACCTCGATCTGGTGGGCGACCCAGTTGCTGATGAACTGGTCGATCGTCAGCGTGCGCGGCACCCCGTCGACCAGGGCCAGCATGTTGGCGCTGAAGTTGGTCTGCAGCTCGGTGTGCTTCAGCAGGTTGTTGAGTACGACGCGCGCGACCGCATCCCGCTTCAGCACGACCACCAGCCGCTGGCCGGTGCGGCCGGACGAGTCGTCGCGGACGTCCGCGATGCCCTGCACCTTGCCGGAGTCGGCGAGCTCGGCGATCTTCAGCGCCAGGTTGTCGGGGTTGACCATGTAGGGAAGCTCGGTGATCGAGAGGCAGGTGCGCCCCTTGTTGTCCTCGTCGATCTCGATGACGGCGCGCTGGGTGACCGACCCACGTCCCGTTCGGTAGGCGGTCTCGATGCCCTCCCGGCCGACGATCAGTGCACCGTTGGGGAAGTCGGGGCCCTTGATCCGCTCGATCAGCGCGTCCTGGAGCTCCTCGCGCGAGGCGTCGGGGTGGTCCAGCGCCCACTGGGCACCCGCGGCCACCTCCTTGAGGTTGTGCGGCGGGATGTTGGTGGCCATGCCGACCGCGATGCCGGCCGAGCCGTTGACGAGGAGGTTCGGGTAACGCGACGGCAGCACCGTCGGCTCCTCGGACCGCCCGTCATAGTTCGGCTGGAAGTCGACGGTCTCCTCGGTGATGTCGCGGACCATCTCCAGTGCCAGCGGCGCCATCCGGCACTCGGTGTAACGCATCGCCGCCGCCGAGTCGTTGCCGGGCGAACCGAAGTTGCCCTGCCCGTTGATCAGCGGTGCGCGCATCACCCACGGCTGGGCGAGTCGGACCAACGTGTCGTAGATCGCGGTGTCGCCGTGCGGGTGGTACTGACCCATCACGTCACCGACGACGCGCGAGCACTTGGAGAAGCCGCGGTCGGGTCGGTAGCCCCCGTCGTACATGGCGTAGAGCACGCGGCGGTGCACCGGCTTCAAGCCATCGCGTACGTCGGGCAACGCGCGGCCGACGATGACTGCCATCGCGTAGTCGATGTAGGCGCGTTGCATGGACGTCTGCAGCTCGATCGGCTCGATCCGACCGCCCGGGCCGGGTCCGTCGCCGCCACCCAGGTTGCTCTGCGTCTCAGTCACGATTGCTCTTTCTGGCTGTGTCTAGTCAAAGTCTTAGATTCCCTGATACTCGCCTTGGTCTCGAGGCGCGCTAGCGCTCCTCGCACCTCAGCCTGCGGTGGCTAGATATCGAGGAACCGGACGTCCTTGGCGTTGCGCTGGATGAAGGACCGTCGCTGCTCGACGTCCTCCCCCATCAGGATCGAGAAGATCTCGTCGGCCTGAGCGGCGTCGTCGAGCGTCACCTGGAGCATCAGCCGCTGCTCGGGGTTCATCGTGGTCTCCCAGAGCTCCTCGGCGTTCATCTCGCCGAGACCCTTGTAGCGCTGGACCGGGTTCTCCTTGGGCAGCTTCTTGCCCTGCTGCTGGCCGTCGCGCATAAGCAGGTCACGTTCGCCGTCGGAGTAGACGAACTCGTGCTCGGCCGGCTTGTTCCACCGGATCCGGTAGAGCGGCGGCTGCGCCATGTAGACGTAGCCGTGCTCGATGAGCGGCTTCATGAACCGGAAGAGCAGCGTCAGCAGCAGGGTGTTGATGTGGTGGCCGTCGACGTCGGCGTCGGCCATCAGCACCACCTTGTGGTAGCGCAGCTTCTCGAAGTCGAACTCCTCCTGGATCCCCGTGCCGAGGGCGGAGATGATCGCCTGCACCTCGGTGTTGGCGAGCACCTTGTCGATCCGCGCCTTCTCGACGTTGAGGATCTTGCCGCGGATCGGGAGGATCGCCTGGACCCGTGGGTCTCGGCCCTGCCGGGCCGAACCGCCCGCCGAGTCGCCCTCGACGATGAAGACCTCGCACTCCTCCGGGTTGGTCGACTGGCAGTCCGACAGCTTGCCGGGCAGACCTCCGCCGCCGAGCAGCCCCTTGCGCGAGCGGGCCAGCTCGCGCGCCTTCCGCGCGGCGTTGCGCGCGGTCGCTGCGGCCTGCGACTTGCGGATGATCTCCTTGCCCTCGGCAGGGTTCTCCTCCAGCCAGGCACCGAGCTGGTCGTTGACGATCCGCTGCACGAAGCCCTTGGCCTCGGTGTTGCCGAGCTTGGTCTTGGTCTGGCCCTCGAACTGCGGCTCACCGAGCTTGATCGAGATGATCGCGGTCAGGCCCTCGCGGATGTCCTCGCCGCTGACCCGGTCCTCCCGCTTCTTGATCAGCCCCCACTGCTCGCCCCAGCCGTTGACGAGCGAGGTCAGCGCGGAGCGGAAGCCCTCCTCGTGAGTGCCGCCTTCGTGGGTGTTGATCGTGTTGGCGAAGGTGTGGACCGACTCGTTGTAGCCGGTGTTCCACTGCATCGCGACCTCGAGGCTCATGTGGCTCGCCTCGTTGTCCGGGTCGTCCGGGGTATCGGCCTCGAAGGAGATGATCGTCGGGTTGGCCGCGGTCTTGGTGCGGTTGATGTGCTCGACGTAGTCGACCAGCCCGCGTTCGTACTTGAAGACCTGCTTGAGACCGCCGCCCGTACGCTCGATCGCGCCGGCATGAGCCTGGTCGAGATCGTTGCTGACGGTGTCGTCGGCGACCGCGTCGGCGACGTCGCCGGCCTCGGGCCGCTCGTCGTAGACGACGATCTCCAGGCCCTTGTTGAGGAACGCCATCTCGCGGAAGCGGTTGCTGATGGTCTCGAGGGAGTAGGCCGTGGTCTCGAAGATGTCGGACGAGGCGTACCAGGTCACGGTGGTGCCGGTGCCCTCCCCCGGCTCGAGGTCGCGCACCTCCCGCAGCGGGTAGTCGGGATCGCCGAGGGAGAACTCCTGCTCCCACTGCTTGCCGCGGTTGCGCACCTCGACCTTGAGGTGGCTGGACAGCGCGTTCACCACCGAGACGCCGACTCCGTGCAGACCGCCGGAGACCTTGTAGCCGCCGCCACCGAACTTGCCGCCCGCATGCAGCACGGTCAGCGCGAGGGTCACGGCCGGCAGCTCCTGGCCGGCTGCGGTGTCGGTGGGGATGCCGCGGCCGTTGTCCTCGACCCGCATCCCGCCGTCGGCCTGGAGCGTGATCACGATCCGGTCGCAGTAGCCGGCCAGCGCCTCGTCGACGGCGTTGTCCACGATCTCCCAGATCAGGTGGTGGAGGCCGCGCTCACCGGTGGAGCCGATGTACATGCTCGGCCGTTTGCGCACCGCCTCGAGACCCTCGAGGACCTGGATCATGGAGGCGTCGTAGCCGCCGGTCGGGGTGTTGGAGGTGGCCCCGCCCCGTTGACTGGTCGGGGTCGGATTCTGCTCTTCGGCGGGCACGGCACCTCTTCGGTTCTGGATCCTGGACACGCAGAAGGCCCGACGTCCACGCGATTGGGGCGTGCGCCCGGCCTGAGAGCCATGATACCGCTCAGAGTGGCTCAGAACACGTCGGCGTCCCGCTGGACGGGGGGTCTGTGGATGAAAACTGGCCCTCAGCGCGCCGATAAGGCGGTTTCCAGCGCCGAACAGGGGCGCGGACAGACCCCGGTACGACGAACCGGGGTCTCGGACCGCCTCCGGCGCTGGGTCCGGGGCGGTTAGCCGTAGGTGTCGCGCGGCCCACGGCCGTCGCGCAGTCCACGGCCGCCGTGCTTCCAGGTCGGAGCGTGCGGCCCGAGCACCTCGACGACGACCACGGTGCCGGCCCCGAGCTCGGCGTTGAGCCGGGTGACGATGTTGGGGGCGAGCAGCTTCAGCTGTGTCGCCCACGCCGTGGAGTCGGTGCGGACGACCAGGGTGCCGTCGGTCAGGGTCTCGGGCGCCGAGTGCGCGCCGATCTCCTCGCCGACCACCTCGGTCCACCGTGCGAAGACGCCACGCACCCGCAGGTCGAGACCCCACCCCCGCTGGTCGACCAGCCGGCCGATCTCGCCTCCGAGCAGCTGGGGGTCGCGCTCGTCGGGATGCGCGCCGCTGAGCCCGCCCTCGTTGCCCGGCCGCGCGCGCCGGGTCCTGGCGCCGGCCCGTCGCGGTTTGCGCGCGGCCGGCGCGCCGGGCGCGACCGCGCCACGCATCATCGCGCGGGCGAGGTCGAGGCCGTCGGTCCGGTGCTCTTCCTCACCGTCGTCCGGGTCGGCGGTGCCGTCAGTCGGCGGCGGCTCCTCCTTCGACACGGGTCACCTCCCCTCCGGCGACCGTGAAGGTCGCTCCAGCCAGCAGCGCTGGTACGTCGGCCTGCACCGCCGCGGTCACCAGGACCTGCTCGGCACCAGCGACCAGGCCGGCGAGCTGGTCGCGCCGGTCCGCGTCGAGCTCGGCGAACACGTCGTCGAGGATCAGGATCGGGTCGTCGCCGTCGGCGCGCAACAGGTCGTAGGACGCCAGTCGCAACGCCAGTGCGAACGACCACGACTCACCGTGCGAGGCGTAACCCTTCACCGGGAGCCGGCTCTCGTCCCCGGGCCCGAGGGACAGCAGCAGGTCGTCGCGGTGCGGGCCGACCAGGGTGAGGCCGCGGCCGATCTCGTCGTCCTGTCGGCGGCCCAGCTCCGCGCGCAGGGCTACCGCCAGTAGGTCGCGGGACGGGGTCTGGTGGCGGCCGCCCGCGCGACCTTCTCGCCCGGCGGGGTCCTCCACCAGCGGAAGGTGGGTGCTGTAAGCGATCCGCGCGTCGTCGCGGGAGGCGCCACGGGCCACCGCCTCGTAGGCCTTGCCGACGTACGGCGCCAGGTCGGCCGTCAGCACCATCCGGGCCTCGAGCAGCTCTGAGCCCACCGTGACCAGGTGGTCGTCCCAGACCGAAAGCGTCGCCAGCGCCGCGTCACGGCTGCTGCCGCGGGCGGCGAAGATCGTCTTCAGCAGGCTGTTGCGCTGCTTGAGCACCCGGTCGTAGTCGGCACGTACGCCGGCCAGCCGCGGCGTACGCAGCACCAACAGGTCGTCGAGGAACCGCCTCCGCTCGGACGGATCGCCCTTCACCAAGGTGAGGTCCTCCGGACTGAAGACCACGGTGCGCAGCAAGCCGACCAGGTCGCGGGCCCGCGGCAACGGGGCCTTGTTGACCCGCGCCCGGTTGGCACGTCCCGGGTTGAGCTCGACCTCCAGCACGGCGGTGCGTCCGTCGCGCACCACAGCCGCCCGGACCAGCGCCTGCCCGGCGCCTGCCCGGATCAGCGGCGCATCGGTCGCCACCCGGTGGGAGGCCAGCCGGGAGAGGTAGTCGATCGCCTCGACCAGGTTGGTCTTGCCCTGCCCGTTGCGGCCCACGAACGCCGTGACCCCGGCGTCGAGCGGCACGTCCACGTCACCGTAGGAGCGGAAGTCGTGGAGGGTCAGGTGCGAGACGTGCACCGTCCCATCATCCCCCCCGCCCCCGACGCCGCGCGGGCGCGTCACCGATTTCCCGAAAGCGTCCTTGCGAATGATGTTTGAACGGCCCCTGGTGGATCTAGGCTGCTCCCCATGACTCAACCTCCAGTTCCCCCGCCCCCGGGTGGCTACGGCGCCCCGGCACCGGTTCCCAGCTCCGGCGGCCCCTTCTATGTGTCCGTCCTCGGTCAGGAGCAGGGCCCGCTCGACTTCAACACGCTCGCCCAGATGGCCGTGTCGAACCAGATCAAGGCCGACACCCCGGTCCGCGCCGGCGACAGCCAGCAGTACATCGCTGCCAAGGATGTGCCGGGCCTCTACTCGGACAAGGAGTGGCTGACCGTCGTCCTGCTCTCGTGGCTGCTCGGCACCTTCGGTGTCGACCGGTTCTACCTCGGTCAGACCGGGCTGGGGCTCGGCAAGCTGTTCACCTGCGGTGGCTGCGGCATCTGGGCGATCTACGACCTGATCATGTTCGCGCTGCGCAAGCAGCACGACGTCGACGGCCGTCCGTTCCGCTGAGCCGACCGGCTCTCCCGGCATCCCGATGACCACGACGACCCCGCCCGTCCACGAGGAGCTCAGCACCACGAGCCTCCTGCGCCGGGTCCGCACCCATCTCACCGGTGCGGACCTGGTCGCGACGGGCGGGGTCGCCGGCATCGGCGTCGCCTTCCTGCTCTCCCCCGAGCACATCGAGGACGGGCCCGTCCTCTGCCCGTTCCGCGCCCTCACCGGGCTCCCCTGCCCCGGCTGCGGTCTCACCCGGTCCTGGGTCTACGCGGCGCACGGCTGGTGGCAGGAGTCGTTCGCGGCCAACCCGTTCGGCCTGCTCGTGGTCGCCGCCGTCCTCGTCTTCGCAGTCGTCGTGGTCGTGCGACGGGTACGACGTCGGCCCCCTCCCGAGCTCGACAAAGCACTCAAGCACCCGGTCGCACTCGGCATCGGAGCGGTCTGGCTCGGCTACGCGCTCGTCCGCCTGGCCTCTGCCATCTAGCCTCCTGCCTCCTCGGCCAGTGAGGCGTCAGCCCTTCTTGGTGACGGCGTGCCCGCCGAAGCCGTTGCGCATGGCGGCGATCGCCTTCATCGCCACGTCGTCCTCCTGACGTGACACGAACCGGGCGAACAGGGCCGCGGAGATCGCCGGCATCGGTACGGCGTTCTCGATCGCGGCCTCGACCGTCCACCGGCCCTCCCCCGAGTCGTCGGCATAGCCCTGGAGCTGGTCGAGGTGCTCATCGGCGCGCAGCTGGTCGACGAGCAGGTCGAGCAGCCACGAGCGGACCACGGTGCCGGTGCGCCAGGACGCGAAGATCTCCGGCACGTTGTCGACGATGTCGACCTTGTCGAGCAGCTCCCAGCCCTCGGCGTAGGCCTGCATCATGGCGTACTCGATGCCGTTGTGGACCATCTTGGCGAAGTGCCCGGCGCCCGGCGTGGTGCCGCAGTGGACCAGCCCGTCGGTGGTGTCCGTCGGCTTGAGCGCCTCGAGAGCCGGCATCACCTTCGCTGCGTCCTCGGCCGCGCCGCCGTACATCAGGGCATAGCCGTTCTGGAGGCCCCAGACCCCGCCGGAGACACCGCAGTCGAGGAACCCGATGCCCTTCTCTGCCAGCAGCGCGGCGTTGACCGCGTCGTCGGTGTACTTGGAGTTGCCGCCGTCGACGACCAGGTCGCCCGCGCCGAGCAGCTCCTTGAGGTCGGCGATGGTCGAGCGGGTCGGCTCGCCGGCGGGGATCATCACCCAGACCACCTTCGGGCTGGGCAGCGCCTCCACCAGGGCCTCCAGGCTGTCGACGTCGCGGACGTTCGGGTCCCGGGAGTAGCCGACGACGGTGTGGCCGGCGTTGCGCAGTCGGGTGCGCATGTTGCCGCCCATCTTGCCGAGGCCAATCAGACCGATCTCCATCGCGGGCTCCTATCCCAAGAGGCGGCGGGGCATCAACAGGTAGCGGAACGAGCCGGCGGCCCCGGTGGCGCCCTGACCGGCCGCCGACTCGTCGGCGGTCCCGGTGATCACGACCGGCTTCGAGGCCTGGGTGAACGCGAGCTCCACCACGGCCTCGTCGATAGCACCGAGGCCGTCGAGCAGGAACTGCGGGTTGAAGCCGGTCACGAGGTCGTCGCCCTCGATCTGCGCCTCGACCGACTCCGACGCCTGGGCCTCGTCGCCCGATCCCGCGTCCAGCGTGAGCACACCGTCCTTGAAGGCGAGCTGGACCGCCGTGTTGCGCTCGGCGACCAGCGAGACCCGCTTGAGCGACTCGATGAGCGATGCCTTGTCGAGCTTGGCGATGGTCAGCCGCTCGCTCGGGAACAGGCTGCGGACCTTCGGGAACTCGCCGTCGAGGAGGCGCGTCGTCGTACGGCGGACGCCGCCGGGGCCGCTGCCCTCGAAGCCGATCAGGCCCTCGCCGCTGCCGGAGGCCGAGAGCGCGATGGTGACCTCGGGGCCGGCGGTCAGCGACTTGGCCGTGTCGCCGAGGACCTTGGCCGGGACCAACGCGGCGAGGCTGGCATCGGGCTGGCCGGGAGACCAGGCGAGCTCGCGTTGCGCCAGGCGGAAGCGGTCGGTCGCGAGGAGGGCGATCGTGTCGCCCTCGATCTCCAGCCGGACGCCGGTCAGGACAGGCAACATGTCGTCGCGGCCGGCCGCGGTGACCGCCTGGCTGACCGCGTGGGCGAAGGCCTCGCTCGGGACCGTGCCGGTGGCCGCCGGCATGGACGGGATCGACGGGTAGTCCTCGACCGGCATCGTTTGCAGCGAGAAACGGGCCGAGCCACAGGTGAGCGACACCCGGGAGCCGTCGAGCGTGATGTCGACCGGCTTGGCCGGCAGGCTGCGGCAGATGTCCGCGAGCAGTCGGCCGCTGACGAGCGCCGCGCCCTCGTCACTGACCTCGGCAGTCAGCGTGGCACGACACGAGGTCTCGTAGTCGAAGCTGGAGAGGACCAGGCCGCCGTCGGTGCCGTGCCCCGCCTCGATCAGCAACCCGGCAAGGACGGGTGCGCTCGGTCGGACAGGGAGGCTGCGGGCGGCCCAGGCGACGGCGTCAGCGAAGACGTCGCGGTCGACACGGAACTTCACGGTGCGTCCTTACACATCAGTGGGAGGTACGGGCGGTTGCTGAGATGCAGAGCTTCGGAGGTGTCCGCGTGGGGAATGACACGGATGTGCGCAGGGAGCATCCTGCCATGGCGGTGGTTCTCCACAGAGTGATGGCGTGGAGATTGTTCCAGTCGATGGGGAGCAATTGAGGTTTCGTAGTAGTCGTAGCGTCGGTGGAAACTGTGGACAGTCGTCGTTGCCGCAGGTGAAGCGGCGTTTCGGGCTGTGGGCAACGGTGTGGAACAACGGCTGCTGGCATAGGGCCGGCTGTGGACGCCGGACGGCTGTGGGAGGGCGACACCGGTGGGCCCACAGAATCCTCCCCGTGTAGTTCGCACCAGTTCGGGGGTTTCGTCCACAGGCGGGTCACCCCTGGCGGGCCGTCATCTTCACCCGGTTGGTGAGCTCGCTGACCTGGTTGAACACGGCGCGACGCTCACCGAGCAACTGGTTGATCTTGCGCTCGGCGTACATGACGGTCGTGTGGTCGCGGTTGCCGAACTGGGCGCCGATCTTGGGCAGCGAGAGCCCCGTGAGCTCGCGGCACAGGTACATCGCGATCTGGCGGGCCATCACCAGGTGCCGGCCGCGGCTCGGTCCGGTGAGCTCCTCGATGGACATGCCGAAGTACGCCGCGGTCTGGGCGATGATCAGCGGCGCCGTGATCTCCGGTTCGCCGCCCTCGGGGATCAGGTCCTTGAGCACGATCTCGGCCAGCGTGAGGTCGACGTCCTGCCGGTTGAGGTTGGCGAACGCGGTGACCCGGATCAACGCCCCCTCGAGCTCGCGGATGTTGGTCTGGATCTTGCTCGCGATGAACTCGAGCACGTCCGGCGGCGCGGTGAGCCGGTCCATGGCCGCCTTCTTGCGCAGGATCGCGATCCGCGTCTCGAGGTCAGGCGGCTGGACGTCGGTGATCAGGCCCCACTCGAACCGGTTGCGCAGCCGGTCCTCGAGTGCCTCGAGCCGTTTCGGCGCCTGGTCGGAGGTCAGGACGATCTGCTTCTGCGCGTTGTGCAGGTAGTTGAACGTGTGGAAGAACTCCTCCTGGGTCTGGGTCTTGCCCTGGAGGAACTGGATGTCGTCGATGAGCAGTACGTCGACCTCGCGGTAGCGCCGCTTGAACCGGTCCTGCCGGTCGTCACGGATGGAGTTGATGAACTCGTTGGTGAACTCCTCGGAGCTGACGTAGCGCACCTTCGCCCCGGCGTACAGGCTGCGGACGTAGTGGCCGATCGCGTGCAGCAGGTGGGTCTTGCCGAGTCCGGAGTCCCCGTAGACCAGCAGCGGGTTGTAGGACTTCCCGGGCGCCTCCGACACCGCTACCGCGGCTGCGTGGGGGAACCGGTTGGAGGAACCGATGACGAACGTCTCGAACGTGTACTTGGGGTTGAGCCGCGACTCGGGGGTGTGCGGGACCTGGCCGGCGCGCGCCGGGGTGGCCGGGGGGAAGGTCGACCGGATCGCGTCGAACGTCGGAGTGCCCGGGTCGTCCACCGACGCGGCGGCAGGCTCGTCGTACGCCGCCGTGCCGGGCTGGTCAAAGGTCGACGTGTCGACGTGTCGGTTTGTCGACAAGTCGCCGAATCCACTCACATATCCACTCGCCCGAGGCGGCTCGCTCTCGGTCTGCTGGGGACTGGGCTCGGCGGGTCGGGCGTCCGGGGTCGACCCGGGCTGGAGGCTCGGGTCGACCGTGACCGCGAGCTGGACGGCGATGGCCGAACCGGGCGGTGAGCGCCTCCTCGAGGTGTCCGCGCACCCGTCCCTCGAGCCGCTTGCGGGTGAACTCGTCCGGGACCGCGACGATGGCGGTGGTGCCGTGGAGGGTGACCGGCCGACTGGTCTGGAGCCACGCCCGCTGCGGCACCTGGAGGTCGCCGATCACCGAGTGCCAGGCGTCTTCCAGGAGGGTCAGCGCGGGGTCGACCTCGGGGGTCTCGGTCCGAGCTTCCACATGTTCGTCGTTCCCCACAACTATCTCTCCCTGAACTTGTCGCTCCACAGCTTTGTCCACAGGCTGTGAACTGATGGTTTGCGCCGGTAGCGGCGCCGCGCCGAGGCTGTCCAAGTTGCGAGGGATCACGCGTTTACGCAGGTCAGCGGCCAGTTCGTAGGTCGGCATCCGAATCTTGCGACGTCTCGTGGGTCCTCTGCGACCCGAACCGGCGGGGAATCCCGGAGTCACCGAACCTAGCCGCGCCGGGCCTGTGGATCAACCCGTTCTCCACAGGATCTCAGGACGGTTTCAATAGTGGTCTAGCAGGGTCCGTGCTGCGCTTCCCGGCGAGGCGGGTGCGGATCCGGCGGTAAACGGCCTAAGGTCGTCGGTTTCGTCGGTTTGACCCTGCTGTTCCTCGCCGCGTACCGTTGTGCGGTCATCCGGTGTCGACCGGTGCCGCATGTCCGTGGCCGTCTTGTCGAGGAAATCTGATCCCTCGCAGGGTTGTTCCGCGGGCGCGCGGTGCCAGCCGAAGCTGCCACCAGTCGCATCGGGCCGCGCACCATGTGCGCGGGTCCGCCGGGCCGCACCGGATGGCCCCTTCCCAAGACGTACCAGTCATAGCCAGCCGAGAGGTCGATCGTGAGCAAGCGGACGTACCAGCCGAACAACCGTCGTCGCCACAAGACGCACGGGTTCCGACTGCGGATGCGCACCCGCGCCGGTCGCGCCATCCTGGCGAACCGGCGCCGAAAGGGCCGCAACAGCCTGGCCGTCTGAGGCCACGGCGACGCCCTCCGGAGGGCTCCGTGCTGCCTGCCGACCACCGGCTTACCCGCCCCCGCTCGTTCCGACACGCCGTCAAGGCGGGCCGTCGGTCGGGTGCGCGCACCCTGATCACACACCTGACGCTCGCCGAGGAGCAACTGGGTTCGGGCGCTCGGGTCGGGTTCGTGGTGAGCAAGGCCGTGGGCAACGCCGTCGTCCGCAACCGGGTGAAGCGACGGCTCCGGCACGCCGCCGGCGCCCGGATCTCGTTGCTGCCGGCCGGCGCCCTGCTCGTCGTACGCGCTCAGCCGGCGTCGGCGTCGGCGTCCTACGAGGAACTGTCGGCCGATCTCGACCGTTGCCTGGACAGGAGCCTGGACGCCAGCTTGGAAACCGGGACCGTCGGCTCCGGACGGGTGGAGCGGTGAGGTGGCTGCTGGTCGTGCTGCTGCGCGGCTACCGAGCGGTGATCAGCCCGCTGTACGGCGAGGTCTGCCGCTACTACCCCTCGTGCTCGGCCTACGCCCTGGAGGCCGTGCAGACCCACGGCAGCATCAAGGGCACCTGGTTGGCTGTCCGACGCGTCACTCGCTGCCACCCGTGGGCAGCCGGCGGCGTCGACCATGTACCACCCCGAACCCACCGCGGCGCTGACGTCGCGGACGTGACCAACGAACTAGGAGCCTGAGTGGGCATCTTCGGCGACATCGGCCACTTCATCATGGTGCCGCTGTACTACGCGATCTCGGCGGTACTGATCGGCTGGCACAAGCTGTTCACCGTGCTCGGCCTCGACCCTGACGGCGGTGCCGCCTGGGCGTTGTCGATCATCGGACTGACCTTGGTGATCCGGGCCGCGCTGATCCCGCTGTTCGTGAAGCAGATCAAGTCCAGCCGCAACATGCAGCTGATCCAGCCGAAGGTGAAGGAGCTGCAGAAGAAGTTCGGCCACGACCGGCAGAAGCTCGCCGAGGAGACGATGAAGCTCTATCGCGACGCGGGCACCAACCCGTTCGCGTCGTGCCTGCCGATCCTGCTGCAGATGCCGATCTTCTTCGCGCTGTTCCGTCTCCTTGACCAGGCCGCCAAGAAGGGCACCGCGCACGGCTTCCTCACCGAGAAGCTCGCGAAGCAGTTCGGCGAGTCGGAGGTCCTGGGCAAGATCGGGCTCGCCAAGTCGTTCTGGGGCGCTTCCCCGTGGGGACAAGGCGCGGACAGCGGCGCCGTGGTGGCCGTTGCCTCTGTGCTCGTGCTGGCGATGACCGCGACGACCTTCACCACCCAGCGCCAGCTGATGGCCAAGAACATGCCGGCCGACGCCATGACCGGTCCCTATGCGCAGCAGCAGAAGATGCTGCTCTACATCCTCCCGGTGGCCTTCGGTCTCGGTGGGGTCGCGTTCCCGATCGGCGTCCTCCTGTACTGGACGACCTCCAACCTGTGGACGATGGGCCAGCAGTTCTACGTCATCCGCAACAACCCCGCTCCGGGCACCCCGGCCTTCGACGCCAAGCGGGACCGGGACAAGGCGAAGGCAGCCAAGCATCCCGAGAAGTACGGGGCGTACGAGCCGGTCACCGAAGGCACCGAGGCGCCTGAGCCGGACCACCGGCCCACGCAGCGGCAGCAGCCCAAGCGGCAGACCCGCTCACAACGAAAGTCCGGCAAGCCGGGCACCGGAACCAACCCGAACAAGGGAGGCAGTAAATGAGCACCGAGACAGACGTGGACGAGGCCGTGACCGACGAGGCTGTGACCGAAGAAGCCGGGACCGAGGCCGAGCCGGACCAGCACCTGACGGAGGAGGGCCAGTCTGACGCGGACCAGTCCGACGAGGGCGCGAGCGAAGACCTGGTTGTCCGACTGGAGCGCGAGGGGGACATCGCGGCGGACTACCTCGAGGAGCTGCTCGACATCGCCGACCTTGACGGCGACCTCGACATGGACGTCGAGGCCGACCGCGCGGCTGTCTCAATCGTGGGTGCTGACCTGACCCAGTTGGTGGGTCGGGACGGCAAGGTCCTGGAGGCGTTGCAGGAGCTGACCCGGCTCGCGGTCTACCGGGAGACCGGCGATCGCTCCCGGCTGATGCTCGACATCTCCGGCTTCCGGGCCGACAAGCGATCGCGCCTGACGAAGCTCGGCGAGGACATCGTCGCGCAGGTCCGCGCCTCCGGCGAGCCGGTGTCCCTTGACCCGATGTCGCCGTTCGAGCGCAAGGTCGTCCACGACGCGGTGGCTGCGGCCGGCCTGCGGTCGGAGTCCGAGGGCGCGGAGCCGCGGCGGTACGTCGTCGTGCTCCCCCTGGACTGAAACCGGACGTTTCACGTGAAACCTCCCGTCGGCGAGGCCGGCGGGGCAGGGCCCGCACCGCGCGTGGTGCGGGCCCTGTTCCCTTCCGATCGCCTCGATCTCGTCGAGCGGTACGGCGACCTCCTCGCGACCGACGCGGTCGTCCGTGGGCTGATCGGGCCCCGGGAGGTGCCGCGGCTGTGGGAACGACACCTGGTCAACTGTGCGTTGCTGGCCACTGCGCTCCCCCGCGGCGCGACGGTGGCAGACATCGGCTCTGGAGCGGGTCTTCCCGGCCTGGTGGTGGCGCTGGCGCGGCCGGACCTGGCGGTGACCTTGGTCGAACCGCTGCTGCGTCGGACCACCTTCCTCGACGAGGTGGTCGCATCCCTCGCTCTCGACAACGTCGTCGTCCGGCGCGACCGGGCTGACGCCCTTCACGGTGGCGAGGTGTTCGACGTGGTGACCGCGCGCGCGGTCGCGCCACTGGAACGGTTGCTCCGCTGGTGCATGCCGTTGGTTGCACCGTCCGGCTCCCTGGTCGCGATGAAGGGCGAGTCGGCCGAGGACGAGATCCAGCGGGCCCGAACCGTGCTCCGGACCTTCGGGTGCGCAGCACCCACGGTGGAGGTGATCTCGGCCCCGGGGAACCTGGAGGTGACAACCCGGGTGGTACGGGTTACCTGGGACGATCCAGCGCAGGTATCGTTGCCGTCTTCCCGGGGTCGCGACGGATCTCGCGCCCGTCGCAGCCGGTCGTCGCGGCAGAAGAAGAGTTCAGAGTGACGGAGCCGTCGTCGGGTCAGCAGCCCACTGGCGCGGGTCCTGGATTCGAGTTATCCACCGGTCCAGACCGGGGTGCTGAGTCTGAAGTTCCACAGGTCGAGCCCACTTTTCCACAGGAGGCCCCGGTGTCGGGTAACCCGACAAATTCGACGTTCGATGGCGCCACGGGCGATGTTTCACGTGAAACCAGTGCCGCGGACGTTTCCCGTGAAACCGGCTTCGGGGTCCGAACTGCAGCCGAGTTGGCAGCTCTCGACGACGACTATGAAACCGATCAGACGCCGCTCGCCGCGGAGGCCCGGCACTCGGTACTCGTGCGACAAGGCATCCATCGCGAGCCGGTGGGCAGGCCGGCCGCGACCCGGGTGTTCGTCGTGGCGAACCAGAAGGGCGGAGTCGGCAAGACGACGTCGACGGTGAACATCGCCGCTGCGCTCTCCGAGCTCGGTCAGCGGGTCCTGGTGATCGACCTCGACCCACAGGGCAACGCCTCGACCGCGCTCAACATCGAACACCGCCAGGGCACGGCAGGGACCTACGAGGTCCTGGTGGACGGGACTCCGCTCGCCGACGTGGTCAAGACCTGCCCCGACTGCGACTCCCTCGACGTGGTGCCAGCGACGATCGACCTTGCGGGCGCGGAGATCGAGCTGGTGAGCGTCGTGGCGCGGGAGGGCAGGCTCAAGCGGGCGATCTCGGGCCACCCGAAGGTCGGAAGCGCGGCGCTCGCCGGCGAGGACCGCTACGACTACGTCCTGATCGACTGCCCGCCGTCGCTCGGGCTGCTGACCCTCAACGCACTGGTAGCCGGCGCGGAGATGATGATCCCGATCCAGGCCGAGTACTACGCGCTCGAGGGGCTGGGTCAGCTGCTCGCAACGGTCGACATGGTCCGGGCGCACCTCAATCCCGAGCTCGCGGTCTCGACGATCGTCCTCACCATGTACGACGCCCGCACCCGCCTTGCCGCCGGCGTGGCCCAGGAGGTGCGCGACCACTTCGGCGACCAGGTCCTCAAGACCGCCATCCCGCGTTCGGTCCGGGTGTCGGAGGCGCCGTCGTACGGCCAGACGGTCATGACCTACGATCCTGGCTCGCCCGGCGCGCTCAGCTATCTGGAGGCGGCACGGGAGATCGCGATCCGAGGGAGCCTGAGTTGACCAGCAATCCCCCCCGCCGCGGTCTGGGCCGCGGCCTCGGCGCCCTCATCCCCACCGCTCCGCCGGAGCCCGAGTCGCTGTCGACGCCGCCCGGTGCGGTCGACTCTGCAGCTGTCGGCGCCGGTGGGACCGATCAGCCCGGGCCGAGGGGGCTGGTGCCCGTCGACGGCGCCTATTTCGCTGAGCTCGAGCACACCTCGATCCGACCGAACCACGCGCAGCCCCGCCAGGTCTTCGAAGAGGAGGCGATGGCCGAGCTGGTCCACAGCGTGCGCGAAGTCGGGCTGTTGCAGCCGATCGTCGTCCGCGAGGTCTCCCCCGGCTCTTACGAGCTGATCATGGGCGAGCGCCGGTGGCGCGCCGCCCAGCAAGCCGGCCTCGACAAGATCCCTGCCATCATCCGGCAGACCGACGACTCCGACATGCTGCGCGACGCGCTGCTGGAGAACCTCCACCGCTCCCAGCTCAACCCGTTGGAGGAGGCGTCGGCCTACGCGCAGCTGCTCGACGACTTCGGCTGCACCCACGACGTGCTCGCGCAGCGGATCGGTCGGTCCCGGCCCCAGATCAGCAACACGCTGCGGCTGCTCAAGCTCAGCCCGGCCGTCCAGCGGCGGGTCGCTGCCGGTGTGCTGTCGGCGGGTCACGCCCGGGCGCTGCTGGCCGTCCCCGACGCAGAGGTCCAGGACCGACTCGCCCAGCGGGTGATCGCGGAGGGCATCAGCGTCCGCGGCCTGGAGGAGATCGTCGCCGTTGGCGACACCAGTACGACGAAGACCCGCACCGCGCGCCCGAGGCCCTTCGCGCCCGGTCTGGTCGAGATCTCGGATCGGCTGGCCGACCGGCTCGAGACCCGGGTCAAGGTCGACCTCGGCAAGAACAAGGGCAAGATCACCGTCGAGTTCGCCACCCTCGATGACCTGCGCCGGATTGTCGACATCATGGATCCGCGGGGCTGAACGTCGCTCGCGACCGGCCGGCAACGGGCCGGCCGTCGGCGTCGTACCGTCGGCTAACCCCGCCCTGACCTGCGACGACCCCGAAATATCGACAAAACGACTTAGCGACTAGACGCTTAATCGCCTTGTCGATGTGGCTACTTGTCGTCCGGCTTGTCGCTCCTGCTCGGCCGCCTTGGCGGCCCGGCGCTCGGCCCGCGCGGCGAGCTCCTCGGCGTCGAGCCGACCGGCTTCCTCCGGGGTCGGTGCGGACCCGCCGAACCGAGCGGGGGTCCACCAGGAGCCGGGCGGCTTCTCGTCCGCCGGGTACCCGGCGATCGCCTCGTCGAGGAGCTTCTGCATGGCCGCCCGGAGCTCGGCGGTCTCGGCAGCAGGGTCGTCGCCGGTCGGGTGCAGCGGCTCGCCGACGCGGACGGCGATGGTCTTGCGAGAGCGCGAGAAGTCCTTGGGATGATCCTTGGTCATCAACCGGTGCGCTCCCCAGACGACGACGGGCAGGAGCGGGACGCCGGCCTCCGCAGCGATCCGGACGGCGCCGGTCTTGAGCTCCTTGATCTCGAACGACCGGGAGATGGTGGCCTCGGGGTAGATCCCGACCGCCTCGCCGGCCTTGAGGTAGGCCAAGGCATCGCGCATCGACTGCTCGCCGGCGGCACGGTCGACGCGGATGTGGTGGAAGGAGCGCAGCAGGTGGCCGACGCCGCCCTTGTCCATCATCTCCCGCTTGATCATGAACCGGACCAGCCTCTTCGACGGGTTCGCGGCGAGCCCGGCGTAGATGAAGTCGACGTACCCCGTGTGGTTGATGGCGAGCAGCACCCCGCCCTTCCGTGGCACGTTGTCGGTGCCGGCCATCTGGAAGCGCTGACCGAGGACCCGGAAGGCCAGCTTCGCGGTGACGATGACAGGGGGATAGGTGATGTCGAGCACCGGTGGAGTCTGACACCACCCGGCGCCCGCCCGCGAGTGGGTGTCGCGCAGGCCAGATCCGGAAAACTACTCCTGGCGAACAAAAGGAGGACGGAACTAACGCCGGGTGGCGAGAAACTCCGCGATCCGTCCGATGGCCTCTTCGAGTACGTCGACATCGGGGAGCGTCACCAGCCGGAAGTGGTCCGGCTCGGGCCAGTTGAAGCCGGACCCGTGGGTGACGAGGATCTTCTTGGCCCGCAGCAGGTCGATGACGAACTGCTCGTCGTCGTCGATCGCGTAGACCTCCGGGTCCAGCCGGGGGAAGCAGTAGAGCGCGCCCTGGGGTTTCACGGAAGTGACGCCCGGGATGTCGTTGAGGAGCTGGTGGGCGAGCATGCTCTGCTCGTAGAACCGGCCGCCGGGCACGATCAGCTCGTTGATCGACTGGTAGCCGCCCAGGGCCGTCTGGATGGCGTGCTGGGCGGGCACGTTGGCGCACATCCGCATGTTGGCGATCAGGGTGAGGCCCTCGAGGAACTCCTCGGCGACCTCCTTGGGGCCGGAGATCATCACCCAGCCGGCTCGGTAGCCGCAGACCCGGTAGGCCTTCGACAGCCCGCTGAAGGTCAGGCAGAGGACGTCGTGGCCGGCTGCGGTCGCGGCGTGGTGGTGGACCGCGTCGTCGAACAGGATCTTCTCGTAGATCTCATCGGCGAAGACCACCAGCTGGTGGCGACGGGCGATGTCGATCAGGGCCGCCACCATCTGCCTGCTGTAGACGGCACCGGTGGGGTTGTTGGGGTTGATGATGACCAGGGCGTGGGTGTTGCTGGTGATCTTGGACTCGAGGTCCTCGAGGTCCGGCATCCAGCCGTTCTCCTCGTCGCACCGGTAGTGCACCGGCGTGCCGCCCGACAGCGTCACGGCACCGGTCCACAGCGGGTAGTCCGGCGCCGGGATCAGGATCTCGTTGCCGTCGTCGACGAAGGCCTGCAGCACCATGGAGATCAGCTCGGAGACGCCGTTGCCGATGAAGACGTCCTCGACCTCGGTCTCCCGCAGCCCACGGGCCTGGTAGTACTGCGCCACCGCGGTGCGCGCGGAGTAGATGCCCTGCGAGTCGCTGTAGCCCTGCGAGTCGGGCAGGTGGTGCATCACGTCGGCCAGGATCGCCTCGGGTGCCTCGAAGCCGAACGGTGCCGGGTTGCCGATGTTCAGCTTGAGGATCCGGTGGCCCTCAGCCTCGAGGCGCTGGGCTTCGACGAGGATCGGGCCGCGGACGTCGTACCGGACGTTGCGGAGCTTCTGGCTCTGGCGGATCTTGCGCACCTAGGCATTCTCGCAGCCGCCGATCACCGGACGCAGGTCGATATCGCCCGTTGGCGCCTACCCTGGTGTGGTGGCTCGCACCACGGTCCCGTTCACGCTCGACCACCTGGAGGCGCTCGACGCCCTGGGTGTGCCGTGCCGCACCTGCCTCTTCTGGGAGCTCGACCTGGTACGGCGCGGCCGGCTCACCGAGGCCGAGACCCGCGCCGACGTCAAGGAGTCGTGGATGTCGGAGGTCCTGCGCGAGTGGGGCTCCTGCGGGCGGGTTGCGATCGTCGACGGCCAGCCCGTCGGCTACCTGACCTACGCGCCGCCGTCGTACGTCCCCGGCGCTGCCGTCTTCCCCACCGGGCCGGCATCGCCCGACGCAGTGCTGCTCACCACCGCCTACGTCGCTGAGGGGTACGACGGCGGCGGCATCGGGAGGCTGCTGGTGCAGGGCATGGCCCGCGACCTGGTCGGCCGCGGCGGGATCAAGGCGGTCGAGGCGTTCGCGTACGGCGGCAGCCGGCTGATGCCCGATCCTGGCTGCCTGCTCCCCGCGGAGTTCCTGGCCCGGGTCGGCTTCAAGACCCATCGCCCGCACCCCCGCACGCCGCGGATGCGGATGGAGGTGCGGTCGCTGGTGACCTGGCGCGACGAGGTCGAGGCGGCGATCGAGAAGCTGGTCGGCGTCGTCCAGGCCCGCAAGCGCCCGACGACCGCCCACCGCCACCTCAACTGAGGCGACCAGCAGGCGACGCCCGCCCCCTTCGGGGAGCGGGCGCCAGCAGGTCGTGCTCAGGCGATGTAGTCGGCCAGCTCGTTGAGGATCGCAGCCTTCGGACGGGCGCCGACGATCGTCTTCACGACCTCGCCGTTGTGGTAGACGTTGATCGTCGGGATGCCGGTGACGCGGTAGGACGCGGGAGTGACCGGGTTCTCGTCGACGTTCATCTTCAGGAAGGTGATCTTGTCGCCGTGAGCGGCGTTGATCTCGTCGAGGATCGGCGCGACCTGGCGGCACGGCCCGCACCACTCGGCCCAGAAGTCCACGAGGACGGGCTTGTCGGACTTGAGGACCTGCGTGTCGAACTCGGAGTCGGTCACGGCGGGGATGTTGCCCACGGTTCTTCCCTTCGGTGGATCGGCGGGGGGTCTAGGACTGCTCAGTGAACACGAGCCGGGCGGGAGTTGTTCCCACCATCGGACCGTCAGGCCGGTTGGCCGACCGCGGAGGACACCTCGGCCTGGGTGGCCTCGGCCGATCCGGCGGACGACGCGGCGTGGTCGAGCATCGCGAGGTAGCGCTCCGCATCGAGGGCCGCGGCGCACCCGGTGCCGGCGGCGGTGACCGCCTGCCGGTAGTGGTGGTCGACGAGGTCGCCGGCCGCGAACACGCCCGCCAGGTTGGTGGCGGTGCTGGGCTGCTTCACCAGCACGTAGCCGTTGTCGTCGAGATCGACCTGACCGGTCAGCAGCTCGGAGCGCGGCTCGTGGCCGATCGCGATGAACAGGCCGGTGGCCGCGAGGTCGCGGGTCTCGCCGGTCACCGTGTCGCGGAGGGTGATCGACTCCAGGGACTCGGTGCCGTTGATCGAGGCGACGTCGGCGTTCCAGATGATCTCGAGCTTGGGGTCGGCGAAGGCCCGCTCCTGCATGATCTTGGACGCGCGCAGTGAGTCGCGCCGGTGGATCAGCGAGACCTTGCTGCCGAACCGGGTGAGGAAGGTGGCCTCCTCGACGGCGGAGTCACCGCCGCCGATGACGGCGATGTGCTGCTCGCGGAAGAAGAAGCCGTCGCAGGTCGCGCAGTAGGAGACCCCGCGCCCGGCAAGGGCGTCCTCCTGGGGCAGCCCGAGCTTCCGGTAGCCAGAGCCGGTCGCGAGGATCACCGACCGCGCGGTGTAGGTGTCGGTCGCGGTCTTGACGACCTTCACCTCGCCGGTGAGGTCGACCTCGACCACGTCGTCGGTGACCAGCTCGGCGCCGAACCGCTCGGCCTGGGCGCGCATCTCCTCCATCAGCTCCGGACCCTGGATCCCCTCCCGGAAGCCGGGGAAGTTCTCGACCTCGGTGGTGTTCATCAGGGCGCCGCCGGCGGTCACCGAGCCCTCGAAGACCAACGGGGCGAGCTGGGCCCGGGCGGCGTAGATCGCGGCGGTGTAGCCGGACGGCCCGGAGCCGATCACGATGACGTTGCGCGGATCAGTGGCTTGCTGGGGCGCTTGCTGGGTCGACTGTTGGGTGGACTGCTGGGTCGACGGCGTGTCGGTCATGGTGAGGGCCTCATCGATGTGGGTCGGCTGACTGCTGGTGGTGTCAGGGGGTCAACCCGATCGTAGGACCCTGCATTCCACGGGTCAGCCGTGCGTCGGAAGCGTGGTGGATCGCAGCGGGTCGCCGGTGCCGCATTGCAGCACGTCGACGACCTGCGAGTCGCCGATCGGCTCGAGGAAGCGGACGAAGGCCGGGTCACCGTCGTACAGCACGCCCACGAGGATGCCGCGGCCCGACCTCACGATCCGGCAGGAGAAGTCCTGGGGCGCGTACACGACGCCCGGCGTGTAGTCGGCGTCCTCGGGTGCGGCGAGCACTTTGCCCTGGATCCGGGCCAGGTCGCGGGTGAGGTGCCGGGAGCCGACGACGTAGGCCCGATGGCCCTCGCGGTAGGCCTCCGCGCCCGGGTCGACCCCGATGATGGTCCGGTGGTCCTCGACCTCGTTCTCGACGGGGGGCTCGCCGGTCGCATCGAGGGCGCTGTCCTCGCCGCCCCGCTCGACTCTGACGTCGGCACCTGCGTCGCTGACGGAGTCGGCGCCGGAGTCGTTGGAGTCGAGGAAGGACCCGAAGCCGAACCCGCCGATCACGGCCACGGCCGCGGCTGCGCCGAGGATCACCACGGCGCGGCGGCGCCGGGTGCGGGCGAGGGGGAGGACGTTGTCGGCCGGAACCGGGTCGACGCCCCGCTCGGCGGCAAGACCTACCAGGGTCTCGTCGAGCCGCGCGACCACGGCGGCCGGCATCGGACCGGGCTCGCGGGCAGCAGACAACAGTTGCCGGACCCGTGCCTCGTCCTCGGCGGAGACGGGGTCGAGCTGGCTGTCCGGCTCGTCGGTGGTCATGGAGGTCCTCGCTGGCGTGGGAGATCAGACGGCGTCGGCGGCGGGGTCGGCAGGCGGTCCGCGCCGGGTCATGGATCCGACGTCCGGGGGCGGATCCGGGTTCCCCGCCGGCAAGGGGGGCTCGTCGGTGTCGGCGTCCAGCAGCGGCCGCAGGAGTACGGCGAGCTTGGCCCGTCCGCGTGCGCAGCGGCTCTTCACGGTGCCTTCGGCGCAGTCGAGGATCTCGGCCACCTCGGCGACGGGGTATCCCTCCATGTCGACCAGGACCAGCGCCGCCCGCTGTTCAGCGGGGAGCTGCTGGAGCGCCGCAAGCACCGTTGCCCGGCGCTCGCTGCGCAGGCCGTGCTCGGCGGGGTCGAGATGCTCGTCGGCGCCGTCGGTCGCGGTCGCGACGGATCCGCGGCCGGCGTTGTCGAGGTCGTCGGGCAGGGGTTCGGCGCGTCGTACCTTCGCCGCGCGCAGCCGGTCGAGGCAGGCGTTGACGATCACCCGGTGCAGCCAGGTCGTGACCGCGGAGTCGCCGCGGAAGCTCCCGGCCCGGCGGAACGCAGCGACCAACCCGTCCTGGAGGCCGTCGGCCGCAGTCTCGGGATCGCCCGTGGTGCGCAGAGCGACCGCCCAGAGCCGGTCGCGGTGCCGGACGAAGAGCTCACCGAAGGCCTCGGGATCCCCCGCGACGTGCGCCGCGAGCAGGTCGGCGTCGGTGCGCACGGCGTCGGCGTCGGTGCGCACGGCGTCAGCGTCCACGCACGACCACCTCCGCCAGACCGGCCCGGAAGCCGTCCGGGACCACCGGGAGCGAAGTGAACCACACCAGGACGTAGCGGCCGGTGACCGCTGCCCTGGCGCCGTCGGGTGAGACCGGTTCGAGGGTGACCGCAGCGTTGGTGGCGGTGTCGGCCGCCAGCGGCCTGCCGGTCGGAGCGTCGACCGGGGCCTGGTCGCTGACGTAGAGCTGGACCTCCGTCGGCGAGCCCACCAGGGCGAGGTCGACGGCGGCGACCTCGCGGACCAGCCCGAGGTCGAGATAGAGGCCGACCCCGGACTTGAGCGCCGGCAGGTCCGGCCCCAGCTGGTCGCGATAGGTCGACGTCGACCACGACGTGTCCGGGTCACCGTCGACCGTGAGCGCCAGCTCGTCGTCGTTCTCCGACCCGCCGTCGGTGCCCAGCGGGTCGAAGGCTCCGGCGACCACGTCGGTCAGCGGGCTCGCGGTCGGCTCGGCGGGCGTGGTCAGCGTCGGCGTCGCGGACGGCTCGTCACGAACGGCGCCGAGCGGAGTCCGGCCGCGGCCCAGGTTGAACGCCACCGCCACCCCGACCAGCAGGGCGAGACAGGCCGCGATCACCATCGCCAGTCGCAGCCAGCTGCGGCCGGGGACGGCGTCGCGCTCGGCGGTCGCGTCGTCGTCCTCCGGGGCCCCTGCGCCGGTGTCCCACGGCCAGAAGCCGGCGGCTGCGAGTGAACGATCGCGGGTGGTCGCCGGCGGGGGTACGTCGGTCCGGGGCCGTCGCGCGGGGGTGCCGGCCGACGGCTCGGGTGCGAAGAGCGGGCGTTCGGGGGGCTCCTCGAACGGCGGCGGGGGTGGCGGTGGCGTGCTGCGGGCGCGCAGCCAGGCGACCTCCTCGTCCTCGTCGTCGAAGACGGGCATGCCCGCCTCGGTGGGCAGGTCGACGATGTCGGAGACCGACGGGATCGGTCGCTCGTCGATCGCCTCCGGCTCCCCGCCGTCCCCGCCGTCAGCGCCGTCAGCGCCGTCAGGGGGGGCGGGTGGGTCCACCACCTGCGGTGCGGGCTGCTCGAAGTCGCGGACCGTCATCTCGGGCACCTGGGGCAGCACCACCGGCCGCAGCTCGTTGATCCGGGGGATCGAGCGGGCCAGCGCCTCGGACAGGTCGTTGGCGTCGCCGAGGAACTCCATCAGCCGCTGCCGGACCGCCCTCGCGGTCGACACGTCGGCCTCGTGGTGGGTCGGCCACCGGCGCCTGTGGGGACCGACCTCGGTGATCTCGGTCCAGAGCTGGTCCAGCTGCCGCGGCACGCCGGCCCGCACCTGCCGCGGCGAGAGCACCGTGTCGTGCTCGTGGGGAGCCGCTGGGACGATCGAGTCCGACGGACCGGGCCAGGTGGCGGTGAGGGCGCAGTAGAGGATCCCGCCGAGGTCCTGCCGGTCGTGGTCGAGCCGCCCGGCGGGGAGGCCGTGCAGGGCGGCGTCGACGCAGAGCCCGATCAGCCGGACCGAACCGAACCGGTCGATGAGCACGTTCTCGGGGTTCAGCAGGCCGTGGGCGACCCCGAGCGAGTGCGCGGTGGCGACCGCACCAGCGACCTCGGCGGCCAACCAGGCCGATCGGCGCGGGCCGAGCGGACCTCCATGGGTCACCAGGATGTCGAGCGAGGTTCCGGTGCCCCACTCGTTGACGACGAAGCAGTGGCCGTCGATCATCTCGGCGTCGAGCACCCGGAGGATCCGTGCGTCGAGAACGGTCGCCGACTCCCGGGCAGCGGCGAGCAGCAACGGAGCGCGCTGGTCGTCCTCGGGGATCACGTGGAGCGCCACGAAGCGCTCCAAGACGTTGTCGTGGGCACGCCAGAACCGCCCGCCGCCGCTCTCGGTCAACAGGTCGATCAACCGATAGCGGCCGGCCAGTACGTCGCCCGGCCTCGTCGACGTCGTCAACCCCCCAGTCCTTCTCGCTCGGGACAGCTTCTTTCGCTCGAGGCGCCTGCATTTCCATCGTAGGGCGCTTCCACGAACGACACCGGGGACTAGCCGAAGGAGCCGCCGATGAATCGCCGCCGGTCCGCCGCCAGCCTCAGCTTCGGCGCAGCCGGGCCCCGACGGTGTCGATCACGGTGGTGACCTCCTGCAGCCTGAGCACCCGCGCCAGCAGCACCACCACGCCGACCGCGACCAGGCCCAGGACGGCGACGTCGACCGCGGACCACCACCAGCCCCCCGGCCCCGGTGCCTGTGCGAGGAGCTCGTCGAGGCCGAGGCTGACGACCCAGGCAGCACCGGCGCCGATCGCCGACGCCACGAGCAGTCGAGCCGCGAACCCGAGCAGGGAACCGGCCTGCAGTCCGCCGAGGCGGCGGGCCAGCACCGTGAAGGACAGCAGCGAGCCGACGCCGTACGCAGCGGTGTAGCCGAGCACCAGCATGGGCGAGGTGTTGCCGGGGTCGGCGTTGCCGACGAGCACGATCGCCGCCGCGATGTTGACCGCAGAGATCACGCACTGGATGAGGAAGACGGTGCGGTTGAGCTCGAGGGCGTAGAACCCGCGCAGGGTCAGGTAGTGGATCGTGAAGAAGACGATCCCGAAACCGAAGAGGGCGACCGTCGACTCGAACCTCGGGTAGATGTCGGCGGCCGCACCGTGTCCCCAGAGCACCTGCGACATCGGCAACGCGATGAACGGCAGCAGCAGCGCGAACGGGACGACGACGACGAGCGCCGTACGGATGGTGCGGACCAGGGTGCTCGCCAGCGCGGCGTCGTCGCGGGCCGCGGCGTGCGCCGAGAGCCGCGGCAGGATCGCGGTCGCCAGCGACACGGTGATGATCGAGTGCGGCACCATCACCACGAGGAACGCCGAGGAGTAGATGGTGATGCCGGTGCCGTCGGCTGCCGACGCCGTACCACCGGAGGCGAGCCAGACCACGACGACGTAGGCCGCCTGGTTGACGATCACGAACAGCACCGTCCACACCGCGAGCCGGAGGGTGTGGCCGAGGCCGGTGCCGCGGAAGTCGAAGCGCGGCCGCAGCTTCACGCCCGCAGCGCGGACGTAGGGCAGGAGGATCAGCAGCTGGGCCGCGATGCCGAGCGTCGACCCGATGCCCAGCAAGGCCTCCTGCGACGCGGTGAACCCGGAGACCTGCTCGGCGGGAGTGGCCTGCCCGAACGCCACCAGGTAGACGACGAGTACCCCTACCGCGATCACGTTGTTGGCGATCGGCGCCCACATCATCGGGCCGAACCGGCCGCGGGCGTTGAGGATCTGACCGACCAGGACGAACATGCCGTAGAAGAAGACCTGCGGCAGGCAGAACCGCGCGAAGTCGATGGCCGACTGTCGTTCCGAGGCCAGCCCCGGGTCGTCGTACTCGCTGTTGAGGAGCACGTCCATCACCACCGGCGCTGCAACGACCAGAAGCACGGTGACGGCGCCGAGGAAGAGCACGGCGAGGGTGACGATCCGGTCGACGTACGCCGACCCGCCGTCGGCGTCGTTCTTCATCGACCGCACGAGCTGGGGGACCAGGACGGCGTTGAAGACGCCTCCCGCCAACAGGATGTAGAGCATGTTGGGGACCGTGTTCGCGATGGTGAACAGGTCGGCGTGCAGGCCGATGCCCAGCGCGAACGCGAGCAGCGTGGAGCGGATGAACCCGCTGAACCGGGAGACGACGGTGCCGGCCGCCATCACCGCGCTGTTGGCCAGGATCCCGCGCTGCTCGTCCCGGGGATCGCCGGGGTCGCCGGGGTCGCCGGGGTCGCCGGGATCGCCGGGATCGGTCATGCCACTGGCTCGGGGTTGCGCTTGCGGATCCGTCGGACCAGGCGGAGCACGATTGCGACCAGGAGCAGCCCGCCGCCGGCGCCGAGGATCACCCAGATCACCTCGCTGACCTGACCAGAACGGATGGGGACCTCGACCGACGAGCCGAGTGGCGTGCCGGCGACATCGGTGACCGACAGGGTGACGTTGTGCACGCCGGTCGCTGTTGAGTGCGCGTCGAGCAGGATCGTGGTGCGGCTACCGGGAGCGAGCACCTGCCGACCGCCGACGTCGACCACCAGCTCCCCGTCGGCGCTGTCGGCCGCGATCCGCACCGTCACCGTGCGGTCGAGATTGTTCTCGACGGTGACCGCGAAGCTGCCGTCGGCGCTCGACAAGGTGACGGCTGGCGGCCCCTCGATCTGGACCGCACGCAGCCGCCGGTCGATCCAGCGCCGCGAGCGGGCGAGCCGGGCAGCGGCGGCCACCGGGTCCGCGCGGAAGTGGTACGACGCTCCGGTGAGCGCCTCGTCCCGCACGTCGGAGGCCACCGCCCCGGCGTTCGTCAGCAGGTTGTGGAGCGTCTCCCCCGCGGTGAGCAGCTGCTCCACCTCGGAGAACAGGGCGAAGGTCAGCTCGGCGGTCTCCTGGTTGGCGGGGTAGGTCAGGCTGTCGGGGTCGACCTCGGTCGCCGGACGCTCGGTGGCGTCGGCCACGGTGGTGAGCTTGAGCCACGACGGGTCCAGCCCGCTCCAGAAGGTCGCCCCCGCGGTGCCGTCGACCGCCCGGGGGACGAGCACGATCAACGGGTGCCGTCGGCCCGGGGTGATCATCCGCAGCGCCGCCTCGGCGAGCACCCGCTGGCGGAACGCGACTGCGCCGAGCCGGGGCTCCGGCCCGGGCCCGCCCGTCGCGGCACCGTAGGACGTCGCGACGACGGGGTGGCCGTCGTACCGACCCACCACCGGCGGGCCCCTGCGGTAGCTCTCCGGGCCGAACATCCGGTCGGTGAGCAGCAAGGTGCTGTCGTCGTGGATCCCATCGATCGCGGACGGGTCGAGATAGCCGCCGGGCGACGCGACCACGGGGGCCGTCGGCGTCTCCCACGACGACAGCACGGTGCCGACGCGTTCGCGGGACCTCGGATAGAGGTCGGGCATCCGATCCGGGGCGGCGGACATGTCGAGGTCGCCGTACGGCAGCGCGAGCACCTCGTCGCCGCGCAGCTGCACCTCGAGCGCGTCGAGCCAGTCGGCCGCGGCGATCGCGACCGAGTCCTCCGCGGCCGGGTCCGTGTCGTCGGGCTCCGCGGTCGACCCGTCCGAGGGCGCCTGGCCGTCATCGCCGTCATCGCCGCCGTCGCCGTCGCCGCCGTCGACCTCCTCAGGTCCGAGGTTGCGCGCGGGATTGCCGCGGCGGAGCAGCCGGGCCGCGTCGGGTACCGCGGGGTCGACCAACCAGGTCACCGGCCTCCCTGCCGAGGTACCGCCGAACGCGAGCGGCGCACCGAGGTCGCCGGTCAGGTCGAACGCGGACTCCCAGGCCTCCGGCCTCGCCAGCTGCCCGTTGCCGAGATGGCGGATTCGGTAGCGCAGCGGCACCACGATCGCCGCCTCGACCCGGCCGCCGATGCCGTCCCGGCCGCGGGGCACATAGGGGAGGAAGGTCCGTGCGCGACCGTCGGCGAACGTGTCGTCCGGGGTGCTCTCGCTGGCGCCCAGGGCATGGACGCCGAACCAGTAGACCCCGGGCGCCGAGACCGGCAGCAGGTCGCGCGGGATGCGGAGGGAGAACGGCGCGGCCTGGCCCGGCGCCAGCTCGTCGATCTCGTCGCTCACCTGGGTGATCCGGTTGCCGACGACCGCCTGGGGTTCGGTCTCGGCAGCCTCGACCAGCTCGTCGGCGGTCGTGATCGGCGGCGGGCAGCCGGTACAGCCGACGCCGGCGTTGATGAACGGATAGATGGCGATGCCGGTCCAGGTCTCCACATCGCGGTTGGCGACGGTCCCGGAGACGACGACCGGTCCGCGCTGCGGGACCTCGCCGGGGGTCAGCTCGTCGATCGTCACCAGCAGGGGGGCGTCGTACGCCGGGGGCGCGGCGTGGATCCCGGTCTGGATCCCGGTCTGGATGCCGGTCTGGATCCCGGTTTGGGTCCCGGTCTGGGTAGTGGTCTGGCCCGCCGTGGGGATACCGGTCGCGGGCGGCGCGACCAGCAGACCCGCCCCCAGCGCGGTCACCGCCCCGAGGGCAGCACGCAGCACAACAGGGCGGAAGACCACGCACCGAGGGTAGTGCGGCAGCCTCAGAAGAAAGGGGAGGGGCGCGCTCCGTAGACTCGCGGCCGTGTCCGAGCCCCCTCCGCATTCGTCGACGCCGATCCGGCTGGTCGACGTGCAGCAGTCGGTGGCGGCCGAGCTGGCCAGGATCGCGCCGGTGACGGCCGCGCTCGGCGAGCTGTTCGCCGCGGAAGGGCACGAGCTGGCGCTGGTCGGTGGCCCGGTCCGCGACGCGATGCTCGGGCGGCACTCCAACGACCTCGACTTCACGACGTCGGCGCTCCCGGACGCGACCGACCGGATCCTGCGCGGGTGGGGCGATGCCTGGTGGGACATGGGCCGCGACTTCGGCACCATCGGCTGCCGGAAGGGCGATTGGGTGGTCGAGGTGACGACCTACCGCTCGGAGGCCTACGACCCGGACTCCCGCAAGCCGGAGGTGCAGTACGGCGACTCGCTGGCCGGCGACCTGGGCCGGCGCGACTTCACCGTCAACGCGATGGCCGTGCGCCTGCCGGGGCAGCAGGTCGAGGACCCGTTCGGCGGCGTGGTCGACCTGGCCAACCGGTTGCTGCGCACGCCGGGGCGCCCCGAGGACTCCTTCTCCGACGACCCGCTGCGGATGATGCGGGCGGCCCGGTTCGCCGCCCAGCTGGGGTTCACGGTCGACGAGCCGGTCATCGCCGCGATGCGGGACATGGCCGACCGGATCAGCATCGTGTCGGCCGAGCGGGTGCGCGAGGAGCTGGTGAAGCTGATCTGTGCGCCGTACCCCCGGCTCGGCCTGACCCTGCTCGTCGACACCGGGCTCGCCGGGCACGTGCTGCCGGAGCTCCCGATCCTCAAGCTGGAGCGCGACGAGCACCACCGGCACAAGGACGTCTACGAGCACACCCTCACCGTGTTGGAGCAGACCATCGACCTCGAGGACCGGCTCGGCGGCAAGCCGGACTTCGTCTCGCGGTTCGCGGCCCTGATGCACGACGTCGGCAAGCCCAAGACCCGCCGGTTCCTCGACGACGGCACGGTGACCTTCCACCACCACGACGTCGTCGGCGCCAAGATCACCCGCAAGCGGATGCAGGCGTTGCGGTTCTCCGGCGACCAGATCGACGCGGTGTGTCACCTGGTCGAGCTGCACCTGCGGTTCCACGGCTACGGCTCGGGTGAGTGGACGGACTCCGCCGTACGACGCTACGTGCGAGACGCCGGCGACCAGCTGGCCCGGCTGCACGTGCTGACCCGCGCCGACTGCACGACCCGCAACCAGCGCAAGGCTGACCGGCTGCGCCGTACCTATGACGACCTGGAGGCCCGGATCGAGCGGCTGTCGGCCGAGGAGGAGCTGGCAGCGATCCGGCCGGACCTCGACGGCAACCAGATCATGCAGATCCTCGGGATCCCGCCCGGGCGCGCGGTCGGTCAGGCCTACCAGCACCTGCTCGAGCAGCGACTCGACCATGGCCCGATGTCCGAGGAGGCGGCGACGGCCGCGTTGCTGGCCTGGTGGGCGGCGCGTGAAGAATCCGAGATTCCCCCGTCCGGCTGACGCGCTGACCGGCCCCGAAGTGGCAGCATCAGCCGCACCCGCCAGCCTCGGAGGCCACCATGAAGAATCTCCTCACCACCCTGCTGACCGCGGTGGTCAGCACCCTCGTCGTCGGGCTCGGACCCGCCCCGGCGGCGAACGCCGCTGGTGAGACCTACTCCGCCCCGCTGGTGACTGCGATCAGCAGCCTGCCGGTGGCGGCCGAGGTCCGCACCGGCTACGAGCGGAGCAAGTTCAAGCACTGGACGGACGCGGACGGGGACGGGTGCAGCACCCGCTACGAGGTGCTCGACCTCGAGTCCGAGACTTCGGTGACCTGCAGCAACCTGTCCGGTGGCCGGTGGTTCTCCTACTACGACCGCGTCTCCTGGACCGACTCCGGCCGGATCGACATCGACCACATGGTGCCGCTGGCCGAGGCCTGGGACTCGGGTGCCCGCACCTGGACCGCGGGACAGCGGGAGGCCTACGCCAACGACCTCGGCGACTACCGAACCCTGGTCGGCGTCACGGACAGCGTCAACTCGGCCAAGGGCGACAAGGACCTCGCCGAGTGGCTGCCGACCTACGACCGGTGCCGCTACCTGCGGGAGTACGTCGCAGTGAAGATCCGGTGGCGGCTGTCCGTCAACAGTGGTGAGAAGACGGCGATGCAGGACCTCTCCGCCGGGTGCACGAACTCGACGATCACGGTCACCCGCGCGATCTGACCGCGAGATGGCGCTCTCCTGATCGACCCGGCTCGAACTCGGCCGAAAAACGCCGACCCGTCACCGAGCTGGCGACGGGTCGGCGTACGGAGGGGGATTACTCGCCGGAGATGAACTTCTCCAGCAGCACGCGGCCCTCGGTGTCCTCGATCTGGACCGGCGGCGACTTCATCAGGTAGGCCGATGCGGGGATGATCGGGCCGCCGATGCCGCGGTCGAGCGCGATCTTCGCGGCGCGGACCGCGTCGATGATGATGCCGGCGGAGTTGGGGGAGTCCCAGACCTCGAGCTTGTACTCGAGGTTGAGGGGGACGTCACCGAACGCGCGGCCCTCGAGCCGGACGTAGGCCCACTTGCGGTCATCGAGCCAGGCGACGTAGTCGGACGGGCCGATGTGGACGTTCTTGCTGTCCACCAGGCCGGACAGCTCCCCGGTCAGGTTCGACGTCACGGCCTGGGTCTTCGACACCTTCTTGGACTCCAGGCGCTCCCGCTCGAGCATGTTCTTGAAGTCCATGTTGCCGCCGACGTTGAGCTGGTAGGTCCGGTCGAGGGCGACGCCGCGGTCCTCGAACAGCTTGGCCATCACCCGGTGGGTGATGGTCGCGCCGACCTGCGACTTGATGTCGTCGCCGATGATCGGGACGCCCGCGTCCTCGAACTTCTTGGCCCACTCGGGGTCGGAGGCGATGAACACCGGGAGGGCGTTGACGAAGGCCACGCCGGCGTCGATCGCGCACTGGGCGTAGAACTTGTCCGCTTCCTCGGAGCCCACCGGCAGGTAGGACACCAGGACGTCGGCGCCGCTCTCCTTGAGGACCTTGACGACGTCGACGGGGTGGGCGGTCGACTCGTCGATGGTCGCCCGGTAGTACTTGCCGAGGCCGTCGAGGGTCGGGCCGCGCTGGACCTCGATGCCGAGCGTGGGTACGTCGGCGATCTGGATGGTGTTGTTCTCCGAGGCGTTGATCGCCTCCGAGAGGTCCTTGCCGACCTTCTTGTCGTCGACGTCGAACGCGGCGACGAACTCGACGTCACTGACGTGGTAGTCGCCGAACTTGACGTGCATCAGTCCCGGGACGGTGCCGGCGGGGTCGGCATCCCGGTAGTAGTGCACGCCCTGGATGAGCGACGTGGCGCAGTTGCCGACGCCGGCAATCGCTACTCGTACCGAACCCATGGGATCCCTCTCTTTTGATCGCTGTCGATCAGTCGTTGTCTGTTGCTGCGGCAGCCTGTGGGCCAGGCGTGCCACGCTCTGCGTTGATCAGGTCCGAGAGCCACCGGACCTCACGTTCCACGGACTCGACGCCATGCCGTTGCAGCTCGGTGGCATAGCGGTCGACCTCCTTCTGGGTCATCGCCAGCTCGCGCTGCACCCGGTCGAGCCGCTCCTGGAGCCGGGACCGACGTCCCTCCAGCACCCGGAGCCGGATCTCCATGTCGGTCGAGGAGAAGAACCGGAAGCGGATGTCGAAGTTGTCGTCCTCCCACGCTGTGGGCCCGACCTCCGACATCAGCCGGTGGAACTCCTCGGTGCCTCGCTCGGTCACCTGGTAGGTGATCCGCGGCCGCCGGGAGGCGGACGACGGGACGACTGCGACTTCCTCGATCAGGGTGCCGCGGAGCATCTTCTTCAGCGCCGGGTAGAGCGACCCGTAGGAGAGCAGCCGACCCCATCCGAGCATCAGGTTGAGGCGCTTGCGGAGCTCGTAGCCGTGCATGGGTCCCTCGTGCAGCAGTCCGAGGACTGCCAACTCGATGGTGTCGCCGCGCCGTGCCATGCGATCTATCGTAGCGATATATCCGCGAATCCTGAATATCCGGGAGACCGACGGCGTCGAATCGGTGCCCGGCCGTGCGGTGCGTACCCTGATCTGCGGCATGTCGGGACGACCCGACGCCCGACAGACCCCGGATCTACTCCGATCCAACACCGCGATCCAACACCCGATCCAACACCCGATCCAATCAGTGAGGCAGGACCTTGGCGGACGGCAAGCGCAAGACAGGCACGGCTTCCCGGGCATCGAGATCGAAGTCGACCGCCGCCGGACCGCCCACCTGGAAGCGCCGGTTGCTCAAGGTGACCAAGTGGGGCGCGATCGGTGGCCTGGTGATGGCGCTGGTCGCGGCCGGCCTGTTCTTCGTCGCCTACCGGTCGATCGACATCCCCAACCCCAACTCCGACTTCACCACCCAGACGACCCACGTCTACTACTCCGACGGCGAGACGGACCTCGGCCAGTTCGCGATCCAGAAGCGCGACCCGATCGCGCTCGGCGAGATGCCCGAGACGCTCAAGGACGCGGTGGTCGCTGCCGAGGACCAGACGTTCTGGACCAACCAGGGCATCGACCCCAAGGGCATCCTGCGCGCGGCGTTCAGCAATGCCTCCGGAGGCGTGACCCAGGGCGCGTCCACGATCACCCAGCAATACGTCAAGGTCCTCTACCTGACCCAGGAGCGCTCCTGGACGCGCAAGGCGAAGGAAGCGATCTTGTCGCTGAAGATCGAGAACCAGTACTCGAAGGACGAGGTGCTCGAGGGCTACCTCAACACCATCTACTTCGGTCGCGGTGCCTACGGCGCCCAGGCCGCCGCCCAGGCCTACTTCGAGGTCGACGCCAAGGACCTGAACCTCCGGCAGAGCGCCGTACTCGCCGCGCTGCTCAACGACCCCAACGACCTCGACCCGGCCAACGGCAAGGCAGCGAAGAAGGCGCTCAAGGGGCGCTACCAGTACGTCGTCAGCGAGATGGGCGAGATGGACGAGATCACCTCGGCCGAGCGTGAGCGCGCCTACCGCCGGCTGCCGACGTTCCCCGAGATCGAGAGCGAGGACGCGTACGGCGGACAGACCGGCCACGTGCTCCAGATGGTCAAGAACGAGCTCCTCCGCCTCGGCTTCAGCGAGCAGGAGATCAACGGCGGCGGCCTGGAGGTGACCACCACCTTCACCGAGAAGGCGATGGACGCCGCCGAGGACGGCATGCTGGCGGCCCGGCCGGACGGCTTCGGCAAGAACCTCCACGTGGCGGTGGCCACCGTGGAGCCCGGCACCGGCGCGGTGCGCGGGCTCTACGCCGGGCAGGACTACCTCGAGTCGCAGCTCAACTGGGCGGTGGCCGGCGGTCAGGCAGGGTCGACGTTCAAGCCGTTCGCGCTCGCCGCGGGCATCAAGGCGGGGTTCTCGCTGAAGGACACCTTCGAGGGCAACTCTCCGTTCACGACCGACAACGGCTACACGGTCGAGAACCAGGGCGACTCGGACTACGGACGGGTCAACCTGATCAAGGCGACCGAGAGCTCGGTGAACACCGCGTTCATCGACCTGACCACCTCGATGGAGAACGGACCGCAGGAGATCATCGACACCGCCGTCGACATGGGCATCCCCCCGATCAAGGCATCGAGGAACCCGTCGGGGTTCCCGACGACCACGCCCGGCCTCGAGGCCAACGAGCAGGTCGCGCTCGGCTCCCAGACGGTGAGCCCGATCAACATGGCCAACGGCTACGCGACGATCGCCAACGGCGGCGTGGCCGCCGAGCCGTTCATCATCGAGAAGGTCGTCGACCAGAACGGCGAGAAGCGCTACGACCACAAGGTCCAGGACCGTCAGGCGCTGCCCGAGGACATCGCCGCGGACGTCTCCTACGCCATGCAGCAGGTCGCGGAGACCGGTACCGGCGCGACGGCGCTGAGCGGTTTCGCGTGGCCTGCCGCCGCCAAGACCGGGACGGCGACCAAGGAGGGCGGCGCGGTGTCGTCGTCCTGGTTCGCGGGCTACACCGCGCAGTACGCCACCGCGGTGATGTATGTCCGCGGCGTCGGCAACGGCCAGCTCGACGGGTGGCTGCCGGAGTTCTTCGGCGGTTCCTATCCGGCCCGCACCTGGCGGGCGGTCATGGACCAGGTGATGGCGGGCGAGGAGCCGATCGAGTTCCCCGAGCCGGCCTACGTCGACGGCGAGGCACCCGACGACGGCCACGCGCCGTACACCCCGCCGCCGAAGCCGACCAAGACCAAGCAGACCGAGGAGCCGTCGTCCGACGCGACGACGGAGAGCCCGTCGACGGACCCGACCACCCAAGACCCGTCCACGGACCCGACGACGGACGACCCGTCGACGGATCCGACCAGCGAGCCGCCGACGACCGACCCGACGGGACCGCTGACGCCGCCGACGACCCGCGGCACCCGAACGACGGGCAGCGGCCCGGGTCGACGGTCACGCGCGGGGCGTGGCCGGCGGGCGGGTCCCAGCGCCGACCGCTGATGAACCACGTCCACCCGACCCGGGACGACCGGGTCGTCGCCGCCGTGAGCGAGGCCGTCGGCGGGCCGGTGGGCGAGCACGCCGGCCGGCACCGCTGGTGGACCCCCGCGCGGGTGCTGCTCCTGCTGACCGCGGTCACGTTCGTGCTCGGCATGGTGCAGAAGGCCCCGTGCTCGCTGGCCGAGGGCAAGGACCAGCCGTGGGTCTATTCGCACATGTGCTACACCGACCTGCGCCCGCTCTACGTGCCACGCGGTCTGGCCGAGCTGGCCTGGACCTACAGCGACGACGAGGAGACCCGCGGCCGCTACGAGGTGATGGAGTATCCGGTCGGTATCTCCTACTGGGCGCACGGCGCCGCGTGGGTGACGCAGGTCCTCAACGGGAGCCCGGACCGTGACGCGCGCGCCGACCGACCTGTCAAGGCGCTCTACGCGAGCGACGAGGTCGACCGCGAGCTGAGCATCTTCGTGCTGGTCAACGCGGTCGGTTTCGCGGCGATGGCCCTGCTGGCGGTGTGGCTGATGTCGAAGGTCAACCCCGGCCGACCCTGGGACGCCGCCGCGTTCGCCCTGTCCCCGGCGCTGGTCCTGACCGGGCTGATCAACTGGGACCTGATCGCGGTCGCCCTGGTGGCCGCCGCGCTCTGGTCCTGGTCCCGCGACAAACCGGTGCTGACAGGCGTCCTGATCGGGCTCGGCACCGCGGCGAAGCTCTATCCCCTGTTCCTGCTGGGCGCGGTCTTGATCATCTGCATCCGGCAGCGCCGGTACGGCGCCTTCGCCCTGGCCACGATCTGGGCGGCGGTGACCTGGGCGGTGGTCAACCTGCCCGCCTATCTCAGCGGACGCGACGAGTGGGCGGTGTTCTGGTCCTTCAACGCCGACCGCGGCGCCGACCTCGGGTCGGTCTGGCTGATCATCGACCAGCTGCGCGACAACGGGATCGCGGTCGGCACCATCAACCAGTGGTCCTGGGTCTTCTTCGGCGCCTGGTGCGCGGGTGTCCTGGTGCTCGGCCTGCTGGCCGGGCGTCGTACCGGCCACGTGCCGCGGCTGGCCCAGCTCGGCTTCCTGATCGTGGCCGGGTTCCTGCTCGTCAACAAGGTCTACTCGCCGCAGTACGTCCTGTGGCTGCTGCCGCTCGCGGTGCTGGCCCGGCCGCGGTGGCGCGACCAGATCATCTGGCAGGCCGGCGAGGTCTTCTACTTCTGCTCGGTGTGGTGGTACCTCGGCGGCTACCTGCAGCCGGCCGGCGGCGGCGACGTCGGCTTCTACTGGGTCGCGATCACGATCCGGATGGCGTGCGAGCTCTACCTGGTGGTGCTGGTGGTCCGCGACCTGCTCCTGCCCGGCCACGACCCGACCTACGACCGGCCGGACCTAGCTGATCTGGATCCGGTCGAAAGTCGTGGCGGTGAAACGCACCCGGACGTCGATCTGGTCGCCCACGGCCGGCACTCGGGCACCGTTGGGTAGGAACAGCATCGACGCCTGCATGTGCGGCGGCTCGGCGAAGAGCCGCTGCTTGCCGTCGATCGAGTACGGCGACCGCACGAACCCGACCGCGTCCAGGCCGCCTCGCGCGAGCGTGGCCGCGCGCGCCCTGATCGACTGGTCGCCGGTGGGCGCCTCGAGCCCGATGCCGTGGGCCGTCCCGCCGCTGACGATGAGCAGGTGGCCGGACTTCGGCGCGGTGCGGGCCCGGTAGCCGAAGATGTCGCCACGCTCGACCGGATGGACGTCGAGCACCGTCGCAGTCACCTGGAGGGCGCCACGGTCGCCGAGCCAGAGCTGGGTGCCGATCCGGGGGCGGACGGCGAAGTCGCCGTACTGCCCGCGCAGGGCGGTCAGCTCGCGGTCGGTGAGGTGGCTGACCCAGACCGTGTTGGCGCCGCGCCCCGGCGGGGCAGCGGCGACGTAGTCGTTGAGCAGCCGGGCGACCTCGCCGAGATGGTTGCCCTGGGCCAGCGGCAGGTGCAGGGCGACTCCCTCGAGCCGGGCTCCGGGATGGTTCCGGAGCACCTCGCCCGCCTCCCAGAGCTCGCGTCCCGACATGCCGTGCCGCTGCATGCTGGTCGTCCGCTCGAGCACGATCCGGGCAGCCGGCTCGAGCGCGAGCAGCTGCTCGAGGTCGGCGAGCCGGCTGACGGTGTGGATGACCCGGTGCACCAGGCCCGGCTCGAGCGGCCGGACGAACGGCCGCCACGGCGTCAGCACCAGGATCTCGCCGGACCACCGGGTGGCGACCTCAGCGATCTCCTCGTAGGTGCCGACCGCGAGCGTGGTCACGTCGTGGCCGCGGTCGCGCAGCCACTGCGCCTTGCGGGCGAGCCGCCCGACCGTGAAGCCGTAGCCGTTGCCCTTCGCGACCGGCACGATGCCCGGGTGGGCGTCGGCGACGGACTCCAGGTGGGCCCGCCAGCGCGGGCCGTCGACGGTCAGGGAGAGGCTCATCGGGCTGCTCAGGACCTAGCGCCGGGCCAGGTAGAGCTGGAACGCCTTGTAGAGCAGCCGGTTGACCGGAAGGTCCCATTCGCCGGCGTACTCGACCGCCTCGCCCCCGGTGCCGACCTTGAACTGGATCAGCCCGATGTGGGAGTCGTCGGCGTCGAGGGTCTCGGTGATGCCGCGCAGGTCGTAGACGGTGGCGCCAGAGGCGAGGGCGTCGCGGATCATCGCCCACTGCACGGCGTTGGAGCCGCGGACCTCGCGTTTCTCGGTGGACGAGGCGCCGTAGGAGTACCAGGAGTGGGTGCCGACCCTGACCGCGAGGGTGGCCGCGACCAGGTCGCCCTGGTGGCGGGCCAGCCAGAGCTTGAGCCGGTCGGGCTCGTCGGCGTTGAGGGCGTCGTACATGACCTCGAAGTAGGCCAGCGGCCGCGGCGTGAAGTGGTCGCGCTCGGCGGTGTGCACGTAGAGGTCGTGGAAGGCCTTGAGGTCGTCCTTGGTGCCGACCGCGACCTCGACGCCCTCCTTGGCTGCCTTCTTGATGTTGCGGCGCCACAGCTGGTTCATGCCCTTGAGCAGGGTTTCCTCGGTGTGGGCCTGGCCGTCGGCCTGGACGAGCGGGATCTGGTAGACGAACTGCGGCTGCCCGGCCGCGAAGCCGCCGTCCGCCGCCTGGTGTCGCCACCCCAGCTCGTGCAGCTGGGCGACGACCCGCGCGCCCGCGGCGGACCGGTCGAGGGGCGGCACCTGGCTGAGCCGGCGTACGTCGGCGTCGGCGATGCCCTCCTTGATCTGAGCCGCGGACCAGCGGCGGGTGGCCACCGGCGGCCCGATCCGTACGGCGAACGCCCCCTCGCCCTTGAGGTGGCGCACCAACGGGTCGAGCCAGTCGCCGAGCCGATCGGTCGACCAGTCGATGACCGGCCCCTCCGGCAGGTAGGCGAGGTAGCGCTTCATCCGGGGCAGCTGCCGGTAGAGCACCAGCCCCGCGCCCACCGTCTGCCCGCTGTCGTCGACCCACGCGAGGTGCTCGGCCCGCCACTCGGGCTTCACCTTCGCCCACCCCGGTGTCTGCAGGAAGCTGGCGGTGGGGAGGGTGGCCAGGTAGTCGCGGTGCTCATCGGCGGAGATGGTCCGCAGGCTTGGCATGAGGTCAGGCTATCGGCCCGGCGTGAACCGACGGATGGCCCCGTCGCGCGCCCCCCGGCAGCGCCGGGTCAGACCCGCTCGCGAAGCCAGGCGAAGTCAGCCCGGTGCTCCGCAGCGCCACCGGGGGTCTCGCAGACCACCGGTGCGCCGGCGTCGCGGACGACGGCCGCCAGCAGGTCGGGATCGATCCGGCCCGCCCCGAAGTTGGCGTGTCGGTCGGCCCCGGAGTCGAAGTCGTCGCGGCTGTCGTTGCAGTGGACCAGATCGATCCGGCCGGTGATCTTGCGGATGTCGGTGACGATCGTCTCGAGCGGGTTGCCGCCCGCGTGGGCGTGGCAGGTGTCGAGGCAGAAGCCGACCATGTCGGCACCCTCGGTGCCCTCGATGGCAGCCCAGACGCCGGCGATCCGGTCGAGGTAGCGGGTCATCGCGTTGGTGCCGCCGGCGGTGTTCTCGATCAGCAGCGGGATCTTGAGGTCGGTCGCTTCGACCGCCTTGCGCCAGTTGTCGAAGCCGATCCCCTCGTCGTCGCCGTCCTGGACGTGGCCCCCGTGGACGACCAGGCCCTTGGCCCCGATCTCGGCGGCGGCATCGACGTGCTGCTGGAGCAGCTTGCGGCTCGGGATCCGCTGCCGGTTGTTCGTGGTCGCCACGTTGATCAGGTAGGGCGCGTGGACGTAGAGGTCGACCCCCGCTGCCTCCGCGTCGGCGCGCAGCCGCGCGGGACCGCCCTCGTAGGCGAGCACCGGACCCTTGTAGGACTGCGGGTTGCCCAGGAAGAACTGCACCAGGGGCGCGTTGCGGGCCTTGGCCTCGGCGATCGGGTCGGTCTGTTCCACGTGGGCGCCGATCCGGATTCCACTGATCTCGCTCATGCGGCCAGCCTAGGAGCGGCCACCGACGCCACCCGCGGGACCCGGGCGACCGCCACGATTCGGCGGGCGCCGTACCTCGTTGTTAACCTGTCCTGTCGCCCTCCCATAGGGGGAGTGGCGACGTGCAGAGCCCTCCTGCCACGGAGAGTCCGTGGCCGCCTAGTCCAGAGGAGGTGGAGACCGCTTTGCGTGCATACGAAGTCATGGTCATCCTCGATCCGAGCCTCGACGAGCGCACGGTTGAGCCGTCGCTCGACAAGTACCTCAACGTCGTCCGCAAGGACGGCGGCGTCGTCGACAAGGTCGACATCTGGGGTCGTCGGCGTCTCGCCTACGAGATCGACAAGAACGCCGAAGGCATCTACGCCGTCATCAACCTGACCGCGACGCCGGCAACGGTCGCCGAGTTCGACCGTCAGCTCGGTCTCAACGAGGCGATCCTGCGCACGAAGGTCCTGCGTCCGACTCTGTGATCGGCAGCGCGCTTGTTACCAACACCGACGAGACCTACCCAATGTCGGAAGGTCACGACACGATGAGCGCCGACGGACCGCGGATGCGGGTCGTCGCATCACTGATCACGAACGCTAGGGAGACCTGACATGGCAGGCGAGACCGTTATCACCGTCGTCGGCAACCTCGTCGACGACCCGGAGCTGCGCTTCACCCCCTCGGGTGCGGCCGTGGCGAACTTCCGGATCGCGTCGACGCCGCGCACCTTCGACAAGCAGTCGAACGAGTGGAAGGACGGCGATGCGCTGTTCCTGTCCTGCTCGGTCTGGCGCCAGGCCGCTGAAAATGTCGCGGAGTCCCTGCAGAAGGGGATGCGCGTCGTTGTCCAGGGCCGGCTGAAGTCGCGGCAGTACGAGACCCGCGAGGGTGAGAAGCGCACCGTCTTCGAGATCGACGTCGAAGAGGTCGGCCCGTCCCTCAAGTACGCCACGGCCAAGGTCACCCGCGCTGCTCGCTCGGGCGGCGGCGGCGGTTACGGCAGCCAGGGCGGCTCCGGCGGCGGCGCCCCCGCCGCGGACCCGTGGGCCTCGTCCGGTCCGGCCGGCGGCCAGGCCGCCGGCGGCCAGGGTGGCGCTCCGGCAGGCGACCCGTGGGGAGCCCCGGGCGTCGGCAGCAGCGACGAACCGCCTTTCTGATTCATCAACCACAACCATTCCGCCCTCGATCGACTGACGGAGGCGGGCTCTGAGGAGGAGCACCACAATGGCGAAGCCAGTCATCCGCAAGCCGAAGAAGAAGGTTTGCCAGTTCTGCAAGGAGAAGGCCACCGGTGTCGACTACAAGGACACCGCGCTGCTCCGCAAGTTCATCTCCGACCGCGGCAAGATCCGCGCGCGGCGTGTGACCGGTAACTGCGTCCAGCACCAGCGCGACGTCGCGATCGCGGTCAAGAACGCCCGCGAGGTCGCTCTGCTGCCCTACACGGCCACCGGTCGCTGATCCGGGCTCGAGGAGGAGAACTACAGATGAAGATCATCCTGACCCAGGAGGTCGAGGGTCTCGGCGCTGCCGGTGACGTGATCGAGGTCAAGGACGGCTACGGCCGCAACTACCTGATGCCGCAGGGTCTCGCGATCCGCTGGAACCGCGGCGCCCAGAGCCAGGCCGACGCCATCAAGAAGGCTCGTTCGGCTCGCGCCGTGCGCGACGAGGCACACGCCTCCGAGATCAAGGCCAAGCTCGAGCAGGCCCCGGTCGACGTCAAGGTCAAGGCGGGCCAGGGCGGTCGCCTGTTCGGCGCCGTCACCGTCGGCGATGTCGCCGAGGCGCTCGGCGAGGTCACCGGCGAGTCGATCGACAAGCGGACCATCATCCTCGGCAGCCCGATCAAGACCCTGGGTGCCCACCAGGTCTCGATCAAGCTGCACGACGACGTGTCCGCGGCGGTCGCCCTCAACGTGATCCCTGCCTGACGCTGCACTCCCGACCGAACGGCCGGCTCCCTCGCGGGGCCGGCCGTTCGTCGTACCCGGGCGTGCGGGCCTGATCCGGCCAGGAAAAGTGCGAGAACTCCGGGTACGACGCCCCTGAGGTCGCCCGGTCGGTACAGAATCGACCCATGAGGTCACAGCGACGATCCCTGGCCATCGCCGTACTCCTGCTGGCGCCGGTACTGACCGGTTGCGGTGGCGGCGACGACGAACCCGACGACAGCCCACCGAGCTCGTCGTCTCCCGACCTGCCGGACGCATCGACCGGATCGACGAGCGAGGCGACGTCAGGAACCACGCCAGACGCCCCGGCGGGGTTGCCGGCCGCGTGCGACGTCCTGACGTCCGCGGACGTCGCGGCTGCCTTCGGTGTGCCGTTCGGGGAGCCGACGCTCGGCAGCGGCGGCACCGCCGAGCAGGACCTCGAGTGGCGCAGCGACAACTGCAACTTCGAGGCTGCGGACCTGGTCGAGGTGGACCTGGCACTGACCGGCCCGGACGACTTCACGGTCGGTGGGTTCCAGTGCCCGGAGCCGACGTCGATCGCGTCGACGGTGACTCCCGCCGAGGTGCCCGGCGCGCTCGACGCCTGGTGGGAGATCGACGACAGTCCGCCGCTGGAGGCGAGCCTGCGGGTGTGCACGGAGGGCTACAACTTCGACATCGACCTCGAGTACGAGGACGGTGTCGACTTCGAGGGCGACCCGCAGCAGCAGTCGATCGCGCTGGCCGGGGTCGTGCTCGCCAAGATCGACGGCTGACTACTCGTCGGCGTCGGAGTCCGCGTCGGAGTCTGCGTCGGAGCCCGCGTCGGGGTCCGCGTCGTCGCCGGCCGGCGGGGCACCGGCCCATGGCTTCCCGGCGAAGACGAAGCACAGGACGACGAGCGCGATCTGGACGATCTGGGCGGCGACCTCGCCGGCCGGCCCGATCTCATCCCAGCCGGCGCCGAACGCGAGGGGCGGTGCCGCGAGCACGAACAGCAGGACCAGCGTGGCCATGCTGAACGTGCTGGCCCCGGCCGTGTGCTTGGCCTTCAGCGCGGCCTGGCTCAGCTGGTGGCAGAGCACCGCGAAGAACGCGAACCGAGGTACGTCGGCCGACCAGCCCAGCGAGGGGTCCTCGGCGAACCAGCGGGCGACGTCGGGCACGACCAGGGCGACGGACAGGCATAGCGCGAGCACGCCCAGCACCCGGAGCACCGGGAGGCGGCTCTCGTCGAGACAGCCGCCGAGACCGTGCAGCCCGATCAGGACCAGCACCCAGCCGAGCGGGTCGGGCAGCGGGTCGAAGACGCCGGGATCCGCGTCGACGGGACCGAGGGCGAGCAGGACCAGCCCGAGCGCGACGGCCTGCAGCGGCTTCATCGGGCGGCGCCCGTGACCAGCCACCGGTCGCCGGCCGCCCGGCGGGTCAGGGTCAGGAACCTGCCGCCCATGAACACCAGGCCGAAGACGACCCACAGCCAGGGCAGCCCTCCGCCGACCCAGTCGTCGGTGACCACCGCAGCACCCAGCACGAGCGGAGCGTAGCCGCCGAGGACGACGAGGCCGGCCCAGGCCAGGTAGGTGCCGTCCCCGGCTCCGATCAGCACGCCGTCGAGCACGAAGACCACCCCGGCGACCGGCTGCGCCAGGGCGGCGACGAGAAGCACGGGCACGAGGGCGCGCCGTACCGCGTCGTCGGTGGTGAACAGCACACCGAGCACCGGGCTCGCTGCGGCCAGGCCGGCGCCGGTGACCACTCCGCTGACGAGGCCCCACCCGACCATCCGCCGGGTGACGGCGCGCGCCGCCGCCACGTTCCCGGCACCGAGCTGGCGTCCGGTGATCGCCTGGGCGGCGATCGCGATGGCATCGAGCGCGAAGGCGAGGAAGCCCCAGAGGGTCATCGCCAGCTGGTGGGTGGCGATCGGCACCGCTTCGTCGGTCGTCGCCTGAGCGGTGAGCACGACGGCGTACGTCGTGACGAGCAGCGAGGCGCGCAGGGTGAGGGTCCGGACCAGGAGCGGTACGCCGGCGCTGGCCGCCGTCCGGATGCCCGGCGTGTCCGGGCGGAGCGAGGCGCCCTCGCGGCGCGCGGCGCGAACGACGACGAAGACCAGCGCCCCAGCAGAACCGACCTGGGCAAGCACCGATCCGAGCGCGGAGCCGGCGATACCGAGGGCGGGAAGCGGGCCGAGGCCGTAGACCAGGACCACGTTGAGGACCAGGTTGGCCGCATTGCCGGCGACGGCGACGACCAGCGGCGTCCGGGTGTCCTGGAGGCCCCGCAGCACGCCGGTCGCGGCCAGCATCAGGAGCAGCGGAGTCACGCCGAGCAGCGCGACCCGCAGATAGGTCTGCGCCTCCTCGGCGACCGCTGCGCCCGGCCCGAGCGCCGCGACCATCGGCCCCGTCAGCACGATGCCGGCGACCGTCGTCGGGACCCCGATCACCACCGCGAGCCACAACCCGTCGACGCCCTGGGCGAGCGCAGCGTCCCGGCGACCGGCGCCGAGCTGCCGGGCGACACCGGCGGTGGTGCCGTAGGCGAGGAACACGCAGAGCCCGACCAGGGTCTGCAGCACCGTGCCCGCGATGCCGAGGCCGGCCAGCTCGCGGGTGCCGAGGTGGCCGACGACCGCCGCGTCACCGAGCAGGAAGAGCGGCTCGGCGACCAGCGCGAGGAACGCCGGTACGGCGAGCCGGCCGATCTCGCGGTCGTCGGCAGTCAGTCGGAACCGACGCACGGCCGCCACCCCTCAACTGTGGAAATCGGGCGATCGTACCGGATCGGACACTGTCTGTCCGATGACCAGCAGATGTCGTCCCGGTGAACGAGATCGGCGGGGAAAAATCTTTGTTCCACAGGGGTGCGGTCGCGTTTGCGCAGGTCAGCCGGGGGGGCGGTGTCGGTTCCGGTGCCATTTCCCCAGATTGCTCCCCAGCCCGTGCACACCGTTTCTGCGTGTCGTCCACGGCACCCTGCCAGTTATCCCCAGGCTGGGTGCCGGACTGGGGATACGGCACTAGCAATGGGGGTCGGCGGTGCGTAAGTTCGCGGGTCGAGTCTCTCGGACGGCTCGGCCGGCGGCGCCGATCACCCTTGTGTCGGACCTCGGCGTCAGCATGCCAGTGCACGGCACGATTCGAATGCCAGTTCGACGAGGAGGGGAAGTCGCGTGAGCCTCGCCGAGGTGCCGCCGCCGGACGACCAGTGGGGCGACGGACCCGTGTCCTACGCGCCCGGCAACGCACCCTCGACCAACGCGGGGAGCGGCCGCACGCCTCCGCAGGACATGGCCGCGGAGCAGTCGGTGCTCGGTGCGATGCTGATCTCGAAGGATGCGATCGCCGACGTGCTCGAGTCGGTGCGGGGAGCCGACTACTACCGGCCGGCGCACGAGTCGATCCACGACGCGATCATCGACCTCTACGGACGCGGTGAGCCCGCCGACATGGTGACCGTCGCCGACGAGCTGGGACGCCGCGGGGAGCTGCAGCGGATCGGCGGCGCTCCCTACCTGCACACGCTCGCGGCCAACGTCCCGATCGCCGCCAACGCCGGCTTCTATGCCGAGATCGTCCGGGAGAAGGCGATCCTGCGCCGACTGGTCGACGCCGGCACCAAGATCGTGCAGATCGGCTATGCCGGCGAGGGCGAGGTCGACCACATCGTCGACGTCGCGCAGGCCGAGGTCTACGGCGTCACCGAGCGTCGCAAGGCCGAGGACTACGCCCCGTTGAGCGACATCATGGACGCCGTCCTCGACGAGATCGAGGCGATCGAGAACCGTGAGGCCGGCATCTACGGCGTGCCCACCGGCTTCGCCGATCTCGACGACCTGACCAACGGCCTCCACGCCGGCCAGATGATCGTGGTCGCGGCCCGGCCGGCGATGGGGAAATCGACCCTGGCTCTCGACCTGTGCCGCGCGGCGTCGATCGACAACAACCTCACCAGCGCCTTCTTCAGCCTGGAGATGACGAAGTCCGAGATCTCGATGCGGCTGCTGTCGGCCGAAGGCCGGATCCCGCTCAACCACATCCGCAACGGCAAGATGTCGACCGAGGAGTGGGACCGGCTGGCCCGGCACGTCGCGAAGGTGTCGTCGGCGCCGATGTTCATCGATGACAGCCCCAACATGACGATGATGGAGATCCGGGCCAAGGCCCGGCGGCTCAAGCAGCGCCACGACCTCAAGCTCGTCGTCATCGACTACCTCCAGCTGATGACCTCCGGCAAGAAGGTCGAGTCGCGTCAGCTCGAGGTCTCGGAGTTCTCCCGCCAGATCAAGCTCCTGGCCAAGGAGCTCGAGGTCCCGATCATCGCTCTGTCCCAGCTGAACCGTGGCCCCGAGCAGCGCGCCGACAAGCGGCCGATGATGAGCGACCTTCGCGAGTCCGGCTGCCTGACCGCTGACACCCGGCTGATGCGGGCCGACACCAACGCGGAGATCACCCTCGGCGAGCTCATCGAGTCAGAGGCGAAGGACGTCCCGGTCTGGGCACTCGACGACCGCCTCAAGCTGGTGCCACGCACCCTGACCCACGCCTTCCCGAGCGGCACGAAGCGGGTCTTCGAGGTCACCCTGGCGTCCGGGCGTCGGGTGACTGCTACCTCCAACCACCCCTTCCTGACCTATGACGGCTGGATGCCGCTCGGCGAGCTCGTCGTCGGCAGCCGGGTCGGGGCGATCCGCCACGTGCCGCCTCCGGTTCAGGTCACGACGCGGGACGAGGACGAGATTGTCCTGCTCGCCCACCTGCTCGGCGACGGCTCCTTCGTGAAGCGTCAGCCGATCCGCTACGCCAGTGTCGACGAAGCGAATCTCGCTGCAGTCGGCGACGCAGCGAAGCGTCGGTTCGGCATCACACCCAAGCGCGACGACTACGCAGCCGCGCGCGCGACCACGCTTCGGCTGCCAGCGCCGTTCCATCTCACCCATGGCCGACGCAACCCGATCGCGGCCTGGCTCGACGAGGACGGTCTGTTCGGTCTGCGCAGCCATGAGAAGTTCGTTCCGAAGTGGGTGTTCTCGCTCCCCAAGGAGCAGGTCGGCTTGTTCCTGCGTCACATCTGGGCGACGGACGGGTGTGTCCACCTCGACGAGAAGCGCAACATGGGGCGCGTCTACTACTCATCGACCAGCCGCCGTCTGATCGACGACCTCGCGCGGCTGTTGGGCCGTTACAACGTCTTCACCCGCATCAAGCGAGCGCGCAAGGCTGGCTATCGCGATGGTTGGCACCTCCACGTGGTCGGCGTCGAGAACCAGCTTCGTTTCCTCGACGAGATCGGCGTCCACGGCGCCCGCGGCGTCACCGCCCGCCGGTTGGCCCACCACCTCAGGGAGGTGGTTCCCAACACCAACCTGGACACGATCCCGGTCGACGTGTGGCACGACGTCAAGGGTGTCCTCGCGGACAAGGGCATCACTCACCGCGAGTTCGCCGCAGCGATGGGGACTCAGTTCTCGGGATCCACGATGTGGATGCACGCGCCGAACAGGCAGCGCATGGCCAAGGTCGCCGCGGTGCTTGGTGCGGCCGAGTTGGAAGTGCTCGCAACCAACGACGTCTATTGGGACGCAGTGGCCTCGATCGAGCCCTTGGGTGAGCAGCCGGTCTACGACGCCACGGTGCTCGGCGTCCACAACTTCGTCGCCGAAGGCATCCCTCTCCACAACAGCATCGAACAAGATGCGGACATGGTGATCCTGCTCCACCGCGACGACGTCTTCGAGAAGGAGTCGACCCGTCCCGGCGAGGCGGACCTGATCGTCGCCAAGCACCGCAACGGGGCCACCCGCGACATCGTGGTGGCCTTCCAGGGTCACTACTCCCGCTTCGTCGACATGGCGCACTGAAAGCGGACCCGGGTCAGGCCTACTTCCAGCTCGGCTGGTCGGCGCGCTCGCGCACGGTGACGTTGATCCGGTTGAACAGGTTGATGGTCGAGATCTGCAGGATCAGCGCGGCAACCTGCTGCTCGTCGTAGTGCTTGGTCACCTCCCGCCACAGCTCGTCGGACACGGGGTCGTGGCTGTCGGCGAGACGGGTCAGCGCGTCGGTCAGTGCGAGCGCCGCCCGCTCTGCCTCGTCGAAGTAGGGCGACTCGCCCCAGGCGCTGACGCCGACGATCCGGTCCAGGGACTCGCCCGCGCTCTGGAGCGCCTCGACGTGGCTCTGGACGCAGGCGCTACAGCCGTTGAGCTGGCTCGCCCGGACAGCGACCAGCTCGGCCGTGGTCGTCGAAAGACCGCCCTTGGCGACGGCGGCCAGCAGGTGGCCGATGCCCTTGGACGAGTCGGGCAGGATCTGGGCGGGGTTGGGCATGCGCGGGTCGAACTGCATCTCGATCTCCTCCGGTTGGTCGGTGTTGCTGTCGACATCCCTGACCCGCCCGACGAGCGAGGTGTGACCGCGGGAGAGGATTTTTCTTCTGCCGTCACATCAGGTGTCCGGCAGGGGTCAACGACACGGACCCGTTGCGAGTCGAGAGGAATGACGTGATCGAGGACGCCAGCGTGGCCGAGCGCTTCGAGGAACATCGCCGACACTTGCACGCTGTCGCCTACCGAGTGCTCGGCTCCGCCAGCGACGCGGACGACGCCGTCCAGGAGGCGTGGCTGCGCCTGCACCGCTCTGACGAGGCCGGCATCGACAACCTGGGCGGCTGGCTGACGACCGTCGTGGGCCGGATCGCCCTGAACACGCTCCGGTCCCGGTCCACCCGGCGCGAGGACTCTCTCGAGGAGCGCCTCGAACGCCTCCACGACCCGGTCGTCACCCTCGACGAAGGCTCGCAGCCGGAGGACCAGGCGCTGCTCGCCGACTCGGTCGGGCTGGCCCTGTTGGCGGTCCTCGACCAGCTCTCGCCCGCAGAGCGGCTGGCGTTCGTGCTGCACGACCTGTTCGCCGTACCGTTCGACGAGATCGCTTCGGTGGTCGACCGCTCGCCGGCCGCCACTCGTCAGCTCGCGAGCCGGGCTCGCCGGCGGATCCGCGGCGCCGGACTCTCCCCGACCGACAGCGCCGCCCGGCAACGCGAGCTGGTCGACGCCTTCTTCGCGGCCGCCCACGACGGCGACTTCGCACGCCTGGTCAGCGTGCTCGACCCCGGCGTCGTGCTCCGTTCCGACCTGGGCGCACTCCGCGGCGGACTCGTGGAGTACGACGGCGCCGAGACGGTGGCCGGCAATGCCCTCATGTTCGCCAGCCCGGACCGCGTCGTCCACCCTGCGCTGGTCGACGGGCGGGCGGGCGTCGCGATCACCGTCGGCGGCGATCTCTTCAGCCTGATGGCATTCACCGTGATCGGCGGGCGGATCGTCGAGATCGAGGTCCACGCCGATCCCGAGCAGCTCGCGCGCATCGCGACCGGGCTCCGGTTGCGCCTAGGTTGATGCCATTCGATGGTCGTCGTCACTCGGAGGAGATCGCATGCAGCAGGTCCGGGCCGTCATCGCCCGCGCAAAGGGAGCGCCGGTCGAGATCGTGAACATCAACGTCCCGGACCCCGGCCCGGGCGAGGCGGTGGTGCAGGTGCTGACCTGCGGCGTCTGCCACACCGACCTGCACTACCGGGAGGGCGGGATCAACGACGACTACCCGTTCCTGTTGGGCCACGAGGCATCCGGGATCGTTGAGTCGGTGGGGCCCGATGTCACCGACGTCGCGCCCGGCGACTTCGTCGTCCTCAACTGGCGCGCGGTGTGCGGCGAGTGTCGCGCCTGCAAGCGGGGGCAACCGCACTACTGCTTCGCCACCCACAACGCGACGCAGAAGATGACGCTGGCCGACGGGCCCGGGGCCGGCACGGAGCTGTCCCCGGCGCTCGGGATCGGCGCGTTCGCGGAGAAGACGCTGGTCGCCGCCGGGCAGTGCACCAAGGTCGACCCGGCCGCCCGACCGGCGGCGGTCGGCCTGCTGGGCTGCGGCGTGATGGCCGGGATCGGCGCCGCGATCAACACCGGCGGGGTCACCCGCGGCAGGAGCATCGCGGTGATCGGGTGCGGCGGGGTGGGTGCGGCGGCGATCGCCGGTGCCGCCCTGGCCGGGGCCAGTCCGATCATCGCCGTCGACATCGACCCGCGGAAGCTCGAGAACGCGACGAAGCTCGGCGCCACCCACACCGTGGACTCAGCGGCTGGTTCTGGTCTGGATCCGGTCGCGGAGATCAAGCGGATCTGCGCGGAGACCTACGCCGGCGCCGAGGGAGCCGACGTCGTCATCGAGGCGGTCGGTCGCCCGGAGACGTGGCGGCAGGCGTTCTACGCCCGCGACCTCGCCGGCACGCTGGTCCTGGTCGGCGTACCCACACCCGACATGGTGGTGCCGGACCTCCCGCTGATCGACGTGTTCGGGCGCGGCGGCGCCCTGAAGTCGAGCTGGTACGGCGACTGCCTGCCCAGTCGCGACTTCCCGATGCTGGTCGACCTCTACCTGCAGGGACGGCTCGACCTGGACGCGTTCGTCAGCGAGGAGATCGGACTGGGTGACGTGGAAGCCGCGTTCGAGCGGATGCACCACGGCGACGTGCTGCGCTCGGTGGTCGTGCTCTGATGGCCGGCGAGACGACCCGGCTCCGCGTCGACCACGCCGTCAGCAGTGGGACGTTCAGTCTCGACGGCGAGACGTTCGACGTCGACAACAACATCTGGGTGGTGGGCGACGACTCCGAGTGCGTCGTGATCGATGCGCCACACTCGGTCGACGACATCCTCGCGGTCGTGGGGGACCGCAGGGTGATCGCGATCGCCTGCACCCACGCCCACGACGACCATGTGCGGGTGGCTCCGGCGCTGCGGGAGCGCGTGACCGCGCCGATCCTGCTTCACCCCGACGACCGGCCGCTGTGGGAGCTCACCCACGGTGGTCCGGAGGCCGTCGACGGCTACCTGTGGGACGTCGACCTCGCCCACGGCATGGAGCTCCCGATCGCCGGCACCAGCCTGACCGTCCTCCACACCCCGGGTCACGCCCCGGGTGCGGTCTGCTTCTCCGCACCGGACCTGGGCTGCGTGTTCACCGGCGACACCCTCTTCCAGGGCGGACCGGGCGCGACCGGGCGGTCGTTCAGCGACCTCCCCACCCTGGAGGCGTCGATCCGGGCCAACCTCTTCGCCCTCCCCGACGACACCATCGTCCACACCGGCCACGGCGACGACACCACCATCGCCGCCGAACGTGCGAACCTCGGCGGCTGACCGGCACCGGCGCAGCGGCTTGGGCGCGCCCTCTTCACAATCCGCTCCGACGGGAGCACGCTGACAGCAGCAACAGCGCCCAACGCGTCGGAGGTGCAGCGTGACGACAACCGTCAGCCGCTTCGAGACCGGGCTCGCGCCGTGCGGCAAGAAGCGCGACGGCGAGAGCGTGATGACCGAGGACCACCAAGGCCTGATCACCGAGGATCGCCGCTACTCCTGCGGGTGCCTGACGACCAAGGAGGAGTACCACGACGGCAGCGTCCACTTCATGGTCGTGAACCACCACGGGAAGGTGCTTCTCGACGAGGAGCTGCGAGGTGAGTGACGACCTGATACGGGCCGCCCACGATGTCCTCATCGTGGGCGGCGGCGCAGCAGGGCTGCGAGCGGCGATCGCGATCGCGGAGACCGACCCGGGTCTCGACGTGGCGGTGATCTCCAAGGTCTACCCGATGCGGAGCCACACCGTCTCGGCCGAGGGCGGCGCCGCCGGCGTCATCGCCGGCGACGACAGCATCGAGGAGCACATCTACGACACCATCTCGGGCAGCGACTGGCTCGGCGACCAGGACGCCATCGAGGCGTTCGTCAACGAGGCGCCCCGCGAGCTGTTGCAGCTCGAGCACTGGGGCTGCCCCTGGAGCCGGCAGCCCGACGGCCACGTCGCCGTACGCCCGTTCGGCGGCATGAAGAAGAAGCGCACCTGGTACGCCGCCGACAAGACCGGGTTCCACATGCTGCACACGCTGTTCCAGACGACGCTGAAGTTCCGAGAGGTCACCCGCTACGACGAGGTGTTCGTCACCCGCCTGCTCGTGGACGACGGCCGGGTGCACGGCGTGGTCGGGATCGGGCTCTACTCCGGCAAGATCCAGGCGGTCACCGCGAAGTCGGTCGTGCTGGCCACCGGAGGCTGCGGCAAGGTCTTCCCGTTCACCACCAACGCCAACATCAACACCGGCGACGGGATGGGCCTCGCCTACCGCGCGGGTGCGCCGCTCAAGGACATGGAGTTCATCCAGTACCACCCGACCGGGCTGCCGTTCACGGGCATCCTGATCACCGAGGCCACCCGGGCCGAGGGCGGCTGGCTGCTCAACAAGGACGGCTACCGCTACCTCCAGGACTACGACCTCGGGACGCCGACGCCGACCCCGGAGCTGCGGAGCATGGAGCTGGGCCCGCGCGACCGGCTCTCGCAGGCCTTCGTCCACGAGGTCGCCAAGGGTCGTACGACGGACTCGCCGTGGGGCCCGGTCGTCCACCTCGACCTCCGGCACCTCGGCGCAGAGCTCATCGACAGCAGGCTGCCCTTCGTGCGGGAGCTGTGCCTGAAGTACGAGCGGATCGACCCGGTACACGAGCTGATCCCGGTCCGCCCGGTCGTGCACTACATGATGGGCGGCGTCCACACCGACATCGACGGCGCGACCCCGCTCGCCGGGCTCTACGCCGCGGGTGAGACCGCCTGCGTCAGCATCAACGGCGCCAACCGGCTCGGGTCCAACTCGCTGCCGGAGTGCCTGGTCTTCGGGGCGCGCGCCGGCCGCGCGGCCGCCGAGTTCGCCCGCAGCGTGGGCCCGACGCCGGGCGTCGTCGAGGCGCAGGCGGCCGACGAGGTACGACGCCTCGAGCGGGACCTCCTGGGCAAGGATGCCGGCGCCGAGAGCACGGCGGCGATCCGCGGCGAGCTCCAGGCGACGATGGAGGACGCGGCCGGCATCTACCGGTCGGGCCCCGAGATGGCCAAGGGGATCGACACCCTGCGCGAGCTGCAGGGACGGATCGGCCGGGTCGGCGTCGCGGACACCAGCCGGTCGTTCAACACCGAGCTGCTCGCCGCGCTCGAGCTTGCCAACATGCTCGACATCGGCGAGTGCATCCTCCAGTCCGGGCTGCAGCGCGAGGAGTCGCGCGGCGCGCACCAGCGCACCGACTTCCCGAGCCGGGACGACGGGTCGTTCCTCCAGCACCAGCTGGTGTCCCGCAACGGCGACGGGACGCCGCGCGTCGAGTCGCTGCCGGTGACCATCACCCGTTGGCCTCCGGGCGAACGGGTCTACGGGAGGTAGTCATGACCAGCAACGGAGAGAGCATTCGGCTCGAGGTCACGCGGTACCGCCCGGAGGGCGACGGTGACCCACAGCTGCAGGCCTACGACGTACCCCTTCGCAAGGAGTGGACGATCCTGGACGGGCTCAACCATGTGAAGGACGAGCTGGACACCACGCTGTCGTTCCGGTGGTCGTGCCGGATGGGCATCTGCGGCAGCTGCGGGATGAACGTCAACGGCGAGCCCAAGCTGACCTGCGCGACGTTCCTGGACGACTATGCCCCCGGGCCGATCGTGGTGGAGCCGCTGGCCAACTTCCCGATCATCCGTGACCTCGTCGTCGACATCGACGACTTCCTGCAGAAGCTGCCGCTGGTCAAGCCGTGGATCATCCGCGACGACGACGCGGTGCTCGATCAAGGGGGCGAGATCGACGGCGAGTACCTCCAGACGCCCGAGGAGCTCGACGCCTACCAGCAGTTCAGCATGTGCATCAACTGCATGCTCTGCTACGCCGCCTGCCCGGTCTACGGACTCGATCCGGAGTTCATGGGGCCCGCCGCGATCGCCCTGGCCGAGCGCTACGACCTCGACTCGCGAGACCACGGAGCGCGCGAACGGCTCGACGTCCTCATCGAGCATGAAGGTGTCTGGGGCTGCACCTTCGTCGGCGAGTGCACGACGGTCTGCCCCAAGCACGTCGACCCCGCCGGCGCCATCCAGCGCTACAAGCTCAAGGCTGCGAAGGAGAACGTCCGGGCCTTCGTGCTGCCGAGGTTCCTGCAATGAGCGAGGTACGCGTCCACCAGCCCACGATGTCCACCTGGTGGTGGACGAAGAAGCGCTCCTACTTCGTGTTCGTGATGCGCGAGCTGAGCAGCTTCTTCGTGGCCTGGTTCGTGGCCTTCCTGCTGGTCCTCGTCGCCTCCGTCGGGAGGAGCGAGGCGGCGTACCAGAGCTTCCTCGACTGGGCGGCCGCTCCCTGGATGGTGGCCATCAACCTGGTCGCGTTCGCTTTCCTGGTGCTGCACGTCGTGACCTGGTTCAGCCTCACGCCGAAGGCGATGGACGTCCGGATCCGCGGGGAGAAGGCGCCGGCAGCGGTGATCATCGCCTCGCAGTACGCCGGGCTGGCGGTCGTGTCCGGGTTCGTGCTCTGGCTGGTGACCCGATGACCGCCGCCACCTTCGTGCGCCGGCCCGCGATGAAGCGACGGATCGAGCCGCTGGTGTGGCTGATGTTCAGCGGCGGCGGAGTGATGGCGGCGGTGTTCCTGCCGTCACTGGTGCTCCTGTTCGCGTTCGCGTTCCCCCTCGGGTGGCTCGACCCGCCGGACCGCGACCACCTGGCCGCCGTGGTCGGCCACCCGCTGACCTTCCTGTTCCTCCTCGGCATGTTCGTGGTCCTCCTGGTGCACAGTGCGCACCGCTTCCGCTACACGCTGTACGACGGCCTCCAGATCAAGCACAAGCGGCTCACCGCGCTGCTCTGCTACGGCGTGGCCGGGATCGGAGCGATCACCGCGTTCGTCGTGCTGGTGACCGCGCTCTGATCCGGGCCGAGCAACAAACCCGTTGAGTCGCCGTACGTCGGGTCCTAGCGTCGGTGGATGACCTCTCGGATCCATGCGCTCGCGTGGGACGCCCACGACCACCGCCGCCTCGGGACCTTCTGGGCCGGTGTGCTCGGTTGGGAGCTGGTGCGCGACCCCGACGGTGGCACCGCGCTGCTCCCCGATGACGACACCGGCTTCCGGATCGAGTTCTTCCCGACGCAGGACCCGCGGACCGGCCCCAACCAGATGCACCTCGACCTGACCAGCAACCTCGAGGACCAGGAGCGGATCGTCGAGCGGGCGCTCGGACTCGGCGCCCGGCACCTCGACGTCGGTCAGCTGCCGGAGGAGGGCCACGTCGTGCTCGCCGACCCCGAGGGCAACGAGTTCTGTGTGGTCGAGGCGGGCAACAACTTCCTCGCCGACTGCGGCGCCATCGGCGCGCTGTCCAGCGACGGGACGCAGGCGGTCGGCTACTTCTGGAGCGAGGCGCTCGGCTGGCCGCTGGTCTGGGACCAGGACGAGGAGACCGCGATCCGCGCGCCGTACGGCGGACCGAAGGTCACCTGGGGTGGCCCACCCGTCGCGCCGAAGCGCGGGAAGAACCGGCTGCACCTCGACCTCGCGCCGCCCGTCGGCGAGGACCGGCAGACCGAGGTCGAACGACTCATCGGCCTCGGGGCGAGGCGTATCGACATCGGGCAGGGCGAGGTCGGCTGGGAGGTCATGGCCGATCCGGACGGCAACGAGTTCTGCGTCCTGAGCCCGCGCTAGCGAAAGGCGCGCGCGGCCTCCTCGACCCGTGCGTAGTGGTCCGACCAGCCGGCGCCGTCGCGGTGCGCCACCATCCGGTCGCCGGGCTGCTGGCCGATCGCGCCGTCGATCAGCTCCCGGACGATATCGACGTGGCCCGCGTGCCGGGCCGTCTCCGTGGTCATGTGCACGAGGATCCGGTGCAGGGTCACTGCGCGCCGGCCCTCCGGCCACCACGGCACCTCGCCGGGTGCGTCGAGCGGCAGCGCGGTGATGGTGGCGTCGGCGGCGTCGGCCGCGAACCGGTAGAGATCGACGATCTCCGCGCTCGCCTCGTCCGGCGTCGCGGAAAAGTCCGCATCGGGCTCGACGCCCTCCGCGAACCACGGCAGGTCCCGCCCGCGAGGGCGGCTGAAGGTGATGGTGAAGTAGTCGAGGCCGACGCTCGCCACGTGCTTGATCACGCCGAGCAGGTTGGTGCCGGTCGGCGTGAGCGGGCGGCGCAGGTCGTACTCTCCCAGCCCGTCGAGCTTGCCCAGCAACCCGTCGCGCTCATCGCGCAGGTAGCGGTGCATGGTCTGCTTCTGGTCATCGGCGACGTCCATACCCCGACCCTGCCACGCACCGCCCCGCTGACGGTGGTGGTCGAGGTGCTGTTCCTGGTCGGGCTCACCGCCACCTCGTCAGCCGATCGAGCAGAAATCAAGAAGCCTCCACCGAGGCGCCCCACCTAGCGTCATCTGCATGAACTCCATCGACTTGATCACCCTCGAGGTGGCCGACACCCAGGCCGCCGCCAACTTCTACAGGGCCGCGTTCGGCGACGACGTACCCCTCGACTTCCGCGAGTCCGAGGAGCCGACCAGCGGCTTCCGCGGATTCACGATCTCGCTCGTCGTCTCGCAGCCCAGCACGGTCCACGCGCTGTTCGACGCGGCGGTCTCCGCCGGTGCCACGGTGCTCAAGCCGGCCGCCAAGTCCTTCTGGGGAGTCGGCGGCGTCGTCCAGGCGCCCGACGGCACCATCTGGAAGATCGCGACCTCGGCCAAGAAGGACTCCGGCCCGGCGGACCGCTCCATCGACGAGGTCGTGATCCTTCTCGGCGCGGGCGACGTCAAGGAGAGCAAGCAGTTCTACGTCGGCCAGGGGCTGGAGGTGGCGAAGAGCTTCGGCCGCAAGTACGTCGAGTTCGCCAGCCCCGAGGGCTCGGTCAAGCTCGCGCTCTACGGGCGCCGGGCCGCGGCCAAGGACGCGGGCGTCCCGGAGGAGGGTTCCGGTTCGCACCGGATCGTGATCCGCAGCCAGACCGGGACGTTCACCGACCCTGACGGCTTCGCCTGGGCGAGCTAGGGCCGGGCGAGCGCGGGGCAGGGGTCACCCCGCGCTCGCCGCCTCGATGCATCGCTTCAGGTCGGCACTCGAGTGCTTGATCGCGATCTTTGACGGACGGCTCGATGGCCTGCCGGCAGGGCCTCCGGGGCAGCTCGTGGGCGATCTCGGCCCGCACGGAGGAGGTGTCCGCGCCGGTGGGCGACAACCGCGGCCACGCAGCCTGGCCACCAGCCCCTCAGGGTGGATGCGTCCTTACGTGTCGGACTGGACGTCACCGCGCCAGCTGCCGGACTCCTGCCCGCGAGCCTCGATGAACTCCTTGAAGCGGGCGAGGTCACCCTTCACCCGGTGCTCGTCGAGGTTGACGGCCGAACCGACCTTCTCGACGATGCCGGAGGGCTCCCAGTCGATCTGCACCATCACCCGGGACTTGGTGTCGTCGAGACGGTGGAAGGTCACCACTCCGGCGTGCTTCGCCTCACCACTGGTGCTGGCCCAGGCGACCCGTTCGTCCGCGTGCTGCTCAGTGATCTCGGCGTCGAACTCCCGCTCGATCCCGGCAATGTCGGTCACCCACCGCAAGCGGGTGTCGTCGAGCTGCTCGATCGACTCCACTCCGGACATGAACTGGGGGAACGACTCGAACTGCGTCCACTGGTTGTACGCCGTGCTCACCGGTACCTCGACGTCGATGGACTGCTGGATCTGCGCCATGCTCGTTGCCTTCCTCGAAGAGTGTCCTGACCGTTCGAGGAGGCGTTACCCGGCTCGGCGTGCCCGTAGTCGGCGTGATCGCCAGGAATCGAGGAGCCGAGCAGGTCACTGCGCCGGCGCCGCCTCGATGCACCGTTTCAGGCCGGCACTCGAGTGCTTGATCGCGATCTTGACGAACGGCTCGATGGCCTTGCCGACACCCTTGCCGGCAAGGCCTCCGGGCAGCTCGTAGGCCACGTCGGCTCGGACGGTGGACGTGCCCGCGCCGGTGGAACGGAACCGCCAGGTCGACTTGATCTGGAAGCCCTTGACCGCGTCGAACGAGATCAGCGCGTTCTCAACGAACTCGTCGACCTCGATCCGCGACTTGAGGGTCAGGCCGACGCTCATCTCTGCGTCGAAGACCGAGCCCAGCCCGTAGTCCTGCTCACCGACCGGTGTGAACCGCTGGATCCCGTAGAGCCAGCTCGGCACGTTGCGGTAGTCGGCGGTGTAGGCGAACGCAGCTTCGACCGGCGCCGCGAACTCTGTCTCGACTGTGAACTCGATCGGCATCCCCATGTCGGGCAACAGTAGTGAGTCGGCCGGACCTGCCTAGGGTGGGCCGATGCGTGGATGGGATCTGGTGGCGGGGGTGGTCGAGCTGCCGGACGGTCGCCGGGTCCGCGGCACCGGCGTACGGCGACCCCGCGACGACGCGCCCGATCCCGACTTCGCGGTCTACCTGCTCGGCCGTGACCCGGGGATCACCGCCTGGCCGAACCAGTGGGTGCGCTGGCGCGACTTCGACCTGCCCACCTCCACCGACGACGCCGTCACCGCGCTGAAGGCGGCGCACGCCCGCGCCGCCACCGAACGGGTCGAGGTCGCGTGTGCCGGCGGCCGCGGCCGGACGGGTACGGCGCTCGCTGTGCTGGCGATCCTCAGCGGAGTCACCCCGGAGGATGCCGTCGCGTGGGTGCGTGAGCACTACCACCCGCAAGCGGTCGAGACCCGCCCTCAACGGCGCTGGGTCGAGCAGACCGCGCCGTCGTACCTGACGTGAGCGTCGAGATCCAGCAAGAAGACGACCGGTGGGTCAGGTGCCACGCAGCGCAAGCTGGAGGGTGCGGGTACCGAGCCTCAGCCGGCCTTCTTGACGGCTCGCACCAGGCCGTTGAGCAAGCCGGCCGCGATCACCTTGGTCAGCGCCTTGTCGACCATCGGCACCCGCTGGTCGGCGCGCACGCTGTAGCTGATGGCGGTGCCGCCGTCGGCTGCCTCGAGTACGACGTCGCCGTGGTAGTTGCGCAGCGGCACGCCCGCCAGCGCCTTGTAGGTCAGCCGGCGGCCGGGCTCGAACGCGGTGACCTCCTCGACGATGGCCGGCATCGGGAGGGGTCCCTTGATCCGTCGTACGGCGCCGACGCCGTTGCGATCGGTGGCGCCCGAGCTGGTCAGCGTGGCCGAGATCCCCGGGGCCCAGTTGCTGAGGCCTTCATGGTCGGCGAGCACCTCCCACACGGTGTCGATCGGTGCGGAAACGGTCTTTCGGACGGTCGACTCCATGCGGGGGAACCTAACGCACGGACCGTTCAGGCGGCCGGCCGTTCCACGCCGGGGCCGAGCAGGGGTGCGGCGATGGCCCACAGGTCCTCGCCGAGCGGCGAGGGTCGCAGGGTCTGGCCGTCCAGGTTGACCACGACCCGGTGACCGTCGGCGTGGAGCACCTCGTGGTCGGCCGAGAGCACCTGGAACCGGTACGTGACGCTGGTGCGGCCGGCGCGCTCGACCCAGAAGTGGACGTCCACCTCGGAGAGGCCGACCACCGGCTGGTGGTAGGTCATCGTCAGCTCCCGGATGACCAGCACCGACTGGCTCGGGTCGAGCTCCCAGCCGGCGTCGGCCCAGAAGTCGATGACGGCGTTGTCGAAGAGCAACGCGTAGCGGGCGTGATGGAGCATCCCGAACCCGTCCAGGTCGTCGAGATAGATCCGCTTCCGGACCAGGACTCCGGCACTGGTGTCGATCATGGGGGCTCCCAACAGTATGCGTTCGATCGGTCGTAATGTTTGTCAGCGTACGCCGCCTGGATCTTTACGTCCAGTCGAACGTATAGTTGGCGGCGTGACCATCGACACCCCCACGGACGGACGCCGTGCCCGCGGAGACCTGACCCGCCGACGGGTGGCGCGGGAGGCGTCGATGATCGCGACCGTCGGCGGTCTCGACTCGATCACGGTCGGCTCGCTGTCGGAGCGCACGGGTGTCAGCAAGAGCGGCATCCTCACCGTCTTCGGCAGCCGCGAGGCGATCCAGGTGGCAGCGGTGGCGGAGGCGCGCCGGATCTACCAGGAGGTCGTCGTCGGGCCGGCCTGGTCCGAGCCTGCCGGCGCATCCCGGCTGCGTGCGCTGCTGCGCTCGTGGGTCGACTACCTCAAGGCCGGCGTGTTCCCGGGAGGCTGCTTCATCGCCGCGACGTCGGTGGAGTACGGCCACCGCACCGGCCCCGTCGCCGACGCCGTACGGCGCCTCAAGCGGGAGTGGCTCGACCTGCTCGAGTCCGAGCTGGCCGCGGCGGGATCGACGGACCCAGGCGACGACGCCTTCCGGATCGACGCCTACCTCGCGGCCGGCAACACCCACGACCAGCTGAGCGGCGATCAGAGCTGGGCCGGCACCGAACGTGCCGCCCGGCTCGCGCTCGCGGTCATCCCCACCTAGCCTTCAGCGCATGCGCCAGGTCCTCATCGCACTTCTCCTGAGCGGCCTGGTCCTGACGGGCACGCCCGCCTCGCCGGCCGAGGCCAGCCCCGCGGTGGAGCGCGCCCAGCGCCGGCTCAACCAGCTGGGCTGCCAAGCCGGCCCGGCCGACGGACGGATGGACCAGCGGACGCGCGCTGCCGTCATCCGGTTCCAGACCCGGCACCGGCTCTCCCCGAGCGGCAACCTCAACCGTCCGACCACCCGCAAGCTGGACGACGACCGCGCGCACCGGTGCGACGTACGACCGGTACCGCCGCGCAGCGGGACCGGACGCCGGATCGTGATCAGCCAACGCCAGAACTGGGTCTGGCTGGTCGCCTCCGGCGGCCGGGTCATGCACCAGAGCGGCATGATCGACAACCCCGGTGTGCTCCACACCGGCTCGAAGCGGGTCGGGTCCTACTGCGGCCGATCGGCCAAGATCCGCCGCAACACCGACGCGAGCGGCAGCCTGATCCTGGAGAACTTCACCCGGTTCGCGGCCTGCGGCATCGGCTTCCACCGGATCCCGACGCGCCGCAGCGGCGGCCAGATCCACCCCGACTGGATGGTCGGCACCAACCTGCAACAGTCCCACGGCTGCATCCGGCTCCCGAAGCCGTTCTCCGCGCGGCTGTGGGACTTCGGCCGGGTCGGCACCCGGGTGCGGGTGGTCGGGGGCTGAGGAGCCTGCGGACGTCAACGCCGTTGATCCACCGGCGACTGGCGCAGCGAGCGCGTGCGCCCCGGCCCGTCACGACAGCCCGACGAGTTGGTGACGCACCACCCTCCGGCGCAGGGTCGGCGACGCCACCACCTCGAAGCCGGCGTGGAGGAAGACTCGCAGCAGCCCGACCGACGCCTCATCCCAGATCACGGTCTTCCCGGGCGTCGGCTCGGTGGGATAGCCCTCCAGGACCCGAGCGCCGACCTGCCTTCCGTACTCGACGGTGGCGGCGGCCAGCTCATACATCAGGCCCTGCCGACGGAAGCCCCTGCGTACGACGAAGCAGGTGACCGACCACACCCCCACGAGCTCCGGGTCCAGCCGCATCCACGACTTCTTGCGGCTCCACACCCTGGGGTAGTTCTCCCGCGGCTCGACCGCGACCCAGCCGGCCGGCTCGCCGTCGAGGTAGCCGATCAGGCCGGACGTGGGTCCGTCGGTGCCGCAACCGGTCTGCTCCAGCAGGGCGGCGTCCCGCTCCTCCTGGGTGGTGTCACGCCAGATCCAGCCGGGGACCTTCAGGGCCTGGCAGCGGCACTTGCGGGCTCCGCCGGTGTCGAACACCGCCTCGACGTCCTTGGTCATTGCCTCGTTGGCTGGTCGCCAGCTGAACTCGGGCACACCGGAGCCTAGCCCGGCGCCGACACCTTGGCGGGGCGACTTCGCCAGCCAGCGACCCGAGTCGGGCAGCGCCCCATCGCGCCCAGATAGACGCGCGCGAGGGCCAGTTTGACGACGCCGAACGCGATCACGATCACGATCACGATCCGATCTCACGGTGATGATGAGCCGCAGCAAGAGCAGCTGGTTGAGCTCATCGGTCTCGACCAGTCGCGGCGTCGAGTATGTCTAGGTTTGCATAACGCGATCGAAGGACTGGGTGCATGCGCCTCGATACACCTCTCGACGCCTGGATGCGCACTGTTTGTTGATTCGCAAATGTCTGACGTTCTCAGACAAATCATTGCCTAGCAACAGTTGCCTTGCTACTGTTATGAAGGATCGGAATGTCTTAGTTAGTCAGACAAAGGTGGGACTCATGACAGTCGAGGCACGCTCTCTTCCCCCGTCCTCGCGGCGGTCACCGCAGAGCTCGAAATGAACGAGGCCGCCTACGTCACCATCGATGACATCCGACGCATCGCCGAAGACCACGGCTTCGCATCCTCTGCCCGCGACATAGCATGGCGCCTCCGCCGGCACGGATGGCTCCTCACAACCGAAACCAGCGGGATCTGGGAGTTCGCACCCGCCGCCCACGCCGGCCCCTACAGCCGCGGCGACGTATTCGCCGAACTTGACGGCGCACTCTCACGTAATCCCGGTCAGGACCTCCGGATCGCACTCGTCAGCGCACTCTGGATCCATGGCTGGACCGAACGGCCGCCCAGCAGACATGAAGTGTCCGCATCCCGTGACGCCAAGGTCTCCAGCGGACTCCGACGCAGCTATCGGATCGTGCGTTTCGACTCCCACTTGCCACCAGCCAAACAACGCCGCCGCACCCCAGTCGAAGCCCCGCCAACGATTCTCGCCCACATCGCCACCAACCCGGCACACGTAAGCACTTGGGAGGCGATCGAGTTCGCTCTCGCAGACCTCGTCGAGAACACCGCCGCGGACCAACTGCGCGAGGAAGCGAGCGGTCGACCCGCGGCAGTGTCCGCACGCCTCGGCTATCTCCTCCACGGAATCGCACCAAAACTCGTCCGCAACGCCGGCCTCAAACCTGCCCGCCAACTCGTCCGCTTCGGCTCCGAACCCGCAAGCCTCCGTTTCAACTCACAATGGAACGTTGCCGACACGATCCTTCCGTTCGACCCAGCACAACTCAGAGCCGCCTGATGCCCGGACTCACTCCGGGCCTCGTCGCGCGACACGCTCCGGGCGGACAAGGCGGCAAAGAAGCAGCCATCATCGACATCGCCCAAGACCTACTCCTCGCACACCTCGCCGCGGAAGGCATGTTCGACGACCTACTAGTCTTCAAGGGCGGGACCGCCCTTCGGAAGATGTTCGCTGGAGCAGCCGGCCGATTCTCCACGGACCTCGACTTCGCACTCGCGCCTATTGACGGCGACCGACAATCCGTCACTGACCTCCTCGTCGAAACGATCGATGGATTCTCGACCGACGACTTCAGCTACACGATCGAAGAGCACCGCGGAAAGTGGCATGTTCGCTATGAGAGCCGCTTCGGAGACGTCACCGCGCTTTCGACAAAGCTCGACGTCGGACCACCCGTGTGGCTGCCGCCTCGAGAGCAGCCATGGGTCAAGGCAGGAATCCACGATTTCTACGAACTTCCCGATGCGCTCCCCGTGATGGCTCTCGAGGAGAACCTCTCGGAGAAGATTGCACGCCTGAATCGGGTGCAGCTCGCACGCGACCTCTATGACTTGTGGTGGATCGGGACCAACCCACCCCACAGTGCGTTCGACGAAGAACTGGTAGCCAAGCTCGCTGCATTGAAGTGCTGGGTCGACACGCATGGACTTCGGTCCATTAGGGTCACCTGGCTCGCAGTAGACAACGCAACCGCACTCGACCCAGCTGCGTGGCTGGAGCCCGACCAAAAGGTGGCTGACGAAAGCATCGGGCTGCTCATGAATCCGCCCCCCGACCTCAAGCAGATCCGCCAGGACGTGTCGGCTCGCTATCGCTTCCTCGGGAACGTTCCAGCCGACCTCGCAAAGATCACCCAGCAGGACAGGCGCGCGCTGGGCGACATCGCGGCGCAACTGCGCCAGCTCCCGGGTAATAGATTCACCGACGACCTCACCATCTACTGAGGCCCGAGCCCCGATCCGCGTCTCCGGGGCTACGTCACTCGGCCGAGAAGCGCAGCGTCACATCGCCGCGTGCAGGCGCCCGATCGAAAGGTCGGCGTCCAGAAGAGCCTGCGCCCAGTTTCAGTCTGGTTACATGCTCGGGCTAGCGGTCTCGGTTAACCACCCAACCCAGGTCCTGCGACCTCTTCTGCGTGTACGCATCCCAACGCTGTTGAATGAGGACCTCGCACACGGTCCACGCAGTCACGACCGCAAGTCCGAAGTTGTGCCCTCGACAGGCATCAAGGGACTCGTTCAGAAGTGCCACCAACTCGGGCGCACGATGGGCGGTCTCCAGCACGTGATCGAGCAGCTCGCATGCACGAGCGATTTCTTGCTCCGTGCAAACGAGGTGGCGGCTCAGCGGCATCACATGACCCGTCCCCGGCGCCACGGGCATGTGTCGCATGCCTGGGCCGCCGTACCCGTTCATGAGGTCGGTGCCGTCGACCAGGTCCTCATGAGTGACGCGAAACCCGCCCAGTGTCGGGGATTCAAGTTCGATCCCTGCCGAGTGCAAACACAACGCGAAGGCGTTGACTAGTTCGACTCGCGCACGCTTTGCATCCAAGCCCTGCTCGAATGCCTCGTCGCTCATGTCCTCGGGGGGTGGTCCGACTGCCTCAGGAATCTTGCCGAAGTCGAACACGAACACGCTGCCAGCTGTGGCTTCCAAGGCGAGTCCCTGATCGAGCTTCCAGGAGCCCACCATGCGGAGAAACTCAGCGTATTCGAGGTAGACGGTGCCTGGTGCCGGGGCTTCCACCAGCCACCGGTCTTCAGGCATCACGAAGGCGCTCTTGGGCCGCACCGACGAAACGTACCCCGGCACGCCATCGAGGATGGGTCGGCCGCACGAACGGGTCGCGCGCGGCGCGTCCTTGCGCCGCCAGTGGCGCTCGTCGATTCGTTTCGTCGCGGCGAGAACAGCCGGCACGTCAACCCTCTCCTAGAGTCGGCGCATGCCGATCGTCGACGTCGCCTACACCTCGGCTGTGGGGGAAGAGCAGCTCGTCCGCCTCGTGCAGGCGTTGCCTCACGCAGTCTCGCTCGCGGTCGAATGTCCAGAGGAGCCGTACGACGGGACCCTGCGAGCCGGTGACGTGGTGGTGCGCTCGCGTCCGCTCGGTCCGCATGACATCGGCGGACTCGACTTCGTCGTTGAAGTGCGCTCGAAGTGGTTCGAGAGCCGGGCGCGTGATCGACAAGAGAGGTGCGACCGACTGTGCGCGGCGCTCGTTGAAGCCGTCGGCACCTCCAGCATCGGTGTGTACCTGGCGCTTCCCTCGGCCGCTTGGTCGCAAGGCGAGTAGCGCCGAGAGCGGCCGCTGAACCTGCGCGATCCACCGCTCGCGACGCGATGGCCCGCCAACCCTCGCGTCGAGCCCTCACGGGAGGGTGACGGTCCCCGTGATCGTCGACCCGGTCGCTCCGCCGACCCAGATGGTGCCGTCGGCGTCGGTGTCGACGTACACCCGGCCGGCGCGGTCGAGTGCCGTGCCCTGCGCGGCGACGTACGCCGGCGGCAGGGCGCCCTCCGCGGTCAGCCACTGGGCCAGGCCGGCGTTGAGCGAACCGGTGACCGGGTCCTCGGGGATCCCGGCGTCCGGGGCGAAGCCCCGCACCTCCATCTGCACCTCGGCCGGCCCCTCACCGCCCGCCGGGTACAGCCCGGCCACGCCGACTTCGAGGCCGCCGAACGCGGCGAGGTCCGGCTCCAGCGCCAGCACCGCGCCGGCGTCAGCGAGTCGTACGGCGACCCAGCCCGCGCCGTTGTCGACCCACCGGCTGTCCAGGATCGCGGCGCGGTCGATCCGCAGCGCCCAGGCGATCCGGTCGAGGTCGGTGTCGTCGACCGGGCCGGACCGGATCAGCGGGGGAGCCGCGAACGCGAGCCGTTCGCCCCGGCGTACCCGCACCAGGCCGACGCCGCACTCCTGCACGACGTGCTCGCCCTTCGGAGTCCCACCCGCCTCCAGCCAGGCGTGTGCAGACCCGAGCGTCGGGTGGCCGGCGAACGGCAGCTCCCCGCCCGGCGTGAAGATCCGCAGCCGGTAGTCGGCTGCGTCGTCGTGCGGGCGGAGCAGGAAGGTGGTCTCGGAGAGATTGGTCCAGCGCGCGAACCCCGCCAGCTGCGCGTCGCTCAGGCCGTCGGCGGCGTGCACCACCGCCACCGGGTTGCCGAGCAGCGGATCGACGCTGAAGACATTGACCTGACGGAACGGCAGCGACATGCCGCGGAGCCTACGAGCCTGGCGGCCCGGTGAACGGCAGGACCAGCATGCACGGCACCGGGCGCCGGTGCTTCGGGTCGAAGGTGTTCAGCACGATCCGCGCCGCCACCGGATCGGACGCGATCTCGAAGTGCTCGGAGTAGTCGGTGTCGCAGCGGTCCTGGACGACGATGTTGCGCATCCCGCGCTCCCGGCCGCTGGTGTAGGGCTGAACGAGCTGGTCGTACTTGGTCATGATGTTCGTGTACTTCACCGCTCCGACGAGCAGGCCGCCTCGGCGCAGCTTCGCGATCATCCGGGAGCCGGACGCCATCTGCGCACAGGCCGTGCAGAACGGGACGTCGTCCTCGTCGACGCCGAACACCTCAGCCAGCAAGGTGATCGGGGTTGCCGCGTCAGTGCCGTGCCAGAGCGGGGCGAGCGAGACATAGCGGTTCACGCGCTTGGCGCCGCCGAGGAACTTCACGTAGTACTGCGGCATCAGGGTGCCCTGCGAGTGGCCGAGCAGGTCGACCTTGCGGGCGCCGGTGGCCCGCAGCACCCGCGCCACGAAAGCCTTCAGATGGCGCGCGCTGGTCTGGATCCGGTCCATCCCGCCGAGTTGGTTGGCGGGCAGCGCCGTGCCGGGGCGGACGCCGTAGGTCAGGGCGAAGACGCAGTAGCCGTGGTTGGCGAGCAGCGGAGCGTAGGTCTGCCAGTTGGTGTTCTTGTTGCCGGCGGTGCCGTGCGCAAGAACGACCGGACGGGGGTGGCGGGCGGTCGGCCGGCAGGTCCAGTCGTTGCCCCCCGGTGGGTCGGCGTCGACGTGCGTGCCCGCCGTCACCGCGCTGAGCAGGAAGTTGTAGCTGACCGGGAGGCGGGGCGGCGGCTCCTCCGCGTGACTCACGGGAGCGGCGGCAAGTCCGGCCAGCAGCCCGGCCAGCAGCCCGGCCAGCAGCCCGGCCAGGGTGAGTACGACGACGCCCAGCCTGCGCCGGACGTGCGATGTGGTGTGTGGCACCGGCCCCCCAATGAGATCGCCTGAACTGTAACTCGTTCTAGCTCGGGGTGCGGGATCGGTACGCCGGCGCCCGGGCATCGCGCTCCTCGGCCGACCGTTCGAGGAGCGGCAGCACCCGGGGGGCGACCACGGTGCCGAGCACGACCACGCTCGTCGTACGGACGACCGACAGCGACCGGTTGAGATCCAGCAGCGTCTCCTGCAGGTCGGCGTGCGAGGTCGCGGCGATCTTGCACAGCACGTCCGCGGTGCCGGTGGTGACGTAGGCCTCCAGGATCGTCGGCATCGCTTCGAGCTCGGGGGCGAGCTGGTCGAGAGCACCTTGGGCGATCTCCAGGGTGACGAATGCCGACACGTGCTGGCCGGCGGCCTCGAGGTCGATGTCGGGTCCGTAACCGGTCACGACCCCGGTCGACTCGAGTCGTTGGAGCCGCGCTTGGACGGTCGCCCGCGCGACCTGGGTCACGCGGGACAGCTCGAGCACGCCGGCGCGCGGATGGTCGCGGAGCGCGGTGAGCAGTGCGAGGTCGAGCCGGTCCAGGTGCATGGTAGGCAGATAGCCTAGTTCAACGAGCAAGATCTGGGCAGACATGGCCAGATCGACCACCTTGGACTGGCTGACTTGAACAGCACAGGGCCGGTCGGCTTGGCTGGCGGCATGACTCTCGAACAGCTCACCGACTCGGAGCGACTCGCCCACCTCAGTCTCGAGCAGCTGCACCAGCTCGTGGGCCTGGTCGAGTACGACGGCAGCCACGACCCGTTCCCGGTCACCGGGTGGGACGCGGTGGTGTGGGCGGTCGGCAACGCCACCCAGACCAGCCACTTCTTCATGACCGCGTTCGGCATGGACCTGGTGGCCTACTCAGGCCCCGAGACCGGCAACCGCGACCGTCGGTCCTACGTGCTCGAGAGTGGCGCGGTGCGGTTCGTGATCGAGGGCGGCGTCGATCCCGACAGCGAGGTCATCCGCCACCACGCCCGGCACGGGGACGGCATCGTCGACATCGCGCTCGAGGTCCCGGACGTCGATCGCTGCATCGCGCACGCCGCCTCCCAGGCGGCCACGGTCGTCGAGGAGCCGCACGACGTGACCGACGAGCACGGCACCGTCCGCCGCGCCGCGATCGCGACGTACGGCGAGACCCGGCACACCCTGATCGACCGCAGCCGCTACCACGGCCCCTACCTGCCCGGTTACGTCGCGCGTACGTCGTCGCTGGTCCGGCCGGCCGGCGCCCCGAACCGGCTGTTCCAGGCGCTCGACCACGTCGTCGGCAACGTCGAGCTGGGCCGGATGGACGACTGGGTCGACTTCTACCACCGGGTGATGGGTTTCGCGAACATGGCCGAGTTCATCGGCGACGACATCGCGACCGACTACTCCGCGCTGATGAGCAAGGTCGTCGCGAGCGGCAACCACCGGGTGAAGTTCCCCCTCAACGAGCCCGCGATCGCGCGCAAGCGGAGCCAGATCGACGAGTACCTCGAGTTCTACCGTGGTCCCGGGGCGCAGCACCTGGCGCTGGCCACCAACGACATCCTGACCGCGGTCGACCACCTCCGCGCGGCCGGTGTCGAGTTCCTCAACACGCCGGACTCCTACTACGAAGATCCCGAGCTTCGGGCTCGGATCGGCAACGTGCGGGCGCCGATCGAGGAGCTGCACAAGCGCGGCATCCTGGTCGACCGTGACGAGGACGGCTACCTCCTGCAGATCTTCACCCAGCCGATCGGCGACCGGCCGACGGTGTTCTTCGAGCTGATCGAGCGGCACGGCTCGCTCGGCTTCGGCAAGGGCAACTTCAAGGCACTCTTCGAGGCGATCGAGCGCGAGCAGGACCGGCGGGGCAATCTGTAGCGGACAGGCGGTTTCGAGGCTCGGCCGCGGGCGGCCTCGCGCCTCAACCATCGGACCGAGAGGAGAGTGAACCCATGGCGCACTACCAGCGGGCCGGCGACGTACCGCCGAAGCGACACACGCAGCACCGCGCACCGAGCAGCGAGGGCGGCAACCTCTACTTCGAGGAGCTGATGGGAGAGGAGGGCTTCTCGTCCGACTCCTCGTTGCTCTACCACCGCCACGTCCCGTCGGCGCTGGTCGACGCCCGGACCTGGGACCTGCCCGACCAGTCGACCGAGCCCAACGCCCCGCTGCTGCCGAGGCACCTCACGCTCCACGACCTGTTCCCCGGAGACGGGTGGAAGGCGGTCGACGCGGTGACCGGCCGCCGGCTGGTGCTCGGCAACGCCGACGTACGGATCAGCTATGCGGTGGTCGGCAGCACCTCTCCGCTCTACCGCAACGCCGTCGGCGACGAGGTCGTCTTCGTCGAGAGCGGTACGGCGACCGTGGAGACGGTGTTCGGGCACCTCGAGGCCGGCCCCGGCGACTACATCGTCATCCCGCGGGCCACGACCCACCGGTGGGTGACGTCAGGGCAGGAACCGTTGCGCCTGTATGCGATCGAGGCCAACAGCCACATCACGGCGCCGAAGCGCTACCTCTCCCGGTTCGGGCAGTTCCTCGAGCACGCGCCGTACTGCGAGCGCGACCTGCGGTTGCCCACGGGCGCCGTGCCGGTCGAGGCGAGCGAACCGGTCGAGGTCTACCTCAAGCACCGGGGCGCCGGCCCGGGCGGTCTGGCCGGGTCCGTGCACGTCGTGCCCCAGCACCCGTTCGACGTCGTCGGCTGGGACGGCTGCCTCTACCCCTACGCGTTCAACGTCGACGACTTCGAGCCGATCACCGGCCGGATCCACCAGCCGCCACCGGTGCACCAGGTGTTCGAGGGCCACAACTTCGTGGTCTGCAACTTCGTGCCGCGCAAGGTCGACTACCACCCGCTCGCGGTACCCGTGCCCTACTACCACTCCAACGTCGACAGCGACGAGGTGATGTTCTACGTGGCCGGTGACTACGAGGCTCGCAAGGGGTCCGGGATCGGCATCGGGTCGATCACCCTGCACCCGGGCGGGCACCCGCACGGCCCGCAGCCGAGTGCGATCGAGGCCAGTCTCGGCGCCGAACAGTTCGACGAGCTAGCGGTCATGGTCGACACCTTCCGGCCGCTCGAGATCGGCGAGGCCGGTCGCGCCAGCGACGACGGGGAATATGCCTGGTCCTGGGCGGGCGGACGCAGGTGAGCCACTGCTACGGCGCCTTCGAAAGCGACGGCACCGCGCGCGTCGGCGTGCGGTACGGCGAACAGGTGCTCGATCTTGCCGCCGCCCTCGACCCGGCTCTTGCGGCGAGGATCGCCGGTCCGAACCTGGACCGGCTGCTCGCCGGCGGACCGGGAGTCTGGCGGGAGGTCTTCGAAGCGGTCGCGGTTCTCGATCCGCCGGCCGAGCACCTGCACGACCTCGCCGACGTAGGACTGCGGCTGCCGTTCACGGTCGCGGACTACGTCGACTTCTACTCCTCCGAGCACCACGCCCGGAACCTCGGCCGGATCCTGCGACCGGGTCAGCCCGAGCTTCCGCCCAACTGGCGGCACCTCCCGGTCGGCTACCACGGCCGTGCGGGCACGGTCGTGGTGTCGGGGACGGACGTCGTACGCCCCAACGGCCAGCGGCGCGTGCCGACTTCTGGCCCCGACATCGAGGTGGTCTTCGGGCCGACAACGCGGCTCGACATCGAGGCCGAGGTCGGGTACGTCGTCGGCGTACCCTCCCCGCTCGGCAGCCCGGTGCCGCTCGACGCCTTCGCCGACCACGTGTTCGGCGTCTGCCTGGTCAACGACTGGTCGGCGCGGGACATCCAGGGCTGGGAGTACCAGCCGCTCGGACCGTTCCTCGGCAAGTCGTTCGCGACGTCGGTGGCGGCGTGGGTCACCCCGCTCGCCGCGTTGGACGCGGCGTGGGTGGCGCCGCCGCCCCGTGACCCGCGGCCGCTGCCCTACCTCGACGACGCCGACGCGACCCCCGCCGGGCTCGACCTGCGGCTCGAAGTCCGGCTCAACGGCAACCTGGTGGCGGTGCCGCCGTTCGCCCAGATGTACTGGACCGGTGCCCAGCAGCTCGCCCACCTGACCGTCAACGGTGCCTCGTTGCGCACCGGCGATCTGTTCGCGTCGGGCACCGTCAGTGGGCCGGAGACCGGCGAGCGCGGGTCCTTGATCGAGCTGTCGTGGAACGGCGCCGAGCCGATCACGCTCGCGGACGGGCAGATCCGGACCTTCCTGGAGGACGGGGACGAGGTCGTGATCACGGCGACCGCTCCTGCCCCGGACGGCGGGACGATCGAGCTCGGAGAGGTGGCGGGTCGGGTCGTCGCGGACCGTCGCTAGACTCCGGCAGGTGACCGAGGCAGCCCACCAGGACGAATCGGTCGGGGCCCTCCTCGACGCAGTGGCCGGGGGCGCGGACCAGCTCCCGGGGTTCGCGGGGCTCGAGATCGCCGAAGGTCTGGTCGTGGCACCGGGCGGACGCTGTCGACGCGGAGCCGGCGCCGGAGATCAGCTACGAGCAGTTCGGCGACGCCTACGTCCGGCAGGTCCTGCACAAGGACCGGATCCTGAAGATGGTCAACGACGTACTCGGCCCGACGATCCAGCTCGGCCCGATCGGCGCCGGGCCAGGACGCAAGGCGGCCACGGTCAACGTCCTCGGCACGTTCGGCGAGACCAAGGGCGAGGAGATCCCCGGCGACCTGCTCGCCTACCGGGTGTTCCTCCCGATCAGCGTGATCTTCGAGGTCGACCTGCGGGTCGACAAGCACCGGTTCACAGCCGACGTGGTCGTGCCGCTCACGCTCACCGTGCACACCGTCGCGCCACTGCGGGTCCGGATCGACATCACCGTGCCCGCAGAGGACGAGGTCGCGCTCACCCTGCAGGCCGACACCCGGCGCGGCGCGGTGCTGCAGAAGGTGGCGGGCCTCGAGGCCGAGCTCCGCAGCTTCCTGGTCAAGGTCGTCCGCACCGAGCTCGCCAAGCCCTACGTACGCCGCGCCACCGATTTCGACATGGCCGCGCTGATCGACGATGCGTGGCCGGGGATCGCCGCGGTGATCCTGCCGCGCGGGCCCGAGGACCGCGCCGGCTGATCTCGCCCCGCGCGCGCAGGTCCGAAAGGGCAGAAACTGCAGCGCTCTGCCGGTGTTGGTGGCGGTTTGGGACCAAACGGCACACCCCCGCCCAGCACCCCCCAGCCCGGCACCCCCCTGCCACGCACACCGGCGCGAATGGGCAGAAACTGCAGCGGTCTGCCCCTGTAGGCGGTGGTTTGGGACCAAACGGCAGGACCCCGCCCGACAGGGCCAAACGGCAGGACCCCGCCCGGCAGGACCCCGCCCGGCAGGCCCCCGCCCGACAGCACCGCCAACCCCTCCCACAATCACCGCCCGCCCCGTACCGTCATCGCCATGGTCGATGCGATCACGGCGGATGAGTTCCGCGCTGCGGACGGAGTGGCCGACTGGCGGGTCCTCGACAGTGGTCAGGTCGGGACGGTGTTCGGCACGGGGTCGTTCAACAAGGGCGTCGACCTGGTCGTACGGATCGGGGCGCTGGCTGATGCTGCCAATCACCATCCCGACGTAGACCTGCGGTACCCGAGCGTCACTGTGCGGCTCTCCACGCACGAGGTCGGTGGCCTGAGCGAGCGGGACGTGGCCCTGGCGCGGGAGATCTCCATCGCGGCGGCCGAGCTCGGCATCGAGGCTCAGCCGGCGGTGTGACCCTGGTCGACGGTGACGATGCTGCCGTTCATGGCCGACGCGTCGGCGGACGCGACGAACGCGACGACCTGGGCGACCTGCTCGGCCGACATGAAGCCGCGCAGCGCTGCGACGCGCATGATCAGCTCCCAGTCGGCGCCTTCCGGTACGTCGATGGTGTGTGCCTGGGGGGTGTCCATCCCGCCGGGGCAGACGCAGTTGATGCGCACCGACGTCCTTGCGTACTCGACGGCGAGGGCCTTGGTCATCCCGACGACACCGTGCTTGGCCGCGGTGTACGCCGCCGAATAGGCCTCACCGAGCACGCCGGCGACGGAGGCGACATTGACGATGTTGCCGCCGCTCTCGAGCAGATGGGGGAGCGCTGCCTGGCTGGTGAAGAAGACGCTGTCGAGGTTGACCGCGAGATCGCGGGACCACTGCTGCGCGGTGACGTCCGTCGTGATCCGGAAGTCGTGCCGGCCGGCGTTGTTGACGAGTACGTCGAGCCGCCCGTGCGCCGCAGCGCACGCCGCGACCGCATCGCGACACATGTCCGGGTCTGACAGCTCGGCGACGTGCGTGGTGACGTCGCCGGTTGCGTCGGCGGCACCCGCGGCCACCTGGGCCAGCCGCGCTTCGTCGCGCGCGACGGCGAACACCTGTGCGCCCTGAGCGGCGAAGAGGCCGGCGCACGCTGCTCCAAGACCTGACGACGCACCAGTGACCAGCACGACCTTGCCCGCGAATCGTTCCACCCGCAGAACGATAACGTGTTCTAGTTCGTCCGGTGACACGTCCGCGATCGAGCCAACCCAGGTAAACCTGCCGTCGCCCTTTGGTCTGGCTACGGCGGTGGAACCTGAGGTCGCCGTCGGGCAGCAGCTCGTAGCTGAACCGGGGGTCGTGGAGGCGGTGGTGGTGAAGCCGCAGGCCAGGATGCCGTGGTCGAGGTCGGTGGTGCCGCCTTCCGCTGAGCGACCATCGGACCGCCTTTCGGCAGCGGCAGACCCGAAGCCCGCTGACGATCAGCTGGTCTCGGTGCGCCGGTCGTCCCCGCTCGTCCCTTGCGCGGGCGTGGCCACTCGACCTGGCACCAGCTCCGAAGCCGTCGTTGCTCGGACAGTTTCGGGGTGCACACCGTTGGCCGTCGTCGGAATCCGCCGCTCGAGGGCGAGCGCCATCGCGCCGATCGCGAGGCACCCGAGCACCATGAGGGCGACGTACGGCACCGCGAGGTCGTGCTTGAGCAGGAACCCGGCGACCACCGGACCGGCGATGGCCCCTCCCTGGAACGCGCCCGCACTGATCGCGTTGTAGCGACCGCGCGTGTGGTCGGACGCGAGGTCGTTGGCGATCGCCGGAACGGTCGGTTGCATCAGCGTCTCGCCGACGGCGAAGACGCCCATGAACGCGAGCATCCCGACGGCGGCGAGCGCCGAGGCGGGCATCAGACCGGCCGCGCCGAGCAGCAGCCACGAGATCGCCCAGACCACGGCCATCACCGCGATGACCCGGGTCCGGCGGTGGCCACTGATCCGGGTCAGCACCGTGAACTGCAGCAGCACGATGACCGCGGTGTTGACCGCGAAGGCCAGGCCGATCGTCTGGGTCGACACCTCCGCGACCTGACGGCCGTAGCCCGGGAAGCCGGCCTCGAACTGGCCGTAGCCGACGAACACCGCCACGAAGGTGAGGCCGGTCAGCCACAGCACCTCGGGTCGCCGAAGGATCGCGCGGTAGCTGGTGGACTCCGCGGCCTCGTCGGCGCTGGGTGGTGCGGCCCGGCCGCTGACTCTCCGCAACGGCCCGAGCAGCAGCGCGGCCGGGATCAGGCCGGTGAACGCGTCGACCACGAAGATCGTCGTGAAGGTGCTCGCGTCGGAGACGTCGACGTAGAACCCGCCGACGACGCCCCCGACCCCGATGCCGAGGTTGACGAGGGCGAAGTTGACGCCGAAGTATTTCTGCCGGAGATCGCCTTCCACCACCGCGGCGATGAGGGCGTTGAACGCAGGCCAGGACACGCCGAAGTTGATCCCGACCAGGATCAGCGCCACGGCCGCGACCGCCGGAGTGGTGGCGAACGCGAGCAGCAGGTTGCCGGCGACCATCGTCGCGCAGCCGACCAGGAGTACGGCGCGGGCCCCGAGCCGGTCGGTCAACGTCCCGCCGGGCCCGGTCACGATCAGTGCCGCGATCGCGATCAGGCTCATCAAGGTGCCCGAGAGGCCGAGGTCGAAGCCGCGCACCTCGTGCAGGTAGATGATCGTGAACGGCAGGGTGAGGCCGCGCCCCAGCGTCTGGATGGCTACGGTCGACAGCAGCCAGCGTCCCGCGGTCGGCAGCGCGGCCCAGAACGCGTGGATCCCGATCACCTCGTCATCGTGCAGCCCGCCACCGACATCGCGCGAGCCTTTCGGCGCCTTACTCGGAGGCGGCCTCGACGTCGAGCGTGCGTACGGCGTTGATCAGCTCTTCGAGTGCGGGCGCGGGCAGCGCACCGGCCTGCCGGAACACCAGCTGGCCCTTCTTGAACGCCATCAGGGTCGGGATCGACGTGACCTGGGCAGCCTGCGACAGCGCCTGCTCCTCCTCGGTGTTGATGGAGGCGAAGACCATGTCCGTGTGGGTGCTCGCGGCCTGCTCGTAGATCGGCGCGAAGTTTCGACACGGGCCACACCAGGACGCCCAGAAGTCGACGAGGACGATGTCGTTGTCGAGCACGGTCTGCTCGAAGGTCTCAGAGGTCAGGTCGATCGTGGACATGATGTGCCAACGGTGGCACGCGGGCACCTATTCCGGAAGTCGTCCTCGAGGAGGATCACCGGCCGACGACCTCGCGGGGCCACATCGCGTTGACGTCGACCGGACCGACGATGCCGTCGACCGAGCCGCTGTCGGTCTGCTGCCACATCCACCACTCCCGGTCCGGCGGCCCGTCGAGACTGCGCACCCATTGCCGGTAGCCGCCGAGGTCGCGCGCAAAGCCGAACCGCTCCTCGAACTCCGGATAGAGGTAGACCACCGGCTCCTTCCCGGTCATCGCCTCGACCTGCTCGAGGAACGCCTCAACCTCGGCGAGGAGTACGCCGCGCGCCGGTGGCGCCGAACAGCTGCCGGCCAGCTCGAGGTCGACCGCCGGCGGCAGGTTGGATCCGTCGAGGTCACCCAGCACCGCCGCGAAGTGTGCCGCCTGGTCGCGGCCCGATGAGCACAGCTGGAAGTAGTGGTAGCCACCGACGCGTAGCCCGAGATCGAGCGCCTCGGCTCGGTGCTGCGCGAAGGTGGGGTCGGTGTACGACGTCCCCTCGGTCGCCTTGAGGTAGGCGAATGAAACCCCGTCCCCGGCGACTGCCTCCCAGTCGATCGCGCCCTGGTGGTGCGAGGCGTCGATGCCGCGCAGCCGCACCGACGAGGTGTCACTCGTGCCCGGCGAGGTGTCGCTCCTGCCCGGCGAGGTGTCGCTCGTGCCCGGCGAGGTGTCGCTCGTGCCCGGCGAGGTGTCGGTGTTGGTCGTCGAGGATGCTGACGGGCTCCGGGCCGCCCCCGGCACGTCGTCGGCGGGTGAGCAGCCGCCTGCGAGCAGCGCGGCTCCGGCCAGCAGGACGACGAACGTGGGACGCATCCGCCCACCGTACGAGTCCGCACGAGTCCTCAGCCGTCGAGCGCGCGCTCCTGGGCCGCGGGCACCACTGCCGCTGCCACCAGCCCGAAGACCGCCGCGAGCCCGAAGGCGGCGCCGTACCCCCACACCGTGATCACGACGCCGGCGACGGGTGGTACCGCCGCGGCGACGAGGTACTGGCCGGTGTTCTGGATGCCGAGCGCCCGGCCGGACCAGAACGCGCCGGCCCGCTCGGCGACTGCGGCGTAGGCCAGGCCGTTGTCAGCGACCGTCACCGCCGAGGCGACGACGAGGAGGAGTACGGCGAGGGCGACGACGACCGGCCCCGAGCCGGCTGCGGCGAGCCCGAGCGCCAGCATCGTCCCGGCGCCAGCCCAGGCGATCCACTGCATCGGCCGGGTGCGGCTGCGAACGAGGTCGGAGAGGTGGCCGGCGCCGATCCGGCCGAACGCCCCGATCAGCTGGGTACCGGCGATGACGATGCCAGCGAAGCCGGCGGCCCACCCCAGCTCCTGGACCAGCCAGGTCAGGCCGAACGTCCACACCAGGAACTGCGGCACCACCAGCAGCATCGACGTGGCGTGGATCCGCGTCAGGTAGCGGTCGGCGCGGTAGGGGTTCGGCGCCCCGGCCCGCTCGGCGGCCGGAGGTCGAGGCGGGTCGATCACCAGCAGCGCGACGAGCACCAGCGCCACCGCTGCCGCCACCAGCGGCACCCAGAGTGCGGCCGCGATCCCGTGCGCGTCGGCGAGGAACGCCATCGTGAGGGCGCCGAGCCCCACGCCGAGCGGCTGCGCGCACTGCCGGATGCCCATCGCCAGGCCGCGCCGCTCCGGCGGGAACCAGCCGACCACGATCCGCCCGGACGCGGCGTTCGTCGACGCAGAGCACGCCCCTGCCACGAAGAGCGCTGCCGCGACCGACCACAGGCCATCCACCAGCACGGCCGCCAGGCCAGCGGCGACGACGCCGCTCATCCCGGCCAGCAGCGCGAACCGCTCACCGCGCCGGTCGACCACCAGACCCCACGCGACCAAGGTGCACATGAGACCGGCCATCGGCGCCGCGGCTACCAGCCCCGCCTCGGCCAACGTCAACCCGGCACGGGTGTGCAGCACCGGGATCAGGAAGGCCGGCCCGTGCACCATCGTCGCGGACGAGGCCTGCGCCGCCGTACCGACAGCGAGCATCACCCAGCGCCGCCGCACCGAGACGGCGTACGACGGCGCCGGTCGCTCGGCGGCGCCGGTGAGGGATGGGGGCACCGGCACAGTCAACGGCAGCCGGGCCCGCGATGCCGAAACGATCTCGCCGGTTGAGGAGTGAAGTGCGTCTCAGCAGGCGGCCGGTGGCTCAGGCGCTGTCGTGGATCGGTTGCCTCGGCAGCTTCTTGACCCGGGACCGGCGCTTCGGTCGCGAGGGGATCATCGACCGCATCTCCTCGAGCTTGCCCCAGCACAGCAGCCGGTCGCCGTCCTCGAGGACGTGCCGCGGCCGCGGGTTGGGGATCACCTGCACGCCGCGGTGCAGGGTGAGAACGGTGACGTCCCGTTCGCCGAGCCCGGAGTCCCCGAGCGACTTGCCCACCAGGTCGGCCTCGCCGTGCACGACGATCTCGGCGACGCCGTACCCGGTCGAGACGCTGAGCCGCTCGCGTACGTCGATATGGGGGAACGCGACCTGGTTGTCGATGTAGTCGATGATCGCGCCGGCCACGTCCAGCTTGGTGGCCTCCTCGATGCCCTCCAGACCGGGCGAGGAGTTGACCTCCATCACGAGCGGACCCAGCTTGCTCTCGAGCATGTCGACACCGGCGACCTTGAGCCCCATGATCTGGGCGGCCCGGACAGCGACCTCCTCGTACTCGGGGGTGATCTCCACCTTCTCCACGCTGCCGCCACGGTGCACGTTGGAGCGGAACTCGTCGCCCTTGGCGGTACGGCGCATCGCGGCGACGACGCGGTCGCCCACCACCAGGGCCCGGATGTCGCGGCCCTTGCTCTCCTTCACGAACGACTGGATCAGCACGTTCTGCCGGGTGCTCTGCAAGGTCTCGATGATCGCCTCGGCGACCTTGATCGTCGGCGCCAGGATCACGCCGATGCCCTGCGTGCCCTCGAGCAGCTTGATCACGACCGGCGCGCCGCCGACCTGCTCGATCGCCGGGATCACGTCCGCCCGGTCGCGGACGAACGTGGTCGGCGGCATCGCGACGCCGTGCCGCGACAGGATCTGGGTCGCGCGCAGCTTGTCGCGCGAGTTGCTGATCCCGCCCGCGGTGTTCGGTGTGTAGACGTCCATCTGCTCGAACTGCCGCACGACCGCGGTGCCGTAGTAGGTGATCGAGTTGCCGATCCGCGGCAGCACCGCGTCGTACGTCGAGAGCGCGCGGCCGCGGAACTGGAGGTCGGGTTCGTCGCCGGAGAGGTCGATGCCGAAGCGGAGCGTGTTCAGCACCTTGACCGTGTGGCCGCGGTCGAGCGCGGCGGTACGGAGCCGCTGCGTGCTGTAGCTGCGAGGGGCGCGCGAAAGGATCGCCAGCTTCACTTCTGAGCCTGACCGGTCGGGGATACGGACATGCACGCCGAGAGGTGATCGGCCTGCTTGGATGGGATCGTGCCGGGATCCCATCTAACCAGCGTCGCGGGCTGGCGCGAGTGGGTGAGTCTGCCCGACCTCGGGGTCGACTGGATCAAGGCCAAGCTCGACACCGGTGCGCGGACGTCCGCGTTGCATGCGTTCGACCTCGAGGAGCTCGAGCGTGACGGCCGGCCGTGGGTGCGGTTCTCCATCCACCCCTGGCAACGCAACGCCGATGACGCCGTGGTCACCGAGCTCCCGGTGCACGACGTACGCCACGTGCGCAGCTCCTCCGGCCACGTGCAGGAGCGGTACGTCGTGCTCGTCGCCGTCCGGATCGGCCTGCGGACCGTCACCACCGAGGTGACGCTGACCCGGCGCGACGAGATGGGATTCCGGCTGCTGATCGGTCGGGAGGCGTTGCGGCAGGGGTTCGTCGTGGACCCCGGCCGGTCCTACCTGGGCGGCCGGCCCAAGAAGCTGGTCCGCCGCCGAAACCGGGGGAAGCCGGGGCAGACCGACGGAGGAGACGACTGATGGCGCGGGAGTCGTTCGCCATCGGCAATGTTCGGGTGCGGGCCGGCGCCGCCCGCGACGTGGAGCTGCCGATCACCCGGCTGGTCACCGGCGGTGACGTCAGCCTCCCGGTCCGGGTGGTTCACGGACGCGAGCCCGGACCGGTGGTGTGGGTGAGCGGCGCGATCCACGGCGACGAGGTGATCGGCGTCGAGGTGATCCGGGAGCTGATCGCGACTCTGTCACCGAAGGACTTCCGGGGGACGCTGGTCGCCGTACCGGTCGTCAACGTGCTCGGCTTCATGACCGGTGACCGATACCTGCCCGACCGGCGCGATCTCAACCGGATGTTCCCCGGCTCTCCGCGCGGCTCCCTGGCCAGCCGGATCGCCCACCTCTTCATGACCGAGGTCGTGGCCAAGTGCGAGGTCGGCATCGACGTACACACCGCCGCGGACAAGCGGGCCAACCTCCCGCAGATCCGGGCGGACCTCGACGACCCCCGCACCCGGGAACTGGCCGAGGCGTTCGGCGCCCGGGTGATGCTCCATGCCCGGCTCCGCGACGGGTCGCTGCGGCAAGCGGCGGTCGAGGTCGGCGCCAAGGTGCTGCTCTACGAAGCGGGCGAGGCGCTGCGGTTCGACGACGAGTCGATCGTCACCGGCGTCGCCGGGGTCCGACGGGTGCTGGCGTTCCTCGACATGATCGAGCCCGATCCGGTCGACCCGCGGCCCCCGACGCTGGAGTCGCGCAGCAGCGGCTGGGTGCGCGCCCGCGGCACGGGCATCCTCAACCTCGAGACCAAGCTGGGTGCCTTCGTCGAAGCGGGGGAGCGGCTCGGTGGCCTCTCGGACACCTTCGGCAAACGGGTGCGGCTGGTCCGTGCCGACCGGTCCGGCATCGTCATCGGCCTGACCCGGGCGCCGATCGTCAACGCCGGCGACGCGCTCGTGCACCTCGCCGTCGTGGAGCGGTAACCGGCACCGCAGCGACCGGACCGGCGCGATGTGGTATTTACTACGGACTGTCAATAATCAAGGGGTGGTCCGATGGGGCTGAATCCGGTGGGCGAGATCCTGAAGCGCGCCGACAAGACGCTGAGCAGCGCCAACACGACGCTGACCACCGTCGAGGGCACCCTCGGCGCGGTGGCGGGGACCCTCACCGGCGTCGACCAGCGGATGGCCACCGTCGACGCCACGCTGGCCGCGACCCAGCAGGTCCTCGGCGAGGTCCAGGCGCTGCTCGCCGAGCTCGCCGAGGAGATCTCGCTGGTCAAGCAGCTCCCCGAGCTGAAGGTGATGCTCGAGCAGGTCCACGCCGTCCTCACCGCGAAGGAGCGGACGCCGGAGGGCCCGGCGCGCTAGCGTCCGCAAGATGACCCTCGCGTCCCGGCTCAAGACGGCGTACGCCGGACTCGCCCTCGTCGACACCCTGCTGTCGGCCTCGAGCCGACCGGCGGCCCACCGGGCGCGGTTCGTGACCAAGCCGCTGCTGATGCCGCTGCTGTCGGCATCGCTCGCGACCACCCCGGGTTCCTCGCTGGCCCGGCGGCCGGTCCTGGCCGCCCAGGCGGCGGGCTGGGTCGGCGACGTCGCGCTGCTCAGCGAGCAGCGCACGCCGTTCGTGGTGGGGACCGCCGGGTTCGGTGTCGGTCATCTCGGTTACCTGACGGCGTTCGTGCCGCTGCGGCGGGACCGGCCGCGGCTGGTGAGCGACCCGAGGGCTCGCGCGCTGGTCGCGCTCTGGGCGATGACGGCGCCGGTGATGGCCCGGGCCGCGCGCCGGGACGGGGTCGCCCCGGTCGTGGCGACATACTCGGCGCTGCTCACCTCGATGGCGGTCGCGGCGACCCGGATCGACCCCGCGCAGGCTCCGGGCGCCCGCCGCCTGGTCACTGCGGGAGCGCTCACCTTCCTCGCGTCCGACGCGACGCTCGGGCTGCGGAAGTTCGTCCTTGAGGACCCGAGCCCGCTCGTCGAGGGTGCGGTGATGGCGACCTACACCGCGGCGCAGTTCCTCCTCAGCGAGGGCGCCGGCCGACTCTGACCAGGATTCCGGGCCGGTCGCCTAGGCTTCCCCGCATGAGCCAGACGCCAGTGCCGGACGGACCGCTCTACCTCGACAAAGCGGTGCCCGACATCTACGCCGCGATGGCCGGCCTCTCGAAGCAGATCGCAGCCGCGGCCGGGGAGGCCGGCATCAGCGAGTCGCTGCTCGAGCTGGTCAACCTGCGGGTCTCCCAGATCAACGGCTGCGCCTACTGCCTCGACGTCCACCACAGCAAGGCGGTCCGGCTGGGCGAGGACGAGCGTCGGCTCGCCGTGCTCCAGGAGTGGCAGGAGACCGAGCTCTTCGACGACGCCGAGAGCGCGGCGCTCGAGCTGGCCGAATGCATCACCCGGATCCCGGCACCGGCCGTGCGCGGAGAGATCGAGGACATGGCCCGCCGGGTGCTGGGCGACCGGGCGTACGCCGTCGTCGCCTGGGCCGCGGTCGCCATGAACAGCTTCAACCGGCTCTCGATCACCAGCCACCACCCCGTCCGCTGACCAGCCGGACCAGCCGGACCAACCAGACCAGCCAGACCAGCCAGACCAGCCAGACCAGCCAGACCGGGTCCGAGCGTCAGCGGGTCCGCCGCGTCTGCACCGCGACCCAGGCATCGACCCGCAGCTGCGGGTCGGCCAGTGACCGGCCGAGCGCGTCCTCGACCTGACGCAGCCGGTTGCGCACCGTGTTGCGGTGCACCCCGAGCGCGGTCGCCGTGTCCCCGACCGAGCCGAGGTGGTCGAGGTAGGCCCCCAGCGTCGCGACCAGGGCCGGGTCGTCGCCCAGCGGCGCGAGGAAGGCCTCGGCGTACGCCGCGGCGCCGGCGCCGACCAGGGCGAGCACGCCGCCGCTCATGGCGTCGTCCCAGGTGGCGATCGCGACGTCGGGCCGCGCGGTCAACGCGTGGCCTGCGGCCTGGTGGCTGTGCGCGAGGGCGGTGACCGGCCCCGCCGGTCCCACGCCGACCCGCGCGCCCATCCCGGCCGCGCGCTCGGCCGTCGCCGCCGCCCGCCGGGCCGGAGCGACGACCACCACCTCGTCCTCGACCGGAGCGGCGAGCAGTGGCTCCGTCTCGAGGGCGTCGAGGACGTCGTCGAGGGTCTCGCGGCCGCCGCGGACCCGCAGCACCCGCACCAGTCCGGCACCCACCAGCCCGGCGCCGGCCGGCCGCGCATCGACCGCGGCCAGCAGCAACCTCGCCGTCTCCACGTCGCCCTCCAGGAGCAGCGCGACCGCCCGCGCCCGGAGCGCGCGGTCGCGGGTGCGACGCTCGCGCCTCCGCTCCAGGGCAAGGGTCAGCAGCGACACCGTCATGCTGACCGCGCTCCGGTGGGCGTCGTGGAGCGGACCCCGGGTCGAGACGGCCAGCCAGCCCGCCGGTCGGGCGGCCAGGCCGAGCGGCTGCACGATCGTGGTGCTGCCCGAGCGACCCTCGAGCGCCGCCGCGGTTCCTGCGTCGTCGACGATCTCCACCGTGCCGCCGACGAGGTCGCCCAGCTGCCGGAGGATCGCCGCGTCGTCGCCGCGGAGCGCAGCGCGGGTGAGCAGCCGCTGCGCCTCCAGCGCCTTGCGGGCGGCGTGTTCGGCCTCGTCGTCCAGCAGCGCCGCGACGGTCCGGGAGACCGCGACGAACGCCGTCGGGCGCGGGACGGTGATCAGGTTGAGCCCGTGCGCGCGGCAGGCCTCGACCAGGCCCGCCGGCGCGGTGTCGTGGGTGAGGCCGACCCCGAGGCCGAGCGCCGCGACGTCCGCCTGCTTGAGGCGCGCGACGTACTGCTGCCAGCGGGTGGTCCAGCGCGCGCTGCCGAGTCCGGTGGTGAGCAGCAGCTCGCCGCCGAGGAGGTACGGCGTGGGGTCGGTGAGCTCGCTGGTCGCCACCCACCGCAGGTTGCGACCGCCGTCCGGCAGGTGCAGGGCGGCGAGGTCGAGGTCGTGCTCCGCGAGCAGTCGGTCAACGGTCACCATCCTGTCAGGATCGCACACCTGTAGGTCGCCGATTGTGCAGAACGGACATCCCCGTCCGCGCCCGTCGGTTGTAGCGTGGCCGCACGGATTCCGACCCCGTAGGAGCAGCCATGTCCATGGACGTCCACGCGCCGGCCGCAGCCACCGGCGGTCCCGCCCTCCCCCAGGAGCGACGCCTCGTCACCGAGATCCCCGGACCGCGGTCGCGGGAGCTCGCCGCGCGCAAGGACGGCGCCGTCACCCGGGCGGTCGGCACCATGCTCCCCGTCTACACGGCCGCGGCGGGCGGCGGCGTGCTCGTCGACGTCGACGGCAACTCGCTGATCGACCTGGGCTCCGGCATCGCCGTGACCACGGTCGGCAACAGCAACCCGCGGGTCGTCGACGCGGTGGCCGAGCAGGTCGCCGCCTTTACCCATACCTGCTTCATGATCACGCCGTACGACGGCTACGTGCGGGTCGCCGAACAGCTCAACCGGCTCACACCGGGCGACCACGACAAGCGCAGTGCGCTGTTCAACTCCGGTGCCGAGGCGGTCGAGAATGCGGTGAAGATCGCGCGGTCCCACACCGGCCGGACCGGGGTGGCGGTGTTCGACCACGCCTACCACGGCCGCACCAACCTGACGATGGCGATGACCGCGAAGTCGATGCCCTACAAGAGCGGCTTCGGCCCGTTCGCCGGCGAGGTCTACCGGGCGCCGATGTCCTACCCGTTCCGCGACGGTGGGCTGGACGGACCGACCGCGGCCGCCCGCGCGATCGACGTCATCGACAAGCAGGTCGGTGCGGGCAACCTCGCTGCCGTGGTGATCGAGCCGATCCAGGGCGAGGGCGGCTTCGTCGTGCCCGCCGACGGCTTCCTCCCGGCGATCGCCGCGTGGTGCCGGGACAACGACGTCGTGTTCATCGCCGACGAGGTGCAGACCGGTTTCGCCCGCACCGGCGACTGGTTCGCCTGCGACCACGAGGGCGTCGTGCCCGACCTGATCGTCACCGCCAAGGGCATCGCCGGCGGTCTGCCGCTGGCCGCCGTCACCGGCCGCGCCGAGATCATGGACGCGCCGCATGTCGGCGGCCTCGGGGGCACCTACGGCGGCAACCCGCTCGCCTGCGCTGCGGCGCTCGCGGTCATCGAGACCATCGAGAGCGACGGCCTGGTCGACCGCGCCCGCGAGATCGGGGGGACGCTGCTCGGCCGGCTGCAAGCGCTCCGGGCGCAGCAGCCGCTGGGGGACCGGATCGGCGACGTACGCGGCCGCGGCGCCATGGTTGCGATGGAGCTGGTCCGGCCGGGCACCACTGAACCGGATGCCGCGCTCGCCGCCCGGGTCGCCGGCGCCTGCCACGCGGCGGGCGTCGTGGTGCTGACCTGCGGCACCTGGGGCAACGTGTTCCGCTTCCTTCCGCCGCTGAGCATCCCGGACCACCTGCTGGCCGAGGGTCTCGACGTCATCGAGCAGTCCCTGGCGGAGGCCTGAGGTGACGGTGTTCGACGTCATCGACCCGGCGAGCCGCGCCGTCCTCGCGCAGGTGCCGGACGCCGGCCGGAGGGAGGCGGTGGCCGCCGTCGACGCGGCGGCGGCCGCGTTCGCGGAGTGGGCCGCGACCGCGCCACGGGTGCGGGCCGAGGTGCTGCGCGCGGCGTACGAGCTGATGGTGCGCGACCGTGCCCGCCTGGCCGCGCTGATCAGCGCCGAGAACGGCAAGGTCCGGGCCGACGCGGAGGCCGAGGTGGCCTACGCCGCGGAGTTCTTCCGCTGGTTCTCCGAGGAGGCGGTGCGCAGCGAGGGCGACTTCGCCACCGCGCCGGCGTCCGGCGCCAAGACCCTCGTCACCCACCAGCCGGTCGGGGTCGCCGCGCTGGTCACGCCGTGGAACTTCCCGGCTGCGATGGCCACCCGCAAGATTGCCCCGGCGCTGGCTGCGGGCTGCACGGTGGTGCTCAAGCCCGCGGCCGAGACGCCGCTGACCGCGCTCGCGATCGCCGAGCTGCTCACCGAGGCCGGCGTGCCGGAGGGCGTGGTCACCGTCGTGCCGACGACGGATCCGGCTGCCGTCGTCACGGCCTGGCTGGAAGACGACCGGGTCCGGAAGATCTCCTTCACCGGGTCCACACCGGTGGGCAAGGTGCTGCTGCGCCAGGCCGCGGACCGGGTCGTCACGGCGAGCATGGAGCTCGGTGGCAATGCGCCGTTCGTCGTGACGGCCGACGCCGACCTCGACGCTGCCGTGGCCGGCGCGATGATCGCCAAGTTCCGCAACGCCGGGCAGGCCTGCACCGCCGCCAACCGCTTCTATGTCCACGCCGACGTGGCCGACGAGTTCGTGGCCCGCTTCGGCAAGGCAGTCGAGGCACTCCGGGTCGGGCCCGCCTCCGACCCGGCCAACGAGATCGGTCCGCTGATCACCGCCCGGGCCGCGGCCGGCGTACGGGCGAAGATCGAGCAGGCGGTCGCCGCCGGTGCCCGGGTTGCCCACCAGGGCCGGGCGCCGGACGACGAGTGGTACGTCGCTCCGACCGTCCTCGTCGACGTCGCGCCCGACGCGACGATCCTCGACGAGGAGATCTTCGGCCCGGTTGCGCCGGTGGTCACCTGGCGGGACGAGGCGGAGTTGGTGCGGATGGCCAACGCCACCGAGTACGGCCTGGCGGCCTATCTCTACGCGGGCCGGCTCCAGGACGCGCTGCGTCTGGCCGGGCGGATCGACGCCGGCATGGTGGGCATCAACCGCGGCCTGGTCTCCGACCCGTCGGCGCCGTTCGGGGGCGTGAAGCAGAGCGGTCTGGGGCGTGAAGGCGCCCGGGAGGGCATCCGGGAGTTCCAGGAGACGCGCTACTTCAGCGTCGACCTGAGCTGATCGACTGGGTCTGACCGAGCTCGAGCACGGCGAGCGGCAGGTCGCCGACCAGGTGGAGTCCGGCCGATTCCGGGGTGGCCCACGCTGCCATCACGTCGAGCTCGGGCACCAGGTCGCCGCACAGGTGACGGCCGCTGTTGCTCGAGACGATCCGGCCCTGCTCGTTGACGACGGCGAGCGGGCGGCCGGCGGCACGCAGAGCGGGCAGCAGCAGCCTCTCGGCCGTGTGCACGCCGATGTCGGCACCGGCCACCCCGGCGAAGAGGTCGCCGATCACGACGGGGGCGGTGAAGGTCATGTTGTAGTCGTCGGTGCACAGGTAGTCGATGTAGGGACCGGTGACATGACGTCGTCCGGTCTCGCGGGGAACGACGTACCAGGTGAGGAACTCGTAGTCGAAGAACCCGACGCCGTCCGGGTCCGTCTGGCACACCATCCGGTGCGACCGGCCGTCCTCGCCCTGGGTGAACCACTCGAGCCACCACGGCTCGTCGGCGAGGTAGCCGACCGCGGCAACGTAGCCCGCGCCGCGCACGGGATGGCCGGGCTTGCCGACGTAACCTCCGGCCAGCTGGTCGATGCCGGAGAGCGTCACCCGGTCCGGCGTGATCGCCGGCTCGAACAGCTCGCGGACCCGCGCGGCGATCGCGTCGACGACCTCGAACGCAGCATCGGTCATGCCGGTGACCGCGTCGAGGACGGTCGCGACGCCGGGGTCGAGGGTGGGGGTGGCTCTGGTCATCACGGCTCCTGGGCGAGGTGGTAGTCGATGAGGCGTGCGGTCGCGTCGGCGACGCGGTGCTCGGCGGTCAGCCGCGCGACCTCCGGGTCGCGCTCCTCGATGGCATCGACGACCGCGTTGCAGCTGGTGACCATCTGCTCGTGGCTGTCGTCGTCGCCGAAGGCCAGCCACAGCAGGGTGCCGAACTCGGCTTGAAGGGCGACCTCCTCGTGGTAGAGCCGGGCGGACTGGGCGGCGACGGCGACCTGGATGTGGAACTGCGCCTCGGCGCGCCGGCGGGCGTCGGGTTTCTGGGCGTCGGCCAGCTGCGCTGCCGCGCGCCGCAGCTGGCGGACGTCCTCCGCGTCGTTGCGCCGCGCGGCCAGCGCTGCGGCGGACCCCGCGATGGCCGCGTAGAGATCGCCGAGGTCGCGCAGCTCGAGGAGGCTCACCTCCGCGAGCCGTCGCCTCGCCAGGTCGGCGGGCCCGCCGACGGGCTCGCGCACGAAGCTGCCGCCGCGGCGGCCGCGCCGGGTCTCGATGAGCCCCTCCTGGCGCAGCACCGACAGGGCCTCCCGGATGGTCACGGTGGACACGCCGAACTGCTGGGCCAGGCCGGCTTCGCCGGGCAGCTGCTCGCCGTCCGGCAGCAGGCCGAGGGCGATCGCGTCGGTGAGCCTCCGGGCGACCCGGGCAGATCGGCTGGTGCTCTCCAGTGGGGCGAACACGGCTGCCGTGGCCCGCCCGTAGAACTGGATCGCCACTGAGCCTCACTCCCGTCGCTCCCGGTAGATGGCCGGGTCACGAATTCTGCACCACGTCTTGTGCTTTGAAAACTGGTCTCATAGGTTTTCGCTCACCGATCCGGACCATGCGGAGGTACGAGCAGATGAGCGGCCAGGAACGCGTCGTACACAATGTCATCGGCGGGAAGCCGTGCGAAGCAGTGGGCGGAGCCCGCACCGAGCTGGTCGAACCGGTGCACGGCACGGTCTTCGCGACCGCCCCGGTGTCGACCGCCGACGATGTCGCGCTCGCCTACCGGGCGGCCGACGACGCCCGTCGCGAGTGGGGACGGGCGACTCCGTCGCAGCGCCAGGAGGCGATGCTCAAGCTGGCTGACCTGGTCGCGCAGCACGCCGACGACCTGGTCGACGCGGAGGTCGCCAACACCGGCAAGATCCGCTCGCTGACGAAGAGCGAGGAGCTCGACGTCGCCGTCGACCAGCTCCGCTTCTTCGCCGGTGCCGCTCGGATGCTCGAGGGTCGGGCGGCCGGCGAGTACCTGTCCGGGTTCACCTCCTTCGTACGCCGCGAGCCGATCGGCGTGGTGGGCCAGGTGACGCCGTGGAACTACCCGCTGATGATGGGGGTCTGGAAGATCGGGCCGGCGCTCGCGGCCGGGAACACGGTCGTCCTCAAGCCGAGCGACACCACGCCGGTGAGTACGGCGCTGCTCGGCGAGATCGCGCAGGAGGCGCTACCGCCGGGCGTCCTCAACGTCGTGTGCGGCGACCGCGACACCGGTCGGGCCCTGGTCGAGCACCCCACCCCGGGGCTGGTCAGCATCACCGGGTCGACCCGAGCCGGCATCGAGGTGGCGCGCTCGGCCTCCGCCGACGTGAAGCGGACCCACCTGGAGCTCGGCGGCAAGGCGCCGGCGGTGATCTTCGGCGACGCCGACCTGGCCGAGGCCGCGGAGGGCGTGGGGGTCGCCGGGTTGTTCAACGCCGGCCAGGACTGCACCGCGGCCTGTCGGGTGCTGGTCCACGAGTCGGTGCACGACGCGTTCGTCGACGCGCTCACGGGATGGATCCGCGACAACGCCCGGCCCGGCCTGCCCGAGGACGACGACGCGTTGTTCGGGCCGCTCAACAACGCGGACCAGCTGGCGCGGGTGGAGGGGTTCTTCGCCGACCTGCCGGGTCACGCGTCGGTCGTGCTCGGCGGCGGCCGGCCGGCGCAGCTGCCGACGTCCGGCTTCTACCACGAGGCCAGCGTGGTGACCGGCGTGCGCCAGGACGACCGGATCATCCAGGAGGAGGTCTTCGGCCCGGTGATCACCGTCCAGCCGTTCTCCACCGAGGAGGAAGCCGTGACCCTCGCCAACGGCGTCCCGTACGGGCTGGCGTCGTCGGTCTGGACTGCCGACCACCAGCGGGCGATGCGCCTCTCCGCCGACCTCGACTTCGGGTGCGTGTGGGTCAACGCGCACATCCCGCTGGTCGCCGAGATGCCGCACGGGGGGTTCAAGATGTCGGGCTACGGCAAGGACCTCTCGGCCTACTCCGTCGAGGAGTACACCCGGGTCAAGCACGTGATGTCGGCGGTGGGTCGGTGAGCCACCCCGCGTTCGCCGACGAGACCGACGAGTCCGTCGAGACCGGCGCTTCGGCGATCTCCCTGCGGGGCCTGCGCAAGGAGTTCGGCAGTGTGGTCGCCGTCGACGGCGTCGACCTCGAGATCGCCAACGGCGAGTTCTTCTCGATGCTCGGACCCTCGGGTTCCGGCAAGACGACGGTGCTGCGGATGGTCGCCGGCTTCGAGACCCCGACCGCCGGGTCGATCGAGCTCGGTGGTGCCGACGTGACCAGGGACCCGCCGTTCGCGCGGGACGTCAACACGGTCTTCCAGGACTACGCGCTGTTTCCGCACATGTCGGTCCTCCAGAACGTCGAGTACGGCTTGCGGGTCAAGCGGGTGCCGCGGGCGGAGCGTCGTACGCGCGCGCAGGAGGCGCTCGACCAGGTCCGGCTCGGGGAGTACGGCGCCCGCCGGCCCGGCCAGCTCTCGGGTGGCCAGCGGCAGCGCGTCGCCCTGGCCCGGGCGCTGGTCAACCGCCCTCGGGTGCTGCTGCTCGACGAGCCGCTCGGAGCACTCGACCTCAAGCTGCGCCGGGAGATGCAGGTGGAGCTCAAGGAGCTCCAGCGCGACCTCGGCATCACCTTCCTGTTCGTGACCCACGACCAGGAGGAGGCGCTCACGATGAGTGACCGGATCGCCGTCTTCAACGACGGGCGCATCGAGCAGGTCGCCACGCCGCGCGACCTCTACGAGCTGCCAGCCACTCCGTTCGTGGCTGGTTTCGTCGGCACGTCCAACGTGCTCGACGGGGACGCCGCGACCGAGCTGCTCGGCAAGCCGGGCATCTTCAGCGTCCGTCCGGAGAAGATCCAGCTCCACCTCGACGACTCCCACGTCCCGACGCAGCACGCGGTCACCGCCGCAGGCGTCGTCCGCGAGGTCGTCTACCTCGGCTCTGCGACCCAGAGCATCGTCGACCTCGACCATGGTGGCTCGCTGATCGTGCTCCGCCAGAACCAGCAGTCACCCGACGCGGGCGACGTGGCGGGCCGGGGCGCACGAGTCCATCTCAGCTGGCTGCGCGAGCACACCGTCTCCGTGGCCGGCGCCGAGTGAAGCACCCCTCCCTCCCCCCTCAGCAAGGAGCAGTCATGACTCATCGACACGTCCGGTGGACCCGGATCGTGGCCGCCTGTGCGGCACTGACCCTGACCGCCGCCTGCGGTACCTCCGACGGCGACGGCGACGACGAAGGCTCTGGCGGGGCCGGCTTCACCGCCCCCGACCTTCCGGCACTCGAGGAGATCGGCGACGGCGAGGGGGAGGTCAACATCCTCGCCTGGCCGGGCTACGTCGAGGACGGCTCCACCGACCCCGCGGTCGACTGGGTCAGCTCGTTCGAGGAGGAGACCGGCTGCCAGGTCAACGTCAAGACCTTCGGCACGTCCGACGAGGCCGTCAACCTGGTCAAGACCGGCGACTACGACGTCGTGTCGGCCTCGGGCGACGCGTCGCTGCGGCTGGTCGCCGCCGGTGACGTGGAGCCGGTCAACACCGACCTGATCTCCAACTACGCCGACGTCTACAGCTTCCTCAAGGACCGCGACTGGAACTCCGTCGACGGCCAGATGTACGGCGTACCGCACGGGTACGGCGCCAACCTGCTGATGTACCGCACCGACGAGGTCGACCCCGCGCCGACCAGCTGGGACGTCGTCTTCGAGGAGGACTCGCCGTACGCCGGCAAGATCACCGCCTACGACTCGCCGATCTACATCGCCGACGCCGCGCTCTACCTGATGGAGCACGAGCCGGACCTCGGGATCGAGAACCCCTACTCCCTCGACGAGGACCAGCTGGCGGCCGCGGTCGACCTGCTGAAGGCACAGCGAGAGCAGATCTCCGAGTACTGGTCGGACTACCTCAAGGAGGTCCAGGCCTTCACGACCGGTGACTCCGTCGTCGGCACCACCTGGCAGGTGATCGCCAACGTCGCCCAGGGCGAGGACGTCCCGGTCGAGGTCGTGCTGCCCGAGGAGGGCGCCACCGGTTGGTCCGACACCTGGATGGTCACCACCGAGTCGGAGCACAAGAACTGCGCCTACCTCTGGCTGAACCACATCATCAGCCCGGAGGCCAACGCCGCGGTCTCGGAGTACTTCGGCGAAGCGCCGGCGAACCCGAAGGCGTGCGACCTCGCCAGCGAAGGTCACTGCGAGTCCTACCACGCCGGCGAGGAGGACTACGCGGAGCAGATCTGGTACTGGACGACCCCGGTCGAGCAGTGCCTGGACGGCCGCGACGACGTGACCTGCACGGACTACGGCGACTGGACCCAGGCCTGGACCGAGGTCAAGGGCTGATCGATCGATGACCAGCGCCACCGAGGGCGCCCGCCGACGGGTGTCGCGCAACCGGGTGTCGTCCGTGCTGCACCGTCATCGGCGGCTGCGGCTCGGGCTGCTCCTCGGGCCACCGATGATGTGGCTCGGCGTGGCTTACCTGGGTGCCCTCGGGGCGTTGTTCATCACCTCCCTCTGGGGACAGAACGCCTTCACCGGCGAGGTCGTCCGGGAGTGGACCTTCGACAACTTCCGGCTGCTCTTCGAGTCGGAGGTCTATCGCACGATCGCCTTCCGTACGCTCGGCATCGCCGCGCTGGTGACCGTGGTCGACATCGTGATCGCGTTCCCGATCGCGCTCTACATGGCGAAGGTCGCGTCACCGCGCGCGCGCCGGATCCTGGTCATCGCGGTGCTCACCCCGCTGTGGGCGAGCTATCTGGTGAAGGCCTACGCGTGGCGGATCATGCTCTCGGAGAACGGCATCGTCCACGACATCGGAGCCGCGCTCGGCGTCGACACCCCGGGCTACGGCCTGGCGGCGACGGTGATCACGCTGGCCTACCTGTGGCTGCCGTTCATGATCCTGCCGATCTTCGCCGGCCTGGAGCGGCTGCCCGACTCCATGCTGGAGGCGTCCATGGATCTCGGCGGTCGGACCGGGCAGACGCTGCGGCGGGTCGTGCTGCCGTCGGTTTTCCCGGCGATCGTGGCCGGCTCGATCTTCACGTTCTCGCTGTCGCTGGGCGACTACATCACGGTCCGCATCGTCGGCGGTGCCAACCAGATGCTCGGCAACGTGGTCTACGACAACGTGGGCGCCGCCAACAACCTGCCGTTCGCGGCCGCGGTCGCGACCATCCCGGTCGTCATCATGCTCGTCTACCTCGCCGCGGCCCGCCGTACCGGCGCCCTGGAGAACGTCTGATGACCATGTCCCCGGCGTTCAAGGTCACCCTCCGGGTGCTGACCGGCCTCGCGCTCGTCGTCATCTACGTACCGCTGATGCTGGTGGTCCTCAACTCGTTCAACGCCAGCCAGACCTTCGCCTGGCCACCGACCGACTTCACCCTGGAGTGGTGGCGCAAGGCCGCCGACAGCCAGGGTGCCAAGGACGCGGTGCTCACCAGCGTCCAGGTCGCACTGCTGGCATCGGCGGTCTCGCTGGTGCTGGGCACGATGGCGGCGATGGCGCTCCAGCGCTACCGGTTCTTCGGCCGCGACACCGTCTCGCTGCTGATCATCCTGCCGATCGCACTGCCCGGCATCGTCACCGGTATCGCCCTCAACAACGCCTTCCGGACCGTGTTCGGGCTCGAGCTCGGTTTCTTCACCATCGTCGTCGCGCATGCGACGTTCTGCATCGTCACCGTGTTCAACAACGTCCTCGCCCGGCTGCGGCGGCTCGGCACCAACCTGGAGGAGGCGTCGGCGGATCTCGGCGCATCCACCTGGACGACGTTCCGGTTGGTGACCTTCCCGATGATGCGGTCGGCCCTGATCGCCGGCGGCCTGCTCGCCTTCGCCCTGTCGTTCGACGAGATCATCGTGACCACGTTCACGGCCGGAGCGCAGGAGCAGACGTTGCCCATCTGGATCTTCAACAACCTGTTCCGGCCCAACCAGGCGCCGATCGTGAACGTGGTGGCGGTGGTGCTGATCCTGCTCTCGGTCGTCCCGATCTGGATCTCGCAGAAGCTGGCGGGCGCCAACGAGGGGCTCGCCGGTCGCTGAGCTCGTCAGCCGCCGTCGCCGGTGGGCACGATCGCGGTGATCACGGTGCCGTCGGACCGCTGGAGGCCGGCGGGGTTCCGTGGGCCGCCCTCCAGCATCGGGCCCTGGTGCTCCAGGGGTACGACGACCGGCGGCCCGTCCTGCACCGTCACGAGCTCGCCCCGGACGTTGAAGGTGAGCGGGCCGGAGCCGTGCTCGACGTAAAGCTCGAGCTCGTCCTTGCGGACCGTGACTCGCACTCGGGTGCCGTGCAAGGTGACCCGGTAGGTCAGCGAGGACCACGATGCGGGCAGCCGCGGGTCGATCTTCAGCTGGTCGTTGCCCCTGCCGATGCCGTGGTCACGGAACCCCCCGAAACCGCCGACCAGCGCGCTCCACACCCCGCCGGTGGACGCCACGTGGACGCCGTCGGCGGTGTTGTTGTGCCGGTCGTCGAGATCGACGAAGAGGGCCGCGTAGAAGTAGCGGAGCGCGAGCTCGGCGTAGCCCACCTCGGCCGCGATGATCGACTGGACCACAGCGGACAGCGTCGAGTCGCCGGTCGTGATCGGGTCGTAGTAGTCGAAGTTGGCCCGCTTCTGCTCGGCCGTGAACTCCTCGCCCTGAAGGAAGAGGGCCAAGACGACGTCGGCCTGCTTGAGCACCTGGAACCGGTAGATCACCAGCGGGTGGTAGTGCAGCAGCAGCGGCCGCATCTCCAGCGAGGTGTTCTCGAGGTCCCACATCTCCCGCTCGAGGAAGTGGGCGTCCTGAGGGTGGATGCCGACCTGCTCGTCGTAGGGGATGAAGAGGCCTTCGGCGCACGCCGCCCACTCCTCCGGCTCGTCGTCCCGGAGGCCGGTGCGACGTACGACCTCGAGGTAGGCGGCCGGGTCGTCGCGCTGGATCCGCCAGACCTCGTGTGCGGCGCGGTGGAGGTTGAAGCGCGCGAGCACGTTGGTGTAGAGGTTGTCGTTGACGACGGTCGTGTACTCGTCGGGCCCGGTGACGCCGTGGATGTGGAAGGTGCGCCGCGTCTCGTCGCGCCAGAAGCCGAGGTCGGCCCACAGCCGCGCGGTCTCGACCAGGATGTCGATCGCCTCGCGCGCGAGGAAGTCGTCGTCGCCGGTGGCGCCGACGTACTGGGCGAGGGCGTAGGCGATGTCGGCGTCGATGTGGTACTGCGCCGTGCCGGCCGCGTAGTAGGCCGACGCCTCGTTGCCGTTGATCGTGCGCCACGGGAACAGTGCCCCGCGCTGGGACAGCTCCCGGGCCCGGGTGCGGGCGTAGTCGAGCAGCGTGTAGCGGAAGCGCAGGGCGTTCCGCGCCGCCCACGGCATCGTGTAGGTCAGGAACGGCATCACGTAGATCTCGGTGTCCCAGAAGTAGTGGCCGCCGTACCCGGACCCGGTCACTCCCTTCGCCGGGATCCCCTGGCCCTCGGCGCGAGCCGCCGCCTGGCAGAGGGCGAACAGGTTCCAGCGCACGGCCTGCTGCACCTCGGGTTGACCCGGGATCTCGACGTCGCAGCGCTTCCAGAACGCGTCCAGCCACCGCCGCTGCTCGTGGTACTGGTGGTCGACACCTTCTTGGTGGGTCCGGTCGACGGTGCGCTCGCAGCGGTCGATGAGCTCGCGCGGCGGTACCGATCGGGAGGTGTGGTAGCTGACCAGCTTGGTCAGCTTGATCGGCACCCCGGGCTCGGCTGCCACCTGGTAGATGACCTTGGCGAGGTCGTCCTCCGACTCCACCCTGAGGGTGTACGGCGCCTCCGTCTCCAGTCGGTGGTCGGCGACCACGCCGACGGTCATCCCGCTCTGAGCCGCCCGGTAGCCGAGCCGGATCCGGCCGGTGTGGGCGTCGGCGGAGTGCAGCGCCGGCTCCAGCACCCGGCGGTCGAACCGGTCGGCCTTGCGCGGGTCGACCTCGGTCGGTACGTCGGACACGACCAGCCCGTCCGTGCGGTCCTGGCGGTTGAGGAGCTGCGATGAGATCGCGACGGACGCCTTCTCGTTGAGGAGGGTGACCTCGAACGTCAGCACCGCCAGGTGACGGTGGGCGAGCGGCACCATCCGGGTGCTGCGCAACCGGACCCGCTTGCCGCCGGGTGTGCGCCACACCAGCTCCCGCGACAGCAGCCCGCTGCGGAAGTCGAGCGCACGCTCGTACTCCAGCAGGTCGGCCACCGACATCTGCAGCGGCTCGTCGTCGACGTAGAGCCGGATCACCTTGGCATCGGGCGCGTTGATGATCGTCTGCCCGACCCGCGCGAATCCGTAGGCCTCCTCGGCGTGCAGGATCGGCCAGGTCTCGTGGAACCCGTTGATGTAGGTGCCCTCGACGTGGGCGTCGCGGCTCTCGGAGTAGTTGCCCCGCATGCCGAGGTAGCCGTTGCCGACGGAGAAGAGCGACTCGGTCCGACCGAGGTCGTCCCCGTTGAACCGGGTCTCGACCAGTCGCCACTCGTCGGTGGGAAACCGACTGCGGTCGAGGGGGTCGCCGACCGGTGGCGCGACGTGGGAGGGGCCGTCCGGCGGAGGTGCGTTCACGACTGCGCCTGCTGCTCGTGGCCGTCGGGGAGGAGGTCGGCAAGGTCGGCGACGACCACGTCGGCGCCGGCCTCGGTGAGCGCCGCCGCGCCGGCGCCGCGGTCGACGCCGATGACGAGGGCGAAGCCGCCCGCGGCTCCGGCCCGGACGCCGCTGATCGCGTCCTCGAGGACGACCGCGCGGGCCGCGGCGGCGCCGAGATCCTGGGCGGCAGCAAGGAAGGTGTCGGGCGCCGGCTTGCCCGCCAGGTGCCGCTCGGCAGCGACCCCGCCGTGCATCACGGTGCCGAAGTAGTCGGCGACGCCTGCGGCGGCGAGGACCGCCGGTGCGTTGCGGGAGGACGACACGATCGCCATCGGCAACCCGCGTTCGCGGAGCGCCTCGAGGAGCCGCACGGACCCCGGGTAGGCCACGACGCCCTGTTCGGACAGGACCCGGTTGAAGTAGTCGTTCTTGCGGTTGCCGAGGCCGCAGATCGTCTCCGACTCCGGTGCGTCCGACGGGTCGCCCTCCGGCAGCGTGATGCCGCGGGCGAGCAGGAAGGTGCGGACCCCGTCGTACCGCGGCTTGCCGTCGACGTAGTCGTAGTAGTCCTGGTCGGTGTAGGGGGGTTGGCCCGCGACGGCGGCGAGGTAGTCGTTGAACATCGCCGTCCATGCGCGCATGTGCACCTCGGCCGTCGGCGTCACCACCCCGTCGAGGTCGAAGAGCGCTGCGTCGTACTGTTCCCACTGGACGTCCGCCACGAGCGACAGCCTAACGACGGCGGTCAGGGGGCGCTCAGGGTCGGGCCGGGGGACCACTGGGTATGAATACTCAGGCGCGCGACCGGTCGGTCTGGTGGAATGACCGTCATGGCCCTCCCCCTGGAGTTGCTCGGACCGGTCAAGCGCCGGATCGGCAAGTTCCTCCTCGAACGGACGATGCGCGACGGCATCGACCTTCGCAAGCTCCGCTTCCTGCCGGACTCGTTCACCCTTCCGATCAAGCGTGAGGGGCTGGACCCGCTGCCGGCGCTGATGCAGGCCCAGGCGGACGAGCCGGTGAAGCTGCTGGCCACCATGTTCGGGCGCGGGGTCTGGCTGGTCAGTGGCTACGACGAGGCTCGCGAGGTGCTGGCTGGTGAGCCGGCTGTGTGGTCCAACGACCTCGGCCAGTTCGTCTCGCAGGAAGGTCGCTCGGCCGAGGAGCAGATCGGCGGCCTCGGCATGAGCGACCCGCCGCTGCACACCCAGCTGCGCAAGTACCTCACCCCTGAGTTCACGATGCGCCGCCTGGCCCGGCTCCAGCCCGGTATCGAGACGATCGTGCAGGCCCGGCTCGACGCGATGGAGACGGCCGGCGCTGACGGTTCGGCGGTCGACCTGGTCGATGAGTTCGCGTTCGCGGTGCCCTTCGACGTGATCTGCGACCTGCTCGGCCTGCCGGTCGAGGACCGGTCGCGGTTCTTCGAGCTCGGCGTCGCGCGGTTCGACCTCAGCGGGGGCGGCGCCGGCGCCTTCGGTGCCGCGGCGCACACCCGAGACTTCCTGATCAACGCGGTGCGCCAGCAGCGCCAGCAGCCGGGCGAGGGCCTGATCGGCGCCCTGCTGGAGGAGTACGGCGACGAGCTCGACGACGTCACGCTCGGCGGCATCGCCGACGGCGTCTTCCTCGGGGGCTACGAGACCAGCGCCAGCATGCTGGCACTCGGCACCTACCTGATCGCGACCACCCCCGAGGCCGGCCGGATGCTCCGGTCGGACCCGGAGTCGGTCAACCGGGTCGTCGAGGAGCTGTTGCGCCACCTGTGCGTCGTCCAGCTCGCCTTCGTCCGGTTCGCGAAGCAGGACGTCGTGGTGGGCGGGGTCACCATCAAGGAGGGCGATGCGGTCGGTGTCTCGCTGCTCGCCGCCAACCGCGACCCGCGGCTCGGACCCGACCTCGCCACCTTCGACCCGACCCGCGAGCCCGTCCGTCACCTCTCCTTCGGTTGGGGCATGCACCGCTGTGTCGGTGCTGAGCTTGCCCGGATGGAGCTGCGGACCGCGCTCCGGATGCTGGCCGAGCGCTACCCCGACCTCACCATGGCCGCCAGCATCGACAGCCTGGCCTTCCGCAAGCTCTCGGCCGTCTACGGCGTCGAGGCGCTTCCGGTGATGCTGTACGGCGAGCTCGAGGAGATCGCCTAGCTCATCGCCGCTGGGGGGTGCGAGCGGAGCGAGCCTCGAGACCCGCCTACTTGCTCGTCGACAGCCGGTACTGCCGGACCGCGAGCGGAGCGAAGATCGCGACGATCGCGGCGGCCCACAACAGGGAGTAGACGACGGGGTTCTGCATCGCCCACGAATCAGGCACCGGCACGCTCGCGTCGATGTTGCCGAACAGCTCCCGGCAGGCCTGGGTGACCGTCGACACCGGGTTCCACTCGACGAAGACCTTCAGCGGGCCGGAGAAAGACTCCTGCGGCACGAACGCGTTGGACACGAACGTCAGCGGCATGATCACGACGAAGGAAGCGTTGTTGACCACCTCGACGCTGGGGACGAGCAGTCCGACCCAGGCCATGATCCAGCTGATGGCGTAGGCGAAGACCAGCAGCAGGAGGAACCCGAGCGCCGCGTCGAGGATGCCTTCGCGGATCCGCCACCCGACCAGCAGTCCGGTCACCGCCATGATGACCAGCGACAGCACGTTGTAGACCACGTCGGAGGTCGTCCGTCCCACGAGCACGGCCGAGCGGGACATCGGCAGCGACCGGAACCGGTCGATGATCCCCTTCTGCATGTCGTCGGCCAGGCCGTAGCCGGTGAACGTCGCGCCGAACACCACGGTCTGGGCGAAGATTCCGGGGACCAGGAACTCCTTGTAGTCGACCCCGCCCGGGGGATCGATCGCGCCGCCGAACACGAAGGCGAACAGCAGCACGAACATGATCGGGCTGATCAGCACGAACACCAGGATGTCGGGGACCCGCTTGATCTTGACGACGTTGCGCTGGGCGACGACCCAACCGTCGGAGACCGCGTGGGCGAGGGACTCGGTCCTCGTGGTCATCGGACGATCTCCTTGATGGTCTCGTCGGTGTCGGTTGCTCCGCCGGGCTCTCCGGACTCTGCGGGCTCTCCGGACTCTGTGGACTCTGCGGACTCCTCGGCAGCGTGGCCGGTGAGCGCGAGGAAGACGTCGTCGAGGGTCGGTCGGCGCAGGCCCACGTCGAGCACCCTGACCGCCTCCCGCTCGAAGCCCTGCAGCACCCGCAGCAGCTCGCCCGCGCCGGTGCCGCCGACGGCCGCGGCCAGCTCGCGACCGTTGTCGCCGACCCGGACCTCGCCCGCGGCGACCTCGGCCATCACCCGGACCGCGGCCTCGCGGTCCTCGGCGTCGGCGAGCACGACCTCGATCCGCTCGCCTCCTGTCCGCGACTTGAGCTCGTCGGCCGTGCCCTGGGCGATCATCCGGCCGTGGTCGATGACGAGGATCTCGTCGGCCAACCGGTCGGCCTCCTCGAGGTACTGCGTCGTCAGCAGCAGGGTCGAGCCGCCGGCGACCAGGTCCCGGATCACGTCCCACATCTGCTGGCGGCTGCGCACGTCGAGGCCGGTGGTCGGCTCGTCGAGCACCAGCACCGGCGGCTCGGCGACCAGGGCGCCGGCCAGGTCGAGCCGGCGCCGTTGGCCGCCGGAGTAGGTCTTGGTCGGTCGGTGGGCGAACTCGGTCAGGTCGGAACGCTCGAGCAGCTCGCGGGCGCGCTCCTGCGCGCGGGCCTTGCCGAGGTGGTAGAGCCGGCCGATCATCACCAGGTTCTCGTAGGCCGTGAGGTGCTCGTCGACCGCGGCGTACTGTCCCGACAGCCCGATCAGCGACCGAACGCCGACCGGATCGGCCAGCACGTCGACGCCGGCGATCTCCGCGGTGCCGGCGTCCGGCTTGATCAGTGTGGTCAGGCACTTGACGGCGGTGGTCTTGCCGGCGCCGTTGGGGCCGAGCAGCGCCAGCACCTTGCCCTCGGGCACTGCCAGATCGAGCCCGGCCAGAGCCTCGACCTCCTTGTAGCGCTTCACCAGCCCGCGGGCTCGGATCATGTCCGTCATCAATGCTGCCTTTCCGGGATTCGTCGGCCGTGGCCTCCAATCTAGGGACTGCCGCCGACAGCCGGATTCATCGGAACCCTGGCCGCAAACGAGAACTTGTTCCATTCTGTCCGGATGGGATCCGAGTCGGCCGTCGCCCGCTACCTGCCAGGAGGCGGTGCGGCGTGGACCAGCCCGTGGGCGTCGTACGCCGCGCTCCGCGAGCACGACCCGGTCCACCACGTCGTGCCCGACGGTGATCCCGAGCACGACTACTACGTGCTCTCCCGCCACCCCGACGTGCTCGCAGCGGCGGTCGACACCGAGACGTTCAGCAGCGCCCGGGGTCTCACGGTGTCCTACGACGACCTCGAACGGATCGGCCTCGCGGACAACCCGCCGTTCGTGATGACCGACCCGCCGGTGCACACGGCGTTCCGGCGGCTGGTGGCGCGCGGGTTCACGCCGCGCCAGGTCGCCGAGCTCGAGCCCGCGATCCGGTCGTTTGCCAGCGAGCGGCTCGAGCGGCTGCGGGCGGCCGGGGGCGGCGACATCGTCGCCGAGCTGTTCAAGCCGATGCCGAGCATGGTGGTCGCCCACTATCTGGGCGTGCCGCCCCAGGACCAGCCGCGGTTCGACGAGTGGACCAACGCGATCGTCGCCGCCAACGCGGCCGAAGGCGCGGGCGGGGCAGCGAGCGGAGCGGCCGGAGCGACCGTCGAGCTGATGGCCTACTTCTCGGCGCTGATGGACCGGCGCCGCAAGGAGCAGGCCGGCGGCGTGATGGGCGAGGACACCGTCTCCCACCTGGTCGCGGCCGCCGGCGGCCCCGACGACGACGACGCGCGCACCGACGTGATGGCGATCCTCGGCTTCGTCTTCACGATGGTGACCGGCGGCAACGACACCACCACCGGACTCCTCGGCGGGACGATGGAGCTGTTCGCGACGCACCCCGACCAGCTCGAGGACCTGGTCGACATGCCCCGCCTCGTGCCGGACGCCGTCGAGGAGCTGCTGCGGCTGACCTCTCCCGTCCAGGGTCTGGCCCGCACCACCACCCGCGACGTCGTGCTGCACGGCACCGTGATCCCGGCGGGTCGCCGGGTGCTGCTGCTGTACGGCGCCGCCAACCGGGACTGGCGCAAGTACGGCGCCGACGCCGAGAAGCTCGACATCCGACGCCGGCCGACCCAGATCCTGACCTTCAGCCAGGGTCACCACCACTGCCTCGGCGCGGCCGCTGCCCGGCTCCAGGCCCGGGTGGCGCTCGAGGAGCTGGTGGCCCGGATCCCGCGGTTCACCGTGGATCCCGACCAGATCGAGTGGGCGCCGGGGGCCTACGTCCGTCGCCCGCTGCGAGTGTCGATCACGATCCGCTGACGGGGTTCACCGGAGCAGGTCATCCAACGCGCGCTTGATCACCGCCGCGCGGGTCTGACCGGGATGGCCGGCCGCGACGAAGTGGGTGCCGATGTAGAGCGAGTAGGCAGCCAGGCAGCGCGCCTCGGCTTCGAGTTCGTCGGTCACGACCTGGCGGAAGAGCGTGCGTAGGTAGCCCATCCGGCGCTCGTCGACCCCCGCCAGCCGGTCCGCGACCGCTGGGTCGCGGCGGGCCCAGTCGCGGACGGCCAGCTCGATGGCGATCCCGCCCTGCCCGACGAACGCGGTCGCGATGCCGAAGAGCTCCCGGAGCCGGTCCCGCGGCGCCGCGTCGCGGGCCTCGACGGCGGCGATGACGTCCTCGACCGCGCTCTGCTCCCAGCGGTCGAGCATCCGCCGGAGGTAGGTCGGCCGGTCGGCGAAATGCCAGTAGAAGCCGCCCTTGGTCACGCCGAGGGTTCGGGCCAGGCTCTCGATCCGGACTGCGTCCGGACCGCCGGCACCGAGCGCTTCGAGACCGGCGTCGAGCCAGGCCTCGACGGTCGTCTTGGTCGCGGCCATCCGGACAATCTATACGGAACCGTATTGACCGGGGCGGCGAGCCGGGAGTAACGTTCAATACGCCACCGTATGGAAGTGGGTAGCCGGATGAGAATCCCGAACGAGCGCCACCTCGCCCTCGATCTGAGGATCCACGAGCTGGTCCCGGACTTCACCCTCGAGGACGTCTGGGAGCTGCCCGAGGTGGTCGGCACGGCGGCCGACTTCGAGCAAGCCGTCCGGCTGATGCTGGAGGCCGATCCGGCCAACGGCTCGCGCGGACCGGCTCGCTTCCTGTGGCGGGTCCGCGAGCTGCTCGGTCGGTGGTTCGGGCTGGGCGACGTCACCGAGCCCTCCGGCGGCGGGCCCACGTTCGCGATCCCCGGCACCGACGAGACCTCCCTCGCCGGTCGGTTGCCTGCCGACCTGCAGGGCACCGCCGACGGCCTGGCCTACGATCACCTGCCGTTCGTGCCGCTCTTCCGGACGCCGACCGAATATGCCGCGGAGATCGGCAACGCGACCGTCCACGGCGTGATGCACCTGGCCTGGGTGCCGCACGACGACGGCACCTACCGCGGCCAGCTGGCCGTCTACGTGAAGCCGCGCGGGAGGTTCGGCCGGGCCTACATGGCCTTCATCAAGCCATTCCGCTACCTGGTGGTCTATCCCGCTGCGGAGCGTCAGATCGCCCGGCAGTGGGCGGTCCGCGCTGGGCGCTGAGCCGGCCCGTCAGCCTCCGACGACCTCCGGCCGGGCGAGCCGGTAACGCCAGAACACCGGGACGGCGACCACCGCGGCGGCCGTGAGTACGACGACCAGCGCCCCGCCACCCGCAGCCGCGACCGCCGTACCGACCATGGCAGCGGTGGCGCCGTGCGCGACGTCCGCGATCCGCGGGCCGCCCGCCACGACGACGATGAAGATGCCCTGCAGCCGACCGCGCACCTCGTCGGCCGCCGACGACTGCAGGATGCTCTGCCGGAAGGCCGCGGACGCCATGTCGGCGGCGCCGCCGACGATCAGCATGGCGACGGCGGCGCCGAGCATCCAGGAGACGGCGCCGGAGTACCGGTCGGCCACGGCCACCGAGACACCGAAGCCGGTCATCGCCAGCCCCCACACGACGATGCACCACACCACGGCCTTGCCCTGGGCGTCGATCCGGGAGACCCAGCCGGAGAAGATCCCGCCGGCGACCGCACCCGCCGGGATGCCCGCAAACAGCAGCGCGAACGCCAGACCGCCCTGGTCGGGGCCGGCGAAGCTCTGGTGCGCGATCTCCGGGAAGAGCGCTCGCGGCATGCCGAACACCATCGCGATGATGTCGACGAGAAACGACATCAGCAGCACCGGATGCCCGCGCAGGTAGGCGATGCCCTCGATCACCGAGCGCAGCCCGGGGGTCCGGCCGCTCGCCCCCTCGACCGGCAGTCGAGGCAGCAGGATCACCGCCCAGAGCGTCGCGAACAACAAGATGGTGTCGACCAGGTAGAGCCACGAGAACCCGATGAACGGGATCAGGGCGCCCGCCACCAGCGGGCCCGCGATCGCGCCGGCCTGGAAGACCGTCATGTTGAGCGCGTTGGCCGCCGGCAGCAGGTCATCGGGGAGCAGCTTCGGCAGGATCGCGCTGCGCGTCGGCTGGTTGATCGCGAAGAACGCCTGCTGCACCGAGAACAGCCCGAGCAGCAGCCACACGTCGCCCGCGCCCATCGCAGCCTGCAGCCAGAAGAGAGCACTGGTGCCGATCAGCCCGCTGGTGGTGACGACCAGCAGCGTGCGCCGGTCGAAATGGTCGGCCAGCGCGCCACCCCACAGCCCGAACACCACCAGCGGCACCAGGCCGAAAACGCCGGTGAGGCCGACGTACGCCGAGGAGCCGGTCTCGGCGTAGATCTGCGCCGGCACTGCGACCACCGTCAGCTGGGCGCCGACGACGGTGACGATGTTGGCCGTCCAGAGACGGCGGAAGTGCGGGTCGGACAGTGGCCTCGTGTCGGCGAAGAGGCCCTTCATCCGTCGTACGGGACGTGCGGCGACCAGTCGTCGTCGGACCGCGACACCGCGGCCCACATCGCGTCGGCAATCAGCGGCGGCGAGAACGGCCCGTCCTTGCCCAGCACGCCGTTGATCTGGACGGCGACGGCGCGGACCCCCTCCGGGGCGAGGGTGGCATCGAGGCTGGTCACCAGGTTGCGCACCGCGGCCTTCTGCACGCCCAGCGACGCGGCCGCCGCCGACGGCTTGTCGGCTGCCGCGCTGCCGGTGACGAGGACTCGTCCGCCCGTGGCGAAGTACTCGTGCGCAGCCTGGACCGCCGGCAGCAGCGCGCCGGCGCCCAGGGTGACGTCCGCGAGCAGCTCGGGGACGGTGAGGTGCAGCGGGTCCTTCTCGCGCCACGCACTCGGGTTGAAGTGGAGGACGTCGATCCGCCCGTACCGGATGCCGATCCCGGCGACCACCCCGGTCACGGCGACCGGGTCGGTGAGGTCGACCGCGACGCCCTGGGCCTGGTGTCCCTCGTCGCGGAGCGCGGCGGCCAGCGGCTCGGCGTCGGACGCCGTGCGGGTGGCGAGGACGGCGACGTACCCCTCCCGCGCGAAGCGGCGGGCGACCGCCAGGCCCAGCCCGGGGCCGGCTCCCAGCACGACGTAGACGGGTGCGCTCATGGCGAAACTCTAGGCGCGCCGGGAGGGCCTTGGGTCCGAGGCTCGCTGCGCTCGCACCGGTACGGCGAGCTTGAGCCTCTCGGACGCCATCCCCCGAGTGTCGACCTCGCGGCACCTGCACGCGCTGGTTCTGAAGAAAACCCGTGGCAGGCTGTCGTATCGGCGACGGAGTGTTCGTAGCGAGGGTGAGAGGCGGTCATCGGGACCGCCCCGACACGAGGAGACAACCATGACGCAGTACCTGCTGACCGTGCACGGACCGGCCGAGATGGAGGACTTCGGCAGCTACGGCTCCCAGGAGGAGATGGAGCAGGCGTTCGCCGACACCGGCAGGTTCAACGAGAAGCTCCGCGAGGAGGGTTACTGGATCTTCGCCGGCGGACTCCAGGCGGCGTCGACGGCAACCGTCGTCGACGGCCAGGGCGAGGCGCCGGTGATGACCGACGGTCCCTACCTCGAGACCAAGGAGGTCATCGGGGGATTCTGGGTGATCGACGCGCCCGACCTCGACGTGGCGCTCAAGCTCGCCGCCGAGGGATCCAAGGCGTGCCGCGGCAAGGTCGAGGTGCGGCCGTTCGAGGGCGTCGCCTGAGCCGCTCTGGTCTGGTCGAGGTGGTCGTGGTGCGAGCGGAGATCGAGCGGGTCTTCCGGGAGGAGTACGGCCGGTTGATCGCTTCGCTGGTCCGCCGCTTCGGCGACATCGACGTCGCCGAGGAGGCGGCCGGCGAGGCGCTGGTCGCCGCGCTCGAGAAGTGGCCAGGGTCCGGCGTACCTCCCAACCCCGGCGGCTGGCTGACGATCACCGCCGGCAACCGAGCCATCGACCGGCTCCGCCGCGAGAAGCTGCGGGACGCCAAACACCGACAGGCTGCCGAGATGTACGACGACACCCCCCATCAGTCGCTCGGGCTGTTCGAGCACACCGAGGACGACCGACTCCGGCTCATGTTCACCTGCTGCCACCCGGCGTTGGCGCCGGAGGCCCGGATCGCACTGACCCTGCGGCTGCTGGGCGGTCTGACCGTCGAGGAGATCGCGCAGGCGTTCCTCGTGCCCGAGACCACGATGGGGCAGCGGATCACCCGCGCCAAGAAGAAGATCGCTGCGGCCAAGATCCCCTACCGGGTACCGGAGGCAGCTGACCTGCCCGCGCGGGTAGCGACCGTGCTCGCGGTCCTGTTCCTCGTCTTCAACGAGGGCTACCTCGCCTCCGGTGCCGGTGAGCCGGTGCGAGCCGACCTCACCGGCGAGGCGATCCGGCTGGCGCGGATCCTGCACGGCCTGATGCCCGAGGAGCCGGAGGTGACCGGCCTGCTCGCGCTGCTGCTGCTCACCGAGGCCCGCCGGGAGGCGCGGGTCCGGGGCGGTGAGCTGGTGCGGCTCGACGACCAGGACCGCGGCGGCTGGGACCGGTCCCTGATCGCCGAGGGACACCGCCTGGTGCGGGAGTGCCTCGCGACCAACCGGCCCGGGCGCTACCAGATCCTCGCCGCGATCAACGCCGTCCACACCGACGCGCCGACCGTCGAGGCCACGGACTGGTCGCAGGTCGTCGCGCTCTACGACCAGCTCGCACAGGTCGACCCGTCACCGATCGTGGCCCTCAACCGGGCGGTCGCGATCGCCGAGCTCGACGGCCCCGACGTGGCCCTGGCCGGAGTCGACAGGTTGGTCGTCACGGCACCCGCGCTGGCGTCGTACCACGCCTTCCACGCGACCCGCGCCGACCTGCTCCGTCGGCTCGGCCGCAGCGCCGAGGCGCGGGAGGCCTACGACGCCGCGCTCGCGGTCTGCGACAACACCGCCGAGCGCGCCTACCTGAGCCGACGGCGGGGGGAACTGGTCTGACAACCCGGTCGTAGGGTGGCGGGGTGACGCTCTCGCCCCTGTTGCTGCCCGCTTCTGACGACGACGCGACCTGGGCCGACTGGGTCCGGTCCCGTTCCGCGGAGGAGCTCGAACGTGCCCGGGACCTGGTCGACCGGCTGCGGACGGACCCGCCCGCTGGCGCCCTGGAGGTGCTGCGGATCTGGGACCAGGCGGCAGGTCACCTCGGTGGTGTCGCCGCCGCAGGGTCGCTCTTCGGCAACGTGCACCCCGACCAGGCGGTGCGCGACGTCGCGGACGCGGCCGAGCAGGATGCCGCCAAGCTGTCGACCGAGTGGAGTCTCGACCGGACGCTCTACGAGGTCTTCGCCGGCCTCTCGGCCGAGGGTCTCGACCCGGACGCGGCACGGCTGCTGGAAAAGGTGCGCAAGGACTTCCGTCGCTCGGGGGTCGACCGCGACGAGGAGACCCGTAACCGGATCTCGGCGATCCGCGACCGGCTGACTGCGCTCGACCAGGATTTCAGCAAGGTCATCCGCGACGACGTACGCACGATCCGGGTCGCGCCGGAGCGACTCGCAGGCCTGCCTGACGACTGGCTGGCGGCCCACCCGGCCGGCGACGACGGCCTGGTGCCGGTCACCACCGACTACCCGGACGCGATCCCGGTACGGATGTTCGCGCACGACCAGGGTGTCCGCCGCGAGATCGTCACGGCCTTCCTCGACCGCGGCTGGCCGACGACCGAGCCGCTGCTCGAGGAGATGTTCGCACTGCGCCAGGAACTGGCCTCGCTGGTGGGCTACGACGACTGGCCGTCCTACGACGCCGACGTGAAGATGATCGGCTCCGGTGCTGCGATCCCGGAGTTCATCGCGAAGATCTCGGCTGCCGCCGAGGAGCCGCTTCGGGCCGATCTGGAGGTGCTCCTGGAGCGCTACCGGAAGGACTTCCCGGACGCCGACGAGATCCCGATCTTCGACGCCACCTACTACCAGGAGCAGGTCCGGCAGGAGCAGTACGACGTCGACGCCCAGCGGGTGCGCAGCTACTTCGCCCACTCGTTGGTGCGGCAGGGGCTGCTCGACGTGACCGGTCGGCTGTTCGGGCTGCGCTACGAGCCGGTCGACGTGCCGGTGTGGCACGAGGACGTCGCGGTCTACGACGTCTACGCCGAGTCGGGCGGGACGATCGGGCGGATCTATCTGGACCTCCACCCCCGCGAGGGCAAGTACAAGCACGCCGCCCAGTTCACCCTCACCGACGGCGTCGCCGGCCGGCAGCTCCCGGAAGGGGTGCTGGTCTGCAACTTCTCGCGCGGACTGATGGAGCACGACCACGTGGTGACGCTGTTCCACGAGTTCGGTCACCTGCTGCATCACGTGCTCGGCGGCCACGGCGAGTGGTTCCGCTTCGCCGGGGTGGCCACCGAGTGGGACTTCGTCGAGGCGCCGAGCCAGATGCTCGAGGAGTGGGCCTGGGAACCCGCCGTACTGCGCAGCTTCGCGACCGACGCCGCCGGCGAGCCGATCCCGGCCGAGGAGGTGGAGGCCATGCGCCGTTCCGACGACTACGGCAAGGGCATCTACGCACGGACCCAGATGTTCTACGCCGCGATGTCGTACTGGTTCCACGCCGACGAGGCCCGCCGCGCCGCCGGTGAGGAGGTCGCGTCACTGACGGACCGGATGGTGGAGTTCCAGCGCGAGTACGGCGCGCTGCCCTATCTCGAGGGCACCCACATGTTCGCGTCGTTCGGTCACCTGGGCGGCTACAGCTCGGCCTACTACACCTACATGTGGTCGCTGGTGATCGCGAAGGACATGTTCAGCGCCTTCGGCACCGACGGTCGGGGCGACCTGTTCGACCCTGACCGCCTCAGCGTCGCCCGCCGCTACCGCGACCGGGTCCTCGCCCCCGGCGGTACCCAGGACGCCGCCGACCTGGTGGCCGACTTCCTCGGGCGCCCGTACTCATTCGACTCCTACGCCGCCTGGCTCGCCCGGTAGCGGGTTTTTCGCGCTCGTGTTCGCCGCCGCGGCGGACGGTGCTCGGCTTGCGAGCCGGCACCCTCAACGATACTCTAGCGATACATCGCGATATCGCGGCCTGACGTCAGTGGACTGCGTGACAGGAGAGCACCATGCCCAGCTTCGACAACGGCTTCGGCCACGGTTTCGGCCCACTGTGGGCAGCCCTGGGGGACTGCGGTCCCCAGCGCCAGCCCCACAACCAGCACCGCCCCGGTCCGTGGGGCAGCCCGTGGGAGCGCGGCTCCCACCACCGCGCCGGAGGGACCGGCGGTCCGCCGCCGTGGCTCGCCGGTCTGCTCGGCCTGGGCCGACCGGAGGGGACGCGCGGGACGCGGGTACGACGCGGCGACGTACGCTCGGCGATCCTCGACGTGCTCCACGACGCTCAGCAGCGCGACGAGCCGATCAACGGCTACCAGGTGATCCAGCAGATCGCCGACAAGAGCGGCGGCGCCTGGCGCCCCAGCCCCGGCTCGGTCTACCCGACCATCCAGCAGCTCGAGGACGAGGGCCTCGTCGAGACCGACGACGAGCGGGGCCGACGCTCACTGCGGCTCAGTCCGGAGGGTGCGACGTACTGCACCGAGAACGGCGACGAGCTCGCCGCGGTCTGGGCTCCGTTCGAGGCCGCCGAGTCCCGATGGCCCGGCGAGCACGCCGACATCAAGGCCGAGATCCCGCAGGTGATGAGCGCCGTCTGGCAGATCGTCGTCTCCGGCGACGACGCCCAACGGCGGGCGGCGGTCGAGGTCCTCGTCGACGCGCGGCGCCGGCTCTACGGCATCCTCGCCGACGGCCCGGCCGAGGACGAGACCGCCGCCGACGACTGAGGCTCCCTGACCTGGGCAGCCGGTTGCCAGCAGGGCTGCATCGCTCTGGCTGAGAGTGTTGGCGGCCTTCACCTTGGCCGTCCATCCGGTCCAGCACCCGCCACCGGAGGCCACCGGTCGATCAGCTCGCAGCGACCGGCGAACATCTCACCCCTTGCTGGGAGAGAAGACCCGCCTCAGGTGAGGTCGATCGCCCTGTTCACCCACACCGAGTCGATGACCATGCCGACCCTCTCGTAGAGCGACAACGCCCCGGTGCGCGAGTCGGTGGAGAGGCACGAGCTCGAGGCGCCGTGCTCGCGACCGGACGCGAACGCGGCCACCAGCAGTGCCTGGGCGAGGCCTCGGTTGCGGTGGTCCTTGGCCACGGCGAGCCGGGACACGTAAGTCTCCCGCTCGCCGTCGGTGTCGCTGACGGTGCTGAACACGGCACCCGCGATCGCGCCGTCCTGAGCTGCGACGACCTGGAGCTGCCAGGGCTCGAAACCCGGGCGCTGCCACACCTCGGCGGCGAAGTCCTCGAAGCTGTCCTTGTCCCGCACCGACCACTCGAGGAACGCATCCTCGACCACGTGCCACACCTGCTCCCGGTCGGCCTCGGTGGCAACGCGGAGCTGGTAGCCGTCCGGCAGCGATCGCTTCTCGATGGTGCGTCCGGCCGGCAGCCGGAGCACCCAGCTCGTCCACCGGATCCGGTAGCCGAGCCCAGCGAGCAGCCGGTCGCCCGGCGAGCCGTCTGGCACCGGCATCCCGACCACGGACGCCCCGCGCGACCGCGCGAGGTCCCGCACCCAGCCGGCGAGCCAGGTGCCGATCCCGCGGCCGCGCACGTCGGGATGGACGGCGACGTCGTAGCGGTCCGCGCCCATCAGCTCGCCGTACGCCACGATCCGGTCACCGTCGAGGACCGCGACCGAGCTGGTGTCGAGGTCGTACGACGGCCGCTGCCACTCGGCGATCAGGTCGTCCTCCTCGATCTCGACGGTCCCGATGTCGTGGAGTTCCTGGGCAGCCATCAGTGCGTAGACGGCAGCGGAGTCGGAGATTGCGAGCGGGCGGGTGGTGAAGCCGGCCGGCGGGGCGCCGACCGGCAAGGAGATGGCGGACACCCGGGAGATTGTGCTCCTCCCGGGTGCCGGCCGCGAGCGATTTTCGACCCGATGCTCAGTGGGATGCTCAGGCGTTGCGGATCGCCGAGATGTCGAACTCGAGCTTGATCTTCTCGGAGACGAGGAGCCCGCCGGTCTCGAGGCCGGCGTTCCAGCTGAGACCCCAGTTCTTGCGGTTGACGGTGGCCGCACCCTCGAACCCGACCCGGAGGTTTGCGTACGGGTCCTTGGCGGAGCCGCCTTCCTCGAGCTCGATGGTGACGGGGGCGGTGACGTCCTTGATCGTCAGGTCACCGACGACGGTCCAGGCGGTTCCGTCCCGGGTGACCGCGGTCGAGACGAAGGTCCACTCGGGGAAGTTCTCGACGTCGAAGAAGTCGGCGGACTTGAGGTGTGCGTCGCGATCGGCGACACCGGTCGACACGCTGGCAGCCTGGATCGTGAGCCTGACCCACGAGTCCGCGGGGTTGGCCGTGTCGATATGCGCAGTGCCCTGCCACTCGCTGAACGAGCCGCGGACCTTGGTCACCATCGCGTGGCGGGCGACGAAGCCGAGGCGGCTGTGGGCGGTGTCGATGGTGTAGTCGCCGCTGAGGTCGGTCAGTGCGGGGATGAGGGTCTCGGTCATCGGTTCTCCTAGGGATGGGGCGCTGGGCCACTCGTTGAACTTTCAATCACCTGAACCACAGCCGACCACCGCCTATTCCATCGACTGCCAACCACTTCGCCGCGGCCCCGACCACGACGAGGGAAAACGAGCCGAGGGACCGCGTCCGCGATGGACGCGATCCCTCGGTCGGATCGTGGTGTCAGCTAGGCAGCGTGATGAGCCGGGAGTCGCGCCGCGCCGACGGCGTCGATCCACACAGCCTGCATGCGGGTGAGCCCGCGGTCGTCGGTGACCGGTACCCACCGCGTCTCGAGGCGCCCGCGCCGAGCCGTCACCGCAACCTCTGTGGCCATCTGCAAGTCGAGCATCGGATACCTCCTGTTCACCGGTTGTTCATCAAGATAGCACGCTCCCCACCTGCGCAGCCAAAGCGGGTGCGATTGTGGATGGGCGCTCCATTTCCTGCCGGTACGAGTGCGCGGCGGACCACTCCTGCTCCACCCCCGCCTGGCTCTGTCGCCTGGCTCTGTCGCGTGGCTCCGTCGCCTGGCTCTCCGCTTGGGTCGGTGCGCGCAAAAGGAGCCGACTCGGCGAGGTGATGCTGGAACGAGCCCGGCAATCTCGCGCTCTGTGCCCGATTGCGGGCAGAAATTGGCACTTCTGCCGGAAATTGCTGATCATCGAGTCGTGTCCGTCGATCCTCGCCTCGTCCGCCACGTGGTGGCGACCACGGGACTGGCGCCGGCCGAGGTGACCCGGGTGATCGAGGACGTGCTGGCGTTCCACCACGAGACGGTGGAGGACTACGTACGTCGACGGCACAGCGAGCTCAAGCTCCGCGGTGGCAAGAACGCCGACATCTTCACCCTCCTGCGCGGCGAGCTGGCCGACCGCCTGCTGGCTGCGCCCGACCTGTCCGAGCGTCAGCTGCGACGGATGATCTACGGCTAGCAGCGACGCACCAGCGGACTCGCCAAGACGAAAGGAAAACCTGCAGATGTGCGGCATCGTCGGTTATCTCGGGACCCACCAGGCGGCCCCGTTGCTCCTCGAGGGCCTCGGCCGGCTCGAGCACCGCGGCTACGACTCGGCGGGCGTCGCCGTACTCGGTCCCTCCGGCATCCGGGTCGCCAAGCGAGCCGGGCGGGTGCGCGACCTGAGCGAGCAGCTGCCCAAGCGGTTCACCGGCAAGGTCGGCATCGGCCACACTCGCTGGGCGACCCATGGCCCCGCCAACGACGCCAACGCGCACCCGCACACCGACAGCAAGGAGCGGGTAGCGGTCGTGCACAACGGGATCATCGACAATGCGGCAGCGCTGCGCGACCACCTCGCCGACGCCGGCGTCGGCCTGGTGTCCGACACCGACACCGAGGTGCTGGCCCACCTGATCGCCCTGTCGGAGGCGGACACCCTGGAGGGCAAGGTCGCCGAGGCACTGGGCCGGATCCACGGGACGTACGGCGTCGCCGTGGTCCATGTCGACTTCCCCGACCGGATCGTGGTGGCCCGCAACGGCAGTCCGCTGATCATCGGGGTCGGCGACAAGGAGATGCATGTCGCCTCCGACCTGGCCGCGCTGGTGCGCTACACCACGACCGTCGCCCACCTCGACGACGGCGAGATGGCGACCATCACCCCGAGTGGCTTCACGACCTACCGGCTCGGCGCCAGTGGTCTGTCCGCCACGGACCGCCGGCCGGCGATCGTCGACGTCGACCCGGCGTCCTACGACGCGGGCGAGCACGACTCGTTCATGCACAAGGAGATCCTCGAGCAGCCGGCCGCCGCCGAGCGGGTGCTGCGCGGCCGGCTCGACGAGCGGTTCGCCACCGGGCACCTCGGCGGGCTGAACCTCGATGCGCGAGAGCTGCGGGCCATCCGCCGGATCAAGGTGCTCGGCTGCGGCTCGGCCTACTACGTCGGCCAGATGGGTGCCGCACTGCTGGAGGAGCTGGCGCGGATCCCGGCCGACGCAGAAGCCGCGTCGGAGTTTCGCTACCGCAACCCGATCATCGAGCCGGACACTCTCTACGTCGCGGTCAGCCAGTCCGGCGAGACCATCGACACCCTGCTGGCCGTCCAGGAGATCCGGCGCAAGGGCGGCTACGTCATCGGGTTGGTCAACGTCGTCGGCTCGGCGATCGCCCGCGAGGTCGACGGCGGCATCTACCTGCACGCCGGGCCAGAGGTCGCGGTCGCATCCACCAAGGCGCTGACCAACATGTTCCTGGGGTTCGCGATGCTCGCGCTCCAGCTGGGCCGGGTCCGCGACCTGTCGATCGCGGACGGTCGGCGGCTGATCGCGGGCCTCGAGGCGCTGCCGGGCAAGATCGAGGAGATCCTCACGACCGAGGAGCGGCTCGCGGCCGTCGCGCACCGGCTGGCCGATGCGGAGAGCTCGTTCTTCGTCGGCCGGGTTCGCGGCTTCCCCGTCGCGCGCGAGGGTGCGCAGAAGTTCAAGGAGATCAGCTACCGCCACGCCGAGGCCTACCAGACCTCCGAGCTCAAGCACGGGCCGCTCGCGCTGATCAACCCCTCGGTCCCCTCGGTCGCGATCGTGCCCGACGACGAGCTCGTCGAGCGCAACGTCGCTGCTCTGCACGAGATTGCCGCCCGCGGCGGGCCGCTGATCGTCGTCACCCACGAGGAGGTGCCGCTGCACGGGCTTCCGGACGACGTCGAGCGGATCGTCGTACCCCGGAGCGAACGGGAGCTCGACCCGATCCTGCTGACCGTCCCGTTGCAGTTGCTGGCCTACCACGCGGCGCTGAGGTTGGGTCACGACATCGACAAGCCCCGCAACCTCGCCAAGTCGGTCACGGTCGAGTGACGGGAGACTCCACCGGCCGGCCGGTGAAACTGTCGCTGGGCCGATGAAGGTTCGCACGCCAAGCGGAAGTTCTGTCCGCCAGGTCGCCCGTCGCGCGGGCGTGACCCAACGCACCGCGGCGACGAATGCGCTCGATGTTGCGTTCGCCACTACCGTTGTCGGGTGAATGACGTAGCACCTGACCCTGCACCCGCCGACGCCGCCCCCGGTTTCGGCGACCTCGGCCTCGGCGCCAAGGTGCTCAAGGCACTCTCCGACGTCGGCTACGAGTCGCCGTCCGCGATCCAGACGCAGACCATCCCGCACCTCCTCGGGGGCCGCGACGTGATTGGCCTCGCCCAGACCGGGACGGGCAAGACCGCGGCGTTCGCGCTGCCGATCCTCGACCGGCTCGACCTCTCCCAGAAGTCGCCGCAGGCGCTGGTGCTGGCGCCGACCCGCGAGCTCGCGCTCCAGGTCTGCGAGGCCTTCGAGAAGTACGCGTCCACCACCAAGGGCGTGCACGTGCTGCCCGTCTACGGGGGCCAGGGGTACGGCGTCCAGCTCTCCGCACTGCGGCGCGGCGTGCACATCGTGGTCGGCACCCCCGGCCGGATCATGGACCATCTCGACAAGGGCACCCTCGACCTCACCCAGCTGCGGTTCCTGGTGCTCGACGAGGCCGACGAGATGCTCAACATGGGCTTCGCCGAGGACGTCGAGACGATCCTTGCCGACACCCCGGACAGCAAGCAGGTGGCGCTGTTCTCGGCCACCATGCCGAAGCAGATCCGACAGCTGTCGCAGAAGTACCTCCACGACCCGGTCGAGATCTCCATCGAGCGGAAGACCCGCACCGCCGACAACATCGCGCAGCGCTACCTGATCTGCAGCTACCCGCAGAAGGTCGATGCCCTCACCCGCATCCTCGAGGTCGAGAACTTCGAGGGGATGATCGTCTTCGTCCGCACCAAGAACGAGACGGAGACCCTCGCCGAGAAGCTGCGCGCGCGTGGCTTCGGCGCGACCGCCATCAATGGTGACGTGGCGCAGAACGTGCGCGAGCGGACGGTCAACCAGCTCAAGGCGGGCAAGCTCGACATCCTCGTTGCCACCGACGTCGCCGCGCGCGGTCTCGACGTGGAGCGGATCACCCACGTCGTCAACTACGACATCCCGACCGACACCGAGTCCTACGTGCACCGGATCGGCCGCACCGGCCGTGCGGGACGCAGCGGCGACGCGATCTCGTTCGTCACCCCGCGCGAGCGCTACCTGCTCAAGCACATCGAGAAGGCGACCCGGCAGCCGCTCACCCAGATGCAGCTGCCCAGCGTCGACGACGTCAACGCCACCCGGCTGGCGCGCTTCGACGACCGGATCACCGCCGCGCTCGAGTCCTCGCAGATCGGCTTCTTCCGCGACGTGATCGGCCACTACGTCAAGAACAACGACGTCCCCGAGGCCGATGTGGCCGCGGCACTGGCGATCGTGCTCCAGGGCGACACGCCCCTCGTGCTGGAGGAGGCGCCGCAACGCCCGAAGCGGGAGTACGACGACCGCGGCCCGCGCGACGGCAGCCGCCCCGACCGCGGACCCCGGCGCCCATCCGACAAGCCGATGGCGTCGTACAAGATCGCGGTCGGCAAGCGGCACCGCGTCGAGCCCCGGCAGATCGTCGGCGCGCTGGCCAACGAGGGCGGCCTCGGTCGCAACGACTTCGGCCGGATCACCATCCGTCCGGACTACTCGATCGTGGAACTGCCGGCGAAGCTGCCCGGCCCGGTCTGGGAGAAGCTCAAGGAGACCCGGATCAGCGGCAAGCTGATCGACCTCCAGCGCGACTACGGCCCGCCGAGCAAGAGTGGCAAGCGCCAGCCCCACGACTGACCACTACGCCGGTCCAGATCTTGCACTGGCAGCGGTTGATCGAGCCCGCGTAGATTCCGAGCGCACTTGGGGAGGGGCCGCACCCAGCGGCTCGGAGATCGCGACCCCGATCCCCGCCATGGGCAAGATTGGTCCGACCAGTTGACCACCTGTCCAATTTCGGCTTAGCCTCCGGCCATGGCTCCCATGACCCTCCCGGCGCGCGTCGTCAGCCTGACCCTGGCGGTGACCGCCGGAGTCGCGGCACTCCTGCTGACCAGCGACGGCCCGCCCGCCGGTGCCGGACGCTCCGACTCCCCCGCGATCGAGCAGGCCGCGTTCGACCCCAGTCAGCCCACCTACCAGGTCGTCACCCGCTCCGGGTCTGACGCCGCCTCCTGCCGCGCGGCGACACCGCGCACCACGGACGGGCTCGTGGCCGTGCCGACCCTGGTCAAGACCGGCGATGGCCTGTTCCCTGACACGTCGGTGCTCCTCGAGGTGGTGCCGACCGGTGAGGACACGCTGACGTTGGATCTCAACGTCAACCGCCTCACCTCCACCGAGGCGCGCGTGCAGGTCGAGGTCGTCGTGAAGCCCACCGGCGGCTCGTCCGAGCGCGTGGCGCTCGGATATGACGGCTGCGAGGTGGGCGCTCCGTCGGACTTCAACGAGAAGATCACGGTCGCCAACGACCGGTTGAACCTGTCCACCGTCGACGTCGGGTCCGTGTCTGCGCTCACCGTGCTCGCGTCCGAGTTCACCGTTGCCTCGGATGGCGCCCGCACCAACTCCCGCGTGATGAGAGCGCGGCTGGCGCCGATGCCCCGCGCGATGTCGGCGACCGTGGTCACGACCGGCCCCGACTCGTACGAGGCCAAGCTGCGCGCCGCGAAGGGAACGAACGTGCAGCTGCACCACGCGCTGTTCGCGTCCGACGGCGGCACCTCGAGCGTCGACGCCGAGATTGGCGCCTTCCCGGGTCGGCTCGACGTCGAGCTCAGCCCGGCGCGGATCGAGTACCTCGCCCAGAACCCGGTCGGCGATCCGCCAGCCGCTCCGATCGACCTGGTCGACATCGCCACCACGACCACCGAGCCGGGGGAGTCCGAGGAGCGGTTGCGCGCCCGGCTGGAACAGGTGCCGGCCCGAGGCATTCTGGAGCGGACGACCGACACTCGGGTGGAGGTGACCGCACCGGTCGGGCCGATCGGTACGGCGACCGTGTCCTACGCGTCGATCCCCGATGGCACCACCACCCTCCCGGCGCTCTCGCCGCAGGGCGACCAGTACCTCGTGGCGCGCAAGATCCATGAGCTACTTCTGGCCGAGGTCAGGATCGAGGGCCTGAGCCACGCCGTCGTGGACGCCGGCGACCCGGAGGCCGGGGCCGATCCGGAGACCGAGCTCCAGACCGACAAGGTTCCGACCGTGATCGAGGCGACGCACAAGCCGGGCCCGTTCGCGATCGACGCCGCGGTCACCGCCCGACCGGAGAACAGCCCGGTCGACGTCACCCGGACCGCCGTGGCACGGGTTGTCGACCTGCCCGGCACCGCGAGTGTCGAGTTCGGTGCGGCCACGCAGAGCTTCGACTACGCCGGTTCGTCCGACATTGCTCTCTTGACGGCCGACATCACCTCGACGGAGCCGTTCGCCGATGATGCGACCGCCGCCCACCTGCGGGTTGAGAACTTCCCGACCGGACTGGAGGGCCGCTTCGACGAAGAAAACAAGGAGTTCACCGCCGAGGTCCCCGACGGAGCGATCGGCAAGATCGAGATCCAGGCAACCAGTGGCCCAGACCTGCGGTTGCCCGTGGGTATCGACGGCCTGCTGCTGGAGGACCATGACGGTGCCTACACCGCATTCGCGCGGGTCGCCGGACTCGAACGCATCAACCTGGGCTGGGGTACGACGATGCGCGCCGATGTCGAGCACGCAGCCGGACCGTTCGACGTCCTCGTCGATGTCGACGACCCCGACACGGCCGACCCGGCCACCAACCGTCCGGCGACCGACCTCGACCTGGGCATCGCCGTCCGCAACCTGCCCGGCGACGCCCTGCTCGAGTACGCGCCGTCCGCAGAGACCGAGTGCCCGGCCTCGCCGTGCCCCAAGTCTCCGTCGACGCTGAAGTTCACCGGCGACGCAACCGTCGACTCGATCGACCTGGACGTGGTCAGCACGCAGAAGCTAGTCGAGGGAGGCGAGGGCAACCGGGGCGCGACCGAGCTGCACGGGCTGATCGAGAACGTCCCGGCCGGCACCCTGGACGTCGTCGTCGATGGTGACAACAAGAACCTGACCGCGGACCTGAGCGCGGACGCTCCCGACTTCACCATCGAGCTGGAGGCCTGCTCGGCCGGCGAGTGCGGCACGCCGATCGAGACACTGCGGCTGCCGGCCGGCGACCCGGACACGATGGACGGACTGTGGCTGGAGGACCTGGCCAACAGCTACCACCTGTTCGGCCGGATCACCGGGCTGACCGACCTCACCCTCAACTGGTCCGACAACGTCACCGTGAAGGCCCAGAAGCAGGCGGGTCCGTTCGACATCGTGGTCAACGAGCGCAAGTTCCTCGACGACCCGTCCCTGTCCGACATCTCCTACGGTTCGCGGACCAGCGCGGCGATCCGAAACCTGCCGTCGAGCATCGACCTCAACTTCGCCAAGGACGCCCAGACCCTGACCTACCACGGGTCGGCACCGATCGGCTCGATCGAGGCATGGCTCAGTGTCGACCGGGTCGTGGTCGACTATCCGGGCGGCCACCGGGAGCTTGTCACCGCGATCACTGGTCGCGCGACCCAGGCTCACTTCCTGATCACCGACCTGCCGACAGACATCAGTCTCTCCACGGACATCGCCGAGGAGGGCGACGAGTCGGAGCTGCTCAGCGCGACGCTGACCGCCACCCCGAACCCGATCGGCTCGATCCTGATCGAGCTGACCAGCGACGAGAGCCTGCTCGATGCCGCGGCAGTGCAGGACGTGCCGGTGATGAGCACCGACGACGGCCTGCTCTTCTGGGACCTCGACGACGGTGACGCCAACCCGGTCGAGCGGATCCGGGACCCGTACCTGATCGTGGCCAGGGTCCACCAGCTGCGGAGCGTCCACTTCGAGCAGTACAAGTTCGGTGAGAACGACTTGCGTCACAAGCTGATCGCGGCCGAAATGGATCGCGGCACCCGGCGCAACATCTGGGTCGACGTGCTCAGGCCGTCGGACGAGAAGCTGGCCCGGCCACTGGCCGGCTTCGACCCGGAGTACAAGTACGAGTACGTGCGGATGGGCATGGACGTGCCGCCCGAGAAGCTCAAGCTCGAGGCGCACGTGATGCGCCATCCCGTTCCCGAAGGCGATGTCGGTGACGGGGACTTCCGGACGCTGCGGGTGGAGACCCACGCGGACGCGGATGCGACCTCGATGACGGTCGAGACGGATGCCGGCAGCGAGAGCCTCAGCGCTTACGTGCAGCCGGTGCCGGCGGGACCGACGTACGCCGATCCCGGCGTATTCGCCTGTGTCTCGCCGAGCAGCATGGACTGCCAGTCCGACCATCGCGTCGGCCACGCCGGCAGCGACCCGGTCTCGGTTGCGCTGGAGGTCGCGAAGCCGGTGCACATCGACGTGAAGCGGGTGGAGCGGAAACGCATAGTGTTCGGAGACGGGGTGGTTCTCTACATCTTCCCGGAGTTCCACGTGCACATGGACATCGAGAAGACGATGCAGGCCTCGAAGGAGGACGACTACGAGTACTGCAACGAGTCTTTCGTGTTCGTCGACACCGACGGTCACGGCATCCAGGGCGACATCACCCAGTACTCCACAGGTGGCCCCGGTGGCGGGACCGACCTGGACATCCATCTACCGCCGGGCACGATGGCCGACAACCGCTGGATGAAGCTTGAGGGGCCGCCGTGCAAGGGTCGGGTCGTGGGGACCCACGCCCGTCCGGGTCATGCGCAGGTGATGTCGTGTCCGAGCGGGATGGACATCGTGATCGACGTCTTCGAGGACATCGACATCCACGTCGAGGACGAGATCTGTCCGGAACCCCGGATCAGCAACGTCGAGGACGCGGCCACCGGGCAGCCGGTCGTGGTCAGTCGAAGTAGCAACGGCCCTGGACCCGTGAGGTTGACCATGCACCTGTATGGCCGCGGCTTCGCGCCGATGACCTGCTCACCGTCCTTCTCGCTGTGGCCGCCGTGCTCCGGTCCCCCAGTCGCCATCGGCAGGTTCGTCGACGAGCGCTTCCGTCCGGACGAGAACTTCACCATCGTGTCGCGGACCTGGCACTGGACCGACCACGTCGAAGTCGTCGTCGAGGTTGATGCCGACACGCCACTCGGGGACTGGACGGTCTTCATCGACAATCCGCAAACGGGGACGGACACGTGCACCACCCAGCAGGTCGACGGCGAGGACGTGCCCTGCTTCTCGGTCCAGGAGTGAGGCGCGCCTCAACCAACCGCGTTCTGGTGGACGTCGACGCGCAGCAACCTGGCGGCGAGGTCGACGAGCGGTCCCAGCAGCACGATGACCGCAATCGTGCCGGCGCCGACGGTGGCGCCGAGCAGCCACCCGACGAGCGCGCCGCCCCCCTGCACCGCGCTGTAGCTCCACTTGAACGGGACCGGCGGGTCCCACGCCAGCCCGGCCGCCTCGGCCGGTCCGGCGCCGGTACGGCTGCCGAGGTACGCCGCGATGCCCACGGCGAGCACCGGGAACGCTGCGACCAGCAGTGCGATCCGGGCCGGCCAGCTCTCCGGGGTGCTCATCAGGTCGAGTGCCACCGAGACGGTCGCTCCGACCAGCCCGACCTGGACGACGGTGCCGACGCCCGGGTAGACCTTCCGTGCCGCCGCGGCGGCCACGAACGCGACACCGACGACCAGGTTGGCGAGCCAGAAAGACAGGCCGGTCGACAACGCGATGCCGTTGACCAGGGTGGAGTATCCGTCGGAGCCGAGGTCCGCGGTCAGCAGCAGGCCGACACCGGTCCCGAGGACGACGCAGCCGCCGAGCAGGAGCACCAGTCGCCGGACCCAGGACACCGGGCCACCCTGCCACGTCGCCGGTCCGTCCGAATCGGACACAATGCTCGCCATGGGGGGTACAAGGCTGGTGATCGCGTCCGCATTCCTGGTGGCCGCGACCGGCTGTGCCGCCGCGCCCGTGACAGGGGAGTCCGAGCAGCCGACGGTCCCGCCGTCCTCGAGCGAGGCAGGCTCGGGCGAGGACCTCCCCGAACCGACGCCGGCCCCTCCCGCCGCCGCGGGCGGTGCCCGGTTCGACGTGCCCGACTCGGTGATCCTCGAGCAGCTTCGCCGCGCGGCGGAGCGGATCGCCCAGAACTACACCGCGCCCCCGACGCCGACCCCGGTCGACATCGACCCGGGCACCAACCGGGCGCTCGGCTATCAGCTGCTGCTCGACTTCGGGTTCGCCGAGGAGCAGTGGCGCTTCCTCGACGCGCTGTGGCATCCGCGAGTCGGGCTGGAACCATCTGGCCGAGAACCCGAGCTCGGGCGCCTACGGGATCCCGCAGTCCCTGCCCGCGACCAAGATGGCCGTGGTCGGCCGGGACTGGCGGACCAACCCGGAGACCCAGATCCGGTGGGGCCTGGCCTACATCGCCGCCCGCTACCGCACCCCGGAGCGGGCGTGGGCCCACTCCGAACGCGTCGGCTGGTACTGACCTGTCCCCGCCAACCCTGGTCACCGGTACCTCTCGCGTGCTTGAGTGACCGACGTCACATCGGCATGGCCCGTTCTCGGGCCGCCCTTCATGGGGAAGGTCATCCATGTCTGAACACGCACGCTCCCGGTTCGTCGGCAACAAGCTCCGCATGTTCCTCGCCGGGCTGGTCCCGGTCCTGGCGGCGCTGGTGCCGCTTGCCGTCCAGGCGCCGGCGCAGTCGGCCGGACCGTCGTACGTCGCCCTCGGCGACTCCTACGCCTCCGGCGTCGGCACTCGCAGCTACATCAACGACGGCACCAGCTGCCAGCGGTCGACGTACGCCTACCCCTACCTGCTCGCCCAGCAGAAGGGATACACGCTCAACTTCAAGGCCTGCTCGGGGGCGACCACCTCGACGGTCACCAGCAGCCAGCTGAGCGCGGTCGTCTCGTCGACGAAGTACGTCACCGTCTCCGTCGGTGGCAACGACGCCGGCTTCGCCAACGTGATCACCGAATGCGCCCAGCCCGGCTGGATGTCGGACTGCGACGGCGCGATCAACTCGGCGCAGTCGTTCATCAACAACACGCTCCCCGGCCGGCTCAACACGCTCTACGGCTCGATCAAGTCGCGCGCACCGAGCGCGGTCGTGGTGGTGACCGGCTATCCCCGCGTGTTCATGGGTGAGGACTGCAACGCCGGCACCTGGTTCTCCCCCTCCGAGCAGACCCGGCTCAACCAGACCGCCGACCTGCTCAACGCCAAGCTGTCCTCCGCCGCCTCGGCCAAGGGCTTCAAGTTCGCCAACCCGACCAGCCGGTTCGTCGGCCACGCAGTCTGCGACAGCGTCGAGTGGATCAACGGGCTGTCCAACCCGGTCAGCGAGAGCTACCACCCCAACAAGCTCGGTCAGTCGTCGGGCTACACGCCGCTGGTGAGCCCGCTGCTGGCAGGTGCGGCATAGGACTCCCCGTCTCCCGACAGCCGAGCTGGACCGCCGCCGCTGGTTGAGGCGCGAGTCCAGCGAGGCTCGAAATCAGGCGGCTGGTAGAACCGACGCATGCGACGGTTCTCGGTGGCGCTGCTGACCTGCCTGCTCGTGCTCGCCGCGTGCAGCAACGAGGTGGACGGGACTGACAGCGACGAAGCCCGCGCCGTCGTCACCGACCTGGCGGCCGCGTTGACGGAGGCTGCAGCCGACGACGTGGACGCCGCCGACTCCGCCCTCGCGGCGCTGCGGTACGCCGACGACGAGGGCGCCGACGTCGCGGAGCGGTTCGAGGAGCTCGTCGCCGGGATGGACGGCATCGTGCCGACGATCGAGGTCGGGGAGGCGAGCGGCGATCCGGTCGTCCAGGTCGTGGACCTGACCTGGACCTGGCCGGTCCTGGTGTCGTCGGAGCCCTGGACCTACCGGACGAACGTCGAGGTCGAAGCGGACGAGCGCGGGTGGGCGATCTCCTGGCGTCCGACGATCGTCGAGCCGACCCTGGGGTCGGACGAAGTCCTCGAGGCGACCACGATCCCGGCGACCCGCGGCGAGATCCTCGGCGACCGGGGTGCGGTCCTCGTCACCGAGCGGCCGGTGCGCCGGTTCGGGATCGACCGGGTGCGGGTGAGCAGGGCGAAGGCAGGCGACTCGGCGCGGGCGCTCGCGGAACTGGTGGGCGTCGACGTGGCGCCGTACGTGCGGGCCGTCCGCAGCGCCGGCGACCGTGCGTTCGTCGAGGCGATCTCCTACCGCAAGGCGCAGGTACCGCCATCGGTGCTGGGGAGCTATGAGGACATCGAGGGAGCTGTCGCGCTGGCCGACGACATCTCGCTGGCGCCGACGCGGGAGTTCGCAGCGCCGATCCTCGGGCGGGTCGGGCCGGTCACCGCGGAGATGATCGAGCAGGACCCCGACCGCTACCGCGTCGGTGACATCGCGGGGATCAGTGGCCTTCAGGCAAGGTACGACGAACAGCTCGGCGGATCGCCCGGCCGGTTGGTCGAGGCGGTGTCGGAGACCGGACCCGGCCCGGCGCGCGACCTGTTCCGGGTCCAGGAGGCCGACGGCGAGCAACTCGAGCTGACCCTCGACCCTGACCTGCAGACGGCCGCGGAGACGGTGCTTGCCGATGTCACCTCGGCCAGCGCGCTGGTCGCGCTCCGGCCGAGCGACGGCGCTCTCCTCGCGGCGGCCAACGGACCCGGCACCGCCGGACAGAACTTCGCGACCTATGGCCGGCTCCCGCCGGGGTCGACGTTCAAGATCGTGAGCAGCCTGGCCCTGCTCCGCGCCGGGCTGACGCCCGACAGCACGGTGAGCTGCCCTCCGACGCTGACGGTCGACGGCAAGGAGTTCGGCAACTACAGCGACTACCCGAGCTCTGCGAACGGCGACATCACGCTGCGCACCGCGGTCGCGCAGTCCTGCAACACCGCGTTCATCGGCGCGCGGGACGAGCTGGCCGACGGCGACCTGGCCGACGCCGCAGCGAGCCTGGGGCTCGGGGTCGACCACGACCTGGGCTTCCCCGCCTACTTCGGGAGCGTCGAGCCGCCGGCCAGCGAGACCGAAGCGGCTGCGGACCTGATCGGCCAGGGCACCATCCTCGCCTCGCCGATGACGATGGCCACCGTGATCGCGTCCGTGCAGGAGGGGCGGCTCGTCGTACCCCGCCTGGTCGAGCAGGTCGACGTGTCCGACCACGACCACGCCCCGCTCACCGGCGCGGAGGCCGCGCAGTTGGAGGACATGCTGCGGGCGGTGGTCACCGACGGCAGCGGCAGCCAGCTCGCCGACGTACCGGGCCCGCCAGTGATCGCCAAGACCGGTACGGCGGAGTTCGTCGACGACGCTGCGGGCGGGCGGGTGCAGACCCATGCCTGGATGGTTGCCGCCCAGGGCGACCTCGCGGTCGCGGTCTTCGTCGAGCTCGGCGAGTCGGGCTCCCGGACCGCCGGGCCGCTCCTGGAGGCGTTCCTCCGCGCGGCGCGGTAAAAGGGGCAGGCCCCGCGCCGCATGGGGTCAGCGCTGGGGCCTGGTCGCGTCGAAAGTGCTCCCTCCGAAACGACGCGCCCACGATAACTCGCGGAGCACGGGGTTATCCAAGTTTCCGGCGAAGTAGTGATCGAAAGTGCGGCATCTCACCGCGCCAAAGTGACCGCTGCGGTGCCAAAGTGGCCCCATGAGCAACGAACCGCTGCACATCGACCGTCGTCAGCTCTTCATCGGGGGCGAGTGGCGCCCGGCTTCGGGGGGTGGTCGCTTCGACGTGATCGACCCTGCCGACGGGTCGGTCCTCGCCGATGTCGCAGACGGCACGGTCGACGATGCGAACGCGGCGCTCGCCGCGGCCGTCGCCGCACAGCCGGGATGGGCCGGCACGGCCCCCCGCGAGCGTGGCGAGATCCTGCGCCGGGCCTTCGACCTGGTCAGCGTCCGTGCCGACGATCTCGCGCGGCTGATGAGCCTGGAGATGGGCAAGACTCTCGCCGAGGCGCGCGGGGAGGTGACGTACGGCGCCGAGTTCCTCCGGTGGTTCTCCGAGGAGGCGGTGCGGATCCACGGCCGGTGGATGAAGGCGCCGGCCGGCGGCACCCGGCTGTTGACCATCAAGAAGCCGGTCGGCCCGTGCCTCTTCATCACGCCGTGGAACTTCCCGCTCGCGATGGGCACCCGCAAGATCGGACCGGCAGTGGCAGCCGGCTGCACCATGGTCGTCAAGCCCGCGGGCCAGACCCCGCTCACCATGCTGCTCCTGGCCGACCTGCTCTCCGAGGCAGGGCTGCCGGCCGGCGTACTCAACGTGATCACCTCTCGGAGCTCCGGCAAGGTGAGCGAGGCGCTGATGTCCGACCCGAGGCTGCGGAAGGTGAGCTTCACCGGCTCTACCGAGGTCGGGAAGGTGCTGGTGCGGCAGTCCGCCGACCAGCTGCAACGGGTCAGCATGGAGCTCGGTGGCAACGCACCGTTCCTGGTCTTCGATGACGCGGACATCGACGCCGCGGTCGACGGAGCCATGGTCGCGAAGATGCGCAATATGGGGGAGGCCTGCACGGCCGCCAACCGGTTCCTCGTCGAGGAGTCGGTGGCCGAGGAGTTCGCCGACAAGCTCGGGAAGCGGATGGGCGCGCTCCGGCTGGGCCGCGGTCAGGACGACGGCGTCGACGTCGGTCCGCTGATCGACGACAAGGCGGTCGAGAGCGTGGCCGCGCTGGTCGACCAGGCGGTCGCCAGTGGCGCTCGGGTCGTGACCGGCGGCAGCGCGCCGGACGGTCCGGGCTACTTCTTCAGCCCCACGGTGCTGGCAGACGTGCCGGCGGACGCCGACGTCAACACGCAGGAGATCTTCGGCCCGGTCGCTCCGATCACGACGTTCGCGACCGAGGAGGAGGCGGTCGAGCGGGCCAACGCGACCGAGTACGGGCTGACGGCGTACGCCTTCACCCGCGACCTGGCGCGAACCATCCGGCTCGCGGAGACGCTCGAGTTCGGCATGGTCGGCATCAACTCCGGCCTGGTCTCCAACCCGGCGGCGCCGTTCGGGGGGGTCAAGGCCAGCGGGTTCGGCCGGGAGGGCGGGTTCGAAGGCATCGAGGAGTACCTCGACACGACCTACGTCGCGCTGCCGGCCGGCTGACGCGGCCAGCTGCCGGATGCGCCTCCACGGTCCGATCGACGAGAAGTACGAGGACTTTGCGTCCTACGCCGATGACTCGCCCTGCTACCAGGCATGGGCGTACGGCGTCGCAGCAGATCCCGCGGTTCAGGGTTGGATCTCGTCGTTGCCGGAGCCGAAGCAGCAGCCGAACCTGGTGTTCGCCGCCGCTCGGTGGCACGGGCTCGCCGTACCGGCGCCGTACGACGACCTAAGGACGGCGCTGCTCGCGGACACCGGGACAATCCGGGCGACCATCCTCGCCCGCGCCACCCAGACCAACGAAGCCGGCCGGATGGCGACGCTGCTGCCGGCAATCGCCCGCGCAGCCGACGGCCGGCCGCTGGCGTTGCTCGAGGTCGGTGCGAGCGCCGGGCTCTGCCTCTATCCCGACCGTTGGGGCTACCGGTGGGCGACAGCTGACGGGGTGCGGACCGTGGGCCCGGCGGAGCCGACCCTCACCTGCGCGGTGACCGGCCCGGCGCCGTTGCCCACCACGCTCCCTGTCGTGGCGTGGCGCGGGGGCATCGATCTCAACCCGCTCGACGTCATGTCGGAGGACCACATGTCGTGGCTGCTGACTCTCGTCTGGCCGGAGCACGACGACCGTCGGGCACAACTCACCGCCGCCATCGACATCGCTCGCTCCGACCCCGCCGACCTGCGGCGCGGAGATCTGGTCGAGCTGCTGCCCGCGCTGGTCGACGAGGCCGCCGGTGCGGTCGGGACGGACGGCGTGGTCGTGGTGTTCCACTCCGCCGTGATCGCCTACCTCGACGAACCAGATCGGGCGCGGTTCGCCACCCTGATGCGGGACCTGGTCGCCGGCGGTCGGTGCCGCTGGCTCAGCAACGAGGGACGGCACGTGCTGCCGGACGTCACCGCGACCGGCCCCGAGCCACCCTCCGGGCAGTTCGTCCTCGCGCTCGACGGTCAGTCGCTCGGGCACACCCACGGGCACGGTCGCACCCTCCACTGGTGGTGAGGGGGGCGGGCTGGCCGGAGTGCCGGTGAATGGTCACGAACGGCACTCCTGCGGGCGGTTTGGCTGTGGTTTGGGACCAAACCGCAACCCCCCAAGCCGCAGCAACCCCCCAGCTCCATCAAGCCCCCGGCTCATCCCCCGTGCCACCGGCCACCACCTCGGGCGCCGACGCGGGTGCGTCGGGCGCGTTGCGGTGGGCAGCCGCTTTCTGCATCAGGGCGTCGACGTCGATGCCCGTCGCCGTCTTCAGCATCTGTAGCGTCTGGGCGACGTTCTCGATGACCTGCTTGGGCAGTGCGCCGGCACCGTCGGTCGAGAGCACGGTGAGCTGGTCGATGGCACCGATCGGCGCGGCCACCTCCCTGGCGATCTGGGGGAGCACCTCGATCAGCATCTGGAGTACGGCGGCGTCGTTGTAGTGGGCGAAGGCCGCGGCGCGTTTGTCCATCGCCTCTGCCTGGGCCTTGCCCACCGCGAGCGTGACCGAGGCCTCGGCAGTACCTTCGGCCTTGGTGGCCTCGGCGAGCGCCGTACGGCGTGCCTTCTCGGCCTCACCGATGAGCCGTGCCTGTTCTGCGTCGGCCTCGGCAGCGGCGATGGTGGCGGCCTTCTTGGCCTCCGCCGCGGCGATCTCTGCCGAACGTCGCGCGTTCGCCTCCTGCTCGACGCGGTACCGATCCGCGTCTGCGGGCTTGCGCACCTGGGTCTCCAGTTGGCGCTCGGTCAGCGCCGCCTGGCGTACGGCGACCTTCTCCTGCTCGGTAAAGATGGCCTGGTCCCGCTCGGCCTGGGCGAGCGGCCCGGACGCCGCGGCCTGGGCGGCGGCAGCGTCGGTCTCGGACTTGATCTCGGCCTGCTTGAGGGCCAGGGTCCGCTGCGCGATCGCGATCTCCTGCTCGGCGGCGATCCGGGCCTGTTCGGCTGCCTGGCGGGCGTTCGCCTCGGCGATCGAGGCGGCCTGCTGGATCCGCGCCGCCTCCGGGCGACCGAGGTCGGCGAGGTAGGTGCCGTCGTCGGTGACGTCCTGGATCTGGAACGCGTCGAGGATCAGGCCCTGCCCGGTCAGCGAGCTCTCGGACTCGTCGGCCACTCGCTGCGCGAAGGCGGCCCGGTCGCGGATGATCTGCTCGACGGTGAGGCCGCCGACGATCGAGCGCAGCGCGCCGGCGAGCACCTCCTGGGTGAAGGTCTCGATGTCGCCCTGCTGGCTCAGGAATCGCTGCGCGCCGAGCCGGATCTGGTCGGCGTTGCCGCCTACCTTGACGATCGCGACGCCGTCGAGGTTGAGCTTGATCCCCTGACCGGAGACCGCGCCCCGGATCTGGACGGAGATCCGGCGGCTGGAGAGGTCCATCGTGGCGAGCTTCTGGATGAACGGCACGACGAAGACGCCGCCGCCGAGCACGACCTTCTGTCCCGACAGGTCGGTGGTGAGCTGCCCGGTCTCGGGGTTGAGGACCGCCTTCCCCTTGCGTCCGGTGACGATGAACGCCTGGTTGGGACCAGCCACCTTGTAGCGGCTGGTCACGAGCAGCACCAGCAGTACCAGGAGTACGACGACGCCGGCAATCGGTCCCACGACACTCAGTTCCATCAGTCCAGTCCCTTTCGGGTCGGTGTTGCTACTCGGACGGCTTCCAGACCGGGGCCACGGTGACCGCGGTGGGTGAGAGGACGCCGGTGACGGTCACTTCGTCGCCCGCTTCGATCGCGAGCAGCGAGCTCGCGTTGCACTGCAACACGTGGCCGCCAACGGTGACCCGTACGACGCCGTGGCTCTCGCCGCCGGGGATCGCGGTGAGGACGCGGGCGACCTGACCGACGGCATCGCCGATCGAGATGGTGCCGTCGCTCGGACCGTCCTTCACCAGCTTGGTCAGCCACCACGCGAACCAGCCGACGAGGAACCCGCTCGCGCTTCCGATCAGCAGGGTGGGCAGCAGCGGCAGCCCCCCACCGTCGGCTGCGGCGGCGCCGAAGCCGAACGCCGAGACGAAACCGCCGAGGACGGCGGTGGAGAAGACGTCGCCCTCGAGCGCGTTGAACGCACCGTCGAGTGCTGCGTCGAGATGGTCGCCGACGACCAGTGAGAGCGCGACGAGACCCAGGCCGACGAAACCCAGCACTAGGAAGACGGTCACGTGTTCTCCGGAGAAGATGCGGATGGTGCTTGCATCGTATCCGGCGACCGAGGGACCCCTCATCGGACTGAAGCGGGATCCCCCTCGCGGTGACTTCAAGTTAACTTGAACTCGTTGACCTGAGCCTGCCCGCGATGAAACCGGTGGCCGCTGTCGGTCCTCAACGTCAGACTGATCTCGAGGAGACCCGATGACCGACCAGCTGACGACCCCCACGCCGGCACCTGAGAGCCCCCGGCCGCCCTGGGTGAGCCGGCTGCGGCTGCCGCGCGCGCTGTCGCCGTTCCGGCACTCCGCCTACCGACGGCTCGGCAGCGCACTGGTGCTCAGCACGTTCGCCGGCGGCGTCTGGGTCGTCGCACTGGTGTGGGAGGTGATCCGGATCGGCGGCGGCGCGAGCCAGCTGTCCGTGGTGTCGACCGCAGGCGCCGTCGGCGTACTCCTCCCTGCGCTGCTCGGTGGCGTGGTGGCCGACCGGGTCCCGCAGAAGCTGATCCTGATCGGCGTCGCCGCGGTCGAGCTCACCGGCATGGCAGTCGTCGCGCTGCTGTCGTGGAGCGACCAGACCGAGGTCTGGCACCTTTCGGTGGTGTCGTTCGCGACCGGCGTCGGGCTGGCGTTCTACTACCCGGCCTACTCGGCGTGGCTGCCGGCGCTGGTGCCAGCAGAGGACCTGATGGCTGTCAACGGGTTCGAAGGCATGGTGCGGCCGACGGTCGGCCAGGCGCTCGGCCCGGGCCTGGCGGGCGTGGTCGTCGGCGGCATCTCGACGACCGCTGCCCTCGGCCTGGCGGCGGGGTTCCATCTGGCCGGACTGCTGGTGCTCGCCACGGTGCCACTGACCGCCGTACGGCGGGAGCGCGTCGGCGATGAGGCGGCGGTGGACTCCCGCCCGGTCGCGACCGTGCTGTCGGACATGCGCGAGGGCTGGGTCTACATGGTGCGGACGCCGTGGCTGCTCGCGACCCTGCTCTTCGCCTCGGTGATGATCCTGGCGATGATGGGCCCGTTGGAGGTGCTGATCCCGTTCCTGATCAAGGACAAGCTCGGCGGTGGCCCGGGCGACCACGCGACCGTGATGGCGGCCTTCGGCATCGGCGGCGCGGTGGGCTCGATGACGATGGCGTCGATGCGGATGCCGCGGCGCTACCTGTCCTGGATGAACCTGATGTGGGGCGTCGGCGCCCTGCCGTTCCTGGTGATGGGCTTCGCGACCGAGGTCTGGATGGTTGCCGTCGCGGGCTTCGCGCTCGGTGCGTTCTTCTCCGCGCCGATGGTGATCTGGGGGACCCTTCTGCAACGCCGGGTGCCGCCACACCTCCTCGGCCGGGTGGCGTCCCTCGACTTCTTCGTGTCGGTCAGCCTGATGCCGGTCTCGATGGCGATGGCCGGTCCGGTCGCGGAGTGGCTCGGCCTTCGCACCACCTTCGCGATCGCCGCGATCGTGCCGGGTGTCGCCGCCGCGCTGGCGATCTGGCTCGCCAAGCTGCCGGCCGACGAGCTCGCGCATCCACTCCGGGACGAGCCGGCGTCGCTTCATCAAGGGGGGTAGCTCGGCCAGCACTCCCGGCGGCGTGCGCGCCCTGGAAGCGCAGGCTCAGCAACCTGCCTTGATGAATCTGCACTTTCCCGGGCGGCCGCCCTAGCGGTGGTACGTCGTACGGCGGCCCAGCAGCGCGAGCAGCCGCCGGTCGGGGCCGGCGCCGGCGGGCAACAGGACCGGCGGGCCGAACTCACCGTCGTGCTCGAGCGCGAGTTCGAGCGCCGTCGGCAGCAGTGCCTTGGCGAAGGGCGCCGGGAGGGGATCACCGGCGCCCGTCGTACGACCGACGTCCCAGCCGTGGATGGCGATCTCGACCGCGGCCAGTCGGGAGATGGTGCCGACGGGCACCGGTCTTCCGCCCACCACGACCTGCGGCGTGGTTGCGGCCGTCCACGCCCCGAGCAGGTGGCAGGCCTTGGCCTGCAGGGTGTCGATCCGCTCGTCGAGCGGTGCCGGCGCTGCGCTGCGGAGGTCGATCCCACCGCCCGCGCCTTCCGTGAACGCGTCGAGGGAGTCCTCCATGTGAGCGAGCAGGTCGGCCAGTCGCCAGCGCTCGCACGGTGTCCACAGGCAGAGGTGGGCCGGGCTGACGGTGGCGAGCGTCCCGCGGGTGTAGCCGAGCGCGCGCTCCAGCAGCTCCACCCCCGGGTCCGTCGAGCTCGCCGGGGGACCGGGGAGGGCAGTCATCGGGTCAGCCGGGCGGCGCCTGGCCGGTGTCGGGTGTGTAGTCGGCGGGCAGTCGATCCGGCAGGCCGAACCGACGGAAGTGGTCGGCGCCGAAGAATGCGGTGACGTGCCGGACCTTGGTACCGGCGACGCCGAGGACCTGGAGGTGGAACGGTTCGAAGTGACCTTCGGGCTGGCGCATGTAGAGGCCGAACGCCGGCTGGCCGTTGGCGACGGTGCGCAGCATCGGCATGTCGTGTGCCCCGCCCGGGCACTGGTTGGCAATGAGGTCACCGATGGTGGCGGCGCCGCGGTAGTGGTTGAGGAACGGCGGCATGTCCCAGGTGGCGTCGTACTGGAGCAGCTTGACGATCCGGTCGACGTCCTTGGCCCAGAACGCCTCGAGGTAGGCGTCGAGGAGGAGCTGCTGGGCGTCGTCGAGATCCGGCTCGACGGCGTCGGGAGTGAGGCCGCGTTGGGCGAGCTGCGCGTGGGCGCGCTGGAGAGCCGAGTTGACCGCAGCCGTGGTCGTGTCGAGAGCGTTCGCCGTCTCGGCGGCAGTCCACCGAAGTACGTCGCGCAGGATGAGGACGGCGCGCTGCCGGGCCGGCAGGTTCTGGAGCGCGGCAATGAATGCCAGCCGGATCGTGTCGCGTTCGGCCACCTCGACCGCCGCGTCGGGGATCGGCTCCAGCCACGGGATGTCGGCGTCCTGCTCGAGCGCATCACCCGCCATCGAGTCGGCCGTGCCGAGGCCTGTGGGCAGCGGCCGGCGGGGCCGGCCTTCGAGGTTGGTCAGGCAGACGTTGGTGGCGATCTTGTAGAGCCAGGTGCGGACCGAGCTGCGTCCCTGGAAGCCGGCGGACGCCTTCCACGCTCGGAGGAATGTCTCCTGCACGAGATCCTCGGCCTCGTGCACCGACCCGCTCATGCGGTAGCAGTGCGCCATCAGCTCCCGCTGGTAGCGCCCCGCCAGTGTGTCGAAGTCCGCGAGCTCGTCGTTCGCCGTCAGTTGCTCGGTCACCGTCGTTCCCATCGCCTACCCCCGGATGTTGTGAGTCTGCCTGATCGGTGGACCGGGGCCAACCGGAAAACTCATCGGCCCGCGGAGCGCGACACCGCTCTACCTCAGCGTTAGGTCCGCTCCCTCGGTGCCGTGACCGGTCACAACGCCGAGGGAGCGCACGCTTCGCCCCGGTTGCGGACCGAACTCTGAGTTACAGCTGTGCTCGCACGAGCTCCAACGCCCGGACGGCAGCAGGTACGGCGCGGGCCCGGTCGGCCGGGACCAACCCGACCCGGGTACGGCGGTCGAGCAGGTCGGCGACATCGGCCGCGCCCTCGTGGGTGACCCCGAAGACGAGCTCGGCGACGGTGACTGGGATGGCGTCGGCGATGGGGGCCAGGAGCTCGTCGTCGGTAAGGCCGGTCGCGGCGCGGGCGGTGTCGAGGACCAGCCCGGCGTCGACGCCGAAGCGTCGTACCAACCGGGCGTGACCGGGGGTCTCGGCGCGCTCGACGAGCTCGGCCAGCTCGGCCCGCGGCGCCGCACCGGTCAGCGGCAGCCTGGCGGTGACGCACGGACCGGCGCTGAGACGTGCGTGCGCGACGGCGGCATCGACGGCGTCCTCGGCCATCCGGCGGTACGTCGTGAGCTTGCCCCCCACGATCGTCACCACCCCGGTGGGGCTGGTGAGGACGGCGTGCTTGCGGGAGAGGTCGGCGGTGGCGTCGTCACCCGTGTCGAGCAGCGGACGCAGACCTGCGAACGCCCCGACCACGTCGCTGCGGCGCAGCGGCCGAGCGAAGGACGCGGCGACCACGTCGAGCAGGAACCCGATCTCGACCTCGGTCGGCTCGGCGACGTCCGGCACCGGGCCGTCGGCGGGCTCGTCGGTGAGGCCGACGTAGATCTGACCGTCCGGCTGCGGCAGCACCAGCACGAACCGGTTGCGCTCGCCCGGGATCGGCGCGAAGACCGCGACGTTGAGCCCCGGCAGGGTTTCGCCGCGGAGCACCAGGTGGGTACCGCGCGAGGGCCGCAGCGAGATGTCGTCGACGACGTCGCCTGCCCAGACGCCGGCGGCATTGATGACGGTGCGGGTGCGCACGGTCGTGGTCGCTCCGGTGAGCTCGTCGCGGAGCGTGACCTCGGTCCCTGTCGCGGCGACGACCCGCGCGTGCGTGTGGACGGCGGCCCCGCGGTCGGCAGCGGTGCGCGCGATGGTGGTCACCAGCCGCGCGTCGTCCTCGAGCTGCCCGTCCCAACCGAGGATGGCGCCGCGCAGCCCGTCCGCGCGGAGGGTCGGTGCGAGGCGCCGGGTCTCGGCCGCGGTCAGCCGGCGAGGCTTCGGGAGGGTGTCGGCGCTGGTGCCGGCGGTACGCCGGAGCAGGTCACCGCCGAACAGGCCGGCCCGGGTGAGGGCGCCCATCGGCCGGGTCACCCCGGATGCCAGCGGCACGATCGTCGGCAGCGGGCGGGTCAGGTGCGGTGCGGTGGTCTCCATCAGGATCCCGCGCTCGACCGCGCTCTCGTGGGCGATCCCGACCTGGCCGCTCGCGAGGTAACGCAGTCCGCCGTGCACGAGCTTGGAGGAGAAGCGGGACGTCCCCCATGCCAGGTCGAAGGCGTCGACCGCGAGCACGCTGAGCCCGCGGCTCGCGGCGTCGAGAGCGACACCGGCACCGGTCACGCCCAGCCCGACCACCACCACGTCGACCGACTCGGGGACACCGCCGAGGCCGGGGGTGATCCTGCGTGGAGTGGTCATCGGTCATCACCTTCGCGGGTCAGGGTGCGGGTGACGAGGAGCCGCAGCTCTTCGTCGAGGTCACCGGCCGAGACGGCGTCGTCGGTCATCGTGTGGGCGGACAGGACGAAGCCATGGGTCGCCAGGACCACCCCGCGGGCGAGCGCGTCGGGGTTGCCCGCCCGGACGGTGCCGGAGGCCTGGCCGGCCCCGATCGCTGCCGCGAGCAGGCCGAGGATCAGCTCCTGCGACCGGCCGCGCCGGGCCAGCAGGTAGGGCAGGATCAGCTCGGGGTCGAGCTCGACGATCCGGACGAACAGCTCGTTGTCACGGAGTACGGCGACCGCGCGCAGCACGCCGTCCGCTATCCGCCCGGGTGTGGGGCCGGTCTCGGCGTCGTACCCGATCGCGGGCTGGGTCGACTCGACCAGCTCGCCCCACTCCCGGGTCATCAGGTCGCCGAGCAGTTCTGGCATGTCCGACCAGGTGCGATAGATCGTCATCCGCGAGACGCCGGCCCGGCGGGCCACCTCGGTGAGGGTCGTCCGCCGCCAGCCGACGTCGAGGATGCAGGCGCGAGCGGCGTCGAGGTAGCCATCCTGCTGGGTCCGACTCCGCTCCGCGGTCGCGGCTGTCGCGGCGGTTGCTTGGCTCACTGTTCTCGCTCCTACTTGTGACACTGTGACGTGATGTGTCACAATGTAACACATGACCCAGATCAGCGACGACCAGCTCCAGCCCGAGATGCCGCCCACGCGGTGGGGCGACCCGGCCCATGCCGGTCCGCTCCCGGACGGGGTGCGCGACCTCGTCGGCATGGTCTTCGAGCTCTCCGACACCCCCGCCGCGGCCGACGTCGAAGTCCCTGCCCCGGCTCTCGCGGCCGAGCTGCTGACCGGCCTGCGCACCATCCTCGGCGAGGAGCACGTGGTGCTCGACGACGCCGTACGGCGCCAGCGCACCCGGGGCAAGTCGACGCCGGACCTGCTGCGCCAGCGGGCCGGCGACCTCAGTGACGCGCCCGACGTCGTCGTTCGTCCCGCCGACCACGATGACGTCCAGCGGGTGCTCGACTTCGCCCAGGAGCACCGGATCGTGGTCGTCCCCTTCGGCGGCGGAACCGCCGTGACCGGAGGCCTCACGCCCGACCGCGCCGGCTTCACCGGCGTGATCTCCCTCGACCTCGGCCGGATGCGCAGCCTGCTCGCCCTCGACCCGGTCTCCTCGACGGCCACGCTCGGCCCCGGGCTGCGCGGCCCCGAGGCCGAGGCGCTGCTCGCCGAGCACGGGCTGATGCTCGGTCACTTCCCGCAGAGCTTCGAGTTCGCGACCATCGGCGGCTTCGCCGCCACCCGGTCCAGCGGCCAGTCCAGCGCCGGCTACGGCCGGTTCGATGCGATGGTCGTCGGTCTGCGGGCGGCCACGCCGAAGGGCGACGTCCGGCTCGGCGGCACCTCCCCGTCCAACGCCTCCGGCCCCGACCTGCGTGAGCTGTTCCTCGGCTCCGAGGGTGCGTTCGGCGTGATCACCGAGGTCACCGTCCGGGTCCGCCCGCTGCCCGAGGTCAAGGAGTACGAGGGCTGGCAGTGGCCGTCCTTCGCGACCGGCGCCGAGGCGATGCGTGCCCTCGCCCAGGGCGACCTGATGCCGACCGTGCTGCGGCTCTCCGACGAGAACGAGACCGCGATCAACCTGGCCCGCCCGGACGCGATCGGCGGCGACGACAGTGGAGATGCCGGGACTGGCGGGTCTGGCGGGTCTGGCGGGTCTGGCGGGTCTGGCGGGGGCGGCTGCCTGATGATCGTCGGCTACGAGGGCACACCCTCGGCCGTGGCGGCGAAGAAGTCCGCCGTCACCGCAGCCCTCACCGACCTCGGCGGCACCGCCCTGGGTTCCGAGCCGGGAGAGGCGTGGTCCGCCGGCCGGTTCAACGCTCCCTACCTCCGTGACGCGCTGCTGGATGTCGGCGTCCTCGTCGAGACCCTGGAGACGGTGACCTTCTGGTCCAACCGCGAGCGCCTCTACGCGGCGGTGAGGTCGGCGCTGGAGACCGCCCTCGGCGAGGGCACGATGGTGCTCTGCCACATCTCGCACGTCTATGCGACCGGGTGCTCGCTCTACTTCACGGTCGCTGCGGCCGGCGGCGAGGAGCGGCTCGAGCGGTGGCTGGCTGCGAAGGCCGCCGCCAACGACGCGATCGTCGCCAGCGGCGCTTCGATCACCCACCACCACGCGGTCGGCACCGACCACCGCGGGTGGCTGACGCCCGAGATCGGCGAGCTCGGCGTCGCCGTACTCCGTGCCGTGAAGCGGGAGCTCGACCCGGCCGGGATCCTCAACCCGGGGGTCCTGATCCCGTGACCCGCTCCTTCGCCTTCCTGGTCAACCCGAACTCCGGCGGCGGCGCTGCGCCGAAGGTCGTCGTCTCGCTGGCGCGGCGGCTGCGCGAGACCGGCGCCGAGGTCGAGGTCAGCTACACCTCCTCGCCGGCCGTCGTACCCGACCTGGTGAAGGCGGCCGTGGCAGAGGGCCGGGTGGTGGTTTCCGTCGGCGGTGACGGGATGCTCGCGTCGGTGTGCGGTGCCGTCGTGGACGCCGGCGGCGAGCTGGCCGTGATCCCCGCCGGCCGCGGCAACGACTTCGCCCGCATGCTCGAGGTGCCCACCGACGAGGACGCGCAGGTCGCCCTGCTGCTGGACGGTACGCCGACGCCGGTCGACCTCCTGTCGGTCGCCATGCCGGGCAGCCCGGCCGCGCTGGTGGCCGGCTCGGTCTACGCCGGTGTCGACGCCCGCGCCGGCGAGATCGTCAACCGGTCGCACTGGCTGCCGAGCAAGCTGCAGTACCCGGTCGCCTCGGTGCGTGCCCTCGCCACCTACCGACCGATCGCGCTCACGGTCGAGGTCGACGGCAACCGCTCCGAGCACCGCGCGGCCAACGTCGTGATCGCCAACTCCCGCTTCTACGGCAAGGGCATGGCCATCGCGCCCGACGCCTCGATCGACGACGGCGAGCTCGACGTCATCGTCATCGAGGCCGCTGGGCGGGTCGACCTGATCCGTGCGCTGCCGAAGGTCTACGACGGCGCCCACGTGGCGTTGGACGAGGTCAAGGTGTTGCGGGGGACGCGGGTCACGGTGTCCGGTCGCTACGCCGGCACCGGCGGAACCGTCCCGGTCGGCGCCGACGGCGAGGCCCTCGGGGAGCTGCCCGGAGCCGGCGAGGAGCCGCTCACGGTCGACATCCGACCCGGAGCGGTCAAGATCCTGCGCTGAGTCCGGAGCCGAACGACCACACCAGCACCTCGGTCGGCACCCCCGCGGTGACCTCGTGGTCCGGCTCGTCGACGAAACAGAACGCATCGCCGGCCTCGAGCGGCGCGGCCATCGAGGACCGCAACAGCGCGCCTGACGCCAGGTAGACGTGCAGCCGGGGGGAGGCGGGCAGGGTCAGCGTCTCGTTGGTGCCCAGCCGGGCGACGCCGTACGACGCACCAGCGACGCCGACCTCGAGACCGGATCCCGCGCCGACGACCGGCACCACCCCTTCGGTCGGCTCGGCCTCGGCACCCGGAATCTTCTTGGTGGAGGACCCGCGCGCGTAGGAGGGCGCAGAGCCGAACCGGTCGGGAGTGAGCCACACCTGGACGAACCTGGCCGAACCCGTCGACGCAGCCATCTCGCTGTGCCGGACCCCGGCGCCCGCGGACAGCACCGCCACCTCGCCCGCCTCCAGGACCCCGGACGTGCCCAACGAGTCGGCATGCACGAGGGACCCAGAGACCACGTGGGTCACGATCTCCAGGTCGGAGTGGGCGTGCTCCTCGAATCCCCGCCCGCTCCCGAGCAGGTGGTCGTCGTGGCACACCAGCGGGCCGAACGACAGCCACTCCGGGTCGTAGTGGGCGCCGAACGAGAAGCCGTGCTGGGTGCGCCGTCCCGCCTCGCGCTCGACGAACCGGCTCGAACTCCTGCGGATCTGCACGCTCACACTGCACGATTGTGCCGTGACGGCGCGGCCAGAGTTCCCCAGGCTGCCCGCAGACTTCCGTTTCGGCACCGTCAGCTCGGCGTACCAGATCGAGGGCGCGGTCGCCGAGGGCGGCCGAGGCGCCAGTGTGTGGGACACCTTCGCCGGGGCGAAGGGGTCGATCGTCGATGGCAGCAGCGGCGCTGTCGCCTGCGATCACTACCGCCGGGTCGACGAGGACGTCGCCCTGCTGAAGGAGCTGGGTGCCGGCGGCTACCGGTTCTCGATCGCGTGGCCGCGGGTCCAGCCGACCGGCCGCGGACCGGTCAACGCCGAGGGCCTCGCCTTCTACGACCGGCTGGTCGACAAGCTGCTCACGGCCGGTGTGCAGCCGATGGCGACGCTGTACCACTGGGACCTGCCGCAAGCGCTCGAGGACGACGGCGGCTGGCTCAACCGCGCGACTGTGGAGCGGTTCGCCGAGTATGCGGCGATCGTTGCCGAGTGCCTCGCCGACCGCGTGGAGCACTGGATCCCGGTCAACGAGCCGAGCATCGTGACGACGCTCGGCTACGCGACCGGCGCACATGCCCCCGGGAAGACGCTGCTGTTCGACGCGATGCCCGCCGCCCACCACCTGCTCCTCGCGCACGGCCGCGCAGCGATCGCGCTCCGCGCGGTCGGCGCGACGAGCGTCGGTTGCGCCAACAGCCACGCGCCGGTGTGGCCTGCGTCCGACGACGATGCCGACGTGGGCGCGTCCAAGCTCTTCGACGCCTTCTGGAACGGGATGTACATCGAGCCGATGCTGCTCGGCCGCTACCCGGTGGACCTGGCGCCGCTGCTCGAGGACGTGATCCTCGACGGAGACCTGGCGACGATCCGGCAACCCCTCGACTTCTACGGCGTCAACTACTTCACGCCGTTCCGGATGGGCGCCGCGGGCGAGGACGCGCCGATGCCGTTCGAGTTCCGCGGAGTGGTGGGCCATCCGACGACCGACCTCGACTGGTCGGTGGTGCCGGACGCCTTGCGTGAGTGGCTGATCATGTTCCGTGCCCGACTGCGCGCCGCCGTACCGCCCATCTACGTCACCGAGTCCGGCTGCGCCTACGACATCGCTCCGGACGCGGCCGGGGAGATCGACGACCAGGCGCGGATCGACTACCACGCCGCCCACCTGGCGGCCGTCGCCGACGCGGTGCGGATGGGCGTCGACGTACGCGGCTACTACGCGTGGTCGCTGCTGGACCAGTTCGAGTGGGCGGAGGGTTTCGGGGCGAGGTTCGGGTTCGTGCACGTCGACCGCGAGACGCAGGCGCGCACCAAGAAACGGTCCTTCCAGTGGTACGCCGACCTGGTCGCGGCCACCCGGTCCGGCAACGACTGACCTCAGGTCACGGGTCGAGGAGGTCGCCGGTGGCGACCGTCACAAGACCAGCCCCTTCGCCATCCGCCGCACGATCTCGGTGAGCCGGTCGGGGCTGGTGGCGAGGTTGAGGCGCACGTGGCCGGGCAGGCCGGATTGATAGTCGTGGCCCGGCGAGAGCCGGACCCGGCCGTGCTCGAGCATCGACGCGGCCGGGTCGTCGTGGCCGTAGCCGCGCAGGTCGATCCAGGCGAGGTACGTCGCCTCGAGCGGCCGCATCCGGGCGTCCGGCAGGTCGACGGCCAGCAGCTCGGTGAGCAGGTCGCGTTGGGCCGAGAGCCGGGCGCGGAGAGCGTCGAGCCAGTCGTCGCACCCGCTGTAGGCCGCGATCGCCGCCACGACGCCGAGCGGTGACCAGGAGTCGTTGAGAGCCGCCGGGACGTTGCGCAGCGTGTGGTTGGTCGCGGGATCGGTCGCGATGATCTGCGCGCACTTGAGGCCCTGGGTGTTGAACGCCTTGGACGCGGCGACCACGGCGACAGCGTGGTCGGCGGTGCCGTCGAGCGAGAGGTAGGAGAGGTGGGGAGGGGAGCCCTCGAGCACCAGCGGCGCATGGATCTCGTCCGAGACGACGCGTGCGCCGTGGCGCCGTACGACGTCACGGATCCCTTCGAGCTCGCCGCGGGTGAAGACCCGGCCCCAGGGGTTGTGCGGCTGGGTGAGCAACAGCGTGCGAGCCCCGTCGGAGAAGAGCCGGTCGAGGGCGTCGAGGTCGATCTCGGCCCGCTCGGCGTCGGGGTCGACGAGCAGGTCGACCCGCTGCCGCCCGGTGATCTCCGCGATCGAGAGCTGCGGCGGATAGCCGGGGATCGGCATCACGACCGGGCCGGGCTCGGAGAGCACGTCGAGGGCGAGCCGGACCCCCGCGGTGACGTCTGCGGTCGGGATCACGTCGATCGGGTCGAGAACGTGGTCGAACTGGCGCAGCGCGAAGCCGGCGTACGCCTCGCCGAGGGATTCGCCGTAGTCGGGATAGCCGGTGAGCCCCCGGGCGACCGCCTCGCTCAGCGCCGCGGCGACCGGCGGCGCCCAGGCGTAGTCAGTCTCGGCGACCCAGGCCGGGAGCACGTCCTGGTCGACCAGGCCCCACTTGCAGGGCAGTGCGTAGCGGAGTTCTTCGTCGGTGCGGTCCACGATCACGTGGTCCAGCGTAGGAGCCGCAGCCCACCGAGCTCAGACGGCAGCGTCGACCAGGTGGTGGATCTCGGCCATCGTGTCGCGCAGCGGGCCGATCGACCGCTCGGCCTGGCAGAGGGCGATCGAACCCTCGATCGCGGCAACGACGAACATCGCGAGCCGAGGCGTCCGTTTCCGGTCGACCCCCGCATCAGCCAGTACGTCGGCAAGGGTTGTCTGCCAGGACTGCAGCACCTTGGTCGCGACGTCCCGCAACGCCTCGTCGTCGGCGGTGGCAACCGCGAACACCGGGCATCCCGTGAGGAAGTCGCTCTCCTCCAGCAGGGTGCGCCATTCGTCGCCGAAGGCGTCGAGCGCGGCGACGGGTCCCCGCACCCGACTGACCTCGATCCGTCGGTTGACGGCTGCGCCGACGGTCCGGATGGCCTCCTCGATCAGCTGCTGCCGACCGCCGGGGAAGTGGTGGTACGTCGACCCGATGGGGACGCCCGCCTCCTTGGCGAGTTCGCGCAGGCTCATCGCGCCGACGCCGCGGGTGCCGATCATCTGCGCGGCGCCGTAGATCATCCGGGTTCGAGTGTCGCGTGCCACAGGCTCATCCTATTGCCTCTGTTATGACAGCCGTCATAAACTCCGGGACATGAACTATGACACTCGTCATAACCTGAGGCAGTCCGTCGTCGCCGATGACGGCCGCACGCTGCCGATCTCCACCTTCGAGCCGGAGGGCGAGCCGCGCGGAGTCGTGCTCGTCGTACCGGCCATGGCGACGCCGTCGTCCTACTACGCTGCCTTCGCCGCCCATCTGGCCGAATCCGGCTGGCGGGCGGTCACCTTCGACTACCGCGGGATGGGGAGCCGGTCGGAGATGAAGGAGGTGCCGACGGACCTGGACCGGTGGATCGCCGACGTACGCGCGATCCTCGACGCGGTGGCTGACGACGCCGACGGGCTGCCGGTCACCTGGATCGGGCACAGCCTCGGCGGCCAGATGGTTCCCTTCGTGGACCACACCCGGCTCGCGTCCGTGATCACGGTGACGGCGGGCGACGGCTACTGGCGGCGCAACCAGCCGGGGGTGCGCTGGCTCGCGCCGTTGCTCTGGACGGTGATCGCGCCGATCGCGATCCGGACCGCCGGCTACTACCCCGGCGCCCGGCTGAAGGTGATCGGCGACCTGCCTGGTGGCGCGATGCGGCAGTGGGGGCGCTGGTGCCTCCACCCGGAGTACCTGCAGAAGGACCACCCGGAGGCGCCGGCACTCTTCGCCGAGGTCAAGGCGCCGATGATGTCGCTGTCCTTCGCCGACGACGAGCTGATGAGCGCGGACAGCATCAAGCACCTCCATGACTGGTACTCCTCCGCCGACATCGTCCGACAGCGGTACAGCCCCCGGCAGCTCGACGGCCGTCGGATGGGCCACCACGGCTTCTTCCGCCCGGCGAACGCCGATCTGTGGGACGAGCTGCTCTCCCCCTGGCTGGTCGGCTGATCGCCGAATCATCCCTTTTGGCGCGCCGAATCGTCCCTTTTGGTGCACCGAGTCGGACATTTGATGCGCCGGGGCGGGCCGGGAGGCCAACCAATACGTACGACTCGCGCCACCAATGCGGCGGATTCGCGCAACCAATCCAGCTGATTCGGCGTACCAATAAGGCGGATTCGGGGGAGTGAGAGTCAGTCGGCTAGAGGGCGGCGGCGACCTCGGTGCCCTGCTTGATCGCGCGCTTGGCGTCGAGCTCGGCCGCGAGATCGGCGCCGCCGATCACGGTCCGGCCGGCGGCGACGAGGTCGCGGACCGACTCCTGGCCCGCGCAGAGGACGACGTGGTCGACCTCGATCACCTCCGGCGTCCGGTTGTCGGCAGGGCCGACGGCAAGGTGGAGGCGGAGCCGGTCGCCGGACGCGGTCGGCTCGATCCGGTCGTACGACGCGCCGCTGATCAGGCGCACCTCGGACTGCTTGAGTACGGCGCGGTGCGCCCAGCCCGAGGTCTTCCCGAGGTGGACGCCGATCGGGGTGGTCTTGCGCTGGATCAGGGTGACCTCGCGCTGGGCCGCCCGCGGCTTGGGCTCGGTGAGGCCGCCGCGGTGCAGGCTCGGGTCCCCGACACCCCAGTGCGCCATCCACTCGTCGGGCGTCTCGCCCGGGTCGTGGGTCAGCCACACCGACACGTCGACGCCGATGCCGCCCGCGCCGACCACCGCTACCTGACGGCCAGGCACGACCTCACCCGACAACACCTGGTCATAGCGCAGTACGCGCGGGTGGTCGACGCCCGGGATCGCGGGGATCCGCGGCCTGACGCCAGTCGCCAGCACCACGTCGTCGTACGTCGCGAGGTCGGTGCCGGTGGCCTCGGTGCCGAGCCGCACGTCGACGCCGAGCACCTCGAGCCGGCGGCGGTAGTAGCGGAGCGTGTCGCGGAAGTCCTCCTTGCCGGGGACCTGCATCGCGAGCTTGAACTGACCACCGAGCTCGTCGGACTTCTCGAAGAGCGTGACCTCGAGCCCCCGCTCCGCGGCGGACACCGCGGTCGCGAGACCGGCGGGCCCGGCGCCGACCACGGCCACGGACCGCTTGGCCCGGGTGGGCCGCAGCACCAGCGTCGTCTCGTGGCAGGCGCGCGGGTTGACCAGGCACGACGCCTTCTGGTTCTTGAAAACGTGGTCGAGGCAGGCCTGGTTGCAGGCGATGCAGGTGTTGATCTCGTCGGCGCGGCCCTCGGCTGCCTTGTTGACGAACTCGGCGTCGGCCAGCAGCGGCCGGGCCATCGAGATCAGGTCGGCCCGGCCCGACGCGAGGATCTCCTCGCCGGCCTCGGGGGTGTTGATCCGGTTGGACGCACACACCGCAACCGACACCTCGGCCTTGAGCCGCGCCGTGTAGTCGACCCACGCCGCCCGCGGCACCTGGGTGATGATCGTGGGCACGCGAGCCTCGTGCCAGCCGATGCCGGTGTTGAGCACCGTGACACCGGCGTCCTCGAGCAGGTGGGCGAGGTCGACGACCTCCTCCCAGGTCTGGCCGTCCTCGACCAGGTCGAGCAGCGAGATCCGGTAGATGATCGGGAAGTCGCCGACCAGGTCGCGGGCCCGCCGGACGATCTCGACGGGGAACCGCATCCGCTTCTCGACGGTGCCGCCCCAGGCGTCGGTGCGCTCGTTGGTGCGGGAGGTGAGGAACTGGTTGATCAGGTAGCCCTCGGACCCCATGATCTCGACGGCGTCGTAGCCGGCCTTCTCGGCGAGCCCGATCGCGCGGGCAAAGTCGGAAACCGTCCGGTCGACGCCCTTGGTCGACAGTGCGCTGGGCTTGAACGGAGTGATCGGCGACTTCCGGCTCGACGCGCTGACGCTGAACGGGTGGTAGCCGTACCGACCCGCGTGCAGCACCTGCATCGCGATCGCGCCCCCTTCGTCGTGGACGGCGTCGGTTACCTGGTGATGGCGCATCGCCTGCAACCGACTGGTCATCTCCGACGCCAGCGGCTTCAGCCAGCCCCGCTTGTTGGGCGAGTAGCCACCGGTGATGATCAGGCCGACGCCGCCGCGGGCACGCTCGGCGAAGTACGCCGCGAGCTTGCCGGTGTTGAGCGCACTGTCCTCGAGACCGGTGTGCATCGAGCCCATGACCACGCGGTTGCGCAGCGTGAGCCGGCCGAGGGTCAGTGGCGCCAGCAGGTGCGGGTACGCCGTCGTCCGGTCGGTCGGGCTGGTCATCGGTGTGCCTCCAGGTATTCGGTCAGCCACGCGATCCAGGTCTCCTCCATGAGGATGCCGCCGCGCAGCACGAGGTACTGGTCGAGCTCGAGCCCGGCCAGGGTCGTCGGTGAGGGGTAGTCGCGCTTCATCAGCTGTCGGTAGTGGTCGAGCCGGGTGTGGTGGTCGGCGAGCCGGTCGCGTACGGCGCCCAGCACCGCCTCCCGGTCCCCGAACGAAGCCCCGCGCAGCCTGACTGCGAGATCGCTGCGCAGCGGGGTGTCCGGGGTCGGCTCGGCCAGCCAGCCGGCGAGGGTGGTCTGCCCGAGTGCCGTGACGTCGTAGACCTTCTTGTCGGGCCGGCCCTGTTGGGCGACGGTCTCGACCCGGACCCAGCCGTCGGACTCCATCCGGGCCAGCACCCGGTAGATCTGCTGGTGGGTGGCGCTCCAGAAGAACCCGATGGACCGGCTGAACCGCTTGGCGAGCTCCAGCCCGGACGCCGGCTGCTCGCGCAACGCGACGAGGAGAGCGTGCTCGAGGGCCATGGCCCGAGTGTGGCGTACCTATGCAACGAGTTGCAAACATTCGTGGCGCGACTGCCACACGCCGATCCTGCGAAGCCCTACGATCGCGCCATGCACCTGCTCCGTAGCCACCGCCCGCTCGCCGCTCTCGCTGCCGGCGTACTCGCCCTCTCGGTGACGGCCTGCGCAGAGGAGGAGAAGGCCGACGACAAGACCGGCGACGTCGCCGCCGAGGACGAGTGCGCCGTCGAGGACCTGGCCCTCCAGGAGGAGGGCGTGCTCACGATCGGCACCGACTCCCCGGCCTACGACCCGTGGTTCAACGACAACGACCCGACCAACGGGAAGGGCTTCGAGTCTGCCGTGGCCTACGCCGTCGCCGAGGAGCTGGGCTTCGCCGAGGACGAGGTGAAGTGGATCAAGGTCGGCTTCAACAGCCTGGCGAAGCCGGGTGACAAGGACTTCGACTTCGACATCAACCAGATCTCGATCACGCCCGAGCGCGACGAGGTGGTCGACTTCTCCGAGGGCTACTACTCCGCCGCGCAGGCGGTGATCGCGCTCAAGGGCAGCCCGGCCGCCGAGGCCACCAGCCTCGAGGACCTCGCGGGGCTCAAGCTCGGCGCCCAGACCGGCACCACCTCGCTGACCGCGATCCGCGAGGTCATCCAGCCCGACCAGGACCCGGCCGTCCTCGACGACACCAACGTCGCCAAGCAGCAGCTCCAGAACGGCCAGCTCGACGCGATCGTCGCCGACCTGCCGACGGCGTTCTACATCAGCGCGGTCGAGATCCCGGACTCGACGCTGGTCGGCCAGTTCCAGGTCGAGGGCGGCGATACCGAGGAGTTCGGCCTGCTCTTCCAGCAGGGCAGCGAGCTGCTCCCCTGTGTGAACCGCGCGCTGGAGACGCTGGAGGAGGACGGCACCCTCGACCAGATCGAGCAGCAGTGGCTGTCCGACGTCGTGAGCGTGCCCGAACTCGACGAATGACAGCCGATGCCCCGGTCCAGGGCTGGACGCCGAGTCCGCGGGAGCTGGACCGGCGCCGTGCCCGGGCGCGACTGACCCGCAACCGGGTGGCGGTGGCCACGCTCGCAACGGTCGTCGTGATCGGCGGGCTGGCGGCCGCCGTACTGCTGTCGCCGGGGTGGGAGCGGGTCCGCGAGTCGTTCTTCGACGGGTTCCACGCCCGAGAGTCGTTGCCGGCGATCGTCGACGGCTTCTGGATCAACGTGAAGATGTTCCTGATCGCCGAGCCGCTGATCCTGGTGATCGGCCTCGCGATCGCACTCGCCCGCAGCTCCCGGTCGCCGATGCTGGTGCCGGTGCGCGGGATCGCGGTCGTCTACACCGACGTGGTGCGCGGCATCCCCACGCTGCTGCTGGTCTTCCTCTTCGCGTTCGGGATGCCGGCGCTCGACCTGCAGGGGGTCCCCGACGGTGCGTTCTTCTGGGCGACGGTCGCGCTGGTGGTCTCCTACTCGGCCTACGTCGCGGAGGTGTTCCGCTCCGGCATCGAGTCGGTGCACCCGTCGCAGGTGCTGAGCGCGCAGGCGCTCGCGCTGTCCCGTAGCCAGGCGATGCGGCACGTGGTGGTGCCGCAGGCGACCCGGCGCGTCGTACCCCCGCTGCTCAACGACTTCGTCTCGCTGCAGAAGGACACCGCTCTGGTGGCGTCGGTGTCGATCTTCGACGCCCTCTTCACTGCCCGCGACTACGCCAACTACAACTTCAACTACACCCCGTACGTCGTCGTCGCCTGCTTCTTCGTCGCGATGACGGTGCCGCTCGCCCGGCTCTGCGACTGGCTGGCGGCGCGGGTCGCCCGGCGCGAACGGGCGGGTGCGCTGTGAACGCGCCGGTGATCGAGGTGCGCAACCTCCGCAAGGCGTACGGCGACCGGGTGGTGCTCGACGACGTGTCGTTGAGCGTCGAAGCCGGCGACGTGGTGTGCCTGATCGGATCCTCCGGTTCCGGGAAGTCGACCCTGCTGCGCTGCCTCGACCTGCTCGAGGACGTCGACGACGGCGTGATCGAGTTCGAGGGGCGCGAGATCTCCGACCCGTTCGTCGATCCGCGGGAGGTACGCCGGTCGATCGGGATGGTCTTCCAGGCCTACAACCTGTTCCCGCACCTGTCGGTGCTGGCCAACTGCACGCTGGCGCCACGGAAGGTGCACGGTCGCTCGAAGGCCGAGGCGGAGGCCACGGCCCGGCAGCTGCTGGAGCGCTTCGGACTGGGCGAGCACGTCGACCAGCACCCCGACCGGCTCTCCGGGGGCCAGCAGCAACGGGCGGCGCTGGTGCGCGCGCTGTGCACCAGCCCGCGGCTGCTGCTGCTCGACGAGATCACCGCCGCGCTCGACCCGGAGCTGGTCGGCGACGTCCTCGACGTCGTGCGCGACCTCGCCGCAGGCGGCACCACCATGGTGCTCGCGACACACGAGATGGTCTTCGCCCGCGACATCGCCACCCGGGTCTGCTTCCTCGACGGCGGCCGGATCGTGGAGAGCGGTCCGCCGGAGCAGGTGCTGGTGGCGCCCCAGCAGCCGCGCACGCGGGAGTTCCTGCGCCGGGTGCTGCCGAGCTGAGGAGTCGTCGGCCTTGTCCTGCTCTCTTGTCCTGCTCTCCGCTCCCGCATGCTGGGAGCGCACGGCAGGCTAGCCGCCGCCACACCGGCGACAGCGCCGGGTCGATCCCGTCCAGCCGTGCCGGTTGAGGACCTCGCCGATCCATCCGGCGGTGCGGCACTCGTCGCCGAAGACGAGCCCGTAGGTGACCCGGATGGTCGTCCGGTCGCTGGTGGCGAGCTCGGCGATGTCTCGCCGGGCGTCGTTGTCCCACGCCTTCGGGTTGTCGTGGTAGCCGCGCCCGTCGAGCTCGACGATCACGCCGAACGCGCGGTAGCGGACGTCGTGGTCGGTCCTCCTTCCGGTGGCGTGGCTGGTGACCTGACGTGACCCGCGCGGGAGTCCGTGGGGGCGCTCGACCCGTTGCACGTAGCCGCGTTCGAGCACCGAGCACATCCCGGCTGCGAGATCCTGGACCATTCCGGTGATGATCCGGCGACCGGTGAGCCTGGTCCGCCCCTCGAGGGAGCCGAGCAGCTGGTCGGGCCAGGTCCGCCGGGTGTGTGCGACCTGGGTCAGTGCGGCGAACGCTCCTGCGACGTCGTCGGCGGCGACCCGCGCTGCCATCACGTCGATGAGCGCCTGATCGGTCGCGACCGTGGGTGGGCCGGCTCGCCAGTCGACCCACTCGTCGAGACGCTCAGTCCGGTGCACGACGCAGCGCCGTGGCACCTGCACGGTCCGGTCGCCGTGCACCGCGAGATGAAGGACTCCGCGGTCGTCCAGCGGCAGCGCCGTCTCGCGGGTGAGTGCCGCCGGCCAGACGGCTTGGACTGCCGCCCACTCGCGCTGCTGCCTGGTCAGCGGACCGGTGTGGTTGACGTAGACGCCGGGGTACACCTTGGTGAGCTCGCGCCGGCGGAGCATCCGCTCGATGTCCTTCGGACCGGCGCCCAGCTCGCCGAGCTGGCGGCGTGCGACCACGCCGTGCTGAACCCATTGCAACAGGTGGGCGAGATCCGGGTGGTTCAGGTCGAAACGGTCGGTCATGACCGCACCATCTAGCCGGTACCCGTCGGCCACCAGCCCCGTCGCCGGCGCTTGTGGATGGCCGCGTGTCGACACCTGCGCGGAGGTCCCACCTGGTGGGAGCGCGCCACAGGTCAAGGAGCGCTGGGTCCGGCGACGGCTAGCGCCGCCCGAACACCTGGGTCCAGTACGGCGTGCCGCTGCCGCTGACGACGTACCCCACGCCGATGTGCTGGTAGCGGCAGTTCAGGATGTTGCGCCGGTGGCCCCGGCTGTTCATCCAGGCCCGCACGACCGACTCCGGGGTCGGCCAGCCGGAGGCGATGTTCTCGCCGACCATCCTCCAGTTGTAGCCGGCGCGGCGCACCCGGACGCCCAACGACGGCTCGCCGGGAAGCTGGTGGGAGAGCTGGTTGCGGTTGGCCATCTTCCGGGTGTGGGTCTGGGCGGCCCGGTCGAGTGCGCGGTTCCTCACCAGGTTGCCGCAGCCGCGGTTGCGGCGGCGGTTGTTGGTGAGGACGACGACGCGCTGCCGGAACGCGCCGGGAGTTCCGGGCCGGGCGGTCTGCTCCGTGACTCGTTCCGCGCCACGGTCCGGGGCTGACGTCGCGGTCGAGACCGGTGCGACGGCGAGTGCTGTCGCGAGCACGATGAGGGCTCCGATTGTCTTGCGCATGGACCTAGTGTGCTGCGGATGCGAGGTGCTGTCCCGGGTTCGCGCGATCGTGTCTCGGCCACCCCGTACGCTCGGCTTTCGTGAGCATCCTCGACGACGCCCGCGAGGGCATGGACACCGACATCCGGCCGCAGGACGACCTCTTCGGCCACGTGAACGGTCGCTGGCTGGCAGAGACGGAGATCCCGTCGGACCGGTCGAGCTGGGGGCCGTTCGTGCAGCTGGCCGACATCTGCGAGCAGCAGGTGCGCGACATCATCACCGATCTCGCCGACGGCGGCTCCACGACAGACAGCGCGCGCAAGATCGCCGACCTCTACAACTCCTTCATGGACACCGAGCGGATCGCGACCCTCGGCCTCGGCCCGGTGCGGGCCCTCCTCGAAGCCGCGTCCGGGTTGCGCGACGTGCGCGACCTGGCTGCGTTCCTCGGCGAGTTCGAGCGGGTCGGCGGCTACGGGGTCTTCGGTTCCTACGTCAACACCGATGACCGCAACTCCGACCGCTACCTCTTCCATGTCGTCCAGGGCGGCCTGGGGCTGCCGGACGAGAGCTACTACCGCGACGACAAGTTCGCCGAGATCCGCGAGGCGTACGTCGGCTACCTCACCCGGCTGCTCACCCTCGGCGAGCACTCCGACGCCGAGGGTGCGGCGCGGCGGATCCTGGCTCTCGACACCGAGCTGGCCAGGGGTCACTGGGAGCGCGCCGACACCCGCGACGTCCTGAAGGCCTACAACCTCCACACGCGTGACCAGCTCAAGGAGCTCTGCCCAGCGTTCGACTGGGACGCCTACGTCACCAACCTCGGTGGGCACCTCGACGGTGAGCACGCGACGCTCGAGGAGGTGTGCGTGGGGCAGCCGTCCTACCTCCAGCACCTCTCGACCGTCCTCATCGAGACGCCGATCGAGACCTGGCGGGAGTGGATGTACAGCCGGGTGCTGCGGTCCGCGGCGCCCTACCTCCCCGACGACTTCGTCGAGACCAACTTCGACTTCTACGGCCGCACCCTGTCCGGCACGCCCGAGCTGCGCGCCCGGTGGAAGCGTGCGGTGTCGTTCGTCGAGGGCGCGGTCGGCGAGGCCGTCGGCGAGGAGTACGTCGCCCGTCACTTCCCGCCGGAGTCCAAGGCGCTGATGGACGACCTGGTCGCCAACCTGCTCGCGGCCTACCGGGTCTCGATCGCGGCGCTGGACTGGATGACCGAGGAGACCAAGGAGCGGGCCTACGACAAGCTGGCGACGTTCCGGCCCAAGATCGGCTACCCCGACAAGTTCCGCGACTACTCCAAGCTGGCGGTCCAGCCGCACGACCTGATCGGCAACGCCCAGGCGGCGGCGGCGTTCGAGACCGACCGGCACCTGGCGAAGATCGGCTCGCCGGTCGACCGGGACGAGTGGTTCATGCTCCCGCAGACCGTCAACGCCTACTACAACCCCGGCACCAACGAGATCTGCTTCCCGGCAGGCATCTTGCAGAAGCCGTTCTTCAGCCCGGACGCCCACGCGGCCGAGAACTACGGCGGCATCGGGGCGGTGATCGGGCACGAGGTCGGCCACGGCTTCGACGACCAGGGCGCGCAGTACGACGGAGCCGGCAACCTCAACGACTGGTGGACCCCGGACGACAAGGCGGCGTTCGAGGTGAAGTCCAAGACCCTCATCGAGCAGTACGACGGCCTCTCGCCGCGGGCGCTCCCCGACGAGAAGGTCAACGGCGCGCTCACCGTCGGCGAGAACATCGGCGACCTGGGCGGGCTGACCATCGGCCACAAGGCGTTCGTGATCGCCGAGCACGAGGCCGGTCGCGAGGCCTCGGTCGAGGACCGGCGCCGGATCTTCCTCAACTGGGCCTACGTCTGGCGCACCAAGCGCCGGCTCGAGCAGGAGCGCCAGTACCTCACCGTCGACCCGCACAGCCCTCCCGAGTTCCGCGCCAACATCGTGCGCAACCTCGACGAGTTCCACGAGGTGTTCGCGACCGCACCTGGCGACGGGCTGTGGGTCGAACCGGGTGACCGGGTCCGGATCTGGTAGGCCCCGCAGCGGGCTGACCTGCCGGGAGGGGCGAAAAGCTAAGAGCCGCCGCAGGCGTCTCGGGTCACCTGCGGCGGCGAGGTAGAAGTTAGTTCGCCGACGCCCCGAGGTGAAGTGGATTTCGAAATCTGGACACTTTTTTTACCGAGTGGACTAGTCCGCCCCGGCGGTTTCCAAGTTCGTCGGACCGCGCTGGTAGACACGACTCATGACCACCGCGACCGACGTCGGCGCCACCCGCGCCCGGGCCGAACAGCACCTGCGCGCCCTGGTGGGCCCCCGCGCGGGGCAGGCTGAAGCGGAGCTCTACGACGACCAGTGGGCGGCGATCGAGGCGCTGGTGGTCGGACGGCGGCGCGCGCTCGTCGTGCAGCGCACCGGCTGGGGCAAGTCGGCGGTCTACTTCGTGGCCACCCTGTTGCTCCGGGAGGAGGGCAGCGGGCCGACGGTGATCATCTCGCCGCTGCTCGCGCTGATGCGCAACCAGATCGCCGCCGCCGAGCGGGCCGGCATCCGCGCGGTCACCATCAACTCCACCAACATGGAGCAGTGGGAGGAGACCAACGCGGCGATCCAGCGCGGTGAGGTCGACGTGCTCCTGGTCAGCCCGGAGCGTCTCAACAACCCGGGCTTCCGCGACGAGGTGCTGCCGCGGCTGGCGGCGACCTGTGGGCTGCTGGTGATCGACGAGGCCCACTGCATCTCCGACTGGGGCCATGACTTCCGGCCCGACTACCGCCGGATCCGCACCTTGCTCGCCGAGCTGCCCGATGGCATCCCGGTGCTGGCGACCACCGCGACCGCAAACCAGCGCGTCACCGACGACGTGGCGGAGCAGCTCGGCGGTCTCGAGACTCGCAAGCCCGGACCGCAGCCATCGGTGCTGGTGCTGCGGGGGAGTCTCGACCGGGAGACGCTGCGGCTCGGGGTGGTCCGGCTGACTACCGCGGAGCAGCGCCTTGCCTGGCTCGCCGACCATCTCGCCGAACAACCCGGCAGCGGCATCGTCTACTGCCTGACCGTGGCCGCGACGCAACAGGTCGCCGACTACCTGCGTTCGCGTGGGCACCGAGTTGCCGCCTACTCCGGCAAGACCGAGCAGACCGAGCGGCTGGCGCTCGAGCAGGCGCTCCTCGATGGCGAGGTCAAGGCGCTGGTGGCGACCAGTGCGCTCGGCATGGGGTTCGACGCAGCGCTGGGTTTCGTGGTCAACCTCGGAGCGCCGAGCTCGCCGGTGGCCTACTACCAACAGGTGGGTCGCGCGGGTCGCGGCACGACGCAGGCGGCTTCCGTCGTACTTCTGCCGGCGATCGAGGACCGCGACATCTGGGCCTACTTCGCCTCCCTCGCGTTCCCGCGCGAGGAGCTGGTGCGCGAGACGCTCGCGGCGCTGGCCGAGGCCGGCGGCGTGATGAGCACCCCCGCGCTCGAGGCGCGGGTCGACCTCAGCCGCAACCGGCTCGAGACGATGCTCAAGGTGCTCGACGTCGACGGTGCCGTCCGCAGGGTCAGAGGAGGCTGGGAGCTGGTCCCGACTGGCGGCCAGGAGTGGAGCTATGACGCCGACCGCTACCGCCGCGTGGCCGAGGCGCGCGAGCGCGAGCAGCAGGCGATGCTCGACTATCTCTCGACCGACCGCTGCCGGATGTGGTTCCTCCGCGACCAGCTGGACGACCCGGGTGCCCCCGACGGCTGGACCTGCGGCCGCTGCGACGTCTGCGGCGGGCTCGAGCTGCCCACCGAGGTGTCGTCGAAGGCGATCGCCGACGCGGCCGACCGGCTCGCCCGGCCGGGCGTCCCGATCGAGTCGCGCAAGCTGTGGCCGACCGGCCTCTCCGCACTGGGGGTCGACCGCTCCGGCCGGATCAAGCAGCCCTCGGAGGAGGGCCGCGCGATCGCCCGGCTCACCGACCTCGGCCACGGCACGGCACTGCGCGAGCTGTTCCGGGCCGGCGATGGAGATCCGCCGACTGCCGTCCCGGTGCACCTGGTGCGGGCAGCGGTGGCGATGCTCGCCGACTGGCGGCCCGACGCGGACGTGATCGTGGTGACCGAGTCCGCGACCCGGCCGGCGCTGGTGGCCGATCTGGCCGCCGGGCTGTCCCGCTACCTGGAGCGGCCGATCGTGGGTCGGTGGGCGATCACCGATCCGTCGGTCCTCGCCGGCCAGGGAGCCACCAACTCCGCGCAGCGTGTCGCCGCCGTGACCCGCCGCCACGGCCTCGTGCTCGACGACCCCGAAGCGGTCCGCGGCCGCCGGGTGCTGCTCGTCGACGACCTGGTCGCGACGGGTTGGTCGCTGACCTTGGCATCCGACGCGCTGATCGGCGCGGGGGCCGGCGCGGTCCTGCCGCTCACCCTTGCCGTGTCGGCCTGACCCCGAGGTCCACGGGATCGGCCTGTCGGAGCCGTACCTTCGGACCATGACCGAGGATGCTCCCCCCACCGGTACGGGCGGAACGCCGCCCCCTCCCGACGATCAGCCCCCCAGCGTCGCCCCTTCCGACGCAGCCGGTGATCGGCCGCCGACCGCCGGCTCCGCGCCGAAACCGCCGCCACCTGTCGAGACAGCGATCGTCGGTACCCCACCGCCGCCGGGCGGCACCACGACGGCGGTGACTGATCCGCCACCGCCGCCGCTACCGCCGGCGGTCGTCGCCGAGCAGAAGCCGGACCGTCCGGGCATGGGGCTGCTCCCGGTCGCGGTCGGCGTCGGCCTGCTGGCCGCCGCCGTGGTCCTCTCGACCACCCGGAGCCGTTCCGACGGCGACCTCGACTGGTCGAACTACACCGTGGGCCTCGGCGGCACCGCGGTGCTGGTGGTGATCGCGCTGGCAGCGGTCGTGCTCGGCCGCGGCGCCAGGGCACGCGAGGAGCTGGTGACCTGGTCGGGTTCGGTCGGCATCCTCGGTGTCGGCGTGGTGCTCGCCGTCGGGCTGGAGGACGTCGGCGGGGCTGAGGACTGGCTCGCCTACCTGGTCGGCGGCGTCGTCGTGCTGCTGTCGATGGTCGGGTACGTCGCCGTCCGCCGCGGCGCGTTCGTCGTCACCGCCATCCTCGGCCTCGGGCTCGCCTACATCCAGCTGGCCGACGACGTGATCTCCGACATCGGTGGCGAGGACGACCAGGCGATCATCGCGGCGGCGACGATCGCAGTGTTCGTGCTCGTCGTCACCGCGGTCGGCTGGCTGCTGCGCACCCGCGCGCTCAGCGGCGTCGTGGCCGGTGTGATCGGGGTGGCCGGGTTCAACCTCGTCCTGATCACGCTGGTCGTGATGCAGGCGGTCGGGCAGTTCTTCGGCGACGTCGGGATGGACGGCTTCGCGGAGGGTGGTGAGACGAAGTCGTCGGACTACGACAACGACGTCTACCTGATCCTCGCGATGGCCGCCGCGCTCACCCTGTTGTGGGCGCTCGCGGCATCGTTGGACGGCAACCCCGGCTTCACCGTGCTCGCGATCGCGATGCCCGCCTCGCTGGTGCCGATGGCGACCTTCGTCCTCGCCGTCGAGCATCCGACCTGGTGGGGCGTCGGCTTCGCCGCGGCGGGGACTCTGCTGCTCGCGGCGGTCGGGCTGAAGCAGCTGGTCGGGCGGAACCGGCCGCACTGACCGGGGAACTCAGCGTCGGCCCCACCCGTTAGCGTCGAGTCACCGAGGACCCGACGCTGCTGGGAGGCCGTGTGAGCTTCGTGCCCGTCACCGGACCGGCCACCTTCCGGCCGGCGGACCCGCCTCGCGACGGCACGATCGAGTTCACCGACGAGCGACGGACGATCGCGCTGCCGATCCGGGCGGCGCTGCCGGTGCTCAGCCGGGCGCGGACCCAGGACGACGTCCACCCCAGCGTCGCGCTGCTCGGCGGCGCCGCGCTGCTCGCCGGCCGCTTCGTCGCGGCCGGCAAGCTCGCGCCGGCAGTGGGCGCGGACCGACCGAGCTGGCGGATCGACGGGCTCGACGCGCGCGACCGCGACAGTGTCGCCCAGCTGGCGCTGGCCAGGGCCTACGACGACCTCGACCCTGACGCGGCGGCCACGATGGTCAGACAGCTGCTCGACGCCGTCGCCGACGCGCTGCCGCGGGCGGCGCCGGTGGCGACCGGGACAGCGGATCAAGACGCCCTCCGGGGCGAGCTCCTCGACCGGCGGGGTCGGCAGGGTGAGCTGGTCGAACGAGGGCCGGTGCCTGACTTTGCGGAGCGGGTACGCCGCCGGGCGGCTGAGCGGGCCCGGGCCGCCGAGCGGGCCGCCCTTCCCGAGCTGGTCCGGGTGTCGCTCCGGGTGGAGGCCGACGAGGAAGAGCTCGTCGGCGGGACGGTCCGGATCGTGCTCCAGGTCCACGACGAGCGCGACCCGCTCCAGGTGTGCGATGCCGCGTTGGTCTGGACCGACAGCGAGTCCCACGGCTTCGGGCCGCGGGCGCGAGTGCACGCCAGCATCGCGCTCCGGGCGGCAGCCGAGGTGTGGCCCGTCCTCGACCGGCTGCTGGCGTTGTCCGTGCCCGACCAGCTGACCCTCGACGCCGCCGAGATCGGCAGTCTGCTCGAGCACGTCGGCGCGCTCCGCGATGCCCGCGTCGACGTGCATTGGCCGCGGGCTATCGGTCGCGACCTCACCACGCGGGCGGTGCTGGAGCGGCGTCCCGGGCCACGCGACCCCGAGCTGCCGCTCCAGGACAGCCCGTTCGCGGTCGACGGACTCTTCGCCTTCTCGTGGCAGGTCGCCCTGCACGGCGAGGCACTCACCGACGAGGAGATGGAGCAGCTGGCGTCGGCCGCAGCGCCCGTCCTCAAGCTGCGGGGCGCCTGGACGGTCGTCGACCCGGCGACCGCCCAGCGCGCGCGCAGGCGGCTGATCCGGAAGGCGACCGGCCCGCAGGCGCTGGCCGCCGCGTTGTCGGGCGTCGCCGAGCTGCCCGACGCCGCCGCCACCGGTGCCACCGAGCAGGTGGTGGTCGGCGCCAGCCTGCTCGGGGTCCGAGACCAGTTGCTCGCCGCCCCCACCAGGGAGCCCGTCGCCGCACCGGCGGGGCTCGCCGCCGAGCTGCGCGACTACCAGCGGCACGGCCTCACCTGGCTCGCCGACCTCACCGGCCTCGGGCTCGGCGCCTGCCTTGCCGACGACATGGGGCTCGGCAAGACCATCACCTTGATCGCTCTCCATCTGCACCGGCTCGAGCACGGCATCTCCGCTGGCGGCGCGACCCTCGTCGTCTGCCCGGCCAGTCTGCTCGGCAACTGGGAGGCCGAGATCGGGCGGTTCGCGCCGGGGGTGCCGGTGCGCCGGTTCCATGGTGGCGACCGGGAGCTCGGCAGTCTCGACCCGGAGGTTTCGAGGCAGGGCGCCGGGGCGGCTCGCACCTCGACCACCGGGGCCGGGTTCGTGCTGACGACGTACGGCACCATGCGCCGCGACCACGCCACCCTGGCCGCGGTGCCCTGGGACCTGGTCGTCGCCGACGAGGCCCAGCACGTCAAGAACTCCCGGTCGTCGACCGCGCGCAACCTGCGGCTGATCCCCAGCCGGGCTCGGGTCGCGCTCACCGGCACGCCGGTCGAGAACGACCTCACCGAGCTCTGGTCGATCCTCGACTGGGCGATCCCCGGTCTGCTCGGCAGTCGGCAGGCGTTCCGGCGGGTGTGGGGCGCGCCGATCGAGTCCGGTGGTGAGCCGACCAAGGCCCGACAGTTCGCCGACCTGATCGGCCCCTTCCTGCTGCGGCGCCGCAAGTCCGATCCGGGGATCGCGCCCGAGCTCCCGCCGAAGACCGAGACCGATCACCTGATCGGCCTCACCCGCGAGCAGGCGGTGCTCTACGAGGCCTACGTGCGCGACATGATGCAGCGGATCGAGAGCGCCAACGAGGCCGGTGACCTCGGCCGCCGCGGGTTGGTCCTGGCGCTCCTGACCGGTCTCAAGCAGATCTGCAACCACCCCGCGCAGTTCCTCAAGCAATCGGGGGCGGTGCGCCTGACCGGCCGCTCGGAGAAGCTCGAGCTGCTCGACGAGCTGCTCGGCACCGTGGTCGCGGAGGACGGCGCCGTGCTCGTCTTCACCCAGTACGTCGCGATGGCCCGGCTGATCGAGCAGCACCTGGCGAAGACCGGCCTGCCCCACCAGTTCCTGCACGGTGGCACTCCGGTGTCGGAGCGGGAGGCCATGGTCGCCCGCTTCCAGGCCGGCGAGGTGCCGGTCTTCCTGCTCAGCCTCAGGGCCGGCGGCACCGGTCTCAACCTGACCCGCGCCGACCACGTGGTGCACGTGGACCGCTGGTGGAACCCTGCGGTCGAGGAGCAGGCCACCGACCGCGCCTACCGGATCGGCCAGATGAAGCCGGTCCAGGTGCACCGGATGATCACCCGGGGCACGATCGAGGAGCGGGTCGCCGCGCTGCTCGAGCGCAAGCGCGCGCTGGCGGACGCCGTACTCGCGCGCGGCGAAGCCGCCCTGACCGAGCTCAGCAACGAGGAGCTGCGCGACCTGGTGACGCTGCGCAAGCAAGCGCGGCGCGAGGCCTACCTCACCGATCTCGAGCAGGAGCGGTGAGCGTGGTCGGGCAGCCGGGTCGGGTCACCCACGGCCGGCTGGTCGCTCCGCGCAGCGGGATCCGGTCCTGGTGGGGGAAGGCCTGGCAGCGCGCGGTCGAGGAGGCGGCCTACGTCGAAGCCGACCTGCGCGGCGGCCGCGTGCTCGCCCGGCGGGGCGAGGTCGGCGGGATCGGCGTCGCCGCGGGGTCGCTGCTCGCGGCCGTGCGGGAGGGTGACGACGCCTGGACCGTCGAGATCAAGGTGCCGGTCCTGGCGGCGGAGGAACGGAGGGCGCTGGTCGACGTCGTCGCCGCCGAGACCGGGCGGATCGCCGCACTGCTGGCCGGCGACCTCCCCTTCGACCTGGTCGAGCATGCCGAGGAGACCGGCGTCGAGCTGCTGCCGTACGGCGGCGAGCTGGCTGCCGGCTGCACCTGCGACGCCTACCTCGACCCCTGTCGGCACGCGCTGGCAGTCCTCATCCAGACCGGCTGGCTGGTCGACGCCGATCCGCTGGTGCTGTTCGCCGTCCGCGGACTCGATCGCGAGGCGCTGCTGGCCGAGCTCCACGAACGCTCGGCCGGGTCCGCGCGCGCGCCGGCCGGCGTGACCGACCTTGCCGACGACATCGAGGTTGCCGCCGACGCCGCGCTCCGGGCCCGCCGACTGGTGGAGCTGATGGAAGCCGGCGCGGAGCTGCCCGAGGGGCTGGTGTGAGGGGATCCTGCTGAACCGCTTAGGGATCTACACGCTGGTTCAGAAAGATCGGATCTGGAAACCCTCGGTGCGCGGATACGCTCTCGCTATGCGACGCCCACGCCTACACCCGCCCCCGAGGGCGCCCGGACTGGAGCCCTGAGCTCGATGGACGTGGTGGGAGGCACGTCCTCGGGAACACAGGCAGGTGCTGTCGACCAGGATCTGTTTGCCGGTCGCTACCGGCCGGGCCGGATGCTGAAGCGCGGCAACGGCGTGGACACCTTGGTGGCGGAGGACACCCGGACGGGGGCAGAGGTCGTCGTCAAGTCGATCGACGCCAGCGCGGTCCATGCGGCCGCCCGGTTGCGGTTCGAGCACGAGACGCGGGTGCTGCGGAAGCTGAGTGGCGACGGGCTGGCCGAGCTCTACGACTACGGCGAGGTCGACGACCGCCTCTACCTGGTGCAGCCGCGGGTCCACGGGCAGACCCTCGAAGCTCTGCTCAGGTCCGGCGGCCTCTCGGTCGCGGCGGTGCTGCGGATCGGCATCGACATCGCGAACGCGCTGAGTGTCGCCCACGACGCGGGCATCGTGCACCGCGACGTCAAGCCCGCCAACGTCGTCATCGACGGGTCCGACACGGTCCACAGGGTGACCCTGATCGACTTCGGGTTCGCGCGGAGCGCCCTTCTCGACGAGTCGGTCCGGGAGGACCTGGTCGGCACGGTTCGCTACCTCGCCCCGGAGGCCGCCGGGCTGCTGTCGGCGATGCCGGACGAGCGGTCCGACCTCTATGCCGTCGGGATCCTGCTCTTCGAGTGCCTGGCCGGCGCGCCGCCGTTCCCCGGGCCGGGCGTCAGCGACCTGCTCCGACAGCACCTGTCGATGCCGGCCCCGGCGGTGTGCGACCTCCGGCCGGACGTACCCCGGGTGCTTGACGCGATCCTGCAACGGCTGCTGCGCAAGGACCCCGCCGACCGCTACCAGTCTGCGGCCGCACTCGGCGCAGACCTCGACGCGCTCAGGACCGCGATCGATGCCGGCAACCCTGATCCGCGGCTCACGATCGGCCGGGTCGACCACCGGCAGCGCCTCACCGACCCGGCGTTCGTCGGCCGCGACGCCGAGCTGGCGAGCCTCCGCGCCCTCCTCGACGAGATCAGCGACGGCGGGAGCGGCCTGGTGCTGCTGGATGCCGAGTCCGGCGGCGGCAAGAGCCGGCTCCTCGCTGAGCTGGCATCCCGCGCCGTCAGCCTGGGGATCACGGTGCTTCGGGGTCAGGGCATCCGCGACGGCTTCCAGCTTCCCTTCGCGCCGGTGCAGGGTGTCGCCCGCGACCTGGTCAACCGCGACGATGCCGGACGGCTGCGGGCTGCCCTCCGCGAGCGGCTCGGGGACAGCGCCCGGGTGACTGCCCATGTGCTGACCCCGCTGCGAGGGCTGCTCGACCTGGCCGACGACGACGCCGGGCTGGAGACCTTCGGGCCCGAGGCGTTCGGCGAGGAGCGCAGCCTGTCGGCACTGCGGCACTTCCTGACCGCGATCGCGGCGCCCGAGAACCCTGTGCTGCTGGTGCTGGACGACTGCCAGTGGGCCGACGGCCTCACGATCAGGCTGCTCGTCGAGGCGTTCGCGGCCGACCAGGAGCTGCCCGCGCACCTGGGCATCGTGGCCGCGTTTCGCTCCGAGGAGGTCGCCGACGACGCATCGCTGCGCCGGATCGACACGGCGAAGTCACTGCACCTGGGCGAGCTCTCTGACAGCGCGATGACGCTGCTGGCGGAGTCGATGGCCGGTCCGCTGCCGGCCAAGGCGGTGGCGACGGTGACCCGGCTGGCGGGCGGCAGCCCGTTCATGGGCGCCGCGGTGCTGCGCGGGCTGGTCGAGTGCGGGGCGCTCACGGCCAGCGAGGGAGGCTGGGTCGTCGACGACGCCGCGCTGGCCGAGGTGCAGACCGAACGGCGATCCGCCGCCGTCCTCGTCCGCCGACTCGACCTGTTGCCCGGGGGCGTGCTCCGCGCGCTCTCGGTGGGGGCGGTGCTCGGCAAGGAGTTCGACATCGTGCAGGCCGTCGAGCTCGCCGACCAGGCCGCGGCGGCCGCGCCGATCCTCGAGGAGTCACTGCGCCGCCGTCTGCTCTGGGTCGACCCTCGGTCGGGTCGGTGCACGTTCTTCCACGACCGGATCCGGGAGGCGCTCCTGGACCGGCTCGCCGCGGAGACGCGCGAGAACCTGCACAGCCGGGTCGCCGACGCTCTGCTGCTCGCCGAGGTCGACGACACCACGGTCTTCGACGTCGCATACCACCTCGACGAAGCCCATCGGAGCGCTGACGCGCTCCCGCACGCGCTGCACGCCGCCGAGGTCGCGCGGTCGCAGTACGGCCTGGACTCCGCCCTTGCGCACTACCGGATGGCCGAACGGGGGGTCGCGCCGACGGACCTGGCGACCAGGGCCGCGATCGCCACCGGCATGGGTGACGTCCTCACCTTGCGCGGCGCGTACGCCGAAGCGAAGACCCGGCTCGAGGACGCCAAGTCGCTGGTGAGCGACCCGTTGGAGAGGGCGTCGCTCGACGAGAAGCTGGGCGGGCTCGCCTTCAAGCAGGGCGACCTGGTGACGGCGCGCGGCCACCTCGAAGGCGCGATGGCGCAGCTCGGTCGACCGGTCCCCGTCCGGACGCCCGCGCTGCTGGTGCGGCTGCTCTGGGAGGTTGTGGTGCAGGCTGCGCACAGCGTGCTTCCCCGTCTGACGACCGGCCGGCGGTCGCCCGAGGGCCGCGGCGAGGACTTCCTCGCGATGCGCATCTACAGCCGGCTCGCCTACGTCTACTGGTTCTCGAGCGGCACGTTCATGTGCGCGTGGGGCCACCTGCGGGGCTTGAACCTCGCGGAGCGCTACCCACCCAGCGCCGAGCTGGGGCAGGCCTACTCGGAGCATGCGCCCGCAGCGACCATGCTCCCGTGGTACGAGCGGGCGCTGCGCTACACCCGCCGCTCCCTGGAGATCCGCCGGGACCTCGACGACCCGTGGGGCCAGGGCCAGAGCAACGGCTTCGCCGGCGTCACCCTCTACGCGGCGTCGCGGTACGACGAGGCGGCCGATGCCTGTCGGGAGGCGATCCGGTTGCTCCAGTCGACGGGCGACCAATGGGAGGTCAACACGGCCAGCTGGAACCTCGGCATGTGTCTCTACCGCAAGGGCGAGCTGGCCGCTGCCGTCGAGGTCGCACGCGCGACGTACGCCTCGGCGATGGCGATCGGCGACGAGACCTCGGCCGGGGTATCGCTGTCGGTGTGGACCCGGGCCAGCGGTGGCCGAGTCGACCCCGCGCTGATCGCCGCCGAGCTCGCCCGCGACAGCTCCGACCTGAGCACGACCACCGAGCTGCGGCTGGCCGCGGCCATCTGCGCTCTTCACGACGACGACCTGGACCGGGCCGCGGCGGAGGCGGCCACGGCAGCAGCGGTCGTGAGGGCCGGCGGTCTCCGCCAGGAGTACGTCGCTCCGGTCGCTTCGTGGAGGGCCACGATCGCCCGGCATGTCGTCGAGAGTGCGTCGCCCTACGACACCGCGGGCCGCGCGCGACTGCTGCGGGCGTATGCGCGGCAGGTACGGCGGGCGCGGTTCTGGGCCCTCAGCTACCGCAACAACGCCCCGCACGCCCTCCGCGAGGCCGGGCTGCTGGCCAGCCTGCGGGGCAGGCGACGCCGGGCGACCCGACTTCTGGCACGGAGCGTGACGATCGCGGACAGCCAGGGGGCGCGCTACGAGGCAGCGCTCAGCAGGCAGGCCCAGGCACAGCTGGCCGCGGCCAGCGGCGGCGCCGACGACCTGCTGACCGAGGCGGACGAGGCCGTCCTGGCCTTCGAGCGCACGGTGGAGCCGCGGACAACGAGCAACGACGTGGATCCGACCGTGTCGCTGTTCGACCGGTTCACCAACCTGCTCACCGTGGGACGGGAGATCGCGGCCGCGCCGACCACCGCGGCGCTGGAGGCCGTCATCCGCGACGCCGCGTTGACCCTGCTTCGGGCGGAGCGCTGTCACATCATCAGCGTCGAGGACGTCCACAAGGAGCACCTGGTCACGGTCTCCGGTGAGCGCGCCGACGCCATCAGCCACACCCTGCTCGCCCGGGCCGTCGAGGCGGGTGTGCCGATCGTCGCGGGCGACCTGACGGCCGACGGGAGCGAGAGCCTGCTGCTCTCGGAGATCCGGTCGGTGCTGGTCGCACCGATCATGGTGGACGGCAAGGCGCTGTGGTGCTTCTACATCACGCACAGCCAGCTCGGTGAGCTGTTCGGTGACGAGGAGGTCCAGCTGGCCAGCTTCGTCGCTACGCTCGCCGGCGCCGCCTTCGAGCAGCTGGCCGGAACCGAGGCGAGGTTCCGCGCCATCGGTCAGAACTCCAGCGATGTGCTCACCCTCGTCGACCGGTCCGGCGTGGTGACCTACCAGAGCTCCGCGGCCTCGCGGGTGTTCGCTCTGCCGGCGGTCGGTCTGGTCGGACAGCCGATCCTGGAGTGGGTCTATCCCGGCGACCGCACGGTGTTCGGTGACGCCCTCGAAAGCGCCGTCCGCGACGGCCAGTACCGGGTCGAGTGCCGGCTGATGCAGGCCGACGGCTCCTTCCGCTACGCCGAGACGTCGGTTACCGATCTGCTCGACGATGCCGCAGTCGAGGCCCTCGTGCTCAACACCCACGACGTGACCGAGCGGCGCCGGCTGGAGGACGAGCTGCGCGAGCGCGCCCTGTCCGACGAGCTGACCGGCCTTCCCAACCGGGTGCTCTTCCTCGAGCGGACCGGGCACGCGCTCGTCCGCCGCGACGCCCGGCCACTGGTCGTCTGCTTCCTCGACCTCGACGACTTCAAGGCCGTCAACGACGCCCACGGCCACGGCGCCGGTGACCAGCTCCTGAGGAGCATCGGCGCCCGGCTCTCGGCTTGCGTTCGTCCGGCCGACACCGTTGCCCGGTTCGGCGGCGACGAGTTCGCCATCCTGCTGGAGGACACCGACCTCGATGCCGCGGTCCTCGTGGTGGAGCGGCTGCTCGACTCGATCAGGTTGCCGGTCAACATCGGTCACGCCGAGGCGGTCATCCACGCCAGTGTCGGGCTGGCGGCGTCCTCCGAACGGCACCGGGACACCGACGGCCTGCTGGCCGAGGCCGACGCTGCGATGTACGCCGCCAAGGCGCGCGGGAGCAACTGCTACGAGATCTTCCGTCCGGAGATGCGGGTGGCAGCGGAGTCCCGCTCCCGGGTGCGCACGGACCTGGACCTCGCGCTGCTCCACGAGGAGTTCTGGCTGCACTACCAGCCGATCGTCGACCTGCAGACGGGCGCGCGCCTCGGCGTCGAGGCGCTGATCCGATGGATGCATCCACAGCGCGGCCTGCTCGAGCCGGCGGACTTCATCGACCACGCCGAGATGAGTGGCCAGATCGGTCCGATCGGCGAGTGGGCCCTGCGGACCGCTTGCAGTGCGACGGCGCGGTTGTCCCCGGACGTCTACACGAGCGTGAACATCTCGGCCGGACAGCTCCGGGTCCCGCGGCTCGCCGAGGTGGTCGCCGAAGCCCTCGACTCGTCGGGCCTCCCTGCCGAACGCCTGGTGCTGGAGATCACCGAGACCGCGACCATCAGCGACATGACCGGCGCCATCGCGCGGCTCAAGGAGCTGAAGGCGCTGGGCCTCCAGATCGCGCTGGACGACTTCGGCACCGGCTACTCGCCGTTGACCCACCTGCGCAGCTTCCCGGTCGACATCTTGAAGATCGACCGCTCCTTCGTGCGCAACGTCGTGGACAGCGGCGAGGACCGGGCGATCGTCCGGGGGGTGATCGAGATCGCACACCGGCTCGGTCTGCGCACCGTTGCCGAAGGCATCGAGAACCCGCAGCAGCTCGACATCATGAGGGAGCTCGGGTGCGACGCCGGCCAGGGCTACCTGTGGACCACCCCGGGCCCGCTCGAGTCGCTCCTCACCGATCTTCGGTGACGGCGAGGGTGCGCAGCTCGGTCTGGTAGTCCGCGTACGCCGACCGGAGCTCCGCGCCCGGCCAGTCCGCGGGCAGCAGCACCCGCGGGAGCAGCGGGTCAGCCGTGAGGTGCCGCACCAGGTGCGCGGCGACCGCGAGCCGGGGCGCCGGGGCGGCGGTTCGTGCCAGCCGGCGCAGCAGGGCACGGCCCGTGGCGGCCCAGCCGTTCAGGTCCCAGAGCTCGCGAGCGAGCTGGACCGGGTCCTGCTCGGGACGCGCCCGGAACGACGTGACCACCGGGTCGCCGGCGTACGGCGCGGCGCGGCGCAGGTTGTCCGGGCGGGTCCACACGCCCTCGCGGAGCTCCGCGAGCCGGGCGACGGTGAGCTGCTCGCGCAGCGCCGCGCGCTCGCTGCCGGGGCGGCCGGACACCACGACGACGGCCATCTCCCAGGTCCCGTCCCAGGCGGTCTCGGCATCCTCGACGCCCTCGTCCTGGCGGCGTTGCCGGGCCACCAGCCGTTCTCCGAGGAGGTAGTCCCCGGCTTCGCGGCGCAGGTCGCCGGCCGCCACCGCCCTGGTCAGCGCCACCCGGAGCGTTGCCGCCGGGATGCCGAAGTGCTCGCCCGCCCGGGTGAGCTGGGCCGGGCTCATCCGGTCCGGGTGGGATCCCAGCAGCAGCGAGAGTACGACCGACCGCGCGGGCAACGGCCTTCCCGTTGAGGGAGGTGGGAGGGCGGCGAGCCTCGAGACCACGGCGCCTCCACGCTGTCGATCGGGTGCTACATATCTGGACACAACTGTAGACGTAACTGTAACATTCGGAGCATGCCAGAAGAAGCGCCCTGGCGGCGCGCGGCGCACGACGGGCCGGACTCGCCGTACGCCGGACTCCCGTTCGACGACGAGGACCGCAGCTACCGCACGCTGACCTACCAGGTGGACGGCCGGGTTGCGCGGCTCACCTTCAACCGGCCCGAGCAGGGCAACTCGATCACGGCCGACACCCCCGTCGAGCTGGCCGCGGCCGTCGAGCGCGCCGACCTCGACCCGCGAGTCCACGTCATCGTCGTGAGCGGGCGCGGGAAGGGGTTCTGCGGCGGCTACGACCTGACGGCGTTCGCCGAGCAGGCGATCCCCAACCACGACCCGACGAAGACCTGGGACCCGATGGTCGACTACGCGATGATGAGCCGGTTCACCAAGGGCTACGCCAGCCTGCTCCACGCCAACAAGCCGACCGTCGCCAAGATCCACGGCTTCTGTGTCGCCGGCGGCACCGACATCGCGCTGCACTGCGACCAGATCGTGATCGCCGCCGACACCAAGATCGGCTACCCGCCCACCCGGGTCTGGGGTGTCCCGAGCGCCGGGCTGTGGGCCCACCGGCTCGGCGACCAGCGGGCCAAGCGGCTGTTGCTCACCGGCGACTGCCTCTCCGGGCGCGAGGCCGCCGAGTGGGGCCTCGCGATCGAGGCGCCGGAGCCGGACCAGCTCGACGAGCGCACCGAGGTCCTGGTGCAGCGGATCGCCGCGATGCCGGTCAACCAGCTGATGATGGTCAAGCTCGCGCTCAACTCCGCCCTGCTGGCGCAGGGTGTCCAGAACAGCCAGCTGATCAGCACCGTCTTCGACGGGATCTCCCGGCACACCCGCGAGGGCTACTCGTTCGCGGCCCGGGCCGCCGAGGCGGGCTTCAAGCAGGCGGTGCGCGAGCGCGACGGCGCGCCGTACGACGACTTCGGGCCTTCCACCCACAAAGGATGAACTGAGATGACACGCACCCACGAGGTCTTCAACCAGGTCCCGCCGCTGGTCGGCCACGACACCGCCGCCGATGCCGCGCTGCTCGAGGGACTCGACCGCGAGGGCGCCGGCTGGGCTGCCGATGAGGTCCACGAGCTGGGCCGGCTCGCCGGCGGCGCCGAGGCGCAGTCGTGGGGCCGGCTGGCCGAGCGGGTGCCGCCGCGGCTGCACACCCACGACCGCTACGGCAACCGGGTGGACGAGGTCGAGTACGTCCCTGCCTACCACCAGCTGATGGAGACCGCCGTCGGGCACGGCCTGCACGCCGCGCCGTGGGCCGACGACCGGCCCGGCGCACACGTCGCCCGGGCGGCGAAGTTCATGGTCTGGTCGGTCGACGCCGGGCACGGTTGCCCGATCTCGATGACCTATGCCGTCGTACCGGCGCTCCGCGCGAACCCCGGCCTCGCCGCCCAGTTCGAGCCGCTGCTGACCAACCGCGAGTACGACCCGGTGCTGGCCGACCCCGTGTCCAAGCGCGGCCTGATCGCCGGCATGTCGATGACCGAGAAGCAGGGTGGCTCCGACGTCCGCGCCAACACCACGACCGCGTCGCCCCAAGCCGACGGAAGCTACGCCCTGGTCGGACACAAGTGGTTCACGTCGGCGCCGATGTCGGACATGTTCCTGACCCTCGCGCAGGCGCCGGGCGGGCTGTCCTGCTTCCTGGTCCCCCGGGTGCTGCCCGGAGGCGAGCGCAACGCGATGCGCTTCCTCAGGCTCAAGGACAAGCTCGGCAACAGGTCGAACGCTTCGTCGGAGATCGAGTACGACGGAGCGACCGGCTGGCTGGTCGGCGACGAGGGCCGCGGGGTGCGGACCATCGTGGAGATGGTCAACATGACCCGGCTCGACTGCGTGATCGGCGCGTCCGCCGGCATGCGTACGTCGCTGGTGCTGGCCACCCATCATGCCCGGCACCGCAGCGCGTTCGGCAAGACGCTGATCGAGCAACCGGCCATGCGCAACGTCCTCGCCGACCTCGCGATCGAGTCCGAGGCCGCCACCACCGCGATGATGCGGCTGGCCGGCGCCAACGACCGGGCGATCCGCGGTGACGGGGGCGAGGCCGCCGTACGACGGCTGGCGCTGGCCGCCACCAAGTACTACGTCTGCAAACGCGGTCCGATCCACGCCGCGGAGGCACTCGAGTGCCTGGGCGGCAACGGCTACATCGAGGACTTCGACGCGGCGCGGATCTACCGGGAGCTGCCCCTGCTCTCGATCTGGGAGGGATCCGGCAATGTCGCCGCCCTCGACGCGCTCCGCGCGATCGCCCGCGAGCCGCACACCTTGGACGCGTACTTCGAGGAGGTCGGCCTCGCCTCGGGTGCCGACTCCCGCTTCGACGAGGCGCTGGCGCGGCTGCAGAAGGAGTTCACGTCCTTCGACGACATCGAGCACCGGGCCCGACGGATCGTGGAGCAGATCGCGCTGGTCTTCCAGGGTTCGCTGCTGCTCCGCCACGCGCCCGCGGCCGTGGCCGACGCGTTCTGCGCGACCCGGCTCGAGCGGGACTGGGGCGGTGCGCTCGGCACCCTGCCGACCGGGCTCGACCTGGCGCCGATCATCGAGCGAGCCGTGGTGGAGGTCGGCTGATGGCGGTCACCGTCGACCGTCGTGGTCCGGTCACGGTCGTCACCATCGACCGGCCGGAGGTGCGCAACGCGGTCGACACCGAGCACGCGCAGGGGCTGTACGACGCGTTCCTGGCCTTCGACGCCGACCCGGACGCGAGCGTCGCGGTCCTGACCGGCGCCGGCGGGACCTTCTGCGCCGGCGCCGACCTCAAGGCGGTCAGTGCCGGGACGATGAAGGCGGATCCGCCCGGCACCGACGGTCCCGCGCCGATGGGCCCGTCCCGGCTGCTGCTCTCCAAACCGGTGATCGCGGCCGTCGAGGGTCATGCCGTCGCCGGCGGCCTGGAGCTGGCGCTGTGGTGCGACCTGCGGGTCGCCGACCCGGCGGCTGTGTTCGGCGTCTTCTGCCGGCGTTGGGGGGTGCCGCTGATCGATGGCGGCACCATCCGGCTGCCGCGGCTGATCGGTCACTCGCACGCTCTCGACCTGATCCTCACCGGCCGCCCCGTCGCCGCCGACGAGGCCCTGCGGATCGGGCTCGCCAACCGGGTCAGTGCGCCCGGCGCGGCCCTCGAGGAGGCAGTGGCCCTTGCCGAGCAGATCGCCGCCTTCCCCCAGACCTGCCTCCAGCAGGACCGGCTGTCGTCCTACGAGCAGCACGGCCTCCCGCTCGACCGGGCCCTCGACGTCGAATGGGTCCACGGCGGCCGCTCCCTGCTGGAGGCGATGACCGGCGCCGGCCGCTTCGCCGCCGGCGCCGGCCGGGGCGGTGCCTTCTAACCCGCCGAAGTGTCAGGGTTGGCTGCCGAAGTGTCGGGGTTGGTCTGCCGAAGTGTCGGGGCTGGCGTGCCGAGGTGTCAGGGTTGGGCGCCGAGTGCAGCGAGCGCCATCGCCGAAAGGAGGCTCCGTAGCTCGGTGTCGGAGATGGCGTGGCCGGCGCGCGGTGTGGAGTTGAGCAGACCGAACGCGGCTTGAGCCGCGGCGTGCGCGGTCGGCCCGCTGAGATCCGCGCGGACGGCGCGGAGCTGGTCGGCGAGCAGGTCGACGTACGACCGCTGCAGCCGTCGTACCTGCTCTCGGGCTTTCTCCGGCAGGGACTCCCAGTCCCGGTCCTGGACGATGATCAGCGGCCGGTGTTCCAGCGCGAACTCGACGTGCCAGCCGACCAGAGCTCGTACGGCGTCCGCCGGCCCGTCCGCAGTCGCGACCCGCTCGCGTCCGACCGCCAGCAACTGCTCGCTGATCGACACCAGCATCTCCGCGAGCATCGCCTGTTTGCTGGGGAAGTGCTTGTAGAGCGCCGGCCCGGAGATGCCGCACGCCGCGCCGAGGTCGGCCACCGAGACCCCGTGGAACCCGCGTGCCGCGAACAGCTCGGCCGCGGTCGCGAGGATCTGCTCGCGCCGGGTCGGCTCTGCCTGCTCGGTGGTGGTCACCGGGTCAGGTTAATGCTCGTTCACCTGCGGGTAGGTCAGCGTGGCTCGAACGCGCAGAACTCGTTGCCCTCCGGATCGGCGAGGACCGTCCACCCGATCTCGTCGTCCGGCTCGCGCAACCGGATCGCGCCGCGGTCGACGAGGCCGGGGATGTCGCCCGACTCCACGTCCCAGTGGATCCGGTTCTTCACCGTCTTCGGTTCGGGCACGGTGCCGAACACCAGGTAGCGGAACGGCGCACCCCGGATCTGCTCGACCCAAGAGAAGCGGTCCTCCTTGTCGCTGCCCGTCTCGCCGCCGAGCACCTCGGCCCACCAGCGAGCAAGGGCACGATGGTCGCGGCAGTCGACGACCACTTCGTAGAGCCGGTAGGACGGCACGTCCGCGCGCTCGAACACGCACAGCTCGCCGCCCTCGGGGTCGCGCAGCACCTTCCACCGGAAGGATTCGAGGTCGACCGCGGTCGCGCCGAGCGCGAGTACGTCGTCAGCCGTCGCGGCGTCGACGTCGAGGTGGACCCGCTGCTTGACGGTGACCGGCTCCGGCACCGCGTTGACCCAGATCGCGTGCTGAGGCGTCGGGCCGACCAGCCGCACGTCGCCGTCATCAAGCAACTCCAGTTCGAGCCCGAGTGCCGCCGCCCAGAAGCTGCCGAGCCGGCGGACGTCCACCGCATCGATGCAGAGGTCCTTGTAGGTCGCGAGAGCCATGGCGGCATCCTCGCCCTTCGCGCTCGGTCGCACTACTGCTCCTTGTCCCGGTCGGCGGCGCGGCTCATGACCTCACTCTCCGACCGGACGGCTTTGGCCACGGAGGGGTCGATCAACGGCTCGTCGTCACCCTGGCGCACATGGGGTAGGCCGGTGGCGGGATTGGTCCCGACGTCGGGCGCGTCGTCGATCTCGTCGCGCCAGTCGTCGGACGGCTCGGCGCCACGGCCCTGGTGCGCGGACGTCCGTGTGGCAGCCTTCGGCTCGGTGGTCGAGGGTTCCACAGCCTTGGCTGGCTGCACCGGCTCGGCCGGCTCGACGTTGCGGGGCGAGCTCGTGGGGGGTGCCTCCGCTGCGGGCGCCTGGGCCGGGCTTCGGGCCTTCTCGTCACTGCCGGTGACGGTGGACGCCAGGTCACGGGCGTGCCCGCTGACGGCGGTGATGGTCTGCCGGGGGTGGGTGACGGCGCGGGCGGCCTTCCCCACGACCTCGGTAGCGAGCTTCGTGATGGTGCCGACGGTCGACATGACCATGATCTCCTCTCGATCGCGTGCGAGTGGGCAGTACCCGCGACCTGGAGCTCCACCCGATTGACCTTCCAGGTTAATGATCGTTAACCTCGGGGGATGACCACTCTCGAGGAGCTGACCGTCGAGCTGCGCGAGCGGCTCGCCCGGGTGCGCGAGGGCGGTAGCGCGTCCGCCCGCAAGAAGCACACCGACCGCGGCAAGCTGCTGGCACGTGATCGCGTCGACCGGCTGCTCGACCCCGGTAGTCCGTTCCTGGAGATCGCGCCCCTTGCGGCGTTCGGCATGTACGGCGGACCGGACGACGACTACGCCGTACCCTCCGCCGGCGTCGTCGCCGGCATCGGCCGGGTCGAGGGCCGCGAGTGTCTGGTGCTCGCCAACGACGCAACCGTCAAGGGCGGCACCTACTACCCGATCACCGTCAAGAAGCACCTCCGGGCGCAGACCATCGCTGCCGAGAACAACCTGCCGTGCATCTACCTGGTCGACTCTGGCGGCGCCTTCCTCCCCATGCAGGACGACGTGTTCCCGGACAAGGAGCACTTCGGCCGGATCTTCTTCAACCAGGCCAACATGTCGGCTCGCCGCATTCCCCAACTGGCTGCGGTCATGGGCTCCTGTACGGCGGGCGGCGCCTACGTCCCAGCCATGTCCGACGAGACCGTCATCGTCCGCAACCAGGGCACGATCTTCCTCGGCGGCCCCCCGCTGGTGAAGGCCGCCACCGGCGAGGTCGTCACGGCCGAGGAGCTCGGCGGCGGCGACGTACACGCCCGTACCTCCGGCGTCGTCGACCACCTCGCCGAGGACGACGCCCATGCCCTTCAGATCCTGCGCGGCATCGTCGCGACCCTGCCCGGCAGCCCCACCGCAACCCCTCGTCGAATGGGCAGAAGCGACACCTCCGGCGGGGGTTTTGCCGCGGTTTGGGACCAAACCACAGCAACCCCCGACGACCCCCACGAACCCCCCGACTCCCTCTACGACGTGGTGCCGACCAGCACCCGGACGCCGTACGACGTGCGCGAGGTGATCCGGCGCCTGGTCGACGGCTCGCGGCTCCAGGAGTTCAAGCAGCTCTACGCCGAGACCCTCGTCTGCGGCTTCGCCAGGATCCACGGCTATCCCGTCGGGATCGTCGCGAACAACGGGATCCTGTTCAGTGAGTCCGCGCTCAAGGGCGCGCACTTCGTCGAGCTGTGCAACCAGCGCGGTATCCCGCTGCTGTTCCTGCAGAACATCAGCGGTTTCATGGTGGGCAAGGACTACGAGAATCGCGGCATCGCCCGCGACGGCGCCAAGCTGGTCACGGCGGTCGCGTGCAGCGTCGTACCCAAGCTCACTGTCGTGATCGGGGGGTCGTTCGGCGCGGGCAACTACGGAATGTGCGGGCGCGCCTACGACCCGCGGTTCCTCTGGATGTGGCCCAACGCGCGGATCTCGGTGATGGGCGGCGACCAGGCGGCCAACGTGCTGGCCACGGTCGCCGGGCGGGAGGACGACCCCGACGTCGAGGAGTTCAAGACCCCGATCCGGGAGCAGTACGAGACGCAGGGCTCGCCCTACTACGCCACCGCCCGGCTGTGGGACGACGGCGTGATCGACCCTGCCGACACCCGCCGGGTGCTCGGGATGGCGCTCGCTGTCACCGCCAACGCCCCGGTGCCGGAGCCCTCCTACGGCATCTTCCGGATGTGATGGCCGTGTTCGAACGGACGGACATCAACAGGCTCCTCGTCGCGAACCGCGGCGAGATCGCGATCCGGGTCTTCCGCACCTGCGAGGCGCTGGGGATCCGGACGGTGGCGATCTACACCGACGCCGACGCCCACGCGCCCCACGTGCGGGCGGCCGACAGCGCGATGTGGGTGCCCTCCTACCTCGACGTCCAAGCCGTGGTCGACGCCGTCGAGGGATCCGGGGCGGGTGCGGTCCACCCCGGTTACGGCTTCCTCTCCGAGAACGCCGCGTTCGCGCGGGAGGTGATCGAAGCCGGACGGATCTGGGTCGGGCCGACGCCCGAGGTCATCGAACGAATGGGACGCAAGGACGCGGCCCGCGAGATCGCCGTCGCTGCCGGCGTGCCGGTGGTCCCCTCCTACGACATCGCCGACAGCCCGGAAGGTTTCGCCTACCCCGTGCTCGTGAAGGCCGCGGCCGGCGGCGGCGGCAAGGGCATGCGCGTCGTACGGTCCGCTGACGAGCTCGAGGCTGCGATGGCTGCTGCGAAGCGTGAGTCGTTGTCGGCGTTCGGCGACGACACCATGCTGATCGAGAAGTACGTCGAACGCGGCCGGCACATCGAGGTCCAGGTCATCGGCGACTCCCACGGGCGCGTCCTGCATCTGCTCACCCGCGAGTGCTCGGTCCAGCGCCGGCACCAGAAGGTGATCGAGGAGGCGCCCGCGCCGCGGCTGACCGACAACGTCCGCGAACGGATCCATGCCTCGGCCGTCGATCTCGCCCGCTCCGTCGGCTACACCAATGCAGGGACCGTGGAGTTCTTGTTGGACGCCGACACGGGAGACTTCTACTTCCTCGAGATGAACACGCGGCTCCAGGTCGAGCACCCGGTGACCGAGCTGGTGACCGGCCTCGACCTTGTCGCTGCCCAGCTGCGGGTCGCTGCGGGGGAGGGGCTCGGCATCGAGCAGACCGATGTCGTCCCGCAGTGCCATGCGTTCGAGGCCAGGGTCTACGCCGAGGACCCGTTCGCCGGGTTCCTGCCGCAGGCCGGCCGGGCGTCGCTGGTGACGTGGCCCGGCGGCCCCGGGGTTCGCGTCGACCACGCGCTCGAGCCGGGACAGGTCGTGAGCACGTCCTACGACCCGATGCTCGGAAAGGTGATCGTCTCGGGAGTCGACCGGGAGCACGCCCGCCGTGGCCTCGTCCGTGCCCTCGACGAGACCACGATCCTCGGCCTCACCACCAACGCCGGGTTCCTCCGGAAGATCGCGGCGAGCGAGGAGCTCGAGGAGAGCACCATCGACACCGCGTGGTTGGACCGGGTCGAGATTCCGGCGTTGCCGGAGGACCGCGACGACGCCCGCCAGGTCGCAGGCAACCTCTGGCGGGCCACCAACACGCCTGCGGACGGACCGTTCGCCGCCGACGGTTTCCGGAGCGGTGGACCTCCGGCACCGGTGCGCGTCGACTTCGAGGACGGGTCCGTCGTGGTGAGCAACCGCTGGACCCGGCCGGACCGGCTTCCGCCGGCCCTCGTCACCCCGCACGGCGTCGAGCTCGCCCACCACGGCCAGCGCTACGTCTTCGCCCGGCCCGACGCTGCCGCCGACCACGGCCCCGAGACCGGTGACGGATCCGTGGTCGCCCCGATGCCCGGCACCGTGCTCGACGTCCGGGTTGCCGAGGGCGACCGGGTGGCTGCAGGCGACGTCCTCGGCACGGTGGAGGCGATGAAGATGGAGCTGGCGCTGAAGGCGCCGTACGACGGCGTGGTGACCGCGGTCGCGGCCGCGACCGGTGAGCAGGTCGCCCTCGGCGCGCCGCTCTTCACCGTGGAGGCCTCGCATGAGTGAGCTCCCCCTGCCCATGGTCGTCCCCGAGCCCGGCCTCCCGGAGCGGGTCACCATCTACGAGGTCGGCGCCCGCGACGGGCTCCAGAACGAGCAGGCGTTGGTGCCGACCGCAGTGAAGGCGGAGTTCGTACGGCGACTCCTCGCCGCTGGTCTCCCGGTCGTCGAGGCGACCAGCTTCGTGCACCCGAAGTGGGTGCCCCAGCTCGCCGATGCCGCCGAGCTGATGGCCGGCCTGATCGCCGAGCTCGGCGACTCCGCTTGCGACCTGCCGGTCCTGGTGCCCAACGACCGGGGCCTCGATCGCGCACTCGAGCTCGGGCTGCGTCACATCGCCGTGTTCGCGTCCGCGACCGAGACCTTCGCGGCCAAGAACCTCAACCGGACGCTCGACTCCCAGTTCGAGATGTTCGAGCCGACGATCACCCGCGCGCTGGCGGCCGGGCTCGACGTCCGCGGCTACGTCTCGATGTGTTTCGGCGACCCGTGGGAGGGCGCGGTCCCGGTCGAGCAGGTGGTCACCGCGGGCCGACGGCTGCTCGACCTCGGCTGCCACCAGCTGAGCCTGGGCGACACGATCGGGGTCGCCACCGCCGGCCACGTACGCGCGCTGATCGCCGGCTTCGCAGCAGCCGGCATCGGTCCGGACCGGCTCGCCCTGCACTTCCACGACACCTACGGCCAGGCGCTCACCAACGTCCACGCCGGGCTGCAGGCGGGGGTGACGACGTACGACGCCAGCGCGGGCGGTCTGGGTGGCTGCCCCTATGCGCGGAGCGCCACCGGCAACCTCGCCACCGAGGACCTGGTGTGGTTCCTGACCGGACTCGGGATCGCGCACGGGGTCGACCTGCGGTCGGTGGTCGACACCAGCACCTGGATGGCAGGTCAGCTCGGACGGCCCAGCCCGTCGGCCGTGGTGCGTGCGCTGGCACAATCACCAGCATGACCAGGGTCGTTCACCTGCACATCGGTGCGCCGAAGACAGGGACGACCTACATCCAGACCCGGCTGGGACGGAACACCAGGACGCTGGCCGACCACGGCGTGCACTTCCCGTCGACGTCGCGACTTGCGCGGCCGGAGCTCTCGCAGTTCCGTGCGGCGCTCGACCTCACCGAGCAGGACTGGGGCGGGTCGGCGGGGCATGCCGACGGTGCCTGGGACGCGCTGATCCGCCGTACCCGTCGACTCGACGGCAACGTGATCATCAGCCACGAGATCCTCGCGCCCGCACAGCCGAGGATGATCGAGCGCGCGATGCGGGACCTCTCGGGCAGTGAGGTGCACATCGTCTACTCGGCGCGGGACCTGGCGCGTCAGCTCGCGGCAGCGTGGCAGGAGAGCGTCAAGCAGGGCCGGGCCTGGACGTTCCGCAAGTTCCTGCGGCGGTCACGGATGGGGAAGCCGTTCATGATGCAGGCGTTCGACATCCCGGACGTGCTGTCGTCGTGGGGCATCGCCGTACCTCCGGAGCGGATCCACCTCGTCGTCGTACCCGCCCAGCAACACCCGGGCACCGACCAGGTCGGCACCCTCTGGGACCGGATGTGCCAGGCGCTCGACATCGATCCGGCCTGGGCGCCGTTGGACAGCGAGGCGATCAACAAGTCACTCGGTGTCGCCGAGACGCAGGTGCTGCGTCAGCTCAACCAGGCGCTCGGCCGCAAGGTCGCGCGCGAGGGCGACTACGACGAGCTGCTGCGCCGGATGGTCGCCGACGGGACCTTGTTCGACAACCGATCCGCGCCGGTCACGCTCCGGCCCGACAACTACGACTGGGTCGAGGAGCGCACCGAGCGGGCTCTCGAATGGATCGAAGCCAGCGGCATCGACGTGGTCGGCGACGTGGACGAGCTCCGGCCCCAGCGGCCCGGGCCGGAGACGGCCTGGCACAACCCCGACCGGGTCAAGAAGCAGGCGATCACCCGCGCCGCGGTCGGCGCGCTCGGCAGCATGACCGCCGAGGCCGCCCGCCGCCCCGACCCCCACGGGCTCGCCGTCCGGGCCACCCGCGAGCTGAAGCGCCGGCTCGAGCCCTAACCCGGGTGCTGAGCCCGGGGCAGGAACTCGCGGTCGGCGTAGCGTCCGACCTTCCAGGTGCCGTACCCGTCGACGCCGGCACCGACCAGCCCCCCGACCACCGGCACCCGCTTGCCGACGGTGGTGGCCAGCCGCTTCCCGATCACCCGGGCGACCAGGTCGGTGGCGACTGCTGAGGTGATGGTCTCGTCGAGGCCGGGGTCGTGGGACGGGGCGGTCGCGATCGCCATCGGCGGCGCCGGCAGCTGCATCTTCCTGACCATCTTGCGGACCGTGTCCTCGCCGACGACGGTGACCAAGATGGCGTTGCGCACGCGGGGATCCTCGAGGTCGTAGCCGCGGAGGTGGGCGATGCCGGCGACCATCCGGCACTGGATCAGCGCCAGCCCGCTGATGTTCGCCGGTGCCACGACGGCGGCCGTGATCAGCCCACCGAGGTTGGTGACCAGGCCACCGAGCCCGGCGTAGCGGACGTGGTTCTCGATCACCTCGTGGATCGCCTGGTCGACGTGGCCGCGCTGCTCCCGCAGCTGCGCCTCGGCTGCCTGCGCAGCGGGCGGCAACGGACCGATGCCGACGATCGCCCGGTGCAGGGCTTCGCGCACGAAGGACGAGGTGAGGCCGGGGGCCAGCTCGGTGAGCCGGGGTACGACGACGCGGGCGGTGTTGACCGCGAGGCCGCGCTTGAGGCTGCTGCGCATGCGCCAAGGGTAGGCACGGGTCCTCGAGACCGAGCGCGGAGGGACGCCGTACCGTCACTCCCGATGGACCACCGAGGACCGGTCGAGCCGCCGCCGACGCCGTGGGAGCTGCCCTCCCGCGCGCAGCTCGCTGCGCTCGACACGGGCGACGACCTGGTGGCGGTCGGCGCCGATCTTGCGCCCGGCACGGTGCTGGCCGCCTACCGGCGGGGGATCTTCCCGATGCCCGAGTCGCCGCGGCTCCGGCTGCTCAGTCGGGCGGCGCCCCCGACGTTGGGCTGGTGGTGCCCTGCCGACCGCGGCGTCCTGCGCCTCGACGGCCTGCGGGTGCCGCGTTCGCTCCGCCGTTCGGTGCGGGACTTCGAGATCCGGGTCGACACCGCCTTCGAAGAGGTCGTCGACGCGTGCGGTGACCCCCGCCGACCGGGGGCCTGGATCGACCTGGGGATCCGGGCAGCGTACGGCGAGCTGCACCGGCTCGGTTGGGCCCACTCGGTCGAGGCTTGGCAGGACGGTCGCCTCGCGGGCGGTCTGTACGGCGTCGCGATCGGTGGGCTGTTCGCCGGCGAGTCGATGTTCCACCGCGTCAGCGACGCCTCGAAGGTCGCTCTCGTGGCTCTGGTGGCGCTGCTGTCCGACGAGCACCTGGCCGATCGGTTGATCGACGTTCAGTGGGCAACGCCGCACCTCCGGAGCCTCGGCGTGGAGGAGATCTCGCGCCGTGCGTACGTCGAGGCGCTGCCTGGTCTGCTCGCCGTTCGCCTGCCCGACGCGTTTGCGCAACGCGCCGGTGGGGGCGAAGACCTTCCCGCAACCGGCGGACGTCAATAGTCTGCCGGTGCGGGCCGTCTCGGACTGGCCGCTCCCACGACCCGGTGCACGCGGTGCCGGCGTCTCCCGAAAGGAAACCCGTATGACCCGGATCAAGCGCCCTGCCGCCGCTGCTGGCGCGGCCGTGCTTCTCGCGTTCTCCCTCACTGGCTGCGGAGGGGCTCCCACCGACGCGTCGGACAAGGACTTCTGCGACGCCTTCGGCAACGTGTTCGAACCGCTCCTCTCGGTCAGTGGCGACGAGCCGACCGAGGATCAGTGGGACGAGTTCAAGGACGCGACCGGCGAGTTCGAGGACGTCGGTACGCCGGACGACATCTCCGACGAGGAGCGTGAGGGCTTCGAGGTGTTCGTCGCGGCGGTCGCCGACGCCGACTACGACGACGTCAAGGATGCCGAGGGTGACGAGTTCCCCGGGGTGGACGAGGACGACAACGAGAAGGTGACGAAGTTCTTCAGCTACGCCACGGAGACCTGCCCCGACGCGTTCGGCATCCCCGACATCCCGACCGACATCCCCACGACCACGGAGTGACCCGCCGTACGCCCACGCGGCCCGGCCCGGGCCGCCGTACCGCCACGCGGAAGGACATCGCATGAACCGGATCACCCGCACGACCCTCGCAGCAGGCTCCGCTGCCCTCCTCGCCCTCACCCTCGGCGCCTGCGGCGGCCCCCCTACCGACGCGTCGAAGGACGAGTACTGCGAGGTGGTCAACGATCCTCAGTACTTCGAGGACCTGGACGAGAACTCCGACGAGCAGGACTACCTCGATGCGGTCCGGAAGATCGCGGACGACCTGAGGGAGGTGGGCACGCCGGAGGACATCTCGGACGACGCCCGCGAGGGCTTCGAGATCCAGCTCGACGCTGTCGATGAGCTCGAGGCGGAGGACATCGACTTCGAAAGTGAGGACGACCCGTTCCAGGACGGCCTCTCTGACGACGAGAAGAAGAAGGTCGAGGCCTACAACGACTACGAGTCCGAGACCTGTCCCGGCGAGACGGACATCGGTACACCCGAGGAGCCCGAGGGTTCCTGAGAGCTCCTGAGCCCACGGCCGACGGGTCAGGAGCCGTCCAGCTCCTGACCCGTCCGGGCTTGGGCGGCGTGTCACGATGACAGTGATGCGATCCGCTCCTCGTGCCCCCCTCGCGGCCGTCGTGCCGCTGCTGCTGCTGGTTGCGGTGGCGGGGTCGGCCGGTGGGTGCTCCGGCGGCGCGGACGTGGAGGGCAGCGGGCCGACGGTGACCGCGACCGGACCGGGCCGATCTTCGGAGTCGCCGACCAAGGCTTCGGTCGACGAGCCCCCAGGCAGCCCATCCCAGACGTCGGGGCCCTCGGGGCGATCGGATGCGCTGGCAGCGGTGTGTGCGCCGTACGTCGTGATGGTCAGGGCCATCAAGAACGCCGCCTTCAGCGGGGGTGACCCCGATCAGGTCGCCGCCGCGCTCGCCCCGGTGATGAAGGAGTTCGCGGCGCGGCTGCCCGACGTCGAGCAGCCGCCGGGCATGCCGGCCGCGGTCTGGCGCGGGATCGAGGCGCTCGCCTCGCAGATCCTGGCTCTGCCGGATCGGCCCACCTACGCGGAGATCGAGGCCGTCGAGAGCGAGCTCAGCGAGCGGGAGCACGACGACGTCGACGCCGCGGCGGTCTGGTTCAGGACGACCTGCCGAGTCTGACCGCGACGACCGGTGCGCCGAACATCGGGCCCGGACCGGGTCACTTGAGGAGCTTGCTCATCCGGCGGTCGGCCAGCGGCTTGCCGCCGGTCTGGCAGGTCGGGCAGTACTGAAGGCTCGAGTCCGCGAACGACACCTCGCGCACGGTGTCGTCGCAGACCGGACAGGCCTGGCCGGTGCGGCCGTGGACCGCGAGGTTCGACTTCTTCTCGGCCTTGAGCTCACTGGCAGCCAGCCCGCGGGACCGGTCGACCGCGCCGCCCAGGGTGTCCTTCACCGCGGCGAACAGCGTCCCGAGCTCGTCATCGGTCAGGCTGTCGGCCGGCTTGAACGGGCTCATCCGCGCGGCATGGAGGATCTCGTCGGAGTAGGCGTTGCCGATGCCGGCGATGGTGCCCTGGTGCCGGAGCACCCCCTTGAGCTGCTTGCGTCCCTCCGCCTTCAGGATCGCCGCGAGCGCCTCGCGGGTGAAGGTGTCGTCGAGCGGGTCGGGGCCGAGCCGGGCGATGCCCGGCACGTCAGCAGGGGAGCGGACCAGGTAGAGGGCGAGCGACTTCTTGGTGCCGGCCTCGGTGACGTCGAGACCGGGCGTGAGACCGTCCGCCTCGTCGAGGACGACCCGGACCGCCAGCGTGGACTTCGGGCTGGGCCGCGGTGGGACCGGCGGCACCTCGTCGCGCCAGCGCACCCACCCGGCCCGCGCCAGGTGGAACACCAGGTGCAGGCCGCTGGCCTCGATGTCGAGGAACTTGCCGCGCCTGACGACGTCGTCGACCAGCGCGCCCTCGATCGCCGCGAGCGGTGGGTCGTAGGTCTTGAGCGCGCTGAACGCCGCGATGTGGACCTTGGTGATCGCGCGGCCGGCGAGCCGCCCCCGGAGATCCAGGGCCAGCGCCTCGACCTCGGGCAGCTCAGGCACGGGCCCAAGGCTAGTAGCCCGGGCGACAGAGCGGGTCGACTGCGGCTGAGAAGGATCCGACACGCTAGCCGGGTCTAAGGATCCGGCTAGACACCCCGATACGGTCCGATCGTGGACCCGATCCGGAACCCCTACGCGCCCGGCGCAGGCCAACGGCCGCCCGAGCTGGCGGGCCGCGACGAGCAGCTCACGGCCTTCGACGTCGTGCTCGAGCGGGTCGCCCGCGGACGCCCGGAGCGCTCGCTCGTCCTCACCGGGCTGCGCGGGGTCGGCAAGACGGTGCTCCTCAACGCGCTGCGCTCGGCGGCGGTCCGCAAGGGCTGGGGGACCGGCAAGCTCGAGGCACGCCCCGACCAGTCACTGCGTCGCCCGCTGTCCGGGGCGCTCCACCAGGCCGTCCGCGAGCTCGGGCACCCCCACCCCGAGGAGGTGGACCACGTGCTCGGCGTGATCCGCTCCTTCGCCGAGCGCGAGGCGGGTGCCGATGCGAAGCTCAAGGAGAGGTGGAGCCCTGGCATCGCGACGCCGGCCGTCCGCGGCCGCGCCGACTCCGGTGACATCGAGATCGACCTGGTGGAGCTGCTCTCCGACGTCGGCGGCCTCGCCGCCGACAAGGGCCTCGGCGTCGCGGTGTTCATCGACGAGATGCAGGACATCGGTCCGGCTGACGTCTCCGCGCTGTGCGCGGCCTGCCACGAGCTCAGCCAGAGCGGGCGGCCGGTGATCGTCGTCGGCGCCGGGCTGCCCCACCTCCCCGCCGTACTCTCCGCGTCGAAGTCCTACTCCGAGCGGCTCTTCTCCTACCAGCGCATCGACCGGCTGAGCCGGGAGGCCGCCGACCGGGCGCTGGCGGCGCCGGCCGCGGAGGAGGAGGCGGACTACGACGACGCGGCGCTGGCAGCGATGTACGACGCGACCGGCGGCTACCCCTACTTCATCCAGGCCTACGGCAAGGCGGTGTGGGACCTCGCGCCGCGCTCGCCGATCACCGCCGCCGACGTTGCGGTCGCGGCGCCGGAGGCCGAGCGCGAGCTCGCCGTCGGCTTCTTCGGGTCCCGTTACGACCGGGCGACCCCGGGGGAGCGCGACTACCTGCGGGCGATGGCCGACGCCGACGGGGGCGTCGACCCCGTCGGCGCGGTCGCAACCGCCGACGTCGCCGGCGTGCTCGGCAAGAAGCCGCAGTCGCTCTCACCGGCCCGCGACAGCCTGCTGAAGAAGGGGCTGATCTACTCCGGCGAGCGGGGTCGGATCGCTTTCACCGTGCCGCACTTCGGGCGCTATCTGCGCACCCAGGCCTGACCTCGAGGAAGGCCGACGTCACTCCTCGGGCCGCGGGTCCGACTCGTCGGCGTCGAGGGCGATCGCGCTCACGGCGATCCGGACCACCCGGCGCCCCTCCATGCCGGCGACCTCGAGCCGGGCGCTGCCGATCTCGACGCCGTCGCCGACGTCCGGCAGTCTGCCGAGCTGGGCGATCACGTAACCCGCCGCGGTCTCGTAGTCGCCGTCCGGAAGGGCGACGCCGGTCGCGTCTGCGAAGTCCTCGATGGTCAGACCGCCGTCGACGACCTTGCCTGCCCCCAGCTCGTCCGGCGTCTGGTCCGGCCGCTCGTCGTACTCGTCGCGGATGTCGCCGACGACCTCCTCGACCAGGTCCTCGAGCGTGACGATGCCGTCGGTCCCGCCGTACTCGTCGACGACGACCGCCAGGTGCGTGCCGTCCTCGCGCATGGTCGCGACGGTCGGGAGCACCCGGTTGGTGCCCGGCAGGTGCAGGACCTCGCGCTGCACGTCGGCGACGGTGCGCGGGTCGTCCGACGCGACGGCGAGGAGATCGCGGACGTGGAGGAAGCCGGTCACTTCGTCGAAGCTGTCGCCGATGACGGGATAGCGGGAGTAGTGCTGGGCGGCCACCCACTGGACGGCGTCGACCAGGGGCATCGCGGCGTCGATGAAGGCGACGTCGGCACGCGGGCGCATCACCTCCTTCAGCGTGCTGCGGGTGGCGGAGAAGACATCGGAGAGGATCTGCCGCTCGTCGTCGCCGAGGCCCTCGTGGGTGGACACGATGTCGCGCAGCTCGTCCTCGCTGACCGAGTCGCTGGTCGCGTGCGGATCGCCGCCGAGGAGGCGGACCAGGGCGTCCGTCGACACCGACAGCAGCCAGATCACCGGTCGCATCAGGGACGCGAACCGGTCCAGGACCGGCGCGGTGGCGAGCGCCACCGGGGCCGAGCGCTGGAGCGCCAGCCGCTTCGGTACCAGCTCGCCGAGCACGAGCGAGAGGTAGGCGATCAGCAGGGTCATCGCGATCAGGGCCAGTGTCTCGGCGGCTTCCTCGTCGAGGCCGAGGTCCACGAAGTACGGCGACACGTCCGGCGCGAGGGTCGACCCGCCGTACGCCGCGGAGAAGAAGCCGGCGACGGTGACGCCGATCTGGACCGCCGACAGGAAGCGGTTGGGGTCGCGGGCGATGTCGGCAACCCGCGCACCGCGGCCTCCCCGCTGCTCGAGCTGGTTGACCTGGCTCTCCCGCAAGGACACCAGGGCGATCTCGGTAGCCGCGAAGACGCCGCCGACGATGACGAAGACCACGACCAGGCCGAGGTTGAGGAAAGTCTGCGTGTCGATCATTCCCGTTCACCACCCAGCGGCAACGAGGGTGAACGGAACGGACTTCGACTCTCATCCATGCCAGGAGTCTAGGAAGGTCCGCGGCGGGCCTCGACGGCAGTGGTGCCGCGGCCGCGGTCGTGGTGGACCGCAGCGCGGTGTCCGGCGGCGGTGAAGGCAGCGGCGGCCGCCTCCGCCTGGTCGGTTCCCGTCTCGACGAACACCGCCCCGCCGGGCGCGAGCCAGCGCGACACCCGCCCGGCGAGGCGGCGTACGACGTCCAACCCGTCGGCGCCGCCGTCGACCGTGCGGCGCGGCTCGTGGTCGCGGGACTCCGGCGGCATCAGCGCGATGGCCGCGGACGGCACGTAGGGCACGTTGGCGATCAGGATGTCGACCCGGTCCCGGATCCGGTCGGGGAGCGGCCGGTCGAGGTCGCCGAGGTAGACGTTCGCACCGACCGGCTCGAGGTTGCGCCGGGCGCACGCGACCGCCACCGGGTCCCGGTCGGCTGCGTGCAGTTCGATATCGGGGTGCCGCTGCGCCAGGGCGAGGCCGAGCGCGCCCGAGCCGCAGCAGAGGTCGACGACGACAGCGGTGGCTGGGCGAGGGGCGAGCGCGGCCCGCCTCGACGCGAGGGCGACCGCCGCAAGGTCGACCAGGTAGGACGTCCGCTGCCGCGGGATGAACACCCCCGGGTCGAGGGCGACCCGGACCTCGGCGAAGTCGGCCCACCCGACGACGTACTCCAACGGCTCGCCGGCGATCCGGCGCGCGACCAGCGCCTCAAGACCGTCGCCCGAGGCTGCCGCCAGGAGCAACCGGGCCTCGTCCTCGGCGAACACGCAGCCGGCGGCGCGGAGACGCCCGACAAGGTCGTCGTACGCCGGCGCCGTCACCCGGCGGACCCTACCTCCGGAGGCGTCGGCTGCGGACCACCATGATCAGCACGACCAGGACGACGCTCAGCACGATGCCGAGACCGATCAGGATCAGGCCGGCGATCGTGCTGCCGCTGAGGCCGGCGTCGCCGTCCGTCTGGTCCGGGGCGTCCTCGGGTTCCGGGTCGCCGATGCTGACGACGCGGGCCGGGCGGATCACCGAGCCGTCGGGCGCGATCAGGTCGGGATCGAGGGTCTGGTCGTCCAACGTCATCGTGTAGCGGTCGCCGGCGGCGTCCGCGGTGAACGCGTAGACGGCGGCCTGGTTGGTCTCGCCGTCGATCCGGACCAGCTCGATGTCGGCGTCCTCCCGGGTCGCCTCCATGGTGACGGTCTGGGTAGCGCCGAGCGGCGAGGACCAGGCGACGCCCCAGGACCCCTCCTGCTCCGGGACGGGCAGCACCCAACCGGGCACCGAGCCGTAGAGGCCCACCTCCTCCAGGTTGGCGCCCTGGTCGAACAGCATCGTGGCGCCGTCCTGCTCCCACTGCACGGCGACGGGCGACTGGATGAAGTTGAGGAACTCGCCGCGGACCGTCGCGTCGAGGGAGTCGGCGGGCGGCAGCACCGGTGGCGGCAGGTCGAAGCCGGAGAACGGCGTGACGATGCCGCGGGTGGTCTTGAACGGCAGCTGGTTGTAGATCAGCCCGCCGATGATCGCGCCCCAGACGTTGTAGCAGAACTTCTCCGGGTCGGGGTCCCGGTCGCTGATCTGCTCGCGATAGAGCTGCTCGAGCGCGTTGGCGACATCGGTGCTCGACAGGGCCAGGTGGGCGGTGCCGCCGGCGGTCGCCAGCGCGAGCAGGATCCGGGCCCCGGCGACCGACCAGCCTCCGGCCAGGGTGGCGACGGTCAGTCCGCCGGCAGTCAGGGCCTCGCCGTAGTCGCCGTCGTCGACCATGGCGTAGTAGCCGATGCCGAACAGGTGGTACCAGGGTCCGGCGTTGTCGGAGCCGTCGCGGACCTTGATCAGGTACCGGTTGTAGAAGGCCAGGTCCTGGCCGATGCCGGTCTGGCCGACGTCCCCGGCTCGGGCGAGGGACCGCAGCGTGTTGTGGCTCAGCAGCATGGCCCGGGTCGAGTCGCCGGCCGTCATCTCCAGCGCGAGCGCGTAGACGTCGCCCGGCGCCAGGTGCGGGTCCGCGCCGTGGCCGGCCCGGAGGCCCGACTCGTTGATGATCGCCTGGCGCAGCGCTTCCTCCTGGCCGGTGACGTACTTCTCGCTCACCGCGTCGATGACGCCGCCCTCGCTGAACAGCCACTGGAGCGCCCCGGCGCTGCCGTACGGCAGTCCCGGCGAGGCGTACGCCGGCGCCTCCGGATGCGCGGCGTTGTAGCCCTGGATGGCTGCGGAGAAGCCGGCCTTCAGCTCGTCGAGACCAACCCGGAGCCCGCTCTTGTTGGGGTCGACGCCGGACGCCCGCAGCCGCTCGGGGCCGAACCCGCTGATCGCCGTGATCGCCTCCGCGCACAGCGCAAGGTGTGGGCGGGGGTCGACCGTGGTCGTCGGAGCGGTCGGGGAGGGGGAGTTGGTGGGGGACGGGTCGAAGGTGGCGCTCGGCAGCTCCGTGCAGCCGGGCAGGATCTGCCGGTTGGACGCGATCAGGTCCGCCGCCAGCTGCTCCAGCACCGGGTTGGCCACGTCGTCGGAGCCGGCGGCCAGCCAGGTCGTCTCGTTGGAGTACGTCGCGAACGTCACGAACGTCTTGTCCTCGGGGATCCAGAACACCTTCTCGTTGAGGGTCCACTCCCCGCTGTAGGTCAGGAACGTCCCTTCCTCGTTCTCGTAGGCGATGGTCCCCTCGCGCTGGATGATGTTCTCGTCGCTGGTGACGCTGGACATCCGGTCGGTTGCCGCAGGCGGGCAGGCGAACTCCACGGTGATGCCGATGCCGTGCGCGGGCGCCGTCTCGTTGCCGGCGAAGCCGTAGTTGCAGACGAAGGAGAAGAAGTCCGGTCCGGTGGCCTGCCAGTCGCTGACGCCCACGTGCGAGTAGCCGTCGGGCACAGGGCACGCGAGCTCGTCGACCGCGCGGGCCGCACGGGACGGTGCGAGCGCACCTGCCACGGCCATCCCCGAGAGCAGTGCCGACAGTACGACGACGGGGACCGGCCCGATCCGGCGCGCTGACGGTTGCATCGCGCCTCCTTGACGAACCGAGGCTAGACCTGCGAGCGCCGTACGGGAACCGCTTCCAGCGGATCTGCCTGCGTCCCGTACGACGGATCAGTCGCCCTCGGGCAGCATCAGCCAGGCGGCGATGTAGACGATCACCGGGGAGCCGAAGCCGAGGACGGTCGCCGCGACCAGGAGGATCCGGATCAGGTTGGCGTCGAAGCCGGTGTAGCTGGCGAAACCGCCGCAGACCCCGGTCAGCATCCGGTCGCTCCGGCTGCGCACGAGGAGACTGCGGGGTTGCGTGGCGCCGGGTTGCGAGTAGGGCTCGTAGTTGCTCATGGATCCAGCGTGCTGCTCCGGACCCGGGCGCACATCGGGGAACGACCCTGACCGATCCCCGAAGTCCCCGCTCGCCCTCCATCGCGAGGGCGAGCCGATGGCGGTGGACCGCGGGTTCGCTTCCGACGTACGGCGCCGGTTCACCGCTCGGCCACCGACCTGCGGCAGACTGGTGACCATGCGGCCGCAGGTCGTCGCCCATCGGGGCGCCAGTCATGAGATCGCCGAGCACACGCTGGGGGCCTACCTCCGAGCGCTCGACGCCGGAGCGGGCGGCTTGGAGTGCGACATCCGGCTGACCGCTGACGGACACCTGGTCTGCGTGCACGACCGCGACCTACGCCGTACGTCGGGCAACCGGGGCCTGGTGTCGACGATGGACCTTGCCGAGCTCAACGAGCTCGACTTCTCCACCTGGAAGAACCCGTGGGCCGACCTCGACGACGAGGCACCCGACCAGGACGAGGATCTGGGGAAGGTGCTGACCCTGCGCAAGCTCCTGGAGACGGTCGCCGACTACGACCGGCGGGTCGAGGTCGCGATCGAGACCAAGCACCCCACGCGTTTCGGCGGCCTGGTCGAGAAGCGGCTGGTCGAGATGCTCCGCTCGTTCGGCTGGGAGGCCCCGTCGTCGCCGGTGCGGGTGATGAGCTTCTCCTTCACGGCGCTGCAACGGGTCGAGCGGCTGGCTCCCGACGTCCAGCTGGTGCAGCTCATCGACAAGCCCGCCCTCTGGCCGATGCTGCGCCGCACCGTCAGCAGCGGGACGATCATGGGACCGGGCATCGCACTGCTGCGGGAGCACCCGCGCGTGGTGGAGAGCATGGGCCGCCACGGCCGCCTGCTCCACGTATGGACGGTCAACACCGAGGCGGACCTCGACCTGTGCCTGGGGATGGGGGTGCGGGCGGTGATCACCGACCGTCCGGCGTACCTCCTCGACCTGCTCGACCAACGCGGTGAGGTCGCCGGATAGGTTTCCTGCCATGGCCAAGAAGAACCGCGCGCGGGCGCGCGCTGCCGAACCCACCGCACCCGGGGAGGTCGGTCCCCGGCAGCCCTGCCCGTGCGGGTCCGGGAAGCGCTACAAGGCGTGCCACGGCGCCCCCGGAGGGGGGACGGTCTTCGTGAAGCGTCCGTTCGCCGGGCTCGCGTCCGAGTGCGACCTGGTCGCGCTGCGCGAGCTGGTGCCCGCGGCGACCGCGGTCCTCCCGATGGCCGGTGAGTACGCCGACCGCGCCGTCCGGGTCTGCACGCTGCTCCCGATGGCCGCGCCGGCGATGGTCCGCGACAGCGGCGAGGTCTGGCTCGGGCTCCAGGTCCAGCACAGCTTCGGCGATCCCGCCCGCGATCTCGCCGCGGTGCTGCTCGCCGCGCTCGACGCCGAGCCCGGCACGCCGATGGTCGGTCTCACCGAGCCGCCGGGCGACGGACCGCGGCTCCAGGACCTGGTCACCGACGAACCGCTGCAGGTCGAGGTGCACGAGGGGTTCGACTACTGGGTCTCGGACGTCGACGACTCGCCCGAGCTGGCGGCGGCGCTCGAGGAGGCGCAGGGGGCCGCGGCGCCGACCGCGCGGCTGGCCTCGGTCGCCTCGGCGTACTGGACCCGGCTGGGCGACAAGGAGTTCCTGCGCTGGGTGATGCCCGAGCCGGAGGACGCCTTGCTCGACGCGTTCGCTCGGCTGCACGCGGCCCGTGAGGACCGGGTTGCCGAGGACGCCCGGCTGATCGGGATGTTCCGCGCCCACGGCGTGGTCGCTCCGGTCTGGGAGCTGCCCGGCGGCACCGGCGTCGAGGGTGTCGAGGACGGCGCCGCCGCGCTGCGCGCGCGCCTCGACACCGCGCTCGCGGCACGGGAGGACCTGACCACCGAGGAGCGGTCGGCACGCGCCGGACTGGCGAACCGTCAGGTCACCATCCGCTAGGACGTGCCCGGGTCGCGGGGCGAGAGTGCCCAGGTGTGGAGCCGCGAGTAGCCCTTCACCGCCACCCGGCGCAGCCGGCGGAAGCGGTACGGCGACTCGGCCTGCCCCAGCTCCCGGTCGTCGCTGTCATCGCTGTCGACGGTGTCATCGGCAGCGGACCCGGTGAGCGCGGCATACATACCGCGGTCGATCAGCACCGAGCCGGGCCGGGCCACCTTGGTCAGCCGTGCTGCGATGTTGACGACCGGACCGAAGACGTCGCCGAGCCGGGTGACGACCTCGCCGTAGGCGGCCCCGGCGCGGACCTCCGGGAAGTCGTCCGCCTCGTCGGCGCCGCGGCGGGTCAGCTCGATCGCGATGGCGGCGATGTCGTGGGCGGTGTCGGCGACGATGAGGACCTCGTCGCCGATGTTCTTGATGATCCGGCCGTTGCGCTCGACGACCGTGTCGAGGGCGGCGCTCTCGAACGCCTCGAGCCAGCTGACGAGCTCGCCGTCCGACAAGGATCGCGAGCGGGAGGTGTAGCCGACGATGTCGACGAAACAGACGCCCCGGTTGGTCGCGAGTCCGCCGGCGTCCGCGACCGCCAGCACGCGGGAGGCGGCGTTGAGAGTGTGCCGGCGCCAGATGAACCTCTGGAGAGCCTCGACCCGCGGCACCACCTCGTCGGCGAGGTCCACGATGCCGTCGGTCGGGTCGATCCCGGTCTCGAGCGCGACCTCGGTGAGCAGGTGGACCTGCCACTCGGCGAGCCGGGCGAAGCTGCGGCCCAAGGTGCGGACCATGCCGTCCTGACGCTCCCGGGTGAGGATGCCGAGGTCGGACAGGTCCTTGGTGAACCTGAGGGCCTGGACGTCGCTCTGAGTGAAGGCGCGTTCGTCCGGCTCGGCGTGGGCGAAGCCCAGCAGGTGCCAGAGCTCGCGGGCGTCTTCGAGGGGCATCCCGGCCTGGTCCGCGACCTCGGCCTGGGTCAGGCCGGGGCGCTCGCCCAAGAGGTACTCCTCGAGGGCGTCGAGGGCACCCGCGCCGGCCGACGGCGGTTTGGCCCGGTCGGCCGGCGGTTCGGGTGCGGTCACGTCAGCCGACGCGGGACTGCGCGACCTCCACCAGGGCCGCGTGGAAGCTCGGCATCTCGGCGTCCAGCTTGAGAAGCGTCTCGTCGGTGAGGTGGATGGTGTCGAGCGACGTCAGGGCGACGATGGTCGCGTTGCGCAGCTTGTGCCCCATGATCGCCGCTTCGCCGACGATGTCGCCGGCGCCCAGCTGGGCGATCTCCTTGCCGTCGACGCGCACGGAGACCGTCCCGTCGAGGATGATGTAGGCCTTGTCCGCCGGAGTGTCCTTCCAGATCGGGGACCAGCCCTCCGGAAGGTGCACCCGCCGACCGACGCCACTGATCTGGGCGACCTCTTTGGGACTGAAGTGCTCGAAGAACGTTGCCATGCTGACCCTTTCGCTGCGGTCTCCCCTGGGCGCGGGACGCGCGCTGGTCTGACCTTATCCGTAACGCTGCGTCAGGGGAGAGGGTCACGCGCGATGGGACAGCTCATGCATCGTGGGCCCCCCCGGCCCGAGCCCAGTTCCGAGCCGGCGATCCGGATCACTTCGATGCCGGCGTCCTCGAGCCGGCTGTTGGTGCCGTCGTTGCGCTCGTAGGCGACGGCCAGTCGCGGCGCGAGGGCCAGGGTGTTGTTGCCGTCGTCCCACTGCTCGCGCTCCGCGGTCACCGGGTCGAGGCCGGTGTCGATCTGGTGGAGGGTGTCGAGCTGCATCGCCTTCGCCGCGGCGACGAGGAACGGCTCGGGGGCCGCGACCTCCAGCTCGACGTGCGCCGGGTCGCCGTCCGCGCGACGGGTGACGGCGTACGCCGTGAGGGTGTCGGCGACGTTGGGGTACATCACCACCTTGTCGACGTCGACCATCGTGCACACGGTGTCGAGGTGCATGGTGGCGCGCTCCTGCGCGATGGGTACGGCGAGCACGGTCTCGGCCAGGCCCGACTCGAAGACCTGCGACGCGAAGCGCTCCGCGCCTGCGGGGGTCGTCCGCTCGCCGACGCCGACCGCGATCACGCCCGGCGCGAGGAGCAGCACGTCGCCACCCTCGACGTGCTCGAAGTGATGGCCGAGGATCCGCGGACTGGCCGAGAACCGGGGGTGGTGCCGGTAGATCAGCTCGGTCAGCTGGGTCTCGCGTTTGCGGGCGGGCATCGCGAGCGAGGTGATCGCGACCCGGTCACGCACCCAGACCGAGGAGTCGCGGGTGAAGAGCAGGTTGGGCAGCGGGTCGACCAGGAAGTCGTCGAACGCGAGCAGGGTGGTGACGAGCCCGAACCCACCGCGCACCTCGTCGTTGCGGATCCCGGCGGTCAGGTAGACCGCCAGCTCCTCCGGGGTGGCGTCACCGAGGAAGCGCCGCAGGTAGAGCCGGAGTGTCTCGCCGAGGTCGAGGTCGGTGAGTGCGGTCTCGATCGCGACCTCGCGGGCCTCCGCCTCGGCGAGGGACTCGGTCAGCAGCTCGGTCAGGTAGAGCACCTCGACGTCGCGCTCGCGCAAGGCGTCGGCGAACGCGTCGTGCTCCTCCTGCGCCCGCGACACCCACGGCACTCCGTCGAACAGCAGCCGGTCGTTGTTTCGCGGGGTGAGCCGCTGGAGCTCACCGCCCGGCCGGTGCAGCATCACCGTGCGCAGCCGCCCCACCTCGCTGTCGACGCCAGCACTGGCGGAGTTGTCAGTAATCGCGGTCATGACGGGCACCTTAATGGATTGTCAGACAATCTTGGGATTCGGTTGGTTGGCTAGCCACGGAACGGGTCGGCCGGATAGACCCCCAGCACCTTGATCTCGGTGGTGAAGAACGCCAGCTCCTCGAGAGCGCGCTTGAGGCCCGGGTCGTCCGGGTGGCCGTCGACCTCGGCGAGGAACTGGGTCGCGGCGAACTCCCCGCCCACCATGTAGCTCTCGAGCTTGGTCATGTTGATGCCATTGGTCGCGAAGCCGCCGAGCGCCTTGTAGAGCGCGGCCGGCAGGTTGCGGACGTTGAAGACGAAGGTGGTGACCACCGGGCCGTCGTGGGCAGCGGCAACGAAGTCGCGGGAGAGTACGACGAACCGCGTGGTGTTGTGGTCCTCGTCCTCGACGTCCTCGCGGAGGATCTCGAGACCGTAGATCTCCGCGGCGAGCGGCGGTGCGATGGCGGCCTGCGTGGGATCGGCTGCCTCCGCCACCTCGCGGGCGGCGCCGGCCGTGTCGCCGGAGATCAGCGGTTTCAGGCCCAGCGCACGGATCACCTTGCGGCACTGGCCGAGGGCGTGCACGTGGCTGTGGACCGTGCGGATGGTGTCGGTGGTCGCGCCCGGCACTGCCATCAGCGAGAACTCGATCCGGAGGAAGTGCTCGGCCACGATGTGCAGGTCGGACTCCGGCAGGAAGTGGTGGATGTCAGCGACGCGGCCGGCGATCGAGTTGTCGATCGGGATCATGGCCAGGTCCGCTTCGCCGGTCGTGACCGCCGCGAAGACGTCCTCGAACGACGCGCACGCCAGCGCCTCCCAGTCCGGGTAGTGGTGCTTGCAGACGAGATGGGAGTTCGCGCCGGGTTCCCCCTGGTAGGCGATGCGGGCCATGGCGCAAGGGTAGTGGGGCGGACCGGCGCGAGCCTCGCCGTACTGCGCACCGGTCCCGCCTAGCATTCGACGCATGTCGACGCTGCTGGCGAGCATTGCCTTCGTCCTCGCCGCTATCGCTCTGGTGGTGGCGTTCCTGACCTATCTCCGGGTGCGGCCCTCCGACGACGGCGACCTGCCGGCCGACACGCTCGGCCTGCGCAAGGAGGTGGCTGCTCTCCGCGAGGAGGCCAGCGGCGCGCTGCGCCACCTGGCCGTGGTGCGGTACGACGCCTTCGAGGAGATGGGCGGCCGCCTGTCGTGGTCGCTGGCGCTGCTCGACGACGGCGGCGACGGCGTCGTCCTCACGTCCATCCGTGGCCGCAACGAGGCGCGCACCTACGCCAAGAGCGTCACGACCTGGCGCAGCGACCAGGAGCTGTCGCCGGAGGAGACCGAGGCGATCGCCCACGCTCGGCCCTAGCGCCGCGCCGGCGGCTCCGCTGGTGAGGTGCGAGCGAACCGAGCCTCGAAACCAACGCGCCCTTCGTTATCGCGGGACCCGCACCAGCAGCCGGCCGTGGATGCACTCCATGTGCAGCTCGCGGCCCGGTCCGATCGTGTCGCCGTCGAGCTGGCGTGGCACCTCGGCCGACGCGCGGACGACGACGGTACGGCCGGTGAACCGCGCGACCGACTCGCCCGCTCGCTCCTCGCGGCGGCTCAGCACCCGGACGAACAGCGGGATCCAGCTGAGGAACCGGCGCGGGAAGAGCAGGACGACGTCGAGCTGTCCGTCGTCGATGGCGGCGTCGGGGATCAAGGTCATGCCGCCCTGAAGGCTGCCGACGTTGCCGACGACGCAGGTGCGGGCGCGGTGCCTGGTGAACTCGCCGCCGTCGATCGAGACCTCGAGCCGCATGGTCGGGAACATCAGCGTCTTCAGCGCCGACAGCACGTAGGCGATCCAGCCGACCTTCTTCTTGATCTCCTCGTTGACGCCCTCCATGATCGCGGCGTCGAAGCCCATGCCGGCCATCACCATGAAGTGCGTGTCGTCGAGGCCGTCGCCGGTCACCTTGACCATGTCGATCGCGCGGTCCTGGCCGTTGAGCGCGATGTCGATCGCGGCCCGGATGAAGAGCGGGATGTCGAGATTGCGGGCGAGCAGGTTGCCGGTGCCCGCAGGCACGATGCCGATGGGGATCCCGGTCCCGGCCAGCTCGGCGCACACCTCCCGCACCGTGCCGTCGCCACCGCACACGATCACCAGGTCGGCGCCGTCGATCGAGGCCTGCTCGGCCTGGCCGGTGCCGGAGTCGTCGGGGGTCGTGAAGTACCAGGTCGGTTTCTTCCACCCCGACTCGGTCGCCATCTGCTCGACGATCGACTGGAACTGGGCGATGTCCTCGACCTTGACCGGGTTGAGCACGACGGCGAGGTCGTTGGTCAGTGGGAGCGCGCGCCGCAGCGGCAGGGACTTCAGCGCGTGGCTGCGTGGGAGCGGGTTGTAGAGGGTGACCCCGAGGAGCACCAGCCCTGCGCCGAGGAGCACACCGCCGGCGACGTCGGTCCAGTAGTGCCGCCCGAGCAGCACCCGGTCGGCACACACGACGAGTACGACGACGACCAGGCCCGCTCCGATCAGCCGGCGGATGTTGGCGCGCCGCACCAGCATCACCGCCAGCACCAGGCACAGGCCGGTGAACGCAGCAGCTTGCGAAGCGTGCCCGGAGGGGAACGCCGGGTTGTCGAGCTCGAAGATCCGGTCCTGCCACAGCGGTCGGTCCCGCCCGACCAGCAGCTTGAGGCCGTGCGTCAGCGCGATCGTCGAGACCATGACGGCCAGGATCAGGGTGCCGGCCCGGCGATGGTGCTTGCCGTACATGACACCTGCGAGCACGAGCGCGTACAGCGCCGTTGCCGGCGTGCCGAAGGCGACCTCGACGACCCGGAGGACGTCGTGGAGGCCGTCCCGGTCGGCGGCCCAGCCCTGCAGGTCGCGGCCGGTGGAGTCGACGTCAGCGAGCCAGGCCCACTCGGCCAGGACGCCGGCGGTGAGCGCTGCAAAGAGCAGCAGACAGGCGACCGCAGCGATCAGCGGCGACTGACGAGGGCGGTCCAGCACGCCCGTGAGGCTAAGGCATCGGACCGTTACCGTCGTACTCGTGACCACGGATCCGCGCCCGCCGACTGTGCCCGCCCCGCCGCCGCTGCGCCGCCTCGGCCGTTCCGGCCTCGCCGTCTCGGCGGTGGGCCTGGGGTGCAACAACCTGGGCCGTCCGGGGACGGCCACCGAGTCGCAGGACGGCGCGGACCGGGTGGTGGGCGCCGCCGTCGACGCCGGGATCACCCTGTTCGACGTGGCGGACACCTATGGCGCCCGACCGGGTCTGGCCGAGGAGCGGCTCGGCGCAGCGCTGCGCGGGCGGCGTGACGAGGTCGTGGTCGCGACCAAGTTCGGGATGGACATGCGCGGCGTCAACGGCCCGGACTTCGGCGCGCGCGGCAGCCGCCGCTACCTCGTCTCCGCGGTGGAAGCGTCGCTGCGCCGGCTTGGGACCGACCGGATCGACCTCTACCAGTTCCACACCCCCGACCCGGCGACGCCGATCGACGAGACGCTGAGCGGGCTCGACGACCTGGTGCGGTCCGGCAAGGTCCGTTACGTCGGCCACTCCAACCGGGCCGGCTGGCAGATCGCGGAGGCGGAGTACGTCGCTCGCGAGCTGGGCACGGAGCGGTTCGTGTCGAGCCAGAGCCACTACAACCTGGTCGACCGGCGCGCGGAGCACGAGGTGGTGCCGGCGTGCCGGGCGTTCGGACTCGGGCTGCTGCCCTACTTCCCGCTCGCCAACGGCCTGCTCACCGGCAAGTACGCCGCCGGCACCGCCCCGGCCGGCTCCCGCCTCTCCCACACCCGCCAGCACCTGCTCGACGCTGCGACCACACCCGAACTGCGTCGGTTCGCCGAGCTCGCCGCGTCGCGCGGGGTCAGTGAGGTGACTGTCGCGATCGGGTGGCTGCTGGCCCAGGACCCGGTCGCCAGCGTCATCGCCGGGGCCACCACCAGCGAGCAGGTGACCGCCAACGCCGCGGCCGGCCACTGGGTGCCGCGGGCAGAGGACCTCGCCGAGCTCGACCAGATCTTCCCGCCGCCGGACCCGATCCCGCTGTACTGAGCCCAGCTGGCTGGGGAGCTCTGCTTGCTGGGCGTTGTTGCCGCTGTAACTCAGTGTTCGTGACGCTTGCTGGGCGGTCGGTCGGGATCTCGCTACCACGGAGATCGGCACGCTCTCTCGGCGTACTGACTGGTCACAGCGCCGTGGGAGCGAGCCGACCACCGCGGGAGCCGACCCAACACCGAGTTACAGCGGTCGCAGCCCCCAGCAAGCGGGGCCTCCCCACCCGGAACCACCCCGAAAGCCCCGAATCCGGCGCGCGTGCGCCGGGGCGAGACCGATAGCCTCGGGATCATGATCGACCCGCGCATCCTCCGCGACGAGCCCGACCGCGTCCGCGCAGCCCAGGCCAAACGCGGGCTGTCCGCCGGGGTGGTCGACGAGGCACTCGCCGCCGACGCCACCCGACGCGGCGCGATCGCGACGTTCGAGAGCAAGCGGGCCGAGCAGAAGGCGCTCGGTGCCCTGATCCCGAAGGCCTCGCCCGAGGAGAAGCAGCAGCTGCTCGCGCAGACCAAGATCCTCGCCGCCGAGGTCAAGGACGCCGAGGCGACGCGGGTCGCCGCCGACGAGGAGTGGATCGAGATCCTCAAGGGGATCCCCAACCTCGCGGCCGACGAGGCGCCGGCCGGCGGTGAGGACGACTACACGGTCATCGAGCACGTCGGCACGCCCCGCGACTTCGCCGCCGAGGGCTTCGAGCCGCGCGACCACCTGGAGCTGGGCCAGCTCCTCGGGGCCATCGACATCGAGCGCGGCGCCAAGGTCAGCGGCAGCCGGTTCTACTTCCTCACCGGCGTGGGCGCGCAACTGGAGTTCGCGCTGGTCAACCTGGCGCTCGACCAGGCCCGAGCGGCCGGCTTCACCCAGGTGATCGCGCCCGCGCTGGTGCGACCGCGGGCGATGGAGGGCACCGGCTTCCTCGGCCAGGCCGCTGACGACGTCTACCGGATCGACGGGGAGGACCTCTACCTGGTCGGCACCTCGGAGGTCGCGATGGCGGCCTACCACTCCGACGAGATCCTCGAGTCGGTCACCCTGCCGCGCCGCTACGCGGCGTTCAGCCCCTGCTTCCGCAAGGAGGCGGGCTCCCACGGCAAGGACACCCGCGGCATCTTCCGGGTGCACTGGTTCGACAAGGTCGAGATGTTCGTCTACACGACGATCGAGGAGTCCTACGCCGAGCACGAGCGGCTGCTGGGGTGGGAGAAGGAGTTCCTCGACAAGCTCGAGCTGGCCTACCGGGTCATCGACACGGCAGCCGGCGACCTCGGCCTCTCGGCGACCCGGAAGTTCGACTGCGAGGCCTGGATCCCGACCCAGGGCCGATATCGCGAGCTGACGTCGACCTCGAACTGCACCGACTTCCAGGCCCGGCGGCTCGACGTCCGGGTCCGCGAGGACGGCCGGATCAGGCCGATCGCCACCCTCAACGGGACCCTCACCGCGATCCCGCGCGCGATCGTCGCGATCCTCGAGACGCACCAGCAGGCCGACGGGTCGGTCCGGGTGCCGGAGGCGCTGCGGTCCTATCTCGGCGGCCTCGACGTACTCAAGCCGGTCTAGGACCGTCGAATGGCACAGCAGCGTTGGCGGCCGCGGCTGGTCGCCCTCGACATCGACGGCACGCTGCTCAAGTGGGTCAACGGCGCGGGCACGACCCACGAGGTCGTCCCGGACGCGGTTTACGAGGCCGTCCAGCGAGCGCTGGCGGCCGGCGCTCACGTCGTCCTCGCTTCCGGGCGAGCCCCGCACAGCATGACCGCGATCGCCGAGCAGCTCGACCTGCACGACCCGGCAGATCCTGATGGGCGGCTGTGGATCGTCGCGTCCAACGGCTCCGTGCTCGTGCGGCACCCGCCGATGGAGATCGTCCACGAGGAGACGTTCGACGCGGCGCCGGCCGTGCACGCCGTACTCGAACGTCACCCCGACGTCCTGGTCGCCATCGAGGAGCGCGGTGTCGGCTACCGGGTGTCGGCGCCGTTCCCAGCCGGCGAGCTCGGTGGCGAGCTGATCGTCACGCAGCTCGAGGACCTCGTGTCGGCTCCGGTCAGCCGGGTGATCATCCGCGACCCGCAGGCCACGGCGGAGGACTTCGTCACGATGGCGGCCGAGCTCGGCCTGCACGGCACCGACTACGTCGTGGGCTGGACCGCGTGGCTGGACCTTTCGCCGGTGGGGGTCTCCAAGGCCTCCGGCCTGGAGTACGTCGCCGAACACCTCCGGATCGTTGCCGCGGACGTGCTCGCGATCGGCGACGGGCGCAACGACATCGAGATGCTCACCTGGGCCGGTCGGGGTGTGGCGATGGGGCAGGCCGTCCAGGAGGTCCAGGACGCTGCGGACCACGTCACGGGCCCCGTCGACGAGGACGGGGCGGCCGTCGAGCTGGACCGGTGGTTCGGCTGAGGGGTCGTCTGGCCGCGGGTCGGCCCGGCTACGCTGTCCCGGTGATCGCACCGCTCCGGACGACCCTGGCGACGGTGCTCGTCGTCCTCGTCTGCGGCTTCGCGGCGGGGTCGGCCGCGGGGTCAGTTGCCGGGTCAGCTGCCGGGTCAGCTGCCGGGTCGGCGGCCGGGTCAGCGCCGGCCGAGTGCGCCCCCTTCGAGCTCGACAACCCCACCGATGTCCGGGAGAGCGCCGCGGCTGTGACGGACGTCTTCGCCGGGCGGGTGCGCGACGTCGAGCCCCGCAGCACCGTCGGAGGTGGAGCAGGTAAGACCGACCAGGACAACGAGCCTTCCGACGGCCCGACCCGGACGCCCGACCCCCGCACCACCCGCTGGCAGCACTCGGTGACGGTCGAGTCCCCGTTCCACGGCGGCCTCGAGCCGGGTGATCGCGTCCAGATCGTCACCTCCCCAGCCGGTCGGGCCGGCGGTCTCGGCAAGCTCGACGAGGGCGCGACCTACGTCTTCTTCGTGTCCGCCGAGGAGGGGAGGGACTACCTGCTGTCCGCCAGCTGCTCCGGTACGACGAAGCTCCCGGGCGGTCTCACGGCGGAGATGCGCGATCGCCTGAGCGCGACCCTCGGACAGCCGCCTGCCGGCGACACCACACCCGACTACACGCTTGCGGCGCCGGCCGACGGCGCCCGCGCCACTCCCTCGCTCGGCCGGCTGACCGCCCCGGGTGCGGCACTCGCGCTGATCGGCGTGCTCGGCCTGCTCCTGCTCGCGCGGATCGCGGCGCGTCGTACGCACTGACGTCAGGTCAGAGGTACATCCCGCCCGAACGACCCTCGTCGGCATTCGGCTGCTGGTCCTGCGGTGCGCCGGGGGTCCCGGTCGCCGCCTCCGGGTGCATGCCCGGCGGCAACGCCCGCCGGATCTGCTCGAACTGGGCGCGCGCCGCCATCTGCTGCGCATAGATCGCCGTCTGGATGCCATGGAACAGGCCCTCGAGCCACCCGACCAGCTGGGCCTGGGCGATCCGGAGCTCCGCGTCGGACGGCGTCGTGTCCTCCATGAACGGCAGCGAGAGCCGGTCGAGCTCCTCGACCAGCTCCGGGGCGAGACCCTCTTCGAGCTCCTTGATCGACGCCTGATGGATGTCGCGGAGGCGCTGGCGGCTGGCCTCGTCGAGGGGCGCCGCCTTCACCTCCTCGAGCAGCTGGCGGATCATGCTTCCGATCCGCATCACCTTGGCAGGCTGCTCGACGAGGTCGGTCGGGGACCGCTCACCGTCGTCGGGGTCGCCCTCGGTGTCGGACGCGATACCTGCCGGCATCGTGGCGACCGGTCGGCCGTCCGGGCCGATCACGACGATCTGCTGCTCGTTGGCGTCGGGAGACTGCTCGCTCATGCCTCAACCCTAGTCAACGCTGATCAGCACCTTCCCGGTGTGGCTGCCGCTCTCGACGATCCGGTGCGCCTCGGCGGCCTGGTCCAGCGGCAGCACCTGGTGCACGATCGGCCTCACCTTGCCGTCGGCGACCAGCGGCCAGACGTGCTCGACCACCGAGGCGCAGATCGCCGCCTTGCCGTCGACCGGTCGCGACCGAAGTGCGGTCGCGATCACGGCGCCGCGCTTCGAGAGGAGCTGGCCCAGGTCGAGCTCGGCCTTCGTCCCACCCTGGAGGCCGATGACGACGAGCCGGCCCTCGGCGGCGAGCACGGACACGTTCCGTGCGAGGTACTTCGCACCCATGTTGTCGAGCACGACGTCAGCCCCGCGGCCGTCCGTGTGCTGCCGTACGACCTCGACGAAGTCCTGGTCGCGGTAGTTGATGGCGACCTCGGCGCCGAGCGACCGGCACAGCTCGAGCTTGTCCGCGCTGCCGGCCGTGGTGAGGACCCGTGCGCCCAGAGCGGTCGCCAGCTGGATCGCCATCGTCCCGATGCCGCCGGCACCGCCGTGCACGAGGAAGGCATCGTCGGGCTGGAGCCCCGCGATCATGAACACGTTGGACCAGACCGTGCACGCCACCTCGGGCAGCGCCGCCGCGGTCACCAGGTCAACGCCGTCGGGCACCGGCATCACCTGGCCCGCTGGTACGACGACGCGGCTGGCGTAGCCGCCCCCGGCGAGCAGGGCGCAGACCGGCGTACCGACCTCCCAGTCGGTCACGCCCTCACCGACTGCCCCGATCGTGCCGCTGCACTCGAGACCGATGACCCCCGACGCGCCCGGGGGAGGTGGGTAGAACCCCTGGCGCTGCAGCAGGTCTGCCCGGTTGACCGCAGTGGCGGCGACCTCGACGAGGACCTCGCCCGGCCCGGGCTCCGGGTCCGGCAGTTCGCTGATGGTGAGGACCTCGGGCCCGCCGGGCTCGGTCACGGTGACGGCACGCATGAGCCCATCTTGCCGACCGGCGGGAACTGTCAGACGAGCAGGTCTTCTTCTTCTTCGACTTCCTCGTCGATCTCGTCGAGGTGGGTGAGCTCCTCGTCGATCTCGTCGTCGGCCTCGTCGTCGCGGTCCTCGTCGGCCGCGGCGCCGGCGGGACGGTCCCACGCCTCGGCCAGGGCCTGCACCTTCGCGGCCATCCGCTCCACGGCTTCCGGTCCGGCCTCCCCAGCGCCGGCGGCGACACCGAGCAGGAATGCCGTCACCGGGCCTGCCGTTGGATGCACGTTGTCGTGTGCCACCTCGGCGAGGTCCCCCAGCAGGCTCTCGTCAGCCTCGGCGTCGACGTCGAGGAGGTCGCACAACTCATCGATCCAGTCGTGGAGGTTCACCACTCCAGGGTGGCTTCGCAGCGGCCTGCTGACAAGACCCTGTGCGGCGGATCTACCCGTGCCCGCCGCTGCCGGCCGACGCCCGTGGCCCCGACGTACCTGACGTTTTCGTGGTGTTGTGCGCGGATTCAGACCGAAAACGTCAGGTACGTCGGGCGCCCGGTCCAGCCCGAGTCAGATCAGGACGGTGAATCGTCGGCCAGGTCGCGCAGGTCGGTCCACGTGTCGACGTCTCGGTGCTCCTGCGCAAGGGCAGGCACGAGCACGATGTCGAGCTGGTCGAGCAGCGGCCAGAGCGGATGGCCGTGCTGGGCCTCGCGGTCGGGTCGCACCTGGTCGAGCCGCGCGGTTCCGACGACGAAGGCGAGCTGACGGCGGCCCTCCGGCGACACCAGGACCGCGCCGTCGTGTCCGACCGCCGCATCGTGGAGCCGGCGGATGGTCGCAGCGGTGATGAACGGCATGTCCACCGCGAGCACTGCCAGCCAGGGGAAGGTCCGCAGCAGCGAGTCGCGCCCGGTGAGCAGGCCGGCCACCGGGCCGCCGTACTGCGGGTCCTCGACGACGAAAGTCACCGGTCGGTCGGTCACCACCTGTTTGCCGACGACGACCACCTCTGCCGCGTCGATCACGGCGTCCAGGGTGTGCTCGAGCAGAGTGCGACCGCGCATCTCGATCGTCGCCTTGTCGGCACCGCCCAGGCGGCTCGCTTGGCCCCCCGCGACGACGATCGCGGCAAAACTGGTCAGCGCCGGGTCGATCACGTCCCGAGTCTCGCAAACCACCCGCCGGTCGGGAAGCGAGGTGCCGCGAGAGACACTGGTGGGGTGAGCCACACCACGGAGGCCGGGCCGGACCGGCTGCGCCTGGCGCTGGTCCAGGCGGCGTCCGGGCTCGAACCTGACGACAACCGGGCGGTGATCGACCGGCTGACTCCGGACGGGCACGACCTGGTGGTCTTCCCGGAAGCGTTCGCCCGTGACTTCGGCGACGCCGGCTCCGACGTCAGCCCCTACGCCGAACCGCTCGACGGCCCGTTCTCGACCGAGGTCGCGCGGGTGGCGCGGGAGCGCGGGACCACCCTGGTGGCCGGCATGTTCGAGCAGAGCGATGACCCGGACCGGCCGTACAACACCTTGGTGCTGCGTGGCGCCGCGGAGGCGGCGTACCGCAAGGTGCACCTGTACGACTCCTTCGGCTACCGGGAGTCCGACCGGCTCTCGGCAGGCGCGATCGAGCCCGCCGTGGTGGAGATCGGGGGCTGGCAGGTCGGCCTGATGACCTGCTACGACCTGCGGTTCCCCGAGCTCGCCCGCCGGCTCGTCGACGCGGGGGCGGAGCTGATCGTGGTCCCGGCGGCGTGGGTCGCCGGACCGCGGAAGGTCCACCACTGGCAGACCCTGGTGACCGCCCGTGCCATCGAGAACACCGTCTACGTCGCGGCGGTCGGGCAACCGGCGCCGCGCTACACCGGCCACTCGATGGTGGTCGACCCGCTCGGTGAGGTGGTGGCGGCAGCCGGACCGGGCGACGCCGCGCAATCGGTGGTCCTCACCGCGGAGGTGGACCGTACGACGCTCGCGGAGGCGCGTCGTACCAACCCGTCGCTGGCCAACCGCCGTCTGTAGGCTCAACGCCCGTGTCCCGTCACGCCACCCGCGCCGATGCGCGGCCCGCTTCCCGTGGGCTGCAGCGACGGGTGGCCGACGTCGCAGCGTCGCGGTTGCCGCTGGCGACCTGGGCGCTCCTGGTGGTCGCCGGCGCCGTGCTGCTCGTCTGCGCGATGGTTTCGGTCGGCCCCGACTGGCTGGGGATCACCGGATCGGTGACGGTCGGGTCGGCGTACGCCTGGGCGCTGGCGGCCCGCACCGGCGGTCGCCCCGTGATCTTCGGAACCCTCGCGCTCGGGCTCGGGTTGCTGGCGGCCTGGGCGGACCAGGACATCCTCTCGACCGGTACCTCGGTGTTGACGACGGCGGTCGCAGCGGTGCTCGGCGTGATGGCGACGGTGCCGGCGAAGTCGTTCGCGGCCTCGATCCGCGAGTGCGTGCTCGGGATGAGCATCGCCGCGATCGGCGCGATGGCGGCGGTCGGGTTCGAGCCCACGATCGACGTGACCCGCTACGAGTACCTGGGCCTCGGGCTGGCGCTGGTCGGTGCCGAGATCCTGGTCTTCCGTCTCGGAGCGGGTCTGCACGGGCTCGGTCGGCGCGGCGTGGGCGTCGTCGCGGTGGGTGCCGTGCTGCTGCTCGCGACCCTGCTCTACGCGGAGCTGCTGCGCCGATACGGCTCGACCGGACTCGTCGACTGGCTGCTCGCCAGGGTCGACTGGAGCAGGGACCACCTCGGCGCGTTCCCGCGCCCGATCGTCGCGGTGCTCGGCGTGCCTGCGCTCGCCTACGGGTGCCACATGCGGGCGCGGCGGCGGCAGGGCTGGTGGGTGTGCGCGTTCGGTGTGGCGGCGACCTCGCCGGTTGCCACCTCGCTCGCCAACCCTGCGGTCGGGCTGAACGAGGTCGTCCTGTCCGAGGTCTACGGGCTGGTCGTCGGTCTGATGCTCGCCTTCGTGGTGATCCGGCTGGACCTGGCCCTCACCGGCAATGCGGGTCGACGGCGACGGGTAGCGGAGCAGGCGGCCGCCGTACGACCGGAGCCGGGACGTACGGCGGCGCTCTTCTAGCCTGTTTCCCGCGGCGGCCGATGCCCGGGTACCCGGAAGTAACCCGTAGCCTCGCCAGCATGCGCAATCGGGCGTCGGAGATCAGGGCCGAGATGGTGGCGAACGTGTTGACGGTCGAAGTGGCCGTCGGTGACACCGTGGCGGCCGGCGACTCCGTGCTGCTGCTGGAGTCGATGAAGATGGAGATCCCGGTGATCGTCGAGGTCGGCGGCGTGGTCCGCGCGATCAAGGTCTCGGCTGGCGATGTCGTCCAGGAGGGCGATCTGCTGGTCGAGCTGGGCTGACCCTCAGCTCCCGGCGGCACCCGCTGCCGTCACGGCAGCCTGGACCAGGTCGGTGGCCGGGACCTCGAGGGCGATCGCCAGCCGCACCAGTTCGCTCACGGTCAGATCTCCTTGGCCGTGGAGCTTGCGGTGCAGGGTCGAGCGGGGGATCCCCGCGTCCCTGCTCACGACTGTCAGCGTGACCTGTCTGCGCGCGATCGTCGCTCGGAGCTCCTGAGCGACCGCTTGCCGGGCGCGTTGGCCGAGAGGTTCAGAGTGGGACACATCGCAGGACCGTAGTTCAGGTTGGAACAGACTCGCAACCTTGGTCGCTCCACCTGTTCAGATTGGGATACTGTCTCGCGAGTGGGACAGAAAGCGCAGGCGTCGTCGCCCATCAACCGGGAAACCCTCCGGCTGATCCGGGAAGGATTCGCTGGCTCGGCGATGACGCAGGTCGAGCTGGCGCGCGCGAGCGGGATTCCTCGCAGCAGCCTCGCCAACATGTTGTCGCCGACCGCCGCGCCGCGACTCGTCCACGTCGAGCAGCTGATCAAGATCGCGGTGGCGATGAACATCGACCCCCGCATCTGGGCGGCCGAGCTCGAGGCGCTCGAGCGACGGCTCGGCGGCCAGCGCGGCAGCGAGCGTTCCCGGCGTCGAGCCGGCGGACCCCCGGCGCCCCAGGTCCAGAAGCGGGCCGCTCGCCGCCCGTCCGCGGCGGATCCGGGATAAGGGTCGGCCGTTGCGCCTATCGTCCCCGAGGTGATCGACCCTTGGAGTCGCCTCCGCACGCTCAGCGACTGGGAGCTGCGCTGGCACCGACCCGAGGACGACCCCGACGCTGGTTTCACGTTGTTCGCCGACAAGGTCATCAGTCTGCGCACCAACCTGAGCTGGGAGGAGAAGCGGTGCACACTGCTGCACGAATGCCTCCATGCCGAGTGGGGTCCGACCCTGGTCGGCGTGCTCGCGGAACGTGAGGAGCTGCGCGTACGACGCGAGACCGCGCGGCTGTTGCTCCCCTCGATCAACGAGATGGGGGAGGCGCTCGCCTGGGCGCTGTCCCTGGGTGAGGCCGCGACCGAGCTCTCGGTCGATGCCGGGGTCCTGCGCGACCGGCTGCGCTGGCTCGACCCCGCCGAACGCCGCTACCTCCGCGCCCGGGCGGCCCGGGCAGCCCGGGCAGCCTGAGCCTGGCTCCACGCCGGGCCGGCGCGGGACCTAGACTCGTCGGCCGGGGAAGAGGTTTCCCCGAGGAGGGGTGCCGGAGTGGCCGATCGGAACCGCCTTGAAAGCGGTCGTAGGGAGACCTACCGCGGGTTCGAATCCCGCCCCCTCTGCCGAGCCGGGGCGAGCGGGGTGCTGCCGACTGAAGCCGAATCTGCCCTCATGGCGCCCCGAATCTGCCCTTGTGGCGCGCCGAATCGGCCATCTTGGCTGGGGCGGCAGGGTCGGGTTGAGTGGCGGCGGGTTTCATGAAGAAGGCCGAAGCTTCGGTCCCCGTCGACTACCGGCTGGCGCCGTTGGTGGTGGCCCGGTTCGTCGGCGCCTACCTGATCCTGTTCGCGGTGCTGATCCTCGGCAGCACCCTCGTGGTCGCGCTGGCCGGGCTCGGACCCGACCTCCTCGTCGCGCTCCTGGTGGTGGGGCTGCTCGGCCTGGTCGGGCTGGCGTGGTGGCTGCGGGTCGGGGTGAGCGTGGTGCGGCTGAGCGCGACGGGCTACCGGGTGACGCTGGTCCGTGGGGCGGGGGTGAAGGAGGCCCGCTGGAGCGAGGTCGAGGACGCGGTGGCCACCCAGCCGGACGCGGGACCTTGCGTCGTACTCCGGCTCAAGGACGGCCGCTCGACCACCATTCCCATGCAGTTGCTCGCTGCCGACAAGGACGACTTCGCGCGCGATGTACGCGACCATCTTGGCCGTACGACGCGCTGACGGGCCGATTCGGTCGCACCCGCCGCAGCCTTGTAGCCTGTCCTCGCTGACCGGCTCTCCGGTCGGCAGGGAGGCGTCGCCTAGTCTGGTCTATGGCGCCCGCCTGCTAAGCGGGTTTGGGGCTACAACCCCATCGAGGGTTCAAATCCCTCCGCCTCCGCGCTAGGCCCCCGGCGAGCACGCTCGCCGGGGGTTACCGCTTCTGCACCCACCTAGTTATCGCATGTGGGAACGTTTCCAGGAGGACACCTCGACAGCAGCCGCTCCGACAAGAAAGATTGAGCGGGTTGCAGGTTTATCCTCACGGATGTTTGGGTAGGCATCGAATGATGAATTCTTTGGGGCTCGTGCGACCCCGAACCGATTCGGAGGCTGGAAGATGAGGGAGTTCGGACGTAGGGCTGCGCTCGTAGTAGCAGCAACGGTGGCAACGGTGGGCCTCACGGCAGTCGTCGCCCCGCCGTCGCAGGCGTTGGACTCAGGATGGGGTTGCGGCGGTGCCTGCAAGATCGGTGCCAAGGACCGCCCCTGACTTGAGTTAACCGAGGACGACCGCCAGACGACCAGTCCGGCGGTCGTTGTCATTTTCCGGACTCTTCGAACTCCCCGCCTGCTCTTCTCGACTCCGCCGCCTCGTTGCCAGAGATGCCGGCGCTCCCCATCGTGTAGCCGAGCTGGAAACGGGTGTCGGCGTCGTACTCGATCTTGAGGTCGGCGACATAGCCGGCATAGGTCCGCGGGCTGACGCCGAGCCGCTTGGCGCTGACCGCATCGGAGTGTCCGGCGATGAGCATCCGGATGGTCATCGCGCGCTGCTCAGCAGCGATCTCACGGACCGCCGCTTCTTCGACGGTGACAAACGGGCGGGCGCGGGCCCAGGCCCGCTCGAACACGTCGAGCAGGTAACCCACCACGGCCGGTTCGCGTACGACGACCGCGGTGGCCAGCGTGTCGGCCGCCGGGATCACTGCCACCCGCCGGTCGACGACGATCATCCGGTTGAAGAACTCGTCCAGCGTGCGCACCTCTGCGCCGCGGGCGGTGACGGCGCCGACGTACTTCTGGGTGATGGCACTGCGCCGCGCGCTGTGCTGGTAGAGCGTGCGCATCGAGATGCCGCGTTCGAGCGCCTCGGTGTCGCGGAGCGCGGCGGTCGCGATCGACTGCGCATCGCGACCGGTCTGTGGCTGAGCGGTGAGCAGGTCCTCCTCGGCATCGCCGATCAGCGCGGTGAGGTAAGGGTTGATCGCCTCATTGTGAAGATAGGTGAACGGACCGGAGCTCTGTGCGACCGGTGATCGACGCCAGCTGTGGTTGAGGGTCTGGAACGCCTTCGCCCAGCGAGCCGACTCCTCCAGCAGGCGGGCACCCTCGTTGCTCAGGGGGGTGACGACACGCGACTGCACGTTGGCCGGCTCCAAGGCCCGCCAGATGTTGTCGCGCTTGTCGAGCTGGACCAGGTTGAGCTCGGCCATCAGGTCGAGCGCGGACTTCGCGTCGCTCCCGGCAGCGACGCGATCGTCGTCCGCGGCGATGCCACCCTCTTGGACGATCAGCTCGTAGACCTCGGTCGCCGCGCGCTCGAACAGCTCACGGTCCTCGGGCTCGTAGCCGGACAACACGACCTCCAGGTCTTGTGCGCTCCCAGACCGCCCCGGGCCGGGGAATCGTGTATCCCCTCAATATCCCACAAGGAGGCGATTCGGCATCGAGGACGGGGCTCGGCTATTCTCGACCGGTCGCTCGCGAGGGCGGCAGGCGCCCGTAGCTCAACGGATAGAGCATCTGACTACGGATCAGAAGGTTTGGGGTTCGAATCCCTACGGGCGCGCAGATCGAAGTACCGCTGACCTGCGTCAACAAGATCAGCGAGGGTGTTCGCGCGCTGAGCGAACGGTGGCCGAAGGCCCACCTCTCACAGATCTCTCACAAGGCATACCGATTTGCCCCCTGACGGAGGGCAATGAGCGCATCGCGATACCGTCTCCCGACTGTCTGACGCGTGGGCCGCTGGGGTCTCTGCGGAGCCGGCACGTCCTCGGGCGGCGACGGCCCTATGCTGGCCGCCCTCCGAGGAGGAATCTGATGCGACGACGTCTTCAGACGCAAGGCGTTCGTCCTCGCCGTCTCCCTCACCTACGGACTGGCTCTGCAGGTGATCGCGAGCTCCATCGACCTGGGCCGGATCTTGGTCGGCATGGCGAACGCCGGTCTCGGTTTCGGTGTGTACGTCGCTGTAGACCTTGCGCTCGTGGCTGACGTGCTCCCGGACGACTCCAGCATCGCCAAGGACCACGGCGTGTTCAACATGGCCGGCGCGCTGCCGTTCTCGGTGGCGCCGACGCTCGCGCCGTTCACCCTGACCCTCGGCAGTGGCAGCTACGCCGTCCTGTACGCCGTTGCCGGGTGCTGCGCTCTGCTGGGTGCGTTGGCGATCCTGCCCGTCAGGCGCGTGCGATGAGGCGGGACCGCAAGCGGTGCAGACGCGGCATCAGGACGTAGATGACGATCGGCACCGCGATCGTGGCCAGGACGAACGTCCGGGGGACCGTGGACAGGTCGGCCAGGGCGTCGTCCAGGAGCAGGTTGAGCCCGATCAGCGTGGGCACCACAGCGACCCAGATCATCAGCGCGAGCTGGTGCTTGGTCGGGGGCGCGACCGTGCCGGGCCGGGTCGTGTCGGTCATGGTCATGCTCCTTCGTGGATGATTCGGTGGTCGTTGGTGGCGCCGTCCAGCACCGCACGGCGGACGTCCTCGTCCACCAGGTCGTTGTTGACGGCGATGCCGGCGGCGGATCCTTCGCCGGCGGCTGTGATCACCTGGGCGCGCGGGTTGGAGGCGTTCCCCGCTGCCCAGACGCCGGGGACGGACGTTGCGCCGGTCGGGTCGATGACCGGCCACCCGTCGACGTCGGTCTCGCAGCCGAGACCGGTCAGCAGCTCGTTGTTCGGGACGAACCGAGGCCGGACGAACACCGCGGATCTGGCGATGGCGTGGCCGTCGGCCAGCTCGACGCCGCGGAGCGTGTCGTCCTCGACCACCAACCGCGCTACGGGGGTGTCGACGACGTCGATCCCGCGGGCGGCGAGCTGCTCGCGCTCGGTCACCGTCAGGTCTCCACCATCGGTGAACAGGACGACGTCGGGTGACCACTGTCGGATGATCAGCGCATGCTGGACGGTCTGCGGGCCCCGGCCCAGGACGCCGAGCGGTAGGTCGCGGACCTCGAAGCCGTGACAGTAGGGGCAGTGCAACAGGTCCCGCCCCCAGCGTTCCCGGACCCCTGGGATGTCGGGGACCTCGTCCCGCAGTCCGGTGGCGAACAGGATCCGACGTGCGGTAATCGTGTTGCCGCTGGCGAGCCGGACCTCGAACTTGGCTGCCCCGTTCTGGAGAAGCTCGGTCACCACATCGTCGACGAGGTGGCCGCCGTAATGCTCCACCTCTGCTCGTCCGGCGGTGACAAGGTCGCGCGGCGACATGCCGTCGCGGGACAGGAAGCCCTGCATGTGGGCGGCCGGGGCGTTCCGCGGTTGGCCGCTGTCGACGACTGCGACCCTGCGCCGGGCCCGGGTCAGCACCAAGGCCGCGGACAGTCCGGCCGCGCTGCCGCCGATCACGATGACGTCGTACTCGTCGAGGTTGGTCATGCGCCTAGGTTCCGCCGGGTCCGGACCCGCGGCAACGTTTGTTGCCAAACCTGGGAAGAGTCGTTGGAATGCTGCGATGGACTCGTCGCCGATTGCCGATGCCCTGGACCAGGTCGGGCCACGTCTGAAGCAGATTCGAACCCAGCGCGGGGTGACTCTGACGGCGCTCTCGGATGCAACCGGGATATCGAAGAGCACGCTGTCGCGCTTGGAGAACGGCCAACGTCGCCCTAGCCTCGAGCTCCTGCTGCCGCTTGCACAAGCCCACCGGGTGCCGCTGGACGACCTCGTCGGAGCGCCGGAGGTTGGCGACCCGCGCATCCGACTCAAACCCCGACGCGTCAACGGGCGCACCGTCATCCCGCTGACCAAGCAGCCCGGGGCGGTCCAGGCGTGGAAGATCGTCATCCCAGCGAGCCAATCGACCCCGCAGCCGCGAACTCACGACGGCTACGAGTGGCTCTACGTCCTGACCGGACGGATGCGGCTCGTGCTCGGCGACCAGGACCTCGTGCTCGGGTCGGGCGAGGCCGTGGAGTTCGACACGATGCTTCCTCACTGGTTCGGCAGCGCTGGCAAGGGGCCCGCTGAGGTGTTGAGCATCTTCGGCCGCCCGGGTGAACGGATGCACGTCCACGCAGAGGCGGAGGACCGCGCGTGACGACGACCGTCTTCTTCGCGACCCCCAGGTTGGTGGCCCGAGCCATGGGCGCGGCTGACGTCGAGCCGTTTGTCGCCTATAGGTCGAATCCGGACGTCGCCCGCTATCAGAGCTGGGAGACCTACACGCTCGCCGAGGGCAGCGCGCTCGTCGAGGAGATGCGGGCCTTGCGCCCCGGCATCCCGGGGAGGTGGTACCAGTTCGCGCTCGAGGACGTCGCGAGCGGCGAACTGGTCGGCGACCTGGCGGCACATGTCAATGCGGCCGAGCATCGTGAGATGGAGGTCGGCTTCACCCTCGCGCCAAAACACCAGGGCAGGGGCTACGCAACCGAAGCGATGACAGGTCTCCTGAGTTACGCCTTCGACACACTGGACATGCACCGGGTCATCGCCGTGACCGACGCACTGAACCACTCCGCCGCGGCGCTGCTTGCCAGAGTGGGCATGCGCCGCGAGGCGCACTTCCGCGAGAACGTCTTCTTCAAGGGCTCTTGGGGCAGCGAGTTCGTGTTCGCGATCCTCGGGTCGGAGCGGCCAGCGACGTCCGTCCCGCCGGGCGGCGCGGCGGCGGTGGAGCTCAGACCGTGACAGCGAGCTTGCCGCGGACGTCGCCGGCCTCGAGTCGGCGCAGGGCATCGGCGACCTGATCCAGGGGGTAGGCCTGCTCGAGGCTCGGGATCACTTCACCGGCCTCGATGAGCTCGGTGAGGGGCTCGAGGTCGCTTGCTCGTTCCTTGCTCGCGAGCATGGTGAGCCGCTGGCGGACGAACGGTGACAGGGCGAGCGCCCGCAGTTGGCGCCCCATCCCGCCGGTGACGTTCCCGCCGTCCTCGCCGCCGACGATCACGAGCGTTCCGCGCTCGGCGAGGGCGCGCCGCAGCCGTCGGATGCTTGAGTTGCCGCCGATGTCGAGCACCAGGTCGTAGCGGTGCGCGCCGTCGGCGAAGTCCTCGCGGGTGTAGTCGACCACGTGGTCGGCCCCGAGGGTGCGAACCAGGTCGAGCTTGGACGTGCTGGCGACTCCGGTGACCTCGGCTCCCGACGCCTTGGCGAGCTGCACGGCATAGCTCCCAACGCCACCAGACGCACCGACTACCAGCACCCGCTGACCCGCCTGGAGGCGTCCGGCGTCGCGGACCGCCTGTAGCGCGGTCCCTCCCGAGACCGGCACCACGGCGGCCTCCTCGAAGGCGAGGTTCGCCGGCTTGTGGGCAACCTTGTCCTCGCGGACGACGGCGTACTCGGCGAACGACCCGCGACTGATGCCGAACACCTCGTCGCCGACGGCGAACCGCGTCACCGCGGAGCCCACCTCTACGACGGTCCCGGCGACGTCCAGGCCGGGCACTCGATTCTTTGGCCTTCGGAACCCGAAGCCGATGACCCGCATCAGGTACGGCCGGCCGGTGAGGAGGTGCCATGTCCCGCGGTCGAGGCCGGCAGCGGCAACGTGCACGAGGACCTCGTGCGGCTCGATGGCGGGCACCTCGATCTGTTCGAGCCGGAGCACCTCTGCGGTGCCGTATTGGTCCTGCACGACGGCGCGCATGGTGCGGACCGCGGATTGCTTGCTGGGTTCGGTGTGGATGGACATGTCGGGTGCCGTTCCGGTCGGAGGTTTTGCGCGTCCCGAGGGCCCTGATGGCGTGTCCACGCTTTCGTACAATGTACGACGGTACCGTACAGTGTACGAAAGTCAAGTCGAACCAGAGGACCCGATGACCGCTCCCGAGACGACACCCGGACCGCGCCGCCCGCGACTGAGCAGGGAGCGCGTCCTGAGCGCGGCGCTGGGGATAGCGGATCGAGGCGGTCTGTCGGACCTCACCATCCGGTCCCTGGCGTCCGAGCTCGGGGCCAAGCCGATGTCGGTGTACTACTACGTCGCCAGCAAGGAAGAGCTGCTCGACGCCCTCGTTGACGTCGTGTTCGAGGAGATCGAGCTGCCCGAGCCCGACGGTGAGTGGCAAGAGGAAATGCGGAAGCGCGCTCGTTCGGCGCGCTCTCGGCTCAAGCAGCACCGGTGGGCGATCGGACTTCTCGAGTCGCGCACCTCCCCCGGGCCCGCGACGCTGCGCCACCACGACCGCGTCCTGGCCTGCCTGCGCAACGCCGGGTTCTCGCCCGAGCTCACGGCGCACGCGTATGCGCTCATCGACAGCTACATCTACGGGTTCGCGCTCCAAGAAGCGTCGCTGCCGTTCGAAGGTCCCGAGTCGGTCGGCGAGGTGGCCGAGCCGATCATGGCGTTGATGGCCACCGGCGACTACCCGGCCATGGTCGAGATGGCGACGACCTACTACCTGCAACCGGGCTACGATTTCGCCGACGAGTTTGAGTTCGGTCTCGACCTCATCCTCGACGGGCTGGAGCGCCGCCGGCGGTGACGCCCGCCCTGCCCGGGCCGGCTAGGACTACCCGATCGGGCAGTTGACCGTCCGGCTCCGGCGTTCGCACCATGCTGAGGCATGGCCGCTCCAACTGGCGTGGTCGGGTTGAAACGGCCTGGATCGCGCAAGGTGTCCCCTCGCGGCGTCGCCACAGCCGCCCTCGTGGGTACGACGATCGAGTGGTACGACTTCTTCGTCCACGGGACCAGCGTCGTCCTGGTCCTGGGTCCGCTGTTCTTCGTGCCAACGACGCACTAACCAGCACCCCGCTGCCGGCGCCCCACCCGCTCCCCGCTTGCCCAGCGGGTAGAGGAGCAGCATGGCCGTATGTCACTTAATAAGTGACAAAAGCGTCGCAGGCGCGGCGATGTGGTGTCGTCGGCGAGGGCGAGGATCTGGGTCCCGCGTTGGGCGTAGCCGAGATGGTGCATCCGTCCGGCTCGTCGGCGGGTGACTCTGCCCAGTTGTCGACGCGGTCATGGCGCAGGGGCAACCGGGCGGCCACCTTCACGACTATCCGGCCGACGGCAGCTGACCATCTCGTTTTCGAGCCCCCGGAGGTGTGACGCAGGCCATCCGTGAGAATCCAACTTTCGTGGCCCGGGTGGCGTCCTACGGGTAACTCATTCCTGAAAGGCAGACACACCATGCGATCCACCACCACGACGCGGTCCCTCATCCTGGGAGGCGTCCTTGCCGGCGCACTCACCTTCGGCGCCGTACAGATGGCCTCTGGCGACAGTGGTCAGACCCCCGAGCAGAAGACCAGCTCGACCTCGCCATTCCTGCAGGCCGGCGCCGACGAGGACAGGCCGAAGACCGTGTCCGTCCGCGAGCGTGGCCTCGTCCTCGAGGGCACGGGCACTTGGCGCGGCCAGCCCGTGCAGGTCTTCGTCTACGAGAACCAGAAGTACGGCAACTCGCTGCAGATCGTGATCGGCGATCCCGACGGCAAGCACGCGATCGGCTCCGGCGAGGGCCGCGACGCCTACGTCATCGACGGCGTCCTCAACGTCGGACTCGACGTGGACGGCGACCTGGCCGTGGTCAAGGGCAGCGTCACCGAGAGCGGCGACCCGAAGCCGGTTGAGGAGTCGGCCCCCGACGGCGAGCTGGTCACCGCTTCGGGCACGCACACACCGCTGCTGGTCGAGGCCACCTTCGAGTACCGCGGGGAGACGATCGACCTGAACTTCGCGAAGGGATACGAGTTCGACCTAGAGTCCGGGAGGCGCGTGAGCTGAGGCTTGGGGGCGCGGCCATCCTCCGCGCCGGCCATCCGCGTCTGCGACCCGGCAGTGGCAACCGCTGCCGCCGTCCGACCGGTCGGCGCCGTGCATGTCGATGTGAGTACCGACTCTAGACTGAGCACTGTGTTAGCGCCTGGCATGAAGAAGCTCGTCCCGCTCGTACTCGCGCTGACGATCACCTTCGGCTTCGCCGCCTGTTCCGATGAGGCGGATGAGGGCCAGGACAGCTCCTCTGCCATTGCGGAGAGCGAGGACTTCAACCAGGCCGACGTGGACTTCGCCACGGACATGATCCAGCATCACGCCCAGGCGCTGTCGATGGTCGACCTCACTGTCGGGCGCGATCTCTCACGACCCGTGACCACGCTCGCCGAGCAGATCAGGATGGCGCAGGGCCCCGAGATCGAGTCGATGGTCGACTGGCTGAACGAATGGGATCAGCCCGTCCCCGAGACGATGCGCGACCACGTGAACGCCCATGGCGGCGGGGAGATGGAGATGGGCTCGGACATGCCCGGCATGATGAGCGCCGATGAGATGGAAGCGCTCGAGGCCGCGGCCGGCGAGGAGTTCGAGCAGCTGTTCCTCGAGATGATGATCGAGCACCACGAGGGCGCGATCGAGATGGCGACGACCGAGCAGTCTGCCGGGGAACACCCGGAAGCGATCGAGTTGGCAGAGACGATCATCGACGCCCAGCAGGACGAGATCGAGCAGATGGAAGCACTGCTGGGCTTCTGAGCCAGTCAGAGCAGTCCGGCTGTCAGGAAGTGGCCGCCGCCAGGCGGGGAACGTCCTGGATCACGACGCGACCCCGGTCGCCACGGCACGGAAACGCCGGAGCCGGAGGCTGTTGGAGACGACGAACACGCTCGAGAAAGCCATCGCGGCGCCCGCGAGCATCGGGTTGAGCAGCCCGGCCGCGGCCAGCGGGAGCGCAGCGACGTTGTAGGCGAACGCCCAGAACAGGTTGCCCTTGATCGTCGCCAGCGTCCGGCGCGAGAGCCGGATCGCGTCGACCGCCACCCGCAGGTCCCCGCGGACCAGGGTGAGGTCGCTGGCTTCGATGGCGACGTCGGTGCCGGTCCCCATCGCCAGCCCGAGGTCAGCCTGAGCCAGGGCGGCGGCGTCGTTGACGCCGTCGCCGATCATGGCGACCACGCGGCCCTCGGCCTGGAGACGCTTGACCACGTCGACCTTGTCCGCCGGCAACACGTCGGCAATCACATCGGCCTGGTCGATTCCGACCTTCGCCGCGACCGTACCGGCGACGACGGCATTGTCGCCGGTCAGCAGCACCGGCCGCAGCCCGAGGTCTCGCAACTCGTCGATCGCGGTGGCCGAGGTCGGCTTGATCGCGTCGGCAACGACGAGCACGCCCCGCGCCCGGCCGTCCCAACCGACCGCGACCGCGGTGCCGCCGCTGGCCTGCGCCTGGCTGACGGCGCGTTCCAGGTCGGCGCCGAGGTGCTGGGACCACTCGGCGAGCAACCGAGGTCGGCCGACCAGGACCGCGTGGCTCGTTTCGCCGTCGAGGAGTACGCCTTGGACGCCGAGGCCTTCGATGTTGGCGAAGTCCTCCACGACGGGCATGGTGCCGAGACGCTCTCGGGCGCCAGTGGCGATGGCTTGGGCGATGGGGTGCTCGGATGCGTCTTCGAGTGCGCCGGCGTACCTCAGCACCAGGTCGGCGTCCTCGCCGTCGGCGGCGATCACGTCGCGCAGGGTCAGCTTCCCGGTGGTGACGGTGCCGGTCTTGTCCAGGACGACCGTGTCGACCCGACGCGTCGACTCGAGTACCTCGGGTCCCTTGATCAGGATCCCGAGCTGGGCGCCCCGGCCGGTGCCGACCATGAGCGCGGTAGGAGTGGCCAGGCCCAGGGCGCAGGGGCAGGCGATGATCAGGACCGCCACCATTGCCGTGAACGCGGCCGACAACCCGTTGCCGGCGCCGAGCCAGAAGCCGAAGGTGCCGGCGGCGAGCAGCAGGACGATCGGCACGAAGATGCCGGAGATCCGGTCGGCCAGCCGCTGGACCTGGGCCTTGCCGTTCTGCGCGTCCTCGACCAGGCGCGCCATCTGCGCGAGCTGGGTGTCCACGCCGACGCGGGTCGCCCGTACGACGAGCCGGCCGCCCGCGTTGACCGTGGCGCCGACCACCGCATCGCCCGCGCCGACATCGACCGGCACCGACTCGCCGGTCAGCATCGAGGCATCGACGGCCGAGCTGCCGCGCTCGACGATGCCGTCGGTCGCGATCTTCTCTCCCGGGCGCACCACGAACAGATCGCCCACTGCCAGGCTGTCGACCGGTACCCGGGTCTCGGTCACCCCGTCCGGTTCGAGGACGGCCACGTCCTTCGCGCCGAGCTCGAGCAGCGCACGCAGCGCGGCCCCGGCCCGTCGCTTCGCCCGTTGCTCGAAGTAGCGGCCGGCCAGAAGGAAGGTCGTCACTCCGGCTGCTGCCTCGAAGTAGATGTTCCCGGCGCCATCCGTGCGCTCGATGGTGAGCTCGAACGCGTGGGTCATCCCCGCGATCCCGGCGGTACCCCAGAACAGCGCGTAGACAGACCAACCGAACGCGGCCAGGGTGCCGAGCGAGATCAGCGTGTCCATCGTCGAGGTGCCGTGCCGCAGGTTCGTCCACGCAGCCTTGTGGAACGGCCAGGCACCCCACACCACCACCGGGGCGGCCAGGGTCAGGGACAGCCACTGCCAGTTGGTGAACTGCAACGCGGGCGCCATGCCCATCGCGATCACGGGGACGGAAAGCACGGCGGAAATGAGGAGCCGCTGGCGCAGCGACGCGACGGGGTCGGGTTCGCTCGATCCGCCGTCTCCGGTGTCCGGCTTCGGCGGCTGGGGCAGCTCTGCGCCGTACCCGGCCTGCTCGACCGCTGCCACCAGATCCTCCGGCAGCACGGCGCCGGCGTAGGTGACCTTCGCCTTCTCGGTCGCGTAGTTGACCGTCGCGGTCACGCCGTCGAGCTTGTTGAGCTTCCGCTCGATCCGGTTGGCGCACGAGGCGCAGGTCATCCCGGTGAGCGCGAGCTCGACCTGCTGGTCGGCGGCGGGTGTGCCTGGCTGACTCTGCGTGGTCATGGGTGTCTCCTTGCTGGTGGGCCGATCAGTGGCCCGAGTGTTCGCCGTGTTCGCTGGTGCCGGTGCCGGGCGGTGCTGGTGCCCGCTGCCGGGACCGTGAACGCGACGGTGCGGACTACGCCGTCGTGCTGGAAGTCCAGGTAGAGGTGGTAGACCCCTGCGCTGGGGACGGCAGCAGAGAACGTGATCTCCGGTCCCGGCTCGGTGCGGCCGTCTCCCGGTGCGCCCTCGGGGTGGACGTGGAGGTAGGCGAGGTCTCCGCCACGCAGCGCGACCAGGTGTCCGTAGGCGCCGAGGTAGGGCTCGAGGTCGGTGACCGGCTCCCCGCCCTTGCTGACACTGAGGGTCAGTTCCGCGTCAGCGCCGGCGTCCAGGTCGCCGTCGAGGGTGACTTCGTAGTCGCCGACCGTTGCGGTGCGGATCTCCGTCGGCGGGCCAGCAGGCTGGTAGCCGCCGGCCACGGCCAGGTCCGCGCCCAGAGTGAGAGCCTCGGCCCCGGTCGCCTTGAAGTCGGTGAACACCCGCCAGCTGCCCGGGGTCAGGTCCAGGTCGACCGACCAGACGCCGCTCCCCTCGTCGAGGACGGGGTGGACGTGCTGGAAGCCGGTGAAGTCGCGGCGTACGGCGATCAGGTGCAACTGCTTCTCGTGTTGGACGTCGTAGTCGGTCACCGCGACGCCGTCGGGGCCCGTGATGCTGAACGAGACCTGTCGGTCCTCGCCTGCCCGGGCACGCTCGTCGATCAGCGCCAGGGTGTAGCCGCTCTGGGAGACCATCAGGCCCCCAGGGACCTCCGGCCGGGGCGTCAGGACCGCTCTCTCGTCGTCGGTCCCGTGGCCTTCGCCGTGATCCCCGCCGTGCGTTGCCGTGATCTCGTCGTTGACGGGGCCGACCGCACGGCCGACGACCAGTGCTAGGCCGAAGACGGCCGCGACTGCGACGACGAACCCCGCGAGCTTGACCGGCGTCGTCATGCGACCTGGTAGCCGGCTTCCTCGACGGCGGCCCTCACGGCGGCCGCGTCGAGGGGCTCGGCGCTGGTGATGGTGACGGCACCGGTGGGGAGGTCGACCGTGACGTCCTCCACGCCGGGGATCTCCTGGACCTCCTCGGTGACCGAGGACACGCAGTGCCCGCAGGTCATGCCGGTGACGGTGTAGGTGCTGGTCTGGCTCATGACTGATCCTTCGTAGTGGGGCTTGAGGTGGGCTTGAGGTGGGCTTGTGGTGGGCTGGTGGTGGTGCTGGTTGGTCAGGAACGAACGAGGCGGGCGATCGCGTCGGAGGCTTCCTTGAGCTTGATCTGGGCCTCGTCTCCGCCGGTGGCGACGGCACCGACCACGCAATGGGCCAGGTGCTCGTCAAGCAGACCGAGGGCGACCGCCTCGAGCGCCTTCGTCATCGCCGAGATCTGGGTCAGGATGTCGATGCAGTACTTCTCCTCCTCGACCATCCGCTGCAGCCCGCGCGCCTGCCCTTCGATGCGCCGCAGCCGCTTGAGGTAGTCGTCCTTCGTCTTGTTGGCGACGTAGCTGTGCTGGTGCCCGTCGGGTGCGCCCACCGCTGGGGTGTCGGCGGCCTGGCCGGGTTTCTTCGCCATTGGAACGGTCCCTTCATCAAGATTCCTGGTGAGCACAAGGATACCCCCTGGTGGTATTTTGTGCTAGCGTTCGGCCTCGTTGTGAAACCCTACCCCCCTAGGGTAACGAGATCAAGCTCAACGCCCGGCCCAACGCCGGAGCACCGTCGAAGGAGAATCAGATGTCAACGTCAACAGGACCGGGAGCGAACCGCCGCTGGCTCGGGCTCACGGTGATCGCAGCTGCGCAGTTCATGGTGATCATGGACACCTCGATCATCGGGGTCGCACTCCCGCGGATCCAGGCTGAGCTCGGCTTCACTCACGAGAACCTGTCGTGGGTGTTCAACGCCTATGTCGTCGCGCTCGGCGGCCTGCTGCTGCTCGGTGGCAAGCTCTCGGACGTCCTCGGCGCACGCCGGGTCTTCTCGACCGGGTGGGTGGTCCTGCTCGCGGGATCCCTGGTCGCGGGCCTGGCCGGCAACGTCGAGGTAGAGATCGTCGGGCGGGCGATCCAGGGCGTCGGCTCCGCACTGATCGCTCCGTCGGCGCTGACGCTGCTGTTCATGATCTTCGGGGCCAGCCCGAAGGACCTGCCAAAGGCGCTCGCGTTCTACGGCGCCGCAGCACCCGCCGGCGGCACGGCCGGCGTCTTCCTCGGCGGCGTGATCACCGAGTACCTGTCCTGGCCGTGGGTCTTCTACGTCAACATCCCGATCGCGGTGATCATCCTCGTCCTGGTGCCCGCGGTCATGCCCGCCGGCGCCGCCCGTGCCGGGCGACGGGTCGACCTGCTGGGTGCGGTGACCGTCACCGCCGGTCTCGCCGCGGCGGTCTACGGCGTCGTCCAGGCACCTGAGGTCGGGTGGGACGCCGGACAGACCTGGGGCGTCTTGGTAGCGGCCGCCCTCCTGCTGGTCGGGTTCGTCCTCCTCCAGGCCAGGGGTCGAGAGCCGCTGGTGCGCCTCGGCATCTTCCGGGCGCCGAACCTCGCGGCCGCAAACATCGTGCAGCTCCTCCTGGGCGCGGCGTGGATCCCGATGTGGTTCTTCCTGAACCTCTATCTCCAGCAGGTCCTGGGCTTCACCGCCTTTCCCAGCGGTGCCGCGCTGCTGCCGATGACCCTGCTGATCATGGTCGGCATGATCGCGCTCGCACCCCGGGTGCTTGCCGCGGTCGGTGCAAAGGCCAGTGCGGTCACCGGCTTGACCCTGCTCACGGCCGGCCTGGTCTGGCTCGCGCTGATCGACGCCGACGGTTCGTACGCAGTCGACGTGCTGCCAGCCTCGCTGGTAGCAGCGCTCGGCATGGCCCTGGCGTACATCCCGACCCTGGGCACCGCGATCTCTGCGGTGAGCCCGGAGGAGGGCGGCCTGGCGTCCGGGATCGTCAACACCAGCTACCAGATCGGCTCCGCATTCGGTCTCGCGGTGATGACCGCGGTCGCCGCGGCCAACGGTGCCGACCAGATCGGCGACCCGACGGCACTGACCGATGGCTTCTCAGCCGCGTTCGCGGGCGCCGCCATCGTATCCGGGGCCGGCGTGCTCGCGACGTTCGCGCTCTTCCGTGGCTCCGCGGGTGCCGGCGTGGATCACGACGCAGCCGGTCGGCCGGCTGCAGCTGACACCGGCCACCAGGTCGGCTGACTCCGGGCAGCGCCACCACCGTTTCGGTGGTGGCGCCGCCGGGTATCCAACTGAGAGGACTGAGCATGATGAACTCGCGCAACACCATGGCTGCCAACGCCACCCTGCATTGCCTCGCCGGCTGTGCCATCGGCGAGATCCTCGGCCTGATGATCGGCACCGCGGCCGGGCTGAGCACCGGCGTGACGATCGCCCTTGCGATCGGACTCGCGTTCCTGTTCGGCTACACGCTGTCGACCCTGCCGCTGGTGAAGGCCGGCCTCGGATTCGGCGCCGCGCTCAGCGTGGTCTTCGCCGCCGACACGCTGTCGATCATGGTGATGGAGCTCGTCGACAACCTCGTCATGGCCGTCATCCCCGGTGCCATGGACGCCGGGCTCGTGAACCCGGTCTTCTGGGTCGGCATGATGATCGCCCTTGCCGCCGCGTTCCTCGCGGCCTTCCCGGTCAACCGCTACCTGATCGACAAGGGGAAGGGTCACGCCCTCACCCACCAGTACCAACACGGCGCCGACCACGCCCACCGCAACTGAGAGGAGCAGCACGATGAACACCACCACCCTCGCCGCCGCCATCGTCGGCTTCCTGTTCGGCGGGCTCACGGTCTCGATCGCCGCCGAGTTCGAGAACGATGACGACCGCTCGCCCCACGGCGACTCTGGCAACCACCAGACGGTCGACGACCGCTGAGACCTACGGTGTCGTTGCGGGTGCGGCTTCGGGCACCACGGCCACGGGGCTGTCGGAACGTTCGAGCACGCTGGTCGACACCGAGGACGCCAGCAGGCTGGAGAGCAGCCGAACCGGGCGTCGTCCCACCACGACCAGGTCCCGCGGTCGACGACCGCGGGCCAGTGCCTCGTCGGCCAGCCCGTAGCCGAGCTCAAGCGTCAGGTGTACGTCGGGGAACTTCTCGGAGAGCCCGGCGACCGACTCCGACAGCAGCATCCGTAGCTCGTCGGCCGTCTGCGGTGCCGTCCCGTCCGCGGTGCGGCTGGCGGCCGTGGCATGCACATCGAACGACGTGTGCAGGACGGTCAGGGGCACCTGCCGCAGGGCTGCCTGGCGGAACGCGAACTCGATCACGGGAAGCGACTCCGCCGTACCGTCCGCGCCCACCAGCACCCCGTCCTTGACGACGCCGTACGGTCCGGGACGGGTCACCACGACGGGGCACTTCGCGTGCTTGGCGACGTTCACCGAGACCGAGCCCAGCAGCATCCGGGCGAAGGTTCCGCGTCCACGGGAGCCGACGACGATCAGGTGCGCCGTCTCGGACAGCTCCAGGAGCTGCTCGCGCGGATCCCCGACCCGAGGGAGGCCGATCACGTCGAGACCCGGCCGGGCGGCTTCGACCATGGTCACGGCTTCGCTGAGGATCGCGCGGGCCTCGGCCATCGGGTCAGGCGCCGGCTGGAGCTCCGCACCCGGGTAGCCCGCCCGGAACACGGGGGCGGCGTCCCCGCCGACCGCGTGGACGACGGTCACTGCACGTCCTTCGAGCAGGGCCTGCTCGGCAGCCCAGACGAGGGCTCGCTTCGCATGAGCGGATCCGTCGACTCCGACAACGATCGTCCCTGGCGTGACCTGGTCATTCCTCATGCTTCAAGCCTTCTCCCGAGTGGTACGGCGGGCAATGGCCTGGCGGCCCGATCACGCGGGACCAACGACCCGTCTGACGCGGGCTACCGGCGTGCTCGCGGATCGTCAGGGGGCCTCGATCGCCTGGACCGTCGACAGCACCTCTTCTACGGAAACTGCGGGGCTGAAGTGGAACCCCTGCGCCTCGTCGCACCCCCGCGCCCGGAGGTACCCGATCTGGGCGTCGGTCTCGACGCCCTCGGCGACGACGGTCAGTCCCAGAGCATGAGCCATCACGACGATGGCATCGATGATCGGTGCCTGCGGGTCCGCACCGGCAAGGTCATGCACGAACGAACGGTCGATCTTGAGCTTGTCGATCGCGAACCGCGTGAGATAGGCCAGGCTGGAGTAGCCCCGACCGAAGTCGTCGATGACGATCTTGACGCCGAGGTCCCGGATCGCGTTGAGGATGCCGGTGACGCCCCACCGGTCGTCCATCAGGATTCCCTCGGTGATCTCCAGCTCCAGCTGCGCCGCGTCGAGCCCCGATCCATCGAGCGCGTCCGCGATCTCATCGAGCCAGCCGGCGCTGTGGATCTGGCGGGGCGACACGTTGACGGCGACGCGTAGGGGTCTGCCCAGCACGCTCTGGACCGCCGCCACATCTCGACACGCGGTCCGCAGCACCCAAGCGCCCAACGCGACGATCATCCCGCTGTCCTCGGCGACGGGGATGAACCGCTCGGGACTTACCACGCCGTACTCCGGGCTCTGCCAGCGCGCCAGCGCCTCGAACCCGATGACCTGCCCGGACGCGAGGTCGACCTGGGGCTGGTAGTCGACCGACAGCTCGCCAGCACCGATCGCCTGACGGAGCGCGGAGGTGAGCGACACCCGGTCGTTGGTCTCCTCGAGCATGTCCTGGTGGAACCAGCGGAAGTTGTTCCGTCCGGCTGCCTTCGCCTGGTACATGGCGGTGTCGGCGTACTTGAGGAGTGACGCGGCGTCGGCGCCGTCGCTGGGGTAGATGGCGCCGCCGATGCTGACCGTGACGGCGACCTCGTGTCCTCCGAGCTGCACCGGCTGCATCACGGTATCCAGGAGGCTCTGGACCCGCGCGGTCGCTGCTGCGGAGTCATCGAGGCGGTCGAGGACGACGACGAACTCGTCCCCACCGAGCCGGGCGATGATGTCCGACTTCCGGCCCCACCGGTTCAGCCGCTCGGCCGTGCGCAGCAGCAGGTCGTCGCCGGCGTGGTGGCCGAGCAGGTCGTTGACCCGCTTGAAGTGGTCGAGGTCCAGCAGCAGCACGGCGAGCTCGGTCTCGGTGTCTGCGGCTTCGGCAATGGCAGCGTGGAGACGGCTGACCAGCAGCGACCGGTTCGGCATGTCGGTGAGGGCGTCGTGGTTGGCCATGTGGAGCACGGCCGCCTGTGCCTGCTTGCGATTGGAGATGTCGTAGGCGACCGAGAGAAAGCCGGTGGTGCTGCCGGTCCCGTCGCGGAGCCGGGCCGTTGCCTCGTTGACCGGTACGACGGTGCCGTCCCGGCGGCGGTACTCCCACTCGCGTTCCGCACCGGCGCGCCGGTCGAGGGAGGTCGCCGGACGCGCCGCGCGGGACGGGCCGTCGGCGTCGATCCGGTCGACCGGGAGGCCGACCAGCTCGTCCTGCCGGTAGCCCAGCAGCAGCTCCGCGCCTGGATTCGCCGTGACGATCGTGCCGTCCGCGTCGGTGGCGATGATGCTGAAGGGGATGCTGTCGAGGATGCTGCGCCGCAGGGCATCCTGCTCGAGGGCCTGGGCGCCCAGGCGTGCGGTGATGTCGATGATCGACGCCAGCACGAACTGCTCCTCGCCGATCGCGATCGGGTTGAGACCGATCTCGATCGGCATCTCCGTCCCGTCCCGGCGCAGTCCGAACAGCTCTCGTCCGGCTCCCATCGACCGCCGGTCTGGCCGCTCGATGTAGGCGGAACGGTCCAGCTCGTGACGGTCGCGGAACTGAGCCGGGACCAGCTGCTCGACCCGCATCGACAGCAGCTCGTCCCGGTCGTAGCCGAAGGACCGCTCCGCCTCACTGTTGACCAGCACGATCCGGCCGGTCTCGTCGATCATCACCATCGCGTTCGGTGCGGCCTCGATGATGAGTCGCAGTCGCCGCTCGTGCTCGGTCTCGTCCGACATCGGTGTGTCACGGAGATCGGTCACGATCGGCGCCTGCCTTTCTGCTCGACGCACACCGAGTGCGCTGGAAATGCTGCTGGCACCCGGTCGGACCTCCCGACCGGGTGCCAGCAAGCCTGCACCCGATCAGCGCAAGATGGGGAGCCGGCGTACGACGTGGGTCTTGGCCCACGTCTTGCCCAGGCCCCAGGTGTCGCCGGCAAGGGTCAAGGCGAAGACGACCAGGGCGACCGCACCGATGAGGTGGTCGTCGATCACCGGGTTGTTCTCCAGCGGCCACGCGGCCACCCACATCAACAGGTAGAGGAGGGCACCGCTCGCCGCGGCCAACCGGATGCCGACCCCGAAGGTGAGCGCCAGCCCGATGCCCAGAAGTCCGGCCATGAAGAGCCAGTTCGCCCACGCGTCGCCGGCGATGCTGTTGAAGGTCTCGCGGAACGGGTTGTCAGCGGGGACGCCGAAGGTCAGGAATCCGAAGGTCGGGTTGCCGTCGTTGATCCACGCGTCGGGCCCGAACCGGTCAACGGCACCGGTCTCGGGGTTCTTGCCGGTCGCGTAGCCCAGCGCCAGCAGCTTGTCGAAGAAGGCCCACAGGAAGGTCAGGCCGAAGCCGATCCGCAGCGCTGCGAGTCCGCGGCGTGCGTTGCGGTGGGTGACGACGTCCTGCTCGACGAGGACGTCGGGTGTCGCGGTGTGCTGTACGGCGGTCATCGCTGCCTCACTTGGTCAAGGGCCGAATCGGCCCGTCTGTTGTCCTGAACCCAGGATGGGGGCGGGCCGGGGTCCGCCTGGAGAGTCCTCGGGCCGGAGATCGGCGGGCCATTGGTCCCGTCAGGTCCTCCGCCGTACGGGCATCTCGTTGCCGACCGTCCAGCCCTCGCCCAGGCGTACGCCGGACAGCTCGGCCCACGGCAGCTCGAGGAGCAGGGTGCGCGGGCCGTAGGCCCAGGGTCGCGGTGGCCAGGTCTCCTCGATGTGCCTGATGTCGTCGGAACCGGTGACCGCGTGGGCGTGACCCCGCGCCAGCACGCTCCATCCCAGGTGTCGCTCGTAGTCGAAGGAGTCCACTTCGAAAGCCACCGGCGAGCCCGGGCCGTACGTCCCGAGCAGTGAGTACGGCGCCGTGCGGATGACGATCGCGTGGTCCACCACCGAATAGTTCACCGGCACGATGTGCAGTCCGGACGGCGTGGGGAACCCGATCCTGCCGACGACGCCGCCCCTCAGCAACCGCGTGCAGTGCTCCTCGTCGAGCTCGCGGGCCTCAGCCATGGCGCACCGGAGCAACCTTCGCGGTCGTCTTCCTCCCGCCCTCGTGCCCCGCGGCGGGCCGGTGCGCCAGGTGGGTAGGTGCGCGCCGATGGGTGATCGCCACCGGATGGACGACCTGGTCAGCCATCGGACGCGGCCTCGGGGACGACCGCGACGGTGCAGCGGGCCCGCTCGAGCACTGCGGTGGCGATCGATCCGGTGATCAGCCGGGCCACCGTCGACATCGGGTGGCGACCGACGACGAGGAGGTCCCACGACCGGTCGCGCCGGCTGAGAGCCGCATCGACGAGTCCGTGGCGAGACAGCAAGGTCATCGCGACGTCCGGGTACTTCTCCCGGATGCCGGCAACCGACTGGCCGAGAAGCATTCGCTCCTCCTCCATCGGCGTCTCATCGAAGAGCTCGCCGGGCGCGTTGCGGAATCCTGCGGCTGCAACGGCGACGTCCCAGAAGCAGTGCAGGACGGTGACGGGTAGTCCGCGGAGCGAGGCTTGGGCGAAGGCGAACTCGATCACGGGCAGCGACTCCGCGGTGCCGTCCGCGCCGACCAGGACACCGTCGCCGGGCACGTCCTCGGCCGGTCGGCAGACCACGACGGGGCACTCGGCGGCCTTGGTCACCGCGACGCTCACGGACCCGAGCAGGAGGCTCCGCACGCTGCCGCGGCCGCGGGACCCCAGGACGATCAGGTGCGCAGAGGGGGCGAGGTCGAGGAGGACGGCGCGTGCGTCTCCCGGGACGGCGAAACCGGCGACCTCGACGTCGGGCCTCTCGTTGCGGACGAGCGCGACGGCATCGTCGGCCACCTCGTCGGCCACCTCGTCGGCCACCTCGTCGGCCACCGTCGCGCCGCCGGCGACGACGGCGACGAGTCGCCGGCGCTCGAGACTGGCCTGCTCCGCGGCCCAGCGGAGAGCGCGCGTGGCGTGCTCCGAGCCGTCGACTCCGACCACGATGCTGCCCGACGAGATCTGCGGGCTCATGACGCACCGGCCTCGGGTACGACGGCGATGTTCGTGTGGGACCGTTCGAGCACCGCGGTGGCGGTGGCGCCGTTGAGGTGGTCGGTGACGGCTTCCGCCGGCCGATGGCCGATCACGACGAGATCGTGGCGGTCGGCGAGGGTCGCGAGGGCGTCTGCGGCGTACCCGCGGACGACCTCGATGCTGAACCGCACCTCCGGGTAGCGATCGCCGAACACCGCAACCGAGGCGTCGTCGTACGGGTCGGGCAGGGAGTGCAGGACGGTGAGCGGCTGGGAGCGGAGCGATGCGTGCCGGAAGGCGAACTCGAGGACGGGGAGCGACCCGTCGGTGCCGTCGGCCCCTACCAGCACGCCGGTCCTGACGCGGGAGTCCGCACCGGGGCGGCAGACGACGACCGGACAGGCGGCATGCCGGATCACGGACGCGCTGACCGAGCCCAGCAGCTTGCTGGCGACCGGTCCTCGCCCACGTGATCCGAGGACGAGCAGGTGCACGCGGGACGTCAGGTCAGCCAGTGCGCTGCGTGCGTCCAGTGCCACGGCAACGGCCTGGGTGGTGAGTCCGGGGCGGTGTTGGACGGCCAGTTCCATGGCTCTGTCAGCGACGGTCTGAGCGGCCGCGCCGAGCTCGTCGGCGGGGCAGACGTACGTCGGACCGGGCCACGCGCCGACCATCGCCGGGCTCTGGCGAACGGCGGTGAACACGACGAGCGGCCGGCGTTCGAGGGCGGCCTGCTCTGCGGCCCAGCGGACGGCCTGGTCGGCGTCGGCAGAGCCGTCTGCGGCGGCCACGATGCTCCCTGGCTGGATCTGGGTCATGAACCGAGCCTGCTGGTGCCGGTGCCGCCTCCGGTACGGTCCGACTTCCCTCAAGGGCAGGACCAAGGACCTCGACCGGAACCGTCGCAGCTCGCAGCTCGCAGCTCGCAGCACAGGGTGCCGCCGGGCGGTCTCGGCCGCCTGGTCGGAGTCAGGACCGCAGGACCTCGGAGACGGGGCGGCGAGGCGTCCGGGGGAGCTGGCTGCGACCAATGGCCTGCCATCCGATGCGCAGCAGCAGGTGCGGGGGGTGGTCGCTGTCGAGCACCAAGCCGCGCAACTCGTCTCGGACACTGTCGATCTCGATCGGCAGGCTGAGCGGTACGACGGACAGGCCCGCTCGGGTTGCCTCGAGCCACAGCGCGCTCAGCGCCTCGCCCGTCAGCAGCCACGAACCCGGGCCGTCGTCGCCCCCGAGGGCGATCACTCCGTCGCTGCTCTCCACCACAGTCCGGGTCTCCTCGACCAGACCCGCGCCGAAACGGGTCGGCGGGGAGGCGTCGCTGTCGTCGCCGGCGGGGAGGACGCTGAGCGGCACGCCGTCGGCGCGACCGTCGCCGACCCAGTGCCGCTGCTCACTCGATGCGACCGCGTCCACCAGCTGCCGTTGGTGTGCCTGGTGTGCCAGGAACTCGAGCCGAAGCCGGGCCCGCTCGTCGTCGACTGCCTCCGAGCAGGCTCCCCGCGATCGAGCGGTGTCGACGAGGGTCCGCACCACCGATGGAGGCACCGGCCACGACGTGAAGCGGCGCCGGTCCGTGCACCGGTTGCGCAACACCGCCAGGTCTTCGGCCGGCGTCAGCGACGGCCGGCCGCGGACCAGTTTGAGGGCGGCCAGCGACCCTTCAGGGCCGTCGGGGAATCGGGTGACGGAGGTGTCCCAACCCAGTGCCCGGGCGGCGTGCTGGAAGTGGTCGAGCGCGGCGCCACAGCTGATGACGAGGTTGCGGCCCTCCGGGTCTTCGATCGTCAGCTGACGGCGCCGGTCGGCGGAGAGCCAGACCCGGTCGCCGGCCGCGCGCCAGAGCCACGGTTGCGTGTTGTGGACGCTCGGAGCCTGGACGGCAAGTTCGACCAGCCTCAGCACGACGGCGTTCGGGATCACGGTCACCACCTCGGTCTGGGATTCACCTCAGGGTCGCCGGCCGGGCGCGGCGACGTCAGGGGACAAGGTCCTCGATCATCCGGGTCGTCGGTTCCTCTGTGCTCCGACGCGGTGCAGGACTAGCGTGGTTGCCATGAGGGAGTCGGAGGGAAGCTCGGCAGAAGCGCGCCCGATCCGGATCTACCTTCTTGACGACCACGAGGTCGTACGGCGGGGGCTCCGCGAGCTGCTCGAGAGCGAGCCCGACTTCGAGGTGGTCGGCGAATCAGGCTCGGCCGCCGAGGCGACCCGTCGGATCCCGGCGCTGCGACCGGACGTCGCGATCTTGGACGGACGCCTGCCCGACGGGTCAGGCATCGACGTGTGTCGGGACATCCGCTCGCAGGACCCGGACATCGCCGCGCTGATCCTGACCTCCTACGACGATGACGACGCGCTGTTCGCCGCGATCATGGCCGGCGCGGCCGGTTATGTTCTGAAGCAGGTGCGCGGCAACGACCTGGTCGACATGGTGCGCCGGGTGGCAGCCGGGCAGTCCACGCTGGACCCGTTGGTGACCGCACAGGTGCTCGAACGGGTCCGCAACGGGCCGCCGGTGTCGAAGGAGCTCGCGGCGCTGACCGAGCAGGAACAGCGCATCCTCGATCTGATCGGGAAGGGCATGACCAACAGGCAGATCGCCGGCGAGCTCTATCTCGCCGAGAAGACCGTCAAGAACTACGTGTCCTCGATGCTGGCGAAGCTGGGGCTCTCCAGCCGGACCCAGGCGGCGATCTTCGCCGTGAAGCACCCGCGGCCGACGACGGACTGACATGACCAAGGAACCCGTCGGTCTCCGCGGGGCCGAGTTCGAGGATCTGGTCGGTGAGGTCCAGGCGCGGATGCAGGGGGTGCTCGACCAGCAGGCCCGCCTCCAGTTGCTGCTCGATGCCGTGGTGACGATGGCGGCGGACCTCAGCCTCGACGGGGTCCTGTCTCGGATCGTGGCGATCGCGAGCAGGCTGGGAGACGCAAACTACGCCGCGCTCGGCGTCCTCGGCGATGCGGTCGACAAGCGGCTGCGGACCTTCATCTACTCCGGCATCTCCGAGGCGGACGCGGTTGAGATCGGGGAGCTCCCTCGGGGGCACGGACTCCTGGGTCTGATCATCGACCGACCCGAGCCGCTGCGGTTGCGCGACATCGCCGAGCATCCCGCGTCCTACGGCTTCCCGCCGAACCACCCGCCGATGCACTCGTTCCTCGGTGTCCCTGTCCGGATCCGGGAGCGCGTGTTCGGCAACCTCTACCTGACCGAGAAGGCGGACGGCACCGACTTCACCGACGACGACCAGGAGATCGTCATCGCCCTCGCCGCCGCAGCCGGGGTGGCGATCGAGAATGCCCGCCTCTACGAGGAGGCCACCAGACGGGAAGCCTGGCTGCAGGCGACGGCGGAGATCACCGCGTCGCTGCTGGACACGACGACCAGCGACGAGGCGCTGCAGGCGATCGTCGACAGCGCGCGCAAGGTTGCGGACTCCGAGGTCGCCTGGATCGTCACCGGGGTCACGCCGGACGACCTTGCCGTCCGGGCCGTCGCCGGCATCAGTGTCCCGCCCGAGGAGCTTGCTGTCCCCGTGGTGGAGGACTCGATCGCGCGCTCTGTCGTCGAGACCGGACAACCGGTGTTGGTTCGCGACGTCGACGACGACGCAGCGCACCCTCAGCGTCGCTTCGCTTCCCGGGTGGCCGGTCCTCGGGGCGATCGTGGTGGTGCCGCTGGGATCGCCGTCGTCGGGCATCCGTGGCGCGCTCGGACTCGGCTGGACCGCTGACCACGCTGACCTCCATCACACGCTGGGCGTGGAGCTGCCCGCAAGCTTCGCGCGGCAGGCTGCGCTCGCGCTACGGGTGGCGCAGGCCCGTCAGGACGAGCAGCGGCTCGCGATGCTGGAGGACCGGGACCGGATCGGTCGCGACCTTCACGACCTGGTGATCCAGCGGTTGTTCGCCGTCGGGCTCGGAATCCAGGGCACCGCACGCTTGTCCGATCGACCGGAGGTGGCCGACCGACTCGACCAGGCCGTGGATGACATCGACGCGACGATCAAGGACATCCGCCGGACGATCTTCGCGCTCGGAACCGATGACGTCTCGACGGATGTGCAGGCCGAGGTCACCCGGTTGGTCGAACGGGCCGCGGCGACCCTGAAGTTCCGTCCCGAGCTCAGCTTCGACGGTCCGGTGCGCACCGTGATCGACCCCGCGCTCGTTCCCGATCTGCTGGCCGTGCTGGGCGAGGCACTGTCCAACGCGGGCCGGCATGCCTCCGCATCGTCAGGGACGGTACGACTCTCCGCCGGCGAGGAGATCGTACTGACGGTGACGGACAACGGTCGTGGGATCAACCCGGACGTCGTGGAGAGCGGGCTGGCGAACATCCGTCAACGTGCGGAGCAGCGTGGTGGCACGTTCACCGTCGAGTCGGCACCCGGAGACGGGACCCGCCTCCGGTGGGTCGTACCCCGACGATGACGAGCGAGGTCAGGCCGGGATCAGTCGCCGACCGGTGATGGCGTCGGTGCTGATCCGGAGCACGAAGGCCCGGGTGCCGTCGGCCCAAGGCCGTGGCCGCTCGGCGGGCAGGTCGAAGGGCGACTCGCGGACAGCCCGTCCGCGAATCACGACCGACCAACCTGCTTCGTGGAAGTCGTCGATGACGTCGACCTCGAACGCCACCCGAGCGCCGGTCGCGGCCCTCGCGATCGCGCCGTAGCCCGTCGTCGTCAGCAGGATGTCCTCACCGTCCATCACGTAGTTCACCGGCAGCACGTCCGGTCCCGAGTCGTCGGTGAACGCGATCCGGCCGACGCTTTGCGACTGCAGCAGGCTGAGGCACTCGTCGCGTCCGAGCTCGCGCAGCTTGGCGCTGAACCAGGGCTGTGAGGTCATGGCGTCACCTCTCCTTGAGGAACCGGCTTTCTCCGGTGGCTCTAGCCTGCTCCTGTCCGGCGGAGGGCTGCACCGGCCGTTCGTCGTCAACAGTCGGGACCTTCTGCCCCTCCGGGGATGCCGGCGAAGTCGCCCGTCGGCGTGACGATCGTTCCTGCTGAACCGCGGAGGATGGCTGCGACGTCCTCGAGGGTTCCGATGGCGGCGGTGCCGCCGGTGAGCTCGACGAAGCGGCACGCGGCGTCGACCTTGGGGCCCATCGAGCCGGCCGCGAAGTCGATCGAGCGCAGGACGCCAGGGGTGGTCCGGAAGATGGCCGTCTGGTCGGCGGTGCCGAAGTCACGCATCACGTTCGGCACGTCCGTCAGGACCATCAGAAAGTCGGCGTCGAGCGACTCGGCCAGCACGGCACTGGTGAGGTCCTTGTCGACGACGGCTTCCACGCCCTGCAGGTGGCCGGTGTCGTCGCGGACCACCGGCACTCCGCCACCGCCGGCGCACACGACGAGTGCGCCGCTCTCGAGAAGCAGCCGGATCAGCTGGGTCTCGACCACCCGTTGCGGGCGCGGCGAGCCGACCACGCGCCGCCATCCCGCGCCGTCGGGCCTCACCTCCCACCCCCTCTCGGCCGCGAGACGCTCCGCCTCGGCGCGGGTGTAGGTCTCCCCGACGAACTTGGTGGGGTCCGCGAACGCCGGGTCGCCGGCGTCGACCAGGGTCTGGTTGATGATCGCGGCGACCTCGCGGCCGGGCAGGCGGTTCTGCATCGCCTGCAGCAGCCAGTAGCCGATCATCCCCTGGGTCTGGGCGCCGAGTACGTCGAAGGGGTACGGCGTGGTGAGGTTCGGGTCGGACGCGCTCTGCAGAGCCAGCACGCCCACCTGGGGACCGTTGCCGTGAGTGAGCACGAGCTCGTGTTCCGCCGCGAGCGGCGCCAACGCCTCGACCGCACGCCGTACGTTCTCCTCCTGGACGTCGGCATCGGGCTTCTGGCCGCGACGCAGCAGCGCGTTTCCGCCGAGCGCGACCACGATCCGCATCCCAACCTCCCCCGGGCCCGCCGACTGAAATTGGTAAAGGGCTCTCCCTAGCGCCGGGAGTCCGACAGTCGTAGATTGCCAGAACTAGGTACCGCCGACCGGTCATTGGTCGACCACGGACTTGATCTCGGAACCACGTCACGCCCGCAGGCCGTTCGAACCAGTCGGATCGGATCGAGCCCATGGGGTCTTCGAATGTCTGACGTCATCCGACATCAACGTCGCCGGGTCGAGGTGCGCGGCGTCGTGCAGGGCGTCGGATTTCGTCCCCACGTCTACTCGCTGGCGACGACGCTCGACCTCGCAGGTGCGGTCTGGAACGACGGCAACGGCGCGGTCGCCGAGGTGGAGGGTGAGCCGGCCGCCCTCGACGCCTTCTGCCTGCGGGTGGCTTCCGAGGCCCCGCCGCTGGCCATCGTCGAGAGTGCGACGTGGACCGACGTGCCCGCCCAAGGGGGTACGTCGTTCACGGTGCGGACCTCGGAGGCGGGCCCCGGTCGGACCTTCGTGTCGCCGGATGTGACGGTCTGCGCCGACTGCCTGGACGACCTCGGTGACCCGGCGAACCGGCGCTATCGGCACCCCTTCGTGACCTGCACCAACTGCGGCCCGAGGTTCACCATCACGACCGGCCTCCCATACGACCGACCGTCGACCACCATGGCCGGGTTCGCGATGTGTGCCAGGTGCGCCGCCGAGTACGCCGATCCCACCGATCGCCGGTTCCACGCGCAGACGATCTGTTGCCCCGGCTGCGGCCCGGTGCTCTCTCTCGTCGGCCCCGACCGGGAGTCGACCTGCGGTGAGGAGGCGCTGGCAGAGGCGCGCCGGGTGCTCGTCGAGGGCGCGGTCGTCGCGGTCAAGGGCTTGGGCGGCTACCACCTCGCGTGCGACGCGACCAACGACGCCGCGGTCGAGACGCTCCGCAAGCGCAAGCGGCGCGGGGACAAGCCGTTCGCCGTGATGGTGGCCGACCTGAGCGCCGCCGAGCAGTTGGTCGAGCTCTCGGACGAGGAGGCCGACCTGCTGACCAGGCGCAGCCGACCGATCGTGCTCGCCACGCGGCGCCGTGGCGCCCCGGTCAGCGCTGCGGTCGCGCCGGGCGGCGCCGACCTGGGCGTGATGCTCGCCTACACGCCGTTGCATCACCTGCTGCTCGGTCCGTCGGGTGCCGCCGGCACTGGCAGCACTGGCAGCACGGCCGGCCCCGGCTTCTTGGTGATGACCAGCGGAAACGTCGCGGGTGAGCCGATCGTCACCGACGACGCAGAGGCGCTCCGCCGGCTGGCCGACCTCGCTGACGCCTGGCTGACCCACGACCGTCCGATCCACGTCCCCTGCGACGACTCGGTGACGCGGGTGGTCGATGGCGTCGAGGCGCCGGTCCGGCGGTCGCGAGGCCAGGCGCCGTTGCCGCTGGACCTGCCGTTCGAGACGGCACCCGTGCTGGGTGTCGGTGCGGACCTGAAGAACACCTTCTGTGTTGCTGAGGGGCGACTGGCCTGGATGTCCGCCCACGTCGGCGACATGGACGACCTCTCGACGGTGGTCGCCTACGGCGCTGCCGAACAGCACCTCGAGCTGCTCACCGGCGTGACGCCGGTCGCCCTCGCCGCGGACGCGCACCCCGGCTACCGCTCACGGAGCTGGGCCCGCGAACACGCGGCCGGCCGGCCGGTCGTCGACGTCCAGCACCACCACGCCCACGTGGCCGCGACCATGGCCGACAACCGGATGCCGGACGGGGTCCAGGTGCTCGGCGTCGCCTTCGACGGCACCGGCTACGGCCGCGACGGCGCCGTCTGGGGTGGCGAGTTCCTCGTCGCCGACTACCACTCCTTCACCCGGGCCGGCCACCTCGCGTACGTCGCGCTGCCCGGCGGTGACGCCGGCGTACGCAATCCCAACCGGATGGCGCTCTCCCACCTGCGCAGCGCCGGCGTCGAGTGGGACCCCGCGCTCCCGTGCGTCCGGGCGAGCTCGACCGAGGAGCTCGCGCTGCTCGGCCGTCAGCTGGACACCGGCTTCGGGTGCACGCCCACCTCGAGCATGGGCAGGCTCTTCGATGCGGTCGCCTCCCTCGCGGGGATCTGCCACCGGGCGGGGTACGACGCCCAGGCCGCGATGGAGCTCGAGGCGGCTGCGCGATCGGCGGGCCCGGTTCGGGGCTACCGCTTCGACGTGCACGACGGCGCCGGGACCGCCCTGGTGGATCCTGCGCCACTGGTCCGGGAGGCCGCGGCGGACGTTCTTGCGCAGGTGAGCCCAGCCCTGGTCGCCGCAAGGTTCCAGCAGGGCGTCGTGGACATGGTCGGCACCGTGCTCGGTCGGCTCCGCGACCGGACCGGTCTCGACCAGGTGACCCTGAGCGGCGGGGTCTTCCTCAACTCCTTCCTCACCTCAGCCTGCGCCCGGGCTCTCGACGCCGACGGCTTCCGGGTGCTCCAGCATCACCGGGTCCCGGCGAGCGACGCGGGGATCGCGCTCGGCCAGGTCGCCGTCCTGGCCCACACACTTCCAGTTGATCGCTCCACCAACAGGCGGCCGGGGTCGCCGGAAAAGGAGATGCCATGTGCCTAGCGGTTCCTGGCCGGGTGCTCTCGATCGCAGAACGCGACGGGACGCTGATGGCCCAAGTCGACTTCGGCGGGGTGAGCAAGGAGGTCTGCCTGGAGTACGTCCCTGACGTCCAGGTGGGTGAGTACACGATCGTCCACGTGGGCTTCGCCCTGCAGAAGCTCGACGAGCAGTCCGCGCTGGACACGCTCGAGGTCTTCCGTCAGATGGGGGAGCTCGACGCCGAGTTCGGCGACCACTGGGGCCGCGCGGCCGAACAGGCCGGCATGCCCAGACCGGATCAGATCAGACCAGACCAGATCAGACCAGATCAGACCAGATCAGACAGCAGGCCGGACAAGGAAGGGGAGCACGCATGAAGTACCTCGAGGAGTTCCAGGACCCGGCTCTGGCAGAGCGGATCCTCGACGACATCCACGCCACGGCGAAGAACCCCTGGGCGATGATGGAGGTCTGCGGCGGTCAGACCCACTCGATCATCCGGCACGGACTCGACCAGCTCCTGCCCGACGGCATCGAGCTGATCCACGGCCCCGGCTGCCCGGTCTGCGTCACGCCGCTCGAGATCATCGACAAGGCGCTGGAGATCGCGGCTCGACCCGACGTCATCTTCTGCTCGTTCGGTGACATGCTCCGGGTCCCGGGCAGCACCCAGGACCTGTTCCGGATCAAGAGCGAGGGTGGCGACATCCGCGTCGTCTACTCGCCGCTGGACGCCCTCCAGATCGCGCAGAAGAACCCGGACAAGCAGGTGGTCTTCTTCGGCATCGGGTTCGAGACCACCGCCCCGCCGAACGCGATGACGGTCTACCAGGCCAAGAAGCTGGGCATCCCGAACTTCAGCCTGCTGGTCAGCCACGTCAGGGTGCCACCGGCGATCGAGGCGATCATGACGTCGCCGGTCTGCCGGGTGCAGGCTTTCCTCGCTGCGGGGCACGTATGCACGGTGATGGGCATGGAGGAGTATCCCGTGCTGTCGGAGAGGTTCGGGGTGCCGATCGTCGTCACCGGCTTCGAGCCGCTCGACATCCTCGAGGGGATCCGGCGTACGGTCCACCAGCTCGAGGAGGGTCGCGCAGAGGTCGAGAACGCCTACCCCCGTGCGGTCAACCGCCAGGGCAACCCTGTCGCCAGGAAGATGCTCGAGGACGTCTTCGAGGTCGTGGACCGGTCGTGGCGTGGCATCGGGATGATCCCGCTGAGCGGCTGGCAGCTCTCGGAGCGCTACCGGGACTACGACGCCGAACATCGGTTCGAGGTCCGCGAGATCCACACCGAGGAGTCCTCCGTGTGCCGCAGCGGCGAGGTCCTCCAGGGACTGATCAAGCCTCACGAGTGCTCGGCGTTCGGCACCCTGTGCACGCCGCGCAAGCCGCTCGGGGCGACGATGGTCTCCAGCGAGGGTGCCTGTGCTGCGTACTACCTCTACCGGAGGATGCAGGACCCGGCAGCGGTCTCCGCGTCCCCCGCGTCCGCCCCGCGCCAGCAGGAGGTGACTCCCGTTGGCTGAGCAGCTCACGCTGACGCCGCGCGAGGAGCTGCCGAGCTTCGAGGGCTGGACCTGTCCGCTGCCGCTCCGCGACAGCCCGACGATCCAGATGGGTCACGGTGGTGGCGGCGCGATGTCTGCCGAGCTCGTCGACCACCTCTTCGTCCCGGCCTTCGCCGACGTGACCCTCGAGCAGCTGGGTGACTCAGCCGTCCTCCCCTTCGCGGGGGGCCGGCTGGCCTTCTCGACCGACTCGTTCGTCGTGCGCCCGCTCTTCTTCCCGGGCGGCAGCATCGGCGACCTGGCGGTCAACGGGACGGTCAACGACCTGGCCATGAGCGGAGCCTCGCCCCTCTTCCTCTCGACCGCCTTCATCCTCGAAGAGGGCACCGACATCACCACGATCGGTGCGATCGCGAAGCGACTGGGAGAAGCAGCCGCGCGGGCCGGCGTCCGGATCGTCACCGGCGATACGAAGGTCGTGGAGAACGGGCACGGCGACGGCGTCTACATCAACACGGCCGGCATCGGCGTCGTACCCGACGGTGTCGACCTGCGCCCGGACCGGGCCCGGGTCGGCGACGTTGTCATCGTCAGCGGCGACATCGGCGTGCACGGGATCGCGATCATGAGCGTGCGGGAGGGTCTGCAGTTCGGCACCGAGGTCGAGTCCGACTGCCAGCCCCTCAACGGCCTGGTCGAGGCAATGCTCGGGGTCACCAAGGACCTGCGCGTCCTTCGTGACCCCACCCGGGGAGGGGTCGCGACGTCGTTGAACGAGATCGCGAAGGCGTCCAACGTCGGCGTCACCCTCTCCGAACGGGCGCTGCCGATCCCCGAGGTCGTTGCGAACGCCTGCTCCTTCCTGGGCCTGGACCCGCTCCAGGTCGCCAACGAGGGCAAGCTGCTCGCCTTCGTGGCCAGGGAGGACGCCGACGCCGTACTCGAGGCGATGCGATCCCACCCGGCCGGCGCCGGCTCCGTGGTGATCGGGGAGTGCGTCGAGAAGCATCCCGGCATGGTTTCGACGACGACGGGTTTCGGCGCTGAGCGGATCGTCGACCTGCCGATCGGCGAGCAGCTGCCGCGGATCTGTTGACGCCATGAAGTTCCTGGTCATCTGGAGCCTCGAGCAGTCGCTGCTCTCCGACGCGATGGTTCGCGCCATCGCGCGGATGCCGGAGTACGGCAGCCGTCTGGAGCAGCAGGGGAAGGTCTTGATGCGCTATCACATCGTCGGGGCGCACGGCGGTGCGTGGATCTACGACGTCGACTCGCACGAGGAGTTCGAACGGCTGCTGGCTGTGGCGCCGGTCTTCAACTTCTCGCACTACACGGTGCATGCGCTTGCCGACATGACAGGAAAGAACGATGACAACTGAGCTGACTCGCGAGGTCCCCTCCTACGACGACAGTGGTGCGCACCGGCACCTGGTGGTCAGCGAGCGCTTGCGGCGGCGGCGGCGGGAGCTCGGGCTGACCCAGAAGGAGGTGGTTGTCCGGCTTCGGCGACTGGGCGTGAACACCAGCAACAAGGCGGTGTCCAGCCTCGAGCACGGTGCCGGGCTCGACCTGTGCAAGCTGCCCGAGATCGCCCGTGCGCTCGACTGCACGCTGACCTACCTGGTCGGCCTGACCGACGACCCGGACCGGTGGGCGCCGGACGACGACCTGATGTGGGCGGCGAAGGCACAGCCGCCACCACGGGTCGAGCCCTCGCCACCACGGGTCGAGCCCGGGCGTGCCGAAGACCTCCCGGGATCAGAGCGGCCGTGGATCCTCGGGCCCCTCGACCTCGCGAGGCCGCCCCGTGCATGAGCTCGCGATCGCCGAGAGCCTGGTCGCGGCGGTGGTCGACAAGACCGGCGAGCAGCGGGTGACCACCGTCCGGCTGAGTCTCGGTCGGCTTGCGGGCGTGGTCGCGGACGCCCTCACCTTCAGCTTCGAGATCGCCACCCTCGGCACGACCTTGGAGGGTGCGCAGCTGGAGATCGCCGAGCAGTCGGGTCGGGCGCTGTGCCGGGACTGCGGGGCGACCTTCACCGTCGACGACTTCATCCTGCTCTGCGAGTGCGGCGGCGCCGATCTCGAGGTCGTCGGGGGCCGCGAGCTGCAGATCATGTCCGTGGAGGTGAGCTAGTCGTGTGCGCAACCTGTGGATGCGGCGCTGAGGACGTCCGGGTGACCACCGTGCCCGTCGGCGGGGTGGGCCACGGCCACGGGCACGGTCATGAGCACGGTCACGAGCACGGTCACGAGCACAGTCATGAGCACGGCCACGAGCACGGCCACGGTCACGAGCACAGCGACGACCACGAGCACGCGCCGGTCGTGGCGCGCACCCACACCGTCGAGCTCGAGGTCAACGTGTTGGCCCGGAACGACGAGCTGGCGGCGCGCAACCGCGCCTGGCTGGCGGAGCGGGGCACCTGGGCGGTCAACCTGATGAGCTCGCCGGGATCCGGCAAGACCTCCCTGCTCGAGCGCACCATCCGGGAGTCCGGACTGACCCTGTCCGTGGTCGAGGGTGACCAGGAGACGCTGTTCGACGCCAACCGGATCCGCGCTGCCGGCGCCGACGCGGTGCAGGTCAACACCGGAGCCGGCTGTCATCTCGACGCGTCGATGGTCCAGCGCGCGCTCGACGAGCTGCAGCCTCCGGCTGGCGGGGTCGTCGTACTGGAGAACGTCGGCAACCTCGTGTGCCCTGCGTTGTTCGCGCTCGGGGAGTCACGCAGGGTCGTGGTCATCTCGGTGACGGAGGGTGACGACAAGCCGTTGAAGTATCCCGGGATGTTCGCCGCTGCTGATCTCGTGGTGGTCAACAAGACCGACCTCCTGCCGTACGTCGACTTCGACGTCGAGGCCTGCGAGGCCCATGCGCGCAGCATCAACCCCGACGTCACCTGGCTGCCGCTGTCGGTCCGGTCCGGCGAGAATCTCGACACCTGGTACGCGTGGTTGCGCGCCGTGTGACGGAGTCTGCGAATCAGGAATTCGGGGACCATTGCCGAGTTGTTGACTCCGGGTGTGGTCGCGCTGGATAACGGTAGAACGAGTTGCGTAAGCGGGCCTTTCATGGGAAGGCTCCAGCACATTTCCGGGGCGGCGCAGGCCGCCGGAGGGTGCGGCGACGATGCCAACTGCCGAAGCAATTCAGGCCGAGAAGACTCTCATCCACGTCCTCTGGATCAACGCCGGACTGAGCTGCGACGGTGACTCCGTCGCGCTCACGGCCGCCACCCAGCCGAGCATCGAGGAGATCGCGCTCGGCGCGCTCCCCGGTCTGCCACAGATCGCGGTGCACTGGCCGCTGATCGACTTCGAGTGCGGTCCCAACGGTGGTGCCGACGACTTCCTGGAGTGGTTCTTCAAGGCCGACCGTGGAGAGCTCGACCCCTTCGTCCTGGTCGTCGAGGGCTCGATCCCCAACGAGCAGCTCCACGACGAGGGCTACTGGTGCGGCTTCGGCAACGACCCGATGACGGGGCAGCCGATGACCACCAGCGAGTGGCTTGACCGGCTCGCTCCCAAGGCCACCGCCATCGTCGCGGTCGGCACCTGCGCGACGTACGGCGGCATCCATGCGATGGCCGGCAACCCGACCGGCGCGATGGGGGTACCCGACTATCTCGGGTGGGAGTGGAAGTCGAAGGCGGGCATCCCGATCGTCTGCATCCCGGGCTGCCCGGCTCATCCGGACAACATGTCCGAGACCCTCACCTACCTGCTCTACATGGCCACCGGCCAGGCGCCGATGATCCCGCTGGACGAGGAGCTGCGGCCGGCCTGGCTCTTCGGGAGCACCGTGCACGAGGGCTGCGACCGCGCCGGCTACTACGAGCAGGGAGACTTCGCCACCGAGTACGGCTCACCGAAGTGCATCGTGAAGCTCGGCTGCTGGGGCCCCGTCGTGAAGTGCAACGTCCCCAAGCGCGGTTGGGTCAACGGCGTCGGCGGCTGTCCCAACGTCGGCGGCATCTGCATCGGCTGCACGATGCCGGGCTTCCCGGACAAGTTCATGCCGTTCATGGACGAGCCGCCGGGCGGCAAGCTGTCGACGACGGCCGTCGGGCTCTACGGCCACACGATCAGCAAGCTGCGGGGGATGACCACCCAGACGCTCAACAAAGAGCCCAAGTGGCGCGCGCCCGGCAAGACCCTCACGACCGGCGCCAACCGGACCTGGTAGCTCCCCCTCCAACAGATTGCGAGCGATGGCATGACTTCGACAATCCCCAACCCGAGCACCAACCGGAACGTGGAGGGCAGCAAAGACCTGGTCGAGATGGCGTGGGACCCGATCACCCGCATCGTCGGAAGCCTGGGCATCTACACGAAGATCGACTTCGCGAACAAGACGGTCGCCGAGTGCCACAGCACCTCGTCGATCTTCCGCGGCTACTCCATCTTCATGAAGGGCAAGGACCCGCGCGACGCCCACTTCATCACCAGCCGGATCTGCGGGATCTGCGGTGACAACCACGCGACCTGCTCGTGCTACGCCCAGAACATGGCGTACGGCGTGAAGCCTCCCGCGCTCGGGGAGTGGATCGTCAACCTCGGTGAGGCAGCCGAGTACATGTTCGACCACAACATCTTCCAGGAGAACCTGGTCGGGGTCGACTACTGCGAGCGGATGGTGGCCGAGACCAACCCGGGGGTCCTCGAGCTGGCCAACCGCACCGAGGCCCCGCAGGCCGAGGCGCACGGCTACAAGACCATCGGCGACATCATGCGCTCGCTCAACCCGTTCACGGGCGAGTTCTACCGTGAGGCCCTCCAGGTCAGCCGGTGGACCCGCGAGATGTTCTGCCTGATGGAGGGCCGGCACGTCCACCCCTCGACGCTCTATCCGGGTGGGGTCGGCACGGTGGCCACCATCCAGCTGATGACCGACTACATCACGCGGCTGATGCGCTACGTCGAGTTCATGAAGAAGGTCGTGCCGATGCACGACGACCTGTTCGACTTCTTCTACGAGGCGCTTCCGGGCTACGAGGAGGTCGGTAACCGGCGCATCCTTCTCGGCTGCTGGGGCTCTTTCCAGGACCCGGACCACTGCAACTTCGACTACAAGGACATGACCAACTGGGGACGCAAGATGTACGTCACCCCCGGTGTCGTCGTGGACGGCAAGCTGGTCACCACCGACCTGGTCGAGATCAACCTCGGCATCCGGATCCTCCTCGGCTCGTCGTACTACGACGACTGGGAGGGCCAGGAGATCTTCGTCGAGAAGGACCCGCTCGGAAACCCGGTCGACCGCCGGCACCCGTGGAACCAGCACACCAACCCGCGGCCGCAGAAGCGCGACCTGGACGGCGGGAAGTACTCCTGGGTGATGTCCCCACGCTGGTTCGACGGCAAGGACTACCTGGCCCTCGATACCGGCGGCGGTCCGCTGGCCCGGCTCTGGGTCACCGCGTTGGCCAAGCTGGTCGACATCGGCTACGTCCAGTCCACGGGCAGCTCGGTGAAGATCAACCTTCCCAAGACCGCCCTCAAGGGACCGGTCGAGTTCGAGTGGAAGGTCCCGCAGTGGAGCAACACCATCGAGCGGAACCGGGCGCGGACCTACTTCCAGGCCTACGCCGCCGCGTGCGCTCTGCACTTCGCCGAGAAGGCCCTGGTCGAGATCCGGGCCGGACGGACGAAGACCTGGGAGAAGTTCGAGGTACCCGAGACCGGCGTCGGCTGCGGGTTCACCGAGGCGGTCCGCGGTGTGCTCAGCCACCACCTCGTCATCCGCGACGGCAAGATCGCGAACTACCACCCCTATCCGCCCACGCCCTGGAACGCCAACCCACGCGACGTCTACGGGACCCCCGGACCCTATGAGGACGCCGTGCAGGGGCAGCCGATCTTCGAGGAGAACGATCGGGAGCACTTCAAGGGCATCGACATCATGCGCACGGTCCGCAGCTTCGACCCGTGTCTGCCGTGCGGGGTGCACATGTACCTCGGCGAGGGCTACGAGCTGGAGCTGATGCACTCTCCGACCCAGTCCGTGACGGGCGGCTAGCCACGATGGGCGAACCCATCCCGCCCGACCAACTGCGGGCAGTGGGCGAGCGCATCGACGTACTCCTCGACGCGAGCGGGTCCGGCGGCGTGGTGGCCCGGGAGCGAGCCGAGGAGCTGGTCCGGCTGGTCGCCGACCTCTACGGCGCCGGGCTCGAGCGGGTGCTCGAGGTGATGCACGACGCGGGCCGGCTCGACGACGAGGTGCTGGCTGCTCTTGCGGCCGACGACCTGGTCGCCAGCCTGCTGCTCGTCCACGGCCTGCACCCGTACGACGTGACGACCCGCGTCGAGCAGGCGCTCGAGGGAGTTCGTCCCTACCTGGGGTCGCACGGCGGTGACGTCGAGCTGCTCGGCGTCAGTGAGAGCGGGGTCGTGCAGCTTCGGCTGCTCGGCAGCTGCGACGGCTGCCCGTCCTCCTCGGTCACGCTCAAGCTGGCGGTGGAGGGTGCCATCGAGGCAGCGGCGCCGGAGATCACCAGTATCGAGGTCGAGGACGCTCCAGCCGAGCCCACCACGGACGGGCTGATCTCGGTCGACGCGTTGTGGTCGCGGGTGAATCCTGCCGGCGACGCGCAGGTCGGGAGCTGGCACCCGCTCCCGGGGATCGACGCCCTCGCCGCCGGTGAGGTGGCGACCCACGACCTGGCCGGAACCGCGGTCCTGGTCTGTCGACTCGGATCCGACCTGTTCGCCTACGTCGACGCGTGTGCCCGGTGCGAGGCCTCGTTCGCCGGCGCGGCACTGGCCCGACGGCTCGGTGCCGCGGTCGGCGAGGCGGTGCTGCGTTGCCCGGGTTGTCGGGCCCACTACGACGTCCGGCGCGCCGGTGCCTGCCTCGACGACGAGGCGTTCCACCTGAGCCCCCTCCCGCTGCTGACCACCAACGGGACGAGCCAGGTTGCCGTGACGGCTCCGGTGCCGGCGTGAGGACGCCATGACCATCGACCGCTCCGCGCTGGACACGATCCGGCGGATCACCGCCAACCGTCCGCCACCGGTGGTGGGCGAGCGCTGCGAGATGTGCGCCGTGGACATCGGTGAGGAGCACCAGCACGTGGTGAGCCTCGAGAGCCGGGTGCTGATGTGCACCTGCCGCGGCTGCTACCTGCTGTTCACCGACGAGACGGCCCGGTTGCGCTACCGGGCCGTGCCCGACCGGTTCCTCTCGTTCCCCGACCTGGACCCGTCCGGCGGCGGCTGGGCGGCACTGGAGATCCCGGTCGGACTCGCCTTCCTGTTCCGCAACTCGGTGCAGGACCGGGTGGTGGCGTTCTACCCGGGCCCGGCGGGGGCCACTGAGTCTGACCTCCCGTTGGCATCCTGGGACGACATCGTCGCGGCCAGCCCGGAGCTGGGGACGCTCCGTCCTGACGTCGAGGCGCTGCTGGTCCGCACCCCGGACCATGAGCAGTCGGGTTCGGTGCACCTGGTGCCGATCGACAAGTGCTACGAGCTGGTCGGCCGGCTGCGGAGCCTGTGGCGCGGATTCGACGGTGGGCAGGACGCCCGGGCCGCCATCGAGGCGTTCTTCGCGATGGTGGACGGCAGGAGCAAGCCGGCGGCCCGCCCATGAGCGCCTACAGCTTCACGATCGTCGACATCTTCGCCGAGCAGTACGCCGCGACGCCACAGCTCACCGCGCGGCTGCGGATCGAGGAGAGCACCGGCCAGACGATCCACGCGATCGCGCTGCGCTGCCAGGTGCGCATCGAGCCCCAGAAGCGGCCCTACGACGCCGCCGACGAGACCGGGTTGCGCGCCCTGTTCGGCGACCGGGACCGGTGGGCCGACACCCTCAAGCCGTTCCTGTGGATGCAGGCCGGCGCGATGGTGCAAGGTTTCACCGAGATCACCGAGGTCGACCTCCCGCTGCCGTGCACCTACGACTTCGACCTGACCGGTTCGCGTTACCTGCACGCGGTCGGCGAGGGCGAGATCCCGATCGTGCTGCTGTTCAGCGGCACCATCTTCACCAGGGGTGCGAACGGCTTCGGGGTCGAGCAGGTGCCGTGGGACTGCGAGGCGCCGTACCGCCTGCCGGTCAGCGTGTGGCACCAGATGATCGACTTCTACTACCCGAACACCGGCTGGCTCCGGCTCGATCGCGACGTACTGACCGCTTTGGCCGACTTCCGGTCGCAGCACGGGCTGACGACCTGGGAGGAGACCGTGGGCGCGCTGCTCGAGGCGAAGGACGGTGCTCCGTCATGAGCATCGACCAGGTCAAGGCGGTCGCGGACGCGGTGCTCTACGAGGGATACCTGCTCTACCCCTACCGCGCGAGCTCCCGGAAGAACCAGTCGCGCTGGCAGTTCGGCGTGCTCGGCCCGCCCAACGCCGCCTCCGGGGCGTTCGCCGAGGAGCACCGGATGGAGATGCAGTGTCTCCTCGAGCCTGACCCGGGGTCCCCGGAACCCACGTCCGTGGTGGTGCGGCTGCGCTTCCTGCACCTCCAGGTCCGCTCGGTCGAGCGGTGGGACGGTGAGACCTACCAGCCCGTGGCGCAGCTCCAGGTCGGCGACACGCAGCTGTTGAGCTGGGAAGAGGCGGTCGAGGAGGAGCGAGAGCTGGAGCGCTTCGTGCTGGACGGCGACGCGGCTGGGCCTGTGGAGACCCTTGTCGAGTTCCCCTCCGGCGAGGACATCGAGCCGGTCGTCGACGCGGCGGGCTCCCCGGTGGCGCGGATCGTCCGGCGCCGGGAGGCGTTGAGCGCGCGGGTCGTGGTGGGTTCCGTCGCGGACGAGGGGCTGGTCCGGCTGACGGTCGAGGTCGCCAACGCGCATCCGGACGCAGTGGCGGACAAGGACGCAGCGATCCGCAGGTCGTTGATCGGCGCCCACGTCCTCGTCGAGGCCACCGGCGCCGGGTTCGTGTCCCTGCTCGAACCGCCGGACGCCGCGGCTGCCGCGGCCGCTCGCTGTCGGCAGCACCGCTGCTATCCCGTGCTCGCGGGCCGGCCCGGTTCTCGCGACGTGGTGCTGGGCTCGCCGATCATCGTCTACGACTACCCGGAGATCGCCGAGCAGAGTGCCGGCGCGCTGTTCGACTCCACCGAGATCGACGAGATCCTCACCCTGCGGGTGATGACCATGACCGACGAGGAGAAGGCCGAGGCCCGGGCGACGGACCCGCGTGCCGCCGAGATCATCCGGCGCTGCGACGAGATGTCCCCGGAGACCCTGCAGTCACTGCACGGGGTGCTCCGGGACCCGACCTTCGACCCCGGCTCCTTCGACCCCGGCTCCTTCGACCCCGGCTCCTTCGACCCCGCTCCTTCGACCGGCTCCTTCGACACCAGCGCCTTCGAGACCGGCGACGTGCCCTGGTGGGACCCGGCCGCGGACGAGAGCGTGCGACCGGAGACCGACAGCGTGCTCATCGATGGCGTCCAGGTCGCGAAGGGGAGCCTGGTCCGGGTTCACCCGTCCCGGAGGGCCGACGCTCAGGACCTGTTCTTCGCCGACCAGGTCGCGCGGGTGACGGCGGTACTGTCCGACGTCGACGGCGAGACGCACGTGGCGCTGGTGCTCGTCGATGACCCGGCGGCGGACCTGCACGACTGGTACGGCCGCTACCTCTACTTCTCGCCCGACGAGCTCGAACCGTTGGGCGCGATGCACCAACCCGACCCAGCACATCGAGAGGAGTTCCGGTCATGAGAGTCATCGGTATCGCGACCACGGGGGTGGTCGTTGCGGCGGCCCTGTTCGCCATCGTCGTCCTGGTCATTTCGATCCCGGACATCAAGCGCTATCTGGCCATCCGCAGGATGTGACATCGCAGGGCACCGTGACGAGAAGGGAGTTGTGAACGCAATGACTGAGACACCAGGCGGCAACCTCGAGGAGGAGCCGCAGGACGAGCGTGGACCCGAGGGCTCGCGTGACACAGGTTCGGACGAGCCGGGCGGTGGCCCGGTCGACCGCCCCGCCGGGACGGCCGACGAGGACGACGACACCGCGATCGACCCCCAGGAGCCCGTCCACCCGGAGTCGCCGGACCTACAGTCCGGCGGCGGTTGAGGAGTGGAGGCCGGATGACGACGGGTTCCCGGGTGCTCGTGGCAGGGATCGGGAACCTCTTCCTCGGTGACGACGGTTTCGGGCCCGAGGTGGTCCGCGGGCTCGCGGCGTCGGGCGAGCTGCCCCCGCACGCGCACGCCGTGGACTACGGGATCCGGGGCCTTCATCTCGCCTACGACCTGCTCGACGGCTATGACGGGCTGGTCATCGTCGACGCGCTCCCGGGCGACGGCAACGCGGGCGACGTGACAGTGCTCAAGGTCGCCGAGGAGCACCTCGGGCAGGGCGACTTCGACCCGCACGGCATGGCGCCGGTCGCCGTCCTCGCCAGCCTCACCCAGCTCGGCGGCACCCTCCCGCCGACGTACGTCGTCGGCTGCCAGCCGGCCGACCTGGACGAGGGCATCGGCCTCTCCGATGCCGTCGCGGCTGCCATCCCGGACGCCATCCGCGCCGTCCACGCGATCCTGCGCGACGAGCTCGTCGCGAGTGAGGTCTGACCATGTGCCTCGGCATCCCCGGCCAGGTGGTCGAAGTCCTTCCCGGCAACGCCGGGCTGCTGGCGACCGTGGACGTCCTCGGCGCGCAGCGGCCGATCAACCTCGGCATGCTCGAGGACCCGGTCGTCGCGCCGGGGCAGTGGGTGCTGATCCACATGGGCTTCGCGCTCGAGGTGATCACTGAGGAGAAGGCGTCCGAGGCGATGGCCGGACTCGAGATGATGGGCCAGGCACGCCAAGTTGAGTGACCGCGGCGCGCTCCTGTTCGCGCGGTACGCCTACCCGCCCAACGCGCTGGGGTACTGCGGACCGGCCGGGGCCGACGCCATGTTGTCGCCGGACGCCACCGGCGAGATCGAGCGCCGGGCCCGGCGGTTCGAGGGTGCCTGGTCCTACCTGCAGCTGATCGCCGAGGGGTCGGGGATCGCCGACCCCCTCGACGAGCGCGTGGTCGAGGCGTACTGGCTGGGCAACGACCTGATCGACAACGTCGACCCGGCCTGGCTGGTCGATCAGCTCCGGGTGCGCTTCCGCGGCCAGCTCGGCGGCTCCTGGCAGCAGGCTTCCACGCGGGCACATCCTCACCACACGTTCCAGGTGTTCGAGGTCTATCCCTGGGCCGAGCGGCTGAAGCCCGATCCAGCCGCGCCCACGAACGGGGTGGCGGTCGAGATCCTCGACCGGTGCCGGATCCGCACCGGTCGCGTCCTGGAGGTGACCGGCGAGCAGGCCCTGGTCGAGTCGCGGTCACTGATGTGGGACGGGGTCCACCTGACGACGGCGGAGCCGGCCAAGGAGGTGGCGGCCTGGTCCGTCGACGGCTCCACCCTGCTCGACGGACTCTCGCCAGGAGACCGGGTTGCCCTGCACTGGGACTGGATCTGCGACGTGATCTCCGCGGAACAGGTACGCCGGGTGGAGGAGGCCGAGCTTCACCAGCTCGAGAGTCTTGGTCTCAGCCCCGGTTCGCCCGCCCGAACCCCGGGCGTCGACGCCCGATAGGTCGAAAACCCCCGGATCGGGGTACAACGGGTGAGCGGACGCGCGGCGATGGACGCTGCGCTGAGAAAGCTTGAGAAAGCTTGAGAAAGCTCTGAGAAAGGTGGCGGACTGTGGTGGAGACCTGGCCCGGGTCGGCGTACCCCCTGGGTGCGACGTTCGACGGAAGCGGCACCAACTTCGCGATGTTCAGCGAGGTCGCCGAGCGGGTCGAGCTGTGCCTGGTCGACGTTGACGAGGGAGGTGGCCGCAAGGAGACCCGGGTCGACCTGACCGAGGTCGACGCCTACGTCTGGCACGCCTACCTTCCCGAGATCCAGCCCGGGCAGTGCTACGGCTACCGGGTGCACGGACCCTGGGATCCGGCGCAGGGTCTGCGTTGCAACCCCAACAAGCTGCTCCTCGACCCCTACGCCAAGGCAACCCGCGGCGAGATCGACTGGCACCCTTCCCTGTTCGGCTACGACTTCGACGACCCGGAGAGCCGCAACGACGAGGACTCCCTCCACCGCACGATGCTCGGCGTGGTGATCAACCCCTTCTTCGACTGGGAGGGGGACCGCGCGCCGCGGACGCCGTACGCCGAGACGGTGATCTACGAGGCGCACGTCAAGGGGATGACCGCCACCCACCCGGCGGTGCCCGAGAACCTGCGGGGCAGCTACGCCGGCCTCGCCCAGGAACCCGTGATCGAGCACCTGCGGAAGCTCGGGGTCACCGCGATCGAGCTGATGCCGGTGCACCAGTTCGTGCACGACGACGTACTGGTGCAGCGCGGCCTGCGTAACTACTGGGGCTACAACACGATCGGGTTCTTCGCGCCGCACGACGGGTACGCCGGCCCGGGCGGCGTTGCGGGCCAGCAGGTCCAGGAGTTCAAGTCGATGGTGAAGTCCTTCCACCAGGCCGGCATCGAGGTGATCCTCGACGTCGTCTACAACCACACCGCCGAGGGCAACCACCTCGGACCGACGCTGAGCTTCAAGGGCATCGACAACCCCGCCTACTACCGTCTCGTCGACGACGACCGGCAGTACTACATGGACTACACGGGGACCGGCAACTCGCTCAATGCCGGCAGTCCCCACTCGCTCCAGCTGATCATGGACTCGCTGCGCTACTGGGTGACCGAGATGCACGTCGACGGCTTCCGGTTCGACCTGGCCTCGGCCCTGGCCCGTGAGTTCTACGACGTCGACCGGCTCTCGACGTTCTTCGAGCTGGTCCAGCAGGACCCCGTGGTGAGCCAGGTGAAGCTGATCGCCGAACCGTGGGACGTCGGTCCCGGCGGCTACCAGGTCGGCAACTTCCCGCCGCAATGGACGGAGTGGAACGGCGCCTACCGAGACACCGTCCGCGACTTCTGGCGCGGCGAGCCCAACCTGGGCGAGTTCGCCAGCCGACTGGCCGGTTCGTCCGACCTCTACGAGCACTCCGGGCGCCGCCCGGTGGCGAGCATCAACTTCGTCACCGCCCACGACGGCTTCACGCTGCGTGACCTGGTCGCCTACGAGGACAAGCACAACGACGCCAACGGCGAGGACAACCGGGACGGCGCCGACGACAACCGGTCGTGGAACCACGGTGTCGAGGGGCCGACCGACAAGGACGACGTCAACAGCGCCCGCGCGCGCGACCAGCGCAACCTGCTCGCCACCCTGCTGCTGAGCCAGGGCGTGCCGATGGTGCTGCACGGCGACGAGCTCGGCCGCACCCAGGACGGCAACAACAACACCTACGCGCAGGACTCGGCGCTGAGCTGGATCGACTGGGAGCGCGTCGACGCTCCGCTCACCGAGTTCGTTGCCGAGGTGGCCCGGCTGCGGCACGACCATCCGTCCCTGCGGCGCCAGCGGTTCTTCACCGGCCGGAGCGTCCGCACCGACGAGGGCGGACGCCTCAACGACATCGTCTGGCTGCACCCCGACGGGCGCCCGATGGAGGACGAGGACTGGCACGACGGGCAGCGGGCCCTCGGCATGTACCTGAACGGCGACGGGATCGAGGGTCGCGACCGGCGCGGCCAGCCGATCAGGGACGACCACTTCCTGCTGCTCTTCAACGGCGGCGACGCGGTGTCCGTGACCCTTCCCGACGCGGAGTACGCCGCGAGCTGGCAGGTGGTGCTCGACACCACCGGCGAGTGCGATGCCGATGCGGCGCTCGACGCGGGCAGCACGTTCGCGCTGCCCTACCGCAGCGTGGTCGTCCTTCGGCAGTGGCACGAGGAGCCCGCGGAGGTCGACCTCAGCCCGGCCGCGTCCGTGGCCACGATGGCAGCCGACGGATGATCGCGGTGTCCACCCCGATCAATGAGCCCGCCCGCATCCCCAGCAGCACCTACCGGCTGCAGATCAACGCGGACTTCGACCTGGACGCGGCTCGTGAGGTGCTGCCCTACCTCGATGACCTGGGGGTCGGCTGGCTCTACCTCTCACCGCTGCTCGAGGCCCACCCCGGCAGCAACCACGGGTACGACGTCGTCGATCCCACCCGGATCGACCCTGCCCGCGGCGGGCCGGAGGCGCTGGCCCGACTCTCGGCGGAGGCGCACCGGCGGGGGATCGGCATCGTCGTGGACGTCGTACCCAACCATGTCGGGATCGAGAGCCCGGCCACGAACCCCTGGTGGTGGGACGTTCTTCGGCACGGCCGTGGATCCCGTTTCGCGCAGTTCTTCGACGTCGACTGGGCGGCCGGGCGGGACCGGGTCCTGGTCCCGGTCGTCGGCGACGACGACCAGGACGCGCCGGACACGCCGATCGCGAACCTGCACCTCGTGGACGGGATGCTCGGCTACCACGACCACCGGTTCCCGCTGGCGCCCGGCAGCGATGCCGGGACCGAGGACCCGCAGGTCGTGCACGACCGGCAGCACTACCGGCTGGTCAGCTGGCGGGCCGCGGATCACGAGCTCGCCTACCGCCGGTTCTTCGCGGTCAACACCCTTGCCGGCGTGCGGGTGGAGGACCGCGACGTCTTCGAGGCGACCCACGTGGAGATCGGCCGCTGGTTCCGCGAAGGACTGGTCGACGGGTTGCGGGTCGACCACCCCGACGGCCTCCGCCACCCCGGGGCCTACCTCGACGACCTTGCCGACCTCACCGGGTCCGGCTGGGTGGTGGTGGAGAAGATCCTGGAGCCGGGTGAGGACCTCCCCGACCAGTGGCGGACCGCGGGCACGACCGGCTACGAGGTGCTTGCCCTCATCGACCGCGTCCTCGTCGACCCCTCCGGAGCAGGACAGCTCGGCGCGCTCGACGACCGGCTCCGCGGCGGCGTCCCGCCCTGGCAGGTGATGGTCCGGGAGAGCAAGCGCGACGTCGCCAGCACGATCCTCAACGCCGAGGTGCGCCGGATCGCGCGGGAGGTGGCCGTCGACCTCGGGATCGAGCCGGACGCCACCTGGAGCACCGGCGTCGAGGCCGTGCTGGTCGAGCTGCTCGCGGCCTTCCCGGTCTACCGGAGCTACCTCCCCGGGGGCCGGGAGCACCTCGACCACGCCGCCGGCGAGGTCCGCCGGGAGCGGCCCGACCTCACCGCCGCGCTCGACCTGGTGCTGCCGGTGCTCGCGGACCGGCTCCGCGCTCCGTCGCTGCGGTTCCAGCAGACCAGCGGGATGGTGATGGCGAAAGGCGTCGAGGACCGCGCGTTCTACCGCTGGAGCCGGCTGACGCTGCTCAACGAGGTCGGCGCGGACCCCGACTGCTTCGCGGTCGATCCGGAGAGCTTCCACACCGCGATGGCTCGGCGGCAAGACAGTACGCCGACCGCGATGACCACGCTCAGCACGCACGACACCAAGCGGGGCGAGGACGTGCGCGCCCGGCTCGCCGTACTCGCCGAGGACCCGGGGATGTGGGTGGACACCGTGGACGCGCTGCTCGCTGCCGCCCCGGCGCCGGACCGCGGCTTCGCCAACCTGCTCTGGCAGGCGGCCGTCGGTGCCTGGCCGATCTCGCGCAAGCGGCTGCACGGCTACGCGGAGAAGGCAATGCGCGAGGCCGACGACCGTACGTCGTGGACCGGGCCCGACCGACGCTACGAGGACGAGGTGCATGCGCTGGTCGACGCGGCCTACGACGACGACACCGTGCGCGTGGTCCTGGCCGACGCGGTCGACCGGCTGGCCGGCCCGGGGTGGAGCAACGCGCTCGCCGCCAAGCTGCTCAGCCTGACCGTTCCGGGGGTGCCGGACGTCTATCAGGGCAGCGACCTGTGGGAGCAGAGCCTGGTCGATCCCGACAACCGGCGACCGGTCGACTTCGCGCACCGGACGGCGCTGCTCGCGGAGGAGTCGTTGCCGTCGCGGCCCCTCCACCCCGACGACGACGGGCGCGCCAAGCTCCACCTCGTGCGCACGGCGCTGCGCCTCCGGAGGGAGCGACCGGACCTGTTCGTCCGGTACGACGCCGTCAGGACGACCGGACGCGCGGCGGACCACGTCCTGGCCTTCGACCGGGGCGGCGCGATCACGGTCGTGACCCGGCTGCCGGTCGGGCTCGAGCGGGCCGGCGGGTGGGGGGACACCCGGCTGGAGCTACCGCCGGGCAACTGGCGCGACCTGATGACCGACCGGGACGCGGCCGCCGAGGTGGGCGGCCTGCTCGACACCCTCCCGGTCGCCCTCCTGGTCAAGGAGCCGGGATGACGTTCGAGGTGTGGGCTCCCCGCGCCGCGCGGGTCCGGCTCAGCCTCGGGGAGGCGGTGCTGCCGATGGCCCCGTTGACGAACGGCTGGTGGGGACCGGAGGGACCGCTCGACGTGCCGGAAGGCACCGCCTACGGCTACCTGCTCGACGACGACCCCACCCCCCTGCCGGACCCTCGGTCGTTGCGCCAGCCGTTCGGGGTGCACGAACGGTCGGTGACCTTCGACCCGGGCGGCTACACCTGGACCGACCGGGCCTGGGCCGGACGGCAGCTCGCCGGCGCGATCGTCTACGAGCTGCACGTCGGTACCTTCACCCCGGCCGGGACCCTGGACGCCGTCGTCGGACGGCTCGACCACCTCGCCTCCCTCGGCGTCGGCTTCGTCGAGCTGATGCCGGTCAACGCGTTCAACGGCGTCCACAACTGGGGGTACGACGGAGTGCTCTGGTCGGCCGTGCACGAGCCGTACGGCGGGCCGCGCGCCTACCAGCAGCTCGTCGACGCCTGCCACGACGCAGGGATCGGGGTGATCCAGGACGTCGTCTACAACCACCTCGGCCCGTCCGGCAACTACCTGCCGCGGTTCGGTCCCTACCTGAAAGAGGGTCGCAACACCTGGGGCGACCTGGTCAACCTCGACGGCGAGGGGTCGGCCGAGGTCCGGCGGTTCGTCCTCGACAACGCGCTGATGTGGCTGCGCGACTTCCACGTCGACGGGCTGCGGCTCGACGCGGTCCACGCGCTGGAGGACGGGTCCGAGGTGCATCTGCTCGAAGAGCTGGCCGTCGAGGTCGAGGCGCTCTCGACCTACCTCAACCGGCCGCTCACGCTGATCGCCGAGTCGGACCTCAACGACACCCGGATGGTGACGCCGCGCGAGGCCGGTGGCTACGGCCTCGACGCGCAGTGGAGTGACGACTTCCACCATGCCGTGCACAGCGCCCTGACCGGGGAGACCGAGGGCTACTACGCGGACTTCGCGCCGCTGGACGCGCTGGCGAAGGTCCTCAACAAGGGCTTCTTCCACGACGGCACCACCTCGAGCTTCCGCGGCCGTCCGCACGGTCGACCCGTTGACACCGAGCGGATGCCGGCCTGGCGGCTCGTGGTGTGCGCACAGAACCACGACCAGATCGGCAACCGGGCGCGTGGCGACCGGACCGCGGAGCACCTCGACCCGAGCCGGCTGCTCTGCGCGGCGCTGCTGACGCTGGCGTCGCCGTACACGCCGATGCTGTTCCAGGGTGAGGAGTGGGCAGCGAGCACGCCGTTCGCCTTCTTCACCTCGCACCCGGAGCCGGAGCTCGCGGTGGCGACCGCCGAGGGCCGGCTCGCCGAGTTCGAGCGGATGGGCTGGGACCCCGCAGAGGTGCTCGACCCGCAGGACCCGGCGACGTTCGCGGCCAGCGTGCTGTCGTGGGCGGAGCGGTCGGAGGGGCGGCACGCGGAGGTGCTCGCCGGCTACCAGCGGCTGGCCGTGCTCCGCCGGGAGCACCCGGAGCTGACGGCGCCGCGGTTCGGTCACGCGACCGTCGACGGGACCGGGCGTCGGCTGACCCTGGATCGCGGGCAGCTCGCGATCCACCTCAACCTCGACCCGTCCTCGTGGGAGGTGCCGGCGGCCGAGATCCTCTTCAGCACGGTCGGGTCCCTCGAGGTCGGGCCGGTGGACGGTCGGGTCGCCGTACCCTCCGGTTCGGCGGTCTTGGTCCGGCGGTCCTGGTCCGGCGACTCAGCTGACCGGCGTGCTCCCGGGGCCGATGTCGACGAGGAACCCGCCGGGGCTGTAGTCCCTGACCTCGAGCACTGACCAGGGCAGCCGACCGCCGCCGAGGCCGTTGAGCACCGCCCCGACCAGGTCGGCCTGTCCGGCGTCGCGGACCTGAACGATCGCGTGGCCCTCCGGGGCCAGGTGGCGCAGCGCGACCCCGAGGCCCAGCACCAGCTGGTCACTGCCGTCCAGCCCACCGTCGATGGCCAGGACCGGGTCGTCGGGGAACCGCTCGACCTCACCGGTCGGCACCCACGGGGGATCGATCACGACCAGCCCGAACTGCTCGTCCGCCCTCACGGTCTCGGCGACCGACCCGATCCGCACATCGCTGGTCAAGCCGGCCGCGGCCGCGTTGCGCCGGGCGAACGCTGCGGCGACCGGGTCCTGGTCGACCTGGACCAGGGTCCGTTCGGTGAGGCTGGCCGCGAGCAGGCCGATCTGGCCGGCGCCGCAGTAGAGCTCGAGGATCGGGCCGCCGGGGCACTGCGGGGAGACTGCGGCCGCCCAGTAGCTCTGGGCCGTGGTCCACATCCTGGGCTGCAGCACCCGGGGATCCCAGTGGATCTCCAACTCGCCGAACAGCGCAGGCTGGGTGGTCGCGTCGAGCGCGGTCATGGCCCCTCGATACCCGAACGGGAGGCAGCTATTCATCGGCCTCCGCTGAGCACCCGGATGGCGAGGGCTGTGGTCGCCTCCACGTTGAGGTAGCCGACGACGTGACTCACCCGGGCGACGTCGAGGGGGAGCAGACCGGGGCTGCCCGGGACGTCCGGGCTGAGACCCAGGTCGAGATCGTCCCGACCCGACATGATCCGCACGTTGAAGTCGTAGCGCTCGCGCGCGGCAGGTGCGCTGAGGCGGCGTACGACGGTGCTGCCGAGCCGGCGCGCCCCGGTCTCCGCTGCCCATGAGTCGAGGCCTGCGGCGACGGCGACCCCGGCGTTGTGGTCGATGTCGGCCCAGATCGCCGGCATCGGCCCCATCTGCTCGAGCAGGATGGCGGCCGTCTTCTCCCCGATCCCCGAGACTCCGGGCAGGTTGTCGCTGGCATCTCCGCGGAGCGCGGCGTACTCGAGGTAGCGCTCGGCGGAGACGCCGTACATCGCATGCAACCGCTTGGAGTTGAGGAGTGGTGAGCCGTTGATGCCGCCGTTGATCAGCCGGAGCACCTGGGTGTGGTCGCTGATGTGGGCGAACGCGTCGCGGTCGGAGGTGACGATGATGCAGTTCCAGTCGTTGCGCCGCGCCCACGTCGCCGCGGAGGCGTTGACGTCGTCGGCCTCCAGTCCCGGAGGAGTGAGGGTGGCCAGGCCGAGGGCGTCGAGCAGTGCGCCGGCGCGGTCGAGCTGCTCGACGAGCTCCGGGTGCTTCTCGGCGCGCCCGGCCTTGTAGTCGGGATAGATGTCCTTCCGCACGCACGCGGTGCGGTCGTCCAGTCCGAAGATGACCGCGTCGGGCGCGAAACCGTCGATCGCCTCGATGATCTGCCGCAGCATGCCGTTGAGCGCCCACGCCGGCCGGCCGGCCCGATCCAGGATCCGGGTATGGGCCCGCGCGTGATGGTTGCGGTGCAGGAGCGAGGGAGCGTCGACGACGAGCAACAGCTTGCGGGGGCGGGACTCCACGTCAACGATCGGACTTCGTCGTCCGGCGTACGGCGGTCAGGAGGTTGATGACTACTCGGAGGTGGTGCAGGCGAGCAGCGCCTCGCCGAGCACCGTACCGACCTCGGCGACCTCGTCGCTGTCGAGGCCTGACTCGTCGTCGTCGGCGATGGCGTTGAGCTGGTCGTCGCTGAGGTCGGAGTCGACAGCCGCCTCGGCGATGCAGTCGGCCTGGTCCTCGTCGGTCACGACGTCTGAGTCGATCAGCTGCTCCGCGATGTCGTCCTGGCTGGGCGGGCCGCTGCTGCAGGCGGCGAGGGTCAGGCCGAGGGCGGCGAGGGTCGCGGCGAGGGGTAGGCCGATGCGCTTCATTGGTCGGGTGTCCTTCCGGGGAGCGGTGGGTGCCAGTCAGGCTAGGGCCATCGAGTCCGGTCCGGGGCGCGGACGGATGGTAAAGGTTTCCGCGCGCCCGCGACGGGTGCGTGATCCGGGGCACGACGCCGAGGGTCGTTCGCCGCTAGCGTGCGGCCATGATCGACCTGGTCGCGCGGCTGAGCTGGCGACACCCACGCAAGATCCTGGCGGCCGCCCTCCTCTTCGCCGCGACCGCCGCGTTCTTCGGCCACGACGTCGAGCACCACCTCAAGGCGGCCGGGTTCACCGATCCGGACTCCGAGAGCGAACGAGCCGGACAGGTGCTCGCCGACGCGCTGGGCTACGGCGCGGAGCCCGGCCTGGTCGTGCTCGTGCGTGCCCGCGATGGCGGCGCGCTCGACGCGACCGATCCGGAGATCCGGACCGAGGTCGCCCGGCTCGCCGACGAGATGCGCGGCGCCGACTACGTCGGTCACGTCATCAACCCGTTGGAGCAGCCGGTCCCGGGCCTGATCGCCGAGGACGGAAGATCGCTGGTCATCCCGGCACGGCTGAGCACCGCGGATCTCGAGGACGAAGGCGGCCTCGCCGACGAGTCGGTCCGCGAGCGAGTGCAGTCCGACATCGTCGACATCGGGTACGGCGGCTTCGCCCCCGGCTTCAACGAGGTCAACGACCAGACCCGCGACGACCTCACCCGGGCCGAGCTGATCGCGTTCCCGTTGCTCGGGTTGTTGTTGCTGCTGGTGTTCCGCAGCGTGGTGGCGGCCGCCGTGCCTCTCGTCCTCGGCATCCTCTCCATCCTCGGCACCCTCCTCGCGCTGCGGGTGATGTCGGAGTTCGTCGACACGTCCTTGTTCGCACTCAACATCGCGACTGCACTCAGTCTTGGCCTTGCGGTCGACTATGCGCTGCTGCTGGTCTCCCGCTATCGCGAGGAGGTCGATGCGCACGGGCGGACCCGCGAGGCTCACCTGCGCGCGGTCCGGACGGCCGGGCGGGCCAGCATGTTCTCCGGGCTGACGGTGGCCGGCGCGATGGCGGCGCTGATGCTGATGCCGCAGCGGTTCCTCTACTCGATCGGGGCCGCCGGCGCGACGGTCGGCGTCCTGTCGGCGGTGATGGCCGTCATCGTCGTACCCGCCTTGCTCGTGGTGCTCGGTCCCCGGATCGACGCGCTCTCGATACGACGCGGACCAGCGGTCTCGGCGACCTCGGACCGGTGGCTCCGGCTGGCCCGTGGCGTGATGCGGCGCCCCGTCATCGTTGCGGTGGCGACGGCCACGTTCCTGCTCGCGCTGGCGGCGCCGCTGCTGACGACGACGCTCACCGGGCCGAGCGCGCAAGCAGTGCCGCCGGGGCTCCAGTCCTACGAGATCAACGAGTACGTCGAGGACCACCACGGACGGGAGCTCGTCGAAGGAGTGTCGCTGGTCGTGACCGGCGATCCCAGCGAGTCCGACCTCGCCGCCCTGGCGACGTCGATCGCGGACGTTCCGGGAGTGCGGGCGGTCGCCCCGTTCGTTGCCGCTGCCGACGGCGTCGCCTACGCCACGGCGGCGCTCGAGGGTCCGGCGCTCGACGGCGAGGCCCAGGACTCGGTCCGCGAGATCCGTGATCTCGCTGCCCCCGGAGGCGGCGAGCTGCTCCTGTCCGGCAACACCGCACGCTTCATCGACGAGAAGAGCAGTCTGGTCTCGAACGCACCGCCCGTGATCGCGCTGATCATCGTGCTGACGGTCGGCCTGCTCTTCCTGCTCACCGGTTCCGTCCTGCTGCCGCTGAAGACGCTGCTGATGAACGCGCTGACGCTCTCCGCGGTGCTCGGGCTGCTGGTGATCGTCTTCCAGCACCAGGTCGGCACCCAGCTCCTGGACTATCCGGGCCCCTATGCCGTCGAGGTCACCAGCCTGGTGTTCCTGTTCGCGGTGACCTTCGCGTTGGCGACGGACTACGCGGTCCTGGTGATGGCCCGGATCAAGGAGCTCCACGACGGCGGCCTTTCCAACGAGGACGCCGTCGCGCAAGGCGTCGCCCGTACCGGCCGGATCATCAGTGCCGCCGCGTTGATGATCGCCGTCGTGTTCCTGGCGTTCGCGGTCAGCCCGGTGTTCTTCATGAAGCAGATCGCGATCGCGATGGCGCTCGGCGTCCTCATCGACGCGACGATCGTGCGCGGGCTCCTGGTGCCGGCGTTGATGAGGCTGCTCGGCGAGGCGAACTGGTGGGCGCCCGGGCCACTGAGACGGTTGCACCAGCGGGTCGGCATCCGCGAGGAGTCCGGAAGCGGTTAGCGGCGGGGTCGCTGCTCCCTCGGTGTTGGGTCCGCTTGCCGGGCGGTGTGACTCGTCACAGCGCCGAGGGGGCGCACCGAGCGCTGCGGGAGCGCTCCTCACACTGAGTTACAGCGGTGCTCCAGCGGTCGCAGCGCCGGGGGAGCGACCAGCGGCGCGAACACAACGACCACAAGCCGCGCCGTACCGGCGGCTACTTGTTAGTACGACGCGCAGGGGTCTTAGGTAGACGCATGAGCGTCACGCCGTCGTCGTACTCGATCACCATGCGCCTGCACGCCGAGCCGGACTTCGCGGTGGTCGGCAGGGTCGCAACCACCATCGCCGAGGCGGGCGGGATCACGACCGCGATGGATGTCGCGGACTCCAAGCACGACCGTCTGGTGCTCGACGTGACCTGCAGCGCGATCGACTCCGACCACAGCGGGCGGCTGGTCCAGGCGGTGGAGGACATCGACGGGGTCACCGTGCACAAGGTCAGCGACCGCACCTTCCTGCTGCACCTCGGCGGCAAGATCGAGGTCAACAGCAAGGTCCCGCTCAAGAACCGCGACGATCTCGCGATGGCCTACACGCCCGGCGTCGGCCGGGTCAGCCTGGCCCTGGCCGCGCACCCGGAGGACGTCGCCAAGCTGACCATCAAGGGCAACTCGGTCGCGGTGGTGACCGACGGGTCCGCCGTGCTCGGCCTCGGCAACATCGGCCCCGGTGCGGCGATGCCGGTGATGGAGGGCAAGGCCGCGCTGTTCAAGCGGTTCGCCGACATCGACGCCTGGCCGATCTGCCTGGCCAGCCAGGACGTCGACGAGATCGTCCGCGCCGTCGAGATGATCGCCCCCGGCTTCGGCGGCATCAACCTCGAGGACATCGCCGCGCCGCGCTGCTTCGAGATCGAGGCCCGGTTGCGGAAGTCGCTGGACATCCCGGTGTTCCACGACGACCAGCACGGGACGGCGATCGTCGTCCTCGCCGCGCTCCACAACGCGCTCCGCGTCGTTCGCAAGTCGATGTCGGCGGCGCGGATCGTCGTGGCCGGCGGCGGCGCGGCCGGCTCGGCGATCGTCGCGCTGTTGCTCGCCGACGGGGCCGAGGACGTCGTCGTCTGGGACCGCGAGGGCCTGCTGTCCCACGACGACACCGCTCTCGCGCCCGCCAAGCGCGAGCTGGCGTCGATCACCAACCCGCGCAACGTCCGCGGTGGTCTCCGCGAGGGGCTCCAGGGCGCCGACGTGTTCATCGGCGTGAGCGGGCCCGGAGTGCTCGACCCGTTGTGGATCCAGGAGATGGCCGAAGGCGCCGTCGTCTTCGCGCTCGCCAACCCGGACCCCGAGGTCGACCCTGCGGAAGCGGCGAAGTACGCCGCCGTCGTCGCGTCCGGCCGGTCGGACTATCCCAACCAGATCAACAACGTGCTCGCGTTCCCCGGGGTGTTCCGCGGCCTCCTCGACGCTCGGGCCTCCCAGGTCAGCACCGACATGCTGCTCCGTGCGGCGCACGCCATCGCTGCGGTGGTGACCGACGAGGAGCTGCACGCCAGCTTCATCATCCCCAGCGTCTTCCACCCCGACGTGCCGGGCGCGGTGGCCGCGGCGATCCGCGGTCAGGGCGCCGAGAAGGAGTGACCTCGGCCCACCCCACCAGCTAGGCGGTGAGCAGTCCGGTCAGCATCCGCACCAGCTCGTCGACCCCGAGGTAACGGCGGCCCTCGGCGCGTGCCCGCTCCCGGTCGGCGGCCAGCCCGAACAGCGCCGTGCTCATCGCGGCGATCCGGTGTCGACGCGCCGTCCTCGGTAGGTGGTCGAGGTGGTCGGCGATCATGATCGTCACCTTGCGCACGGCCGGCCACCGGTCGACGTCCCGGAGGGCGCCGGCGACCGCCGGATGGGACCGGACCTGCTCGACGAACCGCGCGTAGTGGGTCGAGTCCTGGGAGTACGGCGTGGTGAGCATCGGCTGGGCCAGGACCTGCACCAGGTCCGCAAGGGCGAGGTCGGTGCCGACCGCATCGGCCAGCATCTGGACGCGTGCCACCTTCATCGCGGCCGTACGCCATTCGATCACGGCCTCGACGAGCCTGTCGCGGGAGCCGAAGTGGTAACTCACCGCGGAGTTGTTGCGCTGTCCGGATAATACTTAAGAGTGGGCCCCATGACGTCGCCACTCCTGCCGGGGCCGATCGCCCAGATCGCGTGGGTGACCGACGACCTCGACGCCACCGAAGGTGCCCTGACCGCTCTGTTCGGCCTCGGGGCGTGGACCCGGCTACCGGAGATCCGGTTCGGACCCGAGGCCTGCAGCTACCGCGGCCGGCCGGCGGACTTCGTCGCCGACATCTCCCTGGCCTACAGCGGCGACCTTCAGCTCGAGCTGATCCGCCCGGTCTCCGGCACGTCGATCTACACCGAGCACCTCGAGCGTCACGGCGCCGGGCTCCACCACGTCTGCGTCGAGGTCGACGACCTGGCCGCCGCCGTGGCCGCGGTCCGGGCTGCCGGGCACGAGATCGTGCAGGAGGGCTCGATGGCAGACGGCGGGATGGAGTTCGCCTACGTCGACACGGCTGCCGCCGGGGCGTCGTACGTCGAGCTCGCCTGGATCGGGCCCGACATCCGGGCCTTCTACGACACCCTGAGGGGCGCCTGACATGGACCGGTTCGCAGACAAGAGGATCCTCGTGAGCGGAGCAGCCGGGGGTCTCGGCGCCGAGGTCGCCCGGATGTTCCGTGCGGAGGGAGGCCGGGTCTTCGGCTTCGACCTCGCCCCGGGCGAAGGCGTCGTCGCGGGCGACCTCACCGACCCGGCGTCGATCCGGCAGACCGCCGACGCCGCGCTGGCCGAGCTCGGTGGCCTCGACGTCCTCTGCAACGTGGCCGGTGTCCTCTCCATGGCCCGACTCGCGGACATCACGCCCGAGCTGCTCCATCGCCACCTGGGCGTCAATGCAGTGGGACCGATCCTGCTGACCCAGGCTCTGGCGCCGGCGCTCGCCGAGTCGAAGGGCAACGTCGTGACCGTCGCCTCGATCTCGGCGGTGATGGGCCAGCCCTACAACACCATGTACTGCGCCAGCAAGGGCGCCGTCCTGCTGGCCATGCGTGCCCTGGCCGTCGAGCTCGGCGGCCAGGGCGTCCGGGTCAACTGCGTGTCGCCCGGTGGCATCGACACGCCGATGGCCGCGGGCGCCGCGCACTCGATGCCGGCCGATGTCGACTGGGACCTGATCGCCAAGAGCCAGGGGGTCATGCCCGGGTTCATGCCGCCGGCCGACGTCGCCGAGGCGATCCTCTTCCTCGCGTCCGACGGAGCGGCCTCGGTCACCGGCGCCAACCTCGTCGTCGACCGCGGCGTGGTCTGGTGATCTAGCGTGGTGGGGTGCGCACGCCCGACTACTCCGATGCCCGGATCCTCGCCGCGATCGCGGCTGCGGCCGCCGAGCTCGGCGAGCCGCTGACCGCCGGCGGCTACGACACCTGGCAACGCCGTCGCAGCGACGCCGCCTCGCCGGCGCTGGTGATCCGCCGGTTCGGTTCCTGGGTCGAGGCCTGCGCCCAGGCGGGCGTGGCGACCAACAAGACCCGCTCGACGAGCCGGCGCTGGTCCGACGACGACGTGGTCGGCATCGTCGCGTCCTACCTGCGCGCGCCGGGCAGCACCGGCAGCTACGCCGACTACTCCGCGTGGGCGCGGACGCAGGAGGGTGCGCCGAGCGGGGCCACGCTGCGCCAGCGATTGCCGTGGGCCGTGGTCAAGGAACGAGCGACCGCGCTCGACCGCGCAGATGGTCACTGACACAGCATCCCCGCCACTGATCTAGCATCAAACCGTGGATTCTCTTGCGGATTCGGTGAACACCCCGCTTTGGCTCGACACCCCGCTGCGCCCCGCCGCCCGGCCGGCGTTGGACGGCGCCACCACGGTCGACCTGGTCGTGGTCGGCGGTGGCTTCTGCGGCCTCTGGACCGCGCTCCGCGCGGTCGAGCGCGAGCCGGGTCGCTCGGTGCTGCTGCTCGAGGGCGACCGGATCGCAGAGCACGCGACCGGGCGCAACGGCGGGTTCTGCGAGGCCTCGTTGACCCACGGCGAGCACAACGGGATGACCCGGTGGCCGGCGGAGTACGACGACCTCGTGCGGCTCGGCATCGACAACCTCGACGCGATCGAGCAGACCGTCGCGCACTACGGCATCGACTGCGGGTTCCTCCGCGGCGGCACCCTCGCCGTCGCGACCCGACCGCACGAGGTCGGCGACCTGGAGCCGACCGAGCCCGGCTTCCTCGACCAGGACGCCGTCCGTCGGGTCGTCGACTCGCCGACCTACCTGGCCGGTCGGTTGTCCGGACCGGAGGAGTGCGCGGTGCTCGATCCGGCCCAGCTGGCCTGGGGGCTGGCCGATGCCGCGGAGCGCAACGGCGTACGGATCGTCGAGAACACCCGCGCCACCCGGATCCGGCGCCGGGGCGAGGTGATGGAGGTCAGGACGCCGCACGGCGTGGTCCGTGCCCGCCGGGTCGCGCTCGCGACCAACGTGTTCCGTCCGCTGCTGCGTCGGCTCCGGTTCACGACGGTGCCGGTCTACGACTACGTGCTCGCCACCGAGCCGCTCACCGCCGACCAGCTCTCCGCGCTCCGCTGGGATCCCGCGCTCGGTGTCGGGGACTCGGGCAACCAGTTCCACTACTACCGGATCACGCCGGACCGCCGGATCCTCTGGGGCGGCTACGACGCGATCTACCACTACGGGCGCTCGATCGAGCAGCGTCACGAGGACCGGCCCGCGACCTACGCGTTGCTGGCCGAGCACTTCCACGAGACCTTCCCGCAGCTGGACGGGATCAGGTTCACCCACCGATGGGCCGGCGTCATCGACACCTCGACCCGGTTCAGCGCCAGCTTCGGCACCGCGCACGGCGGGCGGTCGTCGTACGCCCTCGGCTTCACCGGCCTCGGTGTCGGTGCCAGCCGCTTTGCTGCCGAGGTGATGCTCGACCTGCTGGCCGGCGCCGAGACCGAGCGCACCCGGCTGGAGATGGTGCGCCGTCCGGCCGTGCCGTTCCCCCCGGAGCCGGTGGCGTGGGCGGGCATCGAGCTCACCCGCCGGGGGTTGGCCCGGCAGGACGAGACCGGGCGGCGCGGCCGGTGGCTGCGCCTCCTCGACCGGCTCGGGCTCGGCTATGACAGCTGAGTCGGCAGCTGGGTCGACAGCTGGGTCGACAGCTGGGTCGCGGCTCTGCGTGGGGTTCGACCTCGACATGACCCTCATCGACACCGTGCCCGGTTTCCGCGAGGTGCTCCGGGCGCTGGCCGGCGAGCTGGGGGTCTCGCTGCCGGTGGAGGAGCTGACCGCCAACCTCGGTCCGCCGCTCGACCTGATCCTCGGGCCGCACCTGGCCGAGGACGCGATCCAGCCCGCCATCGACCGGTTCCGTGCGCTCTACCCCGACCACGCGATCGAGAGCGTCATGGCGATGGCGGGAGCCCACGACGCGATCGCGGCCGTACGACGACACGGCGGCCGGGTGGTCGTCGTCACCGGCAAGTTCACGCCGAACGCCCGGCTCCACGTCGACCACGTCGGGTTCGACGTCGACCACCTCGAGGGCCAGGTCTGGGGCATCGGCAAGGCCGAGGTGCTGCGCCGGGAGGGCGCGAGCATCTACGTCGGCGACCACTTCCACGACGTCGAGGGTGCGCTCGGGGCCGGCGCGGTGAGCGTCTCCGTCCTCACCGGCGGGTGCACCCGGGAGGAGCTCTACGACGCGGGCACTCACGTCGTACTCGACGACCTGGGGGAGTTCCCGGCGTGGCTCGACGGCTACTGGGGCGCGTCCGGCGTCGGCTCCGGCGGTGGGCGCACGCCCCAGTTGTAGGTCTCCTTGCGGGTCTCGAGGTAGACGAACGCCTCGGTCGAGCGCACGCCGGGGATCCGCCGGATCTTGTCGGAGATGGTGAGCAGGTCGGCGTCGGACCGTGCCACGACCTCGGCGACGATGTCGATGCTGCCCGCGGTCACCACGACGTAGATGACCTCGTCCAGCTCCACGAGCGCATCGGCGACCGGCCCGGTCGGCCCGGAGACCTTGATCCCGAGCATCGCGGCCCGGGCGAACCCCAGCTGCAGCGGATCACTGACCGCGGCGACGATCTGCATCACTCCCGACTCGATCAGCCGTTGCACCCGCTGACGCACCGCGGCCTCTGACAGTCCCACCACCTTGCCGATGGCCGCGTAGGACCGTCGGCCGTCCTCCTGGAGCTGCTCGATGATCGCCAAGGAGACGTCGTCGAGTTTGTTTCGCGGTGTCCGAGGTGACATGTCGGGATCGTTTCACGTCCGGCTTCAGTGCTCAACGACTGCCACAGATGCGAAATCCGTTGCCATGTTGTTTCATTACCACCGGATCCCTTGCCGTTGAGCCGCTGCGATGGAAACATTCCGGCATGCCGCCCGACCAGCCCGCACGTCGTACGACGCTCTCGAGACGCGGGATGTTGAAAGGCGGCGGCGCGGTCGCCTTCGGTGGGCTCAGCGTGGCCGCGCTCAAGCTGCCGATCTTCGGGATCGACGGCGTACGGGCCTGTGCCGACGGTGGCACCGCCAAGGACGTGTCGTCCTCGGAGCGCGAGCTGATCATCTCCAACTGGACCGGCTACATCGACCCGCGCAAGAACCCCAAGAGCACCCTTGCCAGGTTCCAGGACGAGACCGGTATCAAGGTCACCTACAACGTCGACGTCAACGACAACGCGGAGTTCTATGCCAAGGTCCGCAACCAGATGCGGGCCTGTGAGGCCATCGACCGCGACATGATCGTGCTCACCGACTGGATGGCCGGCCGGATGATCAACCTCGGCTGGATCCAGGAGCTCGACAAGACCAAGGTCCCCAACCTGCACCAGAACCTGATCCCGTCCCTGCAGGGCGTGCCGTGGGACCCGGACCTCAGCCACCATGCGCCGTGGCAGTCCGGACTGACGGGCATCGCCTACAACGCCGACCTGGTGCCCGAGGTCGGCAGCTTCGAAGAGCTGATCACCCGCCCGGACCTGCGCGGCAAGATCACGCTGCTCAGCGAGATGGCCGACACCATGGGGTTCTTCCTCAAGGTGGTGGGTGCCGACCCGGTCGACTTCGATGACGACGAGTGGGCCGACGCGCTCGACCGGCTGCGCGAGGTCAAGGAGGACGGCCACCTGCGACAGTTCGCCGGCAACAACTACCTGCAGCAGCTCTCGCAGGGCGTCCTGGTCGCCTGCGAGGCCTGGTCGGGTGACGTGATCCAGGCCCAGGTCGACAACCCGAACCTCAAGTTCGTCGTACCCGAGGAGGGGATGTCCCTCTGGAGCGACAACATGATGGTCCCCAACTACGCCACCCACCAGGGCAACGCCGAGGCCTGGATCGACTACTACTACCGGCCCGAGGTTGCCGCGAAGCTCGCTGCCTGGGTCAACTACATCTGCCCGGTCGCCGGGGCGCAGGAGGCGATGGTCGAGATCGACCCCGAGCTGGCTGAGAACCCGTTGATCTTCCCGGACTCCGACATGCTCGCGAACACCTGGGACTTCATGACGCTCACTGACGAGCAACAGCAGAAGTACGAAGGGGAGTGGGCAGATGTCATCTCCAGCTGAGTCCGCGGACGTCGCGCAGGCCGACGCACCGGAAGTGGGGGCGTACGACGGCCTGCGGCTGCGGGCGCTCTCCAAGTCCTACGGCGACTTCCATGCGGTGTCGTCGCTGGACCTCGATGTGCCCCGCGGGTCGTTCTTCGCGCTGCTCGGTCCGTCGGGCTGCGGAAAGACGACGACGTTGCGGATGGTCGCCGGTCTCGAGGCGCCGACGGCGGGCACGATCACGCTCGGTGGCAAGGACATCACCAGCGCCAAGCCCTACCGGCGACCGGTCAACACGGTCTTCCAGAGCTACGCCCTCTTCCCCCACCTCGACATCTTCGAGAACGTCGCGTTCGGCCTGCGCCGGCGCAGGGTCAGTGACGTCGACGCGAAGGTCAAGGAGATGCTGGCCCTCGTCGAGCTCGAGGCCCAGGCCCGCAAGAAGCCGGCTCAGCTCTCGGGTGGCCAGCAACAGAGGGTGGCGCTCGCGCGGGCCCTGATCAACGAGCCGCAGGTCCTCCTGCTCGACGAACCGCTGGGCGCCTTGGACCTCAAGCTGCGCCGCTCGATGCAGATCGAGATCAAGCGGATCCAGACCGAGGTCGAGCAGACCTTCATCCACGTCACCCACGACCAGGAGGAGGCCATGACCATGGCCGACACGGTCGCGGTGATGAACGCCGGGGTGATCGAGCAGATGGGCTCGCCGGCCGAGCTCTACGAGAACCCGCGCAGCACCTTCGTCGCCAACTTCCTCGGCCAGTCCAACCTGATCGAGGGCACGGTGAAGTCCGCGTCCGCCGACCTGATCACGGTGGAGATGCACGGCATCGACGTCTCGATCCCGGCCGGGCGAGCCCACACGGACGGTGGGCGGGGATGGATCGGCATCCGCCCGGAGAAGGTGCTGATCGGCAAGGCAGGCACGGAGCTCGACGCTCCCGGCAACACGCTCCCGGGCGGGCTGATCACCGACGTCAGCTTCAACGGCGTGAGCACCCAGTACCTGGTCAAGATGCCGTGGGGCCAGGAGCTGACGGTGTTCGCCCAGAACACCGGGCGCGACCAGATCTTCCGCAGGGGCGACACCGTCGAGCTGTCGTGGCGACCCGAGTACGCGTTCCTGCTCGACCATGCGCAGGACGTCAAAGCCGGGGCGCAGGAGAGCGACTGATGGCCGAGACCGGGCGTCGGAGGGGGCTGACGGCGTACCTCCTGATGGCGCCGGCCATCGTCTGGCTGGCCCTGTTCTTCGTGATCCCGTTCTACTCGTTGGTCGCCGCGAGCCTCTACGACCCCGGGGGTTCGGACAAGAACGGCTGGCAGATGACCTACCACGTGTCCAACTACGTGGACGCGGTGGAGCTCTACTGGGAGCCGCTGGTGCGGTCCCTGGCGTACGGCGCGATCGCCACCTTGATCTGCCTGGTGCTCGGCTACGTGCTGGCCTATGCGATCGCCTTCAAGGCCGGCCGTTGGAAGACCCTGCTGCTGGTCCTCGTGATCGTCCCGTTCTTCACGAGCTTCCTGGTCCGGACGCTGTCGTGGCAGCTGATCCTCGCTGACGACGGCTGGGTCGTGGACACCCTCCAGTTCCTGCAGATCCTCGGGCCGGAGGACAAGCTGCTCGCGACCGACTTCGCGGTGGTGATGGGCCTCGCCTACAACTTCCTGCCGTTCATGGTGCTGCCTCTCTTCGCGAGCATCGACAAGATCGACCCCCGGCTCCTCGAGGCGTCCAGGGACCTGTACTCCAACCCGGTGACCGCCTTCTTCAAGGTGACCTGGCCGTTGTCGCTGCCCGGAGTCGTGTCCGGGACCCTCCTCACGTTCATCCCCTCAGCCGGCGACTTCATCAACGCCGAGCTGCTCGGCAACACCGAGACGACGGTCATCGGCAACGTCATCCAGCTCCAGGCCACCGATGCGAACCATCCGCACATCGCCGCCGCGCTGTCGATGATCCTGATGCTGCTGATCCTGGCGATGGTGCTGGTCTATGTCCGCAAGGCCGGGACCGAGGAGCTGCTCTGATGCGCTGGCTCAAGGAGCACGCCGTCCTCATCATCGGCTCCGTCGTACTCGTCTATCTGTTCGTCCCGATCTTTCTCGTCGTGCTGATGAGCTTCAACGACCCGGCCACCCGCAACGTCTACAAGTTCGACGGGTTCACGCTCGACAACTGGATGAACCCGTGCGCCGACCCGTCGATGTGCGACGCGCTGGTCCTCAGCGTCGAGATCGGCCTGCTGTCCACGCTGGTCGCCACCTTGATCGGCACCCTCGCCGGGTTCGCCCTGGTCCGGTGGGACTTCGCCGGGCGGTCGCCGTCGAACCTGCTCATCTTCCTGCCGATGGCGGCACCGGAGATCGTGATGGGCTCATCGCTGCTGACCCTGTTCGTGCAGGGCGGGTTCGCCGGCCAGCTCGGCTTCTGGACGATCTTCATCGCCCACGTGATGTTCTGTCTGTCGTTCGTCGTGGTGACGATCCGGTCGCGGCTCGCCGGCATGAACGACACCCTCGAGCAGGCGGCCTCCGACCTCTACGCCACCCCCTTCCAGACGTTCTGGCGGGTGACCTTCCCCCTGGTGCTGCCGGGCATCCTCGGCGCTGCCCTGCTCGCCTTCTCGCTGTCCTTCGACGACTTCATCATCACCAACCTCAACTCCGGCAGCGAGGTCACCTTCCCGATGTTCGTCTGGGGCGCCGCGCGCGTCGGCCTCCCGATGCAGGTCAACGTCGTCGGGACCCTGATGCTCCTCATCTCCCTCGCGATCGTCCTGGTCGGCGAGTTCGGAGCGCGCCGAAGGAGCCGCGCGCTGGTGTAACCCCGCCGAAGTGTCGCTCTTGGTGGCGCGAAGTGTCGCTCTTGGTGCCGCCAGGTGTCGCTCTTGGTGGCGGGTACGACGCATCGCTCCTGCTTTGTCCACAGGAGAGCCGGTCGTGGTTTTGAACCCTGCACCGCAGCGGGCATTGCTGCTGGCATGGCAACACCGTTCCCGCCGGACCGCCCGATCACCGCATCCGACGCCGCAGCACTCGGGATCACCCGGGCCCAGCTGAGGGCGCAGCTCGCCGGCGGCTCCCTCGCGCAGCTGCTCTACGGCGTCTACGTTCCCGCCGGGTGGGAGGACTCGCTCGTCACCCGTGCGCGTGCCGCGGCCCGCGTCCTCCCCGCGCAGTGCGTCGTGTCCGATCGGTCGGCAGCGTCGCTCCACGACATCGATGTGCTCGACTACGCCGAGCTCGACGTCGTACCCGATCTCGAAGTGGTCTCTGTCGACGCTGCCAATCCGTCCCGTCGTCGTGGGGTGCTTGGCGGCAAGCGTGCTCTGGCGCCCGACGAGATCATGACGATCCTGGGGGTTCCGGTCACGACGCCGATCCGTACCGCGTGCGACATCGCTTGCCTGCGTGGTCGACATCGTGCGATCGCGACCATTGACGCGTTCCGGTCGAAATTCGGCATCAGCGAGGCGGCACTCACCATGATGCTGCCGCGCTACGCGGGGCGCCGCGGCGTGACCCAGCTCCGCGAGCTGATCCCGCTCTCGCGGCTGGGCGTCGACTCCCAACCGGAGTCGTGGATCCGGATCGACATGGTGGATGAGGGTTATCCCGCGCCGGCTCCGCAGGTCTGGGTGTTCGTGCCCGGCCGGGGAAAGGCGAAGATCGAGAACGCCTACGAGCATCTCCGGATCGCGGTCGAGTACGACGGCGAGGAGTTCCATTCCGAGGACCATGACGTGGCGCATGACGAGGCGCGCCGCGATGCGCTGGGGAAGATCGGCTGGATCATCATCGTGGTCCGTCGAGACGGCTTGAGCGGGGCTGGTCGCGAAGCGTGGCTGGCAGAACTGGCTGCGGCGTTCGCGGAACGGGCGCCGTTCGCCGGCCCGAAGCGGGTCTACGCACGTTCACCGCAGCAGCGCCCGCGGCGTCGGCGGAGCTGAGAGCGAGCGTCACATCCGTCCGTCGTACGACCAGGTGTGACACCTCGCGCAACCAGGTGCGACACCTCGCGCGACCAGGTGTGACACCTCGCGCAACCAGGTGCGACACCTCGCGGGCTCAGATCAGGGTGAATGCCTTGTCGAGGACCGACCGCAGGATCTGCTCCATCTCGTCGAAGTGCTCCTGGGTGCACACCAATGGCGGGGAGAGCTGGATGACGGGGTCGCCGCGGTCGTCGGCGCGGCAGTAGAGGCCCTCCTCGAAGAGCCGCTTGGAGACGAAGCCGTAGAGGATCCGCTCGGACTCCTCGGCGGTGAAGGACTCCTTGGTCGCCTTGTCCTTCACGAGCTCGATGCCGTAGAAGAAGCCCTTGCCGCGGACGTCACCGACGATCGGCAGGTCGAGCAGCCGCTCGAGGGTCGCCCGCAGCGCCGGCGCCCGGTCCTGGACCCCCTGCAGGATCTGCTCCTCCTCGAAGATCTCCATGTTGCGAAGACCGACAGCGGTCGACACCGGGTGACCACCGAACGTGTAGCCGTGGGCGAACATCGCCGAGCCCGACGCGAACGGCTCGAAGAGCCGATCGGACGCGATCATCGCGCCGAGCGGCGCGTAGCCGGAGGTCAGTCCCTTGGCGCTGGTGATGATGTCCGGTTGGTAGCCGATGGCCGACGCGCCGAACATCTCCCCCAGCCGCCCGTAGGCGCAGATCACCTCGTCGGAGACCAGCAGTACGTCGTACTCGTCGCAGATCTCGCGCACGCGGTCGAAGTAGCCCGGGGGCGGCGGGAAGCAACCGCCGGCGTTCTGGACCGGCTCGAGGAAGACCGCGGCGATGGTGTCGGGGCCCTCGTCGAGGATCGCGACCTCGATCTGGTCCGCGGCCCACCGGCCGAACGCGACGGCGTCGGTGCCGTCCGGGCCTGCGGTACCGGCCGGTGCCCGGTAGATGTTGGTGTTCGGCACCCGGAAGGTTGAGGGGACCAGCGGCTCGAACTGCTGCTTGAGCCCGGGCAGCCCGGTGATGGACAGCGCGCCGTGGGTGGTGCCGTGGTAGGCGATGTTGCGGCTGATCACCTTGTGCTTGAGCGGCTTGCCGACCCGCTTGAAGTAGTCCTTCGCCAGCTTCCACGCCGACTCCACCGCCTCACCGCCGCCGGAGGTGAAGAACACCCGGTTGAGGTCACCGGGGGCGTAGGACGCGATCTTGTCGGCGAGCTCGATCGCCGGCGGGTGCGCGTAGGACCAGAGCGGCATGAACGCGAGCGTCCCGGCCTGGTCCGCCGCGGCCTGCGCGAGCTCGCGCCGACCGTGCCCGAGCTGGGACACGAACAGGCCGGCCAGGCCGTCGAGGTAACGCTTCCCCGCGCTGTCGTAGAGATAGGCGCCCTCGCCGCGCACCATGATCGGTACGTCGTGCTCCGGGCCGTCTCCGTCGTACCGCCCGTGCTGCGAGAAGTGCAGCCAGAGGTGGTCCTTCGCGGCGCGTTGCAGAGCGGTGTTGTCCATCCACCTATGGTGATCGATCGGGTTGCACGTCGCAAGTGAATCAGTCGACAGAAGATCGCCGGGCGACGGAATCGGCAGGAAGCGGGGCAAATCGACCCGCTGATTTCGTCGTCGGACCGGGCTAGAGTCGGTCCATGGCTGACCTCACCTTCAAGAATGTCATCGACGGCGAGCTCGTGGACGCCGCGAGCGGAGCGACGTACGACGTCATCGATCCCACCACCGGCGCGGTCTACGCCCAGGCGCCGATGTCCGGCGCGGAGGACGTCGACCGGGCGTACGCCGCGGCGGCCGCCGCGTTCGAGGCGTGGGGCGACACCACGCCGCAGGACCGCGCGACCGCCATGCTCAAGATCGCGGAGGCCATCGACGCCCGGAAGGACGAGATCAACGAGGTCGAGTGCAAGGACACGGGCAAGCCGCTGCACCTGACGTTGTCGCGAGGAGATGCCGCTACGCCTCCGACCACTTCCGGTTCTTCGCCGGCGCCGCGCGGGTCATGCAGGGCAGCTCCGCGGGGGAGTACATGGACGACCACACGTCTGGATACGCCGCGAGCCGTGGGCGTGGTCGGTCAGGTGACCCCGTGGAACTACCCGTTGATGATGATGATCTGGAAGATCGCGCCGGCTCTCGCGGGCGGCAACACGATCGTTCTCAAGCCGAGCGACACCACGCCCGCCAGCTCCACCCTGCTGGCCGAGATCTGCCAGGAGTTCCTGCCGCCCGGCGTGCTCAACGTCGTGTGCGGCGATCGCGACACCGGCCGTGCCCTGGTGTCGCACAAGACCCCGCAGATGGTCGCGATCACCGGGTCGGTGCGCGCGGGCATGGAGGTCGCCGAGGCCGCCTCCGCCGACCTCAAGCGGGTCCACCTCGAGCTGGGCGGCAAGGCACCCGTCATCGTCTTCGACGACGCCGACATCGCGGCGGCCGCCGAGGGCATTGCCGGCGCCGGGCTACTTCAACGCGGGCCAGGACTGCACCGCTGCCACCCGGGTGCTGGCCGGCCCGGGCGTCCACGACGAGTTCGTGGCCGCCCTCGCCGAGGCGGCGAAGGGCAGCCGACCGGCGCCCCGGACAGCGAGGACACCTACTACGGACCGCTCAACAACCAGCAGCAGTACGACCGGGTGTCCGGCATGGTCGACCGGTTGCCCGACCACGCGAACATCGAGACCGGGGGTGCCCGGCACGGCGACCGGGGCTACTTCTACGAGCCGACCGTGCTCTCCGGGCTCCAGCAGGGCGACGAGCAGATCCAGACCGAGATCTTCGGCCCGGTGATGACCGTGCAGCGGTTCACCGACGAGGCCGAGGCGCTGGCCTGGGCGAACGGCGTGGAGTACGGCCTCGCCTCGAGCGTGTGGACCAAGGACCACGGTCGCGCGATGCGGATGAGCCGCAAGCTCGACTTCGGCGTGGTGTGGATCAACACCCACATCCCCTTCGTCTCCGAGATGCCGCACGGCGGCTTCAAGCACTCCGGCTACGGCAAGGACCTCTCGATGTACGGCCTCGAGGACTACACCCGGATCAAGCACGTGATGTCCTACATCGGCGACTGACTGGTCGTTTCGGCGTACCTGGCACTTCGAACGATCCAATTCGTGGATCGCTGTGGAATCACCCCCCACCGGCCCACCCCGATGTGCGATCGACCGTTCCCGGGTGTCATGGTGATGCCCGTCGCGGACGACGGTGTCCACGGTTCAGGCGAATAGCCACACGGGGAATCGGGCTGCTGAGCGTGAGGTAGCGTGCCCCCACCCAATCGGACGCGAAAGGCTAGACAGATGGTCGATGTGGAGCGGGTGCTCGACGAGGCGGGACTCACCAACACCTATGTTCGGGAGTACGTCGCTCACTGGGCCGGGATCACCGGCGCCGAGCGGGTCGAGGTCGTCTCCGCGTCCGACGACGCACGGCTGGTGCAGGAGTCGCTTGACGCGGGGGAGCTGCTGCCGGCCGGCGAGGGCCTCTACTACTCGCGGTCCTACTTCAAGGACACCGCTCGCGCCGAGGAGCGCACCATCGTCGCCACCAGCGACGAGGCCGACAAGGGCACCTACAACAACTGGCGGCCGGCCTCGGAGATGAAGCCGCTTCTCGTCGACCTGATGACCGGTGCCTCGGCCGGCAAGACCATGTACGTCATCCCCTACCTGATGGCGCCGCCGGGATCGCCGTTGGAGAACTTCGCCGCAGGCGTCGAGCTCACCGACAACCGCAACGTCGTCCTCCAGATGATCCGCATGTCCCGCGTCGGCGTGGAGTTCATCAACCACCTCGGCGACGCGTTCGTGAAGGCCGTCCACGTCACCGGCGACCTCGAGAACCTCGGCCAGGGCACGCCCGACGACACGCGCTACTTCGTGACCGTCGCCGACGAGCGCACGATCCTGCACTTCGGTTCGTCGTACGGCGGCAACGCGCTGCTCGGCAAGATCGCCCACGGTCTGCGCCAGGGCTCCTACGACGGCTGGAAGAACGGCTTCCTGGTGGAGCAGTTCATGCTGCTCGGGATCACCGACAAGGAGACCGGCAAGAAGTACAACATCTGCGGTGGCTTCCCGAGCGCCTCGGGCAAGACCAACCTCGCGATGACGCTGGCCCCCGATGCCCTGGGCGACCGCTACTACGTCGAGTTCTACGGAGACGACATCGCGTGGCTCTGGGTCGGCGACGACGGCAAGCTCTACGGGATGAACCCGGAGAACGGCGTCTTCGGGGTCGCGAAGGACACCAACGAGAAGACCAACCCGACCGCGATCGACTCGATCGTTCCCGGCACCGGCGCGATCTTCACCAACGTCGCCTACAACGAGCTGACCGAGCAGGTCTGGTGGGAGGGACGCGGCGACAAGCCGACCGACCTCGAGGGCTGGCGCGACTGGAAGGGCGACCCGATCGCCGACCGTGCCCCCGAGAACGCCGACGCTCCGTGGGCGCACCCGAACAGCCGGTTCACCACGACGCTGGCCAACGTCCCCAACGTGGCCGCCGGCTTCGAGGACCCGGCCGGGGTCGAGATCCACGGCATCATCTTCGGCGGCCGCACCCGCGACCGGGAGCCGCTGATCCGCGCGATCGACGACATCGCCGAGGGTGTCTACGACGGCCTCACGCTGGGTGCCGAGGCGACCGCGGCGGCTGACGGGCTCGAAGGCGTGCTCCGCTACGACCCGATGTCGATGCGTCCGTTCATGTCCTACCCCGAGGCCGACTACGCGGCGCACTGGCTCAAGGTCATCGGTGCCGCCGCGGACAAGCCGATCTTCGCCCACGTCAACTGGTTCCAGCGCGGCGAGGACGGCCACTTCCTGTGGCCGGGCTACCGCGAGAACCTCCGCCCGCTGCTGTGGCTGATGCAGTACAAGTTCGGCGAGGTCGAGGGTCAGCAGACCCCGGTCGGCGTGATCCCGACCCGCGAGGAGCTCAACCTCGACGGCCTCGACGAGCAGGCGCTCGCCGACCTCGACACGATCCTCACCATCGACACCGAGCGGTGGCAGCAGGAGATGAAGTTCCGCGAGGAGCACCTCAGCCAGTTCGAGGGTCTGCCCGAGGAGATCTGGGAGGCCCACCGCCGGGTCGCCGAGGCTCTCGACCAGGCGTAACCCCCGACTCGTCACCCCCGACTCGCAACCCCCCGAGTCGGCTGCTGCCGACATCGAACTCGCGCTGAGTCGGCTGTCGTGCTCGAGAGCCGACTCGGCGCGTCTCGGTGCATATTGGAGCCGGGTCGTGGTGGTTAGAGTCGCCCCCATGGCGTACCCCGACGACCCGCACTCGCACGCGCGCCCCAACGAGATCGCGGTCCGGCACCTCGACCTCGACATCGTGGTCGACTTCGACGCACGACGGGTCGCCGGGCGGGCGACGTACACCCTCGACCGGACGACGCCGGGCTCGGACACGGTCGTGCTCGACACCTGGGACCTCGACATCGGTTCCGTCGTCGCCGGTGACGGCCACGCGCTGGAGCACCAGCTGGGCGAGCACCACCCGATCCTCGGCCGCCCGCTGACGATCGTGGCCGGAGACGCGGACACGGTGGCGGTCGACTTCGCAACCGGAAGCGACGCGCGTGCGCTCCAGTGGCTCGACCCGGCGCAGACGACCGGGGAGCGGTTCCTCTTCACCCAGGCCCAGCCGATCCTGGCGCGGTCGTGGATGCCCTGCCAGGACAGCCCCGGGGTCCGGCACACCTACCAGGCGACGGTGCGGGTACCGCCGGAGCTGCTCGCCGTGATGAGCGCGGAGAACCCCACCGAGCGGTCGGCCGACGGGACCTACCGCTTCGCCATGCCGCAGCCGGTGCCGTCGTACCTGATCGCGCTCGCCGTCGGCGACCTGGAGTTCCGCCCGCTCGGCGACCGCGCGGGTGTCTACGCCGAGCCGGCGGTCGTCGAGGCCGCGGCGTGGGAGTTCGCCGACACCGAGCCGATGATGGCGGCAGCCGAGGGTCTGTACGGCCCCTATCGGTGGGGCCGCTACGACCTCCTGGTCCTCCCGCCGAGCTTCCCGTACGGCGGCATGGAGAACCCCCGTCTCACGTTCGTGACCCCGACCCTGCTGGCCGGCGACCGGTCCCTGGTGACCGTGGTCGCCCACGAGCTCGCCCATTCCTGGTCCGGCAACCTGGTGACGAACGCGACGTGGAACGACATCTGGCTCAACGAAGGCTTCACCGTCTACTTCGAGACCCGGATCGACGAGGAGCTGTACGGCGGCGACTACACGACGATGCTGCTCCGGCTCGGCCGACAGGAGCTGGAAGCCGAGATCGCGACCCTCCCGGAGCGCGACACCTGGCTCTCCCTCGACCTGGCGCACCGCGAGCCCGACGACGGGCCGGACCTGGTGCCCTACGAGAAGGGCTCGTTGTTCCTGCGCACGATCGAGCAGGCCGTCGGCCGCGAACGGCTCGACAGGTTCCTCGCCGACTACTTCGGCCGGTTCGCGTTCCACTCGATGGACACCGCGGCCTTCCTCGCCCACCTCCGCGCGGAGCTGCTGGAGCCGGCGGGGGTCTCGGAGTCCGAGCTCCAGGTCGACGCTTGGGTCTACGGCCCGGGGATCCCGGCCAATGCGCCAGCCTTCGGGTCCGACGCGTTCGACCGGGTGGACCGGGAGGCCGCGGCCCTCGTGGCCGGCCGGGCGGCCGAGGACCTGGACACCGCCGGCTGGGTGCCGCAGCAGTGGGTGCACCTGCTCCGGGCGCTCCCGGCCGACGTGCCGCACCCGCTCCTGGCCGACCTCGACCGGACCTTCGGCTTCAGCGAGCAACGCAACATCGAGGTCGCCACGGCGTGGCTGGAGCTGGTGATCGGCACGGGGTACGTCTGGAGTGCGAGCGAGGTCGACGCCGCGGTGGCTGCGTTCCTCGGCCGGCACGGCCGGTCGCTCTACCTGCGCCGCGTCTACGCCAAGCTGGCGGCGACCGATCGCGGTCTCGCCCGGGCGCGTGAGATCTTCGCCTCGGCGGAGGCCGGCTACCACCCGGTGGCACGGACTGCGGTTGCCCGGATGCTCGACGCGGCCTGACCCGACCACGCAGACGCCGTACGCTCCGGTTCATGCGCGCGGTCACCTGCCACGAAGGACAGCTCGAGGTCGAGGAGGTCCCCGACCTCACTCCGACGAAGGGGCAGCTGCTGCTCGACGTCCAACGATGCGGGATCTGCGGCTCCGACCTGCACGCGCGTCTGCACTGCGACGAGACCGCCAACGACGTGGCGGCGCTGGGGTACGACGACTTCATGCGCTCCGACCAGCGGGTCGTGATGGGCCACGAGTTCGTCGGTACCGTGGCCGGCTACGGCCCGCGCACCAAGAAGACGTGGCCGGTCGGCACACCCGTGGTGGCCCTGCCGATCCTTCGGGCCGGCGACTCGGTGCACCTGACCGGGCTGAGCCAACAGGCACCCGGTGGGTACGCCGAGCAGGTGCTGGTCACCGCCTCGATGACGATGCGGGTGCCCAACGGGCTCGAGGCCGAGCGCGCCGCACTGACCGAGCCGATGGCCGTGGCCCTGCACGCCGTCCGAAGGGGTCGGGTGGGCGCCAAGGACACCGCGGTCGTGATCGGGTGCGGGCCGATCGGGCTCGCCGTCATCTTGATGCTCAAGGCGACCGGTGTCCGGCACGTCATCGCCAGCGACTTCTCGTCGGGCCGCCGCGCACTCGCCCAGCAGTGCGGTGCGGACGTGGTGATCGACCCCTCCGGGGAGTCGCCGTGGAGCTCGTTCGAGGAGTCGCGGCGCTACCTGACCAACCCGATCGCCCTGGCCGAGCTGGGACTCGACGCGATGGACAAGCTGCGCGCCGTACCCCTGCTGCCGTGGCAGCACGTCATGCGCGCCGCCGACAAGGCCGGCGCGACTCCGAGCGGTCCGGTGGTGTTCGAGTGCGTCGGCGTACCCGGGATGATCGAGCACATCGTGTCGTCCACGCCTCTGCTCTCCCGGGTGGTGGTCGTGGGTGTCTGCATGGGGGACGACACGTTCCGCCCGTCGATGGCGATCAACAAGGAGCTCGACCTCAGGTTCGCGTTCGCCTATGACCCGAGCGAGTTCCACCAAACCCTGCAGTGGATCGCCACCGGCAAGGTCGACGTCGCGCCGCTGGTGACCGGCACGGTCGGGCTCGAAGGAGTTGCCGGCGCGTTCGAGGCGCTCGGGGATCCCGAGCAGCACGCCAAGATCCTGGTGGACCCCCAAAGCGCCACCACCTCAGTCTGACTTCCGCCGAATCCCCCGTTTTGGTTGCGCGAATCTGACACTTTGGTGCGCCGAATCGGCCACGTTGGTGCGCCGAGTCGGCCACTTTGGTCACCGGGGTGCGCCATCGCTACCGAATCGGCGCGCCAGTACGGCGGATTCGCGCAAGCTAAAACGGGGGATTCGCGCAACCAAAACGGGGGATTCGGCGGGCGGCCGGGGTTTTCAGTCCCAGACCGGGATTGCGAGCGGGGTCTTGTCCGTGCGCCCGCGGAGCAGGCGGGAACCGCCCTTCTCCCATTGAGTAGCGGCGTCGGCGTCACCGCGCTCAATGGCGGCGACCACGGTGTCCCACATCGCCAGTACCCCTCCGGGGACGTCCTTGGCGAGCTCGGTCAGCCGGGAGGCGGAGTTCACCGCGTCACCGATCACCGTGTACTCGTAGCGCGACTCGTGGCCGACGTTGCCGGCGACGACGCTCCCCGTCGCCACCCCGACGCCGGCGCCCACCTCCGGGAGCTCATCCTCGAGCCGGATCGCGATCGCGCGGGCGGCCGCCAGCGCCGCAGCCGCATGGTCCTCGTCGTGGGCGGGCGCGCCGAAGATCGCGAGCACTGCGTCGCCGATGAACTTGTTGACCAGCCCGCCGCGCCGGTCGACCTCGTCGACGACGACGCCGAAGAACCGGTTGAGCACGCCGACCACGTCCGCCGCCTCGTGGTCGGAGGCGTACGCCGTCGACCCGACCAGGTCGACGAAGAGCACGGAAGCGACGCGGGTCTCGCCCCCGAGCTCGACCTCCCCGGTCGCCACCGCGGCGGCTGCGGCCGCGACGTCGTGGCCGACGTGCCGGCCGAACAGGTCCCGCAGCTTCTCCCGCTCCCGCAGACCATCGACCATCTGGTTGAAGCCGCTCTGGAGGGCGCCCAGCTCGGTGCCGTCGTAGACGACGACGTCGGTGTCGAAGTCGCCCTCCTCCACCGAGCGCAGCGCCTCGCGGACCGACCTGATGGGCGCCACCACCGACCGGGCGTTGAGGTGGGTCAGCATGAAGCCGAACAACAGCACTGCCGCGCAGACGACGAGGGTGACGATCGCGAGCTGCCTGAGCGTCGTCTCGCCATCGTCGACGAGGGCGAGGACGGCGGCGATCATCAGACCGACCACCGGGACGCCGGTGCCGATCGCCCAGAAGATCACCATCCGCGGACCGACGCCGACGAACCTGGCCTTCTCGTTGACCTCGGTGTCGGCGAGCGCCCGCGCCGCCACCGGACGGAGGGTGAACTCGGTCAGCAGGTAGGAGATGCCGGCGACCACGAGCGCGCCGATGGCGACGGTGAGCCCGGTCGATACCGCCCGTTCCGGCTGGAGCGCGATGGCGAGGGCCGTGAACACGCAGCTCCCGGCGAGCCACAGCGTCAGCTGCATTGTCGTCAGCTGGAGCGGCACGTTGAGGGCCTGGCGCCGTTCCTTCTCGGTGGGTACGACGTTCCCGCCCTGGGTCGCCCAGCGCAGCGCGCGAAGGCTGGTCGCCGTACCCCAGATGACGCCGACCACTGCGGCGGCGACGACGTAGGTCGGTACCGCGATCGCCAACGCGACGAACATCCGCCGATCCGGTGCCTCGGCCGGGACGGCGAAGCTGTTGACGACGAAGACGACGCCCGCGCCGAGCACGTTGGTGCTGATCAGGACCGCGGTGAGCAGCAGCTGGATCCGGATCCGAAGGTGCCGCCCGTCCTGCTCGCGCGGCCCGAGGATGCGGGCGCCGAACGGGCTCCGCTGTCCGGCGGGCGTGGGGCGCGGCATGGCTGCGAGCCTAGTGGTTGGATCTTCGCGTGAAGCGCTTCACCGTCACCGAGATCACCGACGCCTACGCCGCGTTCCACGAGCAGGTCGGCGGCTTCGTCGGCAGCGGCAACTGGGACGGCTATGCCGACCTGTTCACGCCTGATGCTGAGTACGTCGAGCACGCGATGGGCACCTTCCGCGGCCGGGAGGAGATCCGGGACTGGTCCGTGCGCACCATGACGTCGTACCCGGGGCGGGTCATGACCGGCTTTCCGCTGAGCTGGCAGGTCGTCGACGCCGACGCCGCGCGCCTGGTCTGCGAGGTGCGCAACCCGATGCCCGACCCGGGCGACGGCACGATGCTCGAGGAGCCGAACATCACGATCATGACGTACGCCGGCGACGGACTCTTCTCGCGGGAGGAGGACGTCTACAACCCGCTGCGCTTCCATGCGATGGCGATCAAGTGGGCACGGATCGCGGCAGCACACGACCGTGCCGACGACGAGGTGCTGGCCTACCTGGCCCGTTCCGGGGGTTGATCGACCGGACCGATAGGACAGGATGGCTCAATGACCGACGCCGCCAAGCGAGTCCTGCTCGAGCTCGCCGGCTGGGCGCTGCTGGTCGGGGGGATCGCGGCGCTGGTGCTTCCGGGGCCGGGACTGCTGCTGATGTTCGCGGGGCTCGCGGTGCTGTCGCAGCAGTACGAGTGGGCCGAGCGGTGGGTCGAGCCGGTCCGGCTCCGCGCGTTGAAGGCTGCCGCTGAGAGTGTGAACACCTGGCCGCGGATCATCGCGTCGTCGGTCTTCTCGCTCGGGTTGGTCGGCTGCGGCGTGCTGTGGATCATGGACCCCGACGTCCCGTCCTGGTGGCCGCTCGACGACGCCTGGTGGATGCCCGGCGGGGTGTGGACCGGCGTCACCCAGATCGTGTCCGGCATCCTCGCGGTCGCCCTGATCGGCTACTCCTTCCGCCGGTTCCGCGGGAAGCCCGGCGCCGTCGTCGCGCTCCAGCGGGAGATCGACGATGCTGACGAAGACGTGAAGGAGCACCGGCGCTCGGACGAGAGCGGGCACTGAGGTCGCGCCGAATCGTCGTACCCGACTACTAAGGTCGGTCAGCCATGACCCTCTACCTCCACCGTGCCGCGCGCACCGACCAGCTCGCCGACCGGCTCGGTCGGCTGCTGGCGTCGCCGCTGGCCGACCCGTTCGCGACCGAGGTGGTCGTGGTGCCGGCGAAGGGCGTCGAGCGCTGGCTCTCCCAGCGGCTGTCCCACCGGCTCGGTGCCGGGGCGGGGCGGGGCGACGGGGTGTGCGCAGGGGTCGACTTCCGCAGCCCGCGGTCGCTGTTCGCGGTCGGGTCGGGCCGGCCGGACGACGATCCCTGGGCGGCCGACGCGCTGGCGTGGCCGCTGCTGCACGTCATCGACGCCGCCGTCGGCGAACCGTGGGCAAGGAGCCTCTCCCGGCATCTCGGTCACGGTCTCGCCGGCGATGCCGGAGAGGTGCGCCGCGGTCGGAGGTTCGCCACCGCACGCCGGTTGGCGGGCTTGTTCGCGTCGTACGCCGAGCAGCGGCCCGCGCTCATCACCGACTGGACCGCGGGACGCGACACGGACGGCGCGGGCCGGCCGATCCCGGACGACCTGACCTGGCAGCCGGAGCTCTGGCGCCGGCTGGCCGCCGCGGTCGGCGGACCCGATCCGGTGCGACGCCAGGGCGAGGCGATCCAGCGGCTGCGCGCCGATCCCACGACGGTCGACCTGCCGCCGCGGATCAGCCTTTTCGGTCACACCCGGCTCGCCGCCGGCGACCTGGCGCTCCTCGAGGCGCTCGCTGTCGACCGGGACGTCCACCTCTGGTTGCCGCACCCGTCGGCCGCGCTGTGGACGCGGCTGACCGACCTCCAGCAGATGGTGCCGCGGTCGGAGGACCGCTCCCACCTCCAGGTCGGCCATCCGTTGCTCGCGACGCTGGGACGCGACACCCGCGAGCTTCAGCGAACGCTGGCCGCGGTGGCTCACGTCGGCGAGCCGGTCCCCGCGGAGCCGGACCCGCCCGACACCTTGCTGGGCTGGCTCCAGGCCGACCTCCGTGCCAACGCCCCTGGGCGGGCGGACTCCCGCACCCTCGGTCCGGCCGACCGGTCGGTCCAGCTGCATGCCTGCCACGGACCGGCCCGACAGGTCGAGGTGCTGCGCGAGGTGCTCCTCGGCCTGCTCGCCGACGACCCGACGCTGGAGCCTCGTGACGTGTTGGTCATGTGTCCCGACATCGAGAGCTACGCGCCGCTGCTGTCGGCGGCGTTCGGCCTCGCCGACGTGGTCGGTCCCGAGGGCCACCCCGCCCATCGGCTGCGGGTGAGCCTCGCCGACCGGGCCCTCGACCAGACCAACCCGCTGCTGGCCGTCGTCGCCCGGCTGCTCGACCTCGCCGGAGGCAGAGCGGGTGCCGGCGCCGTCCTCGACCTCGCGCACGCCGAGCCGGTCCGTCGGCGCTTCGGTTTTCGCGACGACGACCTCGACCTGCTCGCGACCTGGGTCCAGCAGGCCGGGGTGAGGTGGGGGTTCGACGCGGCGCACCGCGCCGACTTCGGACTGGAGACCTACGGCGACAACACCTGGCGGGCCGGCCTCGACCGACTGCTCACCGGGGTCGCGCTGTCCGACGACAGCGACATCCTGCTCGGCGGCACGCTGCCGCTCGACGACGTGGGCAGCGGCGACGTCGACCTGATGGGCCGGCTCGCGGAGTTCGTGGGCAGGCTCGAGGCGGTCACCGACCGGCTGGTCGGGACCCACGCGCTCGACGACTGGCTACGCGCGATCGAGGACGGCGTCGGCGCTCTGACGTCGGTCCGGGCGGCCGACTCCTGGCAGCGCGGGCAGGTGCAGCGCGAGCTCGACGGGCTGCGCTCGGGGAGTGGCGGCGACGTCGATCTCCGGCTCCCCGACGTACGAGCGATGTTCTCCGACCGGCTCGCCGGTCGCCCGACGCGCGCCAACTTCCGCACCGGCGTCCTCACCGTGTCGACGCTGGTGCCGATGCGCTCGGTGCCCCACCGGGTCGTGTGCCTGCTCGGCCTCGACGACGGCGTCTTTCCGCGGGTGGGCGTCACCGACGGCGACGACGTGCTGGCCCGGCGACCGCTGACCGGCGAACGCGACCCTCGCAGCGAGGACCGCCAGTTGTTGCTCGATGCGGTGCTTGCCGCGACCGACACGCTCGTCATCACCTACACCGGCGCCAACGAGTTCACCGGTCAGGTCCGGGCACCGGCGGTGCCCGTCGGGGAGCTTCTCGATGCCCTCGACCTGACCGCGACCTCGCCGGCCGGTCCGGTCCGCACCCGGGTCACGGTGCTGCACCCTCTCCAGCCGTTCGACCGGCGCAACCTGGTCCCGGGAGCGCTGGTCCCCGACCGGTCGTTCGCGTTCGACCGGTTCGCGCTGGCCGGCGCCCGCGCCGTCGAGCGGGAGCGCGCCGAGCCGCCGCCGTTCCTCTCCGGCGCGCTGCCGCCGCCGCCCCCCGGCGATGTCGCGCTCGACGACCTCGTCGACTTCTTCGGTGGCCCGGTCCGGGGCTTCCTCCGGCAGCGGCTGGGGATCGCGCTGCCGCGGGAGGACGACCCGGTCGACGACCGGATCCCGATCACCCTCGACGGGCTGGAGGAGTGGGCTGTCGGTGATCGCATCCTCGGCGACCTGATGCGCGGTCTCCACCCCGGCACCGCCGTCGAGCGCGAGCGTCGGCGCGGCGTCGTACCCCCGGGAGAGCTGGGCGACCGGATCGTCCAGCGGGTGGTCGGGCGGGTGGTCCCGGTGGCCCGCGAAGCTCTTGCCCATACCGGCCCCGAGCCGCGTGCGATCGACGTCGACGTCGACCTCGGCGACGGACGCCGGCTCCGCGGCACCGTGCCCGAGCTGTACGGCGACCTGCTGGTGCGGGTCAGCTACTCGAAGCTCGGCCCCAAGCATCGGCTGCACTCCTGGGTCAAGCTGCTGGCCCTCACCGCCAGCGACGTGGACCGGGCGTGGCGTGGCCTGACCATCGGTCGTCCCGAACGCTCCCGCGAAGAGTTCGAGGTGTCCCGGCTGGGGCCGCTCGACCACCGCGCGCGTGACTGGCTCCTCGACCTGGTCGCGATCCGCGACGAGGGCCTGCTCGCTCCGCTTCCGCTGCCGCTCAAGACCTCCCTCAAGTACGCCCGCGCCCGTCGGACGCACACCGACGCGAGCGTCGCGGTGGACCGCGCCGACTTCCAGTGCTGGCGCTACGACGGCAGGTTCGACGGTGAGCGCACGGACGCCGAGCACGTTGTGGTGTGGGGCGACAAAGCGCCGATGCCGGGCGTCGGCGAGCCGGGTGACGACATCGAGCCGACCCGGTTCGGCGCGGTCGCGATGCGGGTGTGGGGTCCACTGCTCGAGAGCGAGGTAGGGAGCTGGTGAGCGAGACGATCGACGCCGACGAGCTGCCGACCTTCGACCTCGTGGGTCCGCTGCCGACGGGCACCACCCTGCTGGAGGCCAGCGCCGGCACCGGCAAGACCTTCACCGTCGGTGCCCTGGTGACGCGCTACGTGGCCGAGGGGCAGGCGACCCTCGACGAGATGCTCGTCATCACTTTCAGCCGGTCTGCGACCCAAGAGCTGCGGACCCGGGTGCGCGACCAGCTCACCAGCGCTGAGCGGGCCGTCGCGCGACAGCTCGCGAGCGGTGACGCGGCCGCCGACAACGAGCTGCTGGTCCACCTCCTCGACGCCGACCCGGCCGAGCTGGCTCGCCGGCTCGAGCGGCTCCGCGACGCCCTCGCGGCATTCGACAGCGCCACGATTGCCACCACCCACCAGTTCTGCCACGTCGTCCTCCGCTCCCTCGGGGTTGCCGGCGAGAGCGACATCTCGGCCACCCTCGTCGAATCCCTGGACGAGCTGGTGCTCGAGGTCGTCGACGACCTCTACCTCGCCGACCACGGTCGCAGCACCAGCGCGCCACTCATCGACCGCGCGACGGCGGTCGTGATCGGCCGCGAGGCGGTGGCCCACCAGAACGTCGAGCTCGCCCCGGCCGACGCGTCCCACCCGGTCGCCGCTGCGCGCGCTGACTTCGCCCGGCGGGTCCGCGAAGAGGTCGAGCGGCGCAAGCTCCGGCTCGGAGTCCAGTCCTACGACGACCTGCTGGAGCGCCTCGCATCCGCTCTCGCGGAGGACGACGCCCCCGCCCGGGCGCGGATGCGGGGCCGGTGGCGGATCGTGCTGGTCGACGAGTTCCAGGACACCGACCCGGTGCAGTGGCAGATCCTGGAGCGCGCATTCCACCGACCGGCTCCTGACCGGCCGACGGGCGAGCCGACCCGCGAGCCGATCCCACGGGCGCTGATCCTGATCGGCGACCCCAAGCAGGCGATCTACGGCTTCCGCGGGGGCGACGTCGACACCTACCTGCGGGCGTCGCGGCAGGCCGGCACCCGCGCCACGCTCGGCACCAACCGGCGGTCCGACGCCGCGCTCGTCGCCAAGTTCAACGCAACGCTCGGCAACGCGGGTCTCGGCTCGTCGGACATCGTGGTCCGGGCGGTCGAGGCTGCGCACGAGGGATCCCGGTTGCTGGGTGCCCCGCACCCGGCGCCGTTCCGGATCCGTCAGCTCACCCGTGACGACTTCAAGCTCAAGAACGGCCTGATCCCGTGGTGGCCCGCGCGCCAGCGGATCGCCAACGATCTGGCCGGTGACGTCGTCGCTCTGCTCGACTCCGACGCGACCTGGGACGGCGACCCGGTCGAGGCCCACCACGTCGCCGTCCTGGTCGCCGATCGCTACCAGGGTGCGATGGTCGAAACGGCGCTCCAGAAGCGCGGCGTACCCGTCGTCCTCAACGGGGGCGGCGACGTCTTCCTGACGCCGGCGGCCGACGACTGGCTCGCCCTGCTCAAGGCGCTCGACGCACCGCACCGGGCCCCGCTGGTGCGCTCGGCCGCACTCACCTGCTTCTTCGGGCAGGACGTCGAGGGCCTGGTCGCCGGTGGAGATGCGGTCACCGGCGAGGTCGCCGACGAGCTCAGGGACGGTGCCGTCCTCGTACGGACGCGCGGGGTGGCAGCGCTGGTGGAATCACTGGAGGAGCGGGGACTGAGCAGCCGGATCCTCAGCCGGGTCGGTGGCGAGCGACTGCTGACCGACCTGCGCCACCTCGGCCAGCTGCTGCACCAGCAGGCGGTCGGGCACCGCCTCGGCCTGACCGCCCTGCTCGAGTGGTTCCGCGACGAGCGGTTGCGGGTCGCCGCGGGGGAGCGGCCCCGGCGGCTCGACTCCGACGCCCGCGCGGTGCAGATCGTGACGATCCACGGCAGCAAGGGCCTCGAGTACCCGGTCGTCTACCTGCCCTACGTCTATGCCGGCTACGAGCGCGACCTGCAGACGGCGCTGTTCCACGACCGCTCCGACGCGGCCCGGCTGCGTCGCCTGATCGACGTCGCCGGCAGCGGCCGGCAGTGGGCGGCCAGCGTGGAGGCGCACCGGGCGGAGGAGGCCGGCGAGGAGCTGCGCAAGCTCTACGTCGCGCTGACCCGCGCTCAGTCCCAGGTCGTCACCTGGTGGGCGCCCGACGAGGGCACGGACAAGGGCGCACTGCACCGGATGCTGTTCGGCCGCCGACCCGGCGCCCGCGACGTGCTCCGGATCGCACCGGTGCAGGGAGACGACCGGGCGCAGGAGATCCTGCGGACCATCGAGCGCGACTACGGCGGTCCGGTGGCCGAGCTCGCCTCCGCCGACCGGGCCCGGCTGACGGTGCCCGAGTGTGAGGACGGACCGCTCGCGGCGCGGGTGTTCGACCGGCTGATCGACACCGAGTGGCGGCGTACGTCGTACTCCGGGCTGATCCGGGTCGAGGAGCAGGCGATCGCGACCAGTGAGCCGGAGGTCGTCGGCAAGGACGACGAACCGGGCGACGACGAGGCCGAGGACCCGACGCCGAGTGACGGAGGGGTCGACGAAGCCGCCGACCTGCCGTCGCCGATGGCTGACCTGCCGGCCGGCGCCGGGTTCGGGTCCCTGGTCCACGCGATCCTCGAGCACGCCGACCCCGACGCTTCCGATCTGCGGGCCGAGCTCCGGGCGCGGGCCGAGGAGCAGCTGCGTTGGTGGCCGTCTGAGGCGACACCGGACGAGCTCGCGGCCGCGTTGCTGCCGATGAACGCCACCTCGCTCGGACCGCTGGCCGACCGCCTCACGCTTGCGCAGATCCCGCTGCGCGACCGGCTCCGCGAGCTCGACTTCGAGATCCCGCTCGCCGGCGGTGACCGGGGCGTCGGCGCGGAAGCCGGCGACGAGGTGCGGCTGCGCGACCTCGCACCAGTGCTGCGCACCCACCTCGGCAGCGACGACCCGATGGTCGCCTACGCCGACAAGCTCGACCTGCCGCCGCTCGCGGACCAGACCCTGCGCGGTTACCTGTCGGGCAGCATCGACGTCGTACTCCGGCTGCCGTCGGGCCGGTTCGTCGTGGTCGACTTCAAGACCAACCGGCTCGGTGAGATCGGCCGGCCGGTCACTGCCGCCGACTATGCGCCCGTCCGGCTGACCGACGCGATGCTGCACTCGCACTACCCCCTGCAGGCGCTGCTCTACTCGGTCGTCGTTCACCGCTATCTGCGTTGGCGACTGCCCGGCTACGACCCCGCCGCCCACCTCGGTGGCGTGCTCTACCTCTATGTCCGCGGCATGTGCGGTCCGGGTACTCCCGAGGTCGGCGGGGTGCCGTGCGGCGTCTTCAGCTGGCAACCGCCGGCGGAGCTGGTGCTCGCCCTCTCCGACCTCCTGGACGGGGGTGGACGATGACCGAGCTGTTCGAGGTCGAGGACCCCGACGACCGCCGGATCGCCGCCGGCGCCACCGGTGTCCTCGCGACCTTCAACCAGGCGGGACTGCTGACCGCGGCGGACGTCCACGCCGCGGCGCGGCTCTGCGCCCTGGCTGGGGAGGACGACCAGCGGGTCGCGCTCGCGGTCGCGGTGGCCGTGCGCGCCGCGCGACACGGCTCCGTGTGCGTCGACCTCGCCGAGCTGGTCACCAGCGATGGGGTCGAGGGCCTGCCGTGGCCGGACGACGCGGACTGGCAGGCGGCCGTCCTGGCCAGCCCGTTGACGACAGCGGGGGTGCTCCGCAGCGAAGGCCGGTTGCTCTACCTCGACCGGTTCTGGCGGGAGGAGGGACAGGTACGCGACGACCTGCTGGCCCGGATCGCGACGCCGGCGCCGGCGGTCGACGAGGCGGCGCTCGCGGCCACGGTCGCGCGGCTGTTCCCAGCCGGCTACGACGACCAGCGCTCGGCCGCACTCGCAGCCGCACGCCAGTGGACGACCGTGCTCACCGGCGGTCCCGGCACCGGCAAGACCACGACCGTCGCCGGCCTGCTGGCGCTGCTGACCGAGCAGGCCGACCGGCCGCTGCGCATCGCCCTCACCGCGCCGACCGGGAAGGCGTCGGCCCGCCTGCAGCAGGCGGTCGAGGAGGCGCAGGCCGAGGACCGCTTCGGTGACGCCGACCGGGCGCGGCTGACGGGCCTCAGCGCGTCGACCCTGCACCGGCTGCTCGGCTGGACTCCGGGTTCGCGCAACCGGTTCCGCCATCACCGCCGCAACAAGCTGCCCCACGACGTGGTGGTCGTCGACGAGACCTCGATGGTGTCGCTGACCATGATGGCCCGGCTGCTCGAGGCGGTGCGTCCCGATGCCCGGTTGATCCTGGTCGGCGATGCCGACCAGCTCGCGAGCGTCGAGGCCGGCGCGGTGCTCGCCGACCTCGTCCAGGGGCTGGCCGCGCGGTCGCCCGGAGCGGTCACCGGACTCCGCACCACCCACCGCTACGGCGAGAGCATCGGCGCTCTTGCCGAGTCGCTCCGCAACGGTGACGCCACCGGAGTCCTCGCATTGCTGACCGAGGGGGACGAGCGGGTCAGCCTCCACGACCCCGTCGGGCACGCCGACGCACTCCGCGCCCGGCTGCTGGAGCACGCGCTCGCCGTACGGGCTGCCGCGCTGGCGGGGGATGCCGACGCCGCGCTGACGGCGATGGACGCCCACCGCCTGCTGTGTGCGCACCGTGACGGTCCCTACGGCGTCGCGCACTGGAACCGGCTCACCGAACGGCTGCTGGCCGACAGCGTCCTCGGGGACCAGTCCGTCTGGCAGGAGTGGTACGCCGGCCGCCCGATCCTGGTCACCGCCAACGACTACGGCCTCGGTCTGTTCAACGGCGACACCGGTGTGGTGGTGCGCGAGGGGGAGCGGCTCCGGGGCGTGATCGCGGGCGTCGGCAACCATCAGTGGCTCGCCACCGCACGCCTCGGCGCGGTGGAGACGTTGCACGCGATGACCATCCACAAGAGCCAGGGCAGCCAGGTCGGCGAGGTGACCTTGCTACTGCCCCCGGAGGACTCGCCGCTGCTGACCCGCGAGCTCTTCTACACGGCGGTCACCCGGGCCAAGGAGCGGGTGCACGTGGTCGGTACGCCCGAGGCGGTCGTCGCCGCTGTCGAACGGCGGGCACAACGAGCCACGGGCCTCGCGCAACGACTGGCGCGGGGCTGAGCGCCGTACCGGTGCCTGGCCTCGAAACAGCGCGGCAACGTGCGGCAAGTAGCCTCACCTCCATGCCGTTCCTGCTGCGCGTTGAGCTGCCCGACGTTCCGGGATCGTTGGGCCGGGTAGCGACGGCGATCGGTATGGCGGGTGGCGACATCGGGGCCATCGAGATCGTCGAGAAGCGCGACGGCACGGCGCTCGACGACGTGCTGCTCGAGACCGCCGAGGGCACCATGCCCGACTCGATCGTGTCGGCGTGCAACTCGATCGAGGGCGTGCGCGTGGTGTTCGTCAGCGGTTATGCGGTGGGCGGCAACCTCACGCTCGACCTCGAGGCGGTCGAGGAGCTGACCGCCGCGCCGGACATCGCCCTCGACAAGCTGGTCGACCTGCTGCCCCGGACCTTTCGCGCCGACTGGGCGGCCCGGGTCCACCGGGCGAAGGGTGTCGTCCACGGGACCAGCGCGGCGCCCGACGACTTCGACTTCGTCGACCTCGAGGCGCCGAGCCGGCTCGAGGCGGAGACCGACGACGTCACCCTCTATGCCGCGGCCCGGCTCGACGGCAACCAGATCGTCGTGATCGGGCGGCGCGGCGGCCCGGAGTTCGTCGACTCTGAGATCGCTCGGCTGGGGCACCTCTCTGGCCTCGCGGTCACCATCGCAGACGCCTGACCACCTGACCTGACCACCGGTCTGGTCCTTGGGCTGGTCCTTGGGCTGGGAATGTCGGTCGAGCCGCGGGCATTAGACCGGTATGACTGATCTCCTCGAAGGCGAGTACGAACCCAGCTCCGCGCAGTGGGTGCGCGACCAGGTCGCGACGTACGAGGCGTCCGGCGGCCAGGAGGGCAACGTGCTCCGCGGCCGGGCGGACTGGCCGATCGTGGTCGTCACCTCGCGCGGCTCCAAGTCCGGCAAGCTCCGCAAGAACCCGGTGATGCGGGTCGAGAAGGACGGCGTCTACGTCGCGATCGCATCCGTGGGCGGCGCTCCCCGCAACCCTGCCTGGGTCGCGAACTTCGAGGCCCACCCCGTGGTTCAGCTCCAGGACGGTCCGGAGCCTGCCCTCTACCGCGCCCGCCAGGTGGAGGGCGAGGAGCGGCAGCAGTGGTGGGACCTCGCCGTCGCCACCTGGTCGACGTACGCGTCGTACCAGGAGAAGACCGACCGCAAGATCCCCGTCTTCGTGCTGGAGCCGGTCGCCTGACGCCGGGTCGTCCGACCCAGCGTGACCTCTGGGTCACTCTCCCTCGGACGACTCGATAGCCTCGCGCTCATGAGCGCGATCGAGGGTGTGTCGGAGACGTTCGACCCGGCGGCTTGGGGCGAGGTGCCCGGGTTCGAGGACCTGACCGACCTCACCTACCACCGGTCCAGGGCGCACGGCACGGTACGGATCGCGTTCGACCGGCCGGACGTGCTCAACGCGTTCCGTCCCCACACCGTCGACGAGCTGCTGCGGACGCTCGAGCACGCGCGTACGTCGGCTGACGTCGGCTGCGTGATCCTCACCGGCAACGGGCCGTCGGCCAAGAACGGCAAGCGCAGCTTCTGCACCGGTGGCGACCAGCGGATCCGCGGCAAGGCCGGCTATCAGTACGAGGCGGTCGACGCCGGCGCCGGTGACACCGGCGCCGAGGAGCCGAGCCCGATCGACAAGGCCAAGCTCGCCCGGCTGCACATCCTCGAGTGCCAGCGGCTGATCCGGTTCATGCCGAAGGTCGTCCTCTGTGTGGTCCCGGGCTGGACCGCCGGCGGCGGCCACTCGCTGCATGTCGTGTGTGACCTGACCCTCGCCAGCGCCGAGCACGCGCGCTTCAAGCAGACCGACGCCGATGTCGGCTCCTTCGACGGCGGCTACGGATCGGCGTACCTCGCCCGCCAGGTCGGCCAGAAGTACGCCCGCGAGATCTTCTTCCTCGCCGAGGAGTACGACGCAGCGGACGGCATGCGGATGGGCACCGTCAACCGCGCCGTCCCGCACGCGGAGCTCGAAGCCACCGCACTCGAGTGGGGCCGGATCATCAACGGCAAGAGCCCGACCGCCGTACGGATGCTCAAGTACGCCTTCAACCTCCCCGACGACGGACTGGTCGGCCAGCAGCTCTTCGCCGGCGAGACCACCCGGCTCGCCTACATGACCGACGAGGCCCAGGAGGGCCGGGACCAGTTCCTCGAGAAGCGCGAGCCGGACTGGTCGCCGTACCCCTGGTACTACTGATCGGGCGCGTTTGCGCAGGTCAGAAGCGGGTTAGGTCCCACCAGTCCGCGTGCCCGGGTAGGTGCCGAGGTCCTCGACGAAGGAGATGGCGACGGCGTTGACGACATCGTCGTCACCATCGCGAAGACAACGGTCCACGAACGCCAGCAGTCGGTGTTTGATGCCCGTTAGTCCCTCGGAGAACGTGCTGACAGCCAGCCGCAAGAGATCGCTCATGAGCAGGTGGAGCAGCAGTCCGTCATTGTCGGCGAGGTGCTCAGCCACTTCGAGGCGCCCGCGACGCCCCGCTGACTACCTCGTGAACGTCTCGGTCATGTACAGCGCGCGCTGGAACACCTCGTCCGGAATCCCGCGATAGCTGGGCAACGTCGACTTGACGAAGTGGAGTTGCAAGATGTCGTGGTCGACCTGCCAGCGGTAGGTGTTCGACCCATCGGAGTGATGGAAGACCACGTTGTCGCCGTTGATCTCGTACTCCGCGTCGTAGTCGATCGGCACCGGCTCCCCGCCACCGGACTTGCCGTAGAGGTCCCATGCGCCGCCCTCGATGGTGAGGATCAGGACGGTGTCGCCAAAGAACGGGGCGTTCGCCCGGTAGTCCTTGACGTATCGGCCGAGACCGTGGCGGCGCACGGTGGCCTCGGTATCGCTCGAGCGAGATGGGACCGGCCTGCCAGGTTCCTTCCAGCGGGGACGCCGCCGGCGTCTCGGAGGCGGCCGGCGCCGTCGAAGTCGCGGAGGTGCTCGGCACTTCGTCCGGCGAGGCCTTGACGGGTGCGGGGTCGTCGGCGCCGCAGCCGACGAGCAGCATCGAGGTGGCGGCCAGGACGACCACCCACCCCTTGATCACGGTGTTCGACATGACAATCTCCATCTCTTGTGTGGTTGGGGCTCTAGCGGGGAGAGCGGATCAGCGCGATGCCGAGGGTCAGCGCTCCGGGCACGATGACGATCGGCGCCACGGGGTCTTCGAAGCCGGCGGCGAAGAGGGCGACGATGCTCACCGCTCCGAGGAGGATGCTCACGGCCGTGGTCACTCGAGCCGACCGGCGCGCGACATCGGCTCGGCGCACGGCCTCGCTGGCGAAGACCAGCGAACCGAGCGCCAACAGCGACAAGGCGGAAACCAGGGGGACCGTCAGTGGGCCGAAGTCCCGCACGAGCGGTGGGAGGCTCTCCGGGTCGGCGAACAAGCCCAGACCCAGGCCCACATAGGCCCACCAGACCAGCAGTGTGGCCAGTGCCGACCACCAGGTGAGCTGGGCGAGGCGGCCCCCGACCCCCATGCGGACCCGACCGCTGGCTCGGAGCAGGAACAGCGGGGGCACCAACAGGAACAGCCCGGTGACGAGTGCGTAGAGCGCGTGGTCATGGGTGATCTCCGCCTGGGTGGACGTAGCCACTGCGCTGATCGCCACTCCCTCGCGCTCGGCGGCCGCCGCCAGGTCCTGCTCGAAGCCGGCTCCGAGCGTCACCGCGACGACGATGTACGCGATCAGGCCGAGGATGGCGCCGATCAACGCCCACCCGGCCGAGCGAGCCCACCCGGTCCGTCGGCCAGGCGTCGTGGCTATGACGTCCCGGACCTCGCGCCAGGCGGGGTTCGTGAGCCATCGGTCGGCGATGCGGACCGTCGGCGACATCTCGTCGCCGTCGTTCACCTCCCGGACCCGGGCGGCACCGTCCTCGTCGTCGCGAAACCGCACGGAGCGGTGCGGCACCCGGTGCAGGATCAAGGTGGCGCGCAGCCTGATGGCGTGCGGGCACCCTGGCTTGTAGTAGAAGAGCGGCGGGTCCATGTGGTGCCTCAGGTCGTGCCGGGCGGTCAGCACCATTTGGTCCTCCGGGGGTCGATCGGGCCTCCGGTGGGCTGCGCCGCGACCAGCTCGCAGGCCTTCGGCCCCAGTGGCGGCACGACCCCGATCTGAACCGCGATCGAGAGGGTGTCGGGTACGACGTTGATGTCGACCACGCGGTCGCCGTCGTACTCGACCATCAGGGTGGCGAGCACTTCGATGTGCTTCCCGGAGGCTGGAACCCCGAGCCAGGTGCCGAGGTGGGTGCCGGCGACGGTGCCACCGAGAACGGCGCGGTTCCGCTCGACCACCCGCCAGGCGGGGGCGAAGCGACCGTCCGGGAACGCTTCGACGAAGGCGTCGTAGATCGCCCGCACCTTCGTGCTGTCGGTGAACGGATCGATGGCGCCCGGCGCGACCGGGGCCAGGCACTCGGCGTGCAGTTGCGTGATCAACTCTTCGGTGAGGTTGGCCTTCATGTCCGAGAGGCGTTCCATGCCGTGGAACAGGTTGTTCCGCGATACTTCAGGCGTGACCGAACCGCTCGGTGCGCTCGTGGCCGCCGGCGACTACGAGCGCCTGAGCGCGGTGGTCGCCGACCTGGAGGATCCCGGAGAGCTGGGCGTCCTCCTGTGCAGCGTCCCCGGACGCGAGGAGTACCTCGGCACAGATCTCGCACTGGTCCGGCTCCTCGAGGACGTATTGGACGTGCTGTCCGCCGCCGACGCCTGCCGGGCGCGGCTCGAGGCTCGGCTGGCGCTCGAGCTGCGCGGGGATCCGACGAGCGTCGAGCGCCGCCTCGCTCTGCTCGCGTCCGCTACGGAACTGGCCGAGCGCCAGGGGGATCCGGCGGCGCTGGTCGACGTACTGCTGGCGCGGGTGCACGCGGTGTGGGAGCCGGAGGGTTCCGACCAGTGGGTGGAGGCAACTGACCGCGCGATCGCCGTCGCCCGTCGCGAACGCCTCCTCGAGCAGGAGCTCTACGCCCGCCGCACCCGGGTGGAGGTGCTGCTGGGCATGGGCCTGATGGTCGAAGCGGAGGTGGAGCTCGGTCGCCTCGCGCGGCTGGCGCCGCGCGAGGACCCGGGCTGGCAGACTTTCGTGTCGTCGCGGAGCTTCACCGTCGAGGTGGTGCGCGGGGGATTCGATGATGCGGCCCGCGCGGCCGACGATGCCGAAGCCTCCGCGATTGCCGCGGAGCTCCCCGACGGGCCGATGCTGATGGCCACGCTGCGTGGCAACCTGGCTCGCGAGCGCGGCGATCTCCAGGGTCTGCGTGACGCGGTCGGCCCGTTGGTCGAAGCCACCAGGCGGCTGCCGGGTCACCACTTCGAGGCGCCGTTGGCGCGGACCCTCTTCGAACTCGGTCGGACCGAGGAAGCACGGGTGGCGCTGGCCCGGGCGGTGGCGTCGCTGCAAGCCAGGCGCGGGACGACGTGGCTGCTCAGCCTCTACGACGCCGGCGTCGTGGCCGCGGCAATTGGCGCGGAGGAGCAGCGTGCCTGGCTGCTGTCGGCATTGCGGGACTGCGGCGCCGACTGGGCCTGTCTCACGGTATGGCTGGGCGGCTCCACTCATGTGGTCGCCGGGATGCTGGCGGCCGGCCTCGAATCGTGGGAGGAGGCCCTGGTCCACCTCGACCGCGGCGTGGCCGACCTTGACGGGATCGGCGCACTTCCGATGGCGGCCCGCGCTCGGCGGGTCCGCGCCCGGGTCCACGCTGCCTTGGGCAACGGCGAACGGGCCGAGGCCGACGAGGAACGGGCAGACGCGACCTTCCGCGACCTCGGCATGGGCGAGCTGCCGCTGACCGACGGTGACGTCGCCACGCACTGGGTGCTCGAGCAGGTGGCAGACGGGTGGCACCTCGTGGCCGGCGCGGAGGAGGCGCACCTGCGGCCGAGCCGTGGACTCGACCACCTGCACACACTCCTGGCCAATCCGGCCAAGGACGTGCCTGCCTTGTTCCTGGAGTCCGGGGGAGAGGTCGAAACGGCGTCGACCGGCATCGACGTACTCGACGAGGAGGCGACGAGGTCCTACCGCGCGAGGATCCGTGAGATCGACGAGGCCCTCGATGCCGCCGACCAGCGCGGTGACCAGGAGGGCGCCAGCGCACTGCAGGCGGAGCGAGAGGCCCTGGCCGCCGAGCTACGTCGCGCGCTCGGACTGGGCGGTCGCTCCCGGACGACCTCCGACGCCGCCCAACGTGCGAGGGTCAACGTCACCCGCAACCTGCGGCGGGCGATCGAGCAGATCGGCCTGGCTGCCCCGCTGGCGGCGGTCCATCTGGGGAGCTCGGTGAAGACGGGTACGACGTGTCGCTACGAACCGGCCCACGGCGGACCCGATGCATGGAGGACGGGCTAGACGACTAGTAGCGACGGGGGCTCAGCTGGCCCAGCCGAGTAGGTCCGGCGGGCTGAACTGCATCCGTCAGTTCGTCCACGAAGTCTCGCGAGTGATCACGCTGCGCATCTTCTCCCAGGGTGCAGCGCCACGTCCGCTCGTCGGTGCGGGTTCAGGCGGATCCGCGCGCCTGAGCATTGCCAGTCCCGGCCGGATCGTCTGCTCAGCATCCGCGCCACACTGGGCGGTGTGCAGCATGCGGACGACGTCCGCGTTGCTATCGAGCCGTCTCCCATCGACTTGGCGGGCCAAGCACGCGTGGGTGGGGCGTCGGCCAGTACGCAGGTCGGGTGCGGCTGACATCGCCAGTCCGCAAATAGTCCGCAAAAAGTCCGGCCGAGACCAGGAACAGCCAACTACGGCCAACGACGACAAGTCTGCGTTTTCGCAGGTCAGAGGCCAGGTTGCCTTCGATGCGTGGCAGCTGGGTGGCAAGAACCGACCGCGCCCAGTCAGGCTGCTGCGCCGCCGGTCGACGCCTGAGTCCCCAGCTGCCCGACCGTCAGCGAGGGTAGGTGGTCCGCAGGTCTTCGCGGACCACTCTTCCTGTCGCGATCAGCCGGAGCAGTGCCGCAGTGGTGATCGCTTGGGCGGCCAACAGGCCGATCAGCACGAGCACCTGGGCGGCGCCGGCTTCCAGGGCCGTCCCGCCGCCGAGCAGTACGCCGACGAAGGCACCGGGGAGTGTCACCAACCCCACCGTTCGGGTCTGGTCAATTCCGGGGGTGAGCGCTTCTCGCGCGGTCGGCTGAATCACCAGGTGGGCGGCATCGGGAGACGAGAGTCCCAAGGCCAGGGCAGCCTCGTAGGAACCTTGGTGTGCGGTCAGCTCGTCGAATGCCCGGCGGCCGGTCAGCGTGCTGGCGGTCATCGCGCCACCGATGATGATTCCCGAGATCGGGATCACGCCGGCTCCGTTGAGCGGGATCACTCCCGAGCCGAGGCAGAGCCCGATGACCGGGCCGGCCCCGGCGGCGATGGCCAGCGCGACCCAGGGTGACTGGTGGCGTGGCGCGCCGATCCGTCGGTGCGACGTCGCGGTCGCGACGACGAACATGAAGAGCGCGAACGCCAGCGACCACCAGAGTGACTCGATGACCGTAGCGATGAAGACGGCGACCACCGCCAGCTGCAGGACCGCGCGTACCGCCGCGGTGACGTGGTCCCGTTCGACCCCCAGGTCCGCGAGACGCGAGGTCAACGCAGCCACGACGACCAGCGTCAAGAGGACGACCGCGAGCTTCCAGTCGGGATCAGGAGTGCTCGTCATCGGATGCACGGCCCGAGCCTGCCAGATGAATCGCGCCGTGGGGGTGCCGGTAGCGGGAGGTCGATCTGTCGGCCGCTCCCCGCAGCTGCGAGAGGCCAGGCGACGATGCTTTTCGGCCGGAAGACCGCATGGCACGTCGACCCGTTCGATCGGAACGAGGGCTGACGGCACGCTCAGCGACGACCATCCACGGCCGCTGAGCGTGCCGCGCTTCCCCTGGAGTTGCCGATCCGGACTTCTGCAGGCCAGAAGCCCAACGAGTCGTGATAACCCGTTCGACCCGGGCCCCGCGTCGCCGCGCACCATCCTGCTGGGCCACTCCGACAAGACGGTGCCCCGAGCTACCGAGCCATCGACGACGCCATCATGCGGCAGTTCGACGTCCACGCTGGTCGGGTAGTGCCCATGGGGGCGCAGCCGACGAACGTCCGCGACGGCGGCGCCGGTCGCCGGTTTGCGTTGAGTCCCCCGAGGGCTACCCGAACGGTGAGACGCTGACCTGCGTGGCCCTTCGGTTGGTGGTTCTCGTCGCGACCCTCGTGGCGGTCGCTGCTGGCTGCACTCAGCCGGCAGGGCAGAGGGAAGGTACTGCGCCGCCAGCGTCGGCATCGACGTCCGGCGTCCTTCGCTTGGCCCAGCCACGCGCGGTCCATCGTGCGACGGAGCTCTCCGATGGCACCGTTCTCATCACCGGAGGATGTACCGAGGATGGGTGTGGAGGCTTCGAGGCGGGCACCAGGTCGGAGCTGTACGACCCGCGGCGAGGCCTGGTCGCCGGCCCGTCGATGATCACTCCTCGCGCCAGCGGTACCGCAACGCTGCTGGACGATGGCCGGGTGTTGCTCACCGGTGGGTACGTCGGTGAAGGTGAGGGACCGAACCCGCGCGCGGAGGTCTACGTCCCGCGGCGCCGCGTGTTCCTGCCGGTCGCCGACCTCGCGGTCGCTCGCGCCGATCACACCGCGAGCCTGCTCCCCGACGGTCGGGTCATCGTCGCCGGGGGCTTCGACGAATCCGGAGTGGCGCTGAAGAGCACCGAGATCTTCGATCCGGCCAGCAACACGTTCAGCGCCGGGCCCGACCTGTCCGCCCCTCGCGCGGCACACGTCGCCGCGTCGGTGGGCGACACGGTAGTCCTGGTGGGCGGAACCGAGTCGTCGGAGGCGCTCCGAACCACCGACGTGCTGCGTGATGAGGTGTGGCAGCCAGGACCGCCGCTGATCACGCCCCGCGTCAAGCTGGGAGTGGCACCGATCGGGGCAGGTCGGCTTCTCGTCGTCGGCGGTGCCACCGACGTCGAGGGCTACGAACGGCTCGCCACCACCGAGATCGTCGACCTTGCCGATGGGATCGTGGAAGAGGGGCCGCAGCTGCCGCACGGTGAGTACAAGCTCGACGGTGCGATGGCCGTGCTCGAGGACGGCCGGGTCGTTGTCCCCAGCGGCAGCGGACTCGCGGTGTTCGACCCAGAGGACGGGATCCTGACGCGGTTGTCGGTCACGACCTATGCCGCGACCTCCTTCAGAACCATCACCCCGGTGGGCAACGATCAGCTCCTGGTTGCCGGCGGATACGACGCCGCGATCACGCCCACCGACGAGGCGATGATCGTCGTAGTTCCCTCTGCCGCCGATCTCGGATGAGCGGCCACGTGCCGCGCTCCGCGTCTCTGATCGAGCGGCGGCGTGTGGTCAGGCCTGGCGCGACCGGTCGGCGTCGCCGTGGCACATTCGGCGCTCCGGCGGCGGGCCATCCGGCGAATCCTCGGGCACACCGTGGTCGACGAACCCCGCGCGGGCGTATGCGCGGATCGCAGGGACGTTGTCGTCACGCACCATCAAGCATGTCGGCCGCCCGCGAGCCGTCGCCCAAGCGACCACCTCGTCGATGAGTCGCCCGGCCAGGCCCGTGCCGCGATGACTGCGAGCGACCCACATCGAGATCAACTCCACCACCTGCTCCGACTCCACGCCCGAGACCACGCCGACCGGCCCCTCGTCGCTGCGTGCGACCACGGTGAAGGGGACGTCAGTCAGCCGTGCCTGCCAGCGGTCCTCCGCGGCGTCGACCCAGTCGGCGTAGCGGGAACCGAATGCATACGGGGCGTCCTGCAGCGACGCGAGCCGGACCTCGCGGAACTCGCGCCAGTCCTCGGGGCCGATCCTGGCCAGTTCGATCGATTGCATGCAGAGGATGCTAGGTGTGGCGGAACCGGCGGCCGCGGCGTCCGAACGCTCACGGGCATTGCGCGTCGCAGGCTGACAGCATCCCCGACACCCGCCACGGCCACCAAGACATCCGGATCCGCGACGAGCTCGACGTCGAGCTCCGACTCGAGCTCCGACTCGAGGGGGCGAGCTGCCCTGGAAGCACGGGCCCAGCGGCGGCTTTGCTGTCGGCGTACGTAGAGTCGCGGCCGTGAAGGTCGTCGTCCTCACCGGGGCCGGCATCTCCGCCGAGAGCGGGGTGCCGACCTTCCGTGACGCCGATGGACTGTGGGAGGGCCACCGGGTCGAGGACGTCGCGACACCGCACGCCTTCCTGGCCGACCCGGACACCGTGCAGCGGTTCTACGACGCCCGCCGCGCGGCGCTCAGGGCCGTTGCGCCCAATGCTGCGCATCTCGCGCTGGCCGCCCTCGAGCAGCTCCTGGGCGACGACCTGACGCTGGTCACCCAGAACATCGACGACCTGCACGAACGGGCCGGCTCCAGACGCGTCGTGCACATGCACGGTGAGCTGTTGTCCGCGCTGTGCGCCGCCTGCGAGTGCCGTATCCCCTGGGACGGTCCGATGCTCGGAGCGACCTGCGGATCGTGCAGTCGTGGGGAGCTGAGGCCCGACGTCGTGTGGTTCGGCGAGATCCCCTACGCCATGGACGGCATCGTCGATGCCCTCGACGAGTGCGACCTGTTCGTCTCGATCGGCACCTCGGGCGCGGTCTACCCGGCTGCGGGCTTCGTGCAGAGGGCGCGGGCGTTCGGCGCCCGCACCCTGGAGCTCAACCTGGTCCCGAGCGAGGGCAGCCGCTTCTTCCACGAGGCGCGCGCTGGCCTCGCCGGCGAGCTGGTGCCGGCCTGGGTGGCCGAGCTGGTGCACGGGTGGTGAGCCCGCGACGGATCGTCGTCCTCGGCACCGGCGGCACCATCGCCAGCCGGCTCGACAAGTACGGCGCCTCCCAGCCCGTCGACCGCGTCGACGGACTCCTCGCCGGACTCGAGCTGGGCGGGGTCGAGGTCGAGGCACGGGATCTGTTCGTCAAGGACAGCTCGGCCCTGACCACCGCCGACCAGGCGCTCGTCGTGCGTGAGGTCCGCGCAGCGCTCGAGGACCCGGCCGTCGCCGGGGTCGTCGTCACGCACGGGACGGACACCGCAGAGGAGACGGCCTACCTGCTCGACCTGGTACACGCCGACGACCGGCCAGTCGTGCTCACTGGAGCGCAGCGACCGGCGGACGCACCCGACCCGGACGGCCCGCGCAATCTCCGAGACGCGGTCACGGTCGCTGCCGACCCGGTCGCCCGCGGACTCGGCGTGCTCGTCGTGTTCGACGCGATGGTGCTCGCGGCGCGGGGCACCCGCAAGGTGCACACCCGCGAGGTCGCTGCGTTCGCGCAGCCCGACGGGGGTGCCCTGGGCCGGATCGTCGACGGCCGCCTGGTCGTGACCGGCCGCCCTGCCCACCGCGAGCACCTCGAGGTCGGCCTGCGAGACATCGAGGCCCTGCGGGTGGACATCGCGGCGGTGTATCCGGGCGTCGACGGGACCGCGCTGCAGGCATTCGCCGCGGCGGGTGCGCGCGGCGTCGTACTGGTCGCCACCGGCTCCGGCAACGCCAACCCGGCGATCGTCGCGGCCGTTGCCGACCTCACCCGGCAGGGCGTGGTCGTGGGCCTGACCACCCGCGTCGACACCGGACCGGTCGCCGGGATCTACGGCGGCGGCGGGGGCGGCGCCGACCTGGTGGCGGCAGGCGCCGTGCCGCTCGGCACCCTGCGCGCCGGCCAGGGGCGGATCCTGCTGCTCGCCCTCATCGCCGCGATCGGCGACGCTGCACGGGTCCGCGCCGCGCTGCCTGCGTACTTGTAGGAGTCGACCAGCGCCGGTGGGCGTGCCGTGGTTTCGAGGCTCGCCGCGCCCGCACCTCAACCAGCGGCAGCAGCGTGCCTCAACCTGTGGCAGCCAGTTCGGCGTCCAGGACCTCGATCAGCCGCGGCTTCTCCGCACCGAGCCCGAGCGGGTCGAGCCAGTCGATCATCGTTCCCCGGAAGAGCGCGCCGCTCTCGATCACCCGCGGGTCGCAGTGGCCGGTCGATTCCAGCGTGACCACGCCGTACAGCGCCGACCAGGACCGCATGTAGATCCAGAGGATTCCGCGATCGGCGGGCTCGATGTGCGCTGCCTTCGCCGGGATCAGCGGGTCGAGCACCGCGTCCCGCACGATCGGGTCCAGCTCGTCGAGGGCGGGGTAGGGGAACTGGTAGCGCTGCCAGATCTCGTAGAGCAGGTCGGTGAAGTAGTGGCCCGAGGTGGAGACCGTGAGCAGCTCCCGGCGCTCGGAGTCCTCGCTGCTGATCGGGTTGGCGAAGACCAGCGCGAACTCGCGCGGCCGGCCCAGCGCCCACCGACGGAACGCCACGCACGCCGCGCACAACCGTGCGGCCGGGTCGCTGGCCGGATGCTTCTCCGCAGCCCGGATGAAGTCCTGGGTCGCCGCCTTGTCCAGCTCGAACGCCACCAGGTCGACCAGCTCCTGGTAGTTGGCGACGTAGCGGTAGAGGGCGGGCGCCGTCATCCCCATCCGGGACGCGACCGCCCGCAACGACAGCTCGGCTCCCTCGGTGAGCAGCGCCGTGGCGGCCCGAACGATCTCGTCGTACGTCGCCTCGCGCTGCCGTTCGCGGCGGGTGGGCTGGTGGAGTGCAGGCACTCGTCTCCTCGGTTTCGATTGCGGTCAGGATCACACCGGCAAAGACCGATCAGGCCTTGACCGCCGGAGTTTACACCGTTTACCGTGAACGCCGTTAACTGAAATGACGGGTTGTCACGAGAGGTGCTGAGAATGATCGAGCGATGGGGAGCCGTCGTGGTCCGGCGGGCCGTGGTCGTCCTCCTGGTTGGACTTGGCATCACCGCCGCGGCGCTGTTCGCCGGCATCGGCCTCGAGGACAAGCTGTCCGCCGGCGGATTCGACGACCCGGCTTCGGAGTCCTCCCAGGAGCTGACCAAGGAACGCGAGGCCTTCGGCAACAAGGCGATCGACGTGGTCGCGATCTTCACCAGCGAGGACCAGGTCGTGTCCGACCCGGCGTTCCGGGCGGAGGTCGAGGCGACGCTGGCAGCGGCGCCCGACGACCGGGTGACGTCCTACGCCACCTTCTACGACACCGAAGACCCGGCGATGGTCAGCAAGGACGAGCACGCGACCGCGGTCTACATCTCCCTCCAGGGCGAGAGCCAGAACGACTTCCAGGACTCCTACCGCGCCATCCGGCCGATCCTGAGCGAGTCCGACCTCGACGTCGACTTCGCCGGTCCGTACGCCGTCTACTCCGACGTCAACGACCACACCAAGGACGACCTGTTGATGGCGGAGATCGTCTCCCTGCCGATCGTGCTGCTGCTGTCGCTGATCATCTTCCGCAGCGTCACCGCGGCGCTGCTGCCGGTCCTGGTCGGCCTGGTCACCGTGCTCGGCGCCCGGGCCGCGATCGCCGGACTCAACCAGATCACCGAGGTGTCGATCTTCGCGCCCAACATCATCACCCTGATCGGGCTCGGTCTCTCGATCGACTACGCGCTCTTCGTGGTGTCCCGCTTCCGTGAGGAGATCGCGCTGACGCCGGACGACACCCGGCATGCGCTGGTCCGCACGATGGCGACCGCCGGGCGCACCGTGATGTTCTCCGCGCTGACCGTCGCGGCGGCGATGAGCTCGCTGCTGGTCTTCCCGCAGGCCTTCCTCAAGTCGATCGGGTACGGCGGCATCGCGGCCGTCCTGGTCGCGATGGTGGCCGCGCTGACCGTCCTGCCGGCCGCGCTCGCGCTGCTCGGCAAGCGGGTCGACTCGCTGCGGATCCCGTTCCTCCAGCGAGCCACCGCTGTCGACAGCGACCACGGCGCGTGGTCGCGCCTGGCGCGCGGAGTGATGCGGCGCCCGGTGCTGGTCGCCGTCGGCGTGATCGTCGTACTGCTGGCCGTCGCGTCGCCGTTCCTCGGCGTGAAGTGGGGCAGCGTCGACTACCGGGTGCTCCCGGCGGACGCCGCCGCCCACCAGGCCGCCGAGCGGCTCAACACCGAGTTCGGGCCCGAGCGGTCGACCGCCAACGTGCTGCTCGAAGGTGCTGACGATGCGGCCGTGGCGGAGTACGTCGCCACCCTCGACGAGGTCGAGGGCGTGGTCGACGTGCGCCCGGTCGACGAGGCGGGTGACACCACGCTGCTGCGGGCGTCCTGGGAGAGCAACAGCCAGAGCCAGCCGAGCCAGGATCTGGTGCGCGACCTCCGCGACGTGCCTAGTCCCGACGGCACTCGGGCCCTGGTCGGCGGCCTGACCGCCGACACCGTCGACCTCGCATCGTCGGTCAGGTCCCACCTGCCGTGGATGGGCTTGATCGTGGTCTCGGTGATGTTGGTGCTGCTGTTCCTGGCGTTCGGCTCGTTGGTGCTGCCGATCAAGGCGGTGGCGATGAACTTCTTCTCGATCACCGCGTCGTTCGGAGTCGTCACCTGGATCTTCAGCGACGGCCACCTCTCCGACCTGCTCGGATTCACGAGCTCGGGCTTCCTCGACCTGACCAACCCGATCGTCATGCTGGCGGTGCTGTTCGGCCTGTCCATGGACTACGAGGTGTTCCTGCTCAGCCGGGTCCGGGAGCAGTGGGACGCGACCGGTGACAATGAGCTCGCGGTGGCGACCGGCCTGCAGAAGACCGGCCGGATCATCACCAGCGCCGCGTTGCTCCTGGCCGTCGTCATCGGCGCGTTCAGCCTCAGCGGCGTCGTCTTCATGAAGATGATGGGCGTCGGCATGCTGATCGCGCTCCTCGTCGACGCGACCATCGTCCGGGCGCTCCTGGTGCCCGCCACGATGAAGCTGCTCGGCCGGTGGAACTGGTGGGCTCCGGGCCCGCTCGCCCGGTGGTGGGAGCGTTACGGCTTCCGCGAGGAGGGGCGCGCCGCCGGCACCAGCAGCGAGGAGCGTCCGGTCCCGGCCGGCGTGTGACCCGTCGCGCACCGTCCAACCTCGAGCCGACGCTGAGGGAATGTCCGGGCAGTCGACCGGGTTGCGCCTCAACGTGAGCACCGCCGCCCCCACCCGCGCCTCGGTCGGCCTGCGCAGCGACCGCGGTCCGATCCTCGGATCGGTGATGCTCTCGATCGCGCTGATCGCCATCGACGCCACCATCCTCGCCACCGCGGTGCCCGCGATCGTGCGGGACCTCGGTGGATTCACCCAGTTCCCGTGGCTGTTCTCGGCGTACCTCCTCACCCAGGCGATCAGCACGCCGATCTACGGCAAGCTCGCCGACACTTTCGGCCGCAAGCCGTTGATGCTCTTCGGGATCGGGACCTTCGTGCTCGGGTCGGTGCTGTGCGCCGTGTCGTGGAGCATGGCCGCGCTGATCGCGTTCCGCGCGCTCCAGGGGCTCGGCGCCGGGGCCATCCAGCCGGCGGGCATGACGATCATGGGCGACATCTACTCCGTGGCTGAGCGGGCGGTCGCCCAGGGGTACGTCGCCAGCGTGTGGGCGATGTCCGCTGTCGTCGGGCCGACCCTCGGCGGTCTCTTCTCCGACCACCTCTCGTGGCGCTGGATCTTCTGGATCAACCTGCCGCTCGGCCTGCTGGCCGCGGCGGTGCTGTGGATCCGGTTCGACGAGAAGGCGGCGATGTCAGGGCCGCATCGCCGCCGGCCGATCGACTGGTGGGGTGCGCTGCTGGTCGCCGGAGCCTCGGCGCTGTTGCTGCTCGGCCTCCTCGAGGGCGGTATCCGCTGGCCGTGGTGGTCCTGGCAGAGCGGCATCGCGCTCGGCGGTGCCGCCGTACTGCTGATGCTGTTCGTGCGGGTCGAGGGCCGGGTCGACGACCCGGTCCTCCCTGGCTGGCTGTTTCGGCACCGGGTCCTCAACGCCGCGACCGTGGCCGGGTTCGTGGCCGGTGTCGTGATGCTCGGTGTCACGTCCTACGTGCCCGTCTATGCCCAGCAGGTCCTCGGTGCCGGGGCCACGGTGGCCGGCTTCGCGGTTGCCGCGCTGGCGATCGGCTGGCCGTTCGCAGCCAGTACGTCGGGCCGGATCTACCTGCGTTTCGGCTTCCGGGCCTGCCTGTTCCTGGGCGCTGTCTTCGGGGCAGCGGGCGCGGCGATCCTCTCGCTGGTCGGGCCCGGCAGCTCGATCTGGCTGCTCGCCGCCGCCTGCCTGGTGCTCGGTGTCGGGCTCGGCTACGTCGTCAGCCCGAGCATCGTCGCCCTCCAGTCGGCGGTCGAGTTCCGGCAGCGCGGGGTTGCGACCGGCGCCAACATGTTCGCGCGCTCGGTCGGAAGCGCGGTCGGGGTCGCGATGTTCGGCGCCCTCGCCAACGGCGTCGTCGCCAACCGGCTCGGAGGCGCGGAAGCGGCGGGCTCGATCGAGCTCGACCAGCTGCCGGTCGCCGTACTCGATCCTGCGCTGCAGGCGGTCTTCCTCGCTGTCGCCGGCTGCGCACTGCTGCTGGTGTTCGCCGCGCTCCTGATGCCGTCTCGGGTTGGTCCTACGCACGGATCGGAGCCGGCTACCGCCGAGTAGGATCAACCACATGAAGCGCGACATCTACAACGAGGACCACGAGTCGTTCCGCGAGTCGGCTCGCACCTGGATCGAGCGATCGGTCACCCCGAACGCGGAGAAGTACATCCAGGAGAAGTCGCTGCCCCGCGAGTTCTGGCGCGAGGCCGGCGACCAGGGCATGCTCGGCCTCGCCATCCCGGAGGAGTACGGCGGCGCCGGGGCCGACGACTTCCGCTTCAACGCGGTCCTCACCGAGGAGATGGCGAAGGTCGGTGCCTGGATGCCGACCTGCGTGGGCATCCACTCCGACATCACCGCTCCCTACATCGTCGAGCTGGGCACCGAGGAGCAGAAGCAGCGCTGGCTCCCGGGCGTCGCGTCGGGCGAGATCCTGCTCGGCATCGGCATGACCGAGCCGTCCGGTGGCTCTGACCTCGCCGCGCTGCGGACCACCGCGGTCCGCGACGGCGACTCGTGGGTCATCAACGGCTCCAAGACGTTCATCACCAACGGCTACTCCGGCGACCTGATCATCACCGCCGCCCGCACCGACCCCGAGAAGGGCCCGAAGGGCATCACCTTGTTCGCGCTCGAGGCGACCATGGACGGCTTCAGCCGCGGTCGCAAGCTCGACAAGGTCGGCATGGAGGAGTCCGACACGTCCGAGCTGTTCTTCGAGAACGTTCGGGTCACCGACGCTGAGATCGTCGGCGAGCTCAACATGGGCTTCATCCACATGATGCAGAAGCTGCCGCAAGAGCGGATCGCCTGCGCGATCGCCAACACCCACCACGCGAAGCAGATCCTGGAGGAGACGATCCAGTACGCCAAGGACCGGCAGGCGTTCGGCCAGTCGATCGGCCGGTTCCAGCACATCAAGTTCCTGCTGGCCGAGCTGGTGACCCAGGTCGAGGTGTGCGAGGCCTACATGGACAAGTGCGTCGCCGCCCACGCCGAGGGTGAGCTCAGCGCGGTCGAAGCAGCGAAGGCCAAGTGGTGGTCCTCGCAGATGCAGAACGAGGTCATCGACCACTGTGTGCAGATCCACGGCGGCTACGGCTACATGAACGAGTACCGCGTCGCCCGGGCCTGGCGGGACGCCCGGGTCACCAAGATCTGGGCCGGCTCCAACGAGATCATGAAGGAGCTCATCGGCCGCGAGCTCGGCTTCTGACGTCGACCGGCGGGAGCGTCAGGCGCTGAACAGCCGAACGCTGGTCTCGCGGGTGAGGTCACGATGGCCGGCCGCCATCATCTCCGCCTGGTGGCGGGGCAGGAACCCGGAGTCGAGTCGGCAGTCGTGGCAGACGCAGGCCGCCCGGGTGCCCAGGTGCACGACTTCGACCACGTGCGGGTGACAACAGGCGTCGGTGCCGCTGTCGATGTCGCCGCTGTCGCCGCTGTCGATGTCGCCGTGGTCGTGGTCGCGCCGATGCGTCGCGGCCATCGTGGACGCCGCCACATCGGCGAGTGTGTTCATCGACGGTTCCACGTCGTCTCCCTCGGGTGCTTCGCTGGCGGGGTCGCGCGGAGCTCGGTGACCCTCGTTGCCATTGGAACCCCATCGCGCCCCGAAATCTCGGTAATCGGCCGGGTGTGGCTCGATCTTGATCATTCACCCGGCCGAAGGCGCTGCGAAGCTCCCCAGTCGCTGCACTGCATCGCCGACATGGGTGAGGTAGCGCGTCACGGCCTCGACCGCGCGCGGCTGCTGCTGGTGCCGGGCCAGAGCGGCGAGCAGGTTCAGGCGGGAGTGCGCCATCCAGCGGGACAGGTCGGGCTCGCGCAGCCAGGAGCCTTCGGTCCGCCAGGTCCGCGCCAGCAGGCGCGGGTAACCGGCGTGGTCGCGTGCGAACGGGTTGGGCGGGCAGAGCCTGTTCCGGTCCTGGTCGTCCGACCGGTGAGCCTCGACGAAGCCGATCAGCGCAGCGTTGAAGGGCGGCGAGTTGTGGCGCACCTGCTGCAGCACGATCCTGCCCGGCGAGAAGATCGGCACCGCAGTCGAGTCCCGCAGGCCGCGGGCGGTGCAGTCGACGTGCAGGACCTCGGGCCCGGTCGGGAGGTCGCCGCCGTCGAGGCGGATCCGGTCCGCCTCGATCCGACGTACCCGGCCTAGCCGAACCGCCGGTGGGATCTGCCGCAGCTGCGCCAGTTCGGGCCCGTTCAGCATGCCGCCGCGGTACATCGTCGCCGGCGCGCTCCCGTCGACCCGGTGCATCCGGCCGGCTGTCTCGAGCCGATCGAAGAAGTCGTCCAAGCCGTGGGCGAGGGCACCGGCCTCGGCCTCGTGCGCCAACCCCTCCATGGTGTCGACGACGAGGTCGAGCGGCTGGAAGCCTGCCCGCTCGTGGAACCACGCGTCCCGGGGACGCACCCACCAGATCCGCTCAGGGTCGACGTCCTGCTGGAGCAGCCACAGGCAGGCGTCCACGGCAGTCTTGCCGGCGCCGAGGATCGAGTACGTCGTCGCCGGCCCGGCCGCGTCCGGCAGCCCGCCCACCGGCACGAACCGAGCGTCGGCGGCGACGTCGAAGGACGGGGAGTGCGTGGCCGGGACGGAGGCCTCCAGGTAGCGCGCGTCCACGACCCGCCGCCGTGGCAGCACCTCGACCAGGTCGTCGGTGGCCAGGTCGCGCAGCTGCTGCACCGACCCGTCGGAGGGGAGATGGTCGTGGCCGAGCAACACCCGTACCCGGCCAGTGGTTTCGAGCCGGGCGACCACCTCGGCGACGTACGCGAGGATCTCCTCCTTGCCCGCGCGTTCGTAGAGACCCGCGTTGGGGCCGGACTCGTCGATCCGGTCCTGACCAAGTCGCAATGAGTCGACGCCGTAGAACGCCGAGGGGGAGTGCAGGGCGACGAACGGGTAGGCGTCGACCCAGTGCCCTCCGGGGGCGCCCCGACGGTCGACCAGCACCACCTCGGCATCGGACTCGGCGACCAGGGTGTCCACGAAGGCCAGGCCCGAGATGCCTGCCCCGACGACAAGATAGTCGGTGGTGATGCGCATGCGACGACTCCTCGTGCTCGACCCTCCCGTCGCAAACGATGCGGCATCAGCGCCCGGGACCGCCAGTGGATTCGACGAGCTTGGGTGGGTGTCGTCACCCGCGGTCCAACGGCGTACGACGGGCTCGGGCTCGAGGACGCCGGCGCTGACCTTGGCTCTGGGCGGTCACCCCGGAGGGAGCGCTGCTTCGGGCAACTCACCAGCAGTGAGCGGGGAGGAGTGGCGGCGCCAGACGCGCCAGCGTCCCTCGCGGAGGCGCCAGACATCGGTCAGCACGAACAGTCCACTCCGGTCCTCACCGAGAACCGTTGCCTGCATGCGAACCCGGCTGAGCACCGCCGCGACGTCGTCGACGCGGTCGACCTGCTGTTCCTCGACGGTGTAGGAGTGGACCACGTAGTCGGGAAGGACCTGCAGCCATCGCGCTCTCGGTAGGTGCGTGGGTGAGGGGTGTATCAGGACGAGCGCATAGTCCTCGTCCAGGACTTCTTCGGCAGCAACGTGGTCCCGCTTTTGAACTGCTTCGTCGAATCTGCGCATTGCGGCAGCCAGATCGTCGGTGGTCATCGCCTCATGATGCCTCGGTCTCGGGCTTCGCGCATCCAGCCGACGGCCTGGTCGCGGGCCACCCGTTGCCGCTCCCCGCGGCGGGCTGGAGGATGGCGTCATGACTGACGCCACCGCCCGGCACTGGGATGACGTCTACTCCCGTAAAGCCGTCGACGACATGAGCTGGTACCAACCCCGGGCAGGGACGTCGATGCGGTTGCTGACGGCGGCGGTGGAGGCGGTGGCGTCGGCGGGCGAAGCGCCCGGGGCGGCCGTCGACGTCGGAGCCGGCGTCTCGACGCTGGCCTCCGAGCTCTTGGCCGCCGGCTGGTCCCCGGTCACCGTGGTCGACGTGTCAGCGGCTGCGATCGAGCGGGCCCGGGTCAAGCTGGGCGCCGGTGCCGACGTACGTTTCGTCGTATCCGACATCCTCGAGTGGCAACCGGACGAGACCTTCGACGCGTGGCACGACCGTGCCCTGTTCCACTTCCTGGTGCAGCCCGAGGACCAGACGCGGTACGTCGACTCGGCCGCCCGGTCGCTACGACCCGGCGGGCTCCTGGTCATCGGCACCTTCGGTCCGGGCGGGCCGGATCAGTGCTCGGGGCTCCCGGTGATGCGCCACGACCCGACCTCGCTGGCGGCGCTCTTCGACTCCCACTTCGAGCTGCTGACCAGCGAGATCGAGGTGCACCTGACCCCGTGGGGAGCCGAGCAGCAGTTCACCTGGGCGACGCTGCGTCGCCGGTCACCGGTTGCTTGAGCAGGCCCATGCCTGGAACCCGCCGACCAGGTCGGTGGCCCGGGTCAGGCCGAGCTCGCGCAGGGTGGCTGCCGCCAGTCGAGCACGTTCCGGTCGATCACGACCGCCGGAGGAGCCGGCATCGGGCTGCGTCGTTCTCGGTCGGGATGGGTGGAGAATGGGCCCATGAGTGAAGCAGCAGCGATGGAGATCGGCGGCCACGCCGACGAGCCGCACCAGGAGGGCTTCAACGGCCGCCTCAACTCGTTGCGGGCAGGCGTGCTCGGCGCCAACGACGGCATCGTCTCGGTCGCGGGCGTCGTGCTGGGTGTCGCCGGCGCGACGAGCGACCGTACGGCGATCCTCGTCGCGGGGGTCGCTGGCCTGGTGGCCGGCGCGCTGAGCATGGCTGCCGGCGAGTACGTCTCGGTCAGCACCCAGCGCGACTCCGAGGAGGCGCTGCTCGCGAAAGAACGGCGCGAGCTCCAGGAGGATCCCGAGGACGAGCTCGCCGAGCTCGCCGGGCTCTATGCCGACAAGGGCCTGGATCCGGCGCTCGCTCTGGAGGTCGCCCGGCAGCTGACCGCGAAGGACGCCCTCGGGGCGCACGCCGAGGCCGAGCTCGGCATCGACCCGAACGACCTCACCAGCGCTTGGAACGCCGCCTGGACGTCGATGGCTGCGTTCACGCTCGGTGCGCTGCTGCCGCTGCTGACGATCCTGCTGGTCACCCCCGACCTCCGGGTGTGGGTCACCGTCGGCGCGGTGACTGCGGCGCTGGTGCTGACGGGCTGGGCCAGCGCCCGGTTCGGCTACGGCCCGGCTCGCCGGGCCATCCTGCGCAACGTCGCCGGCGGCTTGCTCGCGATGATCGTGACCCATCTGATCGGCCAGGCGCTCGGCACCCAGATCTGATGGTGCGTCTGTTTGCCGCGATCGTCCCGCCCGCCGCGGCGGTCGAACACCTCGACGCGTTCCTCGAGCCGCGCCGCACCGCGGCCAGCCAGGAACCCAAGTTCCGGTGGACGCTGGCCGACCAGTTCCACGTCACGCTGGCCTTCCTGCCCGACATCGACGACCACCTTGTCGAGGAGTACGCCGCCCGGCTCGCCGACGGACTGGCCCGGATCCCGGTCCCCGTGCTGCGCCTCGCGGGCCCGGTCGCGTTCCCGAACGCCGCCGAGACCCGGGCGCTCGCGGTCGGCGTCGTGCCCGAGAGCGAAGGGGCGGACGTCGTACTCCAACGGATCGCGGGGCGTGCTCGCAACGCTGCGGTGAGCGTCGGCGCCGAGGTGGACGGCCAGCGGTTCCGGCCGCACCTGACCATCGCCCGACTGCGTCAGCGTGCCGACACCACCAACTGGGTGCGGCTGCTCGAGACCTACACCGGTCCCGAGTGGCCGGTGGTCGACGCGACCGTGATCGTCTCCCACCTCGGTGAGGGCCCGGGCAAGCGCCCTCGCTATGAGACCGTCGCCGAGATCCTCCTCGGTCGATGACGCCGAGTCGGCTCTTGTGAGCAAGCGCCGACTCGCGGACCGAGCTCTGTCTGGGCCACACTGACCGCGCCATGCTGCTGCTCATCCTCGACCTGCTCGGGATCGCCGTCTTCGCGATCTCCGGCGGTCTGGTCGCCGTCCGGCAGCACCTGGACATCGTCGGCGTGCTGGTGCTGGCGACGGTCACCGGGCTGGGCGGCGGCTGGCTCCGCGACGTCCTCATCGGGGATACGCCACCGGCATCGCTCGAGGACTGGCGCTACCTGCTGGTGCCGTTGTCGGCCGGGCTGCTCGCCTTCTGGTTCCACCCCGCACTGGCTCGGATGGACCGGCTGGTCAACATCTTCGACGCGTTCGGGCTCGGCTTGTTCTGCGTCGCCGGCGCGCTCAAGGCCGCCGAGCACGGCCTCGGTCCGGTGCCGGCCGCGCTGCTCGGCATGGTCACCGCCATCGGTGGTGGGCTGATCCGCGACGTACTCGCCGGCCAGGTGCCGGTGGTGCTCAAGAGCGGGGAGCTCTACGCGATCCCTGCCATCGCCGGCTCGGCGATCGCAGCGATCGGGTTCGCGCTCGACGCTCCGACCACCAGCGTCGCCGTACCCGCTGCGGCGCTCACGATCACCTGGCGCCTGCTCGCAATCCGCCGCGGCTGGAGGGCTCCGGTGCCGGGGTCTCGTCCACGCACCTGACATTTTCGGGGCAGTTCGCGTGAAATCAGCCCGAAAACGTCAGGTACGTCGGGCCTGTCAGTCCGGCAGGTTGTGGATGATCTCGTCGACCTTGACCTTGGCGTCACCGAAGAGCATCCGGGTGTTCTCGCGGAAGAACAGCGGGTTCTGGACGCCGGCGTAACCGGTGGCCATGGAGCGCTTGAAGACGATCACCTCGGCGGCGTTCCAGACCTCGAGCACCGGCATGCCGGCGATCGGGCTGGTCGGATCCTCCGCTGCGGCGGGGTTGACGGTGTCGTTGGCGCCGATGACCAGGACGACGTCGGTGTCGGGGAAGTCGTCGTTGATCTCGTCCATCTCGAGCACGATGTCGTAGGGCACCTTGGCCTCGGCCAGCAGCACGTTCATGTGCCCCGGCAACCGGCCAGCGACCGGGTGGATGCCGAACCGTACGTCGACACCGCGGGCGCGGAGCTTGCTGGTGAGCTCGGCGACCGGGTACTGCGCCTGCGCGACCGCCATCCCGTAGCCAGGGGTGATGATGACCGAGCGGGCGTCGGCGAGCAGGTCGGCGACGTCGACGGACTGGATCTCACGGTGCTCGCCGTAGTCGGTGTCACTCGTCGAGGGCGCCTCGATGCCGAAGCCGCCGGCGATGACCGAGATGAACGAGCGGTTCATCGCCTGGCACATGATGTAGCTCAGGTAGGCACCCGAGGACCCGACCAGCGCACCGGTGACGATGAGCAGGTCGTTCTCCAGCAGGAAGCCCGACGCGGCCGCGGCCCAGCCCGAATAGCTGTTGAGCATCGAGACCACGACCGGCATGTCGCCGCCGCCGATGGACGCGACCAGGTGCCAGCCGAGGGCGAGCGCGACGAGCGTGACCAGCACGAGCAGCCACAGCTGCGGGTCGATCACGAACCACACGGTCAGGGCGCCGAACGCCGCCAGCGCGCCGAGGTTGAGCAGGTTCTTGCCCGGCAGGACCATCGGCGCGGACTTCATCCGCGCCGAGAGCTTGAGGAACGCCACGATCGATCCGGTGAAGGTCACGGCACCGATGAAGACGCCGATGAAGACCTCCGCCGAGTGGACGCCGAGCAGGTCCTGCGCCGCGAGAATGGCGGCGTGGTGACTGTCGGGGTCGTCCTCGACCTCGAGGTAGCCGTTCCAGCCGACGAGTACGGCGGCAAGACCCACGAAGCTGTGGAGCAGCGCGATCAGCTCGGGCATGCCGGTCATCTCGACGACGCGGGAACGCCAGATGCCGATCACGGCGCCGATGCCCATCGCCGCGATCAACAGCCCGACCGCCAAACCGTCGAGGTCGTTGTCGATGGCGAGCGCGATCGTCGCCACCAGGGCGATCGCCATGCCGAAGATGCCGAAGGTGTTGCCCACCTTCGCCGTCTCGTGGTGGGACAGGCCCGCCAGGGCGAGGATGAAGAGCAGCGCGGCGACGATGTAGGCCGCGGTCGACGCGGTCTCGATCGAGACCAGCATCGGCGGGGCCACCTGGGTCAGGAGAGGCGAGATCATCTGAGTCAGTCCCTAGTGTCTGGCCGTCACGACCGGGTGAAGAGTCCGAGCATGCGGCGGGTCACCGCGAAGCCACCGAACACGTTGATGCTGGCGAGCAGGGTCGCGACGAACGCGATCAGCATGATCGGTGTGTTGTCCGCGCCGAGCTGCAGGAGCGCTCCGACCACGATGATCCCGGAGATCGCGTTGGTCACCGACATCAGCGGCGTGTGCAGCGCGTGGTGGACGTTGCCGATGACGTAGTAGCCGATCACGATCGCCAGCGCGAAGACCGTGAGCCGTTCCTGAAGCGGTGGCGGGGAGATCGAGATCAGGGCGAAGAGCACCAGCGCCGCGCTGCCGACGAGGGTGATCCGGCCACGGGCGGTGAGCTTGGCCTTCTCCACCTTCACACCCATCGGCGCGGTGTCGCCGGTGGTCGGCGCGGCCGAGACCTGGACAGCCGGCGGCGGCCACAACACCTCAGCCAGGGTCTCGCCGTCACGGTGGTGGGTCACGGTCACCCCGCGCTGCACCACGTCGTCCATGTCCAGCGTGAGTGTGCCGTCCTTCTCGGGCGTCAACAGCTTGAACAGGTTGACGATGTTGGTGCCGTAGAGCTGGGAGGTCTGCGCGGCGAGCCGGCCGGCGAGGTCGGTGTAGCCGAGGATCGTCACGCCGTGCTCGGTGACCGTCCGCTGGTCGGTCTCGGTGCCGGCGCAGTTGCCGCCGTTGGCTGCGGCCATGTCCACGATCACCGAACCGGGGCGCATCGCGGCGACGGTGTCCTCGTGGATCAGCTTCGGTGCCGGCCGTCCGGGGATGAGTGCGGTGGTGATGACGATGTCGGCGGCGCGCGCCTCCTCGTCGTACATGGCGGCGGTGGCCTGCTCCTGCTCGGCGGTCATCTCCTTGGCGTAGCCGTCGGCGGACTTCTCGGCCGCGAAGACCGACTTGTCCAGCTCGACGAACTGCCCGCCCAGTGACTCGACCTGCTCGGCGACTTCGGGTCGTACGTCGAAGGCCCGCACGATCGCGCCCATCGCGGAGGCCGCGCCGACCGCGGCCAGGCCGGCGACCCCTGCGCCCACCACGAAGACCCGGGCCGGCGGCATCTTGCCGGCGGCGGTCACCTGGCCGGTGAACATCCGGCCGAACTCATGGGCCGCCTCGACGACCGCGCGGTAGCCGGCGACGTTGGCCATCGACGACAACACGTCCATCGACTGGGCGCGTGAGATCCGCGGCACGGCATCCATCGCCAGCGCGGTGACGCCCTGCGCGGCCAGCTGCTCGACCAGCTCGGGGCTGCGGGCAGGCGCCATCATCGAGATCACTGTCGCCCCGGCACGGAGTCGGCCGATCTCCTCGGCAGTCGGTGGGTTGACCTTGACCACGATGTCGGCGGCCCAGACGTCGTCGGCGCTGCCGACGGGGACCTCGGCGCCGGCGAAGGCCTCGTCTGCCTGGTCGGCCTGGGCGCCCGCGCCCGACTCCACGACCACGTCGTAACCGAGGCCCTGGAGCTGGTTGGCGGTCTTCGCGGTCGCCGCGACCAGCGTCTCGCCGGCCTTCGACTCGCGGGGGATTCCGATCAGCATCACTGCCTCGCTTCCGGCTGGGGTTCGGGCCGTTCCGCGGCCGTTTCCATGGCCCAGCGCACGTCAACCTACAAGGACCCGGACCCCGGCGAACAAGGTTGTCCGGAAACCAGCCGGATGGCGGAGGGGACGGGTGACGGGGTGGGGTGTCTCAGCCGACGACGCCGTACAACCGGTCGCCCGCGTCGCCCAGGCCCGGCACGATGTAGCCCTTCTCGTTGAGGTGGTCGTCCATCGCCGCGACCACGACGGTGACCGGTACGTCGAGCTCCGCCAGCTCCCCCTCGAGCCGTGCGCAGCCCTCCGGTGCGGCCAGCAGGCAGACCGCGGTGATGTGGTCGGCGCCGCGGTCGGTGAGGAACCTGATCGCCGCGGCGAGGGTGCCGCCGGTGGCGAGCATCGGGTCGAGCACGTAGCACTGGCGGCCGCTGAGGTCGTCCGGCAGTCGCTCGGCGTACGTCGACGCCTCCAGCGTCTCCTCGTTGCGCACCATCCCGAGGAAGCCGACCTCGGCTGTCGGCAGCAGCCGCATCATGCCGTCGAGCATGCCGAGGCCGGCGCGCAGGATCGGTACGACGAGCGGGCGGGGTGTCGCGAGCTTGACCCCGGTGGTCGGGGCGACCGGCGTGAGGATGTCGCGCGGGTCGACCCGGACGTCCCGGGTGGCCTCGTAGGCGAGCAAGGTGACGAGCTCGTCGGCGAGGTTGCGGAAGGTCGGCGAGTCGGTCGTCTCGTCCCGGAGCACGGTCAGCTTGTGGGCCACCAGCGGGTGGTCGACGACGAGGGTGCGCATGGCCCGAACCCTAACCCTCTGGTCTCATCCCGGCTCAGGTGTCACCCTTGACGGGTGACCGCACCGGATGCAGTCGACTTCGCCCTGGCCGCCTACCGCGAGGAAGGTGTGTGGCAGGTTGCTGAGCTGACCCACGACCACGTGGAGGACGTCGAGACCCTCGCGTCCGCCCTGCGCCGGTTTCCCGGCGACCACGGTGCGGTCGGACTGGTCGCGATCGACGAGGACTTCTTCGTGGTGGTCCGCGTCGCCGGCCAGCAGACGCGGGTGCTGCTCTCCGATGTGACGGCCGCGTCCGAGTGGGAGCTGGCCGCGTCGGCGGTGGAGTTCCTGCAGCTGCCGATGCCCGAGGACGAGGACGATCCGGAGGCCGCCGGTGATCTCGACCTGCTCGGCGACCTCGGCATGCACGCGATGGCGTTCGCGGCTCTTCTCGACGACGAGGAGCTCTATCCCGACGAGATGCTCTCCGACGTCGCCCGCCGGCTCGGCTTCGGCGAGCAGTTCGACGACGCCGTCGGCTTCACCTCGGCGTGAGCCAGGAGCACCGGTGGCGCGAGCCGATGCTCGCGGCCCTCGGGGAGGCGGGCGCAGCCCTCGCCGCGGGGGACGTCCCGATCGGCGCGGTCGTCGTCGACGACACGGGCACTGTGCTCGGGTCCGGTCGCAACGTGCGCGAAGCCGACGCGGACCCGACCGGCCACGCCGAGATGGTCGCGCTCCGGGCCGCAGCACAGGACCGGGGGGAGTGGCGGCTCGACGGACTGACCCTGGTGGTGACCCTGGAGCCGTGCACCATGTGCGCGGGTGCCGCCGTACTCTCCCGCGTCGACCGGGTCGTCTTCGGTGCGTGGGATCCCAAGGCCGGTGCGGCCGGCTCCCTCTGGGACGTGGTCCGCGACCGGCGCCTGAACCACCGCCCCGAGGTCGTCGCCGACGTGCTCGCCGCCGAGTCGACGAGGCTGCTCGAGGAGTTCTTCGCGGCGCGCAGATGAGTACGGAGGGCGCGGGGTTTCATCATCCCTTGATGTACCTGCAAGCGGCCCAGCACGATTTCAGCGACACCCGCCCGCTCCGGTAACCTTCCCCGCGGTGGCGTGTCCGAGCGGCCGAAGGTGCATCACTCGAAATGATGTGTGGGGCAACCCACCGTGGGTTCAAATCCCACCGCCACCGCCACGAGAGCTCCGTCCAGGTTGTCCTGGGCGGAGCTTCGTAGTTTTGCACTCAGAGTGCGGCCGGCTCCTCGAACCGCGCCTGCAGGTGTTCGGTCCAGGTGGTGAGGACCACCGACTCGGCCGAGAGGCTCAGCGAGGCGAGCTCCTTGGCGATCGGGTGGGTGCCGAGAGTCAGTACGACGTCAGCGGGCATGGACACCCCGCTGCCGCTGCCGCCCTGGGTGAACCGCGTGACGTGCGGGCGGCCGTCGATCAATGTGTACGCCGCCAGCGGCATGGCCGGCATCTCGTCCGAGCCCCCACGCGGGACGGTGATGTCGAGGACCAGCTCGCCGGCCATCGTCAGGACCCAGCGGCTGGTGGTATCGGTGTTGGTGGCCTCGATCTGCTCGACGGACTTGGGGAACCCCCAGATCCGGTTGCCGGCCGCGCAGGTGAACTCCTCGGTGACGGGGAGGTGGGTGATGAACGTCCCCTCCTCGCCACCGCCCTCGGGCCGGACGAAGAGGATGGTGCCGACCTCGAGGTAGGCACCGAGGTCGTTGTCCCGGTAGTCGATCAACGCCAGCGCGAACTGGGCTCGTCCGGGTGCCGACTCGACCACCTCGAAACCGGTCGGGGCGAGTGCGCGGGCCGCGTCCAGCGCGACGTCGAAGATCACCGTGGCACTCGATCCGTCACGCACGTCGACGGGCAGGGTCACGGTCTGGCCGAGGATGGTGTGGGTCGCTGTCACCCGCGCAGTAGAACACGTTCTAGATCGAAGTTCCAGCCGATCGTCGCACGCGGGCGCGCGGACATCTAGGTTGTGGTGATGAGGCATTTCCGCGGAGCTCGGACCGCCGCCGTCGCCCTGATCCTCGCCGTCGTCGCTGCGGTCGGGGCAACGCTCGCCGTACCTGCGACCGCCGCCCCGCCCGTTGCCCGGGACGACCGCAAGTCGCTCTATGCGGGCGAGGGCCGACTGATGGACGTGCTCAGGAACGACTCCGACCCCGACGGCGACGACCTGGCGGTCTGCCGGGTGCAGGAAGCGCCGGACGGCGCCGACTACTTCGTGTTCATCGAGGACGACAAGCTGTTCGTGTTCGCAGCCGGCAACCGGGAGCGGGACCTGGTGATCACCTACTACGCCTGCGACTTCGAGACGCTGGCACCGGCGACCCTGACCGTCTCCGTCCGGGCGACCTACCCGATGAGGGTCCGGAAGCTGGCCCGCCCCGGTCTGCTGCGGGTGACGAACGACAACGACCGGACCGTCCGCTTCCTGTACGGAAGCTTCCGCAACGAGCGTCCCGACGGTCGCACCCGCGTGTTCCCCTCCGACTCGGTCGTCATCCGGGTGCACCGGCGCAAGATCGACTGGGTCGCCTGGTTCGCCCGCAGCGGCTCGCTGCTCGGGACCGGCCACGTGCGGGGGATCAAGCTGCCCGCCCGCGGCACCAGCCCCGAGCGCGCCAAGCTCACGCTGAGCCGGACCGAGGCCAAGCTGTGGACCGAGCAGCGGTGAGACGCGCCGGTCGGCCAAGGCGCTCCTGCCGGGGAGGGGAAGAACGAGCCGCGCGGGCCTAGCTGTTGCGGAGCCGGTCGAGGTAGCTCTTGCGGGCGGTGACGTCCACGTCGTCCAGGAAGACGCTGTCGCCACCGAGCGCGGAGCTGAGACCCTCGGCGACCCGGCGCGGCACGAACTTGAGGGCCGACGTCATGCCGCCGGCGACCCTGGTCACCCGGACGAACGGCTTCGGCTTCTCGATCAGCGCCGCGGTCGCCCGGGCGATCTCCTCGGGCTCGGCGTTGCGGAAGCCCTTGGCCCCCGCCGTACCGGCCACGAGCTCGGTGTTGGTGAAGGTCGGCCGCACCGTCGAGAGCCGGACCCCGGTCTTGCGGTACTCCAACCGCGCGGCCTCGGTGAACCCGATCACGGCGTGCTTGGTGCCGCAGTACGTCGCCAGCCCGGCTACGGCGAGCTCGCCTGCGAGCGACGCGGTGTTGATGATGTGTCCGCGGTCGCGCGGCAGCATCCGATCGAGGGCGAGCTTGGTGCCGTAGATGACGCCGAGGAGGTTGATCTCCACCTGGCGCCGGGTGACGGCGTCCTCTTCCTCGTGGGTGTGCCCGGTCGGCATGATGCCGGCGTTGTTGATGAGTACGTCGAGCTCGCCGAGCTCGGACTCCACCAGGTCGAGGAACGCGCGGAAGGACTGCGGGTCGGCGACGTCGAGCCGGGCGCAGGTGGTGATCCCGAGCTCGATCGCCGCTTCCTTGAGCCGGACCTCGTCGATGTCTCCGATGGCGACCAGGCACCCGCGGCCCAGCAGCTCCTTCGCGGTCTGGTAGCCGATGCCGCGCGCGCCACCTGTGATCGCGACGACCTTGCCCTGGAGCGTGCTCATCGGCCGGACTCCGCCCACAGGCAGGCCGCGGTGGCGTAGGCGGGGTCGCGGACCTCGGGTACGGCGGGGACGGTGTCGACGCTCACTGGCGGGCTCCTTGGTGCACCGGGGTGGATCGACCTTGATCCTTCCGGACCGGGTCAGGCGAGAGAAGGCGAATGTAGCCAATCCGCCGTCGGTCTGGCCTCCGTGACCACCGTCGCGGGGGACGCCGACCTGCTGGAGTCTTTCGTACGCCGCGAGCTCGCTGCGCTGGCGGCCGGGCGGGTGTGACCGACGCCCGACGTGGCCTGGATCACAAACCCTCGCTGCATCGCGGGACGAACCGGTAGACATCTCTCATGAAACCTGTACAACCTGTACAGCTAACTATGGGCAGCGTTGCCCGTGAGGTGGTAGGCGGATGCTCGCGTACGAGCGCTTCGGAACCGGCGAGCCCCTGGTCCTGGTCCACGGGATCAGCCACCGCCGGCAGGCCTGGTACCCCGTCGCGGAGCAGCTGGCCGAACACCGCGAGGTGATCTTGTTCGACCTGCCCGGCCACGGCGAGTCGCCCGACCTGGTCTCCGACGGCAGGCACGTCAAGCAGGTCCTCCAGGACGAGCTGATCGCGCTCCTCGCGGAGCTCGACCTCGACCGTCCGCACATCGCCGGCAACTCCCTGGGCGGCCGGATCGCCCTCGAGGCGGCTGCCGACGGGCTGGTCAGCAGCGCGACCGGGCTCTCGCCCGCCGGCTTCTGGAAGGGCGAGCGCGACTTCCGCTACATCCGCGCCCACTTCGCCCTGCTCCAGGCCTCGGGCCGGCTGGCCAAGCCGGTGGCGCCGACGCTCGCCCGCTCGCCCCTCGCCCGCAAGCTGATGATGAGCTCGCTGATGACGCACGGTGAGCGGCTTGATCCGGTCCACCTGGTCGGCGACCTCACGTGCATGGTCGCGGCCCGGCCGGCCCTGAAGCGGATCATCAAGGAAGGTGTTCCCTTCGACGGCGAGATCGCCGACGACATCCCCGTGACCGTCGCCTGGGGCACCAAGGACCGGGTGCTGCTTCCCTACCAGGCGAGGCGGGCCCGCCGACAGCTCCCGAACGCCGATCACACCTGGCTGGTGGGCAGCGGTCACGTGCCGATGTCCGACGACGTCGCGGGCGTCGTCGACGTACTGCTGCTCGGCTCGTCGCACGGTCTGCGCTCGACCGTCGCCGACGTCGCGTGAAGGGGGACCGATCATGACTGCGTCCACCGAGGTCGACGTCCTCATCGTCGGCGCCGGCCTGTCCGGCATCGGCGCCGCCTGCCACCTCCTGCGTGAGGAGACCGGCAAGTCGTTCGCGATCCTCGAGCGCCGCGCCGCCGTCGGCGGCACCTGGGACCTGTTCACCTATCCCGGCATCCGCTCCGACTCCGACATGCTGACCTTCGGCTACAGCTTCCGCCCCTGGGTCGGCACCAAGGTGCTCGCGGACGGCCCGAGCATCAAGCAGTACCTGGCCGAGACGGCCGAGGAGTACGGCGTCGCCGAGCACATCCGGTTCGGCCGCCGGGTGCTGAAGGCGAGCTGGTCCACAGCGACCGGGCGATGGACGGTCGAGGTCGACGCGAGCGGCGAGCGCGAGGTCTACACGAGCCGGTTCCTCGTCGGAGCGACCGGCTACTACAACTACGACCAGGGTCACCGTCCGGACTTCCCGGGCGAGGAGGCGTTCTGTGGGGCGGGCGGCCGGATCGTGCACCCGCAGTTCTGGCCCGAGGACCTCGACTACGCCGGCAAGCGGGTCGTGATCATCGGCAGCGGCGCGACCGCGATCACGCTGGTGCCGGCGATGGCGACCGGCTCCGGCAAGGCGGGCCACGTCACCATGCTCCAGCGCTCGCCGAGCTACGTGATGCCCGTACCCGAGCACGACCCGGTCGCTTCACCGCTGGCGCGGCTCCGGGTGCCCACCGGGCTCATCTACAGGAGCGGGCGGCTACGCAACATCGTCCTCCAGCAGGCGGTCTACCGGCTGTGCCGCGCGCGACCGGCGCTGGCCCGCAAGGTGCTGCTGGCCGCGGTCCGGGCGCAGCTTGGTCCGACCGTCGACATGGTGCACTTCACGCCGTCGTACGACCCGTGGGACGAGCGGCTGTGCGTCGTACCAGACGGTGACCTGTTCCGGGTGCTGAGGCGCGGCGAGGCATCGATCGTGACCGACCACATCGACACCTTCACCGAGACCGGGATCCGCCTGAGGTCGGGTGCGGAGCTGCCCGCCGACCTCGTGGTCAGCGCGACCGGCCTGCAGATCCAGCTCGCCGGTGGGGCTGAGCTGGAGGTCGACGGCAAGACCGTCGACACCCGCGACCGGATGCTCTACAAGGGCGTGCTGATGGACGGCGTCCCGAACTCGATGTTCGTCCTCGGCTACACCAACGCCTCGTGGACGCTGAAGGCCGACCTCGCGAGCGAGTACTTCAGCCGGCTGCTCAAGCACATGGACGCCCACGGGCACGACCAGGTGCTCCCGGTCGCCGACGACGCCGACCGCTCGGACGTCTCGGTGATGGGCGACAGCATGAGGTCGGGCTACATCCAGCGCGGCGACGCCGTGATGCCGCGGCAGGGCCGGCGGATGCCGTGGCAGATCCGCAACGACTACCTCCGCGACGCCCCGATGCTGCGCCGCGGAGCGATCGAGGACCCGGTCCTCCGCTTCAGCGTCACCCGGTCCACCGACGTACCGGCGTCCACCGCCGTCTGAGGAGATTCGCCATGACTGCCGTGCAGAGCTACGAAGAGAAGCTGCAGACCCTGAGCGAGGGCTCGGTCCGCCTGTCCTTCGACGCGTTCAAGGACATCCCGTGGGACGACCCGGCGTACGCCGTCGTGCCTGACGACGACCGCTGGATCCTGCCGACGGTCGACCCGCTGGGCGGCCACGCCTGGTACCGCGCGCTGCCGCGCGAGCGACAGATCGAGATCGGCATGGCGCGGATGGCCAACATCGCCAAGGTCGGGTGGCAGTTCGAGAACGTCCTCATCAAGGGCGTCATGGAGTACCTGATGGATGCCCCGAACGGCTCGCCGGAGTTCCGCTACCTCATGCACGAGGTCACCGAGGAGACCCACCACATCCAGATGTTCCAGGAGCTGGTCAACCGGATCGGCGCGGACGTCCCGGGAGCGGCGGTCTGGTTCCGTGCGGTGCAGTCGGTGCTGCCGGTCTTCGGCCGACTGCTGCCGGAGGTCTTCTTCACCGGCGTGCTGGCCGGTGAGGAGCCGATCGACCACCTGCAGAAGCAGATCCTGCGCTCGGGCGAGGACCTTCACCCGCTGATGGTGCGGATCATGCAGATCCACGTCGCAGAGGAGGCGCGCCACATCTCCTTCGCACACGAGTACCTCGCCCGCAGGGTGCCGACCCTCAGCCGGCCGCGCAAGGCGCTGCTCTCGGTGCTCTACCCCGTGGTCATGCGGCTGCTGTGCGACGTGATCGCCAGGCCGACGCGCTCCTTCGTCAAGCAGTACGACATCCCCCGCCATGTCATCAAGGACCTCTACTGGGACGCCCCGGAGTCCGAGAAGCTGTTGCGTGACCTGTTCGCCGACGTCCGCACCCTCGCCGACGAGGCCGACCTGATGAACCCGGTGTCGCGGGTCCTCTGGAAGCGCCTGCGCATCGACGGCCGTCCCGCTCGCTACCGGAGCGAGCCGGCGCCGAAGGCGGCCTGACCCGGTCATGCCCTACGTCGTCACCCAATCGTGCTGCAGCGACGGGGCCTGCGTCATCGCGTGCCCCGTCAACGCCATCCATCCCGCGCCCGGTGAGCCCGGCTTCGCCGAGGCGGAGATGCTCTACGTCGACCCGGTCAGCTGCGTCGACTGCGGCGCCTGTGCCACCGCATGTCCCGTCGACGCGGTCGTTCCGCACACCAGACTGTCGGAGAAGCAGCTGCCCTTCGTCGCGCTCAACGCTGCGTACTACCGGGAGCACCCCCACCCCGACCGTGCGCCGCTGGCCCTGGTCCCGAAGCCGCGCGGCACCGCGACCGACGGGCTCCGGGTCGCCGTCATCGGCGCCGGCCCGGCGGGTCTCTACGCCGCCGACGAGCTGCTCAAGCTCCCCGGGGTGCAGGTCGACGTCTTCGACCGGCTCCCGACACCGCACGGCCTCGCGCGGTACGGCGTCGCTCCGGACCACCGCCGCACCAAGCAGGTGATCGAGCTGTTCGCCGCGATCGAGAGCGAACCGGGCTTCCGCTACCGGCTCAACGTCGAGGCCGGGACCGACGTGACGATCGATGAGCTGCGTGCGTCGTACCACGCCGTCATCTATGCCGTCGGCGCCGCCACCGACCGCCGGTTGGGGGTTCCGGGGGAGACCCTCCCCGGCAGTGTCTCGGCGACCGACTTCGTCGCCTGGTACAACGGCCATCCCGACGCCGACGAGGCCGGCTACGCCTTGTCGGAGGAGCGAGCGATCGTGATCGGCAACGGCAACGTCGCCCTCGACGTCGCTCGGATCCTCACCACCGACCCGGACCGTCTCGCTCTGACCGACATCTCTGACCGGGCGCTGCTCGCGCTGCGCGGCAGCCGGATCCGGGAAGTCGTGGTGCTCGGTCGGCGGGGTCCGGCGGACGCGGCCTTCACGCTCCCCGAGCTGATCGGTCTGGCAACTCTCGACGACGTCGACGTCGTGGTCGAGGGCCCGATCGAGGTGACCTCCGACAAGACCGAGATCCTCGCGGAGCTCGCGAGCCGCCCACCGCAGCCAGGGCGACGTCGGATCGTGCTCCGGTTCCACACGGCCCCGGTCCGGATCCTCGGCGACGAGCAGGTCGATGCCCTCGAGGTCGAACGCACCGAGGTGGTCGACGGACGGGCCGTCCCCACCGGCGAGACCGAGCAGCTGGCTGCCGGCCTGGTGCTGAGGGCGATCGGGTACCGCGCGCGGCCGGTGCCCGGCCTCCCGTTCGACGAGCGCCGAGGTTTGGTCCCAAACGACAGCGGCCGCGTCGAACCAGGCCTGTACGTCGCCGGCTGGATCAAGCGCGGCCCCACCGGTTTCCTCGGCACGAACAAGTCGTGCTCCAAGGAGACCGTCGAGCGGCTGCTCGACGACCTGGACGCAGGCCTGCTGGCTGCGCCCACCGAGGCCATCGGGCGGTTCGACCACGAGGTGGACGACCGCGGTTGGCGTGCGATCGACCGGGCCGAGCGCGCCCTCGGTGCCGGAGCCGGCCGGCCTCGCGTGAAGCTCACCGACCGGTTCGCGCTCCGGGCCGCCGCGACGCCGCCACCTCGGCGTCGGGTGAAGGCGCGCGTCGGCGGATGAGGCGACCGGAAGCCGCCGATACAGTTCAGGTCATGCCGCAGGTGCCCCGCGTCCCCGGCCTCGACGGCCGGCAGCTGCGCTGGGCGGACCACAACGAGGAGCGACGCCTGCACGTCCTGAACGCCGCGATCGACCTGATCGAGGAGCGGCCGTTGGGGAGTGAGCTACGGGTCCAGCAGATCGCCGAGCGCGCCGGGTTGGTGCGTACCGTTGTCTACCGGTTGTTCAGCAACCGGGTCGACCTCAACCGCGCGGTCCAGCTCCACATCGTCGGGATGATCCGCGAGCGCCTCGACTCGACCCTCGTCCTGACCGGCAGCATCGAGGAGATCATCCGCAGCATCGTCGGTGGCTACGTCCAGTGGGTCTCCGACCACCCGCACCTGCACGAGATGGCGCAGCGTGCGCTGGGTGACGGCGAGCCGGGAGCACTGGATCGTGCCGTCGACCAGCTGGGAACCGATGTGTCGACGCTCTTCCAGGCCGGTGCGACCCTCCTCGGTCACGAGCTGGACGAGGAACAGCTCAGCACGCTGGACCTGCTCGTGGTCGGCCTTCTCGGTCAGGTCCGGGGCAGTGTGAACCAGTGGGTACGACGCCCCGACCGCACCACCAGTCCGCGCGCCCTGACGGCCATGCTCAGTCGCTGGATCTGGTACCAGATCGACGGCCAGGCGCGGGAGATGGACCTGGTGCTGGACCCGTCGGTGCCTATCGACCGCCTCGCCGGCGCGACCGGCGGCTAGCAGCACTGGGTTAGCGCACGGGCTAGCAGCACTGGGGGTAGCTAGTGACCTGCGGCGCGCGGGCGCCCGAGGCAGACCGCGACCAGCTCGCCCGGCCGCTCGCGCTTGAAGACCGCCCAGCCGTGGTCGAAGGAGACCAGCCTGGTCCGGCCGTCCAGGTCGCGGATGATCGCGGTCGCCGGGATGACGTCGGGTTCGAAGCCGCTCATCGAGCACCGATGACGCTCCAGCAGACGACTGGTGGCCTCGTCAGTGACGGAGAGCCCGAGGTGCTCCTGATCGGCAGGCTCGCCGAGAACGCTTGCTGCGCCGAGCCCCAGCAGCAGAGTGAGGGCGGCCGCCGTCAGCGCCGTACGAAGGGACGTCGCGGCGGCGCGAAGCCAGTGAATGCGCGCGTCGGACACGTAGTCCCCCTTTCCCCGGAGCTGCGCTGAATGGAGCGGGTCGACCGGCCTGCGGCCCCAACCGCTGGTGGCTGCAAGTCGACGTATGCCTCAACGAGCAGAGGCGTGTCGGGTCACGACTCGGCCACCGCGACCTCATCCAGGAAATCCCAGGCAGGATGGGACCTATGACCTGGTTCTCCTCCCCGGCGCGGGCCGCCGAGCTTCTGACGAAGGCGGGCTATCTCGCCGACGCAGCCACCGCCACGACCGCTTTCCTGGCCGGTGCTCTGGAGAAGCCGCTGCTGCTCGAGGGACCCGCCGGAGTGGGCAAGACCGAGCTGGCCAAGGCCGTCGCCCGGGCCACCGGCGCGGAGCTGGTGCGGCTCCAGTGCTACGAGGGGCTCGACGAGGCGAGGGCGCTCTACGAGTGGAACTACAAGAAGCAGTTGCTTGCCATCCAGCTGGCGAAGCCGACCGAGAGCTCCGGGGCGGAACCCCCGCCGGGGGCCCACGGCGGATCTCCCGTGTGGGACGACATCTTCACCGAGGACTTCCTGCTGACCCGGCCGTTGCTGACCGCCATCCGGCAGGACGACCCGACGGTGCTGCTCATCGACGAGGTCGACAAGACCGACATCGAGGTGGAAGGGCTGCTGCTCGAGGTTCTCTCGGACTTCCAGGTGACCATCCCCGAGCTCGGCACCGTGACGGCGACGCGGCGTCCCTACGTCGTGCTCACCTCCAACGCGAGCCGCGAGCTCTCGGAGGCACTGAAGCGACGCTGCCTCTACCTGCACCTGGACTATCCGGATGCCGAGCGCGAGCGGGAGATCCTGCAGGCCCAGGTGCCCGACCTGGACGACCGGATCGCCGACCAGCTGGTGGCGACCGTCGGGAGGCTCCGGGAGCTGGAGCTCAAGAAGCCGCCGTCGATCGCCGAGTCCGTCGACTGGGCGCGAACGCTGATCGCGCTCGAGATCCGCGACCTCGACGAGGTGGCGATCTCCGACACGCTCGGCGCCGTCCTCAAGCACGCGTCGGACCAGGAGCGTGCCGTCAAGGAGCTCCGGCTCCGGAAGGGATAGCCGCGATGAACCGTGCGACCTCCGGCCTGCTCGACCGGCACCTCGCCTTCATCGAGGCGCTCCGGGGGGCCGGCTTGTCCGTCTCGCTGGCGGAGGACCTCGACTCGGTCGCGGCGCTCAGCGCCGTGGGCTGGGGCGACCGCGCACACGTGCGCGACGTGCTGGCGGCGACGATGGTCAAGAAGCAGGCCCAGCGCACGACGTTCGACGCGCTGTTCGATGTGTACTTCCCGGCGCTGGTCGGCGACGGTGTCGCGCACCTGACGAGCTCGGGCTTGTCTGGCGAGGATGAGCCCGAAAAGGTCAGTGACGCCGAGGGGGTTCGCGACAATGCCGCCGCCCTGCAGGCGTTCCGCGACCGGCTGGCCGAGGCGCTCGAGAGCGGCGACCAGCAACAGCTGCGGCAGCTGGCAGCGGAGATGGTCGGCACCTTCGGGGCGATGCCCGGGCGCGGGCCGGGGCTGTCGTCGTGGTCGGCCTACACCGCGCTGCAGCGGGTTGCGCCCCAGGAGCTGGTCGACCGGATCGTGGCCGGACTGCTCGGCGATGGTGTCGAAGAGGCCCGACAGACAGAGGTACGGCGCCTCGCCAACCGCCGGGTCGGCGCCTTCACGACCATGGTCGAGGACGACGCCCGGCGCCGGATCGCGGAGGAGAAGGGACCCGACCACGTCGCCGACGTGGCGATCCGCCCCAGCATCGACAAGCTCGCCTTCACCGCCGCCCGGCGCAGCGACCTCGACGAGATGCGCCGCCAGATCTTCCCGCTCGCGCGACGGCTCGCCACCCGGTTGACGAAGGAGCACCACGCCCACCGCAGGGGTGCGCTCGACTTCCGGCGTACCGTTCGCGCCTCGATCGCCACCGGGGGCGTACCCCTCGTCACGCACCACCGCCCCAAACGGCCGCACCGTACCGATCTGGTCGTGCTCTGCGACGTCAGCGGCTCGGTGGCGAGCTTCGCGCAGTTCACCCTGCTGTTCGTCTTCGCGCTGGGCGAGGTATTCCAGAGCATGCGGGCGTTCACGTTCATCGACACCGTGCACGAGGTGACCGAGCACCTGCGGCCGGGCGCCGACCCGGTCGACGTACTCGAACGGCTTGCCGCCGCGAGCAGCTATGCCGCCCTGTGGGGACGCACCAACTACGGCCGCGCCTTCACCAAGTTCGAGGCGGAGCATGCCGACGCGCTCGGCCCCAAGACCACGTTGCTGATCCTCGGCGACGCCCGCAGCAACTACAGCGATCTCGAGGACGCGACCCTGCGCCGGTTGGCAGGAGCAGTACGGCGCTCCTACTGGCTCAATCCCGAGCCAGAGAGCAGCTGGGGTGCTGGCGACTCGGCGGCGCAGACCTACCGCGAGATCGTCTCGATGGTGGAGTGCCGCAACCTGACCCAGCTCCAGGAGTTCGTGCACGATCTGGCCCTCTAGGTGTTTCACCGGGGAGCTTCGCGGCCGGCCTCCCAGCTCGATCGTGCTGTGCGTCCATAACCAGATCTGGTAAAAGTTCAAGTGTTCGGGCTCCCGAACGTCGTCGCCGCACTAACCTCGTTCAACCGTCGTGCTCAGCGGGACTGAGCCTCCCACCGGCGGATCCTGAAACCGGGCCCTGCCCCCGCCGCGGCTTCATCTTTCGAGGAGGTTGTGCGGCCGATGCAGTCTTCTCTGGCACGAGGCGACGACCCGTACGACCCGGAGGCCACGACCCGCGACGCCCTGCTCGACGCTCTTCGCAGCGCGATCCACCAGGATCCCGACCCGAAGAGCAGGGTTGCGCACGGCGCCACCCTGGAGCTGCTCAACCGGAGCGACCGTGCCGATACCGGCAACTTCGCCGGGGGCTGGGACCAGTTCGCAGCAGTGGCGTCACGGTCGGTGGGTGAGAATGGCTGGGCGGTCACGGTTGCGGCGATGGCCAACATGGTCGGTCTGGTCCACTTCGCCGAGCCCGCCGACTTCCTGACCGCCAGTCGGCTGACCAAGCGCTACGGGCACCGCAGGATCGCCGCCGCCCAGACGACGGTCGACGACCTGTTCGGCACCGGCCCCATGCTGCCGGTGGCGACCCGGATGGTGATGGTCCTCTCGGCAACGGACTCGATCGCGGAGCTGCTGGCGGACTCTGGCCTCGAGAAGGAGGAAGCGACCGAGATCGCCGAGCGCTGCTACCAGACCGGGTTCTGGCTGGTGCTGACCGATGTCGACCCGAGCCGGCCGGGGCCGCTCATCAGGACGCCGGAGGAGGTCATCCAGACCTGGGACCACGGCGGCCTGCGGGCCTGGCGTGGCCAGATCGCGATCCTCGCCTCGAACCCGTGGGCGCCGTACGGCAACGAGCTGAAGGAGCTGGCGCTCGCCGCCGAACGACCGGCACCGGTCCACGCGATCGACGAAGCGGTGAAGGTCTACCGTTCTCGGTTCGAGCGTCGGGAGCGCGAGCTGGTGGCGAGGGAGATCCGGCAGCTGGTCGCGATGAGCGGCCTCAGCCAGCGTGAGTTCGCGGCCATGGCCGGGACGTCGGCGTCGCGGCTGTCGACCTATGTCAACGGTCTGGTCACGCCCTCCGCCACGATGATGGTGCGGATCCGTCGGGTGTCGGACCTGGTGCAGAAGCGGCACGCGAGTGGGCGCTAGCTCGTTCCTGGAAGAGCGCCGTCGAGGCGGTCCAGCGCAGCCTCGATGTCCGCAGCGGTGCCGGCGAAGCTGAACCGCAGGAAACGGCCCCCGTCGACCGTGTCGAAATCGATGCCGCTCGCCACTGCCACGCCGGTGCGCGCGAGCAGCTCCCGGGCGAAGGCCATCGAGTCGTCGGTCAGGTGGCCGACGTCGGCGTAGGCGTAGAACGCACCGTCGGCCGGCGCGAGCCGGTCGATGCCGAGGCGTTGGAGCCCGGCGAGCAGGTGCGCCCGGTTGTCGGCGTACCGACGAACGTGACCGTCCAGCTCGGCGTACGACGCCTTGTCGAACGCCGCCAGTGCAGCGCGCTGCGCGAGAACCGGCGGGCAGATGCTGAAGTTGCCGGTCAGGACGTCGACCGCGCGGAGCAGCCGTGACGGTGCGAGCATCCAGCCCAGCCGCCAACCGGTCATCGAGAAGTACTTCGAGAAGGAGCCGAAGACGATCGCCTCGCGGCTGGTCTCCCAGGCGCAGCGCGCCAGCATCTGGCCGGGGGCATCGCTGCCGCCGTACTCGATGCCGTACTCAATGCCGTGGTAGATCTCGTCAGAGACCAGCTGCACTCCCGACTCCTCGCACCAGTGGGCGATCGCCGCGAGCTCGCCGGGGAGCAACATCGTGCCGGTCGGGTTGGCCGGGCTGGCGACGACCAGACCCGCGATCGGACCGGCCGCGTGGATCTCGGCCAACTGTTCGACGGTCGGCTGGAACCGGGTATCCGGGCCGGTGGGAATCTCCACCACCTCGCACCCGAGCGCGGCGAGCACGTTGCGGTAGCACGGGTAGCCCGGCCGCGCGATGGCCACCCGATCGCCCTCGTCGAACGCGGCCAGGAAGGCGAGCAGGAAACCGCCGCTGGAACCTGTCGTCACGATGACGTCGTCGGACGTCACATCAATCCCGTCACGACGCCGGTGGTGGTCGGCGATCGCTGCCCGGAGCTCGACGATGCCGATCGCCGGCGTGTAGCCGAGCGGGTCGCCCGAGCCCAACAACCGCACCGCCTCTGCAACCACCGGAGCAGGCGCGCCGCTGCTCGGCTGCCCGGCCAACAGGTTGATCAGGTCGCCGTGGCTGCGCTGCCGCTCGGCCGACAACGCGAGCAGGTCCATCACGTGGAACGGCGGCACGTCGGCGCGTTGGGCTGCGGACAGGCGGGTCGCGCTCATCGGGCTTGCCTCACCTCGGTGATCTTCCTGGCTTGGCCGACAAAACTCACGCTCGGCCGATGAAGGTTTGACTTTCCAGCGCGAGGTTTCACCGGCCGGCCGGTGAAGCTCCTACCGCCCCGGCCGCCAGCCGAGCCGCCGCAACCCCAGCACGCCGCCCGAAGAACGACCCCTCGCCGAGCTGGGTGCCGGAGCAGTAGCCCGCCGCGTCCTGGGCGATGTTGGAGGCGCAGGCACCGGCCGCGAACAGGCCGGAGATCACCGACCGATCCTCGCGCAGTACCTCTGCGTCGGCACCGGTCCGTAGGCCACCCAGGGTGAAGCCGGCGTAGATCGCGGTTCCGAGGGTGAGGTCGTAGACGCCCCAGGGTCCGGTGGTCTGCGGAGCCAGCCAGGTGGGGTGCTTGTGGAAGTCGGGGTCCTCGCCGCGCGCGGCATGCTCGTTGTACCGGGCCATCGCCGCGACCAGCGAGCCCTGGGGCAGCTCGAGGGCCGCCTCCATCTCCTCGACTGTCTCGTAGCCGTCCTTGAGCGGGACCAGCGGCATCCGCTGCTCCTCCATGTGCTCGCTGTCGGCGATGAGGTACGCCGTCGCGTCCGGCTGCCGCAGCACGTGGTACGACGTCCGTGCGTGGTAGCTGTCCTCCGCGACGAACCGCTGCCCGAGCTTGTTGACGATCAGCCCCTTCACCAGCGACGACGGCGGGTAGAACGGCGCGGTGATGAACGGCTCGTCCATGTGCTCCAGCGCGGCGTCGACCGACTGGCCGAGGCGGATGCCCAGCCCGTCGTCGTAGGTGCTGCCGAGGACGAACAGCTTCGAGGTCATCGCGGGCGTGTACTTCTCCAGCATGTCCTGGTTCATGACGTAGCCGCCGGCCGCCACGATGACGGCGCGGGCGAGCACGACCCCGGTCTCGTGGAACCGCTTCCAGGCGACGCCGGCGACTGCGCCTTCGTCGGTCGTCACCAGGTGGGAGGCGCCGGTCTCGAACCGGACCTCGACACCGGCCTCCTCGACCCGCTCCCGCAGCAGGTCCATCACGATCTTGGTGCCCTCGGTGTCACCGGGCACCGGCACCTTGTGGCCGCGCGGCGCGGGAGGGATCTCTTCACGGAAGGGCCAGACCTTCTCGTTGCCGGTGTACATCAGGCCCTCGGTGCCCGGCTGGATCACGGCCTTGCCGGGGAAGTAGGAGCGCTCGAACTCGAAGCCCAGCGCCTCGAGCCAGTCGAAGTGCTCGACCGATCCCTCGCAGTAGAGCCGGATCTTCTCCTCGTCGGGGTCCTTGGTGCTGGCCACCAGGTAGCGCGTCATGGCGTCGACGGAGTCCTCGTGCCCGGTCGCCTGCTGTACGGCGGTCCCGGCGCCGAGGTAGAAGTGGCCGCCGGACATGCTCGACGTACCGCCGTGGACCGCCGCCTTCTCCAGCAGCAGCACCCGTGCCCCGGCCCGCGCGGCCTCCAGGGCCGCGCAGCCACCGGCGATGCCGAAGCCGACGACGATCACGTCGAAGGCCTCGGTGTCGGCGGGGACGTCGTTGGCGGAGACGGTCGCAGGGATCGCCAGTCCAGCAGGCACAGTCATGGTGCAAATGTAGAACACGTTGCAGTTTGGGGCGACCCGTGCTCCGGTGAGCGGACCGATAGACTGCGCACCCGCGCCCCGACCACTGCAGCCGAGGTGACATGAGTTTCGACGTCCATCAGCTCGACACGTTCGTGCTGGTGGGGTCCGCCGTCACTCTCTTCGCGGTTCTCGCCGTGCGCGTCTCCTCCCGTGCCGGGCTCCCGAGCCTCCTCGTCTACCTGCTGATCGGCGTGCTCCTGGGCGAGTCCGTGATCGGGATCGGCTTCGAGGACGCCCAACTGGCGCACGCGCTGGGCTTCGGGGCGCTGGCGGTGATCTTGGCCGAGGGCGGTCTGACCACCAACTGGCGCGAGACGCAGGGCTCGGTCCGGCTCGGTCTGGCGCTCGCGACGATCGGTGTGACGGTGTCGGTCGGCGTGGTCGCCGTCGGCGCGCACTTCCTGCTCGGCATGCCCTGGGAGCTCGCCGTACTCCTCGGCGCGGTGACCTCGCCGACGGACGCGGCCGCGGTCTTCTCGGTGATCCGGGTGGTGCCGCTGCCGAGGCGGATCACCGGCGCCCTCGAGGCGGAGTCCGGTTTCAACGACGCCCCTACGGTCGTCCTGGTCACGCTGATCTCCAGCGGCGCTGTGACCGAGCACGGGCCGGTCGTGCTCGCGGGGATCATCCTCTTCGAGCTGGTGGCAGGTGCGCTGGTCGGCCTCGGCGCCGGGTTCGGCGGCGCCTGGCTGATGCGCCGGGTCGCGCTGCCTGCCTCCGGCCTCTACCCGATCGCGGTGCTGAGCCTGGCGATGCTCGGGTACGGCGCAGCGACGGCCGTCCACGCCAGCGGCTTCGCCGCGGTGTACGTCGCAGCGCTCGTGCTCGGCAACGCGGCCCTTCCTCACCGCGCGGTGACGCGGGGCTTCTCGGAGGGTCTCGCGTGGCTGGCCCAGATCGGGCTGTTCGTCATGCTCGGTCTGCTCCTGTCCCCGAGCCGGATCGACCTCGAGGTCCTGGCGATGGCGCTCGGTGCCGGATTCGTCCTCACCGCGTTGGCGCGACCGCTGTCGGTACTGATGAGCTCCCTGGTGCAGCGGATGTCGTGGCAGGAGCTCACCTTCATCTCCTGGGCAGGGCTGCGCGGCGCGGTCCCGATCGTGCTGACCACCATCCCGCTGGCGGCGGAAGTGGACCAGGCCGATCTGCTCTTCGACATCGTCTTCGTGCTGGTCGTGATCGACACCGTGCTCACCGCGCCGACCCTCCCATGGGTGGCGAAGGTGCTGCGGGTCGCGCGGCGGTCGGAGCCCCGCGACATCGAGCTCGAGGCGGCGCCGCTGGATCGGGTCGCCGCGGACATGCTCCAGGTCGCGATCAGCCCGAAGTCCCGTCTGCACGGCGTCGAGGTCGGCGAGCTCCGGCTGCCCCCGGGGGCGTCTGTCGCGCTGATCGTGCGCGAGGGCCAGACGCTGGTGCCTGAGACGCGGACGGCGCTGCGGACCGGCGACGACCTGCTCGTCGTCACTCCCCGCAAGCTGCGCGAGGCGACCGAACGACGGCTTCGTCAGGTGAGTGCGGGTGGCCGGCTCGCCCAGTGGTTGGGGGCGGACGCGGGGGGCGGCGATCGAGCCCACTGACTGGGGACGATCGGTGACTCGCCGCACCGGAAATGATTGTCAGCGGCGAGGATGCGTGAGAGTCTGGGAGCAGTCTTACTTCTTGTCCCGCGTGGGCACGAAGAAGGCGAACCTGTCGACTGGGCTCCACCTTCGACAGTCAGGGAGTCGCGAAGCTCCAACTTTCGCGAACACCCGAGGGGGATCGGGACCATCGAAACTATTTTTAGAACCACAGTGCTCGGGCGCATCGACGCCCTCCGCGGGCTACGGCCCGAATTGTCGCGCCTGCTGAACGTGATGCAGGGCGACGCTGACCAGGGTCATGCGCCGCTCCACGCTGCCGGCTTGTCCGTCTTCGAGCGCGTCGACCGCCTCGAGTCCGGGCCCTACGCCGCCGCCTGGCGACGCCTGGTCGGCGTGCTGGCCAGCTATCCGGACACTCCGGAGTCCGCGCTCAAGACAGCGGTGCTGACCAACCTCTTCGGGGTGATCGCGCTCGGCGACGCCGAGGACTATCAGCACACGGCCACCCTGGTCCGCCGGTTCGGCCACCAGCAGGTCGCTCAGATCCAGAACGAGCTCGACGACATGGTCCGGCTCGGGCCAGGTCTGCCGCTGACGACCGCGGCCTGTCGCGAGCTGGCGCGTCGTACACATATCGAGCGGATGGTTGCCGCCGCTGGTCATCAGGACGAGGAAGCGGTGGCTACGGCGGGCAAGTGCTTCGCCGCGGCGTTCTGGCTGCTCATGGCCGACGTCGACCCGGCGAACCCGCCCCCGCTGCCCAAGAGCGCCGACGAGCTGTCCCAGATCATCGAGCGGCGCGGCGTCGACGAGTGGCGGCGGGTCCTGTCGATCATCGCGGCGAACCCCTGGGGTCCGGAGGTCTCGGCTCTCACGGAGATGGCGGTGGAGGCAGCGCTCCCGTCGCCGGCGGCCGCACTCCAGTGGTGCGCGAAGGTCTACCGCAAACGCTTCGAGGAGGCCGAGCGGCTCGAGGTAGCCAAGGAGATCCGGCGACTGGTGGCCATCAGCGGCTGCAGTCAGCGCCAGTTCGCCCAATACATCGGCACCTCCCCGTCCCGGCTGTCGACCTACGTCAACGGCCTGGTCACGCCGTCCGCCGCGATGATGCTCCGGATCAGCCGGTCCGCATCTGCGCTGGCTCAGGGTGCGACCTGGTCCGGCGGCCTGCACTGACCTGCACTGACCTGCACTGACCCCGCAGGCCCAGCCGCGCCACTAGGAAGGGGGCGGGCTGCAGACGGTGGTGTCCTCGTCGGTCTTCACGCCGATCCTGCCGTCCTTGATCCCGGGGAAGCCCTCGCCCACCACCAGGGTGATGCCGGGTTCGGCGGTGGCCTGGTCGACGATCTCGGTGTTCTTGCCGATGTAGGTCCGCAACAACCGGGCAGCAGCGCCGTCGGGATCGTTGGTCCAGATCACCGCGCCGCGGTCCCCGGTGTCGGCCGCAGTGTTGCTGAGGGTGCCCTCGGCGAATCCCTTGCGCACCAGCGCATCCATGGTCTCGCCGGCGAGACCGTCGGTGCCGCCGGCATTGAACACGTTGACCAGGACGTTGCCGGGGGTGATCCGGTCACCAGCCGCGAACGGGGAGTCGGTGCACGCCGGCTGCTCCACCTTCTCCGGGAACGGGTCGGTCACCGTCGACCAGGCCCAGGCCACGCCGATCACGAAGACCACGGCGAGAACGGTCAGGGTGACCACCGAGCGGATGCGTGCCTGGGAGTCCACGCCGTCAGTCTTCCATCCTGATGACGCGGGCATGCAGCACGCTCCGTTGCTGGAGCGCGGCGCGCAACGCCCGGTGCAGGCCGTCCTCCAGGTAGAGCTCGTCGCGCCACAGGACGACGTGAGCGAACAGGTCGCCGAAGAAGGTCGAGTCCTCGTCGAGCAGCGCCGCCAACTGCAAGGTGTCCTTCGTCGTGACCAGCTCGTCGAGGCGGACCTGCCGCGGCGGCACCGCGGACCACTCCCTGGACCCGAGGCCGTGGTCGGGGTACGGCCGGCCGTCGCCGACGCGCTTGAAGATCACGCTCCGGATTCTAGAGAACGGGCTCGGTGGCTCGGTGGCTCGGTGGCAGCGGGGCTTCGTGCAACCGCCCGGGCGCGCTCCTCGATCAACGAGGGAGTTCGGACCTCAGGCCGTCCACCGGACTGCGTCGGCGACGAAGTCGGCAAGGGCGTGCACACCGCGCAGGTCGGTGCGCTGCTCCATCAGCCGGGCGACATCCTGGGCGTGGCGGTCGCGGAGGGCAGCTCGGCGCGCGAGACTCCGATCGACCGGGTCGGCCTGGTCGACCTGGTCGGTCTGGTTCGGTTCGTTCATGCAGTCAGCCTGCCGCGGGCAGTAACGGATTCAGCGAACTCGCGGTTACAGATCGATGTCGCGGGCTCGTGATCGTTCTCACCTGCTCGGAGGCGCCGGCGGGGTGACGCCGGGACGGAGGTCACAGGGCCAGGGGCTTGGCGTGAGGATGCGACTGCCGCATACTCACTAGAGAGATAGAACCTGTTCTAGTTTTGGGAGTTCGCGTGTACGACTTCGAGGGCGACAAGAGCGCCATGGCCGGCGGCGCAGGTCCGCACCGCGCCCTCCTGTTCCTCGAACCGCCGCGGTTCGCCGGGGAGCTCGCGGCGTCCCACGCGATCGACCTGGTGGCGCCTCGTCGACCGAGCGGCGACGGTCGCCCGGTGCTGGTGATCCCCGGGTTCCACGCGACCGACGGCATGACCGGCAGGTTGCGCAGCCACCTCCGACGCCACGACTTCCGGGTGCACGGCTGGAGCCAGGGCGCCAACATCGGACTCACCGACCGGCTGATCGACGGACTGGTCGAGCGCTTCGAGGGCATCCGCAAGGAGTACGACGAGCCGGTCAGTGTCGTGGGCTGGAGCTTCGGCGGCGTCCTCGCCCGCTGGCTCGCCCACACCTACCCCGGCGATGTGCGCCAGATCGTGTGCCTCGGCTCGCCGTGGCGGGCGGACGGCGAGCGGACCCGCGCCACCGGGATGTTCGAGCGATCCCGCCGCAAGCACGGGATCTCCGACCGGGCCCGGCCGATGATCGACCAGCTGCGCGGACCGGTTCCGGTGCCGTGCACAGCCGTCTACTCCACGAGCGACGGGATCGTGCCGTGGCGGGGCTGCACGGTCGAGGTCGCTGCCATCCCGCCGGCCGAGAACGTCAGGGTGCCGAGCAGCCACATCGGGATGGTCGCCAATCCGCTGGTCCTCGACGTGGTCGTCGATCGGCTCTGCCAGGACCCCGATGACTGGCACACCTTCACCTGGCGCTCGGCGCTGGCTCGCAAATGGGGGTCCAGATGAGCGCGGACCTCCTCGGCCAGCGCGACCCGTCGTACATCGCCAAGGCGCTGCCGTTCCTCAAGCTCGCCATGAAGGGCTACTTCCGGTCCGAGGTGAGGGACATCGACCGGGTGCCGGAGGGCGGCGCGCTGATGGTCGGCAACCACTCGGGCGGGCTGATGGCGATGGACGTGCCGATCATCGCGGTGGCGTTCGCCGAGACCTTCGGACCCGACCGGCCGCTCTACTGCCTGGCCCACGACCTGCTGTTCACCGGCGCCGCCGGCCCGTTCTTCCGCAAGTTCGGTTTCGTGCCCGCCGACCGGGCGTCCGCCGATCAGGTGCTCGCCTCGGGCGCGGTGACGATCGTGTTCCCCGGCGGCGACTACGACACGTTCCGCCCGACGCTCCGGGCCAACGTGATCGACTTCGAGGGGCGCAAGGGCTACGTCCGGACCGCGCTGACGGCCGGCGTACCGATCGTGCCGGTGGTGTCGATCGGAGGTCAGGAGGCCCAGTTCCACCTCACCCGCGGACAGTGGCTCGGGCGGCTGTCGCCGCTGCGCAAGGTGATGCGCACCGACCTGCTGCCGCTGACCTTCGGGTTCCCGTTCGGCCTGACGCCCGCAGGGGCGGGGAACGTCCCGCTGCCGACCAAGATCGTCACGCAGGTGTTGGACCCGATCGACATCGAAGCCGAGTTCGGGCCCGACCCGGACATCGCCGAGGTGGACGAGGTGGTCCGTGCGCGGATGCAGGACGCGCTGGACCGGCTGGCTCGGGAGCGAAGGTTCCCGGTGCTGGGATGAGAGAGCGGGGTCGGCTGCGCACCCAGCTGTGGGCCACCGGTCACCTGCTGCGCAGCAGGATGATCGGTCCGATGCGACCGGACCGGTACGTCGGCATGACCCGGATCCTGCGTCGCTACGGCCCGCACGCGACCACCGGCTTCGCCCTCGCCGCCAACCGGCGCCCGCACGGCACCGGCCTGATCGACGAGCGCGGCTCGCTCACCTGGCAGCAGATCCAGGATCGCGCCGACGCGCTCGCGGTCGGCCTGACTGCGCTGGCCGACGGGCAGCCGACGTCGGTTGCCATCTTGTGCCGCAACCATCGCGGGTTCGTCGACGCGTTCCTCGCCGCCGGCCGGCTCGGAGTGCCGGGCCTGCTGCTCAACACCGGGTTCTCCGGTCCGCAGCTCGCGGACGTGCTCGAGCGCGAGCAGGCCACCCTGATCGTGTACGACGAGGAGTTCGCCGGCCTGGTCGCCGATGCGCGGGCCCGGGTCACCGGGCTCTCGGAGGTGCTGAGCTGGGTGGAGGACGAGTTCGCGACCCGCAACCAGCCGACCACCGAGCAGCTGATCGACGCCCACCGCGGCGAGCGGCCGTCGCCGCGCCGCCCGGGGCGCGTCGTACTGCTGACCTCGGGGACCACCGGCACCCCCAAGGGCGCCACCCGGAGCGGCGGCGGACCCGAGGAGCTGGCCGCGATGCTCGAGCGGATCCCGTGGCACGGCGAGGAGACGGTCGTCGTCGCGGCGCCGACCTTCCACGCGTGGGGATTCGGGCAGCTGGTGATCGGCGCCACGATGGCGTGCACGATCGTGCTCCGCCGCAAATTCGACCCCGAGGCGACGCTCGCGCTGGCCGACGAGCACCGCGCCACCGGCATCGGCCTGGTGCCGGTGATGCTGGAGCGGATCATGGAGCTTCCCGACGAGGTCCTGGACCGCTACTCGCTGGAGAGCGTCCGGTTCGTGTCCGCGAGCGGGTCCCGGATGCGCGGTGAGGCCGTGGTCGGCTTCATGGACCGGTTCGGCGACAAGGTCTACAACAGCTACAACGCGACCGAGGCCGGCCAGATCAGCGTCGCGACACCGGCCGACCTGCGGCACGCGCCTGATACCGCCGGGCGCCCGGTCACCGGCACCACCGTGCGTCTCGTCGACGACGAGGGCAACGACGTGCCGGTCGGCGCGGTGGGCCGGATCGTGCTGCGGGGCGCCTCCGAGTTCGACGGCTACACCGCCGGCGACACCAAGGCCTCGCTCGACGGCTTCATGGTGTCCGGCGACGTCGGGCGGTTGGACTCCGACGGGCGGCTCTACGTCGTCGGGCGCGACGACGACATGATCGTGTCCGGTGGCGAGAACGTCTACCCGGTCGAGGTCGAGCGCACCATCGGCGAGCTGAGCGAGGTGCGCGAGGTCGTGGTGGTCGGCGTCGACGACCCGGCGTTCGGGCAGCGGCTCGCGGCGTACGTCGTGCCGGTGGCACCGGATGCCGTCGATCCCGACCGGGTCCGGGCCCACGTGAAGGCCCGGCTCGCCGGCTACAAGGTGCCGCGCGACGTCGTACTCCTCGAGGAGCTGCCGCGCAACGCGTCCGGCAAGGTGGTCGTGCGCGACCTCCCGGAGGTGACTTCCTGATGGTCATCCGGATGCGTGGTGCCGATGCGAGCTTCCTCTACCTGGAGACGCCGTCGGTCCACATGCACACCCTCAAGATCGCGGTGATCGAGAACCACCGCGACCTGACGTTCGACAACCTGGTCACCGGCACCCTCGCGCGGCTGCGGCGGATGCCGGCGCTGCGGAGGAGGGTCGTGCCCGTCCCCTGGGCGCTCAACCACCCGATGCTCGTGACCCAGCGGCGGATCGACCCCGGGCAGCACTTCTTCCGGCACGACCTGGGCGGATCGGCGACGTTGCGCGACGCCGAGGTCGAGATCGGCTTGATCGCCGGCCGGCCGCTCGACCATGGCGTCCCGCTCTGGGAGATCCATGTCATCGAGGGCCTCGCCGACGGCCGGAAGGTCGTCGTGGGCAAGATCCACCACGCTCTTGCTGACGGCAACGCTGCCAACGCGATGCTCGGCAACCTCACCGACGTCCGGTCCGCCGACCGGGCCACCCCGCTGACGCGGGACCCCGACGACGACACCCCGGTGCCGTCGCGCCGTCGACTGGCGCTCGAGGGGTTGCGGGACGCCGTGCTCCAGATCGCGTTGCTGCCGCGCCTGCTGCTGAGCACCCTGCTCGGAGTCACCTCCATGCTCCGCTACCGGCGCAGCCGGGAGACGGGGGTGCCGCTGCCGATCGCCCACGCGCCCCGGGTGTCCTTCAACGGTCCGCTGACGCCGCGGCGCAGCTTCGCCACGGTCACGCTGCGACTGGCCGACCTCAAGGAGGTACGCCGCGAGCACGACGTGACGCTCAACGACGTGGTGCTGGCCCTGACGGCCGGAGCGCTGCGGCGGTGGATGGACGAGCACGGTGAGCAGCCCTCGGTCTCCCTGACGGCAGGCGTGCCGGTCGGCCTCGACGCGGTCGGCAGCGACCCGCGACTGCAGGGCAACAACGTGTCCAACCTGTTCACGACCCTGGCGACCGACGTCTCCGACCCGGTCGAACGGCTGCACCGGATCTCCCGCACCGCCGGGCACGCCAAGGAGATGAACCGGCGGCTGGGAAGCCAGATGCTCGCCGACTGGAACCAGTTCGCGCCGCCTTCCCTCATCGCCCTCGGCACCCGCCTCTACAGCCGGTTCCGGGCCGCCCGCTTCCACCCGGCCGCCTTCAGCGCGATCGTGTCGAACGTGCCCGGTCCCCGGGAGCTGATCAGCATCGGCGGCGCCCGGTTGACCGACATCTTCAGCGTCGGCCCGCTGGTGGACGGGATCGGGCTCAACGTCACGGTCTGGTCCTACGTCGACCGGATGAACTTCTCGCTGCTGGCGTGCCCCGATCTGCTGCCGGACGTGGAGGTGCTGGCGTCGTACTTCCCGGCCGCACTCGCCGAGCTGCGCGGGGAGCCCGAGCCGGGCGCGGCAGCCGCGCCCCTGCCGGACCAGCCGCGGACCAACGGAGACCAGGAGTCTGCATGACCTACCGCACCATCGGCCGCCACTCGTCCCGGGCCGGCCGCGCAGCCGCGCGGCTGGGCGGCCGGGCCCTCGTGGGTGGCCTGCGCCGGCTCGGCGACGGGGCGACCCCCGACGTACCGGTGCCGCCGCCGGGACGGGCGGTCGACCTGCCCGGTCGAGGGACCACCCACGTGCTCGACCTGCCGGGTCCGACACCGGATGCGCCGACCTTGCTGCTGATGCACGGGATCGCGACCACCGGCCCGCTCACCTGGTTCTCGGTGCTGGACGACCTCAGGCATCGCTATCGCGTGGTGACCTTCGACCAGCGCTGGCACGGACGCGGTATCCGGTCGGCGAACTTCACGCTCGATGACTGCGCCGACGATGCGGCCGCAGTGCTCGACGCGCTGGAGATCGAACGCGCGATCGTCGTCGGCTACTCGATGGGCGGTGCGAGCGCGCAGGTGCTGTGGCAACGGCATCCCGAGCGGGTCGCGGGCCTGGTGCTGTGCTCGACCTCGGCCCGCTGGCAGGGCCACCTGGGGGAGCGGGTGTTCTTCCTGATGCTGCGCGTCGCCAACTACGGGTTGCTGTCGGTGGCGGCGGACAAGGTGCAGGCCCACGCCGACAGCCTCCCGCCGCTGGCCGAAGACGCCCCTGAGGCGGGGATCCGCGCGTGGTGCCTGGCCGAGCTGCGGGCGACCAGCCCGTGGTCGCTCCCGGTGGTGATGGCCGAGCTCGGTCGGTTCGACGCCACCAGCTGGATCGGCGACGTCGCCGTACCGACCGGAGTCCTGATCACCGCCAAGGACCACGCGATCCCCACCGAGCGGCAATGGCAGCTGGCCGGCCGGATCCCCGGCGCGATCACCCGGGTGGCGCCGGGAGGTCACGCCTCCCTGGTGTTCGACCTTGCCCGGTGGAAGCCCGTGTTCCTGGACCTGGTCGACACCGTCGTCGAGCTGGCCACCGCGGACGCGCTCAGCCGGTGATCGTGCGCGCCGCGCGGAGGCCGCTGCGGACCGCGCCCTCCATCGTGCCGGCGTGTGCGCCGGCGGTGTGCTCGCCGGTGAGGACCAGGGGGCCGGCCGGCTGTTGCAGCGCCGCGGACGCGTCGCGAGAGCGGCCGCTGAGGACGTAGGAGTAGCCGCCGTTGGTCCACGGCTCGGTCTCCCAGTCGGTCAGCAGCGCCTGGTCGGCGATCAGGTCGAGGTCCGGCCGGAGCGAGGCGAGCTGGCGCAGCCAGGTGCCCGGACCGTCGACGACCTCGAGCAGGTCGCGGGCGACCGGACCTCCTGCGAAGCACGACACGGCGCGGACCCCCGCGTCCCCGGCCGGGTCGAGGGAGTTCCACGCCCACCACGTGTGCCGCGGGTGCTGGACCCCGTCGGGTCGCGCCCGGTGGTCGGTCGGGACCGACAGCTTGACTGCGGTCCCGGTTGCCAGGCCGGCGAGCCCGCGCTGCCAGGGCTCGGGGAACCCAGGTTCCCAGGCGATCTCGTCCACCAGCGCAAGGGGTACGGCGACCACGGCCCGGTCGACCACCAGCGACTCGCGCTCGGTCGACAAGACCGCGTGGCCGCCGTCGATCGCGACGCCGGTGACCGGGGTGGTGAGCCGGACCCGGTCACCGAGCGCAGCAGCAAGCGCGGTCGCGATCCGCTGGTTGCCGCCGACGACCCGCCCCGCGGCGTCGAGCCGGGCACCGTCGGCGCGGGCAAGGTGGACGCGGGCGCTGGCCGAGTCCGGCTCGGCTGCCGTCGACGTCGCGATCCGGAGGAAGGCCGGGTCGCCGGCGTACCCCTCGCCGAGGCCGGCCGCGAACGCCGCCTCGATGGTGGTGTCCTCGTCCGGGATCTGCTGGGCGACGGTCGCGAGGGTGTGCTCGAGGGCGGCGAGGGTCGGTACCTCGCCGGCGACCCGCCTCCGGTGGAAGCGCACGCCGTGAGGGGCCAGCGGCAGCCCGAGCTCGGCGCACAGCCTGCGGATGGCGTGCTGGTCGGCGTCGATCCACTCACCGCCGCGCTCGACGACCTCCCCGTTGCCGAGCGCCGTCGACCAGGTTCGCCCACCGACACGGTCGCGCGCCTCGAGGACGATCACCTCGTGACCCGCCCGGTGCAGCATCCACGCGCAGGTCAGTCCCGCCAGGCCGGCTCCTGCCACGCCCACTCTCATCAGGCCAGCCTTGCCGACCGGCGGTTACAGGTTGGCGGCGACCTTCGTCGCCAGCTCGGTCACCGCGGAACGGACGTCCGCCTCCTCGGCAACGACCGACGTGTAGATGAGCAGCGCGATCTTGTCGCCGACCAGGGTGACCACCGCGCCCTGGGGGAGGATCGCGTCACCGTAGAGGATCACCGCGCGGTCGCCGACGCCGGGGAGGTCCTCACTCGGAGAGATCGCGGCTTCGGCTCCCTGCACCGTGAAGTCGAAGGTCCCTGCCCCTTCATCGTCGGTGATGCTGAGGTTCACGGAGGAGCCGGACTCGTCGGTCCAGCTGCAGTTGGCGCCGGCGGAACCGCTCGAGTCGACACCGGAAACGGCGATCCCGGTGGCGGCGGCCACGTCGTCCTCCGAGAGGTAGTCGCAGCCGCCGCCGAGCTCACCCCCGGCATCGGTCGTGGGCGCCTCCTCGGTCGGCTCGGAGGTTGTCCCGCCTGTGTCGGATGGAGTCTCGGCAGCTGACGACGAGCTGCTGCTCTCGTCGGCGTCGGTGTCGGAGGTGTCGTCACCGCATCCGGCGACGGCCAGGACCAGTGCGAGCGCGGGCAGGAAGGAAAAGACAGGGCGCATGATGGGTCTTCTTTCTGTGGTGTCCCTTCCCTGGCGGGAGAATAGACCCAACGCTCAGACGTTGCGCCGGTACTGCCCGCCCACCTCGAAGAAGGCCTCGGTGACCTGGCCGAGCGAGCAGACCCGCGCGGCGTCCATGAGTACGGCGAAGACGTTGGCGCCGCTGGTCGCGGCCTCCTTGAGGCGGGCGATCGCCGCCTCTGCTTCGTCGGCGTGCGAGGCGCGGAAGGCCTCGACCCGCTCCAGCTGGGAGCGCTTCTCCTCGTCGGTCGCGCGGGCGAGCTCGACGTGGTCGGGCGTGCCCTCGTCGTCGGCGGCGGGCGACCGGAAGGTGTTGACGCCGATGATCGGCAGCGAGCCGTCGTGCTTGCGGTGCTCGTAGAGCATCGACTCGTCCTGGATCCGACCGCGCTGGTAGCCGGTCTCCATCGCTCCGAGCACGCCGCCGCGTTCGGAGATCCGCTCGAACTCGGCGAGCACGGCCTGCTCGACCAGGTCGGTGAGCTCGTCGACGATGAACGAGCCTTGGAGCGGGTTCTCGTTCATCGCCAGGCCCCACTCGCGGTTGATGATCATCTGGATCGCCAGCGCGCGACGTACGGACTCGTCGGTGGGGGTGGTGACGGCCTCGTCGTAGGCGTTGGTGTGCAGCGAGTTGGCGTTGTCGTAGATCGCGCACAGCGCCTGCAACGTGGTGCGGATGTCGTTGAACGCCATCTCCTGCGCGTGCAGGGACCGGCCGGAGGTCTGCACGTGGTACTTCAGCTTCTGCGAGCGCTCGTTGGCGCCGTACCGCTCCCTCATCGCGACCGCCCAGATCCGGCGGGCGACGCGGCCGATCACCGTGTACTCCGGATCCATGCCGTTGGAGAAGAAGAACGACAGGTTGGGGGCGAAGTCGTCGATGTCCATGCCACGGGCGAGGTAGGACTCGACGTAGGTGAAGCCGTTGGCGAGGGTGAACGCGAGCTGGCTGATCGGGTTCGCCCCGGCCTCGGCGATGTGGTAGCCGGAGATCGATACCGAGTAGAAGTTGCGGACGCCCTGCTCGATGAACCACTCCTGGATGTCGGCCATGCAGCGCAGCGAGAACTCGGTGGAGAACAGGCAGGTGTTCTGGCCCTGGTCCTCCTTGAGGATGTCGGCCTGCACAGTGCCGCGGACAGTGCGCAGCGCCTCGGCCGGGTCCATCCCCTTCTCGCGGGCCTGGTCGAGCACGGTGTTGAGGAAGAACGCGAGCACGGTCGGCGCCGGGCCGTTGATGGTCATCGACACCGACGTCGTCGGCGAGGTGAGGTCGAAGCCGTCGTAGAGCGCCAACATGTCGTCGAGCGTTGCGACGCTCACTCCCGAGGTGCCGACCTTGCCGTAGATGTCCGGCCGCTCGGCAGGGTCGCGGCCGTAGAGCGTCACCGAGTCGAACGCCGTCGACAGCCGGGTCGCCGGCTGGCCCTCGGAGAGCAGCTTGAAGCGACGGTTGGTGCGGAACGGGTCGCCCTCGCCCGCGAACATCCGCGCAGGGTCCTCGTTGTCGCGCTTGTAGGGGAAGACGCCGCCGGTGAACGGGAACAGGCCCGGCAGGTTCTCGCGGCGCCAGAAGCGCACCAGCTCACCATGGTCCTCGAACCGGGGTACGGCGACGCGGGGGATCCGGGTGGAGGACAGCGACTCGCCCCCGGCGTCCTGGGCGTAACGCTCGACGACGCCCGGCCACTCCTCCAGCTGGTGGCGGAGGTCGTCGGGCAGGTCCTCGGCCGCCTGCTTCGCCAGCTCTTCGATCTCCGGGACCTCGGTGGCGACCGCAGTGAACCGCTGCGCGCGACGGGCGGCGACGACCAGCTCCTCGGTCGTCTGGTGGTAACCGCGAACGGTGTCGACGATCTCGGCGAGGTAGCGGACCCGGTCGGACGGCAGCACCTGCTGGATCCGGGTCGAGATCTTGCCCTCGACGGGCGCGAGGACGCCCTCGTCGACGGCGAGCCCGTGGTCGGTGAGCTGTCCGCGCAGGAACTGGTAGAGCGCCGTCACCCCGTCGTCGTCGAACGTTGCGGCCGACGTCCCGAAGACCGGCATCTCGTCGGGCTGCTGGCCGAACGCCTCACGGTTGCGGACGAGCTGGCGGGCGACGTCGCGCAGCGCGTCCCTGGCGCCGCGGCGCTCGAACTTGTTGATCGCGACGGCGTCCGCGAAGTCGAGCATGTCGATCTTCTCGAGCTGGGAGGCGGCGCCGTACTCGGGCGTCATCACATAGAGGCTGGTGTCGACGAAGGGGACGACCGCGGCATCGCCCTGGCCGATGCCCGGCGTCTCGACGACCACGAGGTCGAAGCCCGCCGCCTTTGTCGCTGCGATGACGTCGGCGAGGTGACCGGGAAGCTCGTGGGCGCCGCGTGTCGCGAGGCTGCGGAAGAACACCCGGTCGCGGTCGAGACCGGGCCCGTCCAGGTCCAGGCTGTTCATCCGGATCCGGTCGCCCAGCAGCGCGCCGCCGCCCTTGCGGCGGGTCGGGTCGACGGCGAGCACGGCGACCCGCACCTTGTCGTGCTGGTCCATCCGCAGTCGCCGTACCAGCTCGTCGGTGAGGGAGCTCTTGCCGCTGCCGCCGGTGCCGGTGATGCCGAGGACGGGGACGCGCCGGGCGTCGGCGGCTTCGCGGATCCGGGCCAGCGCGGCGTCGTCGACCACACCGGTCTCGAGTCCGGTGATCATCCGCGACAGGGTCGGGCGGTGGCCGGACAGCAGGTCGTCGGCGTTCGCGGCGTGCAGCGACCACAGGTCCTGGTCGCAGTCGCGTACGACGGAGTTGATCATCCCCGGCAGGCCCATCCGCTGCCCGTCCTCGGGGGAGAAGATGGTGACGCCCGACTCGCGAAGTCGGGTGATCTCGTCGTGGACGATCACGCCGCCGCCACCACCGACGACCTTGACGTGGCCAGCCCCGCGGCTGCGCAGCTGCTCGACGAGGTACTCGAAGTACTCGACGTGGCCGCCCTGGTAGGACGACACCGCCACACACTGCACGTCCTCCTCGACCGCGGCCTCGACGATCTCCGCGACGGAGCGGTTGTGGCCGAGGTGGATCACCTCGCAGCCCTGGCTCTGGAAGATCCGGCGCATGATGTTGATCGCTGCGTCGTGCCCGTCGAACAGGCTCGATGCGGTCACCAGGCGGATCGGGTGGGTGGGCTTGTGCAGGGGCGTGCGGACCATGTCACCTCAGTTAGTTGGACGTCCTAGCAAAATAGTAGGACATCCAACTAGTTACCTCAAGTCGAGGCGCGCCACCGAAGCGGCGAGCGCGTCCGCGGTGCGCTCGACCATCGCCAGCACGTCGGTGAAGCCGTCGTCGCCACCGAAGTACGGGTCGGGAACCTCGGCGCCCGGCGCGACCGGGTCGAAGTCGCGGAACAGGCGGAGCCGGCCGGGCTCGACATCATCTTCGGCGAGGGCGTGCAGATCCCGCAGGTTCTGGTGGTCCATGGCCAGCAGCAGGTCGCACTCGGTGAGCCAGGAGGGCACTACCTGCTGGGCGCGGTGCGCCGAGCCGTCGTACCCCTCGCTGGCAAGCAGGGCCGCCGCCCGCCGGTCCATCCGGCGGCCGACGTGCCAGTTGCCGGTGCCGGAGCTGACCACCGTCACCCGGTCATCAAGGCCGGCGCCGGCGACCCGGTCGGTCAGCACGACGTCGGCCATCGGGGAGCGGCAGATGTTGCCCAGGCACACCAGTGCGATCCGGTAGCGCCCCGGCGTCCGGGGCGCTGGTAGGTCCAGCACCATCAGCTCTTCTCTTCGACACCCAGGACCGCGTCGAGGACCCAGGTGGTGATGCTGATGATGATCGCGCCGCCGACCGCCGGCCAGAACCCGTCGACGTGGAAGCCGACGTCGAGCTGGTCGGCCACCCAGCCGGTGAGCATCAGCAGCAGTGCGTTGACCACCAGGAGGAACAGCCCGAGCGTGAGCAGGATGAACGGGAACGACAAGACCACGAGGACCGGCTTCACGAACACCGTCACCAGGCTCAGGATCAACGCCACCCCGATCAGGGGGAGCAGCTTCTCCTCGAGCTCGGGCTGCCCGCTGGTCGGGCCGTCGAACCGGATCCCGTCCATCACCTGGGCGGCGAGGGCGAGGGCGATGCTGGTGACCGCCCAGCGGGCAAAGAACTCGAACATGGCGCCAGTGTTGCAGGAGCGCGCTGGTTTCGTGCCTTGCTGCGCCCGCACCCAGCAGCGGCGCCACTCCTAGGTGAGCGCGAGCGCCTCGACGATCTCCTCTGCTGCGTCGTCGATGTGCCTGCGCAGGAACTCGTAGGCGCCGTCGAGGTCGTCGTCCTCGAGCAGCCGGACCAGCGGCTCGTGAGACTCCGCCTGGTCGTGGGCATTGCGGCGTACCCGGTCGACCTGGGCGAGCGCCAGCTTGAGCTCGTCCATCAGGCTCTCGGCCATCTGCACCAGGCGCGGGCTCCCGGTGAGCTCGACCAGGGAGACGTGGAAGGCGAGGTGCCGCTCGTTGAGCTCCTCGTAGGACGCCTGCCCGCTGCGTACCGCGCTCGTGTAGGCCTCGAGCGTCTGGTGGACCCGCTTGCGCGCGGAGTCGCTGCAGGTCGGCCACGCCCGGAGCCCGGCGCCCTCGAGCACCCACCGGGCCGCACACACGTCGCGCACGGACTCGGCCCGCGGCGTGGCCACGCTCACCCCGCGGTTGGGCTCGCGGGTGGCGAGGCCCTCGGCGACCAGCGCCATCAGCGCCTCGCGCACCGTCGGCCGCGACACCCCGAGCGACTCCGCCAGGGCCAGTTCACGCAGCGGCGTGCCGCTCTCGACCTCGCCCTCGAAGACCGCCCGGCGCAGCTCGGCAGTCACCCTCTCGACGGTCGAGGCGTGCTCCACGCTCAGGGATTCGAACTGGGATGGGGCGGGCGGCATGTGCCCATTGTCGCGCACCGGGCGGTGACCTGTATGCTGTCTCATTGTCAGATTGTCTGACAATCATTGAGCCGCCGAGGGGAGTTGGAATGACACTGGACTGGGGTCGCCACTACGCGATGGTCGAGCCGTCGCAGTTCCGGATCGACTACGCGATCAATCCGTTCATGGACCCTGCCGTCCAGCCCGATCCCGAGCGGGCCACGGCTCAGTGGCAGCACCTCGTCAGCACCCTCCGCTCGGTCGGCTCCACGGTCGACGTCATCCCGGGCCGCCCCGACAGCCCCGACATGGTCTACGCGATGAACCTCGGGCTCGCCCTGCTCCGTCCCGAGTGGGCCGGCACCGGTCGCCGGTCGGTCGTGCTGTCCCACATGCGCTTCCCGCAGCGCCGCAACGAGACGCCGAGCGCGCGGCGCTGGTTCGAGACCCACGGGTTCGCGACGTCGTACGTCGGTCGCGAAGGCGTCGGCGCCCACTTCGAGGCCGGCGACGCCTTCCCCTTCCAGGGCGAGCTGGTCGTCGGCGTCGGGCCGCGGACCGACGAGCTCGCGCTCAAGCACCTCGCTGGCGACCTCGGCGTGCAGGTGCGGGGCGTCCGGATCACCCACCCGGGGATGTACCACCTCGACCTCGCGTTCTGCCCGCTCGACGAGCGCCGCGCGATCGTCTGTCCGGACGCGCTCGAGCCCGCGTCGGCCGAGGCGCTGCTCGCGCTGGTGCCCGAGCCGCTCGTGATCACCGAGGAGGAGGCGATCACCTCGCTGTGCGCCAACTCCGTCGTGGTCGGCCGCACCGTGGTGATGCCGGCCTGTCCGCCGCGGGTGCGCGCGCAGCTGGAGGCATGGGGCTTCGAGGTCGTGCTCGTGGACGTGTCGGAGTTCCACCTCGGCGGCGGCTCCGTTCGCTGCCTGACCAACCCGCTCGACATCACGCTCGGTCGCGAGCTGGTGCCCGTGCCGGGTGGTCGCGTGGTCACGCCGCCGCCCGAGCAGGAGAACCCGGCGGCGTAGGGTCTCGTGACGGTCGCAGCGCGACCTCCTCGACCAACTCGATCCATGGGAGGAGAGCCATGATCGAACCGCTGCCCCATGTGCGGGAGATCCCGCCGTACGTCCCGGGCAAGCCGCCGGCGGCCCAGCCGGGGCTGACGACCTACAAGCTCTCGTCGAACGAGAATCCGTATCCGCCGCTGCCGGGGGTGCTGGCGACCGCGCAACAGGCAGCCCAGGCGATGAACCGGTACCCCGACATGGGGTGTACGGCTCTCTACGACGCGCTCGCGACCAAGCTCGGTGTCGGCACCGGACAGCTCGCCGCCGGCACCGGTTCGGTAGCGCTGATCTATCACCTGCTGTCGGCCTACTGCGGCACCGGTGACGAGGTCGTGCACGCCTGGCGCTCGTTCGAGGCCTACCCGATCGCGATCACCGCGGCGGGGGCGACCGGGGTCAAGGTGCCCGTCACCGCCGACGGCCGCCACGACCTCCCGGCGATGGCGGCGGCGGTCACCGACCGCACCCGCGTCGTCCTCCTCTGCACGCCCAACAACCCGACCGGTCCGGCGCTCGGCCACGCCGAGGTGGCGGCTTTCGTCGCCGGGCTGCCCGACAGCGTGCTGGTCGTCGTCGACGAGGCCTACCTCGAGTTCGTGCGGATGGCCGACCCGGTCGACGGACTCGCGTTGCTGACCGGCCACCCCAATGTGGTGCTGCTGCGCACGTTCTCCAAGGCCTACGGCCTGGCCGGGCTGCGGGTCGGGTACGCCGTTGCCACCGCCGACGTCGCCGGTGCGCTGCGGGCCGTCTCGCTCCCGTTCGGCGTCTCCTCCGTCGCACAGGCCGCGGCGGTGGCCTCCCTGGCCCACGAGGTCGAGCTGCTCGCGCGCGTCGATGCACTCGTCGGGGAGCGCGACCGGCTGGTCGCGGGGATCATCGACGCGGGCTGGTCGGTTCCCGAGCCGCAGGGCAACTTCGTCTGGTTCGACCTCGGCGAGCGGACCGCCGACCTGGCAGCCGGCTTCGGTGACGCGGGCCTGTCCGTCCGCCCGTTCGCCGGTGAGGGGCTGCGGATCAGTGTCGGGGAGCCGGAGGCGACCGACCGGCTGGTCGCACTGCTCCACGACACCGCGCCTCCCGCCTGATCGACCCCGGCCCGCGGGATGGCTACGGTGGGGCAAACCCGCCCGACGTTCGAGGAGTTCTGGTGCCCGGAGATTCCCCCGGCCAGCCCGGCTGGTACCCCGACCAGAACGGCACGATGCGCTGGTTCGACGGCGCCTCCTGGACCGATCACGTGCAGCCCGGAGCCGCTGGCGCCGGGGCGACCGGCACCGAGCCGACGCTGGTCCAGCCGGGTGCGCCGGGTGGGCAGGGTGGACAGGGTGGACAGGGTGGACAGGGTGGGCCCGAACCGACCCGCGCCCTCCCGCAGCAGCCGGGCTGGGGCGGGCAGCCGCCCGCCGGCCCGCCGGCCGGCCAGCCGCCGAGCCCTCCCGGGTCGGCGTACGGCGCGGTGCCGCAGCCGTCCTTCCCCGGTGGCCCCGGAGCTGGTCGGTGGTCCCGGTGGTCCCGGCTTCCCGCCGCCGTCGTCCGGCGGCGGCAACAAGGGCATGTTGATCATCCTCGCGGTGGTCGGTGCGATCGTGCTGGTCGCGATCCTGGCGGTCGGGTCCTGGGCAGTCTTCCTCCGCGACAGCGACTCAACGAGCGACAAGGACGACGGCGCGGACAGCTCGCTTCCCGACACCTCCCCCGAGGACGTGGCCGGTCAGTTCATGGACGCCGCGAAAGCCAACGACTGCGAAGCGATCGAGGACCTGGTGACCGAGCGGCTCCTCGAGGACGAGGGCGGCTGCGAGGTCGAGGACATGCCGGCGGACTTCACCTACGTGGTCAACGACGCCACGGTCGACGAGGACGCGGGGACCGCGTCGGTGCCGGTCGACCTCACCTTCGCCGAGGTCGGGGACGAGTCCTACCCGATCACGCTCGCCATGGTCGTCGACGGCGACGACTGGAAGGTCGACGACATCATCGACCCCGAGGGTGACCCCACGGACGCAACGGCCGACCTGCCGACCGACCTGCCGACCGACCTGCCCGACGGACCTGCCGACGGACCTGCCGACCGACTTCACCGACTTGCCGACCGGGTTCCCCACCGACTTCCCGACCGACCCGTCGGAGCTCGAGTCCTACCTGGAGACCTACTTCTCCGACCTCTTCACCTACACGGGGTAACGCCATCGTTATCCGCCACACCTAGGCTCGGGTCATGTCGGTCAAGGTTGCGCTCGAGCACCGTACGACGTACGAGTTCTCCCGGCCGGTCGAGGTCGGCCCGCACGTCGTACGACTGCGGCCGGCGCCGCACTGCCGCACGCCGATCGATGCCTACTCCCTGAAGGTCGAGCCGGCCGGGCACTTCGTCAACTGGCAGCAGGACCCGTTCGGCAACTGGCTGGCCCGGCTGGTCTTCCCGGAGAAGGTCCGCACGCTCGACATCACCGTCGGGCTGGTGGCCGACCTGATGGTGATCAACCCGTTCGACTTCTTCATCGAGGAGTACGCCGAGAGCTTCCCCTTCACCTACGAGCCGGACCTCGCCGCCGACCTGGCGCCGTACCTGCGTCCGGTCGAGGACTCGGCGGATGCCGCCGCCTGGCGCGAACGGCTGCCGCCGCTTCCGGCCGACGGGGTGCCGACCGTTCCGTTCCTCGCCGACCTCAACGCCGCCGTGCACCGCGACGTCGCCTACTCGGTGCGGATGGAGCCCGGGGTGCAGACGCCGGACGAGACGCTGCGGTCCGCCATCGGCTCCTGCCGGGACAGCGCCTGGCTGCTGGTGAGCCTGCTGCGGCAGTACGGCCTGGCTGCGCGGTTCGTGTCGGGCTACCTGGTGCAGCTCGCGCCGGACGACTACGCCACGCAGGGGCTGGACGGTCCTACCGGCCCGACCGCCGACTTCACCGACCTGCACGCGTGGACCGAGGTCTACGTCCCCGGCGCCGGGTGGATCGGCATGGACCCGACCAGCGCGCTCTTCGCCGGCGAGGGGCACATCCCACTGTCCGCGACCCCGCACCCGAGCACCGCAGCGCCGATCACCGGCGCGACCGAGCCGGTCGAGGTGTCCTTCCGGTTCCACAACGAGGTGCGCCGGGTCCACGAGGACCCGCGAGTCACCGCGCCGTACTCCCCGGAGCAGTGGCGCCGGATCGACGCGCTCGGCGCCGCGGTCGACGCGCGGCTGATCGCGGGCGACGTGCGGCTCACGATGGGCGGCGAGCCGACGTTCGTGTCGATGGAGGACGCGTCGACCCCGGAGTGGAACACCGACGCCGACGGACCCGAGAAGCGCCGACTCGCGGCCCAGCTCGCGGCCCGGCTGCGGGAGCGGTACGGCGCCGGCGGGGTGGTCCACCACGGACAGGGCAAGTGGTATCCCGGTGAGCCGCTGCCCCGCTGGAGCATCGCGCTCCAGTGGCGCACGGACGGCAAGCCGCTGTGGCAGGACCCGGCGCTGCTCGCCGACCCGTGGGAAACGTCGGGTCGGCTCGGTGCGGAGACACTGGGGCGGAGAGTGACCGCACTCCTCGGACTGCCGGAGGAGCAGCTGCTCCCGGCCTACGAGGACCCGTTCGCAGCCCTCGCCGACCACGTGCGGTTGCCCGCGGGCGAACCGCCCGAAGGAAGCGACGACGCCTCGCTCGCGCTGGTCGCCAAGCTCGACGCCGACGTCGTCGTCCCCACCGGATGGGTGCTGCCGCTCACCACCGGTGAGGAGGGCTGGACCAGCCCGGCGTGGCAGTTCCGACGCGGCCGTCTCGTGCTCACGCCGGGCACCAGCGCGGTCGGCCTCCGGTTGCCACTCGACTCGATCGGGTGGGTCGACCCGGACGCGCCCGCCCAGCCGTCGTACCTCGAAGCGGCGCAGCCGGCCGACCCCTCGCTGCCGACGGTGACCCTCGCCGACGCCGAGGGTGCGGACCGCACCGCGCTGGCGTTCGAGGAGCGCGACGGCGCCGTCTTCGTCTTCCTGCCGCCGACGACGCAGCTCGACGACTACGCCGACCTGCTCCACCTGGTCGAGGTCGCGGCCCGCGAGGCCGGCGTCCCGGTCGTGCTGGAGGGCTACCCGCCGCCACCGGACCCGGGACTGACCTCGTTGTCCGTGACGCCCGACCCCGGCGTGATCGAGGTCAATGTGCAGCCCGCGGCGACGTGGGAGGAGCAGCGCGACCTGATGATGACGCTGTACGGCGAAGCCCGGCTGACCAAGCTCACGACCGAGAAGTTCGACTTCGACGGCCTGCACACCGGCACCGGCGGCGGCAACCACCTGACCCTCGGCGGCCGGCAGCCGATCGACAGTCCGCTGCTGCGCCGACCGGACCTGCTGGTGAGCCTGGTCGCCTACTGGCAACGCCACCCTGCACTGTCGTACCTCTTCTCCGGCCGGTTCATCGGCCCCACCAGCCAAGCGCCGCGTTTCGACGAGGGCCGCCCCGAGGCGGTGTTCGAGATGGAGATCGCCTTCCAGGAGGTTGCCAGGCTCGCGCAGGCGCCGGCTGCCGGTGCGGCAGCCGCCGAGCCGCGGCCCTGGATGGTCGACCGGGCGCTCCGGCACCTGTTGACCGACCTGACCGGCAACACGCACCGGGCCGAGTTCTGCATCGACAAGCTCTACAGTCCCGACTCCTCGCGCGGCCGGCTCGGGCTGTTGGAGCTGCGCGGCTTCGAGATGCCGCCGCACCCGGAGATGTCCCTCGTCCAAGCGCTGCTGGTGCGCAGCCTGGTCGCGATGTTCTGGGAACGGCCCGACTCGGGCGAGCTGGTGCGGTGGGGCACCCGCCTCCACGAGGACTTCCTGCTCCCGGAGGGAGCCGTCACTGACATCGCCGAGGTGGTGGCCGACCTCAACGCGTTCGGGATCGCCTTCGACGCCGCGTGGCTCGATCCGTTCATCGAGTTCCGCTTCCCGCGGATCGGGTCGGTGTCCTTCGGTGGCGAGGACGGCCGGCCGATCCATCTGGAGCTGCGGCAGGGCGTCGAGCCGTGGCACGTGCTCGGGGAGGAGGCTGCTGGCGGCGGTACGGCGCGCTACGTCGACTCCTCGCTCGAGCGGATCCAGGTGAGCGTCGCGGGTCTCGACCCGCGGCGGCACGTGGTCACCTGCCAGGGCGTCCCGGTGCCGCTGACGGCAACCCGCGCGGGCGGCGGCTGCTACGGCGGCGTCCGCTACCAGGCCTGGCAGCCGTGGTCCGCGCTCCACCCGAGCATCGAGGTGCACTCCCCGCTCACCTTCGACGTCGTCGACACCGACGCGGGCGCCAGCATCGGCGGCGCGACCTACCACGTCGTCCACCCGGGCGGCCGCTCCTACGACCATCCGCCGGTCAACGCCAACGAGGCAGAGGCGCGACGTGCGGCCAGGTTCGAGGCCGGCCGGCACACGGCGGGCAGGGTCGACGTCGCCGCGATGCGGGCGGCGGGTGCCGCCGCGGTCAGCGCGGACTATCCCCACACGCTGGATCTGCGGCGGGTCGCGCGCTGATCCGGGCGGGTTGCCGCATGGGAGGATCTCGGCCGTGCCGGTCCTGAAGGAGTACGTCGCCGCGCTCACCCAGCCGACGCTGGGCAGCGGGACGGGCCCTTACGACGAGGTGGCCGGCCCCGACGGGGTCCTGCGCCCGCCCTGGAAGCGGCTGGCCGCGGTCGCGGCGGGCATCGGCGCGGGCGACCTGCGGCGGGTCGACGAGCAGATCGTGCGGTTCCTCGCCGACGACGGGGTGACCTACTCGCGACCCGGCCAGCGCCCGACCGCGTGGCGGCTGGACCCGGTCCCGCTCGTGGTCGACGCGGCATCCTGGCGGGAGGTCGAGGTCGGCCTCGCCCAGCGGGCCGAGCTCCTCAACGCCGTCCTCGTCGACCTGTACGGCGAGCGCACGCTGCTACGCGACGGGATCGTGCCGGCCGCCGCGGTGCTCGCGCACCCCGGCTTCACCCGGATCATGGGCTACGCCTCGCGCGACGATCCTCGGCCCCTGATCACGACCGCGACCGACCTCGGCCGTGACGCGACCGGCGAGTGGCGGGTGCTCGGCGATCGCGCGCAGGCCCCGTCCGGTCTCGGCTACGCGCTCGAGAACCGCAAGGTGCTGAGCCGGGTGCTGCCCGCGCTCTACCGCGAGGCCGACCTGCACCGGATGTCGCCGTACCTCTGGGCGTTCCGGTCGGCTCTCCTCCAGTCCGCCCACGGCGACCTCGCCGATCCGCGCGTCGTCGTCCTGACGCCCGGCACCCACTCCGAGACGGCCTACGACCAGGCGGCGCTCGCGACGAGCCTGGGCTTCCCGCTCGTCCAGGGCAGCGACCTGATCGTGCGCGACGGCTGGGTGGTGATGAGGACGCTCGGGCGGATGGAGCGGGTCGACGTCATCCTGCGCCGGGTGGACGCCGGCTGGAGCGACCCGCTGGAGCTGCGCGGCGACTCCCAGCTCGGCGTGGCCGGTCTCGCCCAGGCCGTACGACGCAACCGGGTGCGCGTGGTCAACGGGCTCGGCGCCGGCGTCCTCGAGAACCCTGCGCTGCTCGCCTACGCGCCGGCCGTCTGCGAGCACCTGCTCGGCGAGTCCCTCCGGTTGCCGACCGCGCCGACGTGGTGGTGCGGCGACCCGGAGTCGCTCGCGCACGTGCTCGACCGGATCGACACCCTCGCGTTCCGGGCGATCGACACCGTGGGTCCGGTGCTCGACACCCGGCCCGAGATCCTGCGGCGGCGGATCCTCGCCGCACCGCACCGGTTCGTCGCCCAGGAGCGGCTGGCGCTCTCGCAGTCGCCGACCTGGAGCGACGGCCGGGTGACCGGCAGGGCGGCTCCCCGGCCGGTGACCGTACGGGCGTTCACGATCCGCTACGGGTCGTCGTACCGCACCCTGCTCGGCGGGCTCGGCAACGTCCTCGAGAACGGCCGCACGGTCGCCAGCAAGGACGTCTGGGTGCTCAAGGCCGACCCCGCGGAGCCCGACCAGGGCCTGGCCGAGGTGATGCCGGTGAGCAGCGGCCGGTCGTTGCCGCCCACGGTGCCGCGGGTGCTGGAGGACATGTTCTGGGTCGGTCGCTATGCCGAGCGGGCCGAGGACCTGCTGCGGCTGCTCCTCGCCGCCCACGTGCTGGTGGAGGACTACCGCTCGCGGCCGCGCACCAGCGGCGGCCTCAGTGTCGAGCTCATCACCGGACTGATCGGTCGGCTGGCCGGGCAGGCGACCGACACCGACGACGACGAGTTCGTGTCCCTCCTCCTCGACGACGAGCGTCCCGGGTCGGTGGCCCAGTCCGTCGGGGCGATGCGCGACGCGCTCGCCGGGGTCCGCGACCAGTGGTCGTCGGATGCGTGGCGGATCTTCGGCGTCGTCGACCGCGCGCAGGCCACTGTGCTCGACGACCCCGGCAGCCACCAGGTCGCCGAGTCGGCCGGCCGGATGCTCACCGGCGTGCTGTCCCTGGCCGGCGTCACTGCGAACATGATCCGCGACCCGGGTTGGCACATGATCAGCCTCGGGCGGTACGTCGAGCGTTGCCAGCAGGTGCAGCTGTTGCTGGACGCTCTCACCGAGCGGCACGGCCTCGACGTCGACCGGGAGGTGCTCGACGCCGTCCTCACCGCGGCCGAGAGCTCGGTCACCTACCGCCGCCGCTACCGCGACCACGTGCGCCCGGCGGGAGTTCTTGACCTGCTGCTCAAGGACCCGGACAACCCGCGCTCGCTGGCGTTCAGCATCGCCCGCGCCACCGAGCACCTCGAGGCTCTCCCGATGTCCACCGGGTCCACCCGACCCGAGCGGCTGCTCGCCGCGCTCGCTACCGACGTGGACGAGACCGACGTCGCGGTCCTGGTTGCGATCGGGGGCGTCGACCGCCCGAACCTGCGGGCGTTCCTCGCCGCGACCGGCGTCCAGCTCGACCGGATCGCCGAGGCCGTGGCCGAGCTGCACTTCGCGACCGGCCCGGCACCGCGGAGGTTCGGGTCGCTGCCGGTGCTGGAGGCGGTCCCGTGAGGTACCGCGTGGAGCACCGCACCGTCTACACCTACGACGACGACGTCACCGACAGCCTCGGCATCGCCTACCTGGTGCCCCGCCGGCTGCCCTGGCAGCAGGTCGGCGACTACCGCGTCGAGGTCTCGCCGGCGCCGGGAGACATCGCGAACGACGAGGACTTCTACGGAAACCAGCTCACCTACTTCCAGGTGGTCGCGCCGCACCGCCAGCTCGCGGTGACCGGGTCCGGTGAGGTCGACGTGGTGCCACCGCTGGTCGACCCGGGGCGCCTGGACCAGCCGTGGGACGCCGTACTCCCGCTCCAGCAGCCGGACCTTCCCGGCGCCTGGCTCGCGACCGACCTGGTGCTGCCCAGCCCGGCGGTTCCGACGTACCCCGGAGCCAAGGAGTACGCCGCGGAGTCGCTGCTGCCCGGACGCCGGATCGGGGAGGCGGTCACCGACCTGATGCACCGGATCCACGCCGACTTCGAGTACGACGCCACCGCGACCACCGTGACCTCGACGGTGCCGGAGATCCTCGCCAAGCGGGCCGGTGTCTGCCAGGACTTCGCCCACTTCACGCTGTCCTGCCTGCGCTCGCACGGCCTCGCGGCGCGCTATGTCAGCGGCTACCTCGCGACCGAGCCGGCGGCCGGCCAGGAGCGCGTCGTCGGCGCCGACGCCTCGCACGCGTGGACGGCCGTCTGGCTCGGCGACGACGAGTGGCTGGCGTTCGACCCGACCAACGACCAGTGGCAGAACGACCGCTACGTCACGGTCGCGTGGGGCCGCGACTACGGCGACGTACCGCCGGTCAAGGGAGTCATCTTCACCGAGGCGAAGCACTCCAAGCTGGAGGTGTCGGTGGACGTCGCGCCCGTTTCACCGGCCGGCCGGTGAAACTCTCGCTCGGCGTACGAAGTCTCATCGGCCACGGGCGAGAGCTCTCCCTGCCAAGTTCGGTCCGGGGACAGGGAAATCCGGCGAATCGGTGGACAGATCCGGATTGGCTCAACAGGCTGTTGCCATGAGCCAGCCCCCGTACGGCGCTCCGCCGCCCCAGCCCGGCCAGCCGCAGCCCTACCCGGGTCAGCCGGCCCCCCAGGGCTACCCGCCGCAGCCCGGCTACCCGGCCGCTCCGCCGCAGGGCTACCCGCCACAGCCGGTCGCCGGCCAGGCGCCGCCGCCGTACCTCCAGGGCGGCGCACCCGGTCACCTGGCCGCCGGACCGGTGGGCGGCTCCTACGGACCCGCGCTCCCTCCCGCGCCGCCGAGCCAGAAGCGCACCATCGGCTTGCTGATGGGCCTGATCACCGCCCTCGCCCTCCTCGGGTTCGCCGGGCTGGTGCTCATCATCGGCCTCGCACACTGACCGTTCGTCACTCCCTGTCATCCTTCGGAAGTGAAGTCCTTCCGCTGCCAGGTCTGTGACAGCCAACTGTTCTTCGAGAACTCGCTGTGCGTGTCGTGCGGCACCGCCCTCGGGTTCTCGCGGGCCGCACGGGCGATCGTCCCCGTCAACAATGGTGGAACGGGCGATGGAAGGGGCGACGGAAGGTACGTCGATCCCTCGGGCCTGGTGTGGCACGTGTGCGCCAATCTCAACCTGTCGGGCTGCACCTGGCTGGCGTCGCTCGAGGGCGGGCAGTGCGCGGCCTGCGACCTGACGCGGACCCGGCCGTCGGACGACGATCTGGAAGGCATCGCGCAGTTCGCCCAGGCCGAGGCCGCCAAGCGGCGCCTGCTCTTCGAGCTCGACACCCGCGGGTTCTCCGTGGAGGGGCTGGAGTTCGACATGCTCTCCAGCTCGAGCGCGGGAGCCGAGGGTGTTGTGATCGGACACGCTGACGGCGTGATCACGATCGACCTCGCGGAGACCGACGACGCGCGTCGCGAGCGGATCCGTGACCAGCTGGGCGAGCCCTACCGCACCATGCTCGGGCACCTCCGCCACGAGGTCGGCCACTTCGTCCAGATGCGCCTCGTCACCGGTGGTGACCTGCTCGACCGCGCGCGGGAGCTGTTCGGCGACGAGACGGCCGACTACCAGGCCGCCATCGACCGGCACTACGCCGAGGGCGCGCCGGAGGGTTGGGAGGCGTCGTACATCACGACCTACGCGACCATGCACCCGTTCGAGGACTTCGCCGAGACCTTCGCGCACTACCTGCACATCTCCGACACCTGCGAGACCGCGGCCGAGCAGGGTCTGCTCACGGTCGCCCCGACCGCGTTCGGCAGCTTCCGCGACCTGGTGCGAGGCGTGTGGATCCCACTGTCGATCGCGCTCAACCAGATCAACCGGAGCATGGGCAAGGACGATCTGTATCCGTTCGTGATTCCCGAGCCGGTCCTCGACAAGCTCGACTTCGTCGCCGCGCTGGCGTTTGTCGACGCTGCGGACATGCAATGATTCCGGGCGTCGCGGCCCACTGACCCCTGCGGGCCGCCCCCGACTCCAGGAGCGTGCGATGTCCGACCCGAACCAGCCCTCGACTCCTCCCGGGTGGTACCCCGACGGTCAGGGAGGGCAGCGGTGGTGGGACGGCACCCAGTGGACCGAGCACACCCAGCCCCCCGCGGGCAGTGCCCCCGCAGCCCCTGCAGAACCAGCGGCACCCGCAGCACCCGCAGCACCCGCAGCGCCGGGCGTCCCCGGGGGTGACCTCCCGACCCAGGTCGCACCCAACCGCGCGTCCGACTACCCGGCCGGACAGCCGGGCCAGCCGGCCGCCGCCCAGCAGCCGCCCCAGCAGCCGGCCCAGCAGCCGGCCCAGCAGCCGCAACAGGGTGTCTACGGCGCACCCGGCGGTCAGCCGGGTCAGCCCGGTTTCGGGCAGCAGCCGTTCGGCGGATACCCCCAGGCCGGCGGTGGTTCCGGCTCCGGCGGCGGCAAGGGCAAGCTGGTCGCCATCATCGGCGGCGTCGTCGGCGCCGTGATCCTGGTGGGCGTCCTCCTCGTGGTGCTGTTCACGGTCGTGCTCGGTGGCGGTCCCGGTGACACCGTCGAGGACTACCTGAACGCCCAGTTCGACCTGGACTACGAGAAGGAGTGCGAGCTCTCGGCGAAGGCTCTGCGAGACGAGCTGCTCGCGTCGAGCGATGCCGACGACTGCGCCGATCTGGCCGACAAGCGCGAGGAGCAGCAGAAGGAGTTCGAGGACGAGTTCGAGGACTTCCAGACCATCTTGGACGACACCGACGTCGAGTTCGAGATCGGTGACGTCAAGGAGGACGGCGACAAGGCGACCGTCGACGTGACGGTCAAGTACGAGTACAAGGGCGACGACGAGGACCTTGCCACGGAGATCTTCGGCGAAGGCGAGCTCGAGGGCGAGGACGAGGGCAAGGTCGAGCTCGTCAAGGAGGATGGCGACTGGTTGGTCGCGGAGACCACTGGCGACATCTGAGCCGCCCTGTACTTGCTCAGGACCAGCCTGACATGAGGCATGCCCTGGCCGCGTTCGCGGTGGTGTTGTCGACGCTCCTGGTGCCCATCGGCATCACGGCGACCTGGTTGTCGCTGCGCGTCGACAACACCGCGGCGTACGTCGACACGGTCGAGCCGCTGGCTGCGGACCCGGAGCTGCGCAACGCGCTCGCCGAGGAGGTCGCGGCGGCCGCGGTCGCCACGCTCGAGGGCAACGTGCCGCTCGGCCTGCTGCCCGGGGGCGTCGACGACATCGTGCGGGCGTCGACGAAGGACATCGTCCAGAGCGACGGCTTCCCGGAGTTCTGGCGACAGGCCAACGCCGATGCGCACCGGGAGTTCCTCGCGATCGTCCACGAGCGAGAGGAGGACGTCGTCGCCGACGGCTACGTGGTCCTCGACCTGCGTCCGCTGCTCGACGACGTGCTCGCCGACTTCGCAGCAGAGTTCGGGATCCCGGCCAGCATGGTGCCGTCGGCCCCGCTCCCGGTCCCTGTGGTTGCCGAGTCGAGGCTCGAGCAGGCCCGCGGCGGCTACCAGCTCCTCGACGCGCTCGCCCTGTGGATCCCGGTGTTGTGGGCCGCGCTGATCGCCCTCGCCCTTGTGGTCGCGCCGGGCCTGCGCAGCCGGATGAGGACCGGAGCCGCGGGTGCGCTCGGGGTGGCGATCGGCGGCGTACTCGTCGTCCTGGCCACGTCGCCGACGACCGACGCCCTGGTCGACCAGGTCGACCCGGCCAAACAGGACCTGACGCGGCTGGTGGTCGAGGTCGTCGTCGACAGCCTCGACGACACCGCTCTGACCGCGGTCGTCGGCGGGCTGGTGGTCGCGGTCGCGCTGCTTGCCGGGTCGCTCCTGCCGCGCCGGCGCAGCCGCGTCGGTCATCCCTGAGGACGGTTACCGGCGAATTCGCCCCCGTCGGGCCTGGTGTGGCCCTAACCTTCCGTGCGTGAGCAACCAGTACCCTGGCCAGCCCGGCGACCTCCCCCCGACGCAGGTCGCGCCTACCGGACCGCCGCAGCAGCCGGGCCCCCCGGGCTACCCCCAACAGCCCCAGCAACCCCAGCAGCCGTACGGCGCTCCCGGCGGCGGCTTCCCGCCGCCCGGCCCGCCGCCCTTCGGTGCGCCGCCGACCGGCGGTGGGGGCGGGAAGAAGATCGGGCTGATCCTCGGCATCCTGGGCGGTGTCCTGCTGCTGGTCCTCGTGCTGATCGCGGTGCTGTTCTGGCCGATCGGCCTCCTGACCGGGGACGACGACGGCGGCTCCGACAAGCCGAAGGTCACCCGGACCATCACCGCCGAGACCTCCGACGCCACCCCGCCGACCACCGACCTGACCACGACCGCGACGACGCCGACGGAGGTCACGCCCCCGCCGACGACCGCGGCCGGCGGCCCGCCCGTCGAGGAGGCCGAGATCACCTCACGGGCCTACCTCGACTCCCTCGTCACCGGCAACTGCCTGGCTGTTGAGGGCCTGTCGACGCCGGAGTGGTTCGCGAGCGAGTACGGCAACCAGCGTGGCTGCAAGCAGGCATCGCCGAACGCCGACATGTCGCAGGCGCAGTACGACTTCGAGCAGCCGACCGACAACGGCGACGGCACCGTGACCCTCGTTGCCGCCGTCACCGCGCCGGACGTCTCGTTCACCGGTACCTGGAACCTCGTCCCGACCGCAGACGGCAGCACCTGGTTGGTCGACTTCTTCCTCTTGGCCTGAAACCCGTAACGTCCGGTAGATGGGCGTCGGGCACGGACACTCCGCATCGCGTGCGGCTGACCGCCGACGCCTGCGCTGGGTGCTGGTCGTCACCGGCACGGTGCTGGTCGTCGAGGTCGTCGGGGCGGGACTGACGGGCTCGCTCGCGCTGCTCGCCGACGCGGCCCACATGGGGATGGACGCGGGAGCAGTCGTGCTCGCCCTGGGCGCGTCGTACGTCGCCGCCCGGCCCGGTGGCTCCCGCTCGACCTTCGGCTACCACCGGATCGAGGTCGTTGCGGCGCTGGTCAACGCCGTCGTGCTGCTCGGGGTCTGCGGCTACCTGGCCTGGTCGGGCATCTCCCGGCTGTCCGACCCGCCCGACGTGGACGGGGCGGGGCTGGTCGGGTTCGCCGCCGTCGGCCTGCTCGCCAACGCGGTGTCGCTCCTGGTCCTCCGCGGCGGCGACACCTCCTCGCTGAACCTGCGCGGCGCGATCAACGAGGTCTTCGCCGACCTGCTCGGCTCGGTGCTCGCGATCGTGGCGGGCATCGCGATCTGGGCCGCCGACTGGCAACACGCCGACCCTGTCGCGTCGATCGTGATCGCGGCGATGATCCTGCCGCGCGCCGTCCTCCTGATCCGGGACTCGGGCAGGGTCCTGCTCGAGATCGCCCCCGCCGATCTCGACCTCGACGAGGTGCTGCACCACCTCCAGCACGCCCCCGGCGTCGTCGACGTCCACGACCTCCACGCCTGGACCATCACCAGCGGCATGATCAGCCTCTCCGCCCACGTGACCGTGCAGGACGCGGTCCTCGAGGAGCAGGGGGTCGGCGCCGTACTCGACGCCCTCAGCGACTGCGTCGCGGCCCACTTCGACGTCCGCCACACCACGTTCCAGGTCGAGCCGGAGTCGCACCAGGAGCACGAGGATCTGGGGGTGATGCATGAGCGCCGCGCGTTTCGGCCCCCCGGTCACTGACGCTCCCCGCCGGCGGTGTGCCCGTCGGATTGGTGCCTGGGCGTCCGGGCGCTACGTTTTCCCTACACCCGGTGTGGTCCGGATCACGTTGCGCCACCCCTGCAGCGCCCATGTCCCCACCGACCCGACGACCCGACGCCCGCGGTGACCCTGTGGGCCAGGTGACAAGGAGTTTCCCGATGAGCGACCAGCGTGCCGCGCAGCCCGGTTTCGGGCCCGACCTGGCTGAGGTGTTCGGTCCTTCGCAGGCTGACGGCGGCCCCGAGCTGATCCAGCTGCTCACTCCTGAAGGAGAGCGGGTCCGTCACCCCGAGTTCGACCTCGAGTTCTCCGCCGAGGAGCTGCTCGGTCTCTATCGCGACATGGTGCTGGTCCGCCGGCTCGACGTCGAGGCGACCGCGCTCCAGCGGCACGGCGAGCTCGGCATCTGGGCCCAGCTCCTGGGCCAGGAGGCAGCGCAGATCGGCGCCGGCCGCGCGCTGCGGCCCAACGACTTCGTCTTCCCGACCTACCGCGAGCACGGTGTGGCCTGGTGTCGCGGGCTCGACCCGTTGAAGCTGCTCGGTCTGTTCCGTGGCGTCGACCACGGTGACTGGGACCCCTCGGAGTTCAACTTCGGCCTCTACACGATCGTGATCGGCGCGCAGACCCTGCACGCCACCGGCTACGCCATGGGGATGCAGCGCGACGGCGCCGTCGGCACCGGCGACCCCGACCGCGACAGCGCCGTGCTCGCCCACTTCGGCGACGGTGCCTCTTCCCAGGGCGACGTCAACGAGGCGTTCGTGTTCGCCGCCTCCTACAACGCGCCGGTCGTCTTCTTCTGCCAGAACAACCAGTGGGCCATCTCCGAGCCGATCGAGCGACAGAGCCGGATCCCGCTCTACCAGCGGGCGCTCGGATTCGGCTTCCCCGGCCTGCGCGTCGACGGCAACGACGTGCTCGCGACGTACGCCGTCACGAAGGCCGCACTCCAGCGTGCCCGCGACGGCCAGGGCCCGACGCTCGTCGAGGCCTACACCTACCGGATGGGCGCGCACACCACCACCGACGACCCGACCCGCTACCGCCTGTCGGAGGACGTCGAGAACTGGAAGCTCAAGGACCCCATCGCGCGGCTGGAGGTCTACATCAAGCGCAACGGCCTCGCCACCGAGTCGTTCTTCGCCGACCTGGTCGAGGAGGGCGACGCGTTGGGTCACTCGCTGCGGGAGGGCTGCAAGGCGATGCCGGACCCGGCGCCGCTCGAAATCTTCGACCGGGTCTATGCCGAGATCACGCCGGAGCTGGTGACGCAGCAGGAGGGCTTCGCCGCCTATCTCGAGACGTTCGAGGGGGCGCACTGATGTCGACGAAGGTAACGCTCGCGCAGGGACTCAACCGCGGCCTGCGGAAGGCGATGGAGGCCGACGACAACGTCCTGCTGATGGGTGAGGACGTGGGCAAGCTCGGCGGCGTCTTCCGGATCACCGACGGTCTGCAGAAGGACTTCGGCGAGGACCGTGTCATCGACTCGCCGCTCGCGGAGTCGGGGATCGTCGGCACGGCGGTCGGCCTCGCGATGCGCGGCTACCGGCCGGTGGTGGAGATCCAGTTCGACGGGTTCGTCTATCCCGCCTACGACCAGATCGTCTGCCAGGTCGCCAAGATCCACTTCCGCAGCAAGGGCCGGGTGAAGATGCCGATGGTCATCCGGATCCCCTTCGGCGGCGGCATCGGGGCCGTCGAGCACCACTCCGAGTCGCCGGAGGCGCAGTTCGCGCACACGCCCGGCCTCAAGGTGGTCGCCTGCTCGAACCCCGTCGACGGCTACTGGATGATCCAGCAGGCGATCGCACACGACGACCCGGTCATCTTCCTCGAGCCGAAGCGGCAGTACCACGCCGACAAGGCCGAGCTCGACGACACCGCGGAGCCGCCGCCGCTGTTCACGTCCCGTCTGGTCCGTCCGGGGAACGACGCGACCCTGCTCGCCTACGGCCCGACGGTGAAGACCTGCCTCCACGCGGCCGAGGCGGCCGCCGGCGAGGGCAGGTCGCTCGAGGTGATCGACCTGCGCACGCTCTCGCCGCTCGACATGGCACCGGTCTACGACTCGGTACGCCGTACCGGCCGCGCCGTCGTCGTCCACGAGGCGCACACCAACCTCGGGCTGGGCGCCGAGCTGGCCGCTCGGATCACCGAGGAGTGCTTCTACTCGCTGGAGGCACCGGTGCTCCGGGTGGGTGGCTTCGACACGCCGTACCCCGCTTCGCGTCTCGAGGAGGACTGGCTCCCCGACCTCGACCGAGTCCTCGATGCCGTCGACCGCAGTCTGGAGATCTGACCGTGCCCGATTACCTCCTTCCCGACGTCGGCGAGGGTCTCACCGAGGCCGAGATCGTGACCTGGAAGGTCAAGGTCGGCGACCAGATCGCCATCAACGACGTCGTCGTCGAGATCGAGACCGCGAAGTCCCTGGTCGAGCTCCCCTCTCCGTACGCCGGGGAGGTGACCGCGATCCTGGTCTCCGAGGGTGAGACGGTGCCGGTGGGGACACCGATCATCGCGATCGGTGCCCAGGAGCCGGCGGCCGCCAAGCCCGGTCCGAGCGGCTCGGACGAGATGGCGATCGACCTGTCCAACCCGGCGGCAAGCGGGAGTGGCGAGGGCGAGTCCCTCGTCGGTCGGATCAAGGCCGACCGGGGTCCGCAGCGCCGGGCGCGGCGACCTCTCGTCGACGCGGCGGGCGAGCGCTTCGCCCGGGCCGGGGTGCACGACGTCTTCAACCAGGGCGCCACCAACCAGCAGGGCAAGGTCGAGCACCTCGTCTCCGCGGTGATGCACGACGACGATCAGGCCGAGGCGGCGGGCGAGCCTGAGTCCGTGGCTGGTCAGGACTCCGTGACCAGCGCCGGTGTCGGCGACGTCCGGGTGCTGGCAAAACCCCCGGTCCGCAAGCTGGCCAAGGACCTTGGCGTCGACCTCCGGGCGCTCACCGGCACCGGTCCCGGCGGATCGGTGAGCCGGGCCGACGTCGAGACGGCCGCTGGCGCCGCCCCGCTGGTCGATGCGGGCCGGCCGACGACCCGTCGCGAGGCCACGGGCGAGCGTGAGACCCGCGAGCCGATCAAGGGCGTGCGCAAGATGATGGCGTCCGCGATGACGGAGTCGGCGTTCACGGCGCCACACGTCACCGAGTGGGTCACCATCGACGCCACGGCGACCCTCGATCTGGTCGCGCGGCTCAAGGAGCGTCGCGAGTTCAAGGGCGTGAAGGTCTCGCCGCTGCTGGTGTTCGCGCGAGCAGTGCTGTTGGCGATGCGACGGACGCCGATGATCAACTCGTTCTGGGACGAGGCGGCCGGAGAGGTCGTGGTCAAGAACTACGTCAACCTCGGCATCGCAGCCGCCACTCCGCGCGGTCTCGTCGTACCCAACGTCAAGGACGCCGACGCCCTCGACCTCGTCGACCTGGCGCGGTCGCTCGAGGAGCTCACCGCCACTGCGCGGGAGGGGCGGACCCAGCCGGCGGACATGGCCGGCGGCACCTTCACCATCACCAACGTGGGAGTGTTCGGCGTCGACGCCGGTACGCCGATCATCAACCCGGGCGAGTCCGCGATCCTCTGCATGGGCGCGATCAAGCCGAAGCCGTGGGTGGTGGGTGACCAGGTGGCGATCCGCCAGGTGACGACGCTGGCACTGTCCTTCGACCACCGCCACATCGACGGTGCGACCGGGTCCCAGTTCCTCGCCGATGTCGCCGGGATCGTGGCGGACCCGGCCACCGCGCTGCTCTTCTGAGCCCGGCTGTGGAGTCGCGCTGGCTCGCGAGGTGGTCCGAGGAGTAGGAACGGTGGGTGACGACGCCAGCCGGTCCCCAGCAGGGATACCCGGCGCCGGGTGAGCGGATCGGTCCCTACGAGATCGTCCGCCAGCTCGGCGTGGGCGGCATGGGCGTGGTGTTCGAGGCCGTCGACACGGTGCTGCGGCGCCGGGTCGCACTGAAGGTGATCGCGCCCTTCTTCGCGAACGACCCGGCGTTCCGGGTCCGCTTCACCCAGGAGGCGCAGGCCCAGGCGTCACTCGACTCGCCCCACGTGGTCCAGGTGTTCGCGCACGGTGAGGCCGACGGGGCGCTCTACATCTCGTCGCAGCTGATTCCCGACGGCGACCTGGGGGCGAAGGTCCGCGCCGAAGGTCCGCCGGCCCCTTGGGTCGCTCTCGACCTGATCGCCCAGGTCGCGGCCGGACTCGCCGACGCCCACGCGATGGGGCTCGTGCACCGCGACATCAAGCCGGCCAACGTGCTGCTCCGGATCCGCGGTACGGGGGTGGCGGCGTACCTCGCGGACTTCGGCATCGCTCGACGGATCGACGTCGATCCCGCGGCGGAGCAGTCGTTGACCACACAGGGGTACCTGGTCGGGACGCCCACCTATATGGCGCCGGAGTTGCACACAGGCGGTACGCCGGGCGCGACGACGGACGTCTACTCGCTGGGCTGCCTGCTGTGGGCAGCGCTGATGGGCCGCGCGCCGTACCACGGTAGGAGCGACTATCAGCTCGTCACTGCGCACGTGTCCGCTCCGGTGCCTCAGATCGTGGCGGCCGGGCCGTTCGAGCGGGAGGTCAACCGGATCCTGCGGACCGCGATGGCCAAGGACCCACGCGCGCGCTACCCGTCGGCCGCGGCGTTGCGCGACGACCTGCGGAGACTGCTGCAGACGCTCCACGCGCCGACCTCCGTCGAGCCGGGCACGGGCCTGGAGCCGCCGCCCGCTCCGACACCGGACCCGTCGCCGGCGGGCTGCCCGCCGTACGCCGGCTCGGCCGGCGAGGCACCGGTTCCTCCGCCTTCGCGCTCGCGCGCCGGTCTTGTTGCCGCGATCGCCGTCGGAACGGTGTTGCTGGTGGGCGTTGGTGTGGTCGGGGGAGTGCCGGCACTCCGCAGCAGCGACGACGGAGTCGCCGGACCGGGCGCCGGCGGCGACACCTCCACGGGACCGACCGGCCGCGACGGGCTGACCCGGGACGAACGGACTGCGGCCGACAACATCGCCGCCGCGCTCGCCGCCGACGCCGACTTCGACCAGATCGACGCCCAGTGCACGGCGCGCAGGCTGGTGATGCGGTCGGGCATCGAGGGGTTGCAGGAGCAGGGCCTGCTCGACGAGGACCTCGACTTCGTCGACAGCGGCATCGTCGGTGGCGTCGACCCGCAGGTCTACGCCGACATCATCACGGTCGGCGTCGGATGCGTCTTCGAGTCGGTCAGCCTCGCGGGTACAGCGAGCGCCAGCCAGCTGTTCTGACCGGCTCTCCTCGAGCTAGTGCCGCGCCTCGGAAGCTCCTGAACGCTTCGCGCACTCATGACCCTCGCGGCGTTGCCGACGCTTGCAAGACGACCGGGTATGGCGGCGCGCCGGCGCCTTGCGATGCACCCGCCCTGAGCACGCCGACCGTCCAACAATTTCCGACGCACGACACGAGGACCGGTGGCTCAGTTGTCGGTGAGTCGCATCAGCCCCGCGACGGTGGCGACGTACAACGTGCCGTCGGGTCCGAGGTAGATCGCGGCGTAGTGGTTGTTCCACTGGATCCCGGTGCCGGTGAGCCTGCTCCATGCGACCTTGCCGGTGCGGATGTCGATCGCGGTGAGATACCAGGCGTCGATCAGGTCGGCGCGGACCGGTTTGGTGTAGGCGTAGACGAGGCCGTTGCCGAGGGAGGCCTTGGGGACGGAGGTCGGGGCGATCACGTCGTTGTTGGTCCACGCGACATGACAGCCGTCGGGACCGATCTTCACCCGGGCCATCCCGGGCGTCGTCGACCTGCCGAGCAGCGTCGCCTGGACGCCGTCGTAGCCGTAGTTGTTCTCGATGATCAGGGACTTCCCTGCGGCCACCAGGCTGTTCTCCGTGGTGCTGGCGTCGTTGGCGAGCACCGGTACCGAGCAGTGCAACCGGTCGGTCACGTTGCGCCGCCGGTCGTAGACGATGACGTTGCTGCGCGGCTCGGCGTTGTCGGCGATCGCGAGCCACCGGGCGCCGATCAGGGTCGGGGAAGTGCCGGAGCCCTGGGAGAGCATGCCGGGCTTGACCTTGGTGCCGCGGTCGTAGGGGATCCGCCAGCTGACCTTGGGGACGCCGGCCGCGGTGGCGTCGAGACGGTACGACGCATGCGTGGTGACCAGGTACATGCCACCGGTCTTGTCGCTGGAGACCGAGTTGAAGATCCCCTCGCCGGCGGGCAGTGCAATCGTCCGCACCTGGCCGCTGGCCCGGTCCAGCGTGCCGACGACTCCCTGCTTGCTGAACCACCAGAGCCGGCCGGACCAGTCGACGCCGGTGGCGACCAGGCAGTCACCCTCGGCAAGGTGGGAGGCCATCGGCCAGTCCCGCACCCGGGTCAGGGTGCCGTCGGCCGCGACTGCGACGTCGGCGATGCTGGAGTCGGTGGTGGTCGCGAACGCGTGGTCCTCGGGGTCGAGGAAGAAGTAGGTGCCACCGCAGATGTCGGTCAGCGGGTTGGCGCCGCTGGCGAGGTCGCGCTCGGAGATCCGCAGCTCGTCGACCACATCGAGGGTGACCGGGTCGATCACCATCATGGTGAAGCCCTCGAGCCCGCCGCACAGTCCGACCAGCCGGTCGCGGGAGTCGAAGGCGATCGTCGCGCACTCGCGGACGCCGTAGCTCCGCGACCGGATCCTGAGGTTGCGCCCGACCGGTCCGCTGACGGCGTACGCGTCGCTGCTGTAGGCGTCGTTGTGCATGCTGCTCGTGCCGTTCGGCGACAAGTGGGGATTCTGCGGCACCGGCGGCGCGGTGATCGGCCGTGGCGTCGCCTCGGCGCCGACGAACGTCGGGACCAGCAGGTCGGTCGGCAGCGACGGGATCGGCAGGCCGGGGAGGGCCGGGATCGGTGGCAACGACGGATCGGCCCCGGCGGACGTCGTGGGGCTGACGAGAAGCGCGAGACCGGCCAGGGCAGCGACGGTCCGCGCAGTGGGGAGCACGCGCATCCGGGGAGTCTAGAACGTGTTCTAGTCTTCCGTCACTGGTTCGTCCAGGTCAGTCCCGCGGCGGTGTGGTCTCGCCCAGCAGCCAGGCATCGAAGAACGCAGAGAGCTCCTCGCCGGTCTCCGCCTCGATCCAGGAGAGGTACTCGTCCCGATCGGCCGTGTCGTTCTCCTGGTCGGCAGGCCAGTCGCGCAGCAGCGCGAAGAAGACCTCGTCGCCCAGCTGCTGCCGGAGCTCGTGCCACATCAGGGCAGGACCGAAGTAGATGTTGCCGTCGCCGAAGTTGGTCGGGTCGTAGTCGGCAGGAGGACCGGAGTACTCCCTGAGGTCGCCCTCGAAGAGCGCCCACTCGTCCATCTTCTCGTCGATGGTGATGCCCTCGTCCTCCGCCTCCCACATGCCTTGGAGGTACATCGCCATGCCTTCGTTCATCCAGACATCGCTCCAGTCGGCAGGGGTGACGGTGTCGCCGTACCAGTGGTGAGCGAGCTCGTGGACGACGACCGCCTTCGACGTCGCGTACGGCGTCGCGCCGAGCGTGACCATGGTCTGGGTCTCCATGCCGCTCTCGCCGTCGTAGATGAGGATCCCGAAGGTGTCGAACGGGTAGGGCCCGAGGTACTGCTCCAACCAGTCCATGGCGTCGGGGGCGTACTCCGTCTCGCCGATCGCCGCCCGGTCGTCGGTCGGGCCCCAGATGGTGACCGGAACCCCCCGGGCGGACTCGAGCTCGATCGGTGTGTAGTCGGCGAAGGCCACCGTCACGAGGTACGACGACGCCGGCTCGGCCAGGTGCCAGGTCGTCGTCCGCAGGCCGCCGTTGTCGCCCGGGTCGGTGGTGTCGGTGAGCTGGCCGTTCGCGATGCCGGTCCACGGCTCAGGAACGGTGAGCGTGAAGTCGTAGTAGGCCTTGTCGGCGGGCTGGTCGTTGACGGCGTACCAGGTGAAGGCGCCGTAGGGCTCCTGGATGGTCCACACCTCGTGGTCCGGCGTCACGTGCCACCCGACTCCGAGCCGGAAGTCCGAGCGCTGGGTGGGGGCGTCGTAGGCCTCCGGCGTGCCCGAGTAGGCCATCTCGAGGACGTACTCCTCGTCGACCGCTACCGGGTGCGAGACGACGAGGTCCTTGTCCGAGCGACGGTAGGGCGTGCTCTCGCCGTCGATCGTCAGTGACTCGATCGCCAGCACGTCGTCGAAGTCGAGCTGGACCTGCTGGGCGTCGGCGGTCGCCCGGAAGGTCAGCCGCTCGGTCGCCTGGAGCGTGTCGGACTCCGGCGTCCAGGCCAGCGAGAGGTCGTAGTGCAACGCGTCGACCAGCGGGTCGCCCACCTCGGGATAGACCGAGTCCTCCCGTGTCTGGTTGACCGCTTCGTCCACGTCGCCGGGCGTCTCGGCGCGCGGGCTGCCGGCGCTGGCGGACCCGCTGGGCGGCGGCGAGGACGGCGCGCCGTCCGCCTCGCCGCCGTTGTCTCCGCAGCCGGCGAGGGCGAGCGCGAGGGCCGCTGCAACGGCGAGAAAATGAGTCGTCCGGCGAGACACCGCCTCATCATGCCTGCTTTTTTGCGAAGTCAGGCGTTGCTTAAGCCGTTGTCCGCCGTTATCCAATTCGAAACCACTCTGCTGGTCCAGACGTTACGATCGTTCTGCCACGCGCGGCCTTCGAGGGAGCTGTGCCGCGTCTGGCTCATGTTTTTACGCCTATCTGAGGAGTCTTCACCCATGCAACGTCTTGCAGTCCGGGGAGCGCTGCTGGCAATGCTCAGCACCGCGATCCTCCTTCCGGGTGGCCCCGGTCACGCAGCACCAGTGGTGCCCAAGCAGGCCGCGGCGGCGGCCCCACGCCCCACCAACTTCGGCCTGCACGCGATGGGCTACGGAACTGCGATCAAGGGTGGCGAGATCCCGCTGGCGTCCGGCGCGACGGGCTTCGCGCACATCACCTGCACGACCCTGGCCGGCCTCAACCGGTCCAACGGGGTCGCGCAGGTCGACCTGCCCGGCCTCGGCACCATCGAGACGCTCGACACCAAGGTCGCGACGATCAAGCGGGGCCGGACCGTCACTGCGGTCTCGAAGCACGCGTTGGCCGGGATCACCCTGTTCGAGACCGAGCTCGGCTCGCTGGCGCTCGGCGCCGTGAGCTCGACCGCGAAGGTGTGGCACAACGCCACCGGCTTCCACTCAGAGGTCAACTCTCAGGTTGCCGGGCTGGTGCTGACTCCTCCGGGCGGCGACCCCGAAGTGATCGAGATCCCGACCCCGGGTCAGCCGATCGAGATCCCCGGCCTGCTCCGGATCACCATCGGTGAGTCCAAGGTGACCGAGAAGCCCGGTTTCGTCTTCGCCCGAGCACAGGCGCTGCTCGTCGAGATCCTCCCGACGAACACCAAGGTCAAGATCGCGCTCTCGCGGGCCCGGATGACCGACGACATCGTCAACTCGATCATGAGCGGCTACGCCGCGGGCCTGAAGGGGAAGGTCCTCGAGCCGGTCGTCACCATCGGCCGCACGCCCACCCGGCCGCTGCCCTGTGAGGGCACCGGCGGCCAGGTCAAGGCGACCAAGACCGTTGACCTCGACATCCCGTCGGCGCTGAGCGTCGGAGCGGCACAGGCCAAGGTGTTCGGCTCGCAGTGGGGTCGCCGTCGGGCCAAGGCATGGGCCGAGGGAACGATCGCCAACATCTCCCTGGGTGGCGGCCAGCTCGTCATCGAAGCCATCAAGGGTCGCGCATTCGTGAAGCGGGTGCCCGGGAAGCTGATCCGCAACGCCCGCGGGTCGACGCTCGGCTCGATCACCGCAGACGGGGAGCAGCACACCATGCCGCCGTCAGGTGTGCTCGAGATCCCCGGCCTGGTGAAGCTGGAGGAGAAGGTCATCAAGCTGGTCCGGGGTGGCATCGAGGTCATCGGGCTGCGCGTCACGCTCCTCGACGGCACCGGCGCGGTCATCGACCTCGGCGTCGCCAGGGCACAGATCAAGAAGGCGATCCGCTGAGCTAGTTCAGCCAGTCAGAGCAACGCCGAGAGGCCGCTCCCCGGACGGGGGGCGGCCTTTCGGCGTCGTGGTGGCGACGATTCAGCGGGTCGCTTGACCTACTGACCGTCGCCTCGGACGATGTGTGTCGTTGGGGATGTGGCGGCGGTCACTGCGACCGTGGGCAGAGCCGCAGTCAACGGCAGGGTCAACGGCAAGATCAACGGCAAGATCAACGGCAAGATCAACGGCAAGATCAACGGCAAGATCAACGGCAAGGTGGTCGCGTGGAGCGCAAGCAGTCGGTGCGGATCGGACTGGCGGCGGCCGCCGCCGCAGCAGTGGTGGCAACGGCCCTCTCAGTGCCCGGGTTCGGCTCGGATCGAGCGGTCGACCTGGCCTCCGCTTCCGAGCTCGACAAGAGCGCCAGCGGCCTGCCGCACAGCGACCCGCCCGGCACTCCGCCGCACCGCCACGACGACCCGCGCACCAAGAACCTGATCTCCCGGGCCGGCTTCGAGGAGGGGACGGTCGACCCGACGACCGCCGAACAGCGCCGCGCCTCGGCGTCGTACGTCGAGAAGGAGCGGGCGCTGCCCGACCCGCGGCTGACCCCGGTGCCGGCGTACCCGAAGCGCACCGCTGTGCCCCGGACCCGGTTCGCGATGGCCGGTGCCTGCTACACGCTGCGAGCGCCGTCCGGGGCCTACGTCGTCACGGACGGTACGTCGGCCGCGCTGGCCGACGTGCGCCCGGCCGAGGCGACGCCGCTGTACTTCAAGGCCACCCGGCTCGGCGGCTACCTGCTGCACACCAGCGATGGTGTGCTCAGCAGCACCCACGGCAACGTCGAGATCGCTGCCGAGCCGAGCCCTGACGCCGACTGGACCGCAAACCGGGCCAGATCCGGCCGGTTCACCTTCCGCGCGCTCAACGGCGACCGGTTGACCGTGTCGGGCGACGACCTGGTCGGTGGCGACCGGGTGACCGGTTTCCGGTTGCGGCAGGCCACCGACGACTGCGCCGGCTATCCGGAAGCCGACATCAACGTCGACGGCGACCCGCACGGAGGCGTGACGTCCTACCAGGAGGTGCGCGGCTACGTCGACGCGCACACCCACGGCATGGCGTTCGAGTTCCTGGGCGGCGAGGTGCACTGCGGACGCCCGTGGCACGCCTACGGCGCGCCGTACGCACTCGTCGACTGTCCCGACCACACGATGACCCAGGGCAACGGGGCTCTCCTCGAGTCGTTCCTGTCCGGCGAGTCGTCCCACGACCCGGTCGGCTGGCCGACGTTCAAGGACTGGCCGGCCCCCAACTCGCTGACCCACGAGGGCACCTACTACCGGTGGCTGGAGCGCGCCTGGCGCGGTGGTCAGCGGCTCTTCGTCAACCTGCTGGTCGAGAACAACAAGCTCTGCCAGCTCTACCCGCTCAAGCGGAACTCGTGCGACGACATGGACTCGATCCGGCTGCAGGCGGCCGACATGTACGAGTTCGAGGACTACGTCGACGCCCAGTTCGGCGGCCCCGGCAAGGGCTTCTACCGGATCGTCCGTACGCCGTTCGAGGCCCGCCAGGTCATCAACGCCGGGAAGATGGCCGTGGTGATGGGCATCGAGACCAGCATCCCGTTCGGGTGCACGGTCAAGATCGTCCTCGGTCAGGACCAGCCGGCCTGCGACGAGGCCGACATCGACGCCAACCTCGACGAGATGCACACCCTCGGGGTGCGTCAGATGGAGCTGGTCAACAAGTTCGACAACGCGCTCGCCGGTGTCGCCGGCGACTCCGGAGAGGTCGGGCTGCTCGTCAACTCGGCCAACTTCCTCGAGACCGCGACGTTCTGGCAGATGGAGCACTGCGAGCCCGCTGACGGCGCGAGCCACGACAAGAACCAGACCGCACTGCCGACGCTGCCCGCCCAGGATGCGATCTTCGGTGCGATCTTCTCGCTCTTCGGTGACGCCGTCCCGCTCCCGGCACTGCCGGTCTACCCACCGCCGGCGCACTGCAACAAGCGGGGGCTGACCGACCTCGGCGAACACCTGATCCGGTCGCTCGCCGATCGAAAGATGATCTTCGACCCCGACCACATGAGCGTGAAGGCGCGGCAGGCGTCGATGGACCTGATCGAGGACCTCGACTATCACGGCGTCATCTCCAGCCACTCGTGGTCGACGCCGGACTCCTACCCGCGGATCTACCAGGCCGGCGGGTTCATCACGCCGTACGCCGGTGACTCGCGGGGGTTCGTCGACAAGTGGCGGTCCCACCTCGAGTGGGCAGATCCCCGCTACTACTGGGGCATCGGCTTCGGCGCCGACATCAACGGCCTCGGCGCGCAGGGTGACCCTCGGGGTGCGGACGTGCCCAACCCGGTCAGCTATCCCTTCACCGGCATCGGCGGCGTGGAGATCGACAAGCAGCGCGCGGGTGAACGGGTCTGGGACATCAATGTGGACGGCGTCGCGCAGTACGGCCTCTACCCCGACTGGGTCGAGGACCTGGGGATGGTCGCCGACACCCAGCACGACGGCGACGGCAGCATGATCCAGGACGACATGGCGCGCGGCACCGAGGCCTACCTGCAGATGTGGGAGCGGGCGGTCGGTGTGACGGCGGACTCCTGCCGCAATCCCGAGCTGCGCAAGAAGGTCGCGGCGGTTGAGCGGCTCGTCGTCCCGGGCCTGACCACGACCCAGGTGATGCGCCGGGTCGGCCAGCCGTTCCGGCGTCTTGGCCAGACTTTCGGCGTCTGTGCGCGGACGGCCGACGACCCGCGGGTGATGATGCGGATCGTGTTCGACCGCAGCGGTCACGTGCTGCGGGTCGAGTAGCCCGGGCCGGTTCGGGTGAGGCGATCCTTACGCCGGAGTCTCGGTTACCAGCGGGTAGGATCCAGCCCTTGGGCCGCAGACCGCGGATCTGACCATCGGATGCGAGATTCCGTAGTCTGACCCCGATTCCCCGGAACTTTGGAGTGACGACGTTGACCCTGACGCTGATCGTTGGCCTGCTGCTCAACGCCATCATCCTGCCGTTCGCGGCGAAGCGGGTGTGGTTCCTCTACCGTCTGATCTCGAACGGCCAGCCGGCACCGGACCGGATGGAGAACATCACCAAGCGCACCGCAGTCGCCATCGGCGGCCAGTTGCGTGAGGTGCTCGGTCAGCGGCGGCTGCTGAAGTGGACGATCCCGGGCATCGCGCACTCGTTCGTGATGTATGCGTTCCTGATCCTGGCCACCGTCTACGTCGAGGCCTACGGCGCGCTGATCTCGCGCAACCCCGACTGGCACTTCCTCATCATCGGCACCTGGGGTCCCCTCGGCTTCCTCCAGGACCTGATCGCGGTGCTCTGCCTGATCGGCCTGGTCATCTTCTACTTCATCCGGATGCGCAACCAGCCGGAGAAGCTGGGCCGCAAGTCCCGGTTCTCGGGCTCGCACCTCGGCGGGGCCTACCTCGTCCTGTTCATGATCTTCAACGTCATCTGGACGATGTTCCTGTTCCGCGGCGCGGTCGCGGCGAGGGTGATCGAGGAGGGCACCGACGACGGCTACGGCAAGGCGGCGTTCGTCTCCTACCTGCTCGGCAAGGTCCTGCCCGACAGCACCTTCCTGATCGGCCTGGGCCTGATCCTGCACATCGGCATCATGCTGGTGTTCCTGATCGACGTACTGCACTCCAAGCACCTCCACATCTTCGTGGCGCCGCTCAACGTCATGTTCAAGCGCCCTGACGGCGCGTTGGCCCTGGGTGCGGTGAAGCCGATGATGAACGAGGGCAAGCCGGTCACCCTCGACGACGTCGACGACCTGGACGAGGACGCCACCCTCGGGATCGGCACCATCAACGACTTCTCGTGGAAGGGCGTCCTCGACTTCGCGTCCTGCACCGAGTGCGGCCGCTGCCAGTCGCAGTGTCCGGCCTGGAACACCGAGAAGCCGCTGTCTCCCAAGATGCTGATCATGAACCTGCGGGACCACGCGTTCGCCGCGGCGCCCTACAACCTGACGGCCGAGGACAAGCGGGAGTCGATCGACACCGACGTGGTGGCCGAGGCACAGCGGCCGCTCGTGGGCGAGACCGAGGGCCTCGCCTGGGAGCCCGACGGTGGGGCGATCATCGACACCGATGTGCTGTGGTCCTGCACGAACTGCGGCGCCTGCGTCAACCAGTGCCCGGTCGACATCGAGCACGTCGACCACATCACCGACATGCGCCGTTACCAGGTGCTCGTCGAGTCGAACTTCCCGTCCGAGCTCAACGGCCTCTTCCGGGGCCTCGAGAACAACGGCAACCCGTGGAACATGTCGCCGCGCGGCCGGATGGACTGGGCCAAGGACCTGCCGTTCGACGTCAAGGTCGTCGGCGGCGACGCCGATATCGACCCAGCCTCGCTCGACGAGGTCGACTGGCTGTTCTGGGTCGGCTGCGCCGGTGCCTACGAGGACCGCGCGAAGAAGACCACCCGCGCCGTGGCCGAGCTGCTCGACATGGCGGGGGTGTCGTTCGGCGTACTCGGCAACGGCGAGACCTGCACCGGTGACTCGGCCCGTCGCGCCGGCAACGAGTTCGTGTTCCAGGGCCTGGCCCAGCAGAACATCGAGACGCTCAAGGACGCACGGGCCAAGCAGGTCGTGTCGACCTGCCCGCACTGCATGAACACGCTCAAGAACGAGTACAAGGAGCTCGGCATCGAGCTCGAGGTCATTCACCACACCCAGCTGCTCAACCGGCTGGTGCGGGAGGGCAAGCTCACGCCGGTCGCGACCGGTGACGGCGCGCACCAGCGCAAGATCACCTACCACGACCCGTGCTTCCTAGGCCGCCACAACCAGGTCTACACCCCGCCGCGGGACCTGCTGCAGATCATGCCGGGAGCCGAGCTCGCCGAGATGGAGCGCAGCGGCGAGCGGTCGTTCTGCTGTGGCGCCGGCGGTGCCCGGATGTGGATGGAAGAGACCATCGGCGAGCGGATCAACGTCAACCGCACGAACGAGGCAGTCGGCACCGGTGCCGACCAGATCGCGGTCGGCTGCCCGTTCTGTCGGGTGATGCTTGCTGACGGCCTCACCGAGGCTCAGGACAACGGCAGCGCCCGCGCCGAGGTCGAGGTCCTCGACGTCGCGCAGATGCTGCTCGCGTCGGTCAAGGGCGAGGTCGCCACCAAGCTGAAGCCCGGTGAGGGCGCGAAGCCCGCCGCGGCCAAGGCCAAGAAGGTGGCCGAGGAAGAACTCGACGACCCGGCCGCCGTCGGCGCGGGGGCGAAGGCCTCGTCCGGCGGGACCGGGTCCGGCTCGTTGTTCGACGACGACCACGCCGCCTCTGACGCCGCCGCTGACGCGGACGCCGCTGCGGACGAGGCACCCGCGGCGAAGGTGGAGTCCGCTGGCGGGTCGCTGTTCGACGAGGCACCGGCTCAGGAGGCGGAGCCTGACGCGAAGGCGGAGCCGGAGGCGAAGGCGGAGCCTGCGGAGGCGAAGGCCACGGCCGGGGGCGGCGGCTCGTTGTTCGACGCGATCGACTCCGCACCGGCCGAGCCTGAGGCTCAGCCGACGAAGCCGGAGGCGAAGGAAGCAGCCGCGGCGCAGTCCGAGCCCGAGCCCGAGCCCGAGCCGGAGGCGAAGACATCGGCATCGGCACCGGCTTCTGGCCCGGCAGACCTGAGCGGCTCGCTCTTCGACGTGGTCGAGTCGACCCCGCCGGCGGCGGAGGAGAAGCCTGCGGCGGAGGAGAAGCCGGCGGCGGAGGAGAAGCCGGCGGCGGAGGAGAAGCCGGCGGCGGAGGAGAAGCCTGCAGCGGAGGAGAAGCCGGCGACGGAGGAGAAGCCTGCAGCGGAGGAGAAGCCTGCGGCGGCCGCTACCGCGTTGGCCGAGGCTGATCTGAGCGGTTCCCTCTTCGATGTCGTCGAGTCCGCCCCGGCGGAGCCCGCGGCGGCGGATGAGCCCGCAGCTGAAAGCAAGCGTGCCGCTGCGGAGGAGCCCCAGGTCGCCGAGCAGGAGCCTGCTGCCGAGGAGCCTGCTGCCGAGGAGCCTGCTGCCGAGGAGGAGCCTGCTGCCGAGGAGGAGCCCGAGGTTGCCGAGGAGGAGCCCGCTGCCGAAAGCGACGCTCACGCCGAGGCTGAGGGTGAGGCCGAGCCGGTCGACGAGTCCCAAGACGAGCAGCAGCCGAAGACCGCTCCGGTCGCCTCCTCTGGCGAGAAGAACGAGCCGAAGACAGACGTCGACATCTCCGGCTCGGGCTCTCTGTTCGACCTCTGACCGAGCGTCTTACCTGACCCAGATGTCGTGATCTCGGGAATTTCCGACAAGTAGGTCAGGTAAGACGGGTATCCAGCGGTCCAAGTGTCCAACGGTCCAGCGGTTCGGCGGCGTCGTCCGGTAGGAATGTCGCGTGGACTCCATCTCCGGCCTTGCCGACGAATACCAGCAGTTTCGCTACCGCCAGAACCCCATGTGGGCGCACATGTCGGGGGAGTACTCCGTTGCGGGGTCCTACACCGACGTCAGTGCCGCCGGGGAGGAGGCGGCCGTTGCCGAGGCGCGTGCGTTCGCGGGCCGGGCCGAGGCGATCAGCGACGACGGGCTCGACGAGCAGGACCAGCTGTCGCGGGCGATGCTCGTGTGGGACGCGACGTCGACGGCCGAGCTCGGCGCGCTCCGCTCCGCGGAGTACGGCGCCAACCCCATCTTCGGCGCGCAGGCCTCCCTCGGGATGTACCTGCCGAAGCTGTCGATCCCGACGCCCGAGGTGGCGGATGCGATGGTCGGCAAGCTGCGTGCCGTGGCGACGTACTTCGCCGATCTTGCCGACCGGCACCGCGACGGTGTCGCCGCCGGTCGCACGCCCGCCGCGTTTGCCGTCGCGGACACGATCGCGCAGCTCGACGAGTGGCTCACCACCCCGCTGGGGGACGACCGGCTGCTTCGGATCGCCGCCACCCCGGACGGCGTCGACCGCGACGCGTTGGTCGCCCATCTGGAGCAGGTGGTCGACGACGACGTGCGACCGGCGCTGGCAACCTATATGGCCGTTCTCCGTGACGACGTGATGCCGGTGGCGCGGGAGGACGAGCAGGTCGGCCTGCTGCATGTGCCCGGCGGGGTGGAGGCCTATGCGACGCTCACCCGCTACTACACGACCACCGACCTGACTCCGCAGGCGATCCACGAGATCGGGCTCGAGCAGGTCGCCGAGCTCGAGCGGCAGTACGCCGAGCTCGGACCTGCGGTGGTCGGCAGCGATCACGTGCCGACGATCCTCGCTGCGCTGAGGGACGATCCGGCGCTCCATCACACCAGCGGCGACGAGATCGTCCGGGCCTCGAAGGACGCGATGGCCAAGGCGCGGGGGGTGATGGGCGACTGGTTCGGGCGGCTGCCGCAGTCGGACTGCGAGGTCGAGCCGACGACCAGTGGCGCGGTCGCCTACTACTTCCGGCCCGCGATGGACGGCAGCCGGGGCGGCATCTTCTTCATGAACGTCTCCGAGCCCGAGGGATGGGGACGCTATGAGATCGAGTCCACGTCGTACCACGAGGGCATCCCGGGTCATCACCTCCAGATCGCGATCGCGCAGGAGCAGGAGGACCTCCCCGACTTCCGCAAGACTGCGTTCGTCACTGCCTACAGCGAGGGGTGGGGTCTCTACACGGAGCGGCTCGCCGACGAGATGGGTCTCTACGGCTCGCCACTGGACCGGATGGGCATGTTGGCCGCCGACTCGATGCGCGCCTGCCGTCTCGTCGTGGACACCGGGATGCATGCGCTCGGCTGGACCCGCCAGCAGGCGATCGACTACCTGCTCGCCAACAGCGAGAAGAGCATCGGCCACGCCACTGCCGAGATCAACCGGTACGCCGTCACTCCCGGCCAGGCCCTCTCCTACATGATCGGTCGCCTTGAGATGCTCCGGATCCGGGATGCCGCGTTGAAGCGCCAGGGCGACCGGTTCGACATCAAGGCCTTCCACGACGCCGTACTCGACTCCGGCGCGTTGCCCCTGTCGGTCCTCGCGGAGCACGTCGCCCGCCGGCTCCCGTAACCCCGCGAAGTGTCGCCCTTGGCTGGTCGAGGTGTCGCCTTTGGCTGGTCGAGGTGTCGGTGCTGGCTGGTCGACGGTCTGGTGTGGACCACGGCTGGTGACGACGGCGTCCCCTCCCTGCTGGACCGCTGACCGCGCGAGAGGGTGCCTGCGGTGGCGACACGTCAACCGGCCAACCCCGACACTTCGCGGGACCAACCCCGACACTTCGCGGGACCAACCCCGACACTTCGCGGGACCAACCCCGACACTTCGCGGGGGGTGACCTACTCGTCCGGCGGGTAGACGAAGCCCAGTTCGGTCACCGTCCGGCCGCCGTCGCACTCTCCGTCCAAGGACGGGTACTGATCCCCGGCTGGGGTCTCACACCGGTAGAGCCGGACCGTACCGGCCTGCTCCTCGGTGAACGCGTACCCGACCAGACGCTCCTCGATGGGGGTGACACCGCACGACGCGCTCACGAACCGGTCCTTCCCGGCAGCGCTGCGGCACTCGAACAGCGCGCGGCGGCCCGCGTCGTCGGCCGCCAGCAGCTGGGCGACGCCTCCATCGGCGCGGGCGCTCGGCTTCTCCGGTGCGGAGGTGGCGTAGCGATCCCCGGTCGCGCCGACGTACGACGTCAGCGCCACCGTGGACCACGGCCCGTTCGCCGGTGCCTCGGTGACCTGCACCTCGCGGCGGACCAGGTAGCGGCCGTCATGCAGGTCGTCGCCAGGGAAGACGTACATGTGGAACAGGTAGAAAGTGTCGTCCCATGCGCGCGACCCGTCTGTTGCCATCACCGAGACGTAGCCGAAGATCTGCTTGTCGTCGACGACACCCCAGCCTTCACGGATCTGCGAGTCCAGGTAGGGCACGAGCGGCTCACGGAGCTGGGTGAAGTGGATGCCGTCCTCCGACGTCTGCATCACGATGCCGCCACGGGGCCCGTTCTGCCGAACGAGCATGACCTCGTCCGAGGACGTGTGGACGCTCGCCGACGACGCACCCACCTTCACGTCCAGGGTGGCCGCGGGACCGTCGAGCGCGTCAGCCGTCCAGGCGCCCTTGCCCGCGGTGTCCTCGGTGTAGTTGCGCCAGGTGCCGGGGACGCCGCCCGACGCAACCGGCGCCCGCGCGACGCTGGTGACGATCGAGAAGTCCGGCAGGACCTCTTGGTAGTACATGTAGAAGTACTTGCCGCGGCGCACGATGGTGGTGTTCCCGCGTCCGGTGCGTTGACCCTCCACAACGTCGGTCGGGCTGCGGAGAACCTGGTTGTCGGGGTAGCCGGGCTTGGTGAAGGTGACCCCGCCGTCGCGTGACTCGGCGTAGGCGACCGACTTGCGCGTCTGGTGCTCGGCGTAGGCGCAGTCGGCTTCGGCGTGGTACCAGGCCCGCAGCAACTCGGGGTCGCGATCGTCGCGGACCACCGCGTTGATCCACGCTCCGCAGCGGTCGAAGTCCTCCCTGCCGCCCCGCTGGATGACCTGCTGCCCGGTCGGCGCCAGGTCGGTGACATCGCTGCCCTCGAGGAGGTAGGTGTCGCCCCGGCCGACGTAGGCACGGACCTTGTCGCCGACCTGGACAGCGTTGATGAACGAGTCGGCGGTCGTCGTGGGGCCGATGACGATCTCCGCCGGACCTACGTTGAACTGGGCCTCGGCGAGCTGGAGTATGTCGTCGCCGGGCGTTCCCTCGGCCGAAGGACTCCCCGGTTCGTCGCCCGGCGGCTGTTCGGATGGCCCCGAGTCGGTGCAGGCCGCGAGCGCCGCCACGAACACGAGGGCGATAGCGCCCGAGATCACTCGATTCATCACGGTCCCGAACCCTACGTCGGACCACCGAATGCCAGAGTGACACCACGATGACTTGACATGACGTCACCATGACGTCATCGTGGTGCACATGGACATCACGCCGTACGTCGAAAGCCTCCGCAGGGACCTGCTCGCCGCGGCCGAGAGCGCTGGGGAAGAGGCCCGGCAGACGGCCGAGCGGCTCGGCTACGCGCTCGACCCGTCCGCCCGGCTCGCCCTGATGGAAGCGATCAGCCAGGCCGCATCCGAGATCACCGCCGCGATGCCGGCCGGCAGTGTCGACGTACGCCTCGACGGTCGCGAGCTCGACTTCGTCGTCCAGGCCCCGCGGGCCAGCGCCCCGGTGCCGCCGGTGCCGCCGGTGCCGCCGCCCCCGCCGGCACCTCCGGCTCCCGGCGCGGCGACCGAGGAGGGGTTGGCGCGGATCACCCTGCGGATCCCCGACTCGGTCAAGACCAAGGCCGAGGAGGCTGCCAACGCGGCCGGCCAGTCGCTCAACACCTGGCTGGTCAACGTGGTCCGCGCCGCGACCAGCGACCGCGCCATCCACGTCGACGTCGACCTGTCCAGCCTGCCCTTCGGTGGCGACTTCCCGTTCGGCGGGAAGCACGGCGACCGCCGCGTCACCGGCTGGCTCTGATCCCCGCCCAAGCCCGCCCACCCGCACCCAAATCTCGAGGAGAAACGTCATGTCCGAATACAGCTTCGACACCCCTTCCCCCGTCCAGCTCTACGTCGAGAACGGCAGCGGTCACGTCGACGTCACCGCCGCCGAGGTCGCCCGGACCGAGGTCCGGATCGAGGGCCGGTACGCCGACGACGTCCAGGTCGTCCACGACCACGGTCAGGTCAGCGTGATCGCCCCCAAGACCCGTGGCGTCTCCGGCGACCAGGAGCTCGCGATGGACATCGTGGTGCCGACCGACAGCGCTCTGGTCGTCAAGAGCGGAAGCGCCGACGTAGGTGTCTCCGGCCAGGTCGCGACGGCCAGGATCAAGTCCGGGTCCGGCGACGTCAGCCTCGAACGGGTCGCCGGTTCCGGCTCCATCGACACCGGGTCCGGCGACGTCACCCTCACCTCGGCCGACGGCGAGCTGCGGGTACGCAGCGGCTCGGGGGACTTCGTCGCCTCCCGCCTGGGCGCCGCGACCTCGGTGTCCACCGGCTCCGGCGACATCCGGGTCGAGCACGCAGCCGGCCCGGTCGTGGTCAAGACCGGGTCCGGCGACCTCGAGATCGCCCGGGCCGAGGACGACGTCACCATGACGACCGGCTCCGGCGACACCGTCATCCGTACGGCGACGCGCGGCCGGATCACGAGCAAGGGCGCTTCCGGCGACGTCCGGATCGGCGTCCCTGCCGGCATCCCGGTGTGGACCGACATCACCACCGTCAGCGGCACCGTCCGCTCCGGTCTGGAGGGAGTCGGAGAGCCGGGCCCGGGCGCCGACTACGTCGAGGTCCGGGCGACCACGGTGTCCGGCGACGTCCACCTGCTGCCTGCCTGAGCAAGCACGGTCAAGCGGGAACCGCTGTCGGTGGGGCCTGCTTGAGTAAGACACATCGAGAACAGATGCCGCGAGAGGAGGAAGCGATCATGATCGAACCCACGAACGAGCTCCGTGTCCGCCAGGAGATCGCTGACCGGATCGCCCGGGCCGACCGCCGTCGGCTCGCTGCCCGGACCAGGTCCGGTCGGCGTGCCCGCCGCGCCGGCCTCGAGTTCCTATGAGCTCACCGCAGTGGCGGCGGTCGACGCCGGCGCGATAACCGTCGCCACGTGACCACGGTCGCCCCTACATCGTTGAGCCCCTGAACGAACGAGGGAGCTCCATGATTCGGCATCACTGTCGCGCGCTCGCAGCGGCGGCCACCTTGGCCACCCTGCTCGGCGCCGGTCTCGCTGCACCCGGCGGGTCCGCGTCCGCCGTACCATCGAGCGGCACGCACGCCCAGGCCCCGAGCCTGGTCGCTCCGGCTTCGGCGAGCAGGTGGAAGCCGCGGTCGGAGCAATACCCCGGCACCGTCAAGACCGCCGACCTCCCGATCAGGATGGACGACGGCGTGGTCCTGCGAGGGGACCTGATCCGGCCGGCGAACGCCCAGGGTGAGCCGATCCGCAGGAAGCTCCCCGTGATCGTGATGGTGACGGCCTACAACAAGACCTTCATCGGAGCCGGCGGCGGCGGGCTCGGCGGCCCCGGTGCGCCGTACCTGGTCAAACGCGGCTACAACTACCTCTACGTCGACGCCCGCGGCACCGGAAGCTCCGGAGGCAGCTGGGCCGCTTTCAGTGCCCGCGAGAACAAGGATGCCGGCGCGATCGTGGGGTGGGCCCACCGGCAGAAGTGGAGCAACGGCAAGGTCGGCATGGCCGGCGCGTCCTACATGGGCATCAGTCAACTGATGGCCGCCGGCCACCATCCGCCGGGGCTCAAGGCGCTCTTCCCGCAGGTGCCCGGGGCCGACGTCTACCGCGACGTCGTGGCGTCGGGTGGCCAGATCGACGTCGGGTTCATGCCGCTCTGGCTCGGTCTCGTGACCGGTACCGGGCTGATTCCGCCCGCCTACCTCGGTAGCGACCCCGCCTCGGCGATCGGCGTCCTCGTCGAGCACCTGATGGCCGGCGGCTCGTTCACGCTGCCGTTGGCGCTCCAGGTGCTCCTCGGCCAGGACCCGGCCTACGACGGCCCGTTCTACCGCGAGCGGTCGGCGATCGAGTACGTCGACGACGTCACCGTGCCGACGTTCCTCGTCGGCGGGCAGTTCGACCTGTTCCAGCGCGGCACCCCACTGCTGTTCGAGAAGCTCCAGCGCAACGGCGCACCAGTGAAGATGATCGTCGGACCGTGGGACCACCTCGAGGGCTCGGCCGGCACTGAGGTCGTCGACGCCGGCTACGGCACGATCGCCGAGCTCCAGCTGCGGTGGTTCGACCACTGGATCAAGGGGCGCAACGGCCGGCTCGGCGAGATCGCGCCGGTGACCTACTACGAGCAGGGCTCCGACCGGTGGCGGACCGCCCGACGCTGGGTGGACCGGAGTGCCGGCGTGCACACCCGGCTGCTCTCCGGCGCCTCGACGCAGGGCGGCAGCTTCGGCGGCCTGCGCAAGAAGCGGGGCGTGGAGGGCGAGTCGACCCTGCTGCCGCTGCCGGTCTCCGGGCTGTGCACGCGATCGGCCAACCAGTGGACTGCCGGCGTCGTCAACCAGATCTGGCCGGACAACCCCTGCTTCACCAACAACGACCTCAACGACCACACCGGCCTGACCTTCCAGACCGACAGGCTCGCCCGCGCCGTCCACTTCCGCGGCCCGATCAACGCCCGCCTCTTCGTCTCGGCCATCGGCGGCGACGGCATGCTGTCGGTGGCAGTCGAAGACGTTGCTCCGGACGGCACCGTCTCCCGGATCACGGGCGGGTGGCAGGTCATCTCCCAGCGCAAGCTGATCAGGGCGAAGTCCCGCTTCCTCGACGGCAAGCTGATCCAGCCGTGGCACCCGTTCACCAAGGCATCGAAGGACACGCTGGCGTCAGGGGAGATCGTCCCGGTCGACGTCGAGATCTTCCCGACGGCGGCCGTCATCAAGCCGGGCCACCGGCTACGCCTCACGATCCAGGGGTACGACGTACCGCACCTGCTCGCGCCGGTCCCCGACGTCCCGTCGCAGACGCTGCCGATCACGCTCTACAACGGTCCTGACCACCGCTCGACGCTGACGCTCCCGGGTCGGAAGAAGTAGGAGCCGACACCGCTGGACCGGTCAGATCTTGGTCCGGTGGAACTTCAGGAAGGACCGGGACGGCGTCGGGCCACGCTGACCTTGGTAGCGGGAGCCGTACTTGGCCGATCCGTAGGGGTGCTCGGAGGGCGATGTCAGCCGGAAGAAGCAGAACTGGCCGATCTTCATGCCCGGGTAGAGCTTGATCGGCAGCGTCGCGACGTTGGCGAGCTCGAGGGTGACGTGGCCGGAGAAGCCGGGGTCGACGAAGCCTGCGGTCGCGTGCGTCAACAGGCCGAGCCGTCCGAGCGAGGACTTGCCCTCGACCCGTGCTGCGATGTCGTCGGGAAGTGACACCACTTCGTAGGTCGACCCCAGCACGAACTCGCCCGGGTGGAGGATGAACGGGTCGTCGCCCTCCGGCTCGACCATCCGGGTCAGGTCGGACTGATCGGCGGCGGGGTCGATGTGCGGGTACTTGTGGTTCTCGAAGACCCGGAAGAACCGGTCGAGCCGTACGTCGATCGACGACGGCTGCAGCATCGCCGGATCCCAAGGATCCATGGCGATCCGTCCGGCGTCGATCTCCGTGGTGATGTCCCGGTCGCTCAGCAGCACGTCGGCACCCTACCGGCAGCCGGGACCGTGGTCAGTGTGCGAGACCGCCGTCTCAACCTGCACAATCGTTCCATGAGCTTCCAGCGCTACGTCGCCATCGGCGACTCCTTCACCGAGGGCGTCGGGGACATCGATCCCACGCGGCCCAACGGCTGCCGGGGCTGGGCGGATCGGGTCGCCGAGGTGTTCGCTCGCCGGACGCCGGACTTCGGCTACGCCAACCTCGCGATCCGCGGCCGCAAGCTGCCCGCGATCATCGAGGAGCAGGTCGGCCCGGCGATCGACCTGGCGCCCGACCTGGTCACCGTCCATGGCGGCGGCAACGACGTACTGCGGCCGAAGGTCGACCTCGACCGGCTGGCGGCGGCGTACGACGACGCCGTCGGCCGGCTGACCGCCACCGGCGCTCGGGTCGTGGTGTTCACGGTCGCGGACCCCGGTCTCAACCCGGTGATGAAGCTGATCCGCGGCCGGACCGCGATCTTCAACGAGTGGGTGCGCGAGATCGCGGACAAGCACGACGCGACGTTGGTCGACATGTGGCGGATGCGCGGCTGGAAGGTCGCCGAGATCATGGACGCCGACCGCCTGCACCTCAACCCCGTCGGCCACCAGGCGATCGCGATCGCGGTGCTCGACCGGCTCGGCGTCGAGCACGACCTGGCGCCGCTCGCCGTACCCGCAGTTCCCGTGCTCCCGCGGCGGGCCCAGCGGCAGGCCGACCTGGAATGGGCCCGCGCCCACCTTGCGCCCTGGGTCGGCCGGCGGATCACCGGCCGATCATCCGGCGACGGGGTCGAGCCGAAGCGGCCGTCGCTGAGCCCGATCAGGTAGCATTCCGGCTCGCGTGGGTGACCGCGCATGCGGACGTAGCTCAGTTGGTAGAGCGCGACCTTCCCAAGGTCGATGTCGCGAGTTCGAATCTCGTCGTCCGCTCCATTCCTCCATCCGCGGGTTCGGGAAGCGCCATGTAACTCAGTGTTCGTGACGCTTGGCGGCCGGTTGGTTCGCTCCCTCAGTGCTCTGACTCGTCACACGACCGAGCAAGCGGTCGCAACACCGAGGTAGCGCACGCACGCGAGGGCGACGCGATCCGGAAGCGCGCAGGCATAGGCTCGCGCTCAGGACCTTCCAGGTCTTTCCTCTTGCCGTACTCGACCGTTTCCGCACGAGATCGATACGTTGTCCGAGTCGCGCGACGCGGGAGGATGAGGGCCAAAGATGGCGAGTCAGTTCAGCTCGGCGCAGCTCGGCGGCGGCTTGGCGATCAAGGAAGCTGGCGAGCTTCTCCACGTTCCCATGCCGACGCTGCGTTCTTGGGAGCGTCGGTATGGCCTCCCCACCACTGCAAGGAGCGCCGGTGGGCACCGTCGCTACACCTTGCAGGCGCTCAATCAGCTGCGATTGATGCGCGATGAGATAGCCAACGGACGGCCGGCGTCCGACTCTGCCCGGTGGGTGCGCGGGCTCCTTGACGAGACAAACCCCGCGCGGTGGCGGATCGACGCGATCATGGCTGCTTCAACGGCGCTGGACTCCGCCGCGATCCTCGCGGTGCTCGAGCAAGCACGAACCGAACTCGGTCTCGCCGGTACCATCGACCAGGTGCTGCTCCCGTCCGTGCGGCAAGTCGGCACGTGGTGGGAGGCAGGGCTCTGCGACATCGGTCAGGAACACTTCACCACCGAGGTCGTGCGCGGCTGGCTGGCGAAGATGGTCACCTTGGCGCCGCCTGCGAAATCCGAGAGGTGGGTCCTGCTCGGGGTCGGGCCACGGGATCTCCACACCCTGGGGCTCGAATGCCTCGCTGCTCTCCTCGTACACCACGAAGTTGGCTGCCGCATCCTGGGTTCGCGCACCCCGCAGCGGGTGCTCACAACTGCTGTCGCCGCCACCTCCCCGGCCGCCGTCGTCATCGTCTCCCATCTCCCCACCCACCGACGAACCACCATCGAGTCTCTCCGCGCGGTCTTCGAGACGGGCTGCCCCACCTTCTACGCCGGCAATGCGTTCATGTTCGCCTCCTCTCGGAGGCACGCTCCTGGCACCTATCTGGGCGAGACCATCGCCGGCGCCTCCGAAGCAGTTCGAGCCACGCTCGGCAGGTGAGTATCGCGAGGCCCGTTCGGCACATCGGTCGGAATCGCCTCAGCACGCACCGCCCGGGCATGGGCGATGACCCACTCCACGGACCCGGACAGCTTCGGATCGTACGTCGGGGCCTGCTCCCACAATCGGCGGAAAGTGACCAGCACCCGAGTCTCGTCGGAGTCGGATGGCACCGCGCCTCGGACGGTCGCCAACACCAGCGGGTAGAGAAGGTCGAAGAGCGACCCGAGCGCGGCTTTGTCACGCGCGGCGCAACGCAGTATCAAAGCCGTGATGAATCCTGGACAGCGATCTACGTGATCGCGGTCGGCGATGTGCTGGCTGTAGTTGGACACGAGAGTCCCTCTTCGTTTGGGGCCACGAGCGTGATCCCAACCTGACCTGTATTCGAGGGACAAGACAGTGCCAAACCTATGCACTTGTGCCCCGCCTAGGCTGCCGGGATGACCTTCACCGGCTTCCCCGAGGCCGCCCTCGACTTCTACGACGATCTCGAGGTCGACAACACCAAGTCGTTCTGGGACGCCCACAAGACGGTGTACGACGAGCAGGTGAAGGCCCCGATGGTGGCGCTCACCGACGCGCTGGCACAGGAGTTCGGGGACGCGAAGGTGTTCCGCCCCTACCGCGACGTGAGGTTCGCGAAGGACAAGACGCCGTACAAGACCCATCAGGGTGCGTTCGTCGGCGTCGCGCCCTCGACCGGTTACTACGTCGAGGTCGCGGCAGCAGGCGTCCGGGTCGGCGGCGGCACCTATCACGCCTCGGGGCCCGAGCTGTCGTTGATCCGGGAGGGCATGGCCGAGGAGCAGTCCGGCAACCGGCTCCAGCGGATCCTGCGCGACCTCGGGCGCGGCGGGTTCGAGATCGGGGGCGACCAGCTGAAGACGGCACCGCGCGGCTACGACAAGGACCACCCGCGGATCGAGCTGCTGCGCCACAAGTCGCTGCTCGGCCAGAAGAAGTACGGCTTCGAGCCGTTCGTCCACACCGCCGAGCTGCTCGACCGGGTGCGCCAGGACTGGCGCAAGCTGCGGCCGCTGGTGAGCTGGATGGAAGAGCAGCTGACCTGAGTCGCCCGGCTCACGACCGGCTCACGGCCCGCTCACGACCAGCTCACGACCAGCTCACGCAGTGGTGAAGCTCGCCATCGTCCGGTCCGGCTCCCAGAACGCTTTCATCGACTTCACCCGTCCGTCGTCGTCGACGACGTAGACCATGACCAGGTCGGTCGTGGTGTAGCTGCCGTCGGGGAACGACGTCTTGATGTGGCCGATGTTGGCGCAGGTGTTGCTGTCCGGGTTGGCGAACGAGTCGGAGATGTCGAACTCGAACTTGGCGATGGGAGAGATCGCCTTCTCCCAGAACGCCGAGATGCCGGCGTGGCCCCGGTGGCCGGTGCCCTCGGGGTCGAACATCGAGCGGCCCACAGGGTCTTCGAGCACGCAGTCCTCGGCATAGACGGTCAGCCACTCGGCGAGGTCGCCCTTCGCGACGGCCGAATAGGACCGCTGCGAGGCGACGCGGGCCGGGTGCGGGTCGTCGGGCGCGTTCCACGAGACGGCGTCGGAGGTGATCATGCGCCGATCCTACGACCGAAACTGGAACGCGTTCTAGTGGCGCCCGTCGCGGCGTGCCTTCTCCCGGTGCTCGCTCGCGGTTCGGGAGTCGTTCACCAGTCAGTCAGGTCGGTGCCGCACGCTCCAGGCATGGCAACGAAGCGGAAGGTCTTCCTGCACGTCGGGATGCCCGGCGCGGGCGACATCATCGAGGTGGCACTCGTGCACCATCGCGAGGCGCTCCAGGAGCTCGGCATCGACGTACCCATGCGGTCAACCGACGAGTCGTTCCTCTCCGCCGTCGAGATCCTTCGCGAGCACAAGGCCTGGGGCTTCGCGCGCAAGGAGGTCGAGGGTCAGTGGGCCGACGTGTGCCGGCGCGCGTGGAAGACCAAGCAGACGGTGGCGGTCAGCCTGCCGCTCATCGCGACCGCGAGCCGGCCCGAGATCGACCTGCTGCTCGACGCGCTCACCGGGATGCAGGTCCACGTCGTACTCACTGCTGCACCCGACGACAATATCGACGACATCGACGACATCGCGGCCCGCTGGGGTGCCGCGGTCCGCAAGCCCGAGCGGCTGCACGTCCTCCGGCTCGCCGAGCCGACGCCGAAGCGGGTCTGGAAGGCCTTCGGCAAGGTCGCCGGATTCGGTACGGCGTCGCTCGGGCTGGCCGAGGTTCCCGGCCCGGTCGGCGCCCGCCAGCTCACCTCGCTCGATGACGCCCGCCGTGAGATCGAGCGGCTCGCGCGCCGCAACCAGAGCCTCGAACGCTGGCGCGACGAGAGCGACCGCAAGCGCAGGAAGCTGAAGAAGAAACTGGTCAGGGTGGCGTAGCGGAAAGCCTCAGTGGGCCTTCCAGGCGTCCTCGTCGGCCGTGCGCTTGGTCACAGTCCCGGGCAGGTCACGGTCTGCGAGCTGCTGGATCGAGACCTCCTCGAAGACCTCGCGCAGCGAGCTCCGGGCGGCGATCCAGACGTGCTGGAGCACGTCGGCGGACTCGTTGTAGCTGACCGCCTCGGGCCGCAGGCCGTAGACCGAAACCAGAGGCCCGTCGACCGCGCGGATCACATCGGCGACAGAGACGTCGGAGGCGGGCCTGCCCATCCGCCAGCCGCCTGACTGGCCGCGTTGGGACATCACGACGCCGGCGCGGCGCAGGTCGGCCAGGATGGCCTGGAGGAAGCCGTGCGGGATGTCCTGCAGGCGCCCGAGCTCCTCGGCGCTGACGGCCCGACCGTCCGCTCGTCCCGCCATCTCGATCAGGGCGCGGAGCGCGTAGTCGGACTTGGCGGAAACTCGCATGGGTCCAGTGTCTCAGATTTGTTGATCGGTTCACTACACATGGGCTCGTGCTTGCCCCCAGTAAGCACCCCCCGTATTATTAAGTTACTCGTCAGTAGCCATCTCGGTTCGCTGACGCCGCACCTGTTATCAGCGAAGAAACGGTGGGACCGTGAGCCACTACAAAAGCAACCTGCGCGACATCAACTTCAACCTGTTCGAGCTGCTCGGGCGCCAGGAGATCCTGGGCGCAGGGCCGTTCGACGAGATGGACTTCGATACCGCCAAGGAGATCCTGGCCGAGGTCGACCGGATCAGCCGCGAGGACCTAGCCGCCTCGTTCGAGGACGGTGACCGCAACCCGCCGGTCTTCGACCCCAAGACCAACACCGCCCCGGTGCCCGCGTCGTTCAAGAAGAGCTACGACGCCTGGATGGAGGCCGGCTTCTGGAGCCTCGGCATCCCTGCCGAGATCGGTGGCACCGAGGCGCCCTCGTCGCTGGTCTGGGCGACCGCCGAGCTCATCCTCGGCGCGAACACCCCGGTGTGGATGTACGGCGCCGGCCCGTTCTTCGGCAGCGTCGTCTATGACAACGGCACCGAGCGCGACCAGAAGATCGCCGGGTTCATGGTCGAGCGCCAGTGGGGCGCCACCATGGTGCTGACCGAGCCCGACGCCGGCTCCGACGTGGGCGCCGGCCGGGCCAAGGCCACCCTCAACGACGACGGCACCTGGAACATCACCGGCGTCAAGCGCTTCATCACCAGCGCCGAGTCGGACCTCCAGGAAAACATCATGCACCTGGTGCTGGCGCGACCCGAGGGCATCGACGGCATCGGCGGACCCGGCACCAAGGGCCTGTCGCTCTTCCTGGTCCCCAAGTACCACTTCGACCTCGAGACCGGTGAGCTCACCGGCGAGCGCAACGGCGCCTACGTCACCAACGTCGAGCACAAGATGGGCATCAAGGTCTCCAACACCTGTGAGCTCACCTTCGGCGACCCGCAGATCGGCGGCGGGGAGCCGGCCAAGGGCTGGCTGCTCGGCGAGGTCCACGACGGCATCGCCCAGATGTTCGACGTCATCGAGAACGCCCGGATGATGGTGGGCACCAAGGCCATCTCGACGCTGTCGACCGGCTACCTCAACGCGCTGGAGTACGCCAAGGAGCGGGTGCAGGGACCCGACCTCACCCAGGCGTCCGACAAGACGGCACCGAAGGTGACGATCACCCACCACCCCGACGTACGCCGTTCGCTGATGACCCAGAAGGCGTACGCCGAGGGCATGCGCTCCCTGGTGCTCTACACAGCCTCGGTCCAGGACCGGATCCAGCTGGCAGAGAAGGGCAGCGACGACTACCAGGCTGCTGCTGCGCTCAACGACCTCCTGCTCCCGATCGTGAAGGGCTACGGCTCGGAGCGTTCCTGGACGCTGCTCGGCACCGAGTCGCTGCAGACGCTGGGCGGCTCCGGCTTCCTGCAGGAGTACCCGATCGAGCAGTACGTCCGGGACGCCAAGATCGACACCCTCTACGAGGGCACCACGGCGATCCAGGGGATGGACTTCTTCTTCCGCAAGATCGTCAAGGACGGCGGTCAGGCTCTCGGTGCCCTCGCCGGCGAGATCAAGGGCTTCGTCGAGGACGAGGCCGGCAACCCGCAGCTCAAGAACGAGCGCGCCCTGCTCGCCAAGGCCCTCGAGGACGCCAACACCCTGGTCGGCCAGCTGGTCAACGACCTGATGAGCGCCGACGTCAACAGCGGTGGCGACCTGCGCAACATCTACAAGGTCGGCCTCAACACCAGCCGGCTGCTGATGACCCTCGGCGACGTCGTCGTCGCCTGGCTGCTGCTGCGGAGCGCCGAGGTGGCGCTGACCGCGCTTGCCGGCGACGCGGGCAGCGACAAGGCCTTCTACGAGGGCAAGGTCGCGGCGGCGCAGTTCTTCGCCGCCGAGGTGCTGCCGAAGATCAGCGCCGAGCTCGCGATCGCCCAGGCGACGGACCTCGCGATCATGGACCTCGACGAAAGCGCGTTCTGACCTGATCCGCCGTCGTACCTGACCTCCAGGTCGTGAGTTCCCGAATTCGCGACAGGGAGGTCAGGTACGACGGATTTCGGCCCCGGGCATCTGATCCGCGGCTAGTGTCCGGCAGGTGCCGCGCCGCCTCCGCCTCGTCCCTGGCGGTCTCCTGCTCGCGCTGGCCGGCGTCGCGCTCGCGGTCCCGGCAGCGGCTGCGGCGCCGTACCCCGACCCGGTCGTCACGACCGAGAAGTCCGGGGACCCGAGCGTCGTGCAGACCCGCACCGGCCGGGTGCTGGTCACCACCGGCCCGCTGGTCCGCCGGGCGCGCTGGGACCCGGGTGAGGGTTGGCGCTGGATCCGGCCGGCACTGTCCCGGTTGCCACGCTGGGCCGTCGCCGACGACGTGTGGGCGGCCGACCTGGCCCGGGTCGGCGACCAGTGGGTCCTTTACTACGCGGCGCGGGTCAAGGGCCTCGGCAAGGGCCGCCGGTGCATCGGGGTCGCAACGGCGCCGACGGCGTACGGCGTCTTCGGGCCGGTCGACAGGCGGCCGCTGGTCTGCCACGCGCGGGCGGACACCCCGCGAGCCTGGGACACGGTGCCCGACGCGCCGCGACTGCCGCGGCGGGGTGTGATCGACCCGTCGTACTTCGTGGAGGACGACGGCACGCCGTACCTCCTCTACAAGACCGACGGCCGCCCCTCGTCGATCCGGATGCTGCCGCTCGGGCCGCGCGGTCTCGCTCCGGCGGCGGGCGAGATCAGCAGCGAGCTGGTGCGCGCCGACTGGGTGATGGAGAACCCGGTCGTGCTGCAACGCAGCGGCTACTACCACCTGTTCACCTCCGAGGACAGCTGGGCGCGGTGCAGCTATCGCACGGTCTGGCGGCGATCGACCGACCTCGCCACCTGGCCCACCCGCCCCCGCCGGGTGCTGCTCTCCCGGGCGAGCACCGACGGGCTGTGCGGTCCGGGAGGAGCCGACGTGCTGGTCGTCGACGGTCGGCCGCTGATGTACTTCCACGGCTGGGTCCGCGACGGTACGACGACCCCGCCGGGACCGGCGTTCGTGGCCGGTGCGCACGGTCCGCCCGCCCACCGGGTGCTCTACGGCGCCCGGTTGCGGTTCGCGCGCGACGTCCCCGGTGTGGCCCGCTACCTGCACCGCTGAGACCGCTGCGCAACGGTGGACGTTCCGTCGTTACCATCGCGGGCATGAGCGATGCCGAGCGGTTGGCGACGTACGTCGAGACCTGGTGGCAGGCGATCGGTGACTTCACCGCCCTGCTCGATTCCCTTCCCGAGGACGCCTGGGCGCTGCCTACCGACCTCGCGGGGTGGGACGTGAAGGCGGTCGCCTCCCACACCGCGCACCTGGAGAGCCTGCTGGCCGGCGGCCCCGAGGAGACGGCCGACATCGGCGAGCCGCCGCACGTCACCGGTCCGATGGGGCAGTTCACCGAGATCGGTGTCGCGACCCGGCGCGACCGGGATCACGGCACGATCATTGATGAGATCCGCGCGGCGACCAAAGTGCGGCACGATGCCCTCGTCGCCGACCCGCCGACCGACGCCGCCGCACCCGCGCCGGGGGTGTTCGGCCTGATCGGCTGGAACCAGCAGACCCTGCTCCGGAACCGGCCGCTGGACATCTGGATGCACGAGCAGGACATCCGCCGCGCGGTCGGCCTCCCCGGCAGCATGGACAGCCCCGCCGCCCAGCACACGGCCGACTACCTGAGCGAGGCCTTCGGGTTCGTCGTCGGGAAGAAGGTCGCGCCGCCGGCGGGCACCACGGCAGTGCTGGCAGTCGAGGGCAGCCCGGTCGTCGCCGTCGAGATCGACGAGTCGGGTCGCGGCCGGCGGCTTGCGGACGTCCCCACCCAGCCGACCGTGCGGCTGACGATGGACCGGGAGAACTTCATCGTGCTGGCGGGTGGCCGACGGGCCGCCGTACCCGGTGCGGTCGGCATCGAGGGCGACACCGACCTCGGGGCCACCATCGTCGCCCAGCTGGGCACCACCCCGTGAGCGAGGCCTGGCGGGTCTCCGACATCCCCGACCAGGCCGGACGGACCGTCGTGGTCACCGGGCCGACCATCGGCGGGCTCGGCTACCACACGGCACTCGAGCTGGCACGCAAGGGCGCCCGGGTGGTGCTGGCGGGACGGACGCCCGCCAAGGTCGAGCAGACGGTCGCCGCGATCGAGGACCAGGTCCCCGGCGCCGCGGTGGAGACGCTGCCGCTCGACCTGGCCAGCCTCAACTCGGTGCAGCACGCGGCCGCGGCGGCGGCACGGCTCGGCGCGATCGACGTGCTCGTCAACAACGCGGGGGTGATGGCGCCGCCGTACTCCCGGACGGTCAACGGCCTCGAGCTGCAGATGGCGACCAACCACTTCGGCCCGTTCCTGTTCACGGGGCTGCTGCTTCCACAGCTGGTGGCCAGCGGTGACGGGCGCGTGGTCACGGTGTCCTCGCTCATGCACACGACCGCCCGCAAGGCACCGCTCGACGACCCCCGACAGAAAGGCGGCCGCTACTTCCGCTGGCCGGTCTACGGCCAGACCAAGCTGGCCAACCTGTTGTTCACCAGCGAGCTCGACCGGCGGCTGCGAGACGCAGAGGAGCCGGTCCGCGCGCTGGCGGCGCACCCGGGCTTCGCTGGTACCCACCTGGCGGCGAACGGGCAGTACGGACGCGCGCGAGGCGGCATCGCGTCGGTCCTGGACGCCGCAGTCAAGGCGGTCTCGCAGTCGGCCGCAGCCGGCGCCTGGCCGTCGCTGATGGCTGCGACCGCTGACCTCCCCGGCGACACCTACTGCGGCCCTGGCGGGCCCGGCCAGTACGGCGGGGCCCCGCGCATCGTCGGTCGTACCCGCCTCGCTCGTGACACCGACGCAGCCGCGCGGTTGTGGGAGATCAGCGAGCGGACGGTCGGGCTCCAATACCCCTGACCAGGCGCTACCGAGGCGCTCGGATCTCACGTGCGCGCCCAGCACGGTCACCGGGTCGTTCCGTGATCAGACAGCCCGGCGGGGCCCGGCATCACCGTGGTGCAGTGCGATCTCTGCCGCCCTGAGAACGGACTGGACCCAGGTCAGGAGCTCCCCGTACCGGTCCGTGCCGTGATGAGGCTCGGCAGGGGCAGACATCACGTGCGATCTGGTGGCTGCTCAGCCGTGGCTGACCTGTTCCAGCTGACGAGCGCGGCGGATGCGCACGGCGTGGCCGGCGGCGACCAGGGCCAGCCCCACGGCGTAGATCGCGGTGGTGAAGACGAAGTAGCCGATGGTGTCACCGAACCAGTCCCAGTCAGCGTCGGAGAGGTCACCGAAGGCCTCCTCGGAGCCGCGGGTCGCCTCCAGGACGAGCTGGGCGGTCTGGAAGGTGAACACGTGGGCGAATGCGAGCCCGAAGGCGAGGAACGCGGCAAGACGGTTCCGGACGAGGAATCCGAGCGGGAACGCGGCGAGCACGGCGATGACGATGACCATGGTGACTTCGCTTTCTTCGGGAGTCGGAGGGTCGAGTACGCGGAAGTCTGCTCGGGCGGGGGCCGAGGGGCATCCGGGCGGTCCCTTGCCGCGCGGCCGGATCATCCGTACGTGCCAACACGTAGGCGGTCGGGTCGCTGAACGGTCAGACTGTGACTCGTGCACCCGCGGCCGACCAACCTGGCTCTCGCGGCGTTGACGGCTCTCTATGTCACCGCCAGCGGTGTGCTCGTCGCTGCCGCACTGCCAGAAGGCGTCGAGGTGGCCAGGGTGGGGGCGGAGGTCGCTGTGGCCGGACCGGGTCTGGTGCTTGCCTGGCTGATCGTGCGACGGGTCCGCACGAGCCCGGTGCCGCCGGCTCTGGCGACGATCTCGGCATTCGCCGTCGTCGTGCCTGCCGTGGAGGATTGGGGTGCCTCAAGCACCTCGTCGGACCCATGGCCCGGCGCCGAGGTCGCCGCCCCCTTGGTGCAGGCGATCTGGCCGTTGCAGCTCATCGGGTTCCTGCTGCTGCTGCTGTGCTTCCCGGCGGAGTCGCTTCGTCGGCGTACGGCGGTCCGAACGCTGGTCGTCGGCGCCACCGCGACCCTGCTGATTCTCATCGGCAACTGGGGCACCCGCGCTGACGGCGACTTCGTGGGCTGGCGGGTCCCGGTGATCGTCATCGGTCTGACGGCGTTGGCCGGAGCGTTGGCCCTGGCGACGGTCGATCTCGTACGCCGGTCTCGGCGAGGCGGCGCCGACGAGCGGCGACAAGCGAGGTGGCTGCTGCTGGCCACCGGTTGCGTCCTCGTGCTGATGGCGGCGAGCTGGCTGACTGTCCCGGACCTGGTTCCGGCCGAGGTCGGCTACGCAGCGTTCCTGGTGGCTGTGTACGTCCTGGTGCCTGCTGCGGTGGCGATCGCTGTGGTCCGTCACGACCTGTTGGACATCGACCGGCTGCTCGGCGACACCGTGGCAGTGGTGATCACCCTCTCGGTCGCCGCCCTGATGTGGGCGGCGACAGTGGTGCTCGTTCAAGGAGTCGTCCGAGACGCGACCGGCCTCGAGACTGGCGCCGCTGCGTTCGCGACCGCGTTGGTACTGATGCCGGTCTATCGGTGGTCCCACCGCTGGAGCGCAGCCGTTTTCGACCGTGAGCGCACCGTGCTCCTCGGCGCGGTTCGCCACTTCGCCGCCGACGTGCACCAGGGGATCCGCGAGCCCGAGGAGGTGGAGGACGTGCTTCGGCGCCTCCTTCGCGATCCCGGCCTGCGCGTCGGCCTCGCGATGCCGGGGCACGCGAGTCTGGTCGACCCCTCCGGCACGCCGATCGACGTGCGCGTCGACGTGGTGCTGCGCGCGGGCGAGGCCGAGATCGGGGTCGTGGAGCTGACCCGCCCCAGTACCCGCCAGCGACGGCTTGCCCAGGAGGCGGCCCACACATGCTGGAGCGCGTTCGAGAGCGCACGCCTGCGTGCCGGCCTCCGCTCAGCCCTGGCCGAGGTAGAAGCCAGCCGAGAACGCCTGGAGATAGCAGCCTCGACCGAGCGGCGGCGGCTCGAGCGCGACCTGCACGACGGCGCGCAGCAGACGCTGCTCGCGATCGGCATTCGACTGCGCTCCGCTCAAGCCGGTCTGTCCAGCGGGTCATCCGAGCACGCCGATGTCGAGGTGGCGATCAGTCAGCTCTCGGAGACAGTCTCTGAGTTGCGCCGCATCTCCCAAGGCATCCGGCCGGCCCGCCTCGACGACGGTCTCGGGCCAGCCTTGGGTGCGCTGCGCGACTCGACGCCGATACCCCTCACCATCCGGGTCGACCCCGCACTCGACGGGGAGGCGTTCGACGAGACAGTCGCGCAGACCGCGTACTTCATCGCCGCCGAGGCAGTGGCAAACACGCTCAAGCACGCCCAAGCCACCGTGATCTCCGTCGAGATCGCACGGCGGGACGGGCGTGCGGTGGTCCGGGTCCAGGACGACGGCATCGGCGGGGTCGACCCGAGCAGCGGGCTCACAGCACTCCGGGACAGGGTGGCCTCGCTCGGCGGAAGCCTGAGCCTGGTCAGCCCGCCCGGGGGCGGGACGCTCGTGGAGGCTCTGCTGTGATGGATGTGCTGGTAGCCGAGGACAGCGTGCTCTTCCGGGAGGGCCTTGAGCGCATTCTGCGCGAGGCCGGACACAACGTGCGCGCGGTCCCGAATGCAGACGAGCTTCTGGCCGAGGTCCGGCGCGCACGCCCTGATCTTGTGGTCGCCGATATCCGGATGCCCGCAAGTGCTGGCGGAGACGGCGCCAAGGCGGCTGCCGCGCTTCGCTTCGAGGACCCCGAGCTCCCGATAGTGCTGCTCTCCCAACACGTCGAGCTCAGACACTGCACGCACCTGCTGGGGCAACCCGGCTTCGGCTACCTCCTCAAGGACCGGGTGTTGGCGCTCGATGAGTTCCTTGCTGCTCTGGAGTCGGTCGCTGCCGGTGGTGCCGCAGTTGACCCGACCGTTGTCCGTGCACTGGTCGGTGACTCGGTCCGCGCCTCGCGGCTCGATGCGCTCAGCGCCCGCGAGCGCCAGGTCTTGGCGCTCGCCGCCGAAGGTCAGACCAACGCGCGGATTGCCGATGAGCTGGGCTGCGCAGAACGCACCGCTGAGAGCCACATGCGCGCGGTGTTCCAGAAACTCGACCTGGTGGACGACGGCTTGTCCCACCGTCGCGTGCTCGCAGTGTTGGCGTTTCTCACCTCGCAACAACCTGCGTAGTTCGAGAGCCGGGCCACCAAGCCGCGGGACATGAGTGGAAAGCGGCCAGGCGGACGGCCAGGCGGCCAGGCGGCCAGGCGGCCAGGAGCGTGACCGTGGCCGCTGTGGCGCGACGCGGTCCCCACGGGTGGCGGTAGAGCGGCGGCGCCCGGGCTTCAGCGACCCCGCGGGCCGTAAGCCGCCTCGGACTTCTTGAACGCCGCCTCGCGGGCGGCCTTCGTGTTGCGGGCGACCAGCAGGTAGGCCTGCTCGGCGCGTTCGCGGGCGAAGGTACGGCGAGCAGAGGCACCCCCGGTGCCGTCGAACAACCGCTTCGCGGCGGCCAGGGCGTCCGGTGACCTGGTCGACAGCTCGGCGGCCAGCCGCTGTGCGCCGGCGAGCGGGTCGTTGTCGAGCTTCGTGACCAGGCCGAGCTCGGCAGCACGGCTGCCGTCGAAGACCTCGGCGGTCATGGTCAGCAGCTTGGCCTGGTCGATCCCGACCAGCTCGGAGATGCTGCGGATGCCCGACATGTCGGGGATCAGGCCCCACTTGCCTTCAAGCACCGACCAGCGCGAGTCCGGCGTGGCGATCCGGAAGTCGGCGGCGAGGGCGATCTGCAGGCCGCCGCCGAGGCAGTGGCCGTGGACGGCGGCGATGACCGGCACCGGCACCCGACGCCACGCCCAGCACGCCTCCTGGAAGAGGTTGGTGCCGCGCCAGGGCACCGGCACGAAGGCCTTGGCGATGCCGGCCGGGCTCTTCATCACGCTCGCGAAGTCGAGTCCAGCGCAGAACGCGTCGCCCTCGCCGGCGATGACGACCGCCCGCAGGTCCTTGTCCTTGCGCAGGGCGTGGGCGGTACCCGCCAGGTCCTGGAGGAACGGCAGCGTCAGCGCGTTGAGCTTGTCGGGTCGGTCGAGGCGCACCTGGGCGGTGCCGTCGACGATCTCACAGGTCACGTGGCTCATGGTTCCGATATTACCCGCAGGTAACCTGCGGGTCACCGGTAGAGACGCACCGTGTCCGTCTCGTCGACGAACGTCACGACGCCGCCGTCGACACCCCAGATCTCGGACGGTGCCTCGTCGAGCGTGACCTCGAAGGGTCCGCCAGGACCATCGACTGTCAGCACCTCGCCCTCCACGGCGTACGCCTCGTCGTTTCGGGGGACGGGAATGCCGGCGTCGTCATCTGCGACTGGGCAGCGGTCGTCATCGGCATCGCCCTCGGCGACCAGCGAGCCGTCCACGGCGGACACCGTCCACGACTCCTCGGAGTCGCAGATGAGGACTTGGTCCTCTTCGAGAGCGGCGAGCAGAGCCCCGCCGTACCCACTCTGCTCCCACGCGATCGAGCCGTCGGCCCGGTAGGCAGTGATCTCGGTGCCTTCGTCGATCTCCCAGCTCGTGGAGACCACGACCGTGTCTCCGACCGCGACCGCGTGAGTCGGAGACCAGTCGGCGTCAAGGGTGATCGACCACGCCAGGGAGGCATCCTCGGCGATCAACGCCGGGGCGGAGCCGTCCCGGGCGTGATCAGGGTCGTCGTCCTCGGCCGGCTGGCACGCAGCCAGGGCGAGGACGAATCCGGCGAGCGCGAGCGGAGTGAGCCATGGGTGTGTCATGCGAGGACAGTTTCCCGTCGAACGCTCCGAACATGCCGAGACCGGCGCGGAATCATCCTCGAGGACGATGGATCACGCGGCGGCGGCGTACTCCTGCTTGGCCTTGCGCTCGAGCAGCTTCAGCATCACACGGCGCTTGCGCTTGTCGGCGGTGGCGATCTTGTAGAGCGCCACCAGCTGGCTCGGAAGGTTGCGCTTGGTGGTGGTGTCCAACCAGCCGTTGGGGAGCGAGAGCCGGACCACCTTGTGCCAGGCGGAGTAGACCTGCTGGGGCAGCGGTCGGGTGCAGTAGGTGAGCCCGTACTCCTCGAAGATCGCCTGCACCTGGGGCGCCACCTCGGCGTACCGGTTCGACGGCAGGTCCGGGAAGAGGTGGTGCTCGATCTGGTGCGAGAGGTTGCCGCTCATGACGTGCAGTGCCTTCGAGCCGGAGATGTTGGCCGAGCCGAGCATCTGCCGGACGTACCACTCGCCGCGGGTCTCGCCGTCGATCGACTTCTTCTCGAAGGTCTCGACACCCTCGGGGAAGTGGCCGCACATGATGATCGAGTGGCTCCACAGGTTGCGGACCACGTTGGCGGTGAAGTTCGCGACCAGAGTGGGGACGAACGAGCCGGTGGGGATCGACAGTGCCGGGTGGACCAGGTAGTCCTTCGTGGCCTGGTTGCGGATCTTCTTCTTGACCTGCTTGACGGCGTCCTTGAACTCCGTGCTGCGCTTCTCCTTCGGGATCTTCAGGTTGCGGCCCAGCTCGAGGTCATAGGCGGCGATGCCGTACTCGAAGAAGCAGGCGTTGATGAAGTTCCAGACCGGCTGCAGCAGGAAGAACGGGTGCCACGGCTGGTCCTCGTCGACCCGCATGATGCCGTAGCCGAGGTCGTTGTCCTTGCCGACGACGTTGGTGTAGGTGTGGTGCACCTGGTTGTGCGAGTGCTTCCACTGCTCGGCCGGGGTGGCCATGTCCCACTCCCAGGTCGTCGAGTGGATCTTCGGGTCGCGCATCCAGTCCCACTGGCCGTGCAGGATGTTGTGCCCGATCTCCATGTTCTCGAGGATCTTGGACACCGAGAGCCCGATCGTGCCGGCAATGAAGGCGGGTGGGAAGACGCTGCCGAGCAGGACGGCGCGGCTGCCGAGCTCGAGGTAGCGCTGGGTCTTGATCATCTTGCGGATGTAGGCGGCGTCGGCATCGCCACGGCTGTCGATGATGCTCTGGCGGATCTCGTCCAGGCGGACGCCGATCGCCTCGATGTCCTCGGGGCTGAGGCGGGCGATCGGGTTGTCGGGCTTCTTGGTCACGGCAGTCATGAGATTCCTTTCGAGGCCTTGGTTTGGAGGCTCGCTACGCTCGCGCCTCCACCGGCGGCAGGGGTCAGTGGTCGAGGTGGCAGTCGCCGGCGGCGGCGCTGATGCAGGTCTGGATCTTCAGGCCACCGGGGGCGGTCTCGCCGGGTACGGCGACGGTGACCTCGCCGGTCCGGAGGTCGCGGACCGCGCCCTCCTTCATCGGCAGCACGCAGCCCATGCAGATGCCCATCCGGCAGCCGCTGGGCATGAGGACACCGGCGGCTTCGGCGGCGTCGAGGATCGGGGTCGCGCCGTCCGCCTCGACGACGGTGCCGCCGGCGAACGTGACCGAGCCGCCCTCGCCGGCGTCGGCGAGGAGGGCCGGACGGAACCGCTCGGTGTGGAGGGTGAGCCCGCGCTCGCCGTACCAACCCTCGAGGGCATCGAGCAGGCCGCTCGGGCCGCAGGCGTACGCCGCCCGCTGGCCGATGTCCGGGACGAGGGACTCGAGGCGGGTCAGGTCGACCAGGCCGTCGCGGTCGTCGAAGTGCTCGACCAGCCTGATCCGGCCGGCTGCGGCGTGCGCCCGCAGCTCGTCCTTGAAGATCGAGTCCGGTTCGGCCTGGTTGACGTGAAGAAGGGTGATGTCGGTGGCCGGCCGCTCGGCCTTGGAGAACAGGTTGCGCAGCATGCCGATCACGGGGGTGATCCCGGAGCCGGCGGTCACCATCAGCAGCTGCTGCGGGATCGGCATCGGCAGCACGAAGTCACCGGCCGCCTGCTGCAGGTGGACCATCTGCCCCGCCTGGGCGCGGTGCACCAGGTGCTGGGAGACCACGCCGCCGGGGATCGCCTTGACGGTGATGCTGATGTGTCCGTCGGGACGGGGGCCGTGGGTCAGCGAGTAGCAGCGCCACAAGCGGACACCGTCGACATCGACGCCGACCTGGAGGTACTGGCCCGGCGCGTGCCCGAACCAGTCCCGACCGGGCTTGATCACGATGGTGGCCGCGTCGGCGGTCTCGGGGTGGACGGCGACGATCCGGCCGCGCAGGTCGGTGCCCGACCGCAGCGGGTGGAAGCTGTCGAGGACGTCGTCGATCGAGAGCGGCGTCACCGCGGCGTCGGCCAGCGCCCGGAGGCGGCGGCGCAGGCTGCTGGGCTGGGCGCTCCGGAGGAGGAGCGGGGCGGAAAGACTTGGCGAGCTCACGACATCCATAGTTCCTGATCGGGACGGTAAGGTCATGACTGCTCACGGTGAATCTCAGACCGCTTTTTATGCGCTGCGAACAAAGTAGTGGACAAGGCGGCCTCGCAAAGGAGGGGTGATGGTGGGCCGACAGACCCCGGCCGCTCTGGTGCTGCCGCCAGAGGTCGTGGTGGCGATCCGCGCCACCTTGCCGACCGCGGCCGACGACGTCGTGACCGTGATCATCGACGAGGTGCCGAGCTACACCGACGCGTTCAGCGGACCGATGGGCGAGACCATCCGGTCCGCGGTGCGGGTGGCACTCGGCGGCTTCCTGTCCCTCGTCTCGGAGCGCCGCGGCACCGCCCCGCGGACGCCGGCGGCCGCCATCGAGGGCGCCTACCAGCTGGGGCGGGGCGAGGCGCGCAGCGGCCGCAGCTCCGAGGCGCTGCTCTCGGCGTACCGGATCGGTGCCCGCGTCGCCTGGCAGCACCTCTCGACCCTCGCCGTCGAGAACGGCGTCGACGCCACGACCTTGGCGGAGTTCGCGCAGGCGGTGTTCTTCTACATCGACGAGCTGTCCGCGGCGAGCGTCGCCGGTCACGGCGACGAGTCGGCGACCGCTGGCCGGGTGCGGCAGCGGCTGCTCGACCGGATCGCCCGGCACCTGCTGACCGACGCCCCTGAGAACACCGTCGTCGCCGCCGCGGAACGAGCCGATTGGGCGCCCCCGGCCACGCTCACCGCCGTGATCGTGCCCGAGGCGCAGGTCGGTTCGGTGCTGCTGCTGGTCCACCAGGCGACCCTCCAGGCGACCGACCTGCCAGAGCTCGAGGCGGCGGTACTGCTGCTGGTCCCCGACGCCCACGGCAAGCGTCGGGGCGCGCTGCTCAAGGCGGTCGAGGGCAGGAACTGCCTGGTCGGTCCGCCCCGCCCGTGGCTGCTGGTGCGCGCGTCGTACGAACGCGCCCGGAGGGCGCAGGAGCGCGGCCTGACCTTCGACACCGAGGCGCACCTGCCAGAGCTGGTACTGACCGCCGACCCGGACGCGCTGGCCGATCTCCGCTCGGTCGCCCTCGCGCCGCTGGCAGACCTGCGGCCCGCGAGTGCCGCCAAGCTGACAGAGACGCTGCGCGCCTGGCTGCTGCACCAGGGACGCCGCGACGACATCGCGGCTGCACTGTTCGTGCACCCGCAGACGGTGCGTTATCGCGTGGCTCAGCTGCGGGAGCTGTACGGCGAGCAGCTGGAGGATCCGCAGACCGTGCTCGCGCTGACGATCGCGCTGGGGGTCGAGCTGGGGGTCGAGCAGCTCCGGCAGACCTAGCCGGACTCGCTGCGGTGCGCGACCCGGCCGCCGACCACCGTCAACGCGACGGGCGGGCGGGTCGCGGTCAACGGGTCCTCATCGAGGACGATCAGGTCAGCGGGCGCGCCCGGCAGCACGACGGGGCGACCGTCGACCGACGCGGCGAGCGCCTCGCGCCGGGTCAGCGACTGCTCGGCGTGCCAGGCCGGCCGGTCGTCACCGGTACGGCGGACGGCCGCATCGATCGCGAGCCACGGGTCGAGGGGCGAGACCGGCGCGTCCGAGCCCAGCGTGATCGGGACGCCGGCGGCCAGCAGCCACCGGAAGGCGAAGCAGCGGTCGGTGCGATCCGCCCAGACCTGCTCGGTCAGGTCGCGGTCGTCGACGAGGTGGTGCGGCTGGACGCTCGCCCGCAGGCCGAGCTCCTTGATCCGTGCGACATCGTCACGGGCGACCAGCTGCACGTGCTCGAGCGAGCCGCGGGCGCCGGAGAGCTCGTACGCCGTCAGTGCGGCGTCGACGGCTGCGTCACCGATGGCGTGGGTCGCCGTCTCGAGGCCCGCCGCGTGGGCGCGGGCGAGCAGGTCGGTGAGCGCCGGGAGCTCGACGTTCGGGGCCCCGGCCGGGTGGTCGGGGTGGGAGCCGGCGACGTACGGGTCGTGGCACCACGCCGTCGCGGTGTTGAGCGAGCCGTCGCTGATGACCTTCAGCGGGCCCATGGTGAGCCGCTCGTCGCCCGCCACCAGCCGGTCGCCGGTCCGCAGCCCCTCGGCGAGAACCGGGTCCAGCTGGTCGGCGTAGACGGCGACCTTGACCCGGAGCGTGTCGCACCCGTGCGACCAGCGCGCGCGCCACGCTTCCACAGCGCCGGTGAACTCGAAGTCCACCAGACCGACGACGCCCTTCGAGGCCGCATCGTCGAGCGTCCTGCGGTAGGAGGCCGGATCGTCACCGGCGTGGGAGATCGCGGTCAACCGCTCGTAGGCCTCGAACCACTCCGTCTCCTCCACCATGCCGTCGCGCAGCGGGAGTCCCAGCGCCGCCTGTGCGGCCCGGTTGAGCCAGGCGTGGTGGGCATCGCCGGCGATCAGGACCACCGGCGTCACGCCGGCGACGTCGTCGAGGTCCGCGGTCGTCGGCTCCCGCTGCCAGGTGCCCGGACGGTGGCCCCAGCCGATCACCGGCCTTCCGGGCTGCCGCGCAACCTCGGCCGCCACCAGCGCCGTCGCCTGCTCGGGCGACTGCGCGCTGCTCGTGTCGAGGCGACCCCGGGCGAGCGTCCACTGGCCGAGGTGGACGTGGGTGTCCCACAGGCCGGGCATCACCCAGCGGCCGGCGGCGTCGTACTCCTCGACGCCCGCAGGACGGCGGATCCCCGGACCGATCCGGGTGACCGTGCCGTCCTCGACGAGGACGTCGACCGGCTCCGGCGCCGGTTCGCCGAGGATCGGGACCAGGCGCGCGCCGCGGATCAGCAGGCTGGACATGAGGTGACCGTACGGGGGCGCTGGGCGCGCCGCGCAGAACGGCCGTCCCGCAACCGAGCGAACGCCAGCACGTGCGCTTGCCTGCCCTGGGCTCCCATCCTGCGGGAGCCCAGCGCAGGCCAAGGCTGAGGTAGGAGCGCGGGGCTCGTCGGGGCTGGTCGGGGCTGGTCGGGGCTGGTCGGGGTGATGAAAGGGCGGGTCCGTGGCTCCGGGGAAGGAGTGGCCGGTCCGGGTTGTTGGGGAGGTCATGCGGATCTTCTTCACCGGCGGCAGCGGCAAGGCCGGCAGGCACGTCGCGCCGTACCTCGCCGAGCAGGGCCACCACGTGACCAACGCTGACCTCGTCCCGCTGGAGCATCCGGCGGTGACGGACCTGCGAGTCGACCTGACCGATGCGGGCCAGACCTACTCGGCGCTTGCCGGGCTGGCAAGCCTCGACGAGCTGGACCTGCCCGAGCAGCCCCGCTACGACGCGGTCGTCCACTTCGCGGCGGTGCCGCGGATCCTGCTCAACGCCGACTCAACGACCTATGCGACCAATGTCCTCAGCACCTACAACGTGCTCGAAGCCGCGACCCGGTTGGGTGTGCGCAAGATTGCGTTCGCCTCCTCGGAGACGACCTACGGGATCTGCTTCGCGCAGGGCGAGCGGCGCCCGGTCTACGTGCCGGTCGACGAGGACCATCCGACCGTGCCGGAGGACGCGTATGCGATGTCGAAGGTCGCCGGCGAGGCGGCGGCGCGCTCGTTCCAGGCCCGCACCGGGGCGGACGTCTACGGCCTGAGGATCAACAACGTCATCGAGCCGCACGAGTACGCCGAGCTGTTTCCACGCTTCCTCGCCGACCCGTCACTGCGGCGCCGCAACATCTTCGCCTACATCGACACCCGCGACCTGGCCCAGCTGGTGCAGCGGTGCCTGGAGACGGACGGACTGGGCTACCAGGTCTTCAACGTCGCCAACGCCGACCTGTCCGTGGCCGCGACCACGCAGGAGATCCGGGACCGCTTCTACGACGGGGTGGACGTACGTCGGGAGATGGGCCGGGACGAGACCTTCTACGCCATCGACAAGGCGCGCGACCTCCTCGGCTTCGAGCCCGAGCACTCCTGGCGGGACGTCCTGTCCCACCCCGAACGTCGGGTCCCCTGACCATCGCCGCAGGAGATCCGGACGTTGGATCCCGCGCGGAGTCCGCGATGGGCATCATGGGGTTTCGCGCGCCTCGGTAGCGGGGCTCGTCCCCTCTAGCGACGGAGTGGACGCTGGTAGATCTGGAGTCCGAGACGGCTGTCCTGTTGAAACGCGATGCCGAGCCGCAGGCCTGATCTCGCTCACCCGCGACCGCCAGCCCCGACCGCCAGCCCCGACCGCCAGCCCGACCGCCAGCCCCGACCGCCAGCCCGACCGTCAGAGCTCGACGTAGACGTCGTCGCCCTCGATCGTGACGGCGTAGGTCGTCAGTGGCGTTGGCTTCCTGCCGAGCGCGATCAGCTTGCGCGACCATCGCGGCATGTCCCGGCCGGCGAACCCGGGTGCCCAGTCGACGTTCTCGCCCGACGCCAGGTCGAAACGGGAGTTGTGCCACGGGCAGACGACCTGGCCCTCGGCGTACCTGAGACCGCCCGGCCCCTTGGCAAGGGAGAGACCCAGGTGGGGACAGCGGTTGCGGGCCGCGCACAGGGAGTCCCCGGACAGGCCGACCACGACCGACACGCCCTCAGCATCCACGGTGTGTAGTGCGCCGTCGGCGAAGTCCGCGACGCTTCCGATCCTGACCCGACCTGGCATGTCCCGACTCCTCGTCGTGGGTGAGTGCCTCCGTTCTACCAGGCTCGCGCGTGCGACTGTCGCGTCAGGCCATCTCCGGGACGTGCAGGTGCGCGTAGGCCAGGTCGAACTCGTGCACGTCGACGATGTCGGCACGCGCCTCACTGGCCACCCGGGTGCGCATGTCGTCCGCTGCGGCGCGGCTGGCTTCCATCGCTGCGCGGGTCTCCCAGCTCGTCGTTGCGCACCCGAGGCCGGTCGACCGATCGACCAGGAGGCTGGCGCTGCAGAATCCAGGAGTCCTCTCGAGCTCGGGGAGGATCCCGACGCGGAACGTCTCCACCATCGTGTCGACGTCACCTGCGAGCCAGCTGACGCGGCAGCACGAGCCGTGGCTGGCGCGGTGCATCACGACGATCTCCCATTCGTCGACCTGCATCGAGGCGCCGAGGATGTCCCGGCCGCGATCGCGGATCGGGCGAAGTCCTTCGTCGCTGGCGCCCAGTGCCTCCCGGCTCTCCCAGGAGCTCGTGGCGATGCATTGACCGCTGTCGCGGTCGACCAGCAGGGACAGGCCGCGACACCCCTCGGTCTTGATGAGTGTGGGTCCGGCTTCGTTCTTGACGAAGTTGATGCCGGCGTCGATGTTCTCGGGCCTGCCGTGGAATGTCGTCGAGCGTGCGTACACGGTCCGCTCCTCCCGTGGGCGGGGCAGTGCCCGTCCGGCACTGCCGGTAGCTCCTGCTTACTCCGCAAACCGCGGGGACGCCATAGCCCGGTCGTGCCTTCTTCAGCCGAACAGCGCCTCGACGTCGGGTAGTCGCTCGAACCTGGAGAACGTCCCGGCCTCAATGATCTCCCCGGCGGCCGCCAGGAACCCGCCCCACGCGGTGCGCGCCAGCGTGCCACCCACGCTGATCCGACGAACCCCGAGCTCCGCCGCCTCCGCGACCGTCGTGAACGGAGCATTGATCAGCAGGTTCACGGGTTTCGGGGCAATCGCGGCGACGATCGCCGCGACGTGCTCCAGGTTGTCGATCCGCGGCGCGTACAGGCAGTCGGCGCCGGCTTCGGCGTACGCGCGCAGCCTCCGAATCGTCTCGTCGATGTCCGGCCGCCCGCACACGAAGCCCTCGGAGCGACCCGTGAGCACGATCCCCGTGCCGCTCTCGTCAATCGCCCGGCGCGCGGCGCTCACCCGCTCCACAGCAAGCCCGAACTCGTACAGCGGCTCGGCCGGGTCACCTGACGAGTCCTCGATCGAGAGACCGGCGATCCCGGTCTCAGCGGCCAACGCGACGTTCGCTGCGACGCCGGCAGGATCGACGGCGTACCCGCCCTCGAAGTCGGCGTTCACCGGTACGTCGACGGCCCCGGCGACGTCCCGCAGGTGCTGAAGCGACTGATCGAGAGTGACCTGGTTGTCGGCACGACCCAAGGTCCATGCCAGGCCGGCACTGGTCGTCGCCAATGCCTTGAAGCCGAGCCGTTCCAGAGCACGTGCGCTCCCCACGTCCCACGGGTTCGGCATGACGAAGCATCCCGAGGAGTGCAGACGATGGAAGGCGGCGATCGGGTCGTCATCAGTGTTCATGGCACGCCTCGTCATCGGTCCGGGAAACCGACTCTAAACCGATCTGACCGAGGTGTCGCCGGACCAGGATCGGCAGCCGGGCTCCCCGGCGAAGGAGGAGTACGGCCGGGGCGCCGCTGTGCGGACTACAGCGCGGGGTCGAACGGTTCGGTGCCGAGCGCCAGTTGCAGCCCCGCGATGCCCGAGTACTGCTGGGCGTAGGCGAGCTCGTGGGACAGGTCGCCGATGTTGTTGGACGCCGGCAGGGGTGCGAGGCCGAGGGTTGAGAGCGTGCCCACGGCGTTGCCCGAACCGTCGAGGAACGCGCTGCCGGAGTCGCCGGGCACACCTGGCGTCACGGTGTAGAGAGGATGCGTCCAGCCGCCGTCGGCCGGGTCCTGGCCGAGGCTGACGCCGGTCTTCGGGGAAAGCTGCTCCACGCCGAACCGCAGCCCGGAGTTGCCGTAGCTGTAGACCCGGTCACCGGCGACCGTCCCGGTGGTGTTGAGTCCCACCGGCCCGCCCCAGAACGGGATGGTCGGGTTCACCTTCGCGGCGTCCGCAGGGTTGACCCTGACCAGCGCGAAGTCGTTGTAGGCGCAGGTGTTCTCGTCGGTCTCGCCGCGGGTCTGCATCGTGTTCCACGACGAGTACGCGAGCGTGCCGGTGCCGACCTGGGTGCCCGCGTCGACCAGGCTTCCGCCGCGGTTGAACGTCACGGCGGTGCCGAGGGGCAGGGTCCCGGCGTCACAACCGTTGGTGTCGGTCGCGGCGCCCGTGCCGGAGCAGTGTGCGGCCTGCCCGAGATAGATGTTGCCGGCGGCGTCGGTGAAGACGAAGTTGGCGGTGCACTGACCGGAGCCGTCGGTGTTGGTCTGGACGCCGGGAGTGATGGCGGCGGTTGCAGCAGGCGCCCAGGTGGGCGCCGCGACGGCAGCGGAATCGGTGGCGACAGCCAGGCCGGTGACGGCCAGGCCGAGGGCGCCTGCGACGGCGAAACTACGAGCCCGAGAGAACACGTCGATGCCTTTCGTGGGAGGACGAGTACAGGTCCTACAACTGGAGGGCGCCTCGATGGTCACGCTGCCGCGGCGCGGTCAGCCCTGGAGAGCAGCGATCGCGTCGGCGATGGCAAGGGTCCGCTCGGCCGACTCGACGTGGAGGTTCTCGACCATCCGGCCGTTGTAGGTCACGACTCCGCTGCCGGTCGACTCCCGCGCGTCCTCCCAGGCCCGGATCAGCCCGCGGGCGTCATCGATGGCCTGCTCGGACGGGGCGAAGCCCTCGTTGGCGCCCTCGACCTGACCGGGGTGGATCAGGGTCTTGCCGTCGAAGCCCAGTTGGCGGCCCTGCTCGACCTCGGCGAGGAATCCGTCGAGGTTCTTCACGTCGTTGTAGACGCCGTCGATGATGACGATGCCGGCGGCTCGGGCCGCCAGCAGCGCGAGACCGAGGCCGGTGATCACGGGCTGACGGCCCGGCACGTGCTCGGCGTAGAGCTCCTTGACCAGGTCGTTGGTGCCCATCACGAAGCCGGTCAGGCGCTCGGACGCGGTCGCGATGGCGAGCGCGTTGAGCATCGCGATCGGGGTCTCGACCATCGCCCACAACTTGGTCTTGTCAGGAGCGCCGGCGGCAGCGAGGGCGGCGACCAGGTCGTGCACCTCCTGGGCGCTGTTCACCTTGGGCACGAGTACGACGTCCGGGCCGGCCGCGGCGGCCGCCTTGAGGTCGTCGTCGTGCCACTCGGTGCCGATGCCGTTGACCCGGATGATCAGCTCGCGCCGGCCGTACTCGCCGGACTGCACGGCCGCCGCCGCGGCCGCACGGGCTGCGGGCTTGGCGTCGGGGGCGACGGCGTCCTCGAGGTCGAAGATGATCGCGTCCGCGGCGATGCTCTTGGCCTTCTCGAGTGCCCGCTCGTTGGAGCTGGGCATGTAGAGCACGGAGCGCAGCGGCTTGAACTCGGTCATCTCAGGCCCCCGCGATCTCGATGGCGTCGTACTGCGCCTTCAGGTCGGGGTCGATCTCAGCCAGCTTCTCCGCGAGCTCGACGAGCACCAGGCACTGCTTGAGCGAGGCGTCGTCCTCCATCTTGCCGTCGATCATGACCGCGCCGGTGCCGTCGCCCATCGCCGCCACCACCCGCCGGGCGTGGGCGATGTCCTCGACGCTGGGGGAGAAGACCTTGTTGGCGATCGCGATCTGCTTGGGGTGCAGCGACCAGGTGCCGACGCACCCGAGCAGGAACGCGTTGCGGAACTGGTCCTCGCACGCGACCACGTCGGCGATGTCGCCGAAGGGGCCGTAGTACGGGTAGATGCCGTGCGTCGCGCACGCGTCGACCATCTTGGCGATCGTGTAGTGCCACAGGTCCTGTTGGTAGGTCGCGCGCGGCGCTTCGATCCGCGAGACACCGAGCTCGTCCCTGGGCGGGTCCTGGCGCACCAGGTAGCCCGGGTGCCCGCCACCGACGCGGGTCGTCTTCATCTTGCGGTCGGCCGCGAGGTCCGCCGGACCGAGCGAGAGGCCCTGCATCCGCGGGCTGGCGCCGCAGATCTCCTCGACGTTGGCCATGCCGCGGGCGGTCTCGAGGATCGCGTGGATCAGGATCGGCTTGGAGATGCCGGCCTTCGCCTCGAGCTGGGCGAGCAGCCGGTCGACGAAGTGGATGTCCTCGGCGCCCTGCACCTTCGGGACCATGATCACGTCGAGCTTCTCGCCGATCGCGGGGACCAGCGTCGTGAGGTCGTCGAGCACCCACGGGCTGTCGAGCGCGTTGATCCGGGTCCACAGCTGGGTCGGCCCGAAGTCGGTCGACTCCGCGATCCTCACCAGCCCCTCTCGGGCGGCGACCTTGTTGTCGGCCTTGACCGCGTCCTCGAGATTGCCGAGGAGTACGTCGACGGTCCCGACCATGCCGGGGATCTTGGCCGCCATCTTCTCGTTGCTCGGGTCGAAGAAGTGGATGGCCCGGCTCGGGCGGGCGGGGATCTCGCGGAGCGGGGCCGGGGCGCCGACGGCGAGCGGACGGAAGAAGTCCTTGGGGCTCTTGTGACTCACGTCCCGACAACTTACCGGCGGGTCGGGGTCGTCGGTATGACGGATGTCTCGCCGAGACGGACTGTCGCTGCGTCGCCGTACTCTCACCGCATGACTCCCGACGAGGTGCACGAGTACGCCACGTCGCTGCCCAGCTGCAAGCGCAGGGGCACCGAGGCGCGGCCCGGCTGGTACGTCGACAACCGGCTGGTCGCGCGCCTCGTCGATCCCGGGGAGCTCCTGGTCCGCGCGTCCTTCGAGACCCGGGAGCGCCTCGTTGCCGACCACCCCGAGACGTTCGGAGTGCCGCCCCGCTACGAGAAACACATGAAGGTGCAGGCGCTCCTCAGCGGCGACGCCACCGCCATCTGTGACGCGATCCGGTCGGCGTGGGAGCTGCAGCGACGCTAGCGGCGCGGCGCGCTGCAGGTGCGGGTGCTTGATCCGGCACGAGCCGTGGCGCCTTCTCTGCAGTTCGGCTCTGCTCCGCCGGCCCAGGTCGTCCGTCGGGGCGGTCTTCGCTCTCGGGCATCGCGATCTCCTCCCCGCCGCGACAACCAGAGCCCGCCACCGACGCGGCCCGCGACGGTTCGTTCGTCGGTGGGCCTACGGCAGCAGCACCGTGGTGCCGTAGGCGCCGTAGGGCCCCCGATCGACCGCGTTGGTGGCCCGGACCCGGCACTTGTAGGTCCTGGTCGGCGTGAGGCCGGTCACCGTGATGGGACTGGACGCCCCGGTTGCCGTCTTGGTCGCGCCGCCGTCGGTGCTCGAGCATTGCGCGGTGTACCCGGTGATCGGGCTGCCGCCGTCGAACCCAGGCTTGAACGCGACCTTCGCCCGGCCGCCCGCTGGAGTCGTCCGGGTCACGGTGGGTGGGGAGGGAGCCGTGGGCGGCGGCAGCGGGACCGCGGTGCCGTAGGCGCTGTAGGGCCCCCGACCGACCGCGTTGGTGGCCCGGACCCGGCACTTGTAGGTCTTGGTCGGCGTGAGGCCGGTCACCGTGATGGGACTGGACGCCCCGGTTGCCGTCTTGGTCGCGCCGCCGTCGGTGCTCGAGCATTGCGCGGTGTACCCGGTGATCGGGCTGCCGCCGTCGAACCCAGGCTTGAACGCGACCTTCGCCCGGCCGCCCGCTGGAGTCGTCCGGGTCACGGTGGGTCGCGACGGCGCCGTGGCAGGCGGCAGCACGCCCGGGCCGTAGGGGAGCCGGGAGGCGTCGCTGAGGCCCATCCCCGAGCAGGTGCTGCCCGCGGTGAGCCGGAAGTCGCGGGACCCGACGTCGACGAAGGTGGGCGGCTGGTTCTGCGTCACGTTGTTGAGGACCAGGCTGTTCCCGTTGCTGGTGACGGCGAACAGGTGTCCAGGACGAACCGTGTTGGACAGGCACGAGTCGACGATCTTGTTGTCGGCACCGTTGTGGCCTCCGCTCGGGAAGTAGCCGACGACGTCGTTGGTGCTCGTGGGGTTGGGGTTGGTGGGAGCGTCGAAGTTGAGCCTGGAGTTCGCGATGATGGTGTTGCGGACGCGGTTCCCCTCTGAGCGGACGGTGGTGGAGTCGGCGCCGAGGTTGAGGTTGGAGCCGTTGCCGTACAGGACGGCGCGGTCGACCAGGACGCTGTCGGCGTCGGGGTAGAGCTGCAGGCCGCGCGCGTCGTTGTGGTCGAACAGCGTGTTGTAGACGATGGCTCCCCAGCTGTCGGCGTCCGCGGCGCCGTCGCGCACGTACTGGAGGTAGGCACCGTGTGCACCGCCAGGATCGCCGGGATCGTTGACGTGCGTGGTGCCGCAGTCGTGGATGCGGCTGTCGATGAGGACGAAGTCCTCGGCGAACTGACCGCTCGCGGCGCCGACCCCGAGGCAGATGTTGCGCGGCCAGGAGATGTCGACCCCGTCGAGCGTCACCCGGTCACCGTTGACGTGGAACAGGTTGCCGCCACCCACGTCGTCGGCTCCGCGGATGTCGATGTCCTTGAGGATGAGGTCGCTCTGGTTGGCGGCGATCAGGAACTTCCCCCGCCCTCGGACCGTGGCGCGCTTGCCGGGGGTCTCAGGCCGGATGATCTTGGGCTGGCCCGCCGTGCCCCCGATCATGATGCCCGTGCCGCCGGTGGCGGGGAGCACGATCTCGCTTTCGTCCTTCAAGCATCCGGTCTGGCCGGGCTGCAGCACGCTCGTCAGCCGGTTGAGGGTGAGCACCGGGCTGGCCGCGGTGCCGGGGTTGGCGTCGCTGCCGTTCGGTGCGGCGTACCGGCTGCACGCCTGGATCGGCACCTCGGGGACCCCGGGCGGTCGGACGTACCCTCCGCCGGGGCTGGGGGACGTCGTGCTCAGGGCAAGACCGACGACGTCCTTGATGCCCGCGCTCGCCGGCGAGTGGTAGGCGTGCAAGGCGTACTGGGCCGTGGCCCCGATCGCGGCGTCGGGCTTGGCGGTCACGGTCAGCTGAAGGGTGCGGGTGGCCCCCACCGGGACGTCGGGCAGCAGGAACCAGCCGTCGTCGTGCACCTGGGAGGTGACGTCGACGCCGTTGTAGCGCCACGTGTACAGGAACGCAGCGTGGGTGCCGGAGCGCGCGTCAGCCAGGCCGAAGGTATCGGAGGCGGTGCCGCCGTTGGTGACCCTCACGTCGAATACTCGGCTCGACCCCAACGGGATCGGCGAGCTCAGGCTCTGAACTTCGGGGAAGTAGGCACCGGCACCCGTCCACGCCCCACCCCCGGAGCGGATCTCCGCGTCCGGCCGGTACGTCGGAGCGCTTGACGCCACGACCTGGCTGGTCGCAGGGGTGAGTGCTTGCGACTGGTGGTCGAAGCGGCAGGCTGACTGGCAGGTGCCGGTGACGTCCAGGCCGTAGCTCCCTGCCGGCACCGTCACGCTGATCGGCCGCCACGCTTGGGCACCCGCCGCTGAGGTGGGACGGCCTGCCCCGGCCGGCGACCACGCAAGCGAGATCGCCTCCGGGACACGCGGAACGGCCAGGCCGGCGATGTCGACGGGTGCGACGTAGAGCGTGGATGCCTGGCCCGCGGGGAGGGTGACCTGCGCGTCGTGGGGTCCCGCGGGCGTCTCCGAGACCGCGGTGCCGGCCGGCCAGTTCAGCGGGGTCGGCGTGGTCGCGTCCGAGCCGAGATACCACCGCCCGAGCGGTCCCTGCCACTCGACCGAGCTCACCGGAAGGGCGGCGATCCCGGCGTCATAGCGGTAGCTCATCGTGCGGTTGGCCAGGACCGCGCCCCCGGTGCTCCTCACCTCGAAGGTGCCGGGAACCGGGTTGTGCGGTTCCGCGACGAACGCCGGGCGGTCGATCGTCATCAGCGGACCGAAGGCGCCGTCGGGCCAGAGCCGGAAGTAGCTCCAGGCGTTGGCGCCCTCGTGGTTGAAGGTCAAACGCGCCACCACAGGCCCGTCAGGCGAAGTGGCCAGGGGGATCCCGCCCTGGGCGTCCCACTCGGTCGGCGCCCCGGCCGGGCTTCCATACGTGTCCCGGACGCTCTGCGGGACCACATAGGTCTGTCCGTTGGCCACGATCCCTGTGAACAGCAGCGACGTGCGGTTGTCGGTGTGGCCGTCGGCCCGGTCGCCGACCCACGTCTTGTAGTTGTCGGTCACCGGAGCGACGAGTTGCAACGTGCCGACGTCGGCGGACGCCGGCGACGCCACGGGTGCCCACAGCGACGCAGAGGCGACCATGACGAGCGCAACGGCCGAGCGGATCCGCAGTGGGAAAGCGGAACTCCAGGGCGGACGATTCATGGGGCACCTTTAGTTAGGGACGAACCGGTTGCGAACCGGCCCACGCAGCGTAACTACGGGTGGTCGCGCAGAACCCAGAACGCCGAAACTCCATGCCGCCCAGGACATCGGCACCCAGGAGCCGCTGCTGGATCGCCGGACAGGGCGCCGGTTCGCCCCTAACGTGGCGATGTGGATGTACGGCTGCTCGGTCCGTTGGAGGTCATGGCCGGAGGCAGCGTGATTGCGCTCGGGGGTCCACGTCAGCGCGCCGTCGTCGCGATCCTCGCGCTCGCGGCACCCGAAGTGGTTTCGACCGGTCGTCTCGTCGACGCGATCTGGGGCGAAGCACCCCCAGCCAGCCCGCTGCCCACCTTGCAGGTTTTCGTCTCCAAGCTCCGCAAGTCTGTCGCCGCGGCCGGCGCTGGGGAGGTGCTCGAGTCCCGGACCCCCGGCTATCGGCTCCGCATCGGGCCCGGCGACACCGACGTCGCGCGCTTCGAGTCGCGGATCGCCGCCGCGCGCCGGCTCCGCGAGGGAGGAGACCCCGACGCTGCGCTCGGAGAGTACGACGCAGCCTTGGCGATGTGGCGCGGCCCGTTTCTCTCCGACCTCGTCGACCTTCCTTTCGTCGCTGCCGAAGCGGCGCGCCTCGGGGAGCTTCGTTTGTTCGCGATCGAACAGCGCGCCGAGGTTGCCCTGAGCATCGGTCGACATGCAGAACTGGTGGCCGAGCTCGAGGAACTGGTCCGGCTGCACCCCACTCGAGAGGTCATGTGGGGCCACCTGATGACCGCTCTCTACCGGAGCGATCGGCAGGCCGATGCCCTCCATGCCTACGGGCGCGCACGGGACCAGCTCGCCGAGGAGTTGGGGATCGACCCCAGCCAGGCACTCCGCCAGCTCGAGGTGGCAATCCTTCAACAGGACCCGACGCTCGCTGCACCTCCGCGGCCCGGGTCCCGATCGTCCGAGTCGAAGCCGGCTGCGGCCGGGTCGATGCCGATGGCCGAGGTCGCCCCCCGGCTGGCTGCCCGGGCACCGCGACTGACCACGGCGACCTTCGGACGGGACGAGCTGGTCGCGGAGGTCGGTGACCGACTCAGCCGGTCGAGGCTGGTCAGCCTGACCGGCATCGGAGGGAGCGGGAAGTCGCGCGTGGCGACCGTCGTCGCGCGCGAGCTGATCTCCGCGGGCCGGGCCGCCGCCTTCCTCCCCATCACCGAGACCACCACGGCAGAACGGCTCCACGTCGACATCGCCGAGGCGCTCGAGGCGGCATCGGGCCGCGATCCCCTGGAGGCGCTGGCCGACCGTGACGAGCTGGTCGTCCTGGACAACCTGGAGTCGATGCCGGCCGCTGACGAAGCCGTTGCGGCTCTCGTCGAACGGACCGGGCTCACCATCTTGGTCACCACCCGACTCCCGCTCGGTCTGCTGGCCGAGCAGGAGCTGCCGGTGCCGCCACTGGAGCTGCCAGCGCTGGACGCGAGCCCCGGCGCGATCGCGGCGTCGCCAGCGGTCGCGATGTTCGTCGATCGCGCGGCTGCGGCCGCCCGCGCGGCGGGTCGCTCCTTCGGGCTCGCCGGCCACGAGGACGAGGTTGCCCGACTGTGCCGGTTGCTCGACGGCCTCCCTCTCGCCCTCGAGCTGGCGGCTGCCCGCGTCAAGCTGCTCGGGGTCGACCAGCTGCTGGCGACCCTGCCGAAGAGCCTCGCGGTGCTCACGACGTCAGCGGCCGACGTACCGGAGCGCCATCGGACGCTCGAGAGCACGATCGAGTGGAGCTACGACCGGCTCGACGACGAGGCGCGGACGATGTGCGACCGGTTCGCTCTCTTCGAGGGCGGCTTCACCCTGGACGCGCTGGAGGCAGTGTGTCCCGACGTGCCGGGGGTGCTCGATCTCGTGGCGGCGATCAGCGACGCGCGACTCGTCACTGCGGTCGAGAGCCGGGTAGAGGTCCGGTTCGCGATGCTCGGAACGGTCCGCGCGTTCGCGCACCGTCGACTCGCGACCCACGCTGACCTCGACGTACGGCGGGAGCGCCTGACCGAGCACCTGGCCCGGCAGGTCGACGCCTGGTCGAGCGAGGTCGACGGTCCCGACGGGATGCTCGCGCTCGGGCGGTTCGCCGACGGGGCAGCCGACGTCGAAGGTGCGATCGCCCGCGCCCTCGATCGCGGCGACAGGGCGTCAGTGGCTCGCCTCATCCGCGGCACGGCCGAGCTGTGGGTGGCATCCGGACGCCTCGCAATCGGAACCGAACTGGTGGAGCGGGCGTGCGCGGGTGCCCCGGAAGATGCCGGTCTGTGGCTGGTCTCAGGTCAGCTGGCCTACCACCTCACCGAGTGGGAGGAGGCCCGGGCGTCCTGCGAGCGAGCCCTCGCATTGGTGGGCGAGGACGACGTAGGTCTGCGGGCGACCGCGTCCTGCTACATCGCCGGCGCACTGGCGATCACCGGCGACGTGGAGGAGGCGGTGGTTCACGCGGACCGGGCACTGGCGCTGGCCGAGGCCCACGACCTCTACCCCCAGCGCGCGGTTGCTCTGGCGATGCGGGCGATCACCTACGGCGTCCGCGGGCAGTTCGACAAGGAAGCCGAATGCCACCTCCAGCGGTTGGCGGTGGTGCGGGATCGCGGTGACGTCACCCGGGTTGCCGACACGCTCAACACGCTCGCGGAGATCGCCCTCGACGAGGACGACGTCGACACAGCGGCGGCCTATGCCACGGAGGCGCGCACCATGGCCGGCACCTCGCGGGTGCCGGAGGCGAGGGACGCCCGGATCACCCTGGCCCGCTCGCTCGTCGCCCGCGGCGAGGGTGCGGCCGCGGCCAGCCTCCTCGATGAGGCACTCGTGCTCGCCGACCGCACCGGTCAGCGGCTCGCCCGCGCCCAGTGCCTGCGCGTGGGAGGGGCGATTGCCGGCTCGACCGGCCGTCCCGACGACGCGGTCCGCCTGTTCGCCGCCGCCGACGTGGTGTCGCCCGCCCCTGGCGGCTCCAGCGAGCCCGTGGAGCGTGACCTCGCCGGCGCGCTCTCCCGCGCCCGCGGCGCCGCAGGGGAGGCCGCCGCGTCCCGGGCGTGGACGCTCGGCACCGTCGCCTCGCCGACAGCGGTGCGCGCCTTGCTGGCCGATGTCCTCGCCGCCGTCAGCGGCCCACCCACCGGCTCGTGACGGACGTCCGCACCGCCAGGATCGCGTCGCCTCCGCTCCCGAGCACCTGACGGCGGCTGCGTGGCTGTCTGCGGCGGTCGACGCAGGCACGCGCGGCGCCGGGAGGCGTTCCATTCGTAGGTGGTCGTGCCCAGGGGCGAGCAGTACGGCCGTGGGTCGGGGCGGCGGCCGCCGGAACGGTGGGGACGACCACGCCGGACCCGAACGCCAGGGCGGCGGCGGTGAGGAGGATCGCAGTGCGGTTCATGAGACTTCTCTGCTCCGCCGAGATGGGGCGGAGCGCGGCAGGAGCGGGACCGCCCCCACGGCGGTCCCGCTCCGGATCGTAGGACGGATCAGGCCCAGTCGAGCTGGATCCCGTAGAAGCCGAGAGATCCGTAGCTGGTGAAGACGCCCTCGCCCGGGCCGTCGACCTGGACGTAGTAAGTGCCCTGGGCGAGCCTGACCGCGGAGGACGAGGCCTGCAGGTCACCGTTGGGCGCCCACGTCCCCACCACCTGGTTGTTGGCGTTGCGCAGCGTGATCCGCAGGTTGAGGTTGGTGTCGACCGGGCCGGTGTTGCCCCAGGCCTGGATCCGGACGGTGCGGGTGCCGGTCAGGCTGAACCGGAAGGTGTCGACGTCGCCGGAGTTGATGATTCCGTAGCGGGCGGTCCCGGCCGGCAGGGTGCCGGTGGTGTCGTGGGAGTTCGGGAAGTCGTCCGCGGCGTAGTAGACCTTGGCAGCGATCTTCGCGACGTCGTTCTCCTGGTTGTTCGCGCCGGCGTACGAGCCGTTGCTCCACTGCGTGACGGCCTTGTAGTAGCCGATGCCCATGATCGGCGCCCAGTTGCCGGACCCGCCGTAGTAGGTCACGGTCGAGGTGCCGTCGTGGCTCAGGCTCAGCGTGTGGCCGGCCTCGTGGCTGGACGCCTCGCCGACGAACTTGGCCGCCTTGGAGCCGTTGGTGAAGACGAACGCGGTCGTCTCCGTGCCGGAGCGCACCTCGCCGAAGGAGTTGAGGTAGGCGACGCCGCCGGCGTTGGGGTACCACGTCGCCGTCGGGCTGATGACCATCCGGACGCCGTAGTAGCTGTCGGCGGACGACGTGCGGCGCAAGCCGTCGAGGCCCGGGTCCTGGGTGGTGACGTCGATGTGGAACGGCGCATAGTCCTCGCGTACCTGCAGCCACACTGCCTGGATGATCGCGTGCTCCCGGTTCGAGAACGAACCCGGGTTGCCGTCGATGTCGAACGGGGCCGAGACGATCGCCCGGCCACCGTTGAACTCGGTGTTCCACCGGGTGCCGGTGGTCGTGTTGCCGGTGAAGTCGAGGTAGAGCTTGTACGGCGAGCTCGACCGGGAGTGCAGCCCGAAGGTCTGCGAGGTCGGGTAGAGCGGCGTCGTGATGTTGTCGGTGATCGACGTCTGGCCGGTGTTGACAGGGTCGTCGGCGTAGACCAGCGAGCCGCTGTTGGTGACCTTCAGCGTCTTGTCCTGGAGGAGCGTCCGCTCGAGCTTGGCGGCGGTGAAGCCGTGGCGTGCGGCGACCTTGGCGAGCTGGCCCTCGAGAGCCTCGACCGCGGCGCGGCCTGAGATGGACTCGGCTCCGCGGGTGTCCACGGTGGTGTCGCCCTTCCCCCTGCGGTCCGCCTGGTCGGCGTGCGCCGGTGCCGAGGCGACCCCGGCGACGGCCGCGGCGGCGAGGGCGAGGGTGGCGGCGATGCGTCGGATGCCTCGCGTGTTCAGGTGCTTGTTCATCGGTTTCTCCCAGTGGTGTGGGGCCCGTTCTGGGCCGGTAGGAGAAGAGTCCCGATGAGCGCTGAGCGCCCTCTTAACGTCCGCTTACCGCGTGGTCAGTGCCGGTCAGCGACCGACCCAGCGGCTCGTCACCGTGGTGCGGACGACGAGGATCGCGTCGCCGCCGCTGGCCGGCACCTGGTGGCTGCTCTCGGCGAGACCGCGGCGGTCGACGCATGCTCTCGCGCCGGCTCGTGGCGTGCCGTTCGCACGACAGGGGCGAAGCCGGCGCCACGGCTCGCCCGCGGCGCGCTGGCGGAACACCTGAACATCGGCCCACGTGCGGCCCGCGAGCAGAGCGCCGTCGTACCGCAGCTCGATGAGCGCTGGGGCGAACCGTGTGGCACCGAGCTCATCGGCGTGCACGAGGAACGGGTATCCCAGGTCGCCGGGGCGGCGCAGGTCCTTGCGTGGCCGCACCGTCACGAGGGCGCGTTGGGACGCGGGTTGGGACGCCGGTGCCTCGAACGTCGCCGCCTGGCGCTTGCCGCGCTGCCGCAGCGTGGTCGCGCTGCATTCGGTCCCGACGAGCCGGCAGGGCCCGGAGCCGAGCTTGCTCGCTGCCTCGACCTCGGCGGGCCGGGTCGTGCCGTCGGAGATCACGAACTCGTCACCGTCCTCGACCCAGACCTCGCCCTGCCCCCGGTAGGCAGTGGTGACGACGCTGACGTTGTGCTCGCCGAACAGTGGACCGAAGCGGAACTTGCGGATGATGCCGTTGTTGACGATCACCGGTCGAGGTGCCCCGGCCCCGACCGGGTAGAAGTCCGCGTCGCCGTGGAGGCTCATCTGTCCGGGGTTCTCGCCGTCCGGGGTGAACTTCAGCCGGCTGCCCGGGCTCAGCCCGATGCCGACCTCGCCGGGCACCAGTGCGCCGCGGACGACCAAGTCGTAACCGGCCAGCATCTCGAACCCGCCGTAGGCGTTCGAGGCGTAGTGGTGGATCATCCTGCCCTCGGCCGACGTGCAGGTGGTTGGCGGCAGGTCGTCAAGGGCAGCGCACGGATCACTGGTGAGCACCGAACCTGTCGGCAGGATCGAACCGTTGTCGTACTCGCCGATGATGGTGAGCGCATTGACGTCCACCTTCCCCGGGCCGCCCATCGCACCTCTCAGCTCGAGGCTGCCGCCGATGATCGAGGTGCTGCCCGGGGTGTCGCCGTAGACGAACAGCCCCGCGTCTTCCTCGATCACGAGTTCGACGAACGGGGCCTCGAAGACCTGGACGGTGGCGACGTCACCGGTCTCCAGGGTGATCGTGGTCGCGAAGTCTGCGGGGACGCACACGTACGCGTCGTCGAGGTCGTCGGTTCCGGGCACGGTGCCGCCCACCCAGTTGTCCTCGTCCGACCACGAGATGCCGTCGCCGCCGCCGTCCCACTCGAATGTGGTCAGGCCGGTCAGCGAGCAGTACGGCCGGACGGGCGGGTCGGCGGTCGCCGCGCCACCGGGGAGCGTGACCATCGCGAGGGTGACGGACACCAGAGTGACGGGCGCCAGGGCGAGCCGGGCAACGGTGCGATTCACAACTCTGCTCCTGGTGATACTCGTCGAAAGCTCGCCGGGGCGCGAAAGGCTCCCCGCGGCGATCGTACGAGGCCCTTCACCGGCCACGGACGCGAACGCCCTGACGGCTCTGGGCCAGCTGGTCGGTCTGGGGGGTGGAGCGGTAGCCGCCGCTCTGGTGGACCCAGCCGGTGCCGAGGCTGTAACGCGCGCTGCCGGCCGGGGCGTAGGACGGGCTCGTGCCGTAGAAGTACGCGGTGCCGACGCGGTAGGCGACCGTCATCTGGAGCGGGTAGTCACGCAGCCAGCCCGAGATGTTCCACGAGACGCAGCCGGAGTAGTTGCCCTCCTGGCTCGCCACCCGGGTCCAACGACCGTTCGCCCAGTAGTTGAGGTTGATCGTGTAGTGGAAGGCCGAGCCGTTGGTGTGCTTGAAGCAGCCGGTGACGAAGCTGGCGGCCTGCGCCGGCGCCGACGAGACGAGCTGGGTGCCGCCGAACACGATGAGCGACACGGCGAGGGCGACGAGGATGCGACGGATCAGGACGTTCATCGGAGTCTCCTGGAGGTCGGGGCCCGGATCCTCCGGGCGATGACCTGACCTTCCCGGGAGGGCCTTTCCTCCGGCTTTCCGGCCGCTTACCGCGCCCGGAGCGAGAGGTCCGCGCGGCGGTCGTCGTACGGCGACGTCGGGCCCGCTGCCTCCTCGCGCTCCTCGCCGACGATGGGGACGACGGAGATCCGTAGGGAGATCCGTAGGGAGATCCGTGGGGCGATCCGCGGGGCGATCCGCGGGGGCCCCGCGAGGCGATCCGGTTGGCCTGGGAGATGCAGCGGCGCTGATGACTCCCTAGATTGAGCAGGTGACGCGGACCCTGGTCGGGCGCGACGCCGAACTGGCAGCGGTCATCCGAGCGGCGACCGGCGCTGCGGGCTGGGCGGCGGTGATCGCCGGCGCGGCGGGGATCGGGAAGTCCGCCCTGTGGGAAGCCGCTCTGGCAGAGCTCCCCACGCCGGCCTGGCTGCTCCGCACCCGCTCCCGCGCCGCCGAGACCGGACTGGCCTTCGCCGGGCTCACCGACCTGCTCGAACCGGTCCCCGACGAGCTCCTCGCCGCTCTGCCTGACCCACAGCGTGACGCGCTGGTGGGCGCCACCCTGCGGGCCGGGACTCGCGCGGTCGTCGACGACGGGCGTGCGGTCGCCACCGCCTTGCGAACCCTGCTGACGCGCCTCGGCGACAGCGGCCCGGTCGTGCTGGCCCTCGACGATGTCCAGTGGCTCGACCCGGCCTCCCGGGAGGCTCTGGAGTTCGCCGTGCACCGGTGCCAGGTCGGGCTCCTGGTCGCGGTCCGCGACCCGGCCGGCGCGGTGCCGGTGGCGAGCGCCTCGGCAGCCGCCGAGGTCCGGGTGGACCTGGGCCCGCTCAGCATCGCGGCGCTGCACCACCTCGTCCTCGGCGCGCTCGGGCATCCGCTGACCCGCCCGGCCCTCGTGCGGGTGGCCGAGACCTCGCGCGGCAACCCGCTGTTCGCCCTCGAGCTCGCCCGTGTCCTCGACGCCGCGGGTCCGTCGGTGGGCGGGCAGCTGCCGCGGCTGCCCGCGTCGCTGACCTCGGCCCTGAGCGAACGCGTGGCCACGCTCTCCGGGGCGGCCCAGCGTTCGGTCCTCGTGGTCGCCCTCGCTGCCGCGCCGACGGTCCGGCTGCTGCGGGCGGTCGGCGCTCACGAGGGGATCGAGGAGGCGGAGGAGGCGCAGCTGCTGGTCCTCGCCGCCGGTCGGGTCGAGCTGCAGCACCCGTTGGTCGGCCCCGCCGTCGTCGAGCAGTCGCCGGCGCCCGTCGTACGCGCCGTGCATGCCGCGTTGGCCGCGGCACTCGGTGACGACGAGGAACGGACAGCACGCCACCTGGCGCTCGCGGCCCGTGAGCCGGACCCGGTGGTGGCGGCTGCCCTGGACCAGGCCGTCTCCACGATCCGGTCGCGGGGTGCGCTGGTGGCGGCCGCGGAACTGGCGCGGCTCGCCCTGGAGCACTCCGCAGGAGGACCGCAGGAGGCGGTCGATCGGCGCACCCTCACGCTGGCCGGCCTTGCTTTCGAAGAGGGCGACGCCGAGGGAGCCGAGCGTCTCTACCGCGAGGTGGTCGTCTCCGGGGTGGAGCCCCGTGCGCGGGTCACAGCCGCCCTGGAGCTGGCGGAGATCTTGTGGAAGCGCGCCGACCTCGACGAGTGCGTCGCGATGGCACGCTCGGCCGTCACGGGGGGCGCCGGACCCGCGCTGACGGCGCGCGCCCACCTCACCCTGGTGGCGCTCTGGGACGACCGCGAGGCCAACGCCCGGCGCGCGATCGAGGTGCTCGACGGCGCCGGGATCGCCGATCCGGAGCTGCGGAGCTGGGCGCAGTTCGCGAAGGTGGACATCGACTTCGGGGCCGGCCGCGGGCTCGACGTACCCGCCCTCGAGGCGGCTCTGGTCGCCGAGCGCACCGGGCGGACCTGGCGCAGCGACGACCAGGTCGCGACCTGTCGGCCGGTGTTGCTGAAGTACGCCGACCACCTGGCGGAGGCGCGGGCCGCGCTGGACGAGCTGCGGGTACAGGCGGAGGCCGAGGGCAACATCGGACAGCTGATCTATGTCATCGGGCACTACCCGATGACGCTGCTGAGGCTGGGCGACCTCGCCGGCGCGCGAGCGGCGACCGAGGAGCACCTCGAGCTGGCGACCACGACCGGCCAGACCAACCACGTCTGGCAGGCGCGCCACAACCAGGCCTGGGTGGAGCTGTTCGCCGGGAGGGTGGCCGCAGCGACGACGGTGGTGGACAGCCTGCCCGAGGTGCTGCAGCCCGACCCGTACGCCCAGCGCGCCTACCGCTCGGTGGCCGGTGCCCTCGCGGTGGTCAGGGGCGAACCGGAGGTCGCCGCCGCCCATCTCGACGCGTGGTGGCACTACGCGCAGGAGCGCGGCGACGATCCCGGCGTCAGCCGCGGACACGGCGACTACGCCGAGGCGCTGGTCGCGGTCGGGAGGTACGACGACTGCGCAGCCTTCCTCGAAGCCGCGGAGGTCGCAGCGCGGCGAGCCGGCCGCACCTCCGTGCTGGCGCTGCTCGCCCGCGGCCGCGCCCTGCTGCACGCGGCAACCGGCGACCTGGACGCCGCCCAGGCGTCGGTCGAGGAGGCGATCCGGCTCGACGCGGAGGTGCCGATCGCGGTCGAGGGCGCGCGGCACCTGTTGCTGGCCGGTCAGCTGCACCGGCGTCGCAAGGAGAAGCTCAAGGCGCGCGCCGCACTCGAAGCCGCACTCGCCGGCTTCGAGGCCGCCGGGGCGGCCGGATGGGTGGACCGGACGCGGGCCGAGCTTGCCCGGGTGAACATCAGGCCGGCGGCTCCGACCGACCTGACCGCCAGCGAGCAGCGGGTCGCCGAGCTTGCCGCCCGCGGCCTCACCACCCGCCAGATCGCGGAAGCGGCCTTCGTGAGCCCGAAGACGGTCGAGGCCAACCTGACCCGCATCTATCGCAAGCTCGGGATCGGGTCCCGGGCCGAGCTCGGTCAGCGGTGGGCCGACCTCCATGTCGAGGGGTCTCCCTGATTCCAGGGCCGCCGCCCCGCCGTACGTTCGCCGCATCGACACCATCGCCACCCACCAGGTCTTCCTCGTCGAGCGCTACCTGCCCGGCGCGACGCTCGACGACGTCCGCGAGAGCGTGCGCCGCCTCGCAGAGGCGGTCCTGGACACGCGCGCCGTACGACACGTGTCCTCCACGCTGTTGCCGGAGGAGGGCGCGGTGTTCGCGCTCTTCCTGGCCGAGTCGGCCGAGGCCGTGGCCGCGATCAACGAACTGGCCGGCCTGCAGGTCGATCGGCTGGTCGAAGGGCTCCAGGTCACCGACAGGTGGCAGCACCGGGCCCAAATCGAGGGACCTCCCTGATTCCGGCGGCGGCTGGGGTTCCTAACGTCGAAGACGCCGAAAGGGGCCCCGATGACTGCCCAACCCAGCTCTCCCGTTCCGCCCGACCAACCTGCTGTCTCGCGCCGCCGGATCCTGGGCAGGCTCAGCCTTGCGGCGGTCGGGGGCAGCGCGATGGCCGCCACCGGAATCGTCGGCGGCGGCCGGGCAGCCGCAGCGAACGGTGATGAGTTCCTGATGGGTCAGACGAACATCGCCACGAGCCTGTCCACTCTCTTGTCCTATGCGGACGGGTTGGAGGTCTTGCTGGGCAACAACGACCGCATCGCGATCATGGCCGATGGCGGCGCAATCTCGGTGTGGGGGCGATCGCTCCAGGGCGGTACCGGGGTCAAGGCGGGGGTCTACGGCAACGTCTACTTCCAGAACAAGCCTGGCAGCGGAGTCGTGGGCCAGGGACCCAGCAACCACGCGGCTGGCATCGGCGTGGAAGGGCTCGGCTACCAGGGCACCGGCGTCCTGGGCGAAACCACCGTCGGCATCGGGGTCAAGGGTGTGGCCTCGAGCTCCGCAGGCACCGGCGTCGGCGGCACGGGCGTCAGCGGCGGCACCGGTGTGCGCGGCACGGTGCCCAACGCCGGGCACGGCGTCCTCGGCCGCGCCGGGATCGGGTTCGGTGTGAAGGGCGAGGCGACGAACATCTCCGGGGTCGGGGTGGGCGGGGTGGGCGCCAACGGGGGCGTCGCCGTACGCGGCACCGTTCCGAACCAGGGGTACGGCGTACGCGGCCAGGCCGGGTCGGGCTTCGGCGTCCTCGGCGAGGTCACGACCGGGGTCGCGGTCTCGGGGGAGTCGACCAACAACGGCTGGGGGGTGCGCGGCAACGCGGTCAACGGTGGTTGGGGGGTGCAGGGCATCTCCGACACGTCTTTCGGGGTCCGCGGTGACTCGACCGGCGGGACCGGTGTGCGCGGGGAGTCACAGACCTCGACCGGCGTCTATGGGCGCTCGATCAACCACACCGGCGTGACCGGCTACGGCGCGATCTTCGGCGTGGAGGGTCAGTGCGACGCCGGCGGTACGGCGGTCGTCGGCACCTCGAGCTCGGGCGGCAACGGAGTCCGGGGCGAGGCCATCACCGGGGTCGGCGTCTCCGGCAGCGCGGACCAGGGGATCGCGATCTCTGGCAAGGGCCGCGTCGGCGGTCAGTTCCAGGGCACCCGCGCCGCCGTACGGCTGGTGCCCACGTCGGTCGTCGGCGCACCGACGACCGGCGCTCACCTCCGTGGCGAGCTGGTCTGCGACAAGAACGGCCAGCTGTGGTTCTGCAGCGCCGACGGAACGCCCGGCACCTGGGCCCGGATCGTCTGAGGAGACATCGACATGAACGACCACGAACCCACCCCCTCCCGCCGACGGCTTCTCGGTCGGCTCAGCCTCGCGGCCGTCGGCGGAGGCGCCATGGCCGCCACCGGCATCGTGGGCGGCGGCCGCGCCGTGGCGGCGTCCGGTGAACCACTCATCAACGGCGAGCTGAACACCAACGGGAGCGTGACGACAGTCCACAACCTCGGTGGCGGGGGCCTCCGATCTTTCGGTGTGAAGAACTCGTTCGGGCTCCACGGACTGGGGCACTACATCGGCGTGTGGGGCGAGAGCGGCAAGGACCTGGTCCTGGTCGGTGAGACCACGTTGGGCCTGCACGTCGGTGTCTGGGGCCAGGCGGTGCAGACCAACTGCAACCACACCAAGGTGGGGGTCCGCGGCGATGCCGCGAGTGGCGGCACCGGCGTGGAGGGGAACGCCGCTCCGTTCGGCTACGGGGTGCGCGGGTTCAGTGACCAGGGCTTCGGGGTCCGCGGCGAGGTGACCCACGCGAACGGCATCGGTGTGTCGGGCTCAGGGCCGGGCGTCGGCGTCCAGGGCGAGGGCAAGACCGGCGTGCTCGGGCTCGGCACCGCCGGTCAGACCGGTGTCAAGGGCCAGACCCCCGGCGCCGGCTGGGGAGTCTGGGGGGTGAGCGCCACCGGTCACGGCGTGCACGGCGACGCCGGCAGCGGAGCAGTGGGTGTGTTCGGGCGCGCGGCCCCCAGCGGGTACGGCGTGTGGGGGCAGTCGGACGTCGGCTTCGGCGTGATCGGCTGGGCGACGTCCGGAGTCGGGGTCTCGGGTGAGTCGTCGAGCAACGGCTGGGGTGTCCGGGGCAACGCGACCAACGGCGGCTGGGGCGTGCAGGGCATCTCCGACACCTCGTTCGGGGTCCGCGGCGACTCGACCGGCGGCACGGGTGTGCGCGGGGAGTCCCAGAACTCGACCGGCGTCTACGGGCGCTCGATCAACAACACGGGCGTGACCGGCTACGGCGCTGTCTTCGGCGTGCAGGGTCAGTGCGACGCGGGCGGTACGGCGGTGACCGGCACCTCGAGCGCCGGCGGCGTCGGCGTGCGCGGCGCGAGCCTGCCGACCGGCTACGGCGTGCGCGGCGAGTCCGCTTCCGGTTTCGGGGTGCGCGGAGACGCGACCACCGGGATCGCGATCTCCGGAAGTGCGCCGCAGGGCATCGCGGTCTCCGGTGAGGGCCGGTTCGGCGGGCAGTTCAAGGGCACCCGTGCCGCCGTCCGGCTGGTGCCGACGGCCGCGGCCGGGGCGCCGGCGTCAGGGAAGCACCTGCGCGGGGAGATGATCTGCGACAAGGACGGCGACTTCTGGGCCTGCAAGAAGGACGGAACGCCGGGGACCTGGGTGCAGATCGGGTGACTCAGCGGCGCCGCTGCCACCAGCGCCGTCGCGGCTCGGGCGCGGCCGTTGTCTTCGTCGTACGACGCGCTGCGCGTCGCACCCGCCAGGCCGCCACCGTCTCCTCGACGTCGCGGGGCATCGTGATCAGCGGCGGGCCGTCCATCGGTGTGTAGCGCGCCCGCAGCACCCGGGCGTTGAACTCCTCGACGCGGTTGCGCACCTCGTCCTCGGACGCCAGCGCCTCGAGCACGCCGTCGAGCTCGGCGTCGTCCTTGCGGAGCTGGAGGGCCGGCGGCAGGACGGCGATCCGCTCCCGCTCGACCAGCTGCTTGAGCCACCACTCCGGGTCGTGCTGGGCGCCGAGGCTCTCGATCGGCTTGCCGGTCCCGGGCAGGTCGTCGAACTCGCCGCGCTCCATCGCCCGTCGGATCTGGTGGTCGACCCACGAGTGCTGCTGGTCGATCCGGGCACGAGCCGCCGCCCGCTCCGCCGCACGCCGGTCGCGCTCGCGGGTCGGTTCGTCCTGAGTCTCCGGTTCGTCCACCGCCTCAAGGATACGAGCCGGGGCCCGGTGCCTCGTCACCCTGCTCCAGTAGCGTGCGGACGTGGAGCGGAGGCACTCGGCATGACCAAGTGGCTGCTCCTGGCCGGCGCCATCCTGAGCGAGGTCACCGCAACGCTCTCGCTGAAAGGTGCGCTCGACCGTCCAGCCCTCTATGTCGTGGTCCTGGTCGGTTACACCGCCTCGTTCGTGGCCCTGGCCCTGGTCCTGCGCCGGGGCATGGCGTTGGGCGTCGCCTACGGCATCTGGGGCTGCCCTCGGAGTCGCGCTGACCGCGGTGATGTCGACCCTGCTGTTCGACGAGGCGTTCACCGGCCTGATGGGCATCGGCATCGCCCTGGTCGTCGCGGGCGTCCTGGTCGTCGAGCTCGGAGCCCAGGCGGCGGACAACGCTGCTGTCGTGGGGCCGGGAGCCCCCCGTTGAGCTGGACGCTCCTGGTCGCGGCCATCCTCTCCGAGGTCGGCGCCACCCTCTCGCTGAAGGTCGCTGCGACCGGCAGGCCCCGCTGGTACGCCGCCGTCGTGGCCGGCTACATCGCCGCCTTCGGCATGCTCTCCCTCGCCCTCGACCAGGGAATGGCCCTCGGTGTCGCCTACGGCATCTGGGCAGCAGCCGGCGTCGCACTCACCGCCTCGCTGTCGAAGCCACTGTTCGGCGAACCCCTGACGCCGACGATGCTGGGTGGCATCGCGCTGATCGTCCTCGGCGTGCTGGCCATCGAGCTAGGGGCGAGTCACTGACGATCTCGGCGACGGCGGATGACCGTCACAGCGAGATGTCGGCGCGGCGTTCGTCGTACGACGCCCGCTGGCCGCCCCGGCGCGAGAACTGCTCCACGTAGAGCCGGGCGTAGAGCCCGTCGGGGTCGGCCAGCAGCTCCTCGTGGGTGCCGCGCTCGACGATCCGGCCGTCGGCCAGCCCGAAGATCACGTCGGCGGACTGGATCGTCGAGAGCCGGTGCGCGATCGCGATCGTGGTGCGGGAGCGGGTCGCCCGCTCGAGGGCCTCCTGCACCAGCCGCTCGGTCTCGGTGTCGAGCGCGGACGTGGCCTCGTCGAGGATCAGGATGGCCGGGTCCTTGAGCAGCACCCGGGCGATCGCGAGTCGTTGCTTCTCCCCGCCGGACAGCCGGTAGCCGCGCTCCCCGGTGATGGTCTCGTAGCCCTCGGGGAAGCTCATGATCCGGTCGTGGATGTTGGCGTCGCGCGCCGCCTGCTCGATCGCCCCGGCAGTCGCGCCCGGGCACGCGTAGGCGATGTTGTCGCGGATCGTGCCGTGGAACAGGTAGGGCTCCTGGGTCACCATGCCGACCGCGTCGGCGAGCGAGGAGAGGGTCAGGTCGCGGACGTCGTGACCGTCGATGAGGACGGCGCCCTCGGTGACGTCGTAGAACCGCGGCACCAGGTAGGTGGCGGTGGTCTTGCCCGACCCGGACGGCCCGACGATCGCGGCCAGCTGGCCGGGTTCGACCACCAGCGAGATGTCCTCGAGCGCCCAGCCGCTGCGGTCCTGGCGGTCCTCCTCGGACCCGATCCGCACCCCGCTGTCGCCGAACCGGTCGTGGGTGACGGTGCCGGACAGCTCGCGCGGCTCGGGGTAGCGGAACCAGAGGTTCCGCAGCTCGACCCGGCCGCGCATCGTGTCGTGGTCGAGGGCCACCGCGCCGGGGCGCTCGGTGATCGCGGGCTCGAGGTCGAGGTACTCGAAGATCCGGCGGAACAGCGCCAGCGACGTCTGGACGTCCAGGCTCACCCGCATCAGCTGCAGCAGCGGCATCTGCAGCCGGCCCTGCAACGTGGTGAACGCGACCAGGGTGCCGGCGGTGAGCTGGTCGGTGCCGATGACCGACGTGCCGGTGATGATCCAGCCGGCGACGAGGTAGATCAGGGCCGGGGTGATTGCGAAGAAGGTCTGCACGACGGCGAAGAAGGTGCGCCCGGTCATCGCCTGCTCGACCTGGAGCCGGGTCTGCCGCCGGTTGGCCTCGCGGTAGCGCGCCACCTCCTGGGGCGAGCGGTTGAACACCTTGGCGAGCAGGATCCCCGAGACGCTGAGCGCCTCCTCGGTGATCGCTGTCATGTCCGAGAGGGACTCCTGGGTACGCCGCGCCAACCGCTGCCGGCGCCGTCCGACCCGCAGCTGGAGCCACACGAAGAGCGGCATCAGGATCAGGGTGAGGATGGTCAGCTGCCAGGACAGCACCAGCATCGCCACCAGCGCTGCGATGACCGTCACCGAGTTCTGCACGATCGTCGTCGCCGTGTCGGTCAGCACCGTGCGGACACCGGCCACGTCGTTGGCCAGCCGGCTCTGGATGGCTCCGGTCTTGGTGGCGGTGAAGAACGCCAGCTCCATCTTCTGGAGGTGCTCGAAGAGGTCGCCGCGGAGGTCGGCCATCGCCGAGTTCCCGACGGTGGAGGTGAGGTAGTTCTGCCCGATGCCGATGAACGCGGTCACGATCGGGATCACGCACATGCCGGCCACCAGCCACCCCAGCAGGCCGAGGTCGGGCGCGCTGCCGTCGAGGGGGAACAGCGCGTCGTCGAAGACCGCCCGGACCAGGAACGGCACCACCGAGGTCAGTGCAGCCGACGCGAGCACCGCGACCAGGACCAGCCCGATCTGGCGCCGGTAGGGCCGCAGCATCGTGGCGACCCTCGGCAGCACCGGCGTCTTCGCGTCGAGCTCCTCCGGCGTCAGGTGGGTGACGACCCGGCTCGGACGCATCAGCTGCCCCAGCCCGCCCCGAAGCGGCCGCGGTGCGCCACCTCGGTCCAGGGAGTACGGCGTCGTCGGCCGACCGACCCCGTCGCGCCGGTGCCGCGCGGGGCGGGATGGCCGATGGTGATCGCGCCGATCGGGTGCGGATCGCCGGCGTCCGGCAGGCCGAGCGCGCGCCGTACGTCACGCTCGCGGTCGGGCACGATGCCGAAGAAGCAGGCGCCGAGACCTGCATCGGTCACCGTCTGCAGGATCAACAGCGCCGCCATCGCGGTGTCGAGGTCCCAGTACGGCATCGACCAGTGCGTCTCGTCCCGGCCCGCCCAGGCGGTGCCCGACTTGTCGGGCTCGGCGTAGCGGTCGAGGTAGCCGGACTTCACGCTGCAGGGCACGATCACGACCGGCGCCCTCATCATCCCGGCCAGCCATCGGTCGCGGCGGTCCGGCGTGGCTGCGTCCTCGGAGGACGCGGACCAGAAGCGTCCGACGTCCTCGGGACGGTCGAGTACGACGAACGCCCACCCCTGGGAGAACCCGGCGCTCGGCGCCCGGGTGGCGTTCTCCAGGGCCCGCTCGACGACCGCCGGATCAACCGGCTCGTCGGTGTAGCTGCGCACCATCCGGCGGCGGCGTACGACCTCGGAGAACTCCACGGGTCACTATCCCACCTCACGCCTCCAAATCAGGCTCGTGCAGCCCTCCTGAGGTAGCCCCGAGGCCGGGCTCCGAGTCCCACGTCACACCGAATAAGGCAGATGCCCGATGTGAGGGCCTACCTCAGGGAGCGAACCTTTGGCATGTCGTCACTATCAAGGAGCACCGCAATGATTCCCTACCTGATCCAGTCCGAGATGGAGTACCGCAAGGACCGCACCCGCAAGGGCATCGCCGCGCAGCGCGGCGGCCGCTCGCGGTCGTCCTGGCTGCGCCGGGTGGCGGCAGCGGAGAAGTCGGTCTGAGACCGACGATCCGCGCCGTCCCATGACGCAGACTGAAATCAACACGCCGCTGTCGGCTCTGGGCACCATGATGGGGCCTGTGGCCGCGCACACCAGCCGCACCCTCGTCGGGCGCGACACCGAGCTCGAGCAGCTGTGCGAGCTGCTCGGCATCCGGCAGCGGCTCGACCGTCCGGGCGTCGTACTGGTCAGCGGCGACGCCGGGGTCGGCAAGACCCGTCTGCTCATGGAGCTGCGCGACCGCGCGCACACAGAGGGCTGGCGGGTCGTCGCCGGTCACTGCCTCGACTTCGGAGACAGCGCCCTGCCCTACCTGCCGTTCAGCGAGCTGCTCGGGAGGTTCGACACCGAGCTGCCCGACGTCGTGGAGCAGGTCTCCGCGGAGCGCCCCGCGATCGGTCGGCTCCAGCCCGGGCGCAGGGTCCGCACGTCCGCCGACGCGTCCGGCGACGGAGAGCCCGGCGCCGACCGCGGCGAGCTCTTCGAGGCCGTGCACGCGCTCCTCGACGCCGCCGCGGCCTCCTCGCCGCTCCTCATCGTCATCGAGGACACCCACTGGGCCGACCAGTCGACCCGCGACCTGCTCGGCTTCCTCTTCACCCGGTCCTTCACCCACCAGGTGGCGCTCGTCGCGTCCTACCGCTCCGACGACCTCCACCGCCGCCACCCCCTGCGCCGCCAGGTTGCCGAGTGGTCGCGGCTGCAGTCGGTCGACCGGCTCGCTCTCTCGCCGCTGCCTGACGACGCAGTGCGCAAGCTGATCGCCGAGCTGGCTCCCGAGCTGCTGGGCGAGCGCGAGCTGGCCGAGATCGTCGGCCGGGCCGAGGGCAACGCCTTCTTCGTCGAGGAGCTGGTCGCCTCCGGAGCCGGCGCCTGGGTGCCCGACGACCTCGCCGCACTGCTCCTCGTCCGACTCGACCGGCTCTCCGACGAGGCCCGCCAGGTGGTGCGGATCGCCAGTGTCGCGGGCCGCAAGGTCACCCACAGCCTGCTGGAGGCGGCCGCCGGTCTGCCCGCCCCGGACCTCGACGCCGGCATCCGGCAAGCCGTCGAGATGAACGTCCTGGTCGCCGGCAGCAAGACCTACACCTTCCGCCACGCCCTGCTCGGCGAGGCCGTCTACGACGACCTGCTTCCCGGTGAGCGGGTCCGGCTGCACGGTCAGTACGTCGCCGCCCTCGCCGGTGGCGACGGTCGCGGCACCGCCGCGGAGATGGCCCGTCACGCTCGACGCGGGATGGACTTCGACCGGGCAGTGACCGCCGGCATCGAGGCCGGCGACGAAGCCGTGTCCGTCGGCGGCCCCGGCGAGGCGGCCCGACACTACGAGCACGCGCTCGAGCTGCTCGAGGACTCCGACCGCGCCGAGCGCCTGGATCTCGACGTGACCAAGGTGGTCGTCAAGACGGCCGACGCCCACAGTGCGGCCGGTGACGGCCAGCGGTCGGCCTCGCTGCTCGCCGAGCACATCGAGCGGCTGCCGGCCGACGCACCCGCGTCGGCGCGGGCGCGGCTGCTCAGCAACTACGCGCTGGCGCTCTGTCTCGTCGAGACCACGCTCGACCCCCTCGAGGTCGTCAACGAGGCGCTCGCGCTCGCGCCCGACGGCGAGAGCCCGCTGCGCGCCAAGATCCTCGCCACCCATGCCCGCGTCCTGTCCGGGCTGCCGCACCGCCTCGAGGAGGCCGAGAACTCCGCTACCGAGGCGCTGGCTCTGGCCGAGCGGCTGGCGATGCCGGTGCTGGCGTCCGAGGTGGTCACCACGCTGAGCAGCCTGCGGTTCCGCCGTGGAGACGGCACCGACAGCCAGGCCGTGCGTGCCGCCCTCCAGGACGCGGTCAGCCGGGCGGCCGCCGCCGGCGCGATCCACGCCGAGCTGCGTGCCCTCTTCCTGCTGGGCCGCTCCTACCAGGAGGCGGCCGAATGGGACGAGGCAGCGCGGTGGTTCGCCGTGGCGGTCGACCGCGGCTCTGCGGTCGGCCTGCCCTGGGCGCCCTACTCCATCGAGTCGAGATGGCAGCTCGGCTGGGTGCGCTACGCCCAGGGCGACTGGGACGCAGCCCTCCAGCTGGTCGCGATCACCGACGACGAAGGCGGTCCGTTGATCCCGCGGGCGATCATCGAGGCGACCCGGCTGGCGATCCTCTCCGCCCGCGGTCAGGACGTGAGCGGCGACCTCCGGCGACTCCGCAAGGTCTGGCCGGACGAGGGTGGGGTGGCGGTCTTCTCGGCCGGCATCGAGATCGAGGCGGCCGCTCGCGCGGGCGTCGCGGGCGCGGCGATCGCGGCCTACGACGACGTCGTCGGCGTGCTCACCCGGATCTGGACCGAGCACTTCCCCGGCCGGGTCCGACTGGCGGCGCAGACGATCGCCGCGATCACCCGGGTGCTGCCGTCGGCAAGCTCGACCGAGCGGACGGTGCTGCTCGAGCGGGCCGACCTGCTGCGGGCAGACGGTGAGCTCGTGGCCGAGCGCTTCGCGTCCGGCCAGGCCGCCTGGGGACCCGAGGGGCGAGCCTGGGCCCACCGCCTCGTCGCGGAGCACCTGCGGGCGCGGTGGGTCGCCGGCGTCGACGCGCCCGACCGCGACCAGCTGCTGTCCGCGTGGGCCGCAGCCGTCGACGCGTTCGCGGAGTTCGGCAGTGTGCCCGAGCTGGCCCAGGCGCGCACGACGTACTCGACGATCCTGCGACTCCTCGGCGACACCGCCGCCGCCCGCGAGCAGGGGGACCTCGCGCGCGAGGCGGCCCGGCAGCTCGGTGCGGTCGTGCTCCTCGACGAGCTGCGAGGCTCCGGGAGCACGCCGGTCCGCGCGACGGTCCACACCAGCGCGCAGCGGCTCACCGCGCGTGAGCGCGAGATCCTGACGCTGGTCGCCGACGGACGGAGCAACGGCGAGATCGGCAAACGGCTCTTCATCAGCACCAAGACGGTCAGCGTCCACGTCTCCAACATCCTCGGCAAGCTGGGTGCGGCCGGCCGCACGGAGGCGGCTGCGATCGCCCGCCGCGACGGGCTGCTGGACTGAAGATCCGACCACGGTAGGAATCGCCGCAGCCGCGGGCGGCGTACGGTCGTGACGTGACTGCAGAGCTTGCTGACGACGCTACGGTCGACACCCGTCCGCTGACGATGAAGCGCTTCGAGGGCAACTCCGTGATCGGTGGCCCGGACCAGCCGCGGATCCCGCGTCGCGCGCTGCCGCCCGGCCCGCGCTGGCCGGCCCTGGTGCAGACCATTGCGCTGATGAGGTTCCGCCACCAGTTCCACCCCTACCTCCACAAGAAGTACGGCGAGGTGTTCACGGTCCGGCTGATCCCCGGTGGGCGTCCGCTGGTGCTGTTCACGACCCCGGAGGTCACCAAGGAGATCTTCGCCGGCGATCCGGCGGTGTTCCACGCCGGCAAGGGCAACGCTGTGCTCGGCCCGATCATGGGTAGGCACTCGCTGCTGCTCCAGGACGACGCCGACCACCACCGGGCCCGCAAGCTGCTGATGCCGGCCTTCCTGGGGCACGCGCTGCGCGGCTACCGGTCGATGGTCGCGGAGGTCGCCGCTGCGGAGGTCGACCGCTGGGGCGACGGCGAGGAGTTCGCTTCGCTCGACCGGATGAACTCCCTGACGCTCGAGGTGATCCTGCGTGTGGTCTTCGGCGTCACCGACGAGCACCGGCTGGCCGAGCTCCGCCCGCGGGTGACGGCAACGGTCGACATCAAGCCGGCCATCCTCCTCGGCTGGGCCTACCCGTGGCTGCAGCGCTTCGGTCCCTGGCGTCGTACGGTCGACAACCAGGTCGAGCTCGACCGCCGGATCTACGCCGAGATCGCCGAGCGTCGCGCGGAGAAGGACGTCGAAGGCCGCAAGGACGTGCTGTCCCGGCTGATGACGGCCGGTGACGACACCGACCGGCTCGGCGACACCGAGCTACGCGACCAGCTGGTCACGCTCCTGCTCGCCGGCCACGAGACGACCGCGAGTGCGCTGTCGTGGGCGCTGTACGAGCTCGGCCGGGACCCGGAGCTGCTCGCTCGCAGCCAGTCCGCCGCCGATGCCGGCGATGCCGACGGGACGGCCTGGCTGGAGGCGGTGCTCAAGGAGTCGATGCGGCTGCACCCGATCATCCCGATGGTGGTGCGCACGCTGCAGCAGCCCTCCCGCGTCGGTGGCCTCGACCTCCCGGCCGGCGCCACGGTCGGGCCGTCGATCCTGATGAGCCACCAGCAGGAGCAGAACTTCGCCGATCCCGACGACTTCCGCCCCGAGCGCTTCCTGCCGGAGCTGTCCGGGGCCGAGGCCCCCTCGTTGCACGTGTGGATCCCGTTCGGTGGCGGCGTCCGCCGCTGCATCGGTGCCGGCTTCTCGCTGATGGAGGGCGGCGAGGTGCTCCGCCACGTGCTCAGTCGCTACGACGTCGCCTCGGTCGAGGACGACGAACCGCGGGTCCGCAACATCACCAGCGTGCCCCGCAAGGGCGCCCGGATCCGGGTCACCCGGCGGGGTTGAGCCGACGGCGCTCAGCCGTCCCGGGGGACGATCTCGACGGTCGCCGCGACGTCCTCGAACAGGTCGCAGTAGGTCAGGTAGTCCTCGCGGGCGACGGTGCAGGTGAGGGTGACGCCGAGACCGGCGACCAGCCACGCCCACTGGTCGCAGAGCACGTCGGCGGCGCCGAGCCGGTGGGCGAACCGGCTGTAGGCGACGCGGTGGTCGCCGAGGTCGTAGTCGTCGGCGTCCTCCAGAGCGAAGTCGACCAGCTGTCCGCGGAGGTCGAGGAGCGCCTGGCCGCGCCACGTCGCCAGCTCGGCGTCGACAGGAGCGCACCGGAGGACGATCTCCGGGCTGACACCTCCGGCCGGGACGGTGGGCGGCCGGGCCGTCAGCACGATGCCGTGCCGCACGTTGCGGCGCGGGTGCCAGGTCCGCGGGACGGTCAGGGTGACATCGTTGTTGATCATGCGGGGAGCCTGCGCCGCGGGGGAGCAGCGCGAAACCAGGCCCCGAGCCGGCTGTGGACAACCGGTCGTCCGACGGACCGGTGCGCCGCTCAGCCGGCGAACGCCGCCCGCACCCGCTCGTCGGTGAGACCGTAGTCGGCGAGGTCGTAGCGGTGCGACGGACGGGCCTGCCCGGTGCGTGACTCGGCATCGATCCGGGCGACCTCGGCCCGGGCCGCGTCGGTCCAGGTGATGCCGAAGGCGCGGTAGATGCCGGCGACGGTGCCGACAGGATCAGTCACGAACTCCCGGTAGTCGACGTCGACGAACTGGGCGGCGTCGTACCGCTGCCGGGCTGTGGTGAACGACTGCCACGACCGCTCGAGCATGGCCAACTGGGTGCGCCCGATCGTGCTGCCGACGAACGTCGTCGAGGTGCCGGCCGTCGCCTCGGCCGACAGCGAGCAGGCCGACGCGATCGAGGTGACCGGGTCGCGGCGGGTGCACACGATCAGCGCGTCGGGGTAGACCTTCATCAGCGCGTCCAGCGCGACCAGGTGCGAAGGGTTCTTGAGCACCCAGCGCAGCTCATGGTCGTGCAGGCCGATCAGCTGGAGGTTCTTGCGGTGGCGTTCGTAGGCGTCGGTCCAGTCCTGGGCGGCGAGCCACGCCGAGTAGCGCGGCACGTTGGCCAGCGACTCGTAGGAGATCGACTTCCCGGTCTGACGGAGCAGCCGCCAGCACTCCTCCGGCGAGGTGGCGTCCATGTAGTGGATGCCCATGAACTCGGGGTTCGTCACGTGGTGCTGCTGGAACGCATCCTGCATGGCGCTGAAGATCGGGTCGTCCTCCCAGGTCTCCCGCGCCGGCCGCGGCTGCGGGAACTCCGTCAGCCACAGCTCGAGCCCCTGGTGGCCGGGGTCGGCGCACAGGAGCCGGTGCAGCGCCGTGGTGCCGGTCCGGGGGAGTCCGACGACGAAGATCGGGCGCTCGATCGCCACGTCGGCATGCTCGGGGAACTCCGCGAACCTGGCCTCGGTCATCAACCTCCCCACCAGCGCGCTCTTCACCTGTCCGCGGTGGAAGTAGTTCCCGATCGGGGTGAGTCCGGCCTCCGGGGAGGCCAGGTCCTCGACCAGCAGCCGCAGCCCTTCCTCGTGCGCGGTGCCCCCGAAGTCGGTGAGCCCGGTCGTGCGGACGGCGGCCGCCGCGATGTCGTCGTACGAACCGACGTCGGGGCGTTGCCGCGGTGCTTCGGCCCCGCCCGCCGAGACGTCAGTTGTCATGGAACTCGCCGCAGTCGACGTTGAGCATCACGCCGGTGATGGCCGAGGCCAGGTCGCTGGCGAGGAACAGCGCGGCGTTGGCCACCTCGTCCGGGGTGGCGAGCCGCTTGAGGTCGGTGGGCTCGGCCTTCTCGGCGTACACCTCCGCGTGGGTGCGGCCGCTCTCCTGGGCCATCCAGTCGAAGTAGGCCTTGTTGACGTCCTCGTAGATATAGGACGGCGCGATGCTGTTGACCCGGATCCCGCGCGGGCCCAGCTCGGTCGCGAGCGACGACGCGAGGTGGGCGAGGGTGCCCTTGGACAGCTTGTAGCCGGAGTACTCCGGCTGGCTGCTGTAGACCACGCACGAGTTGAGCATGATGATCGACCCCTTGCTCGCCGCAAGGGAGTCGGCGAAGAGCGAGGAGAGCCGCAGTGGCGCGAAGACGTTGGTCTCCTGCGCTGCCCGCAGCCCGTCGAGCTCGAGGGTGGAGATCGGGTCCATCGGCGGGATGCCGAAAGCGTTGTTGATGAGGCAGTCGACCTTCCCGAACTCGGCGAGCGCCGCGTCGACCAGGCGCTTGCGCGAGTCCTCGTCGGTGATGTCGGTGGGTACGACGAGCGCCCGCCGGCCGTGCTCGCGCACCACCGCCGCCATCTTCTCGAGCCGTCGCTCGGTGCGGCTGACGAGCACCAGGTCCGCGCCCATCAGCGCAGCCTGCTCGCCGAGCGCGCGCCCCAGGCCGGGTCCGACACCGGAGAGAACGATGACCTTGTCTTCGAGGAGGGGGATCACCCGAGCAGACTAGAACGTGTTCCAGTTTTGCGCCACCGGGCGTTCGGGCCGATGGTGCGCACTGCCGGTCGACCTAGCTGGACATCACACCTAGCCCGGCGGGAGGTTGACCCCCAGCTGCTCCCACATCATCTCGTGGTCGGCCTCGTGCCAGTGCTCGAAGACCAGATCATCCTTGAACTGGAAGACGTCGATGCCGCTCACCTCGACCGTCGCGCCCGCGCTGCCCACGCCCGCCCACCCACCGGCGTACGTCCCGCGGAACACCACCCGGCTCACCACGACTGCGCCGAAGTCCATCAGGCCGACGACCTCGGCCCGGAAGTCCGGGAAGTAGTCCCGGAACGCCGTCGCCCCCCTGGCGTGGCCATCCGGGGTTCGATCACGGTCGTTCTCGCGGTAATGCGGTGCGAAGAAGTCGCGCGCGTGGGCGACGTCGCCCTCGCTCCACACCCGACGCCAGTAGTCCCGCACCCGTTGAGCATTCGTCATCTCCCGAACCTAGCCCCGAACCCCGGTTCCCGCTCGTCGCGTGGATCTGACGCGCGGACCCACGCGGCGCCCGCGGAACTGCGGCACTGGCCTGCGCTCCGCTCCCACTATCTGGGAGCGCGGAGCAGGCTTAAGCACCTCCGACCGCGTCTCAGCGCGACAACGGGGCCAGCACCTCCTCGATCATGGTCTCGAAGTGGGTGACCTGGATCGAGAGATGACCCTCGCCGGGCTCGAGGTGGGGTACGACGCCGGGGATGTTCTCGGCGAGCCACTCCCCGTGGTGGAACGGCACCATGAGGTCGGCGCTGCCCTGCCAGAGGTACGTCGGCACCCGGATGTCGTCGAGCGCGAATCCCCAGTCCCGGGTGAACGCGAGGTCGTCGTCGATCCAGCCGTAGACCTCCTGCACCCCGCCCTGGAGGTTGCGGATGAGGTCCTCGCCCAGCTCGCCGCTGAGGACGGCCCGGTCGACGTCGGGGAGCAGGGTGTCGAGGGCACGGATCACGCTCTCGGCGCTCCCTTCCAGGATGCCCACCCGATGCTCGTTGACGAACGGCAGCAGCGCCTCCTCGCCGCGGAGGGCAAGCGCGAACTCCTCGACGTTGTCGGCGCCCATGCCGTCGAGGAAGTCGGGCTGTCCGACGTACGGCTTGACCGAGCAGACAGCGAGCACGGCGAGCACCCGGTCGGGCAGGCCGGCGCCGGTGGCGAGCGCGTGCGGGCCACCGCCGGACTGGCCGCCGGTGAGGAACGTGTCGGCGCCGAGGTGGTCGGCGATCGCTGCCATGTCCGCGGCGACGTCGGCGACCGATCGCCCAGGGTTGCGGGTCGAGCCGGCGGCGCCGGCACGGGAGTAGCTGGCGAAGCGCACCCCGCGACTGTGGAGCGCGCGTTGCTTCAGCTCGCTCTGATAGCTGCAGCCGGGGGTGCCGTGGTGCCAGACCAGCAGGGTGCCGTCAGCGGGGCCGCTCACCTGGACGTCGAGGACCCGACCATCCGGCAGGTCGAGGGCGATGCGTTCAGTCATGACTCGGAGAGTACGACGCGCCGGGCGGGGTCAGCTGATCATCCTGCGCGCCACGGCCCGCTGCCGGGCGGCGATCCGCGCGGCGTACTCCTCGTCGGTCAACGGCAGCAGCTGCGGCAGCAGCGTTCGTACGTCGGACGCCTTGACGACCTGGACGGTCGGGCCGTCGGCCTCGGTGAGGTCGCGTTCCAGCCGCTGCCAGCGCAGCATGATCGGGCCGGTCCGGTGGCCGGTGGTCTCCAGCCAGTTCGCGATCGGCGCGCCACCGAGCGGCGGCCGCTCTGAGATCACGAACCGCATCACGCCCTCGTCGTCGGTGAAGGCCTGTGCCTTGGTCAGCGACGTCTGGTGTGTCTCGTAGTCGGTGGAGGCATACCAGTCCGATCCGATCTGGATCGCCTGGTAGGTGCAGTCGTCGCACCGCGGCACCGACACGATCATCGCCTCGTCCTCGGCCAGCGCGTAGTGGCCGATCGAGGAGAACTGCGAGGCCAGCCCGCCGGGCGTCGACTGGGGCACGGTCAGCGTGTTGACCGGCTCCTTGTACTGGAAGAACTGGGGGAAGGCGAACCAGGTCTGGATGGACCCGACGAGCGATCGCGCGGCGACGTCGTACTGCTTCTGAAGCAGGTCGCGGGTCAGCGCCTTGCGCGGCCTGCCCCGCGTGTCCGGGCGCTCGATCGTGAGCGTCCCGCGCTCCTCGTGCTCCCAGTCGTTGAACACCTCGCGCACGATCATCGTCTTCGCCCCCGGCTCGGCGACGTAGCGAAACTCGAACGTCCCGTCCTCGGCGATGGCGAGCTCGCGGTCGTCGAACGCCATCAGGCTGGTCGCCGCCGAGGTCGCGGTGTAGGCGCCGCCCATGACCTGGAACGACAGGTCGGCCGAGGTGCCCCGGCGGCCGCGGACGACGTACTCGACACCTTCGCGCAGGTAGGCGTTGAAGTACACCGCGTCCGGGTTGTCCAGGCCCTGGCGGGCGAACTGGTGGGTCGGGTTGACGAAGAGCGGCTGGTCCAGGTCGTAGTCGAACGCGGTCTGGAGCGCCATCCGGATCCGGCCGCTGAGGTAGTCGTAGCCCTCGAGCCGGTCGGCCTCGGACTTGATGAACGGCGCGTTGGCGATCAGCTCCTCCGCCTCGGCGATCGCGTCGGCCAGGACCTTGGTGAACCCGTACGCGTGGCTCATCGGTGGCTCATCGGTTCACCTTGGCGATGACGTTCTCCGCGTACTGCTCGAGGTGCTTGACCTTGGTCTCCAGCGGCTCGGTGTCGGGACCCTCGACGTAGGGGATCCGGAACCCGACGATGCAGTCGGTGACCCCCTTGTCCTCGAGTCGCCGGACGCCGTCGGTGGTGTAGGCGTCGTAGGAGATGACGTGCACCTCGAACTCCGAGGAGTCGCGGTTGTCGCCCTCCTCCTTCCGGATCTCGGCCAGCCGCAGCAGCAGCCGGTCGAGCTCCTCGCCGTCACCGCCGGCGTGCATCCACCCGTCGCCCCTGCGTACGGCGCGCCGCAGGGCGGCGTCGGAGTGACCGCCGACCAGGAGCGGGATCCTCTCCGTCGGGGCCGGGCACTGCTGGAGCGGTTCGATGTCGTAGAACTCGCCGTCGTAGCCGAAGAACGTCGGCTCCGACCCCGGCTGGGTGAGGCCGCGGAGGATGTCCATGCACTCGTCCATCCGCTTGCCGCGCTTCTCCCACGGCACGCCCATGGCCGCGAAGTCCTCCGGCCACGGGGACAGGCCGACGCCGAGACCGAGCCGGTTGCCGGACAGGAAGGCGAGCGAGGAGGCCTGCTTGGCCACCAGCACCGGCGGCCGGACGGGCAGCTTGAGCACGAACGGCGTCAGCCGCAGGGTCGAGGTCACTGCGAACAGGTGGGCACACAGGATGAAGGTCTCGATGAACTCCTTGCCGAGCAGGAACTCGCGGTCGCCGGTGTCGGTGTAGGGGTACTTCGAGTCCGACTCCTGCGGGTAGATCAGGCTGTCCGCGATCGTCATCGACGTGTAGCCCGCCGTCTCGCAGGCCTGGGCCAGCGGAGCGTAGTAGTCAGCCCGGGTCATGCCCTCGGCGAAGGAGAAGCGCATGGCCCAAGACTAGAACGTGTTCTAGATTTGTGCCAGATGTGTCAGAAGACCGTCAGCTGCTCGATTGACGTCGCCTTGTCACCGGCGTCGATCAGGCCGATGTCGCGGCCGGAACCGCCGTCCGCGGTGTCGTTGCCACCGACGCCGTCGCGGACGTCGATCGTGTCGTTGCCGTCCATGCCGGCCACGGAGTCGGCCCCGCCGCCACCGATGAGGAGGTTGGGCCCGCCGGTGCCCGCGATGGCGTCGTCGCCCGAGCCGCCCGTTGCGTTCTCGAACCCGCGGAGCGCGTCACCCTCGCCGCCGGCGCCGTTGATGGGGTTCGGGATCCTGATGTTGACGGTGACGCTGGTCGTCCGCGCGCTGTAGTCGATGACGTCGCAGGTCCCGCTACCGGCCTGGATGTCGTCGGTGCTGACGTCGATCTGGAGGACCCGGTCGCACTCGCCGCCGGTCGACACCCGGTCCGACCCGGGGCCGTCATCGACCAGGTCGATGCCGTTCCCCGTGGTGATCGTGTCGGCGCCGTCGAGGCCGTAGACAACGTTGGCGCCGTCGCGTGCCGTGATCACGTTGGGGCCGTCCGTGCCGATGATCGTGTCCGGAGCGGCACCACCGACGGCGTTCTCGAACCTGAGCAGGGAGTCCGCCTCGTCGGGCTCGCCGCTGGTCCCGTTGGTGCTGTCGATGTCGATGACCACGCCACCGGTAGCCGTGGCGGGCCGGGCGGCGTAGCTGATCGTGTCGACGCCGCTGCTGCCGTCAATGTAGTCGCCCACGTCCTTGGTGGCGTCCTGGGACACCTCGTCGTTGCCCGCGCCGCCGTCGACGGTGTCGGCACCCGAGAGGTCCCTGATCGTGTCGTTGCCGGGTCCCCCGCTGAGGAAGTTGTCGCCGTTGGACCCGACGAGGGTGTCGTTGCCGCTCCCGCCGATAGCGTTCTCCATGGCGATCAGCCGGTCGAACTCTGCCTGCTCGCCGTCGTCGGAACCGGCGTTGAGGCTCAGCCGCACGCCGGTCGTGCGGTTCCAGTAGGCGGCGGTGTCGGTGCCCGGGCCGCCGTCGAAGACGTCCAGGGGGTCCTTGAAGGCGTAGGCGACAAAAGCGTCCTCTCCGTCTTCGAGGTAGACCCGGTCCCTGCCGTCCCCGTCGAACACGATGTCGGCGCCGGCGCCGGCGCAGATGGTGTCGTTGCCCGCCTCGCCGCGGATCACGTCGTTCCCGCTGGAGCCGACGATGACGTCATCGCCCGGGGTGCCGGCGATGGTGCCGGCGCCGACGATGGTGGCAGCGAGGCCGTTGCAGGTCTCGCCCTCGGCCGATGCGGGCGCGCCGTAGACAGCTAGGCCCGCGACGGCGGTCGCGGCCGCCACGGAAAGGTGAAGGCGTCGCGACGCCCGGACAGTCGCCATCGGGATCCCCATGCTGTGAAGTGGTGCCGGAAACGGTAATGCAAAGTCGACTCTTTACCCGGACGTCTCCGCAAGAGGTCTCGGACCTCTCGAGAATATTTTACTAAACGGCCTGCCCTAGAACGTGTTCTACACTTCGAGTCGCTCGCTCGTCCGTCGCGAGCCTCCGTGACCGAAAGGCAGCGCCCCTCCCGTGCCAGAACCCAAGCCGAGGCCCGACGGCCTCGACAAGCCGGTCGTCGGCAAGATCATCAAGTACGGCGCCCGTCTGCACGTGCCGGTCTACCGGCTGACGAACGGCCGGATCGGCTCGAAGTGGCGGATCGGGGCGGGCTGGAAGAAACCCGTCCCCACGCTGCTGCTGGACCACGTCGGGCGCAAGAGTGGCAAGAGCTTCACGACCCCACTGCTGTTCCTGGCCGACGGTCCGCGGCTGGTGGTCGTCGCCTCTCAGGGCGGGCTGCCGAAGAACCCGCAGTGGTTCCACAACCTGATGGCGACTCCAAGGACGACGGTCAGCCTTCCCGGTGAGCGGCATCGTCAGGTCACCGCCCGGGAGGCGGAGCCGGAGGAGCGCGCCGTGCTCTGGCCGCGCCTGGTCGACCTCTACGCCGACTTCGCGAGCTACCAGACCTGGACCGACCGGGAGATCCCGGTGGTGATCCTCGATCCGGTGCGCTGAGAGGGTGGGGTCATGGACCTCGCCGAGCTGAGCGACCGCGCCGAGATCAACGACGCGCTGATCCGCTACACGATCGCCATCGACACCGGGGAGTTCGACCGGCTCGACACGGTCTTCACCCCCGACGCGCAGATCGACTACAGCGAGAGCGGTGGCACCGTCGGCGGCTTCGCCGAGGTCAAGCCGTGGCTCGCGGAGAACCTTCCGGCCTTCTCGACCAGGCGGATGCACACGCTCGGCCAGGTCTCGATCGCCTTCGGGAACCCGCGTAACGAGGCACGGGTGACGGCGTACTTCCACAACCCGATGCTCATCGCCGATGGCAGGCCGGACGCCGGCGCCGATGCAGAACGCCTGGTCGAGGTCGGTGGCCTCTACCACCACACGTTCACTCGCACCGAGGACGGTTGGCGGTCACGGCGTCTGCACGAACAGGTGGTGTGGACGCGCGGGTTCTGAGACGGGAGGCCGAGTTTTGGACCCGGTTGGACCGGTCCGTGACAATGGCGCGGTGGACGACGAGCAGGAGAAGCCCGACAACCCGGTCCTCACCGGCCTTGTCGCGCTGATCGCTGTCTCGCTGGTGGTGGGCCTGGTGCTGGGCGGCGTCGCGCTCGTCGGCACCCGGGTCCTCGGCATCGGCGGTGACTCCTCCGGTTCCAGCGGTGCCAGCGAGAAGGAGTCCGCGGTCATCCCGCGGCCCTCCCGGACGGGCGTCGACGGTCCTCAGGTCACCCTCAACACCGAGGGGTCGGCGACGGAGGAGACCGGGGTCGACGACCCGGCGACCACCGAGACCAAGAAGCCCAAGCCCGACAAGGCGATCACGCTACAAGCCGGGCAGACGGCGGTCGGCAACTTCGAACGGATCGACCTCAGCGGCGTCTATCCCGGCGGCGAGGGTGCGATCCTCCAGGTCCAGCGTTTCGAGGGCGGTCAGTGGGTCGACTTCAACGCGACCCTGTCGGTGAGCAACGAGACCTTCTCCACCTACGTCCAGTCCGCGCAGATCGGCGTCAACAGGTTTCGCGTCGTCGACAGCGCCACCGGCGACGCCTCCAACCCGATCACCGTCACCGTCGGCTGACCCGAGCGCGCCCGCGCGCGTCCCTGACCACCCCGGTCACGGCGGCCTGCAAGCCTTCCGGGCGGGTCGGGAACAACCCCGGCGCGGTGACCGTTGCACCCTGTGTCAGACTTGAGCCAACTCGACTCAACTAACTTGCTGGACATCTGATCCAGAGCAACGGAGGAGCAACACCATGGCACGTGCTGTCGGCATCGATCTGGGTACGACGAACAGCGTCGTCTCCGTCCTGGAGGGCGGCGAGCCCAGCGTCATCCCCAACGCCGAGGGGGCGCGCACCACGCCGTCCGTGGTCGCGTTCGCCAAGAACGGCGAGGTCCTGGTCGGAGAGGTCGCCAAGCGGCAGGCCGTCACCAACGTGGACCGCACCATCCGCTCGGTGAAGCGGCACATGGGCGAGTCGTGGTCCACGGAGATCGACGGCAAGTCGTTCACCCCGCAGCAGATCAGCGCCTTCATCCTGCAAAAGCTCAAGCGCGACGCGGAGGCCTACCTCGGCGAGACCGTCGTCGAAGCGGTCATCACGGTGCCGGCGTACTTCTCCGACGCGCAGCGCCAGGCCACCAAGGAGGCCGGGGAGATCGCCGGCCTCAAGGTGCAGCGGATCGTCAACGAGCCGACGGCAGCGGCGCTGGCCTACGGCCTCGACAAGGGCGAGGACCAGACCATCCTCGTGTTCGACCTCGGTGGCGGCACGTTCGACGTGTCCCTGCTGGAGATCGGCGAGGGCGTCGTCGAGGTGAAGGCCACCAGCGGTGACAACCACCTCGGCGGTGACGACTGGGACAACCGGGTCGTCGAGTGGATGGTCAAGAAGTTCAAGGACAACAACGGCGTCGACCTCGCCGCCGACAAGATCGCCGCGCAGCGCCTCCAGGAGGCCGCCGAGAAGGCAAAGATCGAGCTGTCGTCCTCGAGCGAGACCACGGTCCACCTGCCCTACATCACCCACGGGGAGAACGGTCCGCTGCACTTCGAGGAGCGACTCACCCGCGCGGAGTTCCAGAAGCTGACCGCCGACCTGCTGGACCGCACGAAGAAGCCGTTCCAGTCGGTCCTCAAGGACGCTGGTGTGCCGGTGGCCTCGATCGACCACGTCGTGCTCGTCGGCGGGTCCACGCGGATGCCGGCCGTGACCGAGGTCGTCAAGGACCTGCTCGGCGGCAAGGAGCCCAACAAGGGCGTCAACCCCGATGAGGTGGTCGCCGTCGGCGCCGCGCTCCAGGCCGGCGTGCTCGCCGGTGAGGTCAAGGACGTGCTGCTGCTCGACGTCACCCCGCTCAGCCTCGGCATCGAGACCAAGGGCGGCGTGATGACCACCCTCATCGAGCGCAACACCACGATCCCGACCAAGCGCAGCGAGATCTTCACGACCGCCGACGACAACCAGCCGTCGGTGGAGATCAAGGTCGCGCAGGGCGAGCGTCAGATGTGGGCGCAGAACCAGCCGCTGGGCAACTTCGAGCTGACCGGGCTCCCGCCGGCGCCGCGCGGAGTGCCGAAGATCGAGGTCACCTTCGACATCGACGCCAACGGCATCGTGCACGTGTCCGCCAAGGACCAGGCCTCGGGTCGCGAGCAGTCGATGACCATCTCCGGCGGCAGTGCCCTGTCGAAGGACGAGATCGACCGGATGGTCCGCGACGCCGAGCAGTACGCCGAGGAGGACGCCCAGCGTCGGGCCGCGGTCGAGGTCCGCAACCAGGGTGACCAGCTCGTCTACACGACCGAGAAGTTCCTGGCCGACAACGGAGACAAGATCCCGGACGACGTCAAGACCGAGGTCACCGCTGATCTCGAGGAGCTGAAGAAGGTCCTCGAGAACGCCGACAGCACGGTCGATGAGCTCAACGCCGCGATCGCCAAGCTCGGCGAGTCCAGCCAGAAGATGGGCGCGGCCATGTACGCCGCGGCCGAGGCGGACGCTGCCGCGGCCGGTGGCAGCACCGGCGCGACGGGCGAGGCCGACGACGACGTGGTCGAGGCGGAGATCGTGGACGAGGAGGCTCCGCCGTCCGATGCGTCGGAGGCGTCGGATGCCGAGGACGACGCCAAGTGACCGACGGCGACACCACGCCCGACGACGCCGCTGAGGAGGTCCCGGCCGACGCCGGGGCCTCCCCGGTGGGGTCCGCTGACGTCGAGCCGGACCTCGAGCCCGAGCAGGAGCAGGAGCAGGAGCCCGAGCCCGAGCCCGACGTCGAGGTGGAGCCCGAGGTGGAGCCCGGCGCCGAGGCCGACGAGCTCACGGTGACCAAGATCGCGCTGGAGGAGCGCACGCTCGACCTCCAGCGGCTCCAGGCGGAGTACGTCAACTACAAGCGCCGCGTCGACCGGGACCGGGACCTGGTGCGCGAGAACGCGACGTACGCCGCCCTCACCCCGATCATCGACGTGCTCGACACCATCGACCGGGCCCGGGACCACGAGCCGCTCGAGGGCGGTTTCAAGGCCGTGGCCGAGCAGCTCGAGCGGATCATCACCGGCCTGGGGCTGGTGAAGTTCGGCGCCGTCGGCGACCCGTTCGACCCGACCATCCACGAGGCGCTGTCGCACATCGGCACGGATCCGGAGGTCGAGGTGACGACGTGCAAGGTGGTTGCCAAGGCGGGCTACAAGTTCGGGGACCGGGTCGTGCGCGCCGCCCAGGTGCTGGTGGTCGACCCGGTCGACGACTGACCCTGGATCGAGGGTGAAGGAGGTGTGCGATGAGTGATGGCGGCAGTGATGGCGGCATCCGGTCCGACTGGGCGACCAAGGACTTCTACGCCGTGCTGGGCGTGAGCAAGGCCGCGACGCCCGACGAGATCAAGAAGGCCTATCGCAAGCTCGCGCGCGCCAACCATCCCGACTCCCACCCCGACGACACAGCCAAGCACGAGAAGTTCAAGCAGGTCGCCGAGGCCTATGACGTCATCGGCGACCCTGACAAGCGCAAGAAGTACGACCAGGCCCGCCACCTGTTCGCCTCGGGCGGGTTCCCTGCGGGCGGCAGCGGCTACTCCGGCACCGTCAACCTGGAAGATCTGCTGCGCGACCGGGCCGGTGGAGCCGGCGGCGGTGGCGCGGGCTTCGGAGACCTGTTCGGCGACTTCCTCGGCTTCGGGGCCGGGGCCCGGCGGCCGCAGCCGCGGCCCGCCCGCGGCGCCGATCTCGAGACCACGACGACGATCGGGTTCGCCGAGGCGCTCGAGGGCGTCACGGTCTCTTTGCGGATCGCCGCGGACACGGCGTGTGCGACCTGCTCGGGCACGGGTGGCAAACCGGGCACCAGCCCGCACCGGTGCCCGACGTGTGACGGCACCGGCTTCGTGGTGGCGTCGGTCGGCGGAGCGTTCTCGATGAACGAGACCTGCCCGGCCTGTGGCGGTCGGCAGCTGGTCTACGAGGAGGGCTGCCCGTCGTGTCACGGAAGCGGTCAGGGCAGGTCGATGCGCACCATCCAGGCGAAGGTGCCGGCCGGGGTCAAGGACGGCCAGCGGATCCGGCTGCGCGGCAAGGGCGCTCCGGGCGAGCGGGGCGGGCCGGCCGGTGACCTCTTCGTCACGATCAAGGTCAGCCCCGACCGGGTGTTCGGTCGCAAGGGCGAGCACCTGACGATCGACGTACCCATCTCCTTCACCGAGGCTGCCCTCGGAGCTGTGGTGAAGGTGCCGACCCTCGGCGGACCCCCGGTCACGGTCAAGATCCCGCCCGGGACCCCCAGCGGGCGCACCTTCCGGGTGCGCGGCAAGGGCGCGCCCCGGGCCGACGGCACCCGTGGCGACCTGCTCGCGACGGTCGAGGTCCAGGTGCCCGGGCACCTCACAGACGACGCTCGGGAGGCGCTGGAGGCCTACGCCGCCGCCACCGCCGACACCAAGCTGCGGGCCGGCCTCTTCGAACGGGCTGAGGGGTAACCGTGCCCACGCGACAGCCGTACGGCGCTGAGCCCCCGCCTCCCGAGGCGGCGGTGTTCGTGATCAGTGTCGCGGCCGAGCTCAGCGGGCTGCACCCGCAGACGCTGCGCACCTACGAGCGGATGGGCCTGATCAGGCCAGGCCGCACCCCCGGCGGCGGGCGGCGCTACTCCTACCGCGACATCGAGCACCTGCGGGTCATCGCCGAGCTGACCGGCTCCGGCATCGGCATCGAGGGCGTACGCCGGATCCTCGAGCTCGAGTCCGCCGTCGCCACCCTGCGAGCCCAGCGCGACGAGCTCCTCGCCGAGCTGGACGCGGCCCACGAAGCGCTCCGCCACGCACTCGCCGCGCGGCCCGCGCCCGGCAGCAACCTGCCCGCCATACCAACGCCGACCACGCCGCAGTCGATCGTCGTCTGGCGCCGGCACCACTGACCGATCGCCGGCGCTCGCCCGGGGTCCTCAGTCCTGCCAGTACGACGCCGTGCCGCCGTCGTCCACGGCGCCCGTGCTCGTCGTCGCGTCGACGCGCTCGTCGGCGGCAAGGTCGACCAGCGTCTCCACCTCGATCGGCAGGTCCTGGTTGCGGGGATCGCCGGTGATCACCGGGCCGTAGTAGGCCACGAGCGCCGTGACCTTCTCCTTGTGCTGCACGACGAAGACAACCCCCGGGTCCTCCTCCGGTGCTTCCTCCTGCCAGGCCCACACGCCGTCCTCGATGTCCACACAACCGCTCACGCGTCCGGAGAGATCCGCGCAGGTGGCGATGGGCTCCTGGAGTCGTCCGACGACGACCTGGACGGCATCGCCGTCGTACTCGCCGGTGGTGCGGTAGCGCAGCTCGGCCTGGAGCGGAGACCCGCGGAAGGCAGAACCCCAGTTCGATCCCTCGCTCGCGCGGTCCGGCTCGCCGACGTACTGGCTCGCGATGGCGGCCAGGGCAGCCGGGGTCGTCGGTGCGTCGTCGCCGGTCGGAGCCGACCCTGCGGTAGTCGCGGCGCCGCAGCCGGAGAGGAGCAACGGCAGGGTCGGCATCGCGATCCGGTTCACCCTGGTCCTCCACCTCTGCCGCCGTCGGCAGGCCGAGGACATCGTGGTCACGGGCGATCTCATCACGACCTTCCCCGGAACCGCCACTGCCGTTCGACCGGCGTCCCACCCCTGTGTCTCCGGTTGCGTCTCCGGGGGTTCTGGTCGAACCGCCGCGGGACCCGAGTTATCTGCGACAGTCCGTAGCGCGGATGCGGGTGCCGGGCCGTGGAGCAGGCACTACCCTCAGGGCACTCGGTGAACGTTCGGGCCACACGCGGCGGCCCGTGCGGCGGCTCGCGCGGCGGACAGGGGTGCATGGGTGGACGCGGTACTGCAATGGTTCGAGGACTGGGCCAGCGGTGAGCTCACCGGCACCCACGGCGTCGACTGGTTCGCGTTCATCTCGATCCCGTTCTTCACCGGCATCATCGGCTGGCTGATCAACTGGTCCGGCCTCTGGATGCTCTTCAGCCCGGTCAAGTTCTACGGCGTCAAGGTCCCGGGGCTGCGTGAGGTCGCGACGGTGATCCCGCGCAAGCTCCAGGAGGTGCCGGGCATCCCCTTCGGCCGGATCGGCTGGCAGGGCATCGTCCCCGCGCGGGCGGCGAAGATGGGCAGCATCGCGGTCGACAAGGTGATCGCAAAGCTCGGCACCCCGGCCGAGTTCTACGCCCAGCTCGAGCCCGAGGAGATCGCGGCGCACATCGTCAAGGTGTTCGAGCCCGACCTCCCGCAGATGGTCGACGACATCATGATGCGCGAGCACCCGAGGCTCTGGCGCGACCTGCCCCCGGCGTTGAAGCAGGGTGTCATCTCACGGGTCCAAGCCCAGCTGCCCGGCGTCGTCACGACGATCACCGACGAGATCGGCGTGCACATCAACCAGCTGCTCGACCCGAAGATCATGGTCATCGACCACTTCCGCAAGAACCCGGACCTGGTGGTCCGGGTCTTCCGCGACGTCGGTCAGCGAGAGCTCAACCTGATGGTGCTGTTCGGGTTCATCTTCGGTTTCCTGCTGGGCATCCCGGTCGCGGTCGTCGACCAGACCTGGCACATCTGGTGGCTGCTGCCGCTCCTCGGTGTGATCGTCGGTTGGACGACCAACGCGCTCGGCATGTGGCTGATCTTCGAGCCGCCGGAGCCGCGGCGGATCCTCGGCATCAAGGTGCAGGGTCTGTTCCTGCGCCGACAGGACGAGTGCGCGGAGGTCTACGCGGGAATCATCGCCGACGACGTGGTCACCCTGGAGCGGATCGGCGACTTCCTCATGGACGGACCGCGCGGTGACCGGACCCGGCAGATGATCGCCACCGCGATGCGGCCGGCGATCGACAAGGCGGCCGGGCCGCTCCGGGGAGCGGCCAAGGTGGTGGTCGGCGCCGAGCGGTTCGACCGGATCCGCGAGTCCTTCGCGATGGAGGCCGTGGGTCGCACTATCACCCCGTTCCGCGACCCGGCCTTCAGCAAGCGGCAGTCGGAGAAGATCCGGGTGCTGATCGCTCGTCGGACCAAGGAGCTGCCGCCGAAAGACTTCGTCGAGATGATGCGCTCGGCGATCAAGGAGGACGAGTGGATGCTTTACGCCCACGGCGCGATCATGGGCGCCGCCGGGGGGTTCATCCACCTGGGGCTGTTCAACTGGGGCTGGATCCCCGGTTTCCCACCGTGATCACCGGAAGGCATAACTTTAGTGACGATGACTGACAACCTCGACCAGGACGGACTTTCGGCGTTGCCCGCGATCGCGGGCAACGGGCAGGTGGTCGACTCCCTGCCGGGTCTGGCGCGGGTGGCCGCGACGGCCGCCATCAACACGACCGGCTGGGGTCTGCGGACGACCGCGCGCAACTGGCGGCGGGTGGGCCGCGCCGCGACCAACCGCGACGAGGCCGTCCAGCTGATCCGCGAGGTCAGTTCGGTGGTCGGCACGGTCGGTGAGATCGCCCGGCAGGTCGCCGACGGCGTGCCCGTCGGCACGGCGCTCCTCAAGGCCGGTGAGCAGCTCGGCGGCGTGGTCGCAGGCACGTCTCACCGGTCGTCGACAGACGGCGGCCGGGTCGTCGGCGGTGAGGTGACCGGGGTTCGGCCCACGTCGCTGCGCGAGCGCGGCCAGGAGCTGCTCGAGAAGTCTCGCGACGTGTGGGCCACCGACGACCGGCACCCCGCTTTCGACCGGATCCTCGATGATCTCGCACCCGACGAGGCGCGGATCCTCGTCATGCTCCTCAAGAACGGGCCGCAGGCGAGTGTGGACATCCGCACCGGTGGGCCGATCGGCATGCTCAGCAGCCAGCTGATCGCTCCCGGCCTCAACATGGTCGGTGCCCGGGCGGGCCTGCGCTACCTCGACCAGGTGCCGTCGTACCTCAACAACCTCTACCGGCTCGGCCTGATCTGGTTCTCCCGCGAAGCCCTTCGCGACCACCTGGAGTACCAGGTGCTGGAGGCGCAGCCCGACGTGCTCGAAGCGATGCACTCGGTGAGGTTTCCCAAAGTCGTCCGTCGCAGCGTGCACCTGACGCCTTTCGGCGAGAAGCTCGTGAAGCAGGCCCTGGTCGACGAGGTCACTGCGACCAGCCCGGAGCTCCCGGAGCACGACACCCCGCCGGAGATCGACGGCGACTGAGGGTCAGGTGGGGTCGGGTGGGGTCGGGTGGGGTCGGGTCGGACAGCGGTCAGGCCGCGGGACCACGATCCGCCGCGGGTGAGACCGACAACCAGTCCGCCAATCGCCGATCCCGGTGCCCGCGGTCAGACGCGGGCACAGATAGCCCAGACCTCGCCGGTCAGCTCGCTGGTCCCCTCGTTGAGGAATGTGGCGCTCCAGACGCCTCCGCTGCTGGACGGGGCGTTGTGGAGGATTGCGGCTGCGGTGTCGGTGAATCGGATGCCCCCCGAGAGGACGCGGGTGCCGAACGGGCAGTGCGCGTCCGCCCCTCCCGCCATGTTCGGGGGCACGGGGTCCGTCGAGGCGACCACGTATCTGGACACCACAACTCCCGCGGAGCCCTGGGGACCGGTTGGCCCAGCCGGTCCCGTCGGACCCTGAGGCCCGGGAGCTCCGACGACGGCGCCGGTGTAGTCACGCGGAGCCAGCGAGCCGTTGCGCACGTCGGCGCTGGTCACGGTCGCGTCGCGGAGATCGCGCCCGGTGACCGAGTCGTCCTGGATGTTCCGGCCGGTGACAAGTCCGGCCGCCGTGCCGGCGGCTCCCAGGGCGAGAACCATTGCGGTCGCGAGGAACAGCAGCAGGCCGGCGCGTCCGTGACGGAGTGTTCGCTTGATCGGGTTCATGGACCCTTCCTTCCGTGCTCGGCCCGTCATGACAAGTAGACGCAGATGGCCCACACGTAGGCTGTTACCGCCGCAGTAGCGCTGGTGTTGTAGATCCCGGCGGTCCATCCCGTACCTGCGTTTTGCGGCGCTGACTCGACGATTCGTACCTGGCTGGGCGCCGTCGAAGACACCCCTCCGCCGACGGCGAACTTGCCCGCGGGACAGAAGGCGTCCTGGTGCCCGACGGCCCGCTGAGGGATCCTGACGCCCTCAACCCGGTGCTCGTAGCCACTGACCCCTGGGGTGCCCTGCGGCCCCTGCGGTCCGACCGGACCCTCGGGGCCGGCCGGACCTTGCGGTCCCTGGAGTGAGCCGCTGAAGTCCTGCTGGGTCAGTGATCCGTCTTTGACGTCCTTCCCGGTCACCGATGCGTTCCGGAGGTCCTTGCCGGTCACGGTCCCGTCCTTGATGTCCTTGCCGGTGATCAGCGCGCTAGCGGTGGCGCTGCCGGCCATGGCAACGAGCAGCACCAGCACCGCGAGCGCCACGACCCCTGCTGGTCCGGGTCTTTGGTTCAACACAATCGACTCCTCTGTGAGGCCAGTTCGTCCTGGAGGCCGCCGTGGGTCCAGCCAGTGCTGGGTAGCGGACCCCTTCTGTCGTTCCAGACTGTTTAGTCTGGAACGACAGTTATATCAGACCAAACGGTCTGGAACGAACGGGATTTCGTCCCGCCCGCGAACCCCGCCCCTGAGTGCCCAGTCCTGGCCAGTCCAGCCCCAGTCCAGCCCGGCCCAGCCGACGTCGACGAGGTCACGGCCCCCAGCCCCGAGCCCCCGAGCACGACGCCCCGCGGGAGCTGGAAGCCGATCGATCACGTGCGGCCGTGACTCAATCGGCACGGTTCATGCCGCTCCAGATGCGGTGCGCCAGCGCGAAGCTGAGGGCTGCGATCGCGAGCGGGACGGTCACCCCGAGGAGCAGCTCCGTCCCGTCGTAGGGGTCGGTCATGAAGCCTCGGGCGGCTTCGGTCAGGTGGGTCAGCGGGTTGACGTCGGAGATGCCTTGGACCCAGTCCGGGAGCAGCTCGCGCGGCATGTACACCGTCGAGAGGAACAGGAACGGCAGGAAGATGGGCTGCATCGCCATCGGGGTCTGCGGATTCATCGACCGCAGCGTGGCGACGTAGTAGAGGCCGTTCCAAGCCAGGGCCAGGAGTGCGGTGAGCCCGAGGACGGCCAGGGCGCCGGGCACGCCGCTGTCGAGCTCTGCGCCGAGCGTCACCATCGTGACGAGGACGACGATCGCCGCGGGCAGCACCCGCAGCACGTCGAACGAGACCCGGCCGAGGAGGACGCTCCCAGGAGAGACGGGAAGCGTTCGCAACCGGTCGAGGTACCCGGACTGTGCGTCGAGCACGGTGCTGGTCGCCGTGAACCCGGCGCCGATGAGGGCCGGCATCATCATCGCCCCCGGGGCGAGCCAGACGATGTAGTCGTCGACCGGGAAGCCGGGGAGGCGCACGACATCCGCGTAGGTGGCGGCGGCGAGGACGGCGAAGAACAGGGGCGGGATCATCGGGAAGACGAATGCCATCCCGATGTCGCGCCGCGATTCGCGCAGGCTCTTGATGAAGATGAGCCGTGCGTCGTTGATGAACTTGATCATGGTTGGTGGCTCCTCACGCAGCGTCGTGGTGGTCGGATTCAGGGCCGGACATGCCGGCGCCGGTGAGGCGCAGGTAGGCGTCCTCAAGGGTCGGCTCGGAGACGTGAAGTCCGTCGAGCTCGATCCGTGAGGCGCGAATGCTGACCAGCAGTGCCGTGACGCTCTCCGGCCCCCCGTCAGCCGGCAGCTCGACGAAGAGGTCCCGAGACGGTGCGTCACGGACCGTCGTGTCGGGGTGAGCGGTGACGACGGCGGCCAAGTCCTCGGCCCGGGCGGGGTCTTGGGGCGCCAGCCTGACGGTGGTGCGAGACGCGTCCCTCCGAAGCTTGTCGGGCGAGCCGACCGCGACCAGACGGCCCGCGTCGAGGATGCCGACAGCGTCGGCGAGCTCTTGCGCCTCCTCCAGATACTGGGTCGTCAGCAAGATCGCGGCGCCGTTGTCGCGCAGCTGGGCGATCTCCTCCCACAACGCGCGACGGCTCTGCGGGTCGAGACCGGTCGTTGGTTCGTCCAGGTAGATGAATCGCGGCTCGGTCAACAACGCGGTGGCGATGTCGACGCGACGCTTCATCCCGCCGGAGAACGTCCCGATCCGACGATCTGCGGCATCATCCAGACCGACGGCATGCAACACCGCCTCCGCGCGGCTGTCGGCGGCGCGTCGGCCCATGCCCCAGAGCCCGGCGATCAGCTGGAGGTGCTGGCGTGCGGTGGCGTGGTCGTCGAGGGCGGCTTCCTGCATCGTGACGCCGATCCGGCGCCGGACCTCATGCGGGTTGGTGACGACGTCGACGCCTCCGACGCTCGCGGACCCGCTCGTCGGCCGGGTGAGGGTGGCAAGGATGCGGACCGTCGTCGACTTTCCGGCCCCGTTGCGGCCCAGATAGCCGAAGATTGATCCGGGCGGGATGTCGAAGCTGACGTCGCGCAGGACGTGCGGTCCGTCGGTGTACTGCTTGCTGAGGTTGCGAACGGTGATGCCGGCGTCCTTGGCCATAGCGCTGCTCCAGTCGGTTGGTCGGTGGGTGGTCAACGGCTCGTGATCTCGCCGGAGGGCAACAGTCGCCGGGGTTGCCGGGGGTTGCCGGGGTTGCCGGGGGGATCAGACGGCTCGCACCCGCAGAGGACGCATCGGACCGTGGCGTCAGGCTGGGGTGTCGGCTCTGGATGCCGGCGGGTACGCCGCCGCGTCGGGCATGTCCCACGCACTGGCGAGGGTGCTGGGCCGCAGCCTCCGGCCCCCGCCGAAGTAACCGGTGAACTTCATGATCAGCGGGTCCCAGTCGACCGGATCGACGTGGTTGTCGCCGCCCGCAAGGATCAGCGAGTCGTCGACGTGAGCGGCGCATACCCGCAGCTGGAAGGCGTGCGCGAGGGTGTCGTCGGTCGACTCGAAGTCGTGGTGCGCGACCAGCCGCGCCTCGAGCTGGACCGGACATTCCGCGACCCGCGCCGGTCCCACCTCCTCAGAAACCGCCGGCGTGAGTCCGGCCGCGGCGAACTTGTCCGGCACGAACCGGTAGCCCATCGCCCGCTTGTACGCCGGCACGTCGACCCGTCCGGTGGTGAGGGCCAGCCGGTCGACGTGATCGACCTGGGCGCTCGAGGCGAGGTTCATCACGCACTCGCCGTTTCGGAGCAGGTTGGCGCTGGTCTGGGAGTGGATCGACATCCCGATCATGGCGTCCTGGCCCAGCCACCAGGCCGAGGACATCGGCGCGAGATTGGTGGTGCCGTCCTCGTTGAGGGTCGACAAGATGACCACCGGCGTCCCGAAGTAGAGAACGGGAAGCGAGATTCGACGGTGGTTGTCCCGCGCCGTCGAGCGCACGGCGCGCGTCATGTCGCCGCCGCCGGGGACGCCGATCCGGACGGGACCGACAACCAGTCCGTCACCCGCTCCGGGGTGAACACCTCGTCCGGTCGCCGCCGCCGGGTGAAGGTGTCGAGGAACTGCTGGCTCGCCACCGGGTCGCCGGACACCCCGGCGAACAGCCGCTCGGACGGGGGGGTCGGGAACAGTGCCGCCCGGTAGGACCACGCGTAGTGGTCTGCGCCTTCGTCACGCCACTCCTGGAAGCCAGCGGTGCTTTGCTGCTCGACGATCAGGTCGGCGAGGTAGTGGGCCTGTTCGACGGCGTCGCCGATGCCCTGTGCCGTGGCGGGGTGGGAGAAACGTCCGGCGTCACCGATCAGGACCCAACCTGGCCCGGTCGCCCTGCGGGCGTGACCACGCAACATGGTCTCCGGTGCGGTCAGCACCTCGCTCACCCGCTCGGCCGCGGCGAGGTCGGCCGCCCCGAGTGCGGCGGGGAAGTCCGCGAGGGCTGCCCGGTAGCGCGTACCGCGTTCTCGAGCGGTGCCGCGGGTGAAGTGCGGTGGACCGGACACGGCAAGAAGATGCAGGTCGTCCTCGCAGGGCACCGACATCAGGGCGAGGTGTTCCTGGGCGTCGATCCGGCACCAGTCTGTCGCCGGGAACCCTCGCCAGTAGGCGTACATCATCGACGCCGCAGCGGCGCGCGGGTCGGCGTCGCCGGCGCCGACCAGGCGGGCGACCGTCGAGCGACGCCCGTCGGCGCCGACCACCCACCGGGCCGAGATCTCCTCGCCGTCGTCGAGTCGCACGCCACGGACCGGGTCTCCCGCGGCGCCGGAGCCGACCAGGCCGGTGACCTTCGCGCCGAGGCGGAGCTCGGCACCGGCCCGGGTTGCGACGTCGACCAGTGCCGGATCGAGCACGCTCCGGCGGATGCACGCGGCCCGCTGATGGCCGTCGACGGCAGAGAACGAGCCCGCCACCTCGTGGCCCAGCACCCGCCAGCTGAACCGCACCGGGTTGATCCGGTGTCCCTGGGCCGCGATCGCCGCGAGCACGCCCAGCTCGCTGAAGCGAGCCAGCGTGTGCGGGAACAGCACGTGCGTCGAGGTCGGAGCCTCCGTCAGGGTCGTCGCATGGTCGACGACAAGGACGCGACGCCCTGCGTCCGCCAGCAGGGCGGCCAGCGTCGAACCGCCGCACCGGGCACCGACCACGACGACGTCGTACGCACCCGGCAGGACGCGTCCGCTGGGACGCCGACCCCGGTGCACGCGGTCAGACCCGGGCACAGACAGCCCAGATGTAGCCGGTCAGGTCGCTGTTCCCCTGGTTGTGGAAGTAGCCGTGCCAGCCGCTTGGGTCGTTGACCGGGGCCGTCTCCATGATCCAGGCATCGGCTGCGGGGTCCAGGAAGCCGACCCCACCCGAGAGGGCACGGGTGCCGATCGGGCAGCGTGCCACCCCGCCTCGCCAATGCCTCGGGGGCACGGCGTCCACCGAGACAGTCACGCGCTCGATCCTCGGAACCCCCGCCGGGCCTTGCGGACCGGCCGGCCCAGCCGGTCCCGACGGACCCTGCGGCCCGGGAGCTCCCAAGACGGCGCCGGTGTAGTCAGGTGGAGCTAGGGAGCCGTCGCGCACGTCGATGCTGGTCACGGTGGCGTCGCGAAGATCGCGCCCGGTGACGGTGTCGTCCTGGATGCTCCGGCCGGTGAGAAGACCCGCCGCGGTGCCAGCGGCGCCCCAGGCGAGAACCATGGCGGTCGCGAGGAACAGCAGCAGGCCGACTCGTCCGCGACGGAGGGTTCGCTTCGGGTACATGGTCTCTTGCTTCCCTGCTCGGCGCGTCATGACGCGTAGACGCAGATGGCCCACACGTAGGCCGTCAGCGCCTCGTCGAAACTGACGTTGTAGATCCCGGCGGTCCATCCCGCACTCCCGTTGAGAGGTGCCGACTCGACGACCTTTGCGTTGATGGGCGCCGTCGAAGACACGCCTCCGCCGGCGGCGACCTTGCCTGCGGGACAGTAGGCGTCCTGGTGTCCGACGGTCCGTCGAGGGATCACGACGCCCACGACGCGCTGCTCGTAGCCACTGGCACCTTGGACGCCCTGCGGCCCCTGGGGTCCGACCGGACCCTCGGGACCCGCCGGACCCTGCGGTCCCTGGAGTGACCCGGTGAAGTCCTGACGGCTGAGCGATCCGTCCCTGACGTCTTTCCCGGTCACCGCGCCGTTCCGGAGGTCCCGGCTGGTGACGGACCCGTCCTTGATGTCCTTGCCGGTGATCAGCGCGCCGGCAGTGGCGCTACCGGCCATGGCGACCAGCAGCACCACGACGGCCAGTGCGATGGCGCCTATCGGGCCCGGCGTCTTCTTCTTCAACACGATTGACTCCCATTACTCCCATGACTTGCGCTCTTGAAAGGCGGTCCCTGGGCGCGAGGCGCCGGGTCCAGCCCTTCAAGACGTCGGTGCCCGCAGATGGACGCAGCCCACGCGGTGGCGCAGGCACCGGGGTCGCGCAGGACACCGGGAACCAGCCCAGGGCGGTCTGTCCGGCCCAGGTTCGGCGGCCCGCCGTTCAATCAACTGCATCGCACCCGGAGCCCGTGGTCCCGATCACTCCGAGATCGGCGGCCGGTGTTCGAGGAGCGAGGACAGCGACAGCGGCGGTCAGGCGCCGTCCGTCGAGCAGGCGCAGTCGGCCCCGGAGCGGGACCGGAAGTCCTGGACCTCGCCGCGGACGTCGAGCTGGATCTCGCAGCACGCCGTGATCGCCTGCTCGAGAGCCCGGCGTCCGCGTTGGACCCGGGACTTCATCCCGGACACGGAGATGCCGGCCGCTCTTGCGGCATCGACCTGGCTGACGCCACCCAGGTCGACCGTCTCGACGGCGACTGCCTGGTCTTCCGGAAGGACCTTCAGAAGCGGCCGCACACAGGACGCCAGCGCGGCGAGCGCCTGCTCGGCGTCCTCCTCGTCGAGGAGGTCCGCCACTCGCTGCTCGGGCACGGCATCGGTGGCGACCTCGCGGCGGTGCGCCGCCGACCGGTAGTAGTCGGTGACGGCGTTGCGGGTCACCGTGTAGAGCCACGCGAGCAGGGTCCGGCGGTCGCGCGGCGTGGCGGCGTGCTGTGTCAGCCGGAGGGCGACCAGCTGCAGGATGTCGTCGGCGTCCTCGGGCCGGGCGACGCGCCGTCCGATGAACGCCCGGAGCTCGCCGGCGAACTCACGCCACGACGCCTCGAGGGCGACGGCATCGGGTCCGCCCGCATGCTCAGGTGGACGAGCGACCGTCGAAGATCCCTGCGCGCTCATCGGCTTCCTCTTTCGACATACAGCCACGGTAGACCGCGGCAGACACACCTGACACCCACAAGGACGAAGCTCCGGCCGATTGGATGCACCGGTCACGTCGAGGACCTCTGCGTCCCGACGGCGTCCACCTCGTCTGGGTGGGGTGACAGGACCACCTTTGAAAGGACCCCGACGATGACCCTTGAATCCACGACTGAGGCGCCGGCCGCGCCGGCTGCATCGGCCGCGCCGGCTGGTTCCGCGTGTTGCTCGACAGCGAAGCAATCCACGTGCTGCGACTCCAGTGAGAAGTCGACCTGCTGCGGATCGGAGGCTGCGCACGGCGGGGGATGCGGCTGCCAGTGATCAACCCGAACGAGGGCGGACCAGTGCTGGTCCGCCCTCGTCGGCGTTGCCGGGCTCCGGTACGGCGTCCGGGCGGGTGTGGCTGTCAGCCGATGCTGTCGGCCCTGATCACCCGGCTCACATCGGCCGCGCATCGACTGGTCCGTCGTACTTTGGCGTAGAAGCGTCCTTCGACGCCGGTGTTGCCGGTGCTCCAAACGCCGACACCACCTGAGGCCTGCGTGGTGTCGCTGGCGAACCGGACGTCGTCCTCGCCGCCCTTCGCGCCCAGCACCTTGAAGACGACGACCCTCCGGTCCCGCTCGCAGGCTGCTCGGGAGCTGCTGACAGTCCCGGAGAGGTCGAGGCCGTCGGCGGTGATGGTGACCGAGGAGGTGGGCAGCGGTGCGGTGCCGCCGGCAGTCATGGGGGCGACCATCGCGGCCGCCGCTCCGAGTGCGAGCGCGCTCCATCCGGTGCGCTGGACAACAAGGCTGGTCATGGCGAGATCTCCTCTGGCTGAGTGTCGGGCATGCCGGTCACGGCGACCGGCACGGCGGTCCAGACGAGCCCGGTGAGGATTGGATGCCGCCTTCCCGCGGTTCGGCACGGGCCAGAACCCCATTTTGGTCGAAGTTGAGTGGAACACACTCAACTTCGCCGGCGTTGGAACAGATGCCACCTCGCCTGGTGATGTCAGGGGAGGGCGCGTCATGATCAGGTCCACCCACGTCCACAGGAGCCGTCACCCATGAGTCAGTTCGGGGCCGACAAGTTCACGACCCGCAGCCGGGAGGCGATCGAGGCCGCCCAGGTGGCGGCGACCACCGCAGGCAACACCAACATCGAGCCGATCCACCTGCTGGTCGCCCTGCTGCTGCAGCAGGGCGGCACGGCCGCTTCCATGATCGCCAAGGCCGGCGCCGACCCGTCCGTGCTGGTCCAGGCCGCCGTCGCGCAGCGCGACTCGCTGCCGTCGGCCAGCGGCGCGACCGTGCAGCAGCCGGCCGGATCCGCCGCGCTGACCCGGGTGTTGGCCCAGGCGCTGGATCTGGCCACCTCGATGAAGGACGACTACGTCGCCACCGAGCACCTGCTGATCGCGCTCGGGACCGTCGAGAGCAGCGCCCGGCAGGTGCTGACGGACACCGGTCTCACCGAGGCCGGGCTGCGCGACGTGCTCACCGCCGTCCGCGGCAACCGGCGGGTCACCTCCCAAGAGGCGGAGTCGACCTACGAGGCGCTGGAGAAGTACTCGGTCGACCTGACCGCTGCTGCGGAGGAGGGCCGGCTCGACCCGGTGATCGGCCGGGACGCGGAGATCCGTCGGGTGGTGCAGGTGCTGTCGCGCCGTACCAAGAACAACCCGGTGCTGATCGGAGAGCCCGGCGTCGGCAAGACCGCAGTCGTCGAGGGCCTCGCGCAGCGAGTGGTCGCCGGTGACGTGCCCGACTCCCTGAAGGGCCGCCGAGTGCTTTCGCTCGACCTCGCGGCGATGGTCGCGGGGGCGAAGTACCGAGGCGAGTTCGAGGAGCGGCTCAAGGCGGTGCTCGAGGAGATCAAGGACGCCGGCGGCCAGATCATCACCTTCATCGACGAGCTGCACACCGTCGTCGGCGCGGGCGCCGGCGGCGACTCCGCCATGGACGCCGGCAACATGCTCAAGCCGATGCTGGCCCGCGGCGAGCTGCACATGATCGGGGCGACCACCCTCGACGAGTACCGCGAGCGGGTCGAGAAGGATCCCGCGCTGGAGCGGCGGTTCCAGCAGGTCTTCGTCGGCGAGCCGTCGGTCGAGGACACCATCCAGATCCTGCGCGGCATCCAGGAGAAGTACGAAGCCCACCACGGCGTCCGGATCACCGACGCCGCACTGGTCGCGGCCGCAACCCTGAGCGACCGTTACATCCCCGGCCGGCAGCTGCCGGACAAGGCGATCGACCTCGTCGACGAGGCCGCATCCCGGCTGCGGATGGAGATCGAGTCCTCCCCGGAGGAGATCGACCAGCTCCGCCGTCTCGTCGACCGGATGAAGATGGAGGAGTTCGCGCTCGCCAAGGAGAGCGACGACGCCTCGGTCGAGCGGCTGGGCGCGCTGCGCGCCGAGCTCGCCGACAAGCAGGAGTCGCTGCGCGGGCTCGAGGCGCGCTGGGAGCGGGAGAAGACCTCGCTCGAGGGCGAGGGCGAGCTGCGCCGTCAGCTCGACCACTTGCGGGTGGAGGCCGAGAAGCTGCAGCGCGAGCAGCAGTACGAGGAGGCGAGCGAGATCCTCTACGGCCGGATCCCCGAGCTGGAGCGGCAGATCGAGGCGGTCGCGGCCGCCGCCGATGCGGTGGAGGAGCCCGAGGAGAAGCTGGTCGGCGAGGAGGTCGGCGCCGAGCAGGTCGCCGAGGTCGTGGAGGCGTGGACGGGCATCCCGACCGGCAGGATGCTCCAGGGCGAGACAGCAAAGCTGCTCGAGATGGAGTCGGTCATCGGCGGCCGCCTGGTCGGCCAGTCCGATGCGGTGCGCGCCGTGAGCGACGCCGTACGCCGGGCCCGGGCCGGTATCGCCGATCCCCACCGACCGACCGGATCGTTCCTGTTCCTCGGACCGACCGGTGTCGGCAAGACCGAGCTCGCCAAGTCGCTCGCGGACTTCCTCTTCGACGACGATCGGGCGATCGTCCGGATCGACATGAGCGAGTACTCCGAGAAGCACGCGGTGGCGCGGCTGGTCGGCGCACCCCCCGGCTACGTCGGCTATGACCAGGGCGGCCAGCTGACCGAGGCGGTGCGTCGGCGGCCCTACTCCGTCGTCCTCCTCGACGAGGTGGAGAAGGCCCACCCCGAGGTGTTCAACATCTTGCTGCAGGTGCTCGACGACGGCCGGCTGACCGACGGCCAGGGCCGCACCGTCGACTTCCGCAACACGATCCTGATCCTCACCTCCAACATCGGCTCGCACTATCTGGTCGACCCGACGCTCGACCCGGAGAAGCAGCGGGAGTCGGTGCTCGCACTGGTGCGGCAGAGCTTCAAACCGGAGTTCCTCAACCGGCTCGACGAGATCGTCACCTTCGACGCGCTGTCGAAGGAGGACCTGACCCGGATCGTCGACCTCCAGCTCGGCCTTCTCGAGCAGCGGCTCGCCGTACGCCGGATCTCGGTCGACGTCACCCCCGAAGCGAAGGAGTGGCTGGCCGACACCGGCTACGACCCGGCCTACGGCGCGCGGCCGCTCCGCAGGCTGATCCAGACCGCGATCGGCGACCGACTGGCCAAGGCCATCCTGGCCGGCACCGTCACCGACGGAGGCAAGGTCGTCATCGACCGGGCCGAGGAGGGGCTTCAGCTGCGGCTGAGCTGAGGGGCGACGCGCCGCCGGGGTGTGAGGGGGCGTCTGATGGAATGGAGACATGCCCGACGACGCACCCCGCCCGGGCCACGCCACCATCGCGGGCTGGCTGGTCATCGGCGGCTCCGTGGTCCTCGTGCTCCTGGCGTGGCAGCGGATCGCGAGTCTGCACACGCTCGAGGTGCAGGAGGAGCTGCAGCGCGCGTTGTCGGAACCGCCGCTCGAGTCGTGGGGAATGAACCCCGGGGACCTCGAGGGCTACCTCCGGGTCCTGTGCATGATCGGCGCCGGTGCCGCCACCGCCGCCGCGATCCTCGGCTGGCACGCCCTGCGGCGGTCGACGAGCGCTCGGCTCGGGCTCACCCTGCTGACCCCGCTGCTGCTGATCGGCGCCTTCGCCACCGCATCCGGCTTCTCCGGCTCGCTCGTCCTGCTCGGCATCGCGATGCTGTGGATGCGACCGACGCGGGACTGGTTCGCGGGCCGGCCCTGGGCGGCGGCGACCGTGGCACGGGCCCAGCGTCGGCCTGATCCGTTCGCACCGGCGTCCCGTGCGGAGCCGGAGGACAAGGCACCGGCCACCCGGGCACCGGTACCGCCTCCTACAACCGGGCCGACAACGGGGCCGACAACGGGGCCGACAACGGGGCCGACGACCGGACCGTCGGGGGCACCGCTCGCCCAGCCCGAGCCGTTCCACGGTGAGTACGGCGCGCCGACGCCGGACCAGCCCCCGCCGCCGTACGCCGACCGCGCGAAGCGCCCCGGCGCCCTCGTGGCGGCCTGCGTGATCGTGTGGTCGTCCTGCGCCGTCGTGGCCGGCTTCATGATGCTGTTCTCGCTGGTCATGGTCCTCGCCCGCGACGAGTTCTTCGACGAGATCGAGCGCCAGCAGCCGAACCTCGACATGCAGGGCATGTCCGAGGCCGAGCTGGCGACCGGCACCTTCGTGGCGACGGCGTTCATCGTGGTGTGGTGCGTGGCGGCGATGGTGCTGGCCGTGCTCGCCTTCCGCGGCGTGCAGTGGGCGCGGATCGCGCTGGTGGCCTGCGTCGGGATCGCCGGCCTGGTCCTGCTCGCCGCGACCTTCCTCAGTCCGCTCCTGGCGGTGCTGCTCGTGGCGGACCTGGTGGCCGTCTGGCTGCTCCTCCGAGCTGACGTCACAGCCTGGTTCACGCCCCGAGGTCGGCGCTAGCGAGCCGTCGCAACGCCTCGTCGATGACCTCGGTCTCCTTGCAGAACGCGAACCGCACCAGCTGCCGTCCCGCACCGTCGGCGTCGGGGTCGTCGTAGAAGACCTCCATCGGCACCGCGACGACGCCGGCCCGCTCCGGGAGCGCCCGGCAGAAGTCGCGGCTGCTGGCCCAGCCGAGGTGCGAGATGTCGGTGGTCGTGAAGTACGTGCCCTGGGGGACGTACGGCGCCAGCCCGGCCGACTCGAGACCGGTGACCAGCCGGTCGCGCCGCTGCTGCAGGCTCCGCCCGAGCTCGGCCGGGAAGTCGGGGCACTCGTCGAGCGCCGTCGCGACCGCCGGCTGGAGCGGCGCGCCGGACGTGAACGTCAGCCACTGCTTGGCCGCGAACAAGGCCCCCACCAGGGCCGCCGGACCGGTCGCCCAGCCGACCTTCCAGCCGGTGAACGAGTAGGACTTGCCGGCGCTGGACAGGGTGAGCGTCCGCTCCCCCATGCCCGGCAGGGTCGCGAGCGGCACGTGCTCGTGGTCGTCGAAGACCAGGTGCTCGTAGACCTCGTCGGTGACCACCACCAGGTCGTGCTCGCGGGCCACTGCGGCCACCGTCTCGAGCTCGTCGCGGGTGAGCACCGTGCCGGTCGGGTTGTGCGGGCTGTTGAGGAGGATCAGCTTGGTGCGCGGACCGACCGCGGCACGAAGGGCATCGGCGTCGAGGCGGAAGTCGGGAGCGCGGAGGGTGACCGGGCGCCGTACTCCGCCGGCGAAGGTGATCATCGCGGTGTAGGAGTCGTAGTAGGGCTCCAGCACGACCACCTCGTCACCCGGGTCGACCAGCCCCAGCAGCGCGGCGGCGATGCCCTCGGTGCAGCCCGTGGTGACCACGACCTCCGAGTCCGGGTCGAGCTCGAGGCCGTAGTGACGCTGCTGGTGACGTGCGATCGCCTGTCGCAGCGCCGGGACGCCGGGCCCGGGGGCGTACTGGTTGGCGCCGCCCCGGAGCGCCGCGACCGCCCGGGCGATGACCTGCGGCGGCCCGTCCCGGTCCGGGAACCCCTGGCCGAGGTTGACCGCTCCGGTGCGGACCGCGAGCGCGGACATCTCGGTGAAGATCGTGGTCTCGATGCCGTCCAGGCGGCGGGCCCGCCGATCGTTGCTGCGCTGGGTCACCTGACCGACCCTAAGGGAGCGCCGGCCCGGCCATTAGCCTGATGCCCGTGACGACCACCGACCCCGACCTTGCCGCCGACATCGACGCCACCTGTCGCCTCACCGGGGAGTTCACGCTCCGCAGCGGCCAGGTCAGCAACGAGTACTTCGACAAGTACCTCTTCGAGGCCGACCCGGGGCTGCTCGCGCGGGTCGCCCGCGAGATGGCGCAGCTGCTGCCGGCCGACACCGAGCTGCTCGGCGGGCTCGAGATGGGCGGCATCCCCATCGCGACCGCGATCAGCCAGCTGATCGGGATGCCGTCGCTGTTCGTCCGCAAGGAGGCCAAGACCTACGGCACCTGCAAGCTCGCCGAGGGGCCGGCGTACGACGGCAGGCGGATCACCCTCATCGAGGACGTGATCACGACCGGCGGCGCCGTGCGCGATGCCACCGACGCGCTGCGGGCCGGTGGGGCGATCGTGGACACCGTGGTCTGCGCGATCGACCGGAGTCCGGAGGGTGTCAACCCGCTGGCGGACGTCGGCCTGGAGGTGCGGGCGGTGCTGACCAAGGCCGAGCTGGACGTGGCGCGGGCGGCGGCGACCACCTGAGCCCGGTCATCCTCGGGGATGAAAGACATCAGTCTCAGGAACGATCGCGGGCCCGATGAGGGTGCGCGCAGCGTTCGCGGGGGATGTGCTGTGACGACAGCCAACCCCATCTGGAGCCCAACGATGTCCAAGCCCAAGCCCCGTTCGTCACCGTCGCGCCGCGTCGTGCGGCGCCTCAGTCCTGCCCTGCTGGTCGTCGCGATGGTGACGGCGTTGCTGGGGCTCGGCGCCCCGCCGGCCCACGCCGCGTCGAAGTGGAACTCGGGCGTCTCCACCTACAGCACGATCACCAACTGTCCGTCGATCATCTGGGGGACGCCGTACCGGGAGTTCGGCATCGGAGCATTCGTCTCCTACTGGGGCGACCAGGGCTCGACCCCCTTGAAGCCGGCGACCGGCGAGACCACCTACATGAGCACCTATGTCCTGCTGGTCGGGTCGCACTGCAGCGACCCGTACATCTTCCCGCAGTTCCACCTACCGGCGGGTGTCCAGTTCGACAAGACCCAGCCGATCGAGTGCTACTACACCCCGCCCGGTGGCGGTGCGCAGCAGAAGATCACGCACTCCCAGCAGTGCCCGCAGTGGTCGAACGTCGCGGCCGACGGCTTCTACGCGAGCTCCTACCCGGGTTGGAACACCGGCTGGCCGCTGCGGCAGGACGCGAACGGCAACAACGGGGCGGGCTGGGAGTTCCTGGTGCCGATCAGGGCCACGTCGCAGCAGTCGGGATCGGAGCTGATCACCCAGCTGCACCTCGCCGACGGGAACGGGAACCAGTGGATCGCCCCGAGGGTGAACTTCTGGACGGGTCCGGCGCCGGTGACGGCACCCGGTGCGCCGACGAACGTCTCCGCCAACGCCACCTCGCCGACCTCGGCGCGGGTGACCTTCAACCCGCCGGCCAACAACGGCGGCGCGGCGGTCACCGGCTACACCGCCCGGTGCGAGAGCACCAACGGTGGTGCCTCCCAGACCGCGACCGGCAGCGCCAGCCCGGTCAACGTCAGCGGACTGACGCCGGACAAGAGCTACGCCTGCGACGTCCGGGCCACCAACAACGTCGGCAGCGGCAGCTGGTCCGCCAAGACCGGCAGCTTCAACACGCCGCCCGCGGCGACCGTCCCAGGCACGCCGGCCAACGTGTCCGCCACCGTGTTGTCGGCGAAGAGCGCCCGGATCTCGTTCAACCCGCCGGCGAACAACGGCGGCTCCGCGGTCACCGGCTACCGAGCGCAGTGCTTCTCCACCGACGGCGGGACCACGAGGGTCAAGGACGGTACGTCGTCACCGCTCACCTTCACCACGCTGACGCCGGACAAGACCTACCGGTGCCGGGTGCGGGCGACCAATGCCGTCGGTGACGGTGGCTACTCGGCCTACACCGGGACCTTCCGGCTCCCGGCCACTGTTCCCGAGCGGCCGACGGGGGTGTCCACGGCGCCGACCTCGTCGACCAGCGCGACGATCACCTTCGCCGCGCCCGCGGACAACGGCAGCGCGATCACGACCTACAAGGTGCAGTGCACCTCGACCGACGGTGGTGCCACCGGCTACGGGAACGCCACGGCGTCCCCGGTGCGGTCGACCCGGTTGACGCCGGGCAAGACCTACCGGTGCCGGGTCCAGGCGGTCAACGGGGTCGGCGGCAGCACCTGGTCGGTGTTCAGCTCGCCGGTGACCCTGCCCGCGGGCTAGTGCCATGCGTTGGAAGTTGTTGGACGGTTGTCATGAGTGCGCGAAGCGTTCAAGAGGTTTCGAGGCGCGGCACTAGTCGCGGGAGGCGTCAGCGCCGAGGGCGTCGTCGGTGATCGTGCCGGCGGCGGCCTCGGGGTCGGCGGGGTCGGCGGGGTCGGCGGCGGGGTCGTGCGGATGGTGGCGGTGGCGCCACCACTCCCACACCAGCGGGACCGCGGAGAACGCCAGGATGGCGAGGGTGACGTAGTCGATGTTCTCGCCGAGCGCGGGGATCGCGGCGCCGAGGAAGTAGCCGAGCAGCGTGATCGACACGACCCACAGGACGGCACCGATCGCGCTCCAGACGACGAACCGGCGGCGCTGCATCATCGTGACGCCGGCGATCACCGTGACGTAGGTCCGGACGAACGGCACGAACCGCCCGATGACCAGCGCCTTGTTGCCGTGCTTCTCGAAGAACGCACTGGTCTTGTCGAGGTACTGCTTCTTCAGGATGCGGCCGTTGCGCTCGTAGAGCGGTGGCCCGATCTTGCGCCCGATCTCGTAGCCCGCGACGTTGCCGGCGAAGGCGGCGATGATGAGGAGCGTGATCGCGATGACCAGCTCGACCGGCTCGTTGGAGATCCCGACCACGCTGTAGCCGGTCGAGTTGCTGCCGGCGATGAACAGCCCGAGCGCGAAGAGCAGCGTGTCGCCCGGGAGGAACGGGAAGAAGAGGCCGCACTCGACGAAGACGATGGCCAAGGAGATCCAGATGAACGCGGCGCCGTACTCGTGCTGCAGCCACGCCGGGTCGAGCCACTTGATGCCGAACAGCAAGGGCACGACGGCCGGGGTCGCGACCAGCGTGTTCACGCCGCTACGCTACCGGCCGCGCCCTAACTGCGCGGTCGTTAGGGTGCCGTTCGTGGAATCGGATCCGGGCGACAGCGTCGAGCCGCACGTTCGTGCCGGCGAGGCTCCTCAGGCGGAGGAGCGGGCGCCGTACGACCCGATGCCGCACGGTCCGGCCGAGGTCGGGGTCGGGCCGTGGCAGGGCCCGTGGCCCGAGGGTGAGCAGTACGACGCGACGCTGCTCGCCGAGGGCGACCGCCGCAACGTGGTGGACCGCTACCGGTACTGGACGGTCGCGGCGATCGTGGCCGACCTGGACCGGCGACGGCACCCGTTCCACATCGCCATCGAGAACTGGCAGCACGACTTCAACATCGGGACGATCGTCCGGTCAGCGAATGCGTTCCTCGCGCAGGAGGTCCACATCGTCGGGAACCGCCGGTGGAACCGACGCGGCGCGATGGTGACCGACCGCTACCAGCACGTGCGGCACCATCCGACCGTGGCGGACCTGCACGACTACCTCGCCGAGCAAGCGGACGGGCCGGTGCCGTTGCTCGGCATCGACAACCTCCCCGGGTCGGCCCACCTGGAGACGATGGAGATCCCGCGCCGGGTCTGCTTCCTGTTCGGCCAGGAGGGTCCGGGACTCTCCGCGGCCGCCCGCGCCGCCTGCGACGCGACGTTCTCGATCGCCCAGTTCGGGTCCACCCGGTCGATCAACGCGTCCGCGGCCGCGGCGATCGCGATGCACGCCTGGGTCCGGACGCACGCCGACCTGACCGACGAGACGGCCTGGCGAGGGTCGTCCGAGCCAGAGTGACCGATGGGTCACTCTGGCCCGGACGACGCGGTCGGTCTCAGTGGGGCCGGACGTCGTCGCCGCGGGTCAGTGTGCGGTCGGGGCAGGTGTTGATGACCTGGCCGTGCAGGGCGAGCGGGTAGGCCAGCGAGACCTCCCGCTCGAACTCGCGGCCCAACGCGGCGCCCACGACGTCCACGTGGTCCCAGGTCTCGGCGGATCGCTCGTGGTAGTAGCGACAGTTGTCGTACCGGAAGGTCAGCTCGAGCTCTGACTCTCCCCACGGCCCGACCCGGAGCGGCAGGTTGTCGTCGACCTGCACCAGGAGGGGGAGCGGGGGGCTGTCGAGGTCGGCCTCGGAGATCCGCAGCGGCACCGGGCCGTCGTTGCTGACCGGCACCCGCACCGTGACCTCCTCGTGGTGGCGGTAATGGAGCGCGTAGGTCCCGTCCTCGCCGTACTCCGACACGAACAGGCCGGCGTCCACCGGCAGGTCCGGCGTCACCTGCTGGTCGAGCCGTACTCCGAGTGGGAGCAGCGCCCAACCCAGCGCGACGCCGGCCACGCCGACCGCGGCATAGCGCGCCAGTGGGTTCATCGTGGCGCGGCCCGCTTCGTCCTGAGTCGCAGCGCCACTGCGCCGACGAGACCGATGGCGACGAGCACCAGCGGCACGGTCGGGCTGTCCGGCCCCTGGTCGGCGCCTGCCTGGGCGGCGGCGATGCTCTCGCGGGTGGGCTTCGGCGGCGTCACGATCCAGTCGCAGCCCTCCGGGCTGGGGTTGGAGTGACGGTCGTAGGAAGCGCACGGCACCAGGGTCGTGGTCTTGACCAGGTTGCTGATCGGGAGCAGCGAGGGCAGCTTGCAGTTCGGCAGGTAGCCCAGGGTCGCGTTGTGGGTGATCTTCTCGCCCGCTGGCGTCTGGTTGCCCTGCCAGCAGTTGCCGATGCCGGCGTCGTCCCACCAGAAGTCGAGCCCGTTGGGCGCGGCGTCGCCCGCGGGCGTGATGCCCATCTTGTTGCGGGTGAAGTGGTTGTAGTTGGAGTTGTCCGTCTGGTGCAGCGGGTCGTAGTCGTCACGCAGGATGGCCGGCGGCACCCAGAAAAGCATGAAGCCCTGGCGGTAGTTGTTCCAGACCTGGTTGCTGTCCACGTAGTTGTTGTTGCCGACCATCATCCCGCCGGTGCCGACGGGCAGGGCGAACGCCGGACATACGACCCCGTCCTGGTGGCCACGGTCGACGGCCCGCTTCTCCTGGCACGGCGCGTCCTCGCCGATGACGTTGCCGTAGTAGTTGACGTTGTTGGAGTAGATCTTGTTGCGGGTGAACCAACCGTGGTCCTGCGGCATGCCGGGGTGGCCCGCGAGGATCGACTCCACCACGTAGCCGATGCCGTTGTGGTGGATCTTGTTGTCGTGGACGTAGACCGAGTTGCCCGCGGTGCCGGAGAACCCGAGGGCGTTGTGGTGCAGGTTGCACTTGCGCACCTCGACCGCCCAGCGGGTGAGCGGACCGGTGTCAGGGTTGGTCGCGTTCACGTCCGCCGCGCTGCCGGGATAGATGCCCGAGTCGCCGTTGTGGTGGGCGTCGCAGCGCTGGATCAGCCCGTGGTCGGACGTGAAGGTGAGGACGCCGTACAGGTCGTTGTAACGGGTGACCACCCGGTCGATGACGTACCCGTCGGTCTCGTGCACGTAGACCGCGTTCTCGCGGAACTGCTCGAGGGTCATGTTGGCGAGGTAGAAACCGTCGGCGCGGTCGGCCTTGATGCCGTTGTGCTTGATCCAGTCGCCGTTCGCACCGAACCCTCCGCGGAAGAGGACATCCTCCGGGGTGGCGCCGGTGCCCTCGATCTGGAGGTTGCAGACAGCCTCGTCACAGACGATGTCCTCGTCGTCCGGGTCGTCGCCGGCGATGGTGACCAGGTTGACGACCTCGCCGCACGAGTGGGACAGGGCGTAGCTCACGACGCCGCCGTCGTAGTCGTCCATGCACGGCACATCCCACGACGGGCGCTCCCGGTAGACCCCGGGGAGCACGTAGATGTTGGTGTTCTGCACGGTGACGGCGTCGACCGCCGCTTGCAGGTCCTCGAACTCACACTTGTCCAGCAGGCGGAGGTTCCGCTTGCGGACCGTGGTCTTGGTGATCTCATTGATCAGGGCGGCCGACTCGGCCTTGCAGACGACGAGTACGTCGGCCGCCTGCGTCCGGCTGCGGTGGACCGGCACCGAGCCGTTGCCCGGTGGGAACTCCGAGTCCCGTTCCTCGTGCGCGCCCGCCGGGGGGGCGACGAGGATGACGGCAAAGAGTCCGAACAGGACGACCAGGGCACGACGCATGGGGGAGCCTCCTCCACGGAGCCGGCCGCGTGCCGCCCCCGCTGTTACCGATGAAACGTGTTGCAGCCCGTGGAGGTTACGGGTTCCAGGTCGGGCGACCCGGTGCAGCCGCTACCCGCGCTCGCTCGGGGCGAGATTCAGCCGGAGTGCGGCCAGGCCCCGGGAGGTGTGGCTCTTGACCGTGCCCTCCTTGATCCCCAGCTCCGTCGCCGTCTCGGCGACGGAAAGACCCAACCAGTGCCGCAGCACGACCGCTGCCCGCTGCTGCGGCGGCAGCGCCTGAAGGGCGTCGAACAGCGCCGCGCGATCAGCGACGTCGGTCGGCTCCGCGGCCGGGAGGTCGGGGAGGTTGTCGCTCACCCGCTCCCGGCGCCATGGCCGGCGCGACTCGTCGATGCTGGCGCGCACCAGGATCTTGCGGACATAGGCGTCCTCGCTGCCGGAGCGACGTACTCGTGGCCAGGCGACGTAGAGCTTCACCAGCGCCGTCTGCAGCAGGTCGTCCGCGCGGTGCCAGTCGCCGCACAGCGCGTAGGCGATCCGGCGCAGGTGCTCGCGGCGGGAAGCGACGTAGTCGACGTACGCCGACTCGCGGTCGGTGCGGCTCACAGCAGCCCACCGCCGCCCTCGGCGTACCGCGCCCTGGCGAAGTCGATGAACGCGTCGAGATCGTCGACGCCGTACTCGCGCCTGGCCCCGGCGGCGCGCACCGCGATGTAGTCGCCGGGCCGGCGGGCCACGACGTACCAGGTCGTGCCGCCCTCTTGGACCTCGGCGACGCCGGTGTCGCGTGGTGCGGCGAAGGACGCGCCGAGATCGACGCCGAACCGCTGGTCGACCACCACCACGTCGTCGCTCGCAGGCGCCAGACCACGCGCAGAGGAGATGGAGCGTGGCACGAAGACCACCAGGTCGTCGCGCGGGACGCCGGGCCGGTCGTCGACCTGCGGTCCTCCGTCCGGACCCGGGTCATCGAGCAGCGGGGCGTTGACGTCGACCCACTCCTGGAAGGAGTCGTAACCGAGCGCCGGCGCGCGCAGGCTGCCGATCGTCGTCCCTCCGCCGAACAGGAACCACTGGCGGCGGCCGCCCTTCGTGACCTCGACCGCCCACCACTCGCCCGCGCTCGAGATGTCCTCGCTGACCGACCAGCCCGGCTTGACCGCCACCCGTCCAGGAGCGTCGAGCCGTGCGGCGTCCGCGCCGAACCACGGCGCGGCGTCGTCAGCGCTGTCCGGACCCGGAGAGGCCGGCGTCCCCGGGGTGCCGGTGGACGGCACCCCGACGAAGCCGGGCTGGTCCGAGCGGGGCGGGCGATCGTCGCCGGGCGAGACCGCCCACGCCGTACCTCCGATGACCACCGCGGTGGCTGCGGCGCCGACGCCGTAGGCCAGCCGGCGGCGCCGCAGCGCACGACGTCCGAGGTCGAGGGTCGCCCCGAGGGTCGGCGCCTCGTCGGGTGCGACTCCGATCGCCGCGTCGAGCTGGTCCGCGATGTCCGGCATGGTCCCTCCAGGGGTCGAGTGTCGCTCACCGTTAGGTACGGCGCGACCGGCGGATCGGTTGCCAACGACAAAGCACTAAGGTGGAACCGACTCTTCATTCCCCGTGAGCAGGAGCAGTGCAGCATGCCGATCGCCACCCCCGAGAAGTACGCCGAGATGCTGGACGCCGCCAAGGCCGGAGCCTTCGCGTTCCCCGCGATCAACGTGTCGTCCTCCCAGACCCTCAATGCCGCACTCAAGGGCTTCGCCGACGCGGGCGCGGACGGCATCATCCAGGTCTCGACGGGCGGCGCGGAGTACCTCTCCGGCCCGTCGGTGAAGAACATGGTGACCGGGTCGGTGGCGTTCGCCGCCTATGCCGCCGAGGTCGCCAAGAGCTACCCGGTCAACATCGCCCTCCATACCGACCACTGCCCGAAGGACAAGCTCGACGGCTTCGTCCGTCCGCTGCTCGACATCTCCGCGGAGCGGGTCGCGCGAGGCGAGGCCCCGCTGTTCCAGTCGCACATGTGGGACGGGTCCGCCGTACCCCTCGACGAGAACCTGAAGATCGCCGAGGAGCTGCTGGCCAAGGCGGTCGCCGCGAAGATCATCCTTGAGATCGAGGTCGGCGTGGTCGGCGGCGAGGAGGACGGCGTCGTCGGGGCGATCGACGAGAAACTCTACACGACGCCGGAGGATGCGCTGGCCACGGTGCGGGCGCTCGGCACCGGCGAGCACGGCCGCTACCTCACCGCGCTCACCTTCGGCAACGTGCACGGCGTCTACAAGCCCGGCAACGTCAAGCTCCGCCCGGAGATCCTCAAGTCGGCCCAGGAAGCGGTGATCGGCGAGCTGGGGCTGGCCGCGGACGCCAAGCCGTTCGACCTGGTCTTCCACGGCGGCTCGGGCTCGACGCCGGAGGAGATCGGCGCCGCGGTCGACTACGGCGTGGTCAAGATGAACGTCGACACCGACACCCAGTACGCCTTCACCCGACCCGTCGCGGCCCACATGTTCAGCAACTACGACGGCGTGCTCAAGGTCGACGGCGAGGTCGGCAACAAGAAGTTCTACGACCCGCGCGCCTGGGGCAAGGCCGCCGAGGGCGGCATGTCGGCGCGCGTCGTCGAGGCCTGCGAGAACCTGCGCTCCGCCGGTACGTCGATCGGCTGACCCGGCGCCGGGCGGCGTCTGACAGGCTGGCGGCATGAGTCACCAGGACCTGATGGCCGGACCGCCGCCGACCCACCTGCCCGAGGACCCCGCAGCCGCACCGCTCGCCGCGGGTGAGACCCCTGCGAGCGTCGTGCGCAACTTCCCGGCGTCGCCCCTCGCGTGGGCGACCCTCGCGGAGGCTGCCGTCGCAGCGGACGCCGATGACGTCACCGTCTACGCCTATGCCCGGGTCGGCTACCACCGCTCGCTCGACATGCTGCGTCGCAACGGTTGGAAGGGCCACGGCCCGGTGCCGTGGGAGCACGAGCCCAACCGCGGCTTCCTGACCTGCCTCGCGCTGCTCGCCAGGTCCGCCCGAGCCATCGGCGAGACCGAGGAGTGGGAGCGCTGCTCGACCTTCCTCCGCGACTCCAGCCAGGCGGGGTACGACCAGCTGCTGGGGGATTGAGGCGGGTCGCGGCCGCGCGGCGGCGCTGTAACTCAGTGTTCGGTTCGCTCGAGCGGTGATCGGTGCGCTCCCTCCGCGTTGTGACTCGTCAGGACGCCGAGGGAGTGGATGTAGCGCCGAGGGAGTGCATGCGCGGGCACGCCCCCGCTGATCTCCGGTGACCTTGCCGGGCCGCGCAATCCACAGCCCCGGTCGAGGCGTTCGCCAACGCGTGGACCGAGAACGGTGTCAAGCACCACCTCGCGCGGTTCGCCGAGCGGCAGCGTGTGGTCGTCGATGGCCGTCCGGTCCTCGACCTGGCACGCACGGCGCCCACCCCGCCGCCCACCCTCACTCCGGCGGCGTGAGCAAACCCCGGACCCGGTCGGGTCCGAGCGCGACGAAGAGGGTGGGGAGGCGGGGGCCGCGCTCGGCGGCGACCAGTAGCTCGTAGAGGAGCCGGAAAAAGGCCTTCTGATCGGCCTTGACCTCGTCGGTCGGCGGGTCCTCGAGCGCGAGGCCGCGGCAGAGCTTGGGGACGCCATAGATCAGGGCGGTCAGGGCCTCGACGTCGTCGAAGGAGTCGGGGAGCCGGTCCAGCAGCTGGCGCAGCCAGAGCTCCTCGTCCTCGGTGAGCGCCCGGAGCCGATCGGCATCGGCCGCGTCCCGCACCGACGTGCGGTCCCCGGGGTCGACGTAGTCGGTCATCCAGGTGGCCGCCTTCGACAGCCGCGGCTCCAGATCCGTGGTCGACGCGTGCTCGAACCCGACCTGGCCGACGGTCTGCGAGATCAGTTCGAGCGAGCCGGCGGTCACGTCGGCGACCGACGACAGCATCCGGAACGGTACGACGACCGCCGGCACCGGCAGCGGACCGGCAGCCGCCGTGGCGGACGCCCGCTCCCAGGCGAGCACCGCGGCGTCCCGCTTCGCCGGATCGGTGGCCTTGCGGGTGAGCGCGTCCCACTCGTCGTACAGGCGCAGCACCTCCTGCCCGAAGTCGACGTTGAACGCCTGCTTGGGTTGGCGACGGACATAGAGCCAGCGCAGGATCGGCGCCTCGAGGATCCGCAGCGCGTCGGCCGCCGTCGGCACGCCGCCCTTCGACGACGACATCTTCGCCATGCCGGCCACTCCGACGAAGGAGTAGCCGACGAACGACGGCGCCGTGCCGCCGAAGACCGGACCGACCAGGTCCTTGCCGACCGTGTACGACGAACCGGGGCTGGCGTGGTCGACGCCCCCCGGCTCGAAGTGGACACCCTCGAAGGTCCACCGCATCGGCCAGTCGACCTTCCAGACCAGCTTGCCCTCGTCCTGGGTCGCGACGTTGGTGACGTAGGACTCGCCGCACACCTCGCAGGTGTAGGCGAGGTCGGTCGTCTCGTCGTCGTACGACGTCAGCGTGACCGTGTCGCGCCCACAGCCTCGGCAGTAGGGCTTGTAGGGGAACCGCGCGAGGTCCTCGGTCGCGCCGTGGCCCTCGTCGTCGTCGGGACCCTCGTCGTCCGCGGCCGGGGCCACGTCCCCGCCGACCGGGGCTGCCTTCTTGGTCCGGTAGCGCGACATCACGGCCTCGATCTCGTCGCGCTTGCCGATCGCGGTGAGGATCTGGGCGCGGTAGCCGCCGGTGCGGTACATCTCGGTCTGGTCGACCTCGACCATCTCGCAGCCCAGCTCGGCGAGCGCGGCGCGCAGCGGCGCCTTGTAGCGCTCGGCCCAGCTGGAGAACTCGCCGGTCGGGTCAGGAACTGCCGAGAGTGGTCGGCCGATGTGCTCGCTCCACGCCTCGTCGACACCGGCCGGCACCTTGCGGAACCGGTCGTAGTCGTCCCAGCTGTGCAGGTGGCGCACGTTGACCCCGCGCCGGCGGATCTCCTCCGCGACGAAGTGCACGGTCAGGAACTCGCGCAGGTTGCCGAGGTGGATCGGGCCGGACGGGCTGATGCCGGAGGCGCAGGTCACGAGCTCGGGGAGGGTGCCGCCGTTGACGGACTCAGCGTGCCGGAGCGCCAGGTCGGCGGTCCGGGTCACCCAGTCGGTCGGGTCTGCGTCTCCGCGCGCTCCTCGTGCCACGCCCGGCAACACTAGTGGCCCGGGCCCAGTGACTTAGGCGGCAGGCACGATCATCGAGTACGCCGCCTGCTCGAGCCGCCAGCTCCGGTGTCGCTCCGGCCCGTAGATCTCGCCGTCGGAACTGCACCAGAACTCGGTGCCGCTGACCGTCACCGTCGAGGCCCGGAGGGCGAGAACGTCCTGGTGGGTGGCGTGCGTCCCGATCCCCAGCCGGGCGACGTACGCGAGGCGGGACAGGGTGCCTCTCGGTCGAGCGATCATCACGTCGATCCTGCCGTCGCCCGGGTCGGCGTCCGGCGTGAGCTCCAGCCCGCCGCCGACGGTCGCACCGTTGCCGAGCGCGACCATCAGCACGGGATGGTCGACGTCGGAGACGACGTCGCCGTCGACCTCGATCCGGAGCCGTAGCACCGGCGGGTCGATGGCGGACAAGGCGGCGCCGATGGGGTAGCCGAGGCGGCCGAGGTTGACCGGTCCGACGCCGATCGCGCCGAGCCGCTCCTTCCACGGGGCGCCCTTCCGGCCCGCCTCGGCGCCGGCACCGAGGTGCACCTGGTTGACCACGACCTGTCCGACCTCGTCGACGAGGAGGTCCATCGGCCGGACGGTCCCCTCGACGAGGGACTGCGCCGCCTCGATCGGGTCGAGCGGGATGCCGAGGGTGCGCGCGAAGTCGTTGCCGGTGCCGAGCGGCAGCAGCCCGAGCACCCGGTCGACGCCCAGCTCATGACGTCGGTGCAGCGCGGACACCACCGCGTGCAGGCTGCCGTCGCCACCGGCGACCACGACCCGCCTGGAGCCAGCCCGGTGCAGGGCGCCGTCCAGCTCGCCGGGCGCGGAGGTCGCGCACACCTCGACCGACGTCGCGCCTCGAAGTACGGCGAGCGCCGCCTCGAGAGAGGTGGCGTCGGCGGTCCCGGCGTCGCTGTTCGTGATCACCAGGAGGGGTTCGGCTGCGGGCACCGGGCCACCTTACGGGTCACCTAGTGGTTGGATTTCATCCCATGGGGACCGCCAAGCGCTGGAGCGCACGCGAGCTGATCGACCTGGTGCTGGACGACGGCTCCTACGAGTCGTGGGACGAGCCGGTCGACATCAGCGGTCACAGCGCCGACTACCAGGCGGAGCTACGGACCGCGGCGGAGCAGGCGGGCACCGACGAGTCGGTGCTCACCGGCCGCGGCACCGTGAACGGCCGGCCGGTGGCATTCATCGTCAACGAGTTCGCATTCCTCGCGGGCTCGATCGGCGTCGCCGCGGCGGAACGGATCGCGAGCGCCGTACGGCGCGCCGCTGCCGCGGGGATCCCCGTCGTCGCGAGCACCGCCTCCGGCGGCACCCGGATGCAGGAGGGCACCCGCGCCTTCGTGCACATGATCGAGATCAGCCGGGCCCTGATGGAGCACCGCGGGGCGGGCCTTCCCTACCTGGTGCACCTGCGCCATCCCACCACCGGTGGGGTCTACGCCTCCTGGGGGTCGCTCGGGCACGTCACGGTTGCCGAGCCCGGCGCGCTCGTCGGGTTCCTCGGCCCCAAGGTCTACGAGGCGCTCAACGGGCAGCCCTTCCCCGCGGGCGTCCAGACTGCCGAGAACCTCGCCGCCAAGGGCGTGATCGACGCCGTCGTCCCGAGTGAGGACCTCCGCTGGCTCTTCGACCAGGCGCTCGCGGTGCTGGTCGACCCACCCGGCCCCGCCACGTGGGAGCGTCGTACCCCGGTCGCGGCGGCAGCCGAGGCAGCACCCGCCTGGGACTCCATCGGGCGCACCCGGGCCGCCGGCAGGGCCGGCGTACGCGAGCTGCTGAGGTACGGCGCCGAGGGGACCCTCCGGCTCCGGGGCACCGACGAGGGGGAGCGGGACGAGACCGTGATCGTCGCCCTCACCCGGCTCGACGGGGTCCCGTGCGTGCTGGTCGGGCAGGACCGCGCCCGGCAGACCCCGGCTACCCCGATGGGTCCCGGCGCCCTGCGTGAGGCGCGGCGTGCGATGCGGTTGGCCGAGGAGCTGCGGCTCCCGCTGGTGACCGTGATCGACACCCCCGGTGCCGAGCTCTCGCCCGCGGCCGAGGAGGGGGCGATCGCCGGTGAGATCGCGCGCTGCATCGCGACCCTGGTGACGATGACCGTGCCGTCGGTGTCGGTGATCCTCGGCCAGGGTTGCGGTGGTGGCGCGCTCGCGTTGCTGCCCGCCGCAACGGTGCTCGCGACCGAGCACGGCTGGCTCTCACCGCTGCCTCCCGAGGGCGCCAGCGTGATCCGCTACGGCACCGTCGACCACGCCGCGGAGATGGCCACCAGCCAGGGCGTCCGCGCCCTCGACCTGCTGGCGGGCGGCGAGGTCCACGCCGTCGTACCGGAGTACGACGACGACACCCCCACCGACCTCGCGCGTGCCGTCGTCGCCGAGATCGCCCACCACCTGCGGGTCTCGTGACAGAGTCGCTGTGCGACTTCCTCGTCCCGCGGGAGATTGCCGGGATCGGGCGCGGCTTTGGTAGCGTTGCGTCGCAAGAGCCCCGGTCTTGCACCGGGGTTCTTGCATCTGGGGCGGCATTTTCCGCGAAGGAGCACACAGATGCCAGCGATCGTGATCGTCGGCGCCCAGTGGGGCGACGAGGGCAAGGGCAAGGCGACCGACCACCTGGGCAGCAGGGTCGACTACGTCGTCAAGTTCAACGGCGGCAACAACGCCGGCCACACCGTGGTCATCGGTGAGGAGAAGTACGCCCTGCACCTGCTGCCGAGCGGCATCCTCACCCCGGGCTGCACCCCCGTCATCGGCAACGGCGTCGTCGTCGACCTCGACGTGCTCTTCCACGAGATCGACGGCCTGGAGGAGCGCGGCACCGACACCAGCCGGCTCAAGATCAGCTCCAACGCCCACGTGATCGCCGACTACAACCGCACCCTCGACAAGGTCGCCGAACGGTTCCTCGGGAGCCGCAAGATCGGCACCACCGGACGCGGTATCGGGCCGACGTACGCCGACAAGATGAACCGGATCGGGATCCGGGTCCAGGACCTCTTCGACGAGAAGATCCTGGCGCAGAAGGTCGAGGGCGCCCTCGACCTCAAGGGCCAGATCCTCACCAAGGTCTACAACCGGCGCGCGCCCTCGGTCGACCAGACGGTCGAGGAGCTGCTGGCTCACGCCGACCGGCTGGCGCCGTACGTCTGCGACACGACCCTCCTCCTCGGCGAGGCGCTCGACCGCGGCGAGACCGTCCTGCTCGAGGCCGGTCAGGCGACGCTGCTCGACGTCGACCACGGCACGTACCCGTTCGTGACGTCCAGCAGCGCCACCGCTGGCGGCGCCTGCACCGGATCCGGCATCCCGCCGACCCGGATCGACCAGGTGATCGCGATCGTGAAGGCCTACACGACCCGCGTCGGCGAGGGACCGTTCCCGACCGAGCTGCACGACGCGTCGGGCGACTTCCTGCGCAACACCGGCGCGGAGTTCGGCACCACGACCGGCCGCCCCCGGCGCTGCGGCTGGTACGACGCCGTCATCGCGCGTTACGCCGCCCGCGTCAACGGCGTCACCGACTTCGTGCTCACCAAGCTCGACGTCCTCACCGGTCTCGAGCAGATCCCCGTGTGCGTGGCCTACGACGTCGGCGGTGAGCGGTACGACGAGATGCCCGCCAACCAGAGCGCGTTCCACCACGCCGTCCCGATCTACGAATACTTCCCCGGCTGGTCCGAGGACATCAGCGGAGCTCGCTCGCTCGCCGACCTGCCGGTCAACGCCCAGGCCTACGTCAAGGCGCTGGAGGAGATCTCCGGCGCGCGGATGTCGGTCGTCGGCGTCGGACCGGAGCGCGAACAAGCCGTGGTCCTGCACCCGCTGCGCTGATTGCTGCCGCCTCCGGCCTCCGCCGGCCGGGAGCGGGAGCAGGTGCCCGGAGGGCGGCACCGAGGGCGAGTGCGAGCGCGGCGAGCAGGTAGGCATTGCCGAGCAGCTGCTGGGCGGCCCCCCACTCGAGCTCGCGACCCTCGCCCCACGGCAACCAGAGCATCGGCCGGGCCACGAAGAGCGCGGTCCAGGCGACCGCCGCCCACCTGCTCCGCTCCCACAGCACCACCGCCACCGGCACCGCCCACACCCAGTGGTGCGACCAGGAGATCGGTGACGCGACCAGCATCGCCAGCGCCGCGAGACAGGTCCCGAGCAACGGGTCGCCGCGTCGCCAGCGGGCAACGCCGACACCGAGGACGGCGAGGGCCAGTGGCCCCGCGACGCACAGCCAGAGCAAGGTCGACGGCGGCCCGTCGAGCAGCCGGGTGAGCGCGCCGGACACCGACTGGTTGTGGGCGAGCGCCGGCGGGCCGACCCGGCGAGCGTCCAGCAGCCCCTCGGTCCAGTACGACGCCGACGCCTGCGGCATGGTCGCGAACCCGACGGCGACGGTGGCCGCGAACGCCAGCACCGCCCGCCCCGCAGCCGCCCGGCGACCGACCAGGAGCAGCAGCACCACGAAAACCAGCGGCGTGAGCTTGAGACCCGCAACGATCCCGGTCAGTACGCCGGACCGTCGCCGTTCGGGGCGGAGCACGTCGCTGAGGAGCAGCAGCATCAGGATCGCGTTGACCTGCCCGAAGGCCAGGTTCTGCCACACCGGCTCCATCGCGATCGCCGCGCCGGCGACGAGCACCACCAGCCAGCCCGGCGCGGACCGACCCTCCGCGTGGCGCACCACCACGACCGCGGCGGCGACGCAGCCGGCGCTCGCCCCGGTCCACAGCGCCGCCGCGAGCCACCCGGGCACGATCGCCAGCGGCACCAGCACGATCGCGGCGAACGGGGGATAGGTGAACGGCAGGCCGGTGACCGGGTCGTCCGCGTCGTACAACGGGGCACCGTCGAGCACCGCCTGGCCGGCGTACCGGTAGACGTGCAGGTCGGTGAAGCCGCCGACGGTCCCGCCGACCACGCCGGCAGCGACCGCCAGCGCGAGGATCCAGGGCACGTAGGATCGGCGCTCGTGTCCAGCGAACTCAGCGTCCTCGTGATCGGCACCGGCGGGCGGGAGCACGCCCTGCTGCTCGCTCTCGCGCAGGACCCCGTGATTGCGGCGCTGCATGCGGCGCCCGGCAATCCCGGCATGGCGGCCGTCGCGACCGTGCATGAGGTCGACCCTATGTCCGGTACGGCGGTCGCGGACCTCGCCGAGCGGATCGGTGCCGGGCTGGTCGTGATCGGACCCGAGGCGCCGCTGGTCGCCGGTGTTGCCGACGCCGTGCGCGAGCGCGGGATCGCGGTGTTCGGCCCGTCCCGAGCGGCCGCTCGGCTCGAGGGCTCGAAGGCCTTCTCGAAGGAGGTGATGGCCGCTGCGTCGGTGCCGACCGCCCGCTCACACACCTGCACCTCGTCCGGCGAGGTGGCAGCGGCCCTCGACGAGTTCGGTGCGCCGTACGTCGTGAAGGACGACGCGCTCGCCGCGGGCAAGGGCGTGGTCGTGACCCGCGACCGGGCGGAGGCCCTCGCCCACGCCGGGACCTGCGGCCGGGTGGTGGTCGAGGAGTTCCTTGCTGGCCCCGAGGTGTCGCTGTTCGCGGTCTGTGACGGGAACACGGCGTACCCCCTCCAGCCTGCCCAGGACTTCAAGCGGATCTTCGACGGCGGCCGCGGCCCCAACACCGGCGGCATGGGTTCCTACACCCCGCTCACGTGGGCGCCGCCGGACCTCGCGAAGCAGGTCATCGACACCGTCGTGCAGCCGACCCTCGCCGAGATGTCTCGTCGCGGCGCGCCGTTCGTCGGGTGTCTCTACGTGGGACTCGCACTGACCGCGGCCGGACCACGGGTGATCGAGTTCAACTGCCGCTTCGGCGACCCCGACATCCAGCCGGTGCTCGCGGTCCTCGAGTCGCCGCTCGCCGTACTGCTCCACGCGGCGGCCGAGGGGCGCCTCGACGCCGTACCGGCGCCGCGGTTCCGCAACGCGGCCGCGGTCTCGGTCGTGCTGGCCTCCGCCGGCTATCCCGAGTCCTCGTCCAAGGGCGACGTGATCTCCGGCGTCGACGCGGCCGACGGTCTCCCCGACGTCGACGTCATCCACGCCGGTACGGCGGTCCACGACGGCGCCCTGGTCACGGCCGGTGGCCGGGTGCTCGCCGTACGCGCGGTCGGCAGCGACGTCGCCGAAGCCCGCGCCCGCGCGTACGCCGCGGCGGACCTGATCTCCTTCGCGGGCCTGCAGCGGCGCTCGGACATCGCCGCCGAACCGCTCGGTGCCGTCGAAGGCGCGTCGTCTCTGAACCCCTCCTGACCCGCGAATCACCCCCTTTGGTGCGCCGAATCACTCATCTTGGTCGGCCGAATCCGCCGTTTCGGGGCGCCGAATCCGCTTCGTGGCGGACCGAGGAAGTAGAGGCGAGGAAACGACTCGCCAATGCTGCCGATCCGGCGCGCCAAAGCGGTTGATCCGGCGCGCCAAAACGGCGGATTCGGCGCGCCAAGAACCACCATTCAGCGCACCAGGAGTCACGATTCGACGCCGTGGGAGAATCAGGCACGTGACCGTGCCCAACGTCCTCGCCACCCGGTACGCCGGCGCCGACCTCGCCGAGATCTGGTCGCCCGAGCACAAGATCGTGCTGGAGCGGAGGCTGTGGATCGCGGTGCTCAAGGCGCAGCGCGACCTCGGCATCGACGTACCCGACGGCGTGGTCGATGCCTACGAGGAGGTCGTCGAGAAGGTCGACCTGACGTCGATCGCGGCCCGGGAGCGGATCACCCGCCACGACGTGAAGGCGCGGATCGAGGAGTTCTCGGCGCTCGCCGGGCACGAGCACATCCACAAGGGCATGACCTCGCGCGACCTCACCGAGAACGTCGAGCAGCTGCAGATCAGGCAGTCCCTTGAACTGCTCCGGGACCGTACGGTCGCCACGCTCGCCCGGCTCGCCCGGCTCGCTGCCGAGCACGAGCTGACCGTCATGGCCGGACGTTCGCACAACGTCGCCGCGCAGGCGACGACGCTCGGCAAGCGGTTCGCGACCGTCGCCGACGAGCTGCTGATCGCCCTCGACCGGCTCGAGGACCTGATCGCCCGCTATCCGCTGCGCGGCATCAAGGGCCCGATGGGCACCGCCCAGGACATGCTCGACCTGCTCGGCGGCGACGAGGGCAGGCTGGCCGATCTCGAGCAGCGGGTTGCCGCCCACCTCGGCTTCGCACGGGTCCTGACGAGCGTCGGCCAGGTCTATCCGCGCAGTCTCGACTTCGACGTGCTCTCGGCGCTCGTCCAGCTGACTGCGGCCCCCTCCAACCTCGCGACCACGATCCGGCTGATGGCTGGCAACGAGCTGGTCACCGAGGGCTTCCAGGAGGGGCAGGTGGGCTCGTCCGCGATGCCACACAAGATGAACACCCGTTCCTGCGAGCGGGTCAACGGGCTCGCGGTCGTCACCCGCGGCTACCTGTCGATGGTCGGTGAGCTCGCGGGCGACCAGTGGAACGAGGGCGACGTCTCGTGCTCCGTCGTACGACGGGTGGCCCTGCCGGACGCGTTCTTCGCCGTCGACGGGCTGTTCCAGACGTTGCTGACGGTGCTCGACGAGTTCGGGGCGTTCCCCGCGGTGATCCAGCGCGAGCTCGACCGCTACCTGCCGTTCCTGGCCACCACCAAGGTGCTGATGGCGGCAGTCCGCAACGGCGTCGGCCGCGAGGCGGCGCACGAGGCGATCAAGGAGGCTGCCGTCGGCACTGCGCTCGCGATGCGCCAGGGCCGGTCCGACAACGACGTCTTCGCCAAGCTCGCAGCTGACGCGCGGCTGGGTCTCACCGCAGAGCAGCTGGCCACGCTGGTGGCCGACCCGATCACCTTCACCGGAGCCGCGGTCGCGCAGACCCGGGCGGTGTGCCGGCAGGTGGCGGCGGTGGTCCAGCGACACCCGGCCGCGGCGGCGTACTCACCCGGCGCGATCCTCTAGCCGGGCGCCGGGACTCGCCGGCCTCAGCTGGTCGGCTTGACGTCCAGCACGACTTCGAACTCCAACAGGTCGGCGCCGCTCGACACGGGCTTCTTCTGCTCGTCGCCGGGCTTGGCGGCGTGGGCCGCCATGCCGGCGCCGTCGCGCCAGGCCTCGAAGGACGCCTGGTCCTCCCAGTGGGTCACGACGAAGTAGCGGTCGTCGCCGGCGACAGGTCGCAGCAGCTGGAAGCCGAGGAAACCCGGCGAGCCCTCGACCGCGCCCGCCCGGGCGGCGAACCGCTCCTCGAGGTGAGCGCCGGCGCCAGCGGGGACGTGGATGGCGTTGATCTTCACGACGGACATGCAGTCGAGCCTATGCCGCAGGCTGTGTCACGATGGCGCCCCTCCTGGACAGGGGACTGACGTGGGCCACGAGCTGAGTGATCCGAGCGCACGCGAGGAGCTGTTCCGGCGGATCTATACCGAGCACTTCTCCACCGTGTTGGGCTACGCGCTGCGACGGGCATCCGCCGACGATGCGGCGGACGTGACGGCGGAGACGTTTCTCGTCGCCTGGCGACGGCTGCTCGACGTGCCGGAGGGCAGCGCCACCCGGCTTTGGCTGTACGGCGTTGCCCGCCGGAGTCTCGCCAACCAGCGGCGCGGCACTCGCCGACGCGACGGTCTCGCTGCGGTGCTGTGTCGGGAGCTGGCCCATGCCGTTCCCGACCATGCGGAGGCGACGGTGGCGCGGCTCGACGTCGCTGCCGGGATCGATGGCCTGGGCGAGCGGGACCGGGAGGTGCTGCGGCTCGCGACCTGGGAGGAGCTCGAGCCTCGCGAGATCGCCGAGGTGCTCGGGCTGTCCGCGCCCGCCGTACGAAAGCGACTGAGTCGGGCCCGCGCCCGGCTTCGGGCGGTCGCCGGTCACGAGGCCCCCACCTCCGGACAAGTAGCTGGTGTCAGGTCCGTCCCCCAGCCCCAGGAGCGTCACCGATGAGCCCGATCACCGACGAGCAGGTCGCTCGGCTCCCCATCGAGGGTGGCCGGAACGCGCTCCTGGAGACCATCGTCAGTACTCCTGTCAGCCACCGCGAGCCTGCGTCCCCGAGCCGCGGGTGGTTCCGTGCGTCCGCGGTGGTAGGTATCGCCGCCGCGAGTGTCGCGGCCATCGTCGCGCTCCCGGTCTGGCTCGGCCGGGACGCGCCGTTGACCACGCAGTCCGAGCCCGGTTCGTCGCCCCGGATCGAGGTCGACCGCCGTTCGGTGCCGGCCGATGACCGGCTCTACCCGGTCGTCGACGGTACGCCGCCGGGGTGGGAGTTCGGTGGCGCGAGCGCACGTCCGCTGGTGTCGATCAGCTACCAGAAGGACGTGACGTTCGAGGGTGAGCCGGGTGCGATGACGTTCATGGTCGAGGTTCGCGACGCAGCCGATGACGGCGCGATGGTGAGCGGGGGGACCACCCAGGACGGCCGACGGGCGGGGTCGATCGACGTCGGCGGACGGACCGCCCGGGTCTGGGAGCTCGTCGAGAAGCCCGGCAGCGGCATCGGCGAGTGCGCCAGCGGCTGCGTCCACCACTGGTCGGCGATCACGCCGGTCGAGAACGGGCAGTATGTCCTCGTCGCCGCTTCGGGTCTCGGTCCCGGATCGCTCTCGGAGCGGGAATGGCAGAGGCTGGTCGCCGGCGTCGGCTTCAGTGACCGCGAGGGTTTCGAGGCCTGGGCGCCCTCGAGTCTGCTGTTCGACGATGAGATCGACGCAGCTGCCGCCGAGGCGTTCAGCCGGACCTCGCTCCCGCCGGAGTACGACCCGCCGTCACCCTCGACAGCCGACTTCACGAGTCGCTCCGCGCTGGAGATCGACGTGGCGCTCGCAGCGGGCTGTGCCTGGGTGCAGCACTTCCGCGGCGGCGACGCTGCCGCTCAGCGTCAGGCTCGCGACGCATTGGCCGCGGTCTCCCGTTGGCCGTTGTACGCCGCGCTCCCTGGGCCGATGCAAGGTCTGTTCGACGTTGTTGCTGCTGCCGCTGACGACACGCGGCCGGAGGCCGAGTGGCGCAACGTGCTCGGGACCTGCGACGACTGATCGGGGCTCAGGCCCGGGCGTTGCCGCCCCAGTTGGAGAGCTTGGTGGCGACGGTGTGCAGGTCGGCGCGCCAGACGGCCTCGGCGCCGGGCGGGATGATCTCGTCCCACTCGGCGGCCGGCGAGCCGAGGACGGGCAGCAGGCCCTTGGTCCGCGCGAAGAACCAGACGTGGAAGTGGGATCCGCCGTCGCCCCAGCGGCTGGCGTGGACGCGGCCGATGTTGGGGAGGTTCTCGATGATCCGCACCAGACGGTTGCTGATCCGGCCGTACTGGGACGCGAGGTCGTCGTCGAGCTCGCCGAAGTCCTCGTGCTCGCGGGTGTGCAGCATCAAGACGAGCGGCAGTCCGGTCGGCCTGCCGGGATGGGTGAGCAACCAGTGCTCGTCCTCCCACACGATCCGGTCCGGGTCGACGACCGTGCACTCGGGGCAGGGCTTGGCGGGGTCCTCGCCGTACCGCCCGGGCTCGTCGCCCGGCGGCGGGACCGCCTTGGGGGCGAGCGCGCCGTCGACGACGTCCCACGGGAAGATGAACCACTCGTGTGACGGGGGCATCGGGAGGCGTCCTCCGTCCCCCGTGGTGGCGACGATCCGCTGGTAGACCTCTTCGGCAGACTCCGGCATGGCGACACCTTGCCATCCCTGGCCACGCCTCGATCGAGCGCCCCACCCCTAGGCTGTGTGTTCGTGAAGCTCGCGAACATCCCGCCCGCCCCGGCGCTGCCGGGCGCCCGCCACGTCCACTCGGGCAAGGTGCGCGACCTCTACGAGCTGACCGAGGGCCCTCATGTCGGCAAGCTGCTGATGGTCGCCAGCGACCGGTTGTCGATCTTCGACTTCGTGCTCGAGACCACCATCCCCGGCAAGGGGGAGATCCTCACGCGTACGTCGCTGTGGTGGTTCGACCAGCTCGCCGAACTGGTGCCTCACCACATCGTCAGCACCGACGTACCGGCCGAGGTTGCTGGTCGAGCCGTCATCTGCGACAACCTCACGATGTATCCGGTCGAGTGCGTCGCCCGCGGCTACCTGACCGGGTCCGGCCTCCTCGACTACAACGCCACCGGAGACGTGTGCGGCATCCCGCTTCCGGGCGGGTTGGTCGACGGCAGCCGGCTGCCCGAGCCGATCTTCACGCCGGCGACCAAGGCGGACCTGGGTGACCACGACGAGAACGTGTCGTTCGATGCCGTGGTGAGCACGGTCGGTCCGGAGGTGGCCGAAGCGCTGCGGGAGCTGACGCTCGCTGTCTACGACAGGGCCGAGGAGATCGCCCGCGAGCGCGGGATCATCTTGGCCGACACGAAGCTCGAGTTCGGCGAGCGCGATGGAGTCATCGTGCTGGCCGATGAGGTCCTCACCCCCGACTCCTCACGGTACTGGCCGGCCGCCGAGTGGCAGCCGGGCCGCGCGCAGCCGTCGTACGACAAGCAGATCGTGCGCAACTGGGCGCTCTCGCCGGAGTCCGGCTGGGACAGGTCCTCCGGCGAGGCCCCGCCCCCGTTGCCGCCCGAGGTCGTCGAGCGCACGCGCAGCCGCTACGTCGAGGCCTATCAGCTGCTGACCGGCGAGACCTTCTGAGTCGTCCGAGCCAGAGTGACCGATGGGCCACTCCTGATCGGACGACTACGCGTCGATAGACTCCGTGCCGTGGCCCGAGTCGTCGTAGCCGTCATGCCGAAGCCCGAGATCCTCGACCCGCAGGGGAAGGCGGTGCTGGGTGCGCTGCCGCGTCTTGGCTTCGACGGCGTGACCGACGTCCGCCAGGGCAAGCGCTTCGAGCTCGACTTCGACGGCGAGGTCACTCCCGCAGTCCTCGCCAAGGTCGAGAAGATGGCCGAGACGCTGCTGTCCAACCCGGTGATCGAGAACTACGTCGTGAGCGTGGAGCAGGTCGACCGGTGAAGGTCGGGGTCGTCACCTTCCCGGGCTCCCTCGACGACGTCGACGCCCAGCGCGCGGTCCGGATCGGCGGCAACGAGGCGGTTGCCCTGTGGCACGCGGACGCCGACCTCAAGGGAGTCGACGCAGTGGTGCTCCCCGGGGGTTTCTCCTACGGCGACTATCTGCGGTGCGGCGCGATCTCGAGGTTCGCGCCGGTGATGTCGGAGGTGGTGCGGGCGGCCGGCGCCGGGATGCCGGTGCTCGGCATCTGCAACGGTTTCCAGATCCTCTGCGAGTCCCACCTGCTGCCGGGCGCACTGATCCGCAACGACCACCGCAAGTTCGTCTGCCGCGACCAGGTGCTTCGGATCGAGAACAACCGAACCGCCTGGACCTCCTCCTACGACGAGGGCGAAGCGATCACGATCGTGCTGAAGAACGGCGAAGGCGGCTTCGTGGCCGACGCGGACACGCTGGCCCGGATCGAGGGGGAGGGGCAGGTCGTCGCGCGGTACCTCGAGGTCAACCCCAACGGGTCGCTCAACGACATTGCCGGCATCACCAACGACCGTGGCAACGTGGTGGGCCTGATGCCGCACCCCGAGCACGCCGTCGAGGAGCTCACCGGCTCCGGGACCGACGGGCTCGGCTTCTTCACCAGCCTTGCGGTCGCCGTACTGTCGTGACGCCTCGCAACGTCTTCCGCGCCCTGGCGGTCACCGAGGCGATCACCTGGGCGTGCCTGCTGGCCGGCATGTTCGTGAAGTACGTCGTCGGCACGACCGACGTCGGCGTCCAGCTCGCCGGTCCGGTTCACGGCGTTGCGTTCATCGGCTACTGCCTGGTGACCGTCGCCGTCGCGATCGACCAGCAATGGTCGCGCCGTCGCCTCGCGTTGGGGCTGGCGTCCTCGATCCCGCCGCTGATGACGGTGTGGTTCGACCGGCACGTCGAGCGCCGCGGCGGGTTGGACGATCACTGGTACTCCCGCCCCGACAGCGACACCGCCGCCGAGCGGGCCGTCTGCTGGCTGCTCCGGCATCACCGGCAAGCCTTCGTCGGCTTCGTCGTCACCGTCGCCGCGCTCACCGGGGTCGCGCTGCTGGTCGGCCCGCCGGTCGGTTGACCGCGCTGGTGGACCTGCACCCGCCAGCGGTCAGCCGCGCCCGACCCGCAGCCTCGCCCAGGTCCGCTCGTTCACGATGCCGGTGGCAGCAAGGCCGACCCGGCGTTGGTATGCGCGGACGTCCTTGGCCGTCGTACGGCGGAAGACGCCGGTGACCGGTCGGCGCAGCGTCGGGTCGGCCGCGTTGAGGGCTCGCTGTACGCGGCGCACGTGCAGTCCGTTGGAGCCGATCTTCTGGGCGTAGTCCCGGCCCTGCGCGAAGGCGGCGACCCAGTTCGGCGCGCTCCAGGTGGTGCTCACCGGGAAGCCGCGGCTCTCCTGCCATGCCGCGACCGAGGCGATCGTCGCCGGGTTGTACTTGCCGGACAGCTTGCCGCCGTACAGTCCGCGCTCCTGAAGGAGGCACTGCAGCGCTCTCACCTTGTTGGCCGGCGGTGCGTAACCGCCGCTCGGCTCGCGCAGCGCGGGGAAGCGTCGGAAGTCGAGGTTGACCCCTCCGCAGTGCTCCTCGGGCGCCGCGAAGTTGCCGCGGCCGACGTCGAGGTAGTTGCGGTCGATGTTGATGGTGACGCCGCCCCAGGTCTCGTCGTGTCCGCCCAGGTACTGCTTCACCCGGCCGCCCGGCCGCCAGCCGTCGTCGCGGATGTAGGACGTCGACGTGTTCGGGACCTCGTCCCAGCGGGCGATCCAGATCATGTCGGGCAGCGTGTAGGCGTCCGGCCGCTGGACCCGGGCGTCGTCGAGCACCTTGATCCCGGACCCGGCGCTCGAGTAGACGCCGGAGACGTAGTCGAGGTCGTGCAGCTTGTTGGTCCACGCGCTGAGGAAGGACAGCGCGGACTCGCGGCACCGCCGGTTGCTGTCGTCGAACGCCTCGAGGTCGTACCACAGCGTGCTCCTGGGCACGATGCCGAGCGCCTTGGCCGCGGAGACCGCTTTCGCGGCCTCGGCGCGGCCCTGTCGCCGGGCGCCCTGGAACTTGCCGTCGCGACCGGGACGCCCGTTGATCACCGGGTCGTCGTCGTACTTCGGGTACCGGTCGCTGCATGACGCCTGCGGGCCGAGGGTGATCGGCAGCAGCCGCCAGCCCTTGCGGAGCTGGGTGCCGATCCACCGTGGCGTCAGGTTGGGCTGGCTGCGGCAGGCACGGGAGTTGCCGGAGATGTAGATGCCGACGGAGAGGAACGGCGAGTGGTTGAGCCAGACGTCCATCGTCCGCTGGGTGGGAGCCAGGCACTGGTCGAAGCCGAAGCCGCGGAAGTCGCCCGGGGTGACCGGGTTGGGCTCGGCCGCGGCCGGACGGAACGGGGCGAGGACCATTGCGAACGCCAGTACGGCGGCAGCGGCGGCGGACCGGGGGGACATCTCAACTCCAGTGACTCGGGGCGCGAGGGGACACGGACAAATCACGATAACCCCAACAATCACACGAGTAACAGCGGTCGCGGGGAACTACCCGGGTGTAGTTCCGGTAGGGAGGATTAGGCTGCGCCTCCAGGCAGAGAAGGAGGCTGTGGGATGGAGTGTCCCAGCTGTGGAACCGAGGCCGCTCCGACCGGCCAGCGGTTCTGCTCGAAGTGCGGCGCCAACCTCGCACCCGCAGTGCCGCCGACGGCGTATGGCCAGGGGAGCCGGATCACCGGCCCGCTGTTCGCCGACGACGCGCCGGACGCCCGGCCCGCCCCTCCCGCGATGCCGGCGCCGGCACCGCCGACGTTCGCGGCCCCGCGTTCTCCCCAGCCGTCTCCCCAGCCGGGCTACTCGCCGCTGCCGCCGGGTCAGACGCCGGCCGCTCCGCCCGCGTTCGGCCAGCCCCCGTTCGGCCAGCCCCCGTTCGGCCAGCCTCCGTTCGGCCAGCCCCCGCCGGCGGGGTACGACGACAACAGGCGCCGCCGCCGACGAACATCGATCGTGCTGCTGGTCGCCGCCGCCGTGGTCGCCGCGCTGATCGGGGCCGGCGGCGTGGTGCTGGTGTTCGGCGGCGACGACGACCCAACGGGCACGTCGGCGGACGACCGCGCGGGCGACGGGGACCGGACGGGCGCAGGGACGGACCCGTCGGCTCCCACCGGCGCGAGCCCGACGGGGACCGAGACAGCCGAGCCGCGGGCCTTCCGGTGCTGGAACGGCGGGCCCGCCGTGACCCGGCTCGCCAGCTGCACACCGCCCTTCGGCGCCGCCGGGATGGCGTGGGTGTTCCCCTCCTCGACCGGGGCCACCTGCGCGACCGGGGCCGGCGCCCAGCGGGCGTCGGAGGCGGAGTGCGCGCCGGTCATCGGCGCCGACCCGGTCCGCTTCCACTACAGCGAGTGGCGGTCGCGGACGGCACTCGAGTCCTACTACGGCGGCAACACGGTCGCGGGCATCGAAGCGCCGGACGGTCGTGACGACCTCACCGCGGTGCGGGTCTCGTCCCGCGCCTCGTCGGTGGGCTACAAGGTGGCGATCTACTACGCCGACGCATCCGCGTTGTGGTCGGTGACGATCTACGCGGCCGACGAGTCGCAGTACCTGGCTGCGGTCGATGAGCTCGCGGCGCGTCCGTTCCGGCAGCTGCGCGGAAAGCGCGCCTGAGCCGTCCCGCAAGCTCAGTCGACGTCGAGGTGGTGCCGTACGTCGAACTGGCTGCCGGGCACCGGGTCGAGACCGAGCAGGTCGGTCACGAGGTTCGCTACGTCGCCGTTGCGGACCGGCTGCGGTCCGTCGTACCCGGGCTGGAGCCCGCCGGGGTCCCGGTAGTCGGGATTGAGCGCGTAGAGATCGCCCGGAGTGATCCCGGGTCCCCAGACCAGGAACGGGATCGTGTAGTTCTCGGGGCGCTCGCGATCGGTGTGCACGGTCGTGTCCGGCACGCCACCGTGGTCGGCGGTCACGATCACGACCACCTCCTGCGAAAGCTCGGGATCGCCGACGACCGCGGACACGATCCGGTCGATGTCGGCGTCGGCCCGGATCACGGCTTCGAGGTAGGGGTCGCTGCCCCAGCCCGCCGCGTGCCCGGCGCTGTCCGGCCCGGCCAGGTGGACGAACGTCAGGTCACGGTCATCCGTGCGCAGCTGCCGGATCGCGGTGGTCACCAGCGCTTTCTGGCGCGAGAAGATGGTCAGCTCGTCGACGGCGCCCGGCCATGCCCGCCCCCACATCTCGAACTTGTCCTTGCCGGCGAGGACCGCGCTGCTGCCGCCGGCCTCGTCGATCGAGGTGAAGACCGACGCGGTGCCTGCCGCCACCGAACGGGTCGAGGTGTGGTTCCAGGTGACGCCGTGCCCGCCGTGCGCGGCGTTGACCCGCACGCCGGTCACCATGCCGGTGTGGTTCGGCAGGGTGACCGTCTTCTCCACCTCGGTGCGGGCGTTGAGAGTGCCGGCACCCTGCGCCAGCAGGTCGACCAAGGTCGGTGTCGACGACTCGCTGACCCACAGCGACCCGAGCCCGTCGACGGAGATCACCACCACCCGTGGATCGTCCGGGAAGTCCTGCGCCGCGATCTTCTCGGCCGCCTCCCCGAGCCCCGGATCGGCGTCAGAACCGTCGCCCCGAGCTCCGTCGGTGGCGGTCGCCATCACGCTGTCGGTGGTGTTGTCGGCAGGGGTGAGCTCGGTCGCGCTGGACGAACCGGAGTCGTCCTGCTGCACCCACCACAGACCGCCGGCCGCCATCGCGACCACGATGGCGACCAACGCGAAGGTCGCGACCGCACCGTTCGCGTGCGTTGACGGCGGCTGCGACATGCGGCCAAACCTAGCCGCCGCCCGATCCTCGCGGTTCATCTCGGTCGGGCGCCGGCGAGGCCAACCTGTTGGATCCCGAGGTCCGGTTCGGCGCCGTCGCGCAGCTGGTCCGCCTGCTCGACGGGGAGAGGCCCGCCGCGACGACGGTCGGGACGACGGCTGCCAGCTCGACCCGGCCGCAACCTGGTGGAGTACGCCGGTACCGCGGTCGACGGGCTGACCGGAGACGTGGTCGACCGGATCAACGAGGACCTCGAGAGCTGAGTCGTCGGCGGACGAAGCGCAGCCGAAGTCTTCTCTCCCGTTTTGTCGGCGACCCGGCACCTTCAGGGCTAGCGTGCAGAGTGGCTTCGGGCTGAACGTCGCAGGGGGGCGGGGCTCTATCAGCAGGGAGACGCGGTGGAGATCCATCACGCTGTGCGCGACGTCGTCGCCAGGGTCGGTCCCGGCCTGCTCCAGGACGCGGAGAGCTTTCGCGGAGTGCTCGACGATGTGCTCGACGAGGACGACGCCGGAGTAGGTGACGTCAATCTCCTGGTCGACGCGGTCCGGTTCGGTGCGGTGGACCAGCTGGTCCGGTTGCTCGACTCGGATGCCGACCCGGCGCTCGCCGCCGCCACCGTCGGTGCCGGTTTCGCCCGGCAGCGCGGTGGTGCCGACGCCCACTCGGCGAGCTGGGCGTGCGCGGTCCTGGCTTTCGCCGTGGGGCGGGTGCCCGACGACGTGGTGCGGGACCTGGCGGCCCGGCGCGCCTCGGCCGACACCGAAGCGATCACGCCGCAGCCACCGCCGGCGGTCTCACCGACGCCGACGTTGAGCCGCACGGAAGGCGTCACCCAAGGCGTCACAGGAGGCGTCACGGAAGATGTCCCGGCAGCCGGACCCCGCCCATGGCGCCGAGTTGCGGTGCTGGTGGGCGCCACTGCTGTGGGTGTCGTGGGAGCAGGCATCGCCGTGGTCCTCGCGCTGGACGGACGGACGCCGCCCGACCCCGCGGTCAAGGACCCGGCGGAGGTGAGCGGCGCTGCTTCCGGCCAGGGGACCGGGGCGCAGTGCTGGGACGGCGAGCCGGCCGCGACCGTGGCTGGATGTTCGGTGCCCACGGAAGTCGCCGGGCTCGCATGGGTCTTCCCGGCGTCGGCTGACGCTGCGTGCGAGCCCGAGGGTCCGGGACAGGCAACCAAGGTCGTGCAGCGGTTCTGTCCGATGGCGCTCGCGGACGGCGGTGACGTGCAGATCCATTACTCGCAGTGGCGGGACCATGGATGGATGGTCGATCACTACGAAGCAGAGCGGCTGGCCGACGACTTCGCGGTGGGACGCTCGGACCTGGCTGCCTTCGCTGTCGAAGCGCCGGACCGGTTGCAGAAGGTCGTCCTGTTCTACCTCGATGCGGACGCGCCCTTCGCGGTCACGGTGTACGCCGACTCCCGGGCCGATCTTTACGCCGCCGCCGGTCTCCTGATGATCAGGTCTCACGACCAGCTGCGCGGGCTCGCACCCGGACAGGACGAGCTCCCCGCATCCTTCGCGGTGGAGCCTTCACTCGCGTCGAGCTGAGCCTGGACCGGCCGCGGAAACCGCGCGACCGCACCGATAGCCTGAGCCCGTGCTGGACACCGTCGCTGCCGCTGCATCCGACCCCGACCGCGAGCAGCCGTGGGCCGATCTGGGGCTCAAGGCCGACGAGTACGACCGGATCCGCGAGATCCTCGGCCGGCGCCCGACCAGCTCCGAGCTGGCGATGTATTCGGTCATGTGGAGCGAGCACTGCTCCTACAAGTCCTCCAAGGTGCACCTCAAGCAGTTCGGCGAGATTCCGCAGGAGACGCCCGTCGGCAAGATGCTGGCCGGCATCGGCGAGAACGCCGGCGTCATCGACATCGGCCAGGGCTACGCGGTGACGTTCAAGATCGAGTCGCACAACCATCCGTCGTACGTCGAGCCCTACCAGGGTGCCGCGACCGGGGTCGGCGGCATCGTCCGCGACATCCTCGCGATGGGCGCGCGACCCGTTGCCGTCATGGACCCGCTCCGCTTCGGCCCGATCGACGCCGAGGACACCCACCGGGTACTGCCCGGGATCGTCGCCGGAGTCGGCGGCTACGGCAACTGCCTGGGCCTGCCCAACATCGGGGGCGAGGCGGTCTTCGACCCGACCTACCTCGGCAACCCGCTGGTCAACGCGCTCTGCGTCGGCGTGCTGCGCCACGAGGACCTGCACCTCGCCAAGGCGTCCGGCACCGGCAACAAGGTGATCCTGTACGGCGCCCGCACCGGCGGCGACGGCATCGGCGGGGTCTCGGTGCTCGCGTCCGAGACGTTCGACGCCGATGGGCCAGCGAAACGGCCCAGCGTCCAGGTCGGCGACCCGTTCATGGAGAAGCTGCTCATCGAGTGCACGCTCGAGCTGTTCCAGGCCGGTGTGGTCGCCGGTATCCAGGACCTCGGTGGCGCCGGTCTCTCCTGCGCCACGTCCGAGCTCGCGTCCGCCGGCGACGGCGGGATGTCCGTCGAGCTCGACCGGGTCCCGCTGCGCGACTCCACGCTCGCGCCCGAGGAGATCCTGATGAGCGAGAGCCAGGAGCGGATGATGGCGGTCGTCGAGCCCGGAGACGTCGCCGCCTTCCTCGAGATCTGCGCCAAGTGGGACGTCGAGGCGGTCGTCGTGGGCGAGGTCACCGAGAGCGGCCGGCTCGAGATCACCTGGCACGGCGAGGTCGTCGTCGACGTACCTCCGCGCACAGTCGCTCACGACGGCCCCGTCTACGAGCGGCCGTTCGCCCGACCCGACTGGCAGGACGCGCTCCAGGCCGACGGCGCCGAGGCGTTGCCCCGCCCGGGAACCGGTGACGAGCTCCGCGAGACCCTGCTCCGCCTGGTGGCGAGCCCGAACCTGTGCGACAAGTCGTGGATCACCGACCAGTACGACCGCTACGTCCAGGGCAACACCGTGCTCGCCCAGCCGGCCGACAGCGGCATGGTCCGGGTCGACGAGGACACGCACCTGGGTGTCTCCGTGGCCACCGACTGCAACGGGCGGTTCGCCAAGCTCGACCCGTACGCCGGGGCCCAGCTCGCGCTCGCCGAGGCCTATCGCAACGTCGCCACCGGCGGCGCCCGGCCGCTCGCCGTCAGCGACTGCCTCAACTTCGGCTCGCCCGAGGACCCCGGGGTGATGTGGCAGTTCGCCGAGGCCTGCCGCGGGCTGAAGGACGCGTGCGTCACGCTCGGCATCCCGGTGACCGGCGGCAACGTGAGCCTCTACAACCAGACCGGCGAGACGGCGATCCTGCCGACACCGGTGGTCGCGGTGCTGGGCGTGATCGACGACGTACGACGCCGTACGCCGTCCTCGTTCCAGGCCGCCGGCGAGCAGATCGTGCTGCTCGGCGAGACCCGCGAGGAGCTGTCGGGCAGTGAGTGGGCCCACGTCGTCCACGAGCACCTCGGGGGTACGCCGCCGCAGGTCGACCTGGTCGCCGAGCGCGACCTGGCGCGGCTCCTCGGCGACCTGGTCGGGGTTGCCACCAGCGCGCACGACCTCTCCGAGGGCGGGCTCGCGCAGACGCTGGCCGAGGCCTGCCTGGTCGGCGGCATCGGCGCCACGGTGAGGCTCGACGGCGTGGCCGACGCGGCCTTCGTCGGGTTGTTCTCGGAGTCGGGAGCCCGCGCGGTCGTCACGGTCCCGCCCGCCGAGGTCGACGAGCTCCGCGCCCTCTGCGCACGCCACGACGTGCCGATGACCGAGATCGGCACGACCGGCGGCGACGCGCTGGTCGTCGCGGGTGCCTTCGACGTACCGCTGGCCGAGCTGCGCACCGCGTGGACGTCGACCCTGCCGGCCGCGTTCGGAGCCTGAGTCCGGGTGGACGCCGCCCGCACGCCGCGGCGGCGTACCGTGCTGGCCGCGGCGCTCGCGCTGACTGCGGCCGCCTGCGCGAAGGAGCAGCCGATGGACGGCCCGACCACCGGAGGTGACGTGAGCACGACGTACGGCAACGACCCCAGCCAGTACGGCGAGCTGCTGGTGCCTGACGGCCGACCGCATGGCGTCGTGGTCGTGATCCACGGTGGCTTCTGGCGGACCGAGTACGACCTCTCGCTCGGGTCTCCGCTCGCGGAGGACCTGACTGCCCGAGGCTGGGTGACCTGGAACCTGGAGTACCGCCGGGTCGGCGCCGGCCCGGGCGGGGGTGGCGGCGTGCCGGAGACGCTGGAGGACGTCGCCGCCGCCATCGACCACCTCGCGGCCATGGCCGCCGACGGGCTGCTGCCCCAGGACGGCCTGCGCACGGTCGTGACCCTCGGGCACTCGGCGGGTGGCCACCTCGCGACCTGGGCGGCCGGCCGCAATGCGGCCGGGGTGCCGGTCACCCACGTCGTGTCCCAAGCAGGGGTGCTGGACCTGGTCGCGGGCTCCCGCGAGGGCCTCGGCGGTGGTGCGGTCGATGCGTTCCTCGGTCACGCCCCCGGTCCCGGCGACGCGGCTGCCGACCCGGTGCAGCAGCTGCCGCTCGCCGTACCTGTCTGGTGCGTGCACGCCCCCGACGACGACATCGTCCCGATCTCGCAGTCCCGCGACTACGTCGAGCGAGCGACCGCCGCCGGCGCGACCGCGGAGCTGGTGGAGGTCAGCGGCGGGCACTTCGGGGTGATCGACGTGGACAGTCCGGCCTGGGCGAGGATCCGCGAGCTCGTCGACGGCCTGCGCTGACGCGCACTTCGGTCGGGGATACGGTGGCCCGGTGGTGATCGAGGAGGGCTACCGGCCGTTGGAGCCCGGGGTGCACACGAACTTCGCGGCGGCGCTCGACTATGCGGGCTACCTCGACCTCGACACCCTCCTGTCGGCGCAGCACGTGAGGAGCGATCCGCCGCACCCCGACGAGCTGCTCTTCGTGATCCAGCACCAGACCACCGAGCTCTGGCTCAAGCTGATGGTGCACGAGCTGGTCGGAGCCCGGGGCTACCTCGATGCCGACGACCTCTCCCGGGCACGCAAGAGCCTGTCGCGCGTCAAGCACATCCTGCGCACGGTCACCGAGCAGTGGTCGGTGCTCGCGACGCTGACGCCGAGCGAGTATGCCGAGTTCCGCGACGTGCTCGGACCTGCGTCGGGGTTCCAGTCCGTGCAGTACCGCGCCGTCGAGTTCCTGCTCGGCAACAAGAACGCCCAGATGCTCAAGGTGTTCGAGGACAACCCGCCCGCGCACGCGTTCCTCGCCGACGCGCTGACGAGCCACACCGTCTACGACGCGTTCCTCCGGCTCGTCGCCCGCCGTGGTCTGCCGGTGCCGGCGGTGGTGCTGGAGCGTGACGTGAGCCGGCCGTGGGTCGAGCAGCCCGAGCTGGTCTCGGTGTTCCGCGAGGTCTACGAGGACACCACCCGTCACTGGGACATCTACGAGACGTCCGAGGACCTGGTCGACGTCGAGGACGCCTTCCAGCTGTGGCGGTTCCGGCACCTACGGACCGTGCAGCGCACCATCGGGTTCAAACGCGGGACCGGCGGGTCGTCGGGTGTCGCGTTCCTCCGCCGGGCGCTGGACCTGACCTTCTTCCCCGAGCTGATCACGGTGCGGAGCGAGATCGGCACCTCGTGACCCCCGACGACCGCCCCGACGACCGCCCCGACGACCGCCCCGACGACCGCCCCGACCAGTGGGCCGCTCGTGCGGCAGAGCTCGACGCGGCCGACCCGCTCGCACCGCACCGGAGCGCCTTCGTCGCGACCGACGGGGTGGTCGCCTACCTCGACGGCAACTCGCTCGGGCGGCCCCTCCGCGCGACCCGCGACCGGCTGGCCGAGTTCGTCGACGGGCCGTGGGGCCACCGGCTGATCCGGGCCTGGGACGAGGAGTGGATGGCGGCGCCGACCGACCTCGGCGACACGATCGGACGGGTCTGCCTCGGTGCGGCGCCCGGCCAGACCGTGGTCGGCGACTCGACGACAGTGCTGCTCTACAAGCTGGTGCGGGCCGCCGTCGCCGCCCGTCCGGGCCGCACCGAGATCGTGGTCGACACCGACAACTTCCCGACCGACCGGTTCGTGGTCGAGGGGGTCGCGGCCGAGTGCGGTCTGGAGCTGCGGTGGATCACCCCCGAGCCCGACACCGCCGTGACTGCCGGACAGGTCCGCGCGGCGGTCTCGGACCGTACGGCGCTGCTGCTGCTCAGCCACGTCGCCTACAAGTCCGGCCAGATCGCCGACCTGCCCGTGATCACCGAGACCGCCCACCAGGCCGGTGCGCTGGTGCTGTGGGACCTCTCCCACTCGGTCGGCTCGGTCGAGCTCGCCCTCGACCTGGACCAGGTCGACCTCGCGGTCGGCTGCACCTACAAGTACCTCAACGGTGGTCCGGGGGCGCCCGCATTCGCCTACCTCGCACGACGCCACCACGACAGCGTCCGCCAGCCCATCCAGGGCTGGATGGGAGCAGCCGACGTGTTCGCGATGGCGGAGCGCTATCAGCCGGACCCGGGCATCCGGCAGCTGATCAGCGGCACTCCGCCGATCGTCGGGATGCTGCCGATGAGGGACATGCTGGCGCTGATCGACCAGGTCGGCATGCCCGCCGTACGGCGGAAGTCCGTCGCCCTGACTGCCTTCGCGGTCGAGGTGGCCGACGCGCTGCTGACGCCCCACGACGTTCGGGTCGCCTCGCCGCGCGACCCCGCCGTCCGCGGTGGCCACGTCACCCTCGACCATCCGGACTTCCGGCGGGTGACCGCGGAGCTGTGGGAGCGGGGAGTGATCCCGGACTTCCGGGCACCACAAGGTCTACGGGTCGGGCTGTCGCCGCTCAGCACGTCGTTCGCGGAGGTCGCTGCGGGGCTGTCCGTCGTGGCCGAGCTGCTCAGTCAGCCCAGAGCTTCAGGCCTTCCGCCGCCTTGACCTGGATCCGCCTCGGTGCCTCGAGACCACCCCACGCCACGGCCAACCGCATCCGGTAGGACACCTCCAGGTCGAGCGGTCCCTGCTCGCCGTCGTCAGCGGGCACCTCGAAGATCAGGTACTTGCTCCACCCGCAGACACCCGTCACGGGAGCCGGGCAGGCATCGGCGACGTCGTCGGTGGTCAGCGTGAACGCGGGAGCAACGCCGTCGATCTCGGGCTTCACCGCGACCTTCGTCGCGGCGTACCGGGCCCCGCCGCCGAACCCGTTGGTCTCGCCGTAGGCCCGGATGCCGGTCCGCACCGTCAGGGCCAGCCACAGGCTGCCGTTCGGTGCCCACTCGCCGGCGGCGTACGGCGTCAGCACCGGCCCGGACAAGTCGCATCTGAACTCGGCGATCGTCGTCGGGCCGTCGAACCAGGGCTCCTCGTCACAGGACTCCTTCTTCAGCGCTTCGACCTCGATGTCGTAGAGCGCGGCCGCGTCGCCCTTGTCGACGTTGCCGCTCACGAGGTCCACCGACTGGGTGACGCCGTCGAACTCGATCTCCAGCGTGCGGTCCTCGGCGTCGCCGCCCACGACGACGTAGAACGACTCGCCGCCCTTGTCGTCGAGCTGCGGCGGCGGCAGCCGGTAGTGCTCGGTGTCGCTCACCAGCGCGACGATCGGGGTGTCGGCGCTGTCGACGATCCCGTCGAGCCGGCGCTTGTCCCAGGGGTCGTACTGCCAGCTGATCGGGACCAGCACCGCTCCCGCCGGCGCGTTGACGGTCTCGCGGGTGCGGGTCTCGTCGCCCGACGCGCTGTCGACCGGATCGTCGGCATGGATCAACAGCCGTCCGGTCGGGATCGTGACGGTCGCTTCCTCGCCCTCTTTGAACTGGTCGTCCAGCCGCGCCTTGATGATGTCGCCGGCCTTCGTGCCGTCCTGTTCCTCGCCGCACGCGGCGAGCAGCGCGCACAGCACGAGGAGGGTGGATCCGATGACTGAACGCGCCCGCATGGGCTCATTGTGTCCGACGACCTTTGTAGGCTCGCCCCGTGGCCTCCCGACTCCGTCCCGCCGACCCCGGGGAGGTCGAGCAGGCAGTCATCCGGGTCTCGGCCGGTGCTCCGAATGCGGCCGACCTGCGGTTGCTGACCAAGCACTTCCTCGCGCTGCTCGAGGCGCGGGCTCCCGGACGGTCGGTCGAGGTGCGGGTGCCGCCGTTCGCGGCCGTGCAGGTGATCGAGGGAGTGCGCCACACCCGCGGCACCCCGCCCGCCGTGATCGAGACCGATCCGGAGACCTGGGTCGCGCTCGCAACCGGCGAGATCGACTGGGTCGATGCAGTGGCGAGCGGTCGCGCGCAGGCCAGTGGCGGACGCACCGACCTCTCGGCCTATCTCCCCCTGAGCGGCTGGCTCCCCGTCGGTTGAGCAGCCCAGGTCGCGGGATAGGTTGACGAGCATGACGACGGCGATTGACGACATTCGGGCCCGGGTCGCCAGCGTGCTCCCGGGCGTTCGCAAGGATCTCGAGGACCTGGTCCGCATCCAGTCGGTGAGCGCCGACCCCGAGCGGCTGACCGAGGTCGAGCGCAGCGCGGAGGCCACTGCCGAGCTGTTCCGGGCCGAGGGCGTGGACGCCCGCATCGTTCGGGCCTTCGATGGCGCACCTCCCGCTGTGATCGGCGAGAAGCGCGGCCCGGAGGGTGCTCCCGTCGTACTCCTGTATGCGCACCACGACGTCCAGCCCGAGAACGACACCGCCGACTGGGACAGTCCGCCGTGGGAGCCGACCGAGCGGGACGGCCGTCTCTACGGCCGCGGTGCGGCTGACGACAAGGCCGGGATCATGGCGCACATCGCCGCCCTGCGGGTCCTCGGCGAGGACCTGCCGGTCACGGTGCGGCTCTTCATCGAGGGAGAGGAGGAGGTTGCCAGCGCCACCCTCTCGCAGCTGCTCGCGCAGAACCTGGACGACCTCCGCGCCGACGTCATCGTCATCGCCGACTCCGGCAACTGGGACATCGGCGTGCCGGCCCTGACCACCAGCCTGCGCGGCCTGGTCCGGGTCAACGTCGAGGTCCGCACCCTGACCCACGGCGTCCACCAGGGCATGTGGGGCGGTCTGGTGCCCGACGCCGTGATCACCCTCTCGCGGCTGATCGCGTCGCTGCACGACGATGCCGGCAACCTGCTGGTGGAGGGCCTCGTGAGCGGTCCGGCGGCCGAGGTCGACTACCCGGAGGAGCGGCTACGGGCCGAGTCCGGCGTTGCCCCCGGCGTGGAGTGGATCGGCTCCGGGCCGAAGGTCGAGCGGCTGTGGACGCAGCCCGCGCTCTCCGTGATCGGCCTCGACGCCCCCAAGGTGGACGGCTCGTCCAACACCCTGATCCCGGCGGCGCGCGCCCGGCTCGCGCTCCGCACCGCGCCCGGCGAGACCTCGAAGAACGCCGTCGCCTGCCTGCGCCAGCACCTCGAGAAGCACGTTCCCTGGGGGGCTGAGCTCTCGATCGAGGTGGTCGACACCGGCGAGCCGATCGCGCTCGACGTCACCGGCCCGGCCTACGACGCCGCCCGTTCGGCCTTCACCGAGGCGTGGGGTGGGACCGAGCCGGTCGACATGGGAGTGGGCGGCTCGATCCCGTTCATCGCCGAGTTCCTCGAGGCGATGCCGGACGCCAGCGTCCTGGTCACCGGGGTCGAGGACCCGGACACCCGCGCCCACGGCGCCAACGAGGGTCTCCACCTCGCCGAGTTCGAGAAGGTCCTGGTGGCCGAGGCGCTGCTGCTCAGGAACCTGGGCAGCTGAGCCGGCGGCGGATCCGGTCACGACGGGATTCGAGTCCCGCCCCGCCGGCCGGGTCCGTCCCACGCCCGCGCCGAAGCGGGATTGCGGCCGGACGGCCGATAGACTCCCGCACGTGTGCGGCGTATTCGGCGTCTGGGCCCCCGGTGAGGACGTTGCGAAGCTCACCTACTTCGGGTTGTACGCGCTCCAGCACCGTGGCCAGGAGTCAGCCGGGATCTCGGTCAGCAACGGCCGCCAGATCCTGGTCTACAAGGACATGGGCCTGGTTTCGCAGGTGTTCGACGAGACCACCCTCGACTCCTTCCAGGGTCACCTCGCCGTCGGCCACTGCCGCTACTCGACCACCGGCGCGAGCACCTGGCAGAACGCCCAGCCGACCTTCCGCCCGACCGCGGACGGATCGATCGCGCTCGGCCACAACGGCAACCTGATCAACACCGCCGAGCTCGCGCAGATGGTCCACGACCTCCCGAGCGACGAGCACGAGCTCGACATCCACGCTCGTGACCTCGAGGCCTCGACCAACGACACCGGCCTGGTGACGGCGCTGCTCGCGCACCACCCGGACCAGTCCCTCGAGGCCCGCGCCGTCGAGCTGCTGCCCAAGGTCAAGGGCGCGTTCTGCTTCGTCTTCATGAACGAGGACTCCCTCTACGCCGCGCGCGACGCCGAGGGCCTCCGCCCGCTCGTCCTCGGTCGCCTCGACCGCGGCTGGGTGGTCGCGAGCGAGAGCGCCGCCCTCGCCACCATCGGCGCCAGCGTGGTCCGTGAGGTCGAGCCCGGAGAGCTGATCGTCATCGACGAGGGCGGGCTGCGTTCCCACAAGTTCGCCGAGCCGCGCCGCAAGGGCTGCGTGTTCGAGTACGTCTACCTCGCCCGCCCCGACGCGCAGATCGCCGGCCGCAGCGTCCACGAGGCACGGGTCGAGATGGGTCGTGAGCTGGCGCGGCAGTTCCCCGTCGAGGCGGATCTGGTGATCCCGGTCCCAGAGTCCGGCACACCGGCGGCCTCCGGCTATGCGCTCGAGAGCGGGATCCCGTTCGGCCAGGGCTTCGTCAAGAACGCGTACGTCGGCCGCACCTTCATCCAGCCCAGCCAGACCCTGCGCCAGCTGGGCATCAGGCTCAAGCTCAACGCGCTCGACCACATGATCCGCGGCAAGCGGATCGTGGTCGTCGACGACTCGATCGTGCGCGGCAACACCCAGCGCGCACAGATCCGGATGCTGCGGGAGGCCGGAGCGCTCGAGGTCCACGTCCGGATCTCCAGCCCGCCGGTGAAGTGGCCTTGCTTCTACGGCATCGACTTCGCGACCCGCGCCGAGCTGATCGCCAACGGTATCGACGTCGCCGAGATCGCCTCCAGCGTCGGGGCGGACAGCTTGGGCTACATCTCGCTCGACGGCATGGTCGAGGCGACCGGGCAGCCGCTGCAGAGCCTGTGCACGGCCTGCTTCACCGGCGACTACCCCATCCCGCTACCCGACGAGAGCCTCCTCGGCAAGCACCTCCTGGAGGCGACGCTCACCTCCCCGATCCACGGCGAGGCCCTGCCCGTCTTCAACAACCCGTAAGGATCCCGTCTTGTCCGACGACTCCGCCGCTGCCGACGAATCCGGTCCCGGGGCCTACGCGCGCGCCGGCGTCGACATCCACGCTGCAGACAAGGCAGTCGACCTGATGAAGGCCTGGGTCGAGAAAGCACGACGTCCGGAGATGGTGGGCGGCCTCGGCGGGTTCGCCGGCCTGTTCGACGCGACCGCGCTGACGTCGTACAAGCGACCGCTGCTCGCGACCTCGACCGACGGCGTCGGCACCAAGGTCGCGGTGGCACAGCTGATGGACAAGCACGACACCATCGGCTTCGACCTGGTCGGCATGGTCGTCGACGACCTGGTGGTCTGCGGTGCCGAGCCGCTCTTCATGACCGACTACATCGCGACCGGAAAGGTCGTGCCGGAGCGGATCGCCGCGATCGTCAAGGGCATCGCCGAGGCGTGCATCGAGGCCGGCTGCGCGTTGGTCGGCGGAGAGACCGCGGAGCACCCCGGCCTGCTGGGGCCCGACGACTACGACGTCGCCGGCGCCACCACCGGCGTGGTCGAGGCCGACGCCCTGCTCGGTCCGGGTCGGGTGCGGCCGGGCGACGTGGTGATCGCGATGGCGGCCAGCGGTCTGCACTCCAACGGCTACTCGCTGGTGCGGCACGTCTTCTTCGCCGAGGCCGGCTGGACCGTCGACCGGCACGTCGACGAGCTCGGCCGGACGCTCGGCGAGGAGCTGCTCGAGCCCACCCGGATCTACACCAAGGCCGGCCTCGCCATCGCCCGCGAGACCCGGACCCACGCCATGGCTCACGTCACCGGTGGCGGGCTCGCCAACAACCTCGCGCGGGTGATGCCGGTCGAGCTGCGCGCGACCCTCGACCGGGCCACCTGGAAGCCGGGAGCGGTCTTCGACCTGGTCCGCACCCTGGGCGAGGTCAGTCAGCCCGACCTCGAGGCCACCCTCAATTGCGGGGTCGGCATGGTCGCGCTGACCCACCCGGACTCCGTCGACGCGGCCCTTGCGCGGCTCGCCGACTTCGGGGTCGACTCCTGGGTGGCGGGCGAGGTCGATGTCGATCCGGACCAGAAGGGGACCGTCCGACTCGTCGGTCAGCACGCCGGTTGGTGATTTCCGCCGCTATTGGCATTCCGGTGTGCGGGAACAGCCACCGAACAGGTAGCGTTGGGTCCACGAGACTATGTATCAGTAGTCCGGGGCGCCTGGTCGCCCCGGCCAAGTGTGCGAGGGGGCTGGACCCTATGGGCCGCGGCCGAGCGAAAGCCAAGCAGACGAAGGTCGCGCGCGACCTGAAGTACCGCACTCACGAGACTGACCTCAGTGCCCTGGCGCGGGAGCTCCACGGCGACGAGGGCGAGTCCGAAGCGGTCGACGTCGAAGAGCTCGAGAAGTGGTCGGACTACTCCGGCCCGCAACGCGACTGACCTCTCGTCTGCGCGAGCGACCTTAGGTCCTCCTCAGATCTTGCGAGCCGCTCGCGCGGTCAAGCTCAGCGCAGCCAGATGCTGCGGCGCCCGATCTCGCGCATCCGTTGTTCGGCCATCCGGTCGGCTGCGGTAGCGGACGGTACGCCGTCGGTCTTGGCGCGCTCCAGCACCATGCGCGTCGTGTCGTAGATGCGGGCTGCTCGCAGCCGGGCGCGCTCGAAGTTGAAGCCCTCGAGCTCGTCGGCGACCTGGACCAGGCCGCCGGCGTTGACGACGTAGTCGGGCGCATAGACGATGCCGCGGTCCTCGACCAGCTTCTCGACCCCGGGGTGCGCGAGCTGGTTGTTGGCTGCGCCGCACACGATCCGTGCCGTCAGGCCGTGGACGACGTCGTCGGTCAGGGCCCCGCCGAGCGCGCACGGGGCGTAGACGTCGAGGGTCGACGCGACGAGCGACTCGGTGGACTCCGCAACCCGGACGCCCGGGTGCTCGTCACGAACCCGGTCGACTGCGGCGGGGGAGACATCGGTGATCACCACGTCGGCGCCGGCGTCGACCAGGTGGCTCACCAGGTGGTGTCCGACCTTGCCCACCCCGGCCACGCCGACGGTCCGACCGGCCAGCACGGCCGCTGGGTCGGCGTCGCCCCAGACCGACTCGGCTGCGGCGCGGAGGCCGCAGAAGACGCCGTACGCCGTCAGCACACTGCTGTCGCCGGCGCCGCCGTGCGCCTCGGTGCGACCGGTGACATGGGACGACTCCCGGGCGACGATGTCCATGTCCTCGCTGTAGGTGCCGACGTCGCACGCGGTGATGTAGCGGCCGGCGAGCGACTCCACGAACCGGCCGTAGGCGCGCAGCAGCGCCTCGGTCTTCTGGGTCGCCGGGTCACCGATGATGACCGCCTTGCCGCCGCCGAGGTCGAGCCCGGTGACCGCGGCCTTGTAGGACATGCCGCGCGACAGCGCCAGGACGTCGGCGAGCGCGGCTGCGGTCGAGGGGTAGGGGTGGAAGCGAGTGCCGCCGAGGGAGGGACCGAGGGCCGTGGAGTGGATGGCGATGATCGCGCGGAGGCCGCTGGCGGTGTCGTTGGCGAAGACGACCTGCTCGTGCTCGAGGTCGTGCTCGAGCAGGTCAGTGGCGGATACGTCGGGCACGTGCGGGGTGGTGCTGCGCTCGGACATGTGGGGATGCCGCTTTCTAGGTCAGCCACGGGGGTGGTGTGGCGGTGGTGGTGACCGGCGGGCGGGGGTGGTGTCCGCCGGTGTGTCCAACCATAAGACCTACGCGCGGGTAAGCCGCGTTTCGGAGACGCAGGCAACCGAACGGCACCCTCTCGTGCGTCGTACTGTCGTGAGCACTCTCCATCACCTGATCGCCACCATGACCCCGACAGCCGAGCAACGTTCGGGGGTGCTGCTGGCGGTCGCCGGTGCGGCCGGCGCGGTGATCCTCGTTTCGCTCCTGGTCGGAGCCGCCCGCGCGCGCCGCCAGGCGTCGACGATCAGCTGATCACCATGTCGGTGTTGCTCCAGAACGCCCGCATGGACGTGATCCGGCCGTCGTCGTCGAACGTCATCAGGTCGATCGGCGCGAGGGTGTAGGTCTGGTCGCCCACCCGGGTCACCAGCTCGAACAGGAAGGCAGCCTGGCCGTCGGCAACCCGGGCCGACACCAGCCGGCTCTCCTGCTGGAGGGGCTCGATCGCCGCGTAGAACTCCCGGATCGACTCACGGGTCGTCCGTACGTCGGTCCCGACCGGGTCCTCGACGCTGGCGCCGTCGGCGAAGAGCTCGAGGATCTCGTCGGCGGTGCCCTTGCCGACCAGGTCGACGTAGCGTTGGACGGTCTCGAGGATCCGATCCCGATCGGCGGCCATGAGTGCTCCCTCTTGGTAGAACGTGTTCCTGTTCTAGGTCAGGGTAGCTGCTCGGCCCTCGGTCCGCGGTCGGTGGCGACTGACGTGGGGGAGATCCCGATCGTGCCGCCGTCGAGGAGCTCGATCATCGTCCGTGGCTGCACCGAGCGCAGCAGCCGGAGCAACGCCGCGACGCCGAGGAGCATGCCGACGATCTCGCAAGCCTCCTCGAAGGTCAGCACCGCGAGGTACGGCGTGGACTTCCTGCCGTACTCGACGAGGAAACCACTCGCCATCTCGACCACGACCGCCCCGCCGAAGTAGACGGCGGCGGCCACGACCAGCCGGATCCCGATCGCACCCGGCAGTGAGCGGACCAGGGGTGCGAAGTACCGCGCGCACACGGCGAGGAAGACCACGGCCGGCAGCAGCCACGCGAAGTAGAAGACCCCGAAGTCGATGTCGAGGCCCCGCCGGAGCGGGCCGGTGAACAGGTCGTGCAGCTGGGACGCCTCGTCGATCGACATCAGCAGCAGGATTGCGGACAGCGCTCCCCAACGGCCGGCCAACGGCGCCCCCTCCGCTCGGTAGTGGGCCGCGAGCGCGAGCGTCAACACGGCGGCGACGAGCAGCGGGAAGGCCTCATACCAAGCCGCGAAGTTGCCCTCGCCGTTGAGGTCGAACTGGCGCGGGACGCCGTACTCGCGACTCACGCCGTGCTCCACGTAGAGATACAGCGTCACCACGTGCCCGACCAGCATGATCCCCGCGGTCAGCCACAGCCAGCGGAGCAGAGGGATCGACAACACAGGAGAAATTTACGTGGTCCTGCGGGTGTTCACCTGCCGTTTACGTCCTTCCGGCCTGTGTCTCATCACACATCGCCTGCGGCGAACGCGGGACCGGCCGTGGACCGGGCGCGCACGGGGCACCGCGGCACGCCGGCCAAGGACCGGAGCGACGCAAAGGTCGCGCCCCTAGTCACTTCGAGCCACCACGGTCCGGTCCTCGTGACGGTGCCGCCGGGGTGTGGCCGGTGCCTACCGTGAGCGCTCCTTGGTGTCTTTCCTGCAGGAGCCCGCCGTGACCCTCATGACCGCTGACCAGGCCCCGATCCGCCGTCGGGGCAAGTCGGTCGACACCTACGCGGTACGGACGGCCCCGTCCGTGCTGCCGGCAGCCGACCGGCACCTGGTCAAGCGTTTCAGCTGGGGTTTCACGCCAGCCCTGGCCGCGCAGGTCAGGGCGGCCGGTGGCAGCCACGCCTGGTTCGCGAAGCAGCTGCATCCCTCGACGGTCGCGGACGCGCCGGGCAACGGCGTCGACTCCTGGTTCCCGAGCCTGCGCAACACGCCGAAACAGATCTTCCAGAACCAGCAGGACGACATGCAGGGGTCGTGGGAGGTCGCCGCCGACCACAGCCGCTGGACCATCGCGCGCCGCATCCTCAGCAATCGTCAGCTGCACGAGGTGATGGTCGACTTCTGGTCGAACCTCCTCAACGTCTCCCTCTTCCACGACGACGCGATCTTCTGGCGGATGGACTACGACCGGGTGATCCGTGCCAACGCGCTCACGTCGTTCGAGGCGCTGCTCCAGGAAACGATCACGCACCCCGCCATGGGTCTCTACCTCGACAACGCGTTCTCCTCCAAGGGGTCGCCCAACGAGAACCTGGGACGCGAGCTGCTCGAGCTGCACACGGTGGGGGTCGACGCCGGCTACACCGAGGACGACGTGAAGGCGTCGGCCCGGATGCTCACCGGCTACCGGGTCGATGTCTGGTGGCCGTCCTTCCGTGCGTTCTACGACACCGAGTGGCACGACACCCGCCCGGTGCAGGTGATGGGGTTCCACGACACCAACCGGTCCGCCGACGGGCGTGCTGCGACCCTCGCGTACCTCTCCTACCTGGCCAACCACCCCGCCACCGCCCACCGACTGGCCCAGCGGTTGTGCGTCAAGTTCGTCTCCGACCAGCCGACCGCCGCGATCGTGAACGCCGTGGCCAAGGCGTACGTCGCGAACGGCACCGCCATCAAGCCGACGCTGCGGGCCCTGGTCAACCACCCGGACTTCGCCAGCAGCGCCGACCGGAAGGTGCGCACGCCGATCGAGGACTACGTCGCGACCATCCGCGCCCTCGGCATCAGGCCCCAGGCACCGACGACGGACGACTCGTTCGCCAACGCGATGCTGTGGCAGAGCCGGGAGGCCGGTCAGCCGCCGTACGAATGGCCGGCCCCGAACGGCTACCCCGAGGTCGACGGGGCGTGGGTGAGCGCTGGGCGGGTGCTCACCAGCTTCACGATCCACCGCGACCTTTCGGCCCGGTGGTGGCCCACGGAGCAGGCGCGGTTCCCGTCGTACGACTCGCTGCTGCCTCCGATGCCCGCCACGCTCGGCCAGGTGATCGACCACCAGTCCCTGCGAATGTTCGGACGCAAGCCCGGCAAGGCCGTCCGCAAGGGGGTGTCGCAACTGCTGGGCATCCCGCTGGCCCGGCGCCTCACCAAGGACGAAGCGCTTCGGCACTGGACCCTGCGCGGCATCATCTCCTCCCTGCTCGACTCCCCGCTGCACCTGCACCGCTAGCCAGATCGAAGGAAAGAGCCACCGAATGTCGACCCCTGACATCTCTGACACTCCGGATCGCAACTGCGGTTGTCGCGACTTCACCCGGACCCGGCTCTCCCGCCGGCGGCTTCTCGGCACCGCCGCAGCCGGCGCGGGCGGGCTCGTCGGAGCACAGATGGTCGGCGGGGCCTTCATGCAGGTCGCGTACGGCGCCCCGGCCGGCGGCAACGTCGTCGTCGTGCTCAGCCTGCGCGGCGGAGCCGACGGTCTTTCGATGGTGGTGCCGCGCGGTGCCGACCACGACCACCTCGCCGACTACCGTCCCACGATCTTCGTCCCCGAGGGCACGCTGCTCGGTGCCGATCCCCGGTTCGGGCTGCACCCCGCCTTCGCCGACCTGATGCCGATGTGGGACGCCGGCTCCTTCGGCGCCGTGCACGCCGTCGGCCTACCGGCCCCCAACCGCAGCCACTTCGAGGCGATGGAGCAGGTCGAGGACGCGGATCCGGGCTCGTCGACCCGGGTGGGCTGGATCAACCGGCTCATCGGCATCGATCCTGCGGCCGTACCGCAGCACGCCGTCTCGTTGGGCTCGACCCTGCTGCCGACGGCGATGGTCGGCCCGGCTCCCGCGTTGGGCGCCTACCAGGTTGCCGACCTCTCGTTGGCCGACCTCGGCACGACGGACCGCGCCCGCCGCAACTCCGTGCGCAGCATGTGGTCGCGGGACCAGTCGGTGCTGGGAGCCGGCGTCCGGCTGGCCGTCCGATCGACGACGACGTTCGCGCCCCTCGCCGCCAACGCGGGCACCGCCGTGCACGAGGACGCCTACCCCGAGGGCCCGCTCGCCGGGGTCCTGGCCAACACCGCCGCGCTGATCCGCGCCGACGTCGGCACCCGCGTGGTAGCCGTCGACTACGGCGACTGGGACATGCACGAGGGTGTCGGCAGGGTCAACAGCGGCTGGATGTCCGGACACCTCCGCCACTTCGCGGGTGCCCTCAAGGCGTTCTTCGCCGACCTCGGACCATTCGCCTCCCGGGTCACCGTGGTCACGATCAGCGAGTTCGGACGGCGGGTGGAGGAGAACGGCGACGGTGGCGTCGACCACGGGTACGGCAACGCGATGCTGCTGCTGGGCGCCGGGGTGTCCGGGGGTGCGGTGCACGGTGCCTGGCCGGGGCTGGCTGAGGCCGACCTCGAGGACGGCGACCTCGCCATGCGTCAGGACTTCCGCAGTGTGCTGTGGGAGGTGATGTCGCATCGGTTCCCGGACGTCAGTGGCAGCCGGGCGCAGCTGTTCCCCGGCTTCGCACCCGACCGGATCGGGGTCATGACCTGACCCCACGCCTGGCTGGCTAAGCGAACGTCACCCGGTCGTCCGCTCGCAGGACAGTCGCTGGGTGTCCGCCCCGTCGACGTCGGCCGCGTCGTTGCCGTCGCCGCACTTGAGCCGGTCGGCGCCGACGTCCCCGTACACCCGGTCGTTGCCGGGTCCGCCCTCGACCAGGTCGTTGCCGTCACCACCGCGGAGGACGTCCGACGCCTTCCCGCCGACCAGACGGTCGTTGCCGCCCTGGCCGTAGGCGACGTCGTTGGCCTCGCCGGTGCGGATGTAGTCGTCGCCGGGGCCGCCCCAGATCAGGTCGCGGTGGAACGCGCCGTTGGCGAAGTCGTCGCCGGCGCCGAGCTTGATCACGTCGCGCCCGGCATCAGCGAGCACGTAGGCCTTGAACTCCGGGCCGAGGGTCGTGGTGTCGACGTAGTCGTCGCCCAGCCGCAGCTCCATCGAGAGCAACAGCGGGTCGGCGGCGCTGACCCATCCCGGCACCCGGCACACCGCGGCGACGCCGCGTCGTACCCGCTGCCGGCGACAGGAGCCGGCGAGGTTCTCCCAGCGGGCGGTCCTCGGGTCGGAGAAGCGCAGTCCCCGCGCCACTCGCTTGACCACGAGCTTGCTGTCCTGCCCCCACGCCGAGAAGTAGTAGCCCCCTCTGATCCGGGTGAGCGAGGCCGGGCGGACGATCTTCGCCGGCGCCGCGCCCAGGTCGGCGACCGACCGGGCGTCCGGTGTCGCCGGGCCGGCGTCCGAGACGCCGGTCAGCATCCCCAGGCCGAGCACCGAGGCGGCAAGAAGGGTGATGGCGGACTTGATCACACTGCGCATCTCTTCACTATGCGCCTACGCGCAGCGTTGCGTCGAGCGCTACGGCGACCTCGTCGGTGGTCGCCGCCCCACCCACGGCAACCAGTGGTCAACAGCCTGCCGCGCCCCGCTCACCCCAGCCCGATCACGGCGACCATCAACGGCAGCAGCAGGACGATCAGGATCGCCCCGATCACGTCGAAGGAGATCCCGGACCGGATCATCTTGGTGATGGGTACGACGCCGGAGCCGTAGACCACGGCGTTCTGCGGCGTCGAGACGGGCAGCATGAAGCCGAACGACGCCGCGAACGTGGCCGCCAGCGCCGGTGTGAACGGATCGACACCGGCCGCGATCGCGATCGGGATGATGATCGGCACCACGACCGAGGCCGAGGCGGTGTTGCTCGTCGTCTCGGAGATCAGGATCGCCAGCACGACCGCGAACACGGTGATGGCGACGGTGCTGCCGAGGCCGAGCGCGTTGTAGGAGCCGTTGCCGATCGTCTCGGCGAGCCCGGTGCTCTCCAGCAGCGAGCCGAAGATGATGCCGGTCCCGAACAGGACGACCGTTCCCCAGTCGATCTGCGCCGCGTCACTCCAGCGGAGGGTGAACTCACGGGTGCCCCAGTCGGTCGGCAGCAAGAAGAGCAGCGAGGCGCCGATCACGGCGACCACGCCCTCGTCGAGCCGCTCGCCGACGGTGGCGTACGCCGACGACTCGGTGCCGGCGAGCAGCGCGACCACCCCTGGGGTGATCCACAGCGCGACCGTGACGACGAACGCGATCAGCGTGTTGCGCTCGGCGAGGGACAGCCGCCCGAGGTCCTTGCGCTCCTCGGCGACCCACTCCTCCACGCCCTCGAGACGCCGGATCTCCGGCCGGTTCAGCGCGATCAGCACCACCGCCAGCCCGACGAACATGAGGGCACAGATGGGCAGCGCCATGATCATCCAGTCGAGGAAGCTGATCTTCTCTCCGGTCGCCTCCTCGATCAGGGCCCGGCCGATCAGGTTGGGCGGGGACCCGACCGGCGTGAGCAGGCCACCGACGCTGGCGCCGTACGCCAGCATCAGCATCAGCGCCACCCCCACCCGCAGCCGCAGCGGGTCGAAGTCCTCGGCCACGACGCCCTTGGCCTGCATCAGCTTGGCGATCACCGTCAGCAGGCCGATCGCGGTCGGCAGCAGCATCGCGACCGTCGCGGTGTTGGAGACGAACGCCGAGAGTACGGCGGTGACGGCGCCGAACGCGATCACGACGCGGAAGGTCGACCGCCCGACGCCGGGGAGGCCGAGGATGAACATGGCGAACCGCTTCGCAAGCCCGTGCTTCAGCATCGCCTGGGCGAGGATGAACGCTCCGATGAACGTGAAGACCGTCGACGAGCCGAAGGGTGCGAGTGCCTCGTCGGCCGTGGCGACCCCGAGCAGCACCACCGCGCCGACGCCGATGAACCCGCCGATCGGGATCGGCACCGGTTCGGTCACCCAGAGCACCACGACCCCCAGCAGCACCGCCGCGAGGGTGTGTTGCGTGTCGGGCAGGTCGAACGGGATGAGCAGAACGGTGACCGTCACGATCGGCGCGAGGACCAGGCCGAGCGTGCGCCTGCCCTTCTCGAACGCCTCTTCGTGCGGGCTGAGCGACTGCTCGCCGAGCGACCGGTAGGTCGCGTTGTCCAAGAAGGCCTTGTCGACATCGGTGCGGGCACCGGATGTGCGCTGGTCGCGAGTGTTCGTCATCTGTCTGCGTGATGTGGGTCACGCCCTCCTCGGACCGCCGGTACCCAGGCCGTCGGTGCGCACACCACCGTGCCCGGCTCGGCCCGCGTCGGCTCGGGTACCTTCGGCGCATGACCGACGTGCGATCACGGCGTAGCGTCCTGCGCAGCGTGCCGAACGCCCTCGGCCGGGGTCGCGAGCGGCTGACCGGAGTTTTCCAGCACCGCTACCCGACCGTGGCCGTCACCGGGATGACCGGGGTCGGCAAGAGCAGGCTCGTCGACCACCTCAGCGGACCACGTGCCGGCGGCGTGCCCGAGGCAGGCTCGGCCGTCATGGAGCGACGGGTACGCCGCGACCCCCGCCTGCGCGGCTTCCGGTTCCGGGTGGTGCCGGGCGAGAACGCCGCAACCCGCCTCGGCGCGCTCGACGAGGTGTTCCACGACAACCCGGTCGACGGCGTACTCCACGTCGTGGCCAACGGCTACGCAACCGGCCGTCGCCCGGCCGGCACGACCGGCACAATCCCGACGGACCGTGCCGAGCAGCTGGCGCGCGAGCTGGAGGACTGGACCGTCACCGCGCACCGGATCGCGTCGATGGCGGTCCGTCGTGCGCATCCGACCTGGTTGGTCGTCGTGGTGACCAAGGTCGACCTCTACCCGGGCGACATCGACGCGGTGGTGCAGTCCTACTCACCCGGCAGCGGTACCCCGTTCGGCAACCGCCTCGACGAGCTCCGGGTCCTCGCCGGCGGGGCCAAGCTCTCGGTCGACGTGCTGCCGGCCTGCAGCCACCTCGCCGACGGCAGCCCGATCAAGGCGAAGCAGCGCGACGGCTACCTCGCCGCCCTCGAGGCGCGGATGGGTCAGCTCGCCGGCCACGTCTGAGCCGGACGCACCGACACCGCCTGACACCTGGACCGACCAACCCGGACACTTCGGCACGCCAACCCTGACACTTCGGCACGCCAACCCTGACACTTCGGCAGACCAACCCTGACACTTCGGCGGGCCGGGACCGGCGCAGTTCATTCGTCGGCGGTCGGAGGCACGCGCATCGCCAGTACCGCGACGTCGTCGCTGGCCGGACCGGTCCGGAAGTCCTCGAGGTCCGCCACCAGTCCTGCGACCAGGGCTCCTGGGGCGCCGCCGTGCCTGCGTACCGACGCCAGCAGGCCCTGCTCGGCGAAGAAGTCCGACCCGCGGCGGGTGTCGGTCACCCCGTCGGTGTAGAGGAGCAGGCCCTGGCCGGGGCCCAGCACCAGGTCCGTCTCGGAGAACTCGGCGTCCTCGATCACACCGATCAACGGGCCCGCGTAGCCCGCCGCAACCTCTTCGGCGCGGCTGCCGTCGAACAGCACGGGAGGCTGATGGCCGGCCACGCTCAGCGTGACTCGCCAGGACCCGCCGTCCGGGCGCAGCCGCAGCAGTACCGCGGTGCAGAACCGGTCGGACTCGTGGTCGCAGAGCAACACGTTGAGGTTTGCGAGGGCGTCCGCCGTACCTCCGGACTCGACCGCCGCAGCGCGCAGCGTCCAGCGGACCAGGGCGGTGACGGTCGCTGCCTCGGCGTCCTTGCCGCACACGTCGCCCAGGAGCACGCCCCACTCGTCGCGCCCGAGCTGGAACACGTCGTAGAAGTCTCCGCCGACGAGCATGCCGTCGCCGGCCGGCCGGTAGGCGGTCGCGAGCTCGAGGCCGGGGATCCGCGGCTCGGTGGGCGGGATCAGCGTCTGTTGCAGGGTCCTGGCCAGCGTGCGCGTGCGCGCCTCCGAGGCCTTGGCGCGTTCCTTCTCGGCGACCAGCTCCTGCTCGTAGCGGCGGCGCTCGCTCGCGTCGAACACAGCGATCCGGATCACCCGCGGTTGCCCGTCGTCGCTGCGGACCAACGTCGCGTTGACCAGCACCGGGAGCCGACGGCCGTCGAGGTAGCGCAGCTCGAGCGCCAGCTCGCGGACCGTGTTGTGCATCTGCAGCATCGGCGCGTAGTGCGTCTCGTGGTAGATCCGGCCACCCGGGGTCAGCAGGTCGACGAACGACCGCCGGCCGACGAGCTCCTCGGGGCAGGTGCCGAGCCATCGGCAGAGCGTGTCGTTGACCTTGACGATGACGCCGTCGGGCGTCGTCGAGAGGAAGCCGCAGGGCGCCTGCTCGTAGAGCTGGACCGGGTCGTCCTCGAACAGGGCGTCGAGGAAGGCCTCGCGGGCGCCTTCTGTCACGCGACTGCCGCGGAACCTTCTACGAACTCCGAGATCGCCCGCACTGTGGGGCCGGGCGCGCTCAGGTTGGGGCAGTGCCCGGTGGCATCCAGCACCACCAGCTCGCTGCTCGGTATCGCGCGGTCGACGTACTCGCCGACGGCGACCGGCGCAATCAGGTCCTCACGGCACTGCAGCACCAGGGTCGGGATCGTCAGCTGCGCGAGGTCGCGCCGGTTGTCGGACAAGAAGGTGACCCTGGCCCACTGCTCAGCGATCGCGGGGTCCATCCGGCAGAAGCTCTGGGTGAGCTCCTCGCCGAGCTCTGGCCGGTCGGGGTTGCCGACGATCGCCGGCGCCATCGCAGCAGACCAGCCGAGGTAGTTGCTCGACAACGAGCGGAGGAGCTCCTCGATGTCGGCCTCACCGAAGCCGCCCACGTACCCCGACTCCGGGTCGTCGATGTACCGCGGCGACGGGCCGATCATGACCAGCCGTGAGAACCGCTCCGGTTCAACGACGGCGGCCAGGGCGCCGATCATCGACGACACCGAGTGACCGACGAACACCACGTTGCGCAGGTCGAGCTCGCGGATCAGGTCCAGTACGTCGGCGGCGTAACCGTGCAGGGAGTCGTAGTGGTCCGCGTCCCAGGCCGACGAGGCCGAGCCGCCGCAGCCGACGTAGTCGAAGAGCACCACCCGGAACCGGTCCGTGAAGGCGGGCGCGACGTGGCGCCACATGTGCTGGTCACAGCCGAAGCCGTGGGCGAAGACAAGCGGCTGGGCGTCGACCGGCCCGGTCACGGTCACGTTGAGCTTTGTGGCGACGTCCATCTCGCGACCTTAGACGACGGCGCCAGGTCGCACATGCAGAGTCGCGGTTTCAGTGGCGGCGGGGGTCGGCCCTACTGGTCGGCCCTACTGGTCGGTCTTACTGGTCGGTCTTGCCGGTGTGCCTGGCCAGGTTGTCCTGCACCCGCCTCGACAGGGTCTCGTTCTCCAGCAGCCACTTCAGCTGGCGCGGGTCGATCACCAGCAGCCGCATCGGCGTCTTGGCGGTGACGGTCGCGGAGCGCCGGGCGTTCTTGATCAGGCCGATCTCCCCGATCATCTCCCCGACCGAGGTCTCGGCGACGACGTCGTCGCCGATCCGCACCTCGGCAGTGCCCTCCTCGATGATGAAGGCCTCATAGGAGCCGCCGCCCTCGATCGTTAGCTTGCGACCCGTCGGGATCTCCACCTCGTCGAGGTTGGAGTCGATGCGGGCGAGGACCTTGTCCGACAGGCCCTCGAGCATGGGCACTTGGCGCAGGAAGGCGAGCCGAGACTTCGGAACGCCGTGCTTGAGCTTCTTGAACATGCACTTCCCTCTCTCGACGGTCTCTGCAGGGTGTCACCGACTGCGGTGCTGGGCAATGGTCCTTTACTCGGGCGCAGTAGAAGTGTGGCGCGCCGACGGCTCCGGCGCCAACGACGCCACAGGCCCGGCCCGGAGATCGATGGCACCCGGGAGCCAGCCCCGGAAACGAGACCGGCCCCTGACCAGTGTCGCTACCGGTCAGGGGCCGAGTTCGCTCGGTGGGCAGGGGCGGGGTCGAACCGCCGACCTTCCACTTTTCAGGCGGACGCTCGTACCAACTGAGCTACCTGCCCGAGCAGTGGCACACCATACCGGAGCGCCGCGCGCCGTACGAAAGCGACGACGGCGGTTAGGTCTCCGCCGTACCACCACGACTATGCTGTCCGCGCTGTGCCGGCCTCGTCCGGCGCGGCGGGCCCCCGTCGTCTAGCGGCCCAGGACCCCGCCCTTTCACGGCGGTAGCGCCGGTTCGAATCCGGTCGGGGGTCCCCCCTGCGGTTTCGCGGTGGTGGTCTGCAGGTCGCCCTCGATTGGGTCGGCCCGGCCGCGATGGGTTAGAGTTCCACCGCTTCACAAGGCCCCGTAGCGCAGTTGGTTAGCGCGCCGCCCTGTCACGGCGGAGGCCGCGGGTTCGAGTCCCGTCGGGGTCGCTGGCAAGCCCGGATCACTGGTCCGGGCTTCTGCCTTTTTGGGACCGGCACAATGGTCGCCGTGCCGGTCGACATGGATCCTCAACGCTTCGACGCCCTCGTCAGCGCAGCGCTCGATGCGATCCCCGACGAGATCGCGGTGCTGGTCCGCAACCTGGTGGTCCTGGTCGAGGACGAGCCGCCGGACGGTGAGCCCGACGACCTGCTCGGCCTGTACGACGGCGTCGCGCTCACCGAGCGCGACAGCTCGTCGATGCCCGAGCTGCCCGACCGGATCTTCCTGTTCCGCCGCCCCTTGCTCGAGATGTGCGAAGACGAGGACGACCTCGTCGACGAGGTCAGGATCACCGTGGTGCACGAGGTCGCCCACCACTTCGGCATCGACGACGACCGGTTGCACGACCTGGGATACGCCTAGCTGGATGCCCGCCCAGTGTCAGGCCGCGAGCCAGTAGCCCAGAGCGGCGGCGGCGAGCCCGAGGCCGAGGGTCAGCGCGGCGTACGCCGTACCACGGCTGCGACCGCCGTCCCGGGTCTGCACGGCGAACGAGGAGTAGGTCGACATCGCGCCGCAGAACCCGGCACCGACCAGCGCCAGGGCGGCGCCGTCGACCGACCAGCCGACGCACGCGCCGAGCACCAACGAGGCGACGACGTTGACGGCGAGGGTGCCCCAGGGCAGCACGCCATCGAACCGGTTGCCGAGAGCGAAGCGCAACGGGGCTCCGACGGATGCGCCGAGGGCCACCCAGAGTGCGTCGCTCACATCTCGTCCTGGCGCGGGAGCGGCGGCGCGAGCCGCCCGACCACGACGACCGCGGTCAGGCAGGCCGCGAACGTGCCGAGGAGATAGCCGCCGGCCAGGACCGTGTCACCCGCGGCGAGCAGCGACCGGCCCTGCTCGCTGGTCGCTGAGAACGTCGTGAAGCCGCCCAGCAGACCCGGCCCGATCCCTGCCCCCCAGGTCTCCGACCGTCGGGCGAGGGGGAGCAGCTCGAGCCCGGCGAGCAGGGTGCAACCGACGACGTTGATCGCGAAAGTGGTCCACGGGAACCCGCCACCGTCTGCGGCGACCTCCCCGAGCAGGAAGCGGAGCACGGCGCCCGCCGCCCCGCCGACCGCCACCGCAAGGAGCAGCCGTGGGGAGGAGGGCACGGCTAGATGGTAGGGCGCGGCGCCGCGCCGCCGGACCAGGCCTGGGGTGCGGCTCCGCCCGCCTGGCGGCGGAACTCGCTGAGGAACCAGATCTGGAACGAACGCTGCTCGGGGAGCCGTGGGGCGGTCAGCAGCCGCTCGGCCCGGCTGAAGTCGTCGGCTGCGTCAAGCAGGTCGATCAGCTCACCGATCTGGCGCGCGATCCGGGGGTGCATCCGCAGCCGTACGTCGGTCAGCTCGCGGCCGGCGTCGAGCGCCTCGTCGACCTGTTCGCGGCCCATGTTGGAGCGCAGCGGCAGCTCGAGTGCGTCGAAGTGCTCGGAGAGCACCTTGGCCAACGGGTAGTCGTCCTCGTGAGCGAGAGCCAGCAGCCGGATCTCGCGACGGAGGTCGCGGTAGTGACGCTGGAAGCGCGAGAAGGCGTAGACGGGCACGCCCTTGATCTGGATCGCGACCTCACCCGCCCGGGTGCGCACCTCGTCGGCGTCGGGAGCCGCCATCAGCTGGAAGGCGGCACCGGCGTCGGCGGCGAACTCGGTCGCCGGCTCGAACCACACGGTCTTGCCGTCCTCCTCGATCACCGCGCCCCACGCGACCGACGACCGGGAGACGATGTCGAGGCCGCGGCCGAATCCGGTCAGCTTGGTGATGTCGATGCTGTCGACCGCCCCTGAGTCGATCGCGTCGAGTTCGAACGCGTCGAGGTCGATGCCGCCGCCGCGCGATCCGGGCTGGGGTGGCACGACCGAGGCGTCACAGACCTCGATCCGCGGGTGCTCCGGGGTTCCGCGTAGCTGGAGGCGGGTGGGCGGCTCGCCGTGGAGAAGGGCGTTGGTCGCCAGCTCAGAGACACCCAGCTCAGCGCACTCGAGGAGGTCGCCACGCTCGATGGCCCGGCAGGTCCGTACTGCCCAGCGGCGCGCCTCTTGAACGCCCCGAGGGCCAGCGGTCAGGGTCAGGGCCTGCCGATGCGGCAATGTGAACCCCTTCCGTGTCCCTAACGCACTGGGTTCAGTGCCCGAGTCGGTGTGGATCAATTGGGCGTCCCAACACCAAGACCATCTACCCGGGCACCCTGGCGTCAAACATTCGGCTACACCAGAGATTCTGGCGGGTTCCGGCCCGGAATGGCGACAAGCCGGACCCAGCCGCGCCGCCCCTGGTCGAACCCCGGGTCCTGTGACCGAGCAGACAGCCGGGAACAGGGTCCGCCTTTTGGGCGGCGCCGCGGGAGGCGGGAGGATGGGACGAGGCGGGCGGCGCTGTCGTCGCCGAGCCGGTACCGAGACCCCCACCCGCAGCCCAGGAGGCTCACGATGACCGAGGGCATCCAGGCGCGAGACACCCAGCCTCAAGACACCCAGCCTCAGGACACCCAGCCGGGCGATCGCGCGCTCGTGCCGCGCTCGGACCGGCACCAGGTTGTCGTCATCGGTTCCGGCTTCGGTGGCCTGTTCGGCACCAAGGCGCTCAAGCGTGCAGACGTCGACGTGACCATGATCGCCCGTACGACGCACCACCTGTTCCAGCCGTTGCTCTACCAGGTCGCGACCGGCATCCTCTCCGAGGGCGAGATCGCGCCGCCGACCCGCGAGGTGCTGGCGAAGCAGAAGAACGCGCAAGTGCTGCTCGGCGAGGTCATCGACATCGACCTGAGGACCAGGACGGTCACGTCCCAGGTCCTCGGCCGCGAGCTGACCACGCCGTACGACTCCCTGGTCGTCGCGGCCGGCGCCGGTCAGTCCTACTTCGGCAATGACCAGTTCGCCGAGTTCGCCCCGGGCATGAAGAGCATCGATGACGCCCTCGAGCTGCGCGGGCGGATCTTCGGAGCGTTCGAGCTGGCCGAGATCGGCGCCGCGCGCGGGGAGGACGTCGACCACCTGCTGACCTTCGTGGTCGTCGGCGCAGGACCCACCGGGGTCGAGATGGCCGGTCAGATCGCCGAGCTCGCCCACCGCACGCTGACCCGCGACTTCCGTTCGATCAGCAGCCACCACGCCCGGGTGATCCTGGTCGACGCGGCACCCCAGGTGTTGCCACCGTTCGGTGCCCGCCTCGGCACGTGGACCAAGAAGAAGCTCGAGGCCCTCGGCGTCGAGGTGATGCTCGGCGCGCTCGTCTCGGAGGTCGATGAGCGCGGCCTGGTCGTGAAGTACAAGGACGGCAAGGAGGAGCGGATCAGCGCTGTCACCAAGGTCTGGGCAGCGGGTGTGCAGGCGAGCTCGCTGGGCAGGACCCTCTCGGACCAGACCGGCGCGCCGCTCGACCGCTCGGGACGGATCGCCGTCAACCCCGATCTGACACTGCCCGGCTACCCCGAGGTGTTCGTGGTGGGCGACATGATCGCGCTCGACAACCTTCCCGGTGTCGCGCAGGTCGCCATCCAGGGGGCGAAGTACGCCGCCAAGGAGATCGAGGGACGGCTCAAGGGCAAGACGCCGCAGAAGCCGTTCAAGTACTTCGACAAGGGCTCGATGGCCATCATCAGCCGGTTCCGCGCCGTGGCCGTGGTCGGCAAGCTGAGGTTCACCGGCTTCCTCGCCTGGCTGATGTGGCTCGGCGTACACCTCGTCTACATCACCGGCTTCAAGAGCCGGGTCACGGCCGTCCTGCACTGGCTGGTGTCGTTCCTCGGCCGCGGCCGGTCCGAGCGCACGGCGACCGAGCAGCAGATCTTCGCCCGCGTCGCACTCCAGCGGCTCCGCGGCGGGGCCGCCGACCTGGTCTCGCAGCCGGGGGAGTACGACGCCGAGGCTGAGCGCCAGCGTCGCGAGGAGCTCGAGCGACGGGCGCTCGAGGAGGTCCGGCTCACCGACGAGCAGGCCCGAGGCGTGAAGGTCTAGGTCGGGGCCTACTCCAGCTCGATGCCGGACTCGGTCGCCTCGGCGGCTGCGCGGAAGCGGTCGAGGTTGCGGGCCCACGCGGGCAGGATGAAAACGCCCTCGGCCTCGGCGGTCACCTCGCCGTCGGTGTTGAGCATCCGGCCCTTGCCCCAGGTCTTGATGCCCTCGCGGCGGTCGACCCAGGCCTCGCAGCGGAGGTCGCCGAGGGGCGTGCCCTGGCGGTAGACGATGGTCAGCGTTCCCGTCATCCCCGGTCGACCGCTGGTGCTGACGGCGTGCCCGAGCACCTGGTCGAGCAACAGCGAGATCACGCCGCCGTGCACCAGTCCGGGCGGGCCCTCGTAGGCCGCGCCGAGGTGGAAGTCGCTCCACGCACGCCCGGCACCGTCGCTGCGGATGTCCAGTGGCGGCGCGATCGGGTTGCGCAGGCCCATCACCGCGTTGCCCCAGTTGCGTCCGCGCTTCCCGTCGGGCCGGAACCGGACGCCGTACGCCCCGTCCAGCTGCTTCCTGCGCAGCCGCTCGACGATTGCTTCGACCTCGGCCTGGGCAGCGCGGATCTCCTCGTCGTCGACCTCGGTCCGGATCGTGACGTCCACCAGGTCGCGAACGGCAGCGGTGAACGGCGCGAAGAGGGCCGCCTCGTGGGCGATCTCCTCCTCCGTGGCGTGCTCGATCTCGAACCGGCTCATGGAGCCACACTAGAACACGTTCTCGCAGCGACGCCGGTCGGAAACCGGTGTGCGATCAGGGTCACGACCTGATGGAATCGGGCGATGACCGCACTCGTCATCCCTGACTTCCGCTGGTTTCCCAGCTGGGCCGCGACCGTGGAGGACTTCGGCGACGAGGTGATGCACGGTGCCGGCGCCTGGAACCTCGACCACCCCCTCGTTCCGACCGAGGAGTGCTGCAAGGAGTTCATCGCGGTGCTGGCCGGGGTCATCGCCGCCGACCCCGATGTCCAGGTCGTCCCGGGGAGCGGACGGGTCGCGTCGACGTACTACTGGATCACCGCGGACGACGGCGGCCCCGACGACGAGGTCATCGGCTTTCTCAACCTCCGGCACGAGCTCAACGCCTGGTTGCTGGAGGAGGGCGGCCACGTCGGCTACTCCGTGCGGCCCGGGTACCGGCGGCGCGGCCACGCGACGCGCGCCCTCGCGCTCGGCGTACGTCGCGCGAGCGAGATCGGCATCGACCGGGTGCTGGTCACCTGCGACACCGGGAACTCGGCCTCGGCGCGCACGATCGAAGCCGGCGGCGGTGTCTTCGAGGACATCCGCAACGACAAGCGCCGCTACTGGATCACGCTGCCGTCGTAGCTTCCTCCGGTCGCAGGTCCGGGCGCACCCGGTGGAGTACGGCGGTGAACTCGCGGGGATCCACGACGCTCCTGTCGATCACGAGCAGTGGCTGGTCGTGCCGCTCGATGAGCACCTTCCAGCCCCGGTGGCCGGGCGTCCCCCGGACCGCCACCGGGGTGTAGATGCTGGCCAGGTCGATGACCTCGAACCTGCCGTCGCGGATCAGCTCCAGCTGACCCCGGATAACTGCCATCTCGGTGGCGCTGGTCGTCGCGCGCACGCCCCACACGACGAGCGCGAGGAAGGCCAGCAGCAGGGCCAGGCCGTAGTTGACCGTCGTTGCCTCCTGGTAGGCCCGGTAACCCGCGCCGACGGTCATCGCGGCGATCGCGATCAGTGCGAAGGTGATCGCGCGGCGGACGCCCAGCCGTGGCTGGAAGACCGCGTTCGTCGAACGGCTCGAGGTCAGGACCTCCTCGTGCTCCGGCGTCGAGGCGTAGGGATCCTTGCGCCCCGGCGTCGTCCCGGCCCGCGGCGGCGGCGTGGGGTGATCCCCGACTGCTGGGTCGGGTGCAGGCGCGGTGGTCCCGCCGACGCTGCCGGGTTCGGGCGCAGCTGGCTGGTCAGCGGCCTGGTCAGCGGCGGGCTGGTAGGGCGTCGGCCACCGCTTCGCGATCGGCGGCTCGGGCGCCACCAGCGCGTCGAGCACATGCTGGCCGGCGTCCCGGGCGTTGGGCACGGTGAGCCGCTGCGGGTCCACCGTTCCCGGCAGGTCGACTCGGTGCCGACCGCCCCGGACCGAGTCGCCGAGGTCGTCGGCATACGTCGCGCGCTTGGCGAGCCACCTCCGAATCGCGTCGGTGTCCGCGCCGAAATCCATCCCGTCCAGGTCCCCCACGACGAGGCCCCCCTTCCTCCCAGACGCAAATCTACGCGTGTTCAGCCGGTCGCGGGCTGCTTCGCGTCGGTCCGGCACTAGATTGAGAGTGACTCTCAATCTGCGAGGAGGCATGGATGCCGGGGTCCTCAACGCTGCGGCCGACCCGTCAGCGGCGCGCGATCACCGAGGCACTCGCGGGTGCGGCCGACTTCCAGAGCGCCCAGGACATCCACGAGAAGTTGCGGCATGCCGGCGACAAGGTGGGCCTGGCGACGGTCTACCGCACGCTCCAGGCGATGGCCGAGGCCGGCGAGGTCGACGTGCTCCAGGGATCCGGCGGGGAGTCGGTCTACCGCCGGTGCAGCACCCACCATCACCATCACCTGGTCTGCAGGTCGTGCGGACGCACCGTCGAGGTGACGGGACCCGCGGTCGAGAAGTGGGCCGGCGCGGTGGCTCGCGAGCACGACTTCGCCGAGGTCAGCCACAGCCTCGAGCTGTTCGGTATCTGCGCCGACTGCCGCGCCTGACCTGGTGCTTCAGCGTCTCAACACCAGCGGTGCACACCGCCGGGGGTGAGCGCGAGGTCGCGGCGTACGACGGGCCACGCTGCGCCGTACCGGTTGCAGGTCCGCGTGAAGTCCTGGTTGCGGTACTCGATGGCCAGCACCTGGTCGCCGTACGACTCCTGGTATCGGGCGCACTCCCGCCACCGACCGCATTCCTCGGCGACCGCGAAGTCGAATCCGATACTTGACCCGTCCCACTCGGCAAAGTTCTTCTGCCCGGCCGGCAGCCCGGCGTTGTGCGCGCGGTTGACGAGCAGCCGGGCGAACGTCTTCGCGTGCCTGCGCTTGAGCAGGCGGTGGCTACGGGAGAAGGAGTCGAGGTTGTCGTACTCGACCGCGTCGAACCCGTCGTCGGCGCAGCGCTCGGTCCAACGTCCGATGATCCTGCCCAGTGCGCGGCGCTTGCCGGTGGTCCGGATGTCGAGCAGCCATTCGCCCCAAGCAGAGTCGACCACCGGCCGGCCGTGGTCCTTGAGCACCAGCCGCCAGTGGTGCTCGCGCCAGAACCTCCGCTCGTCAGGCTGCGTCTGGAAGCCGTTGACGTAACAGACGTTGTAGCGCTGGGCGAGCGGCGCGGCCTTTCGGTCTCGGACCACGATCCCGACCCGATCCGGCACGCCGTCCCAGACGCCACCGAGCTGGTAGTCGACGTCGACGACCGGGTCGAAGAGAGGTCCGGGCTCCGCCGCGACCGGTCCGGCGAAGGCCCCCGAAGCGGCGACGGCGACGGCGACTGCGGTAACCCACCTGTGCATCCTCTGAGCCTAGGTGGCGCGGTGCGACCCGTGGCCCCGCCGATCGAGCTGCCGGTCGGATTCGGACAGCGCCGGCGTCCACCGCAGCTGACGGTGCCGACGATGTTGACCGGCTACTCGCGGTGACGCGAGGGCCAAACGTTGCCAGCGGCAACGGGGCGGAGAAATCAGACGGCATCGGCGGGCGCTGGCCGCCACCGGCTCAGGACGGAGCGGCGGGAGTCGTGTGGACCGTCACCAGACCGTCGATGCGAACGGACTTCTCTGTGTCGACCGTGGTGATCCTGACCGCCCCGGTGCGCAGGCTGAACGCCGGCAGCAGGATCACCTTCTTGTGCGCTGTCGTGGCTCGCTCGAGCTTGACCCGCCTGACGACGGTCCCGCCGACGGCAACATCGATCCTGCCGCAGCGGGGGCACACCGTGGCCACGACGCCGACCCGGTCGAGCGTCGCTGTCGGCAGCTTGACCTTCTGCCCAGCGGCGGTGGTGGAGGTGATGGTCTGCTCCCAGTACTGCGTGCCGGTGCCTCGTGACCAGCCCCGGCCGGCGGTGAGCGCGCGGTCGTCGAGTGGCCGGGAGGTACAGCGCGGCTGGGTCCAGGGGGACAGGTTGTTCGCCTGGTCGCGGGCGCGGACGGAGATGCAGATGGTCTCGCCGGGCGCCAGCGACGGGACGGTCACCGACGGCGAGGTCATCGAGGACCACTCAATCGGGGTGACCCATCCGTTCGTGACGCCGGCGGCGTCGACCCGCCAGTAGGCAGCGTCGTGCCAGCCGACCGAGGAGTGCTGGTCCGTCGCGGTCCAACTTATCTGCGGCGGGCTGCCGAGGGTGACGGGCGGGACGGCGGGTGGGTTCGCGGTCGGATCTACCCCGTCCACGATCCAGTCGTGCCGGGCGAGACTGGACTGGCGGCCGTCGCCGGTCTGGTTGAACACGGTCAGGAGGTGCGGGCCGGTCGCCAGCGTGCCAGCGGAGTAGAACGAGCCGCACACCTGGGGGGCGGCGCCGTCCAGCGAGCACCTGAACCCGTTGCCGAACCCTGCCGGGTCGGACCCGGAGAAGCTGAAGCTGTTCGAAGAGCTGTCGTTGACCACCGCGCTCGGCCTGCCGGTGATGGACACCGTGGGATTGCCCGCGGCCACGCACCAGGCGCGGACCACTTCATTGGGGCCGTGGCCGTAGTAGCCGAACCACTCAGCAACGGTCCACGTGTTGAGGTGTGGGTGGGATCCGTTCGTGACACCGAAGCTGTTGCCGCCGTTCAGGACCCGCGTGCCCAGGGGGCAGGTGACGGTATGCGAGCCGTAGGCCAGCGGCTTCTCCACCCGGGTGAGCCCGGGAACCTGGGCTGGGTCGACGCAGTAGATCTCGACGTAGAACTTCCCGACGTTGGCGCCGCTTGCCGTGACGCGCCACGACGCACCGTCGGACCCCGGACCGCTGGAGTAGAGCCACGCACCCGTCGGGTTGTCCCAGCCGGTGCCGGCCGTCACGACGACCTCGCCGGAGTTCGGGCAGCCGATGGTCTTGTCGAAATATGATGCGTTGGGGAACTCGTGGAGCTGGTAGCTAAACGTCGGCAGGTCGGCGGTGCTGGCGCACTCGGCGACCACGGTGGCCGTGCCGCTGGAGGCGCTGTCGTTGCGGAAGTTGACCTCCCAGTAGGCCCCGCCGAAGTCGCGGAACTCGGCCCGCCGCAGCAGTGTCGACCCGGTCGGGAGCTTCAGCCCACCGCTGATCGCGGTGTAGCCGGCCGGGCAGTAGATCCGCTCGGCGTAGTTCGTGTTCGGCGCCACCGAGACCACACGTTCGACGTGCTTCCAGGTCCAGGGCGCCGGCGCGGCGCTGGCGGGCGGGCCCAGCGGCACGACGAGCGCCGCGAGGACGATGGCGAGCACGCCGAGAAGGGCGGTCGAGAACTTGCGCGACATGAAGAGGCCTCGGAGCTGGACGGACCTTTGCGGGCTAGGTGCGGATGCCCGGACCGTCCGGCGTGCGGCAGCTCCTTGGAGAAGTCTGGAGAACCTGTTCATGAGAAGCCTCTGATCATCAATCGTGTGTCAGCGCTGCACTGGAGATAGGATATCGCGCGCGCCCGGTTCCTGGGCGGTCACAGCAAGTGGAAAGGGTCTGCAGGGGGCGCCGACCACCCATACCGATTCCATTTCACGCCTTCCATTTCGTCATGACCGGAACCCGGTGCTCGAAGACGTCGAGGACAGGGCTGTGCTCGTTGACCACGCTGTGCAGACACGCGGCCTCTTCGGCGCTCAGGCCTTCGAGCGCCGCGGCCACCCACGCCGAGCTCAATCCGGCCGGGCTGTTGCCCATGCCGAGTTGCCAACGCGGGTCGTAGTCGCCGTCGACCGTGACTGAGACGCTCTCCAAGGGCATGCCGAGCCGGGCCGCCCACAGGCGGTAGGTGCTGGCTTGGCACGAACCGAGAGCCGTCAGGGCGGCTTGCACGGGCGCCGGCCCGGTGAGCACTACCTTCACTTCGGAGAGACCCTGTTGAGTCATGCTCCGGAGTGTTGTCGAGGAGCGCAGTTGTCCGCTTCCCCTCGAGGGGCCATCCTTGCGGCGTCGGGCCGATGGCCCGATCAGGCCATCAAAGCAGGCCTTCGCGGATCGCCCGAGCGACGATCGCCGCCTTCGACTCTCCGCCCAGCTTGGTGCGGATGTTGGCCATGTGGCGGTGCACGGTGTGCGGACTGAGGTGCAGCTGTTCGCCGATGGTGGCGTTCGAGTGACCCTCAGCGGTCAGCCGCAGGACATCGAGCTCGCGCTCGCTCAGCATCGAGCTCTGCGGTTCTTGATCGGTCGCGGCACGCTTGATAGCCCCCTTTACGCGGGCCAGATCGGGGGTGGCCCCGAGGCGTTCGAAGATCTCGCCTGCGATCCGGAACTGCTCGGCGGCGGCCTGGGTTTCCGCGATCGCTAGGAGCGACTCCGCCAGCACTGCCCGCGCGATCGCCTCGTCATAGGGCGCAGATGCCCTCGTCTGCAGGTCGACCGCGCTCTCGAACTCGAGCAGTGCCTCGTCGTGCCGGCCTTGGCCGGCCATTGTCCTGCCCCGTGCGAGCGCGGCCGCGCCTTTCAGGCGGTCGGTCCCGGCGTCCAGCGCGAGGGAGGCGAGGGCATCGGCGGCCGCAGACGCACTGTCGAGATCCTGCCGCGCAATATGGATCTGTACGGCGAGCTCAAGCCCCTCAGAACGCGTCATTCGATCACGCGGAGCCGTGGCGTCGAAGTAGCGGTCGAGCAGCAGCTTCGCCTTGTCGAGCTCTGCGTTCTCGAACGCCATCCAAACGCGCGGCAAGAGCGCGAGCCAGCGCACTGGGCTCTGCTCGAGAATCGTCGCGAGCTCGTCCACCTCAGCCACCCGGCCCTGCCGCCGGCGCAGTTCCGCCAGACGCACGGCGGCCTCGTACCCGAGCGCTGGTGCGGCCGCCGCGAAGTGCTGCGCGCCCTCGGCGATCTCGGCCTCCGCCTCGGCCCACCGGCCGGCGTGCATGAGAACCGTCCCGTGGTGGGCCAGGCACATGCCGAACATGCCCGGCATGTCCCAGCGCTCGCAGAAGACCCGCATGTTGGCGCACCACTCCTCAGCGCGCCGGATGTCGCTGACCCGCTCGCAGGCGTAGACGAGGTGGCAGCAGATCCATCCGGCGACGTCGGCGCCGGAGATCTCGTCACCGAGAACGGCCGCGGCGGCCACCTCGATCAGTCGCATGCCTTCGTCGACGTGCCCTTCCGCGACGTAGGCAAGCCCTTCCAGGGACATGCCCTGCATCTCGAGATCGATGTCACCGCACTCGCGTCCGGCGGCGCGCGCCTGCGCGCCGAGGTCACCGGCCCTGGGTGCGTCGAGCTCGCCGAGCAGCACGAACTGACCCTCGTAGTAGCTGAGGGTTCCGCGAGCCAATGCCGACTCTGTCCTGGCCAGATGGCGATGGCCCACCGCGAACCATCCCCGCGCCACACTCAACTCGCCACGGGGGAGGCCGCTGTCCCGGCCGAGCCACGCAGCCGCGATCGTTGCTCCAGCCGCATCGCCGCGCTCCCGGAACAGTCTGTAGGCGCGTTCTCGCGCAGCCAGCGATTGATCGAGGGCGCCGATGAATCGGCAGCAGGTCGCGAGCCCGTCGAATGCTTCCGCGGTCTCTTCTCGCTCGAGGGCGGCCGAGAAGAGGACCCGCCCCTCCTCCCAGGCGCCGCGGCGGAGCGCCGCCTGTCCATCACCGAGCAGCGTGGCTGAGTCGGCCACCTCCGGCTCCTCAATCGGGCTTCAAAATCCACTGACGCGAAGGGCGTCCATGGGACAGCAGAAGTCTAGTGGCTTTCGGCGACGCGGGGCGCCCGGCTGGCCCAGTCCCGGGTCGTGGGGGGCTTTGAGGCGATCCTCGGTGCCTACAACGCCGACCTCCACATCCGCGTCGTCGACGCCGACACCGGCCAACTCCTCCGCGAACCAACCCTCGACCCCGCCGAGGACTACCAACCCCTCAACCGACCTCCCGGACCCCCACCCAAGAAACCCTGAGATGCAACGATGTCCCGCGACACCTGTCGACGGTGTCGCGGGACATCACATCGGTAGGCCCCGTGGGACTCGAACCCACAACCTAAGGATTAAAAGTCCTCAGCTCTGCCAATTGAGCTAGGGGCCCGGGTTCTAGCTTTCAATCGACGGAATCCTCTACGGAACCCGCTTCGGAAGAGAACCTCTGGCCGAGAGCCTACTGGCGTGCCGACCCGCGCCGCGCGCTGCCCTCTGCGCTCGTACACCACTCTGCTGGACGTCACTCGCACGGCGCCGCGGGGGATGTCTCCCGTCCCGTCACGCGTGGGTAGCGGAACCTTCACGCCGCCTGCTGAGATCAGGGCGTGCTCATCGGTTCCACCGTCGGCCGGGGTTGGTAGGGTCATCGACGCAGCGGTTGCAGTTCCTCAAAGGTTTGACGCCTGCGGAGTCCGTGGCCGACGGCGTGTCTGGTTTGTGGTGTCAACGATCACGGGTCGGAGCGACGTGTCATCGCAGCCGCTGCGGGTCGCCGAGGTGGCGGCTCTCGCCCCGACAATAGGAGTAACGAGCACAATGGCTCAGGGCACCGTGAAGTGGTTCAGCGCCGAGAAGGGCTTCGGTTTCATCGAGCAGGAGGGCGGCGGCGACGACGTCTTCGTGCACTACTCGGCAATCCAGTCGTCCGGATACAAGTCACTGGAAGACAACCAGAAGGTCGAGTTCGACGTCACCCAGGGCCCGAAGGGTCCCCAGGCGGAGAACGTCCGTCCTCTCTGATCCGCAAGGATCAACCCGGGGCCTGCTGGTCCCGGACATCTCGGGAGACATCAGTCTTCAGGCGAGGCCCTGTCGGGTAACCGGCAGGGCCCCGTCAATTTCGCTGCCATCGGGTTTTACTCAGGGTCGGGCGGGCACAATAGTGCGGAAGGGCACGTGGCGTGCCGCGGAGACGAGATCATTCGGGACGACCTCGTCCCAAGCGCGGGAGGCAGGAAGAGTTGTGGCGGACCCATTCGACGTGGCGCTCGAGGATGTCGACCTGCTGGTCGAGGTCGAGTTGACGACGAACCTGATCATCGCCGCCTCCGCCTCCGACGGCCCGCTCGGTTCCGATGAGATCGACCGGATCCTCGGCGTCGTCCCCCAGGACGACGTGGCCTGAAACGCGTCAGCAGGTCGCGAAGAGGACCGGGCCGACGGCCAGGTCGGACTGGACGTACGACGCGGGCACCGGGTCGAACTCCATCCTCACCACGTTGCCGTCGGCGCTCACTTCGCCGAGCTCGAACCGATCGGGGAACGCACCGCCCTGGCCGGGCGCCGGGCCGGCGGCAAGCCGGGCCCGGGTGTCGGCATTCGTGCGGGCTTGCTCCTCGGACTCGAACCCCATCGCCACCCGTACGTCTCCGCCCGGGAGGGTGCCGATGGCGTAGGACCGGAGCGGGCTGACCTGCCCCGCCTCGGCGAGCAGCTCGGCAGCGCGGGTGCGTTCTGCGTCGCCGGCCTGGGCCATCGCGAGCTCGACACACGCGTAGTCACCGTCGTAGATGGACGCCGACAAGGCGGTGCCCACGTTCGCCGCGACGTCCGAGATGCTGTCTTCACTGTCGTTTCCGCGCTCGCCGCCACGCCAGCCCTCGAGGGTTGCGACCTGGTCGCTCGCCGCGAGCACCCGCCGTTCTCGATCGATCGTGATGAAGGCGAGCTCCTGGCTGACCGTGCCCAGCGCGGCCAGCAGGTCCGCGCCGCCGATCCAGACGCCGTCGTCCTCGGCGGGCTCCTGGTAGCCGATCTCGGTGATCGCCGCCTCGATCTGGTCGAGGTCGGCGGAGTCCGGCAGGCCGATGAGCACGATCGCGCCCGTCTCGCTCTGGGCGAAGAGCTCCCAGTCGACCGTGGCGGGGGAGAAGCCGTATCGCTCCTGGAGGATCGGCGCCGACGCGCCCAACGCGGAGGTCGACGTCAGGTCGGCATCGAAACCGGCGTCGAGGAACTTCTCGACGTCCGCCGTCGGGGAGGCGGCCGACAGGTCGACCTCCAGCTCCTCGCGGACGCCGGACCAGTCCGTCCAGCCGAAGCGCGCGGTGTCGGCGGGTGCGATCGCCAGTGCGGTCTCCAGACGTCCCAGGTCATCCTCGCCGTCGCGGGAGACGAGCACCCACGTGACGGCACCAGCTATGACCAGGAGGACCACCACGCCCAGCGCGATCAGACGGCTGCGCGGTATCGACATGAAAGCGGTCTCTCCTCATCGGGGCGTCAGGTGTGACACTAACGCCGTGACCTCGAGCAAGCTCGCGTCGCCCCCGGACGTCCGCGCGGCCGGTGTGGTGACGTTCCGGCCGGGCCGCGAGGTGCTGCTCGTGCACCGCCCGAAGTACGACGACTGGTCCTTCCCCAAGGGAAAGCTGGAGCGCTGGGAGCACCCGACCGCTGCCGCGGTCCGCGAGGTCGCCGAGGAGACCGGCGTGCACGTCCGGCTCGGTCCGCCGCTGGCCTCGCAGCGCTATGAGGTTGGCAGGCGGATGAAGACCGTCGACTACTGGACCGGACGCGCGGTCGGCGACGACGACGTGAGCCTCTACCGGCCCAACCAGGAGATCGACGATGTGGCCTGGGTGCGCATCGACAAAGCCGAGTCGATGCTCAGCTACGCCTACGACCGGGACACCCTGGCTGAGGCAGTGAAGGTACGTCGCAAGACCCACGCCATCGTCGTACTCCGGCACGCGCGGGCGCGGTCGCGGGGCGCCTGGAAGGCGGATGACCGGCTGCGCCCTCTGCTCAAGACCGGCGCCCACGAGGCCGAGCGTCTGGTCCCCCTCCTGGCCGCCTACGACCTCACCCGGGTGCTGTCGTCGCCGAGCATCCGCTGCTTGCAGACGGTAGCGCCGTACGCCGAAATGGCCGGCTGGGAGATCGAGACCCGGCGTCGGCTCACCGAGGAGCAGGCCACGACCAAGGGAGTCCAGAAGCTGGTCGGCGACCTGCTCGACGACGATCGGGGCGCGCTGATCTGCTCCCACCGGCCGGTGCTGCCCCAGGTCTACGACGCACTCGGGCTGCGTGCCGGGCAGCGTGGGGACGAGCTCGCGCCCGCCGAGATGCTGGTGGTCCACGTGCGCAAGACCAGCGTCGTCGCGGTCGAGCGGCACCGGATCAGCTAGCGCCGTTCGCGACCGGTGCCCGGCGCGGGCTCTGGCAGCGGCTGTGACGCACGTCGCGAGCCGAGTTGGATGCTTGCCGACTGTTCATCTCTCGTTCAGGCGCGTCCGAACCTTGCGTTACCGGTCGTCCCTAGCGTCGCTGACGTCCAGGAAAACAATGCACGGGGGGCGGCGTCCGATGTCCCTCATGTCCCGAGAGGCAAAACTCTTGAACGTCACTTCCATCCGACGGGCGCTCGTGCCCGGTGTGGCTGCGCTGGCCCTGCTTCTCACCGCCTGCGCCGGTGAGGACGCCAACGGCGGCAACAGCCCCGGCGGCAACGGTCTCGACACCAGCGTGACCGGCGAGGTCATCGTCGACGGGTCGTCCACCGTCTTCCCCATGAGCACCGCAGCCGCGGAGCTGATGAGGGCCGAGGGCAGCCCGATCGAGGTTTCTGTCGGTGAGGCCGGCACAGGTGGCGGCTTCGAGCGGTTCTGTGCCGACCAGACCGACGTCTCTGACGCGTCCCGACCGATCGACTCCGAGGACGAGGTCCCGGCCTGCGAGGACTCCGGCGTCGGCTTCACCGAGCTGCTCGTGGCCACCGACGCGCTGACCGTGGCTGTCCACCCTGACCTGGCCGTCGACTGCCTGACGCTCGACCAGCTCACGACCCTGTTCGGACCCAAGTCCAAGGCCAGCAACTGGCAGGACATCGACCCGGAGTTCCCCGACCAGAAGATCGCCGGCTTCATCCCCGGCACCGACTCGGGCACCTACGACTACATGGCCGCCGATGTGATCGGCGACGAGTCGGAGTCGCTGCGCAACGACTTCGAGACCTCTGAGGACGACAACGTCCTGGTCCAGGGTGTCGCAGGCACCACGGGCGGGGTCGGATTCTTCGGCTACACCTACTACGAGCAGAACCAGGACAGCCTGAAGGCCGTGGCGATCGACAGCGGCGATGGGTGTGTCGAGCCCTCAGCAGAGACCGCCCAGGATGGCACGTACGTGCCGCTGGCCCGGCCGCTGTTCATCTACGTGAAGAACAAGGCCTACACCGGCAACGCAGCCGTCAAGACCTACGTCGACTACTACATCGACAACCTGCCGACGATCGCCGAGGGCGCGAAGTTCATCCCGCTCAACGACGAGGACTACGCCGCCACGCAGGACGCCGTCGCCGGCATCGACGGCTGACGGATCCGATAGGACCCGCTTTCTATGACAGTCACCATGGAGCCGGGCTCACCCTCAGGGGTGGGCCCGGCGCCCGACCTCACAGCCCGGTCCCGACCGGGCGAGGCGGTCATCAAGGCGCTGCTGCTGATGGCAGCCGTCTTGTCGATCGTGATCACGGCCGGCATCATCGCCGCGATCCTGCAGCCCGCGATCAGCTTCTTCCAAGAGGTCCCGTTCAGCGACTTCTTCGCCACCTCGGACCCGGAGGGAAGCGGTCAGACCAAGCCTGCGGTGCTGCCACTGATCATGGGGACCGCCCAGACGACGATCATCGCCCTGGTCATCTCGGTGCCGATCGGCCTCGGAGCGGCGATGTACCTCTCCGAGTACGCGTCCCGCCGCTCCCGCAAGTGGCTCAAGCCGACTGTCGAGCTGCTCGCAGGAGTGCCGTCGGTCGTCTATGGCTTCTTCGCCCTGACCTTCGTGACTCCGACGGTGCTCAACGGTTGGCTGAACCTGCAGGTCAACTTCACCAACTCACTTGCCGCCGGCATCGTGCTCGGAGTCATGATCATCCCGACGATCGCGTCACTGTCCGAAGATGCGTTCTCGGCGGTGCCGATGGCGTTGCGCCAGGGCTCGCTCGCAATGGGCGCGAACCGGATGCAGACCACACTTCGCGTCGTGCTTCCTGCCGCACTGTCCGGGGTCGCCGCCGCGGTCGTCCTCGGCCTCTCGCGCGCGGTGGGCGAGACCATGATCCTCGCGCTCGCTGCAGGTGGAGCCAAGAACGTGTCGCTGGACATCCGGGAGGGCCACCAGACCATGACCGGCTTCATCGCCCAGACTGCCGGTGGCGAGACACCGGTCGGCACGTCGGGCTACAACATGCTGTTCGCCGTCGCTCTGCTGCTCTTCATGATGACGTTCATCATGAACCTCATCAGCATCAAGTTCGTCCGACGCTTCAGGCAGGTCTACTGATGAGTGTTGCCACGAAAGCCGCTCGCCAGGTCACGACTGCGGTCGCAACCGGTAGGAGCAAGGACCGGGACCCGAGGTCGCTGGTCTTCCTGGGTCTGCTGTGGTTCTCGCTGTTCTTCGGTGTCATGGTGCTTGCCGCCCTGATCATCGACACCGCGATCCAGGGCTCGGGCCGGTTCGACCTCGCGCTGCTGACGCACTACCAGCAGACGCTTGACCCCGAGCAGGCCAAGATCTTCGCCGAGGCGCGTGGCCTCGACGAGAGCAAGCTCAGCGTTGAAGGGACCGGGGTCCGCGCCGGCATTCTCGGCTCGCTGTGGTTGATGGCGACCACGGCTCTGCTGGCGATCCCGCTCGGCGTCGGAGCGGCGATCTACCTGGAAGAGTTCGCCGACTCGGACACTTGGTACAACCGGCTGATCGAGGTCAACCTCCAGAACCTGGCCGCGGTCCCGTCGATCATCTACGGCATGCTCGCCGCAGCGATCATGGGTCTGCTCGGCTTCACCTTCAAGGGGATCGTCCTCGGGGGCGCGATCGCCCTCGCACTCCTGATCCTTCCGGTCGTCATCATCACCACCCGAGAGGCGTTGCGCGCCGTACCTCAGGAGATCCGTCAGGGATCGCTCGCGCTCGGGGCCACGATCTGGCAGACCTCGTGGCGCCAGACGCTGCCCTCGGCAGTCCCTGGCATCGCGACCGGCACCATCCTCGGGTTGTCCCGAGCGATCGGAGAGGCCGCTCCACTCGTCATGGTCGGGCTGGCGACCGCGACCTGGGACCCGACCGGTTTCACCAGCAAGATCGAGGCTCTGCCCATGCAGATCTATCGGATGGCGAGCAGCCCCCTGGACGCCGTCACCGAAGCGGCCTCTGCGGCGATCATCGTCCTTCTCGTCATGATCCTCGGGATGAACGCCATCGCCATCATCATCCGCAACAAGTTCCAGCGAACCTGGTAGGAGCCGGAGAATCATGTCTACTCACCCCGCGACCAGCACGGCGAACTCCGAACCAGAGTCGCTCGGCATCAACGTCTCCGTCGACGAGGAGGCCAAGCACGCCGTGATCGGCGAGGTCCCCGCCGAATCCGTCATGGACACCTATCACCTCAACGTTTTCTACGGGGACTTCCACGCCGTCCACGACGTCAACCTCCAGTTCGGCAAGAACGAGATCACCGCGATGATCGGCCCGTCCGGCTGCGGCAAGTCCACCGTCCTGCGGTGCCTCAACCGGATGAACGACCTCGTGCCGGGCGCCCGGGTCGAGGGCGAGATCAACTACCACGGCCAGAACATCTACGCGAAGGGCGTCGACCCGATCGCCGTGCGGCAGCACATCGGCATGGTGTTCCAGAAGCCGAACCCGTTCCCGAAGTCGATCTACGACAACATCGCCTACGGCCCGCGGGTCATCGGCATGAAGGTCGACGACATGGACGACCTGGTCGAGCAGGCGCTTCGCAACGCCGCGCTCTGGGACGAGGTCAAGGACAAGCTGAAGCAGTCGGCGTACGGCCTCTCCGGCGGTCAGCAGCAGCGCCTGTGCATCGCTCGTACCATCGCCACCAGGCCGGACGTCATCTTGATGGACGAGCCGTGTTCGGCGCTCGACCCGATCGCGACCTCGAAGGTCGAGGACCTGATGCTGAACCTGCGCAACGACTACACGATCATCGTCGTGACCCACAACATGCAGCAGGCGGCGCGGGTCTCGGACCGGACGGCGTTCTTCACCGCCAAGCCGGACGAGACAACGGGCAACCGCACCGGTCTGCTGGTCGAGTTCGACCGCACCAAGCAGCTGTTCTCCAACCCCGCCGACCAGCGCACCGAGGACTACATCTCGGGCCGCTTCGGCTGAGCGGGTCATGGGCGCACGTTCCGGGCGTCGCCTCTCCCGCAAGTCCGTCGACGAGACCCCCGCGGTCTCGTCACGGGAGGTCGCCGTCCGCACCTACCTGCACCGCTGGGCAGAGACAGCAGGCGCACAGCTGCTCGTGGTCGATCCCGGCACCGACGACGCCGGCCTCACCGACGGAATGGCCGGCCGCGGTGTCCACGTCACCTGGGTGTCGTCCACGATCGACGGGCTGGTCGAGTTCGGACGGCTGGACCCCCACGCCGTCGTCGTGTCGCCCCAGGCGCCGGGGTTGCCGGCCGCGGAGTTCGTCTCCGCGATCCGCCGACACGGCACGCCGTACGTCGTCGCGGCGCTCGAGCACGACAACGCCGCCCACGTCGGCGGACTGATGCTGGCCGGCGCCAGCGCAGTCGTGGCCCGCCCCTACTCGGCCGCGCACCTGTGGGAGCTGCTCAGCCACTCGCCGCGCTCGCTCGACGAGCACGCCCGGCTGACGGTCGGACCGATCGAGCTCGATGCCGTCGCCTACCGGGTCCTTGTCGACGGCGAGCGGATCGCGGACCTGCCGCTCAAGGAGTTCGAGATGCTCCGCGCGCTCATGTTGCGGGCGCCCGGCGTCGTCACCGACGACGAGCTCCGCGAGGCGCTGTGGGGGGCCGGGGGCCTCCAGCCGGGCGGCAACACCATCGCCATGCACGCGACCCGACTGCGCCAGCGCCTCGGCGCGGCTGCCGCCGTACGACGAATCCGCGGCCGCGGCTACTCGCTCACCCCGTAGCAGGACCGCCAGGCACTCAGAGTTGGGTGGTGAGGTGCAGGATCCAGTACGTCGCAGCGGCAACTCCCGCGGCGGCTGGGAACGTGAGCACCCACGCGGTGAGGATGCTCCGGGCAACGCCCCACCGGACGGCGGACAGGCGTTTCGTCGCGCCGACGCCCATCACCGCCGAGGTGATGGTGTGGGTGGTCGAGATCGGCGCCTCGAAGACATAGGCGGTCGTGTAGAGAACCGACGCGGCCACGGTCTCGGCGGCGAACCCCTGCGGCGGGTCGAGATGGATGATGCGACGACCGAGGGTGCGCATGATCCGCCAGCCGCCGGACCAGGTGCCGAGGGAGATGGCGGTCGCGGCCGCGATGATCACCCAGATCGGCAGGTCGCCGCCCTGGTCCTCGGCCGCCACATAGCCGCCGGTCACCAGGGCAAGGAAGATCACGCCCATCGTCTTCTGCGCGTCCTGGAGACCGTGGCCGAGCGCCATTGCTGCCGCAGAGATCGTCTGCGCGATCCGGAAGCCGCGGTTGGCCTTGTGCGGGCTGGCTTTCCGGAAGACCCAGAGCACCAGCAGCATCACGGCGAAGCCCGCGGCAAACGCGAAGAGCGGCGAGAGGAACATCGGGATGACGACCTTCTCGACGACGGTGTCCCACGAGATTCCGACGCCCCCAGCGATGGCGGCCCCGACCAGGCCGCCGATCAGCGCGTGCGAGGACGACGACGGCAGTCCGAAGTACCAGGTGATCAGGTTCCACGTGATGGCCCCGACCAGGCCCGCCATCACGATGAGCAGACCGTGGTTGTTCTGCGGTGGAGAGATCGTGTCGCTCACTGTGTGTGCGACCTTCTGGCCAAGGAACGCGCCGACGAAGTTCATGATCGCAGCGAGCGCGAGCGCGATCCGGGGAGTCAGCGCCCGGGTCGAGATCGACGTGGCGATCGCGTTGGCAGCATCGTGAAAGCCGTTGGTGTAGTCGAAGACGAGCGCGACGACGACGACCGCGATGACGATCGCGAGGGTGACGGTCACGAGTGGGGAACCTCGATCAACTTTCCTTGACGGCGATCTGCTCGACGATGTTGGCCACCTTCTCGAAGGCGTCGATGGCGCCCTCGAGGGACTCCTCGACGTCCTTGAGCTTCAAGACCTCGATCGTCTTGAACTCGCCGGAGAAGAGCTTGGCGAGGATCCGTCGGTGGAACTTGTCGCCGGCGTTCTCGAGTCGGTTGATCTCGATCCAGTAGTCGTCGAGGGACTTCATCGACTGGAGGCGGGGCATCGCGTCAGCGGTGAGCTCGGCACAGCGTTGGATCACGCCGACCTGCTCGGAGAGGTCTGCCGGCAGCGTCGCGATCTCGTAGAGCAGGATCAGGTCGACCGCTTCGTCCATCATGTCCATGACGTCGTCGAGGCCCGATCCCAGCGCGTAGATGTCCTCCCGGTCGAACGGCGTGACGAAGGTGCTGTTGACCTTTTTCACGATCGCGTGGGTGGTCTCGTCGGCGGCGTGCTCCGCTTCGCGCATGCGCTTGGCGACGTCGACTCGGTCCGAGGTGTCGGAGAGCATCTCGGCCAGCAGCTCGGCTCCGAGGACCAAGTGCTGTGCCGACTGGGTGAAGAGGTCGTAGAAGGACGTATCGACCGGACGTATACGCAGACGCACATGGACTCCCGTTGAGACGGAGGCGAACGGCCTCATGCTAGGGGGTGAAGTTCCTCCCCGTGCAACCTAGGGGTCTTGACCATGATGTGGTCTAGCGCGCCGCGAGCGTCCGCCGGCCGTCAGACCGCGGGTACGGCGGCCCGGCTCACCCGTGGCGACGCGTGCGCGGGGCCTCGATGAGGGCCTCCTGCAGCTGCACCGGCCCCCGGTGCCGGGTCCACTCACCCTCGGGACCGAGGACCCACGCGTCGGTCTCGGGCGCGAACGCCTGGTCGAGCAGAGCGCTGACCTCCGCCACGCTGTCGGCGGCCGGCAGCCGGACGAGCACCTCCACCCGGCGGTCGAGGTTGCGGTGCATCAGGTCGGCAGAGCCCAGCCACGCGACCGGGTCGCCGCCGTTGCCGAACCAGAAGATCCTGCTGTGCTCGAGGAACCGGCCGAGGATCGAGCGCACGGTGATGTTCTCCGACAGGCCGGGCACCCCGGGTCGCAGTGCGCAGATGCCGCGCACGAGCAGCTCGACGGTCACGCCCTCCCGTGAGGCCAGGTAGAGCGCGTCGATGATCTCCTCGTCGACCACCGAGTTGACCTTGAGCCGGATGCCGGCGGGAAGGCCAGCTCGATGGTTCGCGATCTCGGCCTGGATCTGGTCGACGAGGCCGGAGCGCACCGAGTCCGGCGCAACCAGGAGCTCCTGGTAGCGGGCCTTGCGTGACCACCCGCTGAGGTTGTTGAACAGGTGGGCGACGTCGTCGCCGATCGCCTCGTTGGTCGTGAGCAGGCCAAGGTCCTCGTACATCCGGGCGGTCTTGCCGTTGTAGTTGCCGGTGCCGATGTGGGTGTAGCGGCGGATGCCGTCGGGCTCGTCGCGGACCACCATCGCGAGCTTGCAGTGCGTCTTGAGCCCCACCAGGCCGTAGACGACGTGGCAGCCGGCCTGCTCCAGCTTGCGCGCCCAGCGGATGTTGGCCTGCTCGTCGAACCGCGCCTTGATCTCGACCAGGGCGAGGACCTGCTTGCCGGCCTCGGCCGCGTCGATCAGCGCGTCGATGATCGGGGAGTCACCGGAGGTCCGGTAGACGGTCTGCTTGATGGCAAGGACGTGCGGGTCGGCGGCTGCTTGCTCGATGAACCGCTGGACGGACGTCGCGAACGAGTCGTACGGATGGTGCACCAGTACGTCGTGCCGGCGCAGCGCCTTGAACACGTCGACGGGCGCGGCGGACTCGACCTCGGCGAGCCGCGGGTGCGTGCTGGGCACGAACGCGGGGTACTTCAGGTCCTCCCGTCCGAGGTCGGCGATGTTATGCAGTCCGCGAAGGTCGAGCGGCCCGGGAAGCCGGACCACCTCCTCGATGCCGATGTCGAGCTCGGACACCAGCAGTTCGAGCACCGAGCGCGCCATCGACTCCTCGACCTCCAGTCGCACCGGCGGGCCGAACTTGCGGCGGAGAAGCTCCTTCTCCAGCGCGGCCAGGAGGTTCTCGGCGTCGTCCTCCTCGACCTCGACGTCCTCGTTGCGGGTGACCCGGAAGGTGTGCGCCTCGAGCACGTCCATTCCCGGGAACAGGCGAGCGAGATGAGCGCCGATGACGTCCTCGAGCGGCACGAACCGGTCGTTGCCCAGCGGCACGAACCGGTCGAAGTTCGACGGGACCTTCACCCGGGCGAAGTGCTGCTTGTCGGTGCGGGGGTTGCGCACGATGACGGCGAGGTTGAGCGACAGGCCGGAGATGTACGGGAACGGGTGCGCCGGGTCGACCGCCAGCGGGGTCAGCACCGGAAAGATCCGCTCCTTGAAGAGCTTCTTGCCGGCCCGCTGCTCGTCGCGGTCCAGGTCTGCCCAACGCACCAGCTCGATGCTTTCCGCGGTGAGTGCAGGCGCCACCTGGTCGCGGAAGACCTCCGCGTGCCGCTGGGCGAGGGTGCTGGCCTGCTCCCAGATCATCTCGAGGATCTCGCGGGGCATCTTCCCCGAGACGGCGCGCACCGCGAGGCCGGTCGCGATCCGGCGCTTGAGGCCGGCCACCCGCACCATGAAGAACTCGTCGAGGTTGCTGCTGAAGATCGCCAGGTAGCGAGCGCGCTCGAGCAGCGGCAGGTCGGGGTCCTCGGCGAGCTCCAGGACCCGCTGGTTGAACCGGAGCCAGGAGAGCTCCCGGTCGAGGAACCGGTTGGAGTCGTCGATGATCGCGTCGAGGTCGGCCTGCTCCGGGACGTACGCCGACGGGTCGGCGGCGGCGTCCGCGCTGTGCAGCGGCGTGACGCCTGCCGGTTCGGGGAGCTGCTCCTGGGCCATGCGACGAGTGTGTCATCGACAGGTGAACCGGTGGTACCGGACCGCGCCAGTAGGGTCGACCAACGTGAGCCCTCGCGCCGTCATCGAGTCCCGCCTTCTCCGTGCTGCGATGTCGGCGCCCTCGCCGGTCCGCCGGCTGGTCGCCGGCCGACCCGTCGTCGTCGACGGGCAGACGCTCGCGCCCGACCTCCAGGTGCTGCTGAGACTGCAGGCGATCGCGCGGCCCCGCGACGAGCAGATCGCGATCACCACCCTCCGCACCAACATGGTGCGTGAAACCGAGATCGTCGGCGGGAATCAGGCGATCGGTCAGGTCCGGGACCTCACGGTCGCAGGCCGTGCTGCCCGCCACTACCTGCCGGGCTCGCCGGTCGCGGGTGAGCCGGGCCCGTTGCTGGTCTTCTTCCACGGCGGCGGCTTCATCGAGGGCGACCTCGAGACCCACGACGCCCCCTGCCGCGTGCTCGCCGAGCGTTCCGGCGTACCCGTCCTGGCGCTGACGTACCGACGTGGGCCGGAGCACACGTTCCCTGCCGCTCACGACGACGCGGAGGAGGGCTACCGCTGGGTCGTCGACCACGCCGCCGAGCTCGGTGCCGACCCGTCGCGGATCGCGGTCGGAGGGGATTCGGCTGGAGGCAACCTCGCAGCCGCGGTCGCGCTGGCGGCTGCCCGCTCCGGCGTACCCCTGGCCTGGCAGCTGCTGATCTATCCCTGCACCGACGCCGAGCGGGACACCGAGAGCCTGCGGCTGTTCGGCGAGGGCTTCTACCTCACGACGCAGTTCATGGACCGTTCGGACGAGTGCTACCTCCCGCTGGCGGAGCATCGCCGCGACCCCCGGATGTCGTTGGTCCGCGCCGAGCTCCCAGCCGACATCGCGCCTGCGTACGTCGTCACCGCCGGGTTCGACCCGCTCCGCGACGAGGGCGAGGTCTACGCCCGCAAGCTGGCCGACGCCGGCGTGAAGGTGGAGCTGAAGCGTTGTACCGACCAGATCCATGGCTTCTTCAACCTGGTGGGCATGGGCAGCTCGTCGCGGGCCGCGGTCGTCGAGATCGCCGGAAGACTGCGGGACGCGCTTGCCTGACCGGCTGCCTCAGAGCTCGGGCCGGTGCTCCCGCAGCTGGCGGACGAACTCCACAGCGTTGACCATCCGCCCGTCGACCACGAAGTCGTCCATGCCCTTGCGGTGGAAGTAGACCTGCCACGACGGGTCGCCGGGCTGCCCGACCATGTCGATGCCGGTGCCGGGCTGGCGGATGTCGAACCGGTAGGACGACTCGCCCTGCTTGATGTAGACGACGCCGCTGGACAGAGAGACCTCGCTCGTCCGGAGGCGGGTCCGGTTGGCGGCGTAGGCGAGGCTCAGCGTGGCCAGGACCATCGCATACCCGAAGGTTGTATCGAGGTTGTCGTTGAGCAGCGCCAGCAGGGCGACCGTCGCTGCGACGACTGCGGTGGCGGCGAGGATCACGGAGAGCACTCGTGGGTCGCTGCCGTCCCGGGCCAGCCCGATGGAGTCGCCGTCGCCGCTGTCGAAGATCGAGATCGGGGAGTCGGCTGCAGACTCCAGGTCGGCGATCCGGGCATTCGCGGCGGCGAGCCCGGCGATCAGCTCCGACACGTGCTGCTCTGCCTCGGCGCAGCGCGCCTCCAGCGCGTCACGCTCCGCCTGCAGCGACTCCGCCTGCGAGCTGTCTAGAGGTCCGGACGCCATTGGCGCAACGCCTCAACGAAGGTGCGGGGGTCCACGGTCTTGCTGTCGATCTCGACCGGGGACATGCTGCGGCGCAGGATGCGGATCTGCCAGCCGCGCTGGCCCGGTGTCCCGACCTGCTCGATCTGGGTGCTCGGGCTGGTGAGGTCGAAGGTGCTGGCGTGGTCGCCGATCACGACCTTGAGGACGCCGTGGTCGTCGATGTGGACCCGTCGGGTGTTGCCGATCACCCGGAGGGCATACATCAGCAGGACCGCGGTGATCGCGCTCAGCGTCGCGCTGTAGGAGAGGTCGTCGCGCAACGTGCCCTCGAGGGCCATCCGGCCCACGACTGCCGCGCAGGCAAGCGCGGCCAGGATGGCCAGGACGGGCATGATGCCGCTGCCGCGCTTCGAGCGGAACGTCTGGTGCTTACCGGTTGCCACCAGTCGCGGCTCGGGCTCGGCATCGGAGACGGGGACCGGTTCGGGGGAGTCGTCGGCCGCAAGGTCCTCGTCGGCCGCGAGGTCCTCGTCGGCCGCAAGGTCCTCGTCGGCGGCAAGGTCCTCGTCGGCGGCAAGGTCCTCGTCGGCGGCAAGGTCCTCGTCGGCGGCGCGAGGTCCTCGTCGAAGTCGTCGTCGGTCGGCTCGGGCCCGGCGGACTGCTCCTCGGCCGGGGCCACCTCATCGGACTCGTCGACCGGCGGCTCCGCAACCGCGGAGACCTCGTCGGGCTGCTCGCCGGCTTCGGTGCCGCCGCCTCGCTTGAGCGCGATCCAGCGCTCGAAAAGGGTCTTCGGCGGCTCGGTCTCATCCCCGGCAGCCGGCTCCCCAGCACCGGTGCCGTCGGAACCCTCGCCCGCCCGGCGAACGCTGGTGCGCACGGGGACCGGCGTGGTCAGCTCGTGCCACCGGTCGCGCGGGTCCTCGATGGGAGTCGAGCCTTCGGGGTCGGCCTTCTCGTCCTCGGGGCGTGCAACTCCATCGGTGGCGGCATCAGCGTCAGTGCCCGCTGCGGGTGTGCCAGTTGCGGCTTCGGCGGTGGCTTCGGCGCTGGCAGCGAGCTGTGCCTCGAGAGCCGCTCGCGCCTCCGCGGCGACGCGCACCTGCTCCTCTGCTTCGGCCTGCGCTTCGGCGGCTGAGGCCTCGACCTCGGCGGCGTGGGCTCGTGCCTCCTGGATCTCGGCGGCGAGAGCTGCCGTCCGGGTCTCGGCGTCGGCTCGGGCACTGGCCTGCTCGGCGGCTGCCTGTTCCGCGGCTGCCTGGTGTTCAACGGTCTTGGCGGCAGCTTCGGCGGCCGCCGCCTCTGCAGCCGCTTGGGCCGCGGCCGCGGCGGCTGCCTGCTCCTGGAGAGCCCGTTGTGCCTCCGCGGCGACGCGTACCTGCTCCTCTGCTTCGGCCTGCGCTTCGGCGGCTGAGGCCTCGACCTCGGCGGCGTGGGCTCGTGCCTCCTGGATCTCGACGGCGAGAGCCGCCGCCCGGGTCTCGGCGTCGGCTCGGGCCCTGGCCTGCTCGGCGGCAGCCTGTTCGGCATCGGCCCGCGCCTGCGCCTGCTCGGCGGCAGCCTGTTCCGCGGCGGCCCTTGCCTGGGCCTGCTCGGCGGCCGCCTGCTCGGCGGCGGCCCTTGCCTGCGCCTGCTCAACGACCTGCTTCTCGGCTGCCTTGGCGGCGGCTGCGGCGGCTGCCTGGTCTTCAACGGTCTTGGCGGCAGCTTCGGCGGCAGCCGCCTCTGCAGCCGCTTGGGCCGCGGCCGCGGCGGCTGCCTGCTCCTGGAGAGCCCGTTGTGCCTCCGCGGCGACGCGTACCTGCTCCTCGGCCTGGGCCTGCGCTTCGGCGGCTGAGGCCTCGACCTCGGCGGCGTGGGCTCGTGCCTCCTGCATCTCGGCGGCGAGAGCTGCCGCCCGGGTCTCAGCGTCGGCTCGGGCCCTGGCCTGCTCGGCGGCAGCCTGTTCGGCATCGGCTCGCGCCTGCGCCTGCTCGGCGGCAGCCTGTTCCGCGTCGGCTCGCGCCTGCGCCTGCTCAAGTGCCTGCTCCTGGGCCCGCATCAGGTCGGCCTGGACGCTCGCGAGCGCGGTTTGCTGAGCGATCGCCGAGCGCTCGAGCTCGGCGAGAGCGTCGTGGGCGCGGTTCTCGGCGTCGGCTCGGGCGCGGCTCGCGTGCTCGGCGAGTCGCTCAGCCTCGGCGAGCGCCTTGGTGACCGCCATCTTCTCGTCGACGAGCATGGCAGCGGACTGATGGGCAGCGGCAGCGGCTGCCTGGGCCTCGCGGGCCAGCTCGACCTGCTCGCGGGCGGCCTCCTCGGCAAGCCGCCGAGCTTCGTGGGCCTCTTCGGCTGCGCGGGCCTGCTGCGCCGCCGATTCGTCGGCGGCGACCCGAGCCGATACCTGAGCCTCGGCGCGGGCGGAGGCATCCTGGGCGCGCGCCTCGGCAGCGCCAGCGGCCTCCAGCGCGATCCGGGCCAGATCGGCCTGTTCGTGGGCGGCCTCCTCGGCGGCCTGGCGCGCCTCGTGGGCCGCCTGGGCCAGTTGGGCATGCTCGGCGGCGGCGTTTTCTGCTGCCGCACGCTGTTCGACCGCCTCCCGGGCGAGGGCCCCGTGCTCGGCGGTGCTGGAAGCCGCCTCCTCGGCGAGCTGACGAGCGCGCGCTTCGGCGGCCTCGGCTGCCTGGTAGGCCTGGTGGGCGAGCGCCGCCTGCTGGCGGGCGGACTCCTCGGCAGCAGCGCGAGCGACGGCGATCTCGGCCGAGCTGCGCTCGGCGGCGGCTCGCTCCTCGAGGATCCGGCGCGAGAACTCCGCGTGCTCGGCCGCGGCAGCGGCGGCCGCTTCGGCGACGGCCCGGGCGCGCTCCTCGGCGGCCGCACGCTCTTCGTGGGCCCGGCGGGCGAGGTGGGCGAACTCCTCGGCAGCTGACTCGGCGTGACCGCGGGCGGTAGCCGCCTCGGCGGCGAGCTCAGCCTGTTGGCGGGCGAATGCCTCCGCCTCGAGCCGTTGTTGGTGGGCGGCCGCCGCGCGCTCGGCCTGCTCCTGCGCGTTGCGCTCGGCCGCTTCCCGCTTCCCGAACTCCGCGCCGGCCAGCTCGAGCCGCTCGCGGGCAGCGGCCTCGGCCTGCTGGCGGGCTGCTGCCGCGTGACGGGCGATCTCCTCGGCCTCGGCGCGCGCCAGGCTCGCCTGCGCCGCGAGCTCCGCCTGCTCGTGAGCAAGCCGGTCGGCCTCCTCGCGGGCCTGCGCGGCGCGCTGGGCAGCCTCCTCCGCGGCGATCCGCTCCGCAGCCTGCTCGGCGGCGGCCATCTCGGCGTCCCGGCGCAACTGGGCGGCGAGGGTGGCGACCGCTTCGGTATGTGCGGCGTCCACCGGCGCCAGCGATTCGTCGGTAGCAGCCTGACCGTCGTCGGTGATCCGCGGGACCACGACGTCGCCACGGCGGCGGGGCCACAGCTTGCGCTGCGGGGGAGCGTCCGGCAGCGGTTCGGAGAAACCGATGTCCATCGCGTCGGCGATGACCCTCCGGGCGGCGTCGACGTCGGGCGTGACTGGCGCTTCGGCTGCCGGGGCGGGAACCTCGGCGGCGGGCTCAGGGAGGTCGGCCGCTGGCGCCGGAGCGGTCGGCTCGGGAGCGGCAGCCGAGCGGGGAGCGTCGGCTGGCGCGGGCTCCACAAGCGATCGCCAGTCGACGCCTTCGTCGCCCTCGGGAGCGAAAGTGTCGTACTCCTGCGGCTCCGGCAGCGGTCGGCTGGAGACCCGATCGGCGATCCGGGCCGACTCGTCGTTGTCCTCGTCGTCGGCATCTTCGAGTGACTCGCTCGCTGCGTGGGCACCACCGCGGGACTCGTCCCCGTCGGTTTCGTCGCCAACAGCGGCGCTGCGTCGGAAGAACTCCTCGACGTCCTCCGCGGCGAGCTCGGCGAGCTCCGGCTCGTGGTCGTTGCGTCGTTTCCGGGGCAGCCTCCGGCCGCGCCCGCGGCGGGGGCTGTCGAGCCGGCGCTCGTCGTCCGGCGCGGACCCGTCGTCGGTGACGGAACTCATAGGGGTCGATGGTATCTGGACGAAGGACTTTCGTGTGGCGGGGGCGACTATTGGGACAGCGGTCGGGAGGATCGGCGGTACTGCACGTGGGTGTCGGTGCGTGCGTGGGTGAAGCCGAGTCCGGAGTAGAGCCGGAGCGCCGGTGCGTTGTCCGACTCGACGTAGAGGTGCACCTCGGCGACGCCGCGGCTCGCAAGGTGGTGGAGGCCGGCGACGGTGAGGACCCTGCCCAGGCCGCGGCTGCTCGCTTCGGGGGCGACGCCGATGACGTAGACCTCCCCGTGGTCCGCGTCGTGCCGCTTGGTCCAGTGGAAGGCGAGCAACTCCCCGTCGCGGCCGAACGCGAGTAGCAGCCCCGCCGGGTCGAACCACGGCTCGGCCATCCGCTCGGCGAGGTCGTCGGCCGACATCCCGCCCTGCTCGGGGTGGGCAGCGAACGCCGCGGCATTGACCGCGAGCAGCGCCTCCGCGTCCGTCGCCGCACCGAAGCCGCGGATCGTCACGCTGGGTGGCGGAGCCTCCAGCGGCAGGGGTACGGCGGACGGCCGCCGCATCACCCACAGCTCACGGGCCCGGACGAAACCGTGCCGCTTCGAGAGGGCCAGGGCGCCGGGGTGGTCACCGTGCGACCACGCAGTCAGCGCGCCGGGCTCGGCGGCGGCGAGCCCCGCCAGCCGCGCACCGAGCCCCCGACCGCGTGCAGCCGGGGCCACCGCCAGGTCGAGTGCGTGACCGTGCCGTAGCGCGAACCCGTCCTCCTCGACCCAGGCGGCCGTGTCCGTCAGCCCATGGTTCTTCAGCCGCAGGTGCACCGACTCGTCGACAGGGTCGTGCCCGTCGACAGGCAGGCAGGCGCGTCGTACCTCGTCGATCGCAAGGAGCGGGTCCGGGGCGGTCACCCCGCGACCCTAGGACACGTTGGGTCGGCTCAGGCGTCGACGCCCGCCGACTCGGAGCGGTCGGCCGCGGCCTGGTCCTTCAGCTCCTTGGTCGGCAGAACGAAGCGGTAGCCGACGTTGCGGACGGTCCCGATGAGGGTCTCGTTGTCGGGTCCGAGCTTGGCCCGGAGCCGCCGTACGTGGACGTCGACCGTGCGGGTGCCGCCGAAGTAGTCGTAGCCCCACACCTCCTGGAGCAGCTGCTGCCGCGAGAACACGCGGCCCGGGTGCTGTGCCAAGAACTTGAGCAGCTCGAACTCCTTGAAGGTCAGGTCGAGGACCCGGCCACCCACCTTGGCCGTGTAGGTCGCGTCATCGACCACGACCTCGCCGGACCGGATGACGTGCGCCTCGGGGTCGGCTGCGTCCCGGGCCGCAGCAAGACGGCCGATCGCCAGCTTGATCCGTGCCTCGAGCTCCGCCGGGCCACAGGTGTGCAGCACCACGTCGTCCATGCCCCAGTCCTGGGACACGACCGCAAGGCCGCCTTCGGTCGCAACCAGGATCACCGGCACGTCGGTGCCGGTCGTCCGGATCAGCCGGCACAGGTCGCGTGAGCCCGCCAGGTCCTGGCGCCCGTCGACGAGCACCAGGTCGGACTCGGGCGCCTCGAGCAGCGCGCTGCCCTCGGCAGGCAGAACCTTGACGGTGTGCCCGAGCAGCGCGAGGCCGGGCAGCACCTCGGCGGAGGACTGCAAGGCGCTGGTCAGAAGTAGAAGGGTGCTCATCCGGGTCTCCTCACTGGCACGAGGTGCCGTAGAGAGACCGAAACGCAACACTGGGCCCCGGCCGGTTTTCCTGTAAGGGACGATACCGAAACGACAGCGTGACGTGGAAGGGAAGCGACGGTGGGTGAGACGCAGGTCATCCGGGTGCGCTACTGGGCAGCCGCACGCTCCGCGGCCGGCATCGCCGAGGACGCGCTCGAGGTCCTGGGCGCGGTGACGCTGGCCGAGGTGACCTCCGAGGTTCGACGCCGCCACGCCGACTCCCGGTTCTCCGACGTGATCGCGGTCTGCTCGGTCCTCGTCGGCGACCAACCGGTGGGGAGCCGGGAGCCGCACTCGGTCGTCGTGCCCCCGGGCTCGACGGTCGAGTTCCTGCCGCCGTTCGCCGGGGGATGAGCAGTGCAGGCCCCCCGCAGACCCTCCACCGTTAGACTCCCCGAGGCTTCTCGGGTGGAGGACACAGGTGGCAATACGAGCTGAGCGTGGCGTGACGGCCACCATCGCGGCCGTCGCGTTCGCTGCCGTGCTCGCCGCCGTGGCGACCCAGGGCCTGGTCTATGCCCTGGCAGCAATCGTGCTGGCGGCGTACGTCGCCTTCGCGATCACGCTGGGCGCGCGCTGGACCGGGATCGCCTGCCTGATGGCTGCCTTCGGATCGGCGCCGATGTACCGGGGCATCGAGCAGTCCGTCGGCGGCGTACCGCCGACCGACGTCCTCGTCATCGTCGGGATCATCCACCTGCTGCCGAGCTTCATCCAGCACCGGTTGCGGCTGCCGACGGTCTACCTGCTGGGGCTGCTGTTGATGTCGGTCGGCAGCCTGATCGCGGTGATCGTCACCGGCGACCTCCTGACCAACGCCTTCTACGCGGGCCAGTGGCTGTTCTTCATCGGCGCGTTGCCGATCATCGTCGCCTGGTGGCGTCCGGACCTGCGGATCGTCACCCTGCTGCTGTGGAGCTACCTGGCCGGCCACCTGGTCAGCACCGGGTACGGCCTCGCCGAGGGAGCCGTCTACGCCAACCGACACGACGGCCTGACCCACCACCCAAACGCGTTCGGCCTCGCCGGAGTCACTTCGATCGCGATCGTGCTGTTCCTGTTCGCGATCTACAAGGACGCCCGGATCCGGGTGGTCCTGGCCGGCATCGTCGGGATCAGCGTCTTGTCGATCACGCTGAGCGGCAGTCGAGCGGCGATCGTCGTCCTGGTCGCGCTGATCCTGCTGATCCCGATCGTCGAGCGTTCGGCGCTGGCGGGGGTCGGTCTCGCCGCGCTCGGCGCGCTGGGGGTGATGAGCATCCCCTTCCTGGTCGACATCAGCGGCGAGGACTCCGCGATCGGCCGGCTCGCCGGATCCGGCACGGCCTCCGGGTCCGACCGCATTCGCGAGGCGGCGACCGAGAAGGGGTTCGACCGACTCTGGGACTCTCCGGTCCTCGGGTCGGGGTTCGCAGACGTCGAGCAGATCCACAACGTGTTCCTCGAAGCGGCGGTCGCGATCGGGTTCCTCGGTCTGCTCGCCTACCTCGTCGTCCTGTTCGCGCTCGCCCGGCCGCTGTTCTCGAAACATCCGCTGCGCCGACTGTCCTACATGGTGTGGGTCTACATGGGGGTCGCGCCGACCTTCCCGGGCCTGTGGGACCGGACGGTGTGGGTGCCCGCGTCCCTGGCGGCGCTGGCGATGGTGGCCGCCGGAAAGCAAGACGCGCCGGCCGACCGCGAGGTCGGGCCGACGCGCGTGCCGTCGCGGGTCAGCCCAGGTCGCGCTTGACCTGGTCGTAGACCCACGCGTAGGTCTTCGCCAGCCCGTCGGCCAGAGTGACCGAGGGCTCCCAGTCGAAGACCTCGCGGATGATCGTGTTGTCGGAGTTGCGGCCGCGCACGCCCTGCGGAGCGTCGAGCTGGTAGGACCGCTCGCACTTGATGCCGGCGATGTCCTCCACGATCGAGTAGAGCTGGTTGATCGACACCAGCTCGGAGCTGCCGAGGTTGATCGGCTCGAGGTGGTCGGAGCCCAGGATCATCTGCGACCCGCTGACGCAGTCGTCGATGTACATGAAGCTGCGGGTCTGCTCGCCGTCGCCCCAGATGTCGAGGTGGTGGCTGCCGGTGATCGCGGCGGTCGCGATCTTGCGGCAGACGGCGGCCGGAGCCTTCTCGCGGCCACCGGTCCAGGTGCCCTCCGGGCCGTAGACGTTGTGGTAGCGGGCGACCCGGGTCTCGAGGCCGTAGTCCTCCCGGAAATGACGGCACATCCGCTCCGTGAACAGCTTCTCCCAGCCGTACCCGTCCTCGGGCGTGGCCGGGTAGGCGTCGGCCTCGCGGAGGGCGGTGATGTCGGTGTCGGTCTGCTTGTCGGCAGCGTAGACGCAGGCCGAGGAGGAGTAGAAGAACCGTTCGACGTCGTGCTCGTGCGCGGCCTGGAGCATGTGGGTGCTGGTCAGCACCGACAGCATGCAGAGCGCCTTGTTGTTCTCGATGAAACCCATGCCGCCCATGTCGGCCGCGAGCATGTAGACCTCGCCTGCCCCCTCAGCGGCGGCGAACGCCTGCTCGCGCAGGGAGAGGTCGGCCTGGACGTTCTCCGCGTCCGGGTGGACCTGGTACCACTCGTCGCTGGGCTTGACGTCCACCGAGCGGACGGTCTTGCCCTGCCTGAGCAGGTCGGCCACCAGATGGCCACCGATAAAGCCGCCACCGCCGGCAACAAGGACGTCGACTGGTCGAACAGACATGTAGAAAAACCTACTCCCCTCGCTCCGGTCCCCAGACGGGGCCACTCTCCCATCCCGGATCGGCCGATGTCTCAGAGCCTCGCCGGTGAGCGAAACTCGTGCTGCCGGTTCTCCCCGGTGCCGCGGTGTCCCTAGGCTGCCCCCGTGCGCGACGAGCAGCGGCGAACCGTCCTGATCACCGGGGTCACCGGTCAGGACGGCATCTACCTCTCCCGGTTGCTCCGCGGTCGCGGCCACCGCGTGGTCGGCGCGGCGCCGACCGGGACGATGCCCCCGGCGCTGTGTGCCGCCTACCTGAGCGACATCGAGCTGGTCCCGCTCGACATCTGCGACCGCGACGACGTACAGCGGGTGATCGACACGACGCAGCCGGACGAGATCTACAACCTCGCGGCCGTGAGCTCGGTCGCCCGCAGCTGGGACGAGCCGGAGGCGACGTTCGCCGTCAACCACGCGGCTGTCGAGACCCTCGTCCGGGCCGTCCTCGAGCTCCGCGGCCGCACCGGGCAGCAGCCGCGGTTCTTCCAGGCGTCGTCAGCCGAGGTCACCGGTTCGGCCGCGCACAGTCCCTACGCGCGGGCCAAAGCAGCTGCCGAGGAGGTCGTGCGCGAGGCACGCGACCGGCACGGTCTGCACGCCTGCTCGGCCCGGCTCTACAACCACGAGAGCCCGCTGCGCACCACGGCTTTCGTCACCGGCAAGATCGCCCGCGCGGTCGCCGAGATAGCCGCCGGGCAGCGCACCGAGCTGCGGCTCGGAAACCTCGACGTCAGCCGGGACTGGGGCTTCGCCGGCGACTACGTCGACGCGATGCGGCGGATGGTCGCTGCCGACGAGCCGCAGGACCTCGCGATCGGCACGGGTACGTCGCACCAGCTGTCCGACCTGCTGTCGATCGCGTTCGCCGCTGTCGGCATCGAGGACCCGGCGCCCTTCGTGGTCGAGGACCCGGACCTGGTCCGACCAGCCGACACGACCGTCCTCGTCGCCGACCCGGAGCCGGCCGCCGCTGCGCTCGGCTGGCGGGCGACCACGTCGTTCGAGGACCTGGTGCGGCACATGGTCGCGGTCGACCAGCAGCGCCTGCGGTCCGGCGTCGACAGCGACGAGAGCTACCTCGACCCCTCGCTACCCGCTCGCCCCGAGGAGTGACGCCCGCACCACGTCGGCCGTCCGCTTCCACGAGAACCGGTCGGTGAACGCGCGGCCGGCGGCGAGCTGGTCCGGGGTGAAGCCGAGCGCTTCGGTGATCGCGGCGGCCAGGTCGGCCGGAGCGGTCGACCTCGCAACGGCCGCGTGCCCGCCGGTCACCTCGGCCAGTGCGGGGTCGCCGGAGACGACGACCCGGATCCCGAGCCGCATCGCCTCGATCGCCGGCAGGCCGAATCCCTCGAAGTCGGACGGGAAGATCACCAGCCCCGCTCCGGCGAAGTAGTCCTGGAATGCGGCATCGTCGAGCCACGGCATCAGCTCGACACGGTCGGAGACGCCGAGCGCGGCGACCCGCGCCGCCGCGGCGACCCGGTCGGCGGCACCCATGCCCACCAGGCGAAGCCGCCACCGATCGTCGGTCTCGCAGAACAGCGCCCAGCCCTCGAGCACGGCATCCGCGTTCTTGTTGGCGAAGTGGCCGAACGCGAGGGCGTACGGCGCCGCCGGGTCCGTCGGCGTCCGTTCCGTCACTGCTGGCCAGGTGTCGACGTGGTCGGCACCGAGCTGGGCGGCCACCCCGTGCCGGGCCAGCCGGGGATGCCGGTCCCGCAGGTCGGCCAGGGTGCGCTCGGAGATCGTGTAGATCCCGTCGGCCCGGCGCATCGTCCAGCCCCACGACACCCGGCGGGACAGGCGGGTCCTTCCGGAGAACTGGTGCGGGCGCAGCTCGTGCCGGAGGTCGTAGAGGATCAGCCCGCGCCGGCCGCCGTACCCGGCCAGGCCGGTGGCCGGGACCGCCGCCAGCACCGCGTCCGGCCGCAGCGCGCGGGCGGCCCGCCGTACGCCGAAGGACCGCAGCCAGGCAGCGCCGACGGGTCCACCGAACGGTGCGCGCACGGTGACGATCGGATAGTCATCGGGTACGGCGAACGCCGGGCCCGCCTCGTCGCAGAGCACGGTCACCCGGTCGTCGGGTGCCGCGTCAGCCCATCCGCGGAGCAGGTGCTCGATCACGATCGCTGAGCTGCCGGACCGGACGACGACCGCGTCCACGACCAGGTGCATCGACAGGCCTTCCCTAGAGAAGCGGCGGATTGCGCGGAGTCGCGGACTCCGAGCGCGTGCACCCTATCGGCCGTATACGGTGACCCGCGTGACGAAGCGCGCACTGATCACCGGTATCACCGGGCAGGACGGGTCCTACCTCGCCGAGCTGCTCCTGGGCAAGGGCTACGAGGTACACGGACTGGTGCGCCGCGCCTCGACCCTCAACCGGAGCCGGATCGACCACCTGCACCAGGAGTCGAGCCTCCACCTGCACTACGGCGACCTCACCGACGGCGTCAGCCTGGTCAACCTGATCCGTGAGATCACGCCGCACGAGGTCTACAACCTGGGCGCTCAGAGCCACGTGAAGGTGTCGTTCGAGATGCCGGAGTACACCGCCTCGACCGACGCGACCGGCACCCTCCGGCTGCTGGAGGCGATCCGGGCCGCCAAGATCGATTGCCGCTTCTATCAGGCCTCGACGTCCGAGATGTTCGGCGGGACGCCGCCGCCGCAGGCCGAGAACACGACCTTCTACCCGCGCTCGCCGTACGGCGCCGCGAAGCTGTACGCCCACTGGGTGACGGTCAACTACCGCGAGGCCTACGACCTGTTCGCCGTCTCCGGCATCCTCTTCAACCACGAGTCGCCGCGCCGCGGCGAGAGCTTCGTGACCCGCAAGATCACGCTCGGGGTCGCGTCGATCAAGCTCGGCATCACCGATCACCTCACGCTCGGCAACCTCGACGCGATCCGGGACTGGGGCTATGCCAAGGAGTACGTCGAGGGCATGTGGCGGATGTTGCAGCACGACCAACCGCAGGACTACGTGCTCGCGACGGGCGTCGGCACCACGGTGCGGGAGTTCTGCGACTACGCCTTCGCGCACGCGGGCCTCAACTGGGAGGACCACGTCCGCTACAACCAGTCCTACGAGCGGCCGACCGAGGTCGATGCGCTGATCGGTGACGCGAGCAAGGCCCGCGAGGTGCTGGGGTGGAAGCCGGAGACCGACGCCGAGCCGCTGGCCCGGCTGATGGTCGACGCCGACCTCGAGCAGATGTCCCGCCTCCTCGGCCGGTCATGACGGTACTGAGCCGCTTCGCCCGGGAGGGGCGCGACGAGCTCATCTCGCTGCAGTGCGACCTGTGCATCCCCCCGGTCATCTCCTGCAGCACCACGGTCGAGATGCGCAAGCTCGGCTGGTTGCTGGTCGCCGACGGCCAGCCGCAAGACATCTGCCCGTCTTGCGACCTCAGCGTCCCGCAGCGCGACCGCCGGCCACGCCAGGACCCCGAGCCGGTCAGCCCCGACCCGGACCTGCTGCCGAACCTCGTGGTCGTCGGTGCCGCGAAGGCGGGCTCGACCAGCCTGCACAACTACCTGGCGTTGCATCCCGAGATCTCGATGTCGAACGACAAGGAGATGCGGTTCTTCACCGACCCCGACCACCTGTCATGGGTGGGTCGCTACCAGGCGAACTTCGCCCCGGGCACGACGTACCGCGGGGAGTCGACGCCGCACTACACCAAGTGGCCGATCTTCCCGGGCGTCGTCGACCGGATGGCCGACCTGATCCCGGACGCCCGGCTGCTCTACCTGGTGCGCGACCCGGTGGAGCGGGCGATTGCCGAATACCTCGAGGAGGCGACCTGGGGCGTCATCACCGAGGACATCGAGGCGGCGCTGGTCGATGCCGACCAGCCGCACAACCGGATCGTCGCGCCGAGCCGGTACGCGACGCAGCTGCGGGAGATCCATCGGCGCTTCGACCGCTCGCAGGTGCTGGTCGTGGACCTGGCCGACCTGCGGGACGACCCGCAGGCCACGATGAGCAGGATCTTCGACTTCCTCGGGGTGCCGCCGATCGAGCTCGACGAGGAGGCGCTGCGGCCGCGCAACTCCTACGGCGACAAGGGCGCCCTCCCGGGCTGGTACCAGACGTTCCGGCGCCCCGCGCTGATCCGGCTGGCGCACAAGCTCCCCACCGAGCAGCTCGGCCGGGTGCGGACGTTCGTCACCCGGAGGATCAGCAAGCCGGTCGAGCGGCCTCAGCCGAGCGCGGAGTCCCTGACGCGGCTCCGCAAGGAGCTTGCCCCCGAGGTCGAGGAGCTGCGCGCCGTCACCGGTCTGGCGCTCTCCGGGTGGTCGGACTGAACCGTGCCCACCTTCACGACTACATTGCACCCCGTGCCGAGCCTCCGCGACCTGCCGTCGAACCTCCGCCACCACATCGGGTGGTGGGTGCGCGACCGCTTCCCCAACCGCAAGGTGGTCAGGGAGGTGCAGGGGGTCAAGATGGTGCTGCCGTGGCCGCACCGGCTGCCGGACTACGCCGGCAACGGACCCTACGGGCAGAACCTGGTGCAGCTCGCCGCGGCGTTGGCCGGGCCGTCGGCACCGGTGACGGTGCTCGACGTCGGGGCCAACGTCGGCGACTCCGCGCTCCAGATCCTCAACGCGACCGACGCCCAGATCCTCTGCGTCGAGGCCGACCCCTACTTCCTCGAGTACCTCCACCTCAACGTCGACGGCGACCCGCGAGTGGCCGTGGTCGAGGCGCTGCTGACACCCGACCCCACGACAGAGGCGACCACCGCCGTACGCACGGGCGGCACGACCCGCTTCGCCGAGGGCGCCGTCGCCGACGCGCTGCCGACGGTGACGCCGGACGCGCTGCGCACCGACTACCCCTCGTTCGCGAACCTGCGGCTGGTGAAGTCCGACACGGACGGCTACGACGTCGCCCTGGTCCCGGCGATCGCCGAGGCGTGGCGGGGTGCGCACCCGGTCCTGTTCTTCGAGTACGACCACCGGCTGTCCCGGATCGCCGGCAACGACCCGCTCGCCGTGTGGCCGCGGCTCGAGAGCCTCGGCTACCGCGACGTCGCGGTGTGGGACAACGGCGGGCAGCCGCTGGGGCGCACCACCGTCGACGACATCGGTGCCCGCACCGCGCCGCTCGAGGAGAAGGTCGGGATCCGCGCCGAGACCTACTGGGACGTCGCCGTCGTCCACCAGGACGACGCAGCCGGGCTGGCCGCCGTGGAGCGGCTGGTGCCCGCGAGCAAGTCGCTCTGACCGGGGCGCCGAGGCCGTCAGCCTCAGGCGTCCGGCGTCTGCGTGCTCTCTCGCCGGGTGCGCTCCGGGTCGTCGACCCGCTCGTCGGACTCCGCGAGGATCGCCTCCGCCTGGGCCTCGGGGTCGTCGCTCCCGGCGGCCGCCTCCTCGGGCAGCAGCTCCGAGCGGCTCTCGATGCGCTCCCGGTCCTCGCGTGATCGGCTCATGGGTGCGCCGTACCCGCTCGGCGCGGCCGCACACAGCGCTGGGGACCCCCGGCTGGGCCTGTCCCGGCGGGATGTACCCATGCGGCGCGGTGGCCGTTCCGCGGCGCGACGAGAGCCGCCAGGAACCCGGCGACCGCCGACTGCCGATGCCGCCACCGGGTGGGCAGCGGGTCCCGGCCGGCGACGGCCTCGAGCAGCGCGTCCGACTCCACATCGATTCCGGCCCTCCGCGCAGCCCTCACCAGCAGCGCGATGGTGTCGTCGGCGGGCAGTGGCGCCCTCAGTTGGTCGTTGTTCATGCCCAAGCCCTCCCCGGCATCAGGTGTCATGCATCCGACTAACGCGCACGCCCGGTCCGCCGTTACGGTTTCGCGGCCCCGCGGCGGGCCGCTGCCGCGATAGGGCAGGCTGGGCGCCGTGCACTTCGTCGGAGTCGACCTCGCCTGGGGCGATCGCAAGCCCACCGGCCTCGCGGTCCTGGACGACGAGGGTCACCTGGTCCACGTGTCGGCCGCAACGACCGACGACGAGATCGCAGCGGCGCTGGCGCCGTACGTCGCCGCGGACTGCCTGGTCGCGATCGACGCACCGCTGATCGTGGTCAACGCCACGGGGAACCGTCCTGCCGAAGCGGCCCTGAACAAGGACTTCGCCCGGTTCGACGCGGGTGCGCACCCGTCCAACACCGGCAAGCGCGAGCTCAAGGACCAGCCACGGGGCGCGCGGATCGCGGCCCGGCTCGGGCTCGACATGAATCCCCGCTCGGGCCGGCCCCGGCGGGCGATCGAGGTCTACCCGCACCCGGCGACGGTCGCGCTGTTCCGGCTCGGCCGGACGTTGAAGTACAAGAACAAGCCGGGCCGCGACCTCGAACGGCTCCGTGCCGAGCAGCTCGTGCTGCTCGGCCTGATCGAGGGTCTGGCCGCAGCCGATCCTGCGCTGCTGGTCGACGGTCGTCCCGGCGAGCAGAGCGGGACCTCGGCCTGGCAGGGGCTCCGGGTCGCCGTCGAGACGGCCAAGCGGAAGAGCGAGCTGCGGGTCGTCGAGGACCAGGTCGACGCCGTGGTGTGCGCCTACGTCGCCCTGTTCGCGGCCCGGCGGCCCGGCGACACGACGACGTACGGCGACTTCGAGACCGGCTACATCGTCACGCCGACCCTGCCTGCCGACCTGGCCGGCGAACCGCAAGGGACGAGCACCGCCGTACCGTCCCTCGATCCCGGCGCGGCGGTGCGGGAGTACGCCGAGCATCATGCCGACCTGCGGCTCGCGGCGGACCAGTACGTCGCGATGGTGACGTCGATCCTCGACGACGCCGGCATCAACTACCTGACCGTGACCGGCAGGGCGAAGTCGGTGGCGTCGTTCGCCGCCAAGGCGGCGCGGCTCGCCGACGGCCGCCCGGTCTTCGCCGACCCGTTGCGCGAGATCACCGATCAGATCGGGATCCGGGTGATCACCTACGTGCACAGCGACGTCCAGGCCGTCGCCGACCTGCTGGAGGACCAGGTCGTCGTCTACGACGATCGCGACCTCGGCCAGGAGACGGCCGGCGAGGGCCGGTTCGGCTACGCCAGTCGGCACCTCCTGGTCGGCCTCGACCCGGTGCGGGACGGCCAGGACGGCTATGCGCTGCTGCGCGGGCGCCAGGCGCAGATCCAGATCCGCACCGTGCTCCAGCACGCGTGGGCCGAGTTCGAGCACGACATCCGCTACAAGGGCACCATCCCGGACGAGCACGTCCCTGACTTCGACCGCCGGTTCACGCTCGCCGCCGGGCTGCTCGAGCTCGCAGACCGCGAGTTCTCCACCATCAGGGACCGGCTCCGCGACGGGGTGGCCGAGTCCGCCGCCGACGCCGAGGACGACGATCCGCGGCTCAGCCCGCGCGAGCTCGCCGCCTTCCTCGCGGGGCAGTACGCCGACTCCGGCTGGTCGCGCACCGAGCACTACGCGTGGATCGCCGGTCTGGTCCTCGAGCTCGGCATCACCTCGCTGGCCGAGCTCGGCGACCTGGTGCGGTCGGTGGACGCCGAAGAGCTCAAGGCCCGGATGGACTACCGCTACCCGCCCGGCGCCGTACGACGTCTCGACGACGCACTGCTCTGGTCCTACGGCGACACCTACGTCGACCTGCGCGCCAACGCGCACCGGGTGCCGGCCCTGCGGGCCAGGCTCGCGAAGATGCGCAGCGTCGACTGACTCGGTGTGCGGTCAGATGAAGAGGAGCTGGGCGCCGGCGGTCTTCTCGATGAAGTCGGAGGCGCTGATGATGTCCTCGACCTCGTCGTAGAGGTCCGCGGGTTCCAGGTGCTGCATGTCCGCCGACATCCGGCACGCCCACAGGTGGCCGCCCGAGTCGACGATCTGCTGCAGGAACTCCGGCACGTCAGGGACGCCGAGGTCCGCGATCGTCTTCTTCATCTGGCGGGTGGCCATCGCGGTCATGCCGGGCAGCCCGCCGAGCCCTTGCGGTAGATGGGTGGCGGTGTTCCCGAGCATCGTGAACTTCAGGTCGCCCATGGTCTTCTTGTTGATCATGTCGAAGCCCCAGAACGTGAAGAACAAGTGGGTCTCGATGCCCTCGCCCAGAGCGGCGTTGGCCAGGATCAGCCCGGGATAGGCCATGTCCAGGCTGCCCTTGGAGCAGATGATCGCGAGCTTGCGGTCGGTGTCGGTCTCGCCGAACGACGGCAGGATCGGGTTGGTCTCGGTGACAGTCATGGCGATCTCCTTCAGACGCAGCCGTGCGGCTTGGGCAGGCCGGCGACGTACGCGAGCTTCTTGGCGGGCTTCTGCGGGAACAGCTGGAACAACGACTTGGTGGTGATGCCCCCCACCACGCTGATCCGACGAAGCGTGGCGGTCTCGCCCTGGCGGGCGAAGTCGTCGCGCAGGAAGCGGATCGCCTGCCAGTGCTCGTCGGTCAGTTCGAGGCCGATCTGGGCGGCCAGCGACTTCCCGAGCTCTTCGTCCCACTCGGTCGGGTCGGTCATGAAACCCTCGTCGTTGACGTGGATCTGATGGCCGTCGATGGTGGTCATGGTCATGGCGTCAGGCCTCCTCGGTGGGGTCGTGCTTACCTGCCATCGACATGTGCGACGGCAGCGGGACGGGACGGCCGGGGAGCAGGACGTTCCAGTAGATGTGCCGGAACGCCAGCTTCCCGAGGTGGTTGGCGCGGGTCTCCTTGAGGAGGGTCATCGGGCCGACCAGCGGCAGGGGGTACTTCCCCGGCAGCGGCTGGGTGTCGTAGTTGAAGTCGATCAGCAGCGCCTTGTCGTCGCCGGACTCCACGAAGCAGTTGGCGTGGCCGTCGAACCAGCGCGTCATCGGTCGTCCGGCGATGTGCTTGAGGAAGTTGTCGACGAAGATCTCGACCGCGAAGTGCGCCACCGACCCGGCCTTCGACGCCGGGATGTCGCTGGCATCGCCGACCGCGAAGATGTTGTCGTAGGCCGTGGACTGCAGGTTGTGCTTGTCGACGGGCACATAGTTCAGCTCGTCGCCCAGCCCCGACCGGGCCACGAAGTCCGCTCCCAGGTTGAGGGGGACGGTCACCAGCAGGTCGAACGGCACCTCGCGCTCGTCGTACGACACCAGCACCCGGCGGTCGTCGTCGATTCGTTCGACCATGAAGTCGGATTCGACGTGGATCTTGCGCTCCTCCAGCATCGCTCCGAGGAGGTCGGAGGCGACGGGCTGCGTGAAGGCCCCGTCGAGGGGGGTGACGAAGACCAGCTCGACCCGGTCGCGGATCCCCTTGCGTCGTAGCCACGCCTCGGCGAGGAACGTGAACTCCAGGGGCGCAACCGGGCACTTGATCGGCATCTCGGTGATGTGCACCACCAGGCGGCCGTGGTCGAAGTCCTTGAGCGCCTCGGCTAGTGCCTCTGCGCCCTCGAGGGTGTAGAAGTCGAAGATGGAGCGGCGCCATTCCGGGCCCGCCATCCCCGGCGTCTGGTCCGGCCGCGGTGTGGTCCCGGTGGCGATGACCAGGTAGTCGTAGTCCAGGGCGCGCCCACCTTCGAGCACGACCTGGTTGGATCCGGCGTCCACGCGGTCGATCTCGGCCAGCACGAGGGCCACGCCCTGGGTGAGGAGCGGGCGGCGCTCACGGACGACGTCGTCGCGGGTGTAGGTGCCGAACGGCACGAACAGGTACCCGGGCTGGTAGTGGTGGCTGTCGTCCTGGTCGACGACGACGATGTCCCACTGGTCTTCGTCCAGGCGCTTCCGCAGCTTGTTGGCGACCATCGTCCCTGCGGTGCCGCCCCCGAGGATGACGAGCTTCTTCATGATGCCTCCTGGCATGTCGGATCCAGCTCTCGCCTCGACGCTACGGATCCGGGAACCTGCGCCACAGTGACCAATGGCCCGACTCCGGAGGCATTGCTGCCCTCCTGCCGGCCGGACCGCGGGCAGACGCTCGCGACCTGGGAGACACTGAAGCCGGCGACGTGACGACAGAAGGAGAGCCAGATGCCGATCCGCGACTTCGAGCGCTACCCGCTCACCTTCGGCCCGAGTCCGGTCCACCGTCTCGAGCGCCTCACCCGGCACCTCGGCGGTGCCCAGGTGTGGGCGAAGCGGGAGGACTGCAACAGCGGTCTGGCGTACGGCGGCAACAAGACGCGCAAGCTCGAGTACATCGTCCCTGATGTGCTCGCCCAGGGGGCGGACACCCTGGTGTCGATCGGCGGCATCCAGTCCAACCACACCCGTCAGGTCGCGGCGGTCGCAGCGAGGCTCGGCCTGAGCTGCCGTCTCGTCCAGGAGAGGTGGGTCGACTGGGACGACCCGGTCAACGACAAGGTCGGCAACATCCTCCTGTCCCGGATCATGGGCGCCGACGTACGCCTCGACCCGTCAGGCTTCGACATCGGGATCCGGTCCTCCTGGGACGAAGCGATAGCCGAGGTCGAGGCGGCGGGCGGCAAGCCCTACGGCATCCCTGCGGGCGCCTCCGAGCACCCCCTCGGCGGGCTCGGGTTCGCCAACTGGGCCACCGAGGTCGCCGACCAGGAGCAGGCCCTCGGCGTCTTCTTCGACACCGTCGTCGTCTGCGCGGTGACCGGGTCGACCCACGCCGGGATGATCGCCGGCTTCGCCGCGCTCGAGGACGCCGGCGGCCGACCGCGACGGGTGCTCGGCGTGGACGCCTCGGCGACGATCGACAAGACGCGCGACCAGGTGGGCCGGATAGCGCGACACACGGCGGCGCTGATCGGGCTCGACCGCGATCTGCGCGACGACGAGATCACCCTTCTCGAGGGCTGGGCCGGAGATCTCTACGGCATCCCGGTCGAGTCGACGATCGACGCGATCCGCCTCAGTGGGCGGCTCGAGGGGATGATCATCGATCCCGTCTACGAGGGGAAGTCGATGGCCGGGCTGGTCGACCTCGTCGCATCAGGCGAGATCGCGGCCGACTCGAACGTCCTGTATGCGCACCTCGGCGGACAGCCGGCGCTCAACGCCTACAGCGGCATCTTCGACTGACTCGGAGGCGGTCGGGACGGCGAAGGCGCGGCAGGAGGTGGCCCAGGCGGCTTCTCCGCCGAGCCTCGACCCGCACGTCATCGCTCTCGTCACTGCAACGCGATGTCGAAGGTGGGCGCGAAAGCCCCGGCCCCGGGCAGGCTGATCGGCTCGTCGAGCTGGCTGGTCGCCCGGTCGAGGCGCAGCAGGCCGAGGTCCTCGTGGGTGATCCAGACCGAGCCCTCCGACACCTCGATGTCGTCGACGGTGCCGCCTCCGGTGGCGTTGTCGAGGGTCGCCACCGGCTTGAGCTGACCGGTGCCCTCGTCGATGGTCCCGACCATGTCCCGGAGGCCGACCCAGAGCTGTCCGCTCTCGTCGGCGGCGAGGGCGAACGCGGCCTCGACGCCCGGGATCGTCGTCCGAGGCTCGAGGGTCTCCGCGTCGAGCTCGACCAGTCCGCCGTAGTGGGCGACCCACAGCGAGTCGTCGATGAGCTGGACGTCCCAGATCACCTCGTCCGGGCTGTAGGACTCCAGGACCTCCCCGGTCTCGAGATCGACCCGCACCGCCGTGCCGTCGTAGAAGTTCGAGGCGAGCATGGCGTTGCCGTCCAGTGCCATGTACTCGAGCCACACGTCCTCCGACTGGAGGTGCAGTTCGTCCACCGGCTTGCCACTTGCGAGGTCGTAGCGGACCAGCTTGGGCTCGCCCCTGAGGGACATCCAGACACCGTCACCGTCGATCAGGAAGTCGTGGGCGGACACCTCGTCGAACAGCACGTCGCTGGGCTGGCCGGTCGCCGGATCGCGCCGCTGCAGCTGAGGCGCCTGAGTCCACAGCGCGCCGTCGACGTACTCGACCTTCCAGGGTCCCTCGTCAACCGCGATCTCCTCGGTCCCGCGGGTCGCGGGATCGACCTTCAGCAGCGCACTGGCCTCCGACGACCCCACCCACACGGTGGTGGGCTCCGGGACCTCGGTGGGACCGACGGTCACCACGGTCGTCTCGGCGTCGGAGCCGTCAGCGTCGCCGTCGTCGCCGCCGCAGGAAGTGAGCAGGAGCCCGGCGACGACGAGGACGGCCAGTCGGGGGTGAACGGACATGGTGGATGGCCTCCGGAGAGTGAGGGGATCGACCCGCCGAAGATTAGGCAAAGACTTCGTCGCCGGCAGCGGTTTTCGCGCAAGTTCGTCCGCGGGGACGACCGAGGCTCCAGCCGCCCAGCCTGGAGGCGATGACTGGCCGAGGCCCGACGTCGAGGTCGCCTCCCTTCCCTACGGGGGCGGGTGTCGGCGGCGCGAAGGTGGGCGTGAAGCCCTTGCCGGTCGGCCAAGGTCGGCGTCATAGACGCTTTGATCGGCCCGAAGAACGTCCCCTTTGGGCAGTGGCTTCGACCCAGCCCCGAGGATCGTGGACCTGACGCCATCTGACACGGGAGCGGACATGGCTCGGATTCGGCACGACATCGCAACGCTGACGCTCGGGAACGTCGCCGACGCAGGGACCCAGGAGTGGCATCCGATCCTGGACACCTACGCGCGGGGAGTCGAGTTGATGCGTGCGCTGCCGGCGGATGATCCGGCGTCTTGGCAGTGGGCGGCCAACACCCACGGCATTCCGCGCGGCACACCGCCGCGGCCGGCTTGGGGGCAATGCGCCCATGCCTCGCTGTTCTTCCTGCCCTGGCACCGTGCCTATCTTGCGTGGTTCGAGGGCACCGTCCAGAGGCTCACGGGCGATGACGGGTGGGGGCTGCCCTACTGGAACTATTCAGATCCAGGCAATGCTGACGCCCTGTTCCTTCCTGCAGAGTTCCGGGTGCCGACCAGGACCATCGCCGGTGAGACAGTGCCGAACCCGCTTTTCGATCCGTCTCGAAACGCCGGGCCCATCCCGGTCGAGGACATCGACGTCGTTGCGGCACTCACCGAGCGCCGTTTCGTCGGAGGCGTTCCTGACGTCGGGTTCGGCGGCACCGACCGTGACCGTCGGTTCGGTGACGTGGAGAGCACGCCGCACAACTGGGTGCACGTGGATATCGCAGGGCTGATGGAGAGCCCGGCTACGGCAGGCCAGGACCCGATCTTCTGGCTGCACCACGCCAACATCGACCGGTTGTGGGAGGTGTGGCTCGCCCTCCCGGGCTCCGTGCGTCTGACCGATCCCAACGGAGGTTCGGCGTTCCTCGTGACGCAGTGGCAATCGGCGATCTTCAGGTTCGGAGTCGAGCAGTCGCCGTCGACGTACACGATGGACGATGTCGAGAACCTGTCCAGCGTGGCGATGGGCTACGAGTACGAGTCGATCGAGCTGCCAGAGGCGACCGTGGCCGCAATCGCAGCGGCGCGGGCACTCGTTGACGGGGGAGGTGGATTTGCCTTGGACGAGGCCGAGCCACGGTGGGAGCCGGTAGCGGCCAGCTTCGACCTGGAATCCAACGAGGAGCGGGACGTCACCTTCCACACCGGGCCCCGGGGCCTGGACGATGCGCCTCCGAACCGCTTGGTCCTGGAGCTCGCCGGCGTCCGCGCCGTCCGGCCGCACACCGCCTACGTCGTTGAGGTGCGATCAGCTCCCGACCAAGCGGCGCACCGGGCAGGGAGGTTCGCAACCTTCGGGCTCGCTGGCACGCCGCCAGAGGAGGAGCGCAACTACCTGGTCGACGCCACGGACATCCTGCCCGACTTGCTTGCGGAGGGATGGGCGGGCGGACAGCTGTCGGTGAAGCTCGTGCCCGAAGAGGGTCGTCCCGGCGCAGATGACCCCGACCGAGCGATCCGGGTCCAGCAGGTCACCGTCTATGCGCAGACTCCATGAGTCTGCTGAGGACGACGCCGCCGGCCGCGCTGCTGTCGGCGTCGGCCCGTCCCCCGTACGCCCGGGCCGTCCTGGCGTGCGCCGCGGTGGCGTGGGTTGCGCTGAGCGTTCCTTGGCCGGGTAACGGCGAGCTGAGTGCGACGCACACTCATCATCACCTGCCGTCGGTGGCAGCCGGGGTGGTCAACCCCTGGAGCTTGGTCTGGGTCGGCACCTGGCTCCTGATGGTCGTCGCGATGATGTGGCCGCTGAGCGTCCCCACCGTCGGAGCGATCACCCGCTCCAGCTTCCGCGGCTGGCGCACGAGGCTGGCGGTCGTCTGCCTGGCGACGGTCAGCACCTTGTGGCTTGGTCTCGGCCTGGCCGGGGCCGCGGTTGCCCAGGCGCTCTCGGTGCCAGCAGGCAGCTTGTGGTGGCAGCTGGCCTTCGTCTGCCTCGCCCTGGCCGGTTACCGGTCGGCACATCGCGGCCGGGTGCTGGAGAGGTGCCTGAGATTGCCGGCGTTGGCGCCCGGAGGCCGGCGCGGAGTCGTGACCGCCGCGAGGGCCGGCGTACTCACCTGGCGCCGGTGCGCCCTCCTGTGCGGACCCGCGATGCTCGCGATGGCCGTGGGTCACAGCCCGGTCCTGATGGTCGGCGCTTCGCTGGCGGCCTGGTGGGAGGCCTGGCACCCGCGGGCGTGGAGGGACCCCGTTCCTGTCCTGCTCGTGGCTGCAGCAGGTGGATGGCTCCTGCTCTCTGCCTACCTGGAAGGAACCATCGGCTATGGCTGACGTCGTCGCCGGAGTAGAGCTGCTGATCCAGGACGGTTCGGTAGTCCTGGCCGAAACCGGCATCCCAGGCGGCAATGCCGGCAAGGAGCGCAAGGAGCTCATCCTCTCCGGAGAAGCCAACGATCGGTTCCTCGACGGGCCGGCCTGCCGTCGGATAGCTGTCGTGGACTTCGACCCCGCCACGGGTGAGCCGTTGCCGCCGCCAGCCACGTTCACGCCATCCTCCTCGAACCCCCGGTCCGGGGAGTACGTCGCCGACGACGACCCGACATCGGCCGCGACCCTCGCGATCAACACCTTCGGGACGGTGTTCCTCACCTTGCGGATGTTCGAGGGACCGGAGGGTCTGGGGAGACAGGTCAAGTGGGCGTTCGGGAGTGAGCAGCTTCTCGTCCTGCCTCGGGCAGGGGAGTGGGCGAACGCCTTCTACGACCGCGGGACCCGCAGCCTTCAGTTCTTCTCGTTCCAGGACAATGCGGGCAAGCGGGTCCATACCGGGTTGAGCCGTGACATCGTCGCCCACGAGTGCGGCCATGCATTGCTGGACGCCGTCGTTCCATCTCTGTATGACAGCTCGACACCGCAGTCAATCGCGATCCACGAAGCCGTCGCCGATCTCGTCGCGGTGATCATGGCGCTCCAGAGCGATGGGCTCCGGAAGGCAGTGCTGGCGCGCAGTGACAACTCACTCACGGGAGCCAACGCGTTCAGCAGCATTGCTGAGGAGTTCGGGATGGCGCGGCCGGGTGCCGACGGCATCGCTCGGACCGAGCTGCGGAGCCTGAAGAACGACTCCACCCTCGAGTCCCTGGCCGGGGAGCGGCCGCACATCCTGAGCACGCTGTTGTCAGCGATCTACTACGACACGCTCTGCTCGATCTTTGTGAGCAGGTTCGAGGCCAGCAAGCGTCCAGACCAGGCCGGCGCGCTCCTCACGGTGGACCAGGCCGCCAACAAGGCGCTCGGCATCGCATTGACCATCTTCCGCAGGTTCCTCCTGCGCGGCATCGACTACCTACCACCGGGCGAGCTCAGCTTCGCCGACGTAGGTCGTGCCACGCTGGCAGCCGACCGTGCTGCCATGCCCGACTCCGATGCGCTGCGGTCGGAGTTCGCACAGCGGTTCGTCGATCGGCACATCGTGGGACAGGTGGCCGATCTCGAGACCAGTGCGCCCGTCGAGCTCGGCGTGCCGTCCAGTCAGGTCGAGGACCTTCGTGACGGCGACTGGCTGGCCTATGAGTACGTAGAACGGAACCGCGCGTGGATGGCGATTCCGAAGGGCGCGTCCTTCACCGTGCTTCCCCGGGTCGACACCACCAAACGGATCGGGACCGTGCAGGAGGGGAAGAAGCAGCGAGAGCTGATCTTGAAGGTGGCTTGGAACCACGCCGAGGACGTGGCCGGAGGCGCACCCCGAACGCGAGTGGTTCCTACGGGCGCAACCGTCGTCCTGAAATGGGAGACCGGCGAGTGCCTGGCCGTCATCAACAGCGACGTCACCGGACAGGGTCAGCAGCGTGAACGCGATCGCCTGTTGCGTGAGCTCGAGGCCGAGGGAGTCCTCGTAGCTGGTGTGGAGGCCGGCGTGGGGGCTGGTGAGGGCGCCGGTGTTCGGCTTCGTGGCGTGGGCGACGTCGGGCTTCGCAGCAGCCACAGGTTGCTCCACCTTGCGGGATGGGACTCATGAGTGACCTCGTGGTGCGTGCGTACAACGTGGGGTTCGGCGACGCGATCCTGGTAGCGGTCCCAGAAGCTGCTGACGGAGGCACCGAGGTGACCCGACATCTGTTGATCGACGTCGGCAACCTGCTGGTCGGCGACGACAACGAGGACCAGGTTTTCACCACTGTCGTGCGGGACATCGCGGATCGCACCGGCGGCACCGTCGACCTCTACGTCATGACTCACGAGCACCTCGACCACGTCCAGGGTCTCCTCGCCGCGAAGCGGGCAGGAGTCGATCTCGCCGCGCGGCATGCCTGGCTCACCGGGTCGGCGCACCCGGAGTACTACGAGAACCATCCGAATGCGAAGAAGAAGCTGCTCTCAGTGCAGCTCTCCCTGCTGGAAGCGCACCGGCTGCTCCAGACCGAGTCCGACGCGTGGCTGGAGATGATGGTCCGCAACAACTCCCCGCTGCTCCCGCCGGGGGCGCTCGGCTTGAAGACCGGCGACTACGTCGACTACCTGCGCGGTGTCGCCCCGGAGGACCGGACCCACTACGTCGACAACGGCACCCCCACCGAGGGCAAGCACCCGTTCACCGAGGCTCAGTTGCGAATCCTGGCGCCGGAGGAGGACACGTCGTCGTACTACCGAGGCCTCGGCCCGACGCTCACCACTGCCGCCGACACCGCGGATGCTCAGGACGCGGCGGACGCGCCTACGGCTCTCTCGGCGCCACCCGTCGGCGTGGATCCAGGAGCGTTCTTCGATCTACAGGCGTCCCGGCGGAACGGCACCCGGCGACAGATCATGGAGATCGACAGGGCCAACAACAACACCAGTGTCGTGCTGGAGCTCCAGTGGCGTGGCTGGCGACTGCTCTTCGCCGGGGACGCCGAACTCGGTTCTTGGAAGCTCATGCACGAGCAGGGCGCTGTTGGGCCGGTGCATTTCGTGAAGGTGTCCCATCACGGCAGCCATAACGGCACATTCGACGAGAAGTTCGACGAGCTCATGCCGATCGTGAGCCCGGATGGTCGCGAACGACACGCGCTGGTATCCACCCACGACGGCGACTGGGACAGCGTGCCCGATACCGAAGGGACCCTGTCGTTGTACTCATCACGCTGCACCTTGCACGACACCCGCACGGTGGAACGCGGGTCCTCCCTCGAGATCCGGTTTCCCGGGTAGGCCCGGCGCTGGACGCCCGTGCACGGTGGCAACGGCATAGGAAGTGGTCGCTGTAGCGACCACTTCCTATGCCGTCGTGCGCCGACGTCAGTCCGAGCCGGCCCCACCCCGGACGACCTTGTTCTCCTTCATCGCCAGCTCCTCGACGACCCGGATGCTGCGCGGCTGCCAAGGGCGCGGGAGGTCGGCGCAGGCGTCGCGGATCGCGGTCTTGAGCTCCCGGTCGTCGACGCCTTCGTCGGCGACGACGTCGACCGCGACCACGGCGCCGACCAGGGCGTTGGGACGGCCGTAGGCACGAGCGGCCCGGACGCCGGGCACCGCGGTCACCCGTTCCTCGACCGGGAGCGGGTGCACCTTGACCCCGCCCACGTTGATGACGTCGGTCTTGCGGCCCCGGAAGACGATCCGTTCCTCCACGATGTCGACCAGGTCGCCGGTCGGCCACCACTCGTCGGCGGAGCGGTCCACCTCACCGTGGTAGCCGAGCATCGACGCCGACGAGCGGACCCACAGCTCGCCGTCGACGACCTTGAGGCTGACTCCGGCGTCGTCGCTGCCCTCCAGCAGCGAGGCGGGCAGGCCGTCGGTGCCGTCGCGCACCGAGCCGGTGGAGCCGAACTCCGAGCCGGCGTAGATATGGGAGAGCCTGGCGTCCGGGAAGGTTGCGCGGAGCTCCTCGAGCAGGGCTCCGGGTGCGGCCTCGCCGCCGAGGGTGATCTGCTTCAGCATCGGGACCGGCCGCGGATCGGCGCGGAACTCGGCCAGCAGGAACCGCCAGAACGTCGGCGTCGCACTGATGTGGTCGACCGCGTGGTCGTGGATCAGCTCGAGGACCGACTGGGGGCGCCGTACCGACGGAGCGACCAATGTCGCGCCGGTGCCGAGCACATGGATCAACACCTGGAGTCCGGCGAACTGGTTGGGGCCGTAGGCGAGCAGCCAGACCTGCCCGGAGCCGTCGCGTGCGTTCTCCATCCGGTTGAGTTGGCGCGACCAGTCGTGCCGCACACCCTTCGGCGTACCGGTGCTGCCGGTCGTGAGGACCAGCAACGGCCGCCGCTCCGGGAGCATGTCGAGTGCCGGCCCCGGCGCGTGCAGCTCGTCGGGCCGGACGACCCGGACCTCGTGGTCTCCGAGGTCGGTGCGGTCCGACACGACGACCGGGTGCGAGAAGGAGGCAGCCTGCCGGTCCATCTCGTCGACCGCGATGTCGGGCGCGTAGACGCACGCCTCCGCACCGATCAGCGAGGAGGCGGCCAGCAGCGCGACGACCCGGGGGATGTCGTTGGAGACGACGGCGAACCGGTCGATGCCGGCCGCCTGCAGGCCGTGCGCGAGGGCCTCGGACTCGTCTGCAAGGCGCGCGTAGGTCCACTCGCCGCTCTCGGCGATCATGGCGACGGCATCGGCATCGCGTACGGCGGCACGGCGGAGCAGCTCGATCACAGCGGCGACCCTAGGAGGCAGCGGGCTTGGCGGCGGCGATCAGGCCGTAGCCGAACGTGCCGTCGCGCCACAGCGACTCGAGGATGTCCGCGCTGCGGACGAACGCCCCGTGGCCCCGCTCGCCGAGAGCCTCGACCACGCTGTCGCGGTGGCGCTCGGCGTTGGCCCGCCAAGCGGGGAACGTCGGGAGCGTCGCCTCGGTCAGGTCGTCGGCCTGCTCTACGGTGAGCCCCGCCTTCTCGAACCACGCCACGTAGTCGGCCAGCGGCTCCATCCGCGCGTCGCCGAACGCCTCGCGGAGCGTCGCGAACTCCTCGCGACGGTCGCGGACCTCGAGGAACGGGATGGTCCGGTGCCGCACGATGTCGCACCACACGAGCCGGCCGCCCGGCTTGAGCACGCGAACGGCTTCGGACACGAGTGCCTGGCGGTCCCGCATCAGGTGCGACGACTCCAGGATCCACACCCGGTCGAAGCTCTCGTCAGGGAACTTGTTGGCCGTCGCGTCGCGCTGCTCGAACGACACCTGGTCGGAAAGCCCGGCCGCCTCGCTGAGCTCTTGCGCGGTCGCCACGCCCACGGGACTGGTGGTGATGCCCACCGAGCTGGCGCCGTAGGTCGACGCGAGGAACCGGCTCTGTGCGCCGGTGCCGCAGCCGACGTCGAGCACCCGGAGGCCCGGCTCGAGCTGCGCGCCCGCCGCCATCCGCTCGGTCAGCCGGTGGGTGGCGACGTCGAGCTCCTCGTCCGGGGACTCGAAGACGCCGTAGTGCAGCTCGGCCCCCAGCAGGAGGCCCCACGCGTGGGTGACCCGGTCGTAGTGGTCGGCGGGCTCGTAGGACTCAGTCACGTCGCTCCTCAGCAGGTCAGGCCGCCGTCGACGACCAGCACCTGTCCGGTGAGCCAGTTGTTACGCTCGTCGACGAGGAACTGGATCGCGCGGGCGATGTCGTCGGGCTCGCCCAGCCGACCGGCGGGCGTGCGCCGTACGATCTGGTTGAGCTGGGCCTCGTCGAGGCCGTGGCTCATCTCGGTCTTGAGGTAGCCGGAGGCCACGCTGTTGACGGTGATCTTCCGCGAGCCCAGCTCACGGGCGAGCGAGCGGGTGAAGCCGTCCAGGGCGGCCTTCGTCGCGCTGTAGACGGTGAGTCCGCGGTAGCCGGTGAGGCCGACGATCGACGAGATGTTCACGATGCTGCCGCCGCCGTGGCTGAGCATGTTGCGGACGACCTTCTTCGTGAGGTGGATCGTCGCCTTGAGGTTGAGGTCGATGACGGTGTCGGAGTCCTCGTCGGAGAACAACGCGAGGATGCCGTCGCGCGCCACCCCTGCGTTGTTGACCAGCACGTCGATCGCGCCCCATTTGTCGACGACCGCCGTGACGAAGGCCGTCGACTGGTCCCGGTCGGCGATGTCAGCCTCGAGGAACAGGAACCGGTCGGCGTACGCCGGGTCGGACTCCCACTCCTTGACCTGCGGCGTGGTCGACCGGGAGCACGACGCGACCCGGTCACCCGAGTCGAGGAAGGACTGGACGATCCCGGCGCCGAGACCCCGGCTGCCGCCCGTCACGACGATGGTGCGTGGCGCTGAGCTCATGAGGCGGTCGCGCCCTCAGCCGCGCGATAGAAGTCCACGACCTCGGCCACGGTCTCCGGCATCAAGCCCGCGGCAAACGGGTCGGAGCCGAACTCGTCCTCGAGGATTGCGGACAGCTCGGCGGTCTCCAGCGAGTCGAGGCTGAGGCCGTCACCGTGGATCGCAGAGTCGAGGGTGACGGCGACGCCAGCTTTGTCGCTCCGCTCGAGCAGCTGCTCGATGATGGTCGTGATCGTGCGCTGCACGTCGGTCATTGGTCGGGAGCCTCCATCGCTGAGTCGGGCGCGAAACTATCAGACGCCTTGGCAGCGCCGTACCGGTGCCGGTTGTAGACCCAGTCCGAGATGTCGACCGCGGACAGGCGCCGCGCCGGGACGCCGCCGTACAAGCTGCTGGGGTTGAGCTGTTGCCGGGTCCACAACGTAGAACCCGCGGCCAAAAGCGCGCCTTCGCCGATGACGGTGCCCGGGAGGATCGTGCACGACGTGGACACCACGGCGCCCTTCTTGAGCTCGACCGGCTCCAGGATCATGCCGCCCTCGTGCGGGTCGAACGCATGGGTCAGCACCGTGCTGCGGATGCCGGTGATCCAGGTGTCGTCTGCCATCAGCAGGCCACCGCCGCAGTCGAGGAAGTGGAAGCTGATGATGTGCGAATGGTCGCCCATCTGGAGGGTGCGTCTCACGCCGCGCTCGTCCGGCGGCAACCCGGGCTCGAGGCCGGACCCACCGAGGATCCAGTTGAAGATCGTGATCCGGGAACCGAGGCCCATCCTGACCTTCGTCAGGAACCGGAAGGCGTTGAAGCTGCCGATGATCGCGCCCTCGGCGATCTCGAACCGGTCGACGCGCTGGACGAAGCAGATGCCGATGTGCGCGGTCGGGTGGATGTCGTGCCCGAGCCTGCTCAGCAGCCGGTTCTTCAGGCGACTGGGAGGCAGCAGGAACAGGAGCGTCGTTAGCCGGTCGCGCACGCGTCGGATCCTTTCGGTCGTGGGGTTGATCGGGCTGGTCACCGGTTCCGAAGCCGGTTGAGGGAGGTGCGCGCCTTGCGCGCGGCCCCCGTCGTCCGCGGCGAGAGGACAGCCCGGGTGCGAAGTGAGATCGGCCCGCGGTGGAAGAGATGCCAGTTGGAGCCGTTGCTGGTCAGCTCGTAGCCGAGGTGTCCGGCGAGGATCCCCAGGGAGTCGACGGTGTGGAAGGTGATGTGCTGGCCGACGGCCGGCATGTAGTACCACCACTCGCCCACCCGCGGAGCAGGGTCGGGCAGGGTCTCGGTCGTGAAGAGCAGCCGGTCGGTGCGCTCCGCCACCCCCTTGAGCTCGGTGCGCGGGTCGAACAGGTGCTCCATCACCTCGAATGCCGTGATCAGGTCGTAGCGACCCTCGCCGGTGTCCTGGTAGTCGCGGGCAAAGACCGGCGTGGCGAACTCGTCGTGGTGCCAGGTGTCGTAGCCCTTGTCGCGCATCAGCTGGGTGAACACGCCGTAGCCGCCCGCCCAGTCGAGGAAGCGCCCGCCCTTGAGGCCCTCGAACGCGACGATCGTCGACGCCAGCCGCTGGTAGCGCCGCGCGCGGCGCAGCAATCCCGCGTCGGCGTCGTGGATCGCGCTGGCGTAGGCCTCCTCCAGCCACGGCGTCTGGCGGGTCGCAACCAGGCCGCAAGCGTCGCAGCGGTGGTAGGTCGCGTCGTACGACGACAGGACGACGGCCGCGTCGAAGTACGACATCGTCGAATCGCACACCGGACAGGTCGGCGTCGTCACCCGCGCACCCCGTGGGCGCCGGGGAGCGTCGCAGCCAGGGCATCGGCGATCTTGACCCGGCCGGCATAGGTGAAGTGCTCGGTCGCGTTCTGGGGGTCGTCCCAGTCGTCCTCCTCGACGAGCTCGGGATCGACGATCGTCAGGCTGTCGCCGGCCCCGGCGAGGAAGGAGTCGCGCGTCAGCGCCCAATTGGCCATCGTCTGGTTGCGGAACTCTCCCGGGTAGTGCAGCTCACCGCGTCCCATCGGCGGCGCGCACCAGTACATGGCTGCCGGCACGCCGTACTCCTTGATCCGGCGGCCCAGCCGCACGACGTCCTGGATTCCCGGGTGGCTCTCATCGAACAGCTCGCCGTGGAAGTAGTCGAAGAGGACCCGCTCGAGCTCGACGGGCCAAGGCTGCGGCCCGACGCCTTTCACATGGGCGCGGAACTCGCCGATCGTCTTGGTCCCGCCCCAGCGGGTCGTGACCTTGAGATCCTCGAAAGCGGCGTACTTCTCCGGTGTCGGCGCGCTGCCGCGGCCGAGCGCGCGGATCCGGTGCCGAGCGTCCTTCGTCGTCGCAAGCGCGGCCTTGGTTGCGGGGTAGCTGTAGATCGGATGCTCGGTGACGTGCCTCATCGTGTTCGTGCGGATCGCGTTCGAGATCACCAGTCCCTTGGGCCGGTTGGGAATGGTGCTGAGCACTCGCAGGATCTCGTCGTGGAGGTAGGCGCCGTAGCCCGGGCCGGCGACGGTCGCGACCCGCGCACCGCCCATCTGCCGTGAGATCAGCGCGGGCAGGAAGGTCCGATCGGTGTCGCGGACGGAGTAGCTCGAGACACTGCTGTCGCTGACGATGAGCACGTCGACCTCATCGCGCAACAACCTCCGCCGAACCGCCTCGAGCTGCTTGAGCTCGTGGTTGACCCAGCGGTTGCGGAAGATGCGCGCGCGGGCGCGAAACTCGGCCGGGGACACCTCAACCACCTCTGCAGTACGGGGGCGGGGCTGACAGCACTCCCGCGGCGCCGAATCTAGCGCACCATCCGTGGTCGTACTGCCGTTACACCCGTACCCGACCCGACCGAGGACGGTGGTGGGCGCGTTCCTGATCTACCTGCAGACAAGTCCGGCGGCTCACCTATCCTCCAGTCATAGGTCATCGACAGTGGGAGACGACACGTGGGTCAACGCACGTCCGCCAGGGTCCGCGCATCAAACGTCGCCGCCGGCCTCAAGGCCGTCTACATCCGGAAGCGGAACCAACGCGGTGGTGACCCGGAGCTGCGCCAGCTGAACTCACTGCGCAGGGCGTACCGCGCCCCGGACGGTCCTGAGCTGCTGCTCTTCGGCGACTCGGCCATGTGGTGGACCAACAGCGCCGACACCCGGCGCCTACCCCTCCCCAAGCTGCTGATGGAGGGGCTCGGGGAGGACTGGCGCCACGAGGCGATCGTCGGCCCTCTCTACGGCCCGCGCATCATCGGCGCGTTCCTGACTGCTCTCGACCACGCCGTCTCCCGACCCGAGGTGGTCGTCGTGCCCCTTGCGGTCCGAACGACGACGACCCTGTCCCTCCACCATCCGAGCTTCGCGCACGAGGTGGAGGCAGCAGCGATCCGGGACATCATCGCCCGGGGTGCGACGGAGACCCACGGTCTCCCGCGACCGCCGGCGGATGCGCTCGAGGAGTACGACAGGTTGCCCGCCCCAAGCCTGTACGGCGCCCGCCGGACAGTGGGAGAGCTGCGGCTGATCATCAGCGCGGTCCCCGAGACCGCCTGGCAGAAGGCGGTCCGGCTGCGGCACCTGCTCGACTACTACAACGCGGAGAAGCTGACGCCCGAGAGCCCCGGCATCAGGTTGGTCGCGGAGCTCGGGCGGCAGCTGGCTGAGCGCGACCTGGCATCGGTCGCCTACATCCCGCCGGTCAACCACCCCCTCCTGGCAGGGATGTTGGGTGCGGAGGCTCTCGAGCACCTGGCAGGCAACGCACGGCTGATCGAGCAGACGTTCCTGGAAGCCACCAACGGCGCAGGACGAGTCGCCAACGCGGTGATGGCCTGCGACCGCGAGCACTTCGGCGACCCGGTGCACGTGAACTACGAGGGCCGGAGCATCCTGGCTTCGTCGATCCTCGACGCGGTGCGGGAGGTCCGATCCGCGCGGGGCGGGATGCCGGGGCCAGCCGACAGGATCAGCGGCGCGTGACGTAGTATCGGCGCGGCCGTTGTCCTCGGGGAATGGACTGGTACAGCGACAACCTGACTGGAGCACCCATGAGTTCTGCCGACCGCGTCCGGGGCACGATCCGCTCGTTCCTCAAGCGCCAGGACAGCAACGGCGCCAACCTCGACGTCAACGTCGACGGTGTCGACGCCGACACCCGTCTGTTCGGAGAGGGTCTGGGCCTCGATTCCCTGCAGACCGCAGAGCTCTCGGTGATGCTTGAGGACGAGATCGGTCGCGACCCCTTCAGCGAGGGCGTCATTCCGCAGACCGTCGGCGAGATCATCGACTTCTACGAGCCCTCGTAGGCGCTCGGCTCACAGGCCGGCCGTCGGTCACCGCCGCATGACAGAGCCCCATCCGCGCTCCGGGAATGCCGGGCTGACCACCGTCAGCCAGATCCTGTCGAGCATCAGCAACCTCGGCGCGGTGATCGTCGCCGCGCACAGCCTGTCGCCGGCCGACTTCGGCTGGTTCAGCCTGGTGCTGATGGTGTACGGGGTCGGGCTCGGGATCGTTCACTCGCTGATCTCCGTGCCGGCTGTGGCGCACCCCGAGGAAGCCGACGCGCACCCCTGGCAGATCCTCGGCAGCGCGCTGACGGTGACGACGTTGGGAGCGATCCCCTGCATCGGCGGAGCGCTGCTCGCGATGGCTGCAGGCTCACCCCTGGGTGCGGCGCTCCTGGCGCTCGCGGTCACCGCACCGCTCCTGCTGTTGCAGAACGTCGGCCGCTACGTCTCCTTCGCGCGGGCCGACCCGAAGGGCGCCCTCGTCCTCGACGCACTCTGGCTCGCGCTCTGGATCGCCGCGGTCGCCGTGTGCCTGGCCCAGGACCGCACCAGCCTCTTCACCATCACCCTGACCTGGGCGGGTTCCGGGGCGCTGGCGGCCCTCTACGTCCTCGCCCAGTACGGCTGGCCGGACGAGCGGCCGTCGCTCGCCTGGCTCCGCGGCCGCTGGGGCTTCTCCTGGCGCTCCCTGGTCGGCAACGTGTCCGCTACCAGTGGTGCCCTCCTGGGCTCGGTGGTGGTCGCGCTGGTCAGCACCCCGATCAGCGTCGCTGCCATCCGCGCTTCGATGCTGTTGCGGCGGCCCAGTCAGCTCATGCAGTCGGCGATCTCGACCTCGGTAGCCAACGACGTGGCTCGCGAGAAGTCGGACATCGCGGCGACCAAGCGCCACCAGCGCCGGGCGATGCTGATGTCGTCGGGCGCCGGCGTCATCAACCTCGCGATCGTGGTCTGGCTGCCGGACTCCGCCGGCCGCCTCGTCCTCGGCGATGTGTGGGCGCTGATCGACCCGCTCCGGCTGCCGGTGGGCCTGACGATCGTGGCCTTTGCCTCGCAGGCCGGCGTCCGCGCGGCGCTGCTCGGCAACCGGCAGATCCAGACCATCATGTTCGCCGAGATCAGCGGCACCGTCATCACGATCGTCGCCCTCGTCGTCGGCGCGATCATCGACGACGCCGCGGGAGCGCTCTGGGGCCTGGTCGTCGGCACGACCTTCATCAGCCTCACCTGGTGGGTGCTCTTCGCCCGCTATCTGCGGTCGACGCCCGTCGTCCTGGAGAGCAACAGTGCGTCGTAGCCCGCGCAACATCGCATTCTGGGCGGCCACCCCGATACGACGCGCGACCGCGCCACTGCGTTCCACCGCCGACGTCATCATCTGCGGCGCACAGAAGTCCGGCACGACGTACCTCGCCGGGCTGTTGGCGTCACAGAAGGGCTTCTACGAGCCGCCGATCAAGGAGATCTTCTTCTTCAACGGCTTCTGGGACAGGGGTACGTCGTGGTACGCCTCCCACTTCCAGATGCGGACCTCGAAGGCGCTCCAGATCGACGCGAGCCCGAACTACATGATCCACGGCGCCGTACCGTCGCGGATCCGCGAGGTGAAACCCGACGCCCGGGTCATCTTCGTGCTGCGAGACCCGGTCGCGCGGGCCTATTCCCACTTCCAGCACAACCTACGCGCCGGGTGGGAGGACCTCGACTTCCCGGCCGCACTGGCGGCCGAGGACGGCCGGATCGCCGCGGACCTCGAGGCCATGGAGCGTGACCCGAACGAGATCGGGATCCAGTTCGGCCTCTACTCCTACCGCAGCCGTGGCCTCTACGCCCGCTACCTGGAGCGGTTCTACGACGTGATCCCGCGCGACAACATCCTCGTGCTCGACTCGGAGAAGGTCTTCGCCAACGACCCGACCGAGTGCGCGCTCCTCGAGGGCTTCCTCGGCCGACCCGTCACCCTCGACGTCCAGTCGGCGGTCAGGACGAACTCGGGGAGGTACGCCCGCGAGGCGAGCGGCACCGACCAGGAGCTCCGGGAGTTCTTCGAGCCGTGGGACGTTCGGCTGGTGGAGATCACCGGCCGTCGGTTCAGCTGGATGCCGACCGGTTCCTAGCCGAGCTCAGAGGCCTTCGAACCAGGTGCGGTCGGCGGCGTAGCCGAACTCGACCAGCTCGGCGCCGGCGTAGGAGTCGAAGACCTGGCCCGCCTCGCGGGTGAAGTGGTTGCGCCAGTCGCCCGACGCTCCCTTGCGCCGGAATGCGCGCCGGTCCTCCTCGCCCGAGGTGCGGCCGGCACTGTTGGAGAAGTCGTGCCGCTGCACGGCGAGCTCGACCAGGTCCCGGCGCGGGTCCTCGCCGCTCGCGGCACGGAGCGCCCGGACCATCTCCTCGACCGGGTCGGCGAGCAGGCCCTCGAACGTCACGTGACCGACCCGAGGACGGTCCCACCACTCCCGCACGTGGGCGTGCCACGGGATGCCGATCGTCGTCGGGGCGACGGTCATCTGGTATTCGATGAACTTCGGCAGGTTGCCCTGCACGTCCGCCGCGTCGAACGCCGGTCCGTAGAGGTGGTCGAAGATCTCGCGGATCCCGCGGGAGAACCGGGGGTTCTTGTTCATCTGCGTCGCGCGGGTCCAGTAGAAGTAGAACGACGTCATCACGTCGCGTCCGTCGCGTCGGATGTAGACCGCGTTGGGGAACCGCTCGTTGTAGGTGTAGTGCGAGTGGACGACTGACTTGAACATGATCGGCAGCTGGTAGTCGACCGGGACCGGCAGCCCGAGGGTCGTGCCCATCAGCTCGCAGAGCCAGTTGGTGCCGGACTTCGGGAACCCGACTCCCATCCACATGCCCAGCGACTGTCCCCGTCTCGCGAGGATCCGGTGGGTGGTCGCTGCGGAGTAGCGCCGCAGCCTCTCCTCCATCCAGAGGGTGGATCGAGCCCTTTCGTCGTCGCCGACGACCTTCCTCACGAACCGGACCCCGACCGACGGAACAGGTGGAAGGTGTCGTGCAGGTCGATCAGCTCACGGAGCTCGTCGTTCTCGAAGACCGGCCGCTCGTCGACCTGCACGTAGCCGGCCGCGCGGACCATCGGGGCGAAGTCCTGCATCGAGCCGTCGAGCTCGGTGCTGAGCAGCTGGTGCGGGGTGTTCGGCACGATCAACAGCCAGTCGATGTTGCGCTCCGCGATCCGGTCCAGCCACCAGCCGATCGCCTCGAGCGAGCACTCCGAGAAGCTGTGGACGTTGATCGCGATGTCGTAGTCGTCGGCGAGAGTCTCCCACTCGGGCAGCGGCACCGCCCGCACCGACTTCGGGACCTTGCGGTAGTCGAGGTAGTAGTCGCACAGGAACGTCGAGGTGGCGACGCCGTCGATGCAGTCGTACGCCGACAGGTTGGGCAGCGCGGCCGACGCCCGGTGCGCGAGCCGGCCGTAGCCGGCGCCGATGTCGAGGACCTTGAGCGAGTCGATGCTGCTCAGGCCCATCTGGGCGTCGAGGTAGCTGATCTCGTTGACGCTGTCGAGCAGGTCGCGGCTCACCGGGGACCGGTTGCCGTAGGTGAAGGTCCACGCGCCGAACTTCCCGTCCTCCTCCAGCCGCTTGAGCAGGCCGAGCCGGTCGCGGGACTCCACGTCGAGCAGCGTGAGGTACATCCGGGCGTTGGCGGCGTTGCGCAGCTGGCGGAACTGCCACACGTAGGCGTTGTCGCCGCGGAACCAGGCGAGTGACAGGTTGCGCTTGAGGAAGGACTGGCGCCACTGGGTGTGCGCGGTCGCCGACACGTCGAGGGCGTCGTACTTCGCCTGCAGCTCCACGAGCTTGGGGTTGTCCACGCGGAGGGTCTCCTCCGCGCCCTCGGGCAGCGGCACCGCGTCGTTGTGGGAGACCCGCGCGTAGCGGCGGGCCTCGTCGTCCATCTTGGTGACCAGGTAGCCGCCGCGAGCGGCCACCGACCGCACCTGACGCTTGGCCCAGGAGCTCGCGAGGGAAGGGTTGGCACGCTTCAGCTTTGCGACGAGCTGGCTCTCAGAGGGGGGCACAGTGGGCAACTGTAAACGAGGGTCGTGCGTCTGGTGGAATGATCCACGACCTGACCGGAAGGCTGACAGAAAGGCGGGGGCCTTCGTGCTCTCCACGCCCGTCGTGCTGATCGCGTTCAATCGCCCCCACCTGGCTCGCCGCACCCTCGCCGCGATCCGGGAAGCCGCACCCCAGCAGGTGTTCCTCGTGGCGGACGGACCGCGCGACGACCGGCCCGAGGATGCGGCGCTGTGCGCCGAGACCCGAGCGGTGTTCGACGAGATCGACTGGCCGTGCGACGTCCGGCGGCGCTTCTCGGAGGTCAACCTCGGCGTCGAGGGCAACGTCGAGCTCGGCCTCGACTGGGTCTTCTCGCAGGTGTCCGCGGCGATGATCTTCGAGGACGACTGCACGCCGGACCCGACCTTCTTCCGGTTCGCCGAGGAGCTCCTCGACCGCTATCGCGACGACGACCGGGTGTGGCAGATCGCCGGCAACCGGCACGGGGTACCACGCAGGCTCTACAAGGGCGACAGCTATGCCTTCAGCACCTGGGCGAGCGTCTGGGGCTGGGCGACCTGGGCCGACCGCTGGCAGCGGCACCGCGCCGTCTTCCCGCGCGATCACGTACGACGCTCCGCCGCCGATGCCGGTGACGCGCCCACCCGCACCGTGGCCGCCGTACCGGCGCCAGGGACGTTGGTGACCCGGGCCGGTCAGCGGCACTTCGCCGAGGCCGCTCGGTCGTCCGACGTGGTCACCCACGGGTGGGACAAGCACTGGTGGATCACGATCATGTCCGAGGGGGGACTGGCGATCGCACCGTCGGGGAACCTGGTCGTCAACAGCGGGTTCGGGGAGGACGCGACCCACGGGTACTCGCCGGGCCGCGAGGACGACCCGGCCGAGCCGATGGACTTCCCGCTGCGCCACCCGGAACAGGTGGCGCTCGACGTCGACGTCGAGCGCGAGCTGGAGCTCCACCTCAACCGGGTCGGCGGCCCGGCGGCCCGACTGGGCCGCAGGCTGATCAGGTCGCCTAGACTGCGCCGCGCCGCTCGGGCGGCGGTCAACAGCCGCGCCGCCACCAGTGCCGCGCGCGTCGCTTCCCGGATGACACAGAGGAGTGCTGATCGTGCCCGCTGACGGGCTGCAGACGCCGGTCGTCCTGATCGTCTTCCGGCGCCCGGACGTCACCCGGCGCAACCTCGAGGTGCTGCGACAGGTGCGGCCCGAGCAGCTGTTCATCGTCGCCGACGGGCCGCGCCCCGACCGGCCCGACGAGGCTGCCCGGTGCGCCGCCGTACGCGACCTCGTCGGCGAGATCGACTGGCCGTGCAAGGTGGAGCGCAAGTACGCCGAGCGCAACCTCGGGCTCGAGGCCAACGTCGAGCTCGGCCTCGACTGGGTGTTCTCCCAGGTCGACCGGGCGATCGTGCTCGAGGACGACTGCATCCCCGACCCGTCGTTCTTCCGGTACGCCGACGAGCTGCTCGGCCGTTACGCCGAGGAGAAGCGGATCTGGCAGATCGGCGGGGACACCCACCTGGTCCCGAAGGAGATGTTCGGTGGCCACAGCTACGGCTTCAGCACCTGGGCGAGCGTGTGGGGCTGGGCGACCTGGGCGGACCGCTGGCACGACCACCGGGCCGAGTTCAACCGCGACCATGCCGGTGCCGAGGACCGGGTCGACGAGATCCCCCGCACCGCGCCCGCCCAGCGCACCCACCCCGCCGTACCCCACCCCGACGCGCTGGTCACCGAGGCCGCGCTGCGGCACTTCACGTTCGTGTCCACCGAGCCCGACGGCGACCGCTACGGCTGGGACCACCACTGGTGGGTGACGATCATGTCCCGCCAGGGGCTGTCGGTCATGCCGTGCGTCAACCTCGTCGAGCACGACGGGTACGGCGAGGGAGCGACCCACACCCGGGCCGACAAGCTGCCGGTGCCGGCCGAGTCGCTCGACTTCCCGCTCCAGCACCCGCCGGTGGTCGAGCTCAACCGCGACGCCGAGGGCGAGCTCGAGCTGGTGCTGCTCCGGACCGACGGCCGGCTCTCGCGGCTGGCCCGCAGGCTGATCCGGCCGCTCTGGATGCGAGCCGTGGTGCGCCGGGTGCTGGAGATCCCGGTCGTCTGGCGCGTCGTACGCCGGCTGGTGGGGCAGTGAGCAGACTTCCCGCCAGGCTGCAGCCCGCGTGGCCGGTCCTCAAGCGGGTGCACCGCTTCCTGTCCGTGCTCGCCGGCGTGGTGTTCCGTCCACTCGGCCGGCTGCTCGGTGATCGCGGCCTGCCCCGCACCGCGACCGTCGCCTCCGCCGAGACGGCGGCACGGGAGCCGGGCGCGGTCACGCTCCACCCGGACGGCCCGGCGGAGATCGTCGAGCGCGGCCCCGCTTCGGGCCGGCCACCCCGGCACTGGGTCTTCGAGCGCGGTCGCCATGCCGAGATCCCGGCCCGCTATCTGCTCGACGTACGTGACGGCCGGCTGGTCGGCGACTACGCGGCGACCGTGACGCCCGGCGGCATCCTCGACTACCAGACCAGTGGCTACTTCGGTCTCGCCGGCTGGCGCGAGCACCCGGTCTTCCTGGGGCCGCGGCTGCCCCAGATCGAGCATGTCGCCGGCACCGTGCTGAGCCTCACCGCCCGTGGCACGGCCGTGAACTACTACCACTTCCTCTACGACGCGGTCGCCCGTTACGGCATCTTCGAGGAGACCCTTCCGGGCGAGCGGGTCGACGCGATCGTGGTGCCGCACCAGAGCGGCTACCAGCGCCAGATCCTGGAGCTGGCCGGGATCACCGGCCCCTTCGTCCAGCCCCGCGCAGACCGGACCATCCGAGCCGACCGGCTCCTGGTCCCGAGCACGCCCAACCAGGACCTCGACGCGCCTCGCTCGGCCACCGAGTGGCTGCGTAAGCGACTGCCCCCGAGCGGACGGACCGGCACCCCCGCCCGGCTCTACCTCTCCCGCGGGCAGCAGCCCGGCGGGCGGCGCTATCTCCAAGAGTCCGTGCTCTGGCCGCGGCTCGAGGCGCGGGGCTTCGTCATGCTCGACCCCGGCACGCTGACCGTGCAGGAGCAGATCGACGTCTTCTTCGGCGCCGAGGTGATCATCGCGCCCCACGGCGCGGCGCTCACGAACCTCACCTGGAGCCGCCCCGGGGTCCGGGTACTCGAGCTGTTCGCGGGCAGCTATGTCCACCTCGGACTCTGGACGATCGCCGAGGCGATCGGCGGCATCCACTACCGCTACCTGGTCGGTGCCGGCACGCTGCCCGAGGGCCGGGAGCCGACGGGCATCGTCGACGACATCGACATCCCGGTCGACGTGGTGGAGGACGTGCTCGAGGAGCTGCTCGCCGTTCGCTGAGCCGGCGATGAGCGGGCGACTGGCGGGTGATTGGCGGGTGATTGGCGGGTGATTACCCGGCGGGTGCCGCCGTCGCGCGGGTCGGGTCGTCCTCGTAGGGCACCAGTCGGCGCACGATCTTGGTCGGCGACCCGATGACGACAACGTTGGCGGGGACGTCACCGCGGACCACGGAGTTGGCGCCGACGACGGAGCCGTCGCCGATGTGGATGGTGCCGAGCACGACGGCATGTGCGCCGATCGTCACGTGGTCGCCGAGCACGGGGAAGCCGTAGTCACCCGAGCTGCCCCGGCCGGGTTCCCCCAGGACGACGCCCGGGTTGATCCGGCAGTCGACACCGGTGCGGACGCCAGGACCGATCACCACGCCGTTGGAGTGCACCAGCGCGAGGCCCGGTCCGAGCTCGGCGTCGGGGTGGATCTCCGCCCCGGACCACACCAGGCCGATCGAGCGGAGGAGGAAGGCGAGCGGACGCAGCGGTGTGTGCGCCAGCGCCGAGGCGAACCGGTGGAGTACGACGACCTGCACCTGCGGTGCCACGATCGCCTTGCCCATCACCCAGACCCAGAAACCGAGCCCGGTGCGGATCGTGTGGTCGACGTTCGCGCGGAGGTCTGCCTCGATCGTGCTCAGCACGGCTACTCGGCCTTGCGCCTGCCGCCGTCCTCCGGGGCGCTGTCCTCAGCGGGAGATGACGATGAGGACGATGAGGGAGTCAGCGCCTTGCGGGTGCCGCCGGTGCTCCTGGGCGTCGCCTTGGCCTTCGCCTTGGCCTTCGGCGTGTTGTTGCGGCCCTTGCCGTCCCGCATCGGGGACGTCTCCTCGTAGTAGTAGTAGTAGTAGCTGCCGATCGCCCGCTTCGCGACCATGTTGACGACGACTCCGTACAACCGACCGCCGACCTGGTTGACGCGGTTGACTGCTTCTTTGATCTGGTCGCGCGTGGTCTGGGCGTGCCGGACGACCAGGATCGAGCCGTCGGCGAGCGTCGAGAGCACCGAGGCGTCGGCGACGGGCAGCAGCGGCGGCGCGTCGATGATGATCATGTCGTAGGACTGCCGCAACCGCCGGATGAGGTCGTGGGTCACCCGCGACTGGAGGATCTCGGTCGGGTTCGGCGGCTTGGCGCCGCTCGCGAGCACGTGCAGCCCGCTGGGCTCGTGCACCTGGATCGCGTCCTCGATCTGGGTCTTGCCGACCAGTGCGGTCGTCAGACCGATGGCCGGGTCGACGCCGAGCGAGCTGGCCACCCGTGGCCGTCGGAGGTCGGCGTCGATGATCAGCACGGTGCGACCGGTCTGGGCCAGTGCGACCGCCAGGTTGGTCGACGTCATCGTCTTGCCCTCGCCCGGCACCGCGCTGGTGACGACGAGCACGCGTGCCCGCTGGTCGAGGTCGATGAACTGGAGGTTCGTGCGGAGGAGGCGGAACGCCTCGGTCCGGACGGCGAACGCGCCGAGGTCCGTGAGGAGCGGCGCGGATCGGATGTCGGAGTCGAAGCCGATGCTCGCGAGGACGGGCGCATCGGTGACCTCGGCGATGTGGTCGGCAGTGCGCACCGTGCGGTCGAGCAGCTCCCGGGAGACGGCGAGTGCCAGGCCGACCAGCAGCCCGATCAGCCCACCGGCGAGCATGTTGAGCAGCCAGTTGGGGCTGACCGGTCTGCCGTCGTACTCGGGCGGGTCGGTGATGTGGACGACCACCTGCGACTCGCCGCTGTCGCCGACAGTCTCGAGCTCCTCGGTGTAGGCCTGGAACTCGCTGGTCACCACGTCGGCGATCGTCTGCGCCTCGTTGGGGTTCTCGTCGGAGATGGTGATCATGATCAGGGACGTCTCCTCGACCACCTCGGTCGAGACCTGGCTCGACAGCTCGGCCGGCGTCTTGTCGAGGTCGAGCACCTCGATCACGCGCCCGGCCAGCTCAGAGCTCTGGGCGAGGTCCGCGTAGGACTGGGCCCGGGTGTTGAGGAAGTACGTCACCGCAGAGGCGTCGGTGGCGCTCTTCGTGTTGACGGACAGGAAGACCTTGGCCGTCGACTCATACATCGGCGTGAGGGCGTAGGAGATCCCGCCGGCCACTCCGACGGCGAGCAGGAAGACGAGGACGACACTTCGCCAGCGACGACGCAGTACCAGCAAGAACTGCTTGAAATCCACGGCACCTCAATCTTCGACGACCAACTGCGTCCGCATCTGAAGAACGCGGCGACTCCGGATCGGTCACGCGGGCCCTCCCCGCCGCTCACGCATACTACGAGATGACTGGGCGGGCGAGGACATCGCTGTGCGGATGGCATGCTGTGCCGCGTGTCTCCCGTGGTCCGCCGTCGCAGCCGTCCACGCGGACTGCGGGCGTTCTGGCCCTGGCTGCGGGAGCGCCCGTCGCGGATGGTGCTGGCCGGCGGAGCGGTCGTCGTGGCCCTCTTTCTGATGTGGGCCGGCTGGACAGCGTGGTCAGCGGCCGAGGACCTCACCGAGGTCGAGCGGAGCGCCCGGCTGCTGCGCCAGGAGCTCCAGAACGGCGACGCGGACGGTGCGAGCCGGGCGCTGGAGCGCTATCAGGCGGCCGCGGGCAGTGCGCGCGGCCACACCGACGGTCCGACGTGGTGGACCCTCGAGCGGCTGCCGGGCTTCGGGGACGATGCCGAGGCAGTCGCCACGGCCGCGCGGGTGCTGGACGACCTCGGCAACGACGGCATCCCCCAGCTGGTCGACGCTGCCGAGCTGGTCGCTGCACGCTCCTTCAACCCGGCGGACAACCGGTTCCCTCTCGAGACGATCTCGTCTGTCGGGGAGCCGGCCCGCGAGAGCGAGGAGGCGTTCGACGACGCGGCCGCGGCGCTCGAGGCGGTGGATGAGGGCGGACTCCTCGGACCCGTCGCGACCAGCTTCACCGAGCTGCGGTCCATCGTCCTCGATGCCCGCGCGACGCTCGGCTCCGCCTATCGTGCCGCCGACCTGATGCCCAGCCTGCTCGGCGCCGAGACCGCGCGGGATCACCTGCTCGTGTTCGAGAACAACGCGGAGCTGCGGAGCATGGGCGGCCTGGCCGGATCGATCTCGCTCATCCACGCCGACGCCGGCGAGGTGGAGATCGTCCAGCAGGAGGGAACCTCCAAGTACGGCGCCATCAACCGCCCCGTCATCCCGCTCACCCCCGGGGAGAAGGCGGTCTTCGGACCCACTCTCGGTCAGTGGTTCATGAACGCCAGCATGACTCCTGACGCGACCCGGGCAGCGAAGTTCGCTGCGGCCCGCTGGCAGCAGGAGCTCGGCGGGCGCGTCGACGGCGTCTTCTTCATCGACCCGGTCGCGGTGTCCTACCTGCTCGCCGCGACCGGCCCGGTCGGCGTACCGGGCTACGGGCCGGTGACCTCGGTCGACGTCGTCGCCAAGGTCGAGAACCAGATCTATCTCACCGTGACCGACCGGGCGAAGCAGGAGGACTTCCAGAACGCCGTCGCCAAGGCGGTCTTCAACGCGTTCGCTGCCGGTCGCGGCGACCCGGTCGAAGTGATCCGTGCCTTGGTCACCGCCGTCACGGAGGGTCGGATCCGGATGCACAGCTTCGTCGACGCCGAGCAGGAGCACATCGCCGACACCGAGATCGCCGGCGAGCTGGAGACCGCGGACGGGCAGGCCCAGGTCGGGATCTACGTCAACGACGCGCTCGAGTCCAAGATGACCTACTACCTGGACTACGAAGCCGTCGCGGTCGCGCGCTCCTGCTCCGGGTACACCCAGGAGGTCGCCGGGTCGATCCGGCTGACCAATGCGGTTCCCGAGGGGCTGGAGGTTCCGCCGTCGGTCTCCGGCATCTTCCCCGGGGGCCGGTTCTTCGACGAGATCGACCCCGGACAGCAACGGATCGCCGTCTACGTGATGGCTCCCGTCGACGGGAAGATCGAGGACCTCTCGCTCGAGTCGCGGTCGTTCGACCCGGTGGTCACCGAGGACTTCGACGGGCGACCGGTCGCCCAGGTCGTCACGGTGCTCGACCGGGGCGAGACGCAGGAGATCGAGTTCGTGCTCCGCACCGGTCCGGGCCAGACCGGCCCGGTGGAGCTCGACGTGACTCCAGGAGCCTTCCTGGGCTCGTCGGCCACGACGCTGCGCAGCGCTTGCTGACGGCTGCCGGCGCAGCGGTAGCCTGCGGGCGCGCTTCGGTTGCCGAGGTCGAACGGAACCGATGCTGGCGACAGCCATGGGCGGCGACTCATCCCATCATTCGGACACGAGTCTCGCTTAGCGAGACAACGCGTGGGATCGGCTGCGCCTCGGCCGTAGGGTGGCCGTCATGTGGACGACCTGGCTGACCAAGCGACGCGCGGTGGACAACTGCCGCGTCAGCTCGGCGCTGTGTCCGCTGCGCTGAGCGGGTCTGATCCCGGCGGGTTCCACCGCCCTGGCTGACACCCGGCGTACGTCTCCGGCACCCGTTGCTGCTCGGTTGCCGACCGCGCCCTCGACTTCCCGCGTCGTGCTGGGTCAGCCGCTTTCGTCCCCCAAGAACCGACCAAAGGAACACATCTCATGAGCCGCGAGAACTCGCTGGTCCCCGCCGCGTGGGTGGAGGAGAACCTCGACAACCCGAAGGTGGTGCTGATCGAGGTGGACGAGGACACCACCGCCTACGACAAGGGCCACATCAAGGGCGCCATCAAGCTCGACTGGACCACCGACCTGCAGGACCAGGTGCGCCGCGACTTCGTCAGCAAGGCGCAGTTCGAGGCGCTGCTCTCCCAGCGAGGCGTCGCCAACGACGACACCGTCGTCCTGTACGGCGGCAACAACAACTGGTTCGCCGCCTACGCCTACTGGTACTTCAAGCTCTACGGTCACCAGGACGTCAAGCTTCTCGACGGCGGCCGCAAGAAGTGGGAGCTCGACTCCCGCGAACTGGTCAGCGACCTACCGGACCGGGCCGCGACGTCGTACACCGCTCAGGAGCAGGACCTGTCCATCCGGGCGTTCCGCGACGAGACGGTGGCGGCCATCGGCACCCAGAACCTGGTGGACGTCCGCTCGCCCGACGAGTTCGCGGGCCGACTCCTCGCTCCGGCCCACCTCCCCCAGGAGCAGGCGCAGCGCGCGGGCCACATCCCCACTGCGGCCAACGTGCCGTGGAGCAAGGCGGCCAACGACGACGGCACCTTCCGCTCCGACGAGGAGCTGAAGGAGATCTACTCCGAGGCCGGTGTCGACTGGTCCAAGGACACGATCGCCTACTGCCGGATCGGCGAGCGTTCGAGCCACACCTGGTTCGTCCTCAAGGAGATCCTCGGCCAGGAGAACGTCAAGAACTACGACGGATCGTGGACCGAGTACGGATCTCTGGTCGGCGTCCCGATCGCGCTGGGCGACGAACCGGGTGAGGCCTGAGATGTGCGGAGCAACCGAGGGCGGCCTGTCGCTCGACGGCGTCAACACCAAGGTCGAGGCGATCGTCCAGGGTCAGGTGACCAGGAGCGGTGAGCCGGTCAGCACCGGCTACGTCCGGCTGCTCGACCGGACCGGCGAGTTCACCGCGGAGGTTCCGGTGTCCGCTACCGGTCACTTCCGGTTCTTCGCCGGCGACGGCGAGTGGACCCTCCGCACCCTGGTCCCCGGCGTCGAGCCGGTCGACCGCACCGTGCAGGCGGCGGTGGGCAGCATCGCCGAGGTCGACATCTCCTTGTGATGGACATGACCGTCGTGGCTCGCGGAATGCCCGGGCCCACCGTCGTGGTTGAGGACTGACATGACCGGACTCACGATCCTCGCCCTGGCTGCTGTCGTCGCCGTCGGTTTCGGCCTCTACCGGCGCCAGGTCGACGGCCGGTTCGTGCCGCACGCCGGTGCGACGCCCACGGCCTGGGACCGCGTGCTCGCCGCCGCGCCGGACATCGTCAAGGGCGAGCGCGCGACCCTGGTGCAGTTCTCGTCTGCGTTCTGCGCGCCCTGCCGCACCGCACGCGTGGTGCTCGGCGACGTGGCGGCCCAGGAGGACGGCGTACACCACGTCGAGATCGACGCCGAACAGCACCTCGAGCTCGTTCGGGCCCTCGACGTACGACGCACGCCGACGACCCTGGTCCTGGACGGCGCCGGGCACGAGGTGCTGCGGGCGGCCGGGGCGCCGCAGAAGCAACAGGTGCTGGCCGCGCTCGCGCGCTCCGCGGGGGTGCTCCGATGACCGGCGGGATCGATCCTCGGGGCCCTCGCTTCACGGCATCGGTCACCGCCGTCCTCCTCGCGGTCGTGCTCGTCGTGTCCGAGCCGGTCGCGACCGCGCTGGTCGCCGTCCAGGCGCTGTTCTTCGCGATCGGCGTCGGGATGGGTGTGCAGCGCACCCCGACCGGCCTTTTCTTCCGCACCCTGATCCGACCCCGGCTCACGCCGCCGGCGGACCTGGAGGACCCGGCGCCCCCGCGGTTCGCGCAGCTCGTCGGTCTGGCGTTCGCGGTGGTCGCCCTCGTCGGCTACCTCACCGGCGCCGTGGTGGTGGCCCAGGTCGCCGTCGGGTTCGCGCTGCTGGCCGCCCTGCTCAACGCGGTCTTCGGGCTCTGCCTGGGCTGCGAGCTCTACCTGCTCGGTGCCCGCGCCTCGCGTCGTCCTGCCTGACCCGGAGCGGACGAGACCCGTCTGGCGCGAGCTGTCGCCGCGCGCTGGTCAGCGCTCGAACGGCGTACCTCGCTCGAGCAGCAGGGTGAACGGTCCGTCGTTGACCGACGACACCTGCATCATCGCGCCGAACACCCCGCGCTCGACGTGAGTGCCCAGGCGCTCGAGCTCGGCGCAGACCGCGTCGTACAGCGGCTCGCTCACGGTGCCCGGCGCAGCCGCGGTCCAGGTCGGCCGCCGACCCTTGCGGACGTCGCCGTACAGGGTGAACTGGCTGACCACCAGCACCGGGGCGCCAGCGGCGGCTGCCGACTCCTCGTCGCGAAGGATCCGTAGGTCGCGGACCTTGCGCGCCATCCAGGCGACGTCGGCGGGGCCGTCGTCGTGGGTGATGCCGAGGTAGACCAGCAGGCCGGGCACGTCGATGGCGCCGACCACCTCGCCGCCGACGCTCACCGATGCCGACCGGACCCGCTGCACGACTGCTCGCATGCCGACCATTCTCGCGGCCCCGGCGAGGCGGCAGATCATCCGGCGATCTGACACGATGACCGGATGGAACAGAGGAACAGCGCCGTCGACCCGCAAGCATTGCTGATCACCGTGGCCCCGACCGGCGCGGAGACCTCGAAGGCGGACTTCCCGCAGCTCCCGACCACCCTCGAGGAGCTCGTGCAGACCGCCCAGGAGTGCGAGGCGGCCGGCGCGGCCATGATCCACGTGCACATCCGCGACGAGGCGCACCGGCCGACCCTGGACCTGGCCCGGCTCACCGACACCGTCCAGGCGCTGCGGGAGAGCACTGACCTGGTCGTCCAGCTCTCCACGGGTGGCTCGGTCCATGACCCACTCTCGGACCGGCTGAAGGTGCTGGACGCGGCCCCGGACTCGTGCAGCCTCACCATGGGTACGACGAACTTCGGCGACGACGTCTTCAGCAACCCGTGGCCGTTCGTCTGCGACCTCTACCAGCTCAGCCAGGAGCGCCGAGTGGTGCCGGAGTTCGAGCTCTTCGACCTCGGCCACGTCGCCGCCCTGCACCGACTGCTCGACCGCTACGGGCTGCCCCATGGCGGCAGCGTCCACTGCGACCTGGTGATGGGCGTCCCGGGCGGCATGCCCGGGACCGCCGACGCCCTCGTCGCGGCCGTGGCCGGGCTCCCCGCCCAGGTCACCAGCTGGTCGGCGACCGGGATCGGCCGGTCGACGTTGCCGGTCGCGCTCGCTGCGCTCAGCAAGGGCGGCCACCTCCGGGTCGGCATGGAGGACGTGCTCACGATCCGCAAGGGAGTGCCCGTCGCGAACAACAAGGAGCTGGTCGAGCGGGCAGTCGTCATGGGTGACATCGCCCAGCGGCGCGCGATGACGCCCGCCGAAGCACGCACCCTGCTGCAGATTGGAGCCGACTGAGGTGTGACCTCAAGTGATATCGCTCGTTGGAGAGCCGGAGTAGCTCGGTCTGCCCAGACCCCGTTGATCCCGACACTCCAGGAAGAGGCGAGCTGTGCGTCTTCTTGTGCACGACTACAGCGGCCACCCCTTCCAGGTCGAGCTGAGCGCCGAGCTCGCGCGCCGCGGTCACGACGTGACGCACTCCTGGTGTGAAGCGCACGTCTCCGGCAAGGGCAACCTCGGCGGCCACGACCACGTCATGTTCGAGGCCATCGGCCAGGGCGAGGTGGTCGAGAAGCTCAGCTTCGCGCGGCGGCTCGTCCAGGAGCTCCGGTACGGCGTCCAGCTGGCCAAGCAGGTCCGACGCCGACGGCCCGACGTACTCCTCTTCGGCAACGTGCCGGTTCCGATGATGGCAGTCGTCACCCTTTTCCTCTTCGTCACCCGCACGCCGTGGGTCTCCTGGCAGCAAGACGTCCAGGGCATCGCCATGCGCTCCTTCGCGGGCACCAAGCTCAGCCGTGGCTTCCTCGTCTTCGCCCACGTCGCGGGCTGGGTCGAGCGGTGGTGCAACCGGCGTGCTGACGAGATCGTCGTGATCGCCGAGGCGTTCGTCGACGTCCACCGCAAGTGGGGCACGGCCGACAAGACCACGGTGATTCCCAACTGGGCGCCCCTCGACGAGCTGGTCCCGACCCCGCGGGACAACGCCTGGGCACAGGAGCAGGACCTGGCCGACGCGCCCAACCTGGTCTACTCGGGCACCCTCGGGCTCAAGCACAACCCTCGGCTGCTCGTGCAGCTGGCGCGCGCGGTGCGCGACCGGGGGACCCCGGCCCGGCTGACCGTGATCACCGAGGGCAACGCCGTCGCCGAGCTCGCCGACGAGGCGCGCAAGCTCGACGTCCCGATCACGCTGTTGCCGTTCCAGCCCTACGAGCGACTCTCCGAGGTTCTGGGGTCGGGCGACGTCCTGCTGGTGGTCCTCGACAAGTCGGCCGGCGCCTTCTCGGTGCCGTCCAAGACGCTGTCCTACCTCTGCGCCGCCCGCCCGATCCTCGGTCTGATGCCCGACGAGAACCTCGCCGCGCACCTCATCGACGCTGCTGGTGGGTGCGTGCTGGCGCCGGACCGCGGCTCGATCCCGGCCGCCGCGGACTGGGTGACCGAGGTGATCTCCGACAACGACCTGTGGGACAAGCTCGGTCGCCGTGCTCGCGAGCTTGCCGAGCGGGAGTTCGAGCTCACCCTGTGCGCAACGAAGTTCGAAGAGATCCTGCTCCGCGTCGCGAGCTGAGCGGTCACGCCTTGTCGAGCTCCGCCAGGACCAGCTCGGCGACGGCTCGCGCCTCCGCGGCGTAGGGGTGCCACGGGGTCGCGCCCTTCGCGGCGATCGACGCACCGGCGATCCACGGGTCGTCGCCGCAGATGTCGTGACCCGCGCTGACCCCGTACATGTCGATGAAGGTGGCCCCGACCTCTGCTGCCGCTGACTCGAGTGCGTTGTTGAGACCGTCGATGATCCGCCGTGCGTACGCGTGATCCCCCTCGGGCAGCGGCAGCAGCCCGCAGGTGCCCTCCTCCGGGATCACCTGCGGGTAGCCGATCACGAAGACCTGGGCGTGCGGCGCGCGCTCCTCGATCTCCTCCAGCCCGCGGACCAGGTCGACCTCCAGGCCGGCAAGGGCTGGAGCCACGCGGACCCGGGCCCTGGTCGCGTCGAAGTCCGCGCAAGGTGTGCCCGGCGCGTCCCGGCCGAAGAAGCGCGCACAGTTGACGATCCGCGCGTAGAGGTTGCTGTCGTTGGCACCTAGACGGATCGTCACCAGCTCCGTTCCGGCGTCGACACCGCTGAGCTGGGGACGGTGCGGCCCGGCGAGGGTGGGCTGCGGCACCGTCAGGTTCTTCGTGGTGGCGCCGCTGCAGCTGTTGTCGACGAGCTCCGCACCGGTCGCCTGAGCGATCCGGTGCGGGTAGTTGACGGTCGTGTTGAGACAGCCGTTGTCGCCCACCTCGGGGCCGGTGCGGGGCGCCGCCGTGAAGGAGTCGCCGAGGGCGACGTACTGATCCCCGCTTCCGAGGACGGGCGCCGGGCTGTCGCCCGCCGGCTCGTCCTGGCACGCGGTGAGCGGCGCGACGAGGCTGACCAGAACCACGGGGAGCAACCGCCGCCTCATCGGCCCAGCTCCTCGAGCACCAGCTCGGCCACCGCCTCGCCCTCGGCGGCGTAGGGGTGCCACGGGGTCGCGCCGGGCCCGGGGACAGGTCCGGCCATCCACGGCTCTGCGCCGCAGGTGTCGTGGCCCTCGCTCGGGTCCTCCATGTCGATGAAGGTCAGGTCGTGGGCGTCCGCGACCGCCGCGAGCGCCTCGTTGAGACCGTCGATGATCCGGCGTGCGTAGGCGTAGTCCCCGGCCGACAGCGGGAGCAGGTCGCAGGTTCCTTCCGCCGGCGCCAGGTGGGGATAGCCGATCAGGATGATCCGCGCGTCCGGCGCCCGGCCCTGGATCCGGTCGACCGCACGGTCCAGGTTGTCCTGCACCTTCGGTAGCCGGTTGTCGAGGCTCTGGTCACCTCCGGTGGCATCGAGGTCGGCGCACGGCGTACCCGGCAGGTCCGGACCGAAACGGCGGGCGCACTCGATGACCCGGAAGAAGAGGTTGTAGTCGTTCGCGCCCAACCGCATGGTCACCAGGTCGGTGTCCTCATCGATGTCCTCGATCTGCGGCCCGCGCGTGGTGCCGTCCTGCGCTTCGGTCAGGTGGCCGGTGTTGGCGCGGCTGCAGCTGTTGTCCTGCAACGCGGCCCCCGTGGCCTCGGCGACCCGGTGTGGGTAGTTGTTGACGGTCTGCGAGCAGCCGTCGGCGACCACCAGGTCGCCGGTCCCGGGCGCAGCGGTGTAGGAGTCGCCGAGTGCGACGTAGCGGTCGCCAGGACCGACCTCGAGACCGTCCTGCTGGGGCTTGTTGTCGCACCCGGCGTTGGCCGAAAGCACGCTCAGCAGAGCAAGGCCGGACACAGCAGTGACGAACGGCCGGTTCACGGCAAGACCCTACGGCTCAGCCGGAGGTCAGTAGACCAGCGCCTGCGCGCCGTCACGCAGCGCTTCCTCGATGAAGACGGGAGCGCCGGCGATCCGGACGCCCGACAGCACATCGGCCTGGCCGAGCTCACGGCGTGCGGCACATTGTGAGCACACGGTGACCGTGCCGAGATCGAGGACGCTGGCCAGCAGGTCCGACACTGGTGTCGCCAGCGGCAGCGCAAGCTCCGCGGCACGGCCGGGCACGGCGAGCCACACTGCCTCGCCGGTGAGCCACAGCGAGACGGACGCGCCGGACGCGGCTGCGGTCGCCGCCACCGTGAAACCCTGGTTCGCCCGCTCCGGAGCATCGGTCCCACACGTCACCTTGACCACCAGTTCACGCGCCATGGCGGCCAGCCTAGAGGGCGGTTCTCTAGACTTGACGACTGTGGCCTTCGAGATCCCTCAGAACCTGCACCCCGATTGCGGGCCGATCGCCTGGATGCTCGGCACGTGGCAGGGCAACGGCCACGGTGACTACCCGACGATCGAGCCGTTCCAGTTCGGCCAGGAGCTGATCTTCCAGCAGGACGGACGGCCCTTCTTCCACTACCTCGCCCGCTCGTGGATCGTCGACGGAGAAGGCAACAAGGTCCGTGACGCAGCACAGGAGACCGGTTTCATCCGGGCCCGTCCCGAGGGCAAGGTCGAGGTGCTCCTCGCGCACATGACCGGCTTCGTCGAGATCTGGTACGGCGATGCCGGCGGGGGCAAGCTCGAGGTCGTCACCGACGCGGTCGCCCGCACCGACTCGGCCAAGGAGTACGTCGCCGGCAAGCGCCTCTACGGCAACGTCGACGGCGACCTGCTCTACGCCTACGACATGGCCGCGATGGGGCAGCAGCTCCAACCGCACCTGTGGGCGAGACTCCAGCGCACCGGAGGTTGACGTGCGGGCGGAGCGAGCCTCGAAACCGGCGGACTGGCGGCAGACTCTTCGGGAGAAGGGCTACCGCCTCACGCCACAACGCGAGCTGATCCTCGCCGCCGTCGACGAGCTCGGCCACGCAACACCCGACGAGGTGCTGGCCCAGGTCCAGCAGCACACGGCGACCGTCAACGCCTCCACCGTCTACCGCACCCTCGAGGTGCTCGAGGAGCTCGGGCTGGTCCGGCACGCCCATCTGAGCGACCGGGCTCCGACGTACCACTCCACCCGAGGGCACGAGCACTTCCACCTCGTCTGCCGCACCTGCCGCACGGTGCTCTCGGTCGACGCCGAAGTTGCCGCGCCGTTCGTGGAATCCCTGGGTGCCCGTTATGCGTTCTCCCCAGACCTGGGGCACCTGACGGTGTTCGGCCTGTGCCACGACTGCGAAGGAACCTGATGACCACCGCGAAGAGCCCACTGCTGCAGCTCGACGGCGCCGTCGCGGGCGACGGGATCGACGCGCCGGTCGCCGCGCACTACGGCTCGCTGTACGGCGAGCAGCGGGCGCTCGCCGCGGGTGAGGGTTTCGTCGACCTGTCCCACCGCGACGTCGTACGGATCACCGGGCCCGACCGGCTCGGCTGGCTGCACTCCCTGACGACCCAGCTCTTCGAGGGTCTGGGGGTCGGTGTCTGGACCCAGGCGCTGGTCCTCAGCCCGCAGGGCCACGTCGAGCACGCGTTCGCCGGTGTCGACGACGGTGACTCGTTCACGGCTCACACCGAGCCGGGTGCCGCCGCGGCCCTGATCGACTTCCTCGACCGGATGCGGTTCATGATGCGGGTCGAGGTCGTCGACGCGACGTCCGAGATCGGGGTCGCCTGGCGCCCCGCCGGCAAGTACGACCTGGTGCCGCGCGACCAGCTGACGGCGTACGCCGCCGCCGCCGGTCCCGCCGCCGGCCACTGGGCGTTCGAGGCGTTGCGGATCGAGCGTGGCGAGCCGCGGTTCGGCGTCGACACCGATCACCGCACCATCCCCAACGAGGTCGGCTGGATCGGCCCTGCCGTCCACCTCGACAAGGGCTGCTACCGCGGGCAGGAGACGGTCGCCCGCGTGCACAACCTGGGCCGTCCCCCACGCCGTCTCACCCTCCTCCACCTCGACGGCTCGGAGAATCGGCTGCCCACCGTCGGCTCCGACGTGACCGACGAGTCCGGCAAGGTCGTCGGCCGGATCGGCTCGTCGGCCCGCCACCACGAGCTCGGCCCGATCGCCCTGGCCCTCGTCAAGCGCAACCTGTCCACCGACGCGCCCCTCGTCGCTGACACCCTGACTGCCGCGCAGGAGGTCATCGTCGACCCCGAGGTCGGCCTCCACTTCCGCCGCTGACGGTGGGGCCGCCTCCTCGGTCGATGGTGCCGGACGTCCGGATCGAGAAGCGCAGGGTCAGGGGACCTCTTCCGGCTTGGGGAGGCGGTCGATCCTGTTGTCCTTGAGGTAGTCCTTGAACTCGTCGCGCGAGATCGCGCCCATCAGCTCTCGGGACTTCTCGATGTTGAGCAGGACGATGCTCTGTCCGTCGGCGGAAGTGCCGGTGCCGTCGGTGAAGGCGGTCATCCACTCGACCTCGCCGGCGCCGCGGCGGATGACGTCGAAGCCGAGGTCGCGGATCTCGTCGTTGGTGAAGTCGTCGTCGAGCACCAGCAGCTTGCCGAGGTCGCCGATCAGGTTGGTGACGGTCAGCGGGTTGATCCGGGTGCCGGTGCGGGTGACCTCGAAGAGGACGGTGCGCAGGAAGTTCTGCTGCCGGTCGATCCGGTCGAAGTCGCCGCCGGGGAGCGTCTTGCGCTCGCGGACGTACTCCAGGGCCTCGTCGCCGTCGAAGTGCTCAGTGCCACCACCGGCTGTCTCGAGGTCGACGCCGCCGAGGGTGTCGGTGATGTCCTTGAAGCCTTCGAAGTCGACCACCGCGACATGGTCGATGTAGATGTCGAGGGTGTCCTCCAACGTCTCGACGAGGAGCTCGGGACCGCCCCAGGAGAAGGCCGCATTGAGCTTCGCCTGGCCGTGACCGGGGATGTCGACCCACGAGTCGCGCGGGAACGACACCACCTGGCTGTTCTGATGGTCCTTGTCGAGGTGCCAGATCATCATCGTGTCGCTGAGGAGCCCGGTGTCGCCGCTCTCGAGACGCTCCCGGACGTCGGTCCCTCGCCCGTCGACTCCGACCAGCAGCACGTTCAGCGCTTCGGTGGGCTGGGACCGGACCGGGCGGTCGTCGCGGTCGAAGCTGGCCTCGAACCGCGGGATGTCGTCGATCTTGTTGTTGAGCATCCACGCCCACGACCCGACTCCGATCAACAGGAGCAGGGCCAGGGCCAGCAGCACCGACAGCGCCTTGTGGCGGCGGATCAGGCCTGGAACACGACCTCGGCGACCCTTGCGCGAGGTGGTTCCCTCGACCGGGGCGTCATCTTGGCGCAGGTCCACGTGGCGTCTCTCTCAGCGTCTATTTGGAAGGAGCGTCAATGCCCCCGGCGTCCCTCCTATAGTCTCATGGCGGCATAGGCGCCATGAGACGGTGCGGGGCCCGGCCAGGTCGGCTGGGACTTCGCCTGGTTGTGATCCGGGAGACACATGCAACGCGACGACTTCAAAGTAAGGCGCTTCCCTGGCATCGAGTCCGTGGGGCTGAGCGATGTGCCCAGCCGACTTCGGGTCGCCATCGTGACCGAGGAGATCATCGGCCCGGTCCGCAACGGCGGCATCGCATCCACCTACTACCACCTGGCCAAGGGTCTTGCGGCCCAGGGTCACGAGGTGCACGTGCTCTTCCTCAAGGGCCCGGTCGTGCAGGACGAGACGCCCGAGTTCTGGGTCACGCGCTACGCCGAGTTCGGCGTCACCCTGCACTACCTCGACGTTTCCGAGACGCCCGTGTGGTGCGCCTCCCCGAACTGGCAGCGTCGCTACGCCAGCGCCTACGACTGGCTCCGCGACCAGGAGCCGTTCGACGTCGTGCACACCTCCGAATGGCGCGGTGGCCTGGTCTACGCACTGATGGCCAAGCGGCTCGGCCTGGCGTTCCGCGACACCTTGTTCCTGGTCAAGACGTCCTCACCCCACATCTGGAACCGTCACTACCAGATGCTCCCGATCACCGACACCAACCTGGTGGCCGCGGCGTACGCCGAGCAGAAGTGCGTCGAGCTCGCCGACGTCGTGATCGGTGGCTCTGCCCACCTGCTCTCGTTCATGGAGCGGATCGGCTACCGGTTGCCCGAGACGAACGTCTTCGTCCAGCCCAACATCGTGGACTTCTCCAACGTTCCCGTCATCGACAACCGTCCCGGTCTGCCGCGCCAGCACGGCGACGTGGTCAAGAGCCGCGACCTCGTGTTCTTCGGGCGACTGGAGGCGCGCAAGGGCATCGAGATCTTCTGCAACGCGATCGACCTGCTGCACGAGCGCGGCGAGATCCCGGACTCGGTCACCTTCCTCGGCAAGTGGGGCGGCAAGCTGCCCGCACAGGGCGGGATGACGCCCGAGGACTACCTCGCCGAGAAGGCCGAGACGTGGGAGTGCCCCGTCGTCACGGTCACCGGCAAGAACCAGCCCGAGGCGCTGACTTTCCTCACCGAGCGCGACCTGATCGCGGTCATGCCGTCCCTGATCGAGAACTCGACGATGGCCGTCTACGAGACCCTCGAGCAACGCGTGCCCTTCATCGCCACGGCCGTCGGTGGCACGCCGGAACTGGTTGCCGAACGGGACCACGCCACCTGCTTGGTCGAGCCCACGGCGCAGGACCTCGCCGACCGGCTGGCCGTCGCGCTCCGAGAAGGGCAGGCGATCGCCCACCCCCAGTTCTCCAACGACGACAACCTCGACGTCTGGTACGGCTTCCACGCCTACCTCGGCGAGCTGATCGAGCAGCACGGCAGCACCGACGCCGTTGCCCAGATCATCGAGGGCATCGACAAGCCGGCCGATCCGGCGGACACGATCAGCTACGTCGCCTTGGTCCGCCGGGGCGACTCGCTCGAAGACCTCGTCAAGGCCTGCCACACCGAGGCCCCGGACGAGCTCGTGCTCGGCTACACGGACGTGAGCGTCCGGACCGCGCTCGAGAAGGTCCACGGCCTCCTCGACGACGCATGCCCCAGCGTGACGATCGTCAACTGTCTCGGCCAGACCGCGGGGACCGCGCTCAACACCCTGGTCGCCGCCCAGTCGTCGGACGCGATGTTCGTCGCCGACGGGCTCAGCACGTTGCCGCAGTTCGGGTTCTTCGCTGCGGCGCGACAGGCCCTCAGCCATCGACCGTCCACCATGTTCACGACGTTCTTCTCGACCGATGACGCCCTGCTCGGCATGCCGCTCGGCGGTGACGTCGCGTCCCAGATCCTCACCTCGCGGGCCTACGGCTCCGAGGTGGTCGCGCTCCGCAAGGAGCTGTTCGACGTGATCGGCGGTTTCGAGCCGTACGACGTCCGCCACGGCATCGTCCACGAATACGTCACCCGCGCGACGGAGATCGGTCACGACCTGCTGGTGCTCCCCGAGCAGCTGCTGGCGTGGCCGGCCGCGGACGCGACCGGACGCACGTTCAAGTCCGACCAGATGTACGCCTACCTCAAGGCCAAGCCCCTCATCGACGCTTCGCCGCTCTCGCAGCGCAAGGTGCTCCTCGCGGCGCTGCACGGCGGATCCGGTGGCGGCCCGGGCGGTGTCGACGAGCGCCTGCTCCGCACCGACTCGGTCGACGAGGCCGACACGCACTGGCTGATGCCGGCGACGTGGGACCCCGAGAACGCGACCGGCGCCCACCAGCGGCGGGTCATCCTCGGGCTCAACGCTGCCCAGGACGAGCTCTGGTTCTACGCTCGCGGACCGGGGGAACGTCGCCTGCTCGTCCGCGGCGAGGAGGTCCCCGTCGACCTCGTCGCCACCCGCGGGGTCGAGGGGACCGAGGACTACATCACCCTCTCGGTCCTCCCGGTGCCGGAGGACTGGACCCCGTCGACGTCGTACCCGATGATCTGGGGGCTGTACGACGAGGAGGAGAAGCTGCGCAGCGTCTTCCTGCGGGTCAACAAGATCGGTTCCAAGACGTTCGCCCTGTCGGGTCGCAACTCGGTGCTCTCCTCCCGGGTCCTGACGGAGTTGATGGATCGGCAGTACGGCCGCCCCGACCTGGTCGCGGAGCCGGAGAACGACATGACCGACGAGCTGGTCAGCCAGGCGGTCGCAGCAGCGATGGACGTGGTCGACGGCAAGCTCGACCCGGAGCGCGTCGTGTTGCGCAGCAGCGACCTGCTGAGGAACCCACCCGACGGACCGCGGCCGATCACCGCCCGGTCCGGGCTCAAGCCGCCGGAGCGGGCCGAGGGCTGGGCCGAGGGCGACTGGCTCAACGGCTGGGCCTGGGACCGCGAGGACCACGACCGGGTGCTGCACGTCGCAGTCATGCGGGAGGGCAAGCCGCTCCTCGTCGTCTCGGCTGACGTTGCCGACCGGTCGCTCGAGGACGTGCCGGGGCGCGGGGCGCATGCCTACCGGATCCCGGTCCTCCCGGAGTTCCTCACCGGCGGGGACCTGCAGCTGCGGGTGTGGGAGACCAAGGGTGCGGTCTACCGCGGGCGCCTCTACGTCACGCAGGGCAACGTGCCGCGGCTGAGAAGGGTCCGGGAGGACCAAGGCCAGGCGGTGCTCGAAGGGGCTGGGGCGACCGCGGCGACGCCGACCCCCGCCGTCAGGCGCTGGTGGAGCAAACGATGAACGGCGTGCGATGACAATGGCGAACACAAGCGAACTCGAGGCCGCCAAGAAGGCGGTGGCCGTCAAGGACTGGGACACCGCGCGCCGGCTCCTCGCGCCCCTGGTTGCCGATGACCCGTACGGCGTGCCCACGTTCTTCCTTGCTCGAGCAGAGCTCGAGCTCGGGCGTCCTGAGCTGGCCGCGCCGCTCGTCACGGCGTTCCGCGCTCATCGGCCGCGTCACGTCGGGTCGGCCGTTCTCGCGGCGCGGGTGCACCTCGCAGCCGGCAGTCTCGAGCAGGCTGAGGACCTGGTGCGGACCGTGCTGGAGCTCGAGCCGGACAACGCGGTGGCCCCCCGGCTCCTCGATCGGATCGAGGCCGCAGCCGTCGCGCGGGAGCTGGCAGGGCAGATCGCAATCGTCGACGCCCACTACCTCGAGGCCCGCGCCGGAGCCCCGAGTCCCGACCTGCTGCAGGCCGCTGCGAGGTTGCGCGAGATCGAGCCCGGACCCGACTGGGTCCGCGACACCGCGCAGGCGAAGATCGCCTACCTCCATCACGCTCGCGATCTCGGCGTGGCGCTGCGCAGCTACGACCCCCACTTGATCGACGTCGCCACCCGGTTCGACTACCTGTCCTGGCCCAGGCGGATCCAGGACCACCTCGGCGAGTCGGTGCTCGACGTCGGGTGCGGGCTGGGCGGTCTCGGGATCGGCTACCTGGTCGCCGGTGCGGTGACCTACACCGGGATCGACCCCGCCGTCGAGCTCGACAGCTCGCGCTTGCGCAACAAGCGGGCCCGCCGGTGGGACGACATGGGGCTGACGCCCCGGCAGGTCAGCGAGGCGGTCCCCGCCCTCCAGGTGATCCCGAGCACGGTCGAGGACCATCAGTTCGACCGGACCTTCGACACGATCGTCCTTCACAACGTGTCCGAGCACGTGCCTGATCTCGACCGGATCCTGGCGTCCGTCACCACCCTGTGCCATCCGCAGACCCAGGTCATCTTCCTCCACCACAACTTCTACAGCTGGAGCGGTCACAAGCGGCAGCCGCGTCGCCCTGACCAGTACGACGAGAAGAGCGCCGAACACCAGCAGGTCTACGACTGGCGGCACATCAACGCCGTGCCTGACCTGCCCGATGATCACGAGCTGATCGTCAACCTCAACCGGCTGCGGCTCGACGAGCTGCGAGACGCGATCGAGCGGCACTTCACCATCGCCCGGTGGGACGACGACCTGTCGGACGACGCCACCTGCGCCCGGCTCACCCCCGCTGTGGTCGAACGGGTTCGCGAGGTGGTGCCGGACATCACTGAGCGCGACCTGACCGTCACCAACGTCTTCTGCGTGGCGCGCCCCAAGGACGGGCCGGGCGGCGAGCCGGGTACCGTTGTCGGCTGAGATGCCGGGCTCAGCGGCGAGCGACGAGGATCTCGGCGAGTGATGGTCACGGGGGGTCCCACGGCTGGTCGTGGTCGCGCCCCGTTCGATGAGAGGTACCTATGACCGCGGTGGCGAGATTGACCCCGGACGTGCTCGGGACCCCGTTCGTCCAGAGTCTCAGCATCCCCGAGACGGCGAACGCCCTGCGGCAGACAGAGGTCGTGCCGGGGATGCTGTCCTACCTCGAGCGGGCGCTGCTCGAGAACCTGGTGACCACGACGTGGCAGGGTGACGGCGCCATCATCGACGGAGGCAGCTTCCTCGGCTCCTCGATCACCGCCCTCGCGCAAGGTGTCCGAGGCGGGAAGCAGGCCGATCAGCTGACACCAGAGCGGTTTCCTGGCGGGAAACCGATCCACGGCTACGACCTGGGCTACCTCCCCCGTCCCGAGGGCGCGAAGGCGGAGGTCCGGACCTGGCAAGGCGTCGAGGTCCGCACCGGGGACAGCTTCGTGCCGATCCTTGAGAAAGCGGTCTCTCCGTATACCGACCTCGTCGAGCTCCATATCGGGGACCTGAAGAAGGAGACCTGGCCCTCCGATGCGCCGATCGAGGTCGCCTTCATCGACGTCTCCAAGGCCGCCGGCCTCAACGCCCACATGGTGAACGAGTTCTTCCCGGCGCTGATCCCGGGTCGCTCGACCTTGATCATCCGGGACTTCTTCGCGGACCGATCCCCATGGCTGAAGGTCATCATGGGGTATCTCAAGGACTACTTCAGCTGGGAGGGGCAGGTCCAGTCGAGTGCGGTCTTCCGCACCGTCAAGGCGGTGCCCGCCGACATCGCGGGCTACGACCCCTTCAAGAATGCGAGCTACGCGGACTGCCTCGCCTTGCACGACGCTGTGGAGTTCCCAGGCCTCGACCCCAAGTACGACTTCCGGATGCGCCTGTCCCGGGCACACCTGATGGTGCTCAAGGGACACGGCTACGACGCCATGGACGCGCTCGAGGAGATCGAGACGATCCATGCCGAGCTGCTCGGCGACGACGACACCGAACGCGGCCAGCAGTTCCGGCTCGACAAGGCGGTGCAGAAGGCGGCCAAGGTGATCGCCGAGACCGTCGACGTCCCGGCTGCGGGAGAGTGGCTGAGCCCCGATGTGATCGGGAGCCAGTTCCTGAAGGAGCTCGACGTCGTGGAGACGGCCGAGACGCTTCGGACGACAGAGGTCGCCCCGGGGATGCTCTCCTACCTCGAGCGGTCGATGCTGACCAACCTGGTCACCAGGACCTGGCGGGGTGAGGGCGCCATCATCGACGGCGGAAGCTTCTTCGGGTCCTCGATCGTGGCCTCGGCGGAGGGTGTCCGGGCCATCGACCGGTCCGACGTCGTGCGCGCGGACCGCTTCCCCGACGGAAAGCCGATCCACGGCTACGAGCTCGGCTACTTCCCGCGTCCCGAGGGCGCGCAGGAGCAGGTCCGGACCTGGTTCGGCATCGAGTACCGCACCGGCGAGAGCTTCGTGCCGATCCTGGAGAAGGCGGTCGAGCCCTATCCCGACCTGATCCAGCTCCACATCGGTGACCTGAACGAGGAGACCTGGCCGGCCGACGCGCCGATCGAGGTCGCCTTCATCGACGTGTGCAAGACGATCGACCTCAACGCGCACGTGTCGAAGGAGTTCTACCCGGCGCTGATCCCGGGCGGGTCGACTCTCATCAACCAGGACTTCTTCTTCGACCGGTGTCCCTGGATCAAGGTCACCATGGGCTACCTCAAGGACTACTTCAGCTGGGAGGGGCAGGTCCAGTCGAGCTCGATCTACCGCACCGTCAAGGCGGTACCGGCCGACGTGGCTGCCTACGACCCGTTCAAGGAGGGCACCTACGAGGAGTGCCTCGCCCTGCACGACGCGGTGCAGTTCCCGGGGATCCACCGGCGCTTCGAGTTCCGGATGCGCGTGTCCCGTGCCTACCTGATGACGCTCAAGGGTCACAAGGACGACGCGCTGGACACCCTTCGGGAGATCGAGTCCGAGTACGCCGACCTGCTCGGTGACAACGACGTCGTGCGAGGACAGCAGTTCCGGTTGGACCGCGCCGTGCGGCAGATCTCCAACGACAACATCTTCAAGGTGGTGTGAGCCCCGGGTTCGGGCTCCCCCTGTGCGAGGAGCCTCGGCCCCGAGGCTCGGAGGTCAGCCGTTGATCATGCCGGCGCCGACGGTGACGCCGGTCGCCTCGTCGATCAGGATGAACGATCCGGTGGCGCGGTTCTTGGCGTAGGGGTCGCTGAGCAGCGGCACCGTGGTGCGCAGCTGGACGCGGCCGATCTCGTTGACGCCGAGCTCCTTGGTCTCCTGGTCGCGGTGCAGCGTGTTGACGTCGAGGCGGTACTGGATGTCCTTGACCAGAGCGCGACCGGTGCGGGTGGTGTGCTTGATGGCCAGCTTCTGCCGCGGCTTGAGCGGCGTCGTCGTCATCCAGCAGACCATCGCGTCGATGTCCTGGAGGGGCTCCGGCGCGTTCTTGACCCGGGCGATCATGTCGCCCCGCGACACGTCGACGTCGTCCTCGAGGTGCACGGTCACTGACATCGGCGGGAACGCCTCGGTGACCTCCTGGTCGAACAGGTCGATCCGGGAGATCCGCGAGGTCATGCCGGAGGGCAGGACCACGACCTCGTCGCCGGGCTTCAGCACACCGCCGGCGACCTGGCCCGCGTAGCCGCGGTAGTCGTGGAACTCGTCGGACTTGGGCCGTACGACGTACTGCACCGGGAACCGCGCGTCGATCAGATCGCGGTCGGACGCCACGTGGACGTGCTCGAGGTGGTGCATCAGCGTGGGACCGGAGTACCAGTCCATGTTCTCGGAGCGGTTGACCACGTTGTCGCCGTTGAGCGCCGAGATCGGGATGACCTCGAGGTCCGGGATGTTCAGCTTGGTCGCGAACTGCGTGAACTCGGAGTGGATCTTCTCGTAGATCTCCTCGGAGAAGTCCACGAGGTCCATCTTGTTGACGCACAGCACCAGGTGCGGGACCCGGAGCAGCGACAAGATGACCGCGTGCCGGCGGGACTGCTCGGTGAGGCCCTGCCGGGCATCGACGAGCACCAGGCCGAGGTCGGCGGTCGAGGCGCCGGTCACCATGTTGCGGGTGTACTGCACGTGGCCCGGGGTGTCGGCGATGATGAACTTGCGGCTGGGCGTCGCGAAGTAGCGGTAGGCGACATCGATGGTGATGCCCTGCTCCCGCTCCGAGCGCAGCCCGTCGGTCAGCAGCGCGAGGTCGGTGTAGTCGTAGCCCTTCGACGTGCTCGTCGCCTCGACGGCCTGGAGCTGGTCCTCGAAGATCGACTTCGAGTCCAGCAGCAGCCGGCCGATGAGGGTGGACTTGCCGTCGTCGACCGAGCCGGCCGTCGCGAACCGCAGAAGGTCCATGCCCATTCCCTGGTTGGTGGTACTCATCAGAAGTAGCCTTCCTTCTTGCGGTCTTCCATGGCGGCCTCGGAGAACCGGTCGTCACCACGGGTCGCGCCACGCTCGGTGACGGTGGCGATCGCGACCTCCGCGATGATCTCGTCGATCGTGGACGCCGTGCTCTCGACGCAGCCGGTCAGGGTCAGGTCACCGACGGTGCGGAACCGGACGGTCCGCTCGGCTGCCACCTCGCCCTGACGGCACGGGTTGTGCTCGCTCTCGGTGAGCAGCATGCCGTCGCGCTCGAACACCCGGCGCTGGTGGGAGTAGTAGATGGTCGGGATCTCGATGCCCTCGCGACCGATGTAGTCCCAGATGTCGAGCTCGGTCCAGTTGGAGATCGGGAAGATCCGCATGTGCTCGCCCTCGTGGATCCGGCCGTTGTAGAGGTTCCACAGCTCGGGGCGCTGCATCTTCGGGTCCCACTGACCGAACTCGTCGCGGTGCGAGTAGACCCGCTCCTTGGCCCGCGCCTTCTCCTCGTCGCGGCGGCCACCACCGAAGGCGGCGGTGAAGCCGTTCTCCTCGATGGCGTTGAGCAGGGTGCCGATCTGGTGGCGGTTGCGGCTGGTCTTGCCGTCGTCGACGACGACGCCGTTGGCCAGCGCCTCCTCGACCGACGCCACGATCAGCCGGACGCCGAGCCGGTTGACCCAGTTGTCGCGGGTGGCGAGCACCTCGGGGAAGTCGTAGCCGGTGTCGACCTGCAGCACGGGGAACGGGATCTTGGCCGGGTAGAAGGCCTTCTCGGCGAGGCGCATCATCACGATGCTGTCCTTGCCGCCGGAGAACATGAGGACGGGCTTCTCGAACTCGGCCGCGACCTCGCGGAAGATGTGGATCGACTCGGCCTCGAGCTGGTCGAGTTGGCTCAACCGGTAGTCAGCGTGGGTCTGGGACATGCGGAGCATCGTGCCATGCACCGGCTTTCAGCGTGACATCGGCGCGAACGACGTAGACAAATCTACGAGTTTGTCCCCTCCTCCGCATAGGCTGCTGCCCGTGACCGCCGATCTCGTCGCCCGGCTCGGGTCGCGGGCATCGGTGCCGGACGAGGTGCACTCGCGGTGGGGTGTGGGGGAGTACGTCGCGCTGATGGCCCGCGACGACGGGATCGACGACGAGCTCCACCGGATGGCGTACGGCGCCGCCCGGTCCTTGCGCCGCTTGGAACCCGCTCGCCTGCTGGCGCTCGCCGCGGCCCTCGCCCGACCGCCGTCGACGGAGCTCAACAAGGCGCGGCTCGCAGACCTCGCCGGCATCCCGGCCACCACGATCTCGCCGTACCTCGACGTCGTCGAACGGCTCGGTCTGGTCCGGCTGCTGCCCGGATCGCGGTCGCCGGTGGCGAAGCGGGCGGTCCAGCGTCCGCGCGTGGTCTTCACCGACCCCGCCGTCGCCCGCCACCTGGCCGGCGTGTCCACGGACCGGCTGACCGCGTTCGAGGGCCGGAGCCGACTCGCGCCCCTGCTCGAGGGCATCGCCATCGCCGAGCTGCTGCGGCAGCGCGAGGCCAGCGAGGTGGACTACCGGCTCAGCCACCTGCGCGAGCGCAACGGGCTCGAGGTCGACCTCCTCGTCGAACTGCCCGACGACACGGTCTACGGGGTCGAGATCCGGACGGCGGCCGGCTTCCGCCCGCACCAGTTCCGGGCGCTCGAGTCGCTCGCGGCCCGCGCGGGCTCCCGGTTCCGCGGCGGGATCGTGCTCAACACCGCGTCCGTGGGGTTCAAGTACCGCCCCGGCATGTGGGGCCTCCCGATCTCGGCCCTGTGGGAGTGGTGAGCGGCACCGGCCGGTGCCGGCAGCTGTGCACGTGTCGATCGCCCCTCCGTCCCTGACCGGACGCCTCCGCAGCTCACCGCGCGGCAGACCCCCGAGGTCGTCGGCCGGGACCTCGCGACAGCTACGGTCGCGACTCGGGCTGCTTCGGGCCTGAGGTCTGGTCTGGTCTGGTCCGAGGTCTGGTCTGGCTTGTGGGCTGACTTGTGGGCTGCCTTCCTCGCCCGCCGGTCGCCCGGGATCTTCTCCAGCTCGGCCACCGTGGGCGCTCCGAACATCGGCAGTCCGTGCTGCTTGCGCAGCATCCCCCACACGATCGGGACCAGGGCGAGCATCACGACGCCGACGCCGGCGACCGTGATCGCCTCGAGGGTGTCGTGGCCCTCGCCGAACGGGTGCAGCCCGGCCTTGAAGAGCAGGGCAACGCCGGACATGGTCAGCACCACGACGATCCCGCGGCGGATGAAGGACTGCGGCACTCGTGGCGCGATCCGGCTGCCGATGATGGTGCCGGGGACCGAGCCGATCACCAGCGGGATCAGCAGGTTCCAGTCGAGGCCGTGCAGGAGGATGTTGGCGATCGCCGCGCTCAGCACCAGCGGGACCGCCTGGACCAGGTCGGTGCCGACCAGCTTCACCGCCGACAGGCCCGGGTAGAGCATGAGCAGGGCGATCATGATGACCGAGCCCGAGCCGACGCTGGTGATGCCGACCAGCAGGCCGCCCAGCATGCCGACCAGCAGCGTCGGCACCGGGCGGATCCGCGGGTTCTCCGCCGGGGTCGCCGCACCGCTCCGCACCCGGCGCAGGTTGATGTAGAGCCGCAACGCGTAGGTCGACGCGGCGAACAGCAGGGCGATGCCGATGCAGAGCTTGAGGGTCTTCTCCAGCTGCTCGGTGTCATCGGTCAGCGCGTCGACGAGATAGGGCCCGACGAACGCCATCGGCACCGAGCCGGCGATCAGCCAGCCGGCGAGCCGCAGGTTGGGCGAGCCCTCCCGGGCGTGGGTGATCGCACCGCCGGTCTTGTAGATCGCGGCCGCGGTCAGGTCCGCGGTGACGATGGACGCCGTGTGGCCCACCCCGAGGAAGATCAGCGCCGGCGTCATCAGCGCGCCGCCGCCCATGCCGGTGAGGCCGACGACCACGCCGACGAAGAAGCCGGCGGCGACGATCGACAACGCCGTGAGTGTGAGCAGCTCGCTCATCGGTGGATCCTTCCTGAGCCCGTCAGACGGGGCATGACGACGCGCAACAGGCCGTCGATCTGGTCGGCTGCCCGGTTGGCAGCAGCCCGACCGCGGCTGAACGGGTCGCTGATCTCGTGCCGGGGGTCCGCGGCCGCCCTGCGGTGGCCTGCGAAGGCGACCAGGTCCGGGCCGACGACCTGGGCGTCGACGCGGGCCACGGTGTCCGCGAACTGGCCGAGGGTGAAGACCTTCCGGAAGGCGCCCGGCGCCTCCTCGAGCAGGTAGGCGCGATGGCTGGACTCGGCGGTCAGCACCAGGTCGGCGACCTCGACCAGCGCGCGGGTCAGCGGCTGGCTGCGGAACCCGGCGATACGCTCGCCGCTCACGCCGCGGTCGGTGAGGACGCCGGCCATGGTCTCGTCGACACCGCGTTTGCGGAAGCCGTGGGTGCCCGCGCTGGCGAGCTCGATCGTGACCGGGCCGTCGGGCAGCAGGAGGGTGCCCGCCCGCAGCTCCATGTAGGGCGAGCGGCAGATGTTCGCCGTACAGACGAAGAGGACGCTGAGATGGGCGGCCCCGGCACGGACTCCGTCGCCGGCGCGGTCGGCCGGTTCGGCGCGCGGTGTCGGCGCGGGCCGCATCTCGACCACCGCAGGCGCCGGCTCGGTCCGGCCGGCCGTCGGGGCGGCGTCATCGACCAGGTTGAGGTAGCCCGCGTCGCGGAGCGCGACGAGTACGTCGTCCAGCGCCTCGTCGATCGAGCGGCCGGTGGTGTCCACGCGTACGTCGGCGTCGTGGGGCTCCTCGTAGGGCGAGGAGATGCCGGTGAACTCCGGGATCTCGCCGCGGCGTGCCTTGGCGTAGAGGCCCTTCCGGTCACGACGCTCGCACTCCTCGAGCGGCGTCGCGACGTGGACCAGGAAGAACGCGCCGCCGGCGTCGGCGACGTACTGCCGCACCTGCTGGCGGGTGTCGTCGAACGGGGCGATCGGGCTGCAGACCGCGACACCGCCGTGCCGCGCGACCTCGGCGGCGACCCAGCCGATCCGGCGGATGTTGGTCTCCCGGTCCTCCTTGGAGAAGGTCAGCCCGGCCGACAGGTTCCGGCGGACGACGTCGCCGTCGAGGCTGGTCAGGGACCGCCCACCGCGCTCGAGCAGGCGGTCCATCAGCGCCTGGGCGAGGGTCGACTTGCCGCTCCCGGAGAGGCCGGTGAAGAAGAGAACCAGACCTTGCTCGTCCGGCGTGGGCCGGTCGGCGCGGACGATGTCGGCGACGGCGGCGGTGGGCACCCCGCCGGGAGCGAGGTCAACGACGCGATCCGGTCCGGCGTAGTTGGCGATCACTTGTGCGCGCAGGGTCGCGTCCGCCGCGACGTCGCCGTGCGCGGCGAGGGGTACGGCGACCACGTCGGCCGCGGGACCGTCCTCGGCGACCAGGCGGGCCACGCGCAGCGTGGCCCGGAGCAGACCGACGGGGGACAGCGCGGGGGTGCCCCGACCGACGAGGGCCAGCAGGGTGATGGCGCCCAGCCCCTTGAGCTGGGCGAGCTGCTCGTCGCTGGTCGCATCGGTGACGGTGACGAAGGTGCGGCCGGCGTACCGCTGCCGGACGTCGGCCGGACGTAGGTAGAGGCGGCGGAACGGGCCGTACTGCGCGTGGGTCAGCGGCCGGACCGACCAGCCCGACCCACGGCCGGTGACCGTGGCCAGGGGCAGGCCCTCCGGGTCGACCAGCTCGACCGAGCCGCCGGCGGCGACCTCCGACGCCCGCTCGTCAGGAAGGGCGAGGGTGACCGGGCTGCCCGGTTCGTTGAACCCGAGCGTCGGCGCCATCGCCCCGACCGACAGCAGCTCGAGGTCGTCCAGCTCCCGCGGCGACGGGCAGTGCTGGGGGAGAGGGGGGCGCGACACACGCCGTATCTTGCCAAACCCACGCAAGACACTAGGAATTGCCTTGGGCTCTGGTCTCGTGGCGGTCCCCGGAGCGACCTCGTCGACCGGCGCGGGAACCGGTGTGAACCAGTTCACGTTGCCCCAGCTTGCAAAATGCTAACTATTGCTAGCACACTGGGCGGCATGGTGAAGGTAAAGGTGACCGAGACGGTCGGTGCTCTGGGTGAATACCTCAAGGAGCAGCGCACGCAGTCTCGCCTCTCCCTGCGGCAGCTCGCCGAGCAGGCCGGCGTCTCGAATCCTTACCTGAGCCAGATCGAGCGCGGTCTTCGCAAGCCCTCCGCCGAGGTGCTGCAGCAGATCGCCAAGGCGCTCCGGATCTCCGCGGAGCAGCTCTACATCCGGGCTGGCATTCTCAGCCCGGACGACGGCGTAGGTGGGTCGGTCGAGCTCGCCGTACTCGGCGATACCGGCCTCACCGAGCGACAGAAGCAGTCGCTCCTCGATGTCTACGCGTCGTTCCTGGCGCTCAACGACTCCGACGCGGTGCCCGCACCCGTCGATGCCGGCGAGTCCAGTGTGTCCGACGCGACGACCGCCCCGCTCTGAAAAAACCACCAACCCGCAACACCAAACGAAGGGTGTATCTCACCATGCCGAAATTCGAGCTCCCGAAGTTCGAGGTCCCGAAGGTGGACCTGAAGTCGATCGACCTCCCCGAGGTCCCTGAGGTTGCCGCCAAGCCGCTCTACGCCGGCGTCGGCGTCACCGACCTGGCCGTCGAGAAGGTCAAGGTCTACGTCGCCGAGGTCCAGACCAAGGTCAACGCTCGCGTCGCCGACGTCCAGAAGTCCGTCAAGGAGTTCGAGGTTCCGCAGCCCAAGAACCTGCAGGACAAGGCCGCCGCTCAGCTCAACGACACCCGCGCGAAGTTCGAGACCAGGCTCTCCGAGCTCCAGGCCGACGCCAAGGCGCTGCCGACCAAGGTCCAGACGACCGTCAAGAAGCAGTACGACGAGAACGTCGCGACCGTGACCGGCACCTACGCCGACCTCGCCAAGCGCGGCGAGAGCGTCGTCACCAAGCTCCGCAAGGGCGACTCGGTGAAGGCCCCGGCCTCGGTCCCCGGCTCCGTGGCCAAGAAGGCGCCGGCCAAGAAGACGCCCGCCAAGAAGGCTCCGGCCAAGAAGACCGCCGCCAAGAAGTCCTCGGCCAAGAAGGCTGCTGCCAACTGAGCTGAGGCTCCACGTCGACGAGGCTCCGAGGGGTGAACCCCCTCGGGGCCTCGTTCCCACTTTGCCCATTTTCACCCCGCTGGTTGAGTTGCGAGCGCGGCGAGCCTCGAAACCCGAGGCACCGATAGGATCAGCGCACCATGGATGTGTTCGTGTTCGAGGGCTATGTGCAGCTGGCCGTGTTCTTCGTGCTGCTCGTGATCAAGATCTTCGCGTTCGCCAACGCGCTGCTCTACTCGGCGGAGGCCTACCTCGCGGCCGGCAAGCTCAACAAGCCGACCTGGTGCATCCTGCTCGGCGTCGCGGTGCTGCTCCAGCTGCTGCCGTTGCCGCTGACGATCGTCAACCTGGCGATGACGGTTGCCTCGCTGGTCTACCTGGCCGACGTCAGGCCGGCACTTGCTGGTCTACGGCGCCGGTGATCGCGCCTGAGAAACTTTCCGTCTGCTCGTCCGTACCCTCGACGGCTCGGCGTTCGTTGACGTCACAGACGCCGACGGGCTGGGGGGCGCCGGCGGGTCAAGGGACACAGGGAGGGACAAGACGTGATCGGTGACAGCGCAATTCGACCGTGGGGCTCGTGGCAGGTGCTGGACGAAGGCGACGGCTTCAAGGTGAAGCGGATCGTCGTCGAACCCGGCGCCCGGCTGTCCTACCAGACCCACGCGCACCGGGCCGAGCACTGGACCGTCGTCTCCGGCATCGCGACCTGCGTGATCGACGACGACGTCCGGGTGCTCTACGTCGCGGACTCCGTCAACGTCGCGGTCGGCGAACCGCACCGGATCGCCAACGAGCACGACGAGCCGCTGATCATCATCGAGGTGCAGCACGGCACCTACACCGGCGAGGACGACATCTGCCGGCTCGATGACGACTACGGGCGGGTCGAGGTCAGCTGAGTCACTGACCCTTGGCGGCGTACGCCGCCTCGGTCCGCTCCTTGTCGGGACGCCACCAGTCCTGGTGGTCGGTGTACCACGCCACGGTCTGCGCGAGACCGGCCTCGAAGTCGCCGTACGACGGTGCCCAGCCGAGCTCGTCGCGCAGGCGGGTCGCGTCGATGGCATAGCGCAGGTCGTGTCCGGCGCGATCGGCGACGTGGTCGAAGTCGTCCTCGTCGCGGCCCATCAGTCGCAGGATCATCCGCACCGCCTCGAGGTTCGAGCGCTCCCCGTCGGCCCCGATCAGGTAGGTCTCACCGATCCGGCCGCGTTCCAGGATCGTGGCCACGGCCGCACTGTGGTCGTCGACATGGATCCAGTCGCGGACGTGCGTGCCGGTGCCGTAGATCCGCGGTCGGCGGCCGACGAGGACGTTGGTGACCTGACGCGGGATGAACTTCTCGACGTGCTGCCACGGCCCGTAGTTGTTGGAGCAGCCCGAGATCGTCGCCCGCACCCCGAAGCTGCGGACCCACGCCCGCACCAGGTGGTCCGAGCCCGCCTTCGAGGCCGCGTAGGGGCTGCTCGGCCGGTAGGCCGTGTCCTCGGTGAACCGCTGGGGGTCGTCGAGCGCGAGGTCGCCGTACACCTCGTCGGTGGTGACGTGGTGCAGCCGTACGTCGGCCTTGCGCGCCGCCTCGAGGACGGTGAACGTGCCGACCAGGTTGGTCTGGACGAACGGGGTCGGGTCGCGAAGCGCGTTGTCGTTGTGGGACTCCGCAGCGAGGTGCACGACGGCGTCGTGCTCGGCGACGAGCGGGTCGACGGCGGTCGCGTCCGCCACGTCGCCCACGACCAGGCTGACTCGCGCCCCGGTGAGATCTTCCAGCGCGGCTGGGCTGGCGGCGTACGTCAGCTTGTCCAGCACGGTCACCGTCGCGTCGGTGTGGGTGACCAGATGACGCACGAGGTTGCAGCCGATGAAGCCGGCACCGCCGGTCACCAGGATGCGTTGAGCCACATGCGGCATGCTAGTTGGATGCGGGGGATCATCCTGGCCGGCGGCACCGGCAACCGGTTGTCGCCGATCACCAGGGCGGTCAGCAAGCAGCTGCTGCCGATCTACGACAAGCCGATGATCTACTACCCGTTGTCGACGCTGATGCTGGCGGGGATCCGGCAGATCCTCGTCATCACGACCCCGCACGAGGCGGACCAGTTCCGGCGGCTGCTCGGTGACGGCACCCAGTTCGGGATCGACGTGACCTATGCCGTCCAAGAGTCACCCGACGGGCCGGCCCAGGCGTTCGTCATCGGCGAGCGACACATCGCCGGCGGGTCGTCGGCGCTGATCCTCGGTGACAACATCCTCTACGGACCCGGCCTGGGCGGACGGCTGCGTCAGTTCGACGACGTCGACGGCGCCGCGGTCTTCGCCTATCCCGTGGCCAACCCGGAGAGCTACGGGGTGGTGGAGCTCGACGCCGACGGGCGCCCTCTCGCACTCGTGGAGAAGCCCGAGCGGCCGCGCAGCAACCTCGCCGTACCCGGCCTCTACTTCTACGGACCCGACGTCGTCGAGCGGGCGAAGGCGCTGACGCCGTCCCCGCGCGGCGAGCTGGAGGTCACCGACCTCAACATCGGCTACCTCGAGGAGGGCCGACTGACGGTCGAGGTGCTGCCCCGCGGCTCCGCGTGGCTGGACTCCGGCACCTTCGAGGCCCTCAATGACGCGGGCAACTACGTGCGCACCCTCGAGGTGCGGCAGGGGACCAAGGTCGCCGCACCGGAGGAGGTGGCCTGGCGGATGGGCTACATCGACGACGCCCAGCTGGCTCGGCTCGGGGAGAACCTGACGGCGAGCGGGTACGGCGACTACCTGCTGGGGCTGCTCCGCGACCGGATGGTGTGACACTCCCTACTAGGCTCTCGCTCCATGAAGGTTCTCGTCACCGGCGGCGCCGGCTACCTCGGCTCGGTCACCTCGAAAGCGCTCGAGCAGGCGGGGCACACCCCGGTGCTGCTCGACTCGCTGCTCGTCGGGCCCCGCAAGTTCACCGAGAACCGGACCTTCTACGAGGGCGACATCTCAGACCGGGCGCTGTTGAGCCGGATCGTCGAGGAGCACCCCGAGATCGAGGCCACCATTCACATGGCGGCGCGGATCGTCGTACCGGAGTCCGTCGAGCTGCCCTACGAGTACTACCGCGACAACGTCGCGAAGTCGCTGGAGCTCTTCGACCAGCTCGAGCAGCTCGGCAAGCCGCGGATCCTCTTCTCGTCGACGGCGTCGCTCTATGCGCTGCAGCCGGCCTTCGAGGTCCGGGAGACCGATCCCGTCGAGCCGACGTCGCCCTACGCCCGCACCAAGCGGATGATGGAGATGTGCCTGGAGGACATCGCCCGGGCCACCAGCCTGCGGGCGATCATCCTGCGCTACTTCAACCCGATCGGGACCGACCCGGAGCTCGAGACGGGCTACCACGTCAAGGACGCAACGCACGTCGTACCGCTGCTCGCGCAGACCGCGCTGGGCTACCGCGACTCGTTCACCATCACCGGCACCGACCTGCCGACCCGCGACGGGACCGGCATCCGTGACTACATCCACGCGTGGGACCTGGCGAAGGCGCACGTCCGCGCAGTCGAGAGGTTCGACGACGTGATCGCGGCCGAGGGTGCGCCGTACTCCTACCTGAACCTCGGCGGCGGCGACGGCGTCACTGTCAAGGAGCTGATCGCGGCCGTCGAGCGTGTGGTCGGCAAGCCGGTACCGGTGACCGAGGCGCCACCCCGGCCGGGTGACGCCGTCGGCGCGTTCGCCAACGCAGAGAAGGCCGCCGAACTGCTGGACTGGCGGACCGAGGCTTCCCTGGACGACGCGATCGCGTCCGCGCTGGCCTGGGGCGAAAAGCGGAAGTCAGTGCTCGGCTACGAGTGAACCCCCCGCGAGGTGTCGGTGTTGGTGCCGCGAGGTGTCGGTGTTGGTGCCGCGAGGTGTGACACTTCGGCCAGCCAACCGTGACACTTCGGCCAGCCAACCGTGACACTTCGGCCAGCCAACGGTGACACTTCGGCCAGCCAACCGTGACACTTCGGCCAGCCAACCGTGACACTTCGGCTAGTAGGCGCCCCGGCCGAGGATGACGACGCCGAGGGTGCGCCACAGGATGTGCAGGTCCTGGAGCATCGACCAGTGGTCGACGTAGTAGAGGTCGAGCCGGATGGCGTGCTCCCAGGAGAGGTCCGAGCGGCCGGAGACCTGCCAGAGACCGGTCATGCCGGGGCGCACATGGAGGCGGCGGCGCGCGGCGACGTCGTAGCGCGCCACCTCGTGGGGGAGTGGCGGCCGGGGGCCGACCAGGCTCATGTCGCCGCGTACGACGTTCCACAGCTGGGGGAGCTCGTCGAAGGAGAAGCGACGCAGCCACCGACCCGGCTTGGTGATCCGCGGGTCGGCCTCCATCTTGAACAGGCCGCCGTCGTAGCCCGTCTCTGCGTGGAGTGCGGCGAGCAGCTCCTCGGCGTTCGGGACCATGGTGCGGAACTTGGCGCAGCGGAACGGCACGCCCTGCCGGCCGACCCGTGACTGCTGGAAGAACACCTGGCCGCGGTCGTGCAGCTTGATCCGCAGGGCGATGAAGAGGAACAGCGGGCTGAAGGCGACCAGGAGGGTCGTCGCGCCGACGACGTCGAAGGTGCGCTTGCCGATGCGGGTCGCCTGCGCCCAGGCCGGCGCACCGAGGTGCATCAGGGGGAGGCCACCGACCGGCCGGAACGACGCGCGGTCGCTCATGATGATGCCGGTGGCGCTCTGCGCCACGACGACACCGATTCCTCGCTCCTCGACCTGCCAGACCTTCTCCTGGAGATCCTGCGCCGAGGTCGACGAGCCGCCGGCGAACAAGATGAGCTGTGCGTCGGCCTGCAGGGCGGCGGTCGAGAGATCGTCGGTGGTGCCGACGACCGGCACGCCGCCGACGGTGTGGCTCGCGTCGCCGGGCGGCGTCACCGCGCCGACCACTCGATAGCCCAGCCACCGCGAGCGGTCGAGTACGCCGTGAATCTCGTCGACGTGCTCGGGGGACCCGGCGATGAGCACAGGTAGACCGAGGTGGCCGGCACTGCGCGCACGGTGGAGCAGGTTCCGAGCGCCCCAGCGAGAAAGAAGCAGGCTCGGCAGCCCGAGGACGAAGAGCAGGAGGAAGAATCCACGAGAGACGTCGGCCTCGGCGACGAGCAGGATCAGGGCCAGCAGACCGGTGTAGGCGAGGGTGGCGTTGAGCACCCGCTTGTACTCATCACTGCCGCCGCCGAGCACCTGCTTGCGGTAGCCGCCGCCGAGCGCGATGACAAGGACCCAGCCGAGCGTCAGCACCGGGCCCATCGTCCGACTGGCCAGGTTGTCAGCGGCGTCGGCGTCGAACATCGGCATGCTGCTGTCGATGAACGACGCGAGCCCGGAGCCGGCGGCGATCACCACGACGTCGAGAAGGACGAGGAAGAACGGCACGAGCCGCAGCGAGCGGCTCGACGGCGCCGACAGCACACTCGTAGCGCGATGCGGCAGAGTGCCCGATCGCCAGTGTCACGAGATCACCTCAGCCGTCATATCCATCGCAGGGGAGCGCCGCGGCGCATGTTCCGAGTTCCCCAGCCTCGGTATGCAGGACCAACGACCTGAAACAGCAACCGTTATCTCCCGCGCACCTTCTGGTCTAGACCGGCGGACGGGAGTACCGACCCTGTGGGAACGGACGCCGCGGGCCGGACAGCCTAGGCTCAGGGCCCTATGCTCCTCGCCCCACTGCTTCCTCGGCGAATCCTCGGTGCGGTGATCGCGCCCACGCTCGTGCTGCTGCTCGGGGCGGGGTGTGACGACCGGGCCGGCGACTCCGGCCAGTCCGGACGGGCGACGTCGCGGTCGGCCCAGCCGGGTGACGCAGGGCCCACTCGCCGGACGACGGTGCCCGCTCCGGACGTCGACCCGGAGCGGCCGCTCGCGGGCCTGGTCGTCGTACTGGATCCGGGCCACCAGCTGGGCAACGCCGCCTTCCCGGCCGAGGTGAACGCTCCCGTCGACGCCGGCGGTTTCACCAAGCCGTGCAACACCACGGGTACGGCGACCGACAGCGGCTATCCCGAGGCGACCTTCACCTGGGAGGTGGCACGTGCTGCCCGGCGGATCCTGCTCCGGCTCGGAGCCCGGGTCGGGTTGACGAGGACTTCCAACTCGGTGGCCGCGTGGGGCCCGTGCGTCGACGAGCGCGGCCGCGCCGGCAACCCCGGCGGCCCCGGACCGACCGCCGACCTGAAGGTCAGCATCCACGCGGACGGGTCGTTGGTGACGGGTGCCCACGGATTCCACGTGATCGCCCCAGCCGCGGTCGCGCCATGGACGACCGACATCGCTGCCCCGTCGCTCGAGCTGGCCGAGGTGGTCCGCGACGTCCTGGTCGAGGAGGGCTTCGCGCCATCGACGTACGCCGGCAGCGACGGGGTCGACGTACGCGGCGACCTCGGCACCCTCAACTTGGCCGACATCCCGACCGTTCTGGTCGAGCTCGGCAACATGCGGGACCCGGGTGACGCCGACCTGATGACGAGCCCGATGGGACGACGTCACTATGCGTCCGCCCTCGTCGGGTCGATCGTGCGGTTCTCGGCGCGATGACCCGGGGCCTGGTGGTCCTTGGAGTCGCTCTCCTCATCGGGCGACTTGTGCACGTGGGTGTGCGCAGCGGTGAGGGAGTTGCGGCGCTTGCCGCCGTAGTGACCGCCGTGCGGGCACGCCGGACCGTACTTGGCCCGGCACCGGACCTTCCTCATCCATCTGCGGAGAGCTCGCATCTGGATCCTCGGACTTTCTCCTGAGAGTTTCCCGGTCGTTGTTCCCGACGGCCCCAGTGTGCCTCGTCCTCGCCGAAACGTCCTCGGTTCTGCTGCAATGGCGCACTTCCGCGGCCCGGGCGGACGGTGGGTAGGGTCGCGGCCATGCCCGCCGATTCCCCGGGATGCTCGTGAGCGGCATCCGGACCGCGCACTGGGACGACTGGTCGGTCGGCGGCCTTCTCGACGCCAAGGGCGGGACCCGGGTGAGCCTCGTCGTACCTGCGCGCAATGAGGTCGGCACGATCGGCGACGTCGTGGGGCGGGTTCGCGAGCGGCTCGTCGAGACGGTCGCACTCGTCGACGAGGTGGTCGTCATCGACAGCGACTCGACCGACGGGACGTACGACGCAGCCGTCTCCGCCGGCGCGGACGTGCACCGGTCCTCGGAGATCCGTCCCGACCTCGGCACCCACCCCGGCAAGGGCGAGGCGATGTGGAAGTCGCTGTTCGTGACCAGCGGCGACCTGGTGGTCTTCATGGACGCCGACCTCACCGACTGGGACACCCACTTCGTGCCCGGGCTGCTCGGTCCGCTGCTGACCTGGCCGGACGTGCAGCTGGTCAAGGGCTTCTACGAGCGGCCCGGTGAGACCGGACCGCTGGACGGTGGCCGGGTCACCGAACTGGTCGCGCGGCCGCTCATCTCGTTGCTCTACCCACAACTGCAGGACCTGGTGCAGCCGCTCGCCGGCGAGTGGGCAGTCCGGCGCTCGCTGTTCGCCGCACTGTCGGTCCCGACCGGCTATGCCGTCGAGCTGGCGGCCCTCATCGACACGGTGGCCGCGCACGGCCAGGCCGCGATCGCCCAGGTCGACCTCGGGAGCCGCGCCCACGGCCACCAACCGCTGCTCGACCTCGGGGCGATGGCCGTCCAGCTCTTCGCGGCGGTGAGGTCGCGCGTCGAGTCGGCGCGAACGAGCGCCGAGGATGCGCCGAGTCGGCCCGCGCAGCCAACAGCCGACTCGGCGATCCTGCGGCAGTTCCTGCCGGGCCCGGTGCCGCTCGACCGCGTCGTCGAGACGCTGGAACGACCGCCGGCCGAGACGGTCCTGTGATGGTGGAGCCTCGATGGTGAAGCCCGCGATGTTGAAGCTCGGTCGCCAGACCTTCTCCGACGACGCCACCTTGATGATGGCGATCGTCAACCGCACGCCCGACTCGTTCTACGACCAGGGCGCGACCTGGTCGGAGCAGGCGGCCTTCGAGCGGGTCGCCACGGTGGTCGCGCAGGGAGCCGAGATCGTCGACATCGGGGGCATCAAGGCAGCGCCGGGTGAGGAGATCTCGGCGGCCGACGAGAAAGGGCGGGTCGTCGACTTCGTGGCCGGGTTGCGGGCGGACTACCCCTCGCTCGTGATCTCGGTCGACACCTGGCGCGCCGAGGTCGGCGCGGCCGCCTGCGAGGCGGGGGCCGACCTGCTCAACGACGCGTGGGGCGGCGCGGACCCGGAGCTCGTCGACGTCGCGGCTGAGTACGGCGCCGCGCTCGTGTGCACCCATACCGGCGGAGTGACGCCGCGGACCCGCCCCCACCGGATCGAGTACGACGACGTGGTCGCGGCCGCGATCGACGACACCGTCCGCTACGCCGAGCGGGCGCTGGCGGCCGGTGTGGCTCGCGAGTCGATCGTCATCGACCCGGCGCACGACTTCGGCAAGAACACCTTCCACTCCCTCGAGATCACCCGACGGCTGGGCGAGATGGTCGACACCGGCTGGCCGGTGCTGGTGTCCCTGTCCAACAAGGACTTCGTGGGCGAGACCCTCGACCTGCCGGTCGGCGAGCGGCTGATCGGCACGTTGGCGGCGACGGCGGTGTGCGCGCAGGCCGGAGCGCGCATCTACCGGGTGCACGAGGTGGTCGAGACCCGCCAGGTCGTCGACATGGTGTGGTCCATCGCCGGGCGCCGACCGCCGCGGCGCGCGATCCGGGGGCTCACATGAGGATCGCGCTGGTGCCGGGCGCGCCCGCACTGCTGCCGTCGTACTCCTCGCTCGACGACCCGGTCACCGACCTGCGCACGGCCTGCAGCGCCGCGGTCGCCGCACTGGGGCCGCGGGTCCGGGTGCTGGCAGACGGCGCCGGGCTGCGGGTCGCCCGATCCCTGCTGGACCAGGCCGGTACGGCGGAGGTGGCGGCTGGCGCGGACGGCGCGACCGGTGTCCTGGTGGTCGGCAGCGGCTCGGCAAAGCGCACGCCCAAGGCGCCCGGTCACTTCGACGAACGGGCCGAGGTCTATGACGACGACCTACGTCGCGCGCTGCTCGAGCCGCTCCCCGGTGCGCTGGCCACGCTCGACGAGCAGCTGGCCGAGGAGATGTGGGCTGACGTGGCCGGCATCCGGAGGCTCGCAGAGCTGCTCACGCCGGCGCAGACCGCGGAGGTGGCCTACGACGGCGCGCCCTTCGGGGTGCAGTACTGGGTCATTCAGTGGGCGTGACCAGGTCCGACCCGCCACACTGAGGGCATGGAGATCAGGGGCCGGGAGATACCGTCCTGGCAGCAGGCGGCCGTCGTCGTCGTCGGTTTCACGGCGCTGCTGTGGGTGATCGAGATCGTCGACGTGGCGGTGGACAACCGGCTCGACCAGTACGGCGTCCAGCCCCGGTCGGACGAGGGCCTGCTCGGCATCCTGTTCGCGCCGCTGCTGCACGGTGGGTGGGATCACCTGTCGGCCAACAGCGGGCCGCTGCTGGTGCTCGGCTTCCTCGCCCTGGCCGCCGGCCTGCTCCGCGGACTCGCGGCGACCGCGGTGATCTGGGTGGTCGGCGGGGTCGGCGTGTGGCTGGTGGCCGGTAGCAACACCAACCACATCGGTGCCTCCGGGCTGGTCTTCGGCTTCCTGGTCTATGTCGTGGTTCGCGGCGTGGTCAACCGCCGGTTCTGGGAGATCGCCCTGGGCGTCCTGGTGCTGTTCATCTACGGCGGCGTGCTCTGGGGCGTGCTGCCCGGGCAGCCGGGGATCTCGTGGCAGGGCCACCTCTTCGGTGCGATCGGGGGTGCGATCGCCGCGGTGGTGGTCAGCGACCGGCGGGACGAGGTGCTGCGGGGGATCCTGCCGGGCGACAGCTAGCCGCGCCCGAACGCCGGCTTCTCCTTGGCGAGGAACGCCCGCACGCCCTCCTTGAAGTCCGTGCCGTCGTAGACCTCGGTGAGCACGGCGTCCTCGTCCTCGGCCGGCGCCTCGGTGAGCAGAGCGCGATGGTGCAGCTGCTCCTTCGTCACCCGGAGGGTCACCCGCGAGGCCTGGCTGATGCCGTCGACCAGTGCGGCCAGCTCGGCGTCCAGCGCCGCGGCGTCGTCGACGCACGACACGAGCGCGCCGACGCCGTACGCCCGGTCGGCGCCGACCAGGCGGGAGGCCAGCAGCATCTCCCGGGTCAGCGGCTCGCCGAAGGTCGCAGCGCAGCGGTAGACGATCGACGCCGACAGCGCGTTGCCGAGGGTGCGGGCGATCGGATAGCCGAACCGGCTGGCCGCAGTCGCGATCCGCAGGTCGCAGTGCGTCGCCACTGCGAGCCCGCCGCCGACGCACACGCCGTCGACCGCGGCGATCGTGACCTGCGGCAGCGCGAACAGCTCAGCGAGCAGCTCGCGGATCCAGGTCTCGTAGGCCACGACGTCGGTGTGGAGGAAGTCGGAGATCTCGTTGCCGGCAGCGAATGCCTGGCCGCCGGAGCCCCGCAGCACGAGCACACCCACGGATCGATCGTCGCGCAGGTCCTCGCACAGCGACCGGAGGTCGCCGTACATCGCCCGGGTGAACGCGTTGCGCCGGTGTGGCCGGTTGAAGGTCACCTCGACCACGCCGGGGCCGAGCCGATCACGGTGGACGATGAGTTCCTGCTCGTCAGTCACCCGCGAAAGCCTAGGGGCGACCTGGTCAGGCGCTCCTCCGGACCAGGAACGCCGGTGAGAAGGTCACTTGCCCGCCTTGCGTGCGCGGCTGGTGATCTTCGCGCGCTCGTTCTGGTCGAGCACGAGCTTGCGGATCCGCACCGTCTCGGGCGTGATCTCCACGCACTCGTCCTCGCGGCAGAACTCGAGGCACTGCTCCAGCGAGAGCCGCCGCGGCGGGATCAGCTTCTCGAAGTTGTCGGAGGTCGCGGACCGGATGTTGGTCTGCTGCTTCTCCTTGGTGATGTTGACGTCCATGTCGTCTGCGCGGGAGTTCTCGCCGACGATCATGCCTTCGTAGACCTCGGTCGCGGGCTCGACGAAGAGGATGCCGCGCTCCTGCAGCGAGGTCATGGCGTACGCCGTCGCCACCCCTGAGCGGTCGGCGACCAGCGACCCCGACGCCCGCGAGCGGATCTCGCCCGCCCACGGGAAGTAGCCCTCGGAGATGTGGTGGGCGATGCCGGTGCCGCGGGTCTCGGTGAGGAAGTCGGTGCGGAAGCCGATCAGGCCCCGGGCCGGCACCACGAAGTCCATCCGCACCCAGCCGGTGCCGTGGTTGGTCATGCCCTCCATCCGGCCCTTCCGGTTGGCGAGCAGCTCGGTGATCGTGCCGAGGAACTCCTCCGGAGCGTCGATGGTGAGCCGCTCGAACGGCTCGTGCACCTTGCCGTCGATCTCCCTGGTCACGACCTGCGGCTTGCCGACGGTGAGCTCGTAGCCCTCGCGCCGCATCTGCTCGACCAGGATCGCCAGTGCCAGCTCGCCGCGACCCTGTACCTCCCAGGCGTCGGGACGCTCGGTCGTGAGCACGCGCAGCGACACGTTGCCGACCAGTTCCTGGTCGAGGCGGTCCTTGACCAGCCGGGCGGTGACCTTGTGGCCCTTGCCGCCCTTGCCGACCAGGGGGCTGGTGTTGGTGCCGATGGTCATCGAGATCGCCGGCTCGTCGACGTGGATCAGCGGCAGCGCGACCGGGTTCTCGGGGTCGGCCAGGGTCTCGCCGATGGTGATGTCGGGGATGCCGGCGACGGCGACGATGTCACCCGGGCCGGCGGACTCGCCGGGCTTGCGCTCGAGGCCCTCGGTGACCAGCAGCTCGGTGATCTTGACGTTCTTGACCTCGCCGTCGCGCCTCATCCACGCGACCTGCTGACCCTTCTTCAGGTTGCCGTGCTTGATCCGCAGCAGCGCCAGCCGACCGAGGAACGGGGAGGCGTCGAGGTTGGTGACGTGCGCCTGCAGCGGCGCCGTGTCGTCGTACTCCGGTGCCGGGATGTTCTCGAGGATGGTCCGGAACAGCGGCTCGAGGTCGCCGCCCTTGGGAAGGGTGCCGTTCTCGGGCTTCTCCAGTGATGCGATGCCGGCCTTGCCGGACGCGAACACGACGGGGAAGTCCAGTGCGTCCTGGCTGTGGTTCTCGTCGAGCAGGTCCATGAACAGCTCGTAGGTCTCGTCGACGACCTCGTCGATCCGGGCGTCGCCACGGTCGGTCTTGTTGACGACCAGGATCACGGGCATGTCGGCGTTGAGTGCCTTGCGCAGCACGAACCGGGTCTGCGGGAGCGGTCCCTCGGACGCGTCGACGAGCAGCACGATGCCGTCGACCATGGACAGGCCGCGCTCGACCTCGCCGCCGAAGTCGGCGTGGCCGGGGGTGTCGATGATGTTGATCGTCATGTCGCCGTCGGCGAGCTCCTGGGCCGAAGGGCCGCGGTAGTGCACCGCGGTGTTCTTCGCCAGGATGGTGATGCCCTTCTCCCGCTCGAGGTCGCCGGAGTCCATGACCCGATCGGCGACGCCCTCGGCCTGGTGCGCGGTGAACGCTCCGGCCTGGTGGAGCATCGCGTCGACCAACGTGGTCTTGCCGTGGTCGACGTGCGCCACGATGGCGACGTTGCGCAGGTCGGTTCGTCGGGTTACGGACATGGGGAGTACGGCGTCGCTCTCGTTCGGGGTACATGGCTCCGGATTCGGGCCGCCGACCAGACTATCGGCGGGGCGCCGTCACTCTCACATCGGCGAGGCGGCGGGCAAGTGGGTGACGACCCCCGCCGCCCACCCGGGGGCGGTGAGCTGGCCGGCCCGTCGTCGCACTCGTCGCGCGCAGCGTCCGCAGAGGTGTTCGACGGCGATCTTGACCCCGACATCGCGCCACCTCGCGCACGAGCGGGACGGACCGTGGGAGACTGCGCGGATGCAGACGATCGGACTCGTCGGGGGCATGAGCTGGGAGAGCAGCGCGGCCTACTACGACCTGTTGAACCGGGGTGTCGAGGCGCGACTGGGCGGTCTCCACTCCGCGAAGACGGTGCTGGCCTCCGTCGAGTTCGCCGAGATCACGGCGCTCCAGGAAGCCGAGGACTGGGACGGCGTCGCCACCCTCCTGGCGGCGGCCGCGCAATCGGTCGAGCGCGCTGGGGCGGACTTCTTGCTGCTCTGCACGACGACGTTCCACAGGGTCGCGGAGCAGGTCGAGGCGGCCATCGACATCCCGTTGCTGCACCTCGCCGACATGGTCGCGGAGGCGGCCCAGGAGCAAAGCGTGGAGGTGCTGGCGCTGATCGGCACCCGGTTCGCGATGACCCGGACCTTCTTCACCGACCGGATCGCGCGGCACGGGCTCGAGGTCCTCACCCCGGCGGCCAAGCACCACGACGAGATCAACCGGATCATCTACGACGAGCTCGTGCACGGGAGGGTCGTCGACGACTCCCGGAAGTACGTCGTCTCGCTCATCGACGAGCTGTGGGACGCGGGCGCCGGCGGCGTGATCCTCGGCTGCTCGGAGCTCGAGCTGCTGGTGAAGCAGGCCGACTCCGACCTGCCGGTCTTCCCGTGCACGACGCTCCACGTCGAGGCGGCGCTCGACCGCGCGCTTCGGTGACCGGCTGCGCGGGTCGGCCGATGCCCGGCGCTGCCGGGAGCGAATGCCCACCAGCGACGTCCGGTTGTCAGATGCGGTAGCGGTCTCGACAGGGATCGCCGTACCGACCCTCGGTCGTGATGCACTACATGGCGTAGTTCCGTTGGTGAAGCGGTTCAGGCAGCCGAGGGGGAGGGTTGCGATGCAGTTCGGGCAACGGCATCGTCAGGCGCTCGGGGTGGCGCTCTGCGTTGCCGCGCTCGGTGTTGCGGCGGTGGCCACCGGTGGGGACGACACGCTGCTGGCGGGTGCCAAGGACCGGGTCGCAACCGTCATCGACATCGGGTCGCGCACCCCGGACGGTGGCTCGATCGTGGCAACCGTCTCCTGGCCGCAGGGCGCCGCCGAGCGGTCCAACATCTGCGTGGTGGTGTTCGACGACGACGGCGGCGTCGACGACCGCGTCGGCAGGCTGAAGCCGGTTCCGGGGAGCCCGGTCTCGGGCCGCTGGACGGCAGGCGGACTCGCCGCCGGGCGCTACACCGTCTACGTCGCGCAGTGCGTCACCCCGGACGGGGCCCGTGCCCGGATCAAGCCGCAGTTCCTCGGCGGAGGGTCCGACGCGGAGGCTGCGACCTGGGTAGACGTCGCCAGCGGGGACCGGGTGCACGTCGGCACCATCGACCTGCGCCGCACCGGCCTCCAGGCGGGGTCCGTCCGAAAGCCCTAGGTGGTCCGGGGAATGCACGCCGGCTCGCGATGGTTCACCGCTGTGGACCGATTCGACGAGCCAGTTGGCCGACGGGGCCGAGGAGGCGTGCGTGACGACGATCAGCCGGATGGCGATGATCAGCCTGCACACGTCGCCGCTCGACCAGCCCGGCACGGGCGATGCGGGCGGCATGAACGTCTACGTCGTCGAGGTCGCCCGCCGACTGGCCGCCCGCGGCATCGAGGTCGACATCTTCACCCGCGCGACCAGCAGCCTGCTCGACCCCGTGGTCCAGCTGGCCGACGGAGTCCAGGTGACCAACGTGCACGCGGGACCGTTCGAGGGTCTTGCCAAGGACGACCTGCCCGGGCAGCTCTGCGTCTTTGCGCGCGAGGTGCTGCGCGCGGAGGCCTCCCAGCCGCTCGGCCACTACGACGTCGTCCACTCCCACTACTGGCTCTCCGGTCAGGTCGGCGCTCTCGCCAGGGACCGCTGGGGTGTGCCGCTCGTGCACTCGATGCACACCATGGCGAAGGTCAAGAACGACGCGCTGGCCGAGGGTGACGCGCCGGAGCCGGACTCCCGCGTGATCGGGGAGGAGCAGGTGGTCGGGGCCGCCGACGTGCTGATCGCCAACACCGACCTCGAGGCCAAACAGCTGATCAACCTCTACGACGCCGAGCCCGCCCGGGTCGAGGTGGTGCACCCGGGGGTGGACGAGACCGTCTTCCGGCCGCAGGACCAGGCCGCGGCACGGGCGGCGCACGGCATCCCGGAAGACGCGCTGGTGCTGCTGTTCGCCGGTCGGATCCAGCCCCTCAAAGCCCCCGACGTGCTGCTGCACGCGACCGCGGAGCTGTTGCGGCTGCGGCCTGAGCTGCGCCGCCGGCTGGTCGTGCCGATCGTGGGCGGTCCTTCCGGGAGCGGTCTCGAGCGACCGGCCGCACTCGCCAACCTCGCCGAGGAGCTGCGCATCGACGATGTGGTGCGCTTCGTCCCGCCGGTACCCCAGCACGAGCTGGCGGGTTGGTACGCCGCGGCCACCCTGGTCGCCGTGCCCTCCTACAACGAGTCGTTCGGCCTGGTCGCCGTCGAGGCGCAGGCGGCCGGCTCTCCGGTCGTCGCGGCGGCGGTCGGCGGCCTGACGACCGTCGTGCGGCACGGCCGCAGCGGACTGCTGGTCGACAGCCACGACCCGACTGACTGGGCGCGCGCGATCGAGCCGGTCCTCCTCGACCCCGTCTACCGCGACCGGCTCGCCACGGGTGCGATCGCACAGGCCCGGCTGTTCTCCTGGGACGCCACCGCTGCGCAGACTCTCGAGGTCTACGAGAGGGCCGATTCGTTCCTGCGGGAGGCCGTGGCAGGCTGAGGCCCGTGCAGCAGCAGGCTTCCGACGTCGTACGACAGCACCTCGCCGACAGCCAGATCGACTACGACGAGCCGGAGCCGGGCGTGTTCACCTTCGCCCTCCCCGGCGAGCGGAAACAGCAGACGCCCGTGCGGCTCGACGTCGGCCAGCACGCGCTCGGTGTGCACGCCTTCGTGTGCCGGCGCCCGGACGAGGAGTTCGAGCGGGTCTACCGCTGGCTGCTCGAGCGCAACCTGCGGATGTACGCCGTCGCGTTCGGCGTCGACCACCACGGCGACATCTACCTCGACGCCCGGCTGCCGCTGTCGATGGTGAACGCGGACGAGCTCGACCGGCTGCTCGGCTCGGTGCTGACCTACTCCGACGAGTCCTTCAACGTCATCCTCGAGCTCGGCTTCGCCTCGTCGATCCGCAAGGAGTGGGAGTGGCGGATCTCCCGGGGCGAGTCGACCCGCAACCTGGAGGCGTTCCGGGGCTGGCTCGAGCCGGGGGACCGCTGACAAGACCGAGCCGGGTCGTGACCCGCTCTCGTCGCCGGGGTCGGGTGCGCCCGGCGCGCGCTATCCGGGTGTCGGAGCCGCGACCGGATTCTCGACTCCGTCTCCCGGCAACCCCTCGCGGTTCTCGTCGTCGCGCATCGGTGGCCGACGCCGAGCGATCGCCACGCCGACCAGCGCGAGCGCCCCGCCGACGTAGGCCACGGGTGGCGGCGTCTCACCGAGGAAGATCAGTGCCAGCACGATGGTCAGCGGCGGCACCAGGTAGGTCGTCACGCCCAGCGAGGAGGCCGTCATGTGCCGCAAGGCGAAGGCGTACGTCGTGAACGCGATCGCGGTCGGGAAGACGCCGAGGTAGACCAACCAGAGCAGCGACGAGGCGGGCGCGTCGGCTACCTCGGACACCAGGGACGGCCCGAACGGCAGGCAGGTGGCGGCCCCGATGGTGCAGGCCAGCCAGGTGACGTGGACGGCCGACAGGTCGGTGAGCAGGGGCTTCTGAAGGACCAGGCTGACCGAGTAGGTGACCGCGGACACCACGCAGAGCAGGGCGCCGAGCAGCATCTTGCCGGAGTCGACGTCGCTGTCGGTCGAGCCGGACAGTCCGATCAGCGCCACGCCGGAGAACGCGACGAGCAGGCCGAGGACCAGCGGCGCGGTGAACCGCTCGCCGAGGAACGTCACCGCGAGCACGGCCACGAGCACCGGCGAGACCTGCAGCAGCATCGCCGCGGTGCCGGCGTCGACCCAGACCTCGCCCTGGTTGAGCGCGAGGTGGTAGATCGAGAACCAGAGCACCCCGATCACCGCGATCGACACCCACTGCTGGCGGGTCGGGTGAGGCAGCCCGTGCCGGAGCGCCACGAACCCGAGCGCCACCGCCGCCACCCCCATCCGCGCCAGGGTGAGTGGGCCGGCGGAGAAGTCGTGAGCCAGGTGCCGGATCGCGACGAACGCCGACGCCCAGAGCACCAGCGTGGTCCCGACGGCGAGCAGGGGGAGGGTGGTCGGGCGGGTCGTCACACGACGACGCTACGGGGCGCCACCGACGTTCGTCGCGCGGTTTTCGGACGCCGCATGGCGAGATCCAGCCATGTCCGGCCAGGACGTGCGGCAGCGACCGTCAGACGTCGAGCTTGTAGCCCAGGCCGCGGACGGTGACGAGGTACTTCGGCTCGCTCGGCTCGGGCTCGAGCTTGGCGCGCAGCCGCTTGACGTGGACGTCGAGGGTCTTGGTGTCGCCGACGTAGTCGGAGCCCCAGACCCGGTCGATGAGCTGCCCGCGGGTGAGCACCCGGCCAGGGTTGCGGAGGAACATCTCGAGGAGCTCGAACTCCTTGAGCGGCAGTCGCTGCTCCTGACCGTCAACGGTCACCACGTGCCGCTCGACGTCCATCCGCACCGGTCCAGCCTCGAGCGTGTCGGGCAGCAGGTCGGGGTCGGTTCCGCGGCGGAGCACTGCGCGGATCCGGGCGACCAGCTCCCGGGGGGAGTAGGGCTTGGTGACGTAGTCGTCGGCGCCGAGCTCGAGCCCGACCACCTTGTCGACCTCGTCGTCCTTGGCGCTCACCATGATCACCGGCACGTTCGACGTCTGCCGGATGGTGCGGCACACCTCCGTGCCGGGGATACCGGGAAGCATCAGGTCCAGCAGCACGATGTCGGCGCCGTTGCGGTCGAACTCGGCGAGCGCGGCGTTGCCGTCGGCAGCGATCGCCACCTCGAAGCCTTCCTTGCGGAGCATGTAGGCGAGGGCGTCGCTGTAGCTCTCTTCGTCTTCGACGACGAGTACCCGGGTCACGGGCGTTCCTCCTGATCTTCTGGGCGATCCGCCGCGCCGGCGACCTGCGCCGGCTCGGGGGCCGTCTGGGTGACGGGGAGCATGAGCAGCTCCTCGTCGTACGCCGCGTGCTGCGGGAGAGTGAGGGTGAACGTCGACCCCTGCCCCTCCACCGACCACACACGGACATCGCCACCGTGGGTGGCAGCGACGTGCTTCACGATCGACAGCCCGAGCCCGGTGCCGCCCGTCGACCGGTGGCGCGCCGGGTCGACGCGGTAGAACCGCTCGAAGATCCGGTCGATCTCGTCCTTGGGGATGCCGATGCCCTGGTCGACCACCGAGATCTCGACGTACCCGTCGGCGGACCTGGTCGAGACCAGGACCTTCGAGCCAGGGTCGGAGTAGTGCACGGCGTTGGCGACCAGGTTGGCGACGGCAGCGGTGACCTGCTCCTCGCTGCCGAGCACGGCGATGCCCGGCTCGTCCTCGACGAGCACCTTGATGTCCTTGGCTGCCGCGTCCATCGCGCTGGTGTCGACGGCCACGGTGACCACCTCGTCGAGATAGACGGGCTCGGGCGACTCGAGCGGCTCGTCGCCCTGGAGCCGGGACAGCTCGATCACCTGCTGGACCAGGTGGGTCAGCCGGTCGCTCTCGGTCAGCATCCGGGTCGAGAACCGGTGCACCGCCTCGGGATCGTCGGCGGCGTCCTGGACGGCCTCGGCCAACAGCTTGATCGCACCGACGGGGGTCTTCAGCTCGTGGCTGACGTTGGCGACGAAGTCGCGTCGTACGGCTTCGATCCGGCGCTCCCGGGTGCGGTCCTCGACCAACGCGAGGACCAGCCGGGAACCGAGCGGCGCCACCCGGGCGCTGACGTGCCGCGGGGGCCCCGACTGACGGTTGACGATGAGCTCCGCCTCCCGGATCTGGCCGTCGCGGCGTACCTCCTGGACCAGCGTGCTGAGCTCCTCGGAGACCAGGCTGGTGCCGCGGACGAAGCCCATCGCGAACGCCGGCGCGGACGCCTTGACCACGACCTCGTGGTCGTCGACGACCACCGCGCTGCTCCGCAACACCGAGAGCACGGTCGCCACGCCCGGCGGCACCAACGGCTCCTCCACCCCGGGCTGTCGGTGCTGCTGGCGGTCCGAGAGGTGCCAGGCGAGCACCGCGCCGCCCGCAATGAGGGAACCGAGAAGCCCGGCGAGGAACGCCTGAGTCGTCGGATCCACGGTGTGATCGTACGGCGATGACAGGTCGGGGCCGGGATCGCGGACGTGGGGCAAACGAGAAGTTCATCGCTCGTTCACCCGGATCCCCCGTTCGGACAACTCGCCGATCTAGGCTCCCCACATGCGCGAGGCCTACCACGACCAGCTCGACTCGATCTTCGACGACCTTGCCGGGATCTGCCGGCGCGTCGAGGCCGCAGTCGGGCTTGCCACCGAGTCCCTGATGACCGGCGATGCCGCGATCGCCGAGCAGGTGATCAGCGGGGACGTCGAGATCGACCTGGCTCGCGAACGGGTCGAGGGCTCGGCGTTCAGCCTGCTCTCCCTGCAGCAGCCGGTCGCCCGCGACCTCCGGACGATCGTGGCCGCGCTCCGGATGGTGAGCGAGCTCGAGCGGATGGGCGACCTCTCCGTCCACGTCGCGAAGGTGGCCCGGCTGCGGGTCCCGGACATCGCGGTGCCCGACGAGATCAGGCCGACGGTCCAGCGGATGGGCGTGGTCGCGGAGGACATGGTCGGGCGGGTCTGCGAGGTGATCACCGGCCGCGACGTCGAGGCTGCCATCGCCCTCGGCAAGGACGACGAGGAGATGGACAACCTACGTCGCCAGAGCTTCGCCGAGCTGCTCTCCGACGACTGGTCCCACGGCGTCGAGGCGGCCGTCGACGTCGCGCTGCTCGGCCGCTACTACGAGCGGATCGCCGACCACGCGGTGTCGATCGCCAACCGGGTGGTGTTCGTGGTCACCGGCCACAACCCGTCGGCGCTGGCTGCCGAGCAGTAGCCCGGCGCGATGTCCTAGCGGCCCTGGTTGGCGACGGCCGCGGCAGCGGCCTCGGCCGCCTCCGGGTCGAGGTACCGCCCGCCCTTGGTGGCCGGGGCCAGCGTGTCCTCGTCGAGCTCGTAGACCAGGGGCATGCCGGTCGGGATGTTGAGCCCGGCGATGTCGGCGTCGCTGACCTGGTCGAGGTGCTTCACGATCGCCCGCAGGCTGTTGCCGTGCGCCGCGACCAGGACCGTGTGGCCGGCCCGCAGATCGGGGACGATGCCGGACTCCCAGTAGGGAAGCAACCGGGCGATGACGTCCTTGAGGCACTCGGTGCGTGGCATCTCCTCGCCGAGGTCCGCGTAGCGCGGGTCGCCGACCTGCGAGAACTCGTCGTCGTCGGCCAGGGGCGGCGGAGGTACGTCGAACGAGCGGCGCCAGAGCATGAACTGCTCCTCGCCGTACTCGTCGAGGGTCTGCTTCTTGTCCTTGCCCTGCAACGCGCCGTAGTGGCGCTCGTTGAGCCGCCACGACCGCCGCACGGGGATCCAGTGCCGGTCGGCGGCGTCGAGCGCGAGGACGGCCGTGTTGATGGCGCGCCGCTGGAGGCTGGTGTGGACGACGGTCGGCAGCAGGCCCGCGCCGACGAGCTGCTCACCGCCTTGGACCGCCTCGGCGCGTCCCTTGTCGGTGAGGGGTACGTCGACCCAGCCGGTGAACAGGTTCTTCGCGTTCCAGTCGCTCTCGCCGTGGCGGAGCAGGATCAGCGGGTAGGTCATCGGTCTGCCGGGCCGGGCTCAGTGCCCGCCCTCCTCGCCTTCGGCGCTCTCGGTCGGGTGCTCGCACAGGTAAGTGGCGTCAGTCTCCTCCGCGTGCGCGGCGTCCTCCGCCTCCTCGCCCGCTTCCTCGGCGGCCGAGCCGGGCTCGGAGCCGGGGGCCACGATGTCGGCGTACTGACCGCACGGCTTCACCACGGGCACCTCGAGGGTGACGGACTCGCTGGTGGAGAAGACATAGGTCAGCTCGAGGAAGTCACCGGCGGCGAAGTCACCCTCGACCGGGATCGCGGGTGCGTCCTCCGCAGCGAGGTTGACGTGCTCGTTGGGAAGGACCGAAACGCCCGGCGGCGCTACGGTCACGCCGGCGCCGGCGACCTCGTCGAGCGTCGCCGGCTCGTCGGCGTCGTCGTCGTTGTAGACCAGCGTGCCGATCAGCCGACCCTGGCCGTCGGCATAGGCCACCACGCGGGCGCCGAGTACGTCGACCGCGGCGTCGCGGTTGTTGGTGCCGGCGGCGATCGTGTTGACGCGGTCGGTCGGGTAGTCGAAGCCGCAGGACGTCAGCGCAGCGGCCAGGGGCAGCAGCACCGCGACGAGAGCGGTCGCGGTCGGGCGTCGGTGGAGCATTCGGCTGGCCTCCGCAGGTGATCTGAGGACTCGGGTCAAGGTGCTCGCCAGGAGCGGGTTCACTCTAGTGGGCATCCATCGACCGGCGCGCGCCGGATCGGTTCGGCGGTCATCGGGACAGGCCGACGTTGTAGCCGACGACAGCCAGTGCCACGACGATCCCGACGGTGTAGAGCGTCGAGATCGCGAGCAGGCGGGTGGCGCCCACCTTGAGCCCGAGCTTGAGCGGCAGGTAGGTCCAGCCGTCCTCGTGGTCGGCGACCAGGCCCCAGACGGCGCGCATGAAGTGGACGCCGATGCCCAGCAACCCGGCGAGGATCGTGATCGCCGTCTCCGGCGGTTCGCCGACCGCCTGGCCGCCCCAGCCGCCGTAGGACAGGTAAGCCGGCAGCATGGCGAACGACACCGCCCAGGTGACCCAGGAGAAGAAGCCGGTGCGGAGGACGACGTTGCCGAGCATGCCGACACAGACCGACACCAGGTAGATGGCGCCGGCGGTGATGCCGGTGGTGACCGACAACGGGACCAGGACCAGGGCGGCGACGACGATCGCGTACCACGCGGCGCCGACGTCCAGGCGGCCGTCCGCGATCGGTTTGCGGGGCGTGCGGTGCGCGTCGTCGCGCGCCTTGTCGACGATGTCGTTGTGCCAGCCGAGGATGGTCTGACCGACCAGCACGGTGAGGAGTACGACGCCAGCCTCCTGCGCCGGTCGCTCCGCGAGCACCGCTGCGCCGCCCATCGCTAACGCGGTGATGACCGCCTGCTTGGCGTGGGCGGCCTGGGCCAGGAGCAGTGGGGTCCACTGCAACCGGCCGAACCGGCCCGGGGCGGCGGTCCTCTCGGGCTCCTGGTCGACCTCGACGTCGACTTCGATCTCGACGTCCTCGGGCTCGACTTCGACCTCGGGCTCGACCTCGAGCTCGGGCTCGACCTCGGGCACGTCGACATCCTCAAGCGCGTCCTCGTCGCGGTCCACTCCCATGGCGAGCAGTATTGACCACGGGCTCCGGCGCCGCAGCCGGGTCCGGTGAGTGTCGCGTGACGATTCGGGTCGAGCCCCAGCCGCTGTGAGGTTCCCCACCACATGACCGTGCGTCTGTCAAGCCCGCGATTGCCGTCCTGACCTGCGCAAACGCATTCTGGGGCGACGCTCGGGCGTGATAAGATAGAGCCCTAGGAAGGGGTTCATCACATATGACTTTCACCGTCGGCGAAACGGTCGTTTATCCCAATCACGGGGCCGCAGTTATTGAAGACATCGAGATGCGGACAGTCAAGGGAGAGGAGCGGCAGTACCTCGTCCTTCGGATCGTAGCCCAGCAGGATCTGGTGGTCCGGGTCCCCGCCTGCAACCTGGATCTGGTCGGAGTCCGCGATGTCGTCGACAAGGAGGGCCTGGACCGCGTGTTCGGCGTCCTCCGTGCCGAGCACGTCGAGGAACCCACCAACTGGTCGCGTCGCTACAAGGCCAACCTGGAGAAGCTCCACAGCGGAGACGTCATGAAGGTGGCCGAGGTCGTCCGCGATCTCTGGCGCCGCGAGCGTGACCGTGGCCTGTCCGCCGGCGAGAAGCGGATGCTCGCGAAGGCACGGCAGATCCTGGTCTCCGAGCTGGCGCTGGCCGAGCACACCAACGAGGACAAGGCAGAGACCATCCTCGACGAGGTTCTTGCGAGCTAGTTCCCTCAAGCACGTGCACGATGTCTCCGTCCGACCGGGCGGGGGCATCGTCGCTTTTCCGACGCCTTACGGTGGTCGCCGTGGAGTCCGAGGCGTACGACGACGAGGCCGGTGAGCCGCAGCGCCCGATGGGTTTCGTCGTCGACGAGGACCGCGGATCGCTGCCCTACCGGCTGATCCACGACGAGGCGCTGGTGGCGGCCGCGGCCTGGGCGATGGGTGAGGCCGACGTCGACCTGGTCGACGTGACCGTGCCCTGGCACGTGCTCGCCGACCTCGGTCGGCCGTTGGTGCTGCACGACCCGCTGTGCCCGATGACGCCGCCGGCCTTCATCGCCGAGTGCGCACGGACCGCGGTCGCGCAGGACGCCGTCGTGGCGGCGGTCCGCCCGGTCACCGACACCGTCAAACGGGTCGAGGACGGCCGGCTCGGTCAGACCGTCGACCGCGATGCGCTGGTGGCCGTGTGCTCCCCGCTCGTGCTGCCGGCGCGGGTGGTCGCCGCGCTCCCGGGTCGTCCGAGGACCGACTTCGTCGAGCTGGTTGCTGACCTGCGGTCGACCTACGACGTCCTGCTGGTGGATGCCCCGCCCACCGCGCGCAGGGTGGCGTCCGACGAGGACCTCCGGGTCCTCGAAGCGCTCACCGAGCCGCGCTGACGCGCGACGCCGCCTCCAGGTCCTCGGCGTAGGTGATCTTGAGGTTCGCCGGACCGGCCGGCACCGGCACGGTCGCGACGTCCGGCCGGTAGCGCTCCAGGCAGGCGGCCGTGTCGGTGCCGTCGAACCCGTCGCGGCGCGCAGAACGGTAGGCGTCCAGCATCGGCACGGCTCGGAACGCCTGCGGCGTCTGGACGCCCACCAGCTCGCCGCCGGGCAGCGCGGCACCGGGATCGCGGGGGAGGAGAGCCGTCAGCTCCACGGTGGGTACGGCGCCGCCGGCCTCCCGCGCGACACCGATCACCTGCTCGAACAGGCCGGCCGGCGCCAGCGGGCGGGCGCCGTCGTGGACGACCACCACGTCGACCTCACCAGCTTCGATCCGGGACGCGAGGACGGCCAGCGCGGCCTGCTCGGACTCGTGCCGGGTCGCTCCGCCGGGCACCAGCAGCACGTCGCGGCCACCGAGATGCGGGCCGACTGCGCCGGCCACGACATCCTCCTCGCCCGGCCGGCACACCAGCACCACCGGGTCGACGCCGTCGAGGCCGAGCACGGTCAGCACCGAGTGCGCGAGGACCGGCGTCCCGTCGAGCGGCAGCAGCACCTTGTTGACGTCGCTGCCGACACGGGTGCCGCTCCCGGCAGCGAGGATCACGACGGCGGCAGCCATGGGGCGGAGCGTAGCGACCTCAGCCGCAAGGACGTCCTCCCGCGGTCAAGTTTTCCTGGCTGTTACCTGGCGAAACGCGGGCGTGAACAGGGCAGACCTACGGTCGGCCCATGGCAGGGATGTCCGGGCGCGACGACGAGTGGCAGCCGGTGTGCCGGATCGTCGAGCTCGAGGTCGATCGCGGGGTCACCGCGCTGGTCCACGGGCAAGCCATCGCCATCTTCCGGACCGGCGACGACGCGGTCTACGCGCTCGGCAACCACGACCCGTTCGCGCGGTCCGCTGCGGGCGGGATCGCCAAGGGCATCGTCGGACGGCGCGACGACGTACCGTTCGTTGCCTCGCCGGCCCACAAGCACGCCTTCGACCTCCGGTCGGGCCGGTGCCTGGACGACGCCCACGCGTCGGTGCCGTCCTACGCCGTCAAGGTCGTCGAGGGCGTGGTGATGATCGGACATCGCAGGGTCGACGCGGCTTGAGCTCCGAACGGCGCAGTCAGCTCGCTGTGCGACGGCCCCTGGCGCTGCGGCTCAGGGCCCGGTCGACCAGGAGGCAGAGCTCCTCGGTGACCAGCTCACGACGCTCGAACGGCAGGTAGTGGCCGGCATCGGGTGCCACGACCAGGCGCGCGCCCCGGATGCCGTTGGAGAGCTTGCGGGCGTGCGACGGAGGCGTCAGCAGGTCGCGGGAGCCGACCAGGACCGTGGTGGGGACGTCGTCGAAGGCGTGCAGGTTGCCGATCCGGTCGTGAGCCATCATGTCCTGGTAGAACCCGGAATAGGTCTCGGGCGCGCAGTGGATGAGCTGGTCGACCACGTGTCCGACGTCGCGCGGCTGCTGCGGCCGGCCGAAGAGGAACCGCCGCGCGAGCCGGCTCTCGATCAGCGGGAAGCGCTGTCGCCTGGACAGGCTCAGCATCCGGGCCCGGGTGGCGAGCACGAACGGCAGCCGGTCCCGCAGGAACGGACCTACCTCGGGGAGACCCAGCGTCACCGTGTGCAGGTCGGCGCCCGACGTGGAGACGAGAAGTACGCCGGCGACCCGGGGTACGACGTGCGCACACTCCTCCGGGATCGCCGTGATCGCCATGCCGCCCACCGAGTGGCCGGCGATCACCAGCGGACCGTCGGTCGTGAACTCCTCGACGACCGCGCCGAGGTCGCGCGCGAGGTTGGGGATGGTGCAGTCCGGTGCCGGCGTCCGGTCGCTGCGGCCGTGACCGCGATGGTCCCAGGTGATCAGCCGGACCTGGTGGCCGTAGCGCGAGAGCAGGTCCGAGACCTGGTAGTGCCAGTCGGACTCGTCGGCCGTCCAGCAGTGCGACAGCAGCACGTTGACGCGAGCGTCCGAGGGTCCGTGGACGGTGACGTGCAGGCGGAGGCCGTCGTAGGTCGTGAGCGTCTCGGTCGTCACGGCGTCTCCTCGTCGTCGAGGAAGTCGGCTCGAACGTGCACAAGTGCGGTGGCGATGGCAGCCACCCCTTCGCCGCGTCCGGTCAGACCGAGACCGTCGGTGGTCGTGGCCGACACCGAGACTGGCGCCCCGACTGCTTGCGACAGCGCCGCCTCGGCCTCCGCACGGCGGTTTCCGAGCCGCGGCCGGTTGCCGATCACCTGGACCGAGACGTTGCCGACCGCGAAGCCGGCGGCGCGGACGCGACGCACCGTCTCGCCCAGCAACGCGACGCCGGCGGCGCCCGCCCAGGCCGGGTCCGACGTACCGAAGTTGCTGCCGAGGTCGCCCAGCCCGGCCGCCGAGAGCAGCGCGTCACAGGCTGCGTGAGCGGCGACGTCGGCATCGGAGTGACCGTCGAGCCGGTGGCTCTCGTCGGGCCAGCTGAGGCCCGCCAGCCGGAACGGCGGGTCGTCGGCCGCCCGGGGTACGAGGCGGTGGACATCGGTGCCGATACCGGTCCGGATCGAACCCGGGTTGGGCGGTGGGGTCACGTGGTGATCATGCCTGAGTCACAATCATGGTGTGAGGACCTCCCGCAGTTGGTGGTGGCTGTCCGGCGTCATCGTCGGTGCGCTCGGTCTCGCCACCAGCTATCTGGCGGCCGGACTGCTCCGGGTGCGCGAGTCGCCGGCGGTCGCGGTGGCCGAGGGCGTCATCGACCTGACGCCCGGATCGATCGCCCGGTGGGCGATCGACACCTTCGGTACCCGCGACAAGCCGCTGCTGCTGCTCGGGATGTTCGTGATCCTCGCCATCACGTTCGCCGTGCTGGGCCGGGTGGCCCGCACCCGCTGGTGGGTCACCGTGCTGGGCTACGTCGTGCTCGCTGTCGTCGCCGGGATCGCTGTGGTCGCGAAGCCCGGCTTCACCGGCGTCAACGTCGTACCGGTCTTCGTCGGCTTCGTCACCTGGTTGATCGGGCTGGCGGTGATGGCCCAGTGGCTGCGCCGCTGGGAGCTCGTCGAGGCCTCCGCGGACGAGACCGAAGACCCGACGCACAGCCGGCGCGGGTTCTTCGTAGCCGCGGGTGCGGTCGGCGGAGTGGCCGCGGTGTCGACCATCCTCGGCAAGCTCGCGGGCAACCAGCGGGAGACGGTCGAGAAGGACCGCCGGCTGCTGCGGGTCGACGAGGTGACCAAGCCCGTCATCCCGCGCGGGGTGAAGATCGGCGTCGACGGCGTACGACCGTGGCAGACCTCGGCCGAGGACTTCTACCTGATCGACACCGCGATCCTCAAACCCAACATCCGGCCGAACGACTGGGAGCTCCGCATCCACGGCATGGTCGAGCGCGACCTGGTGCTGACCTACGACGACCTGGTCGCCCGCGAGATCACCGAGGGCTGGATCACCCTCAACTGCGTGTCCAACGAGGTCGGCGGCGACCTGATCGGCAACGCGTGGTGGAGCGGGGTACGGCTGGCCGGGATCCTCGCGGAGGCCGGCGTGAGCGACGACGCCGACGCCGTCCTGCAGACCTCCGAGGACGGCTGGACCTGCGGCACCCCGCTGTCCGCGCTCACCGACTCCCGGAGCGCGATGCTGGCCGTGTTCATGAACGGCGAGCCGCTCACCGTCGAGCACGGCTTCCCGGTGCGGACCATCGTGCCGGGGCTCTACGGCTACGTGTCGGCGTGCAAGTGGGTGGTCGACATGGAAGTCACCCGCTTCGACGCGATCGAGGCGTACTGGACCGGCAAGGGCTGGGCCGAGCAGGGCCCCGTCAAGATCTCGTCGCGGATCGACGTGCCGGACGACGGCGCCGACCTGCCCGCCGGACCGCTGGTGTGCGCGGGCGCCGCGTGGAAGCAGCACACCGGGATCGAGCGGGTCGAGGTCTCCCTCGACGGCGGCTCGTGGACGACCGCGACCCTCGCCCGGGTGCCGGGCGACGACACCTGGGTGCAGTGGCGGGCCGAGTTCGAGGTCGACGAGGGGGACCACGATCTCCGGGTGCGGGCGACGGGCAAGGACGGCGACGTGCAGACCGGCGTGGAGACAGGCGTGCTCCCCGACGGTGCCACCGGGTGGCACTCGATCCAGTTCTCGGCCTCAGCGTGAACTCGCAGCAGCAAGGTCCAGCGGACTTCGCCGGGCTCCCTGGCGGGGCGCTGGTCATCGGCGGCTCGGGCGGTATCGGCCGTTGTGTCGCCGAGATGCTGCTCGAGCGGGGCGCGCGGGTCGCGGTCACCCACCGGACCCGTCCGTCGCAGGTGGGCGAGGCGTCGTACGCCGTCGACCTCGGTGACCGGCGCGAGGTCGGCCGGGTGATCGACCGGGCTGTCGCCGACCTCGGCGGACTGCACACGGTCGTCCACGCCGCCGGCCCCCACGTGCCGATGGTCCACCTGTCCCGCGTCGAACCGAACACGATGGCCGACCAGCTCGCAGCCGATGCGGCCGGCTTCTTCGCCGTCGCGCACGCCGCGCTGCCTGCGCTGCGGGCGTCGGCCGGGTCGCTGGTCGCGGTGACGACGGCTGCCACGACGCGGTTCCCGATCCGGGACGGTCTCTCGTCGGCACCGAAGGCCGCCGTCGAGGCGATGGTGCGCGCGCTCGCGGTCGAGGAGGGTCGGTACGGCGTCCGGGTCAACGCGGTCGGGCCCGGGATGCTGACCGACGGCATGGCCGCGCGCCTGATCGCTTCGGGAGAGCTCGACGACGAAGCGCTCGAGATCACCCGCGGCAACATCCCGCTCCGCAGGTTCGGCTCCGCCCGCGACGTCGCCGAGGCGGTCTGCTTCCTCGCCTCGCCGCGGGCCGGCTTCATCTCCGGTCAGAAGCTCGACGTCGACGGTGGGTACGGCGCCTGACCCCTCCGCGAGTCGGCGCCAAACCGTGCCCATGTGCGCCGTCTCGGCACCGCTACCAGTTGGTGGCGGTGGCCGGGTCCGGCAGGGGATGGGCAGGGTCGGTGATCACGTAGGCCAGTCCGCCGGAGGCTTCCAGCCAGAGCCGCTCGAGCTGGCCGCGGTCATAGGTACGGCGAACTCCACGGCGTGACGCGGCAGCCGGGTCGTTGACCACGACGTTGCCGTTGGCGCGCACGCCGACCAGCACCAGCAGGTGGCCGTCAGAGGAGCTGATCGGCGCGCCGTCGAGCTGGCCGGGTCCGAACGCGATCGAGACGACCACCGGGATCCCGGCCGCGATCAGCCGCTCGGCCTCACGGACCGACCGGAGCCGGGTCACGAACGCCTTCCCGGCGAGCGGTGCGGCATAGGCGGTGTTGAACGGCCAGTTGCCGGTGCCGTCGTAGGCATGGTCGTAGGTCATCCGGGCGGCGTGGTCGACCCACGGGTCGACGTGGCCGTCGGGCACCCAGCCGTAGCGGCGCGGATCGGGCAGCCGGTCGTAGTAGGCGAGCACCATCGAGGTCGACGTCGGCGAGCACCACGCCTCGCCGCCGGAGCCCCACCGCGGGTAGTGACCGCGGTGCACCATCTGCGACAACGCCGGCACCTGGAGCACGGTCCCGCGTGCGACGCCCGGCTCGGAGGTGGCGCCCGCCGACGCAGGGACGCGCGAGGTCATCGCCGTCACCAGGTCCAGGCTCGGGCCGTACGACGCGCCGGCGCGCCGGGCCAGCGAGACGCGGATCTGGAACGCGGGCAGCCCGGTGGTGCGCCAGGTGTCGACGGCGACGCTGGTGCCGTCGTCGGACTGGCCGGAGACGGTGCGGCGCCGGAAGTGACGGTCGCCGGACGCCCAGCGGCCCAGCACGTCCCACGACGTGAGCCGGCCGCCGCCGTGCCGGCCACGGACCTGCACCTCGATCCAGCTGTCCTTCGGGGTGCTGGCCGACCACGACGCGATCAGCTCGGTGAACGGATAGCCGGGCTCGACCCACGGGGAGCTCCAGCGGGCGACGTCGTACGCGCGGCCGCCGGCCGTCGTGGTCGCGACCGGCTGGTCGAACATCAGCCGGCCGTCGCGGACCGCCGTACCGGTCCCGTCGCCGCGGCGCCACTGCCGGGCGCTGTCCCAGCGGGTGAGGGTGATCTTGCGGTCGTTGCTGATCGCGGCCACCGCGACCGCGGAGCCGTCCGGCTCGTCGGCCGTGCTGCACCCGCTCACGCCGGTGAGGGCGAGCAGCAGCGTGAGCCCGGCGGCGATCTGGCGCATGGCATGACGGTAGGTCACATCCGTCACTTCTGTCACACGACGACCCGATTGCCGATGCGGGCCGCTCGGCCGCTCGTCCCTAGACTGGAGCGGTGACGTTCCGGCTCTATGACACCGCGACCCGCGAGGTCCGTGACTTCGTGCCCCTCGAGGAGGGCAAAGCGGGTCTCTACGTCTGCGGTCTGACCGTCCAGAGCGAGCCCCACGTCGGTCATGTGCGCTCGGGAGTCAACTTCGACGTGCTCCAGCGCTGGCTCCTCCGCCTCGGCTACGACGTCACCTTCATCCGCAACGTCACCGACATCGACGACAAGATCCTGATCAAGTCGGCCGAGCAGGCGCGCCCCTGGTACAACCTCGCCTACGCGATGCACCGCGAGCTCGACAAGGCCTACGCCGCGCTCAACGTGGCGCCGCCGACCTACGAGCCCGCCGCGACCGGGCACGTCCCGGAGATGATCGAGCTGATCGCCCAGCTGATCGCGCGCGGGCACGCCTATGCGGCGGAGGACGGCTCCGGCGACGTCTACTTCGACGTCCGGTCCTGGCCGTCGTACGGCGAGCTGACCCATCAGGGCATCGACGACATGGAGCCCGCGACCGATGCCGATCCGCGGGGCAAGCGCGACCCACGCGACTTCGCCCTGTGGAAGGGGTGGAAGAAGGAGTCCGAGCCCGAGACCGCTGCCTGGCCGAGCCCGTGGGGTCCCGGCCGACCCGGTTGGCACATCGAGTGCTCCGCGATGGCGGGCAAGTACCTCGGCCCGGCGTTCGACATCCACGGCGGCGGCGTCGACCTCCGCTTCCCGCACCACGAGAACGAGCAGGCGCAGTCCCGCGCAGCCGGGCGGCCGTTCGCGACGTACTGGATGCACAACGCCTGGATCACGACGGCCGGCGAGAAGATGAGCAAGTCGCTCGGCAACTCGCTGACCATCCCGGCGGTGCTCGACAGCTACCGCGGCATCGAGCTGCGCTACTACCTGGTCGCTGCGCACTACCGGTCCCATGTGGAGTTCTCGTTCGAGGCGCTCGACGAGGCGACCGTGGGGTTCCGGCGGGTGGAGGCGTTCCTCGACCGCGCCGCCGATGTGCTGGGCGAGATCCCGGTCGAGGGCATGCTGTGCGCCGAGTTCATCGAGGCGATGGACAACGACCTCGGTACGCCGGGCGCCATCGCGGCGATCCACGACGTCGTCCGCGAGGGCAACAAGCTGATCGCCGGCGGGGACTCGGCGGCGCTGCGGGGCAACGCGGCATCGGTCCGGGCGATGCTCGACGTGCTCGGCCTCGACCCCGCCGACCCGGCGTGGGCGGCGACCAGCGCGGCCACCACCGGGGACGACAAGCTCAGGAGCGCCGTCGACGCGCTCGTCGCGGGGCTGCTCGAAGAGCGGGCCCGGGCACGCGAGGCGAAGGACTGGGCACGCGCGGACGCGATCCGCGACCAGATCAAACAGGCCGGCATCGAGGTCACCGACACCGCGACCGGCCCCACATGGACCGTCGGTGGTTGAGATGCGAGCGAAGCGAGCCTCGCAACCACTTCGGGGAGGACACTGACATGCCTGGCAATTCCGCACGACGCGGGGCGATCCGCAAGACCAGCAAGAAGCCCACGGCCGGCTCCGGCGGCCGGGTGAAGCGCGGCCTCGAGGGCAAGGGCCCGACGCCGCGCGCCGAGGACCGGCCCTACCACAAGGCACACAAGGCCAAGGCGGCCAAGGACACCGCCGGCAAGAGATCCGGAGGCTCGCGCGGCGGTCGCCGGGGTACGTCGGACGCCGAGTGGATCGCCGGGCGCAACCCCGTTGTCGAGGCCCTGCGGGCCCGGGTCCCGGTGACGTCGGTCTATGTCGCCGAGGGCGCCGAACGCGACGGTCGGTTGCGCGAGGTCTTCCGACTGGCCGCGGAGCACGGCGTCGGCCTGCTCGAGGTCAGCCGCGGCGAGCTCGACCGGCTGACCAATGGTGCGGTCCACCAGGGCATGGCAGCGAAGATCCCCGCCTACGAGTACGCCCACGCTGACGACCTGATCGGCGCGGCCGAGGAGCTGCGCGAGCAGCCGCTGATCGTCGTGCTCGACGCCGTCACCGACCCCCGCAACCTCGGGGCGGTCGTGCGCAGCGCCGCCGGCTTCGGCGCTCACGGCGTCGTGATCCCGGAGCGTCGGGCCGCGTCGATGACCGCGTCGGCCTGGAAGACGTCGGCCGGTGCCGCGGCCCGGATTCCCGTCGCCCAAACGGTCAACCTGACCCGCCAGCTCAAGGCCTACCAGGACGCCGGCTGCTTCGTGATCGGCCTGGCTGCCGACGGCGACCTGACCCTGCCCGACCTCGTGGCGGACGCCGACCTCGTCAACGGGCCGCTGGTGCTGGTTGTCGGGTCCGAGGGCGACGGCCTCCACCGGCTGGTGGCCGAGACCTGCGACCACCTGGTCTCGATCCCGATGGCGGGTTCGCTGGAGTCGCTCAACGCGGGAGTGGCGGCCTCCGTCGCTCTCTACGCGATCGCCGAGTCGCGCGCGAGCGGATAGCACCGGATGTCCCGGCTGCGCGGCTGGCTCCCCGCCGTGGTTCACGTCGTCGTCTGGCTGTTGTTGTCGACCCTTGCTGCGGTCGGGTTCTTCCTCACCAGCGAGCGCACCATCGACCTGGCGAGCCACGAGACCCGGCTCAGTGCGGACTTCAGCGGTGACGTGATCATCCGTACCGGACCGGTCCTGCCCGACGTACGGACCGACACGGGCACGCGGATCGGCGTGGAGATCGAGCTCGGCCAGACCGATGCGCGCTCCGTCAACCAGCTGACTGCGCGCTACGCCGCGATCGGCAGCAACCCCGACGCCCAGATCGAGAAGGTCGAGACCGCCATCCGCAACATGGCGATCGACGCGGTCGCGCGCGGGCTGGCGCTCGGGATCCTGCCGATGCTGGGGTGGCGGCTGCTCGGGGAACGGCGGCGGCGCGAGGTGGTCGACGCGCTGCCGACGAGGCGCGGTGTGGTCGGGCTGCTCGTCATCGCCTTGGTCGTGATCGGGCTGACCACGCCCTGGCGCGGGCTGGGTGCGGCCCCCCGCGAACGGGCGGAGCGGTGGGAGCCGCTCGGGGCGCTGCTCGGCCCAGCGGTCCAGCTGCCCACGGAGCTCGAGGACGTGGAGGTGCTCGCGAACGCGGTGACCGCCGAGACCGAGCGGTTGATCGCCAGTGGCATCGACTCCTACCGCCAGGGCCGTGAGTTCTACGTCGACGCCGCGGAGAGCGCGGCCGAGATCGAGCTGCGGCAGCCCGCGGACGACGAGACCGTCGTACTCCTTCTCTCGGACCGGCACGACAACGTCGGCATGGACCAGGTCGCCCGGGCGATCGCCGAGCGCGCCGGCGCCGAGGCGGTCTTCGACGCCGGCGACGACACGTCGACGGGGGAGGAGTGGGAGGCGTTCTCCCTCGACTCCCTGGATGACGCGTTCGCCGACTTCGACCGGTGGGCGGTGGCCGGCAACCACGACCACGGCTCGTTCGTCCGCTCCTACCTCGGCGACCTCGGCTGGGCCTACTTCGACGACGGCGAGCTGGTCGATGGACCGGGCGACACCCGCATCCTGGGGGTCGACGACCCGCGCTCGAGCGGGCTCGGCAACTGGCGGAACGAGACTGGCGTCTCCTTCGGCGAGGTCCGCAGCCGGCTGGCGGATGCCGCGTGCGAGGCCGAGGAGGACGGCGACCGCGTCGACACCCTCCTCGTCCATGACGCCAACCTCGGCGACGAGGCGCTCGAGCGCGGCTGCGTTGACCTGGTGGTGGGAGGACACACCCACACCCAGTTCGGTCCGGAGCTCGTGGTCGGCGAGAACGGCGAGCGCGGCTACACCTACACGGTCGGTACGGCGGGCGGTGCGGCCTACGCGATCGCGCTCGGTAGCAAGCTGCGGCGGCCGGCAGGGTTCGCGTTGATCACCTACCGCGACGGGGAACCGGCCGGCATCCAGACGCTGAGCGTGCTGACCACCGGCCGGTTCACGATCGACCCCTACGTCGAGCTCGAGTACTGAGCCTCACCCTGGCCGGGTCGGGATCGGTCGGGTCGGTCGGGGTCGGTTCGACGCCTGCGCGCGACCACAAGACCGGCGGCGCCGGCGATTGCCAGAGTCGATCCCTCGCCGATGGACACCCCGATGGTTGTCGTCGCGGACATCGTGGTGGCCTCGACCAGGAGCGGCTGGATCTCGGCGCTGAAGTCGACCAGTCCGGCGAAGCGATCGATGGCCGCTGCAGTTTCGGTGAGGTCCGCGGCGGGCACCGCCGTGCCGTCGTAGGCGTCGAAGACGAGACGGACGTCTGCCAGCCCGTGCTGGCGCGCTTCGACCTTCTCCTTGGAGAAGGGCCGCAACGAGTCGAGCAGCGCGTCGGTGTCCTGCGCCTTGGCGACGTGTCCGAGGACCAGGGGGGTGCCGGCCACGGCGCCGCCGGCGACGAGTACGACGATCGCTGCCCACCGGGTGGGCCGGATCAGACCGATGCCGCCGGCAAGCAGTGCGATGCCGGCGAGGACGAGCGCGCCGACCACTGCCGCGAACAGATCAAGGCCGAGCCCGGGAAGGGCCACGGCGCTGTCGAACTCGTCCTGGCGCTGCTGGAGGTTGGCGGTCACCTTGCCGGCGACCGCGCGTGCCTCGGGCAGCCGGCCTGCTGCTTCGGACAGGGTGGGGTTGCTCTCCACCTCTGCGACGAACTCGGGGTCCGTGGTCAGCTGGGCGAACGTGGCGTCGATCCGCTCGAGATCCGCCGCGATCGTGCTGAGGCCGTCGTCGGAGAGGAGGGGTGCGGCTCCCTCCAACAGCTCGTCCCCGGCGCGGGCCGCGTCGAGCTGGGATGTCCCCAAGGTCACGCCCAGCATCACCAGACCGGTGATGAACGCAAGGGCGAAGGGCAGCCGCCTGACCATGTCGGTTCCACGCACGGGCACCAGTATGGCCACGTCCGTGGCCAGATCTGCGCCGTTAGGCTGGCTTCGTGGGAACGAGCGTGGAGCGGCTGCTGCCGACAGACGATGCCCGAGCACTGCTGGAGCTGACCCGCGAGATTGCGACCAAGGAGCTCGCGCCGCAGGTCCACGAAGCGGAGGAGGCAGCCGAGTTCCCTGCCGCGGCCTACCAGCTGCTTGGACGGTCGGGCCTGATGAGTCTCCCCTTCGCGGAGGAGTACGGCGGCGGTGGCCAGCCCTACGAGGTCTACCTCCAGGTCGTCGAGGAGATCGGCCGGGCCTGGCCGAGTGTCGGCGTCGGGACCAGCGTGCACAGCCTCACCGCCACCGTGGTTGCAGCGAACGGGTCGGACGAGCTCAAGCAGGAGTGGCTGCCCAAGATGCTCGGCGGCGAATGGCTCGGTGCCTACTGCCTCTCCGAGCCCCAGGCCGGGTCCGATGTCAGTGCCATCCGGACGGCGGCGGTCCGGGACGGTGACGACTACGTCGTCACCGGCACGAAGCAGTGGATCTCCAACGGATCGTGCGCCGACTACTACATCCTCTTCGCGCGCACCGCGCCCGACCCGAAGCGTGGCCTGTCGGCGTTCCTCGTCCCGGACGGCACCCCTGGCATGAGCTTCGGCGCACCGGAGAAGAAGATGGGGCTCGCGTGTGACGTCACCACCCAGGTGCTCTTCGACGAGGCCCGGATCCCCGCCGCGCAGCTGATCGGCGAGGAGAACCGCGGCATGCAGGTCGCTCTGTCGGCCCTCGACGCCGGCCGGCTAGGTATCGCTGCGGTGGCGACGGGCATCGCGCAGGCCGCGCTGGAGTACGCCGTCGAGTACTCCAAGGAGCGCTTCCAGTTCGGCAGTCCGATCAGCGACAACCAGGGTCTCCAGTTCATGCTCGCCGACATGGCGGCCGAGGTCGAGCGGTCCCGTGCGTCGTACCTCCATGCCGCCCGGCTCAAGGACGCCGGGCTCCCGTTCTCGCGGCAGGCCTCGGTCGCGAAGGTGACCGCGACCGACGCTGCGATGAGCGTGACGACCGACGCGATCCAGGTTTTCGGCGGCAACGGCTACACGCGGGAGTACCCGGTCGAGCGCCTGTTCCGGGACGCCAAGGTCACCCAGATCTTCGAGGGCACCAACCAGATCCAGCGGATGGTGATCGCCCGCGACCTGCTGCGCTGACCTGCCCGTTGGAGGCGCAGGGCGAGACAGCAACAGTTGCGATCATCGAGATCGTCATCACAATCTCGGCTGTGATGACCGGGCGCTCCATCCATGAACGCCAGCCATGTGACGCTGATCCTTAAAATCTTTCCGGTTTACGCAGTGTCCGGTCCGTTTCGGCCTAGCGTGGCCAGTGGCGCGCTGCGCCCGCTCGGGGCGCCTGCCAGTCGGGAGCCCTGATCATGAGCGTACGTCGGTTGCTTGTCCTGCTCGTCAGTCTTGGCTGCGGCGTGCTGGTCGCCCTGACCCCGGTCGGCGCGGGGTCTCCCGCGCAGGCCGCTCCGGCGGGTGGCGGGGAGGGACAGACGGTGACCACGGTCGCTCCCGACGCGCTCGCCGGTGTGCTTGACGCCGGCTGGGAGCACACCTGCGGGTTGCGCAGCAACGGCACCGCCACCTGCTGGGGCCTACAACGACGACGGCCAGTCCACTGTCCCGGCCGGCTCCTATCACCACTCTCACCGCCGGCTGGTCCCACTCCTGCGGGCTGCGGACCAACGGCACCGCCACCTGCTGGGGCGACAACGCCTCCGGCCAGACCACTGTCCCGGCCGGCACCTTCACCACCCTCACCGCCGGCGGCTATCACACCTGCGGGTTGCGCAGCAACGGCACCGCCACCTGCTGGGGCCTCAACGACCACGGCCAGTCCACTGTCCCGGCCGGCACCTACACCAGTCTCACCGCCGGCCGCTACCACACCTGCGGGATCCGGACCAACGGCACCGCCACCTGCTGGGGCCTCAACATCTGGGGTCAGACCGCGGTCCCGGCCGGCACCTACACCACCCTGACCGCCGGCGACGACCACACCTGCGGGCTGCGCAGCAACGGCGCCGCCACCTGCTGGGGCAACAACGTCGGCCACACCCCTGTCCCGGCCGGCACCTACACCGCCCTGACCGCCGGCAGCCTGCCACTCCTGCGGGCTGCGCAGCAACGGCACCGCCACCTGCTGGGGCCCCAACGCCCACGGCCAGACCACCGTCCCGGCCGGCACCTACACCACCCTGACCGCCGGCAGCACCACAGCTGCGGGCTGCGCAGCAACGGCACCGCCACCTGCTGGGGCGACAACGCCAACGGTCAGGCCACTGCGCCTGAGGACGTGTTCGGGCGGGCGGGGATCAGTGCCGGGACCAGCAGCAGCTGCGGGGTCCAACCCAACGCCGCCATCGTGTGCTGGGGCACCGACGGTGACGGGATCGTCTCGGACTCTCCCTCGGGCCGGTTCACCATGGTCAGCGACGGGGAGTCCCACGCGTGTGCGGTGCGGGTCACCGGTGCTGGGACCTGCTGGGGCGACAACACCAACGGCCGGGCCACCGCGGCGAGCGGCACCTTCACCACCGTCTCGGCCGGTGGCGCCCACAGCTGTGCGGTGCGCACCACCAGCGCCCTGGCCTGTTGGGGCAACAACACCAACGGTCAGACCGCCGTCCCCTCCGGGACGTTTGTGGGGGTCTCGGCGGGCGGGACTCACAGCTGCGGTGTGCGGACCACCGGTGCCCTGGCCTGTTGGGGCAACAACGCCAACGGTCAGGCCACCGTGCCTGCCGGGACCTTCACCACTGTTGCCGCTGGCGGCGCGTTCAGCTGTGCTCTGCGCACCGCCGGCACCCTGAAGTGCTGGGGTGCCAACGACAAGGGCCAGGCCACTGCCCCCACCGGCACCTACACCTCGATCACCACCGGCGGCAACCACGCCTGCGCACTGGCCACCGACGCCACCATCGAATGCTGGGGCGCCGGCAGCTGGGGCAAGGCATCACCGCCGGTGGGCCGCTTCCGCTCGGTCGAGGCCGGCGCCAACCACACCTGCGGGGTCACCGTCAGCGGCACCACCATCTGCTGGGGTCGCAACCACGCCGGCCAGACCACGGTCCCGCCCGCTTTCAACCATCTGGGCTGATCAAAAGCTTCCCATTCACGACATCGCACCAGCTGCCGCGGGGCTCAGGATCGCTTGTGCCCGCTCGGGACCGTCGGTCTACCCCGATCGGGAGGTGAAGAAGATGGCCCAGTCGTCCGCCGCGATGCATTCGGGCAGCTCGTCCGACTCGGCGCCACTCTCGTCAGCGGCTTGTTCGCGGTCGGCTCGTTGTTCGCCACTGCTCGCCAGCCGACTGCACTTCGACGCGGCTGTGGCCTTAGCCTTGGAGGGCAATCCCCGGTTGGTCTGCCGGCAGGGCCCGCCTGACTTTGAATCAGGACTAGCGACGTAGGTTCGACTCCTACCCGGGGAGCAAGAAAAGCCGAGTATCCGCAGGCGGCCCTGGCCGCGACGTGTCACGCGCCTGCCGCAGGCCGCACCAGCGAGCCGACGGCGACCGACTGCCTGGGCCGCTCTGGGTGCAGGACTTGACGGACCAGGTCGCAGCGCCTTGGCGGCGTGCGTTTGGCCGCTGCTCGCCCACGGGTCAGAGAGCGCGGGAGCACCCGGCCACACGAGAGACGAGACCGAGTACTGATTTTACTAGAACAGACTTGCATTCAATAATGCCATGTTCCAGAATGGGCCCATGCCTAGCTCGCCGCCGCCCTCGAAGCGGTCTTACAAGTCGCCTCGGCGCCGCGCGTCGGCCGCTGACACCCGGCGCGCCGTCATCGCTGCTGCGACCCAGTTGTTCACCGAGTGTGGCTGGGCCACCAGCGTCCGTGATATCGCCCGTGAGGCGGGGGTCGCCGTCGAGACCGTCTACAGCGCCGTCGGGTCGAAGCGCGAGCTGCTCAAGGTCGCGCTCGACGTCGGCATCGTCGGGGACGACGACCCCGTCCCGCTCGCCGAGCGACCGGAGTTCGTGGCGCTCGGGACGGGCGATCGGTCCACGCGGCTGAGGAAGTCCGCGGCGATGATGGCCGAGCAGTACTCCCGGGTGGCCGCCCTGCACCAGGCGCTCGACCAGGGCTCGGAAGTCGACGAAGAACTTGCGGTGCTCCGGCGCCGCGCCCATCAGCAACAGCTGACGTCGTTCACCGAGGGGCTGACGCTGGTCCTCGGGCAACGCCCCGATCCCGAACTGGTCGACGGTCTGCTGGCCATCGGCAGTCCGGCCACCTACCTTCACCTGATCCGCATGGCTGGGTGGACCCAAGAGCAGTACCAGGAGTGGCTGGCGCAAACCCTGCTCCAGCTCGTCGCGCACATCTCAGAGGAGTCAGCATGACCGCGCAGAAGATCGATCAGCAGGCCGTCCCGGCCGACACCCAGATGATGGGCATCGTCCACTCCGCCCTCCGTCGCGACCTGGTCCGGCTACGTCTGGTGCTCGGGACGCCGGCGACACAGGAGCCGAAGCGTCGCGAGGCCCTCGCGCAGCATGCGATCTGGCTGATGGACTTCCTGCACCACCACCACACCGGCGAGGACGAAGGGCTCTACCCCCTCGTCACGCGCCGGAACCCGGACGCGGTCGCCCTGTGCGAGCAGATGGACCTCGACCACGAGACGATCACCCCGGCGATGGAAGGGCTGCGCGCCGCTGCGCAGCGTCACCTGGCCGACCCCGACAGCGCCGATTCCGACCTGCTCGCGGCACTCAGCGCACTGGAAGAGCCGCTGGTGCCGCACCTGGCCCGAGAAGAGCTCGAGATGATGCCGGTGGTTTCGTCCAGCATCAGTCACGCCGAGTGGGCGCAGTGGCACGAAGACATGATCGAGGGAAACATGGCCCAGCTGGCCTTCGAAGGCCACTGGATGCTCGACGGGCTTGACGAGGAGCGCACCCAGATCGTGGTCGGCCCGGTGCCCGCGGTGCCGCGCTTCATCCTGGTGAGGTTGCTCGGCGGCGCCTACCGCCGGCGGGCAACCCTGCTCTGGGGTGGCACGCCGGCTGCGGAGGTGCCGCCGCTGCACGTGGACGACACCCGGACCTGGGCGTCGTGAAATGGAAGGTGGACTGGGCGGTCGAGGTGGCGGTCGAGGTGCCCGCCACGCCGGCACAGGTGTGGACGGTCCTCTCCGACCCCACCCGGGTCGGTGAGTGGAGCCACGAGTGCCGCGCCGCGACCTGGGTCGACGGCTCCTCCGTGGCAGCGGTCGGAGCAAAGTTCCGTGGCGACAACCAGGTCCGCAGGTTTCGCTGGTCGCGGATCTGCACGATCACCGAGCTCGAGCCCGAGCGGCTGCTGTCCTATCGCACCTCCGGGGGTGTGCCCTCCGATTCGACCGAGTGGCGGTTCGGTCTGGAGCCCGTCGGCGACGGGACCCGGATCACGCAGTCGTTCCGGATCCTCAAGTTTCCGCGGCTGATGGAACTGGCCACCGTCGTGTTCAACCCGTCCCATCGAGATCGCAGGGATGCGCTGCGCAGTGACCTGGCCAGGTTGGGAGAGGTCAGCGCCAGCAGGCCGGCGTAGACAACCCGCGTCCCGTCATTCGCAGCGTCGTCGATCGCCTTGAGCCGCTCCCAGGCATCGCGCCAGCGACCACTCTCGGTCAGCCCGCGCGCATCCGCGACAACGAGGTCGCGCTGCCGGACGCGAGGATCCGACGGCCGCAGCGGTTGCACTTCGCCTACCGCTGAAGTGTCGCGGATCGGCTCCCCGGCGGTGCAACGGATCAGTGTGCTGGCGACGTGCACCTCCTGGCGCCGCCGGTGGGAACGGCGGACTGACCTCGCGCCGTAGGCTCGGGGCATGACAGCGCAGCTGACCGTCATCGTGCTCGCCGCCGGCGGCGGCACGCGGATGAAGTCCAAGACGATGAAGGTGCTCCACCCGATCGGCGGCCGCAGCATGATCGGGCACGTTCTCGACGCGGTCAGCGGACTCGAGCCGACCCAGGTCTGCGCGGTCGTCGGACACCAGCGCGAGCAGGTCGGTCCACACATCCACGAGTGCCTGCCGGAGGCCGTCCTCGCGGTCCAGGAGGAGCAGCTCGGCACCGGCCACGCCGTACGGGTCGCGCTCGCAGCGCTCGATGAGCAGAAGGTCGCCGGGGCGGGCGGCACCGTCCTGATCGCGTACGGCGACACGCCCCTTCTCGAGGGCAGCACGCTGCGGTGGTTCGCCGCTGAGCACGAGGCGGCGCAGGCCGCGGTCAGCATCCTCTCCGGCGTCGTCGAGACCCCGAAGGGCTACGGCCGCATCGTCCGGGACGAGGTAGGCGACGTGCTCGCGATCGTCGAGGAGAAGGAAGCCAGCGACGAGCTGCGCGAGATCCGGGAGATCAACTCCGGGATCCTCGCCTTCGACTTCGACTTCCTCGTCGACGCGATCGGCCGGATCGGCAACGACAACGCCAAGGGCGAGTACTACCTGACCGACACCGTCCAGCTCGCCCGGGATGCCGGCCTGACCGTGACCGCGTTCCCCGTGGACGACGTCTGGCAGACCGAGGGCGCCAACGACCGCGCCCAGCTGGCCGCGCTCGGCCGTGAGCTCAACCGCCGGATCGTCACCCGATGGATGGGGGCCGGGGTCACTGTCACGGATCCAGAGACCACCTGGATCGACGCCGGCGTGGTGCTCGCCGAGGACGTGACGATCCTGCCCGGCACCCAGTTGCTGGGGGCGACCGCGGTCGGCGAGGACGCCGTGATCGGTCCGGACACCACGCTCGACGACTGCGAGGTCGGCGTGGGTGCGCGCGTCGTACGGACGCACGGCCAGCTCGCCGTGATCGGCGACCACGCCACCGTCGGGCCGTTCTCCTACCTCCGACCCGGCACCATCCTCGGCGCCGGCGGCAAGATCGGCGCGTTCGTGGAGACCAAGAACGCCCAGATCGGCGACGGCGCGAAAGTGCCTCATCTTTCCTACGTCGGCGACGCCGAGATCGGCGAGGGCACCAACATCGGCGCCGGCACGATCTTCGCCAACTACGACGGGGTCCAGAAGCACCACACAAAGGTCGGGAAGCACGCCCGTACCTCCTCGAACAACACGTTCGTCGCGCCGGTCACGATCGGCGACGGTGCAGCCACCGGCGCCGGTACCGTCGTCCGCCGCGACGTCCCGCCGGGCGCCCTTGCCGTCAGCATGGGACAGCAGCGCAACCTGCCCGGTTGGGCGCAGACCAAGCGGGGCGGGACCGCCCAGGCGGCCGCGGCCGAGGCGGCCGAGTCGGCGCCGAGGGAGTCCGGGGACTAGCGCCCTCACGCCGCCGGTCGCGTGAACAGTCCCAAAACGCGTGGGAACTTGGGGCTGGCCTCCAGGAGGGGGCAGAATCAGCAGCACCCCCCCGCCGGCGACCACAGGAGCCACGACGTGCCTGGAATCCAGCGGACCACTGAGAAGAACCTCATGGTCTTCAGTGGTCGGGCCCATCCGGAGCTGTCGGAAGAAGTCGCCGAGATCCTCGGCATCTCGCTGGTGCCGACCGAGGCCTACGAGTTCGCCAACGGCGAGATCTATGTCCGGTTCGAGGAGAGCGTCCGCGGGTGCGACGCCTTCGTGATCCAGAGCCACACCGCTCCGATCAACGAGTGGATCATGGAGCAGCTGATCATGGTCGACGCCCTCAAGCGCGCCTCGGCCAAGCGGATCACCGTCGTCATGCCGTTCTGGGGCTACAGCCGCCAGGACAAGAAGCACCGCGGCCGGGAGCCGATCTCGGCCCGGCTGATCGCCGACATGTTCAAGACCGCCGGCGCCGACCGGATCATCACCGTCGACCTCCACGCCGACCAGCTCCAGGGCTTCTTCAACGGTCCGGTCGACCACCTGATGGCACTGCCGATCCTCACCGACTACATCAAGTCCAAGTACGGCGGACAGCCGCTGGCCGTGGTCTCGCCGGACGCGGGCCGGATCAAGGTCGCCGAACGGTGGTCGGCCCGGCTCGGCGGCGTACCGCTGGCGTTCATCCACAAGACCCGCCGCGCCGACCGACCCAACGAGACCGTCGCCAACCGGGTCGTGGGAGACGTGACCGGCCGGATCTGCGTGCTGACCGACGACATGATCGACACCGGCGGCACGATCGTGCAGGCTGCGGAGGCGCTGACCGCTGCCGGCGCCGCCGGCGTGATCATCGCCGCGACCCACGCGATCCTGTCCGACCCGGCCGTCGACCGGCTCAAGAACAGCAGCGCCCTCGAGATCGTCGTGACCAGCACCTTGCCGGTGGGGCCGGAGAAGCAGTTCGACAAGCTCACGAGCCTGTCGATCGCACCCATGCTCGCCCGTGCGATCCGGGAGGTCTTCGAGGACGGCTCGGTGACCTCGATGTTCGACGGTCACGCGTAGGCACGACCCCTACTGCTGGTCGAGGTTGCGGACGAACTCCCCGAAGCCGGGCAGGGTGAAGCGCACCAGACCGTGACCGACGGGTTCGATCACGCCCTTGTCGATCAGCCGTTCCCGAGGGACGCTGATCGCGCGGGACTCGCGCCCCATCCGCTCGGCGATCGCGGCTCGAGTGACGTTGTCGTCACCGGTCGCAGCCATCGCGGCGAGAAACTCGCGTTCGACCGGCGATGCTGCGCCCCAACGCGCACGGTGCATCCCGCTCAGCTGCTGACGTGCTTCCGGCAGCCCGCGCCGGAGGTCGGTCATGGTCAGCGCGTCCCCAGCCGCGGGTGCAGCAGCGTCCCACGTCGTACTGCCGATCAGTTGGAGGAGGTAGGGGTATCCGTGCGCCTCGGTGACGACTGCCGACAGCGCGTTCGTCGTCCACGTCACCCCGACTTCGGCCGCGGGATCGACCAGAGCGGCGCGGGCGTCCTCGTCCGGTAGCAGGTCCAGCGCCACGAACGAGCTTCGTTCCCCGAACGTCGCTGCGCGGGTCAGGGCCTCGGGCGTGACCGGAAGCCCTGCCGCGACGGCCGCGAACGGGTTGCGTTCACGCTCCCCGTCGAGGTTCTGCAGCACGTTGAGGAGGATCGACAGGTCGGTGGGGGAGGCCGTGTGCAGCTCGTCGAGGAGCAGCAGCAGCCCGGCGCCGCCGCGTTCGCGGGTCGTCGTCGCCGCGTCGTGGAACAGCGTCTCGAGGGCACCGATCGGTGCGGTCGGCCGTTGGTCCTCGCGCCGGGCGATCTCGGCCTGGATCTTCGCTCCGGGCACCCCCACTTCGAGGGTGACGCGCTCCAGGCGGCCGCGCCATCGTGCTCGGGCCTTGGCATCCGGCATCGCATCGATTCGCTCCAGGGCCCGACCAACGCTCTCCACCACCTCGGCGAGCACCGGTCGATTCCGGGAGCAGGAGACCCATGCCGTCGCGAAACCCAGCTGGTCGGCGCGGCGCTGGGCGGCGCGGAGGAGCGACGTCTTGCCGATGCCGCGGGGTGCGTGGAAGACAAGCAACGGGCCGCCGAGCTCGCCGTACGTCGTGACGCGCGCCAGTCGGTTCTCGATGCGGCGCATGTCGACGGTTCGCCCAGCCAGGATCCGCGGCACCTGACCCGGTGTGTAGACGTTCGAGAGCACGCAGCGCCTCCTGATACTTGTTGATACTTCAGACAAGTATAAGTGTGTATCAACGGTCCGCCCCGGTGAGCGAGGGCGGCGTTTTGGGCGCGACCGGCCCGCTCCCGTACCATCGTCAGGTTGCCTCGGCGAGGGAGCACCCGCTTCTGTGACTCCGTGATCGACTGGGCCGGCTGATTCATACGACGCCGCGCGCCCACCGGTCACCGGGTGAGGGAAGCGCGGCGCTCCTGGTTTCCCGAGGCTCGTCACCAGCCACGAGGAGACCCCCGCATGAGCGAGAAGATCACCGCAGAGCTCCGTACCGAGTTCGGCAAGGGCGCCGCCCGCCGGATCCGCCGCCAGGACAAGGTCCCCGCGGTCGTCTACGGCCACGGCAACGACACCATCCACCTGACCCTTCCGGGCCACGACACGATGATGGCGATCAAGCACGGGGGCGCCAACGCGCTCCTCGAGCTCGACATCGACGGCAAGACCCAGCTCGCGCTGACCAAGCAGGTCCAGGTCGACCCCGTCCGCCGGGTCCTGGAGCACGTCGACCTCGTCGCGGTGCGTCTCGGCGAGAAGGTCACCGTCGACGTCCCGGTCATCCTCGTCGGCGAGGCCGCCCGCGACACCCTGGTGGTCACCGAGAACTCGACCGTCGAGGTCGAGGCCGAGGCCACCCACATCCCCGAGTCGTTCGAGGTCGACATCGAAGGCGCGGAGGCCGGCACCCAGTTCCTGGCCGGCTCGCTCACGCTGCCCTCCGGCACGACGCTGCTGACCGACCCCGAGACCCTGGTCGTCAACGTCACCGCCGCGCAGGACTCCGACCTCGGCGACGAGCCCGAGGCTGAGGACGCCGAGGGCGAGGCCGCTGACGGCGAGGCCGCTGACGGTGGCGAGGCCGCCGAGGGCGGCGAGTCCGCCGACGGTGGCGACGACGAGTGACCTTCACTCGGCTCAGGTGGTTTCTGGGCCGACTGATCTCCCCGGCACGCAGCTTCGGGTCGGGGAGCCACGCCGCGGAGGGTTCGATGAGCGACGCTGCTGAGGTGTGGCTGGTGGTCGGCCTGGGCAACCCCGGTCCGACGTACGCCGGCCACCGGCACAACATCGGCCGCCTCGTCGTCGAGGAGCTGGCGAGCCGGATGGGAAGCGGCTTCCGCGCGCACAAGTCCGGTCGGGCCGACGTCGTCGAGGGCCGGCTGGGCGCCGCCGGCAGTCCGGGCCCGCGGGTCGTGCTGGCGAAGGCGCGGTGCTACATGAACGAGTCCGGGGGAGCGATCAAGGCGCTGACGACGTTCTACAAGGTCCCGCCGGCACAGGTCGTCGCGATCCACGATGAGCTCGACATCCCGTTCGGCACCATGCGGGTCAAGCTCGGGGGCGGCGACAACGGCCACAACGGGCTCAAGTCACTGCGCTCGTCCTTCGGCACCGGCGACTTCCACCGGGTCCGGATCGGGATCGGCCGCCCGCCGGGCCGGCAGCAGGTCGCCGACTGGGTGCTGGCCAACTACTCAGCGACCGAGCGCAAGGACGTGCCGTTCCAGGTCGTCACCGCCGCCGACGCGGTCGAGACGTTGATCCGCGACGGTCTCGAGCGGACCCAGCAGAAGTACAACTCCTGACCTGCGACTACCCTGACGCGGTGACTTTCGACGCCGGTACCCCTGCTCCCGAGGTCGTGGCAGACGACCACCTGCTCGCCGCCTGGCTGGCCGAGGCCGCCGGCCGACGTCTGCTCGAGGTCCGCGGCGAGGGGCTGGAGGGCAAGGAGCTGAAGGACGCCGGCGACCGCGCCGCCCACGAGCTGCTGATGACCCTGCTCGCCGAGCACCGACCGGGCGACGCCGTGCTGTCCGAGGAGGCGCTCGAGAGCGCGGTCGACAAGGATGCCCGACTCAACGCCGCGAAGGTCTGGATCGTCGACCCCCTCGACGGCACCCGCGAGTTCAGCGAGCCGCCGCGTGACGACTGGGCGGTGCACGTCGCGCTCTGGCAGGGCGGCACCCTGACGGCCGGGGCGGTCGCCCAGCCCGAGCTCGGCGAGACCTTCAACACCGGCGCCCCGCCGGTCGTCCCACCGCGTACGTCGGAGAAGCCGCGGATCGCGGTCAGCCGCAGCCGCCCGCCGGCCTTCGTCCAGGCGCTCGCGGACAAGCTCGACGCCGAGCTGGTCCCGATGGGCTCGGCCGGCGTCAAGATGATGTCGGTGGTGCGCGACGTCGCGGACGCCTACGTGCATGCCGGTGGCCAGTACGAGTGGGACTCCGCGGCGCCGGTCGCCGTCGCCCGGGCAGCCGGCCTCTTCACCAGCCGCGTCGACGGCAGCGAGCTCGTCTACAACCAGGCCGACGTCTACCTGCCCGACGTGATCGTCTGCCGGCCGGAGCTGGCCGACGACATCCTCGCGTTCATCGCCGAGCACGGCACCGAGTAGCCGGCACCGACCCGGCCGCCAGCGGGCATTGCGGGCCATTCTTTCCCCGACGGGTGACCAGCGAGTCGCGTAGTCTCCGTGCCGTGGCCCGCCTCGTCGCGTCCATCAGCGGGTTCGCGCTGCTGATCGGGATCCTCTTCCTGCCGGCGCTGTTCTACGACGACGACGGGGCACACGACGAGGCGGCCCCCGGCGTCGTCGAGTACACGAGCATCACCTCCTACGTCGCCGACTTCACGATCGACGAGGACGGCGGCATGGATGTCGTCGAGACGCTCACCGTCGACTTCCCGGTCACCAACCTGCACGGCATCTTCCGCTTCTTCGACCGGCTGGACCCGTCGGCGCCCGACGTTCGGCACTGGATCAGTGACCTTGAGGTGACCGTGGACGGCGACGACGTCCCGGTCGACCGGTCCCAGGAGGACCTGCGGTACGACGTGCTGCGGATCGGCGACCCGGATGTGTTCGTGGCGCGGGGCTCCCACGTCTACGAGATCAGCTACCACGTGACCAGCGCGCTCACCCCGGGTCGCAACGTCGACGAGCCCAGCCAGTTCTACTGGAACCTGGTGCCCCAGGGGTGGCAGCAGGAGATCGCCGAGACCGACCTGACCGTCCACCTGCCGGAGCCCGCTGCGGACGTTCGGTGCGCGGTCGGGGTAGGTGAGGCGGACAGCACCGGGTGCCGGGTCGAGGGCGAGGGCACCACCGAGCTCCGGGTCCGTACCGGTCCCCTCGACGACCACACGCCCGTGACCGTGCTCGCCGGGCAGGACCTCCCGACCCCCGACCAGACCACGCTGCCGTGGTCACCCCGGTTCGACAGGGTTCTCGGCAGCCGGCTGTGGATGCTCGGGCTGGCCGTGCTGCTCGGTCTCGCCGGCGCGGCGCTGGTGGGTCGGTGGCTGCTCCAGACGCGGGATCCGGAGCCGCCCTTCCCGCTCCAGTACGCACCGCCGGAGGGGATCGGGCCGGCGCAGGCGCATTTCGTGCTGTCCGAGCACACCGGACGACCGCAGTTCATCGCCTCGTTGATGTATGCCGGGGAGCGGGGCGCCCTCGAGCTCGGCAGCCGCAACGACGGCCACTGGCAGATCACCACCAGGCAGGGTGTCGACCCGCTGTTCGGCACGGACCTGGTCACCAAGAGCCTGGCCTCGCTCCTGAAAGGGGAGCCGGGCTCGGTCCTGGTCGTGAGGCCCAACGACCCGGCGTCGGGCGGCCGGCTCGACACCGCCTACGAGACGCACCGGATCGCGCTCGAGCAGTGGGTGAACAAGGAGCGGATACTCGAGCGGAGCGGCCCGGGGGCCAAAGGTCGGCTGGCCGTGGTCGGCGCGTTCGTCCTGCTGCTGCTCTGGGTCGGGCTGGTGCTCGGCGGCAGCTCCGACGTCAGCTTCCTGGCGCTACCGCTCGCCGCGGTCGCCGGTCTCGGGATCCCGTTGCTGGCGTCGTCGTCGGTGCACCGGCGCACGGCGGCGGGGCGGGACCTGTGGTCGCGCGCCGGGGGGTTCCGCCGGATGCTCAGCACCTCCTCCGCGGAGGCGCGCTTCGACTTCGCGGGGCGCGAGGACCTCTACACCGGCTACCTGCCGTGGGCGGTCGCGTTCGGCTGCGCCGACCGGTGGGCGGAGAAGTTCCAGGTGGAGACCGGTCAGCTTCCGCCGGCGCCGTCGTACCTCCACTCGGGCGACGACACGAGCAGCCCGACAGCGATCGACCCAGTCGGCCCAGCCGGCCCAGTCGGCCCAGCCGTCGCGATGATGGTCAACGACTTCGACACCACCCTCGGCCACGCGATCAGCTCCTACAACGCCACGGTTGCCGCGGCAAGCAGCTCCTCGTCCTCCTCTTCCAGCGACTCGTCCTCGTCCAGCGACTCGTCGTCGTCTTCCAGCTCTTCGTCGAGCGACTTCTCGGGCGGCGGTGGCGGTGGCGGTGGCGGCGGCGGATCGTGGTGAAACCGGTGAGCCGGAACGGATGGTTCGGGCGGGTTGCGACCCGAAAGCGAGCATCGTTGCGCCGCCAACCTCTAACCTTGCGGCCATGAAGCGCCTCATAGCGTCGGTCTTCGCCTTCGCACTGATGGTGGGGATCCTCTGCATCCCTGCCGCGTTCTACGACATTGACTTCGAGTCCACGGACATGGTCAGCGAGTCGACGACGATCACCTCCTACGTGGCCGACTTCACCGTCGACGCGGACGGCGGTCTCGATGTCGTCGAGACACTCACCGTGCATTTCCCCAGCCCCGGCAAGCACGGCATCTTCCGGTTCTTCGACCGGCAGAACCCGTCGGACCCCGACATCCGCCACATCGTCGAGGACTTCGAGGTCACCGCCGACGGCAAGGAGACCGACGTCAAGCACACGGTCGAGCAGGGTCGCTACGACAACTACCGGATCGGTGACGCCGACACGACGCTGTCGATCGGTCGGCATGTCTACGTGCTCGAATACCACATCGAGTCCGCGCTGACGCCCGGCGGGAAGTACGTCGACACGGACACACAGTTCTACTGGAACCTGATCCCGGCGGGATGGGCGCAAGACATCCAGGAGTCCAGGCTGACCGTGCACCTGCCGGAGCCGGCAGCGGAGGTCCAGTGCTGGGTCGGCGTCGGCGAGGTCGGCGAGCGAGGGACCAGGGCGTGCGAGGTCGAGGGCGTCGGCACCAACGACCTGACGGTGCGCACCGACGGGCTGAACGCGCACACGCCGGTCTCCCTCGTCGCCGGACAGGACCTGCCGACCCCGGACCAGTCGACGCTGCCGTGGCCGGCCCGGTTCGACAACGTCTTCGGTACCTCGCTGCCGGTCCTCGGCTTCTTCGTCGGGTTGGCCGTCCTGATGGGGGCCCTCGGCCTGCTGCTGAGCTGGCTGGCGTTCGAGCGGGAACCCCGCTTCCCGCTGATGTACGGCCCGCCGGACGGTGTTGGTCCCGCACAGGCGCAGTTCATGCTGAAGGAAGGCGTCGACCGGCGTGCGTTCGTCGCGAGCCTGATGCACGCCGCCGAGCACGGCGCCGTGGACCTCACGCGTGGCGACGACCAGAGCTGGACCATCACCGACAAGGCCGGCCCGAGCGGCTGGGCCAACCTCGATCCGGTCACGACCAGCGTCGCCGGCCTGCTCTCGGGTCCCGGCTCCCAGTTCGTGGCTCGTCGTGACGACGTCTCGGGCGGCCAGCACCTGCAGAGCCAGGTCGCGTCCTTCACGGCCGGCACCAAGATGTGGGCGACGGCCAACGGGTTGCTCGCCCGCGCCGGGATCGGTGGCATCGGCGGACTGCTGGTGCTTGCCGGCTTCGGGCTCGTGGTGACGTCGGTGTTCTGGCGGCCGTTCCACATGTCGATGGTCGCGCTGCCGATCGCCGCCTTCACGGCAGGGGCGGTCGCGCTGCTGCAGCCGGGCTCGGCGACCAAGCGCACACCTGCGGGGCGCGAGCTGTGGTCCCGGGTAGGTGGCTTCAGACGGGTTCTCTCCACGCCGTCGAGCAAGGACCGGTTCGACTTCTCGGGCCGCCAGGAGCTCTACACGAGCTACCTCCCCTACGCCGTGGCGTTCGACTGCGCCAAGGAGTGGGCAGAGAAGTACCGGGTCGAGACCGGCGTCGAGCCCCCGGCGCCGGCCTACTTCTACGGAGCCGCCTACGGCGCGGGCTACAACGTCGACTCCATGGTCGGCGACTTCGACAGCACCCTGAGCAGCGCGATCTCCTCCTACGAGGCCACCCAGAGCTCCTCCTCGGGCGGTGGCGGCGGTGGCGGCGGTGGCGGTGGCGGCGGTGGCGGTGGCTCCTGGTGAGGCCCCGGCGAGTGGCTCGGGTCGCGCCGGCGCCGTACAGCCCCTAGATTTCCAGCAACTTCGAGAGAGGGTCCCACCCCCATGATCTACGTCCTTATCGCCGTCGCGGTCGTCGTGCTGCTCGGCCTGTTCTTCGTCGTCGGCTTCAACAAGCTGCGCAAGCTCGACGTCGGCGCCGAGGAGGCGCTCGGCGGCATCGACGTCCAGCTCACCCGCCGCGCCGACCTGATCCCGAACCTGGTGCAGACGGTCAAGGGGTACGCCGCCCACGAGTCCGGCGTCTTCGAGGAGATCACCAAGGCCCGGGCCGGTGTCGCAGCTGCGGCGGCCGGTGACGACGTACCGGCCAAGGCCGCCGCTGACGCCGCGCTCCAGCAGGCGTTGGTCAAGGTCAACGCCGTGGCCGAGGCCTACCCGGACCTCAAGGCCGACGCCAACTTCCGCGACCTTCAGGGCCAGCTCGCCAAGACCGAGGACCAGATCGCGTTCGCCCGGCAGTACTACAACGACGCGGCAGCCCAGCTCAACCAGTCGGTGCGCACCATCCCGTGGATGTTCTTCTCCGGCGTCGCCGGGGTGAAGGAGCGCGAGTTCTACGACGCCCCGACCGAGCACACCGCCGCGCCCGGAGTCGAGTTCTAGCGGGCCGCGGGCGTCCAGGTAGCCCCGCGACCGTCGGGAGAACGGTCAGAAGACGTTCAGCGGCCGGTACTGGATCGAGATCCGGGGACCGGCGGAGGCAACCTTGGGTACGGCGTGCTCCCAGGTGCGCTGACAGCTGCCGCCCATGACCAGCAGGTCACCGTGGCCCATCTCGAACGACCTCGACCCGGCGCCGTCGGCCCGGTCGCGGGGGCGGAGGGCCAGCCGCCGGAGATCGCCGACGGACACGATCGCGACGATCGTGTCGTTGGTCGCACCGCGGCCGATGGTGTCGCCGTGCCAGGCAACGCTGTCGCGGCCGTCGCGGTAGTAGCAGCAGCCGGCGGTGCGGAACGGCTCGCCGAGCTCCGGCAGGTAGCGCTCGGTCAGCGCGTCTCGTGCCGCGGTGAGCACCGGGTGAGGGAGCTCCTCGCCGATCATGTAGGTGTAGATCAGGCGGGGTACGTCGACGACCCGGTCGTACATCCGTCGCTGCTCGGCGCGCCAGGGCACGTCCTTGACCAGGGTGCCGAAGACGTCGTCGGGCTCGGTCAGCCAACCGGGGACGACGTCGACCCAGGCGCCGGCGCCGAGCTCGTGGCGCTCAAGCCCGTCGAAGCTGAGCCCACCGGGCGACCCGGTGGCGAAAAGGGTGCTCTGGAAGTCCACGGCGCCGAGTCTACGACATTGCTTCGAACATGTGTTCGGCTCAGTCGACGTTTCGGATCTGATAATCGAAAGTTTCGCGGTTCCCGGGACGCGGCTACCTGGCACCCCTAATCTTCGCTTGTGGAGACAGTCGAAAGGGGAACGGCTGACCGACGCGAACTCAAGCACGTAGCCATTCGGGAGTACGTGCGCGAACTGGTCTCGGGACGCGCACCGGGATCAGTTGCCCCATCTGAGCGAGACCTCGTCGAGCACTTCGGCGTTGCCCGAATGACGGTACGACAAGCCCTGGACGCCTTGGTGGCCGAGGGAGTGCTCCAGCGGTTTCCGGGCCGCGGGACGTTCGTCGCGCAGCCCCGTCGGCAGCCGAGCCGGATCGCGAGCTTCACCGAGGACATGGTCGCCCGCGGTGCCGTCGCCGAGAGCCGGACCCTGGTCGCCGCGCAGGTCAGGGCGCCGGTCGGCGTTGCCCGCGCCCTCGGTCTCGCCCCTCGCGAGCCGGTGCTTCGCTGGCGACGCTTGCGGCTCGCCGACGGCAGCCCGGTCTGCGTCTCGGACGCCTACCTCAGCGCATCGCTCGTACCCGGACTGCTCGACGGTCCGGACCTGCCGGTCAGCCTGTACGACGAGCTGACCACGCGGGGTCGACGCCCCACCTGGGCCGAGGACTCACTCTCGGCCGGGGTCGCTACCCCGGACGAAGCCGCGCTGCTGGAGTGCAAGGAGGGGGGCGTCGTGATCCGCCTCACCCGCCGTGCGCTGTGGGACGACCGACCGATCGAGATCTCCCGCAGCGTCTACCGGGCCGACCTCCACACCGTCTCGTTCCAGCTCGGCGGCTGACCCGGCCGCGACCATCGCTCAACTGAGCCGGCCGAGTCCGGCAACGACTTTGCCTGACTCCTCACACACCCACGACGGGTCGGGACCGCCGAGGTCCGGCACGATGTGAAGCGCGTGCAAGGGCGCGTCACCGCACCCTTCGCAGAGCGGCCACAACCCCCGGCGGTCGGTCCGCCCGTGCTCGTCGACCAGCGCGTCCTGCACGTCCTGGGCGATCAGCCCGGCCACGTAGTGAGTCCCCTCCGGCCACTGCTCCACCCACCACCGGCGCTGCGAGCACGCCTCGTCGAGGACGGAGACGGTGTCGGCGGTCGCGACGCCGCGGGCCTGCAGATCGGCCAGCACGCCCGCCCGGGCCTCGTAGATCACGCGGTCATCCACAGGCTCATTGTGCTGCGGTTTGGCAAACACCCGGGCCGGGGCACCGATCCGTCGACCCGCAGCGGTGCGGCGTCGTACGAAAGGAGCTGATGCAATGACCTCCCCGACGGACCCGGTCGTCGCCGTCCTCACCGATCTGGTCGAGGACGGCGACATCGACATCTCGTCCTGGACCGACCTCGACGGGTTGCCGGACGACCTCGAGGTGCTTGTTGCGCAAGCGCGCGAGATCTTCCAGCACGCGCGCACCTGGGTGTGCCAGCGCGCCGGCTTCGAGCCGAGCCCGGTGTGCCTGCTGTCACCGCTGGCGGAGCTGATGGACGTGCTCGCCCAGGGCTTCACCGAGGTGGAGCGGATCGCCGTTGCGGACCTGCAGGCGATCCGCGATGCCGTGACGGCCACCACCGCCGACCTGAAGGCGGTCGACCAGATGGTCGCCGACTGGCTGCCGGTGGTGGCCTGACATGGGCGGCTCCTTCCTCGAGGAGGTGACCGGTCGCACCGGGTTGCTCGATGCGACCCCGCTCGAGCTGGCCGAGCCAGAGCTCGGCGGGCACACGCTCGAGCACGATGCCGGGTTCGACGCGCTCGACGGTGCCCTGTGCCAGATCCGGGACACCATCAACGTCGGGATCGACGCGCTCAACCAGGCCGGGCTCGGGCTCCGCAAGCTGCCCGAAGGCAGCCTCGAGGAGCTGCTGGTGATGCCGCTGACCGGCGACTACCGACGGATCCGGCAGAACGCCCTCGCCACCGCCCAGTTCCGAGACGCCCTCCACACCTACTCCGGCAACGCCACCCTGCTCTCGCTGGCCGCGTCCCCCCGCTGGGGCGGGCAGGCCGCGGCGTCGTTCCTGCTCCGGGTCAACGGCCACGCGCTCGCCAGCCGTGGCCTCGGCCTCCTCGTCGCCGAGGCGGCGCCGCTCTTCGACCTGGTCGCGGACCAGTCCGAGCGGCTCGCGATCGAGGTCGAGGAGCTGGTGATGGAGCTGCTCGAGCGTGGGCAGCGGGTCGTGCGCAAGCTGCTGTCGCGGGTGTCCGGCCCGGCCGGCTGGGCGACCTGGGCCGCCGAGCTGGCGGTCAGGGGCTTCGACGCCGTCACCGACATCATCGAGGACATCGAGCGGATCCTCTGGATCATCGACCGGTTGCTCGAGATGAAGGGCGAGGTCACCGGCTGGGTCGAGGAGCAGCGCGAACGGCTCGCGCTCCTGCTCGACCTGGTCGACCTCGCGCGCCGCGAGCTGCCCGGTGGTGGCGGCGGCTCCTGGTGAGCGTCCCGCCCACTCGTGGATAGCCTCCGGTGGTGATCCTGATCGACCCGCCGAACGCCGCCGGTCACGGACGGCTGTGGTCCCACCTGGCCAGCGACGAGTCCTACGACGAGCTCCACGCCTTCGCGCGGCGTGCCGGGATCCCCGCTCGCGGCTTCGATCGTGACCACTACGACGTGCCGGCGGAGAGGTACGACGACGTGGTCGCGCTGGGGGCGCGCCCGGTCAGCTCCCGCGATCTCGTCGGTCGGCTCCGGGCCGCGGGCCTGCGGCGGCGTCGGCCGCGCAGCTCAGGCGACCAGGGCTGACAGCTCTCGCTCCACGTTCTGCCGCGCCGCCTCCTCCCACTCGGCGATCCCGTGGGCGGTGTGGAACAGGCGCGGCTTGTCGACCAGCTCGCGGAGCACCCCGGCCCGGCCCGCGGTGAACACGTCGTCGCTGAGGTGGCGGTACTCGGCGCGCACCGCCGCGACGTACTCCTCGTAGCGCGAGCGGGGCGCGGCAAGGACGCCGAGGTCGGCGTCGGACAGCGCGCAACCGTTCGCATCGGCGTCGTCGGGTCGGTGGGATTCCGTCAGCCGCACCAGCCGAACGACCTCCGCCGCGGTGGCGGGGTCGACGACGCCGGTCAGGGCCTCCTCCGCCCATGCCGCCGAGCGCTCCTCGGCGTCGCGCTCGCCGTCGTAGACCGCGTCGTGGAACCACGCCGCAAGCAGGACCGGTGTCCGGTCGTACGACGCGCCGGCGCCGGCGAGCTCGTCGAGCCGCTCGAGCACCTCCGTCAGGTGCCGGACGTCGTGGTAGCCGCGCGTCGGGTCGGAGTACGCGGCGAGCAGCGAGTCGCGCAGGTCGAGCGAGTCGGGGAGCGGCCACGGCAACGTGGGTTGGTCGGTAGGTCTGCCGTCCATCGTCCCTGATTCTGACCCATCGTGTCCCCGTTGTGGAGGGGTCGGCGAGGATAGGCCCGTGACTCCGGACGAGGCCCGCCAGGAACTGCTGCGACTGCGGAGCAGCATCGACAACCTCGACGCCGCGCTCGTGCACCTGCTCGCGGAGCGGTTCAAGTGCACCGAGCAGGTCGGTCGGCTCAAGGCGAATGCCGGCATGCCGCCCGCAGACCCGGCGCGTGAGGCGGTCCAGATCGCCCGGCTGCGAGGCCTGTCGGCGACCTCCGGGCTGGATCCGCACTTCGCGGAGAAGTTCCTCAACGTGATCATCGCCGAGGTCATCCAGAACCACCGGCAGTTCCTCGACGAGTAGACGACGACGGCAAAGAGGAGGCACCCGATGGCCGCCGACGACGCCCAGACCCTTCGCCGGTTCCTCTCACCCGAGGGCCGGTTGCACACCATGCCCACCAGGCACGCGAAGCGACAGCTCGTGCTGGACCGGATCGCGCAGCGGTTCGAGCCCGGCCGGACCTACGGCGAGCGCGAGGTCGACGCGGTCCTCAAGGAGATCCACGACGACCACGCCGCGTTGCGCCGCTACCTCGTCGACGGCGGTTTCCTCACCCGTGACCAGAACGTCTACTGGCGCTCGGGCGGGACGGTCGGGGTCTGAGCGGGGAACCGGGCACCGGTCAGGTGCCCGCCAGCTCCTCGCCGGCGTCGGCGATCCGGTAGGCGTAGCCCTGCTCGGCCAGGAACCGCTGCCGGTTCTGGGCGAACTCGGCGTCGACGGTGTCACGCGAGACCAGCGTGTAGAACCGCGCGATCTTGCGCTCTCCGTCGGGACCCGGCTCCCCGGGCCGGAGCAGCCGACCGAGTCGCTGCGCCTCCTCCTGGCGGGAGCCGAACGAGCCGGACACCTGGATCGCGACCTCCGCCGACGGGAGGTCGATCGAGAAGTTCGCAACCTTGGAGACGACCAGGAGATCGAGCTCGCCGTGCCGGAAGGCGTCATAGAGCCGTTGCCGCTCGCGGACCGTGGTCGCGCCGGTGATGACCGGGGCGTCGAGCGCCTCGGCCAGCTCGTCGAGCTGCTCGAGGTACTGCCCGATGACCAGGGTCGGCTGGCCGCGGTGACGCGCCACCAGCCCCCGGACCACGTCGAGCTTCTCCTTCGTGCACGCGGCCAGCCGGTAGCGCTCCTCGGGCTCGGCGGTCGCGTAGGCCAGCCGCACGGAGTCGGGCAGGGTGACCCGCACCTCGACGCAGTCCGCCGGGGCGATCCAGCCCTGCGCCTCGATGTCCTTCCACGGCGCGTCGTAGCGCTTCGGCCCGATCAGCGAGAAGACATCACCCTCGCGGCCGTCCTCGCGGACGAGGGTGGCGGTCAGGCCGATCCGGCGCCGGGCCTGGAGGTGGGCGGTCATCCGGAAGATCGGCGCCGGCAGCAGGTGCACCTCGTCGTAGACGATGAGACCCCAGTCGCGGGCGTCGAACAGCTCGAGGTGGGAGTAGACACCCTTCCGGCGCGTGGTCATCACCTGGTAGGTCGCGATCGTGACCGGCCGGATCTCCTTGACCGCCCCGGAGTACTCGCCGATCTCCTCCGGCGTCAGCGACGTCCGCCGTACCAGCTCGTCCTTCCACTGCCGCGCGCTCACGGTGTTGGTGACGAGGATCAGCGTGGTCGCCTGGGCCTGCGCCATCGCCGCCGCGCCGACGATCGTCTTGCCGGCGCCGCAGGGGAGTACGACGACGCCGGACCCGCCGTGCCAGAACGACTCGGCGGCCTCCTCCTGGTAGGTCCGCAGCTCCCACCCGTCCTGGGCCAGCGAGATCGGGTGCGCCTCCCCGTCGACGTAGCCGGCGAAGTCCTCAGCCGGCCAGCCCAGCTTGAGCAGCGCCTGCTTGAGGTTGCCCCGCTCGGACGGGTGCACGGCGACCGTGTCGTCGTCGATTCGCTCGCCGAGCATCCCGGCGACCTTCTTGGCGCGCAGCACCTCCTCCAGCACCGCCCGGTCGGTGCTCGCGAGCGTCAGCCCGTGGACCGGGTGCTTCTCCAGCCGGAGCCGCCCGTAGCGCGCCATCGTCTCGGCGACGTCGACGAGCAGGTTGTGGGGGACCGCGTAGCGGCTGTACTTGAGCAGCGTGTCGATGACCTGCTCGGCGTCGTGTCCAGCGGCCCGGGCGTTCCACAGCCCCAGCGGGGTGAGCCGATAGGTGTGGATGTGCTCGGGACTCCGCTCGAGCTCGGCGAACGGTGCGATCGCCCTCCGGCACTCAGCGGCCTGCTCGTGGTCGACCTCGAGCAGCAGCGACTTGTCCGACTGCACGATGAGCGGTCCGTTCATCGTGGTCCCCGCGGAGTGGTTCGCCGGGACGGCGAAGCGGAGGCGAGCTCCGGCGGGTGCGTGATCACCTGGCGAGTTTACGGGCGGGGGTCGATGAACCTTCAGCCGCTCGCCCCGCCCACCGGCGTCACCCGCGAGATCCGGTGCACCGCGAAGGTGCGTACGTCGTCAGCGGTCCGGTCGTGGGCGGTGAGCCGACCGCCCTCGACGGAGATCGGTTCGACGACCCGCTCGCCGACCACGCCCTGGTTGTCGGTGAAGGCGATGACCACCGACGCCCGCCGCTCGATGGCGTCGCGGAGGGCGGAGAGGGCGCCGGCGGGAGAGACTGCCGCGGCGGGCTTGACCTGCGCGGCGGCATCGCCGGAACGCAACGAGCGCACCGCCGCGGCAACCTGTGCCGCGTGCCGGGCCTCACTGCGGCCCGTGCCGCGCGGTCGCGGGGTGCGTGCCCGCAGCTCGTCCGGGCGACCGACCCGGACGGTGCCGTCCGGCCCTTCGACCACCGGGGAGACGCCGAGCTCGCGCAGCCGGGCCAGCAGCAGGTCGACCGGCGTGGTGCTCACCAGCACCGTGGGGGCGATCAGCCGGAGCCCGAGCGCCGCAGCCTTCGGATGGTGCGCCAGTGCGGCGAGGGTGGCCTCGTCGTCGGACCGGACGAACGCCTCGGCGAATCCCACGCGCAGCTGCCCGAACGTCCGCACCGCGTCGTCGACGAGGAAGGTCAGCGGCTGGGGCACCGGCGTCCGCGAGACCGACGCCAGGAAGGCATGGACCTCGGCGGCGGTCCAACCGGCATCGAGCGCGCGCCGTACGGACTGCGCGGTGAAGCGGTAGACGGTTGCCGCGCCGCGGGACTCGACGTCCCCCAGCAGCTGCAACGACCGGGCGACGCCCGACTCGAGCGGCCCCGGCGCGACGGCGGTCAGGTCGGCCTGGATCAGCACGTGGTCGACCGGGTCCGGCAGCAGCGTGGCGAGCAGCGGCGCGGGGTCGTCGCCGGCGACCAGCACGCGGGCGTACGACGACAGGGCGTCCAGCCCGGTCAGGCCCAGGGCGGCCGCCTCGGCGACGGTCCACGCCACCTGGTCGGCGCGCGAGCGCGGCCGCCGCGGGCGCTGCCACGCCAGCCTGGCCACGAGTGAGGGCAGCCCGGTGCCGGATGCCAGCGCCGCGCCGACCGGGATCTCGGCGAGCGCTGCGAGCGTCAGCGCGCGCGTCTCGGGCATCAGCAGGGAGGACAGCTCGGAGGTGAGCGCGTTCCAGGGCCTGTCGTCACTCGCGCGCCCGCCGACCAGACCCGGCAGCCGGGCGCTGGTGAGCCAGGCCCGGGCCAGGGTCACCCACCGTGCGGCGACGTCGGCGTCGAGCCAGGTGTCGAACGCGTCGGTCGGGACCCAGACCGGGCTGCCGTCGGTGTCGGCACGCGTCGCTGCCAGGCCGGCCGCCGCGGCGGTCTCGACCACCAAGGCGGTGTCGGGCTCGGACAGGTGCAGGTGGGCGGCTGCAGCCTTGAGCTCCCGCACACCGAGCCCGCCGGTCCGGAGCGCGGCCGCGGGCCTGCTGCTCCACCCTTCGAGCAGCAGCTCGGTGCGCCGGCAGAACTCCAGGGCGGCGCCGGCGGCCGCGCCCTCGGTGAGGCGGAGCGGCCGTTCGGCACTCGCCACCGGAGGCGCTTGGTCGACCGGCTCGATCGTCGTTCGCCCTCCGCGCAGCACCAGCCCGACCTCGCCGGGGACCACGAGCAGGTCGTCCCGGCTCGCGACCAGCAGACCCCGCGCGAGCAGCTCCTCGGCAGGACTGGCGGCATCCTCGGGGCGTAGGTTCCGGCGGGCCGAGCCCGCGGTCGCCTCGCCACCCTCGTCGAGCACATGGGCGAGCATCGCCCTGGCCGCCTCGGAGACCTGTTCGAGCCGGGCAGCGACCACCTCCGGCCCGGGCGGCTCCGGTGTCCGCGGCCGGAGGCCGCTCACGCCGGTCTCCGTCCCGCCGACCAGGCAGTCAGCGACGCCGGTCAGCGGTCGCAGTCCCTCGGGCGAGTCCCATGCGAGCGCCAGCCCGCGGAGCCGGGCCAGCGCCGCGACGACGTATGCCTCCTGGGCATGGACGATCCCGACGACCTCGGTGTCGGTCGTGTTGCCCGCGACGACCAGGGCATCCAGCACCGCGAGCTCACCGCGGGTGAGCGAGTCCAGCGCGCGGGCGAGAGAGCTGCGGATCGCGGCACGCGAGGCCAGCTGGGAGAAGTCGTGAGGGGCGGGCGTGGTCAGGTCGGGCCGCGAGGTGAGCAGCTGGCTCACCTGTGCGTCGGTCCACGACCGCAGTTGGTCGGCGAGCGATCGGTGCCCCGCCGTACCTGACCCTCCGCTGCCCACCCTCCCCACGCTACCCAGGGGGGCGGCGCGGTGACCGCATCCGCCTGGTGGAGGATTTCCTGGCGGATCCGGTTGTGCTGGGACGGGGGTGAGCGAGATGCTCGCGCACGACGACGTCACGCGGACCCCGGACCAGCGGCGGTGGCGTCCCGGCGGGCCGTCAGGACAACGCCGCCGCCGTCGTCGCTGGATGTGGTGGGATTGACCAGGGAGCCGCCGCACGACACTGTCGTGCAGCAGCCGAATAGCGAGCAGGAGACAGGGGCACACCGATGAGTGCGATGAGCACATCCGGCGCAGCAGGCGCGTGGTCCTACCGCGCCGGTCCGTGGTTCGCCGCGTTCGGACCGCGGGTCGCGGTGCTGCTGCCCGATTCGCAGCGCGATCAGGTCGTCGGGATCTGGTCGCTGGTCGACGGAGGCGCCGCGTTCGACGAGGTGCTGGACGCGCTGCTCGCCTCGGGACTGAGTCGGCTCCCGGGCTTCGTGCTCGTGAGCACCGACGACGGTCCGACCCGGGTGCTGCTCCGCGGCAGCGGCGTGACCGCGACGCTCGCCACCGACGGTGACGAGGTGAGGATCGACGGCAGCGAGAGCGGTACGTGGGTCGAGCGCAGCGTCGAGGGAGTGACTTCGCTGTCGGTGGAGCTCTCCGAGGCCGACGCCGAGCACGCCGCGACCGACTTCACCGTGGTCACCGGCCTGGTCCGGGTTTCGCGGATCGACCGTCCGCCGTACGTCGAGCCGGTCGCGGCTTCTGCGACGGTCCCGGACGTCGAGGCGATCGCGGTCGAGCCGGCCACGGAGATCGAGGAGACGCCGGAGGTCGGGGAGACGCCGGAGGTCGAGGAGACGCCGGAGGTCGAGGAGATCCCGGAGGTCGGGGAGACGCCGGAGGTCGAGGAGATCCCGGAGGTCGACACCGTCGAGGAGATCCACCTCGATGATCAGCCGACCGACGGCGACGGCGGGATCGACACCGTCCCCGACGAAGAGCTGGACGCCGAGGAGGCGGAGACCGCCGAGCCGGCCCCGCTGGACGAGCCGGCCCCGCTGGACGAGCCGGCCCCGCTGGACGAGCCGGCCCCGCTGGACGAGCCGGGCGGCGACCCGTTGACCGACCCGATGCCCCACGCCCCCGCGCCGAGCGGCTGGGTCACCCCGTGGGACAGCCCGCCGCCCCCCGCAGGCGGTCCCGAGCCCGTCGCCGACGGTGACGGGCTGGCGATGACCGAGCAGATGCCGGCCGTCGACGATGCGCCGATGGCCGACGAGGCGGAGTCGATGGCGGACGATGCGCCGTCCACCCCGGTCTCGGGCGAGCCGGTGAGCGATCTCGCCCCGCCGCCTCCGCCGGCAGCCGACTCGCCGCCGGCCGACCTGCCGCCGCCGCTTCCGGTCGGCTCCTGGGAGCCGATCGGCGGCAGCGGACCCCCGCCGGCCCCGCCCGCCCCGACCGCCCCGCCCGGGTGATGCCGGGGATGCCGGGGATGCCGGGGAACCTGGCAGCGCCGTCGCCAAGCTGATGATCAGCGACGGTCAGCAGGTTCTCGTCGACCAGGTGATCCTGATCGGTCGGGCACCCGAGGCACGCCGGTTCACCTTGACCGAGAAGCCGCACCTGGTCACCGTCCCGAGCCGACTGCACGAGATCTCCTCGACCCATATCGAGGTGCGGCCCGGCGCGGGCGCCGACCAGGGCAGCGCGGTCGTCACCGACATGGGTTCCACCAACGGCACCGTGCTCGTTCAGCCGGGCATGGGTCCCGAGGACCTGAAGCCCGGGATCGCGGTCCAGCTGGCCCCCGGCGCGATCATCAACCTCGGCGACGGGATCACGATCCAGGTCACCCGCGCCTGAGTTCGGCGGCAAGGGGAGAGAGATGGGTGGTGGTCGAGCGCGGCCACCTGCGACGGACCCGGGGTCCGGGCGTGCGGTCTCGGAGAGCAGCTGACGCGAGCACGTTGTGCGGCCAGTAGCGGGCCATCGGGCATCGGTCTCGCGGGGGCAACCAGCCGCGAGCGGCATCAGAGCGCCCAGTGAGCGGGCGCCTCGAGCTCCCACTGCACAACGGATCTCCCCTTGCTGCCGAACTCACCCGCGCCTGACCCGGGCCACGTCAGTGGGGCGGCCACTCCTCGCGGAGCAGGCCGTAGATCACGTCGTCGGTCCAGGTGCCGTCAGCCTCGGGCCAGCTCCGCCGGAAGTGAGCCTCGCGGGTCATCCCGAGCCGCTCGCACACCGCGGCCGAGCGCACGTTCCGGGGGTCCAGGTGCGCCATCAGGCGGTGCAACGGGTAGTGGTCGAAGGCCAGGTCGACCAGGGCGGTCGCAGCCTCGGTGGCGAAGCCGCGACCGGCGTACGACGGCGCGAACGCCCAGCCGATCTCGGCGACCGCCGGTGGCGTCCGGTCGTCGGCACGCGTGCTCAGGCGGAGGATCAGGTCGCCGATCAGGGTCCCGTCGTGAACGGCTGCAAGTGAGAGCACCTCGTCCGGCTCGGACGGCGCCCGTCGCTTCGCCAGCATCTCCACCCGGCCGACGAGCGCGTCGTCGTCGAATGGGGAGAACGGGAGGTAGCGGCACACCTCCGGGTCCTGGTAGTAGCGCAGGGCGTCGAGGTCGTCGGCGGTGATGTAGCGCAGCGTGAGGCGCTCGGTGCGGATCGGGAGCGGGGGCGCTGCGAGCCGGGGCGGGGACCCGCCGGTCACCGGGTGATCACCACGGCCAGCCGGGTCCGGTCACCGTCGTGGGTGTGCCAGAGCACCGTGCCCGTGTCCGTCGTCGGAGGCGCGCTTCGCAGGCTGATCCGGAACGTCAGCGAGCGGCCCGGCCGGAGCAGTCCCGCGGCGGGGCTGACCCGCACCGGGCTGTCGAACCCGCGCAGGTGCGCGGTCAGCCAGAGCGGGCGGTGACCGGTGTTGGTGATGGTGCGCCGGACGACGAGCCGCCCGGTGCGCATCAGCGCCTGGGGGAGGTCGAGGTCGGATCGCCGGCCGACCAGCCAACCCCGGTAGTGCCGCCGGTCCACGAGGTAGGCCAGCGAGGGCACCCGGCTGAGCCGGACCTGCCCGGCGCCCGCCCGCAGCCCGGAGCTGCGGTCGGTCGGCCTGGTGGAGGTGAGCAGCGCCGAGCGGACCTCGGCGGGCGAGTTGCCCGGCTGACCGAGCAGGATCGCAGCGATGCCGCTGACGCGGGCGGTCGCGACCGACGTACCGCTGACGACGTTCCAGCCGTCGGCGGTCGCGGCGAGGACGCCGGTGCCGGGCGCGACCAGATCGGGCTTGAGGACCGACCAGGTGGGGTCGCCCCCGCTGCTGAACCGGGCGACCCGGACCGGCCCGCGCTCCCGTCCGACCGTGACCAGGCGCACCGTCGGACGGCGACGATCCGCCGCCCAGGCGCGCAGCTCGCGACCGTCGCGGGCCGTGAGGTGGACGGTAGGTACGGCGTGGAGGTCGGCGTCCGTCGATCCGGCCGCGGTGTTGACGAGCACCATGCCTGCGCCGCCGGCCAGCCGGACGGCTCGCGACTTGTCCACCCGCGGCACGCTGCCGCGCTCGCACAGCACGATCGCGCCGTCGACGTCGCGGGCATCGAGGCTGCCGGGCGCGCATGCCCGGGCGTCGGCAACCCGGGCGCCGGACGCGACGGCCTCGCCGCCGACGACGAGCGGCGCCGGCCCGACCGGAGCGGTCGCGACCATCGCGCCCTCGAGCCGCGGTCCGCGGGTGGCCGCGACCGCGCCGACCCGCTGGGTCGAGGCGGAGGCGCCGACCGTGACCACCCACGGCGACGGGTGCGCGGCGTACGCCGTGGCGCCGCCGTTCCCTGCGGCCGCGGTGACCACCACACCGGCCTCGGTCGCACCCAGCAAGGCACGCTCGACGGTGTCGACGGTGCCGGACGGCCCCGCGACCGAGAGGTTGAGTACGTCGACGCGATCGGCCGCCGCGCGGTCGACCGCCGCGACCAGATCGGCGGTGGCGCAGCCGTCGTGAGACGGGTCGGGCGCAGACCAGCACGCCTTGTAGACCGCGATCCGCGCTCCCGCGGCCACGCCGGAGAACCGGCCGAGCCGGTGCCCGTCGTCGCGTACCGCCACGTCCCGGGTTCCGGCGGCCACGGACGCGGCCTCGGTGCCGTGCCCGTGGGTGTCGCGCGGTGAGAGTGCGGACGCCGAGGGCAAGGCGTCGACCCCGAAGCCGTCGACGTAGAACTGGGCGCCGACGATCTTCGCCGAGCAGGTGCGCTCCGACCAGGCCGCGTCGTCGGGTGCGGCTGCGCAGCTGCCGGCGAACCGGCGCGGGATCCGGCCGAGCGCCGCGACGTGGGAGAACGCCGGACTGGTCGGGTCGATCCCGGTGTCCACGAACCCGATGACGGTGCCGGCGCCATCTGGCCGACCCCCGCGTCGTGGTGCCGCCCCCGGTCCGGCCGGCCAGCGGGCGACGTCCGCCAGCGCGCGGATGGCGTTCTCCTCGACCAGGACGACCCGGTCGTCGCCGACGAGCGCGTGATGCTGCTCCTCGGTGAGCTCGACGGCGAAACCGTTGAGGGCAGTGGTCCACTGGTAGACCGGCGCGGCGGCGTCGATGTCGGCGAGGATCGCGGCCTGCCGGCCCAGCATCCGCTGGGCGACGACGTCGGCTGCGGCCGGTCCGCGATGGCCGGCGGTACCGGGCCCGCGAAGGGTCACCAGGTGCAGCGTCGTGCTGTCGTCGCCGTCATCGCTGCGGGCGGGTCCGGCGCCGGCGAGACCGCTCGCCACGACCGCTACGGCCAGCAGCGCTGCCGGCAGGGCGCGGTCGAACGGTCCATGTCGCCCGCGTGTCGCGGCGCGCATCCATGCCCTCCTGCCGTTCGAACCGCCTGGTCCTGGCTCCGAGCCGGCCATTGTGTCCCAGCCGGGCCAGATCTGAGAAGTCTCGCCCGCCGAACCGGACCCGGAGCGGCCCGGTCGGGGGAAAGCCGTTCGTGGTCACCTGGCACGATGTCCTACGCTTTCTGGTCGCGCTCCGGAATCGGCCGGGGCGCAGCCGACGAGAAGGGTCGAGACCGTGCCGACTGGCAACGTGAAGTGGTACGACGCGGAGAAGGGTTTCGGCTTCCTCTCCCAGCCCGAGGGGCCGGACGTCTACGTCCGCTCCGACGCGCTGCCGGATGGCGTCACGACCCTGAAGGCCGGCGCGCGGGTCGAGTTCGGCATCGCCCAGGGCCGCCGCGGCGACCAGGCGCTCCAGGTGAAGGTGCTCGACGCGCCTGCGTCGGTCGCCCGCAACCAGTCCCAGGCGAAGCGCAAGAAGCCTGAGGAGATGGTCCCGATCGTCGAGGACCTGATCCGGCTCCTCGACGGCATCGGCGAAGCCCACCGCCACGGCCGGCACCCGGACCGCCGTACGGCGCAGCCCGTGGCCAAGCTCCTCCGCGCGCTGGCCGACGAGCTCGAGGCCTAGGCTCGGGCGGCCGGGACCGGAGCACTCGCGGGCCGCTTCCCCGGCCGGCTGCCGAGCACGAAGACCGCCCATGCGCCGAGGATGAGCGCTGCCGCGGAGAGGCCGAGCTGCGGCCACCACGGCATCGCGATGCCGACGAACCCGCCGATCACCCACGCGAGCTGCAAGGTGGTGTCGCCGCGGGCGAACGCGCTGGAGTGGGCGCGCGCGGGCACACCGGTCTGGATCGTGGTGTCGAGTGACACCTTGGCGAGGTATTGCGTCAGGCCGGCCGTGAGCCCGAGCGCGACCAGCACGATGACGCTGTAGAACGCGGCTGCGAGGGCGACGATCACGATGTCGACCAGGAGCGCGGCGATCACCGTGACCGACGGGTTGATCTTCTTCGCCAGCGACGCGAGCACGATGCCCAAGGTGTTGCCGAGGCCGGCGCCGCCGATGACGAGCCCGATCAGCAGCGTGGTGCGGTCCTCCCATCCGTCGATGGGCCGTGCCCTCAGCAGGAACACGATGTACATCGTGAGGAAGCCGGAGAGCCAGCGCGGCCCGCAGTTCGCGCGCAGAGCGAAGGCGACCTTCGCCGGGAGCCCCGGGCGGCGACGCCCGTTGGCCGGAACCTCGTCGACGTCCTGCTCGCCTTCGGTCGCGTCGACCTTCGCGGGGAGCAGGATCGCGACCACCGTCCCGAGCACGAACACCAGGGCCGCGTAGCGCAGGGCCCATTCCGATCCGAAGTAAGCCGCCGCGCCGGCCAGCGGCGCGGACACGCTCGCCCCGACCACGCCGGCCAGGGACACCCGGCCGTTGGCCTTGACCAGGGTGATCTCGGGCGGCACCAGCCGGGGAACGGCGGCGGCCCGGGTGACGCCGTACGCCTTCGACGAGACCAGCACGCCGAGCGCGGCCGGGTAGAGCCAGATCGACTCGTCGGCGACCGCACTGGCCAGCACCCAGCACAGGAACGCCCGGATCGCGAAGGTCGCACCGATCGCCCACCGGCGGCCGTGGCTGAACCGGTCGAGGAACGGTCCGATCAGCGGTGCCACGATCGCGAACGGGAGCATGGTCAGGCCGAGGAAGAGCGCGACCTGTCCGCGAGCCTCACTGGTGGCCCCGGCGAAGAAGATGGTGCCGGCCAGCGCGATCGCGACCGCTGCGTCACCGGCCGCGTTGCAGGCGTGCAGCTCGATCAGGCGCTTCAGCCCGGACTGGTCGGCGCCCTGGGCGCCGGCAGCCTTGCGGGCCTGCTGGAAGGTCGCCCGGCCGAACCGTCCGGTCACCAGGGCGGCCCCCCGGAGTCCGCGTGCGGTCGCCAGCGCCCCGGTGCCGACGCTCTGGCCGACGGTACGGCCGGCCTCGACCCGGTCGGCGGGGACCATCGTCGGTGGCGGATCGTCCGACTGCGGTGGCAGATCGTCCGGCTGCGGTGGCAGATCGTCCGGCTGCGGTGGAGGAGGCGGTGGAGGGGGCGGCGGAGGGGGGTAGGAGGCCGCACCGCGACCGCGCGGGGGCGGCTGCTGGGGCGGGACGGACGTCACGCGCCTATCTTGCCTGCTCGACGGCTGGTTCAAGCCCCGAGGTGACGACGACGTGCCGGATACGGGAGACTTGCCGCGTGACCACGATCGAGCGCAAGGCCAACGACGCCGTGACGGCCGCTGCCGTCGACGAGGCGCGGGCCGCGCTGCTCGCCGACGTCGCTGCGGCCGACGTCGGCGACTACCTCGGCCACCAGGTCGAGGGCCAGCGCGTCGTGACCCATCTGTTCGCCTGCACCCGCCGCGGCTACCTGGGCTGGCACTGGGCGGTCACCCTCACCCGCGCATCGCGGCAGAAGCGGGTGACCGTCGACGAGGTCGTGCTGCTGCCGGGCGCCGAGGCGATCGTCGCGCCGGCCTGGGTGCCCTACCGCGACCGGCTCAAGGCGGGCGACCTTTCGCCCGGCGACCTGCTGCCCGTCGCCGACGACGACCCGCGACTGGTGCCGACGTACTCCTTCGGCGACGACCCGCTCGACTCCGACGACAAGGCCCAGATCCGGCAAATTGCGAAGGACCTCGGCCTCGGTCGGGTCCGGACGCTGTCGCCGGAGGGCCGCGACGCCGCGGCCGAGCGCTGGTACGACGGAGACGGCGGGCCCGACTCGCCGCTGGCGAAGTCCGCCCCCGACACTTGTTGGTCGTGCGGCTTCCTGGTGCGGCTCGGCGGCCCGCTGGCCGAGACGTTCGGCGTCTGCGCCAACGGTGACGCCAACGACGACGGCCGGGTGGTCTCCCTCGACCACGGCTGCGGGGCTCACTCCGAGGTGCGCCTCAGCAAGCGACACGCGCCGGTCCCGCCCGCGCCGCCCGTCATCGACACGATGACCCGCGACGACATCGACCTGCTCTGAGTCGGATCGGGAGTCGGATCGGGAGTCGGATCGGGAGTCGGATCGGGAGTCGGATCGGGCGAGCGCGCCGCCGTTGACGCGGTCATCGACCTCCATCTGCTCGCGAGGCACCACCCGGGCCACCCAGCCACTCAGGGCCACTCAGGGCCACTCAGGACGACTCAGGGCGCGATCCGCGCGGCCAGCGACTCTGCGTCGGCCTCGGCGTAGTCGCCGGCGAGCCGGACCACGCCGTCCGAGACCCGGGTCTGCACCGCGGGCGCGGAGACCACCGTGCCGCGGAGGACGATCGCGAGCTGGGCGCTGGTCGGGACGAGGGCGGCCGTGAGCTCGTCGAACGCGTCCGCGGCGTCCTCGTCGAGCTCGACCTCCACCTCCCACTGGTCGATCCGCTCCCGGCGGGTGGCCTCGGCAGACACCACGCCGCCGACGATCTCCGCCTCGGCGAGGAGGTAGGGCCGGTCGGCCTCGTCGTCGACACCGCACGCCATCAGCAGGTCGCCACTGAGTCGCTGCGGCTCGCCGGGGCACCGGAACCTGGCCCACGCGCCGCAGACCGCAGCACCGGTCCGGCAGCCGCCGTCCAGCTGTGAGCTCGAGAGCACCCGGCGGAACTCCACCGGCGTGGCTGCCGACGGCCGGCCGTCGCGCTCCCGGGTGTCCGCGGCGCAGCTGGACAGGAGAAGGGTGCCGGCCACGAGCATCGCCGTCGTGAGCCCTCCGCGTCGTCGCGGCACGCGCGTCAACCCTCCGTCGTGGCCGCGCGGAGGATCCAAGCGGCGTAGAGGTCGTCCGCCGGGCGCAGGTCGTAGCCGCCGAACCGGTGGTCGACCTTCAGCCCGGCGGCCGCCGCCTCGGCCACGAACTGCTCTGGCGTCAACCGCCGCGCGGTCTCGGGCCCGCCGGCGAGGTGGAAACCGACCAGGATCCGTCCGCCGGGCGCCAGCAGCTCGCGCAGCCGGGTCAGCACCGCCACCTCGGTGTCCTCGGAGAGGAACTTGATCACGTTGCCCACACACACGACGAGGTCGAACTCGGCCGGCCCGGCGGCCGCCGCGAGCACCTCGTCGGTGAGTTCCAGGATGTGGTGAGGGAGTACGTCGAGGTCCGGATAGGTACGCCGGGACTGCGCGACCAGGCCCGGATCGGGCTCGGTCGCGACGACCCGGTGCCCGCGGTCTTGCAGGTAGGCGGCCACCCGGCCCATGCCCGAACCGGCGTCGAGGACCCGCGAGCGTCGCTCGACGAGGGCGTCGGCCAGCCGGCCCTCGCCGTCCACGTCGGCACCGGAGGCGACCAGCTCGGCGAACAGCCGGCCGTAGCCGCTGTTCTTCTCGCCACCCCGCTCCCAGCGGGACAAGCCGGCGTCAGCCATCAGCCCCGTCGAGCTGGTCACGGTAGCGGCGCCGGCGCTTGCAGTACTCGAGGCCGAGCAGCCCAAGCCCGACGCCGGCAAGGCACATCCACAGCAGCCAGGTGTGTCCGGACTCCTCCAGCCGTCCCCAGAACGGCAGCAGGCCGAGGAACCCGAGGAGGAAGAGACCGGTGCCGACCTGGACCGTCCGCACGCCATCCACGTCGAGCGGTTCGACCGGCGCGATCAGGTAGGTCCGGTTGCCGATCTCGTGCTGCATCGGCTGTTCGTCACGCAGTTCCACGGGGCCACGTTACCGCTCTTGTCCCGCGGCCACCCGTCCGCGGAATAGTTAGCAAGAGTAATGACTTATGCTAACGACATGCCCACCACGGAGAAGGTCGTCCGCACCGATGCCGGGCTCGCCAGCGAGCTGCGGCTCTCGGTCATGCGCCTGCGCCGACGCCTCGCTGCCGAACGCGACCCGGCCAACCCGCTGAGCATGGGCCAGATGGCCGTGCTCGGCGCGCTCTACCGGCTCGGCGAGCAGTCGGTCGGCGAGCTCGCCGCGCACGAGCGGGTGCGGCCGCCCAGCATGACCCGGACCGTGAACTGCCTGGCCGAGGACGGGTACGTCGATCGCCGGGCGCACGCGTCCGACGGCCGCCAGGTCGTGATCGCGCTGACCGAGGAGGGCACGGCGGTGCTGCTCGCCGACCGCGCCCGACGCGACGAGTGGCTCTCACGGCGGCTGGCCGGCCTGAGCGCCGAGGAGCGCGACGCGCTGCGCCGGGCCACGCCGATCCTGCAGCGGCTCGCCCAGTCCGACTGAGCCGGCGCTGTCCGAGGCCACCCCGAGACCCCGCGAGGAGGACCCCACGAGTCCCACGTTCCGATCCCTGTCCCACCAGAACTACCGCCGCTACTTCGCCGGCAGCATCGTGTCGAACATCGGCACCTGGATGCAGCGCGTCGCGCAGGACTGGTTGGTGCTGACCATCCCGGGCAACGGCGGTGCCGCCCTCGGCATCACCACCGGGTTGCAGTTCCTGCCGATCCTGTTGCTGTCGCCGTACGCCGGCGTCATCGCCGACCGCTTCCCCAAGCGCCGACTGCTCCAGGTCACCCAGGCGACCATGGCGCTGGCCGCCCTTCTGCTCGGCGTCATCGCGGCCCTCGGCGTCGCCCAGACCTGGCACGTCTACCTGATCGCGCTCGTGTTCGGCGTCGGCGCCGCCTTCGACGGGCCGGCGCGGCAGGCGTTCGTCTCCGAGATGGTCGGTCCCGACGACGTGACCAACGCCGTCGGCCTCAACTCCGCTGCGTTCAACACCGCGCGGATCGTCGGCCCGGCACTGGCCGGCCTGCTGATCGGGCTGTTCGGCGGCGGCATGGAGGCGACCGGATGGGTCATCCTCCTCAACGCCGTCTCCTACCTCGCGGTGATCTGGCAGCTCGAGCGGATGGACACCCGCGCGTTGCACGCGTCGGCCCCCACCCGTCGTCGCCCCGGCATGCTGGTCGAAGGGCTGCGCTACATCGCCGGTCAGCCCAAGATGCTGATGATCCTGGTCCTGGTGTTCTTCGCGGGCACCTTCGGCATGAACTTCCAGATGACCTCCGCGCTGATGGCCACCGAGGTCTTCGGCAAGGGAGCCAGTGAGTTCGGTCTGCTCGGCTCGGCGCTCGCGGTCGGCTCGCTGACCGGTGCCCTGCTCGCGGCTCGGCGGCCCCGGGTCCGAGTCCGGCTGCTGTTCTTGGCGGCGGTGGGCTTCGGCGTTGCGGAGATCGTGGCGGGCGCGCTGCCGTCGTACCTTGCCTTCGTGCTGTTCTGCCCGCTGATCGGGCTGGCCACGATCACCCTGCTCAACTCGGCCAACGCCACCCTGCAGGTCGAGACCGACCCGGAGTTCCGCGGCCGGGTGATGGCGATCTACATGACGATCGTCATGGGCGGCACCCCGATCGGGGCTCCGGTGATCGGCTGGATCGGCGAGACCTACGGCGCCCGGTGGACGCTGATCACCGGCGGCCTGATGGTGCTCGTCGGGGTGCTGCTCGCTCTGCTCGTGCACCGCATCGCCATTCGTGCGGAGAGGAACCCCGCCGCGACGCCGGTCACGGTCCCGACCGAACCCGTCCTGTTCTGACATGCTGCCGCCATGACCAACGAGCAGACCTCGAACGGGTCCGCACTCGACCGGTACTTCCGGATCTCCGAGCGCGGCTCGACTCCCGGCCGCGAGATCCGCGGTGGTGTCGTCACGTTCTTCACGATGGCCTACATCGTCGTGCTGAACCCCTTGATCCTCGGCTTCGCCCCGGACATCGACGGGAACTTCCTCGGCGCCGCAGCGGGGGACGGTCCGAACCTGGCGGCGATCGCCGCCGGCACTGCCCTCGTCGCCGGTGTGCTGACGATCCTGATGGGCGTCGTGGCCAACTATCCGCTCGCGCTGGCGACCGGGCTCGGACTCAACGCGTTCGTGGCCTTCGCGATCGCGAGCCAGATGACCTGGGCCGACGCGATGGGGCTGGTCGTCATCGAGGGCCTGTTGATCCTGGTGCTCGTGCTCACCGGGTTCCGGACCGCCGTCTTCCACGCGATCCCGGCCCAGCTCAAGGTCGCGATCTCGGTCGGAATCGGCCTGTTCATCGCCCTGATCGGCTTCGTGGACGCCGGCTTCGTCCAGCGGATCCCGGACGTCGCCAACACGACAGTCCCGGTGCAGCTCGGCTCGACCGGCCAGCTGAGCGGGTGGCCGGTGCTCGTGTTCGGCTTCGGCCTGCTGCTCGTGGTCGCGTTGTGGGCGCTCAAGGTGCGCGGCGCGATCCTGATCTCGATCCTCGCCACCACTGTCGTTGCGCTGGTCGTCGAGGCCGTCGGCGACCTGGGGAGCGCGGCCGAACGGGTCGGGGGCTGGTCGCTCACCGTCCCGCAGCCGCCCGACGACTGGCTGGCCTCGCCGGACTTCGGGACGATCGGCGAGTTCTCGCTGCTCGGCTCGTTCGAGCAGGCCGGCGTGGTGACCGCCCTGCTGCTGGTCTTCACGCTGATGCTCGCCGACTTCTTCGACACCATGGGCACGATGACCGCGATCGGCGCGGAGGCCGGTTTGCTCGACGAGGAGGGCAAGCCGCCCCACACCGAGCGGATCCTGGTGGTCGACTCGCTCGCCGCAGCCGCGGGCGGCGCCGCCGGGGTCTCGTCCAACACCTCCTACATCGAGTCCGCCGCGGGTGTCGGTGAGGGCGCTCGCACCGGCCTGGCGTCGGTCGTCACCGGTGTCCTCTTCCTGGTCACCATCCTGCTCGCCCCGCTCGTGGAGATGGTGCCCTCCGAGGCGGCGGTGCCCGCGCTGGTGCTCGTCGGCTTCCTGATGATGCAGCAGGTGACCGGCATCGACTGGGACGACATCGAGATCGCCATCCCCGCCTTCCTGACGATCGTGCTGATGCCGTTCACCTACTCGATCACGGTCGGCATCGGAGCCGGGTTCGTGGCCTACACGTTCATCAAGCTGGTCCGCGGCAAGGCCCGTGAGCTGCACCCGCTGCTGTGGGTCGTCACTGCGCTGTTCGTGCTGTACTTCGCCATCGACCCGGTGACCGCCTGGCTCACCTGAGCCCGCCCGGCTGTCCCACGCGTGCGCAGTTTTGCGTCCGCCCCAGGCGGCCGGTAATCTCGTTCCTTGTGTCTGGGCCGCCCAGGCACGTCGCGCGCGCCCTCAGCCCGTTGGTTATCACGGGGGCGCATCCCACGGCACGCAACAACGCATGACTACGTGCCCGGCAAGGTGCTGGGTGCTGAGAGCAGACAGGAAAGGGAACCACCAGGTGCCCACCATCAATCAGTTGGTCCGCAAGGGCCGCCAGGACAAGGTGTCGAAGAACAAGACGCCTGCCCTGAAGGGTTCGCCCCAGCGACGCGGTGTGTGCACCCGCGTCTACACCACCACCCCGAAGAAGCCGAACTCCGCCCTGCGCAAGGTCGCCCGTGTGCGCCTGAGCAGTGGCGTCGAGGTCACCGCCTACATCCCGGGTGAGGGTCACAACCTCCAGGAGCACTCGATCGTGCTCGTCCGCGGCGGTCGTGTGAAGGACCTGCCCGGTGTCCGCTACAAGGTCATCCGTGGCGCCCTGGACACCCAGGCCGTGAAGAACCGTAAGCAGGCTCGCAGCCGCTACGGTGCCAAGAAGGAGAAGAGCTGACATGCCGCGCAAGGGCCCCGCGCCGAAGCGTCCCCTCGACGTCGACCCGGTCTACGGCTCGCAGCTGGTCACCCAGCTCGTGTCGAAGGTGCTGATGGACGGCAAGAAGCAGGTTGCGCAGCGCATCGTCTACTCCGCTCTCGAAGGCACCCGCGAGAAGACCGGCATCGACCCGGTCATCACGCTCAAGCGTGCGCTCGACAACGTGCGTCCCGCCATCGAGGTCAAGTCCCGCCGGGTCGGCGGTGCGACCTACCAGGTCCCGATCGAGGTCAAGGGCAACCGCGGCACCACGCTCGCGCTGCGCTGGCTCGTGGGCTACTCCCAGGAGCGCCGCGAGAAGACCATGAGCGAGCGCCTCATGAACGAGATCCTCGACGCCTCCAACGGTCTCGGTGCCGCGGTGAAGAAGCGCGAGGACACCCACAAGATGGCCGAGTCCAACAAGGCCTTCGCCCACTACCGCTGGTGACGTGGTCGGGGCGGGCAGCGCCCGTCCCGACACCCACCGTCTACGCCAACTTCTTAAGGAACGCTGACTCACGTGGCAGTCGACATCACGACGGATCTCAACCAGGTCCGCAACATCGGCATCATGGCGCACATCGACGCCGGCAAGACCACTACGACCGAGCGCATCCTCTTCTACACCGGCATCACCTACAAGATCGGTGAGGTCCACGAGGGTGCCGCCACCATGGACTGGATGGAGCAGGAGCAGGAGCGCGGCATCACGATCACGTCCGCTGCGACCACCTGCTGGTGGAAGAACCACCAGATCAACATCATCGACACCCCTGGCCACGTGGACTTCACGGCCGAGGTCGAGCGCTCGCTGCGCGTCCTCGACGGTGCCGTCGCGGTGTTCGACGGTGTCGCCGGCGTCGAGCCCCAGACGATGACGGTGTGGCGTCAGGCCAACAAGTACGCCGTGCCGCGGATGTGCTTCGTCAACAAGCTCGACCGCACCGGTGCCGACTTCTTCCGCTGCGTCGACATGATGGTCGAGCGCCTCAACTCCACGCCGCTCGTGCTCCAGCTCCCGATCGGCGCCGAGTCCGACTTCATCGGCGTCGTCGACCTGGTCGGCATGCGCGCCCTGGTGTGGCGCGGTGAGACCACGATGGGCGAGGACTATGCCGTCGAGGAGATCCCGGCCGAGCTGGCCGAGCAGGCCGCCGAGTACCGCGAGAAGCTGCTCGAGACGCTGTCCGAGGCCGACGACGAGGTCATGGAGAAGTACCTCGACGAAGGCGAGTTCACCGTCCCGGAGCTCGAGGCGGCGATCCGCCGCGCCACGCTGGCCGACAAGCTCAACCCCGTCCTGTGCGGCACGGCGTTCAAGAACAAGGGCGTCCAGCCGCTGCTCGACGCGGTGATCAACTACCTCCCGTCGCCGCTCGACATCGACGCGATCATCGGGCACTCCGTCAAGGACGAGAACGAGGAGATCAAGCGCCTCCCGTCCGACGACGAGCCGTTCGCCGGCCTGGCCTACAAGATCGCGACCGACCCGCACCTCGGCAAGCTGATCTACGTCCGGGTCTACTCGGGCAAGCTCGAGGCCGGCTCGACCGTGGTCAACTCGGTCAACGGCCGCAAGGAGCGGATCGGCAAGGTCTACCAGATGCACGCCAACAAGCGTGAGGAGATCGCGTCGGTCGGCGCCGGCCAGATCGTGGCTGTCATGGGCCTCAAGGACACCAAGACCGGACACACCCTGTCCGACCCGCAGCACCAGGTGATCCTCGAGTCGATGACGTTCCCGGCCCCGGTGATCGAGGTCGCGATCGAGCCCAAGACCAAGAGCGACCAGGAGAAGCTCGGCACCGCGATCCAGCGGCTCTCCGACGAGGACCCGACCTTCACCGTCAAGACCGACGAGGAGACCGGCCAGACCATCATCGCCGGCATGGGCGAGCTCCACCTCGAGATCCTGGTCGACCGGATGAAGCGCGAGTTCCGCGTCGAGGCGACCGTCGGCAAGCCGCAGGTGGCCTACCGCGAGACCATCCGCAAGGAGGTCGTGAAGCACGGCTACACCCACAAGAAGCAGACGGGTGGGTCGGGCCAGTTCGCGAAGATCCTCATCACTCTCGGTCCCAACACCGACCCCGAGACCGGCTTGGGCCTGGGCTACGAGTTCATCAACAACGTGTCCGGTGGCCGGGTGCCGAAGGAGTACATCCCTTCGGTCGACCAGGGCGGCCAGGAGGCCATGGAGTTCGGCGTGCTTGCCGGCTACCCGATGGTCGACGTGAAGTACACGCTCGAGGACGGCGCCTATCACGACGTCGACTCCTCCGAGCTCGCGTTCAAGATCGCCGGCCTCCAGGCTTTCAAGGAGGCCGCCCGGATGGCCAAGCCGGTCCTGCTGGAGCCGATGTTCGCTGTCGAGGTCATCACGCCCGACAGCTTCCTCGGCACGGTGATCGGTGACATCAACAGCCGTCGCGGCCAGATCCGCGCGCAGGAGGAGCGTCACGGTGACATCGTCGTGAACGCCCTCGTGCCGCTGTCCGAGATGTTCGGGTACGTTGGCGACCTGAGGTCCAAGACCTCGGGTCAGGCTTCGTACTCGATGGAGTTCGACTCGTACGCCGAGGTTCCTGCGAACATCGCCGACGAGATCATCAAGAAGGTTCGTGGCGAGTAGTTCGACAGAACTACGGACCCGGCCCTCGGCGCAGTATCCAACTAGTACGAGTCAAGTAACACACAAATCAGGAGGAGCCCCCAGTGGCTAAGGCGAAGTTCGAGCGGACCAAGCCGCACGTCAACATCGGAACCATCGGTCACATCGACCACGGTAAGACGACGTTGACCGCAGCGATCACCAAGGTGCTGCACGACAAGTACCCGGACCTCAATGAGGCTTCGGCATTCGATCAGATCGACAAGGCCCCGGAAGAGCGCCAGCGCGGCATCACCATCTCCATCGCGCACGTCGAGTACCAGACCGAGTCGCGTCACTACGCGCACGTCGACTGCCCTGGTCACGCTGACTACATCAAGAACATGATCACCGGCGCCGCGCAGATGGACGGCGCGATCCTGGTGGTCGCTGCCACCGACGGCCCGATGCCGCAGACCCGTGAGCACGTGCTGCTCGCCCGCCAGGTCGGCGTGCCGGCCCTGGTGGTCGCGCTCAACAAGTGCGACATGGTCGACGACGAGGAGCTCATCGAGCTCGTCGAGATGGAGGTGCGCGAGCTCCTCTCCGAGTACGAGTTCCCGGGCGACGACATCCCGGTCGTGCGCGTGGCTGCCTTCCCGGCTCTCCAGGGCGACGAGAAGTGGGGCGACGCGGTTGCCGAGCTCATGTCTGCGGTCGACGAGTACATCCCGACCCCGGAGCGCGAGACCGACAAGCCGTTCCTCATGCCCGTCGAGGACGTCTTCACGATCACCGGTCGTGGCACCGTCATCACCGGCCGCATCGAGCGGGGCATCGTGAAGGTCAACGAGGAGGTCGAGATCATCGGCATCCGCGAGGGCTCGCAGAAGTCCACCGTCACCGGTGTCGAGATGTTCCGCAAGCTGCTCGACGAGGGCCAGGCCGGTGAGAACGTCGGTCTGCTCCTCCGTGGCACCAAGCGCGAGGACGTCGAGCGCGGCATGGTCGTGATCAAGCCGGGCACGACCACCCCGCACACCAACTTCGACGCCTCGGTCTACATCTTGTCGAAGGAGGAGGGTGGCCGTCACACGCCGTTCTTCAACAACTACCGTCCGCAGTTCTACTTCCGGACGACCGACGTGACCGGCGTCGTTACCCTCCCCGAGGGCACCGAGATGGTCATGCCGGGCGACAACACCGAGATGGCCGTCGAGCTCATCCAGCCGATCGCGATGGAAGAGGGCCTTCGGTTCGCCATCCGTGAGGGTGGCCGCACCGTCGGCGCCGGCCGGGTCACCAAGATCACCAAGTGATCGACTGACCGCCTGAACGCAGGCAGAGCCCCCCGAGCCGCGAGGCGAGGGGGGCTCTGTCGTCGACTCCGCGTTCCCGTGAGCAGTGATGAAAGGATGAGCGCATGAGCGAGCAGCCGCCGGAGTTTCCTCCGCAGCCCCCGCAGAGTCCCGCCCCGCCCCCACCGAATCCCTATCAGCCCTACGGCGGTCCCGGGTACAGCCCAGCAGGGGTGCCGCACTGGGCGCCCGACCACCCGGACTCCACGACGGTGCTGCTGTTGGGCATCCTCGGCATGGCGGTGTGCCAGGTGGTCGCGCCGTTCGCCTGGGTCAAGGGCGCCCGGGTGAAGCGCGAGATCGACGCGTCCGGGGGCAAGCTCGCCGGTCGCAGCCAGGCCCAGATCGGCTACATCCTCGGCATCGTCGGCAGTGTCCTGCTGCTGCTCTACGTCGTCGGCTTTCTCTTCTACATCGTGATCGTGGTCATCGCCTTCAGCTCCAGCGCGTGAACGACGAGCAGCCCGGCACCCCACCCCGCCCGCACCAGAAGCTGACCGAGGACGGTCGCCGGATGCGGGAGGTGCTCAGCTACAGCCGGCGCGGCAGCCGGTTCACCCCGCTCCAGGCGGCTGCCTGGAAGGCGCACCACGAGCAGTGGGTGATCCCTGACGAGGCAGTGGACGCGGAGGGCTTCACATTCGACACGTGGTTCGGCCGCGGCCCTGCAGAGCGCGATGGCCTGATCGTCGAGATCGGCTCGGGCGTGGGCGAGGCGACCGCTGCGCTGGCGGCGACGCGACCGTCCTACGACGTGCTCGCGCTCGAGGTGTGGCGGCCTGGCGTGGCGGCGACCCTCGCCCTGCTGTCCGAGGCCGGCGCCGACAACGTGCGCCTGTGCAGTGTCGACGCGGCCTGGTCCCTCGAGCACCTGCTCGGGCGGGACAGCATCGCCGAGCTGTGGACGTTCTTCCCGGACCCGTGGCCGAAGCAGAGGCACCACAAGCGTCGCCTGGTCTCTCCTGCGTTCGCCGCGCTGGCCGCGAGTCGGCTGCGGCCGGGTGGGGTCTGGCGGCTGGCAACGGACTGGGGGGACTACGCCGAGCAGATGGTCGCGGTGCTGGCCGCCGAGCCGGCCCTCGAGGGCGGCGCCGTCGAGCGGTGGGTCGAGCGTCCGGTGACGAAGTTCGAACGCAAGGGCGTGACCGCCGGGCGGGCGATCACCGACCTCCGGTATCTCCGCGGGCCGTGAGGATCTCGAGCTCCTCGTCCACGTAGGGGTCCTCCTCGCCGAGTGCGACCAGCTCGGCCTTGAGTGCCCGCTGGAGGGCGAGCGCCTCGTCGACTCGACCGAGGTTGCGTAGTGCCCAGGCCACCATCCAGCGCGCGACGCGGATGCGACCGGCGTCGCCGATCCGCTCGCAGGCGGCGAGTGCCTCCTCGAACGCGACCAGCGCGCGGGCGAAGTCGCCCGCGTCCGCGTGGGTCATGCCCAAGTTGTTGAGGAGGGACGCGTCCCAGTCCCGAGCACGGGGGTTGGCGGAGGCTCCAGCCACGGCGAGCGCGCGCTCGACGATCGCGATCTGGTCGGCCGGCTCGCTCACGAGGGCCACCATGTGCAGTGCGTCGACGTGCAGCTCGTCGAGCTCGGCGCGCTCCGCAGAGGCGGCCGCCTCCTCGAAGAGCGGCCGTGCGTGGTCGGGGTCGCCGGACGAGCGGTAGAGCCGCCCCTTCTCCAGCGCCAGTCGTACGGCGACCTCGGCCGATCCCTCGGGCGAGAGGCCGTCGAGCACGGCGTGTGCGTCGTCGTACCTCTCCTGGAGGCCGAGTGCGCGTGCGACCTGGGTCATCCAGGTCGCGTGCAGCTCGCCCGCGGACCCGGAGGCGGCCTCCCGGAACCGCTGCTCGGAGCCGGCCGGGTCATCGAAGTCCCACAGTTCGCTCGGGTGCATGCCACGTATTCTGTCGCCTCGCGGCGCGCGGCCCAACGATTTCGGTCACATGACGTTCACGTCCCGGTTAGGGCGTGTCGCAGTGTGCGGCGCCCCGCCCGGCGTACTTTCACAAGCACTGGCGGGTGGGGAAGCTCGCCATATCGGGAGGCCCGTTCGTGACCAACGACTGCATCACCCGCCGCGGGTACCAGGGGCATCCCTGCCGCGCGCTCCGGGTGAGTGGGCGCCGGCACTCCGGCGTTCGGGCCCACGCGACGACAACAGCTGCATCCCGGTCCGTCTGCGAGGAATAGGACCGGGCGGGAGTGCGCGCGCGGTCTGGTGAGGTGCGAAGTGCCATCATCGAAGTCCCGCGCCGTCAGCTCTGACGCCCCGCGAACCACCCCCGCAGTCGCGCCCGTCCCCGGCCGGCGGACCTATGTGCTCGACACCAGCGTGCTGCTCGCCGACCCCGGCGCGCTCCGCCGGTTCGCCGAGCACGAGGTGGTGCTGCCGGTCGTCGTCATCTCCGAGCTCGAGGGCAAACGCCACCACCCCGAGCTGGGCTACTTCGCCCGCAGCGCGCTGCGGATGCTCGACGAGATGCGGATCAGCCACGGCCGTCTCGACACCCCGGTTCCGGTGGGAGATGAGGGTGGCAGCGTCCGCGTCGAGCTCAACCACACCGATGCCGCGTCGCTGCCCTCCGGGTTCCGGCTGGGGGACAACGACACGCGCATCCTCGCGGTGGCGCGCAACCTCGCCGACGAAGGTCACGACGTCACCCTGGTGTCCAAGGACCTGCCGCTGAGGATCAAGGCATCGGCGGTCGGTCTCGACGCCGAGGAGTACCGGGGCGAGTCGATCAACGACTCCGACACCGGCTACTCGGGGCTGGCCGAGCTCGAGGTGGCGGCCGGTGAGCTCGACGAGCTCTACGACGACGGCACCCTCGAGCTCGAAGCCGCGCGGGACCTGCCGTGCCACCAGGGACTCGTGCTGCTGTCCGACCGGGGTACGGCGCTCGGCAGGGTCGGTCCCGACAAGCAGATCCACCTGGTGCGGGGCGACCGGGAGGCGTTCGGCATCCACGGCCGTTCCGCGGAGCAGCGGATCGCGCTCGAGATGCTGCTCGACCCCGAGGTCGGCATCGTCTCGCTCGGCGGCCGGGCCGGCACGGGCAAGTCCGCACTGGCGCTCTGCGCCGGTCTGGAGGCGGTGATGGAGCGCCGTCAGCACAAGAAGGTCGTCGTCTTCCGACCGCTGTTCGCCGTCGGCGGGCAGGAGCTCGGCTACCTCCCCGGTTCGGAGTCGGAGAAGATGTCGCCCTGGGGGCAGGCCGTCTTCGACACCTTGGGAGCGCTGACGTCCAGCGACGTGATCGAGGAGGTCCTCGACCGCGGGATGCTCGAGGTGCTCCCGCTGACCCACATCCGCGGTCGGTCGCTCCACGACTCGTTCGTGATCGTCGACGAAGCCCAGTCGCTGGAGCGCAACGTCTTGCTGACGGTGCTCTCGCGGATCGGTGCCAACTCCAAGGTCGTGCTCACCCACGACGTCGCCCAGCGCGACAACCTGCGGGTCGGGCGGCACGACGGCGTGGTGGCGGTGGTCGAGAAGCTCAAGGGCCACCCGCTCTTCGCCCATGTCACGCTCACCCGGTCCGAGCGTTCGCCGATCGCGGCGCTGGTCACCGAGATGCTGGAGAACGTGGTCGTCTGAGCCGTTCCCGGGTCTGGTGAGGCGGGTGTGATCTCTGTGGCGCAGGAGTCACGCCCGCTTCCACATCCGGGGCGGGTCGGTTTGCGACGTCAGGTGAAGTCAGGCAGGGTGTCGGGGGTTGCCACCGGCCGGCGACAACGACGTCGGCCGCCTCGGGGCAGACCACCTTGTCGTCCAACCACGGATTGCGCTCTTGTCGAATCACGCGAAGCCTGCACCGAAGCACCGCGGCGACCCCCGACACGCCCACCTGAAGGAAGCGCCCAAGCGCGCTGTCCGCAACACGGTGATCCTCTCCGGGGTCGCGCTCGCCGTCACGGGCATCACCATCGGCGGCGGACTGCTCGGCAAGAGTGGGGCGGACGCGCCCAGCATCACGGCTGACATCGACACCCTGGTGGGTGAGCTGAAGATCGACGACGACGCTGCCGACACCGGTGAGCGACTCCCAGTCGTCTCCCGCAACGACCGCCGCGGCGCGGCCGACCCGGCCAAACAGGCGGGCCTGGTGTCGACGGACGCGGCTGCGGTCACCGAGTCGGAGCAGCTGTCCGAATCAGACCCGCGCGACATCGCGCGGGCGCTGTTGGGCGACTATGGCTTCAGCCAGGACCAGTTCGGCTGCCTCGACTCGCTGTGGATCCGCGAGTCCAACTGGAACGTCTACGCCGACAACCCGTCGTCATCGGCCTACGGCATCCCGCAGTCACTGCCGGGCTCGAAGATGGCCTCGGTGGGCAGCGACTGGGCGACGAACCCGGTCACCCAGATCAAGTGGGGCCTCGGCTACATCCGCGACCGTTACGGCAGCCCGTGTTCGGCCTGGGGCCACTCCCAATCGGTTGGCTGGTACTGAGTTCATCCGGGTTCATCCGGGTTCATCCGGGTTCATCCGGGTTCATCCGGGCGAGGGTGTGGCGGCGTCGCTGATGCCTGCCCAGCCCACCCGCCTGCCCCCCATCAGCAGATCTGACCGGGGCCGGCAACGTGGTCGGCGACACATCCCTGTCATCCGATCGGCTAATGCCCAGCCGTGGCGTGCGCCCTAGCGTCGTGAACACGCCGAAATGGGGTACTACTACGGCCAGACCGCGGCTCAGGTGAGCAACCTGCTGGCCACCAACAAGGCGCGACTCACCGACATCGAGCGCACCAGCGACGGCAAGTTCGACGTCGTCATGCAGAAGGCCGGCAAGGAGGCCTGGTGGTGGCTGGTCGGCGCGACGCAGGCCCAGGTGAGCGACCTCGCCTCCCAGACCGGCGCCCGGATCTACAAGGTCTCCTCCTTCGTCTCCGGTCGCACCCGCTACTACGACGCGCTCTTCATCGACAACACCGACCCGGAGACCCGCCGCGTCCGCAACGCAGTCGCGTCCAAGGCGATCGGGCAATGGGGCGTCTACGCCAAGCGGGTCGGCGGCCCGCAGCTCGTCGGCCTCAACCACGACACGAAGTTCGAGCCGGCCAGCATGATCAAGATCCTGCACGCCGTGCACATGCTGCGCGACGTCCAGCTCAATGCGCCGACGATCAACACCCCGGTCAACTGGTATGCGAACCCGATGAACCCGGCGCGCTACCCGGGAGACCCCGGCTACACGAGGAGCAACGGTACGTCGGACGAGGATGTCTGCGCCTACAACAGCGAAGGAGCGCTGCTCACCACTCGGCAGTACGCCGACCCGATGGGCACGATCATCCAGCAGATGCTGGTCTACTCGGACAACCGCACCACGGACGCGGTGGTGCTCCGGTACGGCTTCGACCCGCTCAACCAGACCCGCACCCTCGCCGGCATGACGAACAGTGACCTCAACCATCGGATCGGGTGCCCGAAACTGTCCTCGCCCCAACCGTCCGAGCCGAACGTGTTGACTCTGGTCGACGCCGGGAAGATCTATGAGGGCGTCCAGAACGGCACCCTTCTCAACGGCACCCACCGGACCATGCTGTACGACCGGATGTGGGGCTGGAACTCGCCGAGCGGTGGGTTGCGCACGATGATCATCAAGGAGGCGGCCGACGCCGGCCTGACGGCTGCGCAGCAGTCCCAGTTCGTGAACGGAATCCACCGCAAGGCGAAGGGTGGCGGGTACGGCTTCTGCCGCAACGACGCCTGCACCCAGTTGCGGTCGATCAGCACCGACGGCGGGATCGTCTGGCTGCCCATCAAGGGCCGGAACGGTGCCGTCGTCGAGCGCGCGTACGTGCACGGTCGGTGGATGGACACCCATGAGACCTACGACTGCACGTCGTCGGACTACAGGAACGTGTGCCAGCCGGCGCTCAACGAGTTCACCGCGAAGATGGACCTTGAGGTGATGCGGACGATCGTCCGCGATGCCTTGAAGACCTGGACCGCCTGACCACCTCCAACCACGTCAAACACCCGCCCCCGGACCGACCCGTCGGACCGGGGGGCGGGCCTCTGCCATGATGCTGTCCTGTCTCGGGTGGGCACCGGCGTACCCATGAGTCTTGAGGAGCGGAGAGAGACGTGATCTGGCTGATCATCACCACCGTCGTCGGCGGCGCGATCATCGGAGTGCTCGGCCGGTGGGTCGCGCCGGGCGACCGGGACAAGATCCCGTTCTGGCTGACCGTCGTGTGCGGCATCATCGGGATGCTGGTGGGCAGCTATCTCTACTGGATCCTCTTCGGCCACAACAACGGCCGCTTCGACGGGCACAAGGCGACGCCGACCAACGCGACCAACGGGATCGACTGGATCCGGCATCTCTGGCAGGTCGGCCTCGCGGCGGTTGCCGTGATGGTCGCCGCCGTCGCCACCGGCCGCAGCACGTCCGTCTGACGCCGTGACCACTGGAGGTTCCGACTTCCGTGCCGACCGGGTCGGCTCGGCGCTGGCGGGCGTTAACCCCACGGTGCTGCGCCGCCTCCGGGCAGGGTTCGCCGTCATCGGGGACGTGCAGCACCTGCCGGGCTACTGCGTGCTGATCACCGACACGCCCGGCGTCGACCAGCTGACCGACCTCTCGCCCGACCGACAGCTGCTGTTCCTCGAGGACATGGCGATCCTGGGTCGGGCAGTGGCCGAGGTGTGCGCGCGGCGCGACCCCCAGTTCCGGCGGATCAACCTCGAGATCCAGGGCAACACCGACGCCTTCCTCCACGCGCACGTCACACCGCGCTACGAGTGGGAACCGCCGGAGATCATCGGCTGGCCGGCGGCGCTCCACCACTGGACCCGGCAGATGACCGACCCGGCGACCCGGCCCCTCGGCGCGGAGCACGACCGGCTCCGGCTCGACCTCGGCGAGGAGCTCGACCGCCAGCTGGCGCTCGGCCTGCTGAGGCTGTAGGTCAGGGGCGGGTCATGTCGTCGACATCGAGCGCGGCGTCGAGCTGTTCGAGCGTGAGCTCGCCGCGGTCGACGTACCCCATCGTCAGCACCGTCTCCCGGATCGTCGTGCCCTCGGCGAGCGCCTGCTTGGCGATCTTTGCCGCGGCCTCGTAGCCGACGTACTTGTTGAGCGGGGTGACAACCGACGGCGATGACTCGGCGTAACGACGCATCCGCTCGGCATCGGCGGTGAGCCCGTCGACGCAACGGGTCGCCAGCGTCCGCGTCGAGGTCGACAACAGCCGGATCGACTCCAGCACGTTGCGCGCCAGCACCGGCATCGCGACATTGAGCTCGAAGCTGCCGCTGGCGCCGGCGGCGGTCACGGTGGCGTCGTTGCCGATCACCTGCATGCACACCATCAAGGTCGCCTCGGGCAGCACCGGGTTGACCTTGCCCGGCATGATCGACGACCCCGGCTGGAGGTCGGGAAGGTGGATCTCGGCCAGCCCGGTGGTGGGGCCGGATCCCATCCACCGCAGGTCGTTGCAGATCTTGGTCAGGCCGACCGCGATCGTGCGCAGCACCCCGCTCAGCTCGACGAGCGAGTCGCGGGTGCCCTGGGCCTCGAAGTGGTTGCGGGCCTCGGTGAACGGCTGGCCGGTGGCGCCGATGAGGGCCTCGATGGCGGCTGCGGGGAAGCCGGCAGGGGTGTTGATGCCGGTCCCGACTGCGGTGCCGCCCAGCGGCAGCTCCCGCACCCGGGGGAGTACGGCGTCGAGCCGCTCGGCGCCGTACCGGACGGTCGCGGCGTAGCCGCCGAACTCCTGCCCCAGCATCACCGGGGTGGCATCCATCAGGTGGGTGCGACCCGACTTCACCAGGTCGGCGAACTCGGCTGCCTTCGCCTCGAGCGACGTGGCGAGCAGGTCGAGCGCGGGCAGCAGGTCGCCCACGACCGCGACCGCGGCCGCGACGTGGATCGCCGTCGGGAAGGTGTCGTTGCTCGACTGGCTGGCGTTGACGTGGTCGTTGGGGTGCACCTCGACCCCGGATGCCGCGCACAGCGAGGCGATCACCTCGTTGGCGTTCATGTTGGAGCTGGTGCCCGATCCGGTCTGGAAGACGTCGATCGGGAACTGGTCGTCATGCTGCCCGTCGGCCACCGCACGTGCAGCGGCCACGATCGCGTCAGCGGTTGCCGCCGGCAGTACGTCGAGCAGGCCGTTCGCGCTCGCTGCGGCAGCCTTGACCTGTCCCAGCGCGTGGATCAGGGCGGGCTCGATGGGAGTGCCGCTGATCGGGAAGTTCTCGACCGCGCGCTGGGTCTGTGCCCTCCAGAGCGCGGCGGCGGGCACCCGTACCTCGCCCATCGAGTCGTGCTCGACGCGGAAACCGGAGTCGCTCATGCTCCCGACAGTACCCACGCAGAGCGACGCCAGCAGTCAGCCGGTCAGCCGGCTGCTGGACATGCCTCGGCACCCCACATCTCGATCGTCTTGCGGCGGATGTTGAAGCCGCCGTACTCCGCCGCAACGGTGTCGTCGGTACCGGTCCACGCGACCAGGACCTGCCTGTCGGCCTTCTGGACCTGGAGGCTGGGGTCGTGGCTGCCGCGGTAGTACTCGCAATCGGTCCGGTCCGAGGCCACGGTGCGCCAGCGTCCGTCGCGGCGGAAGTTCATCAGCACGAATGCCTTCTCGCCGTCGACTGCGAGCACGAACCGGACCGGCTTGTCGTTGATCCGGACGGTCTTGACGACGAGCTTCCGCAGCGGCGCCGCTGCGGTGGGCGGCGAACTGGGCAGCAGCAGACCGAGGGCGAGGACGAGAGCCATCACCAGACGAGATGGACGAGGCATCGGGAACCTTTCGACGAGCCGCCCGAGCGACGACGGGAGATGCGTCAAGTCTCCGAGTCGCGTGCGACCCCGTCAATCCGTCGAACGGCGGGTGTTGCGGTCGCTACGCCTCTGTCGGGCAGACGTAGCCATCCTCGACACCGTAGAGCTCCAGGCTCTCGATCTCGAGCACGACGCGTCCGTACTCGCCGTAGCCCTCCTGGCCGAGGTTGCTCCATCCGAAGAGGACCTCGAGACTCCCCGTGTGCGTGACCTCTGGCTCGAAGGAGGACTCGAGATAGGGGCAGCCGATCGGTTCCCGGTCGACCTCGGCGAACTGGCCGTCTCGCTCGAGGAGGAGCACCAGTGCGACCTCGGGGCCGTCGTGGACGAGCTGAACCCTCACCGGCTCGGCAGCTTCGGCGATGTCGACCGTCGCCAGCACCTCCTCCTCGGTGTTGTCCGCCGGACCCCCCGGGTCGGTGCTGCTCGCGCCGTCCCCGGTTGTGGCGTCGGGGGAGTCGCCGTCGCGCAGGAACAGGAGCGCGAGGGCGGTCACCGTCACGATCACGACCACGGCGACCGTCGCGATGAGCAGCGGGTTGCGCCCCCGTCTCCCGGGGGCTGCCGGCGCGATCGCCGTCGACGGGGCCGGTGCAGCCGCCTGACCGACCACGTCAGTCGGATCGGCGGGCGGTGCTCCGACCGGCCGGGTGGGCCCCGGGTCGAGGTCGTCGGACACCGGTGCGCGGTGCGGGCGGCCGACGGTGTCGATGCTGTCCGGACCGGGGGCCGGTCTGGTGAGGACCTTGTCGACGGGGAGCTCGCCCATGGCGTGCGCCAGGACCGACAGCGCCCAGCGGGCGCCGCTCGACTCGCTGGTGCCGCGGTCGCGGGCGACCAGGTCGCCCTGGGCCGCGATGGTGTCCTCCGGATCGGCGCCGAGCGCGAGCTGCTCCTTGAGCCGCTGGAGCGCTCCGGTCCGCGATCGCCCCGACGAGCAGGCTCACCTCGCCGGTCGTTGCCGAGCCCTCCGGGATGAAGTCGTCGAACGCAGCGCGGAACGCGACGGGGTCATCGAACACCTGGGGCCCGACCTCCGCCCGCAGCTCGGCCAGCTCCTCGTGCAGTGCCACGTCCCCCAGCATGTCATCACCGGGTCCCCGGTCGGGCGGAGCACTGCGATCGGGCGGGAGCCTCACAGGACCGACGTGAATGCGGGACAGGGTTCGAGGTACTGGTAGGTGATCAGCATCTTGTCCTTGATGCGCACCTCGGCGAACTGCTCGAATCGCTTGGTGTCCCTGTTCTCCCAGCCGAAGTAGATCGCTCCCTTGCCCTGGTCCTCGAGCCAGACGTCGTAGGAGGATTCGGAGGAGTAGGGACAGACGACGGGATTGCGGTCGACCTCGCCGTACTGTCCGCCCTGGTCGGTCATCAGGACGATCGCGACGTCGGTGTCGTTGCGGACCAGCAGTACGTCGCCCGTCTTCCCGGTCCTGGGCTCCACCATCTCGATCTGCGCGAGGATCTCTTCGTCGATCACACCTTCGGATCGGCCCTCGGCAGCACTCGATCCTCCGTCGGAAGCGGTGCCTCCCGAGGGGTCGGTGTCGCGGAGGATCAGTAGCGCGACCGCGGTGCTCGCGACAGCCGCGAGGACGATGACCGCGGCGAGGAGAAGAGCGGGCCGGCCGCGTCGCCGGGACTCGGTCGGGGCGCTGGTCGTCTGTCCGGTCGCTGCGGTGGCCGGCGCCGGCTCCTCGCCGGCGATCTGCGTCACGGGGGCGTCGGTCGTCGGCACTGGTGCCGTCACCGGGACCTCGGCGAACGATCCTTCCGCCGGTGCGGAGGTGGACCGCGGGCGAGTCGGCACCACGGCGACCGGTACGGCGCCGACGGCGTGCGCCAGGACGGACAGCGCCCAGCGGGCACCGTCGGACTCGCTGGTGCCACGATCCCGGGCCAAGAGCTCGCCCTGGGCTGCGATGGAGACCTCGGGGTCCGCACCCATCTCCAGCTGGTCCCTGAGCCGTTGGAGCGCCCCGGTGCCGATCGCTCCGACGAGCAGGCTCACCTCGCCCGTCGTTGCTGAGCCCTCCGGGATGAAGTCGTCGAACGCGGCACGGAAGGCGACAGGGTCGTCGAACACCTGGAGCCCGACCTCGGCCCGCAGTTCGGTCAGCTCATTGTGCAGCGTCACGTCGCACAGCATGTCATTGCCGGCCGAGCGGTCGGGCGGGGTTCGTCGTTCAGAGCGGCAGGCCACCGGTGGCGGCGTACGCCAGCAGTCGCTCAGCGAGGTAGCCGCCGTCGTCGTCGGCCGACGTGGACTCCTTGCCTTTCGAGCCGGCGTTCGTGACGCCGTCGCCGGCTGCGTCGCAAGGGCAGGTCATCGACGGCAGGTCGACGTCGACGCCGAACACGACCCCGACCACGCCAGCGTCGCGCAGGGCGACGAGGTTGGTGAAGTCGTCGGTGCCGAGGATCCACTCGACCCAGGCGTCGCGGTAGTGGTAGTCGGTGTCGTCGACGGTGCGGTAGACCGAGTTGCCAACCGGCACGTTGTCCAGCACGACCCGGGTGTCGGTGGCGGTGCTGATGCCGGCGATCCAGGTGAGCAACCGGTCGAAGTACCGGTCGTCGGCGAAGTAGCGGGGACCCTGACCGCCGGCCTCGGCGTAGGTCATGATGTTGTCGAGGTAGTCGAACCGGGCGCCCAGGGTCGCGTAGGAGTCCGCGAAGGCAGCGGCCCAGATCTCGACCTGTTCGGTCGTGGGCAGGTTGGGCAGGAAGTCGTCTCCGACCTGCCACGGCGAGGCAGTGAGGCCGATCCGGACGCCGGGCGCCAGGTCGTCACGAAGCCTCAGCCACGCCTGGGCCCACCCGGCGAACGTGTCCGGGATCCCGGCCAGACCCTCGACCCCCGTTGCTGCGACCGCGGCTGGGATGTTGGTGGCGTCGGGAACGGACGAGAGCACCTCGCCCGGCAGGTCCGGCTCGATGACGAGCTCGAGCGGCGCTCCTATGCTGCCAAGGGCCACCAGCAGCTCGCGGACGTTGGTCCAGTAAGCCTCCATCAGCTCGTCGTTCTCCATCAGGTCGAACAGGGCCGCTCCGCTGGCATCGCCGCCCTGCTGGCCGACCTGGCGCAGCGCGTAGTACTTCACCCGCACCGGGACTCCGACATCCACGAGAGCGCCGACCTGCTCCGCGGCCGCCGTCGGTCCGCTGCCGGCCTGGACGTCCGGCGACAACGGGTCGCCACCGGCGTAGACCTCGGTGGACACCCCCTCCCCGAAGCTGTCGGTGACCGTCGCCACCAGCCGTGGCGGCAGCCGCACGTCGAACTCGAAGGTCGCCGGATAGCCGCGCGGCAAGGCAGGCAGACCATCGGGCGCGTCGGGAAGGGCTGCGCTGCTCGGGCGCCTCCGGTCGTCGTCGTCGGTCGAGCCGTCGCTGTCGCCGAGCAGGACGATGGCGGCGACCACAGCGACGGCGAGTACGGCGGCAGCGGCGACGACCCCCAGCAACCCCTTCCGTCCTGGTCGTGGCGTCGCGGCTGAGCCCGCGGTCGCGGAGCCCCGGGTTGGCGCGACTGCCGTGGCCGGGCGGACCTGGGTCGGCGCGAGGTCCGGTGACGGCGCGGACTGATCCGGTGGGGGCTGACTTGTCGGCTGACTCGTCTGGGGCTGAGTGCCCGACGCCGATGGACGCGTGGCCAGGTTGTCAGCGTCGGTCAGACCCCGTGCGAAAGCCAGCATCGACAGCGCCCAGCGCGCGCCGTCCGTCTCGACCGTGCCGCGGTCACGGGCCAGCCGCTCGGCCTCGGCGCTGATCGCAGTGTCGGGGTCGGCGCCGAGCTCCAGCTGCTGGGTGAGTCGCTGGAACGAGCCGGTCGCGATCGCGTCGACCAGGATCCGCACCTCGCCGGTGGTGGCGGCACCCTCGGGCACGAAGTCGTCGAACGCCCCGCGGAACGTGTCGGGGTCCTCGAAGGCCCGCGCGCCCACCCGCGCACAGAGCTCGCGGAGCTCGTCCTGGATCGGCACCCGAACGATGCTACTCGCGGGTCGTACTGCCTCGGCTGTGTACTTGCGAACCCGGTGACGTCGCCCTGACCGACGGCGTCCAATGCTCGCAAAGGCACAGGCTGAGATGGTGTTGGCGGGTCACACCGTGTCACTGCGTCAGGTCCGCGAGGCGGACCTGACGCGCTCTATGACGCACACACCAAACATTCGCAACCGTGGTGCGTACTTCCCCCCGGGGGTCATGGCGCAGCCGGCACTCCACCGCGAGTTCGCCGAGCACGGCTTCTGGCAGGCAAGAGACCGAGGGGATCGGCGTCGCCAGATCCGGTGCGGTTCCCGGTCGCTGCCGTTGCCCTTGCCCTGCCGCGCTGCTTATGTTGAGGGAACACCTCGAATGTCCCGTCGGGAGGACTCTGATGTCGATGGATCGCAGGACCCTGGTCAAGTCAGCCGCCGCCCTCTCCGCGGCCGGTCCGTTCGCTGGCCTGGTGGCCAATGATGCCGCGCAGGCAGCGCTCACCATGCATCCGGCCCGGCTGGTGCCGGTCAGGGACAAGCGTGACGGGGAGGTGCGTCTCCATCTGCCACGCGGGTTCAACTACCGCTCGTTCCACGACACCGAGTCCCCGGTGGTGCTGCACGACGGAACCACGCTGCCCGGGCGGCACGACGGCATGGGCGCGTTCGACGGCCCGCGCGGGACCGTGATCCTGGTGCGCAACCACGAGGTCAACAACCCGCGGCCCGCGTTCGGCCCGGGCACGCCGTACGACGCCATGGCCGGCGGCGGCACCACCACGATCCAGGTCACCAAGACCGGGAGGGTCGTGCGGAGCTTCACCAGCCTCAACGGCACGATGATGAACTGCTCCGGCGGGCAGATGCCGTGGGGGGCCTGGGTGACCTGCGAGGAGACCATCAACGGTCCCGACGTGAAGCCTGACTTCACCGGCGCGTCCAACGTGCCCCTCACCAAACCCCATGGCTACGTCTTCGAGGTGCCGGTCAGTCACCGGCAGAGCGCCGGACAGTCGACCCGCGAGCCGATCCGGAGTGCCGGCCGGTTCGCCCACGAGGCGGTGTCGTTCGACCCGCGGGACGGCTACCTCTACCTCACCGAGGACAACTTCGCCTTCGCCTCCGGGTTCTACCGCTACCGGCCCCCGTCCCACCCGATGAGGACCGGGCGGCTCGAGGACGGCGGCAGGCTGCAGATGCTCAAGGTACGCGGCATCGCCAACGCGCACCTCGAGGCGGCGCAACCACGACGCGCGACCTACAACGTGGAGTGGGTCGACATCGACGAGCCGGATGTCGCCTATCCCTACACCCCCGGCGAGGAGGCGCCGACGGCCAACGACACCGCGCTCACCCACGTGAGCAGTCAGGGTTGGGCGCAGGGTGCGGCTTACTTCTCACGACTCGAGGGTCAGGTCTACGACGACGGCGTCGTCTACTTCACCTCGACCCAGGGCGGCGGTCACGCCGAGGCCGGGACCCACGACCCGGGCGGCTACGGCAACGGCTCCGGGCAGGTGTGGGCCTACCACATCCGCCGGCGGAAGCTGCGCCTGGTCTTCCAGTCCCCGGGCCCGCTCGACCTCGACCTGCCCGACAACATCACGACGTCCCCGCGCGGGACGCTGGTGGTCTGCGAGGACGGCCCGGACAACAACTACCTCCGTGGGCTCTCGCAACGCGGCCGGATCTGGGACATCGCGCTCAACCGGCTGCGCAGCGCGTCCGGCGCCGACCGCAGCAACGACGAGTTCGCCGGCTCCACGTTCAGCAGCGACGGACACACCCTGTTCGTGAACATCCAGGCCAGTGCCGGTCTGACGTTCGCGATCTGGGGACCGTGGCGCCGGATCGGAGTCTGAGGGACCGCGGTCCGCCGACCTACTCGGCCGAACGCACCCGGATCCCACTCAACGGCACGTTGACCGCCCCGGACGGGTCGGTGAAGAAGTCGTTGCCCTTGTCGTCGACGACGATGAAGGCGGGGAAGTCCTCGACCTCGATCTTCCAGACCGCTTCCATGCCGAGCTCGGGATACTCCAGCACCTCGACGGACTTGATGCAGTCCTGAGCGAGCCGGGCGGCGGGTCCGCCGATCGAGCCGAGGTAGAAGCCGCCGTACTCGTTGCACGCCTCGGTGACCTGCTTGCTGCGGTTGCCCTTGGCGAGCATCACCATCGAGCCGCCGGCCGCCTGGAAGGACTTGACGTAGGAGTCCATCCGGCCGGCCGTGGTCGGGCCGAACGAGCCGGACGCGAAGCCCTCGGGGGTCTTGGCCGGTCCGGCGTAGTAGACGGGGTGGTCCTTGAGGTACCGCGGCATCTCCTCGCCGGCATCGAGCCGCTCCTGGATCTTGGCGTGCGCGATGTCGCGCGCCACGACCAGCGGCCCGGTCAGCGAGAGTCGGGTCTTCACCGGATGCTGGGAGAGCGTCGCGAGGATGTCGCTCATCGGCTGGGTGAGGTCGACCTTGACCACCTCGCCGCCCTGGATCAGGTGCTGCTCCTCGGTGTCGGGGAGGTAGTGCGCCGGGTCCGTCTCCAGCTGCTCGAGGAAGACGCCCTCGGCCGTGATCTTGCCGAGTGCCTGTCGGTCGGCGGAGCACGAGACGGCGATCGCCACCGGACAGGATGCGCCGTGGCGCGGGAGGCGCACCACGCGGACGTCGTGGCAGAAGTACTTGCCGCCGAACTGGGCGCCGATCCCGAACGACTGGGTCAGCTTGAAGACCTCCTCCTCCAGCTCGAGGTCACGGAAGCCGTGGGCGCTCATCGAACCCTCGGTCGGGAGGCCGTCGAGATAGTGGGCGGAGGCGTACTTCGCCGTCTTCAGCGCGAACTCCGCGCTGGTCCCGCCGATGACCACAGCCAGGTGGTACGGCGGGCAGGCGGCGGTGCCGAGGGATCGGATCTTCTCGTCGAGGAACTCCAGCATCCGCTTCGGGTTGAGGATCGCCTTCGTCTCCTGGAACAGGAACGACTTGTTGGCCGAGCCACCGCCCTTGGCCATGAAGAGGAACTTGTACTCCGGCTGAGTGTTCTTCCCACCCTTGGACGGCGTCGAGTAGAGCTCGATCTGCGCCGGCAGGTTGGTGCCGGTGTTCTTCTCGTCGTACGTCGTCAGCGGCGCGAGCTGGCTGTAGCGCAGGTTCAGCTTGGTGTAGGCGTCGTAGACCCCTTGCGAGATCGCCTCGGCATCGTCGGCACCGGTGAGCACGCCCTCGGACTTCTTGCCCATCACGATCGCGGTGCCGGTGTCTTGGCACATGGGCAGGACACCGCCCGCAGAGATGTTGACGTTCTTGAGCAGGTCGAGCGCGACGAACCGGTCGTTTCCGGACGACTCCGGGTCGTCGATGATCTTGCGCAGCTGGGCGAGATGAGCCGGCCGCAGGTAGTGGCTGATGTCGTGCATCGCCTCGGCGGTCAGCTGCCGGATGACCTCCGGCTCCACCTTGAGGAACGTCCGCCCGTCAGCCTCGAACGTCGAGACGCCCTCGGTGGTGATCAGGCGCCAGGGCGTCTCGGCCCCGTACTGTCCGGGCGCGGTCGGGAGGAGGTCGGAGTACTGGAACTGAGCGTCTGCCACGAACATGCAGGATACGCGGGCATCGCGCCGGGCATACCCGGCGCCCAGGAATGGTTGACACGTCATGCAGGTGCGTGACGCGGTGGTGATCGGAGCCGGCCAGGCCGGTCTGTCGGCGTCCTACCACCTCAACCGGCTCGGTCTCGACCACGTCGTCCTGGACGCCAACGCCCGGGCAGGCGGCGCCTGGCAGCACCGATGGGACTCGCTCTCGATGGACGACGTGCACGGGATCGCCGACCTGCCGGACTCGCCGGCACCCGGCCGTGGTCGTGATCGCGCCAACGAGGTGATCCCCGGGTGGTTCGGCGACTACGAGCGCGCTCATCGGCTGCCGGTCGTCCGGCCGGTGCGCGTCGACCGGGTCGAGAGCGCCGGCGCCCTGCTGGTGGTCCACGCCGGCCTGCGCAGCTGGACGACCCGCACCGTGATCAACGCGACCGGGACCTGGGCCCAGCCGTTCGTGCCCTCCTACCCGGGCGCCGAGACGTTCCGCGGCGAGCAGCTGCACACGGCCGGCTACCCGGGCCCGGAGCACTTCGACGGCAAGCGGGTCGTGGTCGTCGGAGGAGGTGCGTCGGCGGTGCAGTTCATCGGCGAGCTGGCACCGCGCACCGACGTGCTGTGGGTGACCCGCCGCGTCCCGGTGTGGCGCTCGGACTGGGACGCGCAGACGGGCCGCGACGCGATCGCCCTGGTGGAGCAGCGGGTCCGGGCGGGGCTGCCGCCGGCGAGCGTGGTCAGCGTCACCGGGCTCGGGCTCCGGCCGCAGGAGCGGGAGGCCGCCCGGCTCGGCGCGTACGACGCGCGGCGCCCCATGTTCGCGAGGATCGAGCCGCGCGGGGTGCGGTGGGCCGACGGGACCTTCGAGCCGGTCGACGTGATCCTCTGGGCGACCGGGTTCCGGCCCGCGGTCGCGCACCTGGCACCCCTTCGCCTGCGCAGCTCCCGTAGTGGCATCGCGCTGCTCTCCGTCGGCAAGGACGTGCAGACCGCGGTCACCGCGGCCCGGGACCCGCGCGTGCAGCTGGTCGGGTACGGCCCCTCGGCCAGCACGATCGGCGGCAACCGGGCCGGTCGGGCGGCCGCGGTCGCCGTACGCAACCACCTGCGGGAGGCGTCGTCGGTGCCGGCGTGACTGTCAGAAAGTGGTGACCCGGCGGCCCGCGTGGATCTCCTGATCGCGACGTTAGGCTCTCGGTCGTGGAGTTCCAGTTCTCGGCCCTGGTGATCGAGTGGCGCGGCCCGGCGCCGTTCTACTACGCAGACATCCCGGTCCAGGACAGCGAAGACGTCAAGGACGCCGCCAAGGGCCTGGAGTACTGGGGCCAGGTGCCGGTCGTGGTCCGTATCGGTGACACCGACTTCACCACGGCTCTCTTCCCCAAGGACGGCCGCTACCTGCTGCCGTTGCGCGCCGCCGTCCGCCGGGCCGAGGGCATCGAGCTCGGCATGACCGTCCAGGTGGGGATGGGACTCAACCGTGACGGCCAGCGGTCCGACGTACCGCGCCGCCACCTCGGGTGAGCAGGCGTCAGCCCCGCTCCTCGAACAGCGTCAGATGGACCTCGGCGGGGGCGTCGAAGCGGGCGTTGATCGACTCCCAGGGCGTCTGCGTGGGCGGCGCGACCGGCTCGGCACCACCTGCGAGTGCTGCGGCCGTCGCTTCCTCGCAGTTGTCGACCTCGAACGCGACCCGGAAGTGCGGCGCGACCCGGCGGCCGACCTCCACCTCGTCGATGTAGTCGATCTGTGCGTCGTTGGCGAGCTCGAGGGTGGCGCGCCCGGCGTCGAGGATCGTGACCTCGGCGCCGCCGGGCCCGGAATAGGCCTCCGCCGTGGGCATGCCGAGCGTGTCGCGGAAGAACGCGAGCGCGCGGTCGTAGTCGGAGGCGTGGACGACGAGACGAAGCTGGCGAACGGGCATAGCCGTCACCTTACGATCAGGGCATGACCGAGTCCTGGCAGATCGACCGACTCGACCTCGACGGCTACCTGGGCCGACTCGGGCTGGCCGCGCGAGCGCCCGGCCGTGAGGCCCTCGACGAGCTCCATGAGGCCCACGTCCGGACGTTCACGTTCGACAACATCGACGTGCTGCTCGAGCAACATCCCGGCGTCGGGTTGGACGTGCTCAACGACAAGTTCGTCGGGCGGGGGAGAGGTGGCTACTGCTTCGAGCACGGCAGCGTGTTCGCGGCCGCACTCGAGCGGCTGGGATACGACGTACGCCGCCACCTCGGTCGCGTCGGCGACCCCGGAGCGGGCCCCGTCCAGGGGCGTACCCACATGACTGTCGAAGTCCGGCTCGACGGCGAGCGGCTGTTGTGCGACCCCGGCTTCGGGATGAGCCTGGTCCGTCCGGTACCGATGGAGGACGGCGCGGAGAGCGACCAGCGCGGCTGGCCCTACCGGCTCACCCGCACCGCGGACGGGGGCTGGGGCCTGCACCGGCTGCGTGAGCAGGGCTGGGAACACACGCACACCGTCGACGAGCTTCCGGTGCTGCCGGTCGACGTCGTGATGGGTCACCACTACACGAGCACGTTCCCGACATCGCACTTCCGGAGCGGGCTGATGATCACCAAGCACGAGGACGGCCAGCACGTCTCGGTGACCGGGACCACCGTGACCGTCCGCCGCCCGGGCAAGCCCACCGAGCACCGCGACCTGGAGCCCGGCGAGCTGGCGGAGTGGCTGCAGAAGCTCGAGGTAGGACTGACTGCGAGCGAGGAGGAGCGTCTGCTCGCCCGGCTCAGCTGACAGGACCGGTCAGACGGATGCGGTTTCCTGCACCTTGCCGATGTGGCCCGCGTGCTCGCGGTCGACCGTGAGGTTGTCACCGGTCGACGGGTCGAACAGGTGGAGCTTGCTGGCGTCGATCCAGATCTCCGCCTCCTCGCCCTCGCTGATCCGGCTTGCTCCGTCCAGGGAGATCACCAGCTGGGTGCGCATCGCCTCGCCGTCGAGCTCCTGCTCAAGCTGGCGCAGCTGCTTCTCGACCTCCGGGGGCGCCTCGAACGGGATGTAGGCGTAGGTCTCGTTGCCCAACCACTCGACCACCTCGACGGTCGCGCGGAAGGTCGACGCCCGAGTCTCCTCGCCCTTGCCCGAGGCGAGCGACGCGTCCTCGAAGTGCTCGGGCCGGATGCCGGCGATGAGCAACCCCTTGCCCTCGGCGGCGCGTGCCTTGTCGGGCGGCAGCTCGACCTCGCCGAAAGGCAGTTTCGCCGTGCTCCCGGTGACCTCGCAGGGGAGGAAGTTCATCGGCGGCGAGCCGATGAACCCGGCCACGAAGAGGTTGCCGGGGTTCTCGTAGAGCTCGCGGGGGGTGGCGAGCTGTTGGAGGATGCCGCGCTTCAGTACGGCGACCCGGTCGCCGAGGGTCATCGCCTCTGTCTGGTCGTGGGTGACGTAGACCGTCGTGATGCCGAGCTTCTTCTGCAGGCGCGAGATCTCGGTGCGCATCTGGCCGCGCAGCTTCGCGTCGAGGTTGGACAGCGGCTCGTCGAAGAGGAACGCGTCGGCCTGGCGCACGATCGCCCGCCCCATCGCGACGCGCTGCCGCTGCCCGCCGGAGAGGTTGCCCGGTTTGCGGTCGAGGTGCTCGTCGAGCTCGAGGGTCGCCGACGCCTCCTTCACGAGCCGGTCGACCTCGGCGTTGTCCATCTTGGCCAGCCGCAGCGGGAAGGCGATGTTCTCGTAGACGGTGAGGTGCGGGTAGAGCGCGTAGTTCTGGAACACCATCGCGAGGTTGCGCTCGCGCGGAGCCAGGTCCTTGACCTTGCGGTCACCGATGGTGAGCTCACCGGAGGTGATGTCCTCGAGTCCCACGATCATCCGTAGCAGCGTCGACTTCCCGCAGCCGGAGGGCCCGACGAGGATCATGAACTCGCCGTCGGCGATGTCGATCGACACGTCGTTGACCGCGGGGAAGCCGTCGCCGTACTTCTTGACGAGGTTCTTGATGTTGATCGATGCCATGACGGTCTTATCCCTTCACTGCGCCGGAGGTCAGTCCGGCGACGATCTTGCGCTGGAACAGCAGCACGATGACGATGATCGGGACGGTGACGACGACGGAGGCCGTCGCCAGCTGCCCGTATGGCGGGTTGAACGGATCGGGTCCGACGAAGAACGACATCTGCGCCGGCACGGTTCGGGAGTCGGTCGTCGAGGTCAGCGAGATCGCGAGCACGAACTCGTTCCACGCGAAGAAGAACGTCAGGATCGCGGCGGTGAACACGCCCGGCGCTGCCAGCGGGACGATCACCTTGCGGAACGCCTGCCACGACGTGGCTCCATCGACCTGGGCGGCCTGCTCCATCTCCCAGGGGATCTCCCGGAAGAACGCGGACAGGGTCCAGATCGCCAGCGGCAGAGTGAAGGTCATGTAGGGGATGATCAGGCCCGGCCAGGTGTTGAACAGGTGGAACGTCCGCCACATGTCGAACAGCGGCCCGACCAGCGACACCACGGGGAACATCGCGATCGCGAGCGCGAGCGAGAGAACCAGGCGCTTGCCCTTGAACTCCAGTCTCGCGATCGCGTAGGCGGCCAGCGTCGCGAACACGACCGACAGCAGGGTCGCGATCAAAGCGATGCCGAAGGAGTTCAGCAGCGCCTGGAGGAAGTCGTTGGAGACGGCCGGGTCGGGCTCGGAGCCGTCGCTGAGCGTGCCGACGCCGAGGAGCGCCTTGTAGTTGTCGAGGGTGCCGTCCTTGGGCAGGAACTGGGGGCTGCCGGCGCCGGTCTCAGCCGTCGACTTGAAGGACAGCGAGATGATCCAGGCCACCGGCAACAGGCACCAGACCATGATCCCGACGAAACCGACCCCGGTGCCGACCTTGGTCTTGGTGTCCGACTGCCCGGTCATCAGCTCTCACCCCTCGCCTGCGCCAGGTCGACCCGGAACAGCTTGACGATCAGGAACGCCAGCAGCAGCACGGTCAGGAAGAGCAGCACCGAGAGTGCGGATCCGAGCCCGAGCTGGAACTGCTCGATGACCTGTCGATAGGTCAGGAACGACGACGACTCGGTGTCCTGCGCACCCCGGGTCATCACGAAGATGTTGTCGAAGATCCGGAACGCGTCCAGGGCCCGGAAGAGGACGGCGACCATGATCGCTGCCCGCATGTTCGGCAGGATCACCTTGTAGAGCCGCTGCCACCACGTCGCGCCGTCGACCTTGGCGGCCTCGATCATGTCCTCGCTCACCTGTGACAGACCGGCCAGCAGGAGCAACGACATGAAGGGCGTGGTCTTCCAGATCTCCGAGACCATGATCGCGAACATCGCTGGCCAGTGGTCACCGAACCAGTTGGTGTCCTCCGCGATCCACGGCAGCCAGGCGAACCAGCTGTTGACCCAGCCGTTGCTCAAGCTGAACGTGAACTGCCAGGCGAACGCCGAGACCACGGTGATGATGCCGTAGGGGATCAGGATCGAGGTGCGGATCACGCCGCGCGCGAAGATCACCCGGTGCATCACCATCGCGAACACGAACCCGATCACGAGCTCCACCCCGACCGTGACCACCATGATGATCACGGTGTTGAGGGTGTCCTTCCAGAACAGCCCGTCGGACAGCACGGACGTGTAGTTGCCGAGGCCGACGAACTCCTTCTCCTCGGGCGTGGTCAGCCGGTACTGGTAGACCGACAGGTAGAGCGCCTGGATCATCGGCCAGGCCGTGACCAGCAGCATCACGATCACGGCTGGCGCCACCAGCCGCAGACCGAGCCGGTTCTCGGCCGTCGTGCGGTCGCTGACAGGTGCCTTGTGGGTTGGCTTGGGCGCGGTCCCGGTGGCGGTCACAGCAGACTCCTTTGCTGCAGCACGTCCTCGATGAACGCCTGCGCCTCCCCAGGTGTGTTGGCATCGACCGACGACGGCGGGTGGAAGCGACTCTGGAGAGCGCCCGAGATGTCACTCCAGTACGGCGAAGCGGTCCGCGGCGCGGCGGCATCGAGGCTGGTCTGGAACAGCTCGAGCAGGTCCGCAGGGTAGATCTCCGACAGCGCCGGCCACTCGTAGCCGGCCGGGCTCGACGGCATGTTGCCGGTGATCTCGGCGTTGAGCCCCTGGTTGTCGGCGCTGGTGATGCATTCGAGTGCCTCGAGCGCCTGGTCCCTGTGGTCGGAGTAGTTGCTGACGCCGATGCCGATCCCGCCGTACGGCGGCCGCGACTCCTCGCCCTCGACCGTCTGCGGGTAACGCGTGTAGCCGATGTCCTTGACCACGTCCTCGGGATAGCCGGCACCCGTGAGGACGTAGGTCCAGTTGACCATGAACGCGCCCTCGGCACCTCCGAACGTGGCGCCGGCCTGGCCCTCCTGGGCGACCGACAGGTCGGCCGGTGCGGCGTCGGAGCTGGCGAGGGCCTCGATGACGCGGGCGGCGTCCGCGCCCGCCTGCGAGTCGACCTCGATCGTCGCGTCGGCGCCCTTCTCGGTCTCGGTCGCGATCTCGCCACCGGCGCCGGCGATCAGGGCGTTGATCCAGACGGCGTAGCCCTCGTACTTGTTCGACTGCACGGCGACCTTGCCGCCGTTCTTCGCCGCCGCGTCGATGATCTGGTCCCAGGTCACCGGCTGCGACATGTCGAGCCCGGTCTTTTTGACGAACGCTTTGCGGTACCAGAGCACCTGGGTGTTCGACCAGAACGGCGCCACCACGAGCTGGTCGTCCCAGGTCGCGGCGTCCGCCGCGCCCTCGAACGCCTGCTCGCGGAACCGGTCCTGCATGTCGGCCGGGATCTCGGCGAGGTAACCGGCGTTCGCGAACTCCGCTGTGTACGGCGGGTCGATGCTCATCAGGTCGATCGCCGGGTCCTCCGCCGCGAGCCGGCGGGCGAGCTGGATGCGCTGCTCACCGGCCGCCTGGGGAAGGACCTGGGTCGTGATCTCGAAGCCGAGCTCCTTGCTGCATGCGGCTGCAACTGCGGCCTGGCCGCCGGCGTCGGGGTTGGTGTACCAGACGAGGGCGTCGCTGTCTCCGCCGCACGACGTGAGCACGGTCGCGACCAGGGCGAGCGTCGCGGCGGCCGCCAAGCCACTGCGTCGGTTGCGCCGACCGGACTGCGTTCCGATCCCCCTCCGTCGTCCCGAGTCAGGGGACGCCGGTCCTCCCGAGCGGTTCATCCTTGGATCCTCCCGTTGATGTGACCACCGCCACGTTCCTACGGAAGTTGACGTTTTGTCTAGACCGTATGGCTAGATCTCGTTCGGGGTAGCCCGGTTCGCCGTGCGTCGGACGGCCGCGGCGACCGTGTCGAAGAGCGGCTTCGGGAAGTCGTGGCCCATGCCGTCGATCAGCAGCAGCTCGCTGCCCGGCACCGCCATCGCGGTGGACCGGCCGCCGGACACGTGCACCATCCGGTCCGCCAGGCCGTGGATGACCAGTGTCGGCACCGACAGCCGGCGCAGCGATGCGGTGCGGTCGGGCTGGGTGAGCACGGCCATCATCTGGCGCATCACGCCGCTGCGGCTGACACCGCGGTCGAAGGTCTCGTGCCCGCGGCGCTCGAGGTCGTCGAGATCGGGCGGGTAGCCCGGGGAGCCGATCAGCTGCCAGACCCGCAGGCCGCCGGCGACGTACGCCTCCCGGTCCGGGCCCCGGCGCGCGACCAGCGTCGGCAGCAGCGCCGGACTCTGCCAGCCGACCGTGCGCCGACCGGTGGTCGACATGATGCTGGTGAGCGACCGCACCCGGTCGGGGTGGGCGATCGCCATCGTCTGCGCGATCATGCCGCCCATCGAGGCGCCCACGAGGTGGGCCGAGGCGAGGCCGAGGTGGTCGAGCAGGCCGAAGGCGTCGCCGGCGAGGTCGCCGATGGAGTACGGCGCGGCCACCGGCCGGCCGAGGAACGCACGCGTCAGCGTGCCCATGGTCACCCGGCCCGTGCCGCGGCCCGAACGCCCGGTGTCGCGGTTGTCGTAGCGGATGACGAAGAACCCCTGCTCGGCCAGGAGCGTGCAGAGGTGGGGGTCCCACCAGTTCATCGGGCCGCCCAGGCCCATCACCAGCAGCAGCGGATCCGCGTCGGCCGGGCCGAACGTCTGGTAGCAGATCTCCATCCCGTCCGGGAGGGACGCGAATAACTCTTCGGAAGCAGAGACGTTGCTCTGATCGGCAGGCGTGCTCATGAACAGCAGTTTGCCAACGTCCAACGGTTCAGGATTCAACGACCTAGGATTGGGTACATGACGAGCGTGCTAGCGCCCTACCTGTTGCCCGACGGTTTCGGCCGTCCGGCGCTGGCTGCGCTCCTCCGGGAAGGCAGTCTCGTCACCGAGGCCGGCCGGCTCGCGATCCACAAGGGCACGGCCCGCCGTACCCGCCGCAGGACGCCGTACGGCGCCCGGTCGGTGGCCCGGGCGCCCGAGCCGGTGCTGCTCGTGCCCGGCTTCCTCGCGGGCGACTGGACCCTGCGGGAGATGGGCGCGGGGCTGCGGGAACGCGGGTTCCGTACCTACCGCGCTCATATCCACGCCAACGTCGGCTGCACCCTGAACGCCGCGGCTCAGGTCGAGGCCCATCTCGAGCGGATCGCCGAACGCCGCGGGTCGCGGGTGCAGATCGTCGGGCACAGCCTGGGCGGCATGATCGCCCGCGGCATCGCCGTACGCCGTCCCGACCTGGTCTCGGGCATCGTCACCATGGGCAGCCCGATGCTCGCGCCTGCTGCGCACCACCGGCTGCTGACGGGCGGTGTCACCGTCCTCAACCGGCTGTCGGCGGTCGGCTTGCCGGGCTTCATGTCGCGCGAGTGCGTGTCCGGTCCGTGTGCCGAGATCAGCTTCCACGAGGTGCGCCAGCCGCTGCCGGCCGGCGTGGCGATGACCAACGTCTACTCCCGCCGTGACGGCATCGTGGACTGGAGGGCGTGCATCGACCCCGAGGGAGTTGCGGCCGAGGTCCGCGCCTCGCACATCGGGCTTGCCGTCGACCCGCGGGTGATCCGGCTCGTCGGTGACGCGCTGGTGCGGCACACGGCAGGCGTCGTACCCCTCGCCGCTGCCGGCGGTGCGACCGCCTGACCGCGAATCACCCTCATTGGTGCGCCGAATCGCACCTTTTGGCGCACCCAATCCGCTGAAGTGGCGCGCGGCATTTCACCAAGTTGGCGCACTGGGCGCGCCAGCATGGCTGATTCGGCGCACCACGAAGGCTGATTCGGCGCACCAGGAAGGCTGATTCGGCGTCAGTCGAAGTCGATGGAGCTGAACTGGCGCAACTTCTGGAGCTGGTGCTCCGAGGTGATGGTGCGGATCGTGCCGCTTCGCGAGCGCATGACGAGTGACTCGGTGGTGCACCCGCCGGCCCGGTAGCGGACGCCGCGGAGGAGCTCGCCGTCGGTGATACCGGTGGCGACGAAGAAGCAGTCGTCGCCGGTGACGAGGGTGTCGGTGGTGAGCACGTGGTCGGGGTCGAGGTTGTGACCGGCGTCGATCGCGCGCTGGCGCTCGGCGTCGTCGACCGGCCAGAGCCGGCCCTGGATGGTGCCGCCCAGCGACTTGATCGCGCAGGCGGTGATGATGCCCTCGGGGGTGCCGCCGACGCCGAGCAGCAGGTCGACTCCGGAGTTGGGGCTGGCGGCCGAGATCCCGCCGGCGACGTCGCCGTCGGTGATGAACTTGATCCGCGCTCCGGTGGCGCGGATCTCCTCCACCAGTTGGGAGTGCCGCGGCCGGTCGAGCAGGACGACGGTCACGTCGGACGGCTGGGCGCCCTTCGCCTTGGCGACCTGGTTGATGTTCTCGGCCACCGGGTAACGGATATCGACGACGTCGGCCGCCTCCGGTCCGGTGACCAGCTTCTCCATGTAGAAGACCGCGGACGGGTCGTACATCGAGCCCCGCGGCGCGACGGCGAGTACGGCGATCGCGTTGCTCATGCCCTTCGCGGTGAGCGTCGTGCCGTCGATCGGGTCGACCGCAACGTCGCACTCGGGGCCGGAGCCGTCGCCGACCTTCTCGCCGTTGTAGAGCATCGGGGCGTCGTCCTTCTCGCCCTCGCCGATCACCACCACGCCGTTCATGCCGATCGTGGAGATCATCACCCGCATCGCGTTGACTGCCACGGCGTCCGCGCCGTTCTTGTCCCCGCGCCCGACCCAACGGCCGGCAGCCATCGCAGCGGCCTCCGTCACTCGCACCAGCTCGAGGGCGAGGTTGCGGTCAGGGGCCGGCGGGGGGACGGCGAATCTCTCCATGGGGCGAACCATATCCTCCGACCTGCCGCTGGTCCGTCAGCCGGAAGTCCCGCCCTGGCGGGCGTCGTACGTCGTCACCGCCGTCTCCTTCACCGAGAGCCAGACCTGCTGCCCGGGGACGAGGGCGAGCTCGCGCGACGCGGCGGGTGTCACGTCGGCGATGAGGTCGCGGTCGCCGCTGACCTGGAGCCGGATGGCGTCGCCGTGCGGGGCCGCGCCGCGCACCACCCCCGGCCAGCGGTTGCGGGTCGAGTCGGCCGGCGGGTGCAGGGAGACGGTGACCGCGGCAGGGGAGAAGGCACGCAGCCGGTCGCCCTCGCGGATCACGTTGAGCCCGACCAGGCGCGCGACGTGCTCGGTGCGGGGACGGGCCGACACCTCGGCTGCGGGACCGTGCTGGACGACCCGTCCAGCGTCGAGTACGGCGACGGACGTGGCCAGGGTCAGCGCGTCGAGCGCATCGTGGGTCACCAGTACGGTGACGCCCCGGAAGTCGTTGAGGTGGTGGCCGAGCTCGATCCGCAAGGTCGCCGCGACGCCGACGTCGAGTCCGGTGAACGGCTCGTCGAGCAGCAGCAGGTCGGGTTCGGTGACCAGGGCGCGGGCGATCGCGACCCGCTGCGCCTGCCCGCCCGAGAGCCGTCCCGGCCGGTGCTCGGCGAGGTCGCCGATCCCGAGCCGGCCGAGCCAGTCGCCGGCAGCAGCACGCGCCGTGTCCTTCGTGGCCCCCCGGGACCGCAACCCGAACGCGACGTTGTCGAGTGCCGTCAGGTGCGGGAACAAGCGCCGGTCCTGGAACACCACGCCGACGTTGCGGTCCTGCGGGGTGCGCGCCAGCAGGTCGACGCCGTCGAGGGTCGCGTGGCCGGCCGCGGCGACCAGGCCGGAAAGGGCATGGACGAGCGTGGACTTCCCGGCGCCGTTGGGACCGACCACCGCGACCACTTCGCCGCCGCCCGCGTCGAAGGCGGCGTCGAGGCGGTCGGGGACGACCAGGTGTGCGTCGAGCCCGGTCACGGCGCCGCCACCAGCCAGCGGTCCCGCAGCGCGACCAGGACGGCGATCGAGACGACCAGCATCACCAGGCTGAGCGCCAGTGCCGCGTCGGCGTCGGTCTGGCGGGTGACGTAGATGAGCGTCGGCATCGTCTGGGTGGTGCCCGGGTAGTTGCCGTTGAACGTGATGGTCGCCCCGAACTCGCCGAGCGACCGCGCCCACCCGAGCACCATCCCGGCTGCGATCCCGGGCAGCGCGAGCGGCACCGTCACCCGGCGGAAGGTGGTCCAGCGGGACGCGCCGAGGGTCGCGGCGGCGTCGTCGTACGCCGTGCCGGCGGTGCGCAGTCCGCCCTCGATCGCGATCGTGACGAACGGCAGCGAGACGAAGACGTGCGCCAGCACCACCCCCCACGTCGTGTAGGGGAACGCGAAGCCGGTCGCGTCCAGCAGCGGCTCCCCGAACAGGCCCGATCGCCCGAAGGCGGCCCGGAGCGCGACGCCGGCGACGACCGGTGGCAGCACCATCGGGACCGTGACGAGCGCGCGCGTCAGCCGCCGCCCTCGGAAGTCGACGCGGGCCAGCAGCCACGCGAGCGGCAGTCCGAGCGCCAGGCAGACCAGCATCGCGGCCGTCGACGTCACCAACGAGAGCCACAGCGCCTGCTGGAGAGCTTCGGTACGCAACGCGTCGACGAGGCTGGCGGGATCAGTGGCGACCACCATGGCCGCCAGCGGTACCAGGAGCAGGAGTACGGCGCCGGCCGCCGGGATCAGCAGGACCAGCGGTGCCCGCCCGAGCGGGTCCGCGACCCTCACGGTGGACCGAATCCCTTCTCGGAGAGGGCGTCCTGGCCCACCTCGCCGAGCACCAGGTCGACGAACGCCTCGGCGAGGTCGACGTCCTCGGCCTGGGCAAGCGGCGCGATGAAGTACGTCGTGCGCTGGTCGTCGGCGCCAGGGATCGCGATCGTGGTGACCGCATCGCCGGCAGCGATCGCGTCGGTGCGGTAGACCAGGGCGGCCTCGGCCTCGCCCGCGGTCAGCTTGTCGAGCGTGGCGCGCGCGTCCTCCTCCAGGCTCGCGGGTTCGGCCCGGATGTCCTGGGCGTCGAGCACGGCGACGGCCACCCGGCCGCAGGGCACCTCGTCGGCGCAGCGCACCCACGTGATGTCACTCAGATCGGACAGGCCGGCCACGTCGCCGGGGTTCTCCGACGACGTGGCGAGCACCAGCACGTTCGTGGCGAAGCCGTCATCGTCGGAGACCGCGCCGGCCTCGGCAGCGACCTGCATCGACGACTCGTCCGCGGTCGCAAGCACGTCGCCGGGGGCGCCGTCCGCGGCCTGCTCGGCGAGCGCCGTCGACGACCCCGTCACGAGCTCGACGTCCACGCCGTCGTGCTCGGCCTCGAACTCCTCGGCGATGACGGCGAACGCGTCGACCAACGACGACGCGGCCAGCACCGTCAAGGTCGTGGCCGACTCCTCGTTCGAGCAGCCCGAGAGTGGGAGCAGCGCGCTGGTCAGGACAGCGGCAGCGATCGGTCGTAGCCGGCCGCTCATCGGGGCCGCTCGACGACCACGTTGGTGGACTTGACCGACGCGATCGCGCGGACGCCGGGCTCCAGTCCGAGCTCGGTCGCTGCTTCGGCGCTCATCAGCGACACCACCCGGTAGTGACCGCAGACCATCTCGATCTGAGCCATCACCGTGTCCTTGACGACCCCGGTGACGATGCCGGTCATCCGGTTGCGCGCGCTGACCGAGCCGGCGCTAGTGCGCTGCCGTTCGGCGTCGTCGACCAGGGAAAGTGCGAACGCCGCCAGCTCGGCCCCGGGGACAGCGGTCCTGCCCACGCTGCTGGTGCTGGGCAGCCGACCGGCCTCCACCCAGCGTCGTACGGTGTCATCGCTGACGCCGAGGATCTCCGCCGCTTCCGCGATCCGGTAGCTGGTCACCCGGACAGCCTGCCGCAGATGCGGACGATTTGTCAGCAATTCGAACGCATCTGCGGGACACTTGTGCATCGGACCGGCCCTGCGCAGGCGTGGTCGCGCCCTGCTGTGAAGATAGAGCCGTTATGAGTACGTCGAACGTGGGCCGCCCGGGCAAGTACCAGCGATCCGCCGGCGGCCTGGTCGCCGCGCTGGTGATCACCATCGTCGCGGTCGGAGGCCTGCTGTGGGTGCTCGGCCTGTTCCGGTCCGACCTAGAGGTCGAGCGGGAGAAGATCGACTACCTCGGGCCGGTCGGGGCGGCCCAGGACGCCGGCCTCGATCCGGTCTACCCGGCGTCACTTCCGGCCGGTTGGTATGCCACCCAGTACGAAGTCGTGCCCGGCGAGACGCCGTCGCTCGAGATGAACCTGCTGACCGGGGGCGACGAGGACTTCGTCGGCATCCGGCAGGAGGCTTCATCGCTGGCAGACATGCTGGTGACCTACGTCGACGACGAGGCGACTCCGACGGACATCTACTCGGTGCGCGGCTCGGTCGCGGAGGCGTGGCAGGGCTACGCGGACGAGGACGGCGACACGGCGTACGCGGCCGAGGTCGGTGACCGGACGGTGCTCGTCTACGGGCCCGCCTCACCCGAGGAACTGCAGGACCTGATCGGCCGGCTCACGACCGAGCCGGTCAGCGAGTGACGCCGTCCGGGTCACTCGGCGGCGTGGTCGGCGTTGTCGGGGTCGTCGGCGATCACCGCGTCCAGCCGGGCGCGGGCTCCGTCGAGCCACTCCTGACAGATGGTCGCGAGCTGCTCGCCACGCTCCCACAGCGCCAGCGACTCCTCGAGGGTGGTGCCGCCGGCCTCGAGGCGCCGGACGACCTCGACCAGCTCCTCCCGGGCCTGTTCGTAGGACGGACGCTCGTCCGACTCAGTCGCCATGGGTCTCCTCGAGCTCGGAACGGGTGGTGGTCACGTGGATCCTGCCGTCGGCGACCCGGACGCTCATCGGCGCCCCCGCAGCGACCCCCGCAGCGGAGGTGACGACGTGGCCGGCGTCGTCCTGGAGCACGGCGTAACCCCGCTGCAGCGTCGCCAGCGGCGAGAGCGCCCGAGCCCGCGCGCGGTGGTGAGCGATGTCGTCGGCCGCCCGGTCGAGACGGTGGTCGAGGGTGCGCCGGATCCGCTCGCACAGGCCCGCGAGCTCCTCGGCGCGCCGGTCGAGCAAGGTGCGGGGGTCCGCGAGGGCGGGTCGCGAGCGGAGTGCGTCGAGCCCGGCCTGCTCGCGGGCCAGCTGGGCGTTGACGGCACGCCGCACCCGGTCGCGCGCGTGGGCGACGCCGGTCGTCTCCGTCGCGACGTCGGGCACGATCAGCTTGGCCGCGTCGGTCGGCGTCGACGCGCGTACGTCGGCCACCAGGTCGAGCAGCGGCGTGTCGGGCTCGTGGCCGATCGCGGAAACCACCGGCGTGCCGGCCTTCGCGACCGCGCGCACCAGCCCCTCGTCGGAGAACGGCAGCAGATCCTCGACCGAACCGCCGCCTCGGGCGATCACGATCACGTCGACGTCGGCCCGGGCGTCGAGCCGCTCCAGCGCCTCGATCACCTCGAGCGCCGACCGCGGGCCCTGCATCGCCGCGTAGACGGTCTCGAACGCGACGCCGGGCCAGCGACGGGTGGCGTTGCCGACGACGTCCTTCTCCGCCGCTGAACGCGGCGCTGTGATCAGCCCGACCCGGCCCGGGAGGAACGGCAGCCGCCGCTTGCGCTCCAACGCGAACAGCCCCTCGGCGGCAAGCAGCTGGCGGCGCTGCTCGAGCCGGGCCAGCAGCTCGCCGAGGCCGACCATCCGGATGTCGCGCGCGTAGAGGGAGAAGGTGCCGCGGTTGGCGTAGTAGGACGGCTTCGCCTGGATCACGACGCTCGCCCCCTCGACGAGGGGTGGCTCCAGGCCGTCGAAGAGCACCCGCGAGCAGGTCACCGGCACCGAGATGTCGGCGACCGAGTCGCGCAACGTCATGAACACCGTGTTGACTCCGGGCCGACGACTCACCTGGGCGACCTGCCCCTCGACCCACACCACGCCGAGCCGGTCGATCCAGCCCGCGATCGCGTTGGCGATCGTCCGGACCGGGGCCGGCTTGTCGAGCGAGGTCTCCAAGGTCACGGGCCCGACCCTATTTGATCGGTCCGACAGGCCCCGAAGGTGCACGTCGTCCCTGCGGTTCTGCGACCGAAGACCGGCCTGGCGGGGCCCTGGCTGATCAGGGCAGAGTGACGCCCATGGACGGCGTTGCGCTCGTGGTCGGCGAAGCCCTGGTTGACGTGGTTGACGCTGCCGACGGGTCCGCCGTCGAGCGACCGGGCGGGAGCGCCACCAACGCGGCCGTGGCGCTCAGCCGGCTGCTGAGACCGGTGCTGCTGGCGACGTCGTACGGCCCCGACGACCGCGGCCGACTGCTCTCCGAGCACCTGGCTGCGAGCGGCGTGGTGCTGGCGACCGAGCCGCACGTCGTCCAGCGCACGTCGGTGGCCCGGGCCCGGATCGGCGCCGACGGCGGTGCGTCGTACGACTTCGACGTGGAGTGGCAGCTCGGACCGGTCGCCGTGGCCGACGTCCACGTGCTGCACGTCTGCTCGCTCGCGCCGGTGCTCGAGCCCGGTGCTGCGGCGGTCGCCGCGCTCGTCGACCGGCTGGGGCCGACCACGACCGTGACCTACGACCTCAACATCCGGCCTGCGATCACCGGCACCGGTCCCGCGGTGGTCGCGCGCGTCGAGGAGATGGTGGCCAGGGCGGACCTCGTGAAGGCGTCCGACGAGGACCTGGCCGCGCTCTGGCCCGGAGTCGAGGAACGGGACGTCATCGGCCACCTGCTTGCGCTCGGGGCCTCCAACGTGGTGGTGACGCGGGGCGCCGAGGGCTCGGAATGGAGTTGGGGCCGAGGGTCCGTCGACCGCGTCTCGGGCGGGGCGCCGACGGTCGCCGTCGTGGACACGATCGGGGCGGGCGACACCTTCGGTGCGGGTCTGCTCGACGCCGTTTGGGACCACTTGGGCGAGGGCCGGCTCGGCGACCTCGACGCGGACACGGCGGTCGCCGCTCTCGCCCACGCGGCGGCCTGCGCGGCGATCAGTGTCTCCCGGGTGGGCGCCGACCCGCCGTGGCGCGCCGAGCTGCTGACCCGACACCGGCGCTGAACATCCGGCCCAGTCTCCGCCGCGAACCGGGCCGAAGTTCGGGTACGACGCCCGTGGAACACTGAGCCCGTGCGGCTCCGGATCGACCTTGCCTACGACGGCACCGACTTCCGCGGCTGGGCTGCACAGCCGGGTCTGCGGACCGTCCAGGGCGAGCTGACCACCGCGCTGGCGACGGCGCTCCGGCTTTCCGTCGACGACGTGCGGCTGGTGTGTGCCGGCCGCACCGATGCCGGCGTCCACGCGCGCGGCCAGGTCGCGCACGTCGACCTGGCCGGCGGCCCGGCCGAGGACGACCTCGACCGGCTCGCCCGCCGGCTCAACGGCGTACTCGCCTCCGACGCCCGCGTGCGTCGCGTCTCGGTCGCGCCGGAGGGGTTCGACGCCCGGTTCGCCGCCCTGTGGCGGCGCTACGCCTACCGGATCGCCGACGACCCAGCGGTGGTCGACCCGCTCGACCGCCGGGAGGTCGTGGTCCGGCCGCGGCGGCTCGACCTCGACGCGATGAACACCGCGGCGGCATCCCTGGTCGGCCTCCACGACTTCGCGGCGTTCTGCAAGCGACGGCCCGGCGCCACCACGATCCGCACCCTGCTCGAGCTGTGGTGGATGCGCGACGAGACCGGCATCGCCGTCGGGCACGTCAAGGCGGACGCGTTCTGCCACTCCATGGTCCGGGCGCTGGTCGGCTGCCTGGTCGCGGTCGGCGAGGGCAGGCGTCCACCGGAGTGGGCCGGCCAGGTCCTGACCGCGCAGCGGCGGGACCCGTCGGTCGTCGTACTCCACGCCCACGGGCTGACCCTCGAGGAGGTCGCGTACCCGCCGGACGCGGAGCTGGCCGCCCGGGCGGTGCAGACCGCGGCGCGACGCGACTTGGCAGAGACAGAGACAGAGACGGGCCTGGGCCTGGGCCTGGGACTGGGCCTGGGACTGGGACTGGGACAGAGGTAGAGGCGTGACCGAAGACCACTACTTCACGGCAGATCCGGCCGCCCCGTTCCAGCGCACCGCGGTGGAGGCCGAGGTGTGGGGCCACGAGCTCGCGCTCACCAGCGGCTCGGGGGTGTTCGCGCAGGGACGGGTCGACATCGGTACCGCCGTGCTCTTCCGCGAGACCCAGCCGCCGACCGGCGGGCGGATCCTCGACCTCGGCTGCGGGTACGGCGTGATCGGGCTGGCCGTGTGCGTTGCCGTCCCTGATGCTCGGGTGACGGCCGTCGACGTCAACCGCCGCGCGGTGCTGCTGGCCAACGAGAACGCCGAAGCGCTCGGGGTGACCGAGAGGTTCACCGCAGTCACGCCCGGCGAGGTGACGCCGGGGGAGAGGTACGACGAGATCTGGTCCAACCCCCCGATCCGGATCGGCAAGGCCGCGCTCCACGACCTGCTGCTCACCTGGCTGCCGCGCCTCGAGCCCGGGGGCCGGGCCGTGATGGTGGTCGGCAAGAACCTCGGAGCCGACTCGCTCCAGCGCTGGCTCGGTGAGCAGGGCTACCCCACCGAGCGGCTCGCCAGCGCCAAGAGCTTCCGGATCCTCGAAACCCGGGCGGTTACGGCGTGAGCGGCGCGGAATCGACGTCGTTTGGGACCAAACGTGCTGCGGCATCGCCGAACCGCGAGGTGGCGTCGTCGAGGGGGCCGATCCAATCCAGGGCCTGATGGTGCCAGCCAGGCGGTAGCGTCCGGCCATGACCACCGAGATCACCGTGCGCGGGTCCTACTCGGCTTTCCAGCCGCCGGAGCGGGGGACCGTGCGCGCCTCCCTCGGGTTCGAGGGTCCGCAGATGCAGCCGGTCTACGACCTTGTCGTGCGTGACCTCGAGGCCGTGAAGGCGTCGATCGGTGTGATCCAGGATCCCGAGCGCGGCCCGGTGACCTGGTGGTCGACCCAGCACGTCCGTACCTGGGCCAACCGCCCGTGGAACAAGGACGGCAAGCAGCTCCCGCTGGTCCACCACGCGAGCGTGCGCGTGCAGGTGAAGTTCCGCGACTTCGCGGTCCTGACCCGTTGGGTCGGCGACCACGTGGAGCGAACGGCCGGCTTCAGCCTCGAGGGCGTCGACTGGGCGCTCACCGAGCAGCGTCGGCGCCAGCTGGCCCGCGACGTCCGGGCGCGCGCCGTACAGGATGCCGCCGCGCGGGCGCAGGAGTACGCCGACGCGCTCGACCTCGGTCCGGTGCGTCCGGTCGCGCTCGCCGACGCCGGCATGCTCGGCAACGGCCTCGACCCGATGCCAGGCGGCGCCGAAGCGGGGTACCTGCGGATGCAAGGGGCGCCGGACGGCGGCGCCGAACTGGCGCTCGCTCCAGACGACATCGAGGTAGCGGCGGTCGTGGACGGTCGGTTCGTCGCCGGCTGATCGCCGCCGGCTGATCGCCGCCGCTCGCAACAGCATCCCGACCGGATGCGTTGGTGGGACATGGAGAACGCTTCCGCGCCACACCTCGACCAGCGGCGGACCCGAGAGCCGGCAACGGCGCGCAACGCCGTACCGCCTCCCTCCGCCCAAGCCCTTTCGGTGGGCACCCCGGGCCCGGAAGTAGCCAGCAGAGGTGCGACCTCGGAAAACCCGTCGCCTCAGGCCGCGCGCTGCCGGACAATCGACCCTTGTGGGTCACGTAGAGGTCAGCGGCGTCCGGTACGAGCTCCCCGACGGTCGGGTGCTCCTCGACGACGTGTCGTTCCGGGTCGGCGACGGTGCCAAGGTCGCGCTGGTCGGCGCCAACGGGGCCGGTAAGACCACGCTGCTGAGGATCATCACCGGTGAGCTCGTGCCGCACGCGGGCGCCGTCACCCGCAGCGGTGGGCTGGGCGTGATGCGGCAGATGGTCGGCGCGGGGCTCGGTGCCGAGCCGACGGTGGCCGACCTGCTGTTGTCGATCAGCCCCGACCGGGTCCGCGCGGCGACGGCAGAGGTGGACCGCTGGGAGCGCGCGCTGATGGAGGTCGACGACGAGAAGACCCAGCTCGCCTACGCGCACGCCCTCGCTGAGTACGCCGATGCGGGCGGCTACGAGCTCGAGGTCACCTGGGACGTCTGCACGATCAAGGCGCTGTCGGTGCCCTACGACCGCGCGAAGTACCGCGAGCTGCGCACCCTCTCCGGCGGGGAGCAGAAGCGGATCGTGCTGGAGTACCTGCTCGCGGGCCCCGACGAGGTGCTGCTCCTCGACGAGCCGGACAACTTCCTCGACGTTCCCGGGAAGGTCTGGCTCGAGGAGCGGATCGCGAGCTCGGACAAGACGATCCTCTTCATCAGCCACGACCGCGAGCTGCTCGCCAACACCGCGACCCGGGTGGTGACCGTCGAGCTCGGCGCTGCCGGCAACCTCGTGTGGACCCACCCGGAGGGTTTCGCGAGCTACCACGAGGCCCGCAAGGACCGCTTCCTCCGTTTCGAGGAGCTGCGCCGGCGCTGGGACGAAGAACACGCCAAGCTCAAGGCGCTGGTGCTGCGCTACAAGATCAAGGCGGAGTACAACGACGGCCTGGCCAGCCAGTACAAGGCCGCACAGACGCGCCTCCGCAAGTTCGAGGAGGCCGGACCCCCGATCGAGCAACCACGCGAGCAGCAGGTGACGATGCGGCTGTCCGGCGGCCGTACCGGCAAACGGGCGGTGGTCTGCGAGGCGCTCGAGCTCGTCGACCTGATGAGGCCGTTCAACCTCGAAGTCTGGTACGGCGAACGCGTCGCCGTCCTCGGCTCCAACGGATCCGGCAAGTCCCACTTCCTGCGGCTGCTGGCAGCAGGCGGGAGCGATCCCGACGTCGAACACCGCCCGGTCGGCGACGTCGCCGTACAACCGGTGCGGCACGCCGGCATCGCCAAGCTCGGGGCCCGCGTCCGGCCGGGTTGGTTCGTGCAGACCCACGAGCACCCCGAGCTGGTCGGCCGCACCCTGCTGGAGATCCTGCACCGCGGCGACGGAACCCCGAACGGGCGCCAAGGGATGGGCCGGGAACAGGCGAGCCGGGTGCTCGACCGTTACGAGCTCAGCATCGCTGCCGAGCAACGGTTCGAGTCGCTCAGCGGTGGTCAGCAGGCCCGGTTCCAGATCCTGATGCTGGAGCTGTCCGGCGCCACGCTGCTGCTCCTTGACGAGCCGACCGACAACCTCGACGTCGCCTCGGCGGAGGCGCTGGAGGACGGACTCGCCGCGTTCGACGGCACGGTGCTCGCGGTGACCCACGATCGGTGGTTTGCTCGCGGCTTCGACAGGTTCCTCGTGTTCGGCGCCGACGGTGGCGTCTACGAGGCCGACGATCCGGTGTGGGACGAGGGAAGGGTGGCGCGCGTCCGATGAAGGTGCAGATCCAGGAGGTCGACCCGTTCGACGACGACGCTCTCGCCGCGTGGCTCGACGTCACCAACGCCGTCGACAGGTTCGAGCGCGGTGACGCCGCGACCCCGTGGACGTTCGCGGAGGTCAAGGTCGGCGCGAGGGAGCCGTCCAAGCACCGGAAGACGCTCCGCTTCAGCGGCTTCGTCGACGGCGCGCACGTCGGCGCCGGCCAGGTGCAGATGCCGCTGCTCGACAACCTCACTGCGGTCGACCTCGAGGTCAGCGTGCTGCCCGAGCACCGACGCCGTGGCTATGGATCCGAGCTACTGGCCCGCTGCGAGCGAGTCGCCAGGGAGCATGGCCGGGTCCGATTCGACGCGATGACCGCGTGGCCGTACGACGGGCCCGCCGACGGTGCCGGTACTTCCGGTGTCGAGTTCGCCCAGGCGCACGGCTACGTGTTCGGACTCGGTGACGTCCAGCGCGAGCTGACCCTCCCGGTCGACAACGCGATTCTCGACGAACTGGCGGCCGAAGCGGCCGCGGCGTATGCCGGTGACTATGAGCTGCGCACGTGGAAGGGCCCGTTCCCCGACGACGGCCTCTTGCTCAGCTATCTCGAGCTGGCGTCGAAACTGATCACCGAGGCGCCGACGGGCGAGCTCGACTACGAGGACGAGGCCGTCGACATCGAGGCCCACCGGATCCGCGAAGCGGTCGTCGAAAAGCAGGGCCGGACCATGTTCAGCACCGTTGCGCTCGACCGGCTCGGCAAGGTGGCAGCTTTCACCGACCTGATGGCGCCGTCCCACGAGACAACCCGGATCTACCAGTGGGGCACCCTTGCCGACCGCGCCCACCGCGGCCGACGGCTCGGGCTCGCGGTCAAGATCGCCAACCTGCGCGCGCTCCAGGACACCGGCTCGTACGACGGGCGCCGGCTGGTCACCTGGAACGCCGAGGTCAACGACCAGATGATCGCCATCAACGATCGGATGGGCTTCGTACCCACCGCTCGCGCCGGGGAGCTCCAGAAGAAGGTCTAACCCGCGAAGTGTCGAACCTGGTTGCTCGAGGTGTCGATGCTGGTTGCTCGAGGTGTCAGAGTTCGCCGGCAGCCCCGACACTTCGGCCAACCAACCCCGACACTTCGGCCAACCAACCCCGACACTTCGCGCGACCAACCCCGACACCCCGCGCAACCAACCCCGACACTTCGCGCGACCAACCCTGACACTTCGGCAGGTCAGTCGGCGTCGGACCCGAGCCGGAGCTGAGTGGTCTGCGGCTTCCCGTCACGCAGGTAGGTGATCGTCACCTCGTCACCAGGGCGATAGGACCTGATCGTCGCGACCAGGGAACCGGCACTGTCGATCACGTGGTCGCCGATGCGGGTGATCACGTCCCCTTCCTCCAGCCCGGCCTTCGCGGCTGCGGATCCGTCCTCGATCGAGCCGACCGCGGCACCGTTCTCGGCAGTTCCTACCTCGATGCCGAGCCGGGCGTGGGTCGGCGTCTCGCCGGCTCGCAGCTGCTCGATGATCGGCGCTATCTCGTCGATCGGGATGGCGAAGCCGAGGCCGATCGAACCTGCGTTGGGGTCGCTGCCGTCGGGCGTCCGGATCGAGGCGTTGATGCCGACCAGCTGCCCGTCCATGTTGACCAGCGCTCCGCCGCTGTTGCCGTGGTTGATCGCGGCGTCGGTCTGGATCGCCGGATAGGCAGTGGTGTTGCCGTTCTCGTCGCGCGCCACCTCGACGGGCCGGTCCAGGGCGCTCACGATGCCGCTGGTGACCGTCGAGTCAAGCCCGTACGGCGACCCGATCGCCACGACCTGCTCGCCGACATCCAGGTCTCCGGACTGTCCGAGCGTCACCGGCGTGAGCCCGGAGACGTCGTCGGCCTGAACGAGCGCGGTGTCGGTGAGGGGGTCGGTGCCGACCACCTCGGCCGAGGTGCTGGTCCCGTCGGCGAACGACACCGTGAGCCTGGTCGGCGCGGCCGCCTCCGGGCCCGCCGCGCCGGCCAGCGTCACGACGTGGTCGTTGGTGAGGATCAGGCCGTCCTCGGTCAGCACCACGCCCGAACCGCTGCCGGCGGACCCGCCGGAAGACACGTCGAGGGCGACGACCGAGGGGAGCACCTTTCCGGCCACCTCCTCGACGCTGCCGGACGGGGCGGCACCGTCGAAGGTGTCCGCAACCTGGAGCGCCGACGTCGTACCCGAGCCGGCGCCGGCCGCGCCGTCGTCATCCAGCGCGGACCACAGCGCCGCCCCGCCCAGGCCCGCACCGCCGCCGACCACCAGCGCGCCGCTCAGCACCGCGACCGCGAACCCTCCGCGACGCGGACGCGGAACTCCGTGGTTCGGCGGCGGTGCGCTCGGGGGCGGCGGGAGCGGGTGGTACGACGGCGGCGCGGAGATCGTCATGCAGCCAGCGTGCTCAGGCTCCCTGTGAACCGACTGAGACGCTGATGGGGATTTCCTCAGACCTGTCGCTCGCGTCCGTCCCAGTACGGCGCCCGCAGCTCGCGCTTGAGCACCTTGCCGGTGGGGTTGCGGGGCAGTGCCGGCACGATCTCGACCGACTTGGGGCACTTGTAGTGGGCGAGCTGCTCGCGGGAGTAGTCGATCAGCTGCTCGGGGGTGACAGTCGAGCCCTCCCTGAGCGCGACGAAGGCCTTGACCGCCTCTCCCCACTTCTCGTCGGGCACGCCGACGATCGCCACCTCCAGGACCGCCGGGTGCTCGGAGAGGACCCGCTCGACCTCGGGCGAGTAGATGTTCTCGCCGCCGCTGATGATCATGTCCTTGAGCCGGTCGGAGACGTAGAGGAAGCCGTCGGCGTCCAGGTGGCCGATATCGCCGGTCCGGAACCAGCCGTCGTCGGTGATCACCTCGGCCGTCGCCTCGGGCTTGTTGAGGTAGCCCTTCATCAGCTGCGGGGTGCGCATCCAGATCTCGCCGGGCGTGCCGGTCGGGAGGTCGTCGAGCGTCCCGGGGTCGACGATCCGGAGCTCGCAGCCCGGGATCGCGCGGCCGGCCGACAGCAGCCGCTCGGGGTGACCCTCGTCCGCCGCGTTGCGGTGGTCCTCCGGCAGCAGGTGGGTCGCGACCCCGGACACCTCGGTGAGGCCGTAGACCTGCATGAAGTCCGTGCCCGGCCACGCCTGCATCGCTGCCCGCAGCAACGGGGGCGGCATCGGGGAAGCGCCGTACGTGTAGGTCTTCAGGGCGCTGAACAGCTTGATCGCGTCGTCGCCGGCCTGCAGCACCTGGGCAAGCACAGCGGGCACGAGGAAGGTGCAGTTGGCGCCCCCGAGGATCGCTCCGGCGAGCGAGCCGGCATCGGGCTCGCGGGTCATCACGCTCGGGACCCCGTCGTGGATCCCGAGGAGGACGTACGACGAGCCACCGACGTGGAACAGCGGCATCGCCACGAGCGACTTGTCGCCGTCGCCGAACTCCCATCCGTCGTGGGAGTTGACGGTGTGGCTGACCATGTTGCGGTGCGTGAGCATCACGCCCTTGGGGCGCCCGGTGGTGCCCGAGGAGTAGAGGATCAGGCACACGTCGTCCTCGACCACGTCCGGCCCGTCCTCGCAGGTCTCTGAGGCAGCGAGGAACGCTTCGTACTCGTCGCCGGCTGCGCCGTCGGGCGTGACTGCGATGACCTTCTCGACGTTCGGCAGCCGGTCGCGGATCGCCTCGATCGCCGGCATCAGCTCGGTGCCGACGAAGAGGATCTTCGCGCCGGAGTCGTTGACGACGTAGTCGATCTCTTCGCCGGCCATCCGCCAGTTGACGATCGCGTTGGCTGCGCCGATCGAGCCGGCCGCCAGGCTGATCTCCAGGCATGCGGGATGGTTCTTGTCGAGGAAGCCGACCACGTCGCCGCGGGCCACGCCCAGCTCACGAAGTCCGCACGCGGCGCGGTGCACCCGGTCGTGGAGCTGCGCCCAGGTCCAGCTGCGGCCGAGGTAGGTCATCGCCTCGCCGTCCGGGGTGGCGTCGGCCCAGTGGTTGAGCCGGTCGTGGACGTAGGTCGGCTCAGGAGGCTGCGTGGGCGGCCAGGACTGGGCTGCGCCGGCGGTGCTGGCGGTGCTGGCGGTGCTGGCTGGGGTGCTCATCGGGGGATTGTGACCCAGGCCAGAACCGGTGACAACGCCTCAGGCCCAGCGTTCCTCGGCCGGTACGAAGTCGAGCTCGCGAGCTCCGGTGTAGATCTGCTTGGGGCGGGCGATCTTCTGGTCCTTGTCCTGAACCAGCTCCAGCCACTGGGCCAGCCAGCCGGGGGCGCGCCCGATCGCGAACAGCACGGTGAACATCTCCGGTGGGAACTGCAGCGCCTCGTAGATCAGGCCGGAGTAGAAGTCGACGTTGGGGTAGAGCTTGCGCTTGATGAAGTACTCGTCCTCGAGCGCGATCTTCTCCAGCTCCTTGGCGACCTCGAGCAGGGGGTTGACGCCGGTCACCTCGAAGACGTCGTCACAGGCCTTCTTGATGATCGTCGCGCGCGGGTCGAAGTTCTTGTAGACCCGGTGGCCGAAGCCCATCAGCCGCTCGTTGCCGTTCTTGACGCCCTCGATGAACGCCGGGATCTCGGACTTGTTGCCGATCCGACGCAGCATCTTCAGGACGGCCTCGTTGGCGCCGCCGTGCAGCGGGCCGAACAGCGCGCCGATGCCGGCTGCGACCGCCGAGTAGGGGTCGACCTGCGAGGACCCGACCGAGCGGACCGCGTTGGTCGAGCAGTTCTGCTCGTGGTCGGCGTGCAGGATGAACAGGGTGTCGAGCGCCTTCGCGATGCGCGGGTCGGCGTCGTACTTGACCTCGCTCATCTTGAACAGCATGGAGAGGAAGTTCTCCGAGTAGCTCAGGTCGTTGTCGGGGTAGACGTAGGGCTTGCCCTGCGCGTGGCGGAACGCCCAGGCGCCGAGGGTCGGCATCTTGGCGATCATCCGCACGATCTGGATCTGCCGGTTGTCGGCGTCGGCGATGTTCGAGGCCTCGGGATAGAACGTCGACAGGGCTCCGACCGAGGCCATCAGCATCCCCATCGGGTGCGCGTCGTAGCGGAAGCCCTGCATGAACGCCTTGACGTTCTCGTGGACGAACGTGTGGTAGGTGATGTGGTGGACCCAGTCGTCGTACTGCTCCCTGGTCGGCAGCTCGCCGTGGATCAGCAGGTAGGCCACCTCGAGGAAGCTGGACTTCTCGGCCAGCTGCTCGATCGGGTATCCGCGGTACTCGAGGATCCCGGCCTCGCCGTCGATGTAGGTCACGGAGCTGCGGCACGAGGCGGTGTTGACGAAGCCCGGGTCGTACGTAGCAAGGCCGGGCTGGTCGTCAGCCGCCTTGATCTGACCCAGGTCAGCCGCACGGATGGTGCCGTCGGTGATCGGGATCTCGTACTCCGCGCCGGTGCGGTTGTCGCGTACGGTGAGAGAGTCAGTCACGCCCTGAACCGTAGTCGAGTCACGAATCGGTCGGTACCCGCTGTCCCGCAGGGTGGTGAAGCCGCCCGATGACGAAGCCCGCGACGAGAGCCAGTGGGAACATCAGGACGCCGTAGACGGCCGCCGGTACGGCGAGCGCCTCGCTGTCGAGGACACTGATCGCGACCGCGATGGCCAAGGTGCTGTTGTGGATGCCGACCTCGAAGGCCGACGACAGCGACTGCCGCTCGTCGACACCGGCGATCCGGGGGAGCAGGTAGCCGAGGGTCAGGCTGCACGCGCAGAACAAGGTCGCGGCCGGCCCGACATCGGTCAGGTAGTCGGCGAGGTTCTCCCGCTCGGCCAGCAGAGCCCCGCAGATGACGAGGGCGAGGACCACGGCGGAGGCGATCCGGACCGGCTTGTCGGCGTCCTCGGCGAAGCCCGGGGCGGACCTCCGGACCACCATGCCGACAGCGACCGGGATCAGCACGATCGCGAAGACCTGCAGGGTCTTGCCGAACTGCAGCCCCACGTCGCCGGCACCCTCCGGATCGAAGTGCTGGACCGACAGGTTGACCACGAGCGGCAGGGTGACGACCGCGATCATCGAGTTGACCGCGGTGAGCGTCACGTTGAGCGCGACGTCGCCCCGGAACAGGTGGCTGAACAGGTTGGCCGTGGTGCCGCCGGGGGAGGCCGCGAGCAACATCATCCCCACCGCCAGCAGCGGGTCGAGGTCGAAAGCGGTCACGAGGCCGAAGCACAGGGCAGGCAGGAGCAGGACCTGGGCCGCGAGGGCGATCGCGACCGGCTTCGGGTGCTGTCCGATCCGACGGAAGTCGTCGGTCGTGAGCGACATCCCGAGGCCGAACATGATGATCGCGAGCGCGATCGGAAGGCCGATCGACAGCAGCGCGGAGTCCATGAACGGTGCCCTCCCCAGGTGTGACGCACGCCATCCTGTCACGACGCTGTCATGACACTGTCATGACAGGATGGCGGCAGGCCCGGTTCGCAGCCCTCGGCAATTGGCGGATCTGCCCGTCCGCCCGTAATCTTGCCGGTTGCGTCTCCTGCCGCCTCCGCGTGCGGGGGCAGACTCCCACAACGTCTGGCACCAGACAGTGGGGGCAGTGTTCGTCAGGGGACGCCTCGGTCGGAGCCTTCGGCCGTGCTCACCACGAACGACAGAAAGTGACGCAGCCATGCGCACCTATGCCCCGAAGCCCGGCGACGTCGAGCGCCAGTGGCTCGTGATCGACGCGACGGACGTCGTCCTCGGACGCCTCGCCGCCACGACCGCCAACCTCCTGCGCGGCAAGCACAAGCCGATCTTCGCCCCGAACGCCGACACCGGTGACTACGTCATCATCGTCAACGCGGAGAAGGTCGCGCTGAGCGGCAACAAGCGCGAGAACAAGATGGTCTACCGGCACTCCGGCTACCCGGGCGGACTGACCGCGACGCCGATCGGCCAGGTCATCGACAAGGACGCCCGCAAGGCCATCGAGAAGGCCGTCTGGGGCATGCTCCCGAAGAACAAGCTCGGCCGTCAGATGCTGAAGAAGCTGAAGGTCTACGCCGGCCCCGCTCACCCGCACCAGGCCCAGCAGGCCGTCCCCTACGAGATCACCAAGATCTCCCAGTGACTGACTCGACCGAAGCGAAGGATCAAGGATTTAACGTGGCTGACACCGCCAACATCGGCACCGAGAGCACCGACAGCGCCGACAGCACCGAGAGCACCGAGGTCGCGGAGACCTTCGCGCCCGACGAGCAGGGCCTCGCCTACACCAGCGAGACCTCCCCGTCGGCAGCCGATGTCGCCGCCCGCCCGGCGACCATCGCCCCCGGCGCGGCCACCGGCCGCCGCAAGGAGGCCGTCGCCCGTGTCCGGATCGTCCCGGGCACCGGCGTCTGGACCATCAACGGCCGCACCCTCGAGTCGTACTTCCCCAACAAGCTGCACCAGCAGGTCGTCAACGAGCCGTTCACGGCTCTCGGCCTCGAGGGTCGCTTCGACGTGGTCGCCCGCATCCACGGCGGCGGCATCACCGGCCAAGCCGGTGCGCTCCGTCTCGGTGTGGCGCGGTCGCTGAACGCGATCGACCTCGACGCCAACCGCGCCACGCTGAAGAAGGCTGGTCTGCTGACTCGCGACGCCCGCGCGACCGAGCGCAAGAAGGCCGGTCTCAAGAAGGCACGCAAGGCGCCTCAGTACAGCAAGCGCTGACCTCCGGGACGCTCGCTGCGCGAGCTCGTCAGGGACCGACCAAGACCAAGTGGGGCAGATGCGGATCTTCGGCACCGACGGGGTCCGGGGCGTGGCGAACGGTCAGCTGACCGGCGAGCTGGCCCTGGGCCTCGGCGTTGCTGCCGCCCGCGTGCTCGTGGAGCATGGCGGGCTCGGCAGCGGTCGCCAGCGTCCGCTGGCGGTCGTCGGCCGCGACACCCGGATCTCCGGGCAGTTCCTGGAGCACGCCGTCGTGGCCGGACTCGCCTCCGCCGGGGTCGACGTGCTCCGGTTGCGGGTGCTGCCGACCCCCGGCGTCGCCTACTTCACCGACGCCCTCGGCGCCGACGTCGGCGTGGTGATCTCGGCGTCCCACAACCCGATGCCCGACAACGGCATCAAGTTCCTCGCCCGTGGCGGGGTCAAGCTCGACGACGTGCTCGAGCGTGAGATCGAGGAGCACCTCGACCAGGACTGGCAGCGGCCGACGGGTGCCGAGGTGGGTCGGGTGACGCCGTACGGTCCGACCGTCGAGGAGTACGCCGCACACCTGCTCTCCACCCTCGAGAAGCCGCTGGTCGGGCTGAAGGTCGTCCTCGACTGCGCAAACGGCGCGGCCAGTGAGGTCGGGCCCAAGGCGCTCGCCGACGCCGGCGCCGAGGTGGTCGCGATCGGTGCCGACCCTGACGGCCTCAACATCAACGAGGACTGCGGCTCCACCCACCTCGGTCTGCTCCAGCGCACCGTCGTCGAGCACGGCGCGGCCGCCGGCTTCGCTCTCGACGGTGACGCTGATCGCTGCCTGGCCGTCGACCACACCGGTGCGATCGTCGATGGTGACCAGATCATGGCGATCCTCGCGATCGCGCTGCGAGAGACGGGTGACCTCGTCGACAACACCCTGGTCGCAACCGTGATGAGCAACCTCGGGCTGGTCCATGCGCTCACGGGTGCCGGGGTCACCGTCCGCCAGACCGCCGTGGGCGACCGCTACGTCCTCGAGGAGATGCGCGCCGGCGGCTACTCGCTCGGCGGCGAGCAGTCGGGTCACGTGATCATGCGGGACCACGCCACCACCGGAGACGGGCTGCTGACCGCCCTGCACGTGATGCAGCGGATGGTCGTGACCGGCAGCAGCCTGCGCGACCTCGCCGCGGTGATGACCCGGCTGCCGCAGGTGCTCGTCAACGTGTCCGGGGTGGACAAGGACGGGTGCGACGATCCGGAGCTGCTGGCGGCCGTCGCGGCTGCGGAGGCCGGACTGGGTGACACCGGCCGAGTGTTGCTGCGTCCGTCCGGCACCGAGCCGCTGGTGCGGGTGATGGTCGAGGCGCCGACCGCGGAGCAGGCGCAGTCGGTCGCGGACGGACTGGCCGACGTCGTCCGGGCCCGGCTGTCGCTCTGACGCCGCGGTGTCACTATGGTCCTGGCGCCTGAGCTGGGCGACGCGGCAACCGGTTAGGTCTGCATCGACGCGGTCAACGACCAGGAGCTCGGCAGCGACGAGGGTCGTGATCGTCCCGGGTCCGCGAACACCGACCTGGACGGAGTCGGGCCTCAGATCTTCCGCAGCCGCATGTAGCGGACCGAGTGGTCGGCGTCCTTGCGCAGCACGAGCGTGGCGCGGGAGCGGGTGGGGAGCACGTTCTGCTCGAGGTTGGGGCCGTTGATCGTGTCCCAGATCCGGCGCGCCTCGTCGACGGCGACGTCGTGGGTGAGCTGGGCGTACTTGGCGAAGTAGGAGCCCGGGTCGCGGAACGCGGTCTCGCGCAGCTGGAGGAAGCGGTCGACGTACCAGTCCCGGATGTGGGCGACGACGGCGTCGACGAAGATGGAGAAGTCGAAGAAGTCGGACAAGCCGAGCCCGGTGCGCCCGTCGCCGCGAGCCCGGGCGGGCTGGAGCACGTTGAGACCCTCGAGGATCAGGATGTCGGGTCGCTTGATCACGACCTTCTCGTCCGGCACCACGTCGTAGATCAGGTGGGAGTACCGGGGCGCGAGCACCTCGTCCTTGCCGGACTTGATGTCGACCACGAACTTCATCAGCGCCCGACGGTCATAGGACTCGGGGAAGCCCTTGCGGTCCAGCAGGCCGCGGCGCTCGAGCTCGGCGTTCGGGTACAGGAACCCATCGGTCGTGACCAGCGCCACGTTGGGGTGCGCCGGCCAGCGCGCCAGCATCTGCTGCAGCACGCGCGCCGCGGTCGACTTGCCGACCGCGACCGAGCCGGCGAGACCGATCACGAACGGCGTGCGCGGCGGAGTCGTCCGGTGCAGGAACTCCTCCTGGGCGCGGTGCAGTGCTCCCGCGGCCTCGACCCTCAGGCTGAGCAGCCGGGACAGGGGCAGGTAGACCTGCACGATCTCGTCGAGGTCGAGCGAATCGCCGATCCCGCGCAGGGCGAGGATCTCGTCGTGGGTCAGCGGACTCTCCGTGTCCGACGCCAGCGCCGCCCAGGTTGCCCGGTCCAGCTCGAGGTACGGCGACGAGTCCTGATGGATCTCCTCACCCGTGCCTGGTTCGTGCATGTCGCGATTCAATCAGGGACCGAGCGCGAGTCGCCTCGGGCACCCCGCCGCTGCGCTCCGGCGTACGTCGAAACCTCAGCGATCACGCCGCGGTTCCGCGCTCGTCCTCGTGTCTCGGACGACCCCGGCGCTCGGATACAGTGGTGCCTCATGTGCGGGATCGTCGGTTACGTCGGGCCCCAGCGGGCGCAAGACGTCGTGCTCGACGGGCTGCGGCGCCTGGAGTACCGCGGATACGACTCCGCGGGGATCGCCGTCGTGCAGGGCGGTGAGCTCGCCGTCGCCAAGCGATCCGGCAAGCTCGCCAACCTCGAGAAGGAGCTGGCCGACCACCCGCTCCCCGCGGCCCACACCGCCATCGGACACACCCGGTGGGCGACCCACGGACCGCCCAACGACGCCAACGCGCACCCGCACACCGGTGGTGCCAGACGGATCGCGCTGGTGCACAACGGGATCATCGAGAACTTCGCGGAGCTGCGGTCCCGGATCGAGGCCGACGACCACGTCTTCCTCTCCGAGACCGACACCGAGATCGCGGCCCACCTGGTCGAGCTGCAGGTGGAGTCCGGCGTCGACCTGCCCATCGCCATGCAGCGGGTCTGCCAGCAGCTCGACGGGGCGTTCACCCTCGTCGCCGTCGATGTCGAGGATCCCGACCGGCTGGTCGCCGCCCGCCGCAACAGTCCGCTCGTCGTCGGCCTGGGCGACGGCGAGAACTTCCTCGGCTCCGACGTCGCAGCGTTCATCGAGCACACCCGAGAGGCGCTCGAGCTCGGGCAGGACCAGATCGTCACGATGACCCGCGACGAGGTGACCGTCACCGACTTCTGGGGCGAGCCCGTCGAGGTCGAGCGGTTCCACGTCGACTGGGACCTCTCGGCTGCCGAGAAGGACGGCCACGACTGGTTCATGCGCAAGGAGATCTTCGAGCAGCCGCGCGCGGTCGCGGACTCGCTGATCGGTCGCCGCGGAGTCGGCGGTCTGCTCCAGCTCGACGAGATGCGGCTGGCGGACGAGGAGATCCGCGACCTCGACAAGATCATCATCATCGCCTGCGGTACGTCGTTCTACGCCGGCATGGTCGCGAAGTACGCCATCGAGCACTGGACGCGCACCCCGGTCGAGGTCGAGCTGGCTTCGGAGTTCCGCTACCGCGACCCGATCGTCGACCACACGACCCTCGTGGTCGCGATCAGCCAGTCGGGTGAGACGGCTGACACTCTCCAGGCGATCCGCCACGCCAAGAGCCAGCGGGCCAGGGTGCTCGCGATCTGCAACACCAACGGCTCCTCGATCCCGCGGGAGTCCGACGCCGCGATCTACACCCACGCAGGTCCCGAGATCGGCGTCGCGTCGACCAAGGGCTTCCTGACCCAGCTGGTGGCCTGCTACCTGCTGGCGCTCTACGTCGCCCAGGTCAAGGGGACCCGCTACGGCGACGAGATCGACGAGATCATGGGCCAGCTCGAGGCGATGCCCGCACACATCGAGACGGTGCTCAAGCAGGCCGAGTCCGTCTACGACCTGGCGCGGGCACACGTCGACGCCCGGTCGGTGCTGTTCCTCGGTCGGCACGCGGGCTACCCGATCGCTCTGGAGGGCGCGCTGAAGCTGAAGGAGCTCGCCTACCTCCACGCCGAGGGATTTGCCGCCGGCGAGCTCAAGCACGGCCCGATCGCTCTGGTGGAGGAGGGCCTGCCGATCCTGTGCGTCGTACCGCCCCGCAGCCGCGACCAGCTCCACGGCAAGATGCTCAGCGGTATCCAGGAGGTTCGGGCCCGCGGGGCCCTGACCATCTGCCTCGCGGAGGAGGGCGACGACAAGATCGTGCCGTACGCCGACCACCTGATCCGGCTGCCGCAGGTACCGGTGCTGCTCCAGCCGCTCGTCGCGATCGTGCCGCTCCAGCTCTTCGCCTGCGAGCTGGCGACCGCGCTCGGCCACGACGTCGACCAGCCGCGCAACCTGGCCAAGTCCGTCACCGTGGAATGACCTCACTCCCTCGTCCGCGCTGGGCCTCCCTTTCCGGCTGGAGCCGCGGCGCACAGATCGCGGTTCGTGGGAAAGTTGTGGGATGGCGGTGATCGGGGTCGGCATCGACGTGTGCGAGCTCGACCGCTTCGCCGCGTCGATCGAACGCACGCCGGCGCTCGCCGTACGCCTCTTCACCGAGGCCGAGCGCACCCTCCCGGTGGCCTCTCTCGCAGCCCGGTTCGCCGCCAAGGAGGCGCTCGCCAAGGCGCTGGGCGCCCCGCGCGGGATGGAGTGGCACGACGCCGAGGTGATCCGGGAGGAGTCGGGGCGCCCGGTGTTCAAGATCCGCGGCACCGTCCGCGCGCGTGCCAACGCCCTCGGTGTCCAGCGCATCCACCTCTCGCTCTCCCACGACGCCGGGATCGCCTCCGCGATGGTCGTGCTCGAGTCCTGAGCCCGGGCGGTGACGGGAGCGGTCGAGCTTGATGGACCAGCGACACCCGCGCTCCCCGCTAGCGTGGGTCCGTGATCCGAGCCCACACCGTGGAACAGGTCCGGGCAGCCGAGGCGACGTCGCTGGCTGAGCTGCCCGAGGGCGCGCTCATGCAGCGCGCAGCGCACGGGCTCGCGTACGCCGTACTGGATCTGCTCGGCGGAGGCTACGGACGCCGGGTGTTGCTGTTGGTCGGATCGGGTGCCAACGGCGGCGATGCGCTGTACGCCGGCGCGGTGCTCGCGCGACGGGGGGCGTACGTCGAGGCGTGGTTGCTGTCGGACCGCGCCCACGAGGAGGGGATCGCCGCGCTCAGGCAGGCGGGCGGGCGGGTGCAGGGGTCTGGTGACGGTCGCCAGGGCGGCGCCCTCGACCCCCTCGAGCCCAGTGGTCGCCGGGGCGGAGGGTTCGACGTGGTGGTCGACGGGATCGTCGGCATCGGTGGCCGCCCGCCGCTGCGTGCCGACGCGGCCGCGGCACTCGAGGCGGTCGCGGGCGTCCCGGTCGTCGCAGTGGACACCCCGTCGGGTGTGGATGTCGACAGCGGCGAGCTGGGCGGCGCGCATGCGTCGGCCGACCTCACCGTCACCTTCGGCACCCACAAGATCGCCCATCTGGTCGACCCGGCGGCGGGGCACTGCGGCGTCGTCCACCTGGTCGACCTCGGCCTCGACCTCCCGGAGCCGGCCCTCGAGGCACTCCAGCCGGCCGATGTCGCGGCACTGCTGCCGCGGCCCGCACGCGACGCGCACAAGTACACCCGGGGAGTGGTCGGCATCCGCGCCGGCTCCGCGGCCTATCCCGGCGCCGCGCTGCTCAGCGTGGCCGGTGCCGACTGCGGGCTCGCGGGCATGGTGCGGTACGTCGGCGACCCGGCGGTCCGGGACCTGGTCCGCCAAGCCCACCCGGAGGTGGTCGGTGCCGGCCGGGTGCAGGCCTGGGTGGTCGGGTCGGGCAGCGACGACAGCGCCGAGGAGGCGCTGAGCGTCGTGCTGGGGGACGACGTACCGATGGTCGTCGATGCCGACGCACTCGCGTTCGCCGACCTGGTCACCGGGTTGCCTGCCGTCCTCACGCCGCACGCGGGCGAGCTCGCCGAGATGCTGGGGGCGGAGCGGTCGGCGGTCGAGGCTCGTCCGCTCCACCATGTCAAGGACGCCGCCGACCTCTACGGCACCACCGTGCTCCTCAAGGGCCGCCACTCGCTCGTCGCCGAGCCCGGCCGGCCGGTCCGGGTCACCACGACCGGCACCCCCTGGCTCGCCACCGCCGGAGCCGGCGACGTCCTGGGCGGGGTGATCGGCGCCCTGCTCGCCGCCGGCCTGACGCCCTACGACGCCGCGTCGGTCGGCTCGTGGTTGCACGGCGCTGCCGCGACCTACGCCTCCCGGGGCGCCCCGATCGTGGCGAGCGACGTGGCGCGCGCACTGCCGGCGGTGGTCGCTACCCTCCCGTGGTGATGGGAGGATCAGACCCATGTCCGACCAGCCGGCTGACCTCGAGGACGGCCTGCTCGCCGAGATCGTCGTCGACGTGGCAGCGATCCGGCACAACGTGCGGGCGCTGCGCCGACTGGTCGGCGTGCCGCTCATGGCCGTGGTCAAGGCCGACGGTTACGGCCACGGCCTGGTCGAAGCCGCGAGGGCGGCACGCGACGGCGGTGCGGAGTGGATCGCGGTCGCGACGGTCGGCGAGGCGGTCCGGCTGCGTGCGGCCGGGTACGGCGGTCCGCTGCTCTGCTGGCTGATGCTTCCCGACACCGACCTCGAACGGCCGATCGCCGAGGGGATCGACCTGTCGGCCTACTCCGTCGCCGAGCTCGACGCCGTCGCCGCTGCCGCCGAGGCGGTCGGTCGGCGGGCGCGGGTCCAGCTCAAGGTCGACACCGGGCTGAACCGCGGCGGAGCACCGCGCGCCACCTGGCCCGAGCTGTTCGCCCGCGCCCGCGTCGGCGAGCGCGAAGGCAGCTGGAAGCTCACCGGTCTCTGGTCGCACTTCGCGTGCAGCGACGAGCCCGACCATCCGGCGAACGACCGGCAGGAGCGGGCGTTCCGCGCCGCGGTGACCTTGGCGGAGCACAACGGGCTACGCCCCGAGCTGCGGCACCTGGCCAACTCGGCCGCCGCTGTGCTGCGGCCGTCGTCGCGCTTTGACGCCGTCCGGTGCGGCATCGCGACCTACGGCCTCGATCCGGCGCCGGGGAGCACGCCCGACCTCGGCCTGGTACCGGCGATGACCGTGCGCACCCGGCTGGCCCTGGTCAAGGAGCTCCGCCCCGGCGACGCCGTCTCCTACGGCCACCGGTGGTCCGCCGACCGGCCGACGACGGTCGGTCTGGTGCCGGTGGGCTACGGCGACGGGGTCCCGCGCCACGCCTTCCACCCGGGCGGACCGGCCGAGGTCGCGGTCGGCGGCAAGCGGCGGCCGATCCGCGGCACGGTCTGCATGGATCAGTTCATGGTCGACCTGGGCGGCGACCCGGCCGCGGTCGGTGACGAGGTGGTGCTGTTCGGTGCCGGTCCCGATCTGCCGACCGCGCAGGACTGGGCCGAGGCGTGCGGCACCATCAGCTACGAGATCGTGACGAGGATCGGAGGCCGGATGACGCGGAGGTACGTCGACAGCGAGGAGCGTCCGACATGAGCCGCTCCCGTCGCCGCGTCGTCGGCTCCCTGGCCGGTGCGGTCGGAATCGCGGCCGCCGGAGGCGCGATCGGCATCCTCCGGCAACAGCGGTCGATCAGTCGCCGCGCGGGCGAGGAGGTCGCGTTCGGCACGCTCCGGTCGGATCCGACCACCGTCCTCGCGGACGACGGCGTACCCCTCCACGTCGAGATCGACGAGGTCGACGGCAGCCACACGCTCGACCGGGCCGGCCGCGTGTTCCGCCGGCTGCGGGGTGCCCCGCCCGAGGTCACCGTGGTCTTCGTGCACGGCTTCTGCCTCCACCTCGACTGCTGGCACTTCCAGCGCGCCGCCTACCGCAACCTGGTCCGCACCGTCTTCTACGACCAGCGCTCCCACGGTCGCTCCGGCCGCTCGGACCGCGAGCATTCGACCGTCGAACAGCTCGGGCGCGACCTGCGCAGCGTCATCGACGCGGCAGCGCCGGACGGCCCCGTCGTCCTGGTCGGCCACTCCATGGGCGGTATGTCGATCATCGCGCTGGCCGAGCAGTACCCCGAGCTGATCGGCGACCGGGTGGTCGGGGTCGCCCTGATCTCCACGACTGCCGGCGGGCTCGACGTGAGCCGGATGATCCTGCCGATGCTTCCGGCACGACTGAGCGGACCGGTCACGCACCGCGCCGTGCGCACCCTGCACCGGCGCCACCGGTTGGTCGACGGCGTCCGCCGGCTCGGCCGCGGCATCGCGACCGTGGCGACCGACCGCTACGCGTTCGGCGGCGACGTCCCGCAGGGGTACGTCGAGTTCACCGATGAGATGCTCTCGGCCACGCCGTTCGAGGTGATCGCCGACTTCTTCCCGCTGTTCTCCAGCCTTGACAAGTTCCACGCGGTCGAGGCGTTGGGGGCGGTGCCGACGTCGGTGATCTGCGGCACCAGCGACAAGCTCACGTCGATCGCGCACTCCCGCAAGCTCCACGCCCGCATCCCGGGTTCCCGTCTGCTCGAGTGCGACGGCGCCGGCCACCTGGTGATGTTCGAGCGGCACGACCTGGTCAGCTCCGAGCTCGACCAGCTGATCACCGCGGCCACGACGGGGGCCCGGAGCCGGTGACGACCTCCACCAGCGAGCCGACGATCGAGGTCGTCGGTCCGGAGGCGGCGGCTGTGGTGCTGGAGGTCGTGCGGGCGGCGTTCGCCGACCGCCCGCGGCTGGACCCGCCGACCGACGCGCTGGCCGAGACCGAGGAGAGCATCGCCGCGCGGCTGGCTGCCGGGGCCGGGCTGGTCGCCCGGGTCGCGGGAGGCCGCCCCGCGGGCGCCGTACTGCTCGACGCGGAGCCCGACGGCCGCACCGTCCACCTACGGCGCTTCGGACTCACCCCGGCCGCCCGCGGCCTGGGGGTGGCGGCCGCGCTGGTGCGCGCCGGGTTGTACGCCGCAGCCGAGGTCGGCGACGGGACGGCCGAGCGCGCCGTCGTGTTCGCCCGCGAGGAGCTCCCGCACACGGTCCGGTTCTGGCGCCGGCAGGGTTTCGCAGAGACCGGCCGGCAGGGGGCTTATGTCGAGCTGGCTCGGGCGTTGCCGCGGCGGTACGTCGTACCCACCCCTGACGACATGCGCGCCCTCGCAACCGAGATGGCCGGCCTGCTGCGGGCCGGCGACGTGCTGGTGCTCAGCGGCGACCTCGGTGCCGGCAAGACCACCTTCACGCAGGGGCTCGGAGCGGCGCTCCAGGTGCGGGGACAGGTCACGTCGCCGACGTTCGTCATCTCCCGGGTGCATCCGTCGCTGGTCGGCGGGCCCGACCTGGTGCACGTCGACGCCTATCGGCTGGGCGGTGCGGCCGAGCTCGACGACCTGGACCTCGACACCGACCTCGACCGGGCGATCACCGTGGTCGAGTGGGGTGAGGGACTGGCCGAGGACCTGGCCGACTCGCCGCTGGAGATCAGGATCCTGCGCACCCTCGGTGCCGATCCCGCCGAGGACGTCGACCCGCGAGAGGTGGAGATCGACCCGCTCGGCCAGCGGTGGCTGGGCGTCGACCTCCCCACGTGACCGACGGCCCCTACGCCTGACCGGGCGATCACGCCGGCGCCCGCTAGCCTCGACGCGTGCTGCTTGCGTTCGACACGTCGTCGCCGACCGTCACCGTCGCCGTGCACGACGGCGCCGAGGTGGTCGCCGAGCTGGTGTCGACCGAGACCATGCGGCACGGCGAGCAGCTGACGCCGCTCATCGACCGGGCGCTCCGGCAGGTCGGGATCACCGCGCGGGAGCTGACCGCGATCGGGGTCGGTGTCGGCCCCGGACCCTTCACCGGGCTGCGGGTCGGCCTGGTCTCTGCCCGCACCATGGCCTATGCGCTGCAGGTCCCGGTCTACGGCGTGTGCTCGCTCGACGTGCTGGCGGTGGAGGCGGTCGACGCCGGAACCGTGTCGGGCGCGTTCGTCGTCGCCAGTGACGCTCGTCGGCGCGAGGTCTACCTGGCGACGTACGACGAAGCCGGCCTCCGCGTCAGCGGCCCGGACGTGCAGCGGCCGGTCGCGGTCGCGGAGTCGCTGGGCGGCCTGCCGGTCGTCGGCGAGGGGGCGCTCCTCTACCCGGACGCGTTCCCGGACGGGCGTCGGCCGCTGCGGCCGGCGGCAGGATGGCTGGCGCGGTGCATCGCAGAGGAACGGGCCGAGCTGCGTGATCCGGAGCCGCTCTACCTCCGCCGCCCCGATGCGGAGATCCCCCGGGCTGCGACGGTGCGCGCCGCCTCGCCGCTCGGCCCTTCAGGGGCCAGATGACCCTCGTGGTTCGGTCCGCACGAGGGGGGGACGTGGCCGCGATCGTTGACCTCGAGCTGGTCGCGTTCCCGCTCGACCCCTGGTCGGAGCCGTTGATCACCGAGGGCGTGGCCGGCCGGGTGCCGACGACCTCCTACTTCGTCGCCGACCAGGGCGGGCGGTTCGCCGGCCATGCCGCGGTCAGCGTGGTGCAGGACGTCGCGGAGCTGCAACGGATCGCGACGGTGCCCGGTGCGCGTCGTACCGGTGTCGCGGCTGCGCTCCTCGCTGCCGTGGCCGCGCACGCTGCTGGCGGCGGCGCGGAGCGACTGCTGCTGGAGGTCCGCGCCGACAACGTGGCGGCCCGGGCGTTCTACGCCGGAGCCGGCTTCACCGAGATCGCGCAGCGGGCCGGGTACTACCGCGACGGCACCGACGCAGTCGTCCTCGAACGGTTTGTGAGAATGACGCCGTGAAGTCGGAACCGCTGGTGCTCGGGATCGAGACCTCCTGTGACGAGACCGGCGTCGGCATCGTCCGCGGTCACACGCTCCTGGCCGATGCGGTCGCGAGCAGCGTCGACGAGCATGCCCGCTTCGGCGGCGTGGTTCCCGAGATCGCCAGCCGGGCACACCTGGAGGCGATGGTCCCGACCATCGAGCGCGCGTGCGAGACCGCCGGCATCGCGCTCTACGACGTCGACGCGATCGCGGTGACCAGCGGCCCCGGGCTTGCCGGAGCGCTGCTGGTCGGGGTCGCTGCGGCGAAGTCGCTGGCGCTCTCGCTCGGCAAGCCGCTGTACGGCGTCAACCACCTCGCCGCGCACGTCGCCGTCGACCAGCTCGAGCACGGCCCGCTGCCGGAGCCCTGCCTCGCACTGCTGGTCTCGGGCGGTCACTCCAGCCTGCTCCGGGTCACCGATGTGACCGGGGCGATCGACCCGCTGGGCGCCACCATCGACGACGCGGCGGGGGAGGCCTTCGACAAGGTCGCCCGGCTGCTCGGGCTGCCGTTCCCCGGCGGCCCGCACATCGACCGGGAAGCAGCCTCGGGCTCGTCGGTCGCCATCGACTTCCCCCGCGGGCTGACCAGTCGCCGCGATCTCGAGCGACATCGTTTCGACTTCTCCTTCTCGGGGCTCAAGACCTCGGTGGCGCGATGGGTCGAGGCGAGGGAACGGTCGGGTGAGCCGGTGCCGGTCGCCGACGTGGCGGCCTCCTTCCAGGAGGCGGTCTGCGACGTGCTGGTCCGCAAGGCGCTCGATGCCGCTTCCAGCGAGGGGATCGAGGACCTGCTGATCGGCGGCGGCGTCGCCGCAAACTCCCGGCTGCGCGCGATGGCTGAGGAGCGCGCCTCCGCCCTCGGTATCCGGGTGCGGGTGCCGAGGCCCGGCCTCTGTACCGACAACGGAGCCATGGTCGCTGCCCTCGGCTCGTCGATCGTGCAGCGCGGCCGCCCGCCTTCGTCGTACGACCTACCGGCGGACTCGAGCCTGCCGGTCACCTCGGTCCTCGCGGGCTGACGCAGTGGAGCTTCCCGACCCGGAATGGCGGCTGGTACGGCCGGCCGTGCCCTGCGGGACCGGCGTGCTGCTGCTGGCGGGCTCCAGCGGCCGCGTCGACGTCGACCGCGCCGAGCTCCTGGCGCGCCACGGCGCGACCGTGCTCGCGATCCGGTGGTTCGGTGGCCCGGGCCAGCAGCCCGGGCCGTACGACGTCCCGCTGGAGCTGGTCGTCGGCGCCCTCGACCTGCTCGCGCCCGGGTGCGACCGGCTGGGACTGGTCGGGACGTCCTTCGGTGCCGAAGCGGCCCTCGTCGTCGCGTCCCGCGACGATCGGGTTGCCGCGACCGTGGGCTTCGCGCCGTCGGCGTACGTCTGGGCCGGTTACGGCGATGGTCGTTGGACGTCACACTGGACCTGGCAGGGCGCGCCGCTGCCGTACCTGCCGTTCTGCGAGGACTGGACGCCGCAGTCCGACCCGCCCGCCTATCGCGAGTGGTACGCCGCGAGCGTGGCGGCAGCGCCGCCCGAGGTGGTCGACGCCGCCACGATCGCGGTCGAGCAGATCGCGGGGCGAGTGGTGCTGGTCGCTGGCGGTGACGACCAGGTCTGGCCGGCCGTGGACTACGCCGCGGCCATCGCGGCCCGCCGGGAGCAGCATGGGCTCGCGACCGCCGTCGTCACCGATCCCGACGCCGGCCACCGCACGGTGTTGCCGGGTGAGGCGGTGGTCGAGGGCGGGCAGCGGATGCAGCGGGGCGGGTCTCCTGAAGCGGATCGGGCGCTCGGTGATCGAGCCTGGCCGGCGGTGGTGTCGGCGTTGGAGCTGCGCGGGAGCTAGCGGACCGCTCAACGCCAGCACGAGTCCTCGAGCGCGGCAGCCTGCCGGTCAGTGCTGGATCAGCGTGAACGGGCTGTCGAACTCCTCGCCCTCGACCGGGTCGCCGGCCTCTGCGATCTCACCGTCGGTGGACATGCTGAGCAGGTGCCAGCTGGCGCCGTCGTACGCGTCGAAGAGCAGGTGCCCGTCGGTCGTCCAGGTCCAGGTGCCGATGAAGCCACCCTCCGGGGAGTAGCGCCCCGTTTCCTGACCGGTCTCCGCGTCGAGCACCGAGATGGAGGTCGGGCCCAGGCCGTCGAACTGGCTCGGCGGCGCGGCGACGTGCCGGCCGTCCGGCGAGACCTGCTGGACCTGGTATTCGCAGGTGTCCCACCGCAGGGTGCGGTCGGTCAGGTCGAGAAGTCCGCCGCAGGTGTTGAGGTCCTCGGTGACTTCGTTGATCACGCTGACCGTGCCGGCGCCGGTGGCGTCGAAGACCTTCGTGACACCGGGCGCCACGATGTCGTCGATGCCGTGCGAGCTGAAGGAACGCGACTCGTCGCCCAGGCCGGAGTTGACGTAGACCAGGCAGCCGTCCTCGACCTCGTAGCAGTTCGGGCCGCCGGTCACGGCAGCGGTGAAGTAGGCGACCGTCTCGCCCGCCGCGGCGAGGTCGACGGTGCCCATCGACACCTGGTCGCCCTCCCAGGCGGTCATCACGGTGCCGTCGGTGTCGATCCAGGCAATGGTGGTGCCGGCCTCGTTGACCGCCACCCCGGAGGTGGTGTCGAAGCTGTCCACGACGTTGCCCTCGGCGTCGATCACGTCGGCGATGGAGAAGACCTCGCCGTCCCAGCGGGTCGCGACCAGCTGGTCGTTCCAGAGGACGGCGGCGTCGTACGCCTGGTCGTTCTGCGGCAGCCGGACGACGTCGCCGTCGGCCTGGTGCCACGCGCCGTTGAGGACGTAGTCGAGGACCGGTGGGCTGGTGTCGGTGATCGACTCCGACTCGGACGGCTCGGCGAAGTCCGGCTCGCTGTTGGTGGCGCCGTTGTTGTTGGCGAGTACGGCGATCGGCGTGACGATCGCGGCCACACCGAGGATGCCGCCTGCCACCGCTGCCCGCCGGTTGCGCTTGATCTTGTGGGCCTTGCCCTTCACGGAGCTGATGTCGAGCGGTGCTTCGTGGAGGTCACGGACGCGCGCGTCGAAGTCGCGGCTCATCGCTTCCTCCCAGGGGGTGTTGTCGGGGTTCGGGTTCGTGGGGTCGTTCGGGTGGTTCATCAGGACTCCTCGCCGTAGCGGGGGTGGAGCTCGGCGGGCATCCGCTCGCGGAGAGCGGAGAGCGCCCGGCTGCACTGGGACTTGACGGTGCCGACGGAGATCCCGAGCGCGTCGGCGACCTCGGCCTCGGACATCTGCTCGTAGTAACGCAGGACGACGACCGCCCGCGCCTTGGGTGGGAGGGTCTGCACGACGTCCCACAGCTGGTCGTTGGTGCCGTCGTCGTACTGGTCGTGGTGCGGGCTTCCCTCGGGGATCACCTCGGTGGCGTACTCACGCTTCTTCCACGCGCGCCGCCACAGCGAGTTGTTCTCGTTGACCATGATCCGGCGGACGTACGCATCGACGGCGCCGCGATCGTGGACCTTGTCCCACGCCAGGTAGAGCTTGGCCAGTGAGGTCTGCAGGATGTCCTCGGCCTGGTGCCGGTCGCCGGTGAGGAGGTACGCCGTCCGCAGCAGGGTCGGCTGCCGGGCGGTGAGGTACTCGGTGAACTCGGCGTCCCGCTGTGCTTCGCGGTCCTTCCGGCCCATCAGTCAACCTCCTCGGGTCGTCGGTCAGGGTCAAGCGGTCTGGTGGAACTGTGTCGGGTGAAGGACGCGACTCGTCGGAAATTGGTTGCAATTGGTCCCGCGGGTCGTCCGCGGGTGGTCTCGAACGCCGCGGTCGGGGGCGACCTCGGCGTCGGTCAGAACGGCGTGACGAGCAGCGCGGTGCCCTGGCCGCCGACCCGGGTCAGTACCAGGGTGGCCTCCTCGTCGCCACGCAGAGCGAGCCGCTTGCGCAGGGCGTCGGGGGTGACGTCGACACCGCGCTTCTTGATCGTCAGCCGGCCGATGCCGCGCTCCCGAAGTGCCGCCTTGAGCGGTTTCTCCCGATAGGGGAGCCGCTCGTGCACCCGGTAGCCGCGGGCGAACGGCGTATGGAAGGACTCGTCCGAGGTGACGTAGGCGATCTTGGCGTCGACCAGGCGTCCCTGGACGCCGGCCGCGACCGCGGTCACCAGCCCGGCCCGGATGACGGCCCCGTCCGGCTCGTAGAGGAATGCGCCGACGTCGCCGACGCCGACCGCATCGAGGCCCGGGTCCTCCTGGTCGGTCAGGGAGGCCAGCCCGCCGTGCCCCGAGCTTGATGCCGGGATGACGGTGGCCCGGCGGCGGGCGGTCGCCGTACGACCGGACCAGAGGGCGGCCTCCTTGACCTCGCCGCCGTCGCTCACCCACTCAGCCTCGACGTCCGCCGGCACCAGGGCATGCGGAATGCCGGGAGCGACCTTCACGCAGGCGTCGCGGCGCAGCAGTCCCTCGACCCAGGTCCACGGCGGCACCCAGTCGTCGACGTTGAAGGTGCGGCCGGCACCCCGGCGTCGGGAGGGATCGGCGAACGCGAGGTCGAAGCCGGTGTGGTCGACCGTCGTGGCGTCGGCGACCTGGACCGCGCCGGGCAGCCCGAGCGCAGCCAGGTTGGCCTCGGCGACGGCGACCCGTACCGGGTCGAGATCGACGCCCGCGCAGATCAGGCCGGCCTGGGCACCGGCGACCAGGTCGCCGCCGATCCCGCAGCCGAGGTCGATCAGCGTGCGCGCGCCGAACGCCTGGTAGCGACCTGCGCGGTGGGCGGCGACGGACAGCCGGGTGGCCTGCTCGAGGGCATCCGGGGTGAAGTACATGCGGTCGGCGAGGTCGCCGAACTTGGTGCCGGCCCGCTCGCGGAGCTCCACCTGCGCCAGTGCCGCCGCGACCGCGGTTGCCGGCGCCGTACGACGGAGCTCGGTCTGGATGTGCAGCTCGTCGCCGGTGGCCGCAAGGTCGGCTGCCCGGGCCAGGAGCGCCTGCCCCTCGTCGGTGAGCAGCCACCGGAACGCGTCGAGGTCCACGCCCTGATCCTGTCAGGCCCGGCCCGACCGGGGGCCGCTCTGGCACTCGTTGGCGGAGAGTGCTAGTTTCGTGGCTGGCACTCTCCAACCGAGTGTGCCAGCGCTTGCCGACGAGTGTGCGACCCCCGCGACGGCGTACTCCCCAAGGCAAGCCCCAACGTGGGCGGGCGCCAGCCCGTCAGGACACCTGCACACAAACGCCCAGAGAAAGTGGAGGTCGATCGACGTGTCGATCAACATCAAGCCGCTCGAGGACCGGATCGTCGTCAAGGCGCTCGAGGCCGAGCAGACCACGGCTTCCGGCCTGGTCATCCCCGACACCGCCAAGGAGAAGCCCCAGGAGGGCGAGGTCCTGTCGGTCGGTCCCGGCCGTATCGACGACAACGGCAACCGGGTCCCGCTCGACGTGACGGTCGGTGACAAGGTCATCTACAGCAAGTACGGCGGCACCGAGGTCAAGTACGCCGGCGAGGAGTACCTGATCCTCTCCGCGCGCGACGTCCTCGCAATCGTTTCCTGAACTCCCGAGTCGTCCGACTCAGAGTGACCCCCGGGCCACTCTGAGTCGGACGACTCGAACTCTTTAAGGAGAAGCAATGCCGAAGATCCTGGAGTTCGACGAGAACGCCCGGCGCGCCCTCGAGCGCGGCGTCGACAAGCTCGCGAACACGGTCAAGGTGACCCTCGGCCCCAAGGGCCGTTACGTCGTCCTCGACAAGAAGTGGGGCGCCCCCACGATCACCAACGACGGTGTGACCGTCGCGCGTGAGATCGAGCTCGACGACCCGTTCGAGAACCTCGGTGCGCAGCTCACCAAGGAGGTCGCGACCAAGACCAACGACATCGCCGGTGACGGCACCACGACGGCGACCGTGCTCGCCCAGGCGATGGTGCACGAGGGCCTCCGCGCGGTGGCTGCCGGCGCCAACCCGATGGGCATCAAGCGCGGCATGGACGCAGCCGCGACGGCGGTGTCCGACGCCTTGCTCGCCTCCGCTCGCGAGGTGGAGACGAAGGAGGACATGGCCAGCGTGGCCACGATCTCCAGCCGCGACAGCCACATCGGCGAGCTGCTCGCCGAGGCGTTCGACAAGGTGGGCAAGGACGGCGTGATCACCGTCGAGGAGTCCAACACCATGGGCACCGAGCTCGAGTTCACCGAGGGTATGCAGTTCGACAAGGGCTACATCTCGGCCTACTTCGTCACCGACCCGGAGCGGATGGAGGCGGTCCTCGAGGACCCCTACATCCTCCTGCACCAGGGCAAGATCTCGGCGATCGCCGACCTGCTGCCGCTGCTCGAGAAGGTCATCGCTGCCGGCAAGCCGCTGTTCATCCTCGCCGAGGACCTCGACGGTGAGGCGCTCTCGACGCTGGTCGTCAACAAGATCCGCGGCACCTTCAACGCGGTCGCGGTGAAGAGCCCGGCCTTCGGTGACCGTCGCAAGGCGATGATGCAGGACATCGCGGTCCTGACCGGTGGCCAGGTCATCGCGCCCGAGGTCGGCCTCAAGCTCGACCAGGTCGGGCTCGACGTGCTCGGCCAGGCCCGCCGGATCGTGGTCACCAAGGACAGCACCACGATCGTCGACGGTGCCGGTGACTCGGCCGAGGTCGAGGGCCGGGTCAACCAGATCCGGACCGAGATCGAGAAGGCCGACAGCGACTGGGACGAGGAGAAGCTCCAGGAGCGCCTCGCCAAGCTCGCCGGCGGTGTCTGCGTGATCAAGGTCGGCGCAGCCACCGAGGTGGAGCTGAAGGAGAAGAAGCACCGGATCGAGGACGCCGTCTCGGCGACGCGGGCCGCGATCGAGGAGGGCATCGTCGCCGGCGGTGGCTCTGCCCTCATCCACGCCGTGTCGGTGCTCGACAAGGACCTCGGCCTCGCCGGTGACGAGGCAGTCGGCGTACGCATCGTCCGCAAGTCGGCCGACGAGCCGCTGCGCTGGATCGCCGAGAACGGCGGTGTCAACGGCTACGTCGTGACCACCAAGGTTCGTGAGCTCGGCGTCGGCAACGGCTACAACGCCGCCACCGAGGAGTACGGCGACCTGGTCGCGCAGGGCGTCCTCGACCCGGTCAAGGTGACCCGCTCCGCGCTGCTCAACGCGACGTCGATCGCCGCGATGCTGCTGACGACCGAGACCCTGGTCGTCGACAAGCCCGAGCAGGAAGAGCCCGAGGCGGCCGGTCACGGCCACGGGCACGGGCACTGATCGACCCGTTCAACTGACGTCGACCCGGTACACGTTGTGTGTGCCGGGTCGACGCATTTGTTTACAAACGGCAGGATCGAGAGGTGGCTGAAGACTTACTCGGGGAGTGGGAGGCGTTTCGCGCGGCGCGCGAGGAAGGGCTGACCGCGCCGCACGGGTTCTTGTCGATCACCGGGCTGCACTGGCTCGACAGCCTGCCCCGGCGGTACGACGGCGTCCCGGGCGCCTGGTGGCTCGGTGCTGAGGGCGTCGAGATCGAGCTCGGTCCGGACGAGGCGCTGATCATCGACGACCGCGAGGTTCGCGGGCACCAGGTCCTCGGGCAGGTCGACGACGCCGGGATCCGCGCTGCCGCCGGCGAAGTCGCGATCGAGGTGGCCAGGCGCGGCACCGACGTGATGCTGCGGCCGCGCGACCCGGCACACGCGCTGCGCGTGGGTCACCGGCCGACGCCGACGTTTCCGTGGTCGCCCGAGTGGGTCGTGCGGGCGGCGTTCTATGCGCTCGACGGCGACCGACCGATCGAAGAGGCGGTCGGCGAGGTGGCGCTCATGGTCGGCGGAGAGCCGGTCAGGTTGGTGGCGTACGACGACGACGGCGGGTTGTGGCTGGTGTTCGCAGACGCGACCTCCGGGCGGACGACGTACGCCGCAGGGCGCCAGCTCTATGCCCCGGCGCCGGCCGCCGACGGCAGCGTCACGCTCGACTTCAACCGCACCATCAACCTGCCGTGTGCCTACACGGACTTCACGACCTGCCCGGTGCCGCTCCCGCAGAACCGGCTGACGGTGGCGATCGAGGCGGGCGAGCAGGTCCCGCTGTCCTCAGTCCCGTCCGCGCAGCAGTGAGACGCGCATCTCGCGCAGCTCGCCGGTGACCACTCCCCGGGCGATCGCGGGATCTGACTCCATGACCGCGCGGGCCGCCGCCTCGTCCGGTGCGTCGAACACGCAAAGTCCGGTGTTGGTGGAGCCGAGGGTCGGTCCGGCCAGGACCAAGACACCGTCGGCGAGCAACCGCGACAGGTGATCGAAGTGGTCGCTGAACACCGCGGCCTCGTCCTCGGTCATTGTCGCCGCGAACTCGTCCCGCCTCGGGTGCAGGAAGTAGATCCAGCTCGACATCGCGCCAGCGTGGCACACGGGCCCGACACCCGGCATGCTGGGCACATGTTGTGGAGGGTGCGCGCGAACCTGCCGGATCGACCCGGAAAGCTGGCTCCGCTCGCCCAGGAGTGCGGCAAGGCGGGTGTCAACATCGGCGCCGTCCACGTGTTCAGCAGCAGGATCCCGGGCACGGCCACGATCGAGCTGGTGATCCGGGCGCCGGACGAGTGGAGCGAGTCGGATGTCGTCCAGCTGGTGCGCCGCGCCGGCGGCGACCTGGTCGTCACCCACTCGGTCAACCGGCACGCCTTCGATGACCAGCCGACGCGGTATGTCCGCGCAGCCAAGGAGATCCTGGACCATCCCGCGTCCTTCCCCGACGTGGTCGCCCACCTCTTCGATGCCGACGTCGAGCCGACGCACGGCACCGAGGACACCCTTGAGCTGACCGTCGGGACGGCGGTGATCCAGGTCCGTCGGGAGACCCCGTTCACCCCTGAGGAGCGGGTCCGCGGCTCGGCGCTCGCCGAGCTCGTCACCGATGTCCTCAGCCGGGAGACGCCGTCGGCGCCGGACGTGGCAGGCGACACCCAGCCCACCACGGTCGCGGGCGATGCCGAGACCTCGGTGCTCGTGAGCGGCCGGGTGATCGGGCGGGCGTCGTTCACGCCGGGTGAGACCCCGGCGGACCCGTGGCCGGTCGACATGTGGGTCGACCCCTCGTGGCAACGCCGCGGCATCGGTACCCGGCTGCTCGCGGACATCGCCCGGACGGCGCGCCGGCAGGGCGCCGAGGAGATCGTGCTCACCGCTCCGTCCGACTCCCAGGCGGTGCTCCCGATGGTGCTCTCGGCCGGGCTGCGCGGCCGGATCCGGATGGCCGGCGAGACGGTCACGGTGCGGATCGCGGTCAACGAGCTGCGGGTGTGACGAGGGCTGCGGGACGGCGCCCACGGAGTTCGTGAAAAGATTCACAAAGGCGTGACCGCCGGCTGAGTCCCACCTACTGTCGACGCTGTGCTCACCCCTGCCGTGATCGCCGAACTCGCCGCCCAGCTCTCCGCAGCGGCCGACCCTGATGGGCTGCTTCCTGCTCGGCAGCAGATGGCGCTCTCGCTCGGCTGGCACATCGTGCTGGCCTGCTTCGGCGTCGCGTTCCCCGCGATGATCTTCGTGATGCACCTGCGCGGCATCCGCCGCGACGACCCGGTTGCGCTCGGGCTCGCCCACCGGTGGGCGAAGGTGTCGGCGGTCCTGTTCGCCATCGGCGCGGTGTCCGGCACGGTGCTCAGCTTCGAGATGGGCGTGCTGTGGCCCGGCCTGATGGGGACCTACGGCGACGTCCTCGGACTGCCGTTCGCGTTCGAGGGTCTCGCGTTCTTCCTGGAGGCGATCTTCCTCGGCATCTACCTCTACGGCTGGGGCCGGATGCCGCCGAAGCGCCACGTCCTGATGGTGTTGCCGATGGCGATCACCGGGATCGTCGGCGCCTACTGCGTGGTCGCCGTCAACGCGTGGATGAACGTGCCGACCGGGTTCCGCATCGTCGGCGGCGAGGTGACCGACGTACAGCCGTGGGCGGTGCTGTTCAACGAGCACGCCTTCCTCCAGTTCGCACACATGTGGGTCGGCGCCTACATGGTGACCGGGTTCTGCGTCGCGGGCGTCTATGCCGTCGGCCTGCTGCGCGGTCGCCGCGACACGCATCACCGGCTGGGTTTCCTCGTGCCGTTCGCCTTCGCGTCGATCGCCGCGGTGACCCAGCCGTTCGTCGGGCACGTGCTCGGGTTCGGCCTCGACGAGCGGCAGCCGGCCAAGCTCGCCGCGTTCGAGCTCGCCGAGACGACCGAGAGCCCGTCGCCGCTGCGCCTGGGCGGCGTGCTCGTGGACGGCGAGGTCAAGGGCGCCATCGACGTCCCGTGGCTGGGATCGCTGATCGCAATGAACTCGCTGGACAAGCCGGTCCCCGCTCTCGACACCATCCCGGAGGACGAGCAGCCGCCGGTCACCCTGACTCACCTCGCGTTCCAGACCATGGTCGGGATCGGCACCCTGCTGGCGGCCGGCGTCGCCTGGTTCTGGATGCAGCGCCGTCGCGGCCGCGACCTGCTGGAACGACGCTGGTTCCTCCGCGCCGCCGCCGCGGCCGGGCCGCTGGCGGTGGTCGCGCTCGAATCCGGGTGGGTGGCGACCGAGGTCGGACGCCAGCCCTGGGTCGTCTACGGGGTGATGCGCACCCCGGAGGCAGTGGGTGACTACACGTCGAGCCTGTGGTGGCTGCTCGGGATCAGCTCGGTCGTCTACGCCGGCATGACCATCGGCGCGGTCGTGGTCCTCCGCTCGATGGCGCGCCGCTGGCGAGCCGGCGAGGTCGACCTGCCGAGCCCGTACGCGCCGGAGGTCGACCCGGGGACCAAACCCGCGGAGGCGGACCGATGAGCCTGGAGGTCGTGGTCGCCGCCGCGCTGTTCGTCGGCGTCGTCGCGTACGCCGTCCTCGGTGGTGCCGACTTCGGCTCGGGGTTCTTCGACCTCACGGCGGGCGGTAGTCGGCGCGGCGCGGAGCTGCGCACCCTGGTCGACCACAGCATCGGTCCGGTGTGGGAGGCCAACCATGTCTGGTTGATCTACGTCCTGGTGATCTGGTGGACGGGCTTCCCTGAGTCCTTCGCCGCCGCGATGTCGACAATGGTGCTCCCGCTGCTCCTCGCCCTGCTGGGAATCGTGCTCCGCGGCGCCAGCTTCGCGTTCCGCAAGTACGCCGAGACGCTCGGGCAGGCGCGCCTGTTCGGCGTCGTGTTCGCGACGTCCTCGGTCCTCACGCCGTTCTTCCTCGGAGCGGTCGCCGGCGGGATCGCCTCGGGGCGGGTGCCGCTGGACGGCACCGGTGACCGGTGGACGTCCTGGGTCAACCCGACCTCGTTGTTCGGCGGGGTGATCGCGGTCGGCACCTGCGCGTTCCTCGCCGGGGTTTTCCTGGTGGCCGATGCCGACCGCCGCGGGCAACCGCGGCTGGCCCGAGCGCTCCGGATCCGGGCGCTGGCCGTCGGGCTGGTCACCGGGGCGGTCGTCTTTGCCAGCCTGGTGCCGATCGCTGAGGACGCCCCGACCCTGAGCGACGGTCTCGCCGGACGTGCGGCGCCGCTGGTCGGGCTGGCCGCGCTGGCCGGCCTCGCTACCGTCACGCTGCTCTGGCGCCGTCGCTACGGCCCCGCCCGTCTCACCGCGGTGACGGCGGTGGCGTCGGTCGTGTCCGGTTGGGGGGTCGCACAATATCCGTGGCTGCTGGTCGACGAGGTGCGGATCGTCGACGCGGCCGGTGCGACAGCGACGCTCCAGGGGCTGCTCGTCGCCGTCGGCCTCGCGGTCGTGGTGGTGCTGCCACCGCTCGCCTACCTGCTGCGGCTCACCCAGAGCGAGGAGTGGTCCGGTCCCTAGGCCGGGCTAGGTCAAGAGCGATCGTTCGGGTGCGTGGTTGCCGAGCCGCCAGCCGCCGAGCGGCAGGGCGAGGGCATCCTGCGGACCCCACGAGCCCTGCTCGTAGGGCTGGCAAGGGGGCCGCCGGTCGAGGACCGGCTGGCAGATCTCCCAGAGTCGTTCGACCTCGTCGGAGCTGATGAACAGGGTCCGGTCGCCGCGCATCACGTCGAGCAGCAGCCGCTCGTAGGCCTCGAGCGGGTCGGACTCGGGGGCGTCGCACACCAGGTCGAGCCGGAACACGCCCTCCACGATGTCCATGTCGGGGCCGGGGCGCTTGGCGCGGACGTCGATCGCGATCCGCGGTTGGTCGGCGAGCTCGATGATCAGCTCGTTGGGCTCCGGGCGGCCGCCGTCGGCCGGCTTCAGCCAGCGGTGCCGCGGGTCGGAGAAGCGGATGGTGATGGTGCGCCGACCGTCAGCCATCGCCTTGCCCGTCCGCAGGTAGAACGGCACGTCGCGCCACCGGTCGTTGTCGATCCAGATCTCGATGGCGACGAGCGTCTCGACCTCGGAGTCCGGAGCGACGTCCGGCTCGTCCCGGTAGCCGTCGTACTGGCCGAAGACCACCCGTTCGGGGTCGAGCGGGCGGACCGCCGCGAACACCGCGGCTTTCGCCGCTCGCAGCGCCGACTCGCGATAGGCGTGGGGATCCTCGAGGGCCACGAAGCCCAGCAGCTGGCACAGATGGGTGGTGACCATGTCGCGCAGGCAGCCGGTGCCCTCGTAGAAGCTGCCACGGCCCTCGACGGTGAGCTTCTCCGGCACGTCGATCTGCACCGACTCGATGGTGTGCCGGTTCCACGCCGGCTCGAACAGGCCGTTGGCGAAGCGCAGCGCGAGGATGTTCTGCACCGCCTCCTTGCCGAGGAAGTGGTCGATCCGGAAGATCTGCGCCTCCTCGAACGCGTTGCGCAGGATGATGTCGAGCGCCCGAGCGGTGGCCAGGTCGGTGCCGAACGGCTTCTCCGCGACCAGCCGGGACCGGTCGACCAGATCCTCCTTGGCGAGCATCTCGACCGTGCCGGCCACCGCCGACGGCGGGATCGAGAGGTAGAGCAGGCGCCGTACGTCGGACAGCAGGCACCCGGCCTTGTCGAGCAGTCGGTCCTCGGCTGCCCGCACCGCCTCGGCGAGCGCCGTGCCGTCGTCGGCGGACGAGGCGACGAAGGAGATCCGGTCCAGCAGCGGCCCGGCGATCTCCTCGTCGACCTGCTGGACGAACTCCGAGAGCGCGGCCCGAACCTGGCCGCGGAACTCCTCGTCCGTGCCGGGGGAGCGGCGGCCGCTGCCGATCACCTCGAGGTGCTTCGGAAGCCGACCGGCCGCGGCCAACCGGTAGAGGCCGGGGAAGAGCTTGCGGGACGCGAGGTCGCCGGTCGCGCCGAAGAGAACCAGCACGTGGGGAGGCAGGTCGGGGGTCACGCAACGAGGTTAGCCCCGTAAGATTCGGTCATGGAGGTCTTTGAAGTACCGGCGAAGTTCGCACCTTTGGGCCTTACCTACGACGACGTGCTGCTGCTGCCGGGCTACTCGGACCTGGGGCCCGACGACATCGACCTGACCACGCGACTGACGCGTGAGATCAGCCTCAAGGCGCCGCTCGTCAGCGCCGCCATGGACACCGTCACCGAGTCGCGGATGGCGATCGCGATGGCTCGGCAGGGCGGGATCGGCATCCTGCACCGCAACCTGTCCGCCGAGGAGCAGGCCTACCAGGTCGACCTCGTCAAGCGGACCCAGACCGGGATCATCTCCAACCCGGTCACGATCGGGCCCGACGCGACGCTGGAGGACCTCGACCGGATCTGCGGCGAGTACCGGGTCTCCGGGCTCCCTGTCGTCGATGCGGACAACCGGTTGCTCGGCATCTGCACCAACCGCGACCTGCGGTTCACCCCGGTGGCCGAGTGGGCCACCACCAAGGTCGATGAGGTGATGACGCCGATGCCGTTGGTCACCGGACCGGTCGGCATCAGCCGGGACGAGGCGACCACGCTGCTGCGCAAGCACAAGCGCGAGCGGCTGCCTCTGGTCGATGAGCAGGGGCGACTCGGTGGGCTGATCACGGTCAAGGACTTCGTGAAGTCCGAGCAGTTCCCGGACGCTTCGAAGGACGACCAGGGCCGGTTGCTGGTCGGCGCGGCGATCGGCTACTTCGGCGACGCCTGGCAGCGGGCGACCGGCCTGATCGAGGCCGGCGTCGACGTCCTCGTCGCCGACACCGCCCACGGCCATGTGACGCTCCTCCTCGACATGGTCAGGCGGCTCAAGACCGACCCGGCCACCCGGCACGTCCAGGTCATCGGCGGCAACGTCGCGACCCGCGACGGGGCCCAGGCCTTCGTCGACGCCGGCGCCGACGCGGTCAAGGTCGGCTTCGGCCCGGGTTCGATCTGTACGACGCGCGTGGTCACCGGCTGCGGCGTACCCCAGATCACCGCCGTCTACGAAGCCTCCCTCGCAGCCAAGCCCGCCGGCGTCCCGGTGATCGCCGACGGCGGGCTCCAGCAGTCCGGTGACATCGCCAAGGCGGTCGTCGCGGGCGCGGAGTCGGTGATGATCGGCTCGATGCTCGCCGGTTGCGAGGAGTCACCCGGTGAGGTGATCTTCGTCCAGGGCAAGCAGTTCAAGGCCTACCGCGGCATGGGGTCGCTCGGTGCGATGTCCTCGCGTGGCAAGAAGTCCTACTCGAAGGACCGCTACTTCCAGGCCGAGGTCGCCAGCGACGACAAGATCGTGCCCGAGGGCGTCGAGGGCCAGGTCGCCTACCGGGGGCCGCTCTCGGCCGTCGCCCACCAGCTGCTCGGCGGTCTCAACCAGTCGATGTTCTACGTCGGCGCGTCCACGATCCCCGAGCTGCAGGAGAAGGGCCGGTTCATCCGGATCACCTCGGCGTCGCTCAAGGAGAGCCACCCCCACGACGTGCAGATGACCGTCGAGGCGCCGAACTACCAAGGCGGCTGAGGGCGCTACGGCGTCGGACGCCAGAACCGGGTCGTGGTGTGCGCGCGGTCTGCGCCGGTCGGCGACGGCGGGTGAGGAAGGGTCTCGTTCTGCAGGATGACGGTCACGGTGACCTCCGGTCTCGGGAGTGGTACGACCGTGACAGCACCACGTTGAGAAGAGTTTGAGATCGCGTTGAGGTCGCTCCGCGCAGCTCAGGTGGCGCTGCGCCGGCTGACCGCGTCCCACGGCTGCGGGGGGACCTCCAGCTCGCGCATCCGGGAGTCGTAGATCGCATAGAAGTTGCGCGCCTCGCCGTGCCGCCCGAGCCTCGCGAGCAGCGCCACGAGCGACAGGTACGTCGGCTCGTCGTACGGGTCGTCGTTGAGCTGACGGATCAGCCACGGTACGGCGCGCGCGGCGTCGGCCGTCCCGGCGAGGGTGAGCGCGAGCGAGCGGTTGACCTCGCGGGCGAGCCGCTCGACCTCCACCCGCGGCGGGTCGATCCACTCGGCGTCCTCGCCCTCGAGCACCACGCCGGTGTGCCGCGCGGCGACGGCCTCGAGGACGTCGACATCAACGCCCGTCCCGCTGGTGACCTCGACCGCGGAGCGGCTGAACTCGCGCAGGTCCACGCTCACGCTCGTCTCGTCGAGCCTGACCCGGGACCGGTCGGCGACGACGTAGTGGTCGGCAGGACGGCTCCGGTCGGGGTCGAGGACCTGCCGCAACTGGGAGAGCGCGACGGACAGCCGGTTGCCGGGCTCGAGCACGTCGGGCCAGAGGAGGTCCTCGAGCCGCGACCGGCTCACCCCCTCGGCGTCCGACACCGCGAGCACCTTGAGCGCGTCGCGGGCCTTGCGCGAGGGCCACGCCGACCCCGGCACCGTGCGGCCGTCGACCTCGAGGGCGAACGCTCCGAGGCAGTGCACGCGGACGCGGGCGTCGGGCGGTCGGACGGCGTTGAGCGGACCCGGGACCGCCCACGCGTCGGCGTGGATGCCCAGCCGGTGCAGGTCCTGGAGCGAGCGATGCTCCGCGACGGTCGTGCCGGCGAGCCGGGCGGCGACGTAGGAGTTCATCGCTGCCCGGACCTCGTTGCCCGCGGCGGCCCACATCTCGCGCGCCTCGGCCAGGCGGGGGTCGTCGGGTCGTCGGTTGCCCGCGAGCACTGCGAGCTCCAGCGCCTCGGCGATGACGCTGTTCTCGCTGTAGTGGAGTGCCTCGGTGAGTTCGCGGTCGGCGATGGCGAGCGCCTCGTGCCGCGCCTCCGGGCGCTCGCCCGACTCCAGGAGCAGGAACCAGCCGTGCGCGAGCTTGCTGGCCAGGTGATGGGTGACGGCCGGGAGCGAGCGGGCTCGATCGAGCAGCGCTCGGGCGGCCTCCCGGTCATCGGCGGCACGGACGAGCGCGAGCCCTACCAGGGCCGGCAGCAGGACCTGGCTGAAGTCGTGCTCGTCTGCGTACCGCACCGCCTCGGAGTAGGCGTGCGCGGCTCGGCTGAGGCTGCCCCGGATGGTGTTGACCGAGCCGAGGATCCGCCAGGCTGCACCAACCAGCGGCGAGTCCAGGACCCCGAACTGGATGCGCGCGGCCTCCGCCTCGTGGACGGCCTCGTCGAGCCGGCCGACGCGCACCAGCGCCTCGGCAAGGTTGACCCTGGCCAGGGCCTGGCTGCTCACGAGGCCGTGTGCACCTGTCGTCGTGATCACGTCGGTGAGCCGCTGGATCGCCTCCGAGTAGCGCGCTTCCTCCAGGTCCGTGCAGGCGATGTGCGTGTGGATGCGGGCGAGCGCGAGCACGTCGCCGGCATCCTCGGCGAAGCGGAGCGCCTTGTGCTCCGCGGCTGCGCTGGCGTGGCGGTCGTCGACCGACGCAGCGAGGGACCGTGCGACCCACGCCGCGGCCAGCGCGCTCGGGTCCTGGCTCGCTTCGGCGAGGGCGAGTGCCCGGTCGGTGGTTCGGGCAAGCTCCTCGACCTCGCCTCGGCTCCAGAGAGAGGCTGCGTGGGCGGCCGCGAGCTGCGCACCCTCGGCGTCGTCGGCGGTCGCCGCGGCGGACTCGAAGCAGGCGACTGCCTCGCTCGCACGTCCTTGGAGATGAAGGGCATATCCGCACCGCCAGGCGAACTCGGTGGGAAGCCGCCCGTCGGGCGTCCGGACGCGCTCCGCCAGGGCGAGCCAGTCGTCGCGGTGGAGGTGGCCGATCGCCGCGGTCGATCGGGCCCGCAGCACGTCGGCGACCTGGTCCGTCCCGCCCAGGGCGAGCTCGGCCAGCAGTTGTCGCCTCGGGTTGGTGGGCTCCTCGCTCATCGCTCCCAATATGGGCGGTCCCGGGCATGAGGGTCGCGGAATCCACCAACTCGCGACCGCGGTGCCCGATCCGGGAGAGCCGGGCGGTTGACGGCGGCTCGGGGGCAGGACAGAATCCCGTTAACCGACATGAGTGTCGGTTAACGGGCGAAAGGTGTTCGGCATGGGGTCGCTTTCACGACGCAATGTGCTGCGAGGGTCCGGGGTCGCCGCGGCAGCGCTGGCCGTCGGCCCGCTGTCCCCGGCGCTCGCGCTCAAGCGGCGCCGGGTCGCAGTGCTCGGCGGTGGGATGGCCGGTCTGGCCGCCGCCCACGAGCTGGTCGAGCGCGGGTTCGAGGTGACCGTCTACGAGCGGAAGGCGCTGGGTGGCAAGGCGCGAAGCATCCCGGTGCCCGGCACCGCGCGGGGCGGGCGCAGAGCGCTGCCCGGCGAGCACGGCTTCCGGTTCTTCCCCGGCTTCTACTCCCACATCCCCGACACCATGGCGCGGATCCCGTTCGGCACCAACAAGAACGGCGTCTTCGACAACCTGGTCGCCGCGCCGACGCCCCTGTTCCCGCGCTCAGGCGGACGCGACGACCAGAACCTGTTCGGGATGACCCCGGACCCGCGCCACCTGGACTCTCCCGACGCCCTGAGGCGACTCATCGTCAACGAGCTCGTGGGCGGGCAGATGATCTCGCCGGACGAGGCGGCGTACTTCGCGACCCGGATCATCGTGTTCTTGTCCAGCTGCGACGAGCGCCGGTTCGGGCAGTGGGAGCAGACCTCCTGGTGGGACTTCGTCCGGGCCGAGAACAGGTCGGCCGAGTACCAGACGGTCGCCGCCAGGGGACTGACCCGGGCCCTGGTCGCTGCCAAGGAGGAGATCGCCAGCACCCGCACGATCGGCAGCATGGCCGAGGCCTTCGTCTACGCGATCGCCGGCGTCGGGACCAACGGTCGGCACGCCGACGAGGTGCTCAACGGCCCGACCAACGAGGTGTGGATCGACCCTTGGGTGCAGCTCCTGCGCAGCAAGGGCGTGCGCTTCCGGACCGGTACGACGATCGTCGGTCTCGACGTGGCGAAGGGCCGGATCGCCGGCGCCCGCGCGACGACTCGCCGCGGTCCGACCACCATCGAGGCGGACTGGTTCGTCTCCGCGATGCCCGTCGAGCGGGTCACTCCGCTGCTGTCGAGACGGGTGCTCCGGGCCGCACCGAAGCTCGAGGGACTCCACGACCTGGTCGTCGACTGGATGAACGGCATCCAGTTCTACCTGAACCGCCCGGTCAACCTGACCCAGGGACACGTGGCCTTCCTGGACTCGCCGTGGTCACTCACCTGCCTCACCCAGAACCAGTTCTGGACCAACGACTTCGCGACAACCTACGGCGACGGCAACGCGGTCGACTGCCTGTCGGTCGACGTGTCCGACTGGACGACGCCGGGCATCGTCTTCGGCAAGCCGGCCAATCGTTGCACCAAGGCTCAGGTGCGGACCGAGGTCTGGGCGCAGATGAAGGCGTCCCTGGAGGACACCGGTCGCTCCGTGCTTCCCGACGACGTCCTCCACTCGTGGTTCCTCGACCCCGCGATCCAGTGGGACCCGCGCCGGAAGGTCAACACCAACGACGAGCCGCTGCTGATCAACACGGTCGACTCGTGGAAGCTTCGCCCGTCGACGCGCTCGGGGATCGGCAACCTCTTCCTGGCCGGCGACTTCTGCCGCACCAACGTCGACCTGGCCACCATGGAGGGCGCCAACGAGTCCGGGCGCCAGGCAGCCAACGCGATCCTCGACGAGTCGGGTGTCCGCGGCGCGCCGGCGGCGATCTACCCGATGTACCGGCCGCCGGAGTGGGAGCCGCTGAAGGTCGTCGACCAGCAGATGTACCGGCAGGGACTCAACAACGCCTTCGACGTCGGCTGAGCACCCGGAAGCGCCCACATCGCGGCGACCGACGCCCCCTAGACTGCTCCGGTGACCGACATCGAGATCGGCCGGGCCAAGCGGGCCCGCCGCGCCTACTCCTTCGACGACATCGCGATCGTGCCGTCCCGGCGCACCCGCGACCCGAAGGAAGTCAGCATCGACTGGCAGATCGACGCCTACCGGTTCTCGCTCCCGATCCTGGCCGCCCCGATGGACTCGGTGATGTCGCCGGCGACGGCCATCGAGTTCGGTCAGTACGGCGGGCTCGGGGTCCTCAACCTCGAGGGCATCTGGACCCGCTACAGCGACCCAGAGTCGCTGCTGGAGGAGGTGGCCGGCCTCCAGGGCGACGCCGCGACCCACCGGCTCCAGGAGATCTACTCCGAGCCGATCAAGCCCGACCTGATCGCCGAGCGGCTCCGGCAGGTCCGCGACGGCGGCGTGACCGTGGCCGGGTCGCTCTCCCCGCAGCGCACCAAGGAGTTCGCGAAGGTCGTGACCGACGCGGGCGTCGACCTGTTCGTCATCCGGGGCACGACCGTGAGCGCCGAGCACGTCTCCAGCCAGGCCGAGCCGCTCAACCTCAAGGAGTTCATCTACGAGCTCGACGTGCCGGTGATCGTCGGGGGCTGCGCGACCCACCAGGCTGCGCTCCACCTGATGCGGACCGGTGCCGCCGGCGTACTGGTCGGGTTCGGTGGAGGTGCTGCCCACACGACCCGCACCGTGCTCGGCGTCGCCGTACCGATGGCCTCGGCGGTGGCCGACGTCGCCGCCGCGCGCCGCGACTATCTCGACGAGTCGGGCGGCCGCTACGTCCACGTCATCGCCGACGGGTCGATCGGCCGTTCCGGCGACATCGCCAAGGCGGTCGCGTGCGGTGCCGACGCAGTCATGGTCGGCTCGCCGTTCGCCCGGGCGACCGACGCCCCCGGACGCGGCTTCCACTGGGGCGCGGAGGCGCACCACCACGACCTGCCGCGCGGCCAGCGGGTGCAGTTCGACCAGATCGGCTCGATCGAGGAGATCCTGTTCGGTCCCAGCCGGGTCGCCGACGGGACCATGAACCTGGTCGGCGCGCTCCGGCGCTCGATGGCCACGACCGGCTACACCGACCTCAAGGAGTTCCAGAGGATCGAGGTCGTCGTCGAGTAGTCCGGGCGGGCCCGGACGACGTGAGACGACGAGTGCGACGGCGCGGATCGAGATTCCCGTGAGATCCCGTGAGTGCAATGCCCGGCGGTGACGAGCCGATCCGGTTGGGCAGCCCGCACGGTCGCTGGGTGCTCCTGGCCACGGTGCTGGGCTCCGGCCTCGCGATGCTCGACGCCACGGTGGTCAACGTCGCGCTCGGCCGGATCGGGGAGGACCTCGGCGCCGGCTTCGAGGGCCTCCAGTGGACGATCAACGCCTACACACTGACGCTCGCCGCGCTGATCCTGCTGGGCGGCTCGCTCGGCGACCGGCTCGGCCGGCGTCGGATCTTCCTGGTCGGCGTCGTGTGGTTCGCGCTCGCCTCCCTGCTCTGCGGGCTGGCGCCGGACATCGAGACGCTGGTCGCCGCCCGCGGGCTGCAAGGCATCGGTGGAGCGCTGCTGACGCCCGGCAGCCTCGCGATCATCGCCGCGTCCTTCCACCGGGACGACCGGTCCGCCGCGGTCGGCGCGTGGTCCGGGCTCGGCGGCATCGCCGCCGCGATCGGACCGCTGGTCGGCGGCTGGCTGGTCGAGCTGCACTGGCGACTGGTCTTCCTGGTCAACGTCCCGGTCGCGGTGCTGATCGTCGTCGTCGCCGTCCGCCACGTCCCCGAGAGCCGCGATCCCGAGGCGGCCGGCCGCCTCGACGTCATCGGTACGTCGTTCGCCGCCGCCGGGCTCGGAGCGCTCACCTTCGGGCTGACCCGTGCCGGCGGCGCGGGGTTCAACGGGCCGGTGATCGCCATCGTCGCCGCCGGCCTGGCCTGCCTGGTCGCGTTCGTGGTGGTCGAGGCGCGCTCGGCGGCTCCGCTGGTGCCGTTGGAGCTGTTCCGCAGCGCGCAGTTCAGCGCGGCCAACGCCGTGACTTTCCTCGTCTACGCGGCGCTGGGCGTCATCTTCGTGCTGCTCGTGCTCCAGCTCCAGGTGGTCGCCGGCTGGTCGCCGATCGTCGCCGGGTCGGCGATGCTGCCGGTCACGCTGATCATGCTGGCGTTCTCGTCCCGCGCCGGGGAGCTCGCGCAGCGGATCGGGCCGCGGCTGCCGATGACGCTCGGCCCGCTGCTGTCCGCCGGTGGGGTGCTCTGGCTGAGCATGGTCGGCGCGGACGCGTCGTACGCCGGCGACGTCCTGGCGCCGGTGCTGCTCTTCGGCGCCGGGCTCGCGCTGATGGTCGCGCCGCTGACGGCGACCGTCCTCGACTCAGCGGACGACCGGCATGCCGGCATCGCGTCCGGCGTCAACAACGCGGTGGCCCGCACCGGCGGCCTGCTCGCGGTCGCGGTCATCCCCGTCGCGTCCGGCATTGCCGGAGCCGACTACACCGACCCGGTGGCCTTCGGCGACGGCTACGGAAAGGCGATGCTGATCAGCGCGGGGCTGCTGCTGGCGGGTGCGGCGCTCGCGGCCACGTCGATCCGGAACCCCCGGGCTGTGGCGCCACCGGCACACGACGACGACCTGCGGGTGCATGTGGAGGTCTGCCCCCATTGCGGCGTCTCCGGCCCGCAGCTGCACCCGACCTGTCAGTCCCCGCAGTGAGGCTCAGCCCGCCAGCTTCTCCTTGAAGAACGCCAGGACCCGGTCGACGCCCTCCTGCTGACGGTGCACGGTCAGCGTCGAGTGCTTGATGCCGGGGAACTCGACGGCGATGAAGTTGTCGCCGAGCTCGGCCCGGAGCGTGTCGAAGCGGCTCCCGACCGCGAGGTCGTTCTGGTAGCGCAGGCCCAGGACCTGGCAGCCCGCGCTGACCTTGCGCTTGACCGCGTCGAGATCGGCGGGGCTGAGGCCGAGGTCGCGGCGACGGCCCGGCGTGACCGCGAAGGGCGCCGACGGCTGGGCGAGGACCGGCGCCGCGACCGGCGCGTCCGCGAGCATCGCGAGCGCGTAGCCGCCGGTGAAGCACATGCCGACCGCTCCGACGCCAGGTCCGCCCAGCTCGGCGTGCAGGTCCCTCGCGAGCGCCCGCAGCCAGATGGCGACGGGCGTCGTGGTGTTGGTCGCCATCCGGAGGAACTCGCGGCTGACGCAGATCTGCCGGGCGGCCTGGGCCATCGACCGCGGCCCGACCTTGGCGCCGGGGGTCCCGAACAGGTGCGGCATGACGACGGTGTGTCCGTGCGCGACGACCTCCTCCGCGAACGCCTGCACCTGCGGGGTGATCCCGGGGACCTCGTGGATGACGATGACCGCCGGGCCGGTGCCCTTGCGATAGGTCGGGTGTGTGACGCCGTCAGCGGTGAAGTCGCTGAGGGCCCAGCCCTCCAGAGCACTCATGCGGCCGAGCCTACGCATGCCGACTTGGCGTGAGCCCTTGACTCACTAGAACACGTTCTACATTCTGGCTGGGTGACACAAGCGCCCCTTCCCGCCGACCTGACCCTCCAGCGCTCGAGCCGTGACCGGGCGACCGTCCGGCAGCGGCTGCAGGAGTGGCTGACCGGCGCGCTGCCTGCCGGGTCCGACCCCGAGGTGACGCTGCACGAAGGCATCGAGACCAACGGCATGTCCAGCGAGACCGTGCTGCTTGCGATCACCACCACCGAGGACGGCGCCCGGTGGACCCAGGAGTACGTCGCGCGGGTGGCGCCGGCGGCCGCGGACCTGCCGGTCTTCCCGAGCTACCGCCTCCAGGACCAGTACGACGCGATGCGGCTCGCCGGCGAGCTCGCCGGGGTGCCGGTCCCGCAGGTGGGTCTGATCGAGCCGACCGGAGAGGTGCTCGGCACCCCCTTCTTCCTCATGGACCGGCTCGACGGCGCCGTACCGCCGGACGTGCTGCCCTACACCTTCGGCGACAACTGGCTCTACGACGCCCCGGTCGAGCAGCAGGCCGCCCTGCAGCGCAACAGCGTCGAGGTGTTGGCGAAGCTGCACGGCATCCCGGACGCAGCCACGACCTTCGGCTTTCTCGACCCCGGGGTCGCCGGGCACGCCGGCGAGACCACGCTCGCTCGCAACGTCGCCAAGCTCCGCGCCTGGTACGCGTATGCCCTCGACGCAGCGGAGGGGAGCCCGCCGTCGCCACTCATCGAGCAGGGGCTGGCCTGGCTCGAGGCCAACCTGCCCGAGGAGGGCGGACCGGGCGACGCCGTTCTCTGCTGGGGCGACTCCCGGATCGGCAACATGATGTACCGCGACTTCACGCCCGTCGCCGTCCTGGACTGGGAGATGGCCACCCTCGGGCCGCGGGAGCTGGACCTGGCCTGGATGGTGTTCGCCCACGGCGTGTTCCAGGAGATCGCGACCATGCTCGGGCTGCCCGGCATGCCGGACTTCATGACCGCCGAGGGGGTCGTCGCGACGTACGAGGAGCTCACAGGGGTCGAGGTGGGCGACCTGACCTGGTACCAGCTCTTCGCCGCTGTCATCTGGGGCGTGGTGTTCCTGCGCACCAGTGCCCGGCAGATCCACTTCGGTGAGATCGAACGTCCCGACGACCCGGAGGCGGTCATGCACCACCGCCCGCTCTTCGAGCGGCTGCTCGACCAGGTGGGTGCCCGATGAACCACGGCCTGCACGGGGAGTACGTCGGCCTCGGGCCGCTCGACGAGTACCCCATCCACCAGCTGCCGCGCCCGATCGCGTGGGCCGGCAGCAGCGACCGCAACTTCTACGACCGCTGCTACCTCAACGCGCACGACCGCACCGGCGACCTGTTCCTCATCACCGGGCTCGGGTTCTACCCGAACCTCGGCACCAAGGACGCCTTCGTGCTGCTGCGTCGCGGTGACGAGCAGACTGCCGTCCACCTCAGCGACGCCGCCGACCCGCGCGGCGCCGACCGGATGGAGCAGCGGGTCGGCAACTACCGGATCGAGGTCCTCGAGCCGCTGCGCAGGCTGCGGCTGGTGATGGAGGAGACCGAGGGCATCGCACTCGACCTGACCTGGGAGGGCTCGTTCGACGTCGTCCAGGAACTGCCGCACGTGATGCGCCAGGGCTCGAACACGATCCTCGATGCCCAACGGTTCGCCCAGGTCGGCACCTGGGAGGGCACCATCGCCGTCGACGGCTCGGACCTCGCGGTCACCCCCGACCGCTGGGTGGGGACCCGCGACCGCTCGTGGGGCATCCGCCCGGTCGGCGAGGCCGCCCCGGCCGGCAAGCCCGCGGACCCTGCCTTCGACGGCATGTGGTGGCTCTACGTCCCGATGCGCTTCGAGGACTTCTGCGTCGTGATCATCATCCAGGAGACCCCGGACGGCTTCCGCGATGCTCAACGACTGCACCCGCGTCTGGAAGGACGGGCGGGTCGAGCAGCTCGGCTGGCCGCGGGTCGAGATCCGTTACGAGTCGGGCACCCGGGTGCCGACCGGCGCGACGATCACCTGCCAGACGCCCGACGGCAAGGACCTGGTGCTCGAGGTGACCTCGAAGCTGCCCGTGCCGATCCACGTCGGCGGCGGCTACGGCGGCGACTCCGACTGGACGCACGGCGCCTGGAAGGGTGCCGGCTTCACCGAGCGACTCAGCTACGACCTGAACGACCCGGCCGTCGCCGGCCGGGTGATGTTCGGCGTGATCGACCACGTGGGCCACGCGAAGGTCTATGGTCCCGGCGCCGGTGTCGAAGAGGGCGCGGAGGGCTGGGGCCTCTTCGAGCACGGCGCCCTCGGGCGGCACGACCCGAGTGGCTTCTCCGACTGGTTCGACCTCGCTCCATGATTCCGGGGTTTCGAGGCTCCTCGAAACCAAGGCAGTTGAAAGGAAACCCATGAGTCTCGATCGGGACGCCCTGTTCATCGGCGGTGCCTGGGCCAAGCCGGCCACGGACGCCGTGCTCGAAGTGGTCTCGCCGCACACCGAGGAGGTGGTCGCGCGGGTGCCGGAAGGCAGTACGGCGGACATCGACGCCGCCGTGGGGGCGGCGCGGAAGGCGTTCGACGAGGGTCCGTGGCCGCAGCTGTCGGCGGCCGAGCGGATCGACGTCGTACAGAACCTGTCCGGCCTGTACGCCGCCAAGCTCACCGAGATGGCCGAGGTGATCACGACCGAGATCGGATCGCCGATCTCGTTCAGCAACCTGGCGCAGTCGCCGGCGCCGTGGATGCAGATCGAGGCGTTCCTGGCGATCGCGCGCGAGTTCCCGTGGGAGTCGACGCGGCCGGGCGTGCTGGGGTCCGACGTGATGGTGCGCCACGAGCCGGTCGGTGTCGTGGCGGCGATCCCGCCGTGGAACGTCCCGCAGTTCACCGTCATGTCCAAGCTGATCCCGGCGCTCCTGTCCGGCTGCACGGTCGTCGTCAAGCCGGCTCCGGAGAGCCCGCTGGACTGCTACCTGCTGGCCGAGCTCCTGCAGGAGGCCGGCGTACCTGACGGCGTGGTCAGCATCGTCGCCGCCGGTCGCGAGGTCGGCGAGCACCTGGTGTCGCACCCGGGTGTCGACAAGGTGGCGTTCACCGGGTCCACCGCGGCCGGCCGCCGGATCGGCGCGATCTGCGGCGAGCAGCTCAAGCACTGCTCGCTCGAGCTCGGCGGCAAGTCGGCCGCCATCGTGCTCGACGACGCGGATCTTGGCCCGACCCTGGAGGGACTCAAGTTCATCGGGCTGATGAACTCCGGGCAGGCCTGCGTCGCGCAGACCCGGGTGCTGGTCAGCCGCGACCGCCACGACGAGGTCGCCCAGGCGCTGGCCGATGCGGTGGCCGGGATGCGGGTCGGCGACCCGATGGACCCCGCGACCGAGATCGGCCCGATGGTCGCGCAGCGGCAGCAGGAGCGCGTCGAGAAGTACATCGCGCTCGGCCAGGAGGAGGGAGCCCGGCTGCTCACCGGCGGCTCCGGTCGGCCCGACGGCCTCGACAACGGCTGGTACGTGCGGCCCACGGTCTTCGCCGACGTCGACAACCGGATGCGGATCGCCCAGGAGGAGATCTTCGGGCCGGTGCTGTCGGTGATCCCGTACGACGACGTCGACGACGCCGTCCGGATCGCCAACGACTCCGACTACGGCCTCGCCGGCACGGTGTGGACCAGCGACCAGGACGCCGGTGTCGACGTGGCCCGACGGGTGCGCACCGGCACGTACGGCGTCAACACCTACACGATGGACTTCGCCGCTCCCTTCGGCGGCTACAAGGCGTCGGGGCTGGGGCGGGAGTTCGGTCCGGAGGGCCTGGCGCAGTACTCCGAGCTCAAGTCGGTCTACCTCTCGTCCCCGCCGATGTAGGTCGGCCTTGGTTTCGAGGCTCGCTTCGCTCGCACCTCAACCAGCGGCGGTGGAGGCGCGACGAGCGCCTCCCTGTGGTTGAGGTGCGCCGAGCGCAGCGAGGAGCCTCGAAACCAAGCCAGCTCCCGCCGCCTCCGGTGGTTGAGGTGCGACGAGCGCTGCGGTCGTGCCCTCCGGTGGTTGAGGTGCGACGAGCGCTGCGGTCGTGCCCTGCGGTGGTTGAGGTGCGACGAGCGCAGCGAGGAGCCTCGAAACCAAAAAACCACCACAGCCAACCTGTTCCATTCTGAATCGAACAGGTGTACGATAGAGGTACTTCTCGGGAGGTATCCACCGTGGTCGCTCAGCTGATGCCCGCACCGCATCCGATCCTGTCCGCGATCGCGGTTGCGCAAGATGCGGTGGCCGGGGTGCGTGATGCGCAGCCGGTGTACCTGAGCCCGGCCGAGAAGCAGGCCGCGGTCGCCGAGCTGGCTCGGTTGGAGGCGATGACCGCGGAGCTGAAGCTGCGGGTGGTCGCGGTCGCCGAGGATGCCCGCGCGGACTCCGGCGCCCGCGACACCGGTGCCTGGCTCGCCTCGGTGACCCGGGAGGACTTCCCGACCGGTCGCGCCCAGGCCCGGTTGGCCGAAGCCCTGGACCGGCGCTGGGCCGCGGTCGCGGCTGGGATGGCCCACGGCCTCGTGTCCCTGCCGCAGGCGAAGGTCGTCGCCCAGGTCCTCGATGATCTTCCCGACCGTCTCGGCCCCGAACTGCTCGGCAAGGCCGAGGCCGAGATGGTCACCCTGTGCAGCCAGTTCCGGCCCAGTGAGCTGCGTCGGCTCGGCCAACACCTGCTCGAGGTGGTCGCCCCGGAGATCGCCGAGGCCGAGGAAGCCAAACGCCTGGAGGACCAGGAGCAACGCGCCCGGCAGAAGACCAGCCTCCGCACCCGGCTGATCGGCGACGGCCTGGCCCGGACCACGATCACCCACCCCGTCCTGGACCGGGACCGGCTGCTGACCTACCTGCACGCGTTCACCAGCCCCCGCAAGCACCCCGATGCGATCAGCGGGGAGGAAGACCAGATCCCCCACCACCAACAGCTCGGACAAGCCTTCGGCGCCCTCCTCGACCACCTCGACCCCGCCAACCTCCCCGCCCACGGCGGCGACGCGACCACCCTGATGGTCACCATCGCCCTCGACTCGCTCCAAGCCGACCTCGGCACCGGCACCGTCCTCGGCGGCGAACCCATGTCGGCGTCCGCGGTCCGGCGGCTGGCGTGCACCGCGGGGATCGTCCCAGTCGTCCTCGGCGGCAACGGCGAGGTCCTCGACCTCGGCCGCACCAGCCGCCTCTACACACCCGCCCAACGCAAAGCCCTCCGACTCCGCGACCAGCATTGCCGCGCCGAGAACTGCACGATCCCCGCGACCTGGTGCGAAGCCCACCACCGCAAACCATGGTCATCAGGCGGCCGGACCGACCTCGCCGACGGCGTACTCCTCTGTAGCTGGCACCATCACCGGGTCCACGACCGAAGGTTCACGGCCGACACCCTCCCCAACGGCGACCTCAGGTTCCACCGCCGCACCTAGATCGAGGGCCAGATACTAAAATTTGCCCTCGTGACCGTCGACGAACAACGCCTCCGACTGGGCATGGGACGTGATGTGGGACAGATCGCGCACGTCCACCGACTGTCGCGTGCGTGGTACTACGGGACGGAGCCCGACGTCAGGGACGGGCGAGAAGCGATGTGGTCTCAACTGATCGCCCAACCTGGACGCACCACCCACCTCCTGGAGACGGCCCGCCGCGTGCTGGGATTCATCTCCGCGGCCCGAACGACGGACCGCCCTAACACCCTTGAGCTAACTGCGCTCTACGTACTCCCCGAATGCGTGGGTGCGGGTGTGGGGACAATGCTCTACGAGCAGTTCGCCGCTGAACGCCGTGACCACGAGGAGGGTCTGCTCGAAGTCTGGAGCGGCAACTCCAGAGCCGCTGCCTTCTACGCTCGCCGCGGCTGGACTCCGACAGGTGACGCACGACCCGGCCCGCAGGGACGCGACTTCGTTGCCTATCGGTTGGCTATCGGTTGGCTCCGGAGACCGACGTGACTGAAGGCGGTTCCTCCAGCGCCGCCCGCTAGCTGCCAGCTCGCCTGCAACCCGGCTGCAAGGGTGACGCGGCAAGTTCCTGGCTGTCACGATGGACCAGCCCGAGGAGCCGAACATGTCCCAAACCACCGCTGTAGACAGCTTCCTGCAGGCGATCTGTGCCGCCACCATCGACAGCTGCGACGTGTGGGGGCCGGACGCCACGCTCGACGCGACCGTGCCCAACTGGAGGTACCGCCGCAGCGGTGCGGACGCGATCCGCGAGACCTATCGCACCTGGTTCGCCGACCCCGGTCGGCTCGAGCACCTGCGCAGGGAACCGACCTCGACCGGCGAGGTCGTTGAATACGACCTGACCTGGACCGAGGGCGGCGTACCGCACTCAGCGCACCACCTGCACGTCCTCGACCTCGAGGGCGACCGGATCGTCGCCGACCTCGTGTTCTGCGGAGGTCGGTGGTCGGCGTCGATGCTCGCCGAGATGGAAGCGGCGGATGCCTGACCAGCCGGTCCACGACTCGATCGAGGACCTGCTCGCCGACGCTGCCGATCGCCGACCGTTGGACGGGCCCGGCAAGTCCGGGGCGCTCCTGGAGCGGGTGACGATCGGCGGGGAGCCGTACGTCGTCAAGCACCTCGACCACGACGCCGACTGGACGCTGCGGGTCGCGAACGTCCCGGGGAGCGCGTCCGTCGAGCTCTGGAGGCGGGGAATCCTGGCCGAGCTGCCCGACTGCTTCAACCAGCCGATCGTCGCGGTCGCGCACGACGTACGGCGACCGGGCGTGGCCGCGCTGCTGATGCGCGATGTCGGCAAGTGGCTGGTCCCGGCGACCGACGAGCCGGTCCCGGCCGAGCAGCACGAGCGCTTCCTCGACCACATGGCCGCGTTGCACGCGTCGTTCTGGGACTCCCGGATCGATGTCGTCTCGCCGACCGACCGCTACCTGGAGCTGTCGCCCCGGATGGCCGCCGCCGAGGCGGCGCTCGGCTCGGAGCACCTGGTGCCGCGGCTGGTCGCCCAGGGGTGGCCGCTGCTCGAGGGCGTCGCTCCCGCACTCGCCCGCGTCGTCGTACCCCTGGTCCACGAGCCGGGCCCGCTGGTCGACGCCCTCGACCAGACGCCGGCCACGTTCGTGCACGGCAACTGGAAGCTCGACAACCTCGGCAGCGATGACCGGGGGCGTACCGTGCTGCTCGACTGGGAGCTGCCCGGCAGGGGCGCTGCGGCCAGCGACCTCGCGTGGTACCTCGCGATCAACTGCCGCCGGCTCCCCACGAGCAAGGAGCAGACGATCGTGTCCTACCGAGCGGCGCTCGAGCGCCACGGCATCGAGACCGAGCCCTGGTGGGACCGCCAGCTCGATCTCTGCCTGATCGGCGCGATGGTCCAGTTCGGGTGGGAGAAGGCGCTCGGTGGTTACGACGACGAGCTCGCGTGGTGGGAGGAGCAGGTCCTGAGGGCCGCTCCGTCGCTGGAGCGGGCGTGACCACCCCCGGCGACGTGACGTCGGGCGACATCGGGGCGTCGTACCACGCCGCGGCCGACGGCTGGCGCGCCGGCCCCGAGCGGATGTACCGCCGGCTGGCGGAGGCGATGGCCGACCTCGCGCCGGTCGAGCTGGTGGACGCCAGGGTGCTGGACGCCGGCGCCGGCACCGGCGTGGCCGGTCAGGCGCTCCGGCAGCGCGGCGCGGACACGGTGGTGGCAGTCGACCTGGCGCCGGGCATGTTGCCGGGTGCGCCGGCGCTCGCGACGGTCGGCGACCTGACCCGGCTGCCCTTCCGCGACGACGCGTTCGACCTGGCGGCCGCCGCGTTCTCGCTCAACCACTTCACCGACCCGACCCCGCCGATGGCCGAGCTCCGCCGGGTCGCTGCCTCGCTGGTCGCCACCGTGTTCGCGCCCGGCTGGGACCATCCCGCCAAGGAGGCCGTCGAAGGCGTGGTGACGGCGCACGGGTTCGTGCCTCCGGCCTGGTACGTCGACTTCAGGGCCGGCGGCTTCGACCTCGGACCCGCCGAGCTGGAGGACTGCGGGCGGACGGCCGGCTACGGCTCGGTCACCGCCGAGGTGGTCGAGGTCGACACCGGGCTCGGCACGGCTGCCGACCTGGTCGACTGGCGGCTCGGCATGGCGCACACCGCGCCGTACGTCGCCGGCCTGACGCCGGAGGAGCGCGCGGAGGTCCGCCGCGACGCCGAGCAGGCAGTCGCCGGGATGCCGCCGCTCGTGGTGTCGATGGTGGTGCTCAGGGCGACCCGCTAGCGCGAGCCGCTCGTTGGCCGCTCGCCGGCCGCTGCCGCCCGCCACCGGAGCAGATGGCGATCGGCGTCGGCACGGAGGGCGCTCCGCATGGGGTCCGGCCGCGTGCGCGAGCTCGCCGGCGAGCCGCTCGGCGCGATCGAGCCAGCGTGGCTGCCGAAGCTCGGATCCGGTCTGGCCGGCCCACCACCAGGCCTCGACCCGGACGGCACCCTCGAGCTCGTCGAGATCCCGCCAGGCCCGGTCGAGGTCGACCGGCTCGCCGAGTGCGGCCCGGGCGCGGTGGCCGACCAGCCGCGCGCTGGCGTCGTACCGCGGCACCCCGGCACGTACGGCGTCCTCCCGCAGGTCCTCGGCGAGACGGAGGGCGTCCGCCGGCGATCCCGCCAGCAGCCGGACCTGCGCGTCGAGCAGCCGCAGTTTCATCGACAGCCGCCAACCGAAAACCAGGTCGCCGTGCAGCGCGGTCCGGGCCTGATCGAGGAGGGCAGCCGCCTCCTCCGGCTGCCCCGCGCGGATCTGGTCGTCGGCCAGGTCCTGGAGCGCCGCGATCAACAGCTCCGACCGGCCGCTCGCGCGAGTGTCGCCGAGCGCCGCGTGGTGCCGCTCCAGCCCGGCGCCCGTCGCGCCGAGGTTGCGCAGCACCCAGCCGGAGAAGTTCACGCCACGACCGGCGAAACGCGGCACGTCGCGGCGCTCGGCCTCGGCGCCGTACCGGTCGAAGCAGGCCAGCGCCTCGGCCGCCCGTCCCTCGACGGCCAGCGCGTGACCGGTGAAGAGCAACGCGTGCAGGAAAGCCGTGGTGTGGTCGGCGTTGCCCCCGGCTCGGGTCAGCGGACGCAGCAGGTCGATCGCCTCCCGGGCGCGGCTGCGATGGGCGTGTACGACGCCGAGCCACGCCGCCGCTTCCAGCCGCTCGTCGCCGGTGGCCGACCCCATCGCCTCGGACAGCCGGTCGCCCGCCGTGTCGAGATCTCCGCGCGCGTGCAGGATCCGGCCCGACGCGACCAGGCAGCGGGTGCGGGTCTCGGCGTCGGCGGCGGCGAGGGTGCCGTCGTCGGCGTACCGGAGCGCGTCGTCGAACCGCCGGTCGAAGTACGCGGCCCACGCGCCGACCTCCCAGCGTCGCGCGCCCGCGTCGGTTGCGGCCGTGACATCGTCCTCGGCATCGCGGTAGCGACCGCGCCGGATCCGCACCTGCGCCCGCGCGACCAGGGTGTCGTGGTCCGGGACCAGCGCAAGCGACTGGTCGAGCAGGTCTTCCGCGGTGGCGTGGTCGAAGCGCTCGGCCGCCCGGGCGGCCGCGACCCGCAGCCAGGTGGCCGCCAGCGCCTGGTCGCCGCCCAGCCGCGCGTGGTGGGCGACGACGGCCGGGTCGGCGTCCGGCCGGCCGGCCAGCACCCGCCCGGCCTCGCGGTGCAGCAGTGCGCGCCGGCCCGCGGTCGTGCCGGTGACGAGCGCCTCGCGGACCAGCTCATGGCGGAACCGGTGCCGCCCGGCGTCCTCGGTCAGGAGTCCACGCTGCTCCGCGAGCTCGACGTCGGCGAGCACGTGCAGCGCGCGCCGGTTCAGCACGGCGGCGAGCACCTCCACGTCGAGGTCGTCGAGGACCGCGGCGGCGCGCACCAGCTCGCTCGCGCTGCCGAGCTGGTTGCACCGCGACGACACCGCTGCGACGAGCGAGGGTGGCAGCTCGCCGGCCGGCACCGCCGCCAGCTCGGAGAGGAAGAGCGGATGGCCCCCTGACCGGGCGTAGAGGTCGTCGGCCCGGTCGCGGCCGACCAGCTCCGCGACCTGCGCCCGGTCGAGCGGGCCGAGCCCGATCTCGTCGGTGGCGGGCAGGTCCGGTCCCTCTGCCGGCCGGGCGCCGACGACCACGAGGACCGGGATCGGCCGGCGCAGGACGTAGCTGAGCCAGTCGGCGAACGTCTGCCCCGCGAGGTGTGCGTCGTCGATGACGAGAATCGCCCCGGCCGTGCCGGCGACCCGGCCGAGGACCGCTGTCACCGCGGCGAACAGGGTGGCCGGGCCGAGCTCGGGATCGACTCCGCGCGGCTCGCCGCCGGCCGCGGTCGCCAGGCCGAGCAGCGGAGCGAGGGTGCCGACCTCAGGGCCGAGCAGGCCGTCCACGTCGGACGATCCCCGCAGGTGCTCGGCGAGCGCGGTGAGGACGACGTCGAGCGGCGCGGTCCGGTCGAGCGACCTGCTGGTCCCGGCGAGCACCAGGTCGCCCCCGGCTCGCCGGTCGCCGGCCCAGGCCGCGAGCAGGGTGGTCTTGCCGATCCCGGCGTCGCCGACGACCTTCGCGATCCGGGCGCTGCTCTCACCGACAGCGCGGCCGACGAGGGAGTCGAGATGGGCGGCCTGGCTGGTGCGTCCGACCAAGGTCGTCGGCGTCGGCCCGGGTGCCCGGGCGGGCAGCTCGCCCCGGAGGATCGCGGTGTTGAGCGCGTCGGTCTCGGGCGATGGGTCGGTGCCGAGCTGGTCGGCCAGCGTCTCGCGGAGCGCGGCGTACGCCGCCAGTGCCAGCCCGGGCCGCCCTGCTGCTGCCTGCGCCCGCATCAGGGTCCGCACCGCCTGCTCGTCCAGCGGGTCGGCGAGCGCGTCGGCCGCCGCCAGGTCGAGCGCGTCGAGCCAGAACCCGGCGTCGAGGAACGCAGCCGCTGCCACCCGGCGGGCGCGCTGGACGAGCCGTACGGCGGCAGCCTGGTCGGCGATCGCCCAGGGCGCGTCGGTCCGCGGGTCCGGCACCGGTCCGCGGACCAGGCCCAGGCCGACTCGTGCGGCCGAGGCTGCGCCGGCGATCTCGCGGGCGGCGTGCCGTCTCTCCGTCTCGGCCACGACGGCGCCGAGCTCGTCCACGTCCAACCAGTCGGCGCGGACGCGGTAGCCGCCGTCCGAGCGCTCGATCCGGTCCCGTCCGAGCTCCTTGCGAAGCCGGCTCGCGAGCACGGCGAGCTGGTCGGCCGGCCGCGCGGGTGGGTCGTCGCCCCACAGCGCGTCCATCAGTGCGTCGGCCGGGACCGGGCGGCCCCTGGCGAGCGCCAGTAGCTGGAGCAGGCTTCGTGCTTTCCTGTCCAGTCGCGTCAGGTCAGATCCGTCGACCGTGAGTTCCCCGAGCACACGCACGGACAGTGCGGCCACGGCGCTGATCGTACGCGGCCGCGAGGTCGCCGCAAGGCCCCCGCCGGCCCGCTGCAACCGGGCTGCAAGGCCGCCGCGGGACCGTTCCTGTCACCACCCGGCGAACAGCGCCGGGACCATCCTTGAGGAGAACCCAGATGAGCATCCTGCAGCAGAGCGTCGAGCAGAAGAGCTTCGACAAGCCGGACGAGACCCGCTCCTTCGAGCGCGGCGCGGTCGAGCTGGTTTCGATCGGCGGAGCCGAGATCGGGCGGCTGGTCCTGCAGCCGGGCTGGCGCTGGTCGGACCACGTCAAGCCGATCGCCGGGACCGAGCTGTGTGAGGCGCCGCACTTCCAGTACCACGTCAGCGGCACCCTGGGCGTCCGGATGACCGACGGCACCGAGCTTGTCGTGCGCGCCGGGGAGGTCACCTCGCTCCCCGAGGGCCACGACGCCTGGGTCATCGGCGACGAGCCCGCGGTGATCGTCGACTTCTACGGCGCCTCGAACTACGCCAAGCAGTGAGCGGCGCCAAAATCGGCCGTTGACAGGTAAAGAGCATGTGTAAAGGAGCACATCGGCTACCGATCAGTAGCCGGGAGTGACGCCACTCACTACGCTCGTCCTATGAACGCTACGAACCCCGGACACCCCGACGGCCTTCCCGAGGGCAGGGGAGGCGGGCCTCTCGTCGACGGGCCGCACGACCCCGAGCACGACCCGCGGGCGTCGTACGTCCTCGAGCCGGAGTACGTCGCGAGCCTCACCGAGCGGGTCCTCGCCACCACCGGCGCGACCGTGCCGCTGACGTCGCCGCTGACCGGGGCGCCGCTGGCCAACATCCCGCAGTCCAGCGCCGCCGACGTCGCCGAGGCCTATCGGCGGGCCCGGGTCGCCCAGGCGGCCTGGGCCCGGACGTCGATGGAGGAGCGTGCTGCGGTCATGCTGCGGCTCCACGACCTGCTGCTCGAGCGGATGCCGGAGCTGCTCGACATCATCACCCTGGAGAACGGCAAGGCCCGCAAGCACGCCTACGACGAGGTCGCGCACACCGCACTGACGGCCCGCTACTACGCACGGATGGCCGGCAAGCACCTGGCGACCGAGCGTCGCGGCGGCGTGCTCCCGCTCTTCACCCGGATCGACATCAACCGCGTCCCCAAGGGTGTCGTCGGCATCATCTCGCCGTGGAACTACCCGCTCACGATGGCGCTGTCCGACGGCCTTCCCGCGCTGATGGCCGGCAACGCTGTGGTCGCCAAGCCGGACGCGCAGACCATGCTCACCGCTCTGCTCGGCGTCAAGCTGATGGACGAGGCCGGGTTCCCCCGCGATCTCTGGCAGGTCGTCGCCGGACCGGGCCGCGAGCTCGGCACCCCGATGATCGACCGCTCCGACTACATCTGCTTCACCGGCTCGACCGCCACCGGCAAGCTGATCGCGAAGCAGTGTGCGGACCGGCTGATCGGCTGCTCGCTCGAGCTCGGCGGCAAGAACCCGCTGCTGGTGCTGCGCGATGCCGACGTCGAGAAGGCGGCCGAGGGGGCGGTCCGGGCGAGCTTCTCCAACGCCGGCCAGCTGTGCGTCTCCGCCGAGCGGATCTTCGTGGCCGACCAGGTCTACGACCGGTTCGTCGAGCGGTTCGTGGCGCGCACCCAGGCGCTGACGCTGGGCGCCACCCTCGACTGGGAGGTCGACATGGGGCCGCTGATCTCCGAGGACCAGCTCGGGACCGTGACGACCCACGTCGACGACGCCGTGGCCAAGGGTGGCCGCGTGCTGACCGGTGGCACGGCACGACCCGACCTGGCGCCGTACTTCTACGAGCCGACGATCCTCGAGGGCGTGACGCCCGAGATGGTCTGCTTCGGTCACGAGACGTTCGGTCCGGTCGTCTCGCTCTACCGCTTCCATGACGAGTCCGACGCGATCGCGCGCGCCAACGACGGCGAGTACGGGCTCAACGCCGCGATCTTCAGCCAGGACGGCGCGCGGGCGCGGGCAGTGGCGCGCCAGATCAAGTGCGGCACCGTCAACATCAACGAGGGCTTTGCGGCGACCTTCGGCAGCCTCGCGGCACCGATGGGCGGCATGCGCGAGTCGGGCACGGGCCGCCGGCAGGGTGCCGAAGGCATCCACCGCTACACCGAGACCCAGTCGGTCGGCACCCAGCGGGGGGTGAAGCTGGCTCCCCAGTTCGGCCTCAGCGCGGAGCAGTACGCAAGGGTCCAGGTGGTCGGGCTGAAGGTGCTCAACAAGCTGGGCAGGGCCTGAGCATGGTTTCCTCGCCGGCCGCCGAGCACGACTACGACTACGACGTTCTCATCATCGGATCCGGTTTCGGCGGGTCGGTCTCGGCGCTCAGGCTGACGGAGAAGGGCTACCGGGTCGCCGTACTCGAAGCCGGCGCACGGTTCCGCGACGAGGATTTCGCCAGTACGTCGTGGGACCTGAAGAAGTACCTGTTCGCGCCGGGTGCCGGCTGCTACGGCATCCAGCGGATCGACGCCGTCCGCGACTGCCTGATCCTCGCCGGCGCGGGGGTCGGTGGCGGCTCGCTGGTCTACGCCAACACTCTCTACGAGCCGCTCGACCCGTTCTACCGGGATCCCGCCTGGTCGCACATCACCGACTGGAAGGCCGAGCTCGCGCCGTTCTACGACCAGGCCAAGCGGATGCTCGGCGTCGTCGAGTACCCGAAGCTCACCCCGTCCGACCTGGTCATGAAGCAGGTAGCCGACGACATGGGGGTCGGTGACACCTTCCACCCGACGCCGGTGGGCGTCTTCTTCGGCGGCCCGTCGCAGGAGCCCGGGGACGAGGCGGCGGATCCCTACTTCGGCGGGGTCGGCCCGCAGCGCAACGCGTGCCGGGACTGTGGCGAGTGCATGACCGGGTGTCGGCACAACGCGAAGAACACCCTCGTCAAGAACTACCTCTACCTCGCCGAGCAGAACGGCGCCGTCGTGCACCCCCTGACGACGGTGACCCGGGTCCGACCGCTCGCCGGCGGCGGCTACCGCGTCGACGCCCGCTGGACCAAGGCCAAGCTCTCGCGCAGGAGCGCGGTCAAGACGTTCACCGCCGAGCACGTGATCTTCGCCGCCGCGGCTCTCGGCACCCAGAAGCTGCTCCACAAGCTCAAGACCACCGGGGACCTGCCCGCGATCTCCGACCGGCTCGGCCTGCTGACCCGGACGAACTCCGAGTCCCTGCTCGGCGCCATCGCGCCGAAGGGCTCCGGCGAGGACTTCAGCACGGGCGTGGCGATCACGTCGTCGTGGCACCCCGACGAGGTCACCCACATCGAGCCGGTGCGCTACGGCAAGGGCTCTAATGCGATGTCCCTCATGCAGACCGTGCTGACCGACGGCGACGGGCCGAACCCGCGCTGGAGGACCTGGCTCAAGGAGCTGTGGAAGGAGAAGCGCAACGTCTTCGACCTCTACGACGTCAAGCACTGGTCCGAGCGCACCGTCATCGCGCTGGTGATGCAGACGGTCGACAACTCGATCATCACCAAGCCCTTGCGGACGCCGTTCGGGTGGTTCCTGACCTCGAGCCAGGGTCACGGGGAGCCGAACCCCACCTGGATCCCGGTGGCCAACGAGGCCGTACGCCGGATGGCGGACCAGATGGGCGGGAAGGCCGGCGGGACCATCGGCGAGCCGTTCAACATGCCGCTGACGGCCCACTTCATCGGCGGCTGCACCATCGGCGACAGCCCCGGGACCGGGGTCGTCGACCCCTACCAGCGGCTCTACGGTCATCCCGGCCTGCACATCGCCGACGGCTCGGCCATCTCCGCCAACCTCGGGGTCAACCCCTCGCTGACCATCACCGCCCAGGCCGAGCGGGCGATGGCGTTCTGGCCCAACAAGGGCGAGGCCGACCCGAGACCGGCCCTCGGTGCGTCGTACACGCGCGTCGACCCGGTGGCGCCGAGCAGGCCCGTCGTACCCGCCGACGCCCCCGGCGCCCTGCGACTTCCGATCGTCGGAGTCTCGTGATCACGAAATCTGTTCGAAATTTCCTGCAGATGACTTGCGGATCTCCGTAACCCGCCCCTTACGGTGTCGTTGATCGAAGCGAGCCCGGAGATTCACGCTCCCTCCCGAAAGTCCGGGCTCGGTCCAGGCACTGTCCAGCAGCTGCATGGACGATCAGGGCCCGACCACCCTCCCTCCCCGGTCGGGCCCTGGTGCATTTTTGGGCTGCCGGGGTGGCGCGTCGTACCTGACCTACCTGTCGTGAGTTCTCAGAATCGCGACCGGTAGGTCAGGTACGACGCATCGCCGGAGCCTCGTGCTGTGGAGAGGCGCTCAGGCCGGTGTGGCCGAGGCTCGCGCGGATGAATGCTGCCGAGCATGTCGGAGCACGGGAGCACCAGGCGCGGGGTGGTGATGCCGTCGCGGATCGATCCGCTGGGCGTCGCCGGGCCGACCGCCGGTCAGGCTCGCGGCCCGGGTTGGCGCCGGGTCGGCAAGGGGCGCTACGTGCCGGCCGATGTCGACCGGGATCGGACCGAGCAGCGCATCGTCGAGGCGGTCGCGGGGATCGACGGCGCAGTCACCGGGTGGGCAGCGCTGCACTGGATGGGTGCTACCTGGTTCAACGGTTTCCGCGCGGACGGCCGGACGATGCGCCCGGTCCCGGTCGCCATCGGCGACCGGCGCCAGGCACGACCACGGCCCGGCGTACAGCTCAGCGAGGACTGGCTGTTCGACGACGAGGTGGTGGTCGTCGACGGGATCCCGGTGACGACTCCGAACCGGTCGGTGTCCTACGAGGTACGGCGGTCGCGCAGCCTGGTGCGTGCCGTCCAGGTCATCGACATGGCTGCGTTCGACGACCTGGTCGATGTCGAAGGGCTCGAGGCCTACGCAGCGAGACTGGTGGCGCGGAGCGGCGTTCGCCTGCTCAGACGTGCGCTCACGCAAGCGGATGAGAACGTCTGGTCGCCCCAGGAGGTCGTGATGCGGTTCGCCTGGGAGGGCACCGGCAAGGACGGACTGCTCTCCAACCCACCCCTTTTCGACCGGTTCGGTCGGCATCTCCTCACCCCGGACCTGTTCGATCCGGTGCACGGCGTGGCCGGCGAGTACAACGGGGCGATCCACGACGGTCTGGAACCTCGGCGGCGCGACCTGAACCGGGAGGAGCTCTACCGGCGGCACGGGATCGAGGCGGTCACGATGATGTCGACGGACCAACGCGACCTCGCTGCGTTCTGCGCCCGCCTCCACGCCGGCTACCGGCGGGCTGGGGAGCGCAGCGAAGAGCCGACCTGGACGCTGGACCAGCCCGACTGGTGGGTCGATACCTCGACCGTGGCGCGGCGCCGCGCCCTCGACGACGCCGATCGAGCGCGGTGGCTCCGACGTCAGCGCGGCTCGAGCCGTCCTACCTGACGTAGATGTCCCGAAATCGCAGAATCACGACAGGTAGGTCAGGTACGACGCCCCGCTCAGACCGGCCCCGTACCGCTCGCTAGGATCCGGCGCATGACGGCGGCGCCTGGAGACACCGAGCACGATCTGGTCCTGGTGGTCGACTTCGGGGCGCAGTACGCCCAGCTGATCGCGCGGCGGGTGCGGGAGGCGCGGGTCTACTCCGAGATCGTGCCGCACACGATGCCGGTGGCCGAGATGGCGGCCAAGGCGCCGAAGGCGATCATCTTGTCCGGCGGGCCGTCGTCGGTCTATGCGGAGGGCGCTCCGGAGCTCGATCCGGCGATCTTCGAGGTCGGTACGGCGGTCTTCGGCATGTGCTACGGCTTCCAGCTGATGGCGCAGGGCCTGGGCGGCACGGTCGCCGAGACCGGCGCCCGGGAGTACGGGCGCACCCGGGTCCATGTGAGCCACGCCGGCACCCTGCTCGGCGGGGTCCCGACCGAGCACAACGTGTGGATGTCCCACGGCGACTCGGTGACCGCCGCTCCGGCGGGGTTCGACGTACTCGCGTCGACGGCGGACACGCCGGTGGCCGCGTTCGAGCAAGTCGACCGTGGGTTCGCCGGGGTGCAGTGGCACCCCGAGGTGCTGCACACCGAGCACGGACAGAAGGTGCTCGAACACTTCCTGTGGGACATCGCCGGCTGCCGTCAGACCTGGACGATCGGCAACATCGCCGAGGAGCAGATCGAGCGGATCCGCGAGCAGGTCGGCGACGACGGCCGGGCCATCTGCGGCCTCTCCGGCGGGGTCGACTCGGCGGTGGCCGCCGCCATCGTGCAGAAGGCGATCGGCGACCGGCTCACCTGCGTCTACGTCGACCACGGCCTGATGCGGAAGGGCGAGACCGAGCAGATCGAGCGCGACTTCGTCGCAGCGACCGGCACCCGGCTGGTCGTGGTCGATGCGGAGAAGCAGTTCCTCGAGGCCCTCGCCGGCGTCACCGACCCCGAGACCAAGCGCAAGATCATCGGTCGCGAGTTCATCCGCACCTTCGAGGCGGCCGAGGTCGACATCATCGAGAACTCGCCTGAGGGCAGCAAGGTCGCGTTCCTCGTCCAGGGCACGCTCTATCCCGACGTGGTCGAGTCCGGCGGGGGAGCGGGCACCTCGAACATCAAGTCCCACCACAACGTCGGCGGCCTGCCCGAGGACCTCGAGTTCGAGCTGGTCGAGCCGTTGCGCACGCTGTTCAAGGACGAGGTCCGGCTGGTCGGCGAGCAGCTCGGCCTGCCGCCCGAGATCGTCTGGCGACACCCGTTCCCCGGTCCCGGCCTCGGCATCCGGATCATCGGCGAGGTCGACCGCGAACGCCTCGACATCCTGCGCGAGGCCGACGCGATCGCCCGGGCCGAGCTCACCGCGGCCGGCCTCGACCGCGACATCTGGCAGTTCCCCGTCGTCCTCCTCGCCGACGTCCGCTCGGTCGGCGTCCAGGGCGACGGCCGCACCTACGGCCACCCCGTCGTGCTCAGGCCGGTGACGTCCGAGGACGCGATGACCGCGGACTGGGCGCGGGTGCCCTACGACGTGCTCGAGCGGATCTCGACTCGGATCACCAACGAGGTCCGGGAGGTCAACCGGGTGACGGTCGACATCACCAGCAAGCCACCCGGCACCATCGAGTGGGAGTGAGCCGGGCACTCTGACCTGCGCAAACACACTTCTCGATGTACCTGTTGGGACCGCAATCCGTACCATCGAACTGGTGGAGACCGGCAGCCAAATCAGGCACAGGGCCCAGGTTGGGTCCGGCTACGGTTTCCCAGGGCCGTGCGCATGCCTCACTGTGATCGGAGCGACCGCGCTTTTGGTCACTGCTTGACGCTGTGCGACCGAGGCGAGTCACGGGAATCGCCCTGACGTAGGACTGGTTGGGGTGGTGGCGGAGGGGCGTTGGGTTTTCAGCGGATCCGTACCGCTTGCGACCTCGGATTCGTCGCTCACGCCGGAGCCGTCGGTGCCAGCAGTAAGGGTGTCATTGCCGGTGTCAACCTCGGTGGTGTCGTCGAGACCGCCGCGCGACTTGGTCGGCTAAGGTCCCAGCATGGTCGATCTCCGCAAGCAGCCCGACCCCGACGAGGTCCCGCCGCGCGTGGCTTCGCCGTCGCCGCCGCCGGTCGCGCGCTACCCCCCGCCGACCGGGGCGGGCTACCGGTCGTACGAGTCGCCTAGTCAACAGCCGTACCAGCAAGTGCCGCCCCCTAACCTCGGGCAGCAGCAACCGCCGCTCCCCTACGGTCACCAGCCGACCCCTTACGGATCGCACCAGGTTGCACCGTATGGCGTCGGTCCCTTCATTGGAGCGTTTGGCTCTGACAAGTCGAAGTTGGTCGCTGGATTGCTGCAGGTGCTCATACCGCTCGGCATCGGACGGATGTACATGGGGCACACTGGCGTAGGCGTTGCTCAACTGTTGCTGACGCTCTTTACCTGCGGTCTCGCCTCAGTGTGGCCGTTTATCGACGGCATCGTGATCCTGGCCGGCAACCCGCGCGACGGGTATGGCCGCCCCATGAAGTGAGATAGCGCGGGGCGACGGCCACGAATCGATCAGCTCGGCCGGCCGAAGGAGCTCAGATCGAGCCCGGCGAACGACTCGGGTCGATCAGAGGAATGCCCTTGTCACTACAACAAGACCGCCGATGACAAGCAGCATTAGGAGAGCTGCGTGTTCCCATCCGAACTGCGGGATCATCATGCGTTCCTTTCGACGTGTACCGAAGCACCTTCGCACGGCCATGACGGAGTGGTCGCTGTCTGTCGCGTGCCGGGTTCAGTGGAGGCTCTGAACTGACGCGTCGACGGTAGTCGGCGCGGGGTTGTGCCGGTAGTGGTTGTCTTCGAGCTCGACGGGTGGGACGAGTCCGATCTCGCCGTGGAGCCGGCGGTGGTTGAACCAGTCGATGTACTACGCGACGGCGATCTCGAGGTCGTCGATGCTCTTCCAGGGGCCGCGGTTGCGGACCAGTTCGGCCTTGAAGAGCGAGTTGAACGCCTCGGCCAGGGCGTTGTCCTAGGAGTCGCCGGTCGACCCGACGGACGCGACGGCACCGGCCTCGGCCAGCCGCTGGGTGTAACGCACGGCGAGGTACTGAACTCCCTTGTCCGAGTGCGCAATCACCCCGGCGGTGTCATGGCCGGCGAGTTCGCGGGTCCACAGGCCCATCTCGAGGGCGTCGAGGGCCAGGTCGGTGCGCAAGCTCTTCGACAGCTGCCACCCGACCACGCGGCGGGAGAAGACGTCGATCACGAAGGCGGCGTAGAACCCAGCCTGCGAAGGTGCGGCAGTAGGTGATGTCAGCGACCCAGACCCGGTTGGGCGCGGGTGCGGCGAAGTCGCGATCGAGCAGGTCGGGACGGGTGTCGGGACCGCGTCCTGGGATCGTGGTTCGTGGTCCCTTGGCGCGGCTGACCCCGCGCAGCCCGTTGGCGCGCATCAGCCGGTGCACCGTGCATCGCGCGATCTGATGGTCGCGTCGGTTGAGCTCGGCGTGCATCTTGCGGACCCCGTAGACACCGTAGCTCTCGCTGCGGACCCGACGGATCATCTCCAGGTGTTGGGCGTCGGCGACTGCTCGCGCCGAAGGCGGTCGCGTCCTGGCGGCGTAGTAGCTGCTCGGGGCGATCTGCATCCCTGCTTTACGAAGGATCCTGCAGATCGGCTCGACCCCGAACCGCTCGCGGTGCTGGTCGATGTAGTCGACCAGCACGGCGGTACTCACTTCAGCTTGCGGTCGAGCTCCCGCCGCGGCGAAAAACGCTGCGGACATCTTCAAGATCTCGTTGGCCCGCTTCAGCTCGCGGACCTCGCGTTCGAGCTCAGCGATCGGCTGCGCCTCCGCCGTGGTGACGCCCGGCCGGTCTCCCTGGTCGATCTCGGCCTGGCTGACCCAGTTGCGCAGCGTCTCGGGATTGACCCCAACTGATCGCCCACCCGACGCAGTGCACCGGTCCTGGTCGCCGGGTCACGCCGCAGATCGACCGCCATCCGGATAGCTCGTTCCCGAAGCTCCTCCGGGTACTTCCTCGGTGCTCCCATGACTCTCATCCTTCCGTGGAATTTGAGCCTCCATCAGACCCGGCACGCGACAGTCCGGTGCCGGTTCGGCGGCGGCGGAACCCGCCATTCTCACAGTTCCGTCAGAGCCGGTAAATGCCGTGTGTGTCTGAGGCGTGCCATCGATTCACGTCGATTCACGTCGATGGGGGGGGTGAAACATCAGAGCAAACGATTGTCGACACAGTCGTAAGGGCCATCCCCAATTGCGGCGTGGGCAGTTGCACGCGATCACCCATTGCCAATCGCACCGCCGCCCACGGAAGGTTCAGCCCAGTGAAGGCCGTCTGGTACAGCCCTCCCGAGATGCGTGGGTTGGTCTCGAGCAGGTAGGGCCGTGGGATGCGGTCGTGCTCGGGGTGCGCCCAGTACCGCACCTGGGTGTTCGACAGCGAAGAGAGCTTGTGACGGGCAACGATCGTGCGTGCTACCTCCACGGCTCCTGCATCTGCAACAAGCAGGCGTGTGCGGGCGCTCTTGGTTCGCGGGATAGCAGCCAGGAGGTTTCCTTCCTCGTCGGCCAAACAGTCCACGGACACCTCGGGTGCAGGCAGCAAGGGCATCACCAGCCGCGGCGGTACGACCCCACCCCCGTCGATGTGGCGATCGAGCGCTGCCGCCACCTCGGCCACCCGGACTTTCGAAGGCACGGAACCGGACAGATCTGCCAACGTCAGACGACTTTCAGTCAGGATCCGAAACCCTTCCCCGCCCACACCGCGGACAGGCTTCATGCACACCGTGCCGACCTCCGCGGTCAGGTCACGGAACGCGGCCAGAAGCTCCTCGCCGGTAGCAACGACTCGATAAGGCGGGACCGCTAGTCCGGCGGCTCGTGCGTCGGCGTAAGCGGCGGCCTTATCCTCCAGGAGGGTTGCCGCTGCCGCCGGACCAGCAACGATAGCAACACCATGCGCTGCGAACCGTTCGCGAGCCTCCGCGATCGTCACCAGGTGGAGTCGAGGGATGAGCACGTCGATGTCGTGTCGCACACAAAAATCCAGCGCCCAATCGACGTAGGAGTCTCCCTTGACTTCGCGGCTGGGTTCGAACTCGGCGACGTCGCTGGCGCTGACAACCGGCGACGAGAGATCAGCATGTGTCGCATAGATGCGTACCGACTCACAGTCTGGGTTCTCGCGCAGAAGCGCGATCGTGTGCAGATTGGTGGAGTATGTCCGGTTGAACCAGATGCGCAGCACGGCTCTCTTCCTGCGGGAGCGCTTTTGTGCGTTGGAGCCCGGATCGCTCGCCACCGCACTATCGTCTCATCACTATGAATTGTCCGGGCTGTGGAACGCCGACCATGCGAGTGGACCAGCATTACTGCACGCGATGCGGCACAGAGTTGAACGCGGCGGACGGCCACGAAGGGCAAGGTCCCGGTCCGATCCGAGGCTCGGACGTGTCTACGCCGGCGCGCAACACGCACTCAGTGTCGCTGGTAAAAACTGGTCTCGGCGGCCAACCGATGTCCCGCGGCGTCACGCTCCGAAAGATCAACGGACCTGGCTCCCCGGCCCAGCCCGCCCCAGGTTCGCCACCGGCACTAACCGGCTTGCCGCCGGCGCCTTCCCCTCCTCGCGAAGGTGAACCTCGAACCCGAGGACGATGGTGGTTCGTCCTCGCCGCAACCCTTGCCGCGCTGGTCGGTGTCGCCGCAATCGTGGCGGTGCTCAGATTCAACGACGACCCGAGTCCGAGCGACTCGCGTGAGGGAACAGGGACCACCACCTCGGAACCCCAGGCGTCCGCGCAGGCTACCGACCGTGCGAGCCCGGTCGACTCGGCCACGCCGACGGCGCAAACATTCACCTGCTGGAACGGCGGCGCTTCGGTAACTCAGCTAGATTCGTGCCAACCTCCCAGCGGCAACGATGGAATGGCTTGGGTGTTCCCGTCGTCAACCGGGACCGGGTGCTTCTTCAAGCCGCGCCCGAACCGTGCGTCAGAAGCCGAATGCACCCCAACGGTCGGCGGCGATCCGCTGCGCTTTCATTACAGCGAGTGGCGCGCCCGAACTGACCTGGAGCGCTACTACGGCGGGCTCTCACCATCGCCGATCCGTCCTCCTGATAGTCGCGACGACCTCATCGCCGTTCATGTGACTTCGCGTAACGTCAGCGTTGGATTCAAAGTCGCGATCTACTACCGGTCGCCGTCAGCCTTGTGGTCGGTGACGATCTATGCGGTCGACGAGGCTCAGTATTCGGCAGCTCTGAACCATCTAGAGGTCATACCACGTCGGCAGTTGCGGGGCATCCGACGCTGATTTCGCCCGGCCGCCTCCGGTTCGGCCCCCCGCGGTGACCGGTTCGAGTGGAACCTCGTGCCGGCCTCGTGGTTGTCGTAAGGTCGGAGCGAACCGTCCCCTGCCGTAAAGGATGAGAAGACCATGGCTGTTTCGCTGACCAAAGGTGGCAACGTCTCGTTGACCAAGGAGGCGCCGGGACTGACTGCGATCAATGTCGGCCTCGGCTGGGACACGAACGCCTTTTCCGGCGCTGACTTCGACCTCGATGCCTCAGCTATCCTGACCGGTGCCAGCGGGAAGGTCGTATCTGATGCGCACTTCGTGTTCTTCAACAACCTGAAAAGCCCTGACGGTTCGGTCTCTCACACAGGAGACAACCTCACGGGTGAAGGCGAGGGCGACGACGAGATGATTCAGGTCAACCTCGCGGTCGTGCCCGCCGAGGTCGAAAAGGTGGTTTTCCCGGTTTCGATCTATGACGCCGACGTTCGCGGCCAGAACTTCGGCATGGTTCGCAATGCGTTCATCCGGGTTGTTAACCAGGCGAACGGCTCGGAGATCGCACGCTACGACCTCACAGAGGACGCCTCGAGCGAGACTGCGATGGTGTTCGGCGAGCTCTATCGCAACGGCACTGAATGGAAGTTCCGCGCTGTCGGTCAGGGCTACGCCTCTGGCCTGCGCGGGATCGCACAGGACTTCGGCGTCAATCTCTAAGCGGGCCTCTGTGCCCGAGCGAGGGCGCACGCTCCCAGCAGTCCCCGGTCCCCACGAGGGTCCTGAGCGACGGAGGAAATGCGATGGTTGACTACACGAAACGGCCCAACCCTGCCGCCGCGCCGCCGCCTGCGCCGGTTGCTGCAGCGGCAAGCGTCCATCTCTCCAAAGTCAGCCTGACGAAAGCGTCGCCTTCCGTCTCGCTCACCAAGGGCGGAGGCGCATCTGGCCAGATGCGGATCAATCTCAACTGGTCTCAGGGCGGGCGACCTTCTGGCGGATTCCTCAAGCGAGCGATGGCGGCTGACACGACCGTCGATCTCGATTTGGGATGCCTGTGGGAGACCAGCGACGGCAGTAAGGGCGTCGTCCAAGCGCTCGGCCACAAGTTCGGTGACCTGAACCAACCGCCGTACCTTCTTCTCGACGGTGATGACCGGTCCGGCACTGCCACCGAGGGCGAAAATCTCTTCCTGAATCTCGACCGACTCGATCAGATCCGTCGTGTTCTCGTCTTCGCCTACATTTATGAGGGCGCACCCAACTGGGCCGCCGCAGACGGCGTGGTGACGCTCTTCCCGGTAGGAGCTGCACCCATTGAGGTGCGACTCGACCAGGCAGCTGTCGACAAGCGGTTCTGTGCAATCGCGATGCTGACCAACTCCGGTGGCAGCCTCCGGATTGACCGCGAGGTCCGCTACATCTCCGGCTCGCAGAGAAACGTCGACGAGATCTATGGGTGGGGCTTGCAATGGAAAGCAGGCAAGAAGTGATGATCAGCCAGCGCAATCCCGTGCGGGCTGACTGACTGCTGAGCCGACCACCGGTCCGCGACGAGCAACGTCCGTGCTGGTCTGAACAGCGCAGACTGAGGACAACTTCATGCGGCACTTCGCCTACCTGACAGACGAGCAGCAAGGTCGACTGTTTGTCCGCCCGCCCAACCGCGTGAGCCTAGACAGTTCGCGCGACGTGATTGCGACCGCTCTCGGGGCGACTCTGTACTGCCCGTCCACCCGACCGCACCTGGATCGCGACGCGCTCAGGGTTGCTGCCGCGGGAGCCACGTCGATGGTGTGGTGCCTGGAAGACGCGATCCCGGCTGACTCTCTCGCGACGGCGGAGGACAATGTCGTCGCCGCGCTGCAGCGCCTCCATCTAGCAGAAGTCGACACTCGCGAGATCCTGCCTCTCTTGTTCATCCGGGTACGGAGCGTCGATCAGATTCGTCGCCTGGCTCGTCGCGCCGGCGCCGCGATCGCGGCGTTGACGGGATTCAGCCTGCCAAAGGTGGGGCCGGAAAGCGCCCTTGCGATGTTGACGGCCATCCGTGAGGTGTCTGCGGCGGTTTCACGACCGATCTACGCCATGCCGATCTTGGAGACGCCCGAGATCGCATATGTCGAGACCCGTCGCAACTGCCTTCGCGATCTCGCCGACGTCTTCGCTGAGTTCGACGACCACGTCCTGTGTGTTCGAGTAGGTGGCACAGATCTCTCAGGGATGTTCGGCTTGAGGCGAGACCGCGACACGACGATCTGGGACGTCGCGGTCGTGCGTGATGCGATGTCGGACATCCTCAATCAATTCACCCGCAATGGTGCACATGTAGTGACCGGCGCGGTTTGGGAGCACATCCCAGGGGCTCGCTTGTTCAAGCCGCAGCTGCGGGAGTCGCCGTTCCTTCAACAGCATGCGACCTCGCTTCGCCAGCGAATGATCAGCACGGATGTCGACGCCTTGATGCGCGAGATCAGTCTCGACAAGAACAACGGACTGTGCGGCAAGACCGTCATCCATCCCACTCACGTCTCTGTGGTCAACAGCATGTTGACCGTGAACCGCGATGAGTACGACGACGCGCTCGCGATCGCAGCACATGGTCGTCAAGAAGGCGTGCTCTCGTCCCAGCGGGGTCGAATGAACGAATCGGGGCCGCATCGGCTCTGGGCAGACCAGATTGCTGCACGCTCGGCCGCCTACGGCGTCCTCGCGGACGACGCGGCGTTGATCGAATTGCTTTCCATCGGCCAGCGAGTGGTCGAGGAGGTCTACCGACCGTCAGCGCAGCAGTTCAGAGTTGTCTCGTGAGGCCAACCCCGAACGCAGTCGCCGGGTGACAGCGCTCACCGGCACCGTGGGTGACCTCGTCGGTGTTGAGATTGTGCCTTCTGGCGGAGACACGGCGGCCTTCAACGCACTGGCCGCGCTAGCCCTTCGCGACAATCCGCGGCGAGCCCACCTCATCGTGTCGAAGGTGCTCGCCAAGCACATACCGGTCGCTCCGAGGAAGGTTCTCGAGATTGGGTACCAGCTCGGGGACGCAGTGGCTGATCTTCTCCACCGGCCGGGCACTGGTGCGCTGGTCATCGGCTATTGCGAGACCGCCACGGGTCTAGGCCATGCGGTGGCAGATCGGCTCGATATGACCTACCTGCACACGACCAGGCGCGCGCACCCCACGCTGCCGGTCGAAGCGCAGTTCGACGAAGAGCACTCGCATGCCGTTGCGCACCTGGTGCAACCTGCGCCCGGCATCTCGCTGCGGGGAGACGGTCCGCTGGTCTTGGTCGATGACGAGCTGACGACTGGCAGAACCGCGCTGAATACGATCGAGGCGCTGCACGCGAGATTCCGCCGGAGGACCTACGTGATCGCTGTGATCATCGACGCGCGCAGCCCAGAGGCGCGCGCCACGTTCGAAGCGCGGGTCGCGGCACTGGGTGTCGATGTCCGGGTTGCTGCACTACACGCGATCCAAATCCTGGTACCTGCCGACGCGATCGAGCGCGCCGTCGTCGCACGACCGCTACTGGTGCCAGGGGCATCACCACCGGAGGGGCCGCTGGCGGACGTCCGTGTCCACCACGGGTGGTGGCCGCCCGGGGTGCCTGTCACTGCGCGCCACGGCATGGATCGCGACGAGACTGCGAAGCTTGTTGCCGAGGCCGCGACAATCGCGGAGCGCCTGTCGATCGAGATGGCTGCACTGCCGCCTTCGGCAAGTGTGCTCGTCCTCGGCACTGAGGAGCTCGTCTACCTGCCCACCCACGTAGCGGCCGAGCTAGCGACGCGACTACCCGACGCAGTGGTCGTGGCGCAGTCGACAACCCGTTCGCCCGTCTACGCGTCCGACGATCCGCGCTACGGCGTACGACGGACGTCGTCGTTCGCTGCGCCAGACGACCCAAGCCGACAAGCGCACGTACACAACCTTATGGATCCTGCCGCTGTCCCGCCTGCCGGGAGCTCCTGGGCGCAGATGCGCCACGACCACATCGTCGTTGTCGTAGACGCGCCCGCCGAGGCCTGCCGTCCGCTCGTCGAGGCGCTCAAGCCGTACGCAGGTGTCGTTCACCTGGTACCCGTCGGCCTCCCTGTCGCTCGGCGTTCGGCGCAACCGGGCGCCTTCGGTTCCTACGAAGCCGAAGACGTCACGTGGCTGTTGACCGACCTTTCGGACCTCCCGCTTGAACGTGGCACCGAGGATCGCGAAGAAGCCATCCAGGCGGGGTTTCACTACTCCGAGATGCTGCCCATCGAGTATGAGCCAAGCGACCAGTACGTGGCCCTGTTCCATCGGGCGCTGCGGGCGTCGGCCGATCGGCTGGCGATATCTGTCGGCATCGTGGGTGAGCTGATCTGGGACGCTCACGGAAGTGATGAGCAGCCCCCTGTGCTCGTCTCGCTGGCTCGTGCTGGCACCCCGGTCGGCATCCTTCTGCGCCGCTACTACGCGCGAACCCGGAGGGTCAGCGCGTCGCATTACACCATCTCGATCATTAGGGGTCGTGGGATAGACCAGGTCGCATTAGCAACGATCCTGGCTCGGCATCCCGCGGAGTCGGTGGCCTTCGTGGACGGCTGGACGGGCAAGGGTGCCATTCAGCGACAGCTGACCGAGGCAGTGGCGCTCTGGAAGGTCGATCACCCGGAGCACGACGCGCTCGATGACCGACTGGCGGTCCTGGCCGACCCGGGTTTCTGCACACCATTGCATGGCACGCGAGACGACTTTCTCATCCCATCGGCGTGCCTCAACTCGACGGTGTCAGGGCTGGTATCTCGCACGGTTTACCGGACCGATCTGATCGGAAGCGGGATGTACCACGGAGCCAAGTACTACGCGGCGTGGCACGAAGCCGACCTCTCCCGCTTCTATGTGGACACGATCGCTGCCCGGTTCGCCAAGGTAGGCCCGGCGATCGCAGCCGGTCACGTCGGCCACGGCGTCGACCGCACCCCCACGTGGGAGCAGTGGGCGGCGCTCGTGAGCATCGCGCGCGAGCACGGGATCACTGACATCAACCTGGTCAAGCCGGGCGTGGGTGAAACGACCCGGGTGCTGCTGCGAAGGGTGCCGTGGCGAGTGCTTGTCCGCCCCGATCGCGTTGACGACCTGGCCCACGTGCTCATGCTGGCCGAGGCCCGCAACGTGGCGGTGGTGGAGGTACCCGACCTGACGTACTCGTGTGTGGGCCTCATCCGGCAGGTGAGGTGAGGCAATGGCGACACGCGCAGGGCACTTCGTCAGCTTGCCCGAGGCGGCCATTGTCGCACTCGACCTCGATCGGACGTTGATCTACTCGGCCACCGCGGCCGGTGATGCCCGTGACCTACCGCCGCTCCGAGTGGTCGAGTACCTCGAGGGAGTGCCACTGTCCCGAATGACCGAGGGCGCATGGGCGCTGCTCGGTGGACTTATGAAACAGGCCGAGGTGGTCCTCGTGACCACTCGATCGCAAGTCCAGTTCGCACGTGTCCGGTTGCCAGCCACTCCACGTTACGCGCTTTGTGCGAATGGGGGAGTGCTCCTCGTGACCGGAGTTCGTGACCCTGAGTGGGACCAATGGGCGCGGACGATAATGGCGACCTCGGCCCCTTTAGAGACCGTCCTCGCACTGATGGATGAGGTTCGCAGCGAACCGTGGGTGAAGGATGTGCGATCGATCGAGGGCCTGCTCTGCTACTTGGTTGCTCATGACCCGGGAGACCTACCCGCGGAGTGGTTGCGAACGTTCTCCAGATCGGTTGGAGCCTCCGGTTGGAAGGTGTCTGTCCAGGGACGAAAGGTGCTGGCGGTCCCTGAGGGATTGTCGAAGGCCAGTGGTTTGCTCCGGCTCCGCGATCGGATCGTCATGGACCTTCGGGCCAGGCGAGCGATCGGTCCGCAGGACCGGGTTCGGCTGTTCGCCAGCGGTGACAGCATCCTTGATGCGGCCATGCTCGAGGCGGTGGACCTCGCCGTCAGGCCGGCGCACGGGGAACTGCACGACCTCGGCTGGTCAGCCGATGGTGTGCACGTCACTGATCTGGCGGGTGCGCGTGCTGGCGAGGAGATCATCGCGTGGCTCATTGATCGCGTGGGTGCGGACCGGGAGTGACCCGGATATCAGGCCGTTCGAGCAGAGTTGATCATCGCGTCAAGCGCGAGCTCGACAGCATCGGCCTCGGCGGCCAGAGCGCCCCAGTTTGGGCGCTCCTCGCGTGCGGCAACGGCCAGTTGATCGGTCCGGGCCGAGATGTTGTTGAAGGTGGTCGTGAACCGCTCGGCCTTGCTGGCCGGCAGCCCAGAGAGAAACCGTCGGGCGTCGATCGTCTTCCGCCGGACCGCCGACAACAAGGCCTCCGGGTCTGCGGCGATGGCGTCGAGGCGGACCAGGAGGTCGACCGCCGACTGGAGTCCGGCGTCCACGTCCCCCGCCGCAGCTCGTACGGAGGCAAGCACTGCGGCTGCCGCCGGCACGTCGAGCGGCTGGATACGCAGGAGTTCGTCCAGGGCGGTGAGGCCGTCGTCAACGGCCCGCCGCGCGAAGTCGATCTGGCGCGGAGCGTTTTCGATGTGCTGCCAGGAGTCGTATGTGTATTTGCGTCTCAGCTGACTCATCACGGCCGGTAGGCCTTCGTGGCGAGTTCGCTGTGCGTCGCGACGTGTTCGCGCTGACAGCGCACCAGTTCGGACTGCCTTGGCAGATCCGGGGAGGGCGTCCGCGCGCTCCGACGCTTCACGTGAGGCAACGACTGCCGCTTCCGCACAGGCGTGGGCTTCGACCCACTTGCGATCCTTGGCAGCGTTGGATGCCGCCGCGAGTTGCTGACTCGCCGTTGCGTGGCTAGACCACGCTTGTCGGTCCGTCAGCCTGGCCGCAGAGGCCGTCCCCAATGCGTGGGCCGCTCCGGTCAGGTGCTCCTCGGCTGTCGCCATCAGCGTCGGCACCTCCTCGCGTAGTGCCAGTGCTTTGCCCAGCGCGTCGGCGTGCCGCTCCCGGAACTCGACGAACAACGGCAACAGTTCCGAGATCTGTGAAGAAGCACGCGAGAATCCAACGTCAAGGCGCACGGCGTGCTGCTCCTCGTAGTCCGCCCTCGGGTCGTAGCCGGCGTTCAGCTCGTAGTACTCAAGCATGACCATGCCGGCCTGAACCGTCAGAGCGTCCCACTCGGCGGAGAGCGGAGTGCTGAAACCAATAGGATCGACGCTCGCTCGCCGCGCGGCCACCTCGGCGTCGATTGCGGTGAGCTCGACGAGGTCCGCCTCCAGCGATTCGAGCTGGGTCATCGCACTGGCCGCCTCCGACTGCGCCGTACGTGCTGCCCTGAGGGCGCGATCGCGGGAACGTCGCCACCACCGGCTCCGTCCGTCCTCTGTTGAGCTCGTTGCCACTATGCAAGTCCTCTTCGAGCGGTCGTGTCCCGCGATTTCTCAGGTCGGTGGCGCTGAGAACTGCCCAGATTCGTCCCCCACCGTCAGAAGTTGTAGCAAACCGCCATCGAATCGTGCGTGACGGGAATAGTCTCCCGCATGGCATGGCGCCGCCGTCCGTCTGATCGATAGCGTTCAGTCGGCAGGTCCGGACGCAGACTTTCACGGAACCGAAGGCAGAAAGGGTGGTCGCGATGGCTGTCAGTCTCGCGAAAGGCGGCAACGTCTCGCTGACCAAGGAGGCAGGCGGCACCCTGACTCGGGTGACGGTCGGGCTGGGATGGGACGAAAGAACCACTGCGGGCGTGCCGTACGACCTCGACGCATCGGCGTTGTTGGTCGGTGACAACGGGCGAGTGTTGTCTGACGAGCACTTCGTCTTTTACCGGAATCTGCAGTTCCCTGTCGGCACGACGGCGGAGACGGCATGGGTGTTTCATACGGGCGACGTCACCGACGGCTCGGCCGAGGGCGATGACGAGTCCATCATCGTGAACCTAGGTGGACTCAGTCTTGAGATCGCCCGCGTCGTGTTTCCGGTATCGATTCACGAGGCGGATGTGCGCGGCCACAACTTCGGCCAGGTGACGAACGCCTATATCCGGATCGTCGATGCCACGAGCGACGCCGAGCTGGTGCGCTACGACCTGACCGAGGACTACTCGACTGAGACCGCGATGATCTTCGGAGAGCTCTACCGCGACGGATTGGAATGGAAGTTCCGCGCCGTCGGCCAAGGCTACTCAAACGGACTCAGCGGCATCGCTCGCGATTTCGGCGTCAACGTCGCCTGACCTGGCGACTCATCACTTGGTCTGGAGATCCATGATCATCAAGACGTTCGGTTGGTCCTTCGCCATCACCGCGCTCGGCCTCGTAGCAGCTGCCTGGTACGGCGGTCCGGAGGCGATAGCCATCGCGGCGATCCTCATCGTGCTCGAGGTTTCGCTCTCCTTTGACAACGCGGTCGTAAACGCGAAGGTCCTGGAGCGGATGTCGGTGTACTGGCAGCGGATGTTTCTGACCGTGGGGGTGCTGATCGCTGTCTTCGGGATGCGTCTGGTTTTCCCCCTGCTAGTCGTCGCCATCGCGGCCGACTTGGGACCGTTCGAGGCGATCAGCCTTGCGCTGGAGAAGGGTGATCCAGACATGCCGGGGACGTACGGCTACATCCTGGCTGCGGCACACCACACCATTGCGTCATTCGGCGGAATGTTCTTGTTGATGATCTTCCTTGCGTTCATCTTCGAGGAGAAGGACGTCCACTGGCTGCGGTGGATCGAGAAGCCTCTCGAGAGGGCGGGGAAGCTCGAGGCACTTGAGGTCATCGTCGCGGTCTCGACCCTCTTCGGAGCCGCGAAGCTCTTCGGTGGCGAGCACGAGGCCGCGGTCCTCACCTCGGGTCTCGCCGGACTACTCACCTATCTCGTCGTCAACGGCCTGGGCGAGGCGTTCCACGTGGACGTCGACGACGAAGACGAAGAGCAGGACGTCACCGTCGAGACCGGCACAGCGACGACGGGGTCGGTATCTGGGAGTAGTCCAGCGACGGTGGCTGTCGGCAAGGCCGCATTCTTCCTGTTCCTCTACCTTGAGGTCCTTGACGCCAGCTTCAGTTTCGACGGCGTGATCGGCGCGTTCGCGGTGACCAACGACGCGATCCTGATCGCCATCGGGCTCGGCGTTGGTGCTCTCTATGTCCGCTCCCTGACGATCTACCTTGTCCGGAAGGGCACGCTCTCCGACTACGTCTATCTCGAGCACGGTGCGATGTGGGCGATCGGCGCGCTAGCGATCATCCTGCTGGTTTCGATCGGACACCACATCCCCGAGATCGTGACCGGCCTGATCGGAGTCGCGTTCATCGCTGTCGCTTTCGGGATGAGTGTGCGTCGGAACGCTCGTGAGGCCGCCTCCGAGGAACCCGAGCCCGAGCCGGAAACGGTGGCCTTGCCGTGAGCGGATGGGGCTCCAGCGGGTCATGGGGATCCGACCAGTCCCAAGGATCAGGCACGGGAGATTCTTGGGGCGGTCAGTCTCAGCCCGGGAGCGGGCAGCAAACCGGCTGGACCTCGGCTGCCGATCCAACTGACGGCCAGACCGTTCGCGCACCGCAGCCAGGATGGGACGGCGACAACTCCGCGTCAGCGTCGACGGGCGTGACCTCGGCCCCCCTGGTCTGGCTGCTCGCGGCCCTGGCCGTGGTCGCTGTCTCGACCGCACTGTGGTTCATCGGCGAAGGGATTCCGCTCGGCGTTATTGGATGGTCCCTGGCAGGACCGGTCGCGATCGGCCTCGTCGCCGTCTTCTTCGTTTCCGATAGCCGACGGCGCGCGGGCTCCTGGTACACCCCGTCCGGGGTGACATTGCCACTGCGGATGCTCGTTCTGGTCTGGGCGTTCGCAGCCGTCGCACTGCATGCGTACCACGTGGCAGATGTCGTCTCACGGAGCAACGGGTGACCGCCAGGCTGGCGCTCGCGTTCGGCGCCATCGCGTCGAGCATTGTGCTGGTCGCACCTGCAGAAGCCGCTGCAGACCCATCGATCGACGGTCCAGTTCAGCGACTGGGGTCCTGTGCCACATCGGGCAACCCGACCGACGTGCTATTGGTGATCGACAGGTCGGCGTCACTCCAGGACACCGACCCCGACAACGCCCGTGTCGATGCTGCCGAGTACTTCATCGAGCGGCTGGTGGACTTCGCTGACGCGACTGGTGCCGACATGAGCGTCGCGATCGCCGGCTTTGACGTCAACTACGAGGTCACCCGCGACTGGGCCCCGCTCTCCGTGGCGGAAGGTTCAAGGATCAACGACCACCTCGAAAGCTATCGGGATGCCGTCCATGGTTGGGAGACCGACTACTGGGTTGCGGCCAACGGGGCGCGGGATTCACTGTCGGACCGAGCCGAGGGCGAGTCCCGCCACTGCCAGGCCTGGGTCTGGTTCAGCGATGGCAGCTACCAACTCGACTATCGCGAGAATGACGCGGAACTGGATGACTACGGTGACAGCAAGGAATACCACGACGGCAACCTGACGACCCAGGATGATGTTGACGCTGCGGAGCGCGCCGGCATCGAGGATCTCTGTCGAGCGCGCGGCGTTGCCGCCAGTTTGAGGGCTGCGGACGTGATCACGCTCGCCGTCGGACTCAAGGCGCCCGGTGACGACGCCAACTTCGACCTCATGGGGGGCCTCGCGACCGGAGAGAATGGTAAGGGCGGACCTGCCTGCACCGACGGCGCTGACGTGAGCCCAGGTCTCTTCGTCCAGGCAGACGACTTGGATGGGTTGTTTTCGCGTTCGACGAGTTCGCTAGCTCCAGACAGGCGCCGATCGAGCAGGATCAACAACTCTGCCCCCGGGATTTCGGGCGCCACTGTGAAAACTTCGCCCACATATTCGTTCTCGACGACTCGATCAGCTCGGTTCATATCCTTGCTACCGCCGACCCAGGCCCAAAGGAGGTTTACCTCACGCGTAGCGGGCTGGCGAAGCCGCTCCGTTTCGTGCCTGATCAGCAGGTGAAAGATGAACGAGTGGGCGATGTTGTCGTCAAAGGGTCGTGGCTTTCGGAGAATTCGATTGAACTGGATCTCGTCCGCGACGGCAACGGTGGCTGGGTCGGGGAGTGGTCCTTGGTCTTCGTTGATCCTGATGCCAATCGGCCCGGCGGCCTTTCGCAGTCGCGGATCCACTTGACCGGCGATGTTGTGCCGGCCTGGGGCGGCCCCGAGAACGTGGAGTGGGTGACCGGGGAGACCGGCGAGGCGCAGTTTGCGCTCACGCGGCTCGGCACTGGCGAAGTCATTCCGGCAGATCAGTTTGGTGGCAGGGCACGCCTGTCCGCCGACTTGATTCTGCGTGGACAGGAACCACGCCCGATCCTGGTCGACGACCAAGGTCAGAGGCTCTACCTTTCGGGCGCGGCGATCGAGACCCCCCAGACCGTTGACCTGACCGACGTGCCGATCGGTCCGGCGAGCGTGCGGCTGACACTTGATCTGACAACGAAGGGTGTTCGCGGCGGTCAAGGGACGGCGCTGCAACCGCAGTCGGTGGAAGTGCCGGTGATGATCGTTCCACCTGCAGACTACCCATCCGTGCTCGACCAGGTGATCGACCTAGGCAGGCTCGACGACCTGAAAGGCGTGACCGGGACGATCGCGGCTGCAGGTCCCGGCTGTGTATGGCTGGCGGAGGAGGCGGAGTCCACCACACTGCCTGAGGGTGTCGAACCACCATCCTTGACGTCTGAGGCGCACAGTCAGGACACGTGTATCGAGGTGCTCGAGGGCGTCGAGGGCGAGCTCCCGTTCTCCCTTGACTTTGATGCGCTCGGGAACGGCGAGGCGACGGGCGTCGTGACCGTGATGACCCACCCCCTCGACGGCGAGGCCGACGACGTCGCCCTGCCCGTGCAGGTGCGTTACACCTTGGCATTGGAGCGTCCACGAGACACGGACACGTTCGTGGGGCTGTTGATCCTGATCACTGCCGCCGGCATCTTAATCCCGCTCCTCCTCCTGTACTTCGTCAAATGGCTTGCCGCGGGCATTCCCGGCTCTTCCCTGCTGGTCGGCCGCCTCAGCGGAGTCGTCGGCGCCGACGGACGTTTCATCCCGGCAAGCGGCGACCTCTCACTGGAAGCGACCGCGATGGACTCCACCTTCCTCTCTGGCAACCGACGCCACGCCATCTTGACCGGCGGGGGCGAGCTCGACTCCAAGATCGGACTGAACCCAGGAGCAGCTGGCTACGTCGTCGCGCACTTCGACGGCAGGGGAGCGGCGTCCTCCCACGCGCGCGCGAGCACCAAGAAGTTGGATGCATGGCTGCCGACTGGCGTCGCAGGGTCGTGGATAGTCGTTCTCAGCGGTCCGGAAGCTCAAGCCGCGGCCGAACTTGTCGTGCTGACCAACGAGCGCGCCGATGGGCTCGACCGGCTTATGTCGGACGCCAAGGACCGCATGCCTGACGTCGTCGCAACGCTGCGCGAACGGCTACTAGCCCGCGGATCGTCCGACTCGGCGCCCCCACCCCCTGACAACAGCGGAGGGTGGGGCGGCGCTTCCCCGCCGGCTGGTGGAGCGGGCGGCCAAGACGGCTGGGACGGCGGCTCCGATTGGGGCGGCACGCCGTCGGCACCTCCACCGGCACCGCCACCTCCTGGTGGGTCGGGCAACACAGGCGGCTGGTGATCCTCATCAACAACGACGGAGAGAAGAGGCGGGGTAACCGATGCGACGGTTTCTGATCGTGGGATGCGGCGGCTCCGGGGGAGCGACCATCCGGTTCATCCAGGACCAGTTGCTGGCCGACTTGCGACCGGACGGCACCACCGAACTCCCGGATGGATGGCAGTTCGTTCACATCGACGTTCCAACCACGCCGGACAAGGGCCCGGGGCCGCTCGGATCGGTTCGCGACATGGGTGGTCGCTATCTATCGGTCAGCTCTCTCGGCAATACCTACGACCGCGCAGCGACCCAGCTGTTTCAGGCAGCGGCGGGTCGACTCGACACGGTCGCCGGCTGGGTGCCTAGCCCGGCGAAGTGCGCGGTTCCCGTGACCGAAGGGGCTGGTCAGTTTCGGGCGGTCGGGCGGACACTGACGCTGACGCGGCTTTCCGACATCCAGACGGTGCTGAAGCAGGCTTTCGAGGACCTGCAGAAGCCCGACCCGTGGCAAGGCATCAGCGCGTCCCGTCGGGCCCAGGTCAGTCAGGGTGGCGACGTGATCCCGATCGTCATCGGCTCAATGGCCGGTGGCTCGGGCGCCTCAATGTTTCTCGACGTTGCCCGCCTGATCGGTGGCCTCCCGGGGATCGACTCCCGCGCGATGGGGGCGTTCCTCTTCACCGCAGATGTGTTCCGTGCGCTGAAGGAGGATGAACGCCTCGGCGTTGAAGGGAACGCTCTCGGCGCGATCGGTGACATCATCGCCGCCCAGACCGGCGCCGCCCACGAAGCCGATGCCGACCTGCTGACCGCCCTCGGGATCACAGAAGTCCCACCGTTTGCGTTCGCTCGCGTCTTCCCGATCGGATCCACGATCGGTGGAGATGGCGCGGTCTTCGGCGACGGCACGACCATCGGGATCTACCGCGGCATCGGCCGCGCGCTCGCTGCCCTCATGCTGTCGGACGTTCAGAACAGTTACGTCGCGCACACTGTGGGCAACCCGACGCCTCCGCCCACCGAGGTCGACTCCTTCGGCTGGGGCACGCAGGCCGAGACGTTTGCCTGGGGTTCGTTCGGCTACGCAAGCCTGAGTCTCGGCCGCGATCGCTATGCAGAGTATGCCGCCCAGCGGCTGGCCAGGAGCGCTGCGGATCGGCTGATGCGGGGACATGAGGACCGTGGCTCCACAACGTCCTCGACAGAGCAGCTGAAGGCCAAGGCCGACGCGTTGTGGCCCCAAACAGTCACTCGGCTCAGTCTGCCGCAGGCTGGGAATGACCCGGCTGAATGGTTCCGATCGGGCGCTATGAACTCCGACTTCGTGCGCGCGGAAACCCGCCGCGTGGTCGCAGAGACCGTCGCCATGATCAACGCGACGCCGTCGGCGGCGGCGTCGGATTGGTACAACGCCGTCGTCAGCAGGTTGCCCCACTTCCGCGAGCCGGCACGCGACGCACTCGGAAAGGCCGCCTACGGGTGGACTGATCGGTTCGGCACTGACCTCGAGAGGCGTGTGGTAGCAGAAGTCATCGACGGAGTCAGGCTGCTTGGCCTGCCCTATGCGCGCGAGATCGTGCTGCGGTTGCAGAGTCATCTCGACGTCATCATCAACACGCTGCAGTCCGCCCCAGACCCCAACGCCTTCGATCCGCTCGCAATCAACCCAGCGACCAGCACCCGGATCCAGGCACTGCGGAAGGCGGCGATCTCGGCCGGACACGAGTTGATCGACCTCATCTCCGGGGATTTGACAACCAGTGCGGGCAGGGTGCTGCAGACGGCAGGCGCGCGCTTTACGGCGGCGCTGCTCGAGTCCTTCAAGTCCGACGTGCTCGGGCCCCTCGAACGATCCGTCAGCCATGTCCTCAAGGAGCTAGAGGCATCCCGCGACTCGACCGAGGTCCAGGCCGGCCTTGCTCAGTTGCGGACGTCTGTCTACCGCGAGTGGCCCGATGACACCGATCACGTGCCGACTCGATTCGCCCACGCAGAGAACGAGATCTTGTTGACGACTGCGAGCGAGTTCCCGGATCTCTACGAGAATCATGTCGCGCGGAGCGCCGGCCACGGATTGCCGTACGCCGACGCCCTCGGCGAGGTCATCGGACAGGTGATCCGGGGCGAGTGGCCGACAACCGGAGGACAGCTCGGCAAGATCCCCGTGATCGACACGACGGGTCGCTGGCGGGCGTCAGTACTCACCTACAGCGCGGAGACCGGAGAGCCGACCCCGCGGGCCGTAGCGGCGTACCGTCTTCACTTCGGTCCATCTGCTCTCCTCGACCGCGCGCGCCTGTACATCGAGCGTCCGGGCGAGCCGTTCGCCGTCTACCGCGGCGAGTCGATCGGGGAGTATCTCAACGACGGCACCTTGCCCCTTCCCGTATTGGAGGCACGGAAGAACGAGTTCGCACGCAAGTTCATCGAGGCTCTACGCATGGCCCGGCCGCTCGTGGGGGTCGACCCCGGAATGATCCAGGCGATCCACCCCGGAAAGTCGCTCACCTACACCTACGTCATCAGCAAGCTCGGCCTTCGCGAGGACGACGAAGTGGTGCAGCGCATTCGGGCCAGCCTAGAGGCGGACCAAACACTTGACGAGACCGTGCTCCGGTCGCTCAAGGACGCGACAGGGGAAGGCGCCACTGAGTCGCGCATCGCCATCTTCGGTTCCTATCCGAAGTACTCACCGGTCGTCTTCAGCTCGCTCCTCGACACGGTGCAAAAGCGTTTCCAGACTGTCCCGGATGCGGCTCGAGCAGACCTGTGGCGGTGGAAGAGTACGCGTCCTCTACCTGCGTCGTTGCCGCTCAGCCCGGCCGAGCTGCGGGCGTTGGTCGCCGGGTGGTACGTCGGCCGGCTCACTGGTCTGGTGCGCACCGGCTCGGCCAGTGATCCTGTGGTGGTCCGGGACGCTGACGCGGGCACGTGGGTCCCACTGGTGTGGCCGATGCTGACCGACCCGGCCAAGATCAAGGCCGTCGACTGGCTCCCCGTCGCACTCGAGAGCTACACGCTGGCGCTGGTGCAGGCGAACCGCGACCCGGCTCTGCGCGCGCTGGCGCCCTTCCGCGCGCTACGCCGCATCTGGGATGCCAGCGCGAACGGACCCGGAATCAGAGACGCGCTCGGCGGTTTCGCGGGCCTTGCGAACATCGATTCGTGGCTGAGGGACGGCGCCCTGCCTGGTGCAGATCAGTCACCCGTCGTGGCCAACGCCGGAGCACTGAGCATCGAGGACCGTCGGACGAAGGCGCGTGAATGGATAGCCAACCTCCAGCAATGGTTGTCGAGCGACATGCTGACGGAGGGAACCGGTGCGAACTACGGCCGCAAGCTGGGACGGGTCGATTCTCCTGCCGCGCTCTACGACTCCGAAGGTGTCTCACGGGTCCGGTTTGTGACAATTGCCCCGCTGGTTAGCTCGGTGCTCAGCGAGATTGACGAGCTCGTCCGGACTGCGTCTGCGGCGCCGGCCATCGGCAACGGGCTTCCCCCGACCGGTCCCCCGGTGGAGATGTGAGATGAGCACCCAGGAACTCGCGGTCATCGTCGCGCCACGTCCCGTTGCAGCCGCCATCATCGACGTGCTCACGGACTGGTCGGCAGCCGGTGTCATCACGACCGTGGTAGTTGTCGACGAGGCTGCCGTCCGAAACGATGACTTCCGGGTTCCCGCCCACATCATCGCAGGTGGTGTCGCCCGGGCGGCCGCGCTCCAGTCGCACCTAGCTGATCAGGTAGGGATCACCCGGGCCCGCGTGGCAGCGGTCGGTTGGCTCCGCAACGACGTCGCAGTCGCGGACGCCGAGACAGCCAGCCACGTTCTTACGGCGGTGACAACCACGCTGCCGCAAGTAGCGACCGTGCAGTGCCAGGTCATCGGAGCGACGTTGCAGGGAGCGCAGCTCCCTGCCAACGTGGCCTGGCTCGGCTGGCACAACATCGTGGTGGCACCGGAGGATTCCCTGGCGCCAGGGTCCGGCGTCGAGCGGCTTGCATCGGACGCACATCAAGGCACCCTGGATACGCACCTGCTCACGGCGGTCGTCACCATCGCGGGTGCATGGGCGCACGCGAATGGGTCGCCAATCGACGATACTCCGCCGTTGCCGGGAGCGCAGGTCACGCTCTTTCGAGCATTCAGTCGCCTGATGGCGGCCGAGCGCGTCGAAGAGGAGCTGGTGTCCAGGCTGCTCTCGTTTGAGGGCGGATACCCACTGCCGCTGCTGGGCAACGAACGGGCCTGGGCTGTGGAGAACGAGTTCGCCGCGGTAGCCGGTGCGGCCCAGCAGCTCCTGGAGAAGCACAGCTACGTCATGCCGAATGCGCGTTCGGTGCCGCCACGTCGAGCGACGACGAAGGTTGGTCTCCTCAAAGCGCTGAAGATGCTGTTCGGGTTCCTCTGGGCGTCGCTGCGCAATGCCCCGCGTGCCTGGGCCGAAGCAGTCGTGCGGAAGGTGTCCACCGGAATCGCCGGAGCGGCAAACCGCGCCGTTTTCGGGAGCGAGGACTCTGAGTACGAGGTGGTCGTTCGCGGCCTTCGGGCCGACGGCACTCCGGCCGATTGGAGCCAGGTCGATGAACTCGCCGCGAACGTCGCAGCGCGCATCGGACCCGCCGGCAACGCCCAGCAGTCAGCTGCCGACCTCTCCGGCTTCTGGGAAGACTTCGTCAGCGGGCGTTCGACCCTGCTCGATGGCGAAACCAGGGTGGCCGAGATACCCGCCGTTGCAGTGGGCTCGCACCGCGGCGTGATCGCAGACCCTGCCGTCGTCGTTCCAGCAGCCGCGGGCCTCTTCGAGCCGTCCGGTGCGGTCGCCGCCAACATCCGCGGCTGGCGCGTCGAGCCGGCCGACCAGATCAGTGCGTGTGCACTGGCAGGTGAGCTCAAACGAGTCGCCGACGACAGCCCCATGCTGCGCGCAGCGGCGGTCGAGGACAGGACCCGGCTCGAGAAGTGGCGCACTGAGCGGGAGCGGACCTACACCGGACAGGTCGGATTCCGGATTGGAGGCGCCCTCGCAGGAACCCGGGAAGAGATCGCCGATCTGGTTCGGCAGCTCGAGGAGGCACGAAGGGCGGTCGAACTTCCCGACGACATCGACCGAACCCAGCGCAGGCTTGCGTCCAAGCTGCGATGGATCATGCTCGCCGCCGTCCTGGGCGGCGCCGTGGTCGGCGCCTTGATTGCACTAAGCATCTTGGGAGTCCTGATCGGCACCGGCGTGATCGTCGGGATCGCCGTCGGGTGGCTCGTCGCATCTCTGATCGTCTTCATCAACGGGCAGCGACGGCTGTTCGCGTTGATCCACGAGCGCCAACAGCTGCAGGAACGAACGGAGTTGCTCGAGAGGCATCTCGCTGCTGCATTGATCGACCTGCGCCGCCTGATCCGGGTCTATCGGCAATACGTCGACTGGACCCGAGCTCTCGGGGTCTTCACGTCAGCGCCGTACGGCCGGTTGACGGCGGGCGACACGGTCGCGGTTCCGCTCGGGGCCGGCCTTCCTCGGTGTATCGCGTTCGGGCAGGTCGAACCGCAGCCAGCGGTGCTCGACGAGGTTGCCGCGCGCCTGCGTAACGAGATTTCCAAGGTCGGCTGGTTGACTTCGAGCTGGCAGGCGTTCCTCGCCGACACACCCGCAGGTCTTGGCACGCGTGCGTTCGAGGTTCGGGAACAGCCCGACGCACTCTGGGTCGACCAGGGCAGCAGCGACCGCTCGTTGTTGTCGGCCTGGAGCTCGGCGATCGCCGAGCGTGGACCGAGTGACGGCTCTTTGGCGAGTCTGCGCGCGCAGGTCACCGACACGCTTGAGCGCCATCCCTTGAACTTGGTGGAGCAGTTGTCGGCCACGATCCGAACGCGGGCGAGCAATGGCTCACCGGCCGCCGTGACCTATCAGCAATTCATTGCGGGTCTGCGGGCCAACCCGAATGATCGTCATGTCTTCGATCAGGCTGTCTTCACCCATCTCGGCGCCGCTGGCCAACCATGGATAGTCGATGGCACCTGGGTTGGTGCCGGGAGCGGTCGGCTCGGGGGGTCGGTCGTCGTGGCCCAGCGCAGCCGTGGGGTGAGTCCGACGGATCTTTCGATCACCGCTTCAGGTGCGACGCCTGCGCAGCCGTCAGGAGGCGAGAAACCTCCTCCGCCGCAACCGAGCCACCCGGTGATGTGACATGGAGCTGCCTTGGGGGACGCTCGCTATTCTCGGTACGCTTTGGACCGTCGGGCTGCTCGCCTACTCGCTCGCAGTCGCGTTCGTGGTTGCTCGGTTCGCCTCCCGCCCCGTGTGGGTCGCGCTGCTGCTTGGACTGCTCCTGCCGGTGGTCGGACCCTGGGCGTGGGCTTCGTGGGAGTTCGTACAGGCGGCGCGCGCCGGTTATCGAGCTCCGCCCGGGGCATGGCGGCCGCAGCTTGCGACTGCGTCCTACCTTTGGTGGGCCAGCGCTGGGCTGGTGATCGCAGCGCTCGTGTTCCCCTGGGTCGTGGTGTCCGCGACGGTCGATGGGAAGTACGACGACAGCTTTCAGGCGTCTCCGATCGATACTGTGCTGGGCGGCGTTGTGCTCGGCGCCTTCGCCGCCGCTCTCGTCCTGAGCGGTCTGTACGCGGGCAGATTTGCGGCGCGGCGGCAGGCGGTGCTCCTCGGCGGCGTGGCGACGGTTCTCATGCTCGTCGCAGTGTCGTCGGCAATCATCTATAGCAAGGTTGCCAACGCGAGCGACTCGATTGCGACCTGGACCGACCAACGTGTCGAAGGACAGCTCGCGGCCGGACCGGCCCTGTGGATCACGGCCGTCGCGTCTGTGCTGGTCCTTGTGGGATGCGTCATTGAGGTCGCTCAGGCCGGACCGCGGGACGACCTTGAGCCCACCGCGGTAGTCGGGACACCACCCGTCGACGAAGAGGGGTCGAGCCCGGATCCGTGGGGTGCCCCTACTGGCAGCGGGGCCTCGCCCGATACTGGCATCCCGTCGTGGGATCGCAGCAGGACTGGAGGCTGGTAGCTCGTGGGTACGGTGAACGAACGCGTCGAGCGAGCTCAGGCGTGGATCGCTGCGCGCGGTGCCACCGACCTCAATGCTCGCGACGTCATAGTCATCGCCGCTCTGGACGTCCATTCTCGCGAGGTGGCTGCCACGCTCGCCTTGGCCAACCCTCAAGCGTTGCTCGCGGCCTGGGAGGACGTGGTTGGCGCCGCTGCCGAGAGTGCACCGGTGGTGCCTGCCGTCCTGGTCGAGCACGAAGCACGACCGTCTCGAAAGGGGCGCAGTGAGGCCTCCGAGGACCTGTCGCCGCCGGAGCCGCCTACCGCGCAGCAGCCGGCGGTTCCAACGCCTTCGTCCGCGCCGGCAGCTGCTCCGTTGCGCGAGCAGCCCGCGACGTACATCCCCGGCGTCACCGAAGCGGCGCCCGCCCCTGCCACGGCCCCCGTGGAACGCGACGCGGGGCAGGTCGATATGTCGGGGTTCGCTGAGTACGCATGGGGTGATCAACCCGGGCTCGGTGACGTCGCCACGTTGACCTTCGCGCTCGAGGATGACCGGATCCGGGTTTCGTGGCCACCGGCGGATGCCGCACATCCGTCGGTGGTGGTCTACCGCGTAGTGGCAGCGATGGACGGCGAACCGTATACCCCGAACAAGGACGTCATCGCCGCGACGACGTCGCTCAGCATCATCGACGAGAACCCGCGTCAGGATCCTTATCAACACGTCCAGGTGTGGGCGAGCGTGGGTGGCGACATCGGGTCCGCAAAGGCGGCGCAGCCGGTGCTGCACGCCCGGGGATTGATGGTGTTGCCCCCGTCGAGCTTCGATATCGTGGCGAACGAGGGGCAGGTCGTGGGTCGCTGGCACGTTGCCGACGACGTCGCGGTCGACGTGATGTGGATCGAGGCAGCCTATTCCGACCGGGTGACCGGCTTCGAGCCGACGCGACGCCTGGAAAGTGTCGTGCAGGGTGGTTTCACCCATCACGAGTCGCCGTCCGGGCAGCGTTTGGAGTATCGCGCGGTCGCGCGGGTCGAGCGAGTTGGCGGAGACGGTCAGACGCGGCACGGCGTTTCGCCGCATGTCTCGCGGTTCGTCGAGACGCCGGCCGTGATCGAAGCGGTCAACGACCTAACCGTGGAGTCGTCTGCTTTGGACTCCTCGCTTCTCGACATTTCATGGACCTCGCCCGCGTCCGGCAGCGTCGACATCTGACATGACCGACGTCGAACCGCAGGCCGGGCTCGAACGCCAGGCGAACCTCGACCGCACCGGCGCTCGACATTGCGGGTCTCACCCGGGCCCATCTCCTCATCAATCCCACCAGTCGGGAGGGAGGGCGGACGTGGATGCGCGGCGTGCGGTGGGGTCACCGTTCCGCCCGCGGCCGGTCTGTCCCGGTCACCGTTCTCGACCAGTTGAAGATGAAGGCGGGCAAGACGTTCGTCAGGAGCCGTCCTCCTGAGCCGGTTGTCGGCCTCCGCCTCATCGACAGAGTCGACACAAAGGCTTTGAGTTTGGAGTGGCCAGACGCAGTCGATCTCGTGCGGGTCTACGTGAAGCCTCTCGGGGTGCCGCTCGACGCTGAGATAGAGCCCCCGGTCGCTGAGCTGACTCAGGAGAACTACCGCAAGTTCGGTGGCCTCGAGTTGCCCAACGGAGTGCTCCACGCAGACCCAGCGATGGTGTACGCCGTGTCGACGTCGTACTCCGACTATCGGGCAGTCCTGGCCAAGCCGGTCGCAGTCGAGTACCCGGGCCTCCGACAAATCCGATACCAGATCACGGCGCCGGGGGGCGGTCGCGTACGGCGAGGCGCCGCGCCGGAGAGTGGCCTGCACGTCCTTCGGATGGAGTCCAAGGAGAACTGGGATCACGAAGTGAGCTTCGGCTTGTTCTTCAACCCCGACCGGCTCCCGATCTCGAGTGCGACCGGTGAGCTCAAGGTCCAATGGACGTGGACACCGTCGAAGGACCAACCGCACGAGCAGGAGGTCGATCTTCGTCCTAACCCTAGTCGGGGCCGCGTGCCTGGAAGCTACGTCCGCGTCCTCGCCATCCTCTCGAACGCAGAGCAGCAGCGACTCGCGATCAAGGACCCGCCGGTTGAGCAGCTGAGGATCAAGTGATGGCGGATTGGTGGCAGATCGCCTACACCTCCGCCGACTTGGGTGATGGCAGCCCGGGAGGGTGGGGAGTCAAGTTCGCCTCCTCGCCAGAAGCCAGGGCCTATGCCGACAGCATGCTCACCGGCGTTGACACCAGGATGGACGCTGATGACTTCGGCAACTTCCCTACCGCTGAGCAGCTCGAGCGGCGTTCCCGGTCGCTGACGTCGCGACTCGACAAACAGGGAATGCTTCTCGTCCACTCGGTTCCGGCCGGCGTCGACGCGACAGGGCGTCCAGGCAATGTGTTCGTGCATGCCGCCGTCTGCCTGGGCCAGCCTGACCTGACCGCGATCGAGTACTGGCGGTCCCCGGACTGGCTGGTGCCCTTCGGCACCCAGAGCGTCCGCACCGCGACGCTTCCTTCTGCACTCCGACCTGGTGCGGCGGTGACTCGACCCAACGTGGCTCGGTTCCTCGCACAGAGTGGCAAGCTCGACGTCCTCGCTGTGCTCGCGGAGGCGCTCTTCCCGCATCAAGCAGATCCAGCCCCGACGGTCGTTCTTCTGGTCGACAGTGCAGAAGAAGCGGCGTTCTGGATTGGATCGGTGACGTTCCTGCGCGACCCTCGCTCGGATGGCGACAACGCGTGGTCGACCTGGTGCCGCGCCGATGCACTCGACGCGCTCCGCGGTTCCGACATCCGCCTGATCGGTGTTCGCCGGGACGACGCCGGCGTAGTGGCGGCCTGGGCTCGGGACCGTCCCGACGTGACGGTGATCGACGCATCCGGTACCTTCTCGCGGGCGGGCGGTTCGTGGGTCCGCCCAGACGGATCAGCCGTCGTCGAGGCTGACTGGGCTACGGATCTGATCGCCCCGTTCAGGGAAGCGGTCGCAGAGTACGGCGTCGACGTGGCTGACGACCTGCTCCGAGACGTCGCGGCAATGAGTGCGGAGTCGTCGACCGACTACCAGGACCCGCTGTGGGCGCTGGCGGCCGCCGAGCTGCTGGATCCCGACCTGGCGATTGAAGACCGCGATCAGCAAACCGAGGCGGTGCTCCGTTTCGGCCCTCAACGGTCGCGGCCCAAGGCCCTGAACGCCATCGTCGACGACTGGTGGCGTGCGAGCGAAGACGTGGTCAAGGCCCGATTCTTGGGGTGGGGCGTGGCCGCCCCCGGCCCGCTCCTCGAGCGCCGGATCGTGCTCCTCATGGCTGGCGCGCTCGTCTGGGACGATGCGGTTGACCGCCGGTGGTCGGTGTCTGCCCGCAACATCGACGCGATCCGTGTCGAGACTGACAACGCAATCCAGCGTGCGACTGCGTTGCTCGAGCTCGATCCGCCCCGTCGTGAGGAGGCAGCCGCGATCCTGCGGGTCATCGACAGCTACCGGATCGGCACGGATGATCCCCGGGTCGCCGCCGCTCGGACCAAGCTGATCGAGGGGCTCGAACCCGCGGAATGGGACCGGTTGTTGCCGCCGCCCAACCCGCACCCTTCGGTGCAGGCTGCGCAGCCGAGCCCACCGGACCTGAGGACCGCGGCTCCGGTCGCTGAGCCGGGTAAGGTCGACATCCGGCGAAAGTCAGATCCACCGGTCGTCGAGCCACCTGCCGCTGAAGCGGTCGCTCAACCAGTAGTTGAAGCCCCTGTCGTGTCGACCCGCCGCGCGTCCTGGTCGGACGTGAGCGCTTCGCCAGCATTGTCATCGCCGTTGCCGCAGGTACCTCCTTCGCCCGCCTGGCCAGCGCAGGCGTCCTCCGACGCCGAGAACCAGCGTGGCCTCACCTCCGACTTGGTCGAGGACTGGGTGGTGGCGATGGAGGCCGCGCTCGACAAGCCTCGCCTCAGATTCGAAAGCCGTGCGGAGGTCGTGGCGGCGCTTCCGGCCATTCCTCAGGCCGACGTCGCGCGTGCGTTTCTCGCTAGGTCCGACCGCCAGTTGATCAGGTTGCTTGAGAGCGCGTGTGTCGCTGCCGTTGGCGACACCAAGTACCTCGACTCGCCCTTCGCTGTTGGTGTCGGCGTGCGCGCGTCGAACTCCTACCTGTACCGGGTGGCCACCGAGACGCTCGCGCAGGTGATACGCCAGTTGGACGACGATCCGCCGCCACCTGCGAGGGTTTGGAGCCTGGCCGAATGGCAGCAGCAAATTCGCGTTCGAATGAAGGTGTCCGGGCTGCTCGTCCAGGCTTGGAACACTGCGGAACAAAAGAGGAGCTAGGCATGCGTGAACTCAGCGGAGGCGAGTCGGTGTCGATCGCGGTCGTTCCACTGCGCGTGAGCGTCACGGGAGTGGGAGCCGACAGCGGCGTGGTGCTCCGGGTCTACGAGGGCGGCGTACAGGCCCAGGTGCCCCGTCAATCCCCGATTGAGGCGGTGATCCCGCCGACACCGCGAACGGTGACGCTGATGGTCGAGGCGGCTGACGGTGGGCTGATCCCGCCGGACACCCGGGTCGGGGTAGCCCTACGCGCCGATGCCGGACCGAATCCTGATCACCTGGTGATCTCGGCGGTCGATGTCGGCGCGAAGCGCTCGGTCGAGTTCGCGCAGATCGTGGTGGGATCGACCATCACGGTGACGGTCCCGTCGATTCTCGGTGGGGGAGGTCAGAACCCGGACCCCACGAACGGCGGCCTCGGCTGGCGAGCCGCCGGCACCTACGCCTTCCGGGAGGCTTTCGCATCGACCACGCCGGCGTCCTCGCTGCCATGGGTGTTGGCGCTGGACGGGTCGGTGTCGATGGTCACCCGCCTCGCACGCCCAGAGGTCGCCGACCTGGTCGTCATGGTCGGCGCGGTCACCCAGGAGTGGATGAACCGGCAGCCGAAAGGCTGCGTGGTGACGAGTGCTGGTGGAATCGTCCCCGTCGCAGTTTCCAGCGACTACCCCGAGGGCGCGATCGGGGCGGCGCGCAGCAGTGACGCCCCGCCGTCCTGGTTGCACCTTGCGCCGGCGATCAGTCAGGCGGCTGAGCAGTTGCGCTCGGGCGGAACCTTGGTGGCAGTTCTCGGCGGTGTCCCCTCCGACCTCGCGGCGACCCGCGCTGCCATCGAACGACACCCTCAGCTCGACGTCCGCCTCGTCGTCTGGGGCTCCTCCGCATGGGGTCTGAGAGCCGATGAGCGCCCCGAGTGGTTCGCCGACGATCTTGCGGCCCTCAGCGATCTGCAGGATCTCGCGACGATCGTTGCCGTCGGAGACGCGACGGTGAGCACCAGGGCTGTGCCCTTGGCGGCAGCGCTCGCCGCGGAACGTTCTGTGAGAGCGGTGCCATGAGCCAGTGCCCCCAGTGTTTCAGCACACTGCCGCCGGCCCCGGTTGCTCTCATTTGCACGGGAACCTGCCAGGCAGAGCACGACGATGCGGCCAGTTCCGCTCTAGGCTTCGGCGTGACGTCGCGGCCACCGGTCGTTCCTGGTCCACCGGCACGCGCAGGAGGACCGCCGCAAGGGACGTGCACGGCCTGTGGGGTGGTGACCACGACGGAAGCGTGCCCGACCTGTCGCTACGAGATCCCGGCGATGTGGCGCCACGCGCGGGTCACGACGATCGCGATGGCCGGCGCTCGCACGACGGGTAAGAGCCTGTTCGTCGCGACTCTCATCATGCAGCTGGAGATCCTCGCCGAGCGCCAGTGGCAGTCGGCGGTGGAACCGATCGGGAGCACGCAGCGGCGATTCCATGACACCTACGAGGTGCCGCTTCTCGAGCAGCGCAGCCTGATGCCCCCGACTTCGAGCATGTCCATCGAGACCTCGACCGGGCGCGAGCCGCTGGTGTTCCGTTTCACGCAGCGGTTCGACGGTCAGGCCGTTCCTCGGGTGCTGGTGCTCAAGGACGTCGCGGGGGAGGATCTCGAGCTCGCCGAACGGGACCGACGTCAGTTCCGATTCTTCAGCCGAGCGGACGCCGTCTTCGTCATGGTGGACCCGCTCAAGGTTTCCGAGATCCGCGCCGTGCTCGCTGACGTCATCCCGGCACCGAGGCAGCTCGGTGGGGATCCGCTGGACACGCTCAACAACGTCCTCGGTCATATGGCCGAACACGTCTCTGGCGCATTGGCCGCACCACCGGTTGCGCTGATCCTTTCCAAGTTCGATGTCATGCACCAGTTGCGTGATGTGGCCAGCGCTCAATGGTCCGAGATCATGTCGCGGGCCGGGTCGCCGATGCATCGTGACCCCAGCCTGTCTTCCCCGACCTGGGACCAGCACGACGGCGATCTCCTTCACGAGGAAGTCCGGACCCTGCTCTTCCGCCTGGGCGTGCCGCTCATCGAGTCGACTCTCCGCGATCGCGCGCAGCACTACCGGTTCTTCGCAGCGTCGGCGTTGGGCAGCCCGCCCGACCACGAGCAGCTTCACCCGAGCGGGATTGCCCCGTTCCGGGTGCTCGATCCTCTGAAGTGGGCGCTGTCGTTCACATGAGTCGGGACGGATGACGTGGAACTGATCAGGGGCGCCAACACCATCATCGTGCCGGCCGGCGCGCAGGATACGCACGCCGTGCTGGTCGGACTGCGCTGGCCGGACGCCGACCTCGACGTCAGCGTGTCGGCCTTCGCCGTCGGCGGCGACGGCAAAGTGGTGAGCGAGGAGCATTTCGTGTTCTTCAACAACGCCAGCTCGCCCGATTGCTCGTTGTGGTTGCTTGAACCGACTGAGTCGACCGTCGAGGACCGCGGGCAGATTGGGATCGTGCTCGACGCACTGCCCGCCGATGCTGCGAAGGTGATCGTCGCAGTCGCTGTCATGGGGGATGGGCCCGAGACCTTGGCGAGTCTTGGACGACTCGAAGGCACGATCACCTCGCTTCAGACCGGGGCATCGCTCGCGACATTCGTCGCAGAGGGACTTTTCGTCAGCGAGACACTTGTGAACGTCATGGAGATCTACCGATACCAGGGCGGATGGAAGGCCAGGGCAGTCCTCCAGGGATACAACTCGGGACTGGCCGGGATCGCCGCTGACCTCGGTATCGAGATCGCGTAGGCACAACTCCAGATTGGGGCCTAGCAGGTCGTAGCCGTCAACCGCATAGCCCTCACATCCCGGCGTGGTAGTGGCAGGCCGTAGTGAAGGGAGATGGCCGCGAATCGTTCGACGTAAGCACACCGGTACTCCTGATTGGCGGGCATCCAGTCGCCGGGTCCCCTGTCGCTCTTCGACTGGTTCGACGGTCCGTCGACAGCGACGAGGTTAAGTGGGTCGTTGGCGAAGTCGACCCGGCGCTGGAGCGGCCAATGAGCCGCGCCCAAGTCCCAGGCATAGGCGAGCGCCACCACGTGGTCGATCTGGATGTCAGTCACCGCTCGCTGGAACTGAACAGCCTGTCCCGTATACGGTTCGACGAACGAGCCGGTTAGAACGACGCAGTCGTTTGTTCCGTCCTCGTAGACGACGTCGTCGAGGTCGCGCGCGAGAATGTCGTTTCGAGTGTCGCAACCGTTGTGACCGAGAGCGCCACGGTTGTCGTCGTTCCAATCGGTGCCGAAGACGCAGCCATCTCCCGGAGAGCAGTCTCGGTCGTACCCTTGGAGCGCTGGGCGTCGCGGGACCACATTAATCCTGTCGATCGCAGCGAGGAGCTCAGCGGCGCCGGGATCCGATGGTGCGTCGACACGGGACGGCTCGGAGGTTGGGGTTGGCGACGACTCATCGGCTCGGCTGTCCTCGGGAAGTAGGTCGAGATCAGCACGAAGTTGTAGTCCAGCCAGCAGACCCGTCGCCAAGAGCGAGAAGATCCCGAGCACCAACGCGATGCTGCCCAACCACCTCCCCAGGGACATGGTCGGATCGTAGAGCGGATGCGGCTGGGGCGCGGCGGTTGTGGGTGATTCATCGGATTTGATCTAGCGATGGCTCTAGTGTGCTGGCGAAGGCTAGCCATCAGAAAGGACTCGCATCGTGAGCGTTTCACTAACCAAGGGTCAGCGAGTGTCCCTCACGAAAAACGGCGGAGGAACACTGACTCGGGTCCGCATGGGCCTCGGCTGGGACGCCCGGATGAAGAAAGGTCTCTTCGGTGGGAAGAAGGAGCAGGCCATCGACCTCGATGCCTCCGCGCTCATCTTCGATGCGCAGCGGCAGCTCGTTGACACGATCTGGTTTCGCCAACTGAAGAGCAACGACGGTGCCGTCGTTCACACGGGCGACAATCGCACGGGAATTGGGGATGGTGACGACGAGTCGATCATTGTCGATCTCGAGCGAATCTCACCCCAATCGCACACCATCGTGTTTGTGGTGAACTCCTTCACCGGCGAGACCTTCGCCGAGATCGAGAACGCCACCTGCCGGCTGGTGGACAGCACGAACGAGTCAGAACTTGCGCGATACGAGCTGACCGGATCAGGTCAACACAACGCCCAGGTCATGGCGAAGGTGTTCCGCGACGGCAACGGCTGGTCCATGCAAGCCATCGGGCAGATCGCCAACGGACGCACCTTCCACGACCTGCTCCCGATCGTCAACACCACGCTCTAGACCGGCTAAGCCCTCCGCTCGGTGATTGATAGCGCGACTTTCGCCGTTCGCAAGACGGGCTGGACGGACCGTGACACGGTCGTCGTATGAAACGTTCTGTCGTCGCCGGGCTTACAGCCCTGGCCCTATCTGTTCCTGTCGTGGTCCTGTCGTCCACGCCCGCAGAAGCCGTCGGCGGCCACAGCTACTCCTCGTGCGACCAGCTGCATCGTGACTACCGCCATGGCGTTGCTAAAAGCCGGGCCGCAGCAGCCAGGCAGGTCCGTCAAGGCTACGGTCGCCCGTCGACTACCCGACGCGCGAAGCGGGTCTACAGGGCCAATCACAGCAATCTCGACCGCGACGACGACGGCACTGCCTGCGAGGCCTAGATGGGATTGGTCTGGCGCAAACGCGTCAGGTTGGGGAGAAACTCGGCTCTTAACCTGTCAAGGTCGGGTGTGAGTTTATCGCGCCGAATTGGGCGAGCGACCGTCTCGTCACGAGGCAACAGCTCGTTCAGGCTGTTGAAGGGGTTGTCGTACCGGAAAAGGCTTTGGTGAGACCCAGCGTGGGGTCTACAGCGGGCCGCGGTGCGTCCCGTCGTGCGACGGCACTCCTCCCGCCGCCGCGTGACAAGTCCTAGTCGTCGGCGGCAACTTCCGGCGACCCGGAACAGCAGGTTATGCGACCTCCGTGGACATCCCGATGAGAGCGATCATGACCTCGGCAGCCACCACCATGCCCGGGGAGGGGTCAGCGCGCCGAATGTTCCAGCGATGAGTGTCGAGAAGTAGCGCACTTGCGCCAGACCCGGCGGGCATGGTTGAGACAGAGTCCCGTGGGGTGGTGGGCTTTGAGGGGATCCTCGGTGCCCTACTCGCCGCTTTCGATGGCGGCGTGATTACCAGTATCCACGGGGTTGTTGAGCAGCGCCATGGACTCCTCTGAGAGGTAGCGGCGGTCGCCGGCGATCCATTCGTCGTGCATGTCGATGAGGACCGCACCGACCAGCCGGATGACCGCGGCGGCGTTGGGGAAGATCCCCACGACGCGGGAGCGGCGCTTGATCTCCTTGTTGACTCGCTCGAGCGGGTTGGTGGACCAGATCTTGCGCCAGTGGGCCTTGGGGAACGCGGTGAACGCGAGGACCTTGGCCTTGGCCTGGTCCATCAGCGGCCCGACCTTGGGGAACGAGGTGGCGAGCTGGTCGCGGACCTCGTCCCACGCCGCGGCGACGGCCTCGGGGTCGGGTTGGGCGAAGATCGTGTGGAACACTGCGGCGACCATGTCGGCGTGGGTCTTGGGGACGTGCGCGAGGAGGTTGCGGGCGAAGTGGACCCGACACCGTTGGTGCGCGACACCATGGAAGGACTGAACCGCCCCGGGGTGTCCGGAGACTTTGGTGTGTCCCGGGTTGCACAGCGTCTGAGTTTCTGGATTGTGGTGTCTGACACCAGGAGGTTCAGATGGGACGACCGGGCTATCCGGCCGAGTTCCGGCGCAAGGTCCTCGACCTGCTCGCCGAAGGACGCAGCGTGGCGAGCGTCGCGCATGATCTCGATGTCAGCGACCAGACGGTTTACAACTGGCGCCGCCAAGACCGTATCGATCGCGGTGAGCAACCCGGTCTAACAACGGCCGAGAAGGACGAGCTGGCTGCGGCGAAAAAGCGCATCGCCGAGCTCGAGACCGAGCTGACGATCGCACGGCGGGCCGTCGATGTGCTGAAGGAGGAGGCCAGCCCGAAAGGAGGTATGCGGCGATCTAAGTGATCGCCGCGGAAGACCTCCCGGTCCAAGTCGCCGGCCGCGTCCTGGGCGTCTCCGAGTCCGGCTTCTATGAGCACCGTGACCGGGCACCGTCGGAGCGCGCCATCAGGCACGCGATGCTCACCGACCTCATCCGACAGATCCATGCCGAGTCCAAGGGGACCTACGGCATCCAGCGCGTCCACGCCGAGTTGACCCTGGGACGTGGCGTCTAGGTCGGCAACAACCAGGTCGAGCTGCTGATGCGCCGCGCGGGTGTGCAAGGCGTCACGGGCGGGCGCAAGTGGAAGCGGATCCTGCCCGACACGATCGCCACCGACCTCGTCAAGTGGGAGTAGCAGTCCTGTCCCGGGCGACGCTGCCCCGGCGAACCTGATCCGGGTCGTTACGAGCGGTACTCCGGGTTCTCCCAGTCGAAGCGGGCGCCGGCGTTCCACTCGGTGCGCTGGTTGCCGTAGCCGGGCACGCCGCCGGCGTCCTTGAGCATCTTCGCCAGGTGCATCAGGTTCCAGGTCATGAACGTGGTGTTGCGGTTGGTGAAGTCGTTCTCCGGACCGCCGCTGCCGGCGTCGAGGTACGACGGTCCGGGCCCCGCCTCGCCGATCCAACCGGCATCGGCGTTGGGCGGGATCGTGTAGCCGATGTGCTGGAGGGAGTAGAGGACGTTCTGCGCGCAGTGCTTGATGCCGTCCTCGTTGCCGGTGATCAGGCAGCCGGCGACCCGACCGTAGAAGAGGTACTGACCCTTGTCGTTGAGCTCGCCGCTGAGGGCGTAGAGGCGCTCGATGACCTGCTTGGTGACCGAGGAGTTGTCACCGAGCCAGATCGGCCCGGCGACGACGAGGATGTCGCTGGCGAGGATCCGGGGGTAGAGGTCGGGCCAGGCGTCGCTCTCCCACCCGTGCTCGCGCATGTCGGGGTAGACGCCGGTGGCGATCGGGTGGTCGATGGCACGAACCGTCTCGACCTCGACGCCGTGCTTGCTCATGATCGCCGCCGAGCGGTCGACGAGTCCCTGGGTGTGGCTCGGCTCCGGGCTGCGCTTCAGCGTGCAGTTGATGAAGGTGGCCCGCAGGCCGGTGAAGTCCCAGTCGGTCATCGAGATGTCTCCCTTTGTTAGTGGGTCGGTGGGTCGGTCGGGCGAGGTCGGGCGAGGTCGGGGGTGGGTCTACCGATCGGCGCCGGCGCGTGCACCCTCAGCGAACCAGGCGACCAAGTCGTCGAGTTCCGACAGCGGACGGGCCGCGCCGAACGGTGCGTTCCAGAACGGGCCGGAGAACTCTCCGTGTGGCCCGACGTAGGCGTAGGGCACGGCGATGAGGTCGTCGCCGGGCGAGATGCCGTAGTTGATGCCGTCGACCGTGATGCCGAGGTCGAAGTGCTCGGGCCACAGCACCGGCACCGACGCGGGGTGGAAGGTGCTCAGGGCTTCGGCGCCCCGATCGAAGGCAGCGGCGATCTCGGCGGCAGCGGCGTCGTCCACCCGCAGGGTGGTGTCGGCCCCGACCCCGGAGCCGTCCCGGTAGAGATCCGCAGGTGCGCGGGCGGCGAGGCCGAGGGCAGCGGCGACGTCCGTCACGATGCGACCGTCCAACCCGGCCGACCGGTCGCCGTGCCAGATCACTCCGCCCTCGACCCGGACGTTCGGCGCGGCGACCGTCGCGAAGCCGCCGGTGCTTGGTGCCAGCCGGATGGTGCCGCTCGCGGCGTGCTGCGGACCGGCCAGCAGCAGCTCGGCGACGCCGTGCAGCGACCGGCGGGTGGCCACGAGATCTGCCATCGGATCCTCCGTAACGAATCGATCCCAGCGGGGACGGTACAAGCACAGTCTCGTGAGCCGGAAAGGCGTTACACCGTGATCGACAGGACAGAAGAGAAGTCGTCGTGGCACCGCGTCGAGGAGACCGACGTGCCCGACGAAGGCAGAGTCCGGAGCACCGTCGTGGACGGCCGGCCGGTGGCGCTGACCCGGTGCGCGGGCCGGCTCGGCGCGCTGGAGAACCGCTGCCCCCATCAAGGGGGACCCGTCGGCGAGGGGTCGATCGAGAACGGCTGGCTGCGGTGCCCGTGGCACGGCTACGACTACGACCCGCTGACCGGCCTCCCCCCGGAAGGCTTCTCCGATGCCGTCGCGGCGTACGACGTCGACGACCGCGCGGACGGGGTCTACGTCCGGCTGCCCGCGCCCCGCGATCGGGTGCGTACGGTCTCCGACGTCCTCGTCGAGACTCTGGTCGCCCACGGCATCGACACCGTGTTCGGCATGGTCGGCCACTCCAACCTCGGGTTCGCCGATGCCCTCCGCCGCGCGGAGCAGCGAGGTGAGCTGCGCTTCGTCGGCATCCGGCACGAAGGCGCGGCCGCCTTCGCCGCCAGCGCCTACGGCAAGCTCACCGGGCGGCCCGCCGCCTGCTTCGCGATCGCGGGCCCGGGCTCCACCAACCTGCTGACCGGCCTGTACGACGCCCGGCTGGATCAGGCGCCGGTGATCGCGATCTCGGGACAGGTGCCGTCGAAGGTGCTGGGACGGGGCGCGTTCCAGGACCTGGACCTGTCGGCGATCTTCTCCGACGTCGCCGTCTCGACGACGGTGGTGCAGGCGGGCAGCGACCACGCTGAGCTGGCCGCCCTTGCGGTCAAGCACGCCGTGGACCGCCGCGGCGTCGCCCACCTGGTGTTGCCCGACGAGGTCCAGGAGCAGCCGTCCGATGCCGCCGCGGCCTCCCCGGAAGGGCGGACCAGCGCGGGACGGATCGCCCCGGCGGGCGAGGAGGTCGCGGCCGCGGCCGCCCTCCTCAGCGCGGCGCAGCGACCGGTGGTCGTCGTCGGGCATGGTGCGCGAGCGGCCAGGCCCGAGCTGATCGCGCTGGCCGAGCGGTTGGGCGCGCCGGTGCTCACGACGTTCAAGGCCAAAGGGCTGGTCCCGGACACGCACGCGCTGGGTGCCGGCGTGATCGGCCGGAGCGGGACGCCGGTCGCGAGCTGGCTGATGAACGAGTCGGACCTGCTGCTGGTGGTGGGGGCGTCCTTCTCCAACCACACCGGGATCGCGTCGTACAAGCCGATCATCCAGATCGACGACCGCCCCGAAGCGATCGGTCGGTTCCACCCCGTCACGGTCCCGATCCTGGCGGACGCGGCCGTGGCGTTGTCGGCCCTGGACGCGGCGACCGGTACGGCAGCCTCGGTCGATCAGCGTCCGGACGTGTCGGCCCGGTGGGAGCTGTGGCGCGCGGAGAAGCGTCGCCGGGCCGAGGACGACCGTGGTCGGGGCGTGCCTGCTGCCGCGGTCTTCGCGGCCCTCTCTGCCCACCTCCCCGCGGACGCGATCGTGACCGTCGACGTCGGCAACCACGCCTACTCGCTGGGCCGCTACCTGGAGTCCGGGGGCCAGCCGGTGCTGATGTCGGGCTATCTCGGTTCGATCGGCTTCGGCTATCCGGCGGCGATGGGCGCCTGGGCCGCGGAACCGGACCGCCCGGTGGTCGCGGTCACCGGCGACGGCGGCTTCGGTCAATACGCGATGGAGCTGACGACTGCGGTGAAGTACGGCATCCCGGTCAAGCACGTGCTGCTCGACAACGGCGCGCTGGGCAAGATCGAGAAGGAGCAGGTCGCGGCGGACTACCCGGTCTGGCACACCTCGCTGCACAACCCGGACTGGGCGGCCTTCGCGCAGTTGTGCGGCGCCAGGGGAATCCGGGTCGATCGCCCGGAACGGCTGGACGATGCGATGCGCGAGCTGTTCTTTACCGACGGACCTGCCCTTCTCTGTGTCCAACAGGATGCTGCGCTGCTATGAAGGCCGGGTGGACGAAGGCGCACTCGCCGACGCCCTCCGGGCCCGGGACGAGGAGTCGTTCCGAACGCTGGTCGATGCGTGGACCCCGCTGATGACCCGGGTGGCGCGCGGACACGTGTCGACCGATGCCAGCGCGGACGAGGTCGTGCAGGACACCTGGGTCGCGGTCCTCAAGGGGATCGACGGCTTCGAGGGCCGGTCGTCGCTGCGCACGTGGACCTTCCGGATCCTCGCCAACGTCGCCAAGAGCCGAGGTGTCCGTGAGCATCGGTCGATCCCGCTGAGCTCGCTGGCACCGGTCACGGACGGCGGTCGGTTCCGCGGCCCCGAGGACGAGTACCCCGGTCACTGGAAGATGTTCCCGGTCGAGTGGCCCTCGCCCGAGGACGCCGCCGCCGAGGCCGAGCGGGTCGCGTGGGTGGCGAGGGCGATCGCCGCACTGCCGGAACGGCAGCGGCTGGTGATCACCCTGCGCGACGTTCACGGGTTCGAGGCGGACGAGGTGTGCACGCTGATGGAGCTGAGCCCTGCCAACCAGCGGGTCCTGCTGCACCGAGCGCGGTCTGCCGTACGCGCTGCCGTGGCGGCCCGGTACGAGGGCGAGGCAGTCCATGAGCAGTGAACAGCCCCAGGGCACCCTGACCTGCGCCGAGTTCGTCGAGCTCGTGACCGACTATCTCGACGGTGCCCTCGATCGCTGGACGGAGGGACGGTTCGTGCTGCACGCCACCAGCTGCGCGGGCTGCGAGACCTACCTCGTCCAGTTCCGGGAGACGATCCGCGTCGCCGGCCGGCTCCGGCCCGAGGACATCGACCCCGAGGTCCGCGACCGGCTGCTGGCCGAGTTCGCGGACTGGAAGCGCGAACTCTGATGCCCGCCATCGACCTGATGAACCTGCTCGGGGTGCTCGCCATCGCCCTGGTCGCCCCGCTGGCGCTCGGCTTCGCGCCGCGGCTGAAGGTCCCAGCCGTGGTGCTGGAGATCCTGCTCGGGGTGCTGCTCGGTCCCTCCGTGCTCGGCTGGTTGGAGCTCGACGTGGCGGTGCAGACGGTTGCGTTGCTCGGGCTGGCCACCCTGCTCTTCCTGGCCGGCCTCGAGGTCGACCTGCGCAACCTGTCGGGTTCGTTGCTGCCACTGGCCGCCGCCGGTTACGCACTCTCGCTGCTCCTGGGCTGGCTGCTCGGACTCGGCTTCGACGCGGCAGGCTGGCTCAACGATCCTCTCCTCGTCGCGGTCGCGTTGTCCGCGACCTCGCTCGGCCTGGTCGTGGCCGTGCTCAAGGACGGACAACTGCTGGCGACCGACCTGTCCCGCACGGTCGTCGCGTCGGCCTCCTTCGCCGACTTCGCAGCGGTGCTGCTGCTGTCGGTCCTCTTCTCGACCGACGGCGGCACCGGCGGGATGCGGGTCGGACTGTTCCTGCTCTTCGGGGCGGTCGTGGTCGTGGTGGCCGTCGCCGTGTCGGCGACCGGTCGGCGGATGCAGGTGAGCCAGGTCGTCGTCCGACTGCAGGACACCACCGCAGAGATCCGGGTGCGCGCTGCGGTGCTTCTGATGGTCGGGTTCGCGGTCCTCGCCGAGCACCTCGGTCTCGAGAGCATCCTCGGGGCCTTTCTCGCCGGCGCGGCCGTCGGTGCGATCGACCGGAACTCGGCCACCCATCCGCACTTCCGGATCAAGCTCGACGCCGTGGGCTACGGATTCCTGATCCCGGTGTTCTTCGTCTCGAGCGGCTTGCGGCTCGACGTCTCCGGGCTGACGTCCTCGCCCGCAGAGCTGGCCCGCGTCCCGGTTTACGTCGTCGCGCTGCTGCTGGTCCGCGGTCTGCCGGCCCTGGTCTTCGTCAAGCGGCTCGGTCGATCCGCGATGGTGCCGGCCGCGCTGCTCCAGGCCACCAGCCTCCCCTTCATCGTTGCGGCGACCCAGATCGGGGTGATCACCGGACGCGTCCCAGCGTCGACCGCTACCGCGCTGGTCTGTGCCGGGCTGGTGTCGGTGCTGCTGTTCCCCGCCGCGGCGGTGGCCTGGGCAGCGAGGACTGGTCCGGCCGGCGAACCCACCGAGGTCAGGCCGACCGACCGGCCTCGAGCATCTCGGCCCGGTCAGCAACCTTGACCCGCTCGCGTCCCTCGGCCACGCCGAGCGCGATCTCGTGCTGGTCGAGCCGCTCCCAGCGCTCGAGCGTCACGACGTCCAGGTGACGCTCGGCGAGGTAGGCGTCGATGTCGGCGGGCTCCCGGAGCACGGCCGTCGGGGCGGTCTCGGCGAGCAGGTGGCCGATCGTCTCGGCCGCGTCGCTCTTGGTGTGCCCGATCAGTCCCACCGGGCCGCGCTTGATCCAGCCGGTGACGTAGGTCCCGGCGATCGGGCTGCCGTCGAGGTCCAGCACCCGGCCGCCCTCGTTCGGGATCACGGCGGCGCGGTCGTCGAACGGCAGGCCGGGCAGCGGCGTACTCCGGTAGCCGACGGCCCGGTAGACCGCCTGGACGTCCCAGTTGGTCACCTGGCCGGTGCCGTCGACGGTGCCGTCGCCGCGCGGGCGGGTGCGCTCGGTGCGCAGCGTGGTCACGCTGCCGGCATTGCCAGCGCCGCCGAGGATCTCGACGGGCACCTCGGCGAAGTGCAGGTGGATCCGGTGCGGCTTGCCGGTCGGCTCGCGGCCGACCCAGTTGGCGAGCGTGTCGAGCACCATCTTCTGCGCCTTGTGCCTGCCGATGTGCTCCATGCCGTGGGCGTCCACGTCGAAGCCCTCGGGGTGGACGACGACCTCGACGTTGGGGGAGTGGTTGAGCTCGCGGAGCTCCATCGGGGAGAACTTCGCGTACGCCGGGCCCCGCCGCGCGAACACGTGCACGTCGGTGGTGGTCTTCGCCTTCAGTCCCTCGTGGACATGCGCCGGGATGTCGGTCGCCAGCATCTCGTCGCCGGTCTTGGCCAGGATCCGGGCGACGTCGAGCGCCACGTTGCCGGCCCCTACTACGGCGACGGACGGGGCGTCGAGCGGCCACGCCTGCGGCACGTCGGGGTGGGCGTCGTACCAGGAGACGAAGTCGGCAGCGCCGTGGGAGTGCTCCTCGCCGGGGACATCGAGGGCGCGGTCGGTCATCGCGCCGGTGGCGACGACGACGGCGTCGTAGTAGGCACGCAGGTCTTCGAGCTTGATGTCGACGCCGTACTCGACGTTGCCGAGCAGCCGAACCTCCGGCTTGGCGAGCACCCGCTGGAGCGCCTTGACGATCTCCTTGATCCGCGGGTGGTCGGGCGCCACGCCGTATCGGACCAGTCCGTACGGCGCAGGGAGCCGCTCGAGGATGTCGATCGAGACGTCGGCGTCGGCCTTGGTGAGCAGGTCGGCGGCGAAGATGCCGGCCGGGCCGCCGCCGATGATCGCGACGCGCAGCCGGGGTCGTGCTGCCGGGGAGCTGGAGGTCATGTCTCCCAGTTTGGACACCGATCTCACTCCACAGAACGAGGTTGTGGTTGGGAGGTCACAAGGTAGCCTTGTGACCTGTGTTGGGATCCCAGGTGCCGGAGCTGCGTGCCCTCGAGCTCCTCGTCCTCGTCTCCCGCACCGGGAGCCTGAGCGCGGCCGCCGCGGAGCTCGGCATCACCCAGCAGGCCGCGTCGTCGCGGGTGCGCACGATGGAGTCCCTGGTCGGTGCGTCGCTGCTGGACCGGACCCGCCGCGGCTCGGCCCTCACCCCGACCGGCGAGCTGCTGGTCCAGTGGTCGGCCGGCGTCTTGGAGGCAGCCGAGCAGCTCGACGCCGGGATCACTGCCCTGCGGGCCGACCGCAGGGGACGGCTCAGTGTTGCGGCGAGCCTCACCATCGCCGAGCACCTCCTCCCGGGCTGGCTGGTCGCGCTCCGCGCCCGTCAGCTCCAGCTCGGGCGGTCGCCGACCGAGGTCACCATGACGGCGACCAACAGCCAGCGGGTGGTCGCGATGGTGGTGGCCGGTGAGGTGGACCTGGGGTTCGTCGAGGGACCGGATGCGCCGGTGGACCTGCCGCACCGGCTGGTCGGCACCGACACGCTCGCCGTCGTGGTCGGGCCGGCCCACCCGTGGGCGACCCGATCGAGCCGGCGGGTCACCGCGAGGACGCTGGCGGCGACGCCGCTCGTCGTACGGGAGCCGGGTTCGGGCACCCGCACCGTCCTCGAGCGGGCGCTCGAAGGACTGCCGACCGTGGCCCCTGCGCTAGAGCTCTCCAGCACGGCGGCCGTCCGCTCCGCCGTCGCTGCAGGCGCCGGTCCCGCGGCGCTGGGCGCCCACGCGATCCGGGACGACCTCGCCACCGGACGGCTGGTCCGGATCAACGTCGCCGGACTCGACCTCACCCGGCGACTCCACGCGGTGTGGCGCGGTGGCCCGCACCCGCCCGAAGGCCCGGCGCGTGACCTGGTTGCGCGGGCGGCGGGGCAAGCCCGCGCCGGAAGGGCGAAAAACTAGAACACGTTCCACTATCCTCGGTGTTGTGAGCAAGACCGAGTCGATGATCCGGGTGACCGTGGCCTACCTCCTCGCGTTCGGAGGGGCGACCGCCTGGCTGCTGTGGGGACCGGACACCGACCGGCTCTGGCTCGATGCGCTCATCGCCGACGTCATCGCCACCGTGGTGGTCTTCGCCGCCAGCAGGTGGCACCGTAACTCGAGCTTCTACGACCCCTACTGGAGCGTGCTGCCGCCGTACCTCGCCGGCTACTGGCTGATCGCGAGCGACGCGGCCGGCAACGACGTACGGACCTGGCTGGTGCTGGGCGTGGTCGCCCTGTGGGCGGTCCGGCTCACCGGCAACTGGGTGATCGGCTTCCCCGGGCTGCACCACGAGGACTGGCGCTACCCGTTGCTGCGCGACCGCGCGGGCAAGCTCGAGCTTCCGGTGGACTTCTTCGCCATCCACCTGATCCCGACCTTCCAGACCTTCCTCGGCACGGTGCCGGTGTACGTCGTGGTCGCCCGCCCCGGCGACGCCCTCGGCTGGCTGGACGGGGTGGCGCTGGTGGTCGGAGTCGGAGCAGTGGCGCTGGAGCTGGTCGCCGATGGTCAGATGCGCCGCTTCGCCCGCGACCGGAGGTCGGGTGAGGTGATGGACCGGGGGCTGTGGGGCTGGTCGCGGCACCCCAACTACTTCGGCGAGATCAGCTTCTGGTTCTCGCTTGCGTTGTTCGCGGTCGCCGCGTCCCCGGGCGACTGGTGGTGGGTCTTCGCCGGTACGGCGGCCATGCTCGCGATGTTCCTCGGCGCCAGCATCCCGATGATGGAGGCCCGCAGCCTCGAGCGGCGGCCGGCCTACCAGGACGTCATCGACCGGGTGCCGATGCTCGTCCCGCGCCCGCCGCGCCGCCCGGCGGGCTCGTGACCGGGCCGCGGGTCGTGGTCGCCGGGCTCGGCGACAGCGGGCTGCTGACCGCGATCCACCTCTCCCGGCACGCCGACGTCGTCGGCATCTCCGCCAAACCCGGGTTGGTCAGTGGTCAGGAGCTGGGTCTGCGGCTGACTCGGCCGGACGACTGGGTGCGCGAGTACTGGACGTCGTTCGACCGCTACCGCCGGCTCGATCCGGTCCGCACCGTGCACGGCACCCTCGCGGGTCTCGACCTCGCTGCGGCAGAGGTCGCGGTCACCCTGCCCGGGGGCGGGCTCCAGATCGAGCCGTACGACGCACTCGTCATCGCCACCGGGGTCACCAACGGGTTCTGGCGCCAGCCCCACCTGCAGAGCACCGACGAGGTCGCCGCAGACCTTCAGCAGGCCCATGACCGGCTGGCCGGCGCGAGGTCGGTCGCCGTCGTCGGGGGTGGAGCGGCGGCCGTGAGCAGCGCGCTCAACGTCGCGCTCCGATGGCCCGACAAGCAGGTCGACCTCTGCTTTCCGGGCGAGCGTGCGCTGCCACGGCACCATCCCCGGGTGTGGGCACACGTCAGCACCCGGCTGAGCGCCGCCGGCGTCCGGCTGCAGCCCGGTCGCCGCGCGATCACTCCCGGTGACCCCGGCCTCGAGCAGATCACCGAGGGACCTGTCTCGTGGAGCACCGGCCAGCCTCCGGTGCCGGCCGACGCCGTCATCTGGGCGGTCGGCAAGGTCCGTCCCAACACCGACTGGCTGCCGGCCGAGCTGCTCGACGACAACGGATTCGTCCGCGTCCTCCCGACCCTGCAGATCCCCGACCGTCCCGGCGTCTTCGCCATCGGAGACGTCGCGGCGACCGACCCGTTGCGCAGCTCGGCTCGCAACCGTGCCGACCGGCTGCTCGCGGCCAACGTCCGCGCGCATCTGGCGGGCGGACCCTCGATGCGATCCTTCAAGCCGCCCCGCTCCCGTTGGGGCTCGGTGGTCGGACCGCAGGCCGACGGGCTCCAGGTCTTCGCGCCCTCCGGTCACCCGTTCCGCTTCCCGGCGTGGTCGGTACGCCGGGTGCTGCGGCCGTGGATCGTCCGGCGCGGGATCTACAAGGGGATCCGGGCGTCCTGAGCAGCGATCTCGGCGAACCTTCACCAGCGGCACCGTGGCGTGCGGCCGCGCGGCGACCTATCGTCAGAAGGTCCGTGTCCATCGTCCTTCTCGGGAGGTCGCCGTGCGTCGCCGTACGTCTGCTCTGATCGCCTCTTCTGCCATCGCGGTCCTGACCGCTGCCACCCTTGTCCTGCCGACGTCGTCTGCGACCGCAGGCGCCACCCCTGACCGGCACCACCACGGCCACCAGGGCCACAAGAAACCCGTCCGGTTCGCGACGTTCAACGCCTCGCTCAACCGCAACGCGGCCGGTCAGCTGGTCTCCGACCTGTCGACGCCGGGCAACCAGCAGGCCCGCAACGTCGCCGAGACGATCCAGCGCGTGGATCCCGACGTCGTGCTCATCAACGAGTTCGACTACGCGCCTGAGGCCGTCGACCTGTTCCGTGACAACTACCTGGAGATCGGACAGAACGGCGCGGACCCGATCGAGTTCCCGTACGCGTTCGTCGCGCCGTCCAACACCGGGATCCCGAGCGGCTTCGATCTCAACAACGACGGCCAGGTTTCCGGCGGCGACGACGCGTTCGGCTTCGGGCTGTTCCCGGGTCAGTACGGCATGGTCGTCTACTCCAAGTACCCGATCGCGACCCGGCGCGCGCGGACCTTCCAGCACTTCCTGTGGAAGGACATGCCGGGCGCGATGCTGCCTGACAACCCGGCGACGGCGGCGCCGGCGGACTGGTACGCGCCCGACGAGCAGGCGGTCTTCCGGCTGTCCTCCAAGTCCCACTGGGACCTGCCGATCAGGATCGGTCGCCGGATGGTGCACTTCTTGGTCTCGCACCCGACGCCGCCGACCTTCGACGGCGCCGAGGACCGCAACGGCACCCGCAACCATGACGAGATCCGGTTCTGGGCCGACTACGTCGATGGCGGCAAGCGGGCGGCGTACATCTACGACGACGAGGGCCGGTACGGCGGGCTCGAGCGCGGTGCGCCGTTCGTGATCGCGGGTGACCAGAACGCCGACCCGCACGACGGCGACTCGGTCGACGACGCGATCCTCCAGCTCCTCGACCACCGCCGCGTCCGGGTCACCAACCCGGCGTCGGCCGGTGGTCCCGAGGCGGCTGCGATCCAGGGTGGAGCGAACGCGACACAGGAGGGCGACCCGAGCTACGACACCGCCGACTTCTCGGACACCGCGCCCGGCAACCTGCGCGTCGACTACGTCCTGCCGTCGCGCCGGCTGCGGACGCTCGACTCCGGGGTGTTCTGGCCGACCACGACCGATCCGCTCTACCGGCTGACCGGTGCGTTCCCGTTCCCGACCTCAGACCACCGGATGGTCTGGGTCGACGTCAGGGCAAGCGTCAAGGGCGGCGCTTGGTGAAAGGGGTCTGCCGAGCGGTCAGCCGACAGTCAGGTGAGGGTCACGTGAGGGTCAGGTGAACAGGCTGACGCCGCCGGGACCCACAAGCAGGCCGACGACGATCAGGACGATGCCCCACAGCATCTCGCCCCGGAGCAGGCTGACGATCCCGGAAACGACCAGGATGACCGCAAGGATCCACAGAATGAGTGCGAACATCTTCACTCCCTCTCAACTTCACAGATCGCGGTGATCTGGAGGGTGTGCGTTACCCGCCAGACGGCATCCCAGACCCCGTTGCCGCGGGGCGGGATTCGCTGACGGCGCTACTGATCCTCGGGTACGTCGTCCGCGATGATGTGGACGGCGGCCTCCTCGGCGCTCGCGGCCGCGCCGTCGATCCCGACATCGGTGCCGACCAGATCGGCGTCGACGTCGGCGCGCCTGCCCTCGTCGGGCTCGACGATCCGGCCGGCACGCTCGTCTCCGACCTCGTGGTCGTTGTCCTCGTCGGCGGCCAGCGCGTCCGCCTGCTCCTCGGCGGCCTGGTAGGGGTCTGGCTCCGGCTGTTCCTGGGCGAGCCGCATCTCGATCGTCTCGCCCTGGATCTCCTCTGCCGCGGTGTTGCCGAAGCCCTGTGCGGCCGAGTACCGCTCCGACGGTGAGTACCCACGGTCGAGCGCGTCCTCGACGTCCGGGTCGTCGAGGGTGTCCGACGGTTGCAGCTGGTCCTCGTCGTCAACGCTGTAGCCGCCGTAGATCTCCGGGTCCGGCTGCAGGTCGGGCGTCTGCTCGTGGCTGGTCATCTCTGTGGAGTGTACGTGGATCGGTGTCGCAGACGGCTGGCCGGCGAGGGTCGGAGCTTGCCCACCATTGACTTAGTACGAGTCTCGTACTAAATATGAGGGGTGCCGCTCGTTCTCGGTGTGGACTCCTCCACCCAATCCACCAAAGCCGTCCTCGTCGACGCCGACGACGGGACGGTCGTCGCACAGCGGGCTGCCCCGCATCCCCCGGGGACCGAGGTCGACCCGGGAGCCTGGATCCGTGCCGTGGACGCCGCGACCGACGGGCTGCTGGAGCGGGCTTCGGCGGTGGCGGTGGCGGGACAGCAGCACGGACTCGTGGCCCTGGACGACGCGGGTCGGCCGGTCCGCGCCGCCCTGTTGTGGAACGACACCCGCTCGGCCGCGCAGGCCGCTGACCTGATCGCCGAGATGGGCGGACCCGAGGCGTGTGCCGAAGCGATCGGCAGCGTGCTGGTCGCGTCCTTCACCAGCACCAAGCTCCGATGGCTGCGCGACCACGAGCCCGACGTCGCCGCCCGGGTCGCCGAGGTGCTCCTGCCCCACGACTACGTGTCCGCCCACCTGGCAGCGCCGGGCACACCGGCCTTCACCGACCGCGGCGATGCCTCGGGCACCGGCTACTTCGACGTGCGCAGCTCGACCTGGCGGTTGGACCTGTTCCGGGCCGCCCTCGGCCACGACGCGCGACTGCCGGCCGTCGTGGAGCAGGGAGCGGTCGCCGCGACCACCAGCGCCGACCAGCCGATCGCCGCAGGCACCGGGGACAACATGGGCGCTGCCCTCGGACTCGACCTGACCGCCGACGACGTCCTGGTCTCGATCGGTACCTCCGGGGTGGCCTCGACGACCACCGCCGCGCCCGTCTGCGACGGCACCGGGACGGTGACCTGCTTCGCCGACGCGAGGGGTGGGTTCCTCCCGATGGTCACCACGATGAACGCGGCCGGGATCCTCGACCTCCAGGCCCGGTGGCTCGGCGTCGACCATGACGAGCTGGCCGCCCTCGCGCTGTCGTCGGTGCCCGGTGCCGGCGGCGTCACCCTCTCGCCGTACTACGGCGGCGAGCGCACGCCCAACCTGCCCGACGCCGTCGGGACGTGGACGGGTCTCACTCCCGCGACCACTCGTGGCGACCTCGCCCGGGCTGCCGTCGAGGCATTGCTGTGCTCGCTCGCCGACGCGGTCGATGCCCTCGTGGCCCGGACCGGCACCGAGCCCCGCCGGGTCCTGCTGGTCGGCGGCGCTGCCCGCAACCGGGCGGTCCTCGCCCTGGCGCCGTCGATCCTCGGCCGCGACGTCGTCGTGCCGACGGAGGGCGAGTACGTCGCCCGCGGCGCCGCGCGTCAGGCGGCCTGGGCCCTGTCGGACGCGGCCGCGCCGCCCGACTGGCCGTTGCCGACCGGCGGAACGCTCTCGGCCGACCCCGACCCGGTGGTGCGAGCGCGCTATGCCGCGCTTCGCGACCGGCTCGACCCGCTCGACCCGCTCGATGACCGATGAACCCGACGAGAGGAAAACCGATGAACCGCCCCGAACCCACCCCTGCCGACAAGTTCTCCTTCGGACTCTGGACCGTCGGCTGGCAGGCCCGCGACCCCTTCGGCGAGGCAACCCGGGCCGCCATGGATCCGGTGCACGCGCTCGAGCAGCTGGCCGCGATCGGCGCCTACGGCGTCAACTTCCACGACGACGACCTGATCCCGTTCGGCGCCGACGACGCGACGCGCGACGGGATCATCGAGCGCTTCACCAAGGGGCTGGCCGACACCGGCCTGGCGGTGACCACGGCGACGACCAACCTGTTCAGCCATCCGGTGTTCAAGGACGGCGCGTTCACCTCCAACAACCGCGAGGTGCGGCGCTTCGCCCTGCGCAAGGTGATGCGGAACCTCGACCTCGCCGCTGAGCTGGGCGCGCAGGTCTACGTGTGCTGGGGTGGCCGCGAGGGCACCGAGTACGGCGCGGCCAAGGACGTCCCGGGCGGCGCTCGATCGCTACCAGGAGGCGTTCAATGTGCTGAGCGCCTACGTCATCGACCAGGGCTACGACCTGCGCTTCGCCATCGAGCCCAAGCCCAACGAGCCGCGCGGCGACATCCTGCTCCCGACCGTCGGCCACGCGTTGGCGTTCATCGAGACCCTGGACCGGCCCGAGCTCGTCGGCGTGAACCCGGAGATCGGCCACGAGGAGATGGCCGGTCTCAACGCCGCGGCCGGTTACGCGCAGGCGCTGTGGCACGGGAAGCTCTTCCACATCGACCTCAACGGCCAGAACGGGCCGAAGTACGACCAGGACCTGCGCTTCGGCGCCGGCAACGTGCGCGGCGCCTTCTGGGTGGTCGACACCCTGCTGGACGGTGGCTACGACGGGCCGGTCCACTTCGACTACAAGCCGGTGCGGCCGGAGACCGAGGCGGGGGTGTGGGCTTCGGCGAGGGCCTGCATCGACAACTACCTGATCCTCCGTGACAAGGTGCGCGCGTTCCGGGCCGACCCCGAGGTCCGGGCCGCGCTGGTGGAGGCGGACCTGCCGGGGCTCGCCGTACCCACCCTCGCCGACGGTGAGGACTGGCGCGGGCTGCTGGAATGGCCGCTACCCGACGTCGAGGCGCTCGGCGAGCGCGAGGTCGCGATGGAGCGCCTCGACCAGCTGGCGCTCGAGCACCTCTACGGCGTCCGTGGCTGACGCTCCCGGCGCCGAGTCGCTGCGGAGGCACAACGCCGCGGCGGTGATCAGAGCCCTGCGCCACGGCGGGCCGGGGAGCCGCGCCCAGCTCGCCATCCGCACCGGCCTCGCGAAGGCGACGGTGGGCACCATCGTCGCGGGGCTCGAGGAGCACGGGGTGGTGCGGTCGCTCGTGCAGGTGCGCAGCGGTGAGCGGGGCCGGCCGGGCCAGGCGGTGACCGTCGTCGACAGCCGGCCGGTCGGCGTCGGGTTCGAGGTCAACGTCGAGTACGTCGCGGCGGTCGTGCTGGATCTGGCCGGAAAGGTCCGCCGGCAGACGACCCGTGAGGTGGGGACCGGCGAGGACGTCCGGGGGACACTGGCGGCCCTCGCCTCCGACCTGGCGGGCGACCTCGACGCGGACGGGCTCCGGCCGCTCGGCGCGACGGTCGCGCTGCCCGGCCTGGTCGGCGGCGACGACCGTACGGCGGTGTGGGTGCCGAACCTCGACGTCGGGGGAAGGGGGCTGGTCGAGGCCGTCGATCGGGCGTTCGGCTGGTCCGGCCGGACCCGGGCAGGGAACGACGCGGACTGCTCGGCCCTGGCCGAGCTGCACCGTGGGGCCGGTCGCGGCGCCGACCACCTGCTCTACCTGACCGGCACTGTCGGCATCGGCGCCGGGCTGGTGGAGGGCGGCCGGCTGCTTCGAGGCGCACGTGGCTTCGCGGGCGAGGTCGGCCACCTGCCGATCGGCGCAGCCGACGCGTCGTGCGGCTGCGGCCGCACCGGCTGCTGGGAGGCGTCGGTCGGCCTCCACGCTCTGCTGGACGCGGTCGGCGTACCGGAGTCGGGCACGCCCGTCGAGACCGCGAGCGCTGTGGCCCTGGCGGCACGCGACTCCGTGGAGGTGGTCGCCGCCGTTGCGTCGGTCGGTCGTTGGCTCGGTCGCGGCCTCGCGGTGGTCACCGGCGTCCTGGATCCCGGGATCATCGTGCTCGGGGGCTACTTCGCCCCCCTCGGCGGTCTGATCCTCGAGCCGGCCCGTGCCGAGCTCGCATCGATCCTGGCCAGCAGTGAGCTCGGCTGCCCCGACCTGAGGCTCGGTGAGCTCGGGACCGGGTCAGCCGCCACCGGCGCGGCCGAACGTGCCCTCGAGGCGGCCTACGCCGGCACCGTCGACCTGTTCGCCTGAGCCGCTCGGGTCAGCCGGCGAGCCGAGCCGAGGCGTTCGTGACTGCCGCGGCCAGGCTCGCGACCGGGTCGGAGAACACCGGCTCCATCGCCATCTCCGCGGCGCCGAGGAGGACGGAGTCGTTGCCGAGCCCGGGCAACGTCAGGCGGACGGCGTCCCGAGCCGGCCTCAGCGCCCGTTCGGCGAGCCCGGCCGCCACCTCGGTCCCACAGAGCCGGAAGAGCGGGAGGAAGTAGCCCCCGAGGATGACCACGCTCGGGTTGAAGATGTTGACGACCGCGGCGAGCCCCCGCCCGAGCTCGGTCGCGATCGGCTTCAGCTCACGAGGCGCAGCGGTCATCTCGTCGAGCAGCTCGCCGAGGCGGGCGGCCTGGCCCGCCGGTGTCCGGAGCGCATCGGCGATCGCGGGGGCACCGACCACGGTCTCCCAGCAGCCCCGGCTCCCGCAGTGGCAGGCGACCCCTCGAGGGTCGTGGCACAGGTGGCCGATCTCGCCGGCGTAACCGGCGACTCCTTCGAGCCGGTTGCCCCCGATGATCACACCGGAGCCGACGCCGACGTTGCCCGAGAGGTAGACGAGGTCGGCGACCCCGACCGCGGCTCCGCGGTGGTGCTCGGCGAGGGCGCCGAGGTCGGCGTCGTTGCCGAGGGCGATCGGAACGTCGAGGGAGAGCGCGGCGAGCACGATGGAGCCGAACGAGACGTCGCGCCAGTTCAGGTTCGGCGCGTGTCGGATCAGCCCGTCGCTGCGGCGGACGAGGCCCGGCACTGCGATCCCGATCCCGATGAGTGGCGCGCCGGTCGGAGCCAGAGCCACGACCTGGCGGACCAGCCCGGCGACCGTCGCGCCGACCTGCCACGCCTCAGGCTCCTCCGGGATCGGCGCGGCGGCGCGGTCCCCGATCCGGCCGCCGAGCCCGACCCGCGCGACGACGGCCCGGTCGACCCCGAGGTCGACGGCAACCACGTAGGGCCCGTCCTCTTTGATCCGCACTCCGGCTGACGGACGCCCCGCGCCGCGACGACCAGCAGCAGGGGAGGTGTGCTCGATCAGCTCAAGGTCGTCGAGCTCGGCCACCAGGTCGGCGATCGTCGAGCGGTTGAGGCCCATCCGTCCGGTGAGCTCGGCGCGCGATGCCTCGCCGGCATCGTGGACGTGGCGCAGCAGCGTCCCAAGGTTGTGGCGGCGTACGGCCTCCTGGTTGGTGCCTGTCCCCGACCGCGGACCGCTGGCCACGCTAGACCCCGGACGCCGACCGGCGGCGCCGCGAGATCGCGTCGACACTGGCCGCCAGGAGCAGGACTCCACCGGTGACCACGAAGTTGATGTAGCTGGCCTGGTCGAGCAGCCCCAGCCCGTTGGGGATGGTGGCGATGACCAGTCCGCCGATGACGGCGTCGATCGCCCGGCCGCGGCCGCCGAAGAGGCTGGTACCACCGATGACCGCCGCGCCGACGGCGTACAGAAGCTCGTTGCCACCACCGGAGCCCGGCGACACCTTGCCGGTGTACGACGCTGCCAGGATGCCGGAGATGGCGGCCATGGCGGAGCAGATCACGAACGCGGTGACCTTGATCCGGTTGACGTTGATGCCGGCCCGGCGCGCGGCCTCGGCGTTGCCGCCGACTGCGTAGAGGTGCCGGCCGAACCGGGTGCGGGTGAGGACGAAGGTCCACAGCAGCAGGAGCGCGATCACGACCGGCGCCACCCAGGGGACGCCGCTGATGTTGAAGATCGCGGGGTTGACGGCCCGGTTCTGGCTGAGGAGTGAGGTCAGCCCCAGCACCACGACGCTGAAGACCGCGATCTGCACGAGCACGAGCATGAACGGCTTGTGCACCAGCTCCTTCGCCACCCGCGAGCGGTGCTGCCAGAGGCTGAGCGCCGCGAACCCGACGACGAGGACGCCCGCGGCCACCCATCCGGCCGTGACCGGGACGTTCTTGATCGAGAGACCGCGCAGCACGTCGTCGTTGAAGCGAAGCGAGCCGCCCGAGCCGATCAGCCTGAGCGGGACCGCCTGGAGCGCGAGGAAGAAGGCAAGCGTGACGACGAACGACGGGATCCCGAGCAGCGAGACGAGGACGCCGATCGCGAGACCGATGATGGCTCCGATGGCGAGGCCGGCGAGGACGGCGGCCCACCAGCTCCAGCCATGGTCGAGGATGACGAGGGCGGTGATCGTCGCGGAAGCACCGCCCGCCACGCCCGCCGACAGGTCGATCTCACCCAGGAGCAGCACGAACACCAGGCCCATCGCCAGCACGCAGATGGATGCCGCCTGGATGACCAGGTTGGTGAGGTTGTAGGTCGTGAGGAACTTGTCGTGCGAGAGCGCGAAGACCGTGAACAGCACGGCGAGTCCGAGCAGCGCGGGCAGGGAACCCATGTCTCCGCCGCGCAACCGGTTGACGTAGCCGCGGGCCGCGTCGGCGATCGTCGCCGAGCTCTGGTTGTCGCCGGAGAAGGCGGACTCGCCGAAGGTGGGATCGCTGCTGGCCTCGGTCGAGCCGGGCTCGGCGGCCGAGTGGCCACGGGTGAGGCGGATGTTCATCGCTGCTCCTCAGATGGTCGCGGTCGCGACGTCGCCGATGCCGAGTTCGCCCGAGCGGCCGGCAGTGATCAGCTCGACGATCTGGTTGTGGTTGACGCTTGAGGCGGGCACGTCTGCCGCGACCCGCCCGAGATACAGCGCCGTGATCCGGTCGGCCACCTCGAGGACGTCATTCATGTTGTGCGAGATCAGGACCACGCCGAGGCCGTGGTCTGCCAGCCGTCGGACGAGGTCGAGCACCTGGCGGGTCTGCGCGACGCCGAGGGCTGCTGTCGGTTCGTCGAGGAGCACGATCCGCGAGTTCCAGAGGACGGCCTTGGCGATCGCCACGGTCTGCCGCTGCCCGCCCGAGAGGCTGGCGACGGCCTGCCGGACCGACTTCACGGTCCGCACGGACAGGGACGCCAGTGTCTCGCGTGCTCGTTCCTCCATCACCATGTCGTCGAGGACCAGGCCCTTGCGGATCTCCCGACCGAGGAACATGTTCTGGACGATGTCGAGGTTGTCGCACAGCGCGAGGTCCTGGTAGACGATCTCCACGCCGAGGCCGGCGACGTCGCGTGGCCCGCTGACGTGGGCGGGCTTGCCATCGAAGAGGTAGGTACCGCTGTCACGGCCGTAGATGCCCGCGATCACCTTCACCAGCGTCGACTTGCCGGCGCCGTTGTCGCCCACGAGCGCGGTGACCTGGCCCGGATAGACGGCGAAGTCGACATCGTGGAGGACGTGCACGACGCCGAAGCTCTTGTTCACGCCGCGCAGCTCGAGCAGCGGGGCGGCTTCGGGATGGAGCGGGAGCTCCGGGCTGATCTCAGCAGCAGACATGGCGGGCCCTCTCGTGCACCTGATTGTTGTTCGAACCTACGAACTGTTGGGGTGTCGGGCACCCGCGCCATCACAATGGCGTGGGTGCCCGACCGCGTCAGACGAGGGGCGCTACTGCAGCCCGGCGTCGGCGCATGCGGCGGCGAAGTCCGCGGTGCAGACGTCCTCGAGCTTCTGGCCGCCGTCGTCGATCACGTCCCCGACCGTGTCCGCCGTGATGGAGACCGGCGTCAACAGGATCGAGGGAACCTCGCGACCGCTCTCGGAGTCCGTCGTCGTGCCGGTGGTCTCCGCCTCCTCGCCGCTCGCCAGCGCGATCGCCGCCTCGGCCAGCGCGTTGGCCTCGAGCGTGGCCGACTTGTAGACGGTCATGCACTGGGTGCCGGCGAGGACGTTCTGCAGGCCCTCGACAGTCGCGTCCTGCCCGGTCACCGGGACCTCGCCGTCGCGGCCGTTGGCCTCGAGGATCGAGATCGCCGCGCCGCCGAGGCCGTCGTTCGCGGCGAGAACGCCGTCCACCTTGCCGTCGGCCTGCGTGTAGAGCTGCTGGAAGATGACCGCAGCCTCTTCGTTGTCCCACTCCGGGACGGCCTGTTCGCCGACCTTGCTGTAGGAGCCGATCTCGTCGAGCACGCTGTGCGCACCCTCGGCGAAGAGGGTCGCGTTGTTGTCGGTCGGTGAGCCGTTGAGGTAGACGATGTTGGCCTTCTTGTCGCCGATGCATTCGGCCAGGCCCTGGCCCTGCAACTCGCCGACGACCGTGTTGTCGAAGGAGACGTAGTACTCCGCCGATCCGCCGAGCGTGAGGCGGTCGTAGTCGATGGTGGCGACACCCTGGGAGCTCGCCTTCTCCTGGATCGCCGCCCCGGAGGCGGAGTCGAGGTTGACGATCGCGAGCACCGTGACGCCGTCGGCGATCATCGAGTCTGCGATCTGGGTCATCTTCTCGACGTCACCCTCGGCGTTCTGGATGCTGTATTCGACGTCGGCTGCCTTGAAGGCAGCCTCGAGAGCGGGTCGGTCCGAGCTCTCCCAGCGGACCGAGGACTCGGTGTCCGGGAGGATGACGCCGATCTTGCCCGCGTCGCTCCCGCTGTCGCTGCCGCCGTCGTCGTCCGAGCCGCACGCCGAGAGCGTGAGCGCGAGACCGATGCCCGCCGCAGCCATCGCGCCGTATTTGCGCTTCACATCAACCGCCTCCTAGCGATTCCGGCCGTGCGGGCGTCCGACTCTCGGAATCCCTGGACCGATCTATATGTTGTTCGAAACAACATATGCTGTGACCGCGGTCACGTAAAGAGGGTGTCCGAAAGTTTTCCGGAAGTGAACGAGCAGCCGGCCCCTCGCCGAAAAGCACCGGACCCCCCGGTCGCTCGAACGGAGCGACCGGGGGGTCCGGTATTGATCTGCTGGTCAGGCCTTGCGGCGCAGCCAACCGTCGGGAGCCGCGGAGATCATCAGCTTCTGGTTGATCGACTGGTCGATCTCGAAGTCCGGGTTGGCTTCCAGGAAGTCCCACACCGCGGTCTTCGGGTTGTCGCCGGGTGCCCAGGGTCGGTCGGGGAACACGCTGGCGTCCATGTCCTCGACGATGGTGTCGAACACGCAGCAGTAGCTGCCGGGCGACACCAGCGGTGCGTAGTAGTCGAGCTCTTTCCGGACGTGCTCGTGGGTGTGGTTGGAATCCAGCACCACGAGGACGCGCTCGAAGCCGGCGGCGTAGTCGCGGACCTGTGCGGCCATCTCGTCGGTCACCGACGATCCCTGCAGCATGTCGATGCGCGAGCGCATCGGGTGCGCGTCGACGGCTGCCCGGTTGTGGTCGCGGATGTCGATGTCCAGCCCGAGCACCTTGCGACGCGGGTTGGCGGGGTCCAGCGTCGTGCCGGCCTCGACCGCGTCGCCGTACTCGATCATCGCGAGCAGCGAGGCGCTGAGGACGAGGGAGCCGCCGTGCGCGATCCCGGTCTCGATGATCAGGTCGGGCTTGACCGACCAGACGACCTCCTGGAAGCCGACGATGTCCGCCGGGAACTGGATCAAGGGGCGACCCAACCAGTCGAAGTTGTACATGTACTTCTTGTCGAACGCCTTGGTCACCCACCCCAGACCCTCGGCGCGCCACTCCGACTCCGCGGAGTAGGTGGCGATGGATTCACTGCGCTCCGTCTGGAACTCGGCGATCGGGTCCTTTGCTGCGTCAGCCACTTCAGTTCTCTTTCACGCTGGTCGGAGGAATCAACGCTGATCCGCCTCCTCTTGGCAGGACAGGTCGGGCGCGACCGCAGCCGCGCGGGCGAGCATAGTCGGCAGCCTCGCGACGAGGCTGGCCGGTGTGACTCCGAACTCGTCCCGCACCCGCGAGACGTCGATCGTGGGGAAGGTGCGCCGCGGTCCACCGTCGGCCCACGTGATCGAGCGGGGCGTCTCGCGCAGGATGATCGCGGCGATGTCGGCATGGGTCACCGGGCGGCCACTCGCCAGGTTGTAGAGCCGGTGGCGTCCCGACCGGGCGACGCACTCGATCATCCGGCACAGGTCGTCGATGGCGAGGTAGTCCTTGGCCGAGCCCGGGGCCTCCCCGATCGTGATGTCGCGAGCGGCAGCGACGTCAGCGAGGAGCATGCCCAGGAACGAGTTGCTGTGGGCGCCGGGGCCATAGACGTTGGAGACCCTGGCGACCCGAACCCGGTCGTCGGGCATGGACAGGCAGATCGCCTCGCCGAGCAGCTTGCTGAGGTCGTAGATGCCGTCGGCCGTGGGCCTGGCCCGCAGTGCCGCACCTTCGGTGACGGGGTCGTCAGTGAGACCGCTGTAGACCCGGGTGCTCGAGAGGTAGAGCCAGGAGTCGAAGGAGCTGTCCCGGATGCGGTCCGCCAGTGCGCCGACGTGTGCTTCGACGGTGTCCAGCGGCCGCGAACGGAAGTCCCCGGTCAGGCCGATGCTGTAGACGACGTGGCCGAGACGGTCGCCGGGTCCGGGGATCTCGTCGCGTTGCGGGGTGATGACCTCATGGCCGTCCGCGCGCAGGTAGGTGGTCAGCGAACTGCCGACGAACCCTGCCGACCCGAAGACGGTGAACCTCACTTGCGCGACCCGCGGATCTCAAGGGGGTTGCCGGACGCGATGGCGTACGCCGGCACCTCGCCACGGACCAGGCTCATCGCGCCGATCACGGCGCCATGACCGATGTGTGCGCCGTCGAGGATGACGCAGCCGGCGCCGAGCCACACGTCGTCCTCGATGAGGATGCCGCCCTTGCTCTCCCGGAACCCCTGGGCCTGGATGCGTTGGTCCGGATCGGAGTACTCATGGTTCACCGGAGCCAGGACGCAGCCCGCAGCCATGGAGACTCCGTTGCCGAGCCGGATCCCGTTGCCGGAGTAGAAGACGCAGCCGGAGTTGATGTAGCAGTCCTCGCCGATGACGATCTCGCCCGAACCGCCGACCGGCTTGAGCTTCACGAAGCTGTCGATCATCGAGCGGGCGCCGATGACGAAACGGGTCCCGCGCTCACTCTCCTCGATGTCGGCGAGCGGTGACACGCGGGCAGTGGGGTCGGCGATGAGGGTCATCGGGCAGCTCCGCTGGCGACGTCGGCGAACAGCGGGTACGTCGCGTCCCGGTCGGAGATGACCCGGGGAGCGTCCGGCCAGGGGATGGCGAGCTCCGGGTCGTTCCACCGGATGCCGCGGTCGGCGCCGGCGACGAACCGGCTCCCCATGGAGTAGAAGATCGTGGTGTCGGGTTCGCGGGTCAAGAACCCGTGGGCACAACCCGGCGGGATGTAGAACAGGCGGCCGGCGGCTGCATCGAGCACGACGGACGCCGTACGACCGAAGGTCGGGGAGTCTTCGCGCAGGTCGACGATGACGTCGAACAGTGCACCACTGATGCACTGGACCAGCTTTGCCTCCTCGTGCGGAGGCGACTGGAAGTGCAGACCACGAAGGGTGCCGGCTGCGGTGTTGCGCGAGAGGTTGCACTGGACCGGGGCGAAGTCGATGCCGGCGGCGGCGAACTCGTCGACGCAGAACGTGCGGGCGAAGCTGCCCCGCTCGTCGTGCCGCTCATCGAGGTGGACCACGAACGCCCCGTCAACCGCAACGCTCTCGAATCGCATCAGGCGACCCGCATCAGTCGACCCGCAGGGCCGGGATCGCGGTGACGAACTGGCCGCCCCACCCACGGATCACGTCGAGCTGGCCGATCAGCTCGTCGCGAAGGTTCCACGGAAGAATCAGGACATAGTCCGGCTTGGCTTCGAGGAGGGCGTCCGGCGCGACGATCGGGATCCGACTCCCTGGAGCGAGTCGACCCTGCTTGGCAGCGGAGCGGTCAGCGATCATCGGGATGTCGGCGGCGGTCACGCCGGCGTAGTTCAGCAGCGTGTTGCCCTTCGCCGCGGCACCGTAGCCCAGCACCGTCCTGCCCTCGCCGCGCGCCTCGGCGAGGAAGCTGAGCAGGTCGTCGCGCACCCGTTCGACCTTGCCGGTGAAGTCGGCGTAGCCCTCGGCCCGGTCCAGCTGCGCCGCGGCCTCGAGGTTGCGGACCTGTTGTGCTCCCGGGCACTCCTGGTGGCGCGCTGTCTCCAGGCACGCGAAGACCCGGAGCGAGCCACCGTGGGTCGGCACCTGCTCGACGTCGAAGACGCGGAGACCGTGACGCTGGAAGACCCGTTCGACCGCGACCAGCGAGAGGTAGGTGAAGTGCTCGTGGTAGATCTGGTCGAACTGGACCTGGGCGAGTGTCTTCAGCAGGTGCGGGAACTCGACGGTGAACACGCCGTCGGGCTTGAGGATGGCCGCCACGCCGGAGACGAAGTCGTTGATGTCCGGGACGTGCGCCATCACGTTCTTGGCCGCCAGGAGGTCGGCCGACCTGCCGGTGGCGGCCACGTCGGAAGCCGTGTCCAGCCCGAAGAACCGCACCTCGGTCGGCACGCCCTTTGCGATCGCGGCCTCGGCGGTGTTGGCCGACGGCTCGATGCCGAGGACGGGGATTCCGGCTCGGACGAAGTACTGGAGCATGTAGCCGTCGTTGGAGGCGATCTCGACGACCTGGCTCTCCGGACCGTAGCCGAACCGGCGGATCATCATCTCGACGTAGGCCTGGCAGTGCTCCAGCCAGCTCTCGGAGTAGCTGGAGAAGTAGGCATAGTCGTCGTTGAAGATGGCGTCCGGCGGCACGACCGCGTCGACCTGGACGAGCAGGCACTCGTCACAGACCCGCGCGTGGAGGGGGTAGAGCGGGTCCGGAGTACCGGCGTTCTCCGGCCTCACGTTGCTGTTGGACAACGGCTGGTGACCCAGGTCGACCAAGGTTCGGTGCAGCGGCGCGCCGCAACCCTGGCAAGTCGACTCGGCCATCACGTCAACTCCTCGTATCGGGCGATCTGGGCAAGGGTGATTTCTCGAGCGTCGTTGCCCACGTCGTAGTCGCGGTACCACTCGGCCGTCCACCGCAGCGTCGTCGCCGGGTCGAGCCGGGGCGCCCATCCTAGGGCGGTGATGGCCCGCGACGCGTCGAGCGCCAGCGTCGTCATCTCGGGCAGGTGCGTCCCAGTCGCCTGCACCCAAGCGTGATCGGCGCCCAACTCTTTGGCGACCGCGTCGGCGACCTCCGCGACGGTCACCTCAGGGGTGCCGGGGGCCGGACCAAAGTTGAGTGCGTCGGGCACCGCGCCCGGACGGGTCACCAGTGCTTCGAGGTAGAGGAGGTAGCCGGCGATCGGCTCCAGCACGTGCTGCCACGGCCGGGTCGAGTGGGGGTAGCGAAGCTCGAGCGAGCGGCCCGCGCGTACGGCGCGCCATACGTCTGGGACCAGTCGGTCCTCGGACCAGTCGCCACCACCGACCACGTTGCCGGCGCGCGCGGTTGCCAGTCCGACACCGCGCGGCGCGAAGAAGCTCGACCGGTAGCTCGAGGTGGCGATCTCACAGCAAGCCTTGGATGCGGAGTACGGGTCGTGGCCGCCGAGACGGTCGTCCTCCGCGAACGGGCGTCCGGAGTTGGAGTTCGCATAGACCTTGTCGGTCGTCACGACGAGGACCGCCTCCAGCCCCTCGAGGTAGCGCGCGGCGTCAAGGACGTTGACGGTCCCCTGGACGTTGTCGGCGAACGTCTCGCGGGGCTTTCGGTACGACCGGCGGACCAGTGGTTGCGCGGCCATGTGCAGCACCACCTGTGGCTGGAACTCGTCCATGACCTTGGTGAGCTGCTCGTGGTCGGCCAGGTCGGCGATCGTCGACTGCGCACTCGAGAACGGTCTCAACAGGTCGAACAGCGCGGGTGCCTGTTCAGGTGCCAGCGAGAAGCCGGCGACCGTTGCTCCGAGCTTCTCCAGCCACAGCGCGGTCCAGGAGCCCTTGAAGCCGGTGTGCCCGGTGAGCAGGACACGACGGCCTTCCCAGAAGGAGCGGGTCGGCATCATGGTCGTGCTCAGTCCCACTTCTTCCACGGCGCGGTCCCGCTGTCCCACAGGGCCTCCAGCATGATCTTCTCGCGCAGGGTGTCCATCGGCTGCCAGAAGCCGGGGTGCCGGTAGGCAATCAGCTCTCCTGCGGCGGCGAGCTTCTCCATCGGCTCCCGCTCCCACGCCGTCCTGTCTCCCTCGATGAGGTCGATCACGGATTTCTCCAGGACGAAGAAGCCACCGTTGATACGTGCGCCGTCGCCCTCGGGCTTCTCAGTGAACCCGGTGACTGCGTCGCCCATCATGGCCAGCGCGCCGAAGCGGCCAGGGGGCTCGACTGCCATCACGGTCGCCTGCTTGCCATGGCTGCGGTGGAAGGCGATCTCTTCCGAGATGTCGGCGTCGGTCAGGCCGTCGCCATAGGTCAATGCGAATGGTTCACCATCCGGAAGGTGATCGCGGACCCGACGCAGCCGGCCGCCGGTCATGGTCTCGTCGCCGGTGTCGACGAGCGTGACGGTCCACGGCTCGGCCCGCTGCTCGTGGATCGTCATCGCGCCTGTCGTCATGTCGAACGTCACGTTCGACATGTGGAGGGCGTAGTTGGCGAAGTACTCCTTGAGCACGTAGCCCTTGTAGCCACAGCAGATAATGAAGTCGTTGATCCCGTGGTGGGAGTAGAGCTTCATGATGTGCCAGATGATGGGGCGTCCACCGATCATGACCATCGGCTTCGGCTTGGCCTGGGTCTCCTCCGAGATCCGGGTGCCGAGTCCGCCGGCAAGAACCACGGCCTTCAAAGCTCATACCCTTCGCTGACATTTCCCGAGATTGCCCGGACTTGCATACAGGTCCCCGCACCTTCAGCCCGAGCCTGTCGGCCGAACCATACTCCAGTCTTGTGCCGGGAGGCGATGGTTCCGAGGAGCCTCCGGGCGAGAGCGCCGTGTGCTTGACGTTGCCCATGAGGTGCGTGAGGATGCCGACGGTGACCGACGGTGCAATGGATATTGAGCGCCGGCGGGAGATTCACCGCGCAGTGGCCCACTTGACAGCCATCCTGTGGCAGGTCGATCCCACGGCGGAGTCCAACGCTCTCGGCGACAACGACGAGGGCCTCGGCGGCGATCTCAAGGACGCCGAGGACGTCGAGCACGACGCCGGCTCGGTCACTGGTAGTCCGCTCGGTGATGGCGTACGGCGCGCGATCGGCCCGCTTCTTCGTGCGGCGGGCTTTTCCGCCGAGCAGATTCGCCTCGTCGACGGTGTGCTCCGTTCAGGTGTCGGACCGGAGGCGTTGGGGGGCCTTGTTCGATCAGTCGGCTACTCCAGGGACCTCGCGGGTGCGGTCGAGGAACTCGTCGGCCGGTTCGGCGACCCCGAGCGTGCCGCGTCGGGGTTGCGGCTCTCTGAAATCACCCGTCTGGCGGATTCCGAGGACGACGACCTTCGCCTGCTGCTGCGGTCCTGGGGGCCGGTGGGGGATGAGCGCAACAATGTGGCTGCCCAGCTGCGGGCGGTGTTGGGTCGTTCGGGTTTGGATGCCGATGTGGTGCGGCGTCTGGTGCGGTCCGCGGGGTTCTCCAAGGCCGGCTCGGACCTGGTGGGTGAGGTGCTGCGGCGCGATGGCGATGCTGGTGCCGAGGCGTCTGGTGTCGGGGCTGGTGATCTTGCGCGGCTGGTCTCGATTGCTGATGAGGACTTGGTCGGGTTGGTGCGGGCCTGGGGGCCGGTGGGGGACAAGCGCAACAATGTGGCTGCCCAGTTGCGGGCGGTGTTGGGTCGTTCGGGTTTGGATGCCGATGTGGTGCGGCGTCTGGTGCGGTCCGCGGGGTTCTCGAGGTCGGTCTCGGACCTGGTGGGTGAGGTGCTGCGTCGTGATGGCGATGCTGGTGCCGAGGCGTCTGGTGTCGGGGCTGGTGATCTTGCGCGGCTGGTCTCGATTGCTGATGAGGACTTGGTCGGGTTGGTGCGGGCCTGGGGGCCGGTGGGGGACAAGCGCAACAATGTGGCTGCCCAGTTGCGGGCGGTGTTGGGTCGTTCGGGTTTGGATGCCGATGTGGTGCGGCGTCTGTTGCGGTCCGCGGGGTTCTCGAGGTCGGTCTCGGACCTGGTGGGTGAGGTGTTGGCTCGTTACGGCGACTCCTCGGTTGAGGTGGCGGGGTTGCAGGTCCGCGATCTCGCGGAGGTGTTGGGGGGTCTTGCGCCTGAGGGTGTGACCCGGTTGTTGCGGTCCTCGGGTTATCCGGGTGAGGTCTCGGCTCTGGTGGGGGCTCTGTTGGACCGTTACGGCGATCCTGAGGCCGCTGAGGCTGCTGGCCCGCAGGTGCGGGTGGTGGCCGGGCTGGTCGAGTTCGCTGATGAGGACCTGCTGGCGTTCCTGCGGTCCTGGGGGCCGGTGGGGGACGAACGCAACAATGTGGCTGCCCAGTTGCGGGCGGTGTTGGGTCGTTCGGGTTTGGATGCCGATGTGGTGCGGCGTCTGGTGCGGTCCGCGGGGTTCTCGAGGTCGGTCTCGGACCTGGTGGGTGAGGTGCTGCGTCGTGATGGCGATGCTGGTGCCGAGGCGTCTGGTGTCGGGGCTGGTGATCTTGCGCGGCTGGTCTCGATTGCTGATGAGGACTTGGTCGGGTTGGTGCGGGCCTGGGGGCCGGTGGGGGACAAGCGCAACAATGTGGCTGCCCAGTTGCGGGCGGTGTTGGGTCGTTCGGGTTTGGATGCCGATGTGGTGCGGCGTCTGGTGCGGTCCGCGGGGTTCTCGAGGTCGGTCTCGGACCTGGTGGGTGAGGTGCTGCGTCGTGATGGCGATGCTGGTGCCGAGGCGTCTGGTGTCGGCGCTGGTGATCTTGCGCGGCTGGTCTCGATTGCTGATGAGGACTTGGTCGGGTTGGTGCGGGCCTGGGGGCCGGTGGGGGACAAGCGCAACAATGTGGCTGCCCAGCTGCGGGCGGTGTTGGGTCGTTCGGGTTTGGATGCCGATGTGGTGCGGCGTCTGTTGCGGTCCGCGGGGTTCTCGAGGTCGGTCTCGGACCTGGTGGGTGAGGTGTTGGCTCGTTACGGCGACTCCTCGGTTGAGGTGGCGGGGTTGCAGGTCCGCGATCTCGCGGAGGTGTTGGGGGGTCTTGCGCCTGAGGGTGTGACCCGGTTGTTGCGGTCCTCGGGTTATCCGGGTGAGGTCTCGGCTCTGGTGGGGGCTCTGTTGGACCGTTACGGCGATCCTGAGGCCGCTGAGGCTGCTGGCCCGCAGGTGCGGGTGGTGGCCGGGCTGGTCGAGTTCGCTGATGAGGACCTGCTGGCGTTCCTGCGGTCCTGGGGGCCGGTGGGGGACGAACGCAACAATGTGGCTGCCCAGTTGCGGGCGGTGTTGGGTCGTTCGGGTTTGGATGCCGATGTGGTGCGGCGTCTGGTGCGGTCCGCGGGGTTCTCGAGGTCGGTCTCGGACCTGGTGGGTGAGGTGCTGCGTCGTGATGGCGATGCTGGTGCCGAGGCGTCTGGTGTCGGGGCTGGTGATCTTGCGCGGCTGGTCTCGATTGCTGATGAGGACTTGGTCGGGTTGGTGCGGGCCTGGGGGCCGGTGGGGGACAAGCGCAACAATGTGGCTGCCCAGCTGCGGGCGGTGTTGGGTCGTTCGGGTTTGGATGCCGATGTGGTGCGGCGTCTGGTGCGGTCCGCGGGGTTCTCGAGGTCGGTCTCGGACCTGGTGGGTGAGGTGCTGCGTCGTGATGGCGATGCTGGTGCCGAGGCGTCTGGTGTCGGGGCTGGTGATCTTGCGCGGCTGGTCTCGATTGCTGATGAGGACTTGGTCGGGTTGGTGCGGGCCTGGGGGCCGGTGGGGGACAAGCGCAACAATGTGGCTGCCCAGCTGCGGGCGGTGTTGGGTCGTTCGGGTTTGGATGCCGATGTGGTGCGGCGTCTGGTGCGGTCCGCGGGGTTCTCGAGGTCGGTCTCGGACCTGGTGGGTGAGGTGCTGCGTCGTGATGGCGATGCTGGTGCCGAGGCGTCTGGTGTCGGGGCTGGTGATCTTGCGCGGCTGGTCTCGATTGCTGATGAGGACTTGGTCGGGTTGGTGCGGGCCTGGGGGCCGGTGGGGGACAAGCGCAACAATGTGGCTGCCCAGCTGCGGGCGGTGTTGGGTCGTTCGGGTTTGGATGCCGATGTGGTGCGGCGTCTGTTGCGGTCCGCGGGGTTCTCGAGGTCGGTCTCGGACCTGGTGGGTGAGGTGTTGGCTCGTTACGGCGACTCCTCGGTTGAGGTGGCGGGGTTGCAGGTCCGCGATCTCGCGGAGGTGTTGGGGGGTCTTGCGCCTGAGGGTGTGACCCGGTTGTTGCGGTCCTCGGGTTATCCGGGTGAGGTCTCGGCTCTGGTGGGGGCTCTGTTGGACCGTTACGGCGATCCTGAGGCCGCTGAGGCTGCTGGCCCGCAGGTGCGGGTGGTGGCCGGGCTGGTCGAGTTCGCTGATGAGGACCTGCTGGCGTTCCTGCGGTCCTGGGGGCCGGTGGGGGACGAACGCAACAATGTGGCTGCCCAGCTGCGGGTCGTCCTCGGACGGACCAGCCTGGAGCCCGACCTCGTGGGCGATGTTCTGCGGACGGCCAGCTATTCGAGGGAAGTGTCCAGCCTGGTGGTCAGGCTGCTCGTGCGCTACGGAGACGAAGCCGTGACTGCACCGGGTCTGCAGGTCCGCGACATCTCGGGTTTGATCGAGGCCGCGGATGACCACATCGTCGGACTGGTGCGCGGCTGGGACGCCCAGCAGCGGGATCCGATCCGATTGCGATCACAGCTCCGGGCGGTCTTTGCCCGACACGAGCTGGATGTCGAGCTGGCGGGTGCATTAGCTGCCCTGGCGCTGCCCAACGCGGAGGGCGTGAGCGTGGTCATGGCAGACGAGGCGGTCCCCGCTCAGGACTCGGGAGCGGTCGCCCTCCAGCGGGTGCTCCGCGCAGCGGGCGCTCCCTCCGATGCCGCGCGGCTGGCCGGGAGGCTCGTCCAGCGCTCCGCTGACCCGCAGCTCTCCGAGTCCACCCCGACCATCCGGGACATCGCGGACTTCATGGAGCAGGCCGACGACGACCTGGTCCGACTGGTCCGCACCTGGAGCGGCTCTCACGGTGACGTCAACCGGGTGCGCTCCCAGTTCAAGACAGTGCTCCAGCGTCAGGGGGTCGACGAGGGGGTGGCCGGCGCGCTCGCAGGCCTGGTCCTACGGGATTCAGATGACGTCCAGCTGGCCGAGATCGTCAGGATCGGACGCCTCGCCCGCACTGCCGAGGACGCCTGCGTCTCGATCGCCGAGCCAGCCTGGCTGCAGGACTCGCGCTTCGTCGAGGCCTACGAGGAGGCCAAGGGAATCGCAGCCTGGGGCCGGGACATCCGGTGGCGGGTGCAAACCCTGGTGAAGCTCGCCGCCGCTGCCGCCCGTCTCGATGGCGACTTCGTCGAGTGCGGCGTCGACACCGGCGGTACGGCGCGGGCGGTGATGGCCTACCTCGGCGACGACGCCTTCGACGGCAGGACGTTCTACCTGTTCGACACGTTCCGCGGCCTGGTCCCCGAACAGCTCACCGACGAGGAGCAGGCTCTCGAGGACAAGCGAGGCGATCGCTACCCGGACGTGTCAGAAGTCGTATCCCGGAACTTCGCGGACAAGTCCTTCGTGCAGATCGTCGCGGGCGCCGTACCCGACACGCTGCCGGTCTACGAGGGTGACCGGGTCGCCTACCTCCACATCGACATGAACGCCACGCTTCCCGAGGTGGAGGCCCTCAAGTTCTTCTGGCCGAAGCTTGCGCCGGGAGCCACCGTCATCTTCGACGACTACGGATTCCCCCGGCACGGGCCCCAACGCCGGGCCCTCGACGCGATCGCCGCTGGCTTCGGCGTCGAGATCATGATGCTTCCAACCTGTCAGGGCGTGCTCATCAAACCCTGCGACCTCGAGGAGTGATCTCGTGCACATCCTTGCCATTGGGCAGTCCAACCTCGCCAACCACTGCGGCACGCCGGCCACGTCCGACTTCGGCAAAGTCGTCCACGGCGGCGCTCTCCACTCGATGAGCGACCCGATCCCCGGCGGCAGCGGCAACCTCGGCAGCGTGTGGCCGCGCGTCGCCGAGGAGCTTCGACGACGCAGGAGCCGGGAGCCGCTCAAGCTGACACTCGCCGCCAAGGGCGGTACCTCGGTCAGCGAATGGGCGCCCGGCGGTCCCTGCTACGAAGCGTTGACCGAGCGGTTCGCGATGGGCGACGGGGAGGGCGTCACCACCGTTGTCTGGCAGCAGGGTGAGAAGGACACGCTGCTCGAGACGTCGGAGGCCGACTACACCACGGACTTCATGCGCATGTACGACGGGATCACCGTGGCGATCGGGCAGGTCCCGTGGGTGATCTGCCGGACGTCGTACCGTTTCGGCGTCACCTCGCCCGAGGTGGTCGCGGCCCAGACCAAGCTCGCTGCTTCGCTGATCGGAGGTGTCGCGGGGCCTGATCTTGATACCCTCGGCGGTGAGTTCCGAAGAGACGACACCCACTTCAACGACGAAGGGCTCATGCGTTTCGGAGCCATGCTCGCGGGGTTGATCGTCACCTCGTTCACCTCGGCTGGACAGGAGCGACCGACGACATGACCACGTCCCCCGTCCCTCCGGTCCCGAAGTCGCGTGCTGTGCTCGTCGCGTGCATGCCGAAAAGCGGATCAACTTTCCTGTCCGCAGCTCTGGCCCAGCTTCCGGGCTTCCGCCGCGAGCACATCGTGCCGTCCTACAAGCGACGCGAGCAGGAGATCGGCATCAACGAGCTCCAGCGGGCGTTCGATGCGACCCACACCCTGCGCAAGGCATTCGACGCCGGGCTGATGAAGACCGAGGACCGACCGCGTGGGTTCGTCGCACAGAACCACATCAGGCACTCCGCGGAGACCCAGGCGTTGATCGAGACCTACCAGATCGTTCCGGTCTGCCTGGTTCGCAACATCTTCGACATCGTCGTAAGCCTCCGCGACCACGTGACGGACGCCTCCGTCTACACGCCGACCGCCTACGTCGACGAGACGATGACGGGCTGGGAGCGCGAGCGGATGTATGAGTTCCTGGTGGACATGGCTGTGCCGTGGTACATCCACTTCTACGTCAGCTGGTTCAAGGCGGAGGACAAGGTGGTCGTCACCTACGAGGACCTCACTGAGGACCCGCACCGCGAGGTGCGCCGGATCCTGAAGTACGGGAGGCTCGGGTGGAACGACCCGATGATCGCCGAGGCGCTGGAGAAGGTCGCCGGCGTGAACATGCGCAAGAACGTCGGGAAGGCGGGCCGTGGTGAGGCGCTGGCCGACGACCTGAAGGCCAGGGTCGCGCGCTACTGCTCCTACTATCCCGACGTGGACTTCACGCCGATCGGGATCGCTCAGCCGGGAAGTGCCGGGGAGTGAAGATCGTCATCCCGACGAGGAACCGGCCGACCTCGCTCGGCGGCGTCCTCGACTACTACGCCCGGTTCTACCCGAAGGCCGAGGTGCTGATCGCGGACGGCAGCAGCGCTGAGTTCAAGGCGCTCAACCAGATGGTCGTCGAGGTTTCGCCGGTGTCGGTGGACTATCAGCCCTACGACGAGGAGCTGTCCCTCTTCGACCGGCTGCTGAAGCTCCTCGACGGGCTCGACAGCGAGTACATCGTGATGGCTGCCGACGACGACTACCCGATCATGGAGACGCTCGAGAAGGCCAAGAAGCGGCTCGATGCCCGTCCGGACGCGGTATGCGCCGGCGGTCACCTGGTCCACCTCAACGTGACGGCGCAGGACGCCGGCAACGCGCGGCTCGACGCCGTCCGGCACGTCACCGCTGACGACCCGTTGCGTCGGATGCGGACCTTCGGGTCGCTCCCGTTCACGACGACGTACGGCGTCGCCCGGCGCGAGCTCCTGATCGAGCGCTACGAGTTCCTCCGGTCCTGGAGCATGCCGGGGTTCTTCGATCTCGGCGTCGGTCTGATGGACGTGACCCGCGGGAAGTTCATCGCCGTTCCTGAGCTCGGGTTCATCTGCACCAGGAACTACATCCACAGCTACTTCCGGGCCGAGGAGCCACTGGTCTATCTGCGCAAGGCCGACAAGGTGCTCGAGCTGCACGACCTGCTCTACAAGCGGCTGGAGGAGTTCGACGAATTCGACGGGGACGCCGCACGGGACGCACTCAGCGCCGTGATCGGCCGACGGGTGGCCGCGCTGGCGGGCGTGCCGCCGCACCGCACGGTCGGCTTCGCGGAGAAGGCGCCGTACCGCACGCCGTTGATGGATGGCGCGCGGCAGCAGTTCGCCGACCTGTTCACTGCCGGCACCGAGGAGCGGGCCAAGTACGGCGACCGGCTCGAGTTCATCGCGGATCGCCTCCAGCGCACGATCGCCTCGAAGGACAACTCGGGTGAGGCGGGCTTCTATGAATCCCTCTGAGCTCCCCAAGGAAGCCCCCGCCGATGCGGCTCCGCCTCCGCCTCCCGTCGACGCGATGGAGGCGCTCGGCCTCCGGGTGCAGCTGTCTTTCCCTGACTTGCTGGCGGGGTCCCCCACACCGCCGCAGACCGAGCCGCAGACCGAGCCGCAGACCGAGCCGCAGACCGAGCCGCAGACCGAGCCGCCGGGCTAACGCCTGCCGGCCGGGACGCCGTAGGTCGTCGTCCGTTCGCGGACCGGGCGGTCGATGCCGGTGCCGATCTCGATGAGCTCGGCGACGGTCTTGGCCGAGCCGTGCTCGGAGCCGGCCATCCGGGAGATGGTCTCCTCCATCAGGGTGCCGCCGAGGTCGTTGGCGCCGGCTTGGAGCATGGCGCGGGTGCCGTCGACGCCGAGCTTGACCCAGCTGGTCTGGATGTTGGAGATCCGGCCGTGCAAGAGGATCCGGGCCATCGCGTGTACGGCGAGGTTGTCGCGCAGGGTCGGTCCGGGGCGGGCCACGCCGGCCAGGTAGATCGGCGACGAGGTGTGGACGAACGGAAGTGGCACGAACTCGGTGAACCCGGTGCTGCCGGCCTCGAGCGCCTGGTCCTGGACCCGGCTCAGGACGCGGAGGTGGGCGACCCAGTGTCGCGGGTTGTCGACGTGGCCGTACATCATCGTCGAGGTGGTCGGGATGCCGAGCCGGTGTGCGGTGGAGACGATCTCGACCCAGGTGCGGGCGGGGAGCTTGCCCTTGGTCAGCACCCAGCGGACCTCGTCGTCGAGGATCTCTGCAGCGGTGCCGGGCAGCGAGCCGAGCCCGGCCTCGCGGGCCTTGATCAAGAAGTCCTCGATCGACAGGCCGGTGCGGGCGGTGCCGTTGACGATCTCCATCGGGGAGAAGGCGTGCACGTGCATCTCCGGGACGCGCTGCTTCACGGCCTGGACCAGGTCGAAGTACGCCGTCGCCGGCAGTTGGGGGTCGATGCCGCCCTGCATGCAGACCTCGGTGGCGCCGAGGTCCCAGGCCTCCTGGGCACGGTCGGCGACCTGGTCGTAGGACAGCGAGTAGGCGTCGGCGTCGGTGCGGCGCTGGGCGAACGCGCAGAACCGGCACCCGACGTAACAGACGTTGGTGAAGTTGATGTTGCGGTTGACCACGTAGGTCACCTCGTCGCCGACCGTGTCTCGGCGCAGGTCGTCGGCCAGTCGGAGCACCTCGCGGAGCAGGTCGCCCTCGGCGGTCATCAGCGTCAGCGCGTGCTCATCGGAGAGGTTGCCGGGGTCCTGCTCCGCTGCGCGAAGGGCGTCGCCACCACTCGTCGAGGTGCGAGCGGAGCGAGCCTCGAGACCACCAGTGGTGGCTGCGGCGGTCTTCACCTCCTCCCAGTCGCCGTAGACGGAGACGAAGTCGCTGCGGCGGTCCTCCGTGCGGCCCTCGGTGTCAATGGCCTCGTGCAGATCGGTGCGGCCCCAGCTGTGGCCAGACTCGAAGCCGCCGTCGGGCTCCTGCCACGGCAGGCCGGTCGGCCGAACCCCGGGAAGTCGCCAGACCGTCCTCGCCGGCGAGCGCCGCCACGTGGCCCGCGATCCGGGGGTCGAGCCAGGGCTCCCCGCGGCGCAGGGAGCCGAGGACGTACTCCGGGTGCACGGTCAGGCGGGCCTTGAGGTCGAAGCCGCACTCGGCGGTGAGCTCGCGGAGCCGGGTCAAGGAGGGCCACGGGCGTTCGGGGTTGACGTGGTCGGGAGTCAGCGGCGACACGCCGCCCCAGTCGTCGACGCCCGCCTCGAGCAGCAGTCGGCACTCGGCTGAGCCCTCGGTGCTGTCGACCAGGTTGGGAGGGGCCTGCACCCGCGCCTTCGGCCCGAGCACCAGCCGGGTCACTGCGATCGCGGCACGGTAGTCGTCGAGACCGAGGTCGTCGACGTGACGCATCGCGGTGCCCGGCTTGGCGCGGAAGTTCTGGACGATGACCTCTTGGATCGCGCCGTACGCACGGGCGGTACGGCGCAGCGCGAAGATCGTCTCCGCCCGCTCGGCCAGGGTCTCCCCGATGCCGACCAGCAGGCCGGTGGTGAACGGCACCGAGAGCCGGCCCGCGTCCTCGAGCACCCGCAACCGGACGGCTGGATCCTTGTCGGGCGAGCCGAAGTGCGCCTCGCCCTTGGTCTCGAACAACCGCCGTGACGTGGTCTCGAGCATCATCCCCATCGACGGCGAGACCGGCTTGAGCCGGTTGAGCTCCTCCCACGACATGACGCCCGGGTTGAGATGGGGCAGCAGCCCGGTCTCCTCCAACACTCGGACCGCCATCGCCCGCACGTAGGCCAGCGTCGAGTCGTAGCCCTGCTCGTCAAGCCACGCCCGCGCCTCGGGCCAACGGTCCTCGGGCCGGTCGCCGAGCGTGAACAGCGCCTCCAGACAGCCCAGCGCCGCACCCTCGCGCGCGATCTCGAGGATCTCGTCCGGGGACAGGTACAGCCCGCCGGCGCCACCATTCCGACGCGCTGCCTGGTGCGGCGTCTCGACGAACGTGCAGTAGTGGCACTTGTCCCGGCACAGCCGGGTGACCGGGATGAAGACCTTGGGGGAGTAGGTCAGCACGCCGGGCCGACCGGCCGCTACCAGTCCTGCATCGCGCACCTTCGCCGCCGCAGCGGTCAGCCGCCGAAGGTCCTCCCCGGTCGCGGCCAACAACACGGTGGCCTCGGCGAGGTCGAGGGCAGCGCCACGCTCGGCGCGAGCGAGGGCGCGGCGGATCTGCTGGGGGGTAGGGAGGTCGGACATCGCGTGCGCAAGCGTAACGGACCACCGCCCGAACTAGAACGTGTTCCAGTCGGACGGTGGTCCATCCGGCGTCAGTCCAGCGCCGGCACCTTCTCGCGCTCGGCCTCCGGCGGCATCTCGTCGAGCGGTGCGTTCTCGGTGTCGAGCTTGCTCGGCCACCAGATCCTGCCGCCGAGATCGAGGTTGAGCGCCGTCACCAGGACCGAGCGGACGATCATCGTGTCGAGCAGCACCCCGAGCGCGACGGCCACCCCGAGCTCCGCAAGGAAGACCAACGGGATCGAGCCGAGGACCAGGAAGGTCGCCGCCAGCACCAGGCCGGCCGACGTGATCACGCCTCCGGTCGACGACAGTCCGATGAGTGATCCGGCCCGCGTTCCGCGTTCGACCGTTTCCTCCCGGACCCTGGTCATCAGGAAGATGTTGTAGTCGATGCCGAGCGCCACGAGGAACACGAATGCGAACAACGGGAACGCTGGATCGGCGCCGGCGAAGCCGAAGACGTACTCGAAGAGCAGGGCGGACAGGCCGAGCGCGGCGCCGAAGGAGAGCACGACGGTCGCGATCAGGAGCACGGGCGCCAGGACCGCGCGCAGCAACAACATCAGGATCAGGAAGACCGCGATCAGCACGATCGGGATGATCACCTTGTTGTCGCGGGTAGACGCAGTCTTCGTGTCGAGGTAGAACGCGGACCCGCCGCCGACGAGGGCGTCGCCCCCTTCCACTGCATGGACCGCGGCACGTGTCGCCTCGACGATGTCGAACGCTGCGGTCGACGAGATATCGGCGCCGATGGTGGCCTCGAAGTAGGACCGGTCGTCGGCCACCGGCGTCGCCTCGCCGACCTCGCCGAGGCCGTCGACACCGGCGACCGCATCGCGAACGGCGTCGATCTCGGCGTCGTCGGCAACGACCTGGACCGTGTTGGAGTTGTCGGCGAGGTCGTGCTCCTCGAGCAGCTTCTGACCCTTGATCGAGTCGAACTCCTTCGTGTAGGTGTCCTCGGTCGAGAGACCGGCGGTGTCGAGCCTGAACAGGCCGAGGCAGGCGATCAACAGCAGGCCCGTGGTGACCGTCCACACCAGCCGGGGCCGCGGGCTGATCGCGTTGCCGACCTTTGCCCACAAACCGGATCGGGTGGGCTCGTCGGTGCCGAACGTCGGCCGTTTCGGCCAGAAGATCCAGCGGCCGGCGATCACCAGCAACGCGGGCAGCAGGGTGATCATGATCAGCAGCGTGACGGCGATGCCGACCGCGAGCACCGGTCCCATGCCGGCCGTCGAGTTGAGGTCGGCGAAGGCCAGGCACAACATGCCGACGACGACCGTGGCCGCGCTCGCGACGATGGCAGGGGCCGCGCGGTGGAGCGCGAAGGCCATCGCCTCGTGGCGGTCGTCGTGCCGTCGCAGCTCCTCGCGGTAGCGGGCGACCAGGAGCAGCGCGTAGTCGGTGCCGGCGGCGATCACCAAGATGCCGAGGATGGCCTGGCTCTGGCCGTTGACGGTGAGGTCGGCGTACTTTGCCAGGAGGTAGACCACGCCGCCCGAGATCGTGTAGGCGACGCCGGCGCTGATGATCGGCAGGAGCCACAGGATCGGGCTGCGGTAGGTGAAGAGCAGGATCACGATCACGACCAGGAAGGTGATCATGATCAGGTTGCTGTCGATGCCCTCGAACGCTTCCGCGGCGTCGGCCGCCTGGCCGCCGTAGCCGGCGAGGTGGACGGTGACCCCGTCGATGTCGGCGATTCCACGGACGTCGTCGGCAGCGTCCGGAACTGCGTTCCAGCCCTCGTCCCCGAAGTTCCAGGTGAGGTAGAGGTAGGCGACCTCACCGTCCTCGGACTTGAGGGGCTGCGGCACACCCGCCTTCGCCGCGGCGTTCGGCGAGAGCACGCCACGATCGGTGACCCCCTCGGTCTCGGCGATCTCGGCGGCGTGCTGGTCCATCAGGCCCAGGTCGTCCTCGGTGAGACCGCCGGCGCGGTGATAGACGACGAGGGTCGGGATGTCATTGGGGTCGACGGTCTCGGAGAGCTCCTCGAGGACCTTGGTCGACTCGGCGTCGGCAGGAAGCCACGACGACGCCTCGTTCTCCTGGACGTCGATGAGCTTGGCGTTGAGCGTGCTCATCCCGGCCGCCGCGACGAGCGCGACGACCAGGACGATCCACTTCGTGACGGGGCCGGTGAGCTTGCCGGCGATCTGACGGTGCATGCGAGTTACTCTCCCAGGGGGCACGGACAACGGCATCAGGGTGATACCGGATCCGACCCCGAAAACGTCAGGGACTCATCGGGGTAGCGACTAAGCGACGAGCTCCTTCATCCTGCGCACCAGAGCGGGCGCATCCTCGGCCGCCGGGGTGATCTGGAGGTTCGTCACGCCCGACTCCCGGTAGGCAGCGATCCGCTCCTTCACGTAGGACTCGGGACCGACCAGGTTCATCGCCTCGAGGAACTCCATCGGGACCAGCGCCTCGGCCTCCTGCTTCTTGCCGTCGAGGTAGAGGTCCTGGATCTCCTTGGCCTCCTGCTCGAAGCCGTAGTCGCAGAACAGGTCGTTGTAGAAGTTCTTGCCCCGCGCACCCATGCCACCGACGTACAGGGCGATCAACGGACGAGCGAAGTCGAGCAGCGCCTTGGTCTCGGGACCTTCGCCGATCGCGCACATGCCGCCCGCCACCACCTCGAGCGGTGCGAGCTCGGTCGGCCGCTTGGCCGTGCCGTTGGCCACCACCTCACCCCAGACCTGCTTCGCCCGCTCGGGGTAGTAGAGGAACGGCAGCCAGCCGTCGGCGTACTCGGCCGTGGCCTGGACGGACTTCTGGCCGAGCGCGGCGATGTAGATCGGCACGCTGTCGCGCTCGGGGTGGGTGAGCAGCTTGAGCGGCTTGCCGAGGCCGGTCACGGCGCCGTCCTCCTTGCTCAGCGGGAGCTTGAAGATCCCGTCGCTGGTGAGCTTCTCGCGGCGCATGCCGCGTCGGATCAGGTCGACGATCTCGCGGGTCCGGCCCAGCTGGCTGGCGTAGGGGACGCCGTGGAAGCCCTCGATCACCTGGGGACCGGAGGCGCCGAGGCCGAGGATCGCCCGACCGCCGCTGACGTTGTCGAGGCCCGCGGCCGTCTGGAGGAGCGCGCCCGGCGTTCGCGAGTAGATGTTGAGGATCGCCGAACCGATCTCGATGGTCTCGGTCTTGGCTGCCAGGTAGCCCATCAGCGTGGGGGAGTCGAAGCCGTAGGCTTCAGCGACCCAGATGGTGTCGAGACCGGCCTGCTCGAGAGCAGTCACCTGGTTGGCGGCCTCACGCGGGTTGCCGGCGTACATCAAGGAGCTGGAGAGCTTCATCGGGTTCCTTCGGGGTGCGGGTAGCGTTCGGATCAACTGTGACAGTATTACTGTCACGGTGTCGAGGGTCGGTGACCAGGTCGAGGAGAGAACAGTGACGAAGTACAGCGTGGCAGTGATCGGCGGCACCGGACCGCAGGGCAAGGGGCTGGGCTACCGGTTCGCGCGAGGCGGCCACGATGTCGTCCTCGGGTCCCGGGCGGCCGAGAAGGGCGAGTCGGTCGCCGCCGAGGTGCGCGAGAAGCTCGGTCCGGCGGCGGACGCGGGTGCGGTCAGCGGTGCGAGCAACGCCGACGCCGTCGCGCAGTGCGACGTCGTACTCCTGGCGGTGCCGTACGACGGACACGACGAGCTGGTCGCGTCGCTCCCGCTGGCCGGCAAGACAGTCATCTCCTGCGTCAACCCGCTGGCGTTCGACAAGCGCGGCGCGCACGGCAGGATCGTCAACAACGGCGAGGGGTCCGCCGCCGAGTCGGCCCAGGAGCTGGCTCCCGAGGCCACCGTGGTCGGCGCGTTCCACAACGTCTCCGCCGTCGGCCTCTGGGAGGAGCCGGGCTTCCTCGACGAGGACGTGATCGTGGTCGGCGACGTGGTCGAGGCCAAGGAGGTCGCGATGGCGCTCGCCGAGTCGGTGACCGGCCGGGTCGGCATCGACGGGGGCAAGCTGCGGCTGGCGCGTCAGCTCGAGCCGTTCACCGCCGTACTCATCTCGATCAACCGCAAGTACAAGGTGCACTCGGGGCTGCGGATCACGGGCTTGGCTGACCCGCACTGACGCTCGGCGAACGGCGCCGGCCGCTCCCTGGGTGCTACGACTGCTGTAACTCAGTGTTCGCGACGCTCCCCGGGCGCAAGATGTGCTTGCTCGGCGTTGGTACTAGTCACACCACCGTGGGGGCGCACCGAACTCCGAGGTAGTGCGATCGCCGCAGTCAGCGGGCTTCCGCGACCAGCCGTGCGACGATCGCGCGCGACTCTCGGTCGGGGCGCCACTCACGGTCCGGCCCGTAATGCAGGCCGCGGCAGAGTCTCCGCATCGTGATCGGGTCACCCCACGCATCGGCGCCGACGATCCAGTGATCGGTGCGTGGAGGAAACACGCTGCACGCGAAGATGTCGCTGGCCCACGTCGTGTGCCTCCGCATGCTCTGCACCAGCGTCGCGAGGTCGGCGCCCGGAATGGTGACGCGGCGCGCTCGATCCGGCTGCTCGGGTTGCCCGACGCAGAGCACGGCGACCGTCAGCCCGGTCGGCTCGCCGAGCGGGAACACCGCGTCCGCCGTCGGCTGCCCGCACTTGAGGTCGGCCGGAACGGTGGTTTGCTCGGGTGGGGTGGCGGTTGCTCGCTGGGCGAGCAGCAGGTCGATGAACTTGTGCAACGGAGGTCCGGCCCTGGCCCGTCGGCCGCTGCCGACGAGCAGCTCCGCACAGCTGGTGAACCGGCCGGCGACGACGAACCGCGAGCCGTCGGGATACCCGAAGGCGAGCTGGTAGGTCGGCAGCTGGCGGTCGGCGCAGGGACGCACGACCAGTCGCTGCTTGTTGACAGCCTCCGTCACCGCCGCGACATCGAGGGTGTAGGCGTCCACCGGTGGCGTGAACTTGCCCGGAGCAGCGCCGCACAGCCGGACCGAGGTGGCGCCTTCCGGAACCGCGTCCGGCAGGGCCGGGTCGGCCTCGACGATGTCGTCGGGACACTCGACGACCGGTCCTGGGTCCGTGGGGGTGCCGGTGACAGTGCTGGAGGTCTCGTCGGTCCCGGTGGAAGGTGCGCTCGGATCCGCCTCCGGCTGATCGGTCGATCCGTCGCAACCGGCGAGGACGACGGCTCCGAGGACGGTGGTCGCGAGCAGCCGGCGGATCATCACCTCAGCCTGCCAGCCCCGCGACCACTTCGGCACCCGGCAGGCCGGCCAGGAGGAGACCGGGGAGCAGCAGCTTCGATCGGCGCAGGCCGGAGCCGATGACGGCCACCTCGACGTCGAGGACCCGGGTGTCGACCAGCAGCCGCCAGCTGCCCGGGAGCCCGACGGGTGTGATGCCGCCGTACTCCATCTCCGACTCGGTGACCGCCCGCTCCATCGGCAGGAACGACGGCTTGCGGACGTCGAGCAGCCGCTTGACCGTGTGGTTCACGTCAGCGCGGGTGTCCGCGCGCACCAGGCAGGCGGCGATCCGCTCCTCCCCTTCCCGCTTGCCCGCGACCAGCACGCAGTTGACTCCGGCGGAGAGCGGGAGGTCGTACGCCGCACTCATGGCCGCCGTGTCGGCGAGGTCCGGGTCGATCTCGACGACCGCCACGCCGGTCGCGGCGGTCCAGGCGGCGAGCGCGGCAGCGACCCGCGGGGCGACGAGCTCAGGGATGGTCGGGGGCCGGCAGGGACGTCAGGCCGGGAAGCGAGATCAGGTCCACCCGGACATCTTGCCGGGTCGCCTGCCGACGTTGCGGACCACGGTGGCGGCCAGGCCGACCACCCCGGCGACCAGCCACGGCAGCGGCAGCAGCCAATGCGCTTCCGAGAGCTCGACGATGTCGGAGGTGATCACCGCCCAGACGGCGAACAGGCCGAGGAACGCCGTACCCATCACCAGATGGCCGACGTTGACCGGGTGCCGGCCGTTGTCGGCCTTCGCCCGGCCGTCGGACGGCGTCTCCTGCTGGCTCTCGGGCTGGGTCATCACGCTGCCTCCTTGGTCTCGACCTCGATCTGGCCGAACAGCACCTCGAGCTCGAGGATCAGGTCCGGGTCGGCATCGTCGGCGCCGTACGACCTGGTCCATCGACCCGTCGCGCCGGTCACCGAACAGCACGCTCTCGCCGCCGCCGGAGATCGTGCTCCGGACGTCGACGTCGAGCCCGTCGGCCGGCACCAGGACCACGATGTGCCCGAGCCGGACGTCGATCTCGACGGTGCGGTCGTCCAGTGCCGCGAGCTGCGGCCGGTTCAGGTCGGTCAGGTCGAGGATCACCTCGCCGGCGCCCAGCTCGGTACCGGTCCTCGACGGCTGCCGCCGTGGTCGGCTTCGCGTCGATCTGACCGGCCGACAGGTCCTGCACGGCGGTTGTCGCGAGCGTCGCCAGCGCCGCGACCAGACCCACGAGGATCAGGCCGCCCGCCCGGCCGTAGACCGAGCCGACCAGGAGCATGACGCCGCAGGCGGCGAGGACGGCCGCGGGATAGGCCGAGATCGGCGCGTCCCACCCGGCCAGGTCGAACGTGGCGACGAGGGCGATGCCGACCAGCGCGAGGCCCGCGGTGAACCAGAAGAGGATCGGTCCGCGACGACGGGTGTCGACCGGCGGCCGGGGGCCGGCTGGTAGCCCGGGTACGTCGGTCCGGCCTGGGTGCCGTGTGCCTGGGGTGCCCGGTTGGATCCAGCCCTCACTCGGCAGCGGACCGGGGTGTGGCTTCTGGCGGCCGGCGGCTGCAATGGCCGCGATGACCAGCCCGACGATCGCCAGCGGCCACGGGAACTCCCACCCGCCGAACGAGTCGCCGAGCAGCGACAGCGCCGCCACCGCGCCGGCGATGGCGAGCAGCACGGTGCGGGTGCGGTGGTCGACCTTGATCACGCCGTCGTCGCTGCCCTCCTCGGGGATGAGCAGCCAGCCCGCGGCGTACACCAAGAGGCCGCCGCCGCCGAAGATCGCCAGCAGCACCAGGGCGACCCGCGCGAGAAGCGGGTCGACGTCGAAGTGACGGGCGATCCCGCCGGCGACACCGGCGATCTTGCGGTCGGTCAGGCTGCGGCGGATGCGCCCGAGGTCCTTGGCCTCCTCGCGGGTCACGCGGGGGCCGCCGGACGGCACCGTCTCAGGCTCTACCCATGCGCTGGGCGGTCCCGGCGGCCCCGGAGGCTCGGTCGAGCCGGTCGGGACGTCGGGAGGGGTGGTGGTCATGTCATCCAGACTGGGTCGTCGGGCGCTCGCGCACCATCGGGGAGTGCCCTGATCTTGCCGTACCTTTCGTCGGTCCTCCTCGGGGTCGGGTCAGGGTTGTTCCCGCTGCTCCCGACGCTCCTGCTGTGTGACGATGGATGCACCATGACCACGACCACGGGCGCGCCCGGGACCCAGGCTCCACGAGACGTACGACGTGCCTACCGTGACCTGCGGGAGCCGGTGCTCGGCGGTGTGGCGACGGGGCTGGCCACGCACCTCGGCGTGAGCGTGCTGATGGTCCGGGTCGGGTTTCGTCGTGGCCGCGGTCCTCAGTGGTACCGGCATCGCGGCCTACGCGGTGCTCTGGGCGATGCTGCCCGTCGGTCCGCCGACCAGCGCGATCTCGCCCGGCCTGGCGAGCGCGACCCGTGGTGGCCGGCGCCCCGGGCCGCGCTCGCCGTCTTTCCGACGTCGGACCGGTGATCGTGCTCGGCGCGCTCGCGATCGGTGCCGTCTTCGTGCTCGAGGGCGTGCTCGGCGCCGGGGGCTGGATCTGGCCTCTGGCGATCGCCGTCGTCGGTGTCGCACTGCTCTGGCGGCAGGCCGACGAGGCGCAGCGGGAGCGCTGGGTCGACGCCCGGGGCCGGATCGACCCGGTGCGGATCGTGCTCGGCGACGGAGGGTGGGCGTCGTACGCGCCGGCTCGCCGCCGGTGTCGGGATGATCGTCGTCGCCATCGTGCTCTTCACTCTCCGCGGTGGGTCGCTCTCGCTCGCCCGCGACGTGACCCTGGCCGTGCTGCTCGTCGTTCTCGGCCTCGCTATCGTCGTCGGACCCTGGATCTATCGCCTCGCCGCCGAGCTCAGCGACGAGCGGGAGGAGCGGGTCCGTACCCAGGAGCGCGCGGACGTCGCCGCCCACCTGCACGACTCCGTGCTCCAGACCCTCGCCCTGATCCAGAAGAACCCTTCCGACGCGGTCCGGCTCGCCCGCTCCCAGGAACGCGACCTCCGGTCCTGGCTGTTCTCGACCGACTCCACCGACGAGCGCACGGTGGCGAGTGCGCTGCGGGCGATGGCCGGCGAGATCGAGGACGCCTGGAACCTGTCCGTCGACGTCGTCACGGTCGGCGACTGCGACCTCGACGACGCGATGCGGCCGATCGTCTCGGCGGCGCGCGAGGCGACGACGAACGCAGCCAAGCACGCGGGCGTGCCGCGGGTCGACATCTATGCCGAGATCACGCCGGCCGCGGTCGACGTCTTCGTGCGCGACCGGGGCGCGGGGTTCGACCCGGACACCACCCCGGAGGACCGGCTCGGCGTACGACGCAGCATCATCGATCGCCTGCACCGTCACGGCGGCACCGCCGACGTACGGTCGGCGCCGGGTGAGGGTACCGAGGTGCGGCTGCACCTCGCACGTGGACGTGAGGGGGAGTGAGATGACGGTGAAAGTCGTGGTGGTCGACGACCACGCCATGTTCCGGCGCGGCGTGACCGCCGAGCTCGCGGCATCAGGACGCGGTGTCGTCACGGTCGTCGGGGAGGGCGAGGACGTCGACACGGCGGTCGCTGCGATCGCGGCGACCAGTCCCGACGTCGTACTGCTCGACGTGCACCTGCCCGGCGGCGGCGGGGTCGAGGTCATCCGCAAGCTGGCGGCGCGGCCGCTCGAGGCGAGGCCGCGCTTCCTCGCACTGTCGGTGAGCGATGCGGCCGAGGACGTGATCGGCACCATCCGGGGCGGCGCCCGTGGCTACGTCACCAAGACGATCACCGGCCCGGAGCTGGTCAGCGCGATCCAACGGGTCGCCGACGGCGACGCCGTGTTCTCGCCCCGGCTCGCCGGATTCGTGCTCGACGCCTTCGCCGGCTCGATCGAGGTCGCCGACATCGACGAGGACCTGGACCGGCTCACCGAGCGCGAACGTGAGGTGATGCGGCTGATCGCCCGCGGCTACTCCTACAAGGAGGTCGCGAAGGAGCTCTTCATCTCGATCAAGACCGTCGAGACCCACATGTCGGCCGTGCTGCGCAAGCTGCAGCTGTCGTCGCGCCACGAGCTCACCAAGTGGGCGTCGGACCGGAGGCTGCTCTAGAGCCGGTCCCGCGGCGGAGCCGTCAGTTGCGGACGCCGTCCAGGAACCGGTCGACCAGCTGCTCCTGGTAGGTCGGGTCGGCCGCCATGTGACGCACCAGCACGTGGAACAGGAGTGCGCCGCCGAGATCAGCAACCGCCGTGTCGAGGTCAAGCCCGGGGGTGATCTCGCCCCTGGCGACAGCGCGGCGCAGCACCTCCGCGACGGCGGCGTCGGAGGGCGCGTGTGCCGAGGCGACCCGCGCGGCGAAGCCGGGATCGGCGATCATCGCCCCGATCTGCTCGGCGAGCACCGGTCGCGGGACCGCAGCGGTCCGGTCGGCGAGCCTGACGAGGCACAGCAGCAGCTCCTGCCGGACGTCACCGAGGTCGGGAACCGTCGTTGGCGCGGATTCCGCGACCGTGGCTGCGAACGCCAGGTGTGCCTTGGACGTGTAGCGCCGGTAGAGCGCTGGCTTTCCGACGCCGGCGCGTTGGGCGACCGCCTCCATGGTGATCCGGTGGTAGTCCCGTTCGGCGGCGAGGGACAGCCAGGCGTCGACCAGACGCTCGTCGATCCGGGCATCGCGGGGTCGTGGCACGCTTCGATTATCTCCGCACCCGCACGGTCCGGGTCAGCGCCACCGGTGTGAGGTCCGCGCTGCCGGCGAACCGCACCGTGATCCGAAGTTTCGCCGGGCCCGGCGGCACCTTCCGGCCCGGTACCGTCAGCTTGCGGCGGAACCGACAGCTGGGGGAGACGGTCGTCTTGGCGCCGGCGACCTTCTTGCCGTTCGGTCTCCGGGCGGCGATCACGACCTTGCCGGCACACGTCTCGGCATCGACCACGAACGCGCCGCCCAGCCGGCCGCGGGCTGTGAAGACGTACGGCGCGCGCCGGTCCCGGCGCGGGGTGACCCGGAGCCTCAGCTGCGGTGCGGCGGTGGTCCGGGCGGTCGCGCCCAGCTCGATCCGCCCGGCCTCGTGGGCAACCTCGTTGTCGCCGATGTCCTGGGTGTTGGCGTAGCCGAGGCGGCCGCGGTCGCCGTTTCCCCAGCACCGGACGTTGCCGCCCGGGGTCAGCGCGCAGGAGTGGTGGGTGCCGGTCTCCACCGCAACCATGGGCTCGATGACCGGCACGTTGCCGACGTCGGCCGGTGTGCTGCCGCTCCCGATGGAGTCCTGGTTTCCGTAGCCGAGCTGGCCGTAGCCGCTGCGTCCCCAGCACCGGAGGTAGCGGGTCTTGGTCGCAGCGCAGGTGTGCTCGCCCCCGGCCGAGATGGAGACTGCGGCGGCATCGAGCTCGACGTTGCCGGCCGTTGCCGGGGTCTCGTCGTTGCCGATGTCGTGGCCGTTTCCGTAGCCGAGCCGGCCGTGCAGGCCGCGTCCCCAGCAGCGGACCCGGTGCTTGGTCAGCAGCGCGCAGGTGTGGAGTGCGCCTGCCGAGATCGCGACCACCGGGCCACCGACGTTGACGTCGCCGACCGAGGCAGGCGTCTCGTCGTCACCGACGTTGGCCTCGTTGCCGTAGCCGAGGCGACCCGCGTAGCCGTAACCCCAGCAGCGGACCCGTTGCGTGGTGAGGAGCGCGCAGGTGTGCCGGTACCCGGTGGTGATGGCGGTCGCCTTGCCGCCGAGGGGCACGTCGCCGGCCTCGGCCGGGGTGCCGGCACCGCCGATGTCGTCCGGTCCCGTTGTAGCCGAGCCGGCCGTCGGCCCCGGAGCCCCAGCAGCGGACGTGGCCGGAGCGGAGTACGGCGCAGGTGTGGTCGACGCCCGCGGCGATGGCGCTCACCTTGCCTCCCACCGGCACGTCGCCGGCGGCGGCGGGCGTCTCGTCATCGCCGATCGAGGTCGTGTTGCCGTAGCCGAGCTGGCCCTGGCCGCCGTCGCCCCAACAGCGCAGCCGGCCGGTGGTGAGCAGCGCACAGGTGTGGGCGCCACCGGCCGCGATGGCGACGGCGGTGCCGCCCAGGTCGACGTCACCGGCGAACGCGGGGGTCTCGTTGTCGCCGCGGTCGGTGGTGCTGGCATAGCCCAGCCGGCCGTCGCTGCCGTTGCCCCAGCACCGAACGGATCCGGCTGTGGTGAGGACGCAGGTGTGCTCGTCGCCGAGCGCGATCGACGCGGCCGCGACCCGGGCGCGGGCCGCCGAGGACTGTTCGGCGCGGACCGGCGGGGTCGTGGTCAGCACGGCTGCGGCGACGCCACCCGACAGCAGGACGACGAGGAGCCGGAAGGAGGTGCGGGGCATCGGAGAGCCTTCTTTCAGTTACGGACGGTCGTAATGTAACTCCGTTCGGTTCTGACGTAAAGGTCCGATGGCGCGGGTCTTGGCGGCGGCGCTGACGAGCCGACGTCGCACGCCTGGCCGTCGCGACCCGGGACCCGACCGAGTGGGCGAGAACCTGGTCACCGGTCGCCGGGCCTTCGGGTCCGAGCCCTGGAGTCCCTAGAGTGCTGCCATGGACACGCTCCGCCTCATCCTGCTCGTGATCCACATCCTCGGATTCGCCGCCCTGATCGGCGGCCTGCTCGCCCAGGCCGGCGATTCGGAGAAGGTGGTCAACGGTGCGATGCGCGACGGTGTCGGTACGGCGTTCCTCGCCGGCCTCGCGCTGGTCGGTGTGCTCGAAGCCGGCGACAGCGACGTCAACCACGCCAAGGTGGGCGTGAAGTTCGGGATCGGACTGGTGCTGTTGGTGCTGGTGATGGCCAACACCCGGAAGGTCTCGATCCCCAAGGGCCTGTGGGCCGGACTGCTCGTGCTCGCGGTCGTCGAGGTCTGCGTCGCCGTGCTCTGGTCGCCCGTCCATTCCTGAGGCTCGGGGGCGCTCAGCACGCGGTGCGCGGTCCACCCCGTCCCCGGCACCTCGCGATGGGGGTGTCGCGCCGTAGGCTGGCCGGAGCATGAGTTCACCGCAGCCGCTGCCCGGCCTCGAGGGCATCACCCCTGCTGAAGCGCCGCGGACGGCGCGGCGCGGGCCGACCGCCGAAGAGCTCCTGGACGGTCTCAACGGGCCGCAGCAGGAGGCGGTCAAGCACGCCGGTCCACCGCTGTTGGTGGTGGCCGGCGCGGGCTCCGGCAAGACCCGGGTCCTGACCCGGCGGATCGCCTGGCTGATCTCCGAGCGCAGGGCACACCCGGGCTCGATCCTGGCGATCACGTTCACCAACAAGGCCGCCGCGGAGATGAAGGAGCGGGTGGCTGACCTGATCGGCGGCCGGGCCAAGATCATGTGGGTCAGCACCTTCCACTCCGCCTGCGTCCGGATCCTGCGCAAGGAGGTCGAGCACCTCGGCTACCAGCGGCTGAAGTCGAACTTCTCGATCTACGACGCGCAGGACCAGAAGCGGCTGATCACCCTGGTCTGCAACGACCTCGACCTCGATCCACGTCGCTACCAGCCGGGCCCGGTCCTGCACTGGATCAGCAACCACAAGAACGAGCTGCGTGACCCCGACGAGGTCAAGGCCGACGCCCGCAACAGCATCGAGGAGAGCTACTCCGCGGCGTACTCCCTCTACCAGCGACGGCTTCGCGAGGCCAACGCCCTCGACTTCGACGACTTGATCATGGAGACGGTCCGGCTCTTCCAAGCCCGTCCGGAGGTGCGCGAGACCTACCGTCGTCGGTTCCGTCATGTGCTGGTCGACGAATACCAGGACACCAACCACGCCCAGTACGCCCTCATCCACCAGCTGTGCGGCCAGAGCCTCGAGGAGCCGATCGAGGGGGTGTACGACGCGGGGGCGGATGCCGAGGACCGGGTGCCGCCCGCAGAGCTGATGGTCGTCGGCGACGCCGACCAGTCGATCTACGCGTTCCGCGGCGCCAACATCCGCAACATCCTCGACTTCGAGCAGGACTTCCCCGACGCGCGGACGATCCTGCTGGAGCAGAACTACCGCTCCACCCAGACCATCCTCACCGCAGCCAACGCGGTGATCGGACACAACCAGGGCCGCAAGGAGAAGCGGCTCTGGTCCGACGCCGGTGACGGCGAGCGGATCGTCGGATACGTCGCCGACGACCAGCACGACGAGGCCCGGTTCGTCTCCGACGAGATCGACAAGCTGACCGACGCGGGCCATCGTGCCGGCGACGTCGCCGTGTTCTACCGCACCAACGCGCAGTCCCGCGTGTTCGAGGAGATCTTCATCCGCACCGGCCTGCCCTACAAGGTCGTCGGCGGGGTCCGGTTCTACGAGCGACGCGAGGTGCGAGACGCGCTCGCCTACCTGCGGATGCTCGTCAACCCTGACGACCAGGTCTCACTGCGCCGGATCCTCAACACCCCCAAGCGCGGGATCGGCGACCGCGCCGTCGAGTGCGTCAACGAGCTCGCCAACCGGGAGCAGATCACTTTCTGGGAGGCCCTCCAGCGCGCCGGCGAGGCGCCCGGTCTGGCGACCCGCAGCCAGGCCAACATCGAGGGATTCGTCGCAGTGGTGACCGAGCTGCAGTCGATGGTCGAGGCTGGCGAGCGGCCGGACGTGATCCTCGAGACGGTGCTCGACCGGTCCGGCTATCTCGCCTCGCTCGAGGCGTCCGACGACCCGCAGGACGAGACCCGGGTCGAGAACCTCGGTGAGCTCGTGGCCGTCGCACGGGAGTTCGCCGAGGACCCCGTTGCGGCACCGAGTGCGGACCCGGCCGACGTCGACGCCGGTTTGGTCGAGCCCGGACTCGCCGACTTCCTCGAAAGGGTGGCGCTGGTCGCCGACACCGACCAGATCCCCGACGCGCCCGCCGAGGGCTCGGGCGACCCCGACGCACCTCCGGAGCAGGGTGTCGTGACCCTGATGACCCTCCACACCGCCAAGGGCCTGGAGTTCCCGGTTGTCTTCGTGACCGGTCTCGAGGACGGCGTCTTCCCGCACTCGCGGTCGCTCGGCGACCGGACCGAGCTGGAGGAGGAACGGCGGCTCGCCTATGTCGGCATCACCCGCGCCCGCCAGCGGCTCTACGTCTCGCGCGCGATGGTCCGCTCCGCGTGGGGGGCGCCGGCCCACAACCCGCCGTCACGGTTCCTCGGCGAGCTGCCGGTCGACCTCGTCGACTGGCGCCGCACCGAAGCCGACCAGACCCGCTGGTCGCGGCCGACGTTCGCCAGCGAGACCGGCGCGGACTCGGCGTACTCCTCGACCGGCTCCGGGCAAGGCTTCGGGCAAGGCTTCGGCAACCGGCTCGGTTCGCCGACCGCTGCCGGTCGCCGGAACTTCACCTCTGCTGCCGCTCGTGCAGACGCGGCGGCGAAGGCCAAGCCCGCTCGGCCGATCCCGGTGCTCGAGCCGGGCGACCGGGTCACCCACGACAGCTTCGGCCTCGGCACCGTCGTGTCCGTCGAAGGACATGCCGAGAAGTCGGTCGCGTCCATCGACTTCGGTTCCGACGGGGTCAAGCGCCTGCTCCTGCGCTACGCGCCCGTCGAGAAGCTCTAGCGAGAGCGACACCAGGCGCGGTCGGGAGCCGGTGGATCAGGGGTTGACGCCGTTGACGACCAGGGCGGCGTAAGGGTCCACCGGGTCGCCGCCACCGGGGCGGACCTCGAGGTGGAGGTGCGGACCGGTGCTGTTGCCGGTAGAGCCGACCGAGCCGATCACCTGCCCGGCCACCACGTTGTCGCCCGCGGAGACCGCGGAGGAGGTCTGGTGGCAGTACCAGATCTCGGTGCCGTCCTCGAGGGTGACGATCGTCCGGTTGCCGTAGGCGCCCTCGTAGCCGACTGAGGTCACGACACCGTTGGCCACCGCCATGATCGGCGTGCCGCTCGGTGCCGCGAAGTCGAGACCGGTGTGATAGCCGCTCGACCAGTAGCCGCCTGCCTGCCCGAACTGCGCCGACAGGCGGTAGCCGGCGACCGGCAACGACCACCTGTTCGCGTTGATCGTCTCGGCCTCTTTCTCGGCCTGCTCCGCCAGGTTGCCGAGCGCTTCGTTGCGCTGCTCGGCCTGGAGCTCGACCTCCTGCTCGATGGTCGCCTCGCTGGCGTCGTCGAGCGCGTCGCGGTCGGAGTCGCGGCTGAGCACGGGGCTGCGACCGAGCGCGTCGTAGGTGTCGCCGCCGATCTGGCCGGACGCGGCATTCGGAGCCGTCATCCGAGGGGTCTCGTGGCCGACGAGCTGGGCGCCGTCGGTGCTCAACACCCCACCGGCGGACACCGCCAGCACGGCGACGCCGGCGACGACCGGCATGGACGGGAAGCCACGCAGCAGCGACGTCCGCGAAGCCTTGGCGGCGCGGCGCTTGCCGGGGACGGCTGGGCGGAGCGAGCCGGTGGTGGCGTCGCTGAAGGCGTAGGCGGGGATGTCGACGGTCGCCGGAAGCACGTCGGCTGCTGCGTGCGGCGTCGGCCGCGGGTCAGTCGGACGCGCGACCCGGCGTCCGACGTACCCCTCAGCAGGGCGCTCCGAGCGGCTGCGCGACGTGTCGCGTCGTGCCCCTCGGTGATTGCCCATTGGTTCGCGTGTCCCCATGTCGACGATCTGGATATCTCGGTCCACCCCTGCCGCGCGAGATCGCCCGACAGCGGCCGTCAGAGACGGCGGCCGTCGATCGACAGCCGGGTGCAACGAATCCGCACGACCCTAACCGATCATGGGCCTACCCCGAAATCCTTCGGTCAGTCAGTGTGGAATAGCCCGTTCGGATGCATGTAACTCAAGTCACGTCCCTCATGGGCACCTCGTCGGGAGCCGCGCGAGCCTACTAGGGTGCCGGAGGACCCGCACGCTGCGCGGCCCACACCCGAACAGCTGAGGACATAGACCAGTGGACCTGATGGAGTTTCAGGCGAAGGAGCTCTTCGCCAAGCACGGTGTGACGACCACGCTCGGCGTGGTCGTCGAGAGTGCCGAGGAGGCGAGGGCCGCCGCCGAGCAGATGGGCGGCGTGACCGTCGTGAAGGCGCAGGTCAAGGCAGGCGGCCGCGGCAAGGCCGGCGGCGTAAAGATCGCCAAGACCCCGGACGAGGCGTTCGAGCACGCCACCAACATCCTGAACCTGACGATCAAGGACCTCCCGGTCAACCGGGTCCTGATCACGCCCGCGACGCCGCCGGAGGAGGAGTACTACTTCTCCTTCCTGCTGGACCGGTCCAACCGCCAGTACCTCTGCATCGCCTCCGTCGAGGGAGGCGTCGAGATCGAGGAGGTCGCCAAGACCAACCCCGACGCGGTCAAGAAGATCGCGATCGACCCGGGCGCCGGAGTCGACGCAGACAAGGCTCGCGCCATCGCGACCGAGGCCGCGTTCCCGGAGCCGGTCTTCGAGCAGGCCGTCGAGATGATCCAGAACCTCTACCGGGTCTTCGTCGAGGAAGACGCGACCCTGGTCGAGATCAACCCGCTGGCCCGGCTCGCCGGTGACAAGCTCGAGGCGCTCGACGGCAAGGTCTCGCTCGACGACAACGCGTCCGAGGTGCGGCACCCGGACCACGAGCAGTTCGAGATCCGCGAGGAGGCCGACCAGCTCGAGTCGAAGGCCAAGGACCTCGGTCTCAACTACGTCAAGCTCGACGGCCAGGTCGGCATCATCGGCAACGGAGCGGGTCTCGTGATGAGCACCCTCGACGTCGTCGCGTACGCCGGCGAGGCCCATGGCGGCGTGAAGCCCGCCAACTTCCTCGACATCGGCGGCGGCGCCAACGCGGAGGTGATGGCCAACGGCCTCGACGTGATCCTGCACGACCCGCAGGTCAAGTCGGTGTTCGTCAACGTCTTCGGTGGCATCACCGCGTGTGACGAGGTTGCCAACGGCATCGTCGGCGCACTGAGGATCCTCGGCGACGAGGCCACCAAGCCCCTGGTCGTCCGGCTCGACGGCAACAACGTGGAGCTGGGCCGCCAGATCCTCGCGGAAGCCAACCATCCGCTGGTGACCTTGGCCGACACCATGGACGGCGGGGCCGACAAGGCCGCCGAGCTGGCCAACGACAACCAGGCTGCCTGAGAGGACGACGACATGAGCATCTATCTGAACAAGGACTCCAAGATCATCGTCCAGGGCATCACCGGCGGCATGGGTGCCAAGCACACCGCGCTGATGATGGATTCGGGCGCGACGATCGTCGGTGGCGTCAACGCCCGCAAGGCCGGCACCAAGGTCACCCACAAGGACCAGGACGGCAACGACGTCGAGCTCCCGGTGTTCGGCACCGTCGAGGAGGCGATGAAGGAGACCGGCGCCAACGTGTCGGTGTTGTTCGTGCCGCCGGCTTTCACCAAGGACGCCTGCGTCGAGGCCATCGACGCCGAGATCCCGCTGATCGTCGTGATCACCGAGGGCGTGCCGGTCCAGGACACCGCGGAGGTCTGGTCCTACCTGCAGAACGCCGAGTCCAACAAGGGGGGCACCCGGATGATCGGCCCGAACTGCCCCGGCATCATCACGCCGGGCGAGTCGCTGGCCGGCATCACGCCGCACACCATCACCGGCTCCGGCCCGGTGGGTCTGGTGTCCAAGTCGGGCACGCTGACCTACCAGATGATGTACGAGCTGAAGGACTACGGCTTCTCCACCGCGATCGGCATCGGCGGCGACCCGATCGTGGGCACCACCCACATCGACGCGCTCCAGGCCTTCGAGGAGGACCCGGACACCAAGGTGATCGTGATGATCGGCGAGATCGGTGGTGACGCCGAGGAGCGTGCGGCGGCCTACATCAAGGACCACATCACCAAGCCGGTCGTCGGCTACGTCGCAGGCTTCACCGCGCCGGAGGGCAAGACCATGGGCCACGCCGGCGCCATCGTGTCCGGCTCGTCGGGCACCGCGGCGGCGAAGCAGGAGGCCCTCGAGGCCGTCGGCGTGAAGGTCGGCAAGACGCCGTCCGCGACCGCCGCGCTGGCTCGGGAGATCCTGAAGAGCCTGTAAGCACCGCTGGTCGAGCTGGTCGAGCTGGTCGAGCTGGTCGCCCTGGCGACCGGCACGAGACCTGCAGGGCCGCCGTTCGAAAGAACGGCGGCCTTGCGCATTCTCCGAGAGCTAGTCGATCTCGGCGTCGTGACAGACGGCCTCGACGTTGTTGCCGTCAGGGTCGCGCACGAACGCGCCGAAGTAGCGATCGTGGTATTCCGGCCACAGCCGGGGTGCGTGGAGCGACTCGGCGCCGAGGCTCAGCGCCGCGTCGTGGAACGCGCGCACGGCGTCGGGATCGGCCGCCTGGAACGCGACGTGGATCTCGCGGTTCGGACCCATGTCGTCAAAGACGCCCAGCCAGAAGTCGGGTTTGTCCCGGCCGTAGCCGACGGCCACCTCGAAGTCCATGAGCTGGCGGTAGCCGAGGGTGCCGAGGACGGTGTCGTAGAAGTGCTTGGACGCGTCAAGGTCCGCGCAGCTGATGCCCAGATGATCGATCATGGGGCGATCCTGGCATCCGGCACCGACGGTGGCGTCGGCGCTCGCCAGCGCTCAGCAGCCGCCGGCGGTGAAGATGCACATCTCCGCGGCGATCAGGCGAACCACGTCGAGCTGGTCGGCCACCGAGGCTGCTTGGAACTCCGCGCTGTACTCCCCGCCCCACTCGACCGCGAGGATCGCGTTGCCGACCCGGACCACGGTGTAGAGCTGGCCGGCGGACGCGCCGACGTTGTCCTGCACCTCATAGGTGTAGCCGAAGCTGATCGAGTCGTAGCCGGTGTCGCTCGGGAACGACCGCCAGAGCCGGTCGGACAGGCCGTCGCCGCCGCTGTCCCGGTCGCAGTCCTGGACCTGGCCGCGGAGCTCCTGCATGTGGTCGAGAGCGTCCTGGGCCGTCGGGTAGGCGCGGACCGTACGTCCGTCGTACCCCTCGACGGACGAGACGGAGTAGGCGAGGTCATCGGAGTCGACGTCGGTGCTGCCCGAGTGCGGGAAGGTCAGGTCAGCGCCGCACATCTGCTGCGGGTTGGCGCCGGCGGCGTCGGCAGCCGGCCCGTCGATCGTCGCCTCGCTGTCGGTGGGCGGGTCGCCCGGGGACGCGTCGATCGGGAAGTCGGCCGGGACCTCGGTCGTGACGGCGGGGGCGCCGGGGTCATCGGAGCCCCCGGGCTACCGAGCTACCGGGGCTACCGGGGCCGCCCTGCAGCTCGCTGAGGGCCGCCACCACGTCGGCGAGGTTCTCGCGGGTCTCGGTGGCCAGGGCCGGGGTGGTGTCACCCGTGCCCTCGTCGCTGGTGAGGTCGATGACCACGGCGTTGCCGACCCGGACCGCGTTGATGACAACCCGGCCGATCCCGTCCGACGCCCGGGTGATCACCCAGGACTCGTCGCCGATGGCGCCCTGGCTGACCTCGGTGGTGAAGGTCGGCGGCGCGCCGTTCTGGTCGTCGGTCGGGCAGCCGGAGTAGGTGTCCTGGACCGAGTCGAGGAGCCGCGCTGCGTCGGTGTCGCTCCCGAGCAGCTGGATCTCGCGGACGTAACCGGCAGAGCCGTACGCCAGCCGGGTGGTCAGCCGGTCGACCGCGTCGGGGCCGGCGACGGACTCGTCGCACGCGGCCAGCTCGCGGGCCGGGATCATCGCCTGGTTGTCGATGCTGGGCGGGGTCAGCTGGAACTCGTCGCTCCCGTCGTCCTCCGGCCAGCCGGAGATGAGCGGGAAGTCGGCCGGCAGCGCCGTGGGGCGGCCGGTTCCGTCCGGCGGGGCGTCAGCGCCCAGCACCAGTCGGTCCGCGGCGACCGGCAGCATCTGCTCGACCGGCGTGCCCTCGGGCCAGTTGTAGTCCTGGCCGTGGGTGAGCTGCGTCAGTACCGCGAGCCGGTCACCGGACAGCACCAGGCCGGTCTCCAGGAACCAGACCTCGTCGCCGAACGGGTCGATGGCCTCATCGACCGGTCCGAACGTCGAGAGCTGGACCTCGGCCGAGCCCTCGACTCCCACCGGGACCGGCGTGAACTCGCCGGCGTCGTAGGACTCGGCAGGGGAGGGCAGGCAGTCGGTGTGCCACGCCTGGACCTCGTCGTAGGCCGCCTGCGCCTCGCCGCCGCTCGGGAACTCGGCGATGACCTGGTTGAAGTAGAGGGTGGGCTCGACGTCACCGGTGTCGGTGACGACGAAGTCGAACTGCCGCTGGATCACCGAGTCGGCGCCGAGTGTCCGGACCGAGTCCCGCTGGCAGGGGGAGGCGGTGCCGTCCCGCGTGTCACCGTCGAACGTGTCGTGCTCGCGCCAGTCGGCGCCGCCGTTGGGGTAGACGGCGTCCTCGCTGGTGAGCAGGTTCTGCTCGCTCAACGCGAGGGCAGGCGCCGGTACCGGGTCCGAGACGGTGGGAGAGGGCGCGAGGTCGGGCTTGTCGTCGGACCCGCCGACGGTGAAGGCGACGACGGGGACGGCGACGGCCGCCACGACCGCGGCACTGGCACCGGCGATCGCAGCGTGCCTGCGGCGACGGATCCGGTCGCCGCGGGCGCGGATCTCGGAAGCGGGAAGTGGCATCGGTGCGCCCTCCAACGCGTCGCCGAGATGGTTGAGCTCCTCGATCGGGTCAGACATGGCTCATTCCTCCAGCCAGACCGCCGTTGGTGTCGTCGGTCAGCAGCGCGGCGAGGGCGGTACGTCCGCGGCTCAGCCGAGCCTTGATGGTTCCTTCGGGGACGCCGATCTCGGCCGCGATCTGGTGGATCGGCAGGTCGGCGATGTGGTGCAGGACCAACGCCTGGCGCTGGGCCTCGGGCAGCTTCTTGAGCGCGGCGACAAGGGCGACGTGCGACTCGTCGACGGCCGGCGCCTGGGTTGCGGTGCCGACGGCACGGTCGGCGGGCCGCTTCGCGAGCCTGGTACGGCGCCAGCGGCTCACCGCCAGGCGGTACGCCGTCGTACGGACCCACGCCTCGGGGTACGCCGCCTTGTCGAGCTTCCGGCGGTTTGCCCAGGCGCGTGCGAACGCCTCCTGGACGCACTCGGTCGCCTCGTCCAGGTCGCCGATCATGGCGTAGACCTGGCTGGTGACCCGACGGAACGACGCGGCATAGAGCTCATCGAACTCAGCTGCCTCCACGGCCGTCCCCCTCTCGTTCCCGAGCCCGGGGCGCAGGCCCCGGAGTGTTGGTGTTGATGGTGGTACGCCTGAGCCCGGTCAGGGGTTGCAACCGCCCGGCGATTCCCGGCGATTCCCAGCGATTCCCAGCGATTCCCCCCGGGGCGCCCCCCGCGGGCTCAGCGCGCGTAGGCGGGTAGCTGCGGGATTCGCTCGAGTGCGCGCCGGGTGATGGCGACGAACTCGTCGTCGCTCATCCTGGCGCCGGGAGCGGAGACGAACACCAGCTGCGAGACGGCGGAGCGGCTGCGCAGGAAGGCCACGGAGTACTCCAGCGTCCGCTCGTTGGGTAGCCGGGTGCTCAGGTGCCAGGCCGTGAACGACTGGTCGCCGTCGTCGAACGCGCGGAGGACGCGGACCTCGGTGCCCGCGCTGGTGTCGCGGTCGGGGCAGCCGTTGATCGCCGAGCGGTAGTCGTCGAGCAGCGCTCCGGCCATCTTGCGTGGCAGCGCGGCCACGGCCTGGGTGAGTCCGAACTCGGGAGGCAGGTCGCTCCCGACCTTGACGAAGGTGCGGACCAGGTCGGTGCGGAACCGGTCGCCGTCGTACTTGCCGGCAAGGGCGGGGTGGACGCACCCGAGCACGTCCATGTCGGTGCGGGTGTTGGTGATCTCCTGCGGCGGCGTCCCCATCCACGGCTCGGACGGGTCACCGACGAACGGCAGGTCGACCGGGGCGAGCATGGCCGGGATCTGGCCGGCGGCGTACGGTGCCACCGTCTCGAGCGCGTCGGCCCGGCCCGCGCAGCGACCGGCGTCGGGCAGGGGGCAGATCCGGTCGACCGCCGCGCCGAGCAGCTTCGCGACGCCCGCGCGGTCCGCGACCTCGGGTCCGACGTCGGTCCGCAGCGCGACGGCGGTGGAGAAGAGGCCGGTGCGCGCGACTCCGACGACGTACGACGCGAGCGCGGGGTGTTCCGCGGTGAGGACGAAGATCGCCGACGCGTCGGCCAGCTTGGGGTTGCTGGCCGTGCTGACCAGGCGGACTCCTGGGGTGAGGCAGTCGGCGATCCACCCGCGGAGCCGGTGGTAGGTCCTGCGTGCCCGCTCGAGACTGCGAGACGCCTCGACGACCTCGGTGAGCTTGCGGGGCGACTCGCCGGCGGGGCCGTTTCGGAAGACCCGCACCCAGGCTGCGGTCCCGCGCGGGTCGGCGTAACGCGAGCCGGCGTCCTCGGGCTGGCAGGGAAGGACGACGCCGTTGCCGACGGAGTTGTCGTGGGTCGGCCCCTGCCGCCAGTCCCCGATCAAGGTGCGTTGCACGACGTCGGCCGGAAGCAGGCTGGTATCGGGCAGCGCGACGTCAGGTCCGGCGACGACTGGCGGCCCCGCGGGTCCGGCAGCCGGGTCACGGTCGAGCGTCGGGCGCACCCCGGTCGCGTCGGTCACGGCGGCGCCGCTGGCTACCAGGGCGGCGACGACCGCGCCCGCGCCCACGACGGTGTGCAACCGGCGCCGGGCGGCACCTGCCCGGCGGATGATGGTGACCCGCGGCCAGGTGACGTCGGTGATCGTGGTGGCCAGCGCGGCGAACTCCATCGGGATCGAGGCCGCCGGGATGTCCTTCTGGGTCGAGAACTGAGCAGCAGCGGTCTGGAGCTCCCGTTGTGCGTCGTCGCTCGGCAGGCCGATCTCACGGGCCATGTCCTCCATGGAGACCGCCGCCAGCTGGGTCAGGAGCAGCGCTCGGCGCTGCGGCCCGGTGAGCGAGGCGAGGGCGTCGAGGGTCTCGCGGTGGTCGGGGTCGATCCCCTTCTCCCGGTGCCACGGCCGGACGGTGGCGCGGCGCTGCGCGTGCCGCCACGCGTGGGGGCGCACCGAGGACTCCGGGGCACCGAGCCGGGAGATCTTCCGCCAGTGGTGCCACGCGACGACGTACGCATCACGCACCGCGCTGCGAGCCGCCCCGAGGTCGCCGGTCAGCGCGTAGGTCTGGAGCAGCAGCCGGTCCCGCGCATCTTTGTAGAACGCGTCGAACTCGGCCGTGGGGTCCAGGTGGTCGGTGGTGTCGGGCATGACCGCTCCACGGTACGACCCTGCGGGCGGTCGGCCGCAACCGGCCGTCAGCGCCGGACGCGGCGTGGCACCGCTACTGGGCCGCGGTCGCGCGTGAAGATGAGGGGGTCATGACGTCGCTCCACTCGCCGCCTGCGCGCACGACCACCCGCCAGGAGCCTCGCCAGGAGGCCGAACTCCGGCAGGCTCTGCTGGCCCGGCGACCACTGGTGCCGACGGCCACGCTCGGCGGGGCACTCGCCGCGGCCGGCCCGTTGCTCGTGTGCATGGCGGTGGCGGTCGTCGGGTGGTTCCTCACCGACGCCGGCGGCCACGGCACGCCGTCCGGGGCGCTACGCGTCGGCGCGCTCGGTTGGCTGGCCGCGCACGGCTCCGGCGTCAGCATCGAGGGCATCCGGATCACCGCGGTACCACTCGGCATCACCGTGCTGTGTGCGTGGTCGGCGTGGCGGGTCGGCCACCGGGTCGGGGAGTCGATCTCGGGCCACGGCCCGGACGCCGGTCGGATCGCCGACGGTGAGCGCGACTGGACGGTCCCGATCGCCGGTGGCCTGTTCACGGTCGGCTACCTGCTTGTCGGCGTCGCGTCCGCGTCGCTCGCCTCGACGATCGAGACCGCTCCCAGTACGGGCCGCGTCGTCCTCTGGTCGACGCTGATCGCCGCCGGCGCAGGTCTGCCGGCCCTCGCGCGCGGCTCCGGCCGGGCTGCGATCTGGACGCCGGCGATCCCGAGCGCGGTCCGCGACACCGCGGTGCTCGTCCGCACCATCCTCCGCGGCTGGCTGGCGGTGGCGCTCGTGGCGCTGCTGGTCGCGCTGGTCCTGGACTTCTCGACCGCCGCCAACATCGTCTCGCAGCTCGACAGCGGCGCAGGCGACATCGTGATCCTCGGCGCGCTCACCCTCGTGCTGCTGCCGAACGCCGCCCTGTTCAGCAGCGCCTACCTGCTCGGCCCCGGCTTCACGGTCGGCACCGGCACCCTGGTCTCACCCGGAGCAGTCGTGCTCGGCCCGTTGCCGCTGTTCCCGCTGCTCGCGGCGCTGCCCGACGGCGGCCCGACGCCGGGCTGGGTCGGTTGGCTGATGGTCACCCCGGTGCTGGTCGCCGGCTCCGCGTCGGCGCTGGCGCTCCGCTCGCGACCCGCCGCCGCGTGGGACCAGGCCGCCATCCGCGGCTGCGGTGGCGGACTCGTCGCGGGCGCGCTCCTCGGCATCCTCACCTCGCTGGGGGGCGGTGCGGTCGGTCCCGGCCGGATGGCCGACGTCGGACCGTTCCCGGTCGACGTGCTCCTGCACTCCATGACCGGCTTCGGCATCGGCGGTCTGCTCGGTGCCCTCGCCATGACCTGGTGGCAGCGGCGCGGCGACGATCTCGCCCGAGGCGTCCTGATCCGGATCCGTCCTGGCCGATCCGACTAGCCTGCGAACACTAGACTCCCGCCCGTGCCCGCCACCTCCGCACGCCTCGTCGTGCTTGTCTCCGGTGCCGGCACCAACCTCCAGGCACTGCTCGACGCGTGCCGCGATCCGGGGTACGGCGCCGCCGTGGTCGCTGTCGGTGCCGACCGCGACGGCATCGAGGGCCTGGCCCGCGCGGAGCGCGAGGGGATCCCGACCTTCGTGCACCGGCTCGCGGACCACCAGACCCGCGAGGAATGGGATGCCGCGCTGACCGCGACCGTGGCTTCCCACGAGCCGGACCTGGTCGTGCTGGCGGGCTTCATGAAGCTGGTCGGTGCGTCGTACCTCCGGGTCCTCGGCGGCAGGACCGTCAACACCCACCCCGCGCTGTCGCCGTCGTTTCCGGGCATCCGCGGACCCCAGGACGCGCTGGAGTACGGCGTGAAGGTCACCGGCTGCACCCTGTTCGTCGTCGACGACGGCGTCGACAGCGGCGCCATCGTGGCCCAGCGAGCAGTGCCGGTCGTGGACGACGACACGGTCGAGTCGCTGCACGAGCGGATCAAGGTCGCCGAGCGGGCGATGCTCGTCGAGACCGTCGGCCGGATGGCGCGGGACAGCTGGACCGTTGACGGGCGCCGGGTTCGGCTCGGAAGCTAGCGCCGTCGTAGGATGGCAACCCACGACTGGCGTAGGTGGGACACCACCAGGGAGTGTGAGCCGGCATCGACCGCCTGGGTGCCCTCATCGAACGGACCCGACCCGATGAGGAGCCACTCCGATATGTCTGAGCCCGCAGCGCCGATCGGCGACCGGATCCCGATCAGGCGGGCCCTGGTGTCCGTCTACGACAAGACCGGCCTGGACGACCTCGTCCGGGGGCTGGCTGCGGCCGGCGTCGAGCTGGTCTCGACGGGTGGCTCCGCCGCCCTGATCGAGTCACTCGGCCTGCCCGTCACCAAGGTCGAGGACCTGACCGGGTTTCCCGAGTGCCTCGACGGGCGGGTCAAGACGCTGCACCCGCGGGTGCACGCAGGCATCCTGGCCGACCGCCGGCTGCCGGAGCACGTCGCGCAGCTCGAGGAGCTCGGCGTCGCGCCGTTCGACCTCGTGGTCGTCAACCTCTACCCCTTCACCGAGACCGTGATGTCCGGGGCGTCGGTGCAGGAGTGCATCGAGAAGATCGACATCGGCGGCCCGTCAATGGTCCGTGCCGCGGCCAAGAACCACGCCTCGGTCGCGATCCTCACCGATGGTGGGGACTACCTGCAGGCCCTCGCGGCCGCAGAAGGCGGCGGCTTCACCCTGGCCGAGCGGCAGGCGCTCGCCGCGAAGGCGTTCGTCCATACCGCGACCTACGACGTGCACGTGGCTTCCTGGATGGGCAACGTGCTCACCGACACCTCCGCAGGGACCGGCTTCCCGGCCTGGGTCGGCGCGACGTGGGAACGGAGCGCGGTGCTGCGGTACGGCGAGAACCCGCACCAGCCGGCGGCGCTCTACCGCAACGGCTTCCTGGCCGGCGGGCTCGCGACCGCCGAGCAGCTGCACGGCAAGGAGATGTCCTACAACAACTATGTCGACGCCGATGCGGCACAGCGGGCGGCGTACGACTTCGACCGGCCGGCGGTCGCGATCATCAAGCACGCCAACCCGTGCGGCATCGCGGTGGGCTCCGATGTGGCCGACGCCCACCGACGCGCACACGAGTGTGACCCGGTGTCGGCGTTCGGTGGCGTCATCGCGGTCAACCGTCCGGTCTCGGTCGCGATGGCCGAGCAGGTGGCTGAGATCTTCACCGAGGTGATCGTGGCTCCGGGGTACGACGACGGGGCGGTCGCGGTGCTCCAAGCCAAGAAGAACATCCGGATCCTGGTCGCCGAGGCGGTGCGTCCGGGCGGTGCCGAGATGCGCCGCATCGACGGTGGTCTGCTGATGCAGCAAACCGACTCGTTCCAGGCGGAGGGCGACGACCCCGCGAGGTGGAGCCTCGCGGCAGGGGACGCAGCCGACGAGGCCACCCTTGCTGACCTCGCTTTCGCGTGGCGGGCCGTCCGTGCCGCCAAGTCCAACGCGATCCTGTTGGCCTCGGACGGCGCTGCCGTCGGCATCGGCATGGGTCAGGTCAACCGGGTCGACTCCTGCCGGCTCGCTGTGACCCGGGCCGGGGAGCGGTCGGCCGGCTCGGTCGCCGCGTCCGACGCGTTCTTCCCGTTCGCCGACGGTCCGCAGATCCTGCTGGATGCCGGCGTCAGGGCCATCGTGCAACCCGGCGGCTCGGTGCGGGACGAGGAGACGATCGCGGCCTGCCAGTCGGCCGGCGTCACCATGTACTTCACCGGCACGCGACACTTCGCGCACTGAGATCAGGCTGAGGGAGGATCGGGGCTGTGACCGCACAGAAGCTCGACGGCACCGCGACCGCCGCGGCGATCAAGGGCGAGCTCCGTGAGCGCATCGCCAAGCTGAGGGAGCAGGACATCACCCCTGGCCTCGGCACCGTCCTGGTGGGTGACGACCCCGGCTCGCGCTGGTATGTCAACGGCAAGCACAAGGACTGCGCCGAGGTGGGCATCGCCTCGATCCGGGTGGACCTGCCCGAGGTCGCCGGCCAGGACGAGATCGAGGCAGCCGTCGCAGAGCTCAACGCCGACCCCGGTTGCACCGGCTACATCGTCCAGCTGCCGCTGCCGCGCGGCCGCGACGAGAACCGGGTGCTCGGGCTCATCGACCCCGCCAAGGACGCCGACGGCCTGCACCCCACCAACCTCGGCTGGCTGGTCCTCGGCAACGAAGCTCCGCTGCCCTGCACGCCGCACGGCATCGTCGAGCTGCTGCGTCGCCACGACGTGGCGATCGCGGGCGCCGAGGTGGTCGTCGTCGGCCGGGGCATCACGGTCGGCCGGCCGCTCGGGCTGCTGTTGACCCGGCGTTCGGAGAACGCCACCGTCACGTTGTGCCACACCGGCACCGTCGACCTCGCCTCGCACCTGCGGACGGCCGACATCGTGGTGGCGGCCGCCGGCGTGCCGGGCATCGTCACCGGCGACATGGTCAAACCCGGCGCGGCGGTCCTCGACGTCGGTGTCTCGCGGGTCGACGGCAAGATCGCCGGCGACGTCGCTCCGGACGTCTGGGACGTCGCCGGTTGGGTGTCGCCCAACCCCGGCGGCGTCGGGCCGATGACCCGCGCCATGCTCCTCGCGAACGTCGTCGCGATGGCCGAGAAGCAGGTGGCGCGCTGAACGACCAAGCAACGACCCCATCGGACCCGCAGCCGGACCCGCAACCGGACCCGCAGCCGGCAATCCCGGCGGCACTATCCGTCGACGATCGGCGGCGTCCTCTACATCCTGGTGCTGGTCGCGATGGCAGTCGGGATCGGCATCACCTGGTTCGCGCACGACTGGCGGCTGGGGATCAGGGTGGTGGCCGGCGCGCTCGCAGCCGCGTCGGGGCTGCGCCTGGTGCTGCCCCAGCGCGATGCCGGCATGCTCGCCGTACGCCCTCGCGTGGTCGACGTCATCCTGGTCGGCGCCATCGCCCTGGCGCTTTTCGTCCTCGCCGCGAACATCCCCGACCAGCCGGCCTGACCCCCGGCCGAGGTGTCAGGCCTGGCGGGTCGAAGTGTCAGGCTTGGCGGGTCGAGGTGTCGGGCTTGGTCGGTCGAAGTGTCAGGCTTGGTGGGTCGAGGTGTCGGGCTTGGTGGTTCGAGGTGTCGCTGGTGGTCGACGCTTGGCGGCATCTCGCGCCGACCACAGCGACACTTCGCGCGACCAACCCCGACACTTCGCGCGACCAACCCCGACACTTCGCGGGGGTCAGATGAGGCCGAGCTCGGTGACCGCGTCACGCTCGTCGGCGAGCTCGGCGGTCGAGGCGTCGATGCGGGCCCGGGAGAAGTCGTCGATCTCGAGGCCTTGGACGACCGACCAGTTGCCACCGGAGGTCGTGACGGGGAAGGACGACACCAGGCCCTCGGGCACGCCGTAGGAGCCGTCAGAGAGCACCGCCATCGAGACCCAGTCGCCGTCCGCGGTGCCGTAGAGCCAGTCGCGGGCCGCGTCGCACGTCGCCGAGGCGGCGGACGCGGCCGAGGACGCGCCGCGGGCGTCGATGATCGCCGCGCCGCGCTTGGCGACGGTCGGGATGAAGCTGTCCTCGATCCAGGCCTGGTCGTTGACGACCTCGGCGGCGTTCCTGCCGCCGATCTCTGCATGGAAGACGTCGGGGTACTGGGTCGCCGAGTGGTTGCCCCAGATCGTCATCTTCTTGATGTCGGTCACGGCCGCGCCGGTCTTGGCCGCGAGCTGCGAGATGGCCCGGTTGTGGTCGAGCCGGGTCAGCGCCGAGAACCGCTCGGCGGGGATGTCCGGGGCGTTCTTGAGCGCGATCAGCGCGTTGGTGTTGGCCGGGTTGCCGGTGACGCCGATGCGTACGTCGGCAGCGGCCACCTTGTTGAGGGCCTTGCCCTGGGCGGTGAAGATCGCTCCGTTGGCCGAGAGCAGGTCACCGCGCTCCATACCCGGGCCGCGGGGACGGGCGCCGACGAGCAGGGCCAGGTTCACGCCGTCGAAGATCTGCTCCGCATCGGCACCGATCTCGATGCCGGCGAGGTTCGGGAAAGCGCAGTCGTCCAGCTCCATGACGACGCCCTCGAGCGCCTTCAGCGCAGGCTCGATCTCGAGCAGTCGGAGCTCGATCGGACGCTCGCCGGCGATGGCGCCGCTGGCGATGCGGAAGAGCAGGCTGTAGCCGATCTGGCCGGCGGCGCCGGTGACGGCGACCTTCAGAGGCGTGTCGCTCACGGGTACTCCTTAGGAATGAGGGCGGCTCGGCCGACGACGACAGCCGGGTCTCGGTGCGATGGACGCTAGCAGCGGCCGGGCCGGTCGCCGTACCCGGGTTTCGGTGCGAGACGATGCCGGTATGTCCCTCTCCGCGCGGCTCGCGATCGCCGCTGCGACCTCGTCGCTGCTGCTCACCGGCTGCGGCAGCGCATCGGAGCCGAGCCCACCGACAGGGATCGACGAGCTGGTGATCCCGAGCCCCTCGCTCGACCCGGATGACTTCGTGGAGCGGATCGACAACCGATGGTTGCCCCTCGCCCCGGGCAGCGAGTGGGAGTACGTCGCGACGTCCGCCGGCGAGCTCACGCGGATCATGGTCACCGTCCTCGACGACACCCGAGAGATCCAGGGGGTGACGGCGACGGCGGTCAGAGAAACCGTCCTCGACAACCTCGGACGACTGGTCGAGGAGCAGGTCGACTGGTTCGCGCAGGACGCCGAGGGCAACGTCTGGCACCTCGGCTCCGACGGTGCCTGGGAAGCCGGGGTCGACGGAGCCGAGGCGGGGCTGGCGATGCCGGCGGAACCCCGGGTCGGCGACGGCTATCGCAGGGAGTACGCCGAGGGCGTGGCCGAGGACAGGGCAGAGGTGTTGGGCGTCGACGCCTCCGCCTCCGTCCCGTACGGCGACCTCACCGATCTCCTGGAGACCGAGGACAGCACTCCGCTCGAGCCCGGGGTGGTCGAGCGCAGGCTCTATGCGCGCGAGATCGGACTGGTGCGCGCGCAGACCGTTGCCGGCCGCGAGGAGCTGGTCGAGCTGGTCGCGTTCGAGGGGTCGTCGTCGCCACCGTGAGCTGACCGGCTCGGTGGCGACGACGGCCCGCTCGGGTCAGGCGTCGGGCGGGCGGACCTGCGTCTCGCCACTCGGCGGGGCCCAGCCGCCGGGCTGGTCGGCCGGCGGCGCCGCGTGTTGCGCGGGCGGCGGCTGCTGTGCGGGGATCCACTGCTGGGCCGCGGGGTCCCACTGCCAGCCGTCCTGGATGATCGGCTGCTCGGCAGGGGCCGGCGCGGCGTACCCCTGGTGGGCGCCGGGCTGCTCGGCCCACTGCTGCTGGAACGCGTCCGGTGCGCCGAAGCCGGGCACGGTCGCCGTCGCGCCGCCGGCGGGGAACCCGGATCCGGGCACCGGGTCGCCGGCGCGTCCGAAGAGGATCGGGTAGAGAAGACCGGCGATGGCGCCGCCGATGAGCGGCGCGACGATGAACAGCCAGAGCTGGGCGATCGCGTCGCCACCGGACTCGAACGCGACACCGAACGACCGGGCCGGGTTGACCGACGTGCCGGTCGCGGGGATGCCGACGAAGTGGATCGCCGCGAGCGCCAGACCGATCACGAGGGGCGCGAACGCCGCGGTGTCGTTGCGCTCGTCGGTCACGCTGAGGATGACCAGCAAGAAGATGAAGGTCAGCACGATCTCGATCAGCAGTGCGCCGATGACCTCGACGCCGCCCTGGTCACCGAAGCCGTTGCTGCCCATCGGGTCGCCGAACTCCCAGCCGACGTCGCTGGCCAGCAGGATGATCGCGATCACGATGCCGCCGACGACGGCGCCGACGACCTGCGCGGCTGAGTAGAGGCCGGCGTCCCTCCACGACAGCCGACCGCTCAGCGCCGCCCCGACCGAGACCGCCGGGTTGAAGTGGCCCCCGGAGATCCGCCCGAACGCATACGCCATCGCGACGATGGCGATCCCGAAGCTGAGGCCGATCGAGACGATGTCCCCTCCGCCGAGCACGGCAGACCCGCAGCCGATGATGACCAGCACAGCGGTCCCGATCGCTTCGGCGGTGAGTTTCTGGACGAGGGTGGGCGGAGCTGTGTCCGCGACGGTTGTCATCTGCTCGGTCATGCTGTGCGCACTCTCCTTCAGTCGGCTCCCCATACCCGTGAGGTCGCGAGAACCCTAGCGATATTGCCGCCCCAGGCGGGGGATGCGAGGCTGGCCCGGGCCGCCCGCGCCGCACCGGCCGGCGTCCGATATCTTGACGTCAAGCAAAATGCACGTGGGCTCCGCCCCGTGGAGCCCCGAGACCGGCATTCAGGAGTCGCCCGCACATGTCGAGCATCATCTACACCCACACCGACGAGGCGCCGCTGCTGGCGACGTACTCCTTCCTGCCGATCGTCGAGGCGTACGCCGCCAAGGCCGGCGTCAACGTCGAGACCCGTGACATCTCGGTCGCGTCCCGGATCCTCGGGCAGTTCGGACTTGCCGACGACGCACTCGCCGAGCTCGGTGCGCTGGCCAAGACCCCCGAGGCCAACATCATCAAGCTGCCGAACGTCTCCGCGTCGGTCTCGCAGCTCAAGGCCGCGATCAAGGAGCTTCAGGACCACGGCTTCGACATCCCGAACTATCCGGAGTCGCCGGACACCGACGCCGAGCGGGACGCCCGGGCGAAGTACGACAAGGTCAAGGGCTCGGCCGTCAACCCGGTGCTGCGCGAGGGCAACTCCGACCGGAGGGCGCCGGCGTCGGTGAAGAACTACGCCAAGAAGCACCCGCACACCAACAAGCCGTTCGCCGAGGGCTCGAAGACCACCGTGGCGACGATGGACGACCACGACTTCGCGAGCAACGAGAAGTCGGTGACGATGCCCGCCGACGACACGCTGTCGATCGTGCTCGAGACCGCCGACGGCGCGACCACCCTCAAGGACGGCCTCGCGGTCCTCGCGGGGGAGATCGTCGACGCCACCCGGATGGACGCCGCCGCGCTCAACGAGTTCCTCGCGAGGACGATCGAGCAGGCGGAGGCCGATGACGTCCTCTACTCGGTGCACCTGAAGGCCACGATGATGAAGGTCTCCGACCCGATCATCTTCGGCCACGTGGTGAAGGTCTACTTCGCCGACGTCTTCGAGAAGTACGGCGCCGACCTCGCCGCCGCCGAGCTCTCTCCGAACGACGGTCTCGGCGGGATCCTCGCCGGTCTCGACCGGCTCCCGAACGGAGCGGAGATCAAGGCGGCGTTCGAGAACGCGCTGGCCGACGGGCCGCGGCTCTCCTACGTCAACTCCGACAAGGGCATCACCAACCTGCACGTCCCCTCCGACGTCATCATCGACGCCTCGATGCCGGCGATGATCCGCAACGGCGGCAAGCTCTGGGGAGTCGACGGCGGCGAGGACGACACTCTCGCGGTGATCCCGGACTCGTCGTACGCCGGTGTCTTCCAGGCCGTCATCGACGACGTCAAGGCCAACGGTCCGCTCGACCCGGCGACCATCGGCAGCGTCTCCAACGTGGGTCTGATGGCTCAGGCGGCCGAGGAGTACGGCTCGCACGACAAGACGTTCGAGGTCTCAGCGGCCGGCACGGTGAAGGTGGTCAACAGCGCAGGAGAGACCCTGATCGAGCACGAGGTCGGCGCCGGAGACATCTGGCGTGCCTGCCAGACCAAGGACATCCCGGTCCAGGACTGGGTCAAGCTTGCCGTCACCCGTGCGCGCGCCTCCGGCTCGCCGGCGGTGTTCTGGTTGAACGAGGAGCGCGCGCACGACCGCCAGGTCATCGACAAGGTCAACCAGTACTTGGGCGAGCACGACGCCGAGGAGCTGGAGGGACTCGACATCCGGATCATGCCGCCGGCCGACGCCGCGGCGTTCTCCGTCGAGCGGATGCGCAAGGGCGAGGACACCATCTCGGTGACCGGCAACGTGCTGCGCGACTACAACACCGACCTGTTCCCGATCCTCGAGGTCGGGACATCGGCGAAGATGCTGTCCGTCGTACCCCTGATCGCGGGCGGCGGGCTGTTCGAGACCGGCGCCGGCGGCTCCGCGCCCAAGCACGTGCAGCAGCTGGTCGAGGAGAACTACCTGCGCTGGGACAGCCTGGGCGAGTTCTTCGCGCTGGTGCCGTCGCTGGAGAAGTACGCCGAGCAGGCCGACGCCCCGGCCGCAAGGGTCCTCGCCGCCGCTCTCGACCGCGCCACCGGCACGTTCCTCGACGAGAACCGGTCGCCGGGGCGCAAGCTCGGCACCACCGACAACCGCGGGTCGCACTTCTACCTCGCCCTCTACTGGGCCGAGGAGCTCGCTGCTCAGACCGAGGACTCCGCGCTGGCGGAGGCGTTCGCCCCGCTCGCCCAGACCCTCCGGGACAACGAGTCGGTCATCGCCGAGGAGCTGATCGCAGTGCAGGGCAAGCCGGCCGACATCGGCGGCTACTACAAGCCCGACCCGGAGAAGATCACGGCCGTCATGCGACCGAGCGCGACGTTGAACGAGGCCCTCGCAGCTTTCTGAGCCTCGATCCCTGATCCGTTTCAGTACGCGCCGCGGACTCTGGTGAGAGTTCCGCTGAGGCGCGGCACGCCATCGAGCGTCGGCAGCGGCCAGCTGGGGTCGGGACGAAAGGTCTCCCAGCCGTCGCAGAAGGGAGCCCCCCAGGCGCGGATGACGTCCTCGATCTCGTCGGCGACCGCTGTGATGTCGTCGGCCTCGGCCTGGGTGTAGCGCCCCTGCGCCACCGCGAGGACCAGCTCGTCCTCGTCCTTGCGCTCGGACGACCGGTCCGGCTCGACCCATACGTCGAGCACCTGGTCGTTGGTCGCCGTGGTCATCCCGGAACGCTCGTGGACCGCCTCGATGTTGCAGTACCAGCCCCAGAACTCGCCGTTCGTGCCGTCGAAGAACACCCACGTCGACCAGCGTCGGCCAGGCTCGAGGATCCGGAGCACGTCAGCGTCGGTCCAGGTGCCTCGAACCTGCCGTCGGGGCGCGGTGAACAGGGTGGCCTTGTCGGCGCGCTTGTCGAGCCCGTCGGTCCGCTCGAAGTCGAGGATCGGCGTGTCCATCGCCAACCACGCAACCAGCCGGTCACGGCCGTCCTCGACGACGGTCATCGGATGGACGACGGCGTCGCCGTACTGCCACCTGATCTGGTCACCCGGTTGCCAGTGCTCCACGCGGCCCGAGGCTAGCGGGTCGGCCAAGGATGATCGAGCCGCGGAACCAAGGCCGCGAAGGGGAATGGCCGCACTTTTGGGCAGTTCGCGACAGTTGCGGGTTCGGGTGGCGTTCGAGCTGGCGTACCACCGACGCCAATGAGCGGGGTGCTCGGCAGATGTCATGCGGCGACGGCTGGCGGCGCCCGCGACCGAACCTGACGCGCGGCTTCTCTCCTAGGTATCGTCCTTTCGGCAGTCGAGAGCCACCTCACCGTCGGGAGAAATCTTGAAGAAGGACAACAAGGTCTCAAGACGCGGACTGCTCGGTGTCGGACTGAGCGCGGGTGCGAGCGCGGCCGTGGGTGGCCCGAAGGCTGCCAACGCCGTACCGTCCGCCGCTCGCGCCGGGGGGTACCACGCGGTCAGCATGGCGATGCACGTCCACTCCTGCTTCAGCGAGGGCGGGAGCGATGTTGCGGGCGGCGGCGGCGCGAGCATGATGGCCCAGTTGGAGGCCGCCCGGAGCTCCGGCGTTGACGTCGTTTGGTGGACCGACCACGACTGGCGGATGCAGGCTTACGGCTACTACAAGGGCATTGCCTTCGACGGCACCGCCGAGGGCGGTGGACTCCAGTGGATCGTCCAGAACGAGGGGACGGTGACCGGCGCGACGTACGCCTTCGTCAGCGAGCCGCGCAGCCCTGACGAGCCCGGCCGGGCGCTCCGGGTCACCGCCGGTGGGACCGGTCCCGAGTGGTCTGGGTCCTACCTCTTCGGGAAGGGCGGGAATGGCTTCTACTCGACGAACATCTCCGACACCACCGTCAGTGTCGACGTGCTCGCGGAAGCGGTCGGAACCGACGCGGCTCTGGTCGTGCAGGTGGAGACGTCCTACCGACCGGCGACGGGTGGCCGTCCGGCGGGTGTCTACACGCTGGACTACCGGGTGGGATCCGAACCGGGCCGACGCCTCGACGGGCCACTGGTCGGCGTGGTCGAGGTCGCCCCCGAGGACGGGTGGCAGACGCTGACACTGCGGATGATCGATGATGTGCGGGCGTTCTGGCCGGACCTGGTCGCGGAGGACTCGGGTCTGGCCAGGCTGCGGTTCGGGGTTCGTGCTCGCGACGGTGCTGTCGGGTCCGGGGTCTTCGACCACCTCGTTTTCAGCCGCACTCGCGACCGGCTCGTGTGGCCGATTCGGACGCAGCGGGACCTGATGCGCCGACTTGCCCCGGCGTACCCGGAGATCACCCAGGTCCTCGGCGCCGAGCTGTCGATGATCCGGCATCTCAACGTCTTCATGGAGGACATCGAGTTGTACGCCTACCCGCCCACCGGGAAAGCTCCTGTGCTCGACGACTCCGTTGCAGCAGCGAAGAAAGCCATCAGGTGGTACCACGACCGCGGTGCCCTGGTGCAGTACAACCACCCGCGCCCGAAGCCCCACGAGCTGGTGCGGACCAGAGCCCTCGGAGCCGACCTCATGGAGGTGGCGAACGCCAAGGGGGATCTCGTCATCACCCGGAACCGGATCGGGCTCTTCGACGTCGCGGCCCGCAACGCGATCTTCCTGACCGCGACGAGCCAGATCGATGACCACGAGGGTCGCGACTGGGCCGAGTTGCCACACCTGTTCCTCACTTCCGTCTGGACGAAGTCGACGGGGACGCGCGACCTGTTGGCGTCGCTTGCGGCCGGCCGGGTCTGGTGCCATCAGCAGGCCCGGTGGCCAGGCGGCCGCCTCGACCTTCGTGCGGGTGGACGTTCCGTCATGGGACAGGTGCTGCGCACCCGGGCCCGGCGGGTCAGGGTCAACGTCCGCGCCGATGCACTTCCCCCCGGCTCCACAGTCCGGATGGTCCTGGGAGCCTGCGACAGGACCGGGGCGACGGTCCCCTTGATCAAGACCGTGACCATGCCTGCGGCCGCTTTTGCGAACGGGCCCGTGCGGATCAACGTGGCCCGACGGCAAGGGCGGTACCTCCGAGTCGAGGTCGAGGACGCCGACGGGGTCCTGGTCGGTTACGGGAACCCGTTCTGGGTGCTCAACCGGCGCGCCCGGGTAGCGGTACCGCGTGCCCGACGCCTGCGCAGCACCTGATCCCGCTAGCCAACCGCCCGCAACTGCCGCTCGGCGTGTGCGAGGAGCGCCTTGAGCTGCACCCTGTCGCAGGGAGCAACCACGCTCGAACCGGCGCCGGGGATGCCCTTCTGAAGGGAATGCCCGACCCGGGCTCGCGGTTGTGGCCTCACGTGACGCCCACGCCGCCGAGCTCTGCCCGATGACCTCGACCGAGGTCGCGACGGCGACCGGCGACGACCCCACCGTGCGGACCACCCGTCCCGGGCTGGCGATCCTGGCGCTCGCCGTGGGTGGCTTCACGATCGGCACGACCGAGTTCATGACCATGGGTGTGCTGCCCGAGATCGCGGACGGTGTCGACGTCTCGGTGCCGACGGCCGGCCATGTCATCTCGGCCTATGCGCTCGGGGTCGTGGTCGGGGTGCCGATCCTCGCCTTCTTCGGTGCCAAGCTGCCGCGGCGGGCGATGCTGGTCGGCCTGATGGCGGCGTACGGCGCTTTCAACCTGCTCAGCGCCATCGCGCCCGACTACCGGGTGCTGACGGTCGTGCGGTTCCTCGACGGGTTGCCGCACGGCGCCTTCTTCGGGGTCGCCAGCCTGGTCGCGGCCAGTCTGGTCACGCCCGCCCGCAGGGGACGGGCGGTGGCGAGCGTGATGCTCGGCCTGTCGGTCGCCAATGTGGTCGGCGTGCCGCTCGCGACCTGGCTCGGGCAGCAGGCCGGGTGGCGGGCGACGTACCTCCTCGCCGCCGTGCTCGCGCTGGTCACCGCCGTCGGCGTGCTCGCCGCCGTGCCGTCGGTGCCGGGCGACCCGGAGACGAGCGGGCGCAAGGAAGCACGCGAGTTCTTCGGCAGCATGCAGGTCTGGCTCACGATGGCCGCGGGGGCGATCGGCTTCGGCGGGATGTTCGCGGTCTACTCCTACATCGCCAAGACGGTCACCGTCGTCGGGGGACTCGAGCGGGGCACGGTCCCGATCTTCGTGCTCGCGCTCGGTCTCGGCATGGTGGTCGGCACCTGGGTCGCCGGGGAGCTGGCGGCGTGGTCTGTCTTCCGCAGCCTGCTGCTCTCCGCCGGTTTCGGCTCCCTGGTCCTGCTGGCCTACTACGCCGCGGCGCCCGGCGGCTGGACGCTGCTGCCGGTGGCCTTCCTGGTGACGGCGACCGGGTCGGTACTCGTGGTCAACCTGCAGCTGCGGTTGATGGACGTCGCAGGCGGAGCGGTGACGTTGGGCGCCGCGATGAACCACGCAGCGCTCAACATCGCCAATGCGCTCGGAGCCTGGCTCGGTGGCCTGGTGATCGCCGCAGGCTGGGGCTATCGGGCGCCGGCGGTCCTCGGAGCCGGACTGAGCGCACTGGGGGTCGTGATCCTGCTGTGGTCCGCGGTGGCCCATCGCCGAGGACGCGCCCGTGCCCACGTCCTGACGTGAGGCGAGTGCGGCGCGGATCGGGACTCCTGAGACAATCCCGTCCATGTCCGCGACCACTGAGCGACCGCTGCCGGAGACCGCGCAGCCAGAGGTGACCGAGGGCGGGGCTCGTCCTCGCGTGCTGTCCGGCATCCAGCCGACAGCCGATTCCTTCCACTTCGGCAACTACCTGGGTGCGCTCCGCCAGTGGGTCGACCTGCAGCGTGACCACCAGCCGTTCTTCTTCATCGCCGACCTGCATGCGATCACGGTCGCCCAGGACCCCAAGCTGCTGCGCGAGCGCACTCTCCGGGCGGCCGCGCAGCTGCTCGCGATGGGCATCGACCCGGCCCGGTCCTCGATCTTCGTGCAGAGCCAGATCCCCGAGCACGCGCAGCTCAGCTGGGTCCTCAACTGCCTCACCGGCGTCGGCGAGGCGCGCCGGATGACGCAGTTCAAGGACAAGGCGGCCAAGCAGGGGGAGGGCGCGGCGTCGATCGGCCTGCTCACCTACCCGATCCTCCAGGCCGCCGACGTCCTGCTCTACCGGCCGCACTTCGTGCCGGTGGGCGCCGACCAGCGCCAGCACCTGGAGCTCACCCGCGACCTCGCGCAGCGGTTCAACAGCCGCTACAAGCGGACCTTCCGGCTACCCGAGCCCTACATCCTCAAGTCGACGGCCAAGATCGGCGACCTCCAGGAGCCGACCGCGAAGATGTCGAAGTCGGCGTCCTCGCCCAACGGCATCATCGAGATGCTGGACGACCCCGGGGCCAGCGCGAAGAAGATCCGATCCGCCGTGACCGACTCGGGTTCGGAGGTCCGGTTCGACGCGGAGGAGAAGCCGGGCGTCAGCAACCTGCTCACGATCTACTCCTCGCTGAGTGGTGAGCCCATCGCCGCGCTGGAGGAGCAGTACGCCGGCAAGGGGTACGGCGCGCTCAAGGGTGACCTCGCGGATCTCGTCGTCACGTTCGTCACCCCGTTCCGCGAGCGCACCCTCGAGCTGCTCGACGACCAGACCTACCTGACCGAGGTGCTGCAGCAGGGCGCCGAGGTCGCCGGCCCGGTGGCCGAGGCGACGCTGCGGGACGTCTACCAGCGGGTCGGCTTCGTCGCGCCACGCCGCGGACCGGCCCTGCCGTCGGGGGCCTGAGGGCGTGCCGACGATCGGCGTCGCGATCGCCATCCCGGAGCCGTGGGCGACCCAGCTCCAGGACTACCGACTGCGGATCGGCGACCCCACCGCGTCCGGCGTCCCGAGCCACATCACGCTGATCCCGCCGCTCGAGGTCGACGGCAGTCTCGATCACATCGAGGCGCACCTGGCGCGGGCCGCCGGACAGCGCCAGGGCTTCCGCGTACAACTGCGGGGGACGGGTACCTTCCGGCCCGTGTCACCGGTCGTGTTCATCACCCTCGCCGAGGGGATCTTCCAGTGCGAGCAGCTCGCTGACGACGTACGAGACGGTCCGCTGGACCTGGAGCTGAGCTTCCCCTACCACCCGCACGTCACGGTGGCCCACCACCTGGCCGACGACGAGCTGGACCGGGCTTTCGACGACCTGGCGGGCTTCGAGTGCTCCTTCGACGTCGCAGACTTCCACCTCTACGTGCACGAGGTCGAGCAGGGCTGGAAGTTGAGCCGTTCGTTTCCGTTGAAGTCCGACAACTGACGCAGGCAGAGGTGTTCTCGGTGCCCTCGATAGTCGACAAGATCAAGCAGCGCGTATCGGATGCGCGTGAGCGACGTCCCTTGCTCGACCACGTCGTCCGCACCGTCGAGCACTACGGCTCGGCCAAGGGCAACACCCAGGCGGGTGCGGTCACCTACTTCGCCTTCATCTCGTTCTTCCCGATCCTGGCGCTGGCGTTCGCGGTGATCGGTTTCGTCGCGCGGGTCTACGACGGCGCGGAGACCGACCTCGTCGACGCGGTCAACTCGGTGCTGCCCGGTCTGGTCGGCGAGGGCGAGGAGGAGATCTCCCTCGACGTCGTTCGTGACTCGGCTCCGGGCATCTTGTCGGTCGGCGTGGTGGTCGTCCTCTACTCGGGTCTGGGCTGGCTGTCGAGCATGCGGGGCGCGCTGATCGCCATGTTCGAGCTCCCCGAGCGGGAGCAGCCCGGCTTCGTCATCGGCAAGCTCCGCGACCTGGTCGCATTGACCCTGCTCGGCGTCGTGCTGATGGTGAGCGTCGGCGCCACCGGGGTCGTCGGCGGCCTCTCGGAGCAGATCCTCGACCGGGTTGGCCTCGGGCCCGAGCTGGGCTGGCTGCTCGGCATCAGCGCGGTCGTGATCGGCCTCGCCGCCAACACTCTGCTGTTCTTCGCCCTGTTCCGGGTGCTCGCCGATCCGGGGCTGCCGCGCCGCGCGCTCTGGTCGGGCGCCGTCCTCGGCGCGGTCGGGTTCGAGATCCTCAAGCAGGTCTCGCAGCTGCTCCTGCAGTCCACGGTGAACTCCCCGGCCTTCCAGGCCTTCGGCATCGCGCTGATCCTCGTCGTGTGGATCTACTACTTCTCGCGGGTCGTCATGTACGCCGCATCCTGGGCCTACGTGCACCCCGCGTCGCGGACGCTCAGGCGGGTGGAACCGCCAACGGTCGAGGGACCGCCATCGCCGCCTCTCACGTGGCGCGAGCAGCTCGACACCGACCGTGCCGCGGAGTCGGCCGCGGTGCGGTGGGCGACCCCGTTCGCGGCCGGCAGCGCCGCAACGCTGGCCCTGGTCGCCGTGCTTCGACGGAAGACGAAGTAGCGGCCGGCTGCCGGGTCGGCAGCTGCTTGACTTGTGTTCCGAATAGAACTTTGCCTATCGTAGTCTCAATCTGAACAACGCGACCGTGATCGGAAAGGCTCGGGGATGACAATGAGACGTGGATGGGCAGTAGGCGCAGGGGCGCTCGTGGCGGTGTTGGGCCTCGGCCAGCCGGCGGCAGTCGCCGGTTGGTGGAGCAGCGCGAGCGATCCGCTCAAGGTCTACGACGACGGCGTGGCCTCGGGCGCCGCCTACGGCCATTACTACAACTACGGCGACGGCCGCGCCATGAGCACCGCGTGGTATCGCGACCTTCGGCCCGGTGGCCAGGACGTCCGGGTCGAGACAGACTTCTACTGGTACGGCTACAACAGCGTGGAGTGTGGCCAAGCCGGCACCTGCTTCTGGTTCGACGTCTCCAAGCAGACCGACAGGTACGACGGCTCGTCGTGGCACAAGCATGCGCGCGCTCGCTACCTGGACGACCAGGGCACGAAGTCGCGGGGGCGGATGGACATCTGCGAGATCCACGACTGGGCCAACGATCCGTGCAGTGCCAAGATCATCGAAACCTTTGGCTACTGAACCGGTCGGCGCGGAGCTGCTGCGACTGGACGACGTGGGTCACACCTACGATGCCGTCGACGTCTTCGACGGGATCTGCCTCACGTTCGCCGGTGGTCGAGTCGGCCTGATCGGGGTCAACGGCGCAGGGAAGACGACGCTCTTCCGGATGATGGCGACGGCGCTCGAGCCGTCGCGAGGGCGGGTTCACTTTCCCGGGCTGGGAGGTTCGGCCGAAGCTGCTCGACGCCGGATCGGCTTCATGCCGCAGTCGCTGGTGCTGCCCCGGTCGCTTCGGGTAGTCGACTTCCTCGACTACGTCGGCTGGCTCAAGGAGGTGCCGCGTCGTGAGCGGGCCCAGGAGACCCGCCGCGTGCTGGAGCTGGCCAACCTGGAGGTGACCCGACGGACCCGCGTCGGGCAGCTGTCGGGGGGCATGCACCGGCGGCTGCTGTTTGCGCAGGCGCTGGTCGGTGAACCGTCGGTCCTGCTGCTCGACGAGCCGACCGCCGGCCTCGACCCCGAGCAACGCATCCGGATCCGCGAGACGATCCAGCAGTTCGAGGGTGTCTCGCTGCTGCTGATCAGCAGCCACCTGATCGAGGACCTGGTGCCGATCGTCGATCGGATCGTGATGCTCGACGACCATCGGATCGCCTTCGATGGCTCGGTGGCCGCGCTGCGCGATCTCGGCGGAACGGGCCGCGCGGGCAGCGCCGGCAGCGCGGGCAGCGCGGTCGAGGGCCTGTCCGTCTACGAGGCAGCGTTCCTGCGCCTCCGATCCGCCTCGGGTTCCTGATGGACCGGCGTCTGCGGTGGCTGCTCGCGGTCCCGATGCTGGTCGTCTCTGGCTACGCGCTGTTCGCTGATGCGGACTGGATCGGCGGTTGGGCCGCGACGGTAGACCGGGTCACCGGCACCACGGTGCTGACCGGGCCGCTGCTTGCGGCGACGTCGGCCGGCATCCAGCTGGGTGCCGGCCGCGTCCGGCCGATCAGCGATACCACCGTCCGCGGCTGGTTGGTGCCGTTGCGTTCCTCGCTGCACGCGTGGCTCCTCGGCACGACGGTCTACGTCGTCACCATCGCTGTCGCCGTCGGGTTCACGGCTTCGGTCCCGCACGGGGGTCCCGCCCAATGGTGGGCGTTACTGGCGGGCGTGCTGGTCCTCGCCCTGGCCTCGCTGGCCGGTGCGCTGTGCGCCCAGCTGCTCCCGAGCCCGGTGACGGTGGTCGCCGCCGGTCCTGCGCTGTTCCTGGTGGGCGCGTTCGGCCCGCCGCCGCTGCCCGAAGCGCTCCGCTTCGGCCCCACCGGCAGCATGACCGGACTCCGGTTCGATCCCGCGGTCTATCTCTCGCGCTTCGCAGCGGTGACCGCGATCTGCCTCTGCCTGGCCGCGGCGATGGCTGCCGGGCGACGTCGGCCGCGGGGGTCGGGTCGGTGGCTGGGGGTCGCCGTTGCGGCGATCCTGGCCGTCGCCTCCGGGGTGGCGGTCCACGTCACCGGCACCGGGATCGGCGACAACCGCCTGGAAGCCTCCGGCGAACGAGCGACTCGCTGCGCGGGGACCACTCCCGAGATCTGTGTGGCACCGTCCCACCTGCGCTACCTCAAGGCCACTCGCCGGTCGGCAGCCGCGGCCGCCGGGGTGCTTGCCGGTGCCGGCGTCACGCTTCCGGCCCGCTACGAGGAGGCCGTCGCCTACGCCGAGGTGTCCGAGGGCAGCGGATCCTTCTACCTCCGGGTCGATCACCCCCGGCTCACCTTCCGGGAGTCGGTGCTCCTGCTCACCCGACCGGCTGACTGTCCCGAGTGGTCGAGCGCGGCGGGTCCGCCGTACGCCGCGTGGGACGCCGAGCAGCTGATCGTGGAGTGGGCGGCTGCCGCTCACGGCGAGGCGCCGACCGCCTTCAACCGAGAGATGGACGCCTGGCTGCCGCACATCGACGACCGAGCGACGCGCGACTGGGTCGTGGACACCTTCGCGCTGCTGAGGTCCTGCCAGTTCGACCGGATCGGGTTCCCGTGGGAATGAGGGCCGGGCCGGGCAGCGCAGTGCGCGCCTGGGTGGTCGGTCACGACGGCTTCCGCGTCGGTGGCGTGATCGCGGCCATCGCGGTCACCGTTTCGATCTACGCGTTTGCCAGGGTGCCGGGCCCGCACGGTGGGCCGATCCCCGTCTGGTTCCTGTCGCCGCCGGCCCTGGCGATGTTCGCCGGGCTCGCCGTCCACAACGACATCCCCGAGGTGGGCTGGTCGGTCGGACGGTTGCGCCGGGCGCGACTTCTGTGGGCGATCGCGGTGATGACAGCGGCCGGGCTTGCCGCGCAACTGGTCGGTGCGAACGCCGGGCAGGACCGGCTGGGCTGGCTGACCGTCGGACTGACCGGGTTCACCTTCGGGCTGGCGACGGCCGTGGGCAGGGGCAGCCTCGCCCTGGGCGCGAGCTGCCTGGTCGTGATCGTCGTGTCGACCCGGGCGGTCTATTCGCTCACGCCCGCCGCCGTCTGGGATCGGCTGACGGCGCCCGGTCAGGCCGCCCTCGGCGTCGCCGTCGCCGGTTGCATCGCTGTCTACTCGCTGGCCGGATCTCGGAGCTCGCGAGCCGCGTTGACGGGTTGAGTCACCGGCGGTCTGGTGATGGTCGCCAGTGCGACCTCCTCGGCCAGGGGAAGGTCAGTGGCCGTGCCGCATCGCCGTCCGGAGGTCCTTGTTGAGCTGGCTGATGACGTCCAGCGGGATCTCCTTCGGACAGGCTGCCGCGCACTCACCGATGTTGGTGCAGCCGCCGAAGCCCTCGTGGTCGTGCTGGGCGGTCATGTCGACGACGCGGCTCCACCGCTCCGGCTGACCTTGGGGCAGCTCACCGAGGTGGGTGATCTTGGCTCCGAGGAACAGCGAGGCGGACCCGTTGGGGCAGGCGGCGACGCATGCTCCGCAGCCGATGCAGGTCGCGACGTTGAACGCGCGGACGGCGTTGTCGCGGGGGACCGGCACCGAGTTCGCCTCCGGCGCGGAGCCCGTGTTGGCAGAGATGTAGCCGCCGGACTGGATGATCCGGTCGAACGCGGACCGGTCTACGCAGAGGTCCTTGAGCACCGGGAACGCAGCCGCGCGCCACGGTTCGATGGTGATCGTGTCGCCGTCCTTGAACGAGCGCATGTGGAGCTGGCAGGTCGTGGTGACCTCCGGCCCGTGTGGCTCGCCGTTGATCATCAGCGAGCACATGCCGCAGATGCCCTCACGGCAGTCGGAGTCGAAGGCGATCGGCTCCTCGTCGAGCTCGTTGAGCTGCTCGTTGAGGACGTCGAGCATCTCCAGGAAGCTCATGTCCTCCGAGATCCCGGCCACCGCGTAAGTGTGGATCCGGCCCTTGGCCTCGGCGCTGGTCTGGCGCCAGATCTTCAGCGTCAGATTCACTTGTACGACCTCTGCTTCATCTCGATGGCGGTGTAGACCAGTTCTTCCTTGTGCAGGATCGGGGTCTCGTCCTCCCCGGTCCACTCCCACGAGGAGACGTAGGCGAACTCGTCGTCGTGGCGCAAGGCCTCGCCGTCCTCGGTCTGCGACTCGGCCCGGAAGTGACCGCCGCAGGACTCGCGGCGGTTCAGCGCGTCGATGCACATCAGCTCGCCCAGCTCGATGAAGTCGGCCACCCGGCCGGCCTTCTCCAGGCTCTGGTTCAGCGTGTCGGCGGCGCCCAACACCTTGAGGTCGGTCCAGAACTCGCGCTTCAGCTCGCGGATCATGTCGATCGCCTTGCGCAGCCCCTCGGCGTTGCGCTCCATGCCGCAGTACTCCCACATGATGTGGCCGAGCTCGCGGTGGAAGCTGTCGACGGAGCGGCTGCCGTTGATCGAGAGGAACTTCTCGATCCGTTCCTGCACGGCGGTGCGCGCCTCGACGACCGACGGATGGGTCTCGCCGACCTCCTCGAACGGGCCCTCGGCGAGGTAGTCACGGATCGTGTGCGGAAGCACGAAGTAGCCGTCGGCGAGACCCTGCATCAGCGCAGAGGCCCCGAGCCGGTTGGCCCCGTGGTCGGAGAAGTTGGCCTCGCCGGTCACGAACAGACCGGTGATGCTCGACTGCAGGTCGTAGTCGACCCAGAGCCCGCCCATGACGTAATGCACGGCCGGGTAGATCCGCATCGGGACCTGGTAGGGGTTCTCGCCCGTGATCCGCTCGTACATGTCGAAGAGGTTGTCGTACTTCTCCCGGACCGTGTCCTCGCCCAGCCGCTCGATCGCATCAGCGAAGTCGAGGTAGACCCCCCGACGGAAGTCGCCGACCATCGGGCCGACGCCGCGGCCCTCGTCGCACATGTTCTTGGCCTGCCGGGACGCGATGTCGCGCGGGACCAGGTTTCCGAACGACGGGTAGATCCGCTCCAGGTAGTAGTCGCGGTCCTCCTCGGCGATGTCGCGGGGGTCCTTGGTGCAGTCCTCGGCCTTCTTGGGTACCCAGATCCGGCCGTCGTTGCGCAGCGACTCCGACATCAGGGTCAGCTTGGACTGGTGGTCGCCGGAGACCGGGATGCAGGTCGGGTGGATCTGGGTGTAGCAGGGGTTCGCCATGTAGGCGCCCTTGCGGTGCGCGCGCCAGGCGGCGGTGACGTTGGAGCCCATCGCGTTGGTCGAGAGGTAGAAGACGTTGCCGTAACCACCGGAGGCGAGGACGACGACGTCGGCGAGATGGGTCTCGATCTCACCGGTCACCATGTTGCGCGCGACGATGCCGCGGGCACGATCGTCGACGACGATGACGTCGAGCATCTCGTGCCGGGTGTACTCGGTGACCGTGCCCAGCTTCACCTGTCGTTCCATCGCCTGGTAGGCGCCGATCAGGAGCTGCTGACCCGTCTGGCCACGGGCGTAGAACGTGCGCGACACCTGGACACCGCCGAAGGAGCGGTTGTCGAGGAGGCCGCCGTACTCGCGGGCGAACGGGACGCCCTGCGCGACGCACTGGTCGATGATGTTGGTGCTGACCTCGGCCAGGCGATAGACGTTGGACTCCCGCGAGCGGTAGTCGCCGCCCTTGACCGTGTCGTAGAAGAGCCGGTGGACGGAGTCGCCGTCCTCCTTGTAGTTCTTCGCCGCGTTGATGCCGCCCTGGGCTGCGATCGAGTGCGCCCGGCGCGGGGAGTCCTGGTAGCAGAAGGACTTGACGTTGTAGCCCGCCTCGCCCAGGGTGGCGGCCGCCGCGCCCCCGGCGAGACCGGTGCCGACGATGATGATGGAGAGCTTGCGGCGGTTGGCGGGGTTGACCAGGCGCGCTTCGAACTTGCGGGTCTGCCAGCGCTCGTCGATCGGGCCGTCGGGTGCCTTGGCATCGGCGATCGGGTCGCCGGACGTGTAGTACCCGGCAGCGTCGTCGTACTCACCCGGCGAGGGCTCGTCGTGGGAGCGGTCGGACGTGAGCGTGGTGTCCGGCATGTCAGTCATGTCAGGGTCTCCGTCGGAACTTGGGCTAGCGCGGTCAGTCGATGATGCCGGCGAGTACGGCGATCGGGACGAGGGAGAAGCCGCCGGCGATCAGGATCGCGATGGCGAACGAGATCGTCTTCGCGCGGGCCCGGCTTGCCGCCGTACCGGTGATACCGAGCGTCTGACAGGCACTCCAGACACCGTGGTGGATGTGCGCCCCGAGCATCGCCATCGCGGCCAGGTAGATGACCGTCATCCACCAGACGTCGAAGGTGTCGACGAGGAGGCGGTAGGGATCGTCGGTCTCGCCGCCCTGCACGTTGACCTTGCCGAAGGTGAAGTTGACCAGGTGCCACACGATGAAGAGGAAGAGCGTGAGGCCGCCCCAGCGCATCAGCCGGCTGGCCGGGATCGCGCCGGTGTGCTTCTTGACGACATACGGCACCGGGCGCGCCCTGCGTGCGCGACGGGTGAGCTCGATCGCGGCGGCCACGTGGATGATCAGCGCGATCAGTAGACCGGCGCGCATGATCCAGATGAAACCCATGTGCGGCAGGAGCGGTTCACCGAGCTCGCGCAGGTGGTGGGCGTACTCGTTGAAGGCGTCATGGCCGGAGAAGGCCTTGAGGTTGCCGTACATGTGTCCGAGCACGAAGCCGACGAAGGCGAGGCCGCTGAGGGCCATCAGGAGCTTCAGTGCGATCGAGGTGCGGGACGCCCGCGCGCCCTCGACGAGGGTTGGCCTGGTCGTAACGGGATCTGCCACGAATGATGACGCTACCGCGCGCACCGGGCACCCTCATCAGCAGCCTCGCTGTGACATATCTCTTATAGGTGCCGCTCACCGCGGTCCGGCCCGGTGTGGCCCCTTTCACAAACGCGGTCGAGTGTGCAGACTCAGGGCTCGTCAGTGCGGACCGGAGCTCTGGAGGTGCAGGTGTCGACAGGCGTACAAGGGCCAGGTCGAGCGAAGATCGAGGAGCGGACGCTCCGCACGGACCGATGGTGGTTGACACCGCTGACGACGTTCATCGTCTTCAGCGCGTTCGTCGTCTATGCCACGGTCCGCGCCTTCATGGGGCGTGACTACTTCGCCGAGCCCTACCTGTCGCCGTTCTACTCGCCGTGCCTCGGAGACTGCGTCGAAGGGGCCTCCGACTTCGGACAGCCGTTCCAGTGGTGGCCGCTCTCGGCAGCGCTGATCATCCTGATCTTCCCGCTGGGCTTCCGGATGACCTGCTACTACTACCGCAAGGCCTACTACCGGGCGTTCTGGCTGTCGCCGCCCGCTTGCGCCGTGGCCGAGCCGCACACCGCCTACAGCGGTGAGACGCGGTTCCCGCTGCTCATGCAGAACGTCCACCGCTACTTCTGGTACGCCGCCGTCGGCGTCGGCGTGATCCTCACCTACGACGTCTTCCTGGCCTTCCGCCCGGCGCCGGGCGAGGAAGACGGCATCCACATGGGCCTCGGTACCGTGCTGATGGCGATCAACGTCGTCCTGATCTGGCTCTACACCCTGTCCTGCCACTCGTGTCGGCACATCGTGGGCGGCCGGCTGCGGCACTTCTCCAAGCACCCGGTCCGCTACCGGCTGTGGACCTGGGTCTCGAAGCTCAACGCCCACCACCCGCGCTATGCGTGGTACTCACTGTTCTCCGTGGCGCTGGTCGACCTCTACATCTTCCTGCTCGCCGTCAACGCGTTCGACGACCCGAGGTTCTTCTGATGACGACTTCCTCTCCCCAGGGGACCCGGCACCCGATGACCGGCAACGAGATGTCCGGCGACGCCGCCGGCGGCACGGAGCGCCATCAGTACGACGTGATCGTGATCGGGGCCGGCGGATCCGGTCTGAGGGCCGCGATCGCCGCCCACGAGGCAGGTGCCAAGGTCGCCGTGGTCTGCAAGTCGCTGCTCGGCAAGGCGCACACGGTGATGGCCGAAGGCGGCGCCGCGGCGGCGATGGGCAACCTCTATCCCGAGGACAACTGGCAGGTGCACTTCCGCGACACCATGCGCGGCGGGAAGATGCTGAACAACTGGCGGATGGCTCAGCTGCATGCCCAGGAGGCTCCCGAGCGGGTCATGGAGCTGGAGGACTGGGGCGCCCTCTTCGACCGTACGGCGGACGGCCTGATCAGCCAGCGTGACTTCGGTGGCCATCGCTACGCCCGGCTGGCCCACATCGGCGACCGCACCGGTCTGGAGATGATCCGGACGCTCCAGCAGCGGCTGGTCGCGCTCGGGATCGACGTGTTCATGGAGTGCACCGTCACCGACCTGCTGAAGCGTGACGGAGCGATTGCCGGCGCCTTCGCCTACTGGCGCGAGTCCGGCCGGTTCATCGTGTTCGAAGCCCCGGCGGTCGTGCTCGCGACCGGTGGTTTCGGCAAGGCGTGGAAGGTCACCTCGAACTCCTGGGAGTACACCGGCGACGGCCACGCCCTGGCGCTGCGCGCCGGCGCCACCTTGATCAACATGGAGTTCGTCCAGTTCCACCCGACCGGGATGGTGTGGCCCCCATCGGTCAAGGGCCTGCTCGTCACCGAGTCGGTCCGCGGCGACGGCGGGATCCTGAAGAACTCCGAGGGCAAGCGGTTCATGTTCGACCACATCCCCGAGTTCTTCCGGAAGGAGACGGCCGACTCGATCGAGGAGGCCGACCGCTGGTACGACGACAAGAAGAACAACCGTCGTCCTCCCGAGCTGCTGCCTCGTGACGAGGTCGCCCGGGCCATCAACGCCGAGATCAAGGCCGGCCGGGGATCACCGCACGGAGGGGTGTTCCTGGACATCGCGTCCCGTCGTACTCCCGAGTTCATCCGGAAGCGGCTGCCGTCGATGTACCACCAGTTCAAGGAGCTCGCGGACGTCGACATCACGGCCGAGCCGATGGAGATCGGACCTACCTGTCACTACGCGATGGGCGGCATCGAGGTCGATCCGGAGACCGAGCTGTCCGTCGTACCCGGCCTCTACGCCGTCGGCGAGTGCTCCGGCGGGATGCACGGCTCCAACCGGCTGGGTGGCAACTCGCTGTCGGACCTGATCGTGTTCGGTCGCCGGGCCGGTGCTGCGGCTGCGTCGTACGCCGCGGGGCTGGCCGCCCGTCCCGAGATCTCGGAGGACGACGTCGCGGTGGCGCAGGGCAGCGCGGTTGCGCCGTTCGAGGTCGAGGGACGCGAGAACCCCTACACCATCCAGCAGGACCTGCAGCAGGCGATGAACGACCTGGTCGGCATCATCCGCCAGGGCGCCGAGCTGGAGCGGGCGCTCGTGGAGGTCGAGCGGCTCAAGGAGCGGGCCACGCAGATGACCGTCGAGGGCAACCGGCAGTACAACCCGGGCTGGCACCTCGCCATCGACCTGCGCAACATGCTGCTGGTGGGGGAGTGCGTGGCCAGGGCCGCGCTCGCTCGCCAGGAGTCCCGGGGCGGCCACACCCGCGACGACTACCCGGGGCCGAACCCCGAGTGGGGCGGCAAGAACCTCGTCCTGCGGCTCAACGCCGAGGGGACCGGTGTCGACATGACCGAGCAAGCCATCCCGGCGATGCCCGACGAGTTGAAGAAGTTCTTCGAGGAGTGAGCCGAGAGTGAGCCCCGAATGAGTAATGGCTACCAGCTGAAGATGCGGGTCTGGCGCGGCGACGCGGACGGCGGTGCGCTCGGCGACTACTCCGTCGAGGTGTCGGAGGGAGAGGTCGTCCTCGATGCGCTGCACCGGCTCCAGGCGACCCAGGCCGGCGACCTCGCGATCCGCTGGAACTGCAAGGCCGGCAAGTGCGGATCGTGCAGCGCCGAGATCAACGGCAGGCCGCGGTTGCTCTGCATGACCCGGCTCAGCGACTTCGACCCGGCGGAGACCATCACCGTCACGCCGATGCGGGCATTCCCGGTGATCCGGGACCTGGTCACCGACGTCTCCTACAACTACGAGAAGGCGCGCGAGCTGCCGGGCATCGAGCTCGGTCCGCGAGACGCCGACGGCAAGCGCCGGATGATGCAGGTGGACGTCGAGCGCGGCCAGGAGTTCCGCAAGTGCATCGAGTGCTTCCTGTGCCAGGACACCTGCCACGTCGTCCGTGACCACGACGACAACAAGCCGGCGTTCGCGGGGCCGCGTTTCTTCCTGCGCTACGCCGAGCTGGACATGCACCCGCTCGACGTGCGCGACCGGCGGGACACGGCACGGGACACGGCCGGGCTCGGACTGTGCAACATCACCAAGTGCTGCACCGAGGTGTGCCCCGAGGGCATCAAGATCACCGACAACGCGATCATCCCGATGAAGGAGCGAGTCGCGGACAAGCGGTACGACCCGCTGGTGTGGCTCGGCAACAAGATCGGCCTGCGCAACAAGGACAACGACGGCCGTACGGCGACCTGACCGCACGGCACCACGGACCCGAGCAACGGCGATCAAGCGGCGTACGGCATCGATGGCGCACCATCGTGAGGTGACCGCTACCGACTCCTTCCACCGCTTCGTCGACCGGGTCGCCGAAGCGCTGGCCGACGGCGAGGCGGTCGACGGGACCGGCGAGGAGTGGGCGGCTCGGTTCCACTTCTCGCGCTACCACTTTGACCGGATGATCAGCAGCGTTGCGGGGGAGCCACCGACGACGTTCCGCCGCCGGATCCTGCTGGAGCGCGCGGCATACCGGATGATCACGACGACCGCACCCCTCCTCGACATCGCAGTCGAAGCCGGCTACGGGTCGCACGAGGCGTTCGGGCGAGCCTTCGGCCGGGCCTACGGGATGGCTCCGGCGGCGTGGCGCAAGAACCCCACCCAGATCCGGATCGCGGCACCGAGCGACGTCCACTTCCACCCACCCGGCGGTCTTCGACTGCCGGGCCGACCCACGAAGAAGGTGACTGCGATGGAGTTGCTGACCGCGATGGTGGCGCACCACGTCTGGCTCACCGGCGAGATGATCCGGGTCGCCGGCAGGATCACTGACGAGCAGCTCGACCAACCGATCGTGCTCGACGTCGACGACGACGAGCAGACCGTCCGGTCCCTGCTGTCCCGGCTGGTCGGGCAGCTGGGGATGTGGAACGCCGTGATGGCGGATCGCGAATATGACTGGTCGGTCGAGGACCACGAGCCCCTGGAGTCGCTGCGCGCCCGGCTCGCCGTCGAAGGTCCGCGCTATCTCGCGCACGTGCGCGACGTGGTCGGTCGCGACGCCCTCGACGAGACCTTCGTCGACGCCTGTGGGGAGCGCCCCTACGTCTTCACCTACGGCGGCAACGTCGCGCACGTGCTGACCTTCGCAGCGCACCGGCGGACTCTCGTGGCCCTCGCGCTGGCCCGCCACGGCGTGGACGACCTGGGGTGGGGCGACCCGATGCAGTGGGTCGCCGATGCGACGGCCTGACCGGGCTCGGCGCCGGCGCCGCACCTGATCGAGCCCGGCGCCGGGGACCACGCGGTATCGTCACTGCGCGTCTTCGTCCGAGGGGAATCATCTGCATGAAACCGTCCGCGCGTCGTGCTCTGGCCGGCGCTGCTCTGGCCTCCGCGCTCCTGACCGGCTGTGATGTCGGAGAGCTCCTGGACCCGCAGGACACCGGTGCCGAACCGCCGCTGTCCGAGCCGTCGGACGAGGGGGCGTTGGACGCCGCGCTGCCGATCGGTGAGACGTTCGAAGGTGTGGCGTCGACGACGGTGGAGTCGGTCCTCCGGGGCAAGGGCGCCGACTCCTGGTTGCCGGCCGGCGCGAACTTCGAGTGGCTCTCGGCCTCCGTGCAGACCTGCGTCTCCGCCGGAGGTGCGCGGACCGAGGTCGGTTGGTACCAGTGGGCAGCGATCGGCGCCGACGGTGGCTGGTACGCCGCCGATCTCGACTATGACCGGGACCGGCCGGCCGAGCAGTACCCGCGCCTGGTCGACCTGGCGCCCGGCGACTGTGCTGAAGGACGGATCCTGATCCCGGTGCCGCGCGACGCAGAGCTGGTGACCTTGACCAACGCCAGCCCGTCCGGGGTGGCCCAGGGCAGCTGGCTGATCGGCGACATCGGTGTCCCGGCGGCCACCGATGACGAGTGACGCCGAGCCGCGGGAGCTGCCCCGGGTCGCGTTCGTCATCGGGACCGGCCGCTGCGGGTCCACCCTGGTCCACGAGATCCTGGCCCGCCATCCGGGCAACGGATTCGTCACCAACCTCGACGACAAGGGCATCCTGACCAGCTCCAGGGTCCAGAACCAGGCATGGCGCCGGCTGCCCGCGTCGGTGACGACGAAGGGTCGCTTCCGGTTCGCACCGTCGGAGGCCTACCGCGCGCTCGCCCGGGAGGTGAGCCCGGCGCTGGTCGACCCGGTGCGAGACCTGCTGGCCGCCGACGCGACCCCCTGGCTGACCGAGCGGATGCAGGCGTTCGTCGCCCGTCGTACGGCGCGCCTGCGGTCGGAGGTCTTCCTCCACAAGTTCACCGGGTGGCCGCGCACCGGGTTCCTCCAGGCGTGCTTCCCCGACTGCGTGGTCGTCGAGATCGTCCGCGACCCGCGTGCCGTCGCCAACTCCTGGCTCCAGATGCCGTGGTGGCACGGCCACCGCGGCCCGGGGGAGTGGCACTTCGGCCCGTTGCCGCCCGAGCAGCAGGCGGTCTGGGAGGGCCATGCCCGCTCGTTCCCGGTCCTGGCGGCCCTGGCGTGGCAGATGCTGACCGACGCCTCGGACCGGGCGCGGGCGGAGTTCCCGGAGCGCCGATGGCTGACGATTCGTTACGAGGACGTCGTCGCGAACCCGCGCGAAAGCTTCGGAGCCCTGCTCGCTCATCTCGACCTCGAGTGGAGCCCCGCGTTCGAGTCCGGTCTCAACCGCTACGCGATCCGAGCGGGCCGGGCCGACGCGTTCCGGCAGGATCTCGGGCGCGCCGACCTCGCTGCCATGGAGGACGTGCTGTCCGGGTCCCGTGCGTTCACGGAGCGGTACGCCTGATTGGTCGAATCGTGCGTGGCTGCGGCCCGTGGTGCATATGCTCGCGCGGTGCGGTTGGGATTGCTCCGTCCCGTCGTTGCGCTGGTCTTCGCACTCGGGCTGGTGGCGGCGGTCGATGGACCTGCCCCGGCGGATCAGGACGTCGTTGTCTCGCCGACTCCGGACGCCAAGCACCCGAGGATCGCGGATGGGCGGGTCTATGCGATCGCGAATGACGGGCCCCAGGTCCTGGTCGGGGGCACGTTCACGACGATGCGCAACGGCACTCCGGGATCTGACAATCTGGTGCAGCCCCGGCTGTTCCGGTTCGACTCCGACACGGGACTGATCGACGATTCGTTCACCCCCGACATCAACGGTGACGTCGAGGCGGTGACCTACACCGCCGATGGCGGCTCGATCCTGATCGCCGGTGACTTCACGAAGGTGAACGGGAAGCCGGCCGAGCGGATCGCGAAGCTGCGTCTCAACGGCACGCTCGACACCAGCTTCCACGCCAGCGCCGCCCGGCGGGTCAAGGACTTCGCGCTCGTCGGCGGTCGACTGATCCTGGGCGGCGAGTTCGGCAAGATCAACGGACGAGGGGTTCGTGGTCTGGCCGCGATCAAGCCGGGCACGGGCGCACTCGACCGGTCGTTCAAGCTGCGGGTCGCGGACTCGCGAGACCGGTTCCCGCCCTACGTGCAGGAGCTGGACGTCTCCGCCAACGGGAAGTGGCTGGTGATCGGCGGCAACTTCCGGCGGGTCGGCTCGTCGGAGCGGCACCAGGTCGCCGTGATCAAGCTGACCGGCCGTCCGCGGGTGGCGCGGTGGGCGACCGGCCGCTACCGGAGCGACTGCGCGAAGTCGTACGACGACACCTACATCCGCGGCATCGACATCTCCCCCGACAGCTCCTTCTTCGTGGTCAACACGACCGGTGCCTACATCGGCTACAACCGGATGTGCGACTCCTCCGCGCGATGGGAGCTGCCGCCCGGGACCGGTCGGGGCATGCAGCCGACCTGGGTCGACCACACCGGCGGTGACACCTACTGGGCGGTGGAGATCACGGAGTCGGCGGTCTACGTCGGCGGCCACATGCGATGGGTGAACAACCCGCGACCCTCACCCAGGGGCAACAACGACGGCCCCGGCTCGGTGGTCCGGTCGGGCATCGCGGCCCTTGACCCCTCTTCCGGTGTCCCGCTGTCGTGGAACCCGGGCCGCGACCGGGGGCGCGGGGTCGAAGCGCTGCACGCGACGGACGACTACCTGATGGTCGGTAGCGACACCCCCTACTTCGCGGGGCGGCTGCGGCAGCGGCTGGCGATGCTCCCGGTGGAGGGTGGCACCGTCAACCCGAAGCCGCGCGAGGTGAAGCTGCCGGTGCGGCTGTTCTCCGTGATCGGCAACAGGTTGGAGGCGAGGACCTTCGACGGGAGGGCCTTCGGTCGTGCGACGACGGTCAGCAGTCCCTCGGTCGACGCCATCGACTGGTCCGGGAACCGGGACGGCTTCGTGCAGAACGGCCGGCTGAGCTACTTCGGTGCCGCCAAGGCCTTCTACTCCCGCCGGTTCACCACGAGCAGCGTCGGCGCGGCGGAGCGCAACCTGTCCACCTCCGTCGGGTACGTCGACAACGACGCCAACCTGACGCCCTACGACCAGCCGTACGGCGTTGCGCAGACCCGAACGGCTGCCTTCGACGGGGGCCGGCTGCTCTACACCAAGAGAGGAAGCCGGAATCTGTACTACCGCGGATACTCGCTGGAGAGCGGGATCCTCGGCGGTTTCGAGTGGGTCGCGTCCACCCGTAACTGGAGAGGCGCACAGTCGCTGGAGCTCATCAACAACTGGCTGTACGCCGCTTGGAGCGACAACAAGCTCTACCGGTTCTACGCGCCCAACGGCCTGCCCCGGTGGGGCAGCCGCAAGGTCGTCGACAACGGCAATACCTCCGGCATCCGGTGGTCCTCGACGGCCGGCCTGTGGGCCACCAGCGTCAACTGAACCGCGCCGTCGGGGTCCACCGATGGTCGGGAGAACCCTTGTAATCAGATCTGCTAATTGCGTGCCAAAGGTAATCAGATCGGGAAATTTCCGATGTCACAAGCGATCCAACCTTCTGTTTGAATCGGTAAAGACCTTCGCTACTGATTCAGCTTGCATTCGGCGCGATGGTCGAACGGGTCGGCTCCAAATTCAACGACCCGCCAACAGTCTGAGTTGGGAACCCAGACCTCGGTGAAAGGTTCGTGGCGTGGCTTGGGGGACGCTTGATCGTGCTGTCATTGCATGCCCGTCGGGCATCGGGGACCTGGTTGGGTCTGAGGTAAGGAGCGGAGTCGGCGTTGCGCCGCTGTCGGTCGACACGAGCACCAGCGCGGCGGGAGCCAAGCGCGCAAGCCGAGTCGCCAAGGCGACCCTCGACGTCGTGCTCGCAGCGATCCTGCTGGTCCTGGCGACGCCGCTGTTGCTGATGCTGGTGATCGCCGTCCGGCTCGACTCCCCCGGGCCTGCCGTGTTCCGGCAGGTCCGCGTCGGCAAGGACGGTCGGCGGTTCACGGTCCTCAAGCTGCGCACGATGGTCAGCGACGCGGAGGACCTCAAGGCGACCTTGCTGGTCGCCAACGAGTGCGACGGGGGGGTCTTGTTCAAGATCCGGCACGATCCGCGAGTCACCCGGCTCGGTGCGCTGCTCCGACGCTCGTCGCTCGACGAGCTGCCGCAACTGGTCAACGTGGTCCGCGGCGAGATGTCACTGGTCGGGCCGCGCCCCTCGCTCCCGGACGAGGTGGTGCTGATGGACGAGGCCGCGATGCGGCGGTTCGCCGTACGCCCGGGCATGACCGGTCTCTGGCAGGTCAGCGGCCGCTCGAACCTCGCGTGGCACGAGGCGAAGGCCCTCGACACCTACTACGCCGACAACTGGTCGGTGTCCGGCGACCTGCTGATCCTCCTGCGCACCGCCAAGGCCGTCCTTTCGGCCGAGGGTGCCTGCTAGGTGCCGGGCGATCGAGGGAGGAAGCCGATGCGCATCCTGCACGTCAACAAGTTCCTGTACCGCCGCGGCGGTGCCGAGGGCTACCTGCTCGACCTTGCTGAGCTCCAGCGTGCGCAGGGCCACGACGTCTCCTTCTTCGCGATGGACCACCCCGACAACCAGGCCGACGTCAACGCCGACCTGTTCCCGCCGCGGATGGAGCTCAACCCGCCTCCGTCTGGCGTCGCGGCTCGGGTCGCCACGTCCGTGGACATCCTCTACCGGCGCAGCGCCCGGATCGGCATGGACGCGATCCTCGATCGGGTCCGTCCCGATGTCGTGCACCTCCACAACATCTACCACCAGCTGTCGCCGTCGATCCTCCGGCCGGTCGCCCGCCGCGGGATCCCGGCCGTGATGACGCTGCACGACTACAAGCTCGCGTGTCCCACCTACCAGTTCCTCGACGACGGCAAGATCTGCGAGGCGTGCATCCCGCGCCGCTTCCACAACGCGGCCCGGCGCCGGTGCAACCGGGGCTCCCTCGGCGCGAGCGTGCTGTCGACCGTCGAGCTCGCCGTCCACACCTTCCTCGGCGCCTACGACCCGGTGGGCGTCCTGATCTGCCCGAGCGAGTTCATGCTCGCGAAGATGCGGCAGGGCGAGGTCTATCCCGACCGTCTCACCCACATCCCGCACTTCTGTGACCTGTCCCGGATCGCACCGGCGACCGCTCCGGGCACGGGCATCCTCTACGCAGGTCGGCTGTCGTCGGAGAAGGGTGTCGACGTCCTCATCGACGCCGCCGCCCTCCTCCCGGCGGGCATCGACGTCACCATCGCGGGCGACGGCCCTGAGCTGGCGGCGCTTCGTGCCCGCGCCGCGGCTGCGGGAGTCGCCGACCGGGTCCGGTTCACAGGGCGGCTGCCGTCGTCGGAGCTCCACGACCTGATGCGAGCCAGCGCCGTCGTCGTCGCCCCGTCCCGTTGGTACGAGAACCAGCCGATGGTGGTGCTCGAGGCGTTCGGCTGCGCCCGTCCGGTTGTGGCCAGCGACCTCGGCGGGATGCCCGAGCTGATCACCGAGGGCGTGACCGGGCGCCTCGTTCCGCACGACGACCCGGCTGCGCTCGCACTTGCCGTCGTCGGGCTGGCCGCCGATCCCGGACGGGCTCACGAGATGGGGGTCGCGGCACACCGCGGCGCCCTCGACAGATTCGCCATCCATCGCCACTTGGAGCGCCTCGACCAGGCGTACGCCACAGCGGCAAACCTTTCGGGAGGAGTCCTCCACCATGGGACTTAAGATCGCGATGCTGGGCACCAGGGGGGTGCCGGCGACCTTCGGTGGCGTCGAGCACCACGTCGAGGAGATCGGCCGCCGTCTGGTGGCCCGCGGTCACGAGGTGACCGTCTTCTCGCAGAGCAGGTACGTCGACAAGTCGCGCGTCCGGGACCACCTCGGCATGCGCGTGGTGCGGGTCCCCACGCTGCCGACGAAGAACCTGGAGTCGATCGCCCATTCGGCCATGTCGACTGTCGCCGCGATGTGCGGCGGTTTCGACGTCGTCCACTACCACGCCGTCGGCCCGGGTCTGGCCGCGCCGCTGCCCCGCTACCTCTCGGGTGCTCGCGTGGTGCAGACCATCCACGGCCTCGACGGGGAGCGGGCCAAGTGGGGCCGCCTGGCCCAGACCGTCCTGAACCTGGCGACCTGGATGAGCGCCCGGGTCCCGCACGAGACCGTGACGGTGTCCTCGGCGCTGGCCGAGGTCTACCGCGAGCGCTACCACCGGTCCTGCGCCACGATCGTCAACGGCGTCACGCCGCGGCGTGCCCGGCCGGCCGACCTGATCCGGTCCAAGTACGGCCTCTCCGACGGTGGCTTTGTCCTGTTCGTCGGGCGCCTGGTGCCGGAGAAGCGTCCGGAGCTGCTGATCAAGGCCTTCGCCGAGCTCGATACCGACGCCCGGCTGGTGATCGTCGGGGGTTCGAGCTACACCGACGCCTACGTCGAGGAGCTGCGCCGGCTCGCCCGCAGGGACGACCGCGTCATCCTGCCCGGTTACGTCTACGGGGCCGAGCTCGACGAGCTCTTCACCAACGCCTGGACCTTTGTCCAGCCGTCCGCGCTCGAAGGCCTCCCGCTGACACTGCTCGAAGCCATGGGCAGCGGTACCCCGGTGATCGCCAGCGACATCGCGCCCCACCAGGAGGTCGTCGGTCCCAGCCGCACCGGCGCCCGGCTGTTCCGCGACGGCGACCTGCACAGCCTCGTCGAGGCGCTGCAGTGGGTCGAGAAGGATCCGGCAGCTGAGCGCCGCGCGGCGTCCTACGGCGCGTCGTACATCGCTCACAACTTCGACTGGAACGCCTGCGTCGACCGCCTGGAGACCGTCTATGCCGGGCATCCGGTGCGGACGACCACCCCCAAGCCCGGGCTTCGCCGAGCACTGACGCCCTTCGGCTATTCGATGGCCGGCAAGGAAAGAGCGGCATGAGAGAACCCAACGTTCGACGCGGCCGGCTGGTCGCCTCCGGGGCATTCGCGGTCGTGGTCGCAGCGGGGTTGGTGATCGGCTCCGGCTCGCCGGCTCCCGCGGACCAGGACGTCGTGGTCTCACCCGCTCCCGATCGGAAGCAGCCGCGGATCCAGGACGGCCGGGTCTACAGCATCACCAGCGACGGTCCGGACGTCGTGGTCGGTGGCACCTTCACCAAGGTCCGGGTCGGCAACTCGAGCCAGCCTTCCTTTGTCCAGCCGCGACTGTTCCGGTTCAACTCCGACACCGGCGCCATCGACATGTCGTTCGCGCCGGTGCTCAACGGTGATGTCGAGGCGGTGACCTACACCGCGGACCGGCAGGCGCTGCTGATCGCCGGCAACTTCACCGAGGTCAACGGCCAGCCGGCCCAGCGGATCGCGAAGCTGAGGCTCGACGGCACGCTCGACACCAGCTTCAAGGCGAGCGCGGGCAGCCGGGTCAAGGACTTCGCGCTGCTCGGCGACCGGCTGATCCTCGGCGGCGAGTTCGGTCGGATCAACGGCAAGCTGGTCCGCGGCCTGGCGGCGATCGATCCCGACACCGGTGCGACCGACCTGACCTTCGACCTGCCGGTCAGCGTGTCGCGCGACCAGTACGCGCCCTACGTCCAGGAGCTCGACGTCTCCGCGGACGGCCGGTGGCTGGTCATCGGCGGCAACTTCACCAAGGTCGGTAACGCCCTACGGCACCAGGTTGCGGTGATCGACCTGGCCGGCACCAGCCCGAAGGTCTCCCCGTGGTCGACCGACCGCTTCGAGGGCGACTGCGCGACGGTCTACGACGACACCTATATCCGGGGTATCGATACTGCCCCCGACAGCTCGTTCTTCGTGGTCAACACCACCGGTGCCTTCCGGGGCAACGACACGTTGTGCGACACCGCGTCGCGGTGGGAGCTGCCGCCGGCGTCGACCGGGGGCGGGATCCAGCCGACGTGGGTCGACCACAGTGGTGGGGACACGTTCTGGGCGGTCGAGATCACCGAGTCCGCGGTCTATGTCGGGGGGCACCAGCGCTGGACCAACAACCCCTACCCGTCCCCGCGGGGGGACAACGATGGTCCGGGTTCGGTCTCCCGGCCGGGTATCGCGGCGTTGGATCCCTACTCGGGGGTGCCGTTGTCGTGGAACCCGACCCGGGACCGCGGCCGCGGGGTGGAGGCGCTCCACGCGACCGACGACTTCTTGATGGTCGGCCACGACACCACCTACTTCGGTGGCCTGCTGCGGCAGCGGCTCGCGTTGCTCCCCACCCAGGGCGGCACCCTCAACCCGGTCCCGCAGGAGGTCCCGCTGCCGGTCAACTTCTCCTACACCACCTCCGGGGACAGCCTGAACCGGATGGCCTTCGACGGCGCCGGCTTCACCTCGATCACCACCGTCAGCGGTCCCAGCAAGGACGGGATCAACTGGACCGGCAGCCGCGACGGCTTCGTCCAGCACGGCAAGCTGAACTACTTCGGCCCCGCCCAGGGGTTCTACTCACGCCCCTTCACTGCCACCACCGTGGGCACCCCGGCGACCAACTTGTCCACCTCGGTGGGCTACCTCGACACCAACTACAACCTGACCCCCTACGACCAGCCCTACGGTGTCGCGGAGACCCGCACCGCGGCGTTCAAGGGCGGCAAGGTGCTCTACACCCGCACCAACAGCTCCCAGCTCTACTACCGGGGTCATTCCCTGCAGAGCGGGATCCTGGAGGGCTATGAGTGGGTCGCCTCCTCCAAGGACTGGAGCGGCGCCCGGGCGCTGGAGTTCGTCGGGAACTTCCTCTACGCCGCCTGGAACGACAACCGGCTCTACCGCTTCCACGCCCCCGACGGCCTGCCCCGCTGGGGCACCCGGACCCTGGTCGACACCGGCACCAGCAGCGGCATCCCGTGGTCGTCGATGACCAGCCTGATCGCCACCCCGATCAGCGGCGGCTCGATGCCCCCGACCCCGCCGGCCGAGCCGAACTGCGTCGGCTCGACCCCATGGAACGTCAGCTACTTCCCCAACCGCACCCTGGCCGGCGCGCCGGCCGTGGTGGGCTGCGACAACACGATCAACGAGTCCTGGGGCTCCGGCTCACCGAGCAGCGAGATCCCCAACGACGACTTCTCCGCCCGGTTCACCCAAGAGATCGCCCTGCCCGGACCAGCCCAGATCAAGGTCACCGCCAGCTCCAACAACGGCATCCGGGTCTACGTCGACGGCGATCGGGTCATCAACAGCTGGAGCGACGGCACGTTCACCAACCTGACCGGCACCTCACCGACCCTCGACCCCGGCAACCACAAAGTCACCGTCGAGTACTACGACCGCACCGGCGACGCCAACGTCAGCGTCGGCCTGCAGACCATCCCGGTAACGCCGCCGCCGGGTCCGGACACAGTGGATCCCGACGGCGCGATCCTCACGCCGGCGGCCAAGGCGACGGTCCCGGCCGGCTCGGCGAGCTTCACCGGTACCGCGACCGACAACGTCGGAGTCGCCCAGGTGCGGGTGGCGATCCGCGACCGCGACAACAAGCTGTGGCTCCAGGGCAACGGCAGCTGGGGCACTGGGTATGCCTATCGTCTCGCCGCGCTGAGCGCGCCCGGTGGGGCGTCGACGAACTGGTCCCTCAGCGCGTCCCTGCCTGCCGGCCGGTTCGGGGTCGACGTCCGGGCTCGCGACGCCGCCGGCAACGTCGACAGCAGCGCGGCGTGGCGGCCGTTCTTCGCGGGTTCGGTGCCGCCCCCGGACGCGGTCAGACCGAACGCCGAGATCGATCAGCCCGGCCACCGCCAGTCGGTCCCGCCCGGCTCGGTGACGGCGTCGGGGACGGCAACCGACAACATCGGCGTGGCCGAGGTGCGGGTGGCTGTACGCGACCGTGACGGCAAGCGGTGGCTCCAGGACGACGGCAGCTGGGGCACGAGGTACGACCATCGGCTCGCAAGTCTGAGCTCGCCCGGCGGGAGGTCGACCAACTGGTCCCTCGGTGTCACCCTTTCCCCAGGAAGGTATGCGTTCGACGTGCGAGCACGCGACGCCGCCGGCAACGTCGACGACAGCCGGGCGTGGCGGCCGTTCGTGGTCTCTAGCGGATAGGCATCGGGTTGAGCAACGAGCCGGGCACCGGCAGCCTCGCCGTCGACGGACGGCGCACCATCGCCGGTGCAGTGATCAGCAACGCCGCGACGTTCCTCGTGGCGCTGCTGATCGCACGGGTCTCGGGCGAGGCGCTGTTGGGTGCCTTCGCCATCCTGTTCGCGCTGCGGGCGATCATCGCGCTGATCTGTGGGCTCGGCATGCGGATCGCGATGACCAAGTTCGTGGCCGCCAGTCGGGCACGGTCCGACTTCGCCGAGCTGCGGGGAGCAGTCCGCCTCGGCGTGGGCGCGACCTTGTCCGCCGCCGTCGTCGCAGGCGCCGCGCTGGCCCTCCTCGCGCCGAGCCTCGCCGGCCAGGTCTTCGACCAACCATCGATGACCGGACCGTTACGCGTCGTCGCGTTGAGCCTGCCCTTCGCCGTTCTCCAGGACGTCACTTTGGCGGGCACCCAGGGCTTCCAGTCGATGCGGGCGTTCGCCCGGATCGGGATGATTCTCGAACCTCTGTGCCGGCTGGGCTTCGCGGCGGTGTCGCTCATCGCCGGCTGGGGCCTGATCGGCCTGGCCGGCGGCCTCCTCGTCGCGAGCATGATCGGCGGCCTCAGCGGGGCGGTCGTCCTGGCCCGCAGGGTGCGGCGGCTGCCGGCCGCCCACCCGGTCCACCCGTGGCGCCGCCTCGCGAGCTTCTCCGGCGTCAGCTGGGTGGCATCGATGGCGACACAGGGCATCCTCTGGGTCGACGTCGTGCTGCTCGGTGCGATGGTCGCCGCCGAGGACGTGGGCATCTACCAGGTGGCCACGCGGGCGGTGATGGCGTGCATGATCGTGATCACGCCGCTGACCGCGTCGATGGCACCGCGGATCGCCCACCACTGGGAGACCCGCGACCTGCTCCGGGTCAGCAACAGCTACGGCGATGTCGTGCGCTGGACCTGGCGGTTGACCATCGTGCCGCTCGCCCTGGTGTTCGGTGCACCTGCAGCCGTTCTTGCCTGCTTCGGGCCCGGCTTCTCGGACGGCCTGGTCGTGATCCTCATCCTCGGAGCCGGCGCGCTGGTCGAGGCGCTGGCGGCGCCGTCCGCCGTCGTCCTCAACCAGACCGGTCGCAACCGGCTCAACATGGTGATCAACGTCTGCGCGCTGGTCAGCAACATCGCCCTCAACCTGGCGCTGATCCCGGCCTTCGGCATCGCCGGCGCGGCCGTTGCGTGGATGCTCACGCTCGTGGTGCCGGGAGCGATCCGGATCGCTGTCGTGCGCCACCTCGTGACCCGCCAATGGCCATTGCACCGACCCCATCTGGTCTCCGCCGGTGCCGCGCTGCTCGCCTTCCTGCTGATCCGGCTGCTGCTCTGGACGACATCGCCGAGCCCGCTGCTGGCTCTGGCGCTGGCGGCCGGGATCGTCGCGGTGGTCTATCCGGTGGTCGTGGTCAAGGCCGGACTCGAGGCCGATGAGGCCAAGCTCGTCCGCTCGCTGGCCGTGCGCGCGCGGCGCGAGATCAGCGTGCGGTTGCCGGTCGTGCGGCGGTGGGTCAACCGATGGCGGGTACGTCGGCTCCGCCCCGGCACGGAGCCGATCCCGGTCGACCAGCTGATCAGCCCCCACCGGTCCGACATCCTGGCGCGCAAGGCGGTCTTCGACCTGATCGCCGAACACCGGGAGATCGTGGACACCGAGGAGTTCTTCAAGCTCGCGAGCCAGAGCCACTACGGGATCTGGTTCCGCGCCATCGTGATCCCCGGTCTCGGGCTCGCCGACGCACCGGAGCACGAGCAGCAGACCTTGTTCCGGCAGGCCGTGTCCCGCGCTACGCACCTCTTCGCGAGCTTCGAGGCCGACGGCTTCAACACCCAGCACCCGGTCACGGTGGCTCGGATTCCCGCCGGGACGAAGATCTCGGGCCGGTCGCTCGCCGAGGACCGTTGGGTGCCCGTCGACGGCAACCACCGACTGGCGTTGCTGGTCCGCTCCGGTCTGTCGCACATCCCTGTCGACCACTACGTCATCGATCCGGACGGCGACCGACGCCACAACACCGCGCGGATGAGCGAAGCGCTCGGGCACAGCGAGAGCGAGGTCGTCGGCTTCCTGGCCCGAGGCCTGTGCCGCCCGGGAAGCGTGGTCACGACCTGGGCCGAGCTCCTCGAGGCCCTCGCCCTCCCGGCGAACCGTGCGCACCTGGAGGAGTGGCCTGAGGCAGAGGCCTACAGCCCGGCGGTCTCAGTCAACCCATGAGGGACGTCGGCTGAGCAGCCCCTCCAGCAGCCCGACGTCATCGGCGACCGCGGATCGGATCATCGCGGCCGCATCGTCCGGGACTGCGCTCGCGGGCTGCCCCTTGAAGGTCTCGTAGGGGGCGACCGGCAGCGGGTCGAGTGCCAGGTGGTCGAAGACCGTCGCCATCGTCGCGTGCGGCTCGGCGAAGAGCCGCTCGCTCTCGATGACGAGCACCTGCTCGGGGGCGAAGTGCGCCCGGAGCCGAACCAGCTGCTCGGCATAGCGGCTCCGGGCGGCATAGCTGAAGTGCCGGTGGTTGTCCGCGCGGATGTGGTCGTCCGGCTCGGCGAGCCGGGCGTCCTCGGCCCGGAAGGCGTCGGCGTAGTCGAGCGGCTCGAAGCCCCGCGCGACCTCGTAGCGGTAGTGCGACCACGCCCGCTCGACGGGGTCGCGCAGGAGGAAGATGAGCCGCGCGTCGGGGACATCGGCTGCGATCCGACCCGCCGCCTGCGGGTGAAAGGCGTAGTAGGGGCTGGACTCGCCGACGATCGGCCGTTGTCCGAGCTTGCGCTCGAGCCGGTCGACCTCCGAAACCGGCAGCAGCTGCTGTCGGAACCAGTCGGGACCGCGCCAGTAGTTGACGTCGTAGTAGCGGCAGCCCTTCTCCACGAGCCCGCGCAGCACCAGCGGGTGGGCGTTGATGTACTCGTCGAGCGACGTGGTGCCGGCCCGCTTGGCGCCGACGATGAAGTAGCCCGGCAGCTCCCGCCGGCCGGGCAGCAGCCGGTAGCCGGCGCGTCGTACGCGGTGCAGCGCTCGTCGATGCCGTGGCGCGAGCAGGTGGTTGCCGCTCACGAAGCAATCCATCGACGAGAGAGCCGGGTGCGGAGCGTCCCGGGAGTACGACGGGCGCGGACCAGGCCGAGGCGCGGTGCCGTGGCGACCCACGACACCACCGCGAGGGCGGGCAGCACGACCCACAGGGTGGTGAGGTTCTCCAACAGGTTCTCGCCGCTCGACGCCACGATGAACGCGACGGAATAGCCGAACAGGGCGACGGTCACGCCGTGGACGAGCGGCTCGACGGGCAACCGTGGATCGATGACGCGTCTGGTCGCGCGGATACCCGTGAGGACGGCAGCGCCGAGGAACCAGAGGTAGACGGCGAAACCGGCCAACCCCATCTCGACCAGGACCAGCAGGAAGTCGTTGTGCGGCTCTTTGCCCGTGCGGCGCTGGGTCTCGTCGAGACCGATGCCCGTGACCGGCGACTCCCGCACCATCGGCAACACCTCGGCCCAATGATCGAGCCGCCACGTCAGCGAGCTCTCGGCCCGGGGATCCGCCGGATCGGGAAGGACCGACGTCACGCGCTCGGTCACCGACGGCACGAAAGCGACCAGCAGCATCGGGACGACGAGGGCGCCCAGCAGCAGCCTGCGGTCGAGGACCGCGCCGACCACGAGGATCCCGACGACCGCGGCGATCCAGGCGCCACGGGTCTCGGTCAGCAGCAGCTCCGCGCCGAGGACGGCGGCCAGTGCGTAGAGGGTGAGCCGCACCCGGCCCTTCGCCTGAGTGGCCATCGCGATCACGGCCAGCACGAAGGGGACCAGGAAGTGGCCGAAGTTGTTGGAGAGGAAGAACACCGACTTGAGGGCGGCGATCCCGTCCTTCTCGTGGAACACCGAGACGCCGAAAACGCTCGCCAGTGGGAACAGCACCGGCACCACAGCGCTTGCGGCAAGGGCGCCGATGAGGTGGACGACCGACATCCGGCCCGTGGTGAGGAGCACGACGAGCACGAGGAAGACGGCTGCTCCGGCCGCGATCCCGGTCGCGATCGGGATCGAGTCCATCGGCAGCGGGCTGCTGATCGCCGACAGCACGGCGACGACCACGAGGCCGAGCACCGGCAGGGTCAACGGCTCCCGGAGGCGCGGGACGAGTTCAGCGCGGTGGATCGCCAGCCAGCCGACGCAGGTGACCAGAACCCCCACCCCGAGCACTTCCGGGATCCCGATCTCGTCGGTCGCGGTCAGGTCCGCGATCGGCCGGAGCACGAGCACGGCCGAGATGAACCACGCGAACGACCGGCGGGCCACGATGACGGCCGCGGTCAGGACGAGCAGGCCGAAGACGCCGATCGCGGCGACGCGCAGGTGCCCGAGGCCCGATACCAGTCCCGCCGCGCCCGACACGCCGAGAGCGACCGACAGCCAGATCACCCCGCCGGTCGGGGCGGTCCGGGGCCCGGCGGCGCTCCTAGTAGCCATGACCCCGCCGATGCGTCGCCGTGAGCGCGGACACGAGCATCCGGTCGTGGGTGGTGAGGTCGGATCTCCACGCGGTGTCGGCGCGCAGAGCGATCGGCCCCGACCGCATCCGACTGGGATTGCCGGCGACGGCGTGGGACGTGCGGAGGTGCAGCGCGCCGTCGCGGACGAAGGCGGTCTCGGCCGCGATCCCGGCAAACGCTGCGACCCGCTGCAGGCTGGCGACCGGATCCGCGACGAAGTCCTCGTATCGGATCTCGACGATGTCCACCCCGCGCTTGGTGAAGACGGTACCGACGCTCACGGTGGAGTGGAGCCACATCGCAGCTGCCTTGCCGGAGTGGAAGCGCTCCATCTTGCCGTCGTACCCCGGGACCGACTGGGAGGCGACCTCGCGCTGCCATGAGTACGCCACGGCGCGTGGGTCGCGCACCAGGTGGACCGGCTTGAGGTCGAGCAGGGGGCTGCGCGCGAGCAACGCCCCGAAGGTCGCCATCTTCGAGGAGTCGACCACGGTCGCGGCCCCGCCCGCCTCGGCGAGGTTTGCGATCAGCCGGCCGTACAGGTCGATCAGGTCCTCGGCTTCAGGACTGGTGTGGCCGTTGGCCCACCAGCGGACCCGCCGGCGACGGACGAGCGAGGACAACGCAGCATCGAGGCGGAGGGCCTGGTCGCGACCAGGGATGGTGCCGAACGTCTTTTCCAGGGCGGGCCGCCACACCGGGCACTCGACGACCAGTTCGCGACAGCCACATCGCCCGCCGTCGGCGATCCCGCGGCGGAGCAGGAACCGGATCTCACCCGCACTGAGCGCACCGGGCAGGCTGCCGATCGCGTTGCCGAGGAGCGTCGATCCGCTCCGGCCGGTGCCGGTCAGATAGATCACGCGGACCGGCGTACGACCCAGGTCGCCGGCGCCGGCCATCGTGCCCCCTACGCTAGATCACCCGGACCCGAAGCCCGCCAGCCCGATGGCGGTACTCTAATGCGGGACTCGACCCTCGACGTATCGTCGGTCGGCAAGGTGCGCGTCAGCCAATCGCTCCGTCGCTACTGCAAGGGGAACGCATGCCGAAGGCCCAGCCTTTGACCTCGGGGGTGGGTGCGTCCGTCGTACGCCTGTGGTGGGTGGTCGTGCTGGCCGCGCTGATCGGCGGCGCGGTGGCCTACGCTGCCGCAGACCGCAGCACCACCGACCGGATCTACGGGGTCGTCAACATCCGGCCCGTCGCGACGCTGGCCAACGACCGGGTCGACCTGGTCGAAGACCTCGACGCCGCCCTGACCCTGCCGTCGGTCCTCCGCGCGCCTTCCGACGAAGCAGCGATGAGCGTGTCCGACCTACGGCAGGACCTGACCGTCCAGCCGTTGGGCGAGACCAGCTTCGTCCGGGTCGGCGTGGTCGTGCACGACGATGACGAGGCCGCGGCCGAGGCGGTCCTCCGCTCGGTGGTCGCCTCCGCCGCGACGTTCATGTCCGGTGAGAACACCGGCGCCGTTGCCGACGACACCCTCGACACCCAGCTCAAGTTCGCGGTCCGCCGCGAGGACGCCCTCGAGCTCGCCCTCGCTTCAGCGCCCGCTCAGTCCACCGCCAGCGCCGGACTCGAGGCGAAGAGCGAGGCGGCCAGGGCGCACCGGGTGGCGGTCGAACGGCGGGTCGCCCTCCAGGAGGAGGCCCGCGCCGAGCGCCGAGTCGTCCTTCCGCTGACGATGCAGGGGGAGGACCTCACCACCGGCGGTTCCGACACGCAGCTGCGACGCGCGGCTGCAGGCGCCGCAGTCGGCGGCCTGATCGCGGTGCTCGCGCTTGCGGCGTTCGGCCTCCGCGGCGGGCGTCGTACGCCGTAGCCGGCACCAGGGCCTGCCCGTCACTACCCGTCCTGGGGGGTCACCGGGGGTCACTCGGGGTCACTCGGGGTCACTGGGGCAGTTGTCCAGCAGCGCGTCGTGCACCGCTCGGCGTTCGTCCTCGCTCAGCTGTTGGAACGCGGCGTACTCGAGGTAGCAGGCACCCATCGCCACACCGGCCCACGCGGCCGTGCTCATCGAGCCGTCGTTGAGCGTGAGCTGCCAGCCGTGGGGAGTCTCAGGCGACGGCAGCCCGGCCAGGTAGCAGTGCCAGGTGCCGGCCGATACTGCCGGCTCGCCGGGCACGGGGCACACCTCGTCGTCGGGGCCCAGGCCGTGGTCCTCGAGGACCAGCCGACCGGGATAGGTCGCCAGCAGCTGGTTGAGCAGGGTGCGCTCGGCCTCCCAGGACCGACCGTCGGTGAACTCCCAGGCGCTGTGCCCGGCAAGCGAGACGCGGGTGCGGGTGAAGCTCGACATCATCGCCGCCGTCGACCCGAGGATGCAGTCCTCGTGCTTGGCCATGGTCAGCCCGGCCCCCTCCAACAAGGCGAGGGACCGGTCGTCGACCCCGAGGATGAACGGCTCGGCGTACGCCGTCGAGCACGCGCTGTTGGCGACGTCGACGATCTGCCAGTCCTCCTCGTAACGATCTGCTACCTCCTGCATCAGCACGGAGAAGTGCTGGAGGAACGACTCGTTCCAATACTTGGCCGTGCAACCGGTGGCGCCGTTGTCGGTCGACGGGTGAACGGTGATGCAGCCACCGGTCGCCTGCTTGAGCCAGTAGGGCGCGTCCCGGCCGGTCCGCACCCGGAGTCGGAACCTGACGTCGGGGTCCTCGCGAAGGACGTCATCGATCGCAGAGAAGTCGAAGCTGCCCTGACCGGGCTCCAGTTCCGACCAGGTCGTCGTGATCGTCCCGAACTCCGCGTAGGGGATCGTGGAGAGCGCGCGGGGCTCGGTCACGACCAGGCCGGCGAGAGCGGGCTTGAGGGTCGACGCTTCGTCGGTGCGGGTCGAGTCGGGCGGCCTCGGGCGGTCATCGCCGGAGTCCGGATCGCAGGCGGTGCACAACGCCAGGGCGACGGTGAGCGCGGCGACGCAACTGGCCGTACGTCGCTTCGGCGTCCCCAAGTCGATCCTTTCCCAGGCGGTGCCTACACCGTAGACAACGCGGCACATCGCCGCCGAAGCCGGGCGGTGTCGCGATCAGGTGGGTGGAGAACTTCCTGCGGGGCTCCGGGACCAGCGCCAGGGGGTCCCCGGACAGGGAGAGGTGGCTCCGGAACATCGACCTGATCCGGGACCTCGAACGGCACAACGTCGCCGGGGCGGGCGGGAGCGACGGGACGGAACGCGCCGTACTCGATGCCCGCCCGACTCGACGGTTGGACCGTGACGTCGGTCCGGTTGCCACCCAGCAGTGGCGAGGTCCTGGTCGGTACCGGGTAGCCCGAACCGACCAGTCGGTCGACGGCCTCGATCCAGGTACGGCGAGCTGACGGATGGCCGCGCGGGTCCGGCCGCCGGTCGCGTCGAGTGGGCGCAGCGAGCCTCGAAACCACAGGATCCGATGTCGGTGGTCGCGCCTAGCTTGGTCCGCATGGATATCAAGCTGGAGTTGGTAGTCGTGCCCGTGACCGATGTGGAGCGGGCGAGGGACTTCTATGTGCAGACGGGGTTCGTGCTCGATAGCGACCACACCGTCAGCGACGAGGTCAGGTTCGTGCAGCTGACGCCGCCCGGGTCGGCCTGTTCGATCGCGATCGGTCAGGGCCTGACCACGATGGAGCCGGGTTCGCTCGACAACCTGCAGGCGGTGATCGCCGACGCCGATGTCGCCCGTACCGACCTCATCGAGCGGGGCGTCGAGGTCAGCGCGGTCGACGAGCAGCCTTGGGGTCGCTTCGTCTACTTCGCCGACCCGGACGGCAACCGGTGGTCGCTGCAGCAGCTGCCCAACTGGGGCTGACGCTCGCCCCGCGTGGTTCCGGGCGCCGCTGCCCTCACCTGCCCTGCACTCCCACATGTTGGGAGCGGAGCGCAGGGGAGCGCCCTCAAACTGCCGCCCGAACTGTTCGCCGCACCAACTCCGCCCCGGCCGGCCTCCTTGATCGGCTCACAAGATGGGTGCCGTGGGGGGTGCCGGGGAAGAGCGCGTGACATTTGCCACGGCTGGGACGCCGGAGGGTGGCCCGCGCGTGCGCCGTAGCATGCCCTCCATGACGGCTGGCGATACGAGCAGTGGGGCGGGGTCCGGCCTTGCCCTCGCAGCCGAGCAGGACAGGCACCGCCAGGAGGAGTGGGAGGCCGCGACCGCGGCAGTGCTCCGCAAGGCACGCCGGCTCGGCGAGGACGACCCCGACGCGGCCGTCTGGGACAAGCTGACCCACACGACCCTCGACGGCGTCGCCATCACCCCGTTGGGTCTCGCCGGAGCCCCGCAGCCGAACGTACGGCCGGGACGCGCGGGCCCGTGGGACATCCGCTCCCTCGTCTCCCACCCCGAGGCCAAGCTCGCCAACGAGGAAGCACTGGTCGACCTCGACGGCGGGGTGACCAGCCTGTGGGTGGCGGTCGACGAGACGACCGACCTCGCCACGGTGCTGGACGGCGTACTCCTCGACCTGGCGCCGGTCGTGCTCGACGCCCCCACCGCGCCGACCGAGGCCGCGCGGGCGCTGCTGGCGTACGCCGACGCACGCGGACTCGACCTGCACCCGGACAGCAACCTCGGCGCCGACCCGCTCGGTGCGATGCTCCGTGACCTCCCGCTCGCGGTCGACGAGGCCGTCAGCGAGCTGCGCGACCTCGCTGCGCAGGCGAAGCAGGCCGGCGTCCGGTCGATCGTCGTCGACGCGACCGCGGCCCACGATCTCGGCGCCAGCGATGTCCAGGAGCTCGCCTGGTCGATCGCCGTCGGTGTCGCCTACCTGCGCTGGCTCACCGACCACGGCCTCGACCTGGCCGAGGCCGCCCACCTGATCGAGTTCCGCTACGCCGCGACGGACGAGCAGTTCCCGACGATCGCCAAGCTGCGGGCCGCCCGCCAGCTGTGGGCCAGCGTGCTCCACCACTCCGGCCTTCCTGCCGACGTCGACGTGGCGCAGCGCCAGCACGCGGTGACCAGCCGGCCGATGCTCAGCAAGTACGACCCCTACGTCAACATGCTCCGCGGCACCGTCGCGGCGTTCGCCGCGGGCGTCGGCGGCGCCGACGCGGTGACCGTGCTGCCGTTCGATGCGGCGCTCGGCCAGCCCGAGGGTTTCGGTCGCCGGATCGCCCGCAACGTCAGTCATCTGCTGATCGACGAGTCCCACGTCGCCGTGGTCGCCGACCCGGCCGGTGGCGCCTACGCCGTCGAGCAGCTCACGGCCGACCTCGCCGCCGCCGGCTGGGTCGGCTTCCACCAGCTCGAGGAGGAGTGGGAGGGCGGCCACGACCTCACCCCGTTTCGGGATCGGATCGCGACGACGGCTGCCGAGCGCGAGCGCCAGATCGCCCGCCGCCAACGACCGCTGACCGGCGTCACCGAGTTCCCCCACCTCGCAGAAGAGCTCCCCGTCCGCGCCGCGGACCCGCTCAACGACCGGGTCGCGCGGTACGGCGCGGCCTTCGAGGCGATGCGCGACGAGCCGGCCGCGACGCCCGTCTTCCTCGCCACCCTCGGCTCCATCGCCCAGCACACCGCGCGCGCCAGCTACGTCTCCAACCTGTTCGCGGCCGGCGGCATCGCGGTCGAGGTCGCCGGGCCGACGTCGGGTGTCGACGAGCTGCTGGCGGCCTACGACGGACAGCCGGTCGTGTGCCTCGCCGGCACCGACGCGGCGTACTCCGAATGGGGCGCGGCCGCGGTGGCGGCGCTGCGGGGTGCCGGCGCACGACACGTGATCCTCGCCGGCAAACCCGATGCCGTGGACGCGGCGGTCGACGACGCAGCCGCGATCGGCGTCGACGCCCTGGCCTTCCTGACCGCGACGAGGGAGAGGCTGTCGTGACGATTCCCAGGAGCTTTGCCGGCCTGTCGCTGACGGGTGACGGTGTCGACGGTCGCCCGACCCGCACCTCGACCACCGGTGACGAGGGGTGGCACAGCCCCGAAGGCATCGAGATCAAGCCGTCCTACGACGCCGCCGACCTGGTTGGACTCAATGTCAACGGGGCCCTCGAGACCTGGCCGGGTCTGAGCCCGTTCCTGCGCGGTCCCTACCCGACGATGTACACCACCCAGCCGTGGACGATCCGGCAGTACGCCGGCTTCTCCACCGCCGAGGAGTCCAATGCCTTCTACCGCCGCAACCTGGCGGCCGGGCAGAAGGGCCTGAGCGTCGCGTTCGACCTCGCCACCCACCGCGGCTACGACTCCGACCACCCGCGGGTCCGCGGTGACGTCGGCATGGCCGGCGTGGCGATCGACTCGATCTATGACACGCGCACGCTCTTCGACGGCATCCCGCTGGACGAGATGAGCGTCTCGATGACGATGAACGGCGCGGTGCTTCCTGTGCTCGCGCTCTACATCGCCGCAGGCGAGGAGCAGGGGGTGAAGCCGGAGCAGCTCTCGGGGACCATCCAGAACGACATCCTGAAGGAGTTCATGGTCCGCAACACCTACATCTACCCGCCGACGCCGTCGATGCGGATCATCTCCGACATCTTCGCGTTCACCAGCCAGCGGATGCCGCGGTTCAACTCGATCTCGATCTCCGGCTACCACATGCAGGAGGCGGGCGCGACCGCCGACCTCGAGCTCGCCTACACGCTGGCCGACGGGGTGGAGTACATCCGGGCCGGCCTGGAGAGCGGTCTCACCATCGACCAGTTCGCGCCGCGGCTGTCCTTCTTCTGGGCGATCGGCATGAACTTCTACATGGAGGTCGCCAAGATGCGCGCGGCCCGCGCGCTGTGGAGCCGGCTGGTCCGTCAGTTCGACCCTCAGAACCCGAAGAGCCTCAGCCTGCGCACGCACAGCCAGACCTCTGGCTGGAGCCTCACCGCCCAGGACGTCTTCAACAACGTCGGCCGTACCTGCATCGAGGCGATGGCCGCGACCCAGGGCCACACCCAGTCGCTGCACACCAACGCCCTCGACGAGGCGATAGCGCTGCCGACCGACTTCTCGGCACGGATCGCCCGCAACACCCAGCTGTTGCTCCAGCAGGAGAGCGGTACGACGTACACCATCGACCCGTGGGCGGGTTCCTACTATGTCGAGAAGCTGACCCATGACCTCGCGGAACGCGCGTGGGCGCACATCGAGGAGGCCGAGGCCGCCGGCGGCATGGCCGCCGCGATCGAGCAGGGCATCCCGAAGATGCGGATCGAGGAGGCTGCCGCCCGCACCCAGGCGCGGATCGACTCCGGTGCCCAGAAGGTGATCGGCGTCAACACGTTCCGGCCGGCGTCCGAGGACAGGCTCGACGTGCTGAGGGTCGACAACGACGACGTCTACCGCCAGCAGATCGCCAAGCTCGAGCGGCTGCGAGCCGAGCGCGACCAGCGCGACGTCGACGCCGCCCTCGAGGCGCTCACCAAGAGTGCGGACACCGGCGACGGCAACCTGCTCGAGCTGGCCGTCGCCGCGGCCCGGCACAAGGCGACCGTCGGGGAGATCTCGGACGCTCTCGAGAAGGTCTACGGCCGACACCAGGCCGTGATCCGTACCATCTCCGGCGTGTACCGCGACGAGGCCGCCGAATCAGGGGACACCCTGCTCGCCCAGGTGCGCGCCGCGACCGATGAGTTCGCCGAGGCCGAGGGCCGGCGGCCCCGCATCCTGGTCGCGAAGATGGGCCAGGACGGTCACGACCGTGGCCAGAAGGTCGTCGTGTCGGCCTTCGCCGACATGGGCTTCGACGTCGACGTGGGTCCACTGTTCTCGACGCCCGAGGAGGTCGCCACTCAGGCGATCGACGCCGACGTCCACATCGTCGGCGTCTCCTCGCTCGCGGCCGGCCACCTCGCGCTTCTCCCGGCGCTCAAGCAGGCGCTCGCCGGGCACGGTCGGGAGGACATCATGGTCGTCATCGGCGGCGTCATCCCGCCCGACGACGTACCGACGCTGAAGGAGATGGGTGCGGCCGCGGTGTTCCTGCCGGGCACCGTCATCGCCGAGTCGGCGCTCGACCTGCTCGCCAAGCTGCGCGACCAGCTCGACCACTGATGCAGCTCGAGCAGCTCGTCGAAGGGGTCCGCGAGGGGCGTCGCGCCCAGGTCTCGCGGGCGATCACGCTGGTGGAGTCGACGAGCCCGAAGCACCGCGCTCAGGCCCGCGACCTGCTGGCGGCGCTCGGGTCTCGTGACGGTCAGAGCATCCTCCTCGACCGACGACCAGCGACCCGGGTCGGGATCTCCGGCGTGCCCGGGGTCGGCAAGTCCACGTTCATCGAGGCGCTCGGCAGTCGGCTGACTGCCGACGGCCACCAGGTCGGCGTACTCGCCGTGGACCCTTCCAGCATCCGCACCGGGGGATCGGTCCTCGGGGACAAGACCCGGATGGCCCGGCTGTCGACGGACCCCAAGGCGTTCATCCGCCCGTCGCCGTCGGCGGGGACCCTCGGCGGTGTCGCTCGCGCCACGGTGCAGGCGATGGCGGTCCTCGAGGCGGCGGGCTACGACGTGATCCTCGTCGAGACGGTCGGTGTCGGACAGTCGGAGGTGACGGTCGCCGGGATGGTCGACACGTTCCTCTTTCTCACGCTCGCCCGGACCGGCGACCAGCTCCAGGGCATCAAGAAGGGGATCCTGGAGATCTCGGACGTGATCGCCGTCAACAAGGCGGACGGCGATCGCGAGCAGGAGGCCAGGGGAGCGGCCCGCGAGCTGGCCGGTGCGCTGCGCCTGGTGCGCGGCCACGACGAGTGGGCGCCGCCGGTCGTCACCTGCTCGGCCCTCGACGACGTCGGTGTCGACGGCGTCTGGGCGAAGGTTCTCGACCACCGCGACCACCTCGGCGCCGACGGCCTCGCGAAGAAACGGGCGGAGCAGCAGCTGGACTTCACCTGGGCGCTGGTCCGCGACGAGCTCGACCAGCGGCTGCGGCACTCGGCGGGCGTGAAGGCCGTCCAGGCGGAGGTGCGCGCAGCGGTGCTCGCCGGCGAGCTGACGGCACCGTTGGCGGCGGACCGGCTGCTGGCGGCGTACGACGAGGATCCGCGCACTCCGTAACCAAGCGGGCCCGCCGACCGACGACGTGGCGCGACCCGACGGAGGCCGGCGAGCCGGCCCCGAAGTACGGCGAGCGTCCCACCCGGGCGTCCTCTAGGCTCGGTCTGATGCCCACCCCACCGGATCCGAGTGCCGCCGACTCCGTCGAGCGGGTGATCAACCACGTCGTCGAGAAGCACGCCGATGACCTGATCGAGCTGCGCCGCGACCTGCACCGTCACCCGGAGCTCTCCTGGGAGGAGCGTCGTACGACGGACCGCGTGGTCGAGATCCTCGAGCTCGCCGGCTGGCGGGTGACGCCCTCGCAGCGCAGCGGGGCGCTCGCCGAGATCGGCGAGGGTGACCGGGTGGTCGCGCTCCGGGCCGACCTCGACGCGCTGCCCGTCCAGGACCTGACTCCGGACCCGTGGACCAGCATGGTGCCGGGGGTCGCCCACGCCTGCGGGCACGACGTCCACACGACCGCGCTCGTCGGCGCCGCCCACGCCCTCGCCGAGGCGCATGGCCGGGGGCAGCTCGACGGCAGGGTCCGGCTGTTGTTCCAGCCCGCCGAGGAGGTCATGCCCGGCGGCGCGGTGCACCTGGTCAACCACGGTGCGCTGGACGAGGTGGAGCGGATCTTCGCGCTGCACGCCGAGCCGGCCGTCGACGTCGGGATGATCGGGGTCCGCACCGGTCCGATCACCAGCGCCGCCGACCGGATCGAGGTCCGGGTCGAGGGCACCGGAGGCCACACGTCCCGACCTCACCTCACCGGCGACCTGACCTTCGCCCTCGCCAAGATCACGAGCGAGCTGCCCGCGGTCCTGAGCCGGCGGATGGACCCGCGCGCCGGCGTCAGCGTGGTCTGGGGCGTGCTGCGCGCCGGATCGGCCCCCAACGTGATCCCTGACCACGGCATCGCCGCCGGCACCGTCCGGATCCTCGACTCCGTCGCCTGGGCGGGCGTCGAAGCCGTGGTCCGCGAGGCCGTGTTCGACATCGTCCGGCCCTACGGCGTCACCGCTGCCGTCGACTACCTCCAAGGCGTGCCGCCCGTGGTCAACGACACGACCAGCGCGCGCATCGTCAACCGGTCGGTGGACGCGGTGCTCGGCACTCATCACCGCACCGAGGTGCCCCAGAGCCTCGGTGGCGAGGATTTCGGTTGGTACCTCTCGGGTATCCCGGGAGCCATGTTCCGCCTCGGCACGCGGACGCCTGGCGGCGCGACGTACGACCTCCACCAGGGCGACCTCCGCGTCGACGAGCAGGCGGTCGGCATCGGAGCACGGGTGCTGGCTGCCGTCGCCGCCCGGACGCTGAGCGGCTGACCGGACCGGCTGACCGTTATCACCGGTCGGTAACAACCTCAGAAATTTCCGTTGCAACACCCCCCGTCACCGAAACTCGCCGTTAGGGTGCACGGGATGCCCCGCCATGGGGCGCGACGACGAAATATGGAGGACGCCGTGAAGAGAACGGCTCGAATCGCTGCGGTGGCTGCCATCGCGGCTCTCGCCTTGACGGCATGTGGGGACCGGGAGGACGACGGAGACGACAACAGCAGCGCGAGCGACTCGCCGAGCGTCACCGACGAGGCCAGCCCCACCGACGACGCGGAGCAGTACCCCGACTTCAAGGCGTGCATGGTGTCCGACTCGGGCGGCTTCGACGACAAGTCGTTCAACCAGACCTCGCACGACGGGCTCGAGTCCGCGGCCGCGACCTATGGCGTGCAGACCGCCGAGGCCGAGTCCGCCGACCCGTCCCAGTTCAAGGACAACATCCAGTCGCTGGTCGACGAGGGCTGCAACCAGATCACCACGGTCGGCTTCCTCCTCGGTGACGCGACGCTGGCGGCGGCCAAGAAGGCCAAGGACGTCGACTTCGCGATCGTCGACTACGCCTACGAGAAGGCTCCGGCCAACCTCAAGGGCCTGACCTTCGACACCGGCCAGCCCTCGTTCCTCGCGGGCTACCTCGCTGCGGCCAAGTCCGAGACCGGCGTGGTCGGCACCTTCGGCGGTCTCAACATCCCGACGGTGACGATCTTCATGACCGGCTTCGTCCAGGGTGTCGACTACTACAACGAGGAGAACGGCGCCGATGTCGCGGTCCTCGGTTGGGACCTCGCGAAGCAGGACGGGTCGTTCACCAACGACTTCGAGAACAAGACCGCCGGCCAGTCCCTCGCCGAGGAGATGATCGGCCAGGGCGCCGACGTCATCTTCCCGGTCGCCGGGCCCGCCGGTCTTGGTGGCCTCCAGGCCGCTCAGGAGAACGACGCATGGGGCATCTGGGTCGACACCGACGGCTGCGTCTCGGCCGCCGAGTACTGCGACTCGCTCCTCACCTCGGTCGTGAAGGGCATGGATGTCGCGGTGGAGCAGGCGATCGCCGACTCCGCCGGCGGCGGTTTCAGCAACGAGATCTATTCCGGGACGCTCGAGGACGGAGGAGTCAGCCTCGCGCCGTACGGCCCGCAGGCCGACATCGACGACGAGCTTTCCGCCAAGATCGAGGAGCTCAAGCAGATGATCATCGACGGCGAGATCACCGTCGGCTGATCACGGCACCACGCGATTGAACGGCAGGTCGGGGTGGAGCATTCCGCCCCGACCTGCCGCCTTCCCGTGACCTGCGTCGGACAGAGGACCGCATGCGACTCGAGATCAACGGCCTGACCAAGCGGTTCGGCTCGTTCACCGCCAACGACAGCATCGACCTCGTGGTCGAGCCGGGTGAGATCCATTGCCTGTTGGGGGAGAACGGCGCCGGCAAGTCCACCCTGATGAACATGCTCTACGGCCTGCTCAAGCCGACCGAGGGCGAGATCCTCCTCGACGGCGCACCGGTCAGCTTCGCCGGCCCCGGCGATGCGCTCGACGCCGGCATCGGCATGGTCCACCAGCACTTCATGCTGGTCCCTGTCTTCACCGTCGCCGAGAACGTCATGCTCGGCCATGAGCAGACCTACCGGGCCGGTGTGCTCAACCGCCGCGCCGCGCGCAAGCAGGTGCGCGAGCTGTCCGACCGCTACCGGCTCCATGTCGACCCCGACGCTCTGGTCGAGAATCTCCCGGTCGGGGTGCAACAACGGGTCGAGATCATCAAGGCCCTGGCCAGTCACGCGAAGATCCTGATCCTCGACGAGCCCACGGCAGTCCTGACGCCGCAGGAGATCGACGAGCTGATGGGGATCATGCGCGAGCTGAAGGCGCAGGGCACCTCGATCATCTTCATCACCCACAAGCTCCGCGAGGTCAAGGCGATCGGCGACCGGATCAGCGTCATCCGGCGTGGCAAGGTCGTCGGGACCGCGCCGCCCTCCGCCAGCGAGGAAGAGCTGGCCGAGCTGATGGTCGGCCGCGACGTGCAGCTGACGGTCGGCAAGGGCGAGGCCGACGCCGGCGCGCCCGTGTTGCGTGCCGAGCGGATCACCGTGGTCGACCCCCGCGGACACCTCGTGGTCAAGGACGTTTCGTTCGAGGCGCGCGCGGGCGAGGTCCTCGGCATCGCCGGTGTCCAGGGCAACGGCCAGACCGAGCTGATCAAGTCCCTGCTGGGACTGGTCAAGCCGGACGCCGGCCGGATCGAGCTGAACGGCAAGGACATCAGCAAGCACGGCCCGCGGCAGAGCCTCGAGGACGGCATCGGCTACATCCCCGAGGACCGCTCCCACGACGGCTTCGTCGGTGCGTTCAGCGTGCGGGAGAACCTGGTCCTCGACCTCTACCGGTCTGATGAGTTCTCCAGCGGACCGGCCCTCAAGCTCGACAAGATCGCAGCGAACGCCGAGGCCCGGATCGAGGAGTTCGACATCCGCACCGAGTCGGCGGAGACGCCCGTCTCCTCGCTCTCGGGCGGCAACCAGCAGAAGGTCGTCGTGGCCCGCGAGTTCTCCAGGCCGCTCAAGGTGCTGATCGCGTCCCAACCGACCCGTGGTGTCGACGTCGGGTCGATCGAGTTCATCCACAAGCGGATCATCGCCGAGCGCGACCGTGGCGTCGCCGTGGTCATCGTGTCCACCGAACTGGAGGAGATCTACGCCTTGTCGGACCGGATCGCGGTGATGTACGACGGCCGGATCGTTGCGACGGTGTCGCCCGACATCCCGCGCGAGAAGCTCGGCCTGCTGATGGCCGGCGCGACCGCCGCGGGCATCGAGGTCGCGTCATGACGTCGATGTCGCCGGCACCCGTGATCGTCCCCGAGCCGGAGGAGGGACAGCCCAAGGCACGTGACCTGCGGTCCTGGCTGCCGACGGTTCGCGACACGGTGCTGGCGATCCTCCTGGCCCTGGCCGTGGGAGCCTTCCTGATCGCCATCTCGGACGACGACGTCATCGAGGCACTCGGCAACCTCTTCAGCAATCCCGGGTCGTTCTTCATCTATGCCGGTGATGTGCTGCGTCACTCGGTCGGAGCGATCTGGGACGCCTACTCAGCCCTGGTCCGCGGGGCGGTGGGCTCCGGCTCGGCCCTCCAGCGGACGCTCGAGCGGTCGGCGCCGTTGATCTGTGCGGGTCTCGGCGTCACGATCGCGTTCCGTGCGGGTCTGTTCAACATCGGCGCGACGGGCCAGATGCTGGTGGGTGCGCTCGCCGCCGGCTACGTCGGGTTCACCTACGACCTGCCGCCGGGGATCCACCTGATCGCTGCGATCGCCGCCGGCGTCGTCGCCTCCGCCGCGTGGGGTGGCATCGTCGGCGTGCTCAAGGCGCAGACCGGCGCCCACGAGGTGATCACCACGATCATGCTCAACCAGATCGCCCGCTTCACGGTGCTCTACTTCCTGGCCAAGGAGGCGTTCCAGCGGCCCGGGAGCGACAACCTGCTCAGCCCGCCGGTCGCCGACAACGCGACGTATCCGAGCATCGCCGGACTCCACCTCGGCATCCCGCTCGCGTTGGTGGCCGCGCTGGGTGTCTGGTGGGTGCTGGAGCGCAGCCGGCTCGGCTTCGAGATGCGGGCTGTCGGCGCGAACCCGGACGCGTCGAGAACGGCGGGCATGAGCATCGCCAAGGTCTACATCGCGACGATGGCGATCGCTGGGATGCTCTCCGGGCTCGCCATCACGATGACCCTGCTCGGGCTGCAGCAGTCGGTCACCGATCAGGTGGTGGGCTCGGTCGGCTTCGACGCGATCACCGTTGCGCTGCTCGGCCGGGCGACCCCGCTGGGGACGGTGCTGGCCGGTCTCCTGTTCGGCGCGCTTTCGGCCGGTGGCCTGGGGATGCAGACGTCGGCCGGTGTGCCGCCCGAGCTGATCCAGGTCGTGCAGGCGCTGATCGTGCTCTTCGTGGCCGCACCCGCGCTGATCCGCGGACTGGGGCGGGTCCGCCGTCGCCGACGGGCCGTGGCCGCCGACCCGAAGGGAGCAGTGGCATGAGCGCCGTCACCGAGGCCCCCGCCGGCCTGGCCCCCGATCCCCAGGTGCGCGACCGGGCAGACATCCGCCGCCAGATCAAGCTCGTCGTCGTGCTGGGGCTGGTGCTCCTGGCCGAAGTCTGGTTCAAGCTCGAGATCGACGACCCGACCGTCGCCCACCTGTTCAAGGGGCCGCGGACCAAGGACAACCCGCCCGTCGAGTTCGACGGCAGCACCGTCTCGTGGGTGGCCGTGGCACTGACCGCCGTCGCCCTGGTGCTCGCGGTCCTCAACCGGTTCCCGCGCGGCTGGACCGGGGTACTCGTCGCGGTCGTGGTGGGACTCGGCTTCTACGGCGCGTTCCTGATGTGGGCCTATGCCGACCCGAGCGGTGCGTTCGCTCCGGCGATGACCAATCCGATACCCGGCACGATCCGGATCGCGACCGCGCTCGTGTTCGGCGCGCTGGCAGGTGTGCTCTGCGAGCGAGCCGGGGTGGTCAACATCGCGATCGAGGGCCAGTTCATCGCCGGCGCCTTCTTCGGCTCGATGTTCTCCAGCTTCGCGGTCGCCTCGATCGCGGCCATCCCGCTCTTCTGGTGCCCGATCTTCGGCCTTCTCGGTGGCGTTCTCGCCGGGATGGGGATGGCGTCGATGCTCGCGTTCTTCGCGCTGCGCTACCACGTGGACCAGGTGGTCGTCGGCATCGTGCTGGTCGCGTTCGGCTACGGCATCACCAGCTTCCTGCTGGGGCAGATTCCCCGGGATCGCAAGGATCAGTTCAACCAGCCCCGTCTCCTGGAGTCCGTCGACATCCCGGTCCTCCACGACATCCCCTACATCGGCGAGGCGCTCTTCGGCCAGACCCTGCTGGTCTACCTCGCCTACGTCTCGGTGCCGGCAGTGTGGTTCCTGCTCTTCCAGACCCGATGGGGTCTGCGGGTGAGGTCGGTCGGCGAGCACCCCAAGGCGGCCGACACGGTCGGCATCGACCCCAACCGCACCCGCTGGCAAGCGGTGCTCCTCGGTGGTGTCTTCGCAGGTCTCGGCGGGGCGTCGTTCACCCTGAGCACGGGCGCGTTCGACAAGGAGATGACTGCCGGACTCGGCTTCATCTCCCTCGCCGCGGTCATCATGGGTCGCTGGCACCCGGTCTACGCGGCGTTCGCGGCGCTCATGTTCGGCTTCCTGCGCAACCTCAAGGACCAGCTGAGCATTCTCGACGAGAAGGTCCCCGGAGACCTGTTGTCGGCGCTGCCCTACCTCGCCACGATCATCGCGGTTGCGGGCTTCGTCGGCCGGGTGCGAGCACCGGCCGCCGACGGGCAGCACTACCAGAAGTCGGACTGAGGACCCGCGGATGGGCGTCGACTGGCCGGCCCTGCAGCAGGCCGCGACGGAGGTGGCGGCGCGCGCCTACGCGCCGTACTCCCGCTTCCACGTCGGTGCGGCCGGTCTCGCCGATGACGGCCGGCTGCTGGTCGGCTGCAACGTCGAGAACGCCGGGTACGGCGTCACCCTCTGCGCCGAGTGCGGTCTGGTCTCGCAGCTGCACGCCACTGGCGGCGGACGGCTGACCCACGTGGTGTGCGTCAACGGCTCGGGCGAGGTGATCATGCCGTGCGGGCGGTGTCGGCAGATCCTCTACGAGGCAGGTGGGCCCGGACTCGAGCTGCTGACGCCCGAGGGGGTGCGGACGATGGACCAGGTGCTGCCCCTTGCCTTCGGCCCCGACGACCTGGCCTGATGAACCCGCCTGATAGGAACAGTCGATGACTTCGCACGACGCTGTCGAGATCATCTCCGCCAAGCGGGACAGGGGCACGCTCAGCCGCAGCCAGATCGAGTGGGTGGTCGACGCCTACACCAAGGGCGTGGTCGCCGACGAGCAGATGTCCGCCCTCGCGATGGCGATCCTCCTCAACGGCATGGAGCGCACCGAGATCGCCGACTGGACCGCCGCCATGATCGCGTCCGGCGAGAGGATGGACTTCTCGACCCTCTCCCGAGGGACGGCCGACAAGCACTCGACCGGTGGCGTCGGCGACAAGATCACCTTGCCGCTGGCCCCGCTGGTGGCGGCGTGCGGCGTGGCCGTGCCTCAGCTCTCCGGCCGCGGGCTTGGCCACACCGGCGGCACCCTCGACAAGCTCGAGTCCATCCCGGGCTGGCGGGCGGCGCTCAGCAACGAGGAGATGCTCGCGCAGCTGGAGTCGGTCGGAGCCGTGATCTGCGCGGCGGGCGACACCCTCGCGCCCGCTGACCGCAAGCTCTACGCACTACGGGACGTGACGGGGACGGTCGAGGCGATCCCGCTCATCGCGTCCTCGATCATGAGCAAGAAGATCGCCGAGGGCACCGGCGCGCTGGTGCTCGACGTCAAGGTCGGCAGCGGTGCGTTCATGAAGGACGCCGACCGCGCTCGCGAGCTGGCCGAGGTGATGGTCGCCCTCGGCACCGATGCCGGCGTCCGCACGGTGGCCCTGCTGACCGACATGGACGTGCCGCTCGGCTTCACCGCAGGCAACGCCATCGAGGTCACCGAGTCGGTCGAGGTGCTCGCCGGCGGCGGGCCGGCCGACGTGGTCGAGCTGACCCTCGCCCTCGCCCGGGAGATGCTCGCAGCCGCCGGCGTCGCGGACGTCGACCCGGCCGACAAGCTCGCCGACGGCTCCGCGATGGACTCGTGGAAGGCCATGGTTCGGGCCCAGGGCGGTGACCCCGGGGCCCCGCTTCCGGTGGCCCGGGAGTCGCACGTCGTGACCGCCGACGCCGACGGCGTCCTGACCCGGCTGGACGCGCTTGCCGTCGGCATCGCAGCCTGGCGGCTCGGGGCGGGCCGGGAGCGCAAGGAGGACCCCGTCCAGGCCGGCGCCGGCGTGGTGTGGCACGCCCGGCCGGGGGATCCGGTCAGCGCTGGGCAGCCGTTGCTCACCCTGCTCACCGACACCCCCGAACGCTTCGAGCGAGCACTGGCGGCGCTTGACGGCGGTTACCGGATCGATGCTCCCGGGACGGCGTACGACGCCCGGCCGTTGATCATCGACCGCGTCGGCTGAAGCCGGTCCACGCGCACGCTGCCGGGCTCGCTCGTCAGTGCGGCAAGAGGAGCACGACGGTCTCGGCGACGCACGCCGGCTTGTCCTGCCCCTCGATCTCGATCGTGTGCTGCACGATCAGCTGCTTGCCCTTGGGGATGTCGGTGACGCTGGAGATCGTCAGCCTGGCCCGGATCCGCGAGCCGACGACCAACGGGGCGGGGAAGCGCACCTTGTTGACCCCGTAGTTGAGCTTGGCCCCGGGCGTCGCCAGCTTGAAGACCTGGCTCCCGAGCCACGGGATGAGACCCAGGGTCAGGTAGCCGTGGGCGATGGTGCCGCCGAACGGACCGGCCTTGGCCCGCTCGACGTCGACATGGATCCACTGGTGGTCGCCGGTGGCGTCAGCGAACAGGTTGACCCGGCGCTGGTCGATGGTGACCCACTCGCTCGTGCCGAGCTCCTCGCCAGCTGCGGCCTCGAGCTCCTCGAACGTCGTGAAGACCCGCATTGGTCGTCTCCTTCATGCCGTCTCTTGACTCGATGGAACAATGCTCGGCATGGAACCTACACGCGTGCCGACCGTCGACGAGCTGAGGTCCGCGCCGAAGGTCCTGCTCCATGACCACCTCGACGGGGGACTACGGCCGGCGACCATCGTCGAGCTGGCCGCGGAGGCGGGCCACGAGCTGCCCACCAACGAGGTCGACGCGCTGGGTGTCTGGTTCGCCGAGGCGGCGGACTCCGGGTCGTTGGTGCGCTACCTCGAGACCTTCGAGCACACCGTCGGCGTGATGCAGAGCGCGGCAGCGCTCACCCGGGTCGCACGCGAGTGCGCCGAGGACCTGGCTGCCGATGGCGTCGTCTACGCGGAGATCCGCTACGCGCCGGAGCTGCACGTCCAACAAGGACTGACCCTCGACCAGGTGGTCGGCGCGGTCCAGGAGGGCTTCGACCAGGGCGTCGAGTCGAGCGGTGGACGGATCGTCGTACGACAGCTGGTGACGGCGATGCGGCAGGCGGCGCCCTCGCTGGAGATCGCCGAGCTGGCCATCCGCTACCGCGACGAGGGAGTAGCGGGCTTCGACATCGCCGGCCCCGAGGCCGGCTACCCGCCGACCCGTTTCCTGGACGCCTTCGACTACGTCCGCCAGGAGAACGGCCACGCGACCTGCCACGCCGGTGAGGCGTTCGGGCTGCCGTCGATCTGGGAGGCCGTCCAATGGTGCGGGGCCGACCGGCTCGGCCATGGTGTCCGGATCATCGACGACATCCATGTCAAAGAGGTGGCCGACGACGGGACCCCCCTGACGTTCGGGCTCGGCCGGCTCGCGTCGTACGTCCGCGACAAGCGGATCCCGCTCGAGATGTGCCCGTCCTCGAACCTTCAGACCGGCGCCGCGGACTCGATCGCCGAGCACCCGATCGGGCTGCTCGCCGACCTCCGGTTCCGGGTGACCGTCAACACCGACAACCGGCTGATGAGCGGCACCACGATGACCAGGGAGCATCAGCTGCTCTGCGAGGCGTTCGGGTGGGGGCTGCCCAAGGTCGAGTGGCTGACCGTCAACGCGATGAAGTCGGCCTTCCTGCCCTACGACGAGCGCTACCGGCTGATCATGGACGTGATCAAGCCCTGGTATGCCGAGCGTCGCTGACTACACCACGAACCAGAAGTGGCTCCAGCCGGCGACGCGCACGTCGTGCTCGAGCCACCGGGCGCGAGGGACGGTGACCAGCGCCCCGCCGGCCGGGTCGAACAGGCGTACCGCGGCGCCGTCCTCCCCTCGCGACCACTCGTCGTCCGGCAGGTCAGGACGGGGGACTGCGGCGATGGCGAGGACGATGTGTCGGGGCAGCCACCGGTTGCCCACATAGACGCCGACGGGGCGGGTGCGGACCTGCTCGACCAGAACGTCGAAGGCCGTGCCGGGGCGAGGGCGGGCGTTGACGGTGGCGATCCGCTCGCCGGTGAGCGCCGTCAGTGCGTTGGCGACCGCCCAGGGTGGGGTGCCGAGTCGTCGCGGCCACGGCACTTGGAACCGTTCCCGGTGGCTGTATGCGGACGTGAGCCGGCGGTGCTCAGCCCGGATGGCTGCCTCGGGGTCGTCGGGCCGCCAACGGGTGAGCAGAGCCCGGGCCGCGACCGTGCTCGCGGCACCGCAGCTGATCGCGTCCGGCTGCTTCAGCGCGCCCGGGCGCAGGTCACCGGGCCAGTCCACGCCGACTGCTCCGACGGGCGAGGGGATGGGCAGCCACGATCTCGTGGTAGGCGCGATCCCCGCTGGCGACCCGGCAGCCCACGTCGACAGCGCGTCGCACCACGTCCCGTTGCGAGCGGGCGAGCGCCAGCCCGCGTCGGATCAGCACGAACGGCGGCTTGCGGTGCTCGCGCAGGTCGCGGGTGAGCCGCCGCCAGAAGGTGACCGCGCGGTGCTGGGTGACGCAGTACGCCGCCTCGAGCACCCCGGCCTCGCGGCATGCCCGGACGACGTCGGGGGCGAAGATCCCCTCGGCGCAGAACACCTCGGCGCCGCCGAGGTCGAGACGCTGGGCTCCGATGCGCCGGTTCTCCGCGATCGAATAGCTGGGTACGTCGGTCGCACCGGTGCGGCACAGCTCGAGCAAGGCGGCGACGGCGTCCTCGCAGTGCCAGCTGGCGGGGTGGTCCCAGTCGACCAAGCCGGCGTTGCTCGTCCTCACGAACGAGGGGACGAGGCGTTTCGAACGGGCCACGACCTCGATCCGCGGCAGGCCGGCCTCGTCGCCGTCGCGGTAGAAGTCGTCGAGCCGCAGCGTCGCCCAGCCGTAGCGGTGCGCCAGCCGCGTCGCGAGACGGGACTTCCCGGCGCCGGACGGGCCGGCGAGCACGATCACACGGGCAGGCACACGGGCAGGCACCGACCCACCCTAATCTCAGCGCTTGATGAACACCCGTACCGGCTTCGCACGCGAGTGCCGCATGGCTGCGGTCGCGGGGAAGTGGGCGACCAGCCGGTGCCCTCCACGGGTCATCCGGTGCAGTCGCACCTTGACCCGACCGTTGTGCAGGTGTCCGGCGCCGACCTTGCGTCCGTGCGAGCGAACGATGACCCGACCGTCGGGCGCGCCGACCTCGGACTTCACGAAGATCACCATCTTCGGGTGATGCGTGCGCCACCGCCGCTTGGGCACCCGGGCCTTGGTGTGCGTGTCGATCCGCTCCACCCGCAGCGGCTTGCTGGTCGCCTGGCCCGGGGCATAGTCCGCGTGGGTGGCGGTCACCTCGACCCTGATCCGGCGGCCGGCGTCGCCGGGACGCACCCAGTAGGTCGGCTCGGAGGCGTCGACGAGCGGCTTGCGGCCCCGGAACCACTGGTAGGTGACGTCCTCCGGCTGGGCTGACCAGGTACCGGGGTCAGCCGTCAACTGCTTCCGCTGCGCCGGCGTACCGGTGACCCGCGGTGCAGACGTGCTGGTCAGGGTCGGGTCGGTCGGCGGGTCCGTCGGCGGGTCGGTGGGCGGGTCGGTCGGCGGGTCGGTGGGCGGGTCGGTCGGCGGGTCGGTGGGCGGGTCGGTGGGCGGTTCGGTCCCGGCGTCCCGGCAGTTGGCGAGCAGCTCGTTGTGGACCTTGCGGCGCTTGGCCTCGTCCAGGGACTGGAAGGCGGCGAACTCCAGGAAGCAGGCGCCCATCCCGACGCCGGCGTCCGCAGCAGCGGCCATCGAGCCACCGTTGAGCGTGAACTGCCAGCCGTACGCCGACGGGGAGGAATGCAGGCCCGACATGTAGCAGTACCAGCTCCTCGCGGTCGTGCGGGACTCGCCGGGCGTCGGGCACGCTGCGTCGTCGGGTCCCAGGCCGTGGTCATCGAGGACCAGGCGTTTGCCGTAGGCCCGGTGCAGGTCGTTGAGGATCGAGCGCTCGTCCTCCCAGGACGCCGCGAAGGTGCCGTCGCCGGGACCGTCGGGACCTTGGACGATGAACTGCCACTTGCTGTGACCGGCGAGGGACACCCGGGTGGTCGGGAACAGGCCCATCATCGCGCTGGTCGACCGGCGCAGGCAGTTCGCGTGGCCCTGCTTGGTGTAGCCCGCTCGCCAGAGCCGGTCGACGGACACGGTGTCCGCGCCCAGGATGAACGGCTCCGAGTAGATCGTCGTGCACTCGCTGTTGGTGATCTCCACGACCTGCGGGTCGGCCTCGTAGCGGTTGGCGACCGCCCGCATCAGGTCCACATAGTCACCGTGGAACGCGTCGGTCCAGAACCGCGGCGTGCAGCCGGAGTTCCCGTTGATGGAGTTCGGATCGATCACCACGCAGCCGCCCGAAGCGTCCTTGACCCACTGCGGCGCGTGGATGCCGGCCATGAACCGGAGCCGGAACCTGACGCCGGGATGCTTCGTCAGCGCGTCGTCGACCGACGCGAAGTTGTAGACGCCCGGCCGGGTCTCGATGTCCTTCCACGGCAGCTTCATCGACCCGAAGTCGGCGTAGGGGACCGTGCGGAGCGATTGGGGCTGGGTGACGACCAGGCCCTGCAGCGGGGGCTTCAGCCCGGAGGCTTCGCGGGTGGAGGCCTTGCGGCCGACGGCATCGCGGCCGGCGCGGTCGGCGTCGTCGGCCTGGGCTGGTGCGCTGGCAACCGCCACCGTCGTGACCATGGTCGCTGTCGCCAGAGCGGCGAGGAGCGTCGAGTACAGCCTCTTGGGTCGAAAACCCATTACCATGACCCCCGTCATTGGTCAGGGCGACACGCTGACGCCCACCACTATCAATTCCGGTACCGTCACGCATGTGACCAATTGTGACAACGGCCCGGAACCCAAAGTGTTACTGACGGGTTGCGTCCGGCTCCACGGCCTTCCGGCCGGGGATCGGCTAGTCAGATCGTGCGCACTCAGACGCCGATCGGGTGCCAGACGGTCTTGATCTCGATGAAGTCGGTCATCGTCGACAGCGCCGGAGCCTCGGCCCAGGTGGGCTCCGCGGCGGGTGCGCGGCGGACGCGCTTGAGGTTGTCGGCGGCCGCCACCTCGAGCGCGGTTGCGGTCTCGTCGTCGCCGGCGACACCGGCGAGGTCGATCGCGTTGACGTCCATGTGGGCCGCCAGCCAGGGGCCGAGCGAGACGGCGTCGCCGGTCAGCAGGTTGACCACGCCGCCCGGCACGTCCGAGGTCGCGAGCACCTCGGCGAAGGTCACCGCCGGCAGCGGCCGGCCGTAGGACGACACCACGACGGCGGTGTTGCCGGTGACGATGACCGGTGCGACCACGCTCACCAGGCCGAGCAGCGACGACGCCTGGGGCGCGAGGACCCCGACCACGCCCGTCGGCTCCGGTGCGGAGTGGTTGAAGAACGGCCCGGCCACGGGGTTGGCGTTGCCGACGACCTGGCCGATCTTGTCGGCCCATCCGGCATACCAGACCAGGCGGTCGATGGCCTCGTCGACCTGGCGCCCCGCGGCGGCGGCGGTGCCGCCCTCCGACTGCTGGACGGCTTGCACGAACTGCGGGCGGCGATCCTCCATCACCTCGGCGATCCGGTAGAGGATCTGCGCGCGGTTGTACGCCGTACGGCCCGCCCAGCCGGGGAACGCCTTCCGGGCGGCCACGACCGCGTCGCGCACGTCCTTGCGTGACGCCTTGGCGGCGTTGGCCACGAACTTCCCCTTGCTGTCCTGGACCTCGTAGGAGTGACCGGACTCGGACCGCGGGAACGCCCCGCCGATATAGAGCTTGTAGGTCTTGCGGACGTCGATCCTTGATGACGCAGCCATCACGCACCAGCCTTCAGGTAGCCGGCCAGACCCTGGCGGCCGCCTTCACGGCCGTAGCCGGACTCCTTGTAGCCGCCGAACGGACTGGCGGGGTCGAACTTGTTGAACGTGTTGGCCCAGATCACGCCCGCGCGGAGTCGGTCGGCCATGAACAGGATCCGGGATCCCTTGTCGGTCCAGACGCCGGCCGAGAGGCCGTAGGGAGTGTTGTTGGCCTTCTCCACCGCTTCGGCGGGGGTGCGGAAGGTCAGCACCGACAAGACGGGACCGAAGATCTCCTCGCGGGCGATCCGGTGGGCCTGGGAGACGCCGGTGAAGACGGTCGGCGGGAACCAGTAGCCGGCCGACGGCAGCTCGCACGGCGGCGACCAGCGCTCGGCGCCCTCGTCCTCGCCGATCTCGGCGAGCGCGCGGATCCGTGCCAGCTGGGCGGCGGAGTTGATGGCCCCGATGTCGGTGTTCTTGTCGAGCGGGTCGCCGACCCGCAGCGTGCGCATCCGGCGCTTGAGCTTGCCCATCACCTCCTCGGCAACGGACTCCTGGAGCAGCAGCCGCGACCCGGCGCAGCAGACGTGGCCCTGGTTGAAGAAGATGCCGCTGACGATGCCCTCGACGGCCTGGTCGATGGGGGCGTCGTCGAACACGATGTTGGCGGCCTTGCCGCCGAGCTCGAGAGTGGCCTTCTTCGAGGTGCCGGCGATGGACCGGGCGATCGCCTTGCCCACCCCGGTCGATCCCGTGAACGCGACCTTGTCGACGTCGGGGTGGGACACGAGCGCCTGGCCGGTGTCGCCCGCGCCGGTCACGATGTTGACCACGCCGGGCGGCAGGTCGGCCTGTTGGCAGATCTCGGCGAAGAGGAGCGCGGTCAGTGGCGTGGTCTCCGCGGGCTTGAGCACCACCGTGTTGCCGCAGGCGAGTGCGGGCGCAATCTTCCATGCCAGCATGAGCAGCGGGAAGTTCCACGGGATCACCTGCGCCGCGACGCCGAGCGGCTGCGGCGCCGGCCCGAGGCCGGCATGCTCGAGCTTGTCGGCCCAGCCGGCGTGGTAGAAGAAGTGCGCCGCCATGATGGGTACGTCGACGTCGCGGCTCTCCTTGATCGGCTTGCCGTTGTCGATCGACTCGAGGACCGCGAGCTCGCGGCTGCGCTCCTGGATGATCCGCGCGATCCGGTAGAGGTACTTGGCGCGCTCCTTGCCCGGCATCCGCGACCAGGAGCGGAACGCCCGACGCGCGGCCTTGACCGCCAGGTCGACGTCGGCGGCATCGGCCTGGGTGATCTCGGCGAGAGTCTCCTCCGTCGCCGGATTGATCGTCTTGAAGACTCCGCTGTCAGGGCCGGTGCCGTCGACGAACTGGCCGTCGATGAACAGGCCGTAGGACGGACGGATGTCGACGATGGCCCGCGACTCGGGGGCCGGTGCGTACTCGAAGGTCGTCATCTTCCTCAGTCCAAGGTGAAGTAGTCGGGACCGCTGTAGCGGCCGGTGGCGAGCTTGGTGCGTTGCATCAGCAGCTCGTTGAGCAGGGTGGACGCGCCGAAGCGGAACCACTCGGGGGTGAGCCAGTCGGGCCCGGCCACCTCGTTGACCATGACGAGGTACTTGATCGCGTCCTTCGACGTACGGATGCCGCCCGCAGGCTTGACGCCGATCTGGACACCGGTGGCCTCGCGGAAGTCGCGCACCGCCTCCAGCATCACCAAGGTGACCGGCAGCGTTGCCGCCGGCTGCACCTTGCCGGTCGAGGTCTTGATGAAGTCGCTGCCGGCGAGCATGGCGAGCCAGGACGCCCGGCGCACGTTGTCGTAGGTCTGCAGCTCTCCGGTCTCGAAGATCACCTTGAGGTGGGCGTGGTGCCCGTCTTCTCGGCGACAGGCCTCCTTGACCGCCACGATCTCGTCGAAGACCTTGAGGTAGTGACCGGCGAGGAATGCGCCCCGGTCGATCACCATGTCGATCTCGTCGGCGCCGGCGGCGACGGCGTCGCGGGTGTCGGCCAGCTTGATCTCCATCGAGGCGCGGCCGCTCGGGAACGCGGTCGCAACGGCGGCCACGTTGACCTGGTCGCCGACCACCTCCTTGACCGACGCGACCATGTCTCCGTAGACGCAGACGGCCGCCACCGACGGGCACGACGGATCGGCCGGGTCGGGCCGCAGCGCCTTGCTCGCGAGCGCGCGGACCTTGCCGGGGGTGTCCTGGCCCTCGAGGGTGGTGAGGTCGACCATGGTGATCGCCAGGTCGAGGGCCATCGCCTTGGCGGTGGTCTTGATCGAGCGGGTCCCCAGCGACGCGGCGCGTGCCTCGGCTCCGACCTGGTCCACACCCGGGAGGCCGTGCAGGAAGCGGCGCAGCGAAGCCTCGCTGGCCGTGACGTCGGCGTACGCTGCGAGCCCCTGGAACTCCGTTGCGGCGGTGACTGGCATGACCCCAGCATAGGGTTGCGAGGTTGTCGGACGATAACCCTCGGAGGCGGAGAAGTGACGGCGGAGCAGGTCGAACGGTTCCCCTCGTGGGGCAGCCGGATCATGGGGGGCCTCGGGATCGTCGTCGTGGCCGTCGTGCTCGTGCTCGGCGTGGTCGGGCGCAGCGCCCCCTACCACCCTGCGGCGTACCCGATCTGCGGATTGATCGCGGTGGCGCTCTGGTGCGTTCTGGTCCGGCCTGCGGTCGCCGTCGAGGGTGACCTGCTCGTGCTGCGCAACCCGCTGAGCACGGTGTGGGTGCCGCTCGCGGCTATCGAGCAGCTGGTGATCCGGCAGTTCGTCGCGGTGCGGGTCGCCGACGACAGGTTCACCTGCGCCGGCCTCGGACGCAGCCATCGGCGGGGCCTGCGCGACGACCAGCTGGGTGACGTGAGCGGCGTCGACATCGCCCGCCTCTCCTACGCCGGCGTCGTCGAGCGGCGGATCCTCAAGCTGGCCGAGGACGCGCGGATCCGGCAGGGGATCGCGCTGTACTCCGACGAGCAGGAGGCGCTCGCCGCCGACGTACGGCGGACCCGGGCGTGGCCCTGGATCGCGGCCCTGGCCGTGCTCGTCGTGACCGTCGTGATCACCCTGCTCGGCTAGCGACCACGGCGCGGCACGCCCGCTAGATCCCGGCGGCCGCCGCGAAGTCCTCCTTCATGACGGCCAGGGTGGCCGCCGCCGCCGCCCGGGCAGCGGGGACGTCGCCGTCGGCGACCGGTACGACGACCTCCAGGTAGCACTTGAGCTTGGGCTCGGTGCCGCTCGGCCGGACGATCACCCGTGCGCCGTCGGCGAGGTAGTAGCGCAGGCCGTCGGTCGGAGGCAGCGCGTCGGAGCCGACGCTGAGGTCCTCGGCCTCCAGCACGGCCAACCCCCCGAGCGCCTCCGGCGGTGTCTCCCGCAGCCGCGCCATCGCGGCCGTGATCTCGCCGAGGTCGCTCACCCGCACGGACACCTGGTCGGTCGCGTGCACCCCGTGCTCGACCGCGATGTCGTCGAGCAGGTCCTGCAGCCCCCGCCCGTCGGCCTTGGCCTGCGCAGCAAGCTCGCACAGCAGCAGCAACGCGGAGACGCCGTCCTTGTCGGCCACGTGCGCGGGATCGACGCAGTAGCCGAGGGCCTCCTCATAGCCGAACGCGAGCTTCGGGAGACGGCCGATCCACTTGAAGCCGGTGAGGGTCTCGACATACCTCTGCCGGGCGGCGGCAGCCAGCTTGCCGAGGAGCGAGGACGACACGATGGACGTCGCGTAGGTGCCGCGTCTCCCGCGCTGCAGCAGGTGCCGCGCGAGCAGCGCCCCGACCTCGTCTCCCCGCAGCATCCGCCAGCCGTCCGGGCCCGGGATCGCGGCGGCGCAGCGGTCGGCATCGGGGTCGTTGGCGACCACGATGTCGGCATCGGAGCGTTCGGCGAGCGCGAGGGCCAGGTCCATCGCGCCCGGCTCCTCGGGGTTGGGGAAGGAGACGGTCGGGAAGTCGGCGTCGGGCTGCTCCTGGGCCTCGACCACCTGCGGCGAGGAGAAGCCGGCCGTCTCGAGCACCTGCACCACCGAGGTCCCGCCCACGCCGTGCAGCGGGGTGTAGACGATGTTGAGGTCACGGGGACCGTCAGCGGCGAGGCCGGCGACGGTGTCGAGGTAGGAGTCGACGATGTCCTCACCCAGGACCCGGCCGCCGCCCTCGCCGAAAGGCTCGCGCGGCACCGAGGCCAGAGTGCCGATCGCCGAGATCCTGGCTGCGATCTCGGCGTCAGCCGGCGGCACGATCTGGCAGCCGTCACCCAGGTAGACCTTGTAGCCGTTGTCCTGGGGCGGGTTGTGGCTGGCGGTCACCATCACGCCCGCAACGGCGCCCAGCTCGCGGATCGCGTAGGCGAGCAGCGGGGTCGGCAGGGGGCGAGGGAGCAACAGCGGGGTCAGCCCGGCTCCACTCATCACCTCAGCGGTGTCGTGGGCGAACACGTCGGAGTTGTGGCGGGCGTCGTAGCCGATCACGACCGTGCTGCCGCGACCTGCCCGGTGGTCGCGGAGGTAGGCCGCCAACCCTGCCGCGGCCCTGATCACCACGATCCGGTTCATCCGGTTCGGTCCGGCACCGAGCGCGCCGCGCAGGCCCGCCGTACCGAACTCGAGGGTGCCGCGGAACCGGTCGGCCAGGTCGGCGACATCCTCGGAGCCGGCGCCGTTCTCGATCCTGGTGACCAGATCGGCCAGCTCCGCCCGCGTCTTCTCGTCGGGGTCCTCGGCGAGCCAGGCGCGGGCGCGGGCGAGGAGTACGTCGACGTCGGGCGTGATCATGCATCGCACGGTAGCGCCGTCGGACACAAGCTGTTCGACTGAGTTCCTTGGAACGGCTGCGGGATCCGGATCCGCAACCTAGATTTCGCGATGTGATAGCGATGTCTAGACATGGGGTCCTGACCACCGCTCTTTGCTGGTTGCCGGTGACGGCCGTGATCGTCGCGCTGTTCGCCGTGCCGTCCAGCAACGGGGCCGGGAGCGCGAAGGCGGCGCTGAACGTCACGCCAGGCGCCAACTCCTACGGCGGCCAGAAGGTCGTGTTCTCCGGCGACATGGGCAGCGGACAGCAGCGGATCTTCCTACAGCGGCGCGGAACCCCGTCATCCGCCTGGGCGAGCGTGATCGACCCGAGGACCGGGAAGACCCACTCCCGGCTGACGAACCGCGACGGCTCGTTCAGCTTCGACTTCCCGGCGCCCGCCATGAACTTCGTCTACTTCCGCGTCCACAGCAAGACGTCGGACACGCCGGCGCACCTTTTCAAGAGCAAGCACCAGGACGCTGACATCTCGGTGATCGAGTCGACGCCGGCCGACGTACCTCTCCCGCGCGGCTTCGCCGTGGTCGGCGAGGCGTTCTGGATCGGCGTCGACACGGCCGACCACGACCGGAGTGGCAAGCCGACGAAACCCATCCTCGCCGGCCGCAACGTCATCCTCCAGGTCCGCGAAGCCGGCGTCTGGAAGAACGCCGGCGAGACGGCGTCGGTCGGACGCGACGGCAAGCTCGTCTACGCCGCCCAGCAGCGCAGATCTGTCACCCGGGCACCGGAGGTCTACCGGGTGGTGATGGACGACTGGACCGGGGACGGAGACCGGGTCGGCTGGTTCCCGTCGGTGCCGTTCTACCTCGGGGTGGTCAACCGCCCGGAGCCGGTGAAGAAGCTGGTGGCCACGGCGACGTCGTCGCTGGTGAGCCTGACCTGGGACCTCCCCGGCGGGTCCATCCAACGGATCGCGATCGCGCGGAGGGCCGGAGCCGGCGAACCGCCCACCGCACCTCGGCAGGTCATCAAGGAGCTGCCCGGCACCGCCACGTCGTTCGACGACAGCACGGTGGCCCCGGGTTACCTCTACCAGTACGCCGTCTACACCGTGAGTCCCGACGGGGTCTACACCCGGTTGGCATCCCGAGCCGATGCGCGCACGCCGAAGCCGAGGGGTGAGCGCTGATGCGTACCACCGGATTCGTCCTCCGTCTCGCCGCACTGGCGACCGCGCTCGTGATCGGCCCGGCCACCCTCGCGCCGGGCACCGCCCAGGCGCCCAGCAACGCTGCTCGGGCGGGCGACTCGACCAGCGCCGCCCAGACCTACGGATGGCGCACCATGCAGTGGGACTTCGCGTGGGAGTTCGGCGAGTCGCTCAGCAGCGGTCCCTACCGCGGCGCCAACATCCGCGGCGGTAGCTGGCAGGACGCGAGCGACGGGACCGGTCGCGTCGTCAAGTGGGGCGGCGGTATCGAGTTCCACAGCGGTGAGCGCTACGACGGGACCCGCGACCGCGGGGACACCACGCTCACCCTCCAGGGCAAGCCGGCGCGGCTGGGTCGCTGGGAGCTCCGCGAGCGCTTCCGTCTGGACGAGGCAGCTGGCGGTGACTACGCGTTCGTCGTCGAACTGGTCCCCGAAGGCACGGCGCCGGGCGACTGCCCGGCCTACAGCCTGACCATCGCGCGGGCGGTGCCGGGTGCCAGCAGCGTCCGGGTCGGCGTCGACGCCGGCGGCACGGAGTGGGGCAGGACCTTGACCGGGTTCTCGCGCAAGCAGGGCGACGGCCGGCTGTACGGCGTGGAGATCACCGGGCGACGGATCACCTGGTTCGTCAACGGCCGTGCGGTTGCCTCGCTCGCAGCGGCCGCGGCGCTCCCGAAGGTGCCGCTGACCGTCCGGATGAGACTGGTGGGCAACGGCGACACCGAGATGCGCAAGACCACGATGCTCATCGACTGGCTGCGCAACTACGACCTGACCAAGGGTGTGCAGCCGCCGAAAGGCGCTTCCCTCCCGAAGGCAACCTCCCCCGTCTGCTGACCTCACGCTGGTTGCGGTGCGGTGCGGTGGGGGCGCCGGCCGCCGTACCCCGAAGCCGGGCGCTCCCCGTGCGCCATGATGGGCGGGTGCAGGCGTCGTACTCCTTCAGCGCGTCGTGGCTGACCCCGGCGCCGGTCGCCGACGTCGCCGAGACGGTGCTCGACCTCGAGCACTACCCGGAGTGGTGGCCGCAGGTGCGCGCAGTGGCGAAGCTCGGACCCGACACCGCGCGGGTGCTGTGCCGGTCGGCGTTGCCCTACACCCTCGACCTGGTCCTCGACGCCGTCTCGCGGGAGGCGCCGGTGCTCGAGGTAGCCGTGAGCGGTGACCTCGACGGCTGGGTGCGCTGGACACTGGTCGCCGTCGACGGCGGAACCCGGACCGAGTTCGCCCAGGAGGTCGCGGTGACGGGACTGCTCGCGGCGTCGTCCTACGTCGCCCGACCGCTGCTGCGCTGGAACCATCAGCGAATGATGCGCGGCTGCGAGCAGGGCCTGTCCGTCCGCCTCGCGGAGCAGGGCTGCCTACTCGGCTAGGTTTCGGCGCGCGGGAGGGACCAGACCAGTCTTGCTCGGCGCGGCGATCCTCGCCCACCGACCGCTGACGCCGCGAAGTGTCGGGCTTGGCTGCACGAAGTGTCGGGCTTGGCTGTGCGCGAGGTGTCGGGCTTGGCTGTGCGAGGTGTCGGGCTTGGCTGTGCGAGGTTGACATCTTGCACAACCAACCCTGACACCTCGGCCAACCAACCCTGACATCTCGGCCGACCAACCCTGACACCTCGCGGGGAGTTGGCTGGCGCAGTTCGTCTCTCCTACGGGGGTCGGATCAGATCCGCGGCACGACCCGGGTGAGCAGCTCGCCCATCCGGGTGGCGGCAGCGCGTCCCGCATCGAGCACCTCGGCATGGTCGAGCGGCTCGCCGCTCATGCCGGCCGCCAGGTTGGTCACCAGGCTGATGCCGAGGATCTCCAACCCGGCCTCGCGGGCCGCGATCGCCTCGAGTGTGGTGCTCATGCCGGCGAGGTGGCCGCCGATCGCGCGCACCATGCCGATCTCGGCGGGGGTCTCGTAGTGCGGCCCGGGGAACTGCACGTAAACCCCTTCGTCGAGCGAAGGGTCGATCTCCCGGCAGATCTCGCGCAGCCGATGCGAGTAGAGGTCGGTGAGGTCGACGAAGTGCGCGCCGAGGATCGGCGAGCGTCCGGTCAGGTTGATGTGGTCACTGATCAGCACCGGCGTGCCGGGCGCCCAGGTCTCCTTGAGTCCGCCGCACCCGTTGGTGAGCACGATCGCGCGGCATCCGGCGGCGGCCGCCGTACGCACGCCGTGAACGACCGCGGCGACGCCGCGCCCCTCGTAGTAGTGGGTGCGGCTCAGGAAGACCAGCAGCTGGCGATCGCCGTCGTCGCCCGGCACCCGGACCGAGCGGATCTTGCCGGAGTGGCCGGCGACGGCGGCGGCGCCGAAGCCGGGTACGTCGGTCGCGTCGATCTCGGCGGTGGTCTCGCCGAGCATCTCGGCGGCCGGGAGCCACCCGGAGCCGAGCACCAGCGCGATGTCGTGCCGGGCGACGCCGGTGAGGTCGGCGACGCGGGCGGCGGCCTGTTGGGCAAGGTCGTACGGCGAGGGCTGGTCGGTCACCCGCACACCCTAAAGGGCGCGCACGGTGTCACCACCTGCTGATCAGCGCTTTGCGCACATAGCCGTGACGGACCCGCTGCGGATGGTTGCCGACCGACCGGAACGCGAGCTCCTCGCCGGTGTTGGTGTCGAGCACGGCGACCGCGTCGCTCTCGCTCAGCGAGATCCAGCAGGTGTCACCGAGGCCCTCTGTCGTCCAGTAGGGCTTGGCGTAGGCGTGGCCGGTGGTCGTCTCGTCGTAGTACCTCGCCTTGCCGGTCCGCACGTTGACCAGCGCGGCGTAGTCGTCCATCGTGCCGGCCACGCACAGCTTGGTGCCCCGCTCGTTGATCGAGAGACCGTGGTGGGCGGAGTCGTTGACGTACAGGTCCCGCGGCATCGTCGGCACCCGGTTCTGGAGGCGCACGATGCCGAGCACCCGGCCGGTCGACGGCTCGGGCACTCCTTCGAGCTCGTAGTCCGTCGTCCCGTTGATGTCCGGCGCCTGGGTGTCGAACTTGACGTAGCCGTGGAAGAAGGAGACCTGGAAGTACAGGTAGCGCGAGCCGGGTGCGATCGCCATCGGCCGTACGGCGCTGCTCATGTGGGGGAGTCCTGCCTCCTCGAGCTCGTGCCCGATCTCCCACCGCTTGAGGATCTTGAAGTTCCGGTTGCGGACGATCTGGAACCACCGGTCGCCCTTGACGGGGTCGGTCAGCGGGTCGAAGAGCGCGTCGAGGGCCGCGGTGCCGTCGCCGGGGGTGTAGACCCGGCCGATCGAGGCGTGGAAGATCTGGCCGCCGTTCTTGGTGTAGTTGCTCTCGTGCGGGGTTTCGCCGGAGGTGAAGGTCCGCAACCGGTCGCCCATCGCGACCGCGGTGCCGTTGGCCAGCGTGTGGTCGACCATGGCGTACTCGATGACCTGGCGTGAGGTGGAGTCTGAGACCAGGAGCCGCAAGCCGTTGGGCGACAGTGCCATGTGGTCGGTGCGGAAGCCGTCCATCTGCTGCTCGCGGACGATCGCGCCGGGTCGCCCGAGGGTGGCGCGGCGGACGTCGATCCAGACCACGTCGGCGAAGCTCGGGCGCGACACGGCCAGGTAGCGCCCGTCGCGGGTCGTGAACATGTCGTCGACGTACTGGTCATGCCCCTCGCCGGGTCCGACCCGGATCGCGATGAAGAGCGCCAGCTTGGCCGGGTCGGCCGTGATGTCGGCCAGCTCCTGGGCCTCGTCCGGGATCAGGTTGACGCCGCGCTTGAGGACCTTGAAGCTGCGGGCGTCGACGATGCTGGCGGTGCCGTCCCAGTTGTTGCCGACCCACATCACGTCCCGCACCGCGCCGGTCGCGACCGCGCGGGCGCCGGGCGCCGGGCTGAGGTCGGCGGGGGTGGGGGCACCGGCAGCGGTCGAGGTCGGTGCTGCTGGCGCGTTCTGGGTCGGTACGACGAGCGCCGCGAGCGTTGCGGCGAGGGCGCCGCTGGCGATGGCGAGGCGGGAGATGGGACGCACGCTGCTCCAACGAGCAACTGCTTGCGTTGGTCACGCCGTTCAGGTCAGTTGACCTGCTTCTCAGAGTCCCGTCGAGCGACAGGGCCGGCGGCGGAGGGAGGCGACGTAGTCGTCGGGCGCGTCTGCGGCCTCCGCAGCGTCGGCGAGCACGCCAAGGTAGGACGCCGAGGGCATTCCGCCCTCATAGGCATCGAGCACGTAGGTCCACGCCACCACGGAGCCGGTCAGGGTCGCGACCCTGACCTTCGTCTTCCGGTAGAGGCCGGAGTCTGCCGACTCCCACTCGTCGAGCAGCGGCTCGTCCTGCGGGCTCAGGTCGTAGAGCGCGACGAACACCTGCTCCAGCGGGTCTTGCACGATCGTCGCGAGGGCGCCGTCCCACCCATGCTCCTCGCCTCCGAACGTGAGCCGCCAGCCGGTGAGCCACCCGGTTGTCTGGAGGGGCGAATGGGGGCAGCGCTCGCTCATCCGGACAGGGTCCAGGTTGGTCCCGTAAGCGGCGTACGACGTCACGGTAGGGAAGGTTAGTGCCCTCCGGACACCTCTAGCGGACGGCCCCGGCCTTGACACTAGGCTGGCGGTCGTGACCCACTTCGATCTCCTCGTTCTCGGCGCTGGCCCCGGTGGCTACGTCGCCGCCATCCGCGCCGCCCAGCTCGGCAAGTCCGTCGCCGTGGTGGAGGAGAAGTACTGGGGCGGAGTCTGTCTCAACGTCGGCTGCATCCCGTCGAAGGCGCTGCTGCGCAACGCCGAGATCGCGCACATCATCACCCAGGAGAAGGACACGTTCGGCATCTCCGGTGACGCGACGATGGACTTCGGGGTGACCCACAAGCGCAGCCGCAGTGTGGCCGAGGCCAGCGCCAAGGGCGTGCACTACCTGATGAAGAAGAACAAGATCACCGAGATCGACGGCTGGGGCACGCTCACCGGCCCGAAGGCCATCGACGTGGAGAAGGACGGCCAGACGACGTCCTACGACTTCGACAACCTGATCATCGCCACCGGCGCCTCTGTGCGTCTGGTCCCCGGGGTGGAGCTCAGCGACAACGTCGTCACCTACGAGGAGCAGATCCTCACCGACCAGCTGCCCGGCTCGATCGTCATCGGCGGCTCCGGCGCGATCGGGGTCGAGTTCGCCTACGTGCTGAAGAACTTCGGCGTCGAGGTCACCATCGTCGAGTACCTCGACCGGATGGTGCCGACCGAGGACGCCGACGTCTCCAAGGAGCTGGCGCGCCAGTACAAGAAGCTCGGCGTCAAGGTGCTCACCTCGACCGCGGTCAAGAAGGTGGAGGACACCGGCTCGGGGGTCAAGGTCACCGTCGCTCCCGCGGACGGCGGCGAGGAGGACGTGCTCGAGGCCGACAAGTTCCTCGCGGCGTTCGGCTTCGCTCCCCGGGTCGAGGGCTTCGGTCGCGACGCCGCCGGTGTCGAGCTCACCGATCGCGGCGCGATCGCCGTGGACGCGCGGGGCCGCACCAACGTCGACGGCATCTATGCGATCGGCGACTGCACCGGCAAGTTGATGCTGGCCCACACCGCCGAGGCGATGGGCGTGGTCGCGGCCGAGACGATCGCCGACGCGGAGACCATGGAGATCAACTTCGACATGATTCCGCGCGCGACCTTCTGTCAGCCGCAGATCGCGTCGTTCGGCTACTCCGAGGCGCAGGCCAAGGAGAAGGGGTACGACGTCAAGACGTCGTCCTTCCCGTTCTCCGCCAACGGCAAGGCGCGGGGCATGGCCGAGGGGGTCGGCTTCGTCAAGATCGTCGCCGATGCCGAGCACAACGAGATCCTCGGTGCGCACCTGATCGGGCCGGAGGTCACCGAGCTGCTGCCGGCGTTGACCCTCGCCCAGCAGTGGGACCTCACCGCCGACGAGGTCGCCCGCAACATCTTCGCGCACCCGACGCTGTCGGAGGCGATGAAGGAAGCCATCGAGGGCATCGCCGGCCACATGATCAACCTCTGAGACCCGCGCAGCGCGAGCCTGCGCGCCACCACCGGACCCTTCGGGGACCTGCGGGCCGGATCGACCGCGCGGGCTCGGCGCGCTAGCGGATGCGCTTGACGTTGCTCCGGGCGGTACCGGTGCCCTCGGCGTTGACGGCGACGACCGTGACCCGGATCCTGGTGCCGCGATCGCGTTTGCGCACAGTGAAGGTCCGTCCGGTCGGCCCCGCCATCCGGCTGCCGTTGCGGAACCAGCGGAAGCGGAACCTGTCGGCCGGCGGATCCCACTCGCCCCGCGAGACCCGCAGCCGCGCACCGACCACCGGGCGGCCCCGAAGGCGCGGCGCGGTGACGTTGACCGGTCCCTGCGGCCCGGTCTGGGGCAGCGGCACGAGCTGCGAGGGAGCCGCCGGGTTCGCGACGTCGAGCGCGAAGAGGTAGCCGGGCGTGGGCGAGGTCGTCGCGCTCGGCCGGATCCCGATCCAGAACAGCTTGCTGCCGATCCGGACCGGGTTGGACACCGAGCTGAAGTACGTCCCGGCGAACTCCCGCTGCGCGAGCACACGGCCGGCCGAGTCGACCAGCCGGTAGTAGGTGGTGTCGCGAGTGCCGGCGCGGACGTTGAACAGCACCGCGAACCGGTCGGTCGCCACCTGGACGATCCGGGGCTCCAGTGCTCGGCTCGCGCTCGTCGAGGAGAAGCGGGTGAGCCAGACCCTGGTACTCGCGCCGGTCGTCGGGTTCACCCGGATCAGGAAGGCGTTCTTGGGGTCGTCGGTCGGGTCCAGCGAGTCGAGGGGCTCGGTGCTCTTCGTCATCGTGCCGATCACGACCGCCCCCTGCGGGCCGGTGACCAGCCCGTCGACGGTGGTGCCGGTGTAGAAGCCGGGGCCGAACTCGAGCACCTTGTGGGCCCGGACTGATCGGGTCCTCGGGTAGTCCGCCATCACACTGAGCTGGACGGCGCGGGGATAGGTGTCGCCGTGGTCGAGCAGCAGGAGCGACGAGCCGGCCCTTGCGACGTACTGGCGCCACGAGTGGCTGGCGTAGGGAGCCTGGCCGCGCTCCTCGAAGGTGGTGGCGGTCATCGAGCCGACGGCGACCTCGAAGGTCAGGTTGCCCTGATGGTGGACCGGGTCGTCGGCGTCGTTGTACATCGACCGCGCCATGTGCACGACCAGCCGGTTCCCGACGAGCAGCATGGAAGCGGCGCCGGCATCGAAGGGCCGGTAGATGCCCTTGATCCCCTGGCTCGCCCCACCCTTGACGTACCCGGTGCCGAGGAGCTGCCAGGTCGACGAGTACCGGCGCACGCTCACGACGTTCAGGGCGTCGTTCTGGGTCGGGTTCGGCTTGCCGAGGAGCACGTAGAAGTCGCCGGAGGGCGCGGCGTAGAACCCGCCGAAGAGCGGCCATCCGCTGAGCGAGATCGACCTGGCGGTGCCGACGCGGGCGTAGGTCGCCGGGTCGTAGGTGTCGACGTACAGGCGGTCGCTGCGGCGGGTCGCGACACCGAGCCGGCCCATGGAGTCGCGGAAGGGATAGGCGTCGTCCGGCGTCGACCACAGCCAGTCGTTGAAGTGCTCCTCGTCCTGGTAGGCCTGCTGCCGCGGCGACGGCAGGTGGCGGAGCGCAGGAGCGACGGCACCAGCAGGGAGACTCGCCGCGGCCCGGGCTCCGCGGGTGTCCGCGGTGCCGGTCGAGTCGGCCGCACGGGAGGAGGGAACGGCGCCTCCGGCAGCGGCGAGCAGCAGGACGAGAAGGGGCGCCAGGAACCGAGCGCCGGGAGCGCGGTGCATCGCCCGAGCCTAGGCGCCGATCGGGGCGCTGGCGGTGCTTCGGCGCGATTCGCTCCTGCAACAATGGCGTCCATGCCGACTCCGCAGCTCGCGCCTGCCGCCCGTGTCGTCATCATCGGCGGCGGTCCCGGCGGCTATGAGTCGGCGCTGGTCGCAGCCCAGCTCGGCGCGGAGGTCACTGTCGTCGACACCGACGGAGTGGGCGGCTCCGCGGTGCTCACCGACTGCGTGCCGAGCAAGACCCTGATCGCGACGGCTGAGCTGATGACCGACATGGCAGAGGCCGCCGAGCTCGGCATCGAGTCGCGCGACCACCAGGGCGACCTCGTCACCAGCCTCGAGGTCGACCTGGCGAGGGTCAACGCCAGGGTGAAGCGACTGGCGGCCGACCAGTCCGGCGACATCGCGCGCCGGCTCGAACGCGACGGGGTGCGGGTCGTCCGCGGTCGCGGCCGGTTGGACGGCCCGAGCTCGGTGGTCGCCGAGCTCGCCGACGGCAGGACCGAGACGTTGGCGGCCGACGCTGTCCTGCTGGCCACCGGTGCCGCGCCGCGGACCCTGCCGACTGCCGCGCCCGACGGGGACCGGATCCTCACCTGGGAGCAGGTCTACGACCTCACCGAGGTGCCCACCGAGCTGATCGTGGTCGGTTCCGGTGTGACGGGCGCCGAGTTCGCCAGCGCCTACCTCGCGCTCGGCATCCCGGTCACGCTGGTATCGTCCCGCGACCGGGTCCTCCCGGGCGAGGACGCAGACGCAGCCCAGGTCCTCGAGGATGTGCTGACCCGCCGCGGCATGAAGGTGCTGGGACAGTCGCGGATGGAGTCGGTCACCCGGGCGGACGAGGTCGTGACCGTGCGGCTCACCGACGGCCGCGAGGTCCGGGGGTCGCACTGCATCCTCGCGCTGGGGTCGGTCCCGAACACGGCCGGCGTCGGTCTGGAGGAGGCGGGAGTCACGCTGGACGACGGTGGCTTCGTCACGGTCGACCGCGTTTCCCGTACGTCGGCGCGCGGGGTCTACGCCGCGGGCGACTGCACGGGGGTCCTGATGCTGGCCTCGGTCGCCGCCATGCAAGGCCGGATCGCGATGTGGCACTTCCTCGGCGATGCGGTGGCGCCGCTCGACCTCAGGCAGGTCTCGTCGAACGTCTTCACCGCCCCCGAGATCGCGACGGTCGGTTGGTCGCAACGCGCGATCGACGCCGGTGAGATCCAGGCCGAGTCCGTGACGCTGCCGCTGAGCGGCAACGCTCGAGCGAAGATGCAGGGCGTCCAGGACGGCTTCGTCAAGCTGTTCTGCCGGCCCGGCACCGGCATCGTCGTCGGTGGGGTCGTCGTCGGTCCGCGGGCGAGCGAGCTGATCCACCCGGTGTCGCTGGCCGTTGCTCAGTCGATCACCGCCGATCAGCTGGCCCAGGCATTTACTGTGTATCCGTCGATGAGCGGATCGGTCGCCGAGGCCGCGCGTCGCCTCCACCACTTCTGACCTTGCGCCGCTTCGAGAACGGCACCGGTCCCGTCTGAAAGGATGTCCGCCATGCGGGTGCATCTCGGCTGCGACCACGCCGGCCTCGAGCTCAAGAGCCACCTGACCGGGTGGCTGACCGAGCGGGGCTACGAACCGGTCGACCACGGCCCCTTCGCCTACGACGCCCTCGACGACTACCCGGTCTTCTGCCTGCGCGCGGCCGAGGGAGTCGCGGCCGACCGCGCTGCCGGGCTCGACAGCCTCGGGGTCGTGATCGGTGGCTCGGGCAACGGCGAGCAGATCGCCGCCAACAAGGTGAAGGGGATCCGCGCCGCGCTCGCGTGGTCGGAGGACACCGCCTCCCTGGCCCGCGAGCACAACGACGCATGGGTCGTGGCGGTCGGCGGACGGATGCACACGCTCGACGAGCTGGCCCGCCTGGTCGACGTCTTCCTCACGACGCCGTTCCCGGGCGACGAGCGGCACGCGCGTCGGATCGGGCAGATGTCGTCCTACGAGACGACCGGCGTGCTGCCCCCGCTCCCGGCATCGGCCCTGTCGGCCCCGGGCGGTCCGGCCGACGATGCCTGAGGGTCACACCCTCCACCGGCTGGCCAGGCAGGTCAGCGACGTTTTCGGCGGCCAGCAGGTGCGGGTCAGCAGTCCCCAGGGCCGGTTCGCGGAGACGGCCGCCCGACTCGACGGTGCTGAGGTTCGCGGCGCGGAGACGTGGGGCAAGCACCTGTTCATCGACTTCGGGGAGGATCGCTACGTCCACGTCCACCTCGGCCTCTACGGCACCTTCGACGTCCACGACCTGGTGCCCGACGTACCGGCTCCGGTCGGACAGGTCCGGCTGCGGCTGGTCCGTGCCGACGGCAAGGCGTACGCCGACCTCCGCGGCGCAACGACCTGCGCCCTGGTGACGACGGCCGAGCGCGACGAGGTCGTCGCCCGCACCGGTCCCGACCCGCTCCGGTCCGACGCGGACCCGGCCCGGGCGTGGGCCCGGATCAGTCGCAGCACCGCACCGATCGGGACCCTGCTGATGGACCAGACGGTGGTCGCCGGGGTCGGGAACGTCTACCGCGCCGAGCTGCTGTTCCGGCACCGGCTCCACCCGCTGCGAGAGGGGCGGACCCTCCGCCGCGGCCAGTGGCAGGCGATGTGGGACGACCTGGTCGCGCTGATGACCGCAGGCGTGCGCACCGGCAGGATCGACACCGTGCGACCCGTGCACGAGCCAGAGGCAATGGGCCGCCCGCCGCGGGTCGACGACCACGGGGGAGAGGTCTACGTCTACCGCCGTACCGGTCAGCCGTGCCACGTCTGCGGCCGCGGGGTCAGCGCCACCGTGCTCGGCGGGCGCAACCTGTTCTGGTGCAGCCGGTGCCAGCCGGCGTTCCGGTCGCGGGCCGGGCGATGAACCCGCGCAGGAGGATCAGGTCGCTCAGCGTGGAGCAGTGGATCCTGGTCGTGCTCGCGTTGGTCTCCGTGACGATCGTCGTCGCGGTCGGCCTGTACCCGATGCAGTTCCCGTTCACGGCGCTCAGCGTGCCGCTCGTGCTCGGAGCCCTGTTGCTGGGTCCGCGCCCGATGGTGTGGCTGGTCGCCTTCCTCATCGTGCTGCTTGTCATTGCGCAGACGCAGCAGCCCACCAACACGCCACGGCTGATCGCGGCGATGGTCATCCTGATCTCGCTGTGCGTGGTTTCGATGGTGATCAGCCTCCGGCGGAGCTCGCTCGGGATCGGCCAGCGGCGCGGGGAGTCGATGCTCGTCGACCTGCGGGACCGGATCCTGGCGCAGGGGACGATCCCGAAGCTGCCGGACCGCTGGCTGGTCGAGTCCGCGTTGTCGTCGGCGGGCGGCTCGCCCTTCGCCGGCGACTTCGTCGTCGCGACGACGCGGGCCGACGGCACCCGGCTCGAGGTCGCGGTGGTCGACGTGTCGGGCAAGGGGGAGGCAGCAGGCACCCGCGCGCTCCAGCTGTCCGGAGCCATGGGTGGACTGCTCGGCGCGCTGCCGCCGTACCGGTTCCTGCCGGCGGCCAACGACTACCTGCTGCAACGCAACTGGGACGAGGGTTTCGCAACCGCGGTGCACCTCTCGCTGGACCTGGAGAGCGGCGACTACGAGCTCCGGACGGCCGGGCACCCGCCGCCCCTGCAGCGGTTCGCGGGATCCGGGCGCTGGCAGGTGATCCGGACCGACGGCCCGGTGCTGGGCCTCATCGACGGCGTCTCCTACGAGCCGATGCGTGGTCGACTCAGGTCCGGCGACGTGCTGCTCCTCTACACCGACGGCATGGTGGAGGAACCGCGGCGCGACATCGAGCTGGGCATCGACGAGTTGCTGGGCGTCGCCGAGCGCCTGGTCCGCAACTCGTTGGACGGTCTCGCCGAGCGGCTGGCCGCCAAGGTCGGCTCCCGCGACGACGACCGCGCGCTCCTGCTCGTGCACCGACGCTAGCCGCACCCGGCGCCGACGCCGTCGGCACGACCGCGGGTTGGGGTCGGTGAGCCACCCTGTGGCACGATGACCCCCGCGTTTCCACGCACGCGGATGTAGCTCAATGGTAGAGCCCCAGTCTTCCAAACTGGCTACGCGGGTTCGATTCCCGTCATCCGCTCCGAACGACGTTCAGTCGTCCCTCCGGGGCCGCCGGTCAGGCCGATCCCCAGCGACGAGCACTCCGCAACGACCGTGTGGATGGTCGCTCCTGACCTGTAAGGACTACCGCCTCGATCGTCCGCCCACTCCTCTGTCCAGCGCCGGCTGAAGCGCTTCCCGAGCCCCAATACTGGCGAGATCGACGCAGTCCGACGATGAGGAGGGGTCTCGTTGACGAAGCGGAGGCCGATGGTGGCGTTCCTGTACTGGGTGCCGGCGATCGCGGTGGTCCTGGCTCTGTTCCTGGCCCCGAGCAGCAACGGCGCCGCAGCCGTCGCGTCGCTCAGGGTCGCGCCTGGATCCGGAGCCTACGGTGGCCAGAGCGTGACGTGGACCGGCAGTGTCGGAGTGTCCGGTGTTCAGCAGATCCACCTCCAGCGCCGCGGGAACCCTGCGTCGGACTGGGCCGACGTTCCCGACTCGACGTTCGTGACCAGGGCCGATGGCTCGTTCTCGTTCGAGTTCCCGGCGCCGGCGATGAACGCGGTGTACTTCCGCGTGGTGAGTCGCCGCGGCTCGACGTCGGCCTACCGGTTCAAGACCAAGCACCAAGATGCCCACGTCACGCTGGCCGAAGCCACGCCCTCCCCGGCAGATCTCCCGCTGCCGCGGGGCTTCGCGGTGATCGGGGAGCGGTACCGGATCGCCATCGACACGGTGCGCGGCGCAGCCGGGGAGACCAAGCCGGTCCTCGCCGGTCGAGGCGTCACGCTTCAGTACCGCAGCAGTGGCGACAGCCAGTGGAGCGACGAGGCGAGGGGCGCCGTCGGATCCGACGGCCTGACCAGCTTCGGCCCCTACGGGCCGGGGGGCGCACGGCAGATGCCGGGCTTCTACCGGGTGGTCCTCGCTGACTGGACCGACAAGGGTGACCGGATCGGTTGGTTCCCCTCGTTGCCGCTCTACCTGCGGCTCGTCGATCGGCCGCTGCCGGTCACCCACCTGGCCGCCACCCCGCAGTCGAGCCGGGTCGTGCTGACCTGGTCACGTCCGACCGACTCCAACCGGGCGAACGTGGTGATCGCGCGGCGGGTTGGGCGGTCGGCGCCCGCTCCGACGGCGGCGCAACGCTCACACGTCGTGGCGACCCTCCCCGCCACGGCGGATCGGTACGTCGACCTCGACATCAACCCGCAGTCGACCTACAAGTACGCCGTCTACACGGTGACGGCGGACGGGGTCTACACCGCCGCCGAGGCGCGGGTCGAGACGTTCACGCAGCGAAGGAAGGCATCCTGATGTGGGGCCGGTTGGCAGGAGTCGCCACGCGGGTCGCGGCGATCGTGGTCGCACTGGTGGTCGCGCCGGGTACCTTCGCTCCCGGTGTCGCGGAGGCCCCCGCGAGCGCGTCGAGCGCGTCGAGCGCAGCGCGGGCCGCCGGAGCCGGGGACACCGCAGCACAGCGGAACAGCTGGGGCCGGATGCAGTGGGACTTCGCCTGGGAGTTCGGTGAGTCCCTCGACAGTCGGCCCTACCGGGGGATGGACACCGCCACCGGGCGGTGGCTCGAGCAGACCACCGGCACCGGTCGGGCCGCCAAGTACGGCGGCGGGGTGGAGTTCCACAGCGCGCTGGTCCGAAAGGGGACCGACGACCCCGACTTCGGCTCCAGCACGCTGACCCTCAAGGACCAGCCCGCCAAGCGCGGACGCTGGGAGATCAAGGAGCGGTCCTACCGCTACGAACAAGGGGAGCGTGACTATGCGTTCCTGATCGAGCTCATTCCCGCCGACCCGGCCGACTACGACTGTGGCGCGAACAATCTGACGATCGCGCGGCTCTCGCCCGGCAACGACCGGGTCGAAGTCGGAGTCAACGCCGGACCGGTGAGGTGGAACCGGACGCTCACGGGCTATCGCCAGCAGGGCAACCACTATGCGTTCGCCGTGCAGGTGACCGGCCGTCGGATCACCTGGTTCGTCAACGGCAGGGCGGTCGGGTCGCTCGCCGCACCCGCGGCTATCCCGAAGGTTCCGATGACCCTACGGATGAGCATGGTCGGCACCGGCGCTCAGGAGATGAACAAGTCGGTCGTGAAGATCGACTGGGTGCGCCACTACGACCTCAAACGCGGGACCCGCGCGCCGAAGGGCGCCACCCTGGCCAGGAAGTCTCGCGACAGCGGTTGCTAACGCCGCTCGGCAGCATCCACCGGAGCGCCCGGGCTGGTGCCCGATCGTGCCGGAAGGGTGCCCGATCCGGGTCGGTCCGGGTCGGCCCGAGTCGGTTCCGGGCGGGTGCCGCTGATATCGTCCTTGCGGGTCAGTTCGCGAAGATGGGACCTGACCTGCACGGATGCCCGGTCCGTCGAACTCCGCTCTTCCACACTGTCGACGCGGATTCGATTCCGTCATCCGCTCCAGGGAGCCTTCGACGGGCTGTTCGGGGCCGCCGCCGGGCGGGCCCGGCGGATCGTCGAAAGCGTCTTGGCGGGGCGTAGCGTAGTGGCTAGCGCGCCTGCTTTGGGAGCAGGAGATCGCAGGTTCGAGTCCTGTCGCCCCGACGCATCACTCATATCCATGAAGGAGAACAAGCCTGTGAAGAGCGCCGTCGAGACCTTGAGCCCGACCAGGGCCAAGCTGACCGTCGAGGTGCCCTTCGAGGAGCTCAAGCCGAGCCTCGACGCGGCGTACCAGAAGATCGCGCAGCAGATCAACATCCCCGGATTCCGCAAGGGGAAGGTGCCGCCCGCGATCATCGAGCGCCAGTTCCCGGGTGCCGCTCGTGAGGAGGCCCTCAACGACGTCCTCGGCACCAAGTACATCGAGGCGCTCCAGGCCAACGACCTGGTCCCGCTGGCGCAGCCGGAGGTCGAGGTCGTCAAGTACGACGACGAAGGTCCCCTCGAGTTCACCGCCGAGGTCGACATCAAGCCTGAGATCGCGCTGCCCGACACCGATGGTCTCGAGGCGTCGGTCGAGGATGTCGAGGTCACCGAGGACGATGTCGCCGAGCAGGTCGCCGCCCTGCGTGGCCGGTTCGGCACCCTGATCGACGTCGAGCGCGCGGCGCAGGACGACGACTTCGTCGTCCTCGACCTCAAGGCGACCAAGGACGGCGAGCCCGTCGAGGGCGCCGAGATCTCCGGTTTCTCCTACCAGGTTGGTCGGGGCGGCATGATCGACGGCCTCGACGAGGCGCTGATCGGCGTGTCGGCCGGCGAGGAGAAGGCCTTTACCTCCCAGCTGGTCAACGGTGACCTGGTCGGCGAGGACGTCGAGGTGATCGTGGCGGTCAGTCAGGTGCAGGAGCAGGAGCTCCCGGACCTCGACGACGAGTTCGCCCAGATGGCTTCCGAGTTCGACACCTTCGCCGAGCTCGAGGACGACGTTCGCGAGCGGCTGGCCAGGGGCAAGCGCCTGGAGCAGGCCGCCGCAGCCCGTGATGCCGTCCTCGAGGCGCTGCTGGAGAAGGTGGAGATCCCGCTGCCCGAGACGCTGGTCACCGAGGAGCTGAATGCTCGCCGCCAGAGCGTCGAGCAGCAGCTCTCCTACGCCGGGATGACGCTGGACGCCTACCTCGAGGAGGAGGGCCAGACCCAGGAGGAGTTCGAGGCCGACCTCGACCGCCGGGTCCGCGACGCGGTCGCTGCCCAGTTCCTGCTCGACGAGATCGCCGACAAGGGCGAGATCGGCGTCGACCAGGGCGAGCTGACCGAGCACATGGTGCGCCGCGCCCAGCAGTCCGGTCAGGACCCGCAGGAGTTCGTCAACCACATGCTCGAGCACAACCACGTGCCCGAGATGGTGCAGGAGATCCGGCGCGGCAAGGCGCTCGCGCAGCTGGTCGAGGGCGCGGTCGTCAAGGACGCCTCCGGCCACGTGCTCGAGCTCAAGAACCTGCGTCCCGACGGCGCGATCGGCGACCCCGAGGCCGAGGCGTCGGCTGTTGCGGCCGAGGTGTCGGCCGACGACGCCGAGCCCACCACCGAGGACTGAGACCCGCCGGTCGTCACCTCAGTGCACAGCTGTGCACTGAGGCGCTAGGCTGCGGGCCATGGACACCGCGCCCGCGCCGCCCCCAGGCGCCACCCTTGCCGACGCGCTCTCGCTGCTTGCCGCGGTCACCGACGAGCTCGTCGTGGGTTCCGCCCGTGACACCCACGACGCGATCTCGCGCCGGGTGCACGGAGTCGCCCGGCGCGGTCTCGGGTCGGCGGCGGCACCTGTCGAGTCGATCCACCGCGGCGTGGCCGCAGCGGTGTACGGCGGGCTCGGGCTGGCCCTGCGCAAGGGCGGTGCCGGCCTCGACAAGCTGGCCGCGACCGGCGCCGGACCCAAGCTCGAGGGCGATGCCCGCGGGCGGTTCGTGTCGTCCGCGGTCAACGGGCTGATCGGCGACGAGCTGCTCCGGGACCGGCCCCAGCTCGCGATCCCGACGGCGGTGCGGGTGGGCAGCCGCGACGTACCCCCGGCCCGGGCCGAGCTCGCCGCGGCCTTCCCGGCAGCGACCGGTCGGCTGGTCGTCTTCCTGCACGGGTTGTGCGAGAACGAGTCCTACTGGAACCTGCACCGCGAGCGCACCGGCACGACGTACGGCGAAGCGCTTGCCGAGCTCGGCTGGACCCCCGTCTACCTCCGCACGAACACCGGCCTGCCGATCCGGGAGAGCGGCGTCACCGTGGCTGCGCTGCTGCGCGACGTCGTCGGGTCGTGGCCGGTCGAGGTCGAGCGGATCGCCCTGGTGGGTCATTCGATGGGCGGGCTGATCATGCGAGCGGCACTGAACGTGCTCGCGCTCGACGGCCAGACCGACGGCGGGTGGGCGGACCGAGTCACCGACGTGGTCACGCTCGGTTCGCCGCATCGCGGCGCGCCGATCGCCTGGGGGATCGGCCACGGGAGCCGGTTGCTCGCCGTGCTGCCCGAGACCTCGGCGTTCGGCCGGATCCTGGACAAGCGCTCCGAGGGCGTCCGCGACCTGGTGGACGGGTACGTCGACGAGCTGCCGCCGCTGAAGGAGGCGCGCTACCGGCTGGTCGCGGCCACGATCACGCAGTCCGCGCGGCACCCCGTCGGCTCCGTCGTCGGCGACTACCTCGTGCGCCCGCGGTCCGCGGTCGGGCGGGATCGGCGAGGGGCTGAGCTGTTCCCTGACGCAGAGAGCCTCCATGTCGGCCGCACCGACCACTTCGGCATCCTCAACCACCCCGAGGTGCTGTCCGCGCTGAAGCGCTGGCTCGCCTGACCGCAGCCGTTCTGCCACCATCGGGGCGTGACTCAAGCAACGGCAGATCGCGAGCTGCGCACGGAAGCGACCATCAACGCATCGACGGAGCGGGTGTGGGAGCTGTTGACCGACCTCCCCCGGATGCCACGGTGGAGCCCGGAGCTGGTCCGGATGGTGCCCCTGAAACGGGGCGGGCTACGCGCTGGCCAGTGGTACCTCGGGATCAACCGCCGCAAGGCCGTGGTCTGGCCGACCCGCTCGGTCGTGGCGGCGGTCGAGCCCGGGCGTCGCCTGGTGTGGGACACCAAGTCCAGCGGCGCCCAGTGGATCTGGGAGCTCGAGGAGGTCGAGGGTGGCACCCGCGTCGTGCACCGGCGCCCGGTGCCCAAGGCGGTCACCTTGCTGAGCAAGGCCTTCGCGCCCGCGTTCCTCGGTGGCAGCGTCGAGCATGCCGACGAGCTCGAGCAGGGGATGGCCCGCACGGTCGCCGGGTTGAAGGCGGCTGCCGAGGCGTAGCGACGTGGCGAGCCCTCGCCGCGTCGCCCGGCGCCCGGCGGCTCGCAAATCCGCTGTCGGCGAACAGGGGGCCAGATGCCGTGGCTCCGGGGCTCCGGACGGCTAGTGTCGCCACGTGACTCAGATTCCCAGCGGCCCCGTGATGAACGGCGCGCCCGGACTCAACCTGCTCGACGACAACATCTACAGCCGGCTGCTCCGCGAGCGCATCGTGTTCCTCGGCTCGGAGGTCCGCGACCAGAACGCCAACGCGATCTGCGCGCAGCTGCTGCTGCTGTCGGCGGAGGACCCCGAGGCGGACATCTTCCTCCACATCAACTCGCCGGGCGGCTCGGTCGACGCGGGCATGGCCATCTACGACACGATGAACTACATCCCCAACGACGTCGCCACGGTCGGCATGGGACTCGCTGCGTCGATGGGCCAGTTCCTGCTGTGCGCGGGCACCAAGGGCAAGCGCTACGCGCTGCCGCACGCGCGGATCATGATGCACCAGCCGTCGTCCGGCATGGGCGGCTCGGCCAGCGACATCAAGATCCAGGCCCAGCAGTCGCTGCACATCAAGAAGGTGCTGCTCGAGCTGATCTCACAGCACACCGGCCAGACCGTCGAGCAGGTGACCACGGACGCCGACCGCGACCGCTGGTTCACCGCCGACGAGGCGCTCGACTACGGACTCGTCGACCAGGTCGTCAAGAGTGCCCGCGAGGCCGCCGACCAGGGTCGCCCGGCCCACACGAAGAAGGACTGACGCGCAGATGAACTACTACATCCCGCAGTGGGAAGAGCGGACGTCCTACGGCTTCCGGCGGATCGACCCCTACGCCAAGCTGTTCGAGGACCGCATCATCTACCTCGGCACCCCGATCTCCGACGATGTCGCCAACGCGGTCATCGCACAGCTGTTGTGCCTTCAGTCGATGAACCCCGACCAGGACATCAGCATCTACATCAACAGCCCCGGCGGGTCGTTCACCGCACTGACGGCGATCTACGACACGATCCAGTTCATCAAGCCCGACGTGCAGACCGTCTGCATCGGCCAGGCCGCCTCGGCAGCCGCGATCCTGCTGGCCGCCGGGACCCGGGGCAAGCGGCTGGCGCTGCCCAACTGCCGGATCCTGATCCACCAGCCCTACACGGAGGGCACGTTCGGCCAGACGTCCGACATCGAGATCCAGGCCAACGAGATCCTGCGGATGCGCGAGCTGCTCGAGAAGATGATCAGCGACCACAGCACCAAGTCGATCGAGGAAGTCAGCCTCGACATCGAGCGCGACAAGATCCTCACTGCGGAGCAGGCGATCGAGTACGGTCTCATCGACTCGGTGCTGGCATCGCTCAAGGGCACGCCCGCGCTCACCTAACCAGACCATGTCCAGGCCGGCCTTCCCCTCGTGTCCCCTCCCCCGGAAGGGGCGCCACGGGGTACCGTCAGGGGAATCCGCATGACTGTGAGGAGTACCGCCCGTGGCACGCATCGGTGACGGAGGCGACCTGCTCAAGTGCTCGTTCTGCGGAAAGAGCCAGAAGCAGGTCAAGAAGCTGATCGCTGGTCCGGGCGTCTACATCTGCGACGAGTGCATCGATCTGTGCAACGAGATCATCGAGGAAGAGCTCAACGAGGGCGCCGAGGTCGGCCTGGACGAGCTGCCGAAGCCGAAGGAGATCTTCGACTTCCTCAACTCCTACGTGATCGGCCAGGAGCAGGCGAAGAAGTCCCTCGCCGTCGCGGTCTACAACCACTACAAGCGGGTCCAGGCGGGCGTGCAGCCGGGCATCGGTGACGGCAAGGGCAAGCACGCCAAGGACGAGCTGGTCGAGGTTGCCAAGTCCAACATCCTGGTCATCGGCCCGACCGGCTGCGGCAAGACCTACCTGGCTCAGACGCTGGCGCGGATGCTCAACGTGCCGTTCGCGATCGCCGACGCCACTGCGCTGACCGAGGCGGGCTACGTCGGCGAGGACGTCGAGAACATCCTCCTCAAGCTGATCCAGGCCGCCGACTACGACGTCAAGAAGGCCGAGACCGGGATCATCTACATCGACGAGATCGACAAGGTCGCCCGCAAGGCGGAGAACCCGTCGATCACCCGCGACGTCTCCGGCGAGGGCGTCCAGCAGGCCCTGCTGAAGATCATCGAGGGCACCACCGCCTCGGTGCCGCCGCAGGGCGGGCGCAAGCACCCGCATCAGGAGTTCATCCAGATCGACACCACGAACATCTTGTTCGTGGTGGGCGGTGCGTTCGCCGGTCTCGAGCACATCATCGAGCAGCGGGTCGGCAAGAAGACGCTCGGCTTCACCGCGGAGGTCCGCGGCAAGGAGGAGCGCGACGCCGAGGACCTGCTCTCGCTGGTACGGCCGGAGGACCTCACCAAGTTCGGCCTGATCCCCGAGTTCATCGGCCGGCTTCCGCTGATCGCGAGCGTCACCAAGCTCGACCAGGAGGCCTTGGTGCAGATCCTCACGGAGCCCCGCAACGCCCTCGTCAAGCAGTACCGCAAGCTCTTCGAGATCGACGGCGTCGACCTCGAGTTCACCGAGGAAGCCATCCAGGGCATCGCCGACAAGGCGATGGAGCGTGGCACCGGAGCCCGAGGTCTGCGCGCCATCATCGAAGAGGTCCTCCTCCACGTGATGTACGACGTCCCATCCCGCGGCGATGTCGAGAAGGTCATCATCACTCGTGAGGTCGTCGACGACGACGTGCCGCCGACGCTCGTGCTCCGCGAGACCAAGAAGAAGAAGTCTGCGTGAGCTGAGCCCCGGTCGGCGCTGCCGCCCGACGACGCGATGCGGTGGGTGCGGCACCGCACCGGGAAACTGCTCGCGACCCTGTCGCGCGTGACCGTCTCGGCCTACCCTGGTAGCGCTGGTGCGTATCACGAAACGAGTTGTGTCATGCGCAACGAAGATAAGGCAACGGTCCGCCGTCTGCTGACCAACGCCCGCTACGAGCTGCTGCCCACCGCCACCATCGGGGCCAAGGTGCTCGCGTCGGTGCCGACATCGGTGACCCTGACCATCACGGCGTCGCCGTCCCTGGGCCTGGAACGGACCGTGCAGACCGCGGAGCTGCTGACCGCTGCCGGTTATCCGGTCATCCCGCATCTGGCAGCACGGATGGTGAGTGGCCGCGCCGAGCTCGAGGAGCTGGTGGCGCGCCTGCAGGGCGCCGGGGTGACTGGCATCTTCGTGCCGGGCGGGGACGCCGAGCCCGTCGGTGACTACAAGGACGCACTGTCGATGCTGGAGGACCTTGCCGCGCTCGGGCGGCCGTTCGCCCAGGTCGGCGTGACGGGATATCCCGAGAGCCACCCGAAGATCCACGACGACCTGACCGTGCAGTCGATGTGGGACAAGCGCAAGCACGCCACGACCATCGTCAGCAACCTCGCCTTCGATCCTGCTGTCGTCGCGGACTGGCTCTCCCGGGTGCGCCGCCGTGGCGTGGAGCTGCCGTTGTTGCTCGGCGTGCCCGGCCCGGTCGACCGGACCAAGCTCCTCGGCATGGCGACCAAGATCGGGGTCGGTGACTCCACCCGTTTCCTTGCCAAGCAGAAGGGCCTGATGGCGCGGCTCGTCGCGCCCGGCGGGTTCACGGGCGAGTCGTTCCTGGAGCGGTGCGCGCCGACTGCTGGCGATCCGGCGATGCGGGTCGCCGGGCTGCACGTCTACACCTTCAACCAGGTCGCCGAGACGGAGACCTGGCGACAGCTCTGGCTCAGCCGGCTGGCGGGCTGAGCAGCCCTTCGAGCGCGGACTCCAGTCCGGCGTGCCCGGTGTCGACAACGGTCAGCGGCAGGCCGATGGCCGCCGCCGCCTGCTGCGCCTGCCCGAGCAGCTCGTCGTCCGGCTCCTGCGCCAACCACACGACTCGGGTGTAGGAGCCGAAGTACGACTCCCGCAGCTCGGGATGCCGGTCGAGCCCGAGCTCCCGCAGCACGGTGCGGGCGAAGGACCGGACCAGGAAGTCGGTGAGGAGGTAGGTCCCGGGCTGCTCCTCGAAGAACGAGGCGAGCCGTTCAGGGCCGGCGTACACGTCGTAGCAATGCAGGCCGGGCAGCCGCTGGAGTCCGAGGTCGCGGCACAGCTCGTCGAGCGCGCCGTAGGTCCCACAGTCGGCGTAGCCGACCACGACCTGTCTGCCCTCCGCCAGCAGCCGCTCGGCGAGCGTCCGGACCGCACCGGCGATCAGTCCCGGCTGGTTGTGCAGCAGCGGGGGCAAGGGGTGTACGACGACCGGCCAGGCCCGGCGCGCGACGATCTCCGCCGCGGGCCGGCTGATCGCCCCGCACGCGATGAGGGCGATCGGGTGGGAGTCAGAACCCGAGCTGGTCGACGAACCGGTCGTTGAAGTCGGCGCGGTCGGAGAGCTCGACATAGGTCACCTCCTCCAGCAGCGTTGCCGCCCCCGCCCGCTCACGCAGGGACAACAGGGCCATCTTGGCGCCCTCACCCGCGACGTTGCCGGCCGAAACGATCCGCAGCACCGGCAGTTGCGGCACCAAACCGATCCGGACGGCCGAAGCCGGAGAGATGTAGCTGCCGAAGGAGCCCGCCATCAGCACCTGCTGGACGTCGCGATGCTCAAGACCGAGCTCCTCGAGCAACAAGGTCCAGCCGGTGGAGATCGCGGCTTTGGCGAACTGAAGCTCGCGGACGTCTCGCTGCGACAGCACGACGCAGTCCTCCGGGTCGGAGTCGGGCCGGGGGCGGTGCAGCACGAACACCCGCTCCTGTCCGATCCGGGTGAGCCGGTCGGCGAGCTTCGGGGCCACGTCGACCGCCTGCTCCTCGGACACGAACCGCCCCGTCACGTCCAGCAGGCCGACCTTGACCAGCTCGGCGACGGCGTCGACGAGCCCCGAGCCGCACAGGCCCTTCGGCTCGACGTCGCCGATCACGCCCAGCGTGACCTCGTCGTCGAGGCGGATCGTCTCGATCGCCGCGTCCGCGGCCCGCATGCCGCACCTGATCGCGCCGCCCTCGAAGGCCGGCCCGGCAGGTGCCGCGGTCGAGACGATCCGGTCGCCGTCGCTGAGGACGATCTCGCAGTTGGTGCCGACGTCGATCAGGAGCCGGGTCCGCTTGTCGCGGTCCATGCCGGTGGCCAGCATGCCGGCGACGATGTCGCCGCCGACGTAGGCGCCGAGCGCGGGGAAGAAGAAGGCCCGTGCCGAAGGGTGCAGGTCGAGCCCGACCTCGGTGGCCGGCATCGTCGGCGGCTGGGCGGTCGCGAGCACGAACGGCGCCACACCGAGCGGCTCGGGGTCGATGTTCAGCACGAGGGCGGTCATCGTGGCGTTCCCGGCGATCGCCACCTCGTAGACCTGCCGCGGGTCGACGCCACCCTCGGCGCAGACCTGTGCGGCCAGCTCGGCCAGGGTGTCGGCAGCGGCCCGCTGGAGGCGCGGCAACGCCTCCGGGTCCATCATCGTCGCGCTGATCCGGGTGATCACGTCGCCGCCGAACGGCTGCTGCTTGTTGAGCACCGATGCCACCGCGACCGGAGTCCCGAGCGCCACATCGAGCAGCGTCGCCACCACCGTGGTGGTGCCGAGGTCGAAGGCGATCCCGTAGCGCTGGTCGGTGGTGTCGCCGGGCTCGACGTCGATCAGCGCCTCGTCGACGATGACCGCAGTCACCTTGAAGTCCGCCTCCCGCAGCACCTTCGGCAGCCGCCGGAGCACGTGCAGGTCCGGCACCGGCTCGAGGTCGTCGATCGCGGCGAGCAGCCGGTCGAGATCCGGCCGCTGGTCGGCGAGGTCGGGCTCGACGAGCTCGACGTACCTCTTCTGCACCGCCGGCCGCAGGATCACCTGGCGCCCGACCCCGACGGTCGCGGCCTTCGGACGTGTCGTCAACGGCGGTACGTCGATCGCGAGGTCCCGCGTCGCCTGCACCAGACAGGCCAGGCGCCAGCCGTTGTCGAGCTGGTCACCGGTGAACGTCTTCGCATCATGTCGGGTGATCGGCGTGGATCCCTCGACCCTGATCTTGCACTTGTGACAGGTGCCGTGGCCGCCGCAGGTGGAGTCGATCGCGATGCCGTTCCACGACGCGGAGTCGAAGACCGTGACCCCGGGCGGGACCCGGACCGCGCGTTGGGTCGGCGGTGCGCCGGCGGCGTCCTCGACGGTGAAGGAGAGCTCGACCCGCCCGGTCCCGTCGTGGGGCGCCGGCGTGGCACCGGGCGTGGCGAGCAGTCCCTCGCGGCGCACGCCGTCGAGCGAGAAGTCCGGGCTCGGGACGGGGTCGCCGGGGTCTTCGGTCACGCCGACGCGGCCTGCCTCGCGCGATGCGCGGCGATCCAGGCACCGCCCCAGTCGTCGTGACCGAGCAGCAGGTCGGCTGCCTTGACCGCCTCGACGATCTGCGGGGTGCGCGTGTCCATGATCGCGGAGGTCAGTCCTGCGTGCATCGCCATCGGGAGGAAGCCGGCACCGAGGGCGTGCCGCGAAGGCATGCCGAAGGAGACGTTGGACGCACCGCAGGTCATGTTCACGCCGAACTCGTCGCGGATCCGCCGCATCGTCTCCAGCACCGTCACCACCACCGTCTGGTCGGCGCCGATCGGCATCGCGAGCGGGTCGATCACGATGTCCGCTGCGGCGATGCCGTACTCGGTGGTGGCGACCTCGACGATCTTGCGGGTCAGCTCGATCCGCTTCTCGACCTCCATCGGGATCTCGTCCTCGTCGTTGGGAAGCGCGATCACCGCAGCGTCGTACTTCTTCACGATCGGGAGGATCTGCGCCATCCGCTCGTCCTCGGCGGTGATCGAGTTGACCAGCGCACGTCCCTGGTAGACCGACAGCCCCGCCTCGAGCGCTTCGACCACCGAGGAGTCGATGCAGATCGGCTTGTCGGTGAGCTCCTGGATCATCGTGATCGCACGCGCCAGCAGGTCGGCCTCGTCGGTGAGGGGCACGCCCATGTTGACGTCGAGCACGTCCGCCCCGCCTTCGAGCTGGGCTTTGACGTCGCGCTCGATCGCCGACAGGTCGCCGGCGCGCAGCTGCTCCTGGAACACCCGCCGCCCGGTCGGGTTGATCCGCTCGCCGATCAGGCAGAACCGGCGATCGTGTCCGATCACGACCTCCTGGGTGGCGGAGCGGAGCACCGTCTCCAGCCGCGGTGCCCTCGTCGAGCTGGTCATGCCGGGACCTTGGCCCGCTTCTCGCCGAGCAGGGCCTTGGCCCGCTTCACCGTCTGCGAGGCGTCGGCCGCGTAGCCGTCGGCGCCGACCGCGTCGGCGTACTCCTGGGTGACCGGCGCACCGCCGACCATGACGATGACCTCGTTGCGAATGCCGGCCTTCTCCAGCGCATTCATGTTGGCCTTGAACATCGGCATCGTGGTGGTGAGGAACGCGGAGAAGCCGACGATGTCGGGTTGGTGCTCCTCGATGGCGGCGACGAACTTCTCCGGCGCCACCTGCACGCCGAGGTCGATCACCTCGAAGCCAGCTCCCTCGAGCATGATGTTGACGAGGTTCTTGCCGATGTCGTGCACGTCGCCCTTGACCGTGCCCATCAGGAACTTGCCGATCGTCTGCACGCCGGTCTCCGCGAGCAGCGGCCGCAGCCGCGCCATCGCGCCCGCCATCGCGCGGCCGGCGATGAGCATCTCGGGCACGAAGAAGTCGCCGCGCTCGAACCGGGCACCGACCTCCTCCAGCGACGGGATCAGCGCGTCGAACAGCAGCGTCTGCGGCTCCATGGCGAGCGCGAGGCCCTCCTCGGTCAGCTCGAGCACGCGCGGGGCGTTGCCGATCAGGGTCTCGTCGTACAGACCCTGCAGGATCTCCTCGGGGGTCATCTCGCGGTCCTCGGTGAAGTGGGAGCGAAGCGGGTGCTTCGTCGGGGTGAGTTCATGCCACGCCCTCCTTGCGCGTCTTCCGCCGAAGCAGCCCGGACAGCTGCTCCGCACGGCTGTTCAGCAGCCGGCCGATCTCCTCGCGTCGTTCGGCCAGCCGTGGGCTGGGCCCTGAGATGCCCAGGGCCGCGACGACCTCTCCGGTGGCACCCCGCACGGGGGCGCCGACGCCGGTGAGGCCGATCTCGAGCTCGTCGACCGTGCTCGCCCAGCCGCGCCGGACGACCTGGTCCAGCTCGCGTCGCAACGCCTCGTGGTCGGTGACGGTGTGGGGGGTGAGCTCGTCGAGCGCGCCGCCCGGGATGTCGAGAGTCCCGTAGGCGAGCATCACCTTGCCGAGCGCGGAGCAGTGGGCGGGCACGTCGACAGTGGTCCAGTCCTGGGTGCCGAGGAGGTAGGTCGAGTCGACCTGCGCGACCTGCACGACCCGGTCGCCGCGGGCCACGGACAGGTTGACCGTCTCGCCGGTGTCGGCGCCGACCCGTTCCAGGGTGGGGCGTGCGAGGCGCACCAGCTCCTCCCACGGGTCGTGCCGGCTGGCATAGAGCCAGAAGAGCGGACCGGCGATGTAGGACCCGGAGTGGTTCCGCTCGAGCAGCTCGGTGCGCTCGAGCGCGGTCAGCATCCGCGAGGTCGTCGACTTCGGTAGTCCACATTCGGACTGCAGCTCGGCGAACGTCAGCGGCTCGTCAGCCCGCACCACGGTGGAGACCAGCAGCGCGGCGCGGTCGACCGCCTGCGTGCCGGTGGTGGCCTGGGTGCTCATCGGTCCTCGAGTTCCTCCGCAATCAGTCCCATCATGTGGAACTTCATTTCCATGATGTGAGGCTATGATGCCAAGCGAGGCGGGTCAAGCACCGTCGACGATCACCACAGGCAGCACGCCGCGCAGGAGGCTCGATGTTCCAGAACCGGATGCCCCGTTACGAAGTCCTCTCGGCCGAGGCAATGGCGACCCTCGACCAGGGCTGGCGTCGACTGATGACTGAGATCGGCGTCGAGTTCCTGGACGACCGCGCACTCGAGCTGTTCGGCAGGGCCGGGCAGCGGGTCGAGGGCAACACCGTGTTCCTCGATCCCGACTTCGTGCTGGACCAGGTCGCGAAGGCGCCGAGAGAGTTCGACGTCCAGGCCCGCAACCCCGACCACAACATCCACATCGGCGGTGACTCGATGGCGTTCGGCGCGGTCTACGGCCCGCCCTTCGTGCGGGAGGGCGAGGTCCGTCGCGACGCGACGATGGACGACTTCCAGCGGTTCACCAAGCTCGCCCAGTCGTTCCCGGTGCTCGACTCCGCCGGCGGCGTGATCTGCGAACCGAACGACACCCCGCTCGACAGTCGCCACCTCGACATGACCTACGCGTTGCAGACCCTCACCGACAAGGTCTACATGGGCAACGTCGTGTCGGGGGCCAACGCGGCGGACACGCTCGCGATGACCTCGATCCTGTTCGGCTCGCGAGAGGCCATCGAGCAGACGCCCGCCACCATCTCGCTCATCAACTGCAACTCCCCGCTGCGCTGGGACGACCGGATGCTCGAGGCCCAGTTCGAGTACTCCGGCGCCGGGCAGCCGGTGGTCCTGACGCCGTTCATCCTGATGGGCGCGATGTCGCCGGTCACGATCCCGGCGGCGCTGGTCCAGCAGATCGTCGAGGCGCTGTCCGGCATCGCGTTGTCCCAGCTGATCCGGCCCGGGACGCCGGTGATCTTCGGGTCGTTCCTCTCCAACATCGACATGCAGTCCGGATCCCCGACCTTCGGTACCCCGGAGTCGGGCCTCGGTCTGCTCTGCACCGGCCAGATCGCCCGTCACTTCGGCCTCCCGTTCCGCACCGGCGGCGGGCTCACCTCCTCCCAGGTCGCCGACGCACAGGCGGGCTACGAGGCGCTGATGACGATGCTCCCGACCTTCCTGGCCGGAGCGAACTGGGTGATGCACTCCGCGGGCTGGCTCGAGGGTGGCCTGGTCGCCGGCTACGAGAAGTTCATCATGGACATCGAGCTGCTGCAGATGATGCGCGCAGAGTTCACGCCGCTGGAGATCGACGAGGACTCGATGGCGTTCGGCGCACACCAGGAGGTCGGCCACGGCGGTCACTTCCTGGGGGCGATGCACACCATGGAGCGCTTCCGCACCTGCTTCTACCGGCCGCTTCTCTCGTCGTCGGAGAACTACGAGCGCTGGATGCGCAACGGCGGCAAGGACGCCAACGCCAGGGCTGCGGAGATCTACCGCAAGCAGCTGGACGACTACGAGCCGCCAGCGCTGGACGACGCCGTCCGGCAGGAGCTGGAGGAGTACGTCGTACGCCGCCGCGCCGAGCTGGGCGACTGATGGCGTTCGCCGCCACCGAGAGCAACCCGCGCGCCACCGCGCCGTCCGGCGACTACGTGCTGATCCTGACCTGCCCCGACCGGCCAGGCGTCGTCCACGCCGTGTCGGGGTTCCTGGTGCGGCATGGCGGGAACATCGTCGAGAGCCAGCAGTTCGGGGACCAGCTCACCGGGCGGTTCTTCATGCGTCTGGACTTCGTGATGCCTGGTGCGGGCACGGGGCAGGTCAGCCTGGCGGAGCTGCGGCGTGAGTTCGCCCAGGTAGCCGCCCCGTTCGACATGACCTTCGAGCTCTGGGACGCGCGGGCGCCGTACCGCACCTTGATCATGGTGTCCAGGCACCTGCACTGCCTCAACGACCTGCTGTTCCGCTCCAGCACCGGGTCCTTGCAGATCGAGATCCCGGTCGTGGTGTCGAACCACCTCGACGCCGAGCCGCTGGTCCGTGCCCACGGCCTGAACTTCTTGCACCTGCCGGTGACGCCGGAGACCAAGCCGTGGGCGGAGGACCGGCTCCGCGAGCTGATCGAGGAGCAGGGCATCCACCTCGTGGTGCTCGCGCGCTACATGCAGGTGCTGTCCGACGGCCTGTGCGCCGAGCTCGCGGGCCGGGCCATCAACATCCACCACTCGTTCCTGCCGAGCTTCAAGGGTGCGAAGCCCTACCACCAGGCGTTCGACCGCGGGGTGAAGCTGGTCGGCGCGACGGCGCACTACGTGACGGGCGACCTCGACGAGGGTCCGATCATCGAGCAGGACGTGGTCCGCGTGGACCACAGCTTCAACCAGCAGCAGCTGGTCACCGCAGGTCGTGACGTCGAGGCCCAGGTCTTGTCGCGGGCGGTCCGATGGCACGCGGAGTCGCGGGTGTTGCTGAACGGCCACCGCACAGTTGTGTTCAACTAGTAGTCGGTCGAGGTCGCCCGGCAGGCGTCCTCGAAAGAAGAGTTCCCCCACCGGAGTGGAGTCTTTCGATGACGCAGGTCACCTCTGGCGCCGGATCCGAGTCCTCGGGGGCTAGCCCTGCGCCGAACGCCCGAACAAGTCTGATCCCGGCGCCCAGGGTCTTCTACCCCTCGGCCGGCCTTCTGGTCGTCTTCGTCGCGGCGACCGCGATCTGGCCGGAGAAGGTCGGTGAGTGGATCGGCACGGCCAACGAGAACGTCGTCCAGGAGCTCGGCTGGTACTACATCGCGATCGTCGCCGGGTTCGTCTTCTTCGCCCTCTGGATCGCGGCCTCCCACATGGGCAACGTCGTGCTGGCAAAGGACGGTGATGACGAACCCGACTTCTCGCTGGGCTCGTGGTTCGCGATGCTCTTCGCCGCAGGCATGGGCATCGGGCTCGTGTTCTGGGGGGTCGCCGAGCCGCTCAACCACTTCAGCGCCCCCCCGCCCGGGCTGCCGGCGGACAGCCCGGCGCAGGCGGCCACCACCGCGATGAACGTGACCTTCCTCCACTGGGGCCTGCACGCGTGGGCGATCTACGTGGTGGTCGGTCTCGCGGTCGCCTACTCGGTGCATCGCCGGGGCAACCCGATCTCGCTGCGGTGGGCGCTCGAGCCGGTCCTCGGCAAGGCGGTCAGGGGGTTCTGGGGCGACGTCATCGACGTGGTCGCGGTGCTCGGGACCCTGTTCGGTGTCGCCACGTCCCTCGGCCTGGGGGTGAGCCAGATCGGTGCCGGCCTCGCCTACCTGGACGTCATCGACGAGCCCGAGACGTGGCTGCTCGTCGTGCTGATCATCGCGATCACCTCGATCGCGCTCGTGTCGGTGGTCACCGGCATCGACAAGGGCATCAAGTGGCTGTCGAACATCAACATGGTCGCGGCGGTCGCGCTGGTGGCTTTCGTGCTGATCGCCGGGCCCACCGTCTTCATCCTGAGCGACTTCGTCGCGAACATCGGTTCCTACATCCAGAACTTCTTCCGGCTGTCGTTCAACGCGATGCCGTTCGAATCGGACGGCAAGGCCTGGCTCGGCGGCTGGACGACGTTCTACTGGGGTTGGTGGATCAGCTGGGCGCCGTTCGTGGGCGTCTTCATCGCGCGGATCTCGAAGGGTCGCACGGTCCGCGAGTTCATCGTCGGGGTGCTGTTGGTGCCGACGCTCGTGACCTTCCTCTGGTTCTCGGCGCTCGGCGGCACCGCGCTCTACGAGGAGGTCCTCAAGGACGGCGGACTGGTGACCGAGGAGGGGGTCAACACCAACACGGCGCTCTTCCAGATGCTTGACCTGCTACCGCTCGCGGCGGTCACCAGCGGACTCGCGATCTTCCTGATCGTGATCTTCTTCGTCACGAGCTCCGACTCGGGGTCCTTCGTCGTCGACATGCTCTCGTCGGGTGGAGACTCCAACCCTCCCGTGTGGAGCCGTGCGTTCTGGGCCGCCATGGAGGGGGCGATCGCGGCAGTCCTCCTGGTCGCGGGGACCCAGGCCGCGGCAGGAGCCGATCCGCTGGCGGCGCTGCAGACGATGGCGATCCTGCTCGCTCTTCCGTTCAGCGTGGTGATGATCGTGATGTGCTTCGCGACAGCGAAGGCACTGCTCGGCGAGGAGCGGGATCGACAGCGACGGCAGCGGCGGTGGCTGGCGAAGGAGGTCGCAAAAGAGCTCGACGGCCAGTCCCGATAGTCGCGCGTCACCCATTACGGTTGCGCCATGAGCAACGGGGAGGGCGGCGTCCAGTCCGTCGACCGGGCGCTGACCATCCTGGAGCGGCTGGCACGCAGCGGCGAAGCGGGGGTGACCGAGATCGCGAAGGAGATCGGCGTCCACAAGAGCACCGCGTTCCGGCTGGTGGCCACCCTCGAGGCCCACCGCTTGGTCGAGCAGACCGAGGAGCGTGGGAAGTACCGACTCGGCGTCGGCCTCCTCCGGTTGGCCGGCGCCACCACCGCACGGCTCGACCTGGTCCAGGAGGCCCGGCCGGTCTGTCGTCAGCTCGCCTCCGACACGGGGGAGACCGTGAACATCGCGGTCCTGTCGGAGAGCTCGGCGCTCTACCTCGACCAGGTCGCCGGCTCGTCCGCCCTCCAGCCGCACAACTGGGTCGGTCAACACATCCCGCTGCACGCCACCAGCAACGGCAAGGTGCTGCTGAGCGGCCTGAGTCGGCAGCAGTGCGACGCGGTGCTGAGCAAGCTGTCGTCGTACACGCCGGTGACGATCACCACCAAGGGCAAGCTGCGCGCCGAGCTCGACCAGGTTCGCCAGCAGGGCTTCGCCCTCGCGGTCGACGAGCTCGAGGTCGGACTGACCGCCGCGGCAGCGCCGATCCGCAACGTGCACGGAGATGTCGTGGCTTCGATGAGCGTCTCCGGGCCGACGTTCCGGATCACCGCCGACCGGATCGACGAGGTGGTGGCGAAGCTGGTCGAGGCTGCCGATGAGGTCTCCCACCGCCTGGGGTGGGGCCACCGCTAGGCCACGGATCGTGCGCGGTCCTTGACGCAGCGACGGTCGCGCAGCATTCTCAAGGACATGCCGCGTTGCGGTGGAGGCGGTTTGCTGCGCCATGCGCAACGCCTGGATCCGTGAGAGAGGGGTGCGCCCGTGCCGGATCTCTACGTCGAAGGGCAGTGGCGCTCCGCCGTCTCCGGGCGTCGACGCGAGATCCGCTGTCCCGCGGACGGCACCCTGGTCGCCGAGGTCGACGAGGGATCGGCGGACGACACCGGTGCTGCGATCGGAGCAGCGCATCGCGCGTTCCACACCGGCCCGTGGCCCGCCACATCGGCGCGCGAGCGCGGTGACCTGCTGCTGCGGGTCGCGGACCTGCTGGTGAGGGACAAGGACGCGGTGGCGCGGATGGAGTCGCTCGACACCGGCAAGCGCCTGGTGGAGTCCGAGTACGACGTCGACGACGTCGTCTCCGTCTTCCGCCACTACGGCCGGGTCGGCGCCGAGGATGCCGGACGGATGGTCGACACCGGCAACCCCGACGTGGTCAGCCGGATCGTGCACGAGCCGATCGGCGTGTGCGGCCTGGTCACGCCGTGGAACTACCCGCTGCTCCAGGTGTCGTGGAAGGTCGCGCCGTGCCTGGCCGCCGGCAACACCTTCGTGCTGAAACCCAGCGAGCTCACTCCGCACTCGGCGATCCACCTGATGCGCCTCCTCGAGGAGGCCGGCCTGCCCGTCGGCGTCGCCAATCTGGTGCTGGGCGCCGGCCCGGACGCGGGAGGCCCGCTGTCGACCGACCCGCGGGTCGACCTGGTCTCCTTCACCGGCGGGCTCGCGACCGGCCGCGCCATCATGGCTGCCGCCGCGCCCACGGTGAAGAAGGTGGCGCTCGAGCTGGGCGGCAAGAACCCCAACATCGTCTTCGCCGACGCCGATCTCGACGTCGCGCTCGACTACGCGCTCACCGCGGTGTTCCTGCACTCCGGCCAGGTCTGCTCGGCCGGCGCCCGGCTGCTGGTGGAGCAGTCGATCCACGACACGTTCGTCGACGCACTCGTGCGGCGGGCCGAGCGGATCCGCCTCGGCGGCCCCTTCGACGAGAAGGCCGAGACCGGGCCGCTGACCAGCGCCGCCCATCGCGACAAGGTCGAGGCGTACGTCGCTGCGGGGCTCGCCGAGGGCGCCCTCCTGAGGTGCGGCGGCCGTCGTCCCGATGACCCGGCCCTCGCCGAGGGGTTCTACTACCTGCCGACGATCCTGGACGGCTGCACGAGCGACATGGCGGTCACCCAGGACGAGTCGTTCGGACCGGTGCTGACGGTCGAGACCTTCGCCGGCGAGGACGACGCGGTGGCGCTCGCCAACGACAGCATCTACGGCCTCGCGGGCGCGGTCTGGACCCAGGACGCCGGCAAGGCGGAGCGGGTTGCGGCCCGGCTGCGGATGGGCACGGTGTGGATCAACGACTACCACCCCTACGTCCCGCAGGCCGAGTGGGGCGGCTACAAGCAGTCCGGCACCGGCCGCGAGCTCGGGATGGCAGGCCTCGACGAGTACCGGGAGACCAAGCACGTGTGGCACAACATCCGTCCGGTTGAACAACGCTGGTTCACGGGCTAGCGGGGGACGGCATGGGCGCGGAGAGGTACGACTACGTCATCGTCGGCGGCGGCTCTGCCGGCTGCGCCCTCGCCAACCGCCTCTCTGCCGATCCGGGCACCCGCGTGCTCGTCCTCGAGGCCGGTCGGTCGGACTACCGGATCGACCCGTTCATCCACATGCCGGCTGCGCTGCCGTTCCCGATCGGCAGCCGGTTCTACGACTGGAAGTACGAGACCGATCCCGAGCCGGACCTCGGCGGCCGACGCGTCTTCCACGCCCGCGGCAAGGTGCTCGGCGGCTCGAGCAGCATCAACGGGATGATCTTCCAGCGCGGCAACCCGCTCGACTACGAGCGGTGGGCGCGGGAGCCTGGCATGAAGGACTGGGACTACCTCCACTGCCTGCCCTACTTCAAGCGGATGGAGAACTGCCTGACCGGCGCTGACGACTGGCGCGGTGGCGACGGCCCGCTCAAGCTGGAGCGGGGCCCGGCGACCAATCCTCTCTTCGACGCGTTCTTCCGCGCCACGGTGGAAGCCGGGTACCCGCTCACGGACGACGTCAACGGCTACCGCCAGGAGGGGTTCGCGAGGTTCGACCGCAACGTCTACCGCGGCCGCCGCCTCTCGGCCGCCCGCGCCTACCTGCACCCGGTCCGGAGTCGGAAGAACCTCACCGTCCGCACCCTCACGCTGGTGACTCGCGTCCGGTTCGAGGGCAAGCGAGCGGTCGGCGTCGACTACGAGCGCGCGCGTCGGCGGCACTCGGTCGACGCCGGCGAGGTGATCCTCTGTGGGGGTGCGATCAACACCCCGCAGCTGCTCCAGCTCTCCGGCGTCGGGGACGAGGCCCTGCTGAAGGAGCGCGACGTACCTCTCGTGCACCACCTGCCAGGCGTCGGCGAGAACCTCCAGGACCACCTCGAGGTCTACATCCAGTACGCCTCCAAGCAGCCGGTCTCCATCGCCCCCGGGCTGGCCTGGCACCAGCGCCCGAAGATTGCCTACCAGTGGCTGTTCCAGCGCAAGGGGCTGGGCGCGACGAACCACTTCGAGGGCGGCGGCTTCGCGCGCAGCAACGACGACGTGGACTATCCGAACCTGATGTTCCACTTCCTCCCGATCGCGATCCGGTACGACGGCACCTCGCCCATCGAGGGCCACGGCTACCAGGTCCACATCGGCCCGATGTACGCCGACACGCGGGGCCACGTGCGGATCAAGTCCAGGGATCCGCGCGAGCACCCGTCGATGTTGTTCAACTACCTGTCGACGCCCACCGATCGCAAGGAGTGGGTCGAGGCGATCCGGGTGGCGCGCGACATCCTCAACCAACCTGCCTTCGCGCCGTACAACGACGGTGAGATCTCACCCGGCCCCTCGGTCGAGACCGACGAGGAGATCCTGGAGTGGGTGCGAGCTGACGCCGAGACCGCCCTGCACCCGTCCTGCACGGCCCGGATGGGCATCGACGAGATGTCGGTGACCGATCCGACCACGATGAAGGTCCACGGGACCGAGGGGCTGCGCGTCGTCGACGCCTCCGTCTTCCCGTTCGTCACGAATGGCAACATCTACGCGCCGGTGATGATGGTGGCGGAGAAGGCGGCGGACCTGATCGTCGGCAACACGCCGCTGCCACCGATCGACGTGCCTTACTACCGCCATCGCGATGGCAGCCCTCTCCATCCACCCGGTGACAGCCGCAACGACCCGAGGGAGCGACCGTGAGTCGACACCTTCCCGACCGGATGCCGGCTTCTCCCGGTGAGCCTGCAACTGATGGCGACGGCGGCGACGGCGGCGCCGGCGCCCGCCCGCGCATCAACAAGGTGGTGTTCTTCGGCTCGGCCGGCACCGTGGTGGCGTTCACGCTCTACACGCTGCTTGCGCCGGACAGCTCGAGCACTGCGATCGGCGAAGTGGTGGCGTGGATCTCCGACTACTTCGGATGGTGGTACTTCGCGCTCAGCGCCGCACTGATCGCCTTCGTCCTGATCGTGTGCCTGTCCCGGTTCGGCCGCTACCGACTCGGCCCGGAGGAATCGCGCCCGGAGTACAGCATGTTCACCTGGACCGCGATGCTGTTCGCCGCCGGCATCGGAGCGGACGTGATGTTCTACTCCGTCGCCGAGCCGGTCTCGCAGTTCCTCTACCCGCCGACAGGTGAGGCAGAGACGGTCGAAGCTGCCGAGCAGGCCGTCACCTGGACCCTGTTCCACTACGGCGTCAGCGGCTGGGCGATGTACGCCGTGATGGGCATGGCGCTCGGCTACTTCGCCTTCCGGCACGGCATGCCCTTGTCGATCCGGTCGGCCTTGTACCCGATCTTCGGCAAGCGGGTGCACGGTCGGGTGGGGGACGGCATCGACATCGCGGCTGTCCTCGGCACGATCTTCGGCATCGCGACCTCGCTGGGCATCAGCATCGCGTTGCTCAACGTGGGACTCGACGTGATGTGGGGAATCGATCAGGGGAAGGCGGCGCAGTTCGGCCTGGTCGTGGTCGCCGTGGTGCTCGCGACGATCTCCGCGGTGTCCGGTGTGGACAAGGGCATCCGGCGGATCTCGGAGCTCAACGTGCTGCTCTCGCTGGCTCTCATGCTCTTCGTGCTCTTCAGCGGCCAGACCGCGTTCCTGCTCAACTCGCTGGTGATGAACACCGGTGACTACCTGAGCCACCTGCCCGGGATGAGCTTCGACACGATGGCCTACGAGGAGCTCGGCAACAGCGACGTGTCGGCCTGGAAGAACCTGTGGACGCTGTTCTTCTGGGCGTGGTGGGTGGCCTGGGCGCCCTTCGTCGGGCTGTTCCTCGCTCGGATCTCGCGCGGTCGGACGATCCGCCAGTTCCTGGTCGGTGTCATGGTCATCCCGTTCACGTTCATCCTGCTGTGGGTCTCGATCTTCGGCAACAGCGCGATCGTCAGGATCCGTGGCGGGGACGAGGAGTTCAAAGGCGTGGCGGGCGAGTCGTTCGAGCAGGGCTTCTATGCCTTCCTGGACAACCTCCCGGCCGGCGGTCTGATCATCTTCGTGGCCACGCTGACGGGTTTCCTCTACTACGTCACCTCGGCCGACAGTGGTGCCCTGGTCCTGGGCAACTTCACCTCGAAGCTGCCGCACCCCATGGCGGACTGCGCGATCTGGGTCCGCATCTTCTGGTCCGTGGCGATCGGCGCTCTGACCCTGGCGATGATGTTCGCCGGCGGCGATGCCTGGTTGACGACGCTGACCAGCGCCACCATCATCATGGGGCTGCCGTTCTCGGTGGTCCTGGCGCTGGTCGCAGTGGGCCTATATCGGTCGCTGCGCCTGGAGTCCTACAAGGACGAGAGCGTTCGGTTCTCGCTTCCGGCGGCGCTGTCCGCGGCACGGCACTCCGGGCGGGTGCATGGCGCCGCCAGTGTGGCGCAACGACTGCGGCACAGCGTCACCTATCCGAGCCTGGAGGAGACGACCCGCTTCATGGCGGAGGTGGCCAGGCCCGCTCTCGAGGAGGTCGCCGCCGCGCTGAACGAGCACGGCCTGCCGACGACCGTCGCCGAGAGCACGCCCACGCAAGGACTGGCGGGCATGGTGCTGCACACCGATCTGGGGCAGGACGAGCCGGCGTTCGTCTACCGCCTGGCGCCGCGACCGAGCCGCGCACCGACGTACGCCGTCGGGCGGTTGAGCAAGGAGATCTACTACCGCACGGAGGTACACCTCCCCGAGGGCACGCAGGGCTACAGCGTCACCGGCTACTCCCACGAGCAGCTGGTGGGTGACGTCCTCGACCAGTACGAACGGCACATGTCCTACCTGCACCTGGTGCGCCACGGTGAGGACGTCGTGACCGACGACGGTGCGCCATCGGCGCCCGAGTCGGGGGCCGCCGCTCGCCATCCATCCGGCGACAGCCGCAACAGCAAGGACACCCGATGACCACCGTCGAAGAGCCTGGCACCACGGATCGTGGAACCGACGCAGCTGTGCAGGTCGAGGGCCTGTGGAAGATCTTCGGTGCACGCTCCGACAAGATCATCGGCACTCCCGACGCCGACCTCGCGAGGGCGGAGCTCAAGGAGAAGACCGGCTGCGTGGCGGGGGTCAAGGACGTCTCGTTCGAGGTGGCACCGGGCGAGGTGTTCGTGGTGATGGGGCTCTCGGGGTCGGGCAAGTCGACGCTCGTCCGGTGCCTCACCCGGCTGATCGAGCCGACCGCAGGCACCGTGCAGCTCGACGGTGTCGACGTGACCAATGCGTCCGATGCGGAGCTCCGCGACCTGCGGCGCAAGAAGGTCTCGATGGTTTTCCAGCACTTCGGCCTGCTGCCGCACCGGCAGGTGATCGACAACGTCGCGTACGGGCTGGAGATCCGCGGCATGGGCAAGAAGGAACGGCGGGCGAAGGCGGCCGAGGTCGTCTCGCTGGTAGGCCTCGACGGGTTCGAGACGTCGTACCCTGACCAGCTCTCGGGTGGGATGCAGCAACGGGTCGGGCTGGCCCGGGCGCTGGCGGGCGAGCCCGACATCCTGCTCTTCGACGAGCCGTTCTCCGCACTGGATCCGCTGATCCGCCGGGACATGCAGAACGAGGTGATCCGGCTCCACCACGAGCTCGGCAAGACCATGGTCTTCATCACCCACGATCTCCAGGAGGCGCTCAAGCTCGGCGACCGGATCCTGATCATGCGCGACGGCGAGATGGTGCAGGTCGGCGCGCCTGACGAGGTGGTCGGTGCGCCGGCGGACGACTACGTGCGCGACTTCGTGTCGGAGGTGCCGCGTTCCCACGTGCTGACGCTCAAGTGGGTGATGCGCGACGTGCGGGCAGGTGACTCGATGGAAGGCCCGGTGATGTCGTCGGACACGATCGTGCGCCAGGCGGCCAAGGCGGCGCTGGCCTCTGAGCACCCGGTGCGGGTCGTCGATGCCGACGAGCGGGTGATCGGGATCGTCGACGACGACGCGATCCTGCGGGTGGTCGTCGCGGAGGAAGAGGCGCACGCATGAGTGTCGGTCTTGGTCCGCCGCGGGCTGGCGGTCTCCAGCCGGACAAGCTGCAGCCCGCGGAGCCCGCTCAGCGGCTGGCGTTCTCACGCTGGATCTGGTCCCTGGGCATCCTCGCGCTCTGGGTCGTCATCTGGGCCGTGACCAAAGGCAACGACACCCTGGAGCTGGCCGGCCGGGAGCGCACGGACGTGCAGAAGAGGCTCACCGAGTTCCGCGACGACGTGATCGGAAGCCGCAACGAGAACCCGATCATCCAGCTCACCTACGAGATCGGCAGCTGGTTCACCTCGGCCGTCGACTGGTTGCAGCGGATGATCTCTGTCGAGAACTTCCCGCGTCCGGTACCGGAGGTCGGCTGGCTGGGCGTCACCGCGGTGGCGGTCTGGATCGGGCTCGCTGTGGCGGGCTGGCGAATCTCGGTCCTGATCGGGCTGGCGTTCGTCTCGTTCGGTGTCTTCGGCTACTGGTCGGATGCCATCGACCTGCTGATCATCACCTTCGTCGCGGTCGGGGTATCGGTGTTGATCGGGATGCCGCTCGCGGTGCTGATGGGCACTGGCAGCAGAGCCGTCCACGCGGTCATGACAACGATCCTCGACGTGCTCCAGACGTTGCCGACCTTCGTCTACCTGGCACCGATCGTCCTGTTCTTCGGCATCGGGGCGTCGGGCGCCGTCGTCTGCACACTGCTCTACGCGCTGCCACCGATCATCCGGGTCGCGGGGCACGGGATCCGCTCGGTCTCGGCGCCGACGATCGAGGCCACCGACTCCGCCGGTCAGACAGGCTGGCAGCGGCTCAGAAAGGTCCAGCTGCCGATGGCCCGCCGGACCATCGTGGTCGGTCTGAACCAGACGACCCTCGCCGCACTGTCGATGGCCACGATCGCCGCATTCGTGGACGGTCCGGGTCTCGGCCAGCCGGTGCTCGACTACCTGAAGACGGTCAACGTCGGCGGCGCGTTCGTGCCCGGCCTGTTGATCGTGATCATGGCGATCATGCTCGACCGGACCACAACGGCGGCAAGCGAGTACGGCGAGCGTGCGGCGCGAGGCGGCATCGACCTGAAGCAGCGGCGGATCGTGCTGGCTGCCGCCGGAGCACCGGTCGTCGTCTGCCTCTACCTCTCGCGCAACTACAGCTGGGCGGCCGAGTTCGGCGAGACCAGCTGGCAGTCCCGGCTCGAGGGGTGGGTCAACGACTTCTTCGAGTGGTTCACCGACACCTTCCGAGACCTCACCCAGGGCTTCAAGGACCTGATCAGCACCGTCCTGCTCAACCCGTTGGAGTCGCTGCTGGCGGAGTCGCCGTGGTGGCTGGTCGCAACCGCCCTCCTGGCGCTGGCATTCGCGCTGGGCGGGCTTCGCGCGCTCGGGTCGACGGTCGTCTGCATCGCCGGGCTCCTCTACTTCGGGCTCTGGAACCACGCGATGATCACCCTCAACATGACCCTGGTCGGCACCGTGCTGGTCATGATCCTGGCGCTGGTCTTCGGTGTCTGGATGGCCCGAAACCCGAAGCTGGACCTGGTGATCCGGCCGCTGCTGGACGCCGGCCAGACCATCCCGCCGTTCGTCTACCTGATCCCCGTGCTGGCACTCTTCGGCCCGACCCGGTTCACCGCGATCGTGGCCGGTGTCGTCTACGCGGCGCCGGTGGCCATCAAGCTCGTAGCCGACGGAGTCAAGGCGGTCTCACCGACCACGCTCGAGGCCACCCGATCTTCCGGATCCACGACGTGGCAGGAGATCGTCAAGGTCCAGCTGCCGATGGCGCGGGGATCGCTGGTCCTCGCCACCAACCAGGGCCTGCTCTACGTCCTGGCGATGGCGGTCATCGGTGGCCTGGTCGGTGCCGGTGGCCTGGGCTACGACGTCGTCCTCGGCTTCGCCCGCTCCGAGGAGTGGGGCTTCGGCGCCGCGGCCGCGATCAGCATCGTCCTGCTCGGGATCATGGTGGACCGGATCGCGCGGGGTGCCGCGCAGAAGACAGCTCGGTAGCAGTGCACTCGCAACACCAACAACCAAGGAGAGCGACAGTGCGAAATCCAAGAAGGCGGATGGCCGCCCTGACCTCGGTTGCGGTGGGTGTGACGCTCACTCTCACCGCCTGCGGGGACGGCGGCAGCATCGGGGACGAGACCAAGGCCAACCAGGACCGGGCCGCCGAGCTCGGCGACTGCGGCGACATCAACATGGCGATCAACCCGTGGGTGGGCTACGAGGCGAGTGCCTATGTCGTCGGCACCGTTGCCCAGGAGACGCTCGGCTGCAAGGTCACCTACAAGGACCTCAAGGAGGACGTCTCCTGGCAGGGCTTCGGCACCGGCGAGGTCGACGTGGTCATCGAGGACTGGGGCCACCCGGACCTGGAGAAGAAGTTCTTCGCCGAGCAGGGTGATGGCAGCGCGATGGACTTCGGGCCGCAGGGCAACGTAGGGATCATCGGCTGGTACGTCCCGCCGTGGCTCGCCGAGGAGCACCCCGACATCCTGGACTGGGAGAACCTCAACGACTACGCCGCTGAGTTCGCAACCTCGGAGACCGGTGGCAAGGGGCAGTTCCTCGGCGCGGACCCGTCGTACGTCCAGTTCGACGAGGCGATCGTCAGCAACCTCGACCTCGACTTCGAGGTGGTCTTCTCCGGCAGCGAGGCCGCGAGCATCACTGCCTTCCAGCAGGCGGAGGCGAACAAGGAGTTCCTGATCGGCTACTTCTACGAGCCGCAGTGGCTCTTCGCCGAGCTGCCGCTCGCGAACGTGGAGCTGCCGCCGTACGAGGACGGCTGCCAGGCCGACCCGGCGGGCGTCGACTGCGACTACCCGGAGACGATCCTGAAGAAGATCGCGTCGACCTCGTGGGTCGAGGAGGGCGGTCCGGGCGTCGAGCTGGTGCAGAACTTCGAGTGGACCAACGAGGACCAGAACGTGGTGGCGAAGTACATCTCCGAGGACGGCATGTCCCCCGAGGACGCGGCGGCGCAGTGGGTCGCGGAGAACCCCGACAAGGTCGAGGCCTGGCTACCGGCCGGCTGAGCATCTGAAGGACATCGCGCGCCCGGTCGGGGATTGACACCCGGCCGGGCGCGGGTGATTCTAAGGTGTCTCGCATTGCGCAAACTGATGCGTAATACGCAACAACGCAAGCACTCTCGACCACCGGAAGAAGTCACCCATGGCTACCGTCCCCAACTCGGCACGCGTCGTCGTCATCGGCGCCGGCATCGTCGGCAACAGCCTGGTGCACCACCTGGCCCGCCTAGGCTGGCGCGACATCGTGCAGATCGACCAGGGGCCGTTGCCCAACCCGGGCGGCTCGACCGGCCACGCGTCGAACTTCATCTTCCTGGTCGACCACTCCCGAGAGATCACTGACCTCACGCTCGACTCGGTGAAGCAGTACCAGGAGATGGGGGTCTTCACGCAGTCCGGTGGCTTCGAGATCGCCCGGACCGAGGAGCGGATGGAAGAGCTGCGCCGCCGGATGTCCAGCGCCAAGGCGTGGGGGATCGAGGCCGAGCTGGTCTCGCCGGCGTTCGTCAAGGAGAAGGTCCCGTTCATCGAGCCCGACCAGTTCATCGGTGCGTTCTGGCAACCGGGCGTCGGTGTCGTCGACTCGCTGCGCGCGGGCACCATCATGCGGGAGAGCGCGATGGAGACCGGTGCGTTGACCGTCGTACCCAATGTCGAGGTCGTCGGCCTGGACACCGAAGAGGGAGCGGATGGTCGGCGAAGGATCAGCCGGGTGCGCACTGACGTCGGCGACATCGACGCCGAGCACGTCGTGATCGCGTGCGGCGTGTGGAGCCCGAAGATCGGCGACATGGCCGGTGTGAGCATCCCGTTGACCCCGGCCGTCCATCAGATGATCAGCGTCGGCCCGTGTCCCCAGCTGGCGGGGCAAGACGACGAGATCACCGGTGAGATCAACTTCCCCATCGTCCGCGACATGGACACCTTCTGCTACGAGCGCCAGCACGGCGCCGACATGGAGGTCGGGTCCTACGCCCACCGCGCGATCCTCCACGAGCCGGAGGACATCCCGACCATCGACCAGGCGAAGCTGTCGCCGACGGAGATGCCCTTCACCTCCGACGACTTCGACCCGCAGCTCGAGCAGGCCTACGAGCTGATGCCCGAGCTGCTCGGCGCCGAGGGCGCCGAGATGCGCTACGCCATCAACGGGCTGCTGTCGCTCACCTGCGACGGCTCGCCGATCCTCGGCGAGAGCCAGGTGAAGGGCCTCTGGACGGCGGCCGCGGTGTGGATCAAGGAGGGCCCGGGCGTCGGCCGGGCGGTCGCGGAGTGGATGACGCACGGTCACTCCGAGATCGACATCAGCCACAGCGACATCGCCCGCTTCCACGAGCACCAGCTGCGTCGCGAGCACACCCGGCTGCGCACGACCGAGTCGTTCATCAAGACCTACGGGATCATCCACCCCGCTGAGCAGTACGAGTCCGATCGCGGCCAGCGCGTCGCACCCATGCACGAGTCGCAGAAGAAGCTCGGTGCGTTCTTCTTCGAGACCGCGGGCTGGGAGCGGCCGCACTGGTACGAGTCCAACGCCGACCTGCTCGAGGAGTACGGCGACGCCGTGATGCCGCGCGAGCACGAATGGGACGCGCGCTGGTGGAGCCCGATCATCAACGCCGAACACCTCCGGATGCGGGAGGCCGCCGGCGTGATCGACCTGTCGGCCTTCCAGATCCTCGACATCATCGGCCCCGGTGCGCTCGCGACCGTTCAGCGGACCTGCGTCGCGCAGTGCGACGTGGCGGTCGGGAAGGTCATCTACACCCCGGTGCTCAACGGGGCCGGCGGGTTCATCTCCGACCTGACCGTGATGCGCCTCGGCGACCACCACTTCCGGGTGGTCACCGGCGGCGCCCACGGCCAGGTCGACCGGAAGACGTTCACCGACCAGCTCCTCGCCGACGGTGGAGCCACCACGCTGACCGACGTCACCGACGAGGTGTCGACGATCGGGCTGTGGGGGCCGCGGGCCCGCGACATCTTGTCCTCGCTGACCTCCGAGGACGTCTCCGACGAGGGCTTCGGGTTCCTCACCTGCCGCGAGATCGCCGTCGACGGCATCACCGTGCTGGCATCTCGGATCTCCTACGTCGGCGAGCTCGGATGGGAGCTCTACGTCGGGATGAACGACGCCGCTGCGGTGTGGGAGGCCCTGCTCGCCGCGGGCGAGTCACACGGCGCCCGCCCGGTCGGGATCGGCGTCTACGGCACGACGGGACGGATCGAGAAGGGCTACCGCGCGTTCGGGTTCGAGCTCGACTCCGAGCGGACGATCATCGAGGCCGGGATGCAGCGTCCCAAGGTGAAGGCAGCCGACTTCGTCGGCAAGGAGCCCTACCTGAAGCAGCGCGAGGAGCCGCCCAGGACGGTGCTCTGCACGCTGACCGTCGACGAGCACACCTCTTCGTCCGGCATCAAGCGCTACATGCTCGGCGGCGAGCCGATCCTCACCCGCGACGGCGGCAGCCTGATCGACGGCCACGGGCGTCACCCCTACGTGACCACCGCCGGCTCGGCGCCCTCGCTCGGCAAGCACGTGCTGCTGGCCTACCTGCCACCCGACCAGGCAGTGGCCGGCAACCAGCTCGCCGTGTCGTACATGGAGGAGCTCTACCCGGTCACCGTCGGCTCGGTGGACGCGACGCCCCTGCTCGACCCGGCGAACGAGCGCATCCGATGACTGCGCCCCTCGGCGTACTCGTCTGCGTGAAGCGGGTCGTCGACACCTCCGGCGAGGTCGTGCTGACCGAGGACGGTCTCGCCGTGGACGGGCGGTACGCCGGCTACACGATGAGCAGCCACGAGGAGTGCGCCGTCGAGATCGCCGTCCAGACCGCCGCCGCCACGGACGGGACGGCGACGGTGCTGACCCTCGGCGCGCCGGAGGCCGTCGAGCAGCTGCGCGCGGCGCTCGCCGTCGGCTGCACCGCCGCCGTCCACGTCGAGGCCGACGCGGGCGCGTTCGGGCCGGCGGACGTCGCCCGCGAGATCGCCGCAGCAGTGCGGGACCACGAGGCATCGGGGCGGTCGCACGACCTGGTGCTGCTGGGCAACGACGCGGCCGACAGCGGCGACTTCCAGGTCGGCATCCGGCTCGCCTACGAGCTCGCCCGCCCGGTGGTCAACGGGGCCGACACGGTGCGGGTCGAGGACGACTACGTCGTCGCCGAGGTGAAGGGCCCCGACGGGCACGAGGTCTACCGGGTGCCGCTCCCCGCCGTCGTCACTGTGCTCGAGGGCGGTGTCGAGCCGCGCTACCCGACGGTGCCGGGCCGGATGAAGGCGAAGAAGGTCGAGGTCGAGGTGCGTCCGCCGACGGCGAAGCCGAGCGGTTCTCAGCGGGTTCGGCTGCTGCTCCCGCCGCCGCAACCGAGCAGCGTCCAGGTGCTCGGCAAGGGCGCCGGGGCCGCGCCGGCGGTGGTCGACCTCTTCGAGAAGCTCGGAGTGGTGTCCCGATGATCCTGGTGCTGGTGGAGACGGACGCCTCGGGCGTCGCTGAGGTGTCCCGCGAGACGATTACCTTCGCGCGCGGGCTGTCCGCGGCCGGCGGCGGGGTCCCGGTGGACGCGGTCGTGATCGGCGAGCTTGCCGATCCGCCGGAGCAGGTCGCCGAGCAACTGGCGTCGTACGGCGTCCGGGACGTGCACCACGTCACCGGGGACGCGTTCTCTGCGTACGGCGGTGCCTGCTGGGCGAGCGCGGTGCTGTCGGTGCGGGAGATGACCGGGTCTGTGGTCGTGACCGCCGCCGGCACTCCGCGCGGTCTGGAGGTGCTGGCTCACGTGGCGGCGCGCGCGGACGTCGCGATGGCGGCCAACGTCGTGTCGTTCGACGGCCTGACGCCGTTCACGGTGACCCGGCAGGTCCTGGGTGGCGCGGTGATCGAGGAGATGGTGCTCTCCGAGCGACCGGCGGTGTTCGCGGTCGCCGGCCACGCGGTGGAGGCGAAGCCCGCGGAGACGCCGGGTGCCGGGCGGTTGGTCCTGGCCAGCCCTGAGGTGGCCGCGGCCGACCTGGTCGCCCGGGCGGTGTCGTCGGAGCCGCCGGCACCCGACAGGTCCGGAGGGTTGAAGTCGGCGCGGGTGGTGGTCGGCGCCGGTCGTGGCGCGGGGGGCTCGAACAAGTTCGACGACCTGCTCGAGCTGACCGGGCTGCTCGATGGCGAACTGGGGGTCTCCCGCGTGGTCACCAGCCTCGGGTGGCGACCTCACCACGAGCAGATCGGTCAGACCGGCAGCCGGATCTCCCCGGACCTGTACGTCGCCTGCGGCATCTCCGGCGCGATCCAGCACTGGGCCGGGTGTTCGAGCGCGAAGGCGATCCTGGCGATCAACATCGACGCCGAGGCGCCGATGGTGGCCAAGGCGCACTACGCCGTGATCGGAGACCTGCACGAGGTCGTGCCCGCGATCAACGAAGAGATCCGCCGCCGCCGTGGCTGACGCTCGCGACCGCCCGTCGTACCTGACCTACCTGACCTACCTCACCGCCCGTCTTACCTGACCTACCTGTCGTACTGCTTCGATCTTCCGACAGGTAGGTCAGGTAGGACGACGCGTAGGTCATCCGCGGAGCGGCTTCCCGCGGCCACCGACCACTAGTTGGCTGGTGGCTCGGCGATCTCCGCCGCCACCGAGAGCTCGCCGGCCTCGGGGACGACGGTGAAGACCAGCTCGCCGACGATCTTCCCGGCGGCTCGCAGGTCAGCGGACGCGGCCTCGGCGTGGCGGACCAGCTCCTCGGGGCCACTGATCTCCACCCGGTCGAGCGCGGTACGCATCGAGACCTTCGCCTGCGACTTGGCGCCACGGATGCCGGCAAGCGCCGCCGCGACTGCGTCGACGGCTGAACCGTCGACCGCACCGGCGGTGCCGAGCTCGTTGACCGTGGGCCATCCGGCCCGGTGGATCGAGCCCTCCTGCCACCACGACCAGACCTCCTCGGTCACGTAGGGCAGGAACGGTGCGAGCAGCCTCAGCTGCACGTGCAGCGCGAACGCGAGCGTCGCCCTGGCCGACGCGGACGCGTGTCCGTCGTCGGCGTACGCCCGCTCCTTGACCAGCTCGAGGTAGTCGTCGCAGAACTCCCAGAAGAACTTCTCGGTGACCTCGAGCGCGGTGCTGTAGTCGTAGGCTTCGAAAGCCTCGGTTGCCTTGGTGATGATGCTCGCGAGACGGCCCAGCAGCGCGGCGTCGACCTGCTCTCCGACGAGCGACGGGCTGAACTTCGTTGCCCCGACGCTGCCGAGCACGAACTTCGAGGCGTTCAGCACCTTCATCGCCAGCCGGCGCCCGACCTTCATCTGGGTCTCGTCGAACGGCGAGTCGAGACCCGGCCGGGCGATCGCGGCCCGCCATCTGACCGCGTCAGCGCCGTACTTGTCGAGAATCTCGTTGGGCACCACGACGTTGCCCTTGGACTTCGACATCTTCTTGCGGTCCGGGTCGACGATGAAGCCGGAGATCATCGCGTGCGACCACGGCGACGTGCCGTTCTCGAAGTGCGCGCGGACGACCCGGCTGAACAGCCAGGTGCGGATGATGTCGTGGGCGTGGGTGCACAGGTCCATCGGGAAGACCCGCTGCCACAGGTCCTCGTCCTCGACCCAGCCGCCGGCGATGTGCGGGGTGAGCGACGACGTCGCCCACGTGTCCATGACGTCGGGGTCGCCCACGAAGCCGCCGGGCTTGCCGCGCTGGTCCTCGGTGTAGCCCGCCGGTGCCTGCGTCGACGGGTCGAGCGGGAGCTCCGCCTCGGTGGGCAGCAACAGTCCGGCGTAGTCGGGCTCGCCCTCACTGTCGAGCGGGTACCAGACGGGGAACGGGATCCCGAAGAACCGCTGCCGCGAGATCAGCCAGTCGCCGTTGAGCCCGCCGACCCAGTTGTCGAACCGGTGGCGCATGTGCGGCGGGAGCCACTCGACCTCTGCTCCGCGGGCGAGCATCTGCCCGCGGATCGTGGCATCGCGGCCGCCGTTGCGGATGTACCACTGGCGGGTGGAGACGATCTCCAGCGGCTTGTCGCCCTTCTCGTAGAAGTTCGCCATCCGCTGGGTCGGTGTGGGTTCGCCGTCGAGGTCACCGGTCTCGCGGAGCTTGGCGACCATCGCCTCCCGGGCGGAGAAGACGGTCTTCCCGGCCAGGTCGACCCAGGCGGCGGACGCCGTCGGCGCCTGGAGCCACTCCGGCGTCTCGCGGTGGAAGCGTCCGTCGCGACCGATCACGGTACGGACCGGCAGCTGGAGCTCGCGCCACCACTGGACGTCGGTCAGGTCGCCGAAGGTGCAGCACATCGCAATGCCGGCGCCCTTGTCCATCTCTGCCGCCGGGTGGGCGAGCACCGGGACCTCCACGCCGAAGACAGGGGAGGTCACCGTGGTGCCGAACAGCGACTGGTAGCGCTCGTCGTCAGGGTGCGCGATGAGCGCCACGACCGACGCGATCAGCTCGGGCCGGGTGGTCTCGACATAGACGTCAGCGGTCACCGCGCCGGTGGCCGGATCGACGGCCGGATCGACGGGATGGAACGCCACCCGGTGGTAATGGCCGGCGTAGTCGCGCGCCTCCAGCTCGGCCTGGGCGACCGCGGTCTGGAAGGTCACGTCCCAGAGGGTCGGGGCCTCCTGGAGATAGGCCTCGCCGCGACCCAGGTTGCGGAGGAACGCCCGCTGGCTGACAGCACGGGCGCGCGGCCCGATCGTCGTGTAGCTGGTGTCCCAGTCGACCGAGAGGCCGAGGGTCCGCCACAGCGATTCGAAGACGTCCTCGTCCTGCTCGACCAGCTGCTCGCAGAGCGCGACGAAGTTGGGCCGGCTGATCGGGAGCTGTCGCTTGGCGTCGGGCTTCTCCGGCGGGGTGAAGTCAGGGTCGTAGGGGAGTGACGGGTCGCAACGGACGCCGAAGTAGTTCTGCACGCGGCGCTCGGTGGGCAGGCCGTTGTCGTCCCAGCCCATCGGGTAGAAGACGGACTTGCCGGCCATCCGCTGGTAGCGGGCGATCAGGTCGGTGTGGGTGTAGGAGAAGACGTGACCGACGTGCAGGCTGCCGCTGACGGTCGGCGGCGGCGTGTCGATCGAGTAGACGTCGGCGCGCTCCCGGGTACGGTCGAACGCGTAGGTCCGGTCCGCCTTCCATCGCTGCGCCCACTTGTCCTCGAGGCCCTCGAGCGCAGGCCGGTCCGGTACCACGACGGCACCAGGCTCGGTGCTGGTCGCGTCGGGGGCCTGCTGGATCTCGGTCATAGCGCCAAATCCTAGGGCGGCCGGACGGGATAGTTGAATTCGGTTGTTACCGTCGAGCGATGCGCGCACGCCGACTCCGCCTCGCTGTGGTCGGATTCGTGACGATCGCCACCGCAACGGTTCCGGTTGCAGCCCCCTTGCCGGGACCAGCAGCGGCCGCCGCGGCCGGCCCGGCGTCGGTCACCCTCGAAGGCCGCGGCTACGGCCACGGCCGCGGCATGTCGCAGTACGGCGCCCAGGCTGCCGCGTCCGATCACGGCCGGACCTACCGCCAGATCCTGCGGTTCTACTACCCGGGGCTGGACCTGGCCTCCGCCCGCGGATCGATCCGGGTGCTGCTCTCCGTCGACACCACCGACGACCTCGTGGTGCGCGACCGGCGCCACCTGATCGTGCGCCGGGTGGGGACCCGCGATTCGTGGCCGCTCACCCGCAAGGGCGCGCAGCGCTGGCGACTGACGGTCGCCGGCGGGGGAGGAGCGACCCGGTTGTCGGTCTACACGGGCTACACGGGCCGGTGGCGGTCCGTGCGCACGATCAAGGGCGAAGCGGAGTTCGTCGCCGGCGGACGCCCGATCGGGCTGGTCACGCCGGCCGGGGTGACCAGCTACCAGGGCGTGCTGCGTTCCGCGGCCGCCCCCGGCGGGCGCGACACCGTCAACGTGGTGAGGCTCGAGGACTATCTGCGTGGCGTCGTACCCCGCGAGGTGCCGGCCCTGTGGCACCCCCAGGCCGTGCGGGCGCAGGCCGTCGCGGCCAGGACGTACGCCGACTACCACCGGATGCATCCGCGGGCGTCGTACTACGACCTGTGCGACACCACGTCCTGCCAGGTCTACGGCGGTTTCTCCGACCGCCACCCGGCGAGCGACGACGCGATCCGGGCGACCGCCCACGAGGTGCTCCGCTCGCACGCCGGGCCGGCGTTCACCGAGTTCTCCAGCAGCAACGGGGGGTGGACCGTCGCCGGTTCGGTGCCCTACCAGGTCGCGAAGGAGGACCGCTGGGACCCGGCGGACCGTTGGTCCCACCGCATCCCCGCGACTGCGATCGAGGACGCCTACCCGGCGATCGGAGACTTCCAGCGGTTGCGGGTCCGGAAGAAGGACGAGCACGGGGCCTGGGGCGGCCGGGTCCTCCGGCTCCGCGTCATCGGGAGCCGGGGTCGCGTCACCCGGACGGGAGAGGAGTTCCGGACTACGTTCGGGCTGCGGTCCACCTGGTGGCGGAAGGACTGACCCGTCTCAAGTCTTGAAAGGCCCTGGAATGACCGGCACTGAATCACGCCCGCCTCGTTGTGGGGGCATGCGTCGCTCTCTTGCCGTTGTCCTGCTCGCCCCTGCCGCCCTCGTCCCGGCAGTGACCCCTGCGCCCGCCCTGGCGCAGGCCACCTGCCAAGGCCAGACCGCCACCATCATGGGCACCAACGGCGACGACGACCTGCGGGGCACCGTGCTCGCCGATGTCGTCGTGCTCGGCCCGGGCAACGACAAGTTCCGCGGCCGCGGGGGCGACGACGTCGTCTGCGGCGGGCCCGGCAGGGACTTCATCTACGGCGGTTCCGGTGCGGACAAGCTGGACGGCGAGGCCGGTGACGACAGGATCTGGGGGGAGGCCGGCAACGACCAGGTGCGCGGCGGCACCGGCAACGACGTGCTCCGTGGCGGTGACGACGACGACCTGATCCGCGGTGCGGGCGGCGCGGACCTGGTGATCGAGAGCGCCGGGGACGATCAGGCCACCGGCGGCACGGGCAAGGACATCGTGAGCTACCGCGACTCGGCGACCCCGATCACCGCGCAATGGGGTATCGGCGAGGTGGATGGCGCCGGGCACGACACGCTGGGTCACTTCGAAAGGTTGATCGGCAGCCGCCACGCCGACATCCTCAACGGCAGCGCCCGCCGCGACGACATGGCCGGTGGCGGCGGAGACGACCGGGTCTACGGTCTGGGCGACGCGGACGTGCTCCGGATCTCGTCAGGCAGGGCGTACGGCGGCGCCGGCAAGGACCTCTTCATCGTCCACCGCACCGGCCGCGCGTTCGGCGGGGCGGGCAACGACCGTTTCGTGATGCGCGGCGGAATCTCGCGCGGCGGCCCAGGCCAGGACCTGTTCCAGGTGTTGACCAAGGGCGCGGGTGTCGCCGACGGCGGCCGGGGTGACGACGCGATCTCCTTCGAGAAGGTGCGCCGCAGCGTGACCGCGAGCCTCGCGACCGGCAAGGCCACGTGGGGAGACCGGATGGTCACCATGATCAGCATCGTGGCGATGGTCGGGACGAAGAAGGATGACCGGCTCAGCGGCTCCGCGCGGAGCGAGATCATCAGGGGTTCGGGGGGCGACGACCGGCTGCGCGGGCTGGGTGGCAACGACCTGCTCGTCGGTGACCGTGGCTTCGACGTCGGTGATGGTGGCCGGGGTGGCGACGTGTGCGCCACCGAGGTGAGGACCGCCTGCGAGGCCTAGCCTGGGCTCCCGGGGCGTCGTCAGTCGAGCACGACCACCAGGTCGCCACCCTCGGCCGGCCGGGTGCCGGTGAACCCCAGCCGGGCCACCTTTCCTGCCCGCGGTGCGGTGATCGACGCTTCCATCTTCATCGCCTCGATGGTGGCGAGCGTGGCTCCGGCCTCGACCTCGTCGCCCTCCGCGACCACCACCGTGACCGCACCCTGGTAGGGCGCGGCGATGTGGTCGGGATCTCCCGGGTCTGCCTTCTCGGAGTCCTCCGAGTCCGCGGTGATGCTGAGGTCGCGCACCGGGATCGCCCGGAGCTGGCCGTTCATCCGGCACATCACGGTGCGGTAGCCGCGCTCGTCGGGCTCGCCGATCGCCTCCAGCCCCAGCAGGAGCCGCTTGCCCTCCTCGAGGTCGACGACGTGCTCCTCTCCGACCCGGAGTCCGTAGAGGTACTCCAAGGTCGGGAGCAGCGAGACGTCGCCGTACGTCGCGTGCGCGGTCTCGAGGTCCTTGGCCGGGCCGGGGAAGAGGAGTCGGTTGAGGGTGTGCCGGCGGTCGGCTGACGGCGCAGCGAGTCCGTGCCGGTCTTCCTCCGACAGCTCGGCCGACGGCGGCGTCCACTCGCGACCGGCGAGCGCCTTGGTGCGGAAGGGCTCGGGCCACCCGCCCGGCGGGTCGCCGAGCTCTCCGTGGAGGAACCCGACGACCGAGCCGGGGATGTCATAGCTGGCGGGGTCGGCGGCGAACTCGGCCGGGTCGGCGCCGAGCCCGACCAGCGCAAGCGCCAGGTCGCCGATCACCTTCGATGACGGCGTGACCTTGGGGATGTTGCCGAGGATGTCGTTGGCGGCGGCGTACATGTCCTCGACCTGCTCGAAGCGCTCGCCGAGCCCGAGGGCGATCGCCTGCTGGCGCAGGTTGGAGAGCTGGCCGCCGGGGATCTCATGGCGGTAGACGCGGCCGGTGGGGGAGGCGAGGCCTGACTCGAAAGGCCCGTAGAGACGGCGCACGGCCTCCCAGTAGGGCTCCAGCGCGCTCACCGCGCCCAGGTCGAGCCCGGTCTCTCGATCGGAGTGGTCAGTCGCCGCGACCAGCGCGGTGAGGGAGGGCTGCGACGTCGTACCGGACATCGAGGCCGTGGCGGCGTCGACGGCGTCGACGCCGGCGTCGATCGCGGCGAGCAGGGTCGCCAGCTGGCCGCCGGGGGTGTCGTGGGTGTGCAGGTGGACGGGCAGGTCGAAACGCTCGCGGAGCGCGGTCACCAGCCGCCGCGCTGCGGGAGCGCGCAGCAGGCCGGCCATGTCCTTGATGGCGAGCACCTGCGCGCCCGCCCCGACGATCTGCTCGGCGAGACGGAGGTAGTAGTCCAGCGTGTAGAGCTGCTCGCCCGGGTTCGAGAGATCGCCGGTGTAGCACAGCGCCACCTCCGCGACCGCGGTGTTCGTCGCGCGGACCGCATCGATGGCGGGCCGCATCTGCTCGACGTCGTTGAGGGCGTCGAAGATCCGGAAGACGTCGAGGCCGGTCGCGACCGCCTCGTCGACGAATGCGGTCGTCACCTCGGTGGGGTAGGGGGTGTAGCCGACGGTGTTGCGCCCGCGCAGCAGCATCTGCAGGCAGATGTTGGGCATCGCCTGACGGAGCGCGGCAAGGCGCTCCCACGGATCCTCGGAGAGGAACCGCAGCGCGACGTCGTAGGTGGCCCCGCCCCAGCACTCCGCCGACCACAGCTGCGGCGTCATCCGCGACACGTGCCCGGCTGCGCCGAGCAGGTCGACGGTCCGGACCCGGGTGGCGAGCAGGCTCTGGTGGGCGTCGCGGAAGGTGGTGTCGGTGACGGCGACCTCGTTCTGTGCGCGGAGCCGGCGGGCGAACTCGTCCGGGCCGACCTTGAGCAGCAGCTGCCGGGTGCCGTCGGGCGCCGGCACCTCCAGCGACAGCGGCGGCAGCTTGGTGGTCGGGTCCAGCGCGACCGGCGGCTCGCCGTACGGCTGGTTGACGGTGGTCTCGGCGAGGTAGCGCAGCAGCTGGCCACCGAGGTCCCGCGACTTCCGCGCCACCAGCAGCTGCGGGTGGGTGTCGATGAACGACGTGGTCACCCCGCCGGCGGTGAAGTCGGGATCGGTGAGCACCGCCTGGAGGAAGCCGAGGTTGGTGCGCACGCCGCGGATCCGGAACTCCGCGACCGCGCGCTGTGCCTTCTGCACTGCCTGATCGAAGGTACGGCCGCGACAGGTGAGCTTGGAGAGCATCGAGTCGAAGTGCGGGCTGACCTCCGCGCCGTTGTACGTCGTACCACCGTCGAGGCGGACGCCGGGGCCGCCGGGGGAGCGGTAGGTCGTGATCTTGCCGGTGTCGGGGCGGAAGTCGTTGGCCGGGTCCTCGGTGGTGATCCGGCACTGGAGCGCAGCGCCGCGGATGCGGATCGAGTCCTGGGAGAGCCCGAGGTCGGCGAGCGTCTCGCCGGCGGCGATCCGCAGCTGCGACTGCACCAGGTCGACGTCGGTGATCTCCTCGGTGACGGTGTGCTCCACCTGGATCCGCGGGTTCATCTCGATGAACACGTAGTTGCCGTGCGGGTCGAGGAGGAACTCGACGGTGCCGGCGTTGCGGTAGCCGATCGACCGCGCGAAGCGCACCGCGTCGGCGCACATCCGGTCCCGCAGACCGGGGTCGAGCCGCGGCGCCGGTGCGATCTCGATGACCTTCTGGTGGCGCCGTTGCACCGAGCAGTCGCGCTCGAAGAGGTGGATGGTGTCGCCGTCGCCGCCGGTGCCGTCAGCCAGGATCTGGACCTCGATGTGCCGAGGGTCGACGACTGCCTGCTCGATGAAGACGGTGGGATCGCCGAAGGCGGCCTCGCCCTCGCGCATGCAGGCCTCGACGGCCTCGCGCAGCTTGGCCGGGTCGTCGACCCGCCGCATGCCGCGACCGCCGCCACCGGCGACCGCCTTGACGAAGACCGGGAACGGAAGCGCGGAGGCCGCCTCCACCAGGGCGCCGACCTCGGTCGAGGGGTCGACACCGGCGAGGGTCGGCACCCCCGCCTGCTTGGCCGCGGCGATGGCGCGGGCCTTGTTGCCGGTGAGCTCGAGAACGGTGGATGGCGGCCCCACGAAGGTGATCCCGGCGTCGACGCACGCTTCCGCCAACGCGGGGTTCTCGGACAAGAAGCCGTAGCCGGGATAGACGGCGTCCGCGGCGGCACGCACCGCGACGTCGACGATCGCCTCGGGGTCGAGGTAGCTGCGGACCGGATGGCCGCGCTCGCCGATCTCGTGCGCCTCGTCCGCGCGCAGCCGGTGCTCGGACCAGCGGTCCTCGTAGGGGAAGACCGCGACCGTGCGAGCGCCCATCTCGTAGGCAGCGCGAAACGCCCGGACGGCGATCTCGCCCCGGTTGGCCACGAGCACCTTCGAGAACATGGGCGCCAGCCTAGGTCCCTCTCTCGAGAGCTTCGGCGTGGGACAACAGGTACCGCTCGCGGTCGCCGTAGTCTCGATCGCCGAGGAGGCCGGATGCGCAGACGTGCGATGCTCGCCGCGCTGGTGGCACTGCTGGGCCTGGCGGTGCTGGCAGCGCTGTTCGGCGTCTCCGCGGTTCGCGACGACCCCGGCGCAGGTCTCGCCGCTGCCGGTGCCAACTGCGAGGGTCTGCCCGCGACCATCGTCGGGACCGAACGCAGTGACACGCTCCATGGGACCTCCGGCGATGACGTCATCGTGGCGAAGGGCGGCAACGACGTCATCCGCTCCTACGGCGGCGACGACGTGGTGTGCGGCGGCCCCGGGAACGACCGGATCGCGACCGGTGCCGGCGCCGACGTCGCGATCGGCGGCCCCGGCAACGACTCGGTGAGCAGTTCGGCCGGCGCCGACCGGATCGTCGGCGGTGCCGGCGACGAGACCGTCGACCTCCGGGTGACCCCGGGTGAACCGGTCACCCTGCTCGGGGGTGACGGACTCGACCTGCTGACCCTGAGCGTCACCGGCACCGAGCCGGTGCTGGTCGACCAGGCCGAGCAGATCCTGATCCTGGGCCCCGAGCCCGAGCACGAGCCGGGCGCGTTCGGCGGGTGGGAGCTGGTCTGGCTCAAGGGCAACCACTCCTGGACCTATGTCGGAACCGAGGAGAGCGACAGCGTGATCGCGATCGGCGGCAACCTGAGCGCGTCGACGTACGGCGGCAACGACGTCGTGTCGGCCGGCGCCGGCGACGACCTCATCAACGGCGGTGACGGCCGCCGCGACGTGGCTGCCGTCGTCGGCGGACTCAACAGCTGCAGTGAGACCGAGTGGGGCGACTGCGCCTCCGCGGCGGTCGGGCCGGGTGCTCGACCGGTGCGGGCGCCGGGTCAGCCGCTGAGGGCTGCGCGGGCGGCAAGCACGTCGGCGTAGAGGCCGGGATCGAGCGCGGCACCCTCGCGCCGCACCTCCGACTCGCTCAGCACGACCAGTCGGTCGAGCCGCACCTCGCTCGGCCGGTGCTCGCGGTCCCAGTCGCCGGTTCCGACATCCATCCACTGCCGACCGGCGGCGGCCTCCTGGTCCTCGTCCCGGTCATGGTCCTTGCTGGTCATCATCAGGCACTCGACGACCCGCTCGCCGTCGTCGCCCTCACGGGCCGCGATCACCAACACGGGGCGGTCCTTGCCGCGGGTCGCGTCGTCCTCGTAGGGCACCCAGGCCCAGCACACCTCGCCGGGGTCGGGTCGTCCGTCGGGCTCGGGAGAATAGTCAGCCACAGCCTCACGGTAGTGCGCTGCCGTCAGCGGAACTGACCGACCAACCCCGGCCGGGCATCGGCCGCGAGCCGAGTGGCCTCCGCGACGGGCAGGTCGAAGACCGTCACCCGGCCCCGGCCGCCGGCGGTGGTCGCATCCAGCGTGGTCAGGCCGGCGCGACGCTGGAACCAGGTGTCGCGGAAGGTCCACCCGATCACGTGTTCGCAATCGAGAATGTCGCGGCGCCGCAGCAGGGAGCCGGAGCGCGCCACCAGGTGCTGGGCTGACAGCGCATGGCCGAGAGAGCGCGCGCGGTCGCCGGCGAGGGCGACCGCCGCCACGACGGTCAGCAGGGCGACCACGAGTAGCCAGGGGGTCAGCCCGGCCACCACCAGCAGCACGGCCGCGACGGCGAGGAGGGCTGCCGGGAGGAGCGCGCGGACGTAGCGGCGACGGATCGCGGCAGACCCGTGCCCCACCAGTGCACAGTCGATCGGAGCGGCGGTACCGAGGACGGCGGCCGCCGCGTTGTGCGCGACCGCGGCGGGAGCGGGCGGAACCAGCACCTCGGAGCCGCGGTCCGAGCGATCGAGGCCGGTCACGATCGCAGACAGGCGCGCCCCACGGGCCAGCCGCAACGCGACCGGCTCGCCGATGGCGACACCCGCCACCCGGTCCACGTCGATGCTGGTCTCCCGGGTGGTGAGCAGGCCCCGCCGCAGGTGCCACGACCCCGGTTGCCGGGTCAGCGCCAGGCCGCCGTTCGCGACCAGGTAGCCGAGCACGGCGATCGCCAGCGCCGCCAGCAGCAGGACGGCGATGCCGGCGACGATCAGCACCCCCGAAGGAGCCGCGACCTGGTCGTCGACCCGGAGGTTGACGTCGTACTCACCGGCGAGCTGGCCGAGGGCGCCGAGGATGCCGCCGACGACCACGACTCCCGTGCTGCTGAACGGCGCATACCACAGCCACCGCGGCGTGAACGCCGCCAACGGCTCCGCCGGTCGGGGTACGTCGTCGCCGGGGTCCTCGTCCGCGGCGTCTGCGCGCGCAGCGGCCCCGGCGAGCAGCAGGTCGCGGAGCAAGACGGCGTCGGTGGTCGCGAGGGCGTCTAGCTCGAGCCGGTCGCTGCCGTCGGTGCCGCCGGTGCCCGTGCCGATCCCGACCGTGCTGAGACCGAGCAGCCGGTGGACGACCGACGCCGTCAGGTCGACGGTGCGCACGCGGTCGAGCGGTGTCGACAGCCGCTGCCGGTTCACCAGGCCGCGCTGCAGCTCGATCCTGCCGTCGGCGATCCGGTAGCTGGTCGTCAGGTAGCGCACGATGCCGATCGCCACCGGGATCCCGATCGCTGCGATACCGACGAGGGTGCCGCCGCCACCCTGGGTCGCGCCGAAGAGGAACACCCCGACGAGGGGGACGACGAACCGGCGCAGCTCGGTCGCCGGGTGGACGAACAGCATCCGGGGGTCGAGTCGTTGCCAGTCGGTGGTTCCTGAGGAGCCGACGGTCGCGGCGTCGTCAGGGGTCACGTGGCGTCCCCGCCGGCTTCCTCTGCCCGCAGGGTGAGCTGGTCGACCAGGGCCAGCGCCACGGAGCGGTCGAGCCCCTCGATGCGCAACGCCCCCGCGGCCGAAGCAGTCGTCACCGTCAGCGTGGCGAGTCCGAACATCCGGGCCAGCGGTCCCTGTGCGTAGTCGACGGTCTGGACCCGGGACATCGGCGCGATCCGGCGCTCGCGTGCCCACCAGCCCCGCTGGGTGTAGACCGCCGTGTCGGTGATCTCCCAGCGATGCACGAGGTAGCGCCACTGCGGCACTGCGAGCACGTAGCCGATCGCGCCGGCCGCGATGAGGGCGACTCCCCACCAGCGCGCGGCGTACTCCGTCCAGAAGGCGGCGCCGACGACAGCGGCGACGACGAGCAGGACGGCGCCGACTGCGGACTCGACGGCCCACAGCGCCCGGGCACGGGGATCGACCCGGTTCGCGGGCTCGCGCAGGTCGGTCACGTCACCGACCGTAGAGGACGCGCCCAGCGCAGCCGCACGGGCGGGGTGTCGGGACAGTAGTCTCCGCGATGTGTCGGCAGCACTCGAACGGCTCACCCGCGAGCTCGGAGCCAACCTCCCGTCTGAGTTCGCCGACCTGTCGACCGCCGAGCTCACGAAGCTCGCCGACCTGCTCGCGCAGGCCCGCGACCAGCAGTCGACCGCGCTCCAGGAGGCGCTGGAGGGTGGGCTGAGATTCTTGCCCCGACTGGTCCGCGGCACCGTGAAGCGGGTGCTCTTCGGATGACCAGAACGCTCGAGACGCGTGCCGAGATCGTCAAGCTAGCTCGGCTGCTGACCGTGGATCAGGCAGAGATCGGCTTTCTCAGCGACCTCCCGGCGGCAGCGCTCCGCAGCTACCGCGAGGCGGCGACCGACCGGCTGTTCGACGCCGACGCCGGGCTGTTCCGACGGGTCGGCGTGGCGACCATGCTGGTGCCCTCCTCGATCGTGGCGGTGATCGCCGAACGGGCGGTCGGGCCGCTGATCTGTGCCCGGGCGGCCGGGTGCATCGACACCGGCAAGGCGCTCGACGTCCTGCGCCGGCTCTCGCCGGAGTTCGTCGCCGACGCCACGGTCGAGGTCGACCCGCGGCGCGTGGTGGACCTGATCGCCGAGGTCCCCGAAGAGCTGGCGCTGCCCGTGGCCAGGCTCCTCGCGGACCGAGGCGAGTACGTGACGATGGGGCGGTTCCTCGCCTTCGTTCCGGATCGTACGATCGTCGGCGCGATGGGGGCGCTGTCGGACGAGGCGATGCTCCGCACCGCGTTCGTGCTCGAGCACAAGGACCGGCTCGACCACGCCGTCGGGCTGCTGCCGTCCGAGCGGCTCCCAGGTGTGCTCGCCCGTGCTGCCGAGCTGGGACTCTGGCCCGAGGCGCTCGACCTGATCGACCACCTCTCCGATGAACGCCGGGGCCCGATCGCCGACATCGTCGCGGAGCAGTCGGTCGAGGTGATCACGGGTCTCGTCGACGCGGTCGCCGGGGCCGGACTCTGGGACAGCCTGCTGCCCGTCGTCCGGCTGATGACCGCAGCAGGCCTGGCCAGGCTCGTCACGGTCCCCGTCTTCCACGAGACGGCCATCCTCGACTCGATCATCCAGGCGGTCGCGGACTCCGGGACCGGGCTGTGGCGGGACCTGGCGTCGCTCATCGAGGCACTGCCCCCGGACGTCCGGGCAACGGCCGCCGGGATCGCCGGGCGGCTCGAACCGAGCCGGCTGTCGCGCATCGTGCGCGATGCAGCGGAGGCCCCCGAGGCGCTCGAGCCGCTGATCGCTCTCCTGTCGGTGATGGACGCCGCCAGCCTCCGCAACGTGGCCGACGCCGTGGCCTTGGTCGCCGACGAGGACCCTGCCCTCGTCGAGGACCTGGTCAACACGGTCACCCGTGCTGGCCTGGGAGACGAAGGAATGTTCCGGGCCGTCAGTCCTTGAGCTCGCAGAGGACCTCGCCGTTGCCGACGGTGGCGCCGACCTCGGCCTTCAGCCCGGTGACGGTGCCGGGCTTGTGGGCCTTGAGCGGCTGCTCCATCTTCATCGCCTCGATCACGACCACCACGTCGCCCTCGGCGACCTGCTGACCCTCCTCGACCGCGATCTTGACGATGGTGCCCTGCATCGGGCTGGCGACGGCATCACCGCTCGCGGCTGCGCCGGACTTCTTGCCCGCAGCGCGCTTCGGCTTCTTCGTCGCTGCGGCGCCGCCGGCCGCGAGGCCACCGAGGCCGGCCGGGATCACGACCTCCAGACGCCTGCCGCCGACCTCCACCACGACGGTCTGCCGCTCGCCGGCGTCCTCTGGTTCGCCCGCCGCGCCGCCGTACGGCGTGATCTGGTTGTCGAAGTCGGTCTCGATCCAGGTGGTGTAGACGCTGAACTCACCCTCGCCGGTCGGGGTCGAGGCGCCCACGTAGGCCGGATCGTCGAGGACGGCCTGGTGGAACGGGATGACCGTCGGCATGCCGTCGACCGTGAACTCGGCCAGCGCACGGCGGGAGCGCTCGATCGCCTGGGTGCGGTCGCGGCCGGTGACGATCAGCTTGGCGATGAGGGAGTCGAACGAGCCCGGGATGGTCTCGCCCTTCTCGTAGCCGCCGTCGACCCGGACGCCGGGGCCCTGGGGTGGGTTCCACTCGGTCAGCGTGCCCGGGGCCGGCATGAAGTTGGCCCCGCCGTCCTCGGCGTTGATGCGGAACTCGATGGAGTGTCCGCGGACCTCCGGGTCGCCGTACCCGAGCTCCTCGCCGGCGGCGATGCGGAACATCTCGCGGACCAGGTCGATGCCGGTGACCTCCTCGGACACACAGTGCTCGACCTGGAGACGGGTGTTGACCTCCAGGAAGGAAATCGTGCCGTCGCGGCCGACGAGGAACTCGCACGTGCCGGCGCCGACGTAGCCGGCCTCCTTGAGGATCGCCTTGGAGGAGTCGTACAGGGTCTCGACCTGGTCGTCGGTGAGGAACGGCGCGGGTGCCTCCTCGACCAGCTTCTGGTGGCGCCGCTGGAGCGAGCAGTCGCGGGTGGAGACGACCACGACATTGCCGTGGGAGTCGGCCAGGCACTGCGTCTCGACGTGGCGCGGGCGGTCGAGGAACTTCTCCACCAGGCACTCGCCGCGCCCGAACGCGCCGACCGCTTCGCGGACGGCCGACTCATAGAGGTCGGGAATCTCCTCGAGGGTCTTGGCGACCTTCAGGCCGCGCCCGCCGCCGCCGAACACGGCCTTGATCGCTACCGGAAGACCGTTGTCCCGGGCGAACGCGACGACCTCGTCGGCGTCCTTGACCGGCTCCTTGGTGCCGGGGGCGAGCGGCGCGTCGGCCTTCTGCGCGATCTGCTTGGCCTTCGCCTTGTCGCCGAGCGCCTCGATGGCCGCCGGCGGCGGACCGATCCAGATCAGCTCGGCGTCGATGACCGCCTGTGCGAACTCGGCGTTCTCGGCCAGGAACCCGTAGCCGGGGTGGACGGAGTCCGCGCCGGCCTGCTCGGCCACGGCAAGGATCTTGGCGATGTCGAGGTAGGAGTCAGCGGGAGTGGCACCACCCAGCGCGTAGGCCTCGTCCGCCAGGCGCACGAACAGCGCGTCGCGGTCGGGGTCGGCGTAGACCGCGACGGAGCCGATCCCGGCGTCCTTGCAGGCACGGATCACCCGGACCGCGATCTCACCACGGTTGGCGATCAGGACCTTCTGCAACGGCCTCAAGGTCTGCGTCGTCTCGGGCACTCGGAAGCCTCCTCGTATCGGAACCTCCGGCAGTCTAGGGCGATCCCCAGCAGTCCCAGCACCGGGCGCTCAGATCTGAGAGGGCACCGACCCGGGACGGCCCGGTTGTGCTGACCGGCTACCCGCCATTAGACAGGGACCATGAAGATCGCCGTCCTCGGCACCGGCATGGTCGGTCGAGCGCTCGCCGGCCGGTTCAGCGAGCTCGGCCACGACGTCACGATCGGCACCCGCGACCCCGGTGCGACGCGGGCCAAGGAGGCGTACGCCGCGTGGGCGGTCGATCACCCGTCGGTCGGCCTCGCGATCTTCGCCGAGGCGGCCGCCGGCGCGGAGCTGGCCGTGAACGCCACCAGCGGCGCGGCCTCGCTGGAGGTGCTCGCGCAGTCCGGCGACCTGTCCGGCAAGGTGCTCCTGGACGTGTCCAACGGCCTGGACTTCTCCGGCGGCTTCCCTCCGCTGATCTCGGTGCCGCAGGACGACTCGATCGCGGAGCAGATCCAACGCGCCCACCCCGACGCGCGCGTCGTCAAATCGCTCAACACGATGACCGCCGACCTGATGGTGCGCCCCGGGCAGCTGTCCGACCCCGGGTCGGTCTTCGTGTCCGGTGACGACGCAGCCGCGAAGGGCACGGTCACCAGGTTGCTCCACGAGCTGGGGCACACCGACGTCGTCGACCTCGGTGACGTGACGACCGCCCGCGGCGTCGAGTGGCTGATGCCCGCCTGGTTGCGGGTCATGGGGGCGTTGGGGTCGCCGCTCTTCAACTGGAAGGTGGTCCGTTGACCGGTGCTCACCGTCTCGAGAACCGCGGTTAACAATCGCTAACCATGCGGGTTACGATGCCACTATGACGTCGTTCGACCTGTCCCGTGAGCACGAGGAGTTCCGCCGTACGGTCCGTGACTTCGCGGAGGCCGCGATCGCGCCGCATGTCGCCAAGTGGGACAAGGACCATCATTTCCCGACCGACGTCGTGCAACAGATGGGCGACCTCGGACTCTTCGGCCTGGTCGCGCCGGAGGAGTACGGCGGCGCCGGCCTCGCGCCGGAGGACGGCCCGTTCACCTCGCTCTGCCTGGCGATCGAGGAGCTCGGGCGGGTCGACCAGTCGATGGGCATCACGCTCGAGGCGGGAGTCGGCCTCGGCATCAACCCGATCCTCAGCTTCGGCACCGACGAGCAGAAGCAGGCATGGCTGCCGGACCTGGTGTCGGGCAAGCGGCTCGCCGGTTTCGGCCTGACCGAGCCCGGTGCCGGCTCCGACGCGGGTGCGACCCGCACCAGGGCCGATCTCGACCCTGCGTCGGGCGAGTGGATCCTCAACGGCAGCAAGCAGTTCATCACCAACTCCGGCTCGTCGATCACCTCGCTCGTGACCGTCACCGCCCGGACCGGCGTTCGCGAGGACGGGTCAGCCGAGATCTCGGCGGTCGTCGTACCGGCCGGCACGCCCGGCTTCACCGCTGAGCCGGCCTACGACAAGCTCGGCTGGCACATCTCCGACACCCACCCGTTGTCCTTCGAGGACTGCCGGGTGCCCGCCGACCATCTGCTGGGAGAGCGCGGCCGCGGCTTCGCCCAGTTCCTCGCCATCCTCGACGACGGTCGGGTCGCCATCGCGGCACTCGCCGTCGGGCTGATCCAGGCGTGCGTCGACCTGTGTGTCGACTACGCCGGCGAGCGGCAGACGTTCGGTGGCCCGATCGGCCGCAAGCAGGGCGTTGCCTTCCAGGTCGCCGACCTCGAGGTGATGCTCCATGCCTCGCGGCTGCTCACCTACAAGGCGGCCGCCATGAAGGACGCCCTGGGCGCACCCGGTGGCCCGAGCGTCAAGGACTTCAAGCACGCCGCCTCGATCGCGAAGCTCTACTCGTCGGAGTCGGCGGTCACCGCGACCCGGATCGCCACCCAGGTCTTCGGCGGCTACGGCTTCATGGAGGAGTACGCCGTCGCCCGCTTCTACCGCGACGCCAAGATCCTCGAGATTGGCGAGGGCACCTCCGAGGTCCAGCGGATGCTGATCGCCCGCGGACTCGGCCTGCCCGTCGAGTAGCCCCGCGAGGTGTCGCTCTTGGTCGGGCGAGGTGTCGTTCTTGGTCGGGCGAGGTGTCGCTCTTGGTCGGCGCGAGCCTGTCGCTCTTGGCGCGAGCCAAGCCTGACACCTCGCGGAGCCAACCCTGACACCTCGCGCGACCAAGACCGACACTTCGTCAGGTCCAGAGGTCGGTCCAGGAGTGGCCGACCTCGGCCACGAGGTCGCGCAGCAGCGGGAGGCTGACGCCGACCACGTTGTGGTGGTCGCCCTCGATGCCGGTGACGAAGGCGCCGCCCATACCGTCGACGGTGAAAGCGCCGGCGACCTGGAGCGGCTCGCCGGTCGCGACGTACGCGTCGATCTCGGCGTCGGTGACGTCGGCGAAGGAGACGGTGGTCGAGGCGGTCGCGGCAGCCACCCGCCCCGTGGCCGTGTCCCGCAAGCAGTGTCCGGTGTAGAGGACGCCGGCGCCGCCCCGCATCGCCCGCCACCGTCGTACGGCGTCAGCGGCGTCGGCGGGCTTCCCGAGCGGCTGACCGTCGAACTCGAGCACGGAGTCGCAGCCCAGCACCAGTGAACCAGCCGGGACCTCATCGCGGTCGGCAACGGCCGCGCACTTGAGCTCGGCCAGCTGGAGCGCCATCTCGAACGGCGGCAGCCCGTCGGCCTGCGACTCGTCCACGCCCGAGACGATGACCATCGGGTCGAGACCCGCCTTGCGGAGCGTGGTCAGCCGGGCGGGGGAGGCGGAGGCGAGCACGAAGGTCGGCACGCCAGGAGACTAGACCGTTCGCCGAGGCGGACCGGACCGCCGACGCTGATCGCGTCCCGACCGAGCCTGAACCCGGGCCCGAGCGATCAGCCGCGCACGACCTCGACCGCGAGCCACGCCGCCAGCGCCTCGATCTCGACATCGACCGCGTCCCCGATCTCTGGGTCCCAGGGGAAGTCCTCGTGCACCGCGAACACCCGGAGTACCCCCGCCTTGCGGTCAGCCTTGGCGTCGAGCTTCCCGACCAGCCGGTCGCCGTGGAGGATCGGGAGCGCGAAGTAGCCCCAGCGCCGTTGGGCGGCGGGTTTGTACATCTCCAGGACGTAGTCGAAGCCGAACAGGTCGAGGGCGCGGCTACGGTCATAGACGAGCCGGTCGAAGGGTGACAGCAATGTGGTCCGCGGCTCGAACGGCTGGTCGATCGCGGCCAGCGCGTCGTCATCCACCCGCCACTCGCCGTCGAGACCGTCGATGATCACCGGCTCGCCCAAGACCATCCCGTCCAGGCCGGCGGCGCCGAGCTCCTCCCCCTGAACCTTCGACGTGGGGCGGGCGATCCCGAGCGAGGTCAGCCGCCGCGCGTCGAGCACCATCCGCGCCTCGCCGTAGGACGGCATCTCGAGGTCGGGTGGATAGACCCGCTCGGGCACGTCCCAGGTGCGGAGCCGGCCCCGGCGGCCGCTGATCGCCACGTCGCCGGTGCGGCACAGCAGCTCCAGCATCCGCTCGACGTTCTTGTCGTTGGTCCAGCCCGTCGACTTCCACGGCACCTGGGCGGTGTCGGGCACCTCGGCGGCGGTGAGCGGCCCTTCTGCGGCCAGCAGGCCGATCACCGCGGCGCGGAAGTCGGCGTTGACGTCGAGCCAGCCCAGCGCATTCGAGTGCAGCCGGTCGGTGGCTGTCGCGAGCACCAGGCCGATGTCGTCCATCGGCCGGACGTAGGACGAGTGCTCGACCAGCGAACGCTCCTCCTCCAGTGCGAACCGGAGGTCGGAGTGGTCGTAGCCGACACCGAGCCGCGACCACGAGACGAGGTCGACGTTGGGCGCGATGGCTGCGGTCGGGTCGATCTGGAGCAGCGTCAGGTGGTCGACGGTCGCCACCAGCGACTCGGGTCGGTAGGCGTCGAGGAGCTGTGCGCGGACCGCAATCCGCCGCGCTTGGTCGCGCCCGAGAGTGATCACCACCGGCTCACAGCCGTCCGAGGGCTGCCCTCAGCGGGTCGAGCCCGATCGAGCCGAGGTTGAGCGAAGCGGTGTGGAACTCCTTGAGGTCGAACTCGGTGCCCTTGCGGGCCATGACCTCGTCGCGGGCCTGCAGCCAGATCCGTTCGCCGACCTTGTAGGACGGCGCCTGGCCGGGCCAGCCGAGGTAGCGGTTGACCTCGAACCCGAGCTGGCCGTCCTCCATCCGCGAGTGTGCGCGCATGAACTCGAAGACCTTGTCGCCGTCCCAGACCTCGCCGGGCCGCCACCCGTAGGGGTTGTCCGACGGGATGGTCAGCCCGAGGTGGACGCCGATGTCGACGATCACCCGCGCCGCCCGGAAGCCCTGCATGTCGAGGAAGCCGAGCCGGTCGCCGGGATCCTCGAAGTAGCCGAGCTCATCCATCAGCCGCTCGGAGTAGAGCGCCCAGCCCTCGCCGTGGCCGCTGACCCAGCACAGCAACCGCTGCCAGCGGTTGAGCAGGTCGGCACGGTGCACGACCTGGGCGCACTGGAGGTGGTGACCGGGCACCCCCTCGTGGAAGACCGTCGTGGTCTCGCGCCAGGTGGAGTAGAGCTCGTGGTCGTCGGTGAAGGAGAACCACATGGTGCCGGGGCGCGAGAAGTCCTCGGAGGGTGGCGTGTACCAGGCCCCGCCGTCGTTGATCGGCGCGACCTTGCAGGCGATGGTGCGGATCGGCTCGGCGATGTCGAAGTGCACGCCGTCGAAGCCGGCGAGGATCGTGTCGGCCTTCTCCTGCATCCAGTCCTCGAACGCCTCTCGGCTGCCGCAGTCGCGCGCGGGGTCGCGGTCGAGCGCCCTGACCGCGTCGTCGACCGAGCCGCCGGGGACGATCCGCCGCGCGGTCGTCGCCATGTCGTCCTCGATCCGCTTGAGCTCCTCCCAACCCCAGCGGTAGGTCTCCTCGAGGTCGACCTCGGCGCCGAGGTAGTAGCGGGACTCCAGCGCGTAGTGGTCGCGGCCGACCCCGTCGACCTCGCGACCGCGGGGTGCAAGCTCGGTCTCGGCGTAGCGCCCGAAGTCGGCGTACGACGCCGCGGCCGCTCCCGCGACCTCGGTCAGCCGGTCGCGGAACCGCTCCGGGGCCATCGCGACGAGGTTGCCGAAGTAGTCGCCGTTGGCGCCTTCCTGACCGGTCCAGCCGCGGATCTGGCTGGCGACCTCGACGTACTGCCGGCGCGCGGACACCCGGCCCGCAGCCGCCTCGGCGTCAAGCGTCTCGCGATAGCCCGCGACCGCAGCCGGCACCGCGGCCAGCCGGTCGCCGATCGTCTGCCAGTCGTCGTCGGTGTCGGTGGACATCAGGTCGAAGGCCTCACGCACCCCGTGGACCGCGCTGCTGATCACCGAGACGGCGCTGCGATCGAACCTGGCCTCGGCCCGCTCGACCTCGAGTCCCACCCGCTCCAGGAACGCGTCCTTGGCGATCTGCTCGCGCTCGTCGCTCGGCTCGAGCGCGGCCACCTCGGCCAGCGCCCGGCGGTTGAGCTCGTCACGCTCGTCGTGGCCCGCGGGCGACAGGTCGGGCAGCTTGTCGTCATGGCCGGCGATGCCGGCGGCGGTGGCAGCGAGCGGGTCGAGGGCGACGAGGTCCTCGACGTACCTGTCCATCCGAGCATCCACAGGTCGGGTCATGCCGCGAGCCTATGCCGATCCAGGGACAGGCCGGGAGTGGCGGTGGGCGCGGCAGCTGCCGGTGGTCGACCAGGGCGTGGACGCCGGCCGCGACCTAGCAAGCCGAGGCGCGACGGGCACCCACCAACAGGGCACCCGCCAGCACCAGCTCGAGCGCGATGAAGCCGGCCATCTTCGGGCTGGGACGGCCCTCGAAGACCGCGGATGCCGCGCGGCCCGCTGCCATCCCGGCAGTGGCGACCCCGATCGCGGTGCCCGAGGCCGGTGCGGCGACGAGGCTTGCGGCGAACGCGAGGGGGAGGCCGCCGTACACCGCCCGGATCTCGGTGCGCGCGTCGGCGTTCGGCGCGGTGCTGCCGACCACCGCGGGCACCGCGCCGGGCTTGAGGAAGGAGACGATCCCGAGGCCGGCGTACGCCGCGGCCCCGGTCGCGATCAGAGCGTTCATCCAGTCATCGTCGCTGGTCGGGACGACCTTGGCATCCGACCGGAGTCGGAACTCGCACCGTCCTCCCCGCGCCGCCATGGGCCATGGGCAGGTGCGGCCGGGCCCGACCGCCGGCGGAGCCGGATCAACGAGTGAGCGTGCTGGCCCGCCAGGCGCCCGGCCCGTGCGGCAGCGTGGTCCTCATCCGACGGGCGGGGGAGGCCCACACCGAGCGGGGCTTCTCCGGCGCCGGAGCGGCGCCGCCGAGTGCGGCGAACACGGCGACGACGGCTGCGACCTCCTCCGGCGTGGCCTCGGGGGTGAGCACCCGGAGGAGAGGCGACACCGCCGACGTGCCGGCGTTCGCGGTCTCGGCACTCACAGCGGGATGTTCCCGTGCTTCTTCGGCGGAAGGACTTCCCGCTTGGTCTTGAGCAGCCTGAGTGCCCGGACGATCTCGACCCGGGTCTCGTGCGGCTGGATCACGGCGTCGATGTAGCCGCGCTCGGCAGCGACGTAGGGGTTGGCCAGCGTGGTCTCGTACTCGTCGATCAGCTCCGCACGCCGGGTCTCCACATCCGCCGCGGAACCGCCCTCGTCGGTGATCGCCTGAAGCGTCTTGCGGTGCACGATGTTGGCCGCGCCCTGCGCGCCCATCACCGCGATCTGACCGGTGGGCCACGACAGGTTGAGGTCGGCGCCGAGGTGCTTGGAGCCCATCACGTCGTAGGCGCCGCCGTAGGCCTTGCGGGTAATGATCGTGACCAGCGGGACGGTGGCCTCCGCGTAGGCGTAGATCAGCTTGGCGCCGCGCCGGATGATGCCGTTCCACTCCTGGTCGGTGCCCGGCAGGAAGCCCGGCACGTCGACGAAGGTCAGCACGGGCACGTTGAACGCGTCGCAGGTGCGGACGAACCGCGCGGCCTTCTCCGAGGCGTCGATGTCGAGGGTGCCGGCGAACTGCATCGGCTGGTTGGCCACCACGCCCACCGAGCGGCCCTCGACCCGGCCGTACCCGACGATGATGTTGGGCGCGAAGAGCGCGTGCACCTCGAGGAACTCGTCGTCGTCCAGCACGGTCGTGATCACGTCGTGCATGTCGTAGGGCTGGTTCGGGGAGTCCGGGATCAGTACGTCGAGCGCCCTGTCTTCGCCGGTGAACTCCAGGTCGGCTTCCTCGTCGTAGGACGGCGGTTCGTCCATGTTGTTCTGGGGCAGGTAGCCCAGCAGCGCCTTGACGTACTCCAGCGCGTCCTCCTCGTCGGCACCCATGTAGTGGGCGTTGCCCGACTTGGTGTTGTGGGTGCGGGCACCACCGAGTTCCTCCATCGAGACGTCCTCGCCGGTGACCGTCTTGATCACGTCGGGGCCGGTGATGAACATCGCCGAGGTCTTGTCGACCATGACCGTGAAGTCGGTGACCGCGGGGGAGTAGACATGACCGCCGGCGCAGTTGCCCATGATCAGGCTGATCTGCGGGATCACGCCCGAGGCGTGCACGTTGCGCTTGAAGATCTCGCCGTAGAGGCCGAGTGAGACCACGCCCTCCTGGATCCGCGCACCGGCGCCCTCGTTGATGCCGATGATCGGGGACCCGGTCTTGATCGCCAGGTCCATGACCTTGGTGATCTTCTCGCCGTAGACCTCGCCCAGCGAACCGCCGAAGATCGTGAAGTCCTGGCTGAAGACGCACACCTGGCGGCCGTCGATGGTGCCGTAGCCGGTGATCACGCCGTCGCCGTACGGGCGGTTCTTCTCCAGCCCGAACGCGACCGACCGGTGCCGGGCCAGCTCGTCGAGCTCGACGAAGGAGCCCTCGTCGAAGAGCATCTCAATCCGCTCACGCGCGGTCCGGCGACCCTTGGCGTGCTGCTTCTCGATCGCCTTCTCCGACGCGGCGTGCACCGCCTCGTCGAGCCGCCGCTCGAGATCGGCGAGCTTGCCGGCTGTCGTGTGGATGTCCGGCAGGTCAGGGGTGTTGGTCGCTTCGGCAGTCACAGTGGCCTCCTTGGACTTCGAGTGGAAGGGTAGTAGGCGTGATCGGACACGCGGATCAGCGCCCACCCCTCGACGAGCATGTGCTGTCCCTGGAGCTCGCGATGACCCCCGGTCTGACCCTGGAACTGCTGTCTGCCAGCCCGTCCACCAACCAGGTCGCTGCCGATCGCGCCCGCGCCGGTGCTCCGGAAGGCTTGCTCGTGGTCGCGGACCACCAGACCGCCGGGCGCGGCCGCCTAGATCGGACGTGGGAGACCCCGGCCGGTGTTGCGATCACGTTCTCCCTGGTGCTGCGGCCCACGGTACCGGCGCCGGCCTGGCCCTGGCTCCCGCTCCTGACCGGGCACACGGTTGCCAAGGCGATCGCCGCGTTCGGTTACGAGACCCGGCTCAAGTGGCCCAACGACGTGCTCATCGATGAGCGCAAGGTCGCCGGCATCCTCGTCGAGCGGATCGAGACCGAGAGCGGCCCGGCCGCGATCGTCGGGGTCGGCATCAACGTGTCGACCCCAGCCGACGAGCTTCCCGTTCCCACCGCGACATCGCTTGCGGTCGCCCATCCCGACCTGACCCCGACCCGCGAAGGCGTGCTGCTCGGTGTGGTCGCGGCGGTGCGGGAGGGGTACGACGCCTGGCAGGCCGGCGGTTCCGAGGCGGCAGCCAGGCTCGCGTCGTCTTACGTCGCGCACTGCGCGACAGTTGGGCAGGACGTCCGCGTCGACCTCCCCGGAGGTACGACGCTCGCTGGGCGCGCGGTCGACGTCGACAGTGACGGCCGGTTGGTCGTGGAGACCGGTGCCGGTCTCGAGAAGGTCGGCGCCGGCGACGTCGTGCACGTCGTTCCCGAATGACACCTGCGGTGGGATGATCCTCGCGTGGCCATCTCAGAGAAGCTGCTCAACCCGGGGGAGAAGCTGACCATCTCCTGCCGTCAGCACCCCAAGGCACTCTTCGTGCCCATCCTGGCGCTCGTCGTCATCCTCGCGGTCGGAGTCGCCCTCCAGGTGACCCTCGACGACGGGGATGGTGCGAAGTGGGCGACCCGCATCGTCTGGGGGATCTGCGCGCTCGGCATCCTCTGGTTCACCGTTCGGCCGTTCTTCATCTGGCTGACGACGGTCCACGGCGTGACCGACCGGCGGCTGATCACCCGGCGCGGCATCCTCACCCGCAGGGGCCACGACATCCCGCTCGCCCGGATCAGCGACATCCAGATGGAGATCAACCTGATCGACCGCCCGTTCGGCTGCGGGACCCTGGTGATCACCGACGCGTCGACCTTCGGTGAGGTGCGGCTCAAGGACATCCCGCACATCGAGGCGACGCAGCGCCAGATCAACGAGCTGCTCCACGCGATCCACGGCGGCAACATCGGGTCGGGCCGCGCGGACGAAGGTGTCTGACCAGGCGCTCCCCGACGGCGGTGACGTTGCGCGCGCCCTCCTCGGGCAGGAGCCGACACTCACGGCGGCGGAGGCGGCGGCGAAGGCAGGTCTGCCCCTCGGGCAGGCGCGGCGGCTTTGGCGCACCCTCGGATTCCCCGAGCGCGGCGACGAGCGGGCCTACAACGAGGACGACGTCGCCGCGATCGCGGCGGTCGCCGACGTCGTCGGCGAGGGCCTGATCGACTTCGACCTGGCGCTCAATGTCGTCCGCGGCATCGGGCTCAGCACCGCCCGGCTCGCCGACTGGGAGGTCGGCGCGCTGATGCAGCGGATCGAGGCTGCGTTCGTCGAGGCCGGGGGCGACGGTGCCTCGCCGACCGCTGCGACCGACTGGGCGCTCGGACGGCACGGCGCGACGTTCGAGGTGATCCTGCTCTACGCGTGGCGCCGGCACCTGGCCGCGGCGGTGGCGCGGCTCGAGTCTTTGCGCGCGATCCATGCCGACCCCCACACCACCAACGTGACCGTGGGTTTCGCCGACATCGTGAGCTTCACCGCCCTTTCGAACGAGCTGAGCCGGGAGAAGATCGGCGACCTGGTCGAGGTGTTCGAAGCGCGGTGCGGCGACGTGATCGCGGCCAGCGGCGGGCGGCTGATCAAGAGCATGGGCGACGCCGTGCTGTTCGTGAACGAGGACGCGCTGGCCGCGTTCGAGACCGCCGAGGGCATCATCAAGGTCGTGGGTCGCGACAAGCGGATGCCCGACGTGCGGATGGGCCTCGCCACCGGCTCGGTCGTCCTGCGGCTGGGCGACGTCTTCGGTCCGCCTGTCAACCTGGCCGCCCGGCTGACCGCAGTGGCGCGCCGCAACCGGGTGATCATCGACCACGACACCGCGGAGCTGCTCCCGAAGGACCAGGTCGAGACCCGGCCACTGCCGGCTCGCCCGATGCGCGGCTTCGGGGTGATGGAGCCGCTGACCGCCCGCCGGGTCTGACCCGGCAAGGCTGTTTAGAAACTTGAACGCCACCGGTTCAGGGGAGAAGATGCAAGATCAATTGCAAAATTTCGGGTGATCGGCCACCGAGAAGGTGCGCGGATTCCTACGTTGAGCCTGTGTTCGAGGTGCAGGACGTGCGGCTCGACCCGGTGAGCCGTCGAGCGTGGCGGGGGAATCGGGAGGTCCGGCTGTCCCGCAAGGAGTTCGACCTCGTCCAAGCGCTGATCTCCCGGGCCGGCTCCGTGGTCACCCGGGACGAGCTGATGCGCGACGTCTGGAACGCGACGTTCTGGACCTCGTCGAAGACCATCGACGTCCATCTTGGGTGGGTACGGCGCAAGCTCGGTGACGACACCCGGCACCCCACCCTGATCACGACGGTGCGCGGCCAGGGCCTCCGGTTCGAGCTCGAGGCGACCGTCGTCCTCTGACCCGGTCAACCCTCGATAGGGTGCGGGCGTGCCCGACTCCGCTCCCCGCGTCGCCGTCATCGGGGGCGGCCAGCTGGCGCGGATGATGGCGCAGCCGGCCATCGCCCTCGGCGTACCGCTGCGGCTGCTGGCCGAGGCCGGCGGCGGGTCCGCGGCCCAGGTGATCCCGGACCAGCTGGTCGGTGACTACCGTGACCTGGCCACCCTGGAGCGGGTGACCGAGGGCTGTGCGGTCGTCACGTTCGACCACGAGCACGTGCCGACCGAGCACCTCCACGCCCTCGAGGACGCCGGGGTCGCCTGCCGGCCGGGGCCCGAGGCGCTGGTGCACGCCCAGGACAAGGTCGTCATGCGGGAAGCGATGGCGCGGCTCGGGGCGCCGCAGCCGCGCTGGGCCGTCGTCGCGTCCACCGCTGACGTGGAGGAGTTCGGCCTCCCCTGCGTGCTCAAGGTCAGCCGGGGCGGCTACGACGGCAAGGGAGTGTGGTTCGTACGAACTCCCGACGACGTCGCCGAGCCGCTGGACGCCGCGGAACGCGCCGGGGTCCGGCTGCTGGCCGAGGAGCTCGTCGACTTCCGGCGCGAGCTGGCCGCCCTGGTCGCACGAGCGCCGAGCGGCCAGGCGGCGGCGTACCCCGTCGTCGCCACCACCCAGCTCGACGGCATCTGCCACGAGGTGATCGCCCCCGCGCCCGACCTCGACCCCGCCACGGCCGGGGAGGCGCAGCAGCTCGCGCTCCGGGTCGCCGGCGAGCTCGGCGTGACCGGGATCCTCGCCGTCGAGCTGTTCGAGACGGTGGACCAGGACGGCCGGCGGGCGATCCTCGTCAACGAGCTCGCGATGCGTCCGCACAACACCGGGCACTGGACCCAGGACGGCGCGGTCACCTCCCAGTTCGAGAACCACCTCCGCGCCGTGCTCGACCTGCCCCTCGGCTCGCCCGCGCCGCGCGCGCGGTGGACGGTCATGGTCAACATCCTCGGGTCGCCGAACCCGGAGATCGGCCACCTGTACGACGGCTATCCGCACGCGCTCGCCCGCGACCCCCGACTCCGGGTCCACCTGTACGGCAAGGAGCTGCGGCCGGGCCGAAAGGTCGGCCACGTCAACGCCTACGGCGACGATCTCGACGACGCGCTCGAGCGGGCCCGTCACGCCGCGGCCTGGTTCCGCGGCGATCTCGGGAACGACAGCGACTGACCTAACCGCGGTGTCCCGCGCAGCCGGCTGTGTCGGCCGCTAGACCGGCCGTGGTTCCACCTTCTTCCCGTTGCGACGTACCCCGCCGGTCGGCATCCGGCGGGCACCCGAACCTGCCGGGACGAACATGCGGGTGCCGCGCTCGTCGCCGGTCTTGGCGCTCTCGACCTGCACCGGGTGGGCGCGACTGAAGTCGTCGCGCCGGACGCCGGTGACCTGCCAGGAGACCTTCAGTCCCGCCCGGCCGCCCGCGATCCGGAACCGGCCCTTGCGGATCTCGCGCGCGACGTAGACCGGCGCATGGCCACCGATGCAGGTGAGCTGGTAGCGGAAGGCGGTGTTGAGCTTCGACACGTACGCCGGGAGCGCGACGGTCGCCTCTCCGGCGGCGTCGAGGACCACGGTGCCGTCGTAGACGCTCTTGCGGTCGGGTGACTCGACGCCGGCGTGGGTCAGCCAACGGTTCTCCGGGTCGAGCGGGTGGTCGATCCGCGACGCCCCGGCGCTCCGCAACACCGTGCCGGTGACCTCGACATCGCCGTCGAAGTAGCCGGCCGGGTCTCCGTCCGCGAAGATCCCGGTGCTGCTGCTGAGGGCATACAGGCCGTACTGAGCACCGATGCCGTAGGCACCGACCTCGCCGGTGCCGTACAACGCGTAGAAGCCGGTCCCGTACACGCCGTACTGTCCGCCGTCACCCTCCAGACCCGTCGAGTCGTCCCCCTGACCCACTGCCTGGACGCCGGTCGGGCCGGAGCCGCGGACGCCGACGTCGGTGCCGATGGCGCGGACGCCGTAGTTCCCGGTGGCGAACACACCCTGGGTGGAGGTCCCGAGGCCCTGTGCCCAGACGCCGCCGCCCTTGCCGCTGAACCAGCCGCCGAAGCCGCCGCCCTTGGCGGCGATGCCCCGGAATGCGCCGGCGGTACCGGACCCGGTGTTAGTGGCGCGCACGACCCCTTCGTTGACCGCCCGCCCTGCGACGTCGAGCGGGGTGCCCGGCGCGGAGGTGCCGATGCCGACCCGGCCGTTGGCCTGCACCCGCATCCGCTCGCTCGGGGTCGCGCCCGTGGCCTCGGTGGTCTTCACGATCAGCGGCGCCGGATTCTTGGTGCCGATCCAGTTGCTGCCGCCGGTCGCGACATTCGTGTTGCCGCCGAGCGTCCAGGGCGTCGTCCCCGGCGCGGCAGCGGCGGCCCGGGACGACACGACGCCCGAGGCGCCGACGACGGCGGCACTTCCGGGCACGGCCAGCAGGAACCTGCGCGGGAAGCGACGCTGGTAAGTCTGGTCTGTCTGGTCTGTCTGGTCTGTCTGGTCGGTCAGGTCGGACGGGTTGGGGGTCGAACGGCTCATGTGGCACTCCCTCTGGTCGCACTCTGGTGCCGCACCGACGTCCCCACATCCGATGGGCCCCTCCGAGCATGCATCCAACACGGCACGATCGGATAGGTTTTCGGCTCGTTGGACCCGGTGCCGACCGGCAACGTCCCGGCGTCACTGCGCTTCACTAGGCTTCGCCCCATGACGGCACGCGTGGGCATCGTGATGGGGTCCGACTCGGACTGGCCGGTGATGCAGGCTGCCGCGGAGGCGCTGGCGGAGTTCGACATCGCCTACGAGGCCGACGTCGTGTCCGCGCACCGGATGCCCGAGGAGATGCTCGACTACGGTCGGACCGCGGCCGCCCGCGGGCTCGAGGTGATCGTCGCTGGCGCCGGGGGAGCGGCCCACCTGCCGGGCATGCTGGCGTCGGTGACGCCGCTGCCGGTGATCGGGGTGCCGGTGCCGTTGAAGTACCTCGACGGCATGGACTCCCTGCTCTCGATCGTGCAGATGCCGGCGGGCGTCCCGGTCGCAGCGGTCGCGGTGGGCGGTGCGCGCAACGCCGGCCTGCTCGCCGTACGCATCCTCGCCGCAGGCGACGCCGCCCTCCAGCAGCGGATGAGCGAGTTCCAGGCCGACCTCAAGGCCGCTGCGCAGGCAAAGGGCGCCGCGGTTCGTGCCACGAGATTGCCGCCGGTCATCGAGTAGCCGTCTGGTGCCGATGGGCGTCGTCGACGAGGACCCGGTGGCGCGGACGACGGACGCCGCCGTGCCGATGGTGATGGACGTCTGCCCCTTGCGGGAATGGTTTCACCGGGGGCGTCGTCCTGCGTGAGGTCGCTCACAGGCAGGTGGCCGCGGCGGGGCCGGGAATCGGCACAAGACTGTAGGACTTCCTACTATCGGGGACTGTGAGCACCCACACGGACTTCCCGTACTACGGCCTCTCGGAGGAGCATCAGGCGATCCGCGAGGCGGTACGCGCGATCTGCGATGCCAAGGTCGCTCCGTACGCCGCGGACGTCGACGAGAACGCCCGGTACCCCGAGGAGGCCGCCGCAGCGCTGCTGGCGGCGGACTTCCACGCGCCCCACGTCCCTGAGGAGTACGGCGGGGCCGGGGCCGACGCGCTGGCGACGGTGATCGTGATCGAGGAGATCGCCCGGGCGTGTGTGTCGTCCTCGCTGATCCCGGCGGTCAACAAGCTCGGCTCGCTGCCGATCATCATCGGTGGGTCCGAGGAGCTCAAGGCCAAGTACCTCGGGGCGCTCGCCCGCGGTGAGGGCGGCTTCTCCTACGCATTGTCCGAGCCGGACGCCGGGTCCGACGCGGCGGCGCAGAAGACCCGCGCCGTGCGCGACGGCGACGGCTGGGTGCTCAACGGCGTCAAGCGCTGGATCTCCAACGCGGGCGTCTCGGAGTTCTACACCGTGCTCGCCCAGGCCGACCCGGAGAAGCGGTCGAAGGGGATCACTGCGTTCGTGGTCGAGAAGTCCGACGTCGGGGTCTCCTTCGGCGCGCCGGAGAAGAAGCTCGGCATCAAGGGCTCCCCGACCCTGGAGGTCTACCTCGACGACGTGCGGATCCCTGGCGACCGGATCATCGGCGACGTCGGGACCGGCTTCGAGCTCGCGATGAAGACCCTCGACCACACCCGGGTCACCATCGCCGCGCAGGCGGTCGGCGTCGCGCAGGGCGCGCTGGACCATGCGCTCGGCTACGCCAAGGAGCGTCAGCAGTTCGGCCGCGCGATCGCCGACAACCAGGGGCTCCAGTTCCTGCTCGCCGACATGGGAATGAAGGTCGAGGCCGCGCGTCAGCTGACCTACGCCGCGGCGGGCCGCTCCGAGCGGGACGCGGCGGACCTGACCTTCTTCGGCGCGTCAGCGAAGTGCTTCGCCTCCGACGTCGCGATGGAGGTCACCACCGACGCGGTGCAGGTGCTCGGCGGCTACGGCTACACCCGTGACTACCCGGTCGAGCGGATGATGCGCGACGCCAAGATCACCCAGATCTACGAGGGCACCAACCAGGTGCAGCGGATCGTGATGGCGCGCCAGCTCCTCGCCGGCATCCAGTCGGATCTCCGATGAGCCTCCGAGCCCGGCTGGCCCGTCGCTCGCTCGACCCACTGCCCGGGCCGAGCGCGCTGCGGCGCGGTGAGCCGGTGGTCGGCAAGCGGATCCTGATCACCGGCGCCTCCTCCGGTGTCGGCCGCGCGGCAGCCGTGCGGCTCGCGGACGAGGGAGCGACGGTGCTGACGGTCGCGCGGCGCGCCGACGAGCTCGACGCGCTCGGGACGGAGATCGTCAGCAGGGGCGGTACGTCGTACTCCCTGCCGTGCGACCTGACCGACGCCGACGCGATCGACGCGCTGACCGAGCAGGTGATCACCCGGTTCGGCGGGGTGGACGTGCTCGTCAACAACGCCGGCCACTCGATCCGTCGGTCGGCCGCCGACACGACCGAGCGGCCTTCCGACCATGACCGGCTGATGCGGCTCAACTACCACGCTCCCGTGCGGCTCACGCTCAACCTGCTGGGCCCGATGCGCGCGCAGGGCGGCGGCCAGATCATCAACTCCTCGACGTGGGGCGTGCCGGGTGGGCTGATGCCGATGTTCACCGCCTACCACGCGTCGAAGGCCGCGCTCGCCGCCTTCTCCCGCAGCCTGCAGGCGGAGGAGCGGAGGCACGGCATCGCAATCACCTCACTGCACTTTCCGCTGATGCGGACCCCGATGATCGCCCCGACCAAGGGGTACGACGACCGCGCCGCGCTGGAGCCCGAGGATGCCGCCCGATGGGTGGTCCACGCCGTACGCCACCGACCCGTCGAGATGACGCCGGCCTACGCCACCGTGCTGGACGTCGTCGGCCTGGTCTCACCGCGGCTGGTCGAGCGGCTCGTGACCGCGGCCCGTCCGTAGGACGACCACCAGCCTTTGGAGTACAAAGGGGAGCGGGGCCGTGACCCGCGCGCCGGATGGCGCGTTGGAGACGGAGAGAGCCACCAGGAGGGCAGCACCATCACGCAGATCGAGGATGCGGCGACGTCGGCACCCGATGTCGAGCGGCAGCGCGTACGGCGCCGGCGTCCGCAGAAGAAGAAGCAGCCCCGCTGGCTCACGTTCGCCGGCTACGGGATGGTCCTCGCCGGGTTGGCCGTGCTGGCGTGGGTGGCCTGGCAGTTCTGGGGCACCAACTGGGTGTCGGAGCGCCGCCAGGGAGAGGTCGCCGAGGCGCTGGAGAACGGCTGGGCCGACGGCAGCGACACGGTCACGACCGACTTCGGCCGGGCGACCGCGATCCTGCACGTGCCGCGCTGGGGCGACGACTACGCGATCCCGGTGCTGGAGGGCTCCTCCGACGAGGTGCTCGCGGCCGGCATCGGGCACATGGAGGACACCGCCGATCCGGGCGCGGTCGGCAACTACGTGCTGGCCGGCCACCGGGTGACCCACGGAGAGCCGTTCGCCGACTTCCCGGAGCTCGAGGAGGGCGACCTCGTCTTCGTCGAGACCCGCACCGTGACCTACACCTACAAGCTCGACTTCGACGGCACCGCGCTCGAGGTCCCGTTCACCGAGGACTGGGTGATCCAGCCGTTCCCCCAGAACCCGGACGGCGGGGTGCAGCCGCCCGATGACGTCGGCCGGAGGCTGATCACGCTGGTGAGCTGCGCCGAGATCTTCCACACCGAGCAGCGGTCCGTGGTGTTCGGTCACCTCATCGCGTCGGAGCGGGTCGGGCGCTGATCACCGCACCCCCCACGAGGTTCTGACGAGGTTCTGACGAGGTTTGGTGTGGGACCGCCTCGGCGACGTGGTGAATCGCTAGACTCCCGACCCGACGACGAGGAGCTTGAACATGGGGATGCTCGGCCGGATCGCGATCGCGCTCGCGAGCGCCCTTCTGCTGACGTCGGCGTCCGTCGGGGCGGTCGGGGCGGTCGGGGCGGTCGGGGTCGTGGGTGCTGACCCGTACTCGACGAAGGTCACTACCAAGACCGTCGTCACGACTCCCTCGCCGATCCGCACCGACACTCGCGTGGACATCTCGGTCAAGGTGACGACGAACAGCCCCCAGACGCCGAAGGGCTCGATCAGGCTGACGCTGAGCGCAGCGCCGGACGGCGCCGGTCAAGGACGGTCGGCGGCCGGGCCCGCCGGCTGGACCCGGACGATCCGGTACGACGGCGGCACCGACCAGGTGCGGGGTCCGGCGTTCCCCCGAACCGGCCACTGGCTGGTGCGTGCCGTCTTCACGCCGGACGGCAACACGTTCCGGGGCTCGCGCGACGGCTGGGTCTTCGAGGTCATCGCCGGATCGGACAACGATCCCGGTGGCGACGACGACGACGGCGGCGGCGGACTGCTTCCGGACGCCGGCGGCCCTGCTCTCCTCTGGCTGTTGCTCGGCATCGGCCTGGTCGGCGGCGGCGCTGCTGCTGTCGTGGTTGCGCGGCGCCGCCGGACCGGCAGCATCGCCGCGTGATCCCGGGGACACCCGAGGTGCGGAGGTGGTGGAGCCCCGCAGGCGACATTTTTCGCTCGAGATCCGCTTCGCAGGCCGGTGCGGTCAGGCCCCGACTGGTGGACCCCTGGTCGCGCGATCCGTCCCGGCACCCCTATCATTACTGAAAACCTCGCTCAACCAGAGTGACCTGTGATGCTCTGGGACGTTGAGTCGAGTGAACGAAGGGGCGGATATGCGCGGATCGGTTGTGATCGCCGGTGCCATTCTCGGGGCTGTAACGCTTGTCGGTGCGCCCGCGCAAGCGGCTGTCGCGCCCGATCCCTACTCCGGATCGATCGAGACCCAGTGCTCGATCGACGTCCCGGCGGTCATCGAGCCCGGCAAGCGCGTGACCATCAAGGTCTCCGTCGACGCTAACTCCCCGACCCCGCCGACCGGCCGGGTGACGGTCACGATCACCGAGCGGCCCGGCGGCGACTTCGTGTGGGACCGGACGGTCAACTACAACGGCGGCACCAAGCGGATCGTCGGGCCCGTGCTCGACAAGGACCGGCGCTACGCCGCGACCGCCCGCTTCGTGCCGAGTGACGACACCTTCGAACGGTGCCGGGCCTCGGCACCCTTCGCCGTGGACGCCATCGACGACAACCAGCCGCCCGACGACAACGACCCCGACGGGCTGCTGCCCGACACCGGTGGTCCGGCCCTGCTGTGGCTGCTGCTGGGTCTCGCCCTCGTCGGTGGCGGTTCTGCCACCGTGGCCTACGCGCGTCGGCGTACCTCGCTGGCTACCGCCTGATCGCGCTGCCGATGCCGTCGCTCCGGTGTCCCTGTGCCGTCACCATCCGTGGCGGCGACGACGACGAGCTGGTCGAGAAGGTGCAGGAGCACCTCGCGGCCGAGCATCCCGGGCGGGAGTACTCCCGCGAGGAGATCCTGTTCATGGCGATGTGAGGGGCGACCGAGCGCTCACACCGGGTAGATGCGGGGCAGCTCCGACGCGCGTGCGGTGAACGTCGGCGTCCGCTTCTGGAGGAACGCCGCGACGCCCTCCTTGCCGTCGCCGAGCGAGGTGTAGAACATCGCCAGCGAGTCCGACAGGTGTGCCTCGAGCGGGTGCGTCGCGGCGCTGTTGCGGTAGACCAGCTGCTTGGCCAGGCCGAGCGCCGCGGGTGAGCGGTCGACGACGAACGATCGCGCGAGGTCGATCGCGGTCGGCAACAGGTCGTCGGGCTCGTGCAGGCTGCGGACGAGCCGCCCGGCCAGGGCCTGCTCGGCGGTGAGGATCTCGGCGGAGTAGACCCACTCCAGCGCCTGCTGGATGCCGACGATCCGCGGGAGGAACCAGGTCGAGCACGCCTCCGGCACGATCCCGAGCCGGCCGAACACGAAACCGATCCGCGCCCTGGTCGACGCCAGCCGGAGGTCCATCGCCAAGGTCATGGTCGCGCCGATCCCGACGGCGGCACCGTTGATCGCGCCGATGACCGGCTTCGGCAGCGCGTGGATGGCCAGGGTGACCTTGCCGCCGGTGTCGCGGAGGCCCGCGTCGTAGGGCGGCTCGTCGTAGCCCTGCCGGAACTCCTCGGGGGTCGGGTCGAGCGACTCGTCGAGCCCGAAGACGTTGCCCTCGGCCGAGAGGTCCATCCCCGCGCAGAACGCGCGGCCGGCGCCGGTGACCACCACCGCGCGGACGGCATCGTCGCGGGCCTCGGTGAGGAACACCTCCTGGAGCTCGCCGGCCATGGTCAGGTCGAACGCGTTGAGCGCGTCCGGCCGGTTGAGCATGAGGACGGCGACACCGTGCTCGTCGACCCGCCAGTCGAGCGTCTTGTACGTCGTCATGACCCTGCCACTCCCGCTGCGGTGCACTGCTTCTTGGTGATGTCGTCGGTGCGGTCCTCGACGATCGCGTCGAACAGCGGATCGGCGCGGTCGCGGTCGACCGTCGTCGCCGAGCCGTCCGTGACCGGCATCGTGCAGGTCTTCCCGCCGTCGCCGACCCTGCCGATCGCCAGTGCCCACCGGCCGACGGCGGTCGGGCCGGTGCCCTCGCCGAACGCGAAGAAGTCGGGGATCGCGCTGTTGAGACGCCACCACCGGACCGGGTTGATCACCGACCACGGCGAGAGCACCTTGTTGCCGATGGCGGCGACCACCTCGCGCTGCCGTCCGACCCGGTCGAGGTCGCCGAGGGTGGTGGCCCGGGTGCGGGCGTAGGCCAGCGCGACCTCTCCGTCGGCCTCCTGGCAGCCCTTCTTCACGTCGAGCCCCGCCTTCGGGTCGTCGATCGCCTCCTTGGGGCAGATCTCGATGCCGCCCACGGCGTCGACGACGCCAGCGACTCCACCGAGCCCGATCTCGACGTACTCGTCGATCCGGATCCCGGTCTGCTGCTCGAGCGCGGCAACCAGTGCCGTGGGGTCGCCCGGGTCGTAGTAGCCGTTGATCTTGCGGCCGTCCACGACCCAGTCCCGAGGGAAGGAGAGCAGGACGTCCGGCCCCGACCCCGTGTGCAGCATCAGGATCGTGTCGGCGAGGGAGCTCTCCGGGTTGCCCGTGCTGAACTTCTGCCGCTCCTCCTCGCTCAACCCGGCACGGGAGTCGCTGCCGACCATCAGATAGGTGGTGCCGGGTTGGTCGCCCGGCCGGTCGCCGTCGGGCTCGAACGCGATCTTGTCGACCTTCGTCCAGGTGAAGAAGGGCACCGCGACGACGAAGACGACCCACAGCAGGACCAGCGCGAGGAACAGCAGGATCCAGGTGCGGGGGCGGGCCCAGGGCCCGCGGCGGCCGGATCCGGACCCAGCCCGGGAGGGCGGTGCCGCGGGATGGAACGGCGGCCCGGCGCCCGCCGGGCCGGGTCGCGGCGACGGCGCGGGTACCGGCTGCCGGGCCGCGGGCTGCCGGGGCTGGATCGGCAGCACCTGGGTCGGCTCGGGGCGGTTGCCCGGAGACGGGTGGGATGGAGGAGACTGCCGCGGCGCCGGCGGGGTGGGCGGCGGCGGCCCCGCCGGGCGGTCGCCGTACATCCAGTCGAACTCGCGGTCGTCGCCACCGGAACCAGCCGGGGGGCCTCCTGGACGCTCTGCCATGGTGGACGACGCTACCGTCCTGCTGTGACCAGCGCGTTCGCGGCCCGCGGGCCCGGCTGTTCGCGGCCGATCAGGTGCTGGTCCCCGCTGCCACCTCGGTGAGCACCGTTGCGACGGCGTCGACGGCCGCCGGATGGGGCGGGGCGCCGTAGGTCATGACCTGGATCCGGCGCGCCGCACCGGGGACCGCCCGGCGCACGACGTCGGGGTTGCGGTGCGCGCGCAGGGCGAGGCCCGGCAGCACCGTGACCCCGAGTCCGCTCGCCACCAGCGACTGCACCGCGACGTAGTCGTCGCTGGCGAACGCGATGTCGGGCGCAAACCCGGAATCGGCGCACAGCGAGAGCAGCTCGCTACGGCAACGCTCGCACCCCGTGATCCAGCGGGTCCCGGCAAATCGCGCCAGGTCGAGCGACCCGCTGCCGAGGTCCGCGCCGCGGGCGGCGACCAGGTAGAGCGGATCTTCGGTCACGGTGGCCACCGTGACACCGTCCGGCTCGGACTGGCCCGGATAGACGAACGTCAGCGCGAGGTCGGCGGTGCCGGCCCGCAGCATCGCCGCCGCCTCCGGCGGCTCGGCCTCGATCAGGTCGAGGCCGATGCCCGGGTGTCGTTCGTGCAGCAGCGCCACGGCCGCCGGGACCAGCGTCGCGGCTGCCGATGGGAACGCCGCCAACCGGATCTGCCCGGCCTGGAGGCTGGTGGAGGCTGTGAGCTCGGCCTCGGCGCGGGCCAGCAGGGCGAGGATCTCCTCGCCGCGGCGGGCGAGCCGCTCGCCGTCGGGAGTCAGCCGGACGCCCCGGCCGACCCGCTGGAGCAGCACGCTGCCGGTCTCGGCCTCCAGCCGGCGCAGGTGGTGGGAGATCGTCGGCTGGCCGTAGCGGAGCCGGGCCGCGGCCGCGGAGACGGTGCCGGTCTGGTGCAGCGCGACGAGCGCGTCGAGGCGGCGCAGGTCGATCATGCTCCAGAATAGCCCAGGCATTGACGCTGTCGATGAATAAGCGCTAAAAGATCTATTAGACGAATCAGTGCCGGTCACGGCATCGTGGGGGGATGCAGCTCACCGAGGCCCGGACCGCGCTGACCTACCCCGCGATCAGGGCGGCGGGGGAGATCGTGGCCCGCGAACTGCCCGCGACCCCGCTGGTCGGACACCCGCTGCTGGATCGGGTGGCCGGCACCGGGGTGCTGGTCAAGCACGAGAACGTGCTGCCGACCGGCTCGTTCAAGGTGCGCGGCGGCGTCCACCTCGCTGCCACGCTCACCGCCCTCGAGCGCGCCAGCGGGCTGGTGACCTGCTCGACCGGCAACCACGCGCAGTCGGTGGCGTACGCCGCGCGTCTCGCCGGGTGTCGCGCCACGGTCGTGATGCCCGCCTGTGCGCCCCAGGTCAAGCGCGACGCGGTCGCCGCGCTCGGCGCCGTCGTCATCAGCCACGGCGACAGCCTCGGTGATGCAGCCACGCACGCGCGCTCGCTGGCGGAGGACTCCCACGGCGCCGGCGCTCCGTCGTACGTCGACACCACGGACCCGCGGATCATCCTCGGCCACGCGACGGCCTACCTCGAGCTGTTCCAGCAGGCGCCGGACCTCGATGCCGTCTTCGTCCCGATCGGGAGCGGCACCGGCGCCGTGGGCGCCTGCCTGGTGCGCGACGTCCTCGCGCCGACATGTCGTGTGGTCGGCGTCCAGTCCGCGGCCGCGCCGGCCGGCTGGCGGTCGTGGCGGTCGGGGGTCATCGAGAGTGCGCCTGCGGCCACCCGGGCGTCGGGCCTGGCGACCTCCAACGGCTATCCGGCCACGCTCCCGCACCTGCGGGCCGGACTCCAGGACTTCCTGCTCGTGACCGACGACGACATCGATCGGGCCGCGCGGGTGCTGGCGTCCCACGCCCACACCCTGGCCGAGGGAGCCGGGGCCGCGGCCCTCGCCGGGCTGCTCGCCACCGACCGCCCTCGCGGCCGGGTCGCAGTGGTCTGCACCGGTGGCAACGCCTCCGCCGACGAGATCGCGCGGCTGGCCGCCGGCTGACCACCGGCTGGTCTTCCGGCGAGTCGCGCCCGGTGTGACTCGTGTGACTGGTGATACTGAGCGGGTCGCTGCACGCTTCCCCGGCAGGAGAGACACCCGCATGGCCGAGTTGACCGCGCCGTACCGCCACATCGGCTGGGCGAGCGTTGCCGACCGCGCGGCGAGGGTCCGGTTCCGGCGGGCCATCGTGTTGATGGCGATGACGGTGGTCGCACCGGGCTCCGCGCAGCTGGTCGCCGGCAACCGGAAGGTCGGCCGGTTCGCGCTCCGGATCTGGCTGGGGTCGATCCTCCTCGGCGCGCTCGTCCTCGGCGCCGTACTCCTCGACCGTCGGATCGCCTTCCGGCTGGGGACCAACGCCGACCTGCTGCTCGTGCTCTGGCTGGCACTCCTCGCGGGGGCCGTCGCGTGGGCGGCCCTGTTCGTCGACGCCTGGCGGATCGGCCGACCGCTCAGCCTCCGGCTCCCGCACCGGCGCGCAGCCGTCGGCCTCAACGGGCTGCTGTGCTTCTCGGTCGCCGGCACCCTGCTCTTCAGCGCCCACCTGGTCGCCGTGCACCGGGACTGGGTGATCGCCGTGTTCGGCGACGGCGAGGTCACCGGAGCCCACGACGGGCGCTACAACGTGCTCCTGCTCGGCGGAGACTCCGGAGCCGGCCGCTGGGGGCTGCGCCCGGACTCGATGACGGTCGCCTCGATCGATGCCGAGTCGGGGCGCACGGTGCTGATCGGGCTGCCCCGCAACCTGGCCGACTTCCCGTTCGAGGACGGGTCGGTGATGGACGAGGAGTTCCCCGACGGCTTCGACTGCGACGGCTGCTTCCTCAACGGCGTCAGCACCTGGGCCGAGGACCACACCGAGCTCTTCGACGACGCCGACACTGCCGGGATCGACGCGACCACGATGGCGATCGAGGGCATCACCGGGCTCCAGATCAACTACTGGGCGATGGTCAACATGGCGGGCTTCAAGCAGCTGGTCGACGCCGTCGGCGGCGTCACGGTCAACGTCCGGCAGGCGATCCCGATCGGCGGCCTCGGCGACGACGTCACCGGCTACATCGACCCGGGCAAGCAGAAGCTCAACGGCTTCGAGGCACTCTGGTTCGCCCGCGCCCGCGAAGGCTCCGACGACTACTCCCGGATGGCGCGGCAGAAGTGCGTCATGAACGCGATGGTCCAACAGCTCAGCCCGGAGTCGGTGCTGAGGAACTTCGAGGATCTCGCGAGAGCGTCGAGCGAAGTGTTCTCGACCAACCTGCCGGCCTCGGAAGCCAGCAAGTTCATCGATCTCGCCCTCAAGGCTCGCGGCCAGAAGATGTCGACGCTCTCCCTGGTGCCGCCGTTGATCAACACCGGCGATCCCGACATCGAGCTCATCCACGACAAGGTCGCCGACGCGATCGACCGCGCCGAGGGCGATGCCCCGCCCGGGAAGAAGCGCAAGAGGAACCCGGACGGCGTGACCGGCGGCTCGATCGGGTCGCTCAACGAGGGGTACGCCGCCAACCAGGCCGACGACCTGGCCGCAGCCTGCTAGAGGGCAGCGACCACGGCGTCGTACGTCGCCTTGTCGGGCGCGGAGACCAGTCCGGCGCCGAGCGCCTGGGGGGCGAACAGACGGCCGTCGTTGCCGCCGATCCAGCCGCCGGACTCCTGGACGAGGAGCGCCCCGGGGAGGTGGTCCCACGGCTTGCTGTGGTTGTAGACCAGCGCCCGGGCCGCGCCCGCGATCAGCTGGGGGTAGTCGACGCCGCAGCACGCCCAGGTCAGCTCCAGCACCCCGAGGCCGGGGAGCTCACGGCCGACCCACGCGCGTCGCGCGGTGCGGTACGGCGGCCCGGGCGTCCCGTCGGCGACGGGTGCCGGCATGGTCAGCCGGCGGCCGTTGAGGAACGCTCCGGCGCCCCGCTCCGCGACGTACGCCGCCTGGTGCTGGGGCTGCCAGATCCACCCGCGGACCACCTCGCCCGCCCGGAGCTCACCGATCATCACCGCGTGGTCCGGGGATCCGTGCACGAAGTTCTTGGTGCCGTCGACGGGGTCGACGGTGAACGCGTGCTCCGCGGCGTTGTAGCGGTCGAGCAGCGTCGGGTCGTTGGCGTGGGCCTCCTCGCCGAGCACGATCGCGTCCGGGTAGGCCCCGGTCAACGCCTTCGTCAGGAGCACCTCGGACTCGTGGTCGGCCACTGTCACCAGGTCGCCGGGGTTCTTCTCCGAGACCTGGTGGTCCTGGAGGGACCGGAAGCGTGGGTTGATCACCTGCTCGGCGACCTCCTGCATGAGGCTGAGCACGGCATCGGTGTCCACGCCGCCACGCTAGCGGTGGTGGTGGCCGATCCTGCAGTCCACGACGCAGCGGACGCGGCTAGGGTTGCCGCCGTGCGGATCGTGGCGGTGGTGGTGACCTACAACCGCCTGTCCCTGCTGCAGCGGCTGGTCGGGCGGTTGGAGGCCGAGCCCCTCCTCGACGCGATCCTGGTCGTCGACAACGCGTCGACCGACGGCACGGGGGAGCTGCTCGGCGGGATGGGGGCGAACCCGACGTCTCCGTCCGGGGCGGCCCTCCGTCACCGCACGCTCGAGCGCAACCTGGGCGGAGCCGGCGGCTTCCACGAGGGGCTGCGCTGGGCGGTCGAGGAGTACGGCGCGGACCTGGTGTGGCTGATGGACGACGACGGCCTGCCCGGCCCGGACTGTCTCGACCGGCTGCTGGCCGAGACCGACCTCGACTTCTGGGGACCGCTCGTCGTCGACGAGCAGGACCCCGGGCGGCTGGTCTTCCCGATCCGGCTCCCTGGTGGCACCCGCGTGGTGCACGACGTCGCCGCCGCCAAGGCGGCGGCCACCGACCGGCGGCTCGCGGACATCGTCATCCCGTTCAACGGAGTGCTGGTCGCCCGCGCGCTGGTCGAGCGGATCGGCTATCCCCGCGCGGAGTTCTTCATCTGGGGCGACGACCACGAGTACCGGCTCCGTGCCGAGGCCGCCGGCGCCCGGATCGCCACCGTCGTCGACGCCGTCGTCCACCATCCGTCGGTGGGAGATCTCGGGACGCCGATGATGTTCGGGCGGACGACGTACAACCACACGCCGAGCGACCTCAAGCACTACTGCATGGCCCGCAACAACACGCTCAACCTCCGCGCCTACCGGGGTTGGCCGCACGTGCTGTTGTTCTGGATCAAGACGATCTGGTTCTACCTGCTCACCAAGCCGCAGCCGCGCCGGGTCGCGATCAGCGCGCGGGCGGCGTACGCCGGACTGCGCGGCGACTTCTCCGGCCACGAGAGGTACCTGTCATGACCGAGCGGGTGGCGGTGGTCGTGGTCACCTTCAACCGGGCCGACCTGCTTGAACGGATGCTCGGCGGGCTCGGAGCGATGGACCGGCGACCCGACTGCGTGATCGTCGTCAACAACGCGAGCACCGACCACACCCGGGAGGTGCTCGAGCGCGCCGCGAACCTTGACCTGGTGGCTATCCACGCCACCGACAACCTCGGTGGGGCCGGCGGGTTCCACCTCGGTCTCAAGACCGCCTACGACGAGGGCTTCGACGCGATGTGGCTGATGGACGACGACGTCGTCCCGGCACCGGACTGCCTGACCCGGCTGCTCGAGGTCGACAACAGCTGTCTGACGGCGGTTCGCGAGGACCTGACCGGTGCGCTGGTCGAGAAGGCCGCGGTCCGCTTCGACCTGCGCAACCCGCTCTCCATCCGTCCGAAGAAAGCGAGTGTGGACTCCACCTACCCGGACCGGGCGAGCATGCCGGCGACGGTGCCTGTTGCAAACGTCTCGTTCGAGGGCTTCCTGGTCCGGCGCGCGGTGATCGACGCGATCGGGCTGCCCGATCCGTCGTACTTCATCTTCTACGACGACGTGGACTTCGCGATCCGGGCCCGCCGGGCCGGCTTCGAGATCCTCGCCGTCCGCGACGCGGTGCTCGTGCGCCAGCTCGACTTCGACCAGCAGCACGACCTGAGCGGCTGGAAGGGCTACTACATGTACCGCAACCTGTTCGCGGTCCACTTCCGGTACGGCGAGAACCCGCTGGTGCGGCTCAAACCGTGGCTGATCACGCTCGCCGTGGTGTTGCTCAGTCCGCTGCGGGGCGGTCGGGCAGAGGCGCGGAACGTGACACGAGCGATCCGGGACGCGCGCGGGATGAGGACGCTTCCGGGTCCGCCGGGTTGAGCCGGACCCGCCAGCCGACCCGGTTGCCCGTGGCGATGCCGGCGAGCCAGACCGCGAACGCGCCGAGGGCGATGCCGCCGATCACGTCGACCACGTAGTGCCACCCCAGGTAGACGGTGGAGAGCGCGGTCAGGCCGAGGAAGATCCAGGAGGCGATCTGGATCCAGCGCGGGAGCCCGACCAGCCGGGCGATCAGGCAGATGGTCATCATGATCCCGACGTGCAGGGACGCGAACGCGGCGACCGTCTGCAGGGTGTCGGCCGCCCAGGGATCACCCAGGACCGCGATCCGGTCGGTCCAGAGGCCCTCTTGGAGGGTGGTGTTGAACGTGTCGGGCAGGTCGGCGAACTGGCCGGGTCGGGCATAGATCGGCCCGAGCGAGGGCAGCAGCAGGTAGAGCCCCGCGCCGAGGCACCAGTCGACCGCGACCGCCGTGACATACCACGATCCGGCACTGGTGTGCCGGGTCCAGACCAGCGCGATCGCGATCGTCGTCGGCACCAGCACGATCCACACCACGTAGACCGCGGACATCAGGTGTGCCATCAGGCCGGTCCCGAACCAGGCGTGGAGCACCGCGGCGGGGTCGTGGCCGGCGAACAGGAAGCGGTCGACGTCTGCCATCGCGTTGTCCCAGTCGGCGCCGTTGACGAACGGGGCCATGCTCTTGATGTTGCGGAACGTCGCGTAGGTCAGGTACCAGGCGATGACGCCGTTGATCGCGAACCACCAGTGCGAGGCGGGCCACCGCTCGGCGACCACCTCCCGCCACAGTGCGCCGAGGCTGCGCGGCGACCAGGAGGACCGCAGCCGCGCCCGGTGGACGATGCGCGGAATGATGTCGACCAGGATCGTGCCGAAAACGATCAGTGGCATCCGGACGTAGCTGGGGAGGATGTCGTCGTCGGGATCACGGAGCGGCAGATCTTCGACCACGGCCAGGATGACCATCGCCGCTGCCATCACCGCGCCGATCACCCACGCCAACCAGAACTGCCGCGCAGCCAGTCGAAGCGCTCCGTCGTACCCGTTGTTCACGGTGACAGACTAAATCGGCGTCGCCAGCGAATTCGGCTGCCCCCGCTCCAGCGGTAGGATGCGCGATCGTGTCTACCCCTGATCTGCTTGTCGTCGGCTCCGGTTTCTTCGGTCTCACCATCGCCGAGCGTTGCGCCACCGAGCTCGACCTCAAGGTCCTCGTGCTGGAGCGTCGCTACCACCTCGGCGGGAACGCCTACAGCGAGTTCGAGCCCGAGACGGGCATCGAGGTCCACAAGTACGGCACCCATCTGTTTCACACCTCCAACGAACGCGTGTGGGAGTACGTCAACCGGTTCACCGACTTCACGAACTATCAGCACCGGGTGTTCGGCAAGTACCAGGGACAGGTCTACTCGCTCCCGATGAACCTGGCGCTGATCAATACCTTCTTCGGCAAGAGTCATACCCCCGACGAGGCGCGCGCCCTGATCGCCGAGCAGGCGAGCGAGATCGACACCAAGGACGCCAAGAACCTCGAGGAGAAGGCGATCAGCCTGATCGGCCGCCCGCTCTACGAGGCGTTCATCAAGGGCTACACCGCCAAGCAGTGGCAGACCGACCCCAAGGAGCTGAGCGCGGAGATCATCACCCGGCTCCCGGTCCGCTACAACTTCGACAACCGCTACTTCAACGACAAGTACGAGGGCCTCCCCGTCGACGGCTACACCGCGTGGTTGGAGCGGATGGCAGACCACCCGAACATCGAGATCCGCCTCAACACCGACTTCCTCACTGCCGAGGGGGTCGCCGACCAATACAAGGGCAAGGTCCCGATCGTCTACACCGGTCCCGTCGACGAGTACTTCCACAACAGTGAGGGCCGGCTCTCCTGGCGCACGGTCGACCTCGAGGCGGAGGTCGTCGACGTCGACGACTACCAGGGCACCGGCGTCGTCAACGCCAACGACCCCGACGTCCCGTTCACCCGGGTGCTCGAGTTCAAGCACCTGCACCCCGAGCGCACCTATCTCCCCGGCAAGTCGGTGGTCGTCCACGAGTACAGCCGCTTCGCGGAACCCGAGGACGAGCCGTACTACCCGATCAACACTGCCGAGGACCGCGAGAAGCTGCTGAAGTACCGCGACCTCGCCAAGCAGGAGCCGATGGTCCTCTTCGGTGGCCGACTCGGGACCTACAAGTACCTCGACATGCACATGGCCATCGGGTCCGCACTCTCGATGTACGACAACAAGATCAAGCCGCACTTCGCCGAAGGCGCCCCGTTCGCCAGCGGCGGCGTCGACGAGACCTGAGCCGTACGACGCAGCTGCCCGGGTCGCCCTACTCGACCCAGGGGGCCTCTCCGCTGAGGGTGACGTCGCTGAAGATCATGGGATGGTCGGAGATCCGGTTGACCAGACCGCCGTCCATCCGGACGTAGCCGGAGAACGCGACGCCGGGCGTTGAGCCGAAGATCCAGTCGATGCCGTGGTTGGCGGGCAGCCGGCACGGTGAGCTGGTGCCGCCGTTGGCCGCCTGGGCGTTCGCGCCGGCGGTGACCCGGCAGAAGGCCTCCGCCTTCTCGTTGAAGTCGCCCATCAGGAAGGTCGGGATGCCGGGCTGGTTGTTGGTCTCGGGCTCCTGGAGGTCGTTCATCAGAGCGATCTCCTTGGCGGTCGCGACGTCGCGCCAGTGCTGGGCGGGTCCGCGGACGCTGGCCGGGTTGTGGATGTTGATGAACCACGCGAGCCGGCCGGTCCCCTGGTGCTTGAGGAGCACGTAGGGCATCGGCACCAGGTTGCCGTGGAAGTAGGGGATCGGGATGGTGTGGGCTTCAACCAGCTCCCAGACGCCGGCGTTCCAGGCGATCGAGTTGCGCACACCCTTGTTCCCGACCTGCAGGCCGGGATAGACGCCCCAGCCGCCGCCGGTGATCCGGCCGAAGGTGGCGTGCTGGGTCTTCTCGTACTCCTGGAGGCCGACCACGCTGATGTTGTTGCCGCGGATGAGCTGGACGGCCCAGCCCATGCGTGACGTGCCGCCGGCGTAGCCCTTCTTGTTGCCGCCCCGTCCGGTGTGGGAGGCGCCCAGCACGTTGAAGCTGGCGATGCGGAAGGTGGCGGGATCGGCCGCCAGCCCGTCGGCGGCGATCTGGACCTGCCGACGCAGGTTGATCGAGCGTCGCTTGTCCCGCTTCTTGTCGCGCTTCTTGGCACGGTCGTCGACCCGGTGCTGCGCCTGTTCCTCGGTGCCGGCGCCGACGTCGGTGGCGAGCGGGGTGACCGGCGTGAGGAGGCTCGGGTCGGTGCCGTCGGTGGCCGTGGTCTCGCCGTTGGCCATCGCGAAGCGCGCGACCGCGAGCAGCGCTGCGACCAGCACGATGATGCCGAGGACAGGGAGCAGGCGTGCGCGGCGTGGCTGTTCGTGCTTGCCCACTGCTCCCGGCTTCCCTCCCGTGACACCGACCTTGCTCGGTGAGTGTTCAACCTTACTCGACGCGCCGGGCTACGGTTGATCGACGCGCCTTCTCGAAAATTCCCGCGCCACGCGCGGTCCCACCGGCCCCAACCGTCCCAAGCGCCTCAGGGGCAGCGGGTTATCCTGCTGGGCGAACGGGGTTCCGCGACCCTCACCTGCCGTCTAGCCATGGGAGATCCGTGCGCCGCGCGTCACTGCTGCTCGTTGCCGTTCTTTCGCTCTCGTTGTTCCTGGTCCTCGTCCCGGCCTCTGCGATGGGGCCCCGGGGAGGGGCGGTGTTCAACACCCCCAAGCCGTACGGGGCAGGCCCCGCGAACGACCGGATCGTCAGCAAGGTGGAGCACGCGATCCGCAACACCGTCCGGACCCGGAAGAACCGGCACCCCGTGATCCACATCTCGACGTACCTCCTGGACCGCAGCCCGAGCGTCACCGCCCTGATCAAGGCCTGCCGCCGCGGCGTGCAGGTGCGGGTGATCCTGGACGAGGACATCGACAACTGGAACTCCCGCCGGCTGATCACCGCTCTCAACGCCGACAACGTGCGTGACCGCAACCGCGACGGTCACGCCGACACCGACCCGCGGGCCGGCCGGTGCAACCGTCCGCTGCGCGCCGACAGCGGTGGCCTCCGCGTGCAGCCGGACGCGGACAACACCCAGCTCGACGTCTTCACGCCTCGCGAGGCCCTGCGCAGCGTCGAGGCGCCCAAGCGGGACTCGGTGACGTGGGGCAGGGACGGGAGCTACGTCAAGGTCTGTGAGGGCAGCTGCCGCGGCAAGGGCGGCAACATGCACAGCAAGTTCTACCTGTTCACCAACACGAGGAAGGCCCGGCACGTCGTGATGGTGAGCTCGTCCAACCTCAACCGGGGTGGCTCCGACCTCGGTTGGAACGACATGTACGTCGTCAAGGGCCGCAGGGACCTCTACCGGGGGTTCAAGGCCATGCACCGACTCATGACCGATGACGTCCGCGCCGGCGGCGACAAGGTGCAGATCAATGCGGGGCCCTACCTCGCCCGGTTCTTCCCGATGCGCAATGCCAGGAAGGCGACGGACCCGACGCTGCGCGACCTCCGGAAGATCCGGTGCCGCAGCGCGCTCGGCCGGACCCGGATCCACATCGCGATGTTCTACTGGAAGGGAAGACGCGGGTCCTACCTTCTCGACAAGGTGGCCGCCCTCGCGCGGGACGGGTGCAAGGTGCGGATCGTCTACGGCGCGCCGTCGCGCCGGCTCGCCGAGCGGATGCGGACTCTCGCGCGCCGACACCTCATCGACCTCTGGGACAGCCGCTGGGACCACAACGGCGACGGGCTGAACGAGGTGCGAACCCATCAGAAGTACGTCCTGGTGAAGGGCACAGTCGGCAAGAACCGCCGCGCCTACCGGGTCTGGACCGGATCCCAGAACTGGGTGGCGGGGTCGCTGTCCCGGAGCGACGAGCTGACGCTCAACATCGGCCTGCGGTCGGCCTACAAGAGCTACCGGAAGAACTGGGGTGTGGTCCGCGACCACTCACGCCGCCTGCCCTACGACGTCTACGGCCGCTGACGATGGGGTTCGGCTCTCAGGGGCCGTCGCCCGCCCACTAGAGTCAGCCCGGATATGAGCATGACCGGTTCCCCTGGATCGCAGCGGGTGGTGCTGCACGTCGGCACACCGAAGAGCGGCACCACGTTCATCCAGCGCGCCTTGTGGCGCCACCAGGAGGGGCTGGACGCGGTGGGGGTGACCTGCGCAGGCGCCCGCCACTACGAGATGTTCCACGCGGCGATCGAGTTGCGTGGCTCGTACGCCTTCTGGGGCAAGAGCGCCGAGGAGCTCGGCGGCACCTGGCAGCGTCTCTGCGACGGCGCCCGGAGCTACCCGGGCCTCACGATCATGAGCCACGAGCTGCTCGGTGCCGCCCGGCTCGAGCAGGCCGACGCCGGTCTCGCCGCGCTCGAGGGACTCGACGTACACCTGGTCGTCACCGCCCGTGACCTGGCCCGGCAGGTCGCCTCGGACTGGCAGGAGCGGGTCAAGAACGGCAACCCGGTGACGTTCGCGAGCTTCTGCGCCAACGTCGGCCTCGAACGGCAGAACGGGTTCTGGCGCAACCAGCACCTGATCGGGATCTTCGACCGGTGGGCCCCGCAGCTGCCGCCCGAGAACGTGCACCTGGTCGTCGGTCCGCCGCCGGGCTCGCCGCCCGACGTGTTGTGGCGGCGGTTCGGCGATGCCGCCGGGTTCGACGCGAGCGCGTTCGACCCGTCGACCGAGGAGCCACGGGCCAACGAGACCCTGGGGGCGGTTCAGGTGGCGGTGCTGCGCCGTGTCAACGAGGTCCTCGACGGCCGGATCCGTCAGCCCGCCTACAGCAAGGTGGTCAAGCGGGTCTTCGCGCAGTCGATCCTGGCCGGGCAGTCCTCCGCACCGGCCCAGTGCCCGCCGGACCTGGTCGAGCGGCTGGCAGTGATCGCGACCCGGCAGAACCGCCGGATCGGCAACCGCGGCTACCAGGTGCACGGCGACCTCGGCGAGCTGGTGCCGGCCGCCGGTGCCGGATCGTGGGTCGACCCGGACGCCGTCGATCCGGAGCTCGAGGCAGCCGCCGCGGTGGCCGCGATCGCGGAGCTGCTCGTCGAGAACGCCGAACCGGAGCCCGACCCCGGCCTGGTGCCGACCGCCCGTCGGGTCGGTGGTCGCCTGCGGAGCCGACTCGCGCGGCTCCGCGACTAGGGTCGGCGCGTGATGGCCAAACGCGACCCGCGCCCCCGGATCTTCCTCCACGTCGGCAGCCCGAAGACCGGCACCACCTTCCTCCAGGACGTGCTGTGGTCCCAGCGGGCGACGGCGGCGGAGCAGGGGCTCTTGCTGCCCGGCGAACGGTTCAACGACCACTTCCTGGCCACCCTCGACGTCCGGGCGCTGGCAGCTGACCCGATCTATCCCGATCGGGCCCGTGGCATCTGGGACCGGCTGGTGGCCGAGTCGCTGGCTTGGGACGGCGCCGTGCTGATCTCCCACGAGCTGTTCGCAGGTGCCACGGCTGAGCAGGCGCGCCGGGCGGTGGCGACCCTCGCCGACCGCGCCGACGTCCACGTGGTCGTGACCGCCCGCGACCACGTCCGCCAGATCAGCGCGGAGTGGCAGGAGCATGTCAAGCACCGATCATCGGCAACCTTCGGGGAGTTTGTCCGGGAGGTGCGTGACGACCGCACCCGTACCAGCTGGTTCTGGCAGGTGCAGGACTACGCAGCGATCCTCGAGCGGTGGGGTGCGGACCTGCCTCCCGAGCGACTGCATGTGGTGACGGTGCCGCCTGCCGGTGCGGATCCCACGATCCTGTGGGATCGCTTCGCAAGGTTGCTCGGGGTCGATCCGACCGCGTTCGACACCGAGCTGGAGCGGTCCAACAGCTCCTTGGGTGTGGAGCAGTCGGAGCTGCTCCGGCGGGTCAACCTGGAGCTGGGCGACCGGTTGCCGCTCCCCGGGCCCTATCCGCTCGTCGTCAAGAACGTCCTCGCCCACCGGGTGCTCGAGGGGCGCACCGGCACCCGGCTGACGCTCGGCGCGGCCGACCGGGAGTTCGCAGCCGACGCCACGCGGGGCATCGTGGACCGGCTCGCGGCCATCGGTGCCGACGTCGTCGGCGACCTCGCTGACCTGGTGCCGGCGACCGGGGTAGGCGATCCGACCCCGGCGGATGCCTACGCCATCCCGTCCGATGCGACGCTGCTGGCGGAGAGCGTGGCGGCGATCGCCGATCTCCTCGTGGTGCTCAACGAACGCCGGGCCGCCGTACAGCGTGCCGAGGACCTGACGACGACCGCCGAGGAGAAACCACTACGGTTCGCCCTCGTCCGTGCCAGCGAGCGGCGACCGCTGCTGAGGAAGCTGCGCGGGGCCTACCGTGCCGCGCGGGCGCGGCCCAGCAGCTGACGCTCGCCAGATCGCCCGCCAGATGGCCCGGAGTGGCCCGGAGTGGCCCGGAGGGGCGTCCGTTCGGTCGGTGCTGGCACGGCCCGAACGGGCCAGCTGGGTGCACCAATGGGACCACTGTTGCGCCAGAGGGCTTGCGTGATCGGAGTAACTGGTGTGAAACTCACATCCTGACATGCACCTCGTCGCGGCTTCGGTAGCGACACGCCGAGCAGGAGGAAATCTCCGTGTGGAATCCCCGCCGCCTGACGTCCGCGCGCTTCGGCGCTCTCGCGCTCGTGGGCGCCCTCGGTGTCGGCCTGAGCCCGTCTGCGCTCGCGACCCCGACCCGCGCCGCCGTCTCCGCGCCTGACCCGGTGGCCAGCACGGTGCGGATCGCGACGTTCAACACGGCAGCGACCCTCTCCACCCGCCGGGCCTTCCGGGACGTCAAGGCGCTGCTGGCAGCCGGCCCGGACATCGTGGCCCTGCAGGAGATGTCGAGCTGGGAGCGACGCGAGCGGGTCCGGACGCGGCTGCTCGACTGCGAGACCTGCGCCTGGGACGGCTGGATCCCGGTCCCCGCGGTCCAGGGGGGCCAGCCCATCCTGTGGCGCTCGGACAAGTTCACCTTCCTCGGCCGGGACTGGATCGAGGTAGCACCGGAGACCTTCGTCGGCCAGCGCGGCGCGGGTCCGGCGACGATGCACGCGAAGTACGTCGTTCGTCTCCGGCTGAAGGACAACGCCACCGGCCGCACCATCTGGATCCTCAACAACCACTTCGTGCCGACCGTCCAGGGCCCGAACGGCGGCCGCAACGAGAACCGGCGACGGATCCGGCTCTACGCGCGGCACATGGACGGACTCCGTGCCGTCATCGACCGGATCCACGCGCAGGAGGGCGGGGGCCTGGTCTTCGTGACCGGCGACTTCAACGTGAACTACCGCAACGACAAGCGCACCCAGGACCCGATCTTCCCCTACGACGGGCTGGGCGAGCGGGCGCTGCGCTCCAGCTACTACAAGCTCGGAGAGCCTGCGACCGGCACGCACACGCTCAGCAACGGGTTCGACAAGCGGCTCATCGACTACGTGAGCTACAAGCCGACCCGGCGCGTCATCGCCACCGGGCAGCGGATCATGCGCGGCTTCAACTCCGACCACCGTCCGCTGGTCGTCGACTTCAAGGTCACGGGTCGCGGCTGCTGGGTGCGCGGCCAGCTCATCTGCTGATCTCGGCTGGTCGGCTGGTTCCCGACCGTGGGGAGGTGTCGGGCGGGAGCGGGTCGACCAGCTCTCCGCGGGGCCAAGGTCGGGCCATCTGGTGCGCGGGACGGCCGCCGGCCCCTGCTAGGTTGGCGGCGTGTCGCAGGGGAGTGAGAACGACAAGCAACCGACCATCCATCTGGTGTCGACGGCAGGCCATCCGAACTTCGGCGATGAGTTCATTGCCGCGTCCTGGCTGCGGTTCCTGGCCGAGCGTCAGCCCGACTCCGACGTCGTCCTGGACTGTCCCGATCCGGGGATGGCGGCCTTCCTGTTCGAGGGTCTGCATCCTCGGGTGAAGTTCACCAACCTGCTGTGGCGGGTGAGCTGGATGACGATGGACTCCGAGCCCGACGAGGGCGACGAGGTCGTCGACCGGCTGGTCAAGGACCTCGGAAGCCCACTCTTCGACTACGGACTGATCGAGCTGCGTCGCGCGACGACCGTGCACCTGATCGGCGGGGGCCACGTCACTGCGAACTGGCTGCACCACGGACGCCTGGTAAGAGCAGCGCGCCGACTCGCCGAGGTCAGCGGAGCCCGTTTCGTAGCGACCGGTCTCGGCCTGATGCCGCCGATCGACCCGGCGCGGATCCGCGAGGACCTGGCCGCGGCCGACCACGCCACGGTGCGGGACAGCGCCAGTGCGGAGATGGCCGGTGTCGCGCTCGGCGTCAACGATGCCTTCCTCGGCCTGCCTCACATCCCGGGCTTCGGCGTCCGCCCCGACCCGACCGGCCAGCCCGGTGACGTCTGGATCAGCATCCAGAGCGACCTCGCCGAGCCCGGCATCTTCGAGGCCAACGTCGCCGCGGTGCGGGCCTTGCTCGAGAGCGGACGGTTCGACGGCCGGACGATCCGCTATCTCGAGGCCATCCCCGGGACCGATCGTGACCGGCGGGCGTTCGACCTGCTCGCGGACCTGATCCCGGAGGAGAACTTCATGTCCTTCGTCCAGCTCTGGCATGAAGGCTTCCCCGGCCAGCCGCTGCAGACGTGGATCACCACGCGTTACCACTTCCACCAGCTGGCGGCCGCCGTCGGCGCTGACGGCGTGGCCATCGAGATCGACGACTCCTACTACCGCACCAAGCATCAGTCGCTCGCAGAGCTCGGCACCGGGTTCGCGATCGCACCGGTGCACTCCGAGAAGCTGCCCGAACCGGCCGCCGACCCGGAGTTCCGGCTCAAGGCAGGACGGCACCACCGGGCCAAGCTCGAGGAAGCCGAGGCGCTCTACCCGCGGGCTCGGAAGCCGCACGTCCCGGACGTCGCCCGACGGCGCTGACCCGCTAGCTCCAGCTGGCCACGAGCCGGCACACGTGCGGGTCCTCGGTGCGGAACCGGGCCAACCCGGTCCCGGCTTCCCGGTGTACGACCCTCCCGCCGGTGGCCTCGATCTCGGCCTGCACGAGGTCCGGATCGAGATACCGACGGAAGTGGCTGCCGAAGAAGTGCTTGCTGCGCGCATCGCGCTCGGTGCGGAACTCCAGGAACAACCGGCCGCCCGACCGCAAGGACATCGACGTCATCCGCCAGAAGTTGGCGCGGCCTCGGTCTTCCAGCGCGTGGAGCAGGAAGCGCGCGTAGACGTCGACGGGGGCGTCCGCACGGCTGAGGCGGGCGCCCATTGCGAGCGCGGCGCGGGTGTCGTAGAAGTTGAGCGGCTCGAAGCTGGCGTTCGGAGCCCGCCTGGCTGCCCACCGGTTCGCGCGCAGGACAGCCCCCAGCGAGTAGTCGAGACCGAGGACCGCTCGCCCGCTGCGGGCGAACAGCCGGGAGTCGCGCCCGCCGCCACAGCCGGCATCGACGATCGTCGCGTCCGAGGGAAACTCGCTGTTGACCCAGCGGCCGAATGGCGAAGGGTTCTTGACCAGGCGCTTGCCGTGGGAGGCGTTGAAGGCGTCCCAACGCTTCCGGTGGGTGATGAGGCCACCGAAGAACCCGCTGAACCGTCGCTTGAGCCAGGTCGGGCTGTCGTACTGGAAGGCGGGGTCAGGTACCTGCCAGGCCTCGCCGTAGGCCGCTGCGAGCATTGCCGCCGGGTTCGCCGGCGCGGCCATCTGGTGGCCGCACAGGTCGACGTAGGAGACGGGGAGCACGTCGTCGCGGCTCATCCGACAGCCGATGTCCACTGCGGTGTGGAACGTGTCGCCGATCCAGAACGCGGTGAAGATGTCGATGTGGCGGGTCGATCCGTCCGCCATGACCACCCGGACGTTGAGGCGCGAGCCGGAGCCGCGCCGGACGACCCAGCCGGCCTCGGACAGCGCCCGCTGGATCCGGAAGCTCTCGCGCGCGATGTCGACGGGCGCCTCGTGCGTGGACACGTACGCGAGATCGACGTCGTTGTCGTAGCCGATCAAGCGGCCGTTGCGGACGGCCCCGAGCAGGGTGCCGTACGCGATGTAGGCGGGCACCCCGCACGTGGTCTGCATCGCACCGAGCAGCGAGGACACGTGCTCCATCAGCTCGTCGACCTGCTGCGATCCCTCGCTGTCGAGCCGGACGATCATCCGGCCCCACTTGTCGAGGATCAGGGGACGTCCGTCCTTGTTGCGGATCGAGATCGGGTCGCCACCGTCACCCAACGCGGCCGAGGTCGACCCGATCACGTCCTGCGTGACGTGGTCGCGCAACTCGATGTCGGCGGTGCCGCTGAGGTAGGAGCGCAGTGCCTTGGGCCAGGCGCAGGCGAACGACGCCTGGCGCTGACGCATGTCGCGGGAGGGGTGGAGGGACCAGACGTGCAGGCCGTTGATGACGACGTCGTAGGTGCGGTCGACGTCGAGCTCACCGCGGACCGTGATGCCGCGGTCGGTTGCCGACAGCTCGGCGGAGGGGTTCGGCATCGGTCAGTCGCTCCGCCCGGACAGCGTGCGGCGCAGCCGGCGGGTCACCCGCGGGGCCAACCGCTTCGCCGCTCGCGCTCGCACCCGGTCGCGCTGCAGCGTGAGCGAGCGGACGTCTTTGAGCATCCGCTCGATCGCGACCAGCGCGGCGTCGAGCACCTCGGATTCCGAGACGTCCGACGGGTGGCGCAGATCCGGGTCCAGCGGCGCAGGCATCAGCTCCTCGAGGTCGCCGACGACGTCGTAGCCCGCCGACCTGATGGCCTCGGTCGCGGCCCTTCCCCGGGTGGACAGCACCTCGGCCTGCTCCGGCCGCAAGGTGAACCGGGCGCCGCTCTGGGTCAGCAGCACGTCGTGCGCGAAGTAGCCGCGCAGCCAGCGGTGCCGCTCGGGTGCGTCGTCCAGTGGAGTCGAGAGGTGCGGCTTCAGTCGGCGCAGCAGCTCGGCCTGGACGACGCCCAGCGACTGGTTGCTGAAGGCCGCGCCGAGATCGAGAGTGTCGGGATCGATCTGCACGACCGAGCAGAAGCGGCGCAGCAGCAGGTCGCGGGGTGCCCCGGACTGGGGGACCGTCACGACGTGCACCCGCTCGGGCGGAAGGGTGTGCCCCCAGCGCTCGAGTGTGCCGACGATGTCGTGAGCGTTCCAGCCCCACGGGCGGGGCAGGCGATTGCGCTCGGCGCGCCGGAGGAAGTCGTCGAGCTTGAGGTCGAGCCCCATCTTCAGCGACTCCTGCCAGTCGGCGGCGAACTGCCGCACGAAGTCGCGGGCCGTCAGGACGACGTGAACCTCAGCCGGAGCCAGCCGCTCGACAGCGGCTCGCGCCTGCTCCTCGGTCGCCATGCCGAAGAACTCGTGGCTGATGATCCCGACTCCGGGCCACTCCGCCAGCTCGGCTACCAGCCGATCCCAGGCTTCGACCCGATCGAGGCGCCGGGGATGTTTGGTGACCTCACGCACCACCTGCGACGCGTGCAGGTGCTCACGGGCGGTCGCGCCCGGGTAGAGCACCCCTTGTTCCCGGAGCGCGTCCCGGTTGTGGCGCATGACCCCTTGCAGGAAGGTGGTGCCGGTCTTGGGGGCGCCGACGTGGAAGTAGACCTGAGTTGCCATGTCGTCCTGATGTCACTCTCTCGCACGTACGTCGGCGTCGGTGCGTCTCGCTCGTCGGCCGGACCTCACAAGGAGGCCGAGTAACGCTTCAGGCGATCGTCCAGCAGTTCCTTGTCCTGTTGGGCCAGCGGGACCAGCAGTTCCTGGACGATGTCGGTCAGCTCGGCCAGCCGCATGTTGAGGCGCCTGCCCTCCTGGAGCTCGGCCTCCACCTCGGCGAGCCGCTGCTCGAGGCCGCCGCCCCGACGCAGCGCTCGGCCACGACGGCCCTTGCCGGGCGTCGTGGTCGTCTCGAGAGCCTCCTCGACGGCGCTGAGCCGGTCCTCGATGAGGCGGAGTCGGTCCTCGATGCCACGTGGTCCAGGCTCGTCAGATGGCTTGCTCACTGCTACCTCAACTCGTCGTGGCTCGTCGGCTGCCCCGACACGCGGCAACCAGCGCCAGACTATAACGGCGGCTCGAGATCAAGCCTCGCGCGGTCGCCGTCCCGCTCGGGCCAGCCTGCGGGCGGAGTTGAGTTCCTGATCGACCGGATGGAAGGATCCCGTCCCGTGCCCAGGACCGTGCTCACCTTCGGAACCTTCGACGTCTTCCACGTCGGACACCTCAACGTGATCGAACGAGCCGCGGCGCTGGGCGACCGGCTCGTGGTGGGGGTGTCCTCCGACGCTCTGAACGAGCGGAAGAAGGGGCGGGCCCCGGTCTTTCCCGAGCACGAGCGGATGGCGATCGTGCGCGCCCTGGCGGTGGTCGACGACGTCTTCCTCGAGGAGTCGCTCGAGGGTAAGCGGGACTACCTGTCCGCCAACGGAGCCGACGTGCTCGTGATGGGGGATGACTGGGAAGGCAAGTTCGACGAGTTCCGCGACATCTGCGACGTCGTCTACCTGGCCCGCACACCGGCGATCTCCACGACGGCAGTCATCGAGCGCATCTCCACCCTCTAGGCGAGCCCAGACGGACCGGACGGACCGGACGGACCGGACAGAACGGACGGCCCCGACGAACGCGATCGGAGCGCGGCCACCTCGGCGCCCAGCGGCATCGCCTGTCGGACCAGGCCGATGACCTCGGTCAGTGCCAGACCGACCTCGGGTGCCCGGCCGCGCAACTGCCGCTCGAGCCTGGCCCGCCCGTCGAGTCCGGCGTCGTCCGGGTCGTCGTCAGTCCCGTCGACAGTTCCGTCAGTCCCGTCAGCCCCGTCGTCGGGTTCGTCGTCCTGGTCAGGATCGTCAGCCTCGTCGGGGTCGTCGGGGTCGTCGGGGTCGTCGGGGTCGTACCCCTGCGCCCCGCGCAGCGCGGTCACCTTGTCCTGGAGGGTGCCGATCGCCCCCTCAAGACCGCTGCGCGCCGAGGCCGCGGCGAACAGCAGCTCCTCGTCGGAGGGCAGGTCGAGCTCGGCGGGAACCTCCTGGCCGGCCTTCGTGACCGGCAGGTCGTCGAGCGTCCCGACGACGTGGACGCCACTGGTCTCAATGGCCGCGTGGATCCGCTCGTTCCAGCGGGCCGAGAGGTTGCGACCGGACCGGTTGAGCGTGACCTTGCGCTCCTGGTCGGCGCGCTCTCCGAGGATGTCGCGGGCGAGCAACGCCTTCATGGTGCGGAGGTACTCCGTCCGCGGGACCGGTCCGAGCTCGAGGTTGAGCAGCCGCATCAGCTCGCTCGACGGCAGGCCCAGCGAGGCATTGCTCTCGACGGCCCGCTCGCGACAGTGGGCGTGGTCGATGCCGACGACGCCCGCGAACCGCTTCCAGAGCAGGTCCGGGTCGTCGCTGCGGTAGGGGACCGTGACCACGTGGAACCGCTCGGCGCCCACGAGCGGCACCCAGGTGTCGATCATCCGCGGCACCCCCATCGCCCGGTCGATCATCCGCTCGGGGCGGCTCGCCGGCGCGCCGTCCTTGTCGACGACCTGCCGAAGGCCCCAGATCAGCCGACGTAGCGGGACGTCGGCGCCGTTGCGGCAGTTGGTCTGCCACTGTGAGCGCAGCACGGCGGCCGTGTCGCGGACGGTCAGGACGACGTGTACGTCGCGCCCGTCAGCACCGCCCAGCGAGGCGATGATCCGCTCGGCAGCCCGAGGCTTGGCCCAGCACAGGAACTCCATCGACAGGATCGTCGCCTTGCCGGGGTGGGCGGTCATCTCGTCTGCGAGCCGGTCCCAACGGCCTCCGGCCACCCGGGTCAGGTCGTTGTCCTGGCCGGTGGTCGCCCGGCCGAAGCTCAGCGCGTCGTGGGTGGCGAGGACGACGTCGCGCCAGCTGTGACCGGGGAGCAGGTAGCCGGTCCCGGTGAGCAGGTCACGGTTGGCGGCCAGCAGCCGCTGGAGGTACGTCGTCCCGGTGCTGGGACCGCCGATGTGGAGATAGATGGGTGCGGGCCGGGCGCGCCGATCCAGCCATCGCGAGGCCATGCGGCGGACCTTATCAAGGGCGGCCAGCCGCGATCTCGCCGCGCTCACCGTCGGCCGCGGCCCCTCGCCCGACGGGCGGCGGTGAGGTCGGTGCCGGCGGTCTCACGGACCATCGTCACCAGCTCGCGGACCGCCGCGCCGACGCCGACCGCCCGGTCCGACCCGGGTGTCGAGCCGAGACCGACCAGGCCGGCGCGGACCGTCCCCGCGGCCTCGAGCAGCTCCTCGTCCGTCGGTGGGGCGACCGGCGAGACGTCCGCTGGAGCCCGGGTCGGCAGGTCCCGGTCGAGGTCGCCGACGACCTGCACCCCGGACGCGCGGATCGCCCCCACGGTCCGGGCGTTCCACGCGGCGGCGATCGCGAACCCGGGCCCGTCGAGCCGGACCCGGGCCTCGGTCCCCGCCCGCGCCTCGAGGTCGGGAGCCACCACCGCCCGGATCAGGCGGCCGCAGTCGTCGGGCACCTCGGGGCCGAACGCCTCGTTCATCCTGCGCAGCAGCTCACACGACGGGTAGCCGAGGGACGGGTTGTGCCGGACGTCCGCGTCGACGTGGATGCTCGGATCCACACCGGCCGCTTCGGCGAAGCGGCGCCACAGGAGGAGCGGGTCACCTCCCGTCGGCGGGACCGTCACGACCCGGAGCCGGTCGACGCCGACGGCCCCCGTCCAGACGTCGAGCATCCGCGGGATGCCCTGCGTGCGCTCGAAGACCCGAGCGGCGGACGACGCGCGCCCGTCCTCCAGCCACGCGCCGACCGACGCAGCGAACCGCTGCCACGGGATCGTGGTGCCGTTGCGACACCGGGTCTGCCACTGGGCCGGCATCGTGCGGGCAGCGTCGCGCACGGTCAGGATCGCCTCGACCTCGGCGCCGAGGTCGTCGAGCAACCGCTGGATCGCGTCCCGGTCGAGGAAGCTGAGGAACTCCCACGACACCAGCGAGGTGCCGTCGTACTCCTGCACGGCGGTGAGCAGCCGGCGTGACATCCGCGCCTGCCGACCGGAGCCGGCGGACTCGTGGGCACCGGCGAGGATGCTCCGCAGGCCGGCTCCCTGGCCCCGCGGCACCTGGAAACCGTGCTGGGCCAGCGTCGCCCGACGGTCGGCCAGCAATTGCTGGAGGAACGTCGTCCCGGTCTTCATCGCGCCGATGTGAAGCACGATCCGGGGGGCTCCGGGCCCGGAATGTGACGCAATCGGCACCGGCGCAGGCTAGCAGGGGATTCACGGTCAGCCACCGCTCCGCTGGTACCTTGACCTACGTCCAAACTGTGCCTGCGTCGAAGGAACACGCCCTCGTGAGCGAAGCCGCCACTGTCACCACCCCAACGCCACCGTCGTCCGCCGACGACGGATTCCGGGTCGTGCAACGGCTGGTCCTCCCAGATGACCAGGAGCTCGACGTCCAGTCGCTCTACGTCAGCGGGGTCACCAGCTTCTCCTCCGGCGGCGACTCGATGTCGCGCCAGTCCGGCGGCGACTACGAGAGTGTCGAGGAGGACGCCGACGCCGACGACGTCGACGAGAGCGGTGCGGAGGGCAGTGCCGGCATGTCCGGGTTCGGCCGGATCACCGACGGGGCCGGCGTGGCGGTCGACCCGCAGCGGCGGGTGACGCTGGGCACCTACTTCAACGCGTTCCCCGCCAGCTACTGGCGCAGGTGGACCGAGTTCACGTCCGTCCGGCTCACCACCCGGCTGCGTGGTCACGGCTCGGTGATCGTCTACCGCTCGACGGCCAAGGGCCACGTCGTGCGCGCCGACTCCTATCGGATCGACAACGACACGACCGAGACCGTCACCTTCGAACTGCCCCTCAAGCCGTTCATCGACGGCGGCTGGTACTGGTTCGACCTCGAGGGCGGCCACGGCGAGCTGGTGCTCGAGGACGCGAGCTGGGGCTTCGAGACCGAGCGGGTCCGCAGCGGACGCATCACCATCGGCATCACCACGTTCAACCGTCCCGACTTCTGCGTCGCGCAGCTCGTCAACCTCGCGACCAACGCTGCCGTGCTCGACATCATCGACGAGATCGTGGTGGTCGACCAGGGCACCAACAAGGTCGTCGACGACGAGGCATACCCGGCGGCCGAGGCCGGGCTCGGCGGCAAGCTGCGGATCATCGAGCAGCCCAACCTCGGGGGCTCGGGCGGCTTCTCGCGCTCGATGAACGAGGCGACGTCCATGGGGGCCTCGGACTACGTCCTGCTCCTCGACGACGACGTCGTCTGCGAGCTCGAGGGCATCCTCCGCGCGGTCGCGTTCGCCGACCTGGTCAAGACCCCGTCGTTGGTCGGTGGCCAGATGTTCAGCCTCTACGACCGCTCGGTCATGCACGCCTACGGTGAGTCGATCGCCAAGTACCGGTGGTTCTGGGGCCCGGTCGCGCCCAGCGTGCACGGCCACGACTTCGCCAAGAAGTCGCTGCGCAACACGTCCTGGATGCACCGCCGGATCGACGTCGACTACAACGGCTGGTGGATGTGCCTGATCCCCACCCAGGTGATCCGCGAGATCGGCCTCTCGCTGCCGATGTTCATCAAGTGGGACGACGCCGAGTTCGGTCTCCGCGCCGGTGCTGCGGGCTACCCGACGGTGACCCTCCCGGGCGTCGCCGTGTGGCACGTGCCGTGGACGGAGAAGGACGACACGCTCGACTGGCAGGCCTACTTCCACGAGCGCAACCGGCTGGTGTCGGGCCTGCTGCACTCGCCCTACGCCCATGGCGGCAAGCTGGTCCGCGAGAGCCTCGAGAACCACACCAAGCGGCTGATGTCGATGCAGTACGGCACCGGCGAGACCATCCTGCTCGCGCTCCAGGACGTCCTGGACGGCCCGGACCGGATGCACCACGACATCCTGCATCGGCTGTCCGAGGTCCGCGCGCTGCGCAACGAGTACGACGACGGCCAGTCCGAGGCCGAACTCGATGCCTTCCCGTCCCCCCGGCGCAAGAAGCCGCCGAAGCGGGGCAAGGGCATCCCGGTCCCGTCGAGCACTGTCGGCAAGGCGAAGATGGCCGCGATGGGCCTGGTGCGCCAGGCACTCCCGACCCGGGAGCTCTCCGAGGAGCACCCCGAGGGCATCGTGCCGCACGTCGACCAGCGGTGGTACCGGCTGGCGCACTTCGACTCGGCGATCGTCTCGTCGGCCGATGGTGTCGCGGCCTCGTGGTACCGCCGTGACCCTGCCCAGTTCCGTGACCAGATGACGCGCTCGCTCAAGATGCACGCCAAGCTCTACCGCGAGTGGGACGAGCTGGCCGAGCGGTGGCGCTCGGCCCTGCCCGAGCTGACCTCGCCGGAGCGCTGGAAGCTGACCTTCGAAGGCCTCGACGACGAATGAGATTCGGCGCTCGGCGTCGAGCGGTGGGCAAGCACGCGGGGGAACGGACCGGCCGCCGTCGCCGGCCACCCAAGATCACGCCCGCAGAGATCTCGCCTGCAGAGATCTCGCCCGCAGAGATCTCCACCGCTGCGGTCGACGGCGCCGGGCCGGATCTTGGCGATGCTCCGCTGCCTCCTGCGGCTTCGGCCGTCGAGCAGGCCCTTTCGGCACCGGAGGCTCCGGATGCCGAGCCACTCTCCCGGCGCCAGCGGCGCCGACAGGCGAAGCAGGCCGACAAGCGGGCCAAGGAGCAGGCGAAACAGGCCGAGAAGCAGGCCAAGGAGCGGGCCAAGGAGCAGGCGAAGCAGGCCGAGAAGCGGGCCAAGGAGCAGGCGAAACAGGCCAAGGAGCAGGCGAAACAGGCCAAGGAGCAGGCGAAACAGGCCAAGAAAGCCGGCAGACCGACCGTCGAGCAAGCCGACGAGCAAGCCGTCGAGCAAGCCGACCCGAAGGTCACCGCGACGCCGGTCGCTCCCGAGCAGGCGCCACCGCCCACCCCCACGCCGGAGCCGATGGCGCCGTACGTCGCGCCACCGGTGGCCGTTGCCGAGCCGGAGCTGGTGCCGGCCGTCGGGGACGGGCCGGTCGAGGCCGAGCCTGACGACACCCGGGAGAACCCGGTCGTCCGCGAGGCTCGGCGGGAGGAGCGGCGCGAGGAACGCCGCCGGCAACGCCGAGAAGCGCGGGAGCTGGCGCGTGAGCAGCAGCGCGAGCAGGCCGCGCTCCAGCAGGAGCCGGAGCCGGAGTCCGCCGGAGCCAGCGCCGGAGTCAGCGCCAGAGTCAGTGCCGGCGCGGGACCAGGAGCAGGCGGTGCCTCCGAGCGAGCCGGAGCCGGCGCAGGAGAAGGTCGTACGCGACGTCTCGGCTCTGACCCTCTCGCCTCCGACGGCCAACAACGGTCTGCTCGCGGTCTTCCAGAAGCGCTACCTGCTCAAGCTTCTGGTCCGGCGCGAGATCAGTGCCCGCTACCAGGGCTCGTTCCTGGGCTTGCTGTGGTCCTACATCGGGCCGCTGGTCCAGTTCTTCATCTACTGGTTCGTCCTCGGGACGATCATCGGCCTGCACGACAACGTCGAGAACTTCGGCGTCCACATCTTCTGCGGCCTGGTCGTCGTGCACTTCTTCACCGAGACCTTCAGCGCCGGAACCCGATCGATCGTGCGCAACAAGTCAGTGGTGGTCAAGCTGCCGCTGCCGCGCGAGATGTTCCCCGTGGCCTCGATGCTGGTGTCGCTCTTCCATGTCTTCCCGCAGATGGTCATCCTCGTCGTGGCCTGCCTGGCCTACGGCTGGTCGCCCGACCTCTACGGCATGGCGGCCCTCGGGCTCGCGTTCCTGGTCGCGATGCTGCTCGGCACCGCGGGTGCCCTGATGTTCAGCGCCGCGAACGTCTTCTTCCGCGACTTCGCCAACGTGGTGAGCATCATGACGATGTTCATCCGGTTCAGCGTGCCGATGATCTATCCCTACAGCTTCGTCGACGACCGGTTCGGCCAGGCCGCCCAGTACTACCTGTTCAACCCACTGGCCGACTGCGTGCTCCTGGTGCAGCGCGCCATGTGGATCGGCACCACGTCCGACCCCGCCGCGACCGAGAGGTCCGACCTGCCGCCGGACCTGATGCTCTGGGGGCTGGCCATGACCGGCGTCGGGCTGGTCTTCCTCGCCATCGGGCAGCTGGTCTTCAGCCGGCTCGAGTCCCGGATCCCGGAACGGCTCTGATCTGATGACCACCTCGATCGTTCTCGACGACGTCACCAAGACGTTCAAGCTGCGCTTCCACCGCACCATCAAGCAGATGTCGGTGGCCAAGGTGCGCGGGCAGGAGACCAGCAGCCTGTTCAAGGCCATCGACGGCGTCTCCTTCACCGTCGAGCAGGGCGAGGCGATCGGCCTGATGGGGCTCAACGGCTCGGGCAAGAGCACGCTGCTCAAGATGATCAGCGGTGTGATGAAGCCGGACGGCGGATCGGTCCTCACCCGTGGGCGGATCGCCGGCCTGATCGCGACCGGCGCCGGCTTCCATCCCCAGCTCACCGGTCGGGAGAACCTCTTCCTGAACGCCGCGATCCTCGGCATGAGCGAGAAGGAGACCAACCGCAAGTTCGACGAGATCGTCGACTTCGCCGGGCTCGGTCACCGCCTCGACACTCAGGTCGGCCACTACTCCTCGGGCCAGAACGCCCGGCTCGGCTTCGCGATCGCGGTGCACGTCGACTCCGACATCTTCCTCGCCGACGAAGCGCTGGCGGTCGGCGACAAGCCGTTCAAGCGCAAGTGCCTCGCCAAGATGGGCGAGATCCGGGACAGCGGCCGCACGATCTTCTACGTCAGCCACGCCGCCGGCCAGGTTCGTCGGATGTGCAACCGCGTCATCGTGCTCGAGAACGGACGGCTGGCCTTCGACGGCGATGTGGAGGAAGGCATCCACTTCCTCCACTACGACGGCGACGACGAGGAAGAGCTCGCCGACGAAGAGACCGGCGACGACATCTGAGTTGTCGCGGCCGCGGTGGCCGCAGCTGACGGGGGCACCCGCTGCGGTGGCCGGGTAGCGCTCGGTCGCTGGCGAGCCGACGGCGGCCACTTGACAAATCTCGAAATGGTCGGCGTGTCGGCTGGTAATTACAAGTTTGTAGTTACTCAGATTCTCTTCCCAGTGCCTGTGACGCATGTGAAAGTTGCTTCCTGTGTGACACCTTCCCCGCGCACAACTGGAGCAGATTCACCATGCTTGCGAGCCCGACCCCGAGCCCTCTGGGCACCGTCGAGACCGACGATCGAGTCCGGCGCGCGCGCACGGCCCGACGCAACCGGTTCGTCTCCGCGTGCCAGCAACTGCTGGCCCTCGGCCTCGTGCTGGCTGCGCTGACGCCGGCGGCGCGGACGGTCACGATGGACGTCCGTCCCGCTTCCCCGGAGGACACCGGCCACCTCGGCGCCGCCCTCCGCTCGGCCTCGGCACCCGCGACAGTGCCGACCGCGGCCGTGGACCCCGACGTGACGGAGTACAGCCTGACCGCACCCGAGGGTGCGCGCCTCGCGCCCGGCGCGCTGCGGGCGAGCAGCCGGCGTACGGCGACCGGAGGCCAGGAGCTCACCAGCGCGGTCGTGCCCGTGACCGGGTACGGCGCCGTCGGCGTCACCTGGCAACACGGTCAGCAGGTGGCGGACGACTCGCTCGCGGTCAAGGCCCGCACCTTCGAGGACGGCGTCTGGTCCCGTTGGACCGAGGTGCCCTACCACGACGACCACGGCCCCGACCCGGACAGCGACGAAGCCCGCAACGCGCGACCCGGCACCGAGCCGATCCTGGTCGGCGAGGTCGACGAGGTGCAGGTCCGGGTCGCTACCGACTCCTCGGCTCCGGCGGACCTGAAGCTTGCCGTGATCGACCCCGGCGAGGCGAGCACGACGGCGCGCGAGAAGCCCGCTATCGACACCGACACCGACACCGACACCGACGCGCCGACACCGGCGCCGACACCGCGACGTCCGACACCAGCGCGGGCGAGCTCGCGCTTCAGGCGTCGGTGACTGCCCCGAAGCCGAAGATCTTCTCCCGGGCGCAGTGGGGCGCGGACGAGAGCATGCGGGACGCGCCGTCGCTGCACTACTACGAGGTGCACGCCGGTTTCGTCCACCACACGGTCAACGCCAACGGCTACACGCGCGAGCAGGTGCCGTCGATCATCCGTGGCATCTACGCCTACCACACCCGGTCGCAGGGCTGGAGCGACATCGGCTACAACTTCCTGGTCGACCGCTTCGGCCGGGTCTGGGAGGGGCGGTACGGCGGGGTGGACCGACCGGTTGTCGGAGCCCACACGCTCGGCTACAACGACAACGCGTTCGCAGCCTCGGCCATCGGCAACTTCGAGACCACGCGGCCTTCACGCGCGATGATCCGGGCCTACGGGCGGCTGTTCGCGTGGAAGCTCTCACTGCACGGGGTGGACGCCGCGGACAGTCGGCAGTTCGTGACCTCGGGCTACTTCAAGGCGATCAACGGCCACCGCGACGCCGGATCGACGGCCTGCCCGGGCATCAATCTCTACAACCGGATCCCGCGGATCCGGGAGCTGGCGAACGCGGCGCAGCAGAGCTGGGAGGGACGCGAGCTGGAGTCCAGCCTGATCGGCAGCGCCCGGCCGGACCTGGTGCTGCGTCGGGCGGTCGACGGCAAGGTCTTCGCCCGCCAGATCGTGCCGACCGACACCGGTTACCGGCTGGGCAAGAAGGTGTCGACCGGGCTGGTGCTCCCGGACGCCGACCGGATCATCAAGGTGGGCGACTGGGACCTCGACGGCTTCGGCGACCTCGTCGTCAAGGACGGCGGGGTGCTCTGGCTCCACCGCGGTGTGGGCAGGGGAAAGTTCGCCGAGCCGACCCAGCTGGCCACGGGCTTCGGTCGGGTCACCAAGCTCGCCGCCGTCGGCGACTTCACCGGCGACGGCCGGCCGGACCTGATGGGGCAGCCGGGCCGCGGCTCGATGCGGATCTACCCGGGTGCGGGCGCTTCCGGCCTCCGCAAGAGCTACCCGGCGTACTCCCCGGTCCAGGGCCGCAACCAGGTGCCGATCGGACGCTGGGACAGCGACGGCGCGCCCGACAGCCTGATCCGCACCCGGTCAGGGCTCGTCCTCTACTACGGCAACGGGCCGGGCGGCTTCACCCGGCACAAGGCGATGACGTTGGACATCGGGGGCTACAGCTGGTTGCTCGGGGTCGACGACGTCGACCTGACCGGCCACAGCGACCTGATCGCCCGCACGAAGAACACCGGCCAGCTGTGGGTGATCCCGGGCAGTGTGAACGGCTTCCGGACGCCGGTCGAGGTCACGGCTGACGCGCAGGAGTACGACCTGGTGGGTTGATGGCCCGACGATCTCGATGAGGTGCCTGGCACTCAGGCGGGGAAGCGAGCGGTCGCGTGCTCGGCGACGTTGATCGCCTCGAGCCGCTCCGCTCCGGCCCGGGTGACCAGGACGAGGGAGCCGCCCTTTGCGAGCGGCTCGGTGAAGGTCGCGAGCTCCGGTGGGGAAGCCGGGCTCGCGGCCACCAGGAGGCGGCCGCCGGCGGTGACGAGAGTCCCGGCGGCGGCCGCCTCCCACACCTCCTGCTGGGTACGGCGGACGCCGCCCAGGTCAGCTGCGTCGTCGTCGGCCGACGGCGGGTCCCACGGTGTGAACGCGTCCGGCTGCGACCAGATCTCGATGCCGACGTCGTGGACGCCGGGCGGCACCGGCCCCGCGAACCGGACGCCCAGCGGCAGCAGCGAGCAGCCGAGTACGACGCGCTCCGCGGCCTCGTCGGCCCAGCGATCGAGGCGATCCGGGCCGCACACGACCGCCGTCGGGTCGTCGATGTCGCTCACGACGAGTCCGGCGCTCCAAGCAGCGCCGAGGAACACCGGGGCGAGCCAGTGTGGCGGCAGGTCGAGCCGCAGCGTGTCGCCGCGTTCGAGCCCGAGCTCGTCGACCAGGAGCGACCCGGCCTTGGCGACCCAGTTGGCGTACGTCGTCACCGAGAGCTCGACCCGTTCACCGGTCTCGTCGTCGTAGAACGTCACCAGAGGTCGACCGGGGTCGCGGCGCAGGCGGCCGGCCAGCACGGCAGCGAAGGTGGGCACGGAGCCGAGGATAGGTCCGACCGCCTGGTCCTCTAGGGTGACGGGGTCCTGCGACACCGGCAGATGCGGGGGGGTTTCGACGTGGTGGACGACGCGATCGACGCGTTCTGGGCGGTGGTTCCGGCAGGCGGCGCGGGCACCCGGCTCTGGCCGTTGTCCCGCTCGTCCTCGCCCAAGTTCCTCCACGACCTCACCGGCGAGGGACGGACCCTCCTCGAGCAGACGCACGACCGGCTGACGCCCCTGGTCGAGGACCGGTTCCTGGTCGTGACCGGCCGCGACCACGAGCAGGCGGTGCGGGCGCAGCTGCCGGCGCTCGGAGCCGAGGCCGTCCTCGCCGAGCCGTCACCGCGCGACTCGATGGCGGCGATCGGCCTGGCCGCCGCGGTGCTCGAGCGTCGCGCGCTCTCGAGCGGCGAGGACGTCGTGATGGGGTCGTTCGCCGCCGACCACGTGATCTCCGACCGGGCAGCGTTCCGCCGTACCGTGGTGGACGCGGTCGCGGTCGCCCGCGAGGACTGGCTGGTGACGATCGGCATCGAGCCGACGTTCCCCAGCTCGGCCTTCGGCTACATCCACCAGGGCGCCGCACTCCCGGGCCACGCACGCGCGCGCGTCGTCGAGGAGTTCGTCGAGAAGCCGTCGGTGAGTGTTGCCGAGGAGTACCTCGTCGCCGGGGACTACCGGTGGAACGCCGGCATGTTCGTCGTCCGACCCGGCGTGCTGCTCGACCTGCTCGCGGCGCGGAGTCCTGACTTCGTCGCCGCGCTCCGGGTACTCGGCGCCGAACCTGACCGGATCGACCAGATCTGGCCCGGGCTGCCGAAGATCGCGATCGACCACGCGGTCGCCGAACCCGCCGCGGCCGCCGGCCGAGTCGCGACGGTGCCCGGCGACTTCGGCTGGGACGACGTCGGCGACTACGACTCGCTCGCGGGGATGCTCGGCGACGTTGCGGAGCTCAGCGTGCTCGGCGACCGGGCGTTGGTCCTGTCGCAGCAGTCGACCGGGCTCGTCGTACCCGCATCCGGGCGGGTGATCGCCGTGATCGGCCTTGACGACGTCGTGGTCGTGGACACCCCCGACGGCCTGCTCGTCGCCTCGCGTGAGCGCGCTCAGGACGTGAAGGCGGTCGTCGCCGAGCTCAAGGACCAAGGCCGCTCGGAGCTGACCTGACCTGACCTGACCAGAGCGTCTCGGTTTCGAGGCTCTGCGACCGTCACGAGCACGGTGAGACCTACTGGCCGGCGTAGCCGCCGATCGGCTCGGGCGCGTCGTAGTAGGGGTGGTCCTTCATGAACGTCTCGAGGGCCTCGCCGCTGGGCTCGGAGCAGTACTGCCAGACGCCCTCGGACTTGCCGCTGGCCTGGTCGGCCGTCCAGTGGGTGAACGCGATGTGCTGACCGTCGGGGAAGTCCTTGCCGTCGTCCGACGTCCAGGGCGCGGCGATGAAGGACAGCCGGTTGTTGGTGTCGCTGTAGCTGAGCTTCTCAGCCATCGCCTTGATCTCGCCGATCGTGCCCGCGTCGTCGGCGGCGGTCTCGTCGTACCAGAGGATCGTGAAGCCGTGCTCGAGGTTGTGGATCAGCTGCTCGAGCTCGGGACGAGAGTCCTTGGTGTAGAAGCGCTTCTCGATCGAGACCGGCGCGACACCGCCCTCGTTCCAGTGCGGCCCGAAGGCCACCGGTGCGTCGTCGTAGCTGATCTGCTCGCCGGTGGTGCGGTGCTCGCCGCTGCCCTCGGCGTCCTTGGTGACGAGGTCGCCGCACACCGAGGGGGAGGCGCCGATGTCGGCCAGCGGTTCACCGGCGTACTTCCGCTGCTCGATCCAGGTACGGATCGGGTTGAAGGCAGCCAGCATCACGATCACGAGCGCGATGGCGATGCAGACAGCCAGGATCACGAAGCCCTGACGCCTCTCAGCGCCCTTCTGCTTGCGCCGGATGTCGTCGATGACCTTCTGGCGGTCCGACTTCTCGGACTTTGTGGTCTTGGCCACGGTGCGGCTTACCTCGGTGTCGGGGGGCGGGTCGCGGCGAGTCTACGGAGTCAGCGGGCGCAACCGGAGATCGGCGTGGTCCTGGACACCCTCGACCGTCCACCCGTGGGCCATCGCGAGCGCGACGACGGCCTCGACCCGCGGGCTCGCGCAGGTCACCTCGTGGTCGTGCACCACCACGGCGTCCACGCCCACCCGGCGCAGCGCGTCGGCCATCTCGTCGGCGGCGGCTGGTGCGCCGAAGGGCGGGCGGTCCTCGGCACGGCCCCCCACGGCCCGGATGACCGCCTCACGGGCTCCGTAGCCGAACAGGTCGGCGCCGTCCGGGCGGACCAGGGCCCGCGCGCCCGGCCCGTCGGCACCGGGTGGGAGCACCAGGTCGGCCCGGCCGCGGACCACCGCGAACGGGCGTCCGCTGAGCTTGCCCTGCGCCAGCTCGGCCGCCGCAGCGATCTCGTCGGCGACGGCGGGTTCCGTGACGGCGAGCTCGTTGCCGTGCTCGTCGCTCCGGCCGGCGAACGACTCCAGGACGTTGACCCCGGCCGCCCCGACGGCGATGTCGGTCTGTCCCTCGCGCCAGGCACGACCCGCGGTGTCGGTGACGATCACGCCGACGTTGCGCCCGGTGCGCTTCGCGACCGCGCTGCGCAACCGGGCAGCGGAGGCGTCGGGGTCCTCCGGCAGCAGGATGACGGCGCCGCGGGCGACGTTCGACGCATCCACCCCGGCCGCGGCCATCGTCAGCCCGAGCCGGTTGCGCACGATCCGGGTGGGCCCGCGACGCGCGACCAGCCGCACCGTCTCCGCGGTGATCCAGTCCTCCCGGTCCCCGTCGACGAGGCGGTCCTCGGCCTTGCTCACCACCTTGCTCGTGACCACGACGATGTCGCCGTCGGCGAGCTCGACCAGCGCGATCAGCAGGGCCGCAAGGTCGTCGCCCGCGCGCACCTCCGGCACTCCCTCCGGGGCGGTGACGGTCAGCATCAGCCCACGGCCAGCGCGATCGCCGCCGCGGCCATGGCGGCGGTGGCGTCGTTGCCGGTCATCATCAGAGGTACGGCGACGCTGCGGATCCCGGCCTGCTCGAGTGCCGCGACCTGGTCGGCGTCGCGCTCGTCGACCAGCCAGCCGTCGAGCACGCCGCCGTCGCGCCGCGACCCGTAGTGGCGGCCGACGCCGGCGGCGCTCACCTCCACCCCGATCGACGCGAGCAGCTGCTCGGCCATGCCGCGCACGTGGCTGCCCCCGACGATGGGGGAGAGGCCGACGACCGGCGCCGCCGTCGTCCGCAACGCTTCGCGCACCCCGGGCACGCCGAGGATGGTGCCGACGGAGACGACCGGGTTGGACGGCGGGAACAGCACCAGGTCGGCACCCGTCAGCGCGTCGAGCACCCCCGGCGCGGGCGAGGAGTCGTCGATCCCGACCACCACGACCGTCTCGGCGGCGACCTCGGCCCGCAGCCGCACCCAGTACTCCTGGAAGTGCACGACCCGGCGGCCGCTCGGTGACTCCGGATCGGCGACGGCAACGTGGGTCTCCACCCGGTCGTCGGTCATCGGGACCAGCCGCACCCGGTCTCCCCAGACGGGCTCCAGCCAGCGTTTGCAGAGCGCCTCGGTCACCTTCGACAGCGGATAGCCGGCGTCGATCAGCTGGGTCCGCACCAGATGCGTAGCGAGGTCGCGGTCACCGAGCCCGAACCAGGTGGGCTCCACGCCGTACGCCGCGAGCTCCTCCTTCGCACTCCACGTCTCGTCGCGCCGACCCCAGCCGCGCTCGGGGTCGATCCCCTCGCCGAGCGTGTACATCACCGTGTCGAGATCGGGACAGACCTTGAGGCCGTGGATCCACCAGTCGTCGGCCGTGTTGGCCACCACCGTGACCTGCGCGTCGGCCTCGACGCCCGGGAGCGTGCCGGCCGCGATCCCGTGCAGCAGGCCTTGGAGGAACCGCGCTCCGCCCATGCCCCCGGACAGCACCGTCAGCTTCTTCATGGGGGCAACTGTGCCGCCTGCCCGTCGATCACCCCGGCGCGGGGGCCAAACACCTGCGTGATAACGCGGTGCCTATAGCAGATTCGGGGTTGACTATGGCGGTATGACATGCGTGTAATTCCACTAGTGTCGTTAACGACACTGTGGGGGTCGAAAGGGGCAGAACGGTGAGAGAACTATTCCTGGTCGAGGATGTGGACACCGACGAGGACCTGGGGTGGCAGGAGCGTGCTCTGTGTGCGCAGACCGACCCCGAGGCATTCTTCCCGGAGAAGGGCGGCTCGACGCGCGAGGCCAAGAAGGTCTGCCAGACCTGCGAGGTCCGGGTCGAGTGCCTCGAAGCGGCATTGATGAACGACGAGCGCTTCGGCATCTGGGGAGGCTTGTCCGAACGTGAGCGCCGCAAGCTGAAGAAGCGAGCGGTTTGATCGTTCGCTGCTGGCTCGGTGGTTTCGAGGCTCCGCCGCGGGCGCGCTCGCTCCTCGACCACCCCGCCCGGCTCGATCGATTCCGTAGAAGATCTACGCGGCACTAGGCTCGCTCCTCGTGTCCGACGTCTCCGTGGTGCTCGTCAGCCACGACGGAGCGTCGTGGCTGCCCGCGGTGCTTGACGGGATCCGCGCCCAGACCGCACCGGTCGCCGGCGTCGTCGCCGTCGACACCGGCAGCAAAGACGGCAGCGCCGACCTGATCGAGTCCGCCCTCCGCGCCGGGCCGGCGGTCCCGGTCCGCGTCCTGCGCGAGAGCGGGCGCACGTCCTACCCCGAAGCGGTCGCCCTCGCGATGGATGCCGTGGACCAGCACGGGCTCGCCACCGAGTGGGTCTGGCTGCTGCACGACGACAGCACGCCGGCGCCCGACGCGCTGGAGCAGCTGCTGCGGACGGCAGCGGCTCGTCCGGAGGCCGACTTCCTCGGACCCAAGCTCCGCGAATGGCCCTCGCTCAAGCGGCTGCTGGAGGTCGGCGTCACCATCAGCGGCACCGGCCGCCGGGAGACCGGACTCGAGCGCGGTGAGTACGACCAGGGTCAGCACGACCAGGTGCGCGAGGTGCTCGCCGTCAACAGCGCCGGACTGCTGGTCCGTCGTACGGCGCTCGAGGCGCTGGGCGGGTTCGACCGGCACCTGCCGATGTTCGGCAACGACGTCGACCTCGGCTGGCGGGCCGCCGCCGCCGGCCACACCACCCTGGTCGTGCCCGAGGCAGTGGTCTTCCACGCCGAGGCCGCCCACCGCGGCAACCGCCGGACCCCGCTCACGGGACGACACACCCACTACCAGGAGCGCCGGGCGGCCCTCTTCACGCTGCTTGCCAACTGCCGAGGGGCGGTGCTGCCGGTCCAAGCCGTCCGGTTGGCACTCGGCTCGGCGCTGCGGATGGTGGGGTTCATCGTCGTCCGCTCGGTCGGCGAGGCGCTCGACGAGCTTGCGGCGCTGGTCTCGGTCTACACCCGGCCCGGACCGCTGCTCGCCGCTCGCAAGCAGCGTCGGCAACGGCGGTCCGCGGCACCCGACCACGACCGGGTCAAACGTCTCCGGCCGCCCTGGTGGTTGCCCTACCGGCACGGGCTCGACTTCGTCAGCGATCTCGCCGCAGCGGCCACCAACCAGGCCGCCGACGTCGCCGAGCGGCGCCGGGCGGCGGCAGCCGAGCGCGATCCGTCGCCCCCGGTGGCGCGCCACAAGACCGACGACGACGAGGAGTTCGAGGACACCGGGCTGGTGGCCCGCTTCCTCACCGATCCCGTCGCGGTCGCCCTCGCGGTGGCTGCGATCGCGTTCGTGATCGGCGCCCGCGAGGCGTTCGGCACGATCAACGGCGGCGCGCTGTCGCCGGTCCCGGCGGGGGCTGGTGACTGGTGGGCGCTGCACTACGAGAGCTGGCACCCGATCGGGTTCGGCAGCGCCGTACCGGCTCCGCCGTACGTCCTGCCGCTGGCGCTCATCGCCTCGGTCCTCGGCACCGCCACCACGATGACGGTGCTCCTCGTCGGTGCGGCGCCGCTGGCCCTGTGGGGCGGCTGGCGGTTCCTGCGTGTCGTGGGCCGGCTGGTCAGCCGGTACGGCGCCCCGCGGTGGCTGCTGCTCTGGGGATCGGTCAGCTACGCCCTGGTCCCGCTCGTGGCGGGCGCATGGGGCGGCGGCCGCTGGGGCGTCGTGGTCGCGGCCGCGGTGCTGCCCTGGCTGGCGCACGCCGCGCTCGGCTTCGCCGAGCCCGAGGGCGCGCGTCGCTGGCGGGCCGCCTGGCGCACCGGCCTCCTGCTCGCCCTGCTCACCGCAGCGGCGCCGGTGATGTGGTGGCTGTGCGCGATCCTCGCCGCGGTCGTGGTCGCAGCGGCCGCCGTAGTCGTGCGCGGCGCGATCCGCGAGCGGTCGGTCTGGGGCCCGCCCGCGACCGCGCTCGCCGTACCGGCCGTGCTGCTCGCCCCCTGGTGGCTCCCCACGGTGTGGGAGGGCGCGGGAGGTGCGCTGTTCCTCGACATCGGCCGCTGGCCCACGCCCGCGACCGACGGTCTCGAGCTGCTCATCGGCCGCTTCGCCGAGGTCGGCGCACCGTGGTGGGTCGGTCTGGTGCTGCCGGTGCTGGCGGTCCTGGCGCTGATCCCACGGTCGACCCGGATCGGCGTCGTGCTCTGCTGGCTGGTCGCCGCGGTCGCTGCCGTGCTCGCGGTGCCGCTCGGCCTGACCACGATCGACCTCACCGGTGCCGCGAGCCAGCAGGCCGGTCTCGGCCCCGTGCTGCTCGTCCTCCATGGCGCCTGGGTCACCGCCGTCCTGCTCGGCGGCCTCGCCCTCACCGACCGCTCCCCGTCACCGGTCGTGCTGCCGCGGGTCGCGCAGGCCGGGACCGCGGTCGTCGGTGTCGCCGCGGTGCTGGTGCCGGTCGCCGGGCTCGTCTGGTTCGCCGGATGGGGTGCCGACGACCTGGAGTCGCCGCCGGAGAGCGGCGTCCCGGTCTACATGTCCCAGGAGGCCGAGCGTGCCGAGGAGCTCGGGATCCTCGTCATCCGCGGCAGCGTCGCGGACGGACTGACCTACGACGTGCAGCGGGGCGACGGACCTTCCGTCGGTGAGGACGAGATCGCAGCCCTGACCGACGAGGACCGAGCTGCGACCGCCCTGGTCGGCGACCTCGCGACGGCACCCGCCCCGGAGGCTGTCGCCGGCCTCACCGAGCGCGGTATCCGGTTCGTGGTGCAGCCCGCGCCGGCCGACGGCGCGGTCGCCACCCGTCTCGATGCCACCACCGGCCTGGTGCGCGCGAGCGCCGAGGACCGCACGACCCGGGCCTGGCAGGTGTTCGAGGAGCCGGACGCCGCATCGGTCGAGGGTCCGCGGTCGTGGCCCCGGATCGCACTCCTGGCGCTCCAGGCGATCGCGATCCCGGTGGTCGCGGTGCTCGGCCTTCCGACCATACGCAGGAGCAGGAGCGGGCGATGAGCGACCAGCCGCAGGGACTCGGTCGTCGGGCCGACCGTGCCGGGGGAACCGGGCCGGGCAAGCGCGGGATCGTGCAGCGGCACAAGGTCGACGCCCTCGTCGTCCTCGGAATGCTGCTGCCGACCGCCGTCGCGGCCGCGCTCACCTTGACCAGCGCCGGAGACCCGCTCTCCCGGCCCGGCACGCCGCCCTCCGCGGCGCGGCTCACCGAAGCCGCCCTGGCGTGCCCGGCGGCGGCGAGCCGGGCGGCCGGCGACGTCGTGATCTCCCGGGTGCCGGGGATGCCGGGCGGTGCCGTCGCGGTCCGGGTCGCGGCCCGCGACGCTGACGGGCTGGCCGCCCGGGGCAAGCTCGGCGTGGACTCTGGCGAGCTGGCGACGGTCGCGACCGCCGGCGACGTGCTCGTGACGGGCAAGGATGCAGCGGCGCCGGGCCTGGTCGGTGGCCGCACCGGTCCGGCTCGGGCGGCCGCGGAGTGCCGCGCGCCGACGTTCGACGAGTGGTACGTCGGCATCGGCGCCGCAGCCAAGCACTCCTCGACGATCGAGCTGGCCAACCCCGACGAGGGTCCGGCGATCGTGGAGATCGCTCTCCACGGTCGCCACGGTCCGGTCGAGGAGCAGGAGCTCCACGGCATCCGGGTGCCGGGACGCTCGATCATCCGGCTCGACCTGTCCCAGGTCGCCCCGCGCCGGGGCACGCTGGCCGCCCACGTGATGGTGGTGCGGGGCCGCGCGATCACCTCGGTGCGGCACACCTACGACCCGCTGGGTCGTGGCACGCCGCGGATCGACTTCCTGCCCGCGCAGGCCGAGCCTGCGACCGACAACCTGCTCCTGGGTGTCCCCGCCGACGCCACCGGCGAGGTCCACCTCTTCAACCCCGGGGAGGACGAGGTCCGGGCGACGGTCCGGGTCGTCTCGGACTCCGCGGTGTTCACGCCCGCCGGGCTCGACGACGTCGTCATCCCGGCCGGGGAGGTCCGGCAGGTGCGGCTCTCCCAGGTGCTGACCAAGACGGCAGCGGACGGTGCGCTCGGACTCCAGATCGTCGCTGCCCAGCCGCTGGTCGCGTCGGTCCGGGTGCTGGGCGACGACCTCGGGCTGATCGCACCGTCGACCGCGATCCGCGCCGACGAGCCGGTGACGTCGGTCGTGCCGGAAGGACCCAAGGTGCTGGTGCTCGCCGGCGCGCAGCGGGCGGGAGTGGTGCGGGTCACCGCGACCGATGCCCGCGGCAAGGTGATCGTGGCCGAGCGCCGGCTCGAGGTCGGCGCCGACCGTGGTCGGCGGCTCACGCTGCCCGAGCAGGCGGTGCTGGTCACGGTGCGAGCACGCAACACCTCCATCGCCGGCGCCGTCATGCTCACCGGCAACCGCGTCGGCGTGCTCCGGCTCTGGCCGGCCGAGGTCGACGCCGACGTGCCCGTCGTCCGGCCTGAGTAGACAGGCCGGCTGCGCGCCCCCTCAGCCCTAGTCCAGGTCGTCGGGGTAGCGCGGGTCGATCTCCGACGGTGGGATCCCGAGCAGCTCGGCCAGCTGCTCCACCACGACGGTGAGCACCATCGCCTCGAGCTCGACGCGATCGGTGGCCCGATGCTCCAACGGCCGGCGGAACACGACGAGCCGGGTCGGGGTCGCGCCGGAGCCGCGGACGAGAGACGACAACGGGACCGCTCCGGACTCCCAGTCGTCGGGCAGCTGAGGGGTGTCCTCGACGGCGTACTCCACCAGGCCGAGCCGGGCCGACCACCGTTGGTCGAGGTCGGAGACGATGTCGAGCACCAGCCGGTCGAACGACTCGCGACGGCTACGTGGGTGGGGCGTCCGGCCGAGTGCGGGGTGCCCCAGGGCGGCGGGACCCCGCAGGCCGCGGCCTCTCCGGTCGCGCCGGGAGCGCGGGGCCGACGGGGAGTCCTTCACGAGCCGCGAGCCTATCCGGCGCGGTGCCCGGGAAGGGGTACCGTCTGCCGCGTGAGTCTCGCCCGGCGCTGTTCGCGCACCGCCTGCGCCCGCCAGGCGGTTGCGACGCTCACCTATGTCTACGCCGACCAGACCGCCGTGCTCGGTCCGTTGGCGACCTACGCCGAACCACACGCCTACGACCTCTGCGCGTCCCACAGCGAGGGGCTCTCCGCGCCGCGCGGCTGGGACGTGCTGCGGCTCGCCCTCGACCAGGCCCTCCCGGGTCCGACGGAGGACGACCTGCTCGCCCTGGCCGACGCCGTCCGCGAAGCCGCCCGCCCGATCGCGCCGATGCCGTCCCCGGTCCGCGAGACCGGCCGCGAGGTCGCCCGCCGTGGCCACCTGCGAGTGCTGACCTCCGACTGATCCTCGCTGGCCTCGCTGGCCTCTACTGAGCCTCTACTGGGCCTCTACTGAGCCTCTACTGAGCCTCTACTCATCCAGCCCAGCCGGATCATCCCTGGCCGAGGGCCACTAGGGTTGCCGTCATGTCAACGACCTCGCCTGACAACGTCAACGCGGTGTTCAAGGCGTACGACGTCCGTGGCCTCGTCCCGGACCAGCTCGACGAGGACTTCGCCCGGGCGACCGGTCGGGCCTACGCCCAGGTCCTGGGCGTGACGTCGATGGTGATCGGCTACGACATGCGCCCCAGCTCGCCCGACCTCGCGGGCGCGTTCGCCGACGGTGCGACCAGCATGGGCGCCGACGTCACGATGATCGGTCTCGCGTCCACCGACCAGCTCTACTTCGCGTCGGGGCACCTCGGTCTCCCCGGCGCGATGTTCACCGCTAGCCACAACCCGGCGCAGTACAACGGCATCAAGATGTGCCGCGCCTACGCGCAGCCGGTCGGCCTCGACACCGGACTCGCCGAGATCCGCGACCTCGTGGTCAAGGGAACCCCTGCGGGCTCGACCCGGAGCGGCTCGATCTCCAGCCACGACGTGCTCCAGGCGTACGCCGCGCACCTGCTCTCGCTCGCACCCGTCTCGGGACGGCGGCTGAAGGTCGTCGTCGACGCGGGCAGCGGCATGGCCGGCCACACCGCTCCCGCAGTCTTCGAGCGGCTCGCCGACCAGGTCGACCTGATCCCGATGTACTTCGAGCTCGACGGCACCTTCCCGCACCACGAGGCCAACCCGATCGAGGCCGCCAACCTGGTCGACCTCCAGCAGCGGGTGCTCGCGGAGCGGGCCGACATCGGTCTCGCGTTCGACGGTGACGCCGACCGCTGCTTCCTCGTCGACGAGCGCGGCCGGGCCGTTTCGCCGAGCACCCTCACCGCCCTGATCGCGGCCCGCGAGCTCGACAAGGAGCCGGGCGCGACGGTCATCCACAACCTGATCACCAGCCGGGCGGTTCCCGAGATCGTGACCGAGCACGGCGGCAAGCCGGTCCGCACCCGGGTCGGCCACTCGTTCATCAAGGCCACCATGGCCGAGACCGACGCGATCTTCGGCGGCGAGCACAGCGGCCACTTCTACTTCCGGGACTTCTGGCGTGCCGACTCCGGCATGCTGGCCGCGCTGCACGCGCTCGCCGCGCTCGCCGGGACGGACCAGCCGCTGTCGGGGCTGCTCGCCGACTACGAGCGCTACCCGATGAGCGGCGAGATCAACTCCGAGGTCGGCGACCAGGCTGCGGTGCTGGCCGAGCTAGAGGCGACGTTCGCCGGTCGGGACGACGTCGAGGTCGACCACCTCGACGGGCTCAGCGTGACGTGTTCCGACTGGGCGTTCAACGTCCGCGCGTCCAACACCGAGCCGCTGTTGCGGCTCAACGCCGAGGGAAAGGACTCCACGACCATGGCTGCCATCCGCGACGAGGTCCTCTCGATCATCAGGGGCGCGCGATGAACGCCGCGATCGCGCCGGAGCTGCTCGCGATCATCGTCTGCCCTGCCTGCCACGGCGAGCTCGCACTCGCCGAGGTCGAACCAGCCGCGCAACCCGAGCTCGTGTGCCAGGGCTGCGGCCTGGCCTACCCCGTCCGCGACGGCATCCCGGTGCTCCTCGTCGACGAGGCCCGGTCCACCCGCTGATCTGCGGACTGTCATGACCTGGTTCGACGAGTCCCGCCTCGATGACGAGATCGCCCTCGGCAGCGCCGACCTCCGGCTCCGGACCCTGGCGGAGTCCGGCGCCCGGATCCGCCGCGAGGCGCACGCCGCCACCGATGCGCTCGCCGAAGCGGTGGTCCGGGCGTCCGACGCCCGGCCGCGCGCGGTGATCGCAGCCGGCCCCGACTCCCGCCTGCTGCGTGCGGTCCTGGAGCCGTGGTGCCCGGTGCCGTTCGTCGCCTGGCCGTCGGCCGGCCTGCCGGGCTGGGCGGGGAGCCTCGACCTGGTCGTCGTGCTGGCGCCCGACGGCTCCGACGCCGGCACCGCCTCTGCGGTCGCGGAGGCGGCCCGGCGTGGTTGCCAGGTCGTGGTGGCGTGTCCGACCGAGTCGAGCGTCGGCCTGCACGCGGCCGGCCGCTGGTCGACGATCTTGCCGACCGAGACCGGTGACCAGCTCGCGACCGCCGTCGTGATGCTCTCCTTTCTGCACGAGGTCGCGCTCGGGCCGTCGTCCGACCCGACGGCGGTCGCCGAGGCGCTCGACCGGGTAGCGATCGCCTGCTCTCCGCAGCGGGACATCTCGATCAACCCCGCCAAGATGCTGGCGATCTCGCTCGCCGACGCCGCCCCGGTCGTCTGGGGAGGGTCGGTGCTGGCAGCCCGGGCGGCGCGCCGGGTCGCCGAGCTGATCCGGCGTACCTCCGGCCGCACCGCGGTCGCCGGCGACGCCGAGCACCTGCTTCCTGTCATCGAGGCGTCGCGGCCCCGCAACGTGTTCGCGGACCCGTTCGCCGACCAGTACGCCGACAGCAGCGGTGAGCGGCGGCCCGTCCTGATCGTGCTCGACGACGGCTCCGACGACCCGGTGGCCCACGAGCAGCGCGGTCGGCTCGAGGAGGCAGCCCGCACCCGCGAGGTCCGGGTCGAGACCGTCGCCACCGAGGCCGAGGGCGAGGTGGCGCGCTACGCGTCCTTGCTGCTCAGCGGCACCTATGCCGCGGAGTACCTGCGCCTGGGCCTCGTCGAGGATTGACAGACAACTTGGCTGGACTGCCCGGAAACGGGTAGCAAAGAGTAGATGCCCCTGCCCTCACCTCCGACCTCTCGGGACCCGTGGCTCGACAACGCCAAGATGGCGCTCGTGACGCTGGTCGTGGTCGGGCATGCCTGCGCGCTGCTGCCGGACGACGGAGTCGTCGGCCACTTCTACGACTTCCTCTACGCCTGGCACATGCCGGCGTTCGTCTTCGTCACCGGCTACCTCTCCCGCACCTTCCAGTACACGCCCGAGCGGCTGTGGCTGCTGGTCCGGACCGTCGCGGTGCCCTACGTCGTCTTCGAGTCCCTGATGGCGTTCTTCCGCCTCTATGTAGGCGGCGAGCGGCTCCAGGACCTGTTCATCGATCCGCACTGGCCGCTGTGGTTCCTCGCCGCGCTGATCTGCTGGCGGTTGAGCACCCCGCTGTTCCGCGCGCCGCCGGCCGTCGTCGCCGTGGTGGTCGCCGTCGGTCTCTGCCTGTGGTCGGGCACCGTCGACGGTGATCCGGCCGACCTTTTCGACCTGACCCGGATGCTCGGCCTGCTCCCGTTCTTCGTGCTCGGCGTGCACACGACACCGGAGCGGCTGGAGCGGCTCCGCGGTCCTGGTGTGCGCTGGGTCGCCGCGGCGACCCTGGGCGGTCTGTGGCTGCTCGCCGGGCGTACCGACGACCTGGCCGGCACCCACTGGCTCTACTACGCGACGCCGTACGGCGACCTCGGCTCCTCCGACGCCCGAGGGATGGTCACCCGGCTCGCACTCGTCGGAATCGGAGTCGTCGGCACCTTCGCCTTCCTGGCCCTGTTGCCGCGGGTGGACGGCTGGTTCACCCGGATGGGCGCCGCGACCCTCGTCGTCTACCTCTGCCACGGCTTCGTCATCCGCTGGCTTGACTACGCGGGTTACGTCGAGTGGTCCGCCGACCACCCCGTGCTCGCCCCCGCGGTCACGCTGGTGGGCGCCTGTCTGCTGGCGCTCGGCTTGGCGGCCCCTGCGGTCTCCCGGCGGCTCGCGCTGCTGGTCGACCCGTTCGGCAAGGCTGAGCAACAGGTGAAGCAGGCGGTCGACCTGACCGTCGCCGCACAGGATCGGTAACCTTCCGGCCATGCGGACCCAGGTTTCGACCCGATGAGCGCTGGCCTCTTCGGCCTCCTCGACGACGTAGCGGCGATTGCCAAGCTGGCGGCTGCGTCGGTCGATGACATCGGAGCAGCAGCCGGTCGGGCCACGACCAAGGCTGCCGGTGTGGTCGTGGACGACACGGCGGTGACGCCCCAGTACGTCCATGGTCTGGCCGCCGATCGCGAGCTGCCGATCATCAAGAGGATCGCGATCGGCTCGATTCGCAACAAGCTCCTGATCATTCTTCCGGTCGCGCTGCTGCTCAGCCAGTTCCTCCCGGACGCGCTTCCGATCATCCTCATGATCGGCGGCACCTACCTCGCGTTCGAGGGCGCCGAGAAGGTCTGGGAGCGGATCTCCCACCACGACGACCAGGTCGGCGACCTGCCGGCGCCGAGCGTCGAGATCGGGCCGGACGCCGAGAAGCGGATGATCTCCGGTGCGGTCCGCACCGACCTGATCCTCTCCGCGGAGATCATGGTGATCGCGCTCGACGACGTTGTGGACGAGGGCTTCTGGGCGCGGTTGTCGATCCTCATCGTCGTCGCGTTCGTGATCACCATCGCCGTCTACGGCGTGGTCGCGCTGATCGTGAAGATGGACGACGCCGGCCTCCTGCTCACCCAGCGGTCCTCGCCCTTCGCGCAGCGGCTGGGCCACCGGATGGTCTCGGCGATGCCGAAGCTGCTCGCGGTGATCTCCCTGGTGGGCACGGTTGCCATGCTCTGGGTCGGCGGCCACATCCTGCTGGTCAACGTGCACGAGGTCGGCTGGTGGGACGCGCCGTACGACCTCGTCCACGATCTGGAGCACGAGGTCAACGCCGCGACCGGTGCGCTCGGCGGCGTGCTCGGCTGGTGCGTCAACACCGCGATCTCAGCGGTGATCGGCCTGGTGGTCGGCGCGGTGGTGGTCGTGATCGTGCACCTGCTGCCGATCGGTGACCACGGCGGTGACCACGGCGGTGACCACGGCGCACCCGACGCTGCGGATCCCGCAGCCGAGGCGACCGGACCTCCGACCGACGGTCACTAGCGAGGCCCTGGCTCGGCCGGGATTCCGCGGGCGTCCCGACCCGCTTGTAGGGTGGGACCAGTCCTGTGCGGGAGATCCCGACGAAGCGCAGATGCGCCGCAGAGACAGCCTCCGGAAGTCATCGAGGAAGAACTTTTCATGGACTACAAGGTTGCTGACCTGAGCCTGGCCGACTACGGCCGCAAGGAGCTCGCTCTCGCCGAGCACGAGATGCCCGGCCTGATGGAGATGCGCGCGCGCTATGGCGACTCCAAGCCGCTCAGCGGCGCGCGGATCGCGGGATCTCTGCACATGACCATCCAGACCGGGGTGCTGATCGAGACGCTGGTCGCGCTCGGCGCCGACGTGCGCTGGGCCACCTGCAACATCTTCTCGACGCAGGACCACGCTGCCGCCGCCGTGGTCGTCGGCCCCGACGGCACCGCTGCTGCCCCGGCCGGGACGCCGGTCTTCGCCTGGAAGGGCGAGACCCTCGGCGAGTACTGGGACGAGGCCGAGAAGGTCTTCGACTTCACCGACGCCGACGGCAACAAGGTCGGGCCCAACATGCTGCTCGACGACGGCGGCGACATCACCATGCTCCTGCACAAGGGCGTCGAGTTCGAGAAGGTCGGCGCGGTGCCGTCCCAGGACAGCACCGACAACGAGGAGTACAAGGAGGTCCTCCGGGTCCTCGCGCGCTCACTCGACAACGACCCGCACCGGTGGACCAGCATCGCCAACGGCATCCTGGGCGTCACCGAGGAGACCACCACCGGCGTGCTGCGTCTCTACGACCGGTTCAAGGAGGGCTCGCTGCTCTTCCCTGCGATCAACGTCAACGACTCGGTCACCAAGTCCAAGTTCGACAACAAGTACGGCTGCCGCCACTCGCTCATCGACGGCATCAACCGTGCGACCGACGTGATGATCGGCGGCAAGGTCGCGGTCGTCTGCGGCTACGGCGACGTCGGCAAGGGCTCGGCGGAGTCGCTGCGCGGCCAGGGTGCGCGCGTCATCATCACCGAGATCGACCCGATCTGCGCGCTGCAGGCGGCCATGGACGGCTACGAGGTCAAGCGCCTCGACTCAGTCGTCGAGACCGCTGACATCTTCATCACCACGACGGGCAACTTCGACATCATCAAGGTCGAGCACTTCGAGAAGATGAAGCACCAGGCGATCGTCGGCAACATCGGACACTTCGACAACGAGATCGACATGGCCGGTCTGGCCAGGATCCCGGGCATCGTCAAGGACGAGATCAAGCCCCAGGTCCACCAGTGGATCTTCCCCGGTCAGGATGGTGCGGCCGGCAAGAAGGTCATCGTGCTGTCCGAGGGTCGGCTGCTCAACCTCGGCAACGCGACCGGCCACCCGTCGTTCGTGATGTCGAACTCCTTCACCAACCAGGTGCTGGCGCAGATCGAGCTCTTCACCAAGACCGACGACTACCCGGTCGGCGTCTACGTGCTGCCCAAGCACCTCGACGAGGAGGTCGCCCGGCTGCACCTCGACGCCCTCGGCGTCGAGCTCACCGAGCTGACCAAGGAGCAGGCCGAGTACCTCGGCGTCGACGTGGCCGGCCCCTACAAGTCCGATCACTACCGCTACTGAGCTCTGCGGCATGAACCCCGAGGAACGGGGGATCCCGCGACCAGCCGGGCGCGAGCCAGCTCGCGCCCGGCTTCGGTCGCGGAGGTCGAGGAGCGCCCACGAGCGTCGAGCGAGCTCGCGGCGGTGGGTATCGGGGCCCGGTACGTCGAACGTCCTGGGTAGGACGGGCAACGTTGCGGCGCCTCCCTCCGCCCTCGCGCCGGAGCGCTCGCGCTACTCGACCACCGTAGGATTGCCGACGTGAACCAGACTGCCGGCGCGTCGTCGTACACGACGAAGGGACGCGTGCTCGTCGTCGACGACGACGCTCCGCTCGCCGAGATGCTCGGCATCGTGCTCCGGCAGGAGGGATTCGACAGCCAGGTGTGCGGGCGCGGCGACGTGGCGCTCGCGGCGTTCCGCGACTACCGCCCCGACGTCGTGCTGCTCGACGTGATGCTGCCCGGTCGCGACGGCATCGACGTCTGCAAGGAGATCCGCGCCGAGTCCGGCGTACCGATCGTCATGCTGACCGCCAAGGGCGACACCGTCGACGTCGTCGTCGGGCTCGAGTCGGGGGCCGACGACTACGTCGTCAAGCCGTTCAAGCCCAAGGAGCTGATCGCCCGGATCCGGGCGCGCGTACGCCGCACCGACTCGGTCCCGTCCGAGACGCTGACCCTCAGGGACCTGACCATCGACGTCGCCGGTCACAGCGTGACCCGCGACGGCGGTGAGATCCCGCTGACGCCGCTGGAGTTCGACCTGCTGCTCTGCCTGGCGCGCCGGCCGTGGCAGGTGTTCACCCGTCAGGTCCTGCTGGAGGAGGTGTGGGGCTACCACCACGCCGCCGACACCCGGCTTGTCAACGTGCACGTCCAGCGGTTGAGGTCCAAGGTCGAGCACGACCCCGAGCACCCCGAGATCGTGCTCACCGTCCGCGGAGTCGGCTACAAGGCGGGCAGCTAGGCCTTGGTGGAGCACTAGTGCGGATCGCGCTGCCCATCCGGCTCCGACGGGCGCTCACCTTCTGGCGGCGCTCGATCCAGGCGCGGGTGGTAGCCAGCACCCTCGTGCTGTCGGCCATCGTCATCAGTGCCGTGGGCTGGTTCCTGCTGCAGCAGACGCGGGACGGCCTGCTCCGGCATCGCGTCGACGTGGTGGTCGGGACGGTCGAGGCCGAGGTCGCCGACACCCGCGACCGGCTCTCCGCTGCTTCGGGCACCCAGGACGACGTGAGCCTGCAGCGGGCCGACCTGATCGAACCGATCATCGAGGCTGGCGACACCCGTGGCTACGGGGTCGTGCTCGGAGGCCCCGAGGGCAGCAGCGCGGAGCTTGCCGACGGCGGCGCCCATCGAACCAGCGGTCTCGAGCTCTCGAGCGTGCCCTCGCGGCTCGAGACGCACTTCGACGGCGTCAACCGCGCGACGGCCTGGACCTACACCGAGATCGCCCTCACCCTGCCCGACGGCAGCACCGAGTCCGAGCCCGGGATCGTCGTCGGCTCGCAGGTGCAGCTGCCGGCGGACGGCCAGACCTACACGATCTACTTCCTCTTCCCGCTGACCGAGGAGGAGGAGACCCTCGGCCTGGTCACCAGGGCCCTGCTGACCGCGGCCGGCCTGCTGCTCGTGCTCGTCGCCGGTCTCACGTGGCTGGTGACCCGGCAGGTGGTGAAACCGGTCCGGATGGCGCGCCGGGTTGCCGAGCGGCTCGCGGCTGGTCGCCTCCAGGAAAGGCTCCGGGTGACCGGTGAGGACGACCTCGCCCGGCTCGCCCACTCGTTCAACCAGATGGCCTCCAACCTGCAGCGTCAGATCCGGCAGCTCGAAGAGCTCAGCTGGGTGCAGCGACGTTTCGTGTCCGACGTGTCCCACGAGCTCCGCACGCCACTGACGACGGTGCGGATGGCGGGCGACGTACTCCATGACGCGCGCCGCGACTTCGACCCGGTGACGGCCCGGGCCGCCGAGCTGCTCCAGGCCGAGCTCGACCGGTTCGAGACGTTGCTGGTGGATCTTCTTGAGATCAGCCGCTTCGACGCCGGAGCCGCCTTGCTCGACGTCGAGGACACCAACCTGTTCGATCTCGCCCACCGCGTGGTCGACGCCGCGCGTCCGCTCGCCGACCAGCGCGGCCTGCTCGTCGTCGTCGAGCAGCCCGACCGCCCCGTGCGGGCACAGGTCGACTCCCGCCGCGTCGAGCGCATCCTGCGCAACCTGGTCACCAACGCGATCGACCACGCGTTCCCCGACGACCCGGACCGACCGATCCTGGTCCGGATGGCCGCCGACAGCGAGGCGGCGGCGGTGACCGTCCGCGACCGCGGCGTGGGCCTGGCCCCCGGCGAGTCCGCGATGGTCTTCAACCGGTTCTGGCGCTCAGACCCGGCCCGCGCCCGCAGCAGCGGCGGGACCGGTCTCGGACTGGCGATCGCCCTCGAGGACGCCCATCTCCATGGCGGCTGGCTCCAGGCCTGGGGACGCCCGGGCGAAGGCGCGCAGTTCCGGCTCACCCTGCCGCGCCGCGCCGGCACGCCGCTGCGGCACAGTCCGCTGCCGCTCGCGCCACTCGACGAGATCGCCGTCGACCTCGAGTCCGAGGACGATGCCCCAACGGTCGATCCGGGGCGCGAGACGAGCCGCGGAGTGACCTCGTGAGCACGGTGGTCCGCACCCTGCTCGGGCTGGCGGTGGCGGCGTCGCTGACCGGGTGTATCGGGATGCCGAACGACGGCCCGGTCATCGATGCCGAGGTGGCGGGCGAGCGGAGCCAGTCCCGGGTGTCGTCCATCGACCCGAGGCCGCCACAGCCCGGCGCTTCCCGGCTCGAGGTGGTCAAGGGCTTCCTCGACGCGATGATGGCCTGGCCGATCTCGACCAGCGTCGCGAAGCAGTACCTCACCGCTGACGCCGCCGAGGAGTGGAGCCCGGAGACGACCGTGATCTACACCTCGCTCGGGCAGTCGCGGGAGGAAGGCGGCACGGTCACCATCCCGATGCGGGACGCCGCGCTGCTCGACGAGTCCGGCGGCTGGCGCGGCGCTATCGCCGAGGATCGGAGCACGCTGGAGTTCCAGATGACCGTCGAGGACGGTGAGTTCCGCATCCTCGACCCGATGGATGCGTTGGTCGTCCGGACCACATGGTTCCAGCAGCGCTATCGCCAGGCCTCGCTGTTCTACTTCGACCCGACCGCCCAGGTGCTGGTCCCCGAGCCGGTGTTCGTGCCCGTGGGGGAGACGTTCGCGACCAACCTGGTCAGCGCGCTCGTGGCCGGACCGCCAGCCCGGTTGCGCGACGTCGTCAAGACCTTCATCCCGTCCGGCCTCAGCGTCGGCCTCTCGGTACCGGTGATCGACGGCGTGGCCGCGCTCGACCTCCAGGGCGACGCCCCCGGCACGTCGGCCGCGGCGGCTGGACTGGTCCTCGCGCAACTCGCGGCCACGCTCGCCCAGGAGCCGACGATCACAGCGTTGCGGGTGACGATCGGCGGCAGGGAGGTCGAACCGCCCGGGGGCGCAGCGGAGTACGACGTCGGCTCGACCGACGCGTTCGATCCCGCGGACACCGGGTCGGCCGGGGTTCTCTACGGCCTCCGGCGGGGGAGGGTCGTCTCCGGCTCCATCGGCGACCTGCGGGTGGTCGACGGGCCGCTCGGTCGTGAGCGGGGGCGGTTCGCTTCCGTGGCCGTCGCGCCTGTCGGCGACCGGGTCGCTGCGGTGAGCGAGGACCGTCGGCAGGTTCTCGTCGCCCCGTTGCGGTCAGCTGAGGGAAGCCCGGTCGCGCGCACCCTGGTGCCTGACGGCACCGACGTCACCAAGCCGTCCTGGGACTCCTCGGGGCGGCTGTGGATTCTCGACCAGGGGCCGCGCGGTGCGCGGTTGCTGGTCTCCGAGGACGGGATCTCGGTCCGGGACGTCAGGGTTCCCGGCGTCACCGGGGCCGACGCCCGACGGCTCCTGGTGTCCCGCGACGGCACTCGGCTGATCGCGCTCGTGGCCCGTCCCAGCGGGGATCGGCTCGTCGCAGCGAGGGTGGTGCTCGACAGCCGCGGGCGGGTCGCCCGGGTCACGGACTCGACCGTGATCCGGACACTCACCGGGAGGCAGGTGATCGATGTCGCCTGGACCGAAGCCGCCGAGATCGCCGTGGTCACCCCGGCGCGCGCGGGTGAGCTGTTCGAGGTCGAGACGGTCGCTGCCGACGGGGCCACCGTCGGTGTCGACACGCTGTCGACCATGGTGTCGGGTCGCGTGATCGGGCTAGCAGGGGAGCCGGACACCGAGACCCCGGTCTACGCCGTGACCCGTGCCGCCGTCGTCGACATCCGCACCGGCGAGCGGCTCCCGGCGATGCGGGTGCGCGACCTCGACTACGCCGGCTGAGTCCACAGGTGCGGTTGCGCCGGTTGTCCCTCACCTGGCTGCGTGGTCCCATCGCCGGGTGACCCACGTGAGCGCGTTGCTCGACGCCGGTGCCGACCTGCTGCTCGGCTCGGCCTGCGTCGGGTGCGGTGAACCGGGTCGGGTCCTGTGCCCGGTCTGCCGGTCGATGCTGCCGTCAGGTGCCGCCGAGGCATGGCCCACCCCGCCCCCGGCCGGACTGGCTCGTCCCTTCGCCGCTGGCGCCTACGACGGCGCGCTCCGCTCGATGGTGGTCGGCCACAAGGAGCGCCGCCTGCTCGGCCTGACCCGGCCGCTCGGCGGGCTGCTGGCTCTGTCGGTGCGCGCAGCGGCCGGACCCTCGGCTCCCCTGCTGTTGGTGCCGGTGCCGTCGCGGCCGGCAGCTGTCCGGGCGCGCGGGCACGACCCGACCCTCGCCATCACCCGCCGCGCCGCCCGGCTCCTGCGGACCGGCGGCCGGCAGGTCGCGGTCGCCCGCCTGCTGCGCACCCGCCCCGGCGTGGCCGACCAGTCCGGGCTCGACGCCGACCAGCGGCACGCCAACCTCGCCGGATCGATGACCAGCCCCGCGCGCGTCGTACGACGGCAGTCCGGGCGCCGGGCGCACGTCGTGGTCTGCGACGACGTGATCACGACCGGAGCCACCGCCCGGGAGGCTCAGCGTGCGCTCGAGGCCACGGGGATCCCCGTCCTCGCGGTTGCTGCTGTCGCGGCGACCATCCGTCGCCACCCAGCAAGGGACCAAGGTCCGCAATAGCGGCCCACCCCTTTCGAGGCTCCCGATCACCGACTAACGTCTCTACATGGAGTCCGCCCGGGTCCGTGGTTGCGTCGTCGGGACGCCGCGGGTCACCCCGAGCGTCCCACGGCAAGCCGATGCCAGTCGCAGGCGAAACGGTCCACGTAAGTCGACGTCCGCGTCGACGATCACGGTGCGGCTTAGTCGTAAGTCCTGCCTCGCCCCGGCCACCAGATGTGGCTGGTCGCGGGAGAGGGTTGCAGTGGCACCAAGCTGCAAAGCCCCAGCAGGCGAGTGTGGGGACGAAGACCAGGTCGGCCGGGTGGGCTCCGCTTCCCCGGTGCGCTGCTTGCGCCCGTAACTGAATACCTGTCCTATCCCCAACTATTGGAGGTACCTGATGGACGTCGTGGTCACCGGACGGCATTGCGAGATCTCGGATCGCTTTCGCGGTCACGCAGCCGAGAAGCTGACGAGGTTGGAGAAGCACGATCATCGGATCATCCGGGTCCACGTAGAGGTGGACAGTGAACCCAACCCCCGCCAGCACGACCACGCCGTACGCGTCGAGCTCACTGCGTTCTCCAAAGGACCGGTGATCCGCGCCGAAGCCGCTGCCGACGACAAGATGGCGGCGCTGGACCTCGCACTCGACAAGATGGCCGCCCAGATGCGGCGGGCTGCCGACCGGCGGCGGGTGCACCGCGGCCGGCGCGCGCCGGTCTCGGTCGGGCAGGCACTCGCAGGGGTCCCTGTCGACGGACTGTCGACCACGGCCAGCACGACCGAGGCGACCGACTCCGTGGAGGAACGCCGGGTCGGACCGATCACCGTCACCGGCGACGGCCCGCTCGTCGTCCGCGAGAAGACTCACCCGGCAAGCCCGATGACCCTTGACCAGGCGCTCTACGAGATGGAGCTGGTCGGCCACGACTTCTACCTGTACGTCGACAAGGAGAGCGAGCGGCCGGCGGTCGTCTACCGGCGCAAGGGCTACGACTACGGCGTGATCTCGCTCGACCTCGGCGCCTGACGTCGGGTCCGACCTGACCCTTGCGTAGGCGGGGTCAGCGGCTTCGCACTGCCCGTGCGTGCGATGATGCACGGGTGGCGAATGGGAACGAGCCGATCCGGGTGCTCGTGGTCGACGACCACGAACTGTTCCGACGTGGGCTGACCATGCTGCTCGATGTCGAGGAAGGCATCGACGTCGTGGGCGAGGCGAGCGACGGGGCCGAGGGAACCGAACTGGCCGTCAGCAGCGCGCCGGACGTGGTGCTCCTCGACGTCCGGATGCCCAAGCAGTCCGGCATCGAGGCATGCGTGGCGATCAAGGCCGCCTCGCCGTCGACGAAGATCATCATGCTGACCGTCTCTGACGAGGAGGCGGACCTCTACGAGGCCGTCAAGAACGGCGCCTCCGGCTACCTGCTCAAGGACTCCTCGATCGAGGAGGTCGCCCAGGGCATCCGGGTCGTCGCCGAGGGTCAGTCGCTGATCAGCCCGTCGATGGCCGCCAAGCTCATCGACGAGTTCAAGACCATGTCGCGACCCGACCGCGGGCAGGGCGCGGCGCTCAAGCTCACCGAGCGCGAGCTCGACGTCCTCCGGCTGGTGGCCAAGGGCCTCAGCAACCGCGACGTCGCCCACCGGCTCGCGATCAGCGAGAACACCGTGAAGAACCACGTGCGCAACATGTTGGAGAAGCTCCAGCTGCACTCGCGGATGGAGGCGGTCATGTACGCCGTCCGCGAGAAGCTGGTCGAGCTCGAGTAGCACTGTCGGCGCGACCGCCTAGGGTGACCGCCGTGCAGTCGCTCTCCCTCGCGCAGGCCCGCCGGATCGCGCTGGCTGCGCAGGGCTTCGCTGACAAGCGACACCCGGCGCCGACCATGCGCACCTTCCAACGCACCCTTGCGCGGACCGGCGTACTACAGGTCGACTCGGTCAACGTCCTGCAGCGAGCCCACTACATGCCGCTCTACTCCCGGATGGGTCCTTACGCCGTCGACCTGCTGCGCCGGGCGTCCGAGGGTCGCCCCCGGCGCGTGGTCGAGTACTGGGCGCACGTCCAGGCCTTCATGCCGGTCGATCTGTGGCCGGTGATGCGGTTCCGGATGGCGCACTACGCCGCCCGTGAGTTCAAGTGGTGGCCGGGCGTCGACCCGATGCTCCGCCGCCGGGTGCTCAAGGAGGTCGAGAGCCGCGGACCGGTCACGGCGCGCCACCTCGACGACGGCACGCCGCGCGCCAAGGACCACTGGGGGTGGAACTGGTCCGAGGCGCGCAAGGCGCTCGACCTGCTCTACATGACGGGCGAGATCGCGATCGCCGGCCGCAACGCTCAGTTCGAGGTGCGCTACGACCTGCCGGAGCGGGTGCTGCCGCCGGCCGTGCTGGCGGCGCCGGCGCTGACCGAGGACGACGCGGTGCTCGAGCTCGTACGGCGGGCGGCCCGCTCCCACGGCGTCGCCAGCGCCAACTGCCTGGCCGACTACTACCGGATCAGGGTCGGCCCGGCCCGGGCCGCGGCCGAGGAGCTGGTCGCCGCGGGCGAGCTGGAGCGGGTGAGCGTCGAGGGATGGCGGCGCCCGGCCTACCTCCACCGCGATGCGCGGCTGCCCCGCCGGATCGACGCCCGGGCCCTGCTCAGCCCGTTCGACCCGGTGGTCTGGGAGCGCGACCGCACCGAGGCTCTGTTCGACTTCTACTACCGGATCGAGATCTACACCCCGCCGGCCAAGCGGGTGCACGGCTACTACGTGCTGCCGTTCCTCCTCGGCGACCGGATCGTGGCCCGGGTCGACCTCAAGGCCGACCGGCTGGCGCGGGTCCTCCTGGTGCGGGGTGCCTACGCGGAACCGTCCGCCCCACCTGAGACCGCGGTCGCGCTGGCGGCCGAGCTGTGGCAGCTCGCGGGCTGGCTCGGGCTCGACGCCGTGGCGGTCGCGCCGCGGGGTGATCTCGCCGCCGACCTGACCGGGGCCGTTGGATAGGGTGCCCGGCGTGAGCCAACGCACTCTGGTCCTGATCAAGCCCGACGCGGTCCGCCGTGGTCTCGTCGGTGAGGTGCTGTCCCGGTTCGAGGCGAAGGGCCTCACCCTGGTGGCCTTGGAGCAGCGGTTGATCGACGCCGCCCAGGCCGACACGCACTACCACGAGCACGTCGATCGGGACTTCTACCCGCCGCTGCGCGACTTCGTCACCAGCGGTCCGCTGGTCGCACTCGTGCTCGAGGGTGACGAGGCGATCGAGGTGGTCCGGGCGATCAACGGCGCCACGGACGGCCGCAAGGCCGCCCCAGGCACGATTCGGGGCGACCTCTCGCTCTCCAACCGCGAGAACCTCGTCCACGGCTCCGACTCCCCGGAGTCCGCGGCCCGCGAGATCGCGCTCTGGTTCCCCGCGCTCGCCGCTGGTTGAGGTCCGGACGCAGCGAGCCTCGGAAACCGGGCGCCTGGTTCGCGGCTGGTCGGGTGCTCCGTGCGGCTCGGTGGCGGCGGCGGTGACACGGCGACCTGGCGACCTGGCGACCTGGCGACCTGGCGACCTGGCCACATGAGTCACATCAGTCACGCACGTCTCGGCGTGCCTCCATGGTGACAGGCTGACCTTTACCTACCCTCGCAAGCGGGGAACCCCGGATCGTGCGCGCGGGGTTCGCCCCCGGCGTACCGCCCGTGCGGGGTGCACCGGCTTCCCCGACTGCGCGCGGCAGGGGTCCGGGTCGGGCCTGAGGTGAGTCTGCGAGGGCAAACGTTGAGGGCGAACAGCATCATCGGCCGGGACCTTGCCGTTGACCTCGGCACCGCCAACACGCTGGTCTACGTCCGGCGCCGGGGGGTGCTGGTCGACGAGCCCAGCGTGGTGGCGCTCAACGACGCGACCGGCGACGTGATCGCCGTCGGGCACGAGGCGAAGGCGATGATGGGCCGCACCCCCGACAACATCACCGCGCTGCGTCCGCTGCGCGACGGCGTCATCGCCGACTTCGAGGCGACCGAGCAGATGCTCCGCCACTTCATCGCGCGGGTGCACCGGCGCCGCTACTTCGCCAAGCCGCGGATGGTGATCTGCGTGCCGAGCGCGATCACCCCGGTCGAGCAGCGCGCGGTCAAGGAGGCCGGCTACCAGGCCGGCGCCCGCCGGGTCTACGTCGTCGAGGAGCCGATGGCTGCCGCCATCGGCGCCGGGCTGCCCGTGCACGAGCCCACGGGCAACATGGTCGTCGACGTCGGCGGGGGCACGACCGAGGTCGCCGTGATCTCCCTCGGCGGCATCGTCACCAGTCTCAGCATCCGCACGGCGGGCGACGAGCTCGACGCCGCGATCGTCGCGTGGATGAAGAAGGAGCACGGACTGATGCTCGGCGAGCGCACCGCCGAGGAGGTCAAGATCACCCTCGGCACGGCGTTCCCCTCCCCGGGCGAGCCCGACGGCGAGGTCCGCGGACGCGACCTCGTGACCGGGCTTCCGCGCACGGTCACGGTGACGACCGCCGACATCCGGCAGGCGATCGAGGAGCCGTTGCACGCCATCGTCGACGCCGTACGCGTCACCCTCGACCAGACCCCTCCGGAGCTGGCCGGCGACATCATGGATCGCGGGATCGTGCTCACCGGCGGCGGCGCCCTGCTGCGCGGGCTGGACGACCGGATCCGGCACGAGACCGGCATGCCCGTCCACGTCGCCGAGAACCCGCTGGTGTCGGTCGCGCTCGGCGCCGGGCGCTGCGTCGAGGAGTTCGAGGCGCTCCAACAGGTCCTGATCACCAACCCGAGGCGCTTTTGATGTCACTCGACACCAGACCTCCGCGGCACCGGCCGGTCCGGCAGGTCGCGACGCCGCGGGAACGGAACGAGGAGCGCGGCCTGCCGTCGCGCTCGCTGGTGGCCGCCCTGGTGCTGGCCTGCGCGGCGCTGATGGTGGTCGACCGCACCACCGGGGAGGAGTCCCCGGTGGCGCCGGTACGCCGGGCCGCCGGCGAGGTCCTCGGCCCCGCCCAGGCGGGCGTGAGCAGCGTGCTCGGTCCGGTGCTCGCGCTCCCGGGGAACCTGCGCACCAACGACCAGCTCCGCGAGCGGATCGCCGATCTCGAGGACGAGAACAGACAGCACGAGCACGACCTGGCCACCTCCGGCTACCTGACCAACCGGCTCAAGGGCCTCCAAGGGCTCTGTGCAATGGCGACCGGCACCGGCTACCTGCTGGCGCCCGCACGGGTGATCAGCTTCGGGTCGGCGCAGTCCTTCTCGAGCACCGTGACGATCGACGCCGGGTCTGACGCCGGGGTGCGCCCGGACCTGACCGTGCTCAACGGCGACGGCCTGGTCGGACGGGTGATCGAGGTGACCAGCCACACGGCGACCGTCCTGCTCATCGTGGATGGGGGCTCCACCGTCGGCGGCCGGGTCGGCGACAACCTCGAGAACGGGTTCGTCGAGGGACACGGCGGCCTCGAGAACGGCGAGCCGCTCAGCCTCGACCTGATCGACCACACCGTCGTGCCGCAGACGGGCCAGACGGTCGTGACCTGGGGCAGCGAGGGCGCCGGCCCCTACGTCGCGGGTGTCCCGATCGGCGAGGTCTCCAAGGTCTATGAGGATCTTCGCGCCGGTACCTATCGCGCCGTGCTCGAGCCGTACGTCGACTTCACCGGCCTCGGCGACGTCGGCGTGGTGGTGCCCACGAGTGGCGACACCCGCGTGATCGAGCCGGGAGCGTGCGGATGAGCGGGACCCGACGGCTGGTCGCCGCCCTGCTGACCGTCGTCACCGCGCTGCTGCTGCAAGTCACCGTCTTCCCGCACTTCGCGTGGAACGGCGTCGTACCCGACCTGGTGCTGCTCGCGGTCGTGGGTGTCGCGCTGGTCACCGACCCGCGGTTCGCGACGCTGCTCGGGTTCGGTGCCGGCCTGCTGCTCGACCTCGCGCCGCCGGCCGACCACGCCGCCGGACGATGGGCACTGGCCCTGCTGGTGGTGGGCTACGTCGTGGGCCGGCTCGCGCACGACTACTCGTCCGCGCAGGCCGGTCGCGGGCGTCCGCCGTACCCCGTGCTGCTTGCGGCCGGTGCCGCCGGCGCCTTCATCGGCACCTCCGTGTTCGCGCTGTCCGGGACACTGCTGCAGGACCCCGTGGTCGGCATCGGTGACATGCTCGAGGTGGTGCTGGCCGCCGTGGCGTACGACGTCCTGGTCGCCCTCGTCGTGCTGCCCCTGACGGTTTGGATCTTCACTCGGGCGCCCGGTCTCGGACCGGCCCAGGTCACTCCGCGCGCACCCCGGCGGGCACCTGTCTGATGCCCGCGTCCAGCAGCTCCTCGCACCGCAGCCGGCTCCGGTTGATCGTGATCCAGGTCCTTGCGTTCTCGCTGCTCGCCACCCTCGGCGCACGCCTCTACTACCTGCAGGTGGTGACGGGGGAGGAGTACCAGGGCAAGGCCGCGTCCCAGTCGGTGCGCGACGTGGTCGTGCAGCCCCAGCGCGGTCTCATCGTGGACGCGATGGGGCGACCGCTCGTCACCAACCGGCTCACCTGGGTCGCGTCGATCGACCGCACCCTGGTCGGCCGGATGGAGCCGCGGCTGCGTCGCGCGCTGCTGAAGCGGGTCGCCCGGGTGATCGACGCGGAACCCCGTCAGATCGCGCGCAAGCTGGCGCTCTGCGGCACCGAGGGCGCCAAGGAGGGCGTGTGCTGGAACGGGTCGCCCTACCAACCGGTTCCCGTCGGGCAGGACCTCGACGACGCCACCGCGCTCCGCATCAGCGAGCAGCCCGAGGACTTCCCGGGCGTCGTCGTGGTGCAGCAGAGCGTCCGCGACTATCCGCAGCCGTTCAACATCAACGCCGCCCACCTGCTCGGCTACCTGAGCCCGATCACCGAGGACGAGCTGGCGGCAGCCGAGTTCGGTGGCGACACCTCGGTCAACGGCGCGTCCGTGGTCGGCCGGGCCGGCGTCGAGAAGGAGTACGACGCCTGGTTGCGCGGGCAGCCCGGCTACGAGCGGGTCAAGGTCAACGCCAACGGGGAGGTGATCGGCGAGGAGGCCGACGTCCGGGGACAGCCCGGCGACACCCTGGTCACGTCGATCGACGCGAAGGTGCAAGGCATCGTGGAGCGCCAGCTGCACCAGATGATCGTGACCGCGCGGGCGACGGTCGACCCCGTGACCGGGCGCCCGTTCGAGGCCGACTCGGGCGCCGCCGTCGTGATGGACGTCAACACCGGGGGGATCGTCGCCATGGCCAGCCAGCCGACGTACGACCCCGAGGTGTGGGCCGACGGCATCACCCAGAAGCAGCTGAGGAGGCTCTACTCCGAGGCCGCCGGGACGCCGCTCCTCGGGCGCGCGATGCAGGGCCAGTTCGCGCCCGGATCGACCTGGAAGCCGTTCATGGCGTCCGCCGCGCTGACCCACGGCTACGGCACCGACACCCGGCTGAACTGCTCCTCGGCGTTCACGGTCGGCAACCGCGACTTCAAGAACTACGAGTCCGGCGCCTACGGCTACATCTCCTTCGCCGATGCGCTGCGGGTCTCCTGCAACACCTTCTTCTACCGGATCGGCTACGACTACTGGCAGCGCTTCGGGTCCGACGTCGCCGACGTGGACGCCAAGGACCCGCTGGTCGAGCAGGCGCTCGACTTCGGCTTCGGCAGCGCGACCGGGATCGACATCCCCGGTGAGTCCTCCGGCCGGATCGCCGACCGCAAGTGGAAGCGGGACTACTACCGCTCGATGAAGGACTACTACTGCGGCATCTCGTCACGACCGCAGGACGCCCCGCAGAACAAGGGGATCAGCGACTTCGTCTACAAGTTCGCCTACGAGTTCTGCATCGAGGGCTACGCCTACCGCGCCGGCGACGCCGTGAACTTCGCGATCGGCCAGGGCGACACCATCGTCACCCCGCTGCAGCTCGCCCGCGCCTATGCGGCCATCGCCAACGGCGGCACCCTCTGGGAACCGCGGGTCGGCAAGGCGATCGTTTCACCGGGTGGTGAGGTGATCCGGCGGATCCCGCCCTCGAAGAGCGGCACGGTCGGCGTCTCCAAGGGGGTGCTGACCTATATCGACGAGGCCCTCAAGGAGGTCTCCCGGTCCGGCACCCTGGCGTGGAAGCTCGGCGGGTTCCCGCTCGACGACGTCGTCCTGCGCGCCAAGACCGGCTCCGCAGAGGTCTACGGCAAGCAGTCGACGGGCTGGGTCGCGTCCTACACCGACGACTACGTCGTGGTGATGATGATCAGCCAGGGCGGCACCGGGTCGGGCTCGACCGGTGACGGCATCCGCAAGATCTGGGAGGCGCTGTACGGCGTCGACGGCGAGACCGTCGTGTCCCGCACGGCCGCGATCCCCGGCACCGTGCCTCCTGCGGGGCTGCCGATCTTCGCGCGCGACGGCTCGATCCTGCCTCCCACCCCCGAGGCGGACTGAGATGGCGACAGTCGGCACCCGCACGTCCGCGCGGTCCCGCCGGGACAAGAGCACCGGACGGCTGCGCTGGCGCGAGCTCGACCTGCTGCTGTTGGGCGCGGTCGTGCTGCTCGGGATGATCGGCTGCGTGCTGGTCTGGTCGGCGACGATCCACCGGGACGATCTCACCGGCGGCGACCCCAAGGCGTTCCTGGCCAAGCAGGTCGTCAACCTCGGCATCGGCCTCGGGCTGATGGCGGTCGTGGCCGCGACCGACCACCGCTGGGTCCGGATCCTCGCACCGGTCGCCTACGGTCTGGCCCTCGTCGGACTGGTGCTGGTGCTGGTGATGGGCACCACCATCAACGGGTCGCGGTCGTGGCTGATGGTCGGCGGTCTCTCACTGCAGCCCTCCGAGCTGGCCAAGCTTGCCGTCGTCGTCGGCATGGCGCTGGTCGTCGCCGAGCGGAGCGAGGGCCGCTGGCGCGACCGGATCGGCACCGTCGACGTACTGCTGATGCTCGCGGTTGCCGCCGTCCCGGCCGTCCTGATCCTGGCCCAGCCCGACCTCGGCACCATGCTCGTGCTCAGCGCCACCGTCTTCGGCGTCGTCGCCGCGTCCGGTGCGCATCGGCGCTGGCTCGCCGTACTCGCCGGCTCAGGAGTGGCGATCGCGGCCTTCGCCGTGGCCACCGGCTTCCTCGAGCAGTACCAGGTCGACCGCTTCCTCGCCTTCACCGATCCTGGTCTCGACCCGCGCGGCGCCGGTTACAACGTCGAGCAGGCCCGGATCGCGGTCGGCAACGGCGGCCTCTTCGGCCAGGGGCTGTTCGACGGGTCACAGACCAACGCCGGCTTCGTGCCCGAGCAGCACACCGACTTCGTGTTCACCGTTGCCGGCGAGGAGCTCGGCCTGGTCGGCGCCGCCGTCCTGATCGTGCTGCTGGGGATCATCCTGTGGCGCGCGCTCCGGATCGCCGCCCGCAGCGACGACGTCTTCGGCCGGATCGCCGCCGCCGGCATCGCCTGCTGGTTCGGCTTCCAGGCGTTCCAGAACATCGGGATGTGCGTCGGCATCATGCCCGTCACCGGCGTACCGCTGCCGTTCGTGTCGTACGGCGGCTCGTCGATGTTCGCCGGCCTGCTCGCGATCGGGCTGCTGCAGAACATCCACCTGCGCACCATCTCCGCACCCGCGTCTCGGATGCAGCCGACGAAACGGGTGCTCGTCCGCGGCTGACCGGTGACCGCGCGACGATCCGCTGCGCGGACTGCCGAGGTCAGCGAGCGTGCGGCCTCGCGCACGCCCGATACCGGAGACGGCAACTTCGGTGGCAGATGAGATAACTGCGCGACATCCGCTGAGCACCGTTTGTCAGCCATGGCTAGCCCCTAGTAGGCACACTTCCCTACGCGAACGGACGATGGTGGCGGCCGTCGATCTTTCTTAACCTTCTTCTACCTCCTCCCTTGGGTTGCACGCCGCTTCGAACGAAGTCGAACGAAGCGGAGTCCCCGGGATCGTCGTAAAGGGTGTGTTCGGGCCATGCGGTTTCGTGCTGTTCTTGTCATGCTTGCCTGCCTTGTCACAGGTTGGGTCACCGGTGCGGGCACGAGCTCGGTCCCGGTCGAAGCCGCAACGTCCGAAGGCGAAGTGTCGGTCACCCTCGAGCGTCCCCGCACGAGGTCCGACACGGTCGTGCTTCGGGGCACCGCGCCGGCGCGGGCCCGGGTTCGCATCGTGCGTCGGGTCGAGGATGGCTGGGTGCGGGTCACGGTCGACCGGGCGAATCGCCGTGGTCGTTACCGGGTGATCGTGCCGTGGTCGGCTGACGCGCGCTGGGTGGTGCGCGCGGCGTCGCGCGGTACGCGGAGCGAAACCAGGACCGTGGGAGCGGATCAGCTCCCGGCGGTCGTCGACCCCCCGGTCGACGAGCCCCCGGTGGAGCCGCCCCCGGTCGATGCGTGCGGTGAGCAACCGCTCAAGGCTGACGGCACCCGGTGGGAGTGCAGCTTCGTCGACGACTTCTCCGGTACCGAGCTCGACGGGAGCAGGTGGTTGGCCCATGAGACCTCGTTCAGCGGCATCACCAACGGTCCCGAGGGTTGTTTCCGCAAGGAGCCGTGGACGGTCGCGGTCGAGAACGGGACGCTCCTCCTCAGCGCTCAGCGGACCGAGGAACCGTTCACCTGCCACAGCCCGTTGGGCTCGTTCACCACCCACCGGGCGTCAGCGGCGATCTCGACCAAGGGCAGGTTCAACCAGGCGTTCGGCCGGTTCGCGTTCCGGGCGAAGCTGCCGACCGTCAGGGTGCCCGGTAGCCACTCCACGCTCTGGCTCTTTCCGGACAAGCGCACCTACGGTCCCTGGCCGCTGTCGGGCGAGATCGACGTCGCAGAGTGGTACAGCGCCCTGCCGGGTCAGGTCTTTCCCTCCCTCCACTACGCCGACGGCAACCGCGACGTCAACTCCGGTTTGGACGGCCTGATCGCCGACGTGAGCGAGTACCACACCTACGTGTTGGAGTGGACGCCGACGAAGATGCAGTTCTTCTATGACGAACGGCTGGTCCACGAGCACCAGTGGACCCCGCTGGCTCCGCTGCTCGGGTCGCAGCCGTTCGACAAGCCGTTCAACGTCGTGCTGAACCAAGTCTGGGGCCAGCTGTGGAACGCCCCGGGCGCCGAGACTCCCGACCGGGCGACGATGACCGTCGACTGGGTCCGGGTCTGGAAGTAGCAGCGAGGCAAGAGCGTCCGGACGGTCACCATCGGAAGCTGGTCTGACTTCCTACGGTTCAGCTCGCCTTCTTGGCAGCAGTCTTCTTGGCAGCCGCCTTCTTCTTGGCCGGTGCCTTCTTGGCGCAGTCTTCTTGGCCGGTGCCTTCTTGGCGGCCGCCTTCTTCTTGGCCTGCTCCTTCTTCGGCTTCTCCTCGGCGGGCTCCTCGCCGCGCGCCGTCTTGGCGGCGTCGACCGAGCGTTGGAGCGCGGCGAGAAGGTCGACGACCTCCCCGCCAGTCTTGGTCGACGTGGGAGTACGGCGGATCTCGCCGCCCTCGATCTTCGCCTTGACGACCGCCTGGACGGCGCCCGCGTAGTCGTCCTCGAACTCCTCCGGCTCGAAGTCGCCGGCGAGGGTGTCGACGAGCATCCGGGCCATCTTGACCTCGGCGTCCTTGACCTCGCCGGTCTCGATGCTGAAGTCGGGTGTCCGGATCTCGTCGGGCCACATCATCGTCTGCATCACGATCACGTCGTCACGCACCCGCAGCACGGCCGTGGTGGTCCGCTGGCGCAGTGCGACAGTGACCACCGCCATCCGGTCCGCCTCGACCAGGGCCTGTCGCAGCAGGGCGTAGGGCTTGGCGCCGGTCGACTCGGGCTCGAGGTAGTAGGACTTCTCGAACAGCATCGGGTCGATCTGGTCACTCGGGACGAACTTCTCGACGGCGATCTCGCGCGACGACGTCGAGGGCAGCTCGGCCAGGTCATCCTCGGTGAGGATGACCATCTCGCCGTCCTCGGTCTCGTAGCCCTTGGCGATGTCGGCGTAGGGGACCTCTTCGCCGTCGATCGAGCAGACCCGTTGGTACTTGATCCGGCCGCCGTCCTTGGCATGCACCTGACGGAAGGACACGTCGTGGCTCTCGGTCGCCGAGTAGAGCTTCACGGGCACGCTCACCAGACCGAACGAGACGGATCCCTTCCAGATAGCACGCATGGACCAAGCGTACGGCCCGCCACCGACCTGCCACCATGACCGCGTGGCGAAGCCGACGCAGGAGGACACCGTGGCTGTCGTCGGCGGCGGCATCGTCGGCCTCGCCGTCGCCCGGGAGATCATCCGTCGCCGCCCCGGGGTGAAGGTGCTGGTCCTCGAGAAGGAGGACCGGCTCGCGGCCCACCAGACCAGCCACAACTCAGGCGTGGTGCACGCCGGCGTCTACTACCGGCCCGGCAGCCTCAAGGCCGAGCTCTGTGCCCGCGGCCGGGAGCTGCTCCGGGACTACTGCATCGAGCACAGCCTTCCCTATGTCGAGTGCGGCAAGCTGGTTGTCGCGGTCGACCCCGACGAGCTGGCCCGGTTCGACGCGCTCGTCCGCACCGCCGCCGACAACGGAGTCCCCGGTCTGCGCCGGATCGGTCCCGAGGAGATCGCCGAGATCGAGCCGCACGCGTCCGGGCTGGCCGCCTTGCACTCGCCTCGAACCGCGATCACCGACTTCTTGGCGATCGCACGACAGCTGGCCGAGGAGGTCGAGGGTGCGGGCGGCGCCGTACTGCTGTCGACGACAGTGACAAGGGTCGACCGCTCCGGCCCTGGCAGCCGCCTCCAGGTGGTCACCGGCGAAGGCGGGCACCTCGTCGACCACCTGGTCCTGTGCGCGGGACTTCAGGCCGACCGTCTCGGGCGCCGGGTGGACGGGGAGCGTGAGCCACGGATCGTGCCGTTCCGTGGTGAGTACCTGGAGGTGTTTGGTCCCAAACGACACCTGGTGCGCGGCCTGGTCTATCCCGTACCCGACCCGCGCTACCCGTTCCTCGGCGTGCACTTCACCCGCCGCGTCGACGGTCGCCTCGAGATCGGGCCGAACGCGGTGCTGGCACTCGACCGGGAGGGGTACGGCGCCCGCCCGAGCCTGCATCTCCCGGACGTCGCCGCCACCCTCGCCCAGCCCGGCTTCTGGCGAATGGCGAGAACCCACTGGCGCACCGGCCTCCGGGAAGTGCGCGGCTCGCTGTCGACCCGCGCCTACCTCCGCACCGCGCAGCGCTACGTGTCGGGGATCGGGCCCGAGGACGTCGTCCGCGCCCGGGTCGGCGTCCGCGCCCAGGCGGTCGCCCGCGACGGGTCGCTGGTCGACGACTTCGTGGTGGTCACCAGCAACGGCGTGACCAGCGTGCGCAACGCGCCGTCGCCGGCCGCCACCTCCAGCCTGGCGATCGCGGCGTACGTCGTGGACCGGATGGGTTAGCGCTCGCACCTCCACCATCGGTCACGACATGATGGGGCCCGTGCCGCTGCTCCTCCCGATGCTCGCCACCGCCGGCACCCACGTGCCGACCGGCGAGGACTGGTGCCACGAGGTGAAATGGGACGGCGTCCGGGCACTGGCGACCGTCCGCCCGGCCCCGGGCCCGGCAGCCGCCGTCCGCCTGACCAGCCGCAACGGCAACGACATCAGCGGCGGCTGGCCCGAGCTGACCGCACCGCCGACCGGCAGCGACCTCGTCGTCGACGGCGAGATCATCGCGCTCAATGACCGCGGCCTCCCCGACTTCCGGGTCCTCGCCGAGCGGATCCACGTGCGCAAGGCGACCGCGGTCGCCCGCCTCGCCGAACGGGTCCCCGCGACCTACATGGTCTTCGACCTGCTCCGCCACGACGGCGAGGACCTCACCAGCAGGCCGCTGGCGGAGCGCCGCACCCGGCTCGCCGCACTCGACCTGGGCGGCTCCGGGTGGCAGGTGCCGAGCACGTACGACGACGGCGCCATGCTCTTCGAGGCCACCCGGTCCCAGGAGCTCGAGGGGATCGTCAGCAAGCGACTCGACTCCCGCTATCGGCCGGGTGAGCGGACCCAGCACTGGCTCAAGTTCGCGCACCGGCACCGGGCGTCGTACGTCGTCGGTGGCTGGCGTCCCCAGACCGGCGGCACCCACCTGGCCGCGCTGCTGGTGGGACAACCAACAGCCGCGGGCCTGCGCTACCGCGGGCGGGTCGGCAGCGGCATCGGGCCGAGACAGTCCCGGATGCTCGCCGAGCTGGTGGCCCCGCTGACCCGCTCCGCCAGTCCGTTCGCCGACGAGGTCCCGAAGGCCGACGCCCAGGGCACCGTCTGGCTGGAGCCGGCGCTGGTGGTGGACGTCGACACCCATGGCAGCGGCTACCAGCGGCTCCGGCAGCCGTCCTACCAGGGCGTCCGCAACGACCTCACGCCCGAGGACCTGCGGGGCGCCGATGTCTGAGGTCCATGTCGATGTCGAGGGACGCACCCTCAAGCTGAGCAATCTCGACAAGGTGCTCTACCCCGCGACCGGGACGACCAAGGGGGAGGTGCTGGACTACTACGCAAGGATCGCGCCGGTGCTGCTCCCGCACCTGGCAGGGCGGCCGGTCACCCGGATCCGGTGGCCACACGGCGTGCAGGCGATGAGCTTCTTCGAGAAGAACGTGCCGGCCGGCACGCCGTCCTGGGTGCGCACCGCGGAGGTGCCGACCACGGGCTCCCGGGCGCCGAGCCGGCACGGGGACACCTTGGTCTTCCCGATCGTCGAGGACCTCGCCACCTTGATGTGGATGGTCAACCTGGCGGCGCTGGAGCTGCACGTGCACCAGTGGACCGTCGACGCAGCGGACGAGCCGCTGGGCGCGGACCGGCTCGTCGTCGACCTCGACCCGGGGGAGCCGGCCGGGTTGCACGAGTGCTGCCAGGTCGCCCTCCTCGCCCGCAGCGCCCTCGCCGCCCGCGGCCTCGACGCCCGCCCGGTGACCAGCGGCAGCAAAGGCTTGCACTTGTATGCAGACCTGTCGTCCCGTCTTCCCTCGGAGGAGGTGACGAGCGTCGCGAAGGAGGTCGCCGAGGAGCTCGCAGCCGAGCACCCGGCGCGGGTCACCGCGACGATGACGAAGGCCAGGCGTCGCGGCAAGGTCTTCATCGACTGGTCCCAGAACGCAGGGTCGAAGACCACGATCTCGCCGTACTCCCTCCGGGGCCGGGACCGGCCGACGGTCGCCACTCCGATCACGTGGGAAGAGGTCGAGACCGGCGCCGAGGACGACCTGGGCCTCGACCAGTTCCCGATGGCTGGTGTGCTGGCGCGCGTCGAGGAGTACGGCGACCTCTTCGCCGGGCCGGACCAGCGGCGTATCTGACGCCCCGCGTCGGCTGGCGTGTCTGCCACCAACGGGTGGTTCAGGTCAGCGCCCGGAGCATGCCGTAGACGTCGAACTCGTTGACCGCGCCGGAGTCGGCCTCACTCAGCGAGCCTCCGTCGACCTCGTCGAGGGTGGCGTCGATGAGCAGCTGGAACTCCGGTGACGGCGCGGTTACCCGGATCGGCGTGGTGTCGATCCGCCACCCGTCGCGGCCGAACTCGTTGAGCACCCCGATCAGGGTGGTGTTCTTCTCAGCGACGATCCCCTCGAACCCGTCGGCTGCCTCGATCAGGAAGACCGGTCGGGCGACGGAGAGCGTCGTGGCGTCGTAGAGCGGCACCCAGAGCCGGGCGTACTCGTACGACGAAGTGGTCATGCCTCCAGCATAGGACCGCGAGCGAGGACCAGCGTCACGGTTTCGGGGCCGCCTTCGTCACGCGCTCGGCGATCGGTACGTCGGATCACGCGGAGCGGAGCGGACGGACTGCTGCCGGGTCGACCAGGTTCGACGGGTTCGCGGCTGCGCCGAGCACCAAGCCGACGCTGACGACGGGTGGCTCGTCGACGACATCGGCGACGATCGCGGTGACGTTGTCGCGGCTGCCGCCGTCGAGCGCCGCCCGGATCAGGTTGGCCGTCGCCAGCCGCAGTGACGGCACCGTGAGGATCATCGCGAGCGCCGCCTCATTGAGTACGTCGCTCAGCCCGTCGCTGCAGAGCAGCAGCCGGTCGCCGGGCCTCAGATCGAGCCAGAGCAGGTCCGGTGCCGGAGTGCTGGGCGCATCGACAGCCTGGAGCACCACGTTGCGGTGCGGCGACGCCGCGGCCTCGGCCGGGGTGATCCGGCCGGCATCGACCATCGCCTGCACCATCGTGTGGTCGTGACTGAGCTGGGTGAAGCCGCCGTCTCGCAGCAGGTAGGCGCGGGAGTCGCCGAGGTGGGCCATCGCGGTGCGGACACCGTCGGTGAGGATCGCGGTGAGGGTGGTTGCCATCCCGGTCCGGTCGGGGTCGGCGTCGACCCCGAGCACCAGTTGCTGGTGCGCCTCCTCGGTGGCGGCTGCGAGCAGCCGCAGCGGGTCGTAGCCGGGGCTCGCCATCGCGCGGGCGCTGACGACGTACGACGTCGTGGCGGAGGCCACCTCTCCGGCGGCGGCGCCCCCGACGCCGTCGGCGACGCAGAGCAGGTAGGGACCGGCGAACCCGGCGTCCTCGTTGTTGTCTCGGACCTGGCCGGTATCGCTCTGGGCGGCGAAACGGAACTGCAACATGATCCTCACCTCTTCCCGGGAAACACTGCCGGTGCTGCCTGAGTAACGGCTGGGAGTAGGCGAGGAGTTCCTGAGGACTTCAGGATCCCGGGCTTTCACGGCTTTCGCGGCTCTCGCGGCGACCCGGCCTGGCGCGCGGTGTCACCTCAACCACCGACTTCTTCTGGTCCTTCCTTCGTCAGGACCGGAAGCCGACCTGTCCGAGGGAGCTGCGGCCGATGTGCACGTAGGCGAGCTTGTCGGCCGGCACCACGGTGCGCTGCCCCTTGGTGTCGGTGAGGACGAGGACACCGCCGTCGGCGATGGCGTCGGTGACGAGCTTCTCGATCGCGTCGGTCGTCTCGTCCGTGTCGACCGTCAGCTCCCGGGCGGCGTTCTGCACGCCGATCTTGACCTCCACTGAGGCTCCTTCAGGTTCGTAGGCGGATACTGCGGAGGTTAGTCGGTGAGCGGATAGCCCCGGATGCCGCGCCAGGCCAGCCCGGAGACGAGGTCCACCGCCTGCTCGCGGGACAGGCCCCCGGAGTCGGTGAGCCAGAACCGGGCGCTCACCTGGCTGATACCGACCAGCGAGACGGCGAGCAGCCGCGCCGCGGCTGCCGGCAGCCCGGTGTCCTCCTGGATCACTTCGGTGATCATGCCGGCGCACTCGATGGTGACCCGGTCGACGTGGTCGCGGACCGCCGGCTCACTGGTGAGGTCGGACTCGAACACCAGGCGGAACGCGCCGGCGTCGTGGGCGACGTAGGCGTAGAACGCGTCCATCGCGGCGGCAACGCGCTGCTTGTTGTCGTTGGTCGAGTCCAGCGCGGCCCGGCAGTTGGCGATGATCGTGTCGCACGCGTCGTCAAGGAGCGCGAGGTAGAGCTCGAGCTTCCCCGGGAAGTGCTGATAGAGCACCGGCTTGGAGACCCCGGCGCGCTCAGCGATGTCGTCCATGGCAGCGGCGTGGTAGCCCTGCGCGACGAACACCTCCAGCGCGGACGAGAGCAGCTGGGCACGGCGCTCACGGCGCGGCAACCTGATCCCACGGCGGCGGGGATCCTCGACGTCGTACGACCTGCTGACCACGCGCCGAGCCTACTCCCGGGTAGGCAGACCCCGCCGAACGGTCTCGGGTCCGGATGACGGGACGTGTCGGGGCCGCGTGAACGGGGGAGCGACCATGGTTCGGGGAACAGGAGCCAGTGCGCCGCTGTTACGCCCACACTGCCGCAGCGATGCGGTCACCCAGACATCCGACGAGGAGCACACCGTGAGCTTTCCGCCGCTGGTCGAGCCGGCCGCTGAGCTGACCATCGACGAGGTACGCCGTTACAGCCGCCACCTGATCATCCCCGACGTGGGCATGGCCGGCCAGAAGCGGCTCAAGAACGCCAAGGTGCTGGTCATCGGCGCCGGTGGTCTCGGCAGCCCGGCGCTGCTCTACCTGGCCGCGGCCGGCGTCGGCACCCTCGGCATCGCCGAGTTCGACACCGTCGACGAGTCCAACCTGCAGCGCCAGGTCATCCATGGCGTGAGCGACATCGACAAGCCGAAGGGTCTGTCGGCCAAGGAGTCGATCGCCGAGATCAACCCGTACGTCAACGTGGTCCTCCACCCCGAGCGCCTCGACAACGACAACGTCTTCGAGGTCTTCCGCGGCTACGACCTCATCGTCGACGGCACCGACAACTTCGCGACGCGGTACATGGTCAACGACGCGGCGTACTTCCTCGGGATCCCCTACGTGTGGGGCTCGATCTACCGCTTCGACGGCCAGGCCTCGGTCTTCGCGCCGACGCTCGCCGCTGACGCTCCCTGCTACCGCTGCCTCTACCCGGAGCCGCCGCCGCCGGGCATGGTCCCGAGCTGCGCCGAGGGCGGCGTCCTCGGTGTGCTCTGCGCCAGCATCGGGTCGATCCAGGTCAACGAGGCGATCAAGCTGATCGCCGGCATCGGCGACCCGCTCGTCGGCAAGCTGATGATCTACGACGCCCTGGAGATGGAGTACCGCAAGCTGAAGGTCCGCAAGGACCCCAACTGCGCGCTCTGCGGCGACAACCCGACCGTCACCGAGCTGATCGACTATGACGTGTTCTGCGGAGCGATCTCCGACGAGGCCGCGGACGCGGCTGCCGACTCGACGATCTCGGTCGTCCAGCTCGAGCACATGCTCAAGGAGCGCGAAGCGGGCAGCCGCGACTTCGTCCTCGTCGACGTCCGGGAGCCGGTCGAGTACGAGATCAACCAGATCCCGGGCTCGGTCCTCATCTCGAAGGGGGACTTCCTCAACGGGTCCGCCCTCGAGCAGCTGCCTCCGGTCGACACGGGCAAGCAGGTCGTCATGTACTGCAAGACGGGCGTGCGCTCGGCCGAGACGCTGGCGATCGTCAAGGGTGCCGGCTACGCCGAGGCCGTCCACGTGGGCGGTGGTGTCGTGGCCTGGGTCAACCAGATCGACCCCAGCCAGCCGGCGTACTGATCCGCGACGGGCGTAACCGTGGCTGCGGGTCTTCGTTGAGCGTGATAGCAGTGGTTCCAGTGTGACGGAACCGCCGCACCGACTTTGGAGCGTTGACCGCACCGAGGGAGCACCTGAGGGCCCCGTCGCAGAGCGACGGGGTCCTCGGCGCGTTTGAGGCAGGATTGCCGGGTGGATGCCGCCCAGGAGGAGTACGTCGAGCAGGTGCTGTCCTGCGTCGAGGACGTCCCGGCCGGCCGGGTCACGACGTACGGCGCGATCGCGGCCTTCGTGGGCGGCGGTCCACGGCAGGTCGGTGCGGTGATGGCGCGCCACGGCGGACCGGTGCCGTGGTGGCGCGTGGTGCGTGCCGACGGCTCGCTACCGCCCAGCCATGACGGCGAGGCCCGGTCGCGCTACCGGCAGGAGGGCACCCCGTGCGGCAGCACCGGCCGGGTCCGGATGCGGGAGGCGTTCTGGGACCCGGCCCGACCGGACGAGCTGGAAGGGCCCTAGCCGAGCGCGGCGATCGCGGCGTCGTAGTCGGGCTCGGTCGCGATCTCGGGGACCAGCTCGGTGTAGACCACGTTGCCGTCCTCGCCGACGATGACGATCGAGCGGCCCAGCAGGCCCTCCCACTTGCCCTCGGTGAGGGTGACGCCGTAGTCGGAGCCGAAGCTCGACCGGAAGGCCGATGCCGCTGTGACGTTCTCGATGCCCTCGGCCCCGCAGAACGTCGCGAGCGCGAACGGGAGGTCGTTGGAGACGCAGATGACGGTGGCGTCGTCGAGACCCGCCGCGATCTCGTTGAACTTGCGCACGCTGCCCGAGCAGATGCCGGTCGCGATGCTGGGGAAGATGTTGAGGATGGTCGTGGTGCCGGTCGGCATCGTCACGGCGCTGAAGTCGTTGCCGACGAGCTGGAACGCCGGAGCCGGGGAGCCGACCGTCGGCAGCTCGCCGACGGTGGAGACGGGGGTGCCGCCCAGTGCAGTAGTAGCCATGGGCCCATTCCTAGCAGGTCGGCCAGGGGTCAACGGAGGCGGCCGAGCATGCCGACCGCCTGCCGGACGTCCAACAGGCGCCGCTCCCAGGTGATGCCGATCGTGGTGAGCAGCGCGCCGGCCAGACCGATCCACACCCACTGCGGTACGTCGCTCGCGTAGGGGCCGATCTCGCGCAGCACGACGATCGCTCCGACGACCGAGCCGACCAGGAGCGGGGCGTTCCAGCGCAGCGCGGCGCCCGCCACCGTCAGCGCAAGGCAACCGATGCCGAGGACCAGGGCGCGCGGCGACAGCGGGTCACCCAGCACCCAGACCAGCGACGGCAGGGTGCCGAGCAGCAGACCGGGGAGTAGCGCGACCGCGGTGCCGGCGTCCCGGTCGCGCAGCAGCCGGACCAGGCCCAAGGCGATCAGCACCGCGGCGCTCGGCAGCGTGTAGGGCTCCGGGGCGGTGACACCCCGGTCTGCGAACCACACCCACGACGCGAGCGCGAAGACGGGGCCGGCAAACCAGACCAGAGCCCGGCGCGACTCGTGGATCACCGAGGAGGCGGAGAGCAGGGCGCCGAGCACGACCAGGTGCAGGGCGAGCGAGCCGCCGACGTCCGATGCGGCGACGATCGCCGGCGGAACGGCGACCAGCGCCATCGCGACCGCCGGGAGCTCGACCTCGGGCTCGGGTCGAGCGATCGCGAGCATGCCGAGCAGGACGAGGAGCGGCAGGCCCAGCCGGGCGGCGTCGACGTCGTTGGACAGACCTGCGGTCCACACCAGGACGGCCAGCGCGGGGGAGAGCGCGACCGCCGCCGGCACTCGCAGCACCGGAGTGCGGCCCAGGAAGTGGGCGATCATCGACAACCCGAGCACGATGCCCGAGGCGGCCGCGATGATCGGCAGGCTCGGGAGCGCCAGCAGCACGCCGAGGGCGCCGAGGGCGAGCGCGACCAGCCCGAAGGACGTGTGGCGGCCGTCGTTGGCTGCGAGACCGAGGAGCAGGCTGCCGATCGCGACCAGGCCGAGCGCACCGACGACGCCGGCGAGGGCGACGTCGTACGACGCCAGCGTGGTCACGGCCGCGACGCCCCCGACCACCGCGCCCGCCTGCCACCAGACCCGACTCACGCCGGCGTCCCGCCTGTTGTGGACGAGCAACGCCAGGAACGCCAGCGGCACCAGCGTCGACGGGACGGTGAGCAGCGGCTCGGTGATCGCGTCGGGACGGTCGAGGACAACCGAGAACCCGCTGCCCCCGTCGAGCTCGGCGACGCGGAGCAGGACGTTCAGTCCGGCGACCGCGTCGAAGGCCAGGAGCACCAGCGACCCGGTCGCGGCCGGCACGACTGTCACCAGGCGCACCGACATCGGGAGGACCCGGTAGGCCGCCACCCAGACGGCGGTGGCCGCCAGGATCACGACGCCGGCGGCCCGCGTCGACTCGTCGGCGGCGGGCGCGACGAGGGCGGTGGTGACCAGCAGCGCGCCGACCGAGGCGCCGCCGATGGTCAGCTCACGCTTCTTGAGCACCAGTCCGGGCGTGAGCGCCGTCGCGGCCGAGGCCAGCAGCGACCAGCCGGCACCATCGGTCCACAGGTAGGTGAGCGTCGGGTTCTCGAAGGCGTCGCCCAGGCCGAGGAGCGTCGTGACACCCCACACCAGGGTGGTGGCGATCCCGACACTCCACGCCCGGACAGGCAGCGAGGTCTGCGACAGCCAGGTGATGCCGACCCCGAGCCCGACCACCAGGTGCCCCACGACCAGCTCGTGGTCCGTGGCGGTGGCCAGCCCGACCCAGCCGACGAGGTAGCCGACTCCTACGAAGATCTGCGGTGCGACCAGGCGTGGCCGGTCGGCGAGCTTGGGGAGCGCCATGCCGGTCCCGCCGAGCGCCATCACCGCGCCGGTCGCCGCCGCCGCCCAACCGTCCGAGGAGTCGCCGAACCATCCCGCGGCGTGGGCACCGAGCACGTCGAGCCCGAGCATGCCGAGCGCGACGACGCTCATCGACTCGGCGGCGATCCGCAGCTCGAACTTGTTGAGCAGCAGCGACGACCCGGCGGCCGCAGCCGTCAGCGTGAGCAGCACGGCCGTGCGGCCGCCGACGCCGAGCAGGTTCCACGACACCGCGAGGAACACGATCGCGGCCACCAGCAGGCACAGCGCGCCGAGGCCCAGCAAGATCCTGGGGATGGCGGCCAAGCCGAGGCCGGTGCCCGGGTGGGCCGGGTACGACGCCGCGGGGCTCGCGGGCTGCGGGACCGAGTGCGGCGAGTGCGGCGAGTGCTGCGGAGCCGGCGGGGTCGGCGGGGATGGCGGGGTCGGCGTACCTCCAGGAGCCGGTGCGGTCCCGAGCACGGCCGTCGAGCGCAGTTGCGCGACCAGGGAGTCGGCACGGGTCAGCGTCGCGAACAGCTCGACAGCGAGCTGATGCCGGACCGGCAGCGAGCAGGTAGGGCAGGTGGTGACTGCGGGGGGGAGGTCGGAACGGCAGTCGGGGCACAGGTCCGGGTCGGCGTAGCGCATGTCATCCATCTCCCCACGAATCTGCCGGGCCGCACATCGCGGTGCTACTCGATCCTGCTGAGTACTCCTACTCAACCCGCTCAGCCCGGCGGTCTCACCGTGATCGGCGTCCACCATCATCCACAGCCGTGGTCACAATTTGTGGATGAACCGCGGCTGATCTGTGGACACCGCTGGGGGTAGTTGTGGACGACACGCCGGAACTAGAAAACTTGTGGGTTTTGTTGGCACGAACCCCTTGCGCGCCCCGGCCCCCGCGGCATAGAACTGCTCTCACGTTCTCCTCCGGGAGGACGGGATCAGCCGGAAGGCGAGGATCCACACGGCACACGATCCCCTCGCGGGAGCGCGCGCCGCACGGACCGGGTGACGAGGTCCGTGGGAGCCTGGCAGAACGGTCGGATCGATCGGGAGCGTCACCAGTACCGGTCAACCGAAGGGCCCCTTGCGACTCATACTCACGAGGGGCTCTTCACCTTTTTCGCGACTTTTCGCACCCATTTCTGGACGCCGCCCCGCCAGCGGACCGAGACCAGGTGAGTCACCTCCGTCGGCAACGATTCGGCGGACCCGCTGGTAACCCCTAGCGTCCATGACGTGCTCTACCAGGCGCTCCACACCGTCGTACCGCCGGCCGCGAAGGCCGTGTGGCGGCCGACCGTGCGCGGTCTCGACCAGGTGCCGGTCACCGGCCCGGTGATCCTCGCCAGCAACCACCTCAGCTTCGCCGACTCGATGGTGATCCCGATCGTGGTGCCCCGGAAGGTGGTGTTCCTCGCCAAGTCCGACTACTTCACCGGGTCTGGCGTGCGCGGGGCGGTGTCCAGGGCCTGGTTCGAGGGGCTCGGCATGCTGCCGGTCGACCGTGACGACACCGCGTCGGCGATCGACTCGCTCCAGACGGCGCTGGACGTCCTCGGCCGCGGTGAGGCGTTCGGGATCTATCCCGAGGGCACCCGCTCCCGCGACGGGCGGCTCTACCGCGGGCGGACCGGGGTCGCGCACCTCGCTCTCACCTCGGGTGCGCCGGTCGTCCCCGTCGGCCTCACCGGCACCGAGCGGTTGCAGCCGATCGGGTCGAAGCTGCCCCGGCTGGCCCGGGTCACCGTCGCGTTCGGCGCCCCGATCACCGTCGCCGGCGAGTACGACGCGGTCGCGCCCGGTCGCGCGCGTCGCGACCTCACCGACCGGATCATGAGCGCGATCAGCGAGTTGACCGGGCAGGTCGAGGCGGGCGTCTACAACGACCGCCCGATGTTGGACGAGTGACGCTGGTGCGCCCGCCGCTCGCCGACGTACTCGGTCTGGCGCCGCACCCGGAGGGCGGTTGGTACCGGCAGACCTGGGTCTCCCCGGAAACGGTCACGCTGCCGGACGGGCGGATCCGGCCGACGGCGACGTTGATCTACTTCCTGCTGCCGGCCGGCGAGTCGTCGGCCTGGCACCGCGTCGCCTCCGACGAGATCTGGCTGGCGCACACCGGGACGGTCACCCTCGAGCTCGGCGGCTCCGGCCCGGCGCCGGCTGACGAGGTCGCGACGCTGGCTGTCGATGCCGCCGCGCCCCAGGGAGTGGTGCCGGCCGGGGTCTGGCAGCGGACGGTGCCGGCCGACGCGGACGCGCTGGTGAGCTGCCTGGTGTCGCCGGGATTCGACTTCGCCGACTTCGAGCTCGCCGCCGGCTGAGGTCTGGTCACCGGGCCGCAGGAGCCGATCTGTCGGGCGCGGATGGTTGGCTGTGCGGTGACATGACTGCTGCCTCTGCGACCGTTCGCTACCACCTCGCGCCGCCGCGTGCCCCCGCGCCGCGACCCGAGCTCGACGAGCAGCAGCGGCGCGTCGTCGACCACGCCGGCGGGCCGCTGCTGGTGCTGGCCGGTCCCGGCACCGGCAAGACCACGACGATGGTCGAGGCGATCGTCGACCGGATCGAGCAGCGCGGCGCGGATCCCGAGTCGGTCCTGGCGCTGACCTTCTCCCGCAAGGCGGCCGAGCAGCTCCGGGACCGGGTGACCGCCCGACTGGGCCGCACCCTGGCGAGCAACCTGTCGTCGACGTTCCACTCGTTCGCCTACGGCTTGGTGCGCCGCTACGCGCCGGCAGAGCTGTACTCCGCTCCCGCTGCAGCTGCTGTCCGCGCCCGAGCAGGACGTCGTGCTCCAGGAGCTGCTCACCAACGCCCCCGAGTCGATCCGGTGGCCCGAACCCCTGCGCGCCGCGGTGGGCACCCGGGGCTTCGCCCGCGAGGTGCAGTCGGTGATCGCGCGTGCCCGCGAGCGGGGTCTCGACCCCCATCAGCTCGTCGAGCTCGGCCGCGACGAAGGGGTCCCGGAGTTCGAGGCGGCCGGTCTGTTCCTCGAGCAGTACCTCGACGTCCTCGGAGGGCAGTCCGCGATCGACTACCCCGACCTGATCACCCGTGGCGTGATCGAGGCGCGGGTCCACCAGGCCGAGCTGCGGGCGAGGTACTCCTGCGTGTTCGTCGACGAATACCAGGACACCGACCCGAGTCAGGTCGCGCTGCTCCGCGCGCTCGCCGGCGACGGGCGGGACCTCGTCGTCGTGGGCGACCCGGACCAGTCGATCTACGGCTTCCGCGGGGCCGACGTCCGCGGGATCCTGGAGTTCCCGCACCAGTTCCCCGACGGGTCGGGGGAGCCGGCGCCCGTCGTGGCGCTCGGCACCACCCGACGCTTCGGGTCGCGTCTGCTGCGGGCGTCGCGGTCGATCGCGGCGGGGATCTCGATGCGCGGCGCCATCCCGCGGGCGACCTATGACGAGTTCCGCAATCCCGAGTCAGCGGTTTCCGAGTTCGGGCCGGGCACCGTCGACGTGCTCACGTTCGACACCGCCCGGGCCGAGGTCGAGCACGTCGCCGACCTGCTCCGACGCGCCCACCTCGAGGGCGGCATCGCCTGGGCCGAGATGGCGGTGCTGGTGCGCTCCGGACGCGCGTCGATCCCGGGGCTGCGCCGGGCGCTCACCGCGGCAGGAGTGCCCGTCGAGGTCGCCGGCGACGAGACCCCGTTGGTGCGCGAGCCGGCGGTCGCCGTCCTGCTGTCCGCCCTCGAGCTGTTGGTCGCCGACGACGTGCCTCGCGACCGGGTCGAGGAGCTGCTGATCTCGCCGCTGGGCGCGCTCGACGCGACTGAGGTCCGGGCCCTGACCCGGTCGCTGCGTGCCGTGCATCCCGCGGTCGGGCCGCGCGAGCTGGTCCACCGGGCTGTGCTCGATCCGACGTTGCTCGACGGAGTGGAGGGACGGCCCGCCTCGCAGGCGCGAGCCCTGGCGCGGCTGTTGGAGGGTGCGCGGGCCGATCTCGCCGAGGGCGCGTCGGCCGAGCAGGTGCTCTGGACGTTGTGGAGCGGGACCTCGTGGGGTGAGCGGCTGCGCGCCGCGAGTCTCCGCGGCGGTCAGACCGCCCGGTTGGCCCACCGCGACCTCGACGCGCTCTGCGCCCTGTTCGAGACCGCGGCGCGGTCGGAGGAACAGCGCGACCACACCAGCGTGGCGACGTTCCTCGCCACTCTCACCGCGCAGGAGATCCCCGCCGACACCCTCGCCGAACGCGGTGTGCGGGGCGAGTCGGTCCGACTGCTCACTGCCCACCGCGCCAAGGGACAGGAGTGGCGGCTCGTCGTCGTCGCGCACGTCCAGGAGACCAGCTGGCCCGACCTGCGCCGCCGCGGCTCGCTGCTCGGCGCCGACCGGATCGGACCGGTCGGCCAGGGCGGGCTGCTCCCGCCGCTGACCCGGGCGGCGATGCTCGCCGAGGAGCGCCGGCTGTTCTACGTCGCGGTGACCCGCCCCCGGCAGCGGCTGGTGGTGACGGCGGTGCAGTCGCCCGACGACGACGGCGAGCAGCCGTCGAGGTTCCTCGCCGAGCTCGGACACGACGTGCAGCACCGGATCGGGCGGCCGCCACGGCCGCTGTCGGTCCAGGGGCTGGTGGCCGAGCTCCGCCGTACTGCTGCCGACCCCGGGCGGCCGGAGCCGCTGCGCGAGGCGGCCGCTGCCCGGCTGCGGCTGCTCGCCACGACCCAGGTGCACGGTCGGCCGGTCGCGGCGTCCGCCGACCCCGCGACCTGGTGGGGACTGCGCAGCCCGTCGCGATCGCTGCGGCCGGTGCGGCCCGACGACCGTCCGGTGACGCTCTCGGCGAGCGCGCTCGAGGGGTTGCTCACCTGTCCTGCCCACTGGTTCCTGACCCGCGAGGCCGGCGGGAGTGTGGTCTCGACGGCCAGCCAGGGCTTCGGGAAGCTGGTCCACGCCCTCGCCGAGCGGGTCGCGAAAGGTGAGCTCGACGCGAGCAGCGCGGAGGACCTGATGCCCTACGTCGACGACGTGTGGGAGCGGATGGAGTTCCGGACTCCGTGGTCGCGCGAGCGGGAACGCGAGGCCGTCCGCCACGTGCTCGCGCGCTTTCTCGCGTGGCACCACCGTCCCGGCGCCCGCACCGTGGTCGAGTGCGAGCCGCAGCTGCGCGCAGAGGTCACGCTCACGGGCGGTGAGACGGTCGCACTGACCGGCTATGCCGACCGGCTGGAGCTCGACGAGCGGGGTGACGTGGTGGTCGTCGACCTCAAGACCGGCAAGTACCCACCCCGCGACAAGTCGCTCGCCGACAATGCGCAGCTCGGCCTCTACCAGCTGGCTGTCGACCACGGCGCCGCCGACGACCTGGTCGGCCGACCGGTCACCGCGGGTGGCGCCGAGCTGATCCAGCTGCGCCACGGCGACACGCAGCCGAAGGTGCAGGCGCAGGCGCCGTCGCCGCCGCAGATCGAGACGCAGCTGCAACAGGCGGTCGCAGCGGTGCGCAGCGAGGCGTTCGTCGCGCGGCGGGGCGACCACTGCAAGCGCTGCGCGTTCCAACCCGTCTGTCCCGCCTTCGCCTCCGGGTCGGTGCTGTCGTGAACGTCGACACTCCCGCCCGGCTCGCCGCCCTGATGGGTCACGACTGGCTCTACAGCGACGAGCAGTTCGCGGCGATCACCGCGGACCTAGAGCCCGCTGTCGTGGTGGCCGGCGCCGGCTCGGGCAAGACCGCGGTGATGGCGGCGCGGGTGGTCTGGCTGGTGGCGACCGGCCAGGTCGCGCCGGGAGAGGTGCTCGGGCTCACCTTCACCACGAAGGCCACGGCCGAGCTGCAGCACCGGATCCGCGACAGCCTGCTCCACGCCGGGCTGCTGCCCGAGCGGGGACCGCACCGGCTCGCCGCCGAGGGGGCCGCCGGGGAGGACACCGGGGAGGACGCCGGGGAGGACACCGGGGAGGACGCGGAGGAGCCGACCGTCGCGACCTATCACGCCTACGCCGCGGCGCTGCTCTCCGAGCATGGTCTGCGCATCGGTCACGAGCCCGACACCCGGTTGATCGCGGACGCGTCGCGCTACCAACTGGCGGCTCGCGCCGTCCAGCGACATCGCGGGGCGATCAGCCTGTTGACCGACAGCCCCACGCACGCGGTCCGCTACCTGCTGGCCCTGGACAGCGAGATGGCCGAGCACCTGGTCCCGCCCGACCGGGTCCGGGACTACGACGCCGCCGAGCGGCCCCGCTTCGCGCTCGAGCTCGAGGCACTCCTCGGCCAGCTCGCCGAGGGCAAGCGGGTCAAGGGCAAGGTCGAGACTCTCGGCGATGCGATCGCGGCGATCGACAAAAGGGCCGAGCTGCTCGGGCTCGTCGAGGACTACCGGGAGCTCAAGAGTCAGCTCGGGCTGATGGACTTCTCCGACCAGATCGCGCTCGCCGCCCGGTTGGCGCGGGAGTGTCCCGAGGTCGGCGAGGTCGAGCGCGGCAAGTTCAAGGTCGTACTGCTCGACGAATACCAGGACACCTCGGTCGCGCAGGCGACGATGCTGTCCCGGATCTTCGGGGACGGACATCCGGTCACTGCCGTGGGTGACCCCAACCAGGCGATCTACGGATGGCGGGGGGCGTCGGTCTCCAACATCCTCGAGTTCGGCCGGGACTTCCCGACGATCGACGGGCAGCGTCCGTCGTACTCGCTGACGGTCAACCGGCGCTCGGACGCGCGGATCCTCGCCACGGCCAACCATCTCGCGCGCGACCTCTACGTCGGCCGCGAGCACGACCGGCTGCAGCCCGAGGACGGTGCCGCGGACGGCGAGGTGCGGGTGGTGGTCCACGAGACCTCCGACGACGAGCTCACGTGGCTGGCCGACCAGGTGATCGACGCGCACAGCCGCGGGCCGTGGAAGGAGATCGGCGTCCTGACCCGCGACAACGCCTCGGCAGCGTTGGTTTTCGACGCGCTGACCGACCGCGAGATCCCGGTCGAGATCGTCGGCCTCAAGGGCCTGCTCCGGCTCCCGGAGGTCGCCGAGGTGGTGGCGACGCTCGAGCTCGTCCAGGACGTCACCGCCAACCCCGCGCTCCTGACCCTGCTGGCTGGCCCGCGGTGGGCGATCGGTCTCCGCGACCTGGCCCTGCTCGGCGCGCGCAGCCGCGCGCTCGCCGGGCAGCAGGGCCAGCAGAGCTTCACCGACCTGGAGGCCCAGCTCGCGGCCGCCGTCGAGGGAGCCGACCCGCTGGAGATCCCGTCGCTGTGCGACGCCCTGGAGGACCCCGGCGACCTCGACTACTCGCCCGAGGCGAGCGAGCGGTTCGCCCTGCTGGCCGATGAGCTCCGGCTGCTGCGCCGATCGATCGGGGAGCCGATCCTCGACCTGGTCCGCCGGATCGTCGACGTCAACGGCATCGACGTCGAGCTCGCGTCCTCGGTGTCGCCGGCGGCAGCCGCTCGACGGGAGAACCTCGACCTGTTCGTCCAGGCCGTCGCGGACTTCCAGGCGATCGACGGCCAGGTCACGCTGCCGGCGTTGCTCGCCTGGCTCGACGCCGAGGACGAGTTCGGGCAGGGCCTCGACGTGGCGACACCGTCCGAGGCCGACTCCGTCAAGCTGCTGACGGTGCACCGCGCCAAGGGCTTGGAGTGGGACGCGGTCTTCCTGGTCGGCGTGGTCAAGGACAAGTTCCCGGTCAACCGGGGCCGCTCGACCTGGCTGAAGAGCGCGGAGGTGATGCCGGCGGCGCTCCGGGGCGACGCAGCTGACCTGCCACAGCTCCACGGGCACAGCTACGACGACTTCATCGACCTCAAGCAGCGTCGCAAGCGTCACGAGCAGGTCGAGGAGCTTCGGCTCGCCTACGTCGCGTGGACCCGCGCCCGGCATCACCACGCGGTCTCCTGCTGGTGCTGGGCGCCGCACCTGAAGAACGGGCTGGGCCCGTCGCCGTACCTCCTCGACACCCGTGCCGCGATCGAGTCGTGGGGCGGCTCGCCGGAGCGGTGGTCCGACCCGGTGGAGACGACTGATCCCAACCCCTATGCCGAGCGTCCCGACCTCCCCTGGCCGATGTCGCACCACACCCAGGAGGTCGATCGCCGACGGGCCGCGGCCGCCCTGGTCGAGACGGCCGAGGACCCGATGCTCGACGACGTACTGCTGCTCGAGCAGGTCCAGCAGTGGGACGACGAGATCGCCCGGTTGCTCGAGGAGGCGGCCCGCGAGCGGGCACCGGCGACCGAGGTCACCATGCCGACGAGCATCTCCGCCACTGCGCTGGCGCGGCTGCGCGACGACCCCGAAGGGTTCGCGGCCGACCGGGCGCGCCCGATGCCGCGCCAGCCGTCGGCGGCGGCTCGGTTCGGCACCCGCTTCCACGCCTGGGTCGAGGCCAGGTTCGGCCAGCAGGAGCTGTTCGACCCCGACGACCTCCCCGGTCGCGCGGACGCCGGCATCGCCGACGACGTGGAGCTCAAGGAGGTGATCGCCGCGTTCGAGGCCGGACCGTTCGCCACCCGGGCGCCGCATCAGGTCGAGGCGCCGTTCGCGCTCGTGCTCGCCGGCCAGGTCGTGCGCGGCCGGATCGACGCCGTCTACGACGAGGGCGGAGGCCGGTTCCTGGTCGTGGACTGGAAGACCAACACCCGCCAGACCGCCGACCCGCTCCAGCTCGCGATCTACCGACTGGCCTGGGCCGAGCTGGAGGGCGTGCCGGTCGAGCAGGTCCGGGCCGCGTTCTACTACGTCCGGTCCGGCGAGCTGGTCGAGCCCGACGGACTCGTTGACCGCGCCGAGCTCGAGCGCCTGGTCACGCCCGCAGCACCCTGATCGCCGGCGGCGTGGCCAGCGTCTGGCCGACGACGCAGTAGCGCTCGGTGGCCTTCGCCAGCCGCTCGAGGACAGCATCGTCGGCGTCGGTGTCGAGGGTCAGGGTGAGCACGACCTGCTGGACGCCGACGGGGGCGGAGCGGTCGACGCCGAGCGTGCCGCGGGCGTCCCACCAGCCGTCGACCAGCGGCCGAGCGGACCTCGCCCATCGCGGTGGCACCGCGCGGAGCGTGACGCCGGCGACGCCAGCAGCGCCTCCAGCAGCAGGTCGGCCGTGCAGCGCCGGACCGCGCCGCGAGCGTCGCCGTCCTCCCGGCATCGCGGTAGTCGCCGCGGGCGGTGGTCGCCGTGATCGCCGATGCGGGATCGGACTTGTACCGCTCCTTGACCGGGGCCTGTGCGGTCCGCAGTGCTGCTGCATCCATGCCTGATCATGGCGCACGTCGCCGGGGCCTAGGCTCGCCTTTGTGGACTTCGCCCATCTTGCTCTCGCAAGCGACCCCCACGACCGGCTCGGCCTGCATCGGACCGACGACGCCTGGCTCGACGAGCGCTGGGGCGACGCGGCCGGGCGGGTGCTGGTGATCTCCGGCACGAGGGTGCGCCCGCGCGACGGTGGCCTCGAGTGGCTGCCCACCGCGGAGGCCCCGGACGGCATCCGGATCCTGCTCGGACACCGAGACGGCGCCACCTGGTGGGCGGTGATCGTCGATCCGGGCCTCGCCAAGGCGGAGCCGGACCGGTGGTTCCCGCTCCGGGGGCTGCTCCCGGTCCTGAGCGGCGCGGCGATCACCGCGGCGCCGCTCGTCTTCCACGCTCTCGGCTTGGCGGAATGGCACTGGGTCACCCGCCACTGCCCCCGGTGTGGTGGCTCGCTCACCCCGTGTGCGGCCGGACACGAGCTGGTCTGCGACCAGTGCCGGAAGCCGCAGTTCCCGCGGACCGACCCCGCGGTGATCATGCTGATCGCGGCGGGCGAGCCGGGCACCGAAGCGGAGCGCTGCCTGCTCGGGCGCGGGTCGGACTGGCCCGAGGGCCGGTTCTCGACCCTGGCCGGCTTCTGCGAGCCGGGTGAGACGCTCGAGGACGCGGTCCGGCGCGAGGTGCTGGAGGAGACCGGGGTGGTCGTCAGCGAAGTGACCTACTTCGGCAACCAGCCGTGGCCGCTGCCGAGCAGCCTGATGCTGGGATTCCTCGGCCGGGCGGTCACCGAGGAGATCCGGCTCGACGACGACGACGTCGACGAGGCGCGCTGGTTCACCCGCAGCCAGATGCGGGATCAGGCGCAGGCGGGCACGCTGCTGCTGCCCGGCGGGGTCTCGATCAGCCGGTCGCTCGTCGAGCACTGGTACGGCGGTCCGCTGCCAGGCAGCTGGTAAGACTGCCAGCGTCAGTTCGACCGCTCCGACATCACCGCCAGCTGGGCCTTGACCTGGGCGACCGAGGGGTTGGTCATCGCCGTACCGTCGCCGTAGACCAGGGTCGGCACCGTCTGGTTGCCGTTGTTGGCGGACTCCACGATCTGCGCCGCCTCGGGCCGCTGCTCGATGTCGACGACCTCGTAGGCAATGCCCTCGCGGTCGAGCTGGCCCTTCAGGCGGCGGCAGTAGCCGCACCAGGGGGTCGTGTACATCGTGAACGAGCTCATCGGGAAGTGTCGCCTCCGCGGTCTAGGGTCTCGGGACGTCGGGATCCTTCCCGGCCGCTCAGTTCCTAATCCGTCAACATCAGTCAACCTGCAGCCGTGAGGAGATGTTCCCCGTCGTGACGAGTCGAGGGTCACAGGCCGAGGTGCTGTTGAGCGCTCTCGACCCCGAGCAGCGGCAGGTCGCGGAGGCGCTGCGTGGGCCGGTGCGGGTGCTGGCGGGGGCCGGCACGGGCAAGACCCGCGCGATCACCCACCGGATCGCCCATGGCGTTCACACGGGCGTCTACGCGCCGACCGAGGTGCTCGCCGTCACCTTCACGACCCGGGCCGCGGGGGAGCTGCGTCACCGGCTCCGGCAGCTCGGTGCGCCCGGCGTCCAAGCGCGCACGTTCCACAGCGCGGCCCTCCGGCAGCTGCGCTACTTCTGGCCCCATGTCCACGGCACCGAGCTGCCGACCCTGACCGAGTCGAAGCTCGCGATGCTCGCGCTGGCCGCCCGCCGGCTGGGGTTGCGGGCCGACCAGGCGCTGCTGCGCGATCTCGCGTCCGAGATCGAGTGGGCCAAGGTGAGCAACGTCGGACCGGACGACTATCCGAAGATCGCCGCGCAGCACGGCCGCGGGGTCTCCGACCAGCCACCCGAGACCGTCAGCAAGGTCTTCGGCCACTACGAGGACGTCAAGCGCGAGCAGAGCCGGATGGACATGGAGGACGTGCTCCTGTTCACCGCCGGCGTGCTCGCCTCCGACGAGCGGGTGGCCGCCCAGGTCCGACGGCAGTACAAGTGGTTCGTCGTCGACGAGTTCCAGGACGTCTCCCCGCTGCAGTCCGCGCTGCTCGACCTGTGGCTGGGCGGACGAGACGAGCTCTGCGTGGTGGGCGACCCGGCGCAGACGATCTACTCGTTCGCCGGCGCCGACGCGACCTACCTCCGCGAGTTCGCCCAGCGCTACCCCGGCACCACCTCGATCGAGCTGGTCCGCAACTACCGTTCCACCCCCCAGGTCGTCGCATCGGCCAACACCCTTCTCCAGGGCAGCCCCAGCGCCGGCGTCGAGCTGCGCTCCCAGCAACAGGCGGGCCCGGCCGTGCGGTTCGTCGGCCATCCCGACGAGGTCGCCGAGGCGGCCTACGTCGCCGAGCAGGTCGCCACGCTCCAGCACAAGGGCACGACGCCCGGGCAGATCGCCGTGCTCTTCCGGATCAACGCCCAGTCCGAGCACTTCGAGGATGCGCTGAGCGACCGCGGCATCCCCTATGTCGTCCGCGGCGCCGCTCGCTTCTTCGACCGCGCCGAGGTGCGGGAGGCCGTCGTCCGGCTGCGAGGTGGCGCGCGGTCGGGGGAGACGGCGGACCTGCCGTGGCTCGAGGCTGTGCGCGGCGTGCTCGGCGGCATGGGCTGGACCGCCGACCCGCCGACCGGGCGTGGTCAGGTGCGGGACCGGTGGGAGTCGTGGCAGGCGCTGGTCACCCAGGCCGAGGAGTTCGCGGCCGAGCACTCCGACGCCGACCTCACCACGTTCGTCGCCGATCTCGATCGCCGCGTCGCCGAGCAGCACGCCCCGGCCGCCGACGGCGTCACGCTGGCGACCTTCCACGCCGCCAAGGGGCTGGAGTGGGACGCCGTCTTCTGTGCCGGCGTCCAGGACGGCACCCTGCCGATCACCTACGCCGACCGCGACGCGACCGTCGAGGAGGAGCGGCGGCTGCTCTATGTCGGCATGACCCGGGCCCGCACCGACCTCACCGTCACCTGGGCCGCCGCCCGCAACCCCGGCCAGGCCGCGCGTCGGCAGCCGTCCCGCTTCCTAGCCCCGTTGCTCCCCGAGCGTGAGCAGCTGCAGCCGGGCGGGCGGGCCCGCAGCAAGGTCGCCCGCTGCCGCGAGTGCAGCCAGCCGCTCGGCACCGCTGCCGAGAAGAAGCGGGGGAGGTGCTCTCACCACCCGGTTCGCTACGACGAGAAGCTCTTCGAGCGGCTCAGGGCCTGGCGCCTGGAGCGGGCTCGCGACGACGAGGTGCCGGCCTACGTCGTCTTCACCGACGCCACCCTCGAGCTGATCGCCGAACACCGGCCGGCCGACGAGCGAGCGTTGCGGGCGATCACCGGCGTCGGCCCCGGCAAGATCGAGAAGTACGGCGACGACGTGCTCGCGCTGATCGCCGGCGGGTCCTGAGCAGCACTGGTGCAGTGGTCCAGACCGCTCGGTAAGAAAATCGAGAAATAGTCATTAAATGGTTTGCCCCTTACATGCACCCCCGGCTAGCGTGTCCCTCACGTACTGACCGAACTGCGCATCGAGCCCTGGCAAGGCTCGCGCCCAACGCCCCGAAGGAGGTGGCCACTGTGGAGAACATGACGATGCGAATCATCGCTGCAGCGCCGAAGTCTGCGCTCGCGCTCCCGTGCGCCACCCAGGCCGCCGACCTCCGGACCTCCGACGTCCGGATCGACGTGCGCTTCGGCAACGCGCCGGTCGCCGACCGTACCGATTTCCTGGGGCGACTGCGTGCGCATGACCGCAACGACCACCGGCATGGGACACGTCGGCACCGGAGACATCGTCTTCGCCGCCGGCACTGTCCCGGGTTCGAGGACCTGGAGTCCACCGATCTGATCTCACCAGACTCAGCTCGGCAGCCTCCAGGCCGCGGAACCCGAAACCGGGATCCGCGGCCTTCGTGTTTCTCAGAGGACATCTGAGGCCCACGTAAGCCGAAGACCCGGATCCGATGAAACGACCAACGCGATCAGGTCAGAGACGAGGAGGTGAAAGATGACGACCAGTGTTCTCGAGCCCACGCTGAGCAACTTGCACGACGAGGCAGAGCTCTCCATCGAAGGGGCGGCTTTCGCGGGCGCCGACCGGCTGCCGTGCCGGGTCAACGACCCGGAGCTGTGGTTCGCGGAGCTTCCCAGCGATGTGGAGTTCGCCAAGGCCCTGTGCCAGGACTGTCCCGTCCAGGCGATGTGCCTGAGCGGAGCGCTCGAGCGGCGTGAGCCCTGGGGTGTCTGGGGTGGTGAGCTGTTCCTGCAGGGAGCGGTGATCCCTCGCAAGCGGCCCCGCGGCCGGCCCCGCAAGGACGCCACCGCGGCCTAGCTCGACACCCACCCTCCGAACCGAGATCGACAACGAAACCAGATGACCACAATCCTGAACTGGAGCAATCAGATGAACCTCATGAATGAAGACCTGGCACGCGCGCACATGTCCGCGCGCCTGGGAGAGGCGCAGCAGCTGCGCGAGGCCAAGATGGCCCGCGCCCGTCGCGTCAGCCGCAAGGCTGAGCGCGCAGCGCAGCAGGCTCGCCTCGCCCTCGCTCGCGCTCTCTAACGAGAGGCAGAACCTCGGAGGACCTCCTCCGAGCACCTGATCGCGGGTGACAAAGAAGGGGCCGGAGTACGACGCAACCCGTCGCACTCCGGCCCCGCCGCATTTTTGTAGGTTGGTCCGGTGCCGGTGACCTGTGACTTCTGCGGACGCGTCGCCCCGGGCGACGACCCGCCGCTGACCTGGACCACGTCGGTCGAGCGTGGCCGCACTCGACGCTACTGCGACACCTGCTCGCGCGAGCATCTTCGCGCCATGGAGGGCAAGCTCGACAGCGAGTGGTGGTGACGGCTCGGGCCCACCGGCCTCACGGCAGGTCGAACAGCAGGTCCCACGCGCAGCCGCAGTGCGGATGTCGCAGCCAGCGCACCAGTCGCGGTGCGCCCGACGGCCCGAGGTCGATCGTCGCCGACCAGGTGCTCGGCTCGTCGCCCTCGAGGTAGCGGCACAGGTCGCGCACCGCCCACGCCAGCGCCAGTCGGTCGAGCACCGGGTCGACCGGCTCGCCCCCGGTGGACGCCAGTGCCGCCTGCTCGAGCAGGAACGGGCGGCGGGGATCGGCCTCCGCCTCGTGGGCGTCGACGCAACGCAGGCAGGCGGTGCGGCCCGGCTCGACGAACGGGCCGATCCGCCTGCCGCCGAGGTCACCGCTCACCAGCAGGTGCGGAGCGCCGACGCGGAGCAGCGGATCGATCGCCTCCCGGAGGATCGGGCCGGGCGCGACCACCAGCCACACCGACGGGGCGGCATCATCGACCTCGAGGCCGCTCAGCGCCAGCAGGTCGGCGACGATCGCGCGTGACGACCCGGGGGCGCGGACTCCGATCCGGTGGCCGGCCCGGTCGGCGAGGCGTCGTACGCCGTCGCCGGCGAACTGGGCCTGGACGAGCGTCTGGTCCGAAGTGGTGGCGGGCCCGCCGGGGATCGCCAGACCGGCCGCGACCAGGCTGTCGAGCGCCCGCCCGGCCACGGGCGTCAGGTCGTCCGGGCTGACGCCGCCGCGGAGCGAGTCGAGCAGCGCCCGCACCTCGGGTGCATCCGGGACCTGGGCGACGTGGGGCGGGTGGAGGCCGACCTGAAGCGTGGTCGCGTCGCGACGGAGGACCGGGGCGCCGGGCCGCAGCAGCAGTTGGGCGGTCGGGGTGGCCACGGGCATGGGTGCAGGCTGGCACGGATCGGTGGCGGCCGTCGGGCGTCATCCACAGGTCCACAGCCCCAGGGGTCGGCTGGGCGGTCGGCAGGTCGGCAGGTCGGCAGGTCGGCAGGTCGGCAGGTCGGCAGGTCGGCAGGTCGGTTCGGCGGGAGCTCAGATGACTGCGGGCGGCACCACCCGGAGGTGGGGCCGCCCGCCGCGGTTGTCTGAGAGTGCTCAGGCCTTGCCGAGAATGCGGTTCAGATTGGTCGAACACACGGGGCAGACGGCCTTAGCCATGCGGGTGCCCTTGTCGTTGACCCTGACCTCGCCGCTCGCCTCGCGCTTCTCCTTGCACTTCACGCAGTAGAACTCACCGCTCCAGGTCTCCGCCATGACGGCCTCCTTGCTCATCTTCACTTCGGTCGTCGCGACGGGAGGGTCTGGGGAAGCCCGCCGGGGTTCACGGCACGCGACCGCGAACCGCTCTGAGGCTACGGCACGCTCAACTCCAGGCGCAGTACCGTGCCCGGTATGTCTGAAATCAGCGCGCTGACCCATTTGCGGCTCGAACGGCCGATATCGGGGGTCGCGGTGCTCGTCCTGGACCTTCCGGAGATGCGCAACGCGATGAGTGACGAGATGACCGCGTCCTGGGTCCGGGCCGTTGACCACCTTGCCGGCGACCCCGAGCTGCGGGCAGTGGTGGTCACGGGTGAGGGCAGCGCCTTCTGCTCCGGGGGCAACACCTCGTGGATCGCGAGCGAGCCGGATGCCACGGTCGACCGACTGCGGTCCCGGATGCTGCCCTTCTACCGCGCCTGGCTGGCGATCCGGCGGCTCGAGGTGCCGACCATCGCCGCGATCAACGGGCCCGCGATCGGCGCCGGGCTGGCGATGGCGCTCGCGTGCGACATCCGGTACGCCGCCCGCGGGGCCCGGATGGGTGTGCCGTTCCTCCGGCTCGGGATGCACCCAGGCATGGCGACGACGTACCTCCTCCCGGACGTGGTCGGCCCGGCCGCTGCTCGCGACCTGCTGCTCACCGGTCGCCTCGTCGACGCCGAGGAGGCGCTCGGGCTGGGCCTGGTGTCGCGGGTGCTCGATCCCGAGGGGTTCCGCGACCAGGTGGTCGCGACCGCCGCCGAGATCGCCGCCAACGCGCCGATCGCGACCCGGTTGACGAAGACCGTGCTGGCCCGCGGGCACGCGAGCATCGACGCGTGCCTGGACTGGGAGGCGCTCGCGCAACCGGTGACGCTGGCGACGGCCGACCTGCAGGAGGGCATCCGGGCGGCGCAGGAGAAGCGGGCGCCGGCGTTCGAGGGCCGGTGACGCTCGGCGCCCTGCTGCGAGACGGACGGCGGCCGACCAAAAATGAGGAGACCCCCGGTGCGCTTCATGCCGCTTGCCTTCCCCTTGCGAGCGGCGGTGGCGACCCCGGGGGCCCCATCTGCGCGCAACGGTAGGCAGCGCGGGAACCGTGGTCAATCCACGAGCACCCCCGCCTGTGGAGGAGGCTGTGGATGAGGCTGTGGACGATGGGCAACCACCGTGGAGAGCCGTGCGAAACGGCGGATTCGGCTGTGGAGGAGATGGGGAAATTCAACACCGGCCGGACGTCGTCCCCCCGGGTGACCAGCAACGATTCGCTCCACCGCTCCTCCACCGGCTGTGGACAAAACAAATCCGTGCCTGATTTTCCTGCCTGATTTTCCTGGGTCGGCGTCGACTGCAAGGCTGAGCGAGTGACCACAGCAGGCGATCCGTACGACGGCAGCCCGGTCGCCGCGCTGCGCCGGATCGCGTTCCTGCTCGAGCGCGGACGTGCCGACACCTTCAAGGTGCAGGCCTACCGCAAGGCGGCCGCCGCGATCCTGCCGCTCCCGGCCGAGGAGGTGGTGCGTCGCGCCGGAGCGGGCACCCTGACCGAGTTGGCCGGCGTCGGCGCCAGCACCGCGCGGGTGATCAGTGACGCCGTCGCCGGACGGACTCCGGAGCGGCTGGCCGAGGCCGAGTCGGACTACGGCACCCTTTCCGTCGCCGGCGGCGACGGGCTCCGCGCGGCGCTGCGGGGCGACCTGCACTCCCACTCCGACTGGTCCGACGGCGGCTCGCCCATCGAGGAGATGGCGATGACCGCGATGGAGCTCGGCCACGACTACCTCGTGCTCACCGACCACTCTCCGCGGCTCCGGATCGCCCGCGGCCTCAGTGCCGAACGGCTGGCGCGCCAGCTCGAGGTGGTCGAGGCCGTCAACACCCACCTCTCGGTGCTGCCGGGTGAGTTCCGGCTGCTCAAGGGGATCGAGGTCGACATCCTCGACGACGGCGGACTCGACCAGACCGAGGAGATGCTGGGCCGGCTCGAGGTCCGGGTCGCCAGCGTCCACTCGAAGCTGGCGATGGACCCCGAGCCGATGACCAGGCGAATGATCGGCGCGATCCGCAACCCGTGGACGAACGTCCTGGGGCACTGCACGGGCCGGCTGGTGACCGGCAACCGCGGCACCCGGGCTCAGTCACGGTTCGACGCCCGCGCGGTGTTCGAGGCTGCCGCCGAGCATCGGGTGGCGGTCGAGATCAACTCCCGGCCGGAGCGGCGTGACCCGCCGACCGGACTGCTGGAGCTGGCTCGCGACGTCGGCTGCCTGTTCTCGATCGACAGCGACGCCCACGCCCCCGGCCAGCTCGACTTCCTCCTGCTCGGGTGCGAGCGCGCCGAGGCGGCGGGGATCGAACCGGAGCGGATCGTCAACACTTGGCCGGTCGAACGGCTGCTCGCCTGGGCGAGCGGTAGCGTCGACGCATGAGCGACCCGACGCCGGAGGTCGAGGTGCGCCGCTCGCGGCGGCGGCGCCGGACGGTGTCGGCGTACGTCGACGACGACCGGATTGTCGTTCTCGTCCCGGACAACCTCTCGCAGGCCGAGGAGCGGGACTGGGTCCGCACGATGGTGGCCCGGCTCCAACGGCGCGAGCAGCGCAGCCGGGTGACCGACGACGGCCTGATGCGCCGTGCACGGGAGCTCAACGATCGCTACCTGGGCGGGCTGGCGGAGCCGATGTCGGTGAAGTGGGTAGCCAACCAGCGGTCGCGCTGGGGGTCGTGCTCGCCGGGGGACCGTGCCATCCGACTCAGCGAGCGGCTGCAGCGGATGCCTGACTGGGTCGTCGACTACGTGCTGATGCACGAGCTCGCCCATCTGATCGAGTCAGGGCACAACGACGCGTTCTGGGGTTGGGTGGGGCACTACCCGCACACCGAGAAGGCGAAGGGCTACCTGCTGGGTTGGTCGGAGGCGGCGCGGCTCGAGCCGCCGCCGGGCATCGGTGCGGCGCCGACCGACGCCGGCGAGCGCCACTAGACCCGCTCGCGGGCGATCCGGACCAGGTCGACCAACTGCTGCTCCAGCTCGGGAAGCGCGTCGACCGGCCACCAACGCACGTCGAGCGACTCGTCGCTGGCGACCTCACACGCCCCCGGCGGCGCAATCGCCACGTAGCGGACGTCGAGGTGGTGCACTTCGCCGCGTGGGTCGCAGAACGGCACCAGGTGCACGTCGAGCTGGGCCGGATCCGGCACCAGCCGCAGGTCCGCGATCCCGGACTCCTCGCGTGCCTCGCGTGCCGCCACGCCGGCCAGCGTCGAGTCGCCCGGCTCGGCGTGCCCGCCGAACGCGAACCACCGTCGGGCCTTGCCGTGCAGGTTGAGGAGCACCCGCTCGCCGGCGGCGTCGATCACCAGTGCGCCGGCCGTGAGGTGGTCGGGGTACGACGAGCGCCAGATGCCGTCCGCCGTGCGCTCCAGGTGCGTCACGAACCGGGCACGCAGTGCCTCCTGTGCGGCGTCGGGCGCGCACCAGTCGCGCAGCGCCGCCAGCGCGTCGTCTCGAAGGGTCACTCGGCGTCGGGTGCGTCGGGTGCGTCGGGGTCCAGCAGCTTGCGCAGCTCGGCGTCGAACGCCTCCTCGCTCAGGTCGTCGGGCTGGGTGGCCTCGGCGCGGAACGACAACGGGTCGTCGAGATCGGCAGCGGTCGGCAGCAGGTCAGGGTGCATCCACACACCGTCGCGTGCCTCCGGGCCGGACCGGGTCCGCAGCCCGCCCCACAGGGTCGAGGCGTCCCGCAGCCGGCGCGGCCGCAGCTCCAGGCCCACCAGCGCCGCGAACGTCTGCTCGGCCGGGCCGCCGGCGGCGCGCCGCCGACGTACAGCCTCGCGGAGCTTGGTCGCCGCGGGCATCCGCTCGGCGGTGGCCTGCCCGACCACTTCGTCGACCCAGCCCTCGACCAGCGCCAGCGCGATCTCGAGCCGCGAGAGCGCCGCCTCCTGCTGCGGTGAGACCGGCGGCTCGAACAGTCCGCCCTCGAGCAGGCCCTGCATCGAGGCCGGGTCCATCGGGTTGATGCCGCCCATCTGCTCCTGGATCCGCTCCTGCATCTGCTGCACGTTGAGCTCGAGGCCCTGTGCGTAGTCGGTCACCGCGCCGACCAGGTGCTCGCGCAGCCACGGCACGTGGGCGAAGAGGCGCTGGTGGGCTGCCTCGCGCAGCGCGAGATAGAGGAGTACGTCGTCCTCGGACACGTCGAGGCCCTCGGCGAACTCCCGGACGTTGCTGATCACCAGCGCCGCCTTGCCGGGAGCGCCGAGCGGGAGCCCGATGTCGGACGCGGTCAGGACCTCGCCGGCCAGGCCGCCCAGTCCCTGACCGATCTGCGCGGCGAGCATCCCGCCGACCGCCTGGCCGATGATGCCGAGTAGCGGGCCCGCGGCGCCCTGCATCTCCTGGGGGAGCGCGTTGCCGATGCCGCTGACCGACTTCGCGGCGACCGGCTCGACCAGCACCTTCCACACCGGGCGGGTCTCGACGACCCACTCGGCGCGGCTCCAGGCCGCGGTCGAGGTCACCCCTGAGGAGAGCTCGGTGGCCACGTCGAGCCAGTGGTCGGCGAGCTGCACCGCGTCGGAGACCCGGTCGTGGTCGCGGCGGCCGGGGGAGGGGTCCAGCTGCTGGGCGACCGAGGACCGGGCCAGGTCGTCGACGACCTTCCAGTTCAGCGGGCCCTCGTGGGGCTCCATCATCGCCTTGAACTGGCCGATGATCTGGTTGAAGTCCATCCCACCGCCGCCGGCGCCACCAGCGCCGCCAGCCAGGCTTCCGAGACCGGCCATTCCGCCGAGCGGTCCACCCGGCGCGAACAGGTGCTCGAACGGCGTGCCCTTGAACGGATTGGGCTCCTCCGGCTGCGCCGGATCGCCCGGTCCGGGATCGTTGGTCATGGCTCCAAACTACGCCGGATCGCAAAGTTCCACGGGCCTAGGCTGTGGTCATGAGCAACCCCGTCGTACGCCTCGTGGGCATCCAGGACACGCCGCTCGCCGTCGACGACGTGCTGGAGAGCCTCGACGACGAGGCGTCGGGCGGGCTGGTCGTCTTCGTCGGCCGGGTGCGCGACCACGACCACGGCAAGGGCGTGATCGGGCTGTCCTACTCGGCTCACCCCAGCGCGCTCGACAAGCTGGAGGCGGTCTGCGCGCGCGTCGCGGCGGACTACGACGTCACCGGCGTTGCCGCGGTCCACCGGGTCGGCGACCTGGCGATCGGAGATCTCGCGGTCGTGGTGGCCACGACCGCGGGGCATCGCGGCAGCTCGTTCGATGCGAGCCGGGCGTTGATCGACACGCTCAAGGCGGAGGTCCCGATCTGGAAGCACCAGCTGTTCAACGACGGCACCGAGGAATGGGTCGGCGCGCCGTAACCGACCGTCCCGCGCACCGACGTACCCTCGGCTGGTGGAGATCCTCTACTGGCTGGTGCCCGCCGCCGTCGTCACCGTGGCGACGATGCTGTGGGTCGGCTGGTGGGGTCGCGAGGGGCGCGGCGTCGTCGACCGCGAGACGGCCGCTCGCCGGCTGGGCGAGGCGTTGAGCAAGGAGCAGAAGCGGCGTCCCGGCTACGCCGTGTCCCGCCGTACGCCGGACCGCAGCACCGGTGTCGCGCTCCGGCCGTCCAGGCTCCGCCCCGTCGTGCTGTCTGAGCTGCCTGAGCTGCCTGAGCTGCCTGAGCAGACGACGCAGAAGATGCCGGACGTGCCGGTCGCGCCGGCCGGGCTCTCCGTCGACGCTGTGGCCGACGAGCCGGCCACCGGCAGCAGGCGCGCCTCCTAGCTGTAGCCGTCTGACCGACGACGTGAGCGACTTGGACGACTTGGACGCGTTGCGAGCGATCATCGGACGTGCCGGTCCCGGCTGCCTTGGCCGCGGGTGAGAAGGTATCGCCATGACCCAGCGGTGGATCGCCTTCGCCTTCGCGGCGCCGCTGACCGTCGGACTGCTGGCGTTGGCGGCGTTCGTGCCGCTGCCCTACTCGGTCTACAGCCCCGGCCCGACCTTCGACGTGCTGGCGAAGAACGCCGACGAGTCGGAGATCATCCAGGTCGACGGCCACAAGACCTACCGCGACGACGGTGAGATCAGGTTCACGACCGTCCAGTCCTCCGCCCGCGGGGACAAGCTGCCGCTCTTCGCGGCGCTCGAGGACTGGCTCGATGACGACCGGGCGGTGATCCCCTACGACATCGCGCACCCGCCCGACCAGACCGCCGAGGACGAGCGGCGCCAGGGTGCGGCGTCGATGGTCACCTCCCAGGACATCGCGATCGCCACCGCGATGCGCGAGCTGGGCTTCGAGATCCCGTCGACGGTCCAGGTCGCCGAGGTCGCCGAGGACGGCGCCGCGTTCAAGGAGCTGCGGGTGCGCGACCAGTTCGTGTCCGTCGACGGCGTGCCGGTCAAGACCGGCGAGGAGATCGTCGCCGCCGTCGAGAGGCACGGCCCGGGCGACCCCGTGGAGCTGGTGATCGAACGGGACCAGAAGAACCTCACCGTCGAGATCGAGCCGCAGCTGGTGGCGGTCGATGGTGAGCAGGAGAAGCAGCCGCGTCTCGGGATCAGCCTCGGCATCGGCTACGACTTCCCGTTCGACGTCAAGATCCAGGTCGACCCCGACATCGGCGGCCCGAGCGCCGGGCTGATGTTCTCCCTCGCGATCTACGACACGCTCACGCCGGGCTCGCTCACCGACGGCGCCACCATCGCCGGCACCGGCGAGCTCCTCGACGACGGGAAGGTCGGGCCGATCGGCGGCATCGAGCAGAAGATCGCGGGGGCGGAGGACGCCGGTGCGGAGCTGTTCTTGGTGCCGGAGGCCAACTGCGACGACGTCGCGGACCTCGACCCCGACCTGGCCCTGGTCAAGGCGACCACGATGCATCAGGCCCTCGAGTCCGTCGAGGCGTGGGCCGACGACCGCGACACCGAGCTGCCGAGCTGCTGAGCAGGGGACTGGTTGATGGACTTCGAGCTCGAGATCGACCCCGCGCTGGCGGCCGCCGTACTGGAGGTAGAGAAGCACCACGCCGACGCCGGCTGGGACCAGCCGGCGCGCCTCTACGCCCTGGTCGACACTGCGCAGCTGGTGGCGCACGAGCCGGCGCTGGCGTCGGCGCTCGGGCTCGACGAGTCGCGCGAGCGCGGCTCGCTGACCCCGGTCGAGCAGGACACGCTGAGCGCCGACCAGGAGCTCGAGGAGCTCCTTCCGACGATCAGCTGGCCGGCCGGCGTGGTCGGTTGCGCGGCGGTCGTGGAGCGGCTGGTGCTGCCGCCGGCCGCGGACGGCCAGATCCCGGACGACCCGGCGGAGGCGGTGGAGTTCGCGCGCGAGCACCCCGACCGGCAGGAGGTCCGGATCGTCGCAGGTGCCACCCGGCACGCGGCGACGTACTGCGCAGTCCGGCTGCGCGCCCACGACGAAGACGCGTCGGTGATGGGCGGGCCGGACCTCGTCCCGAGCCTGCTTGCCCTCCTGCGCGCAACACTGGAGGACGAGACCGATGATTCAGGGGAGAAACTGTGAGTGACCTGTTCGATGACGAGCCTGGCGACGTCGAGACCCGGCAACCCGGCAGCCGTGCCCGCGCACTGGTCATCACCGGCGTCGTGGTGGTGGTGTCGTTCTTCGTCCTGACCGCCTTCGCCTCGATCTACACCGACCGGCTCTGGTACGACGAGGTCGGCTACGGCCAGGTCTTCAGCACCATGCTGTGGACCCGCATCGGTCTCTTCCTCGTCTTCGGCGTCTTCATGGCCGCGGCGGTCGCGGTGAACATGTACCTCGCCTACCGGTTCCGGCCGCTGTTCCGGCTCCCCGGCGGCGACGCCAGCGTGGACCGCTACCGCGATGCCGTCACCCCGATCCGGACCTGGCTGCTCGCCGGCGTTGCGACGGTGATCGGCTTGTTCGCCGGCACCTCCGCGCTCGGCAACTGGCGCTCCTACCTGCTCTGGCGGCACGCCCAGCCGTTCGGCCAGGACGATGCCTACTTCAACAAGGACATCGGCTTCTACGTCTTCAGCCTGCCGTGGTGGCACTACGTCACCGACTTCGTGATGGCGGCTGCCGTCGTCGCGATCCTGGTCACCGCCGTCGTCCACTACCTGTACGGCGGCATCCGGCTGCAGGTGCAGCACGACCGCCTCTCGGGCGCGGCGCAGGTGCAGTTCTCCGTGCTGCTCGGCATCTTCGTGCTGGCCAAGGGCGTGGACTACTACCTCGACCGGTTCGACCTGGTCACCAACGACAACAACCTGTTCACCGGCATGAACTACACCGGCGAGAACGCGCTGCTGCCTGCCCGCAACATCTTGATGGGTGTCGCGCTGATCTGCGCCGTGCTCTTCTTCCTCAACATCTGGCGCCGTACCTGGCAGCTGCCGTCCGTCGGTCTGGCGCTGCTCGTGCTCTCCGCGATCCTGCTCGGCATGATCTGGCCGGCGATCGTCCAGAACTTCCAGGTCAAGCCGACCGAGGCGGACAAGGAAGAGTCCTACATCCAGCGCAACATCGACGCCACCAGAAGCGCCTACGACATCGACGACGTCCGACCGACCGCCATCGCGGGCGTGCCCCCGGAGGACCCCGACGCCACCACGCTCCGCAACCAGCTCGGCGCGGTCCCGGTGGTGGACCCCAAGCAGGTCTTCGAGACCTTCGAGCAGCGGCAGCAACCGCGCCTGTACTACTCCGTTTCCCCCGTCCTCGACGTCGACCGCTACATCATCGACGGCCAGGAGACGCCGCTCGTGCTCGGCGTCCGTGAGCTCGACCAGACCGGCATCGACAGCTCCGACCAGAACTGGTCCAACCTGCACACCGTCTACACCCACGGCGAGGGCGTGATCGCGGCGTACGCCAACGAGGTCTCGGCCAACGAGGCCAACGGTCGGATGGTGTGGGCCGAGGGCATCCAGGATGCCGAGAACGTGCTCTCCGAGACCGACTTCGAGGGCCGGATCTACTACGGCGAGCAGAGCCCCGAGTACTCCGTGGTCGGCAAGGCGGCGGAGGGCGACGAGGACGTCGAACTCGGCCTCGAGCTCGATCAGGCCGACACCGAGGACGAGGCGGCGGCGGTCGAGGACTCGGCCACGACGTACGACGGCGAGGGCGGTGTCTACGTCGGCAGCACCTTCCGCCAGTTGATGTATGCAGTGAACTTCGGCGAGGCGAACTTCCTGCTCTCCGGTCGGGTCAACGAGAACTCGCGGGTGCTCTACAACCGCGACCCGGTGACGCGGGTGGAGATGGTGGCGCCGTGGCTGACCCTCGACTCCGACCCCTACCCGGCGATCGTGGACGGGCGGGTCCAGTGGATCCTCGACGGCTACACGACGACCGACCGCTACCCGAACTCCCAGCGGGAGTCCTTCGAGTCGATGATCGAGGACTCTCTGCAGACCGACACCGGTCTGCAGACCATCCCGACCGACGAGATCAACTACGTCCGGTCCGCCGTGAAGGCGACCGTCGACGCCTACGACGGCACGGTCAACCTCTATGCGTGGGACGAGGAGGATCCGATCCTCAAGACGTGGATGAGCGCCTTCCCCGACACCGTGCGACCGAAGTCGGAGATCCCGGAGGCGCTGCTCGAGCACCTGCGCTATCCCGAGGACCTGTTCAAGGTGCAGCGCTCCCAGCTCGCCCGCTACCACGTGCTCCAGGCCGACGACTTCTACCAGGGCGACGAGCGGTGGGAGGTCCCGACCGACCCGCAGGCGAGCAACAGCCAGCAGCCGCCGTACCGGCTGTTCACGCGTGACGACTCGGGCGGCAGCGACTGGTCGCTGACCTCCGTGATGGTGCCGCGGGGCCGCGGCAACCTGGCCTCGTTCATCTCGGTCAACTCCGATGCGACCTCCGACGAGTTCGGTCAGATCGACCTGCTCGAGATGACCGACGAAGGCGCGCCCGGACCCGGGATCGCGGCCAACGAGATGCAGCAGGACGAAGGCGTTCGTGATGCGCTGCGCGACTACGTGGTCGCCAACACGCCACCGGTCTTCGGCAACCTGCTCACGGTTCCGGTCAACGACGGGCTGATCTACATCCAGCCGGTCTACGCTGTCCGCTCCAACGCCGACTCGAGCTTCCCGATCCTGCAGTTCGTGATCGTGCGCTACGGGTCTGCCGTCGGCATCGACCGCAACATCCCGCAGGCGCTCGCGAACGCGCTCGGTGTCGACCTCGAAGACGACCCGCCGCCGGACCGGCCCGGTGGCCCCGATGGCGGTCCGGACGGCCCGGGTGGACCGGACGATCCGCAGCTGTCCATCAACGATCGCATCGAGAACGCCCTACGGGCGGCGGACAGTGCCTTCGACCGCGCCGACGCTGCACTCCGCAACGGCGACTCGGTGGAATGGGCCCGCCTGGTCGACGTCGCCCAGGGACACCTCGCCCGCGCCGTCAAGCTGGCGGACCAGCGCGATGCCGAGGCCACCCAACAGCCCACGGACGGGGCGGCTGACGGGGCGTCTGACGGGGCCGCCGACGAGGCGACACCCGAGGGGTGACCTGGATCGCGCACCCCGGATTTGTGGTCGCTTCCGGCGATGCCGTAACGTTGCTTTCACCGACGCGGGGTGGAGCAGTTCGGTAGCTCGCTGGGCTCATAACCCAGAGGTCGCAGGTTCAAATCCTGCCCCCGCTACAACAAAAGTGGCCCCTGACCTGCGGAAACGCAAATCAGGGGCCACTTGCTTTCTTGAATCATTTCGACCTGTGTCGCGCTTTGCTCCCCGAAAACTGACCTGAGACCTGGTTCGTGCGCTGGCACTCAGGCGCGGCTAGCACCACGAGTGGTGCGGCGACTCATCCGTTGCGACCGCGTGTCGCTGGTTCAAATTCCTTGGCGTGCCATGTGAGAGCGTTGCTGCTCTGCGGCATATGCGGCGAAGTGGTGCTGCTCTCATGGTGAGGGCAACAAGAGATTTGAACCATGGAGGCTTGTGGCGCGCTCTGGGCCCCAAAAACCCCATGCCCGCGCTGGATTCGCGGCCGTCGCCGCGAGCTTCGCCTCCAGCCCTTCGGACTGCTGTCGGCACCGCAGAAGGCCCCGGTCCCGGCGACCGCCTCCGGACAGGTCTATCGGGACGTCCGGATGCTCACGCGGCTAATGATGAGCGCCGTTGCCGTCAGAGGTTGGCTCCGGGACTAGCGAACGCCTCTCTGGGTTGCGGGCAGAAGATCGAGTTCGCCGCGCAACTCGACGACGCTGCCGGATCGGGTGTCATCACGGACGAGGTCAAGAACAGCGTCAACGACATCCTCGGGTGGGATCAGGGGCGGGGTGGCTGACTGTTCCTCTGCGGTCATCACCGCGGTCTGCTCGTGAGCGCGAGCCAGGCCGATCCAGTTGTCCCGGGACAACGCAAGCTGCTCGGACGCCATGGGTGTCGGGCAGCCGTGCGAGGCATGCGGTCAGTCGGATCAGGGCGGCCTTTCGAGCGCGTGCTCCGGTGAGCCATGGCGGCGTATCCGATACCGCCGCTGGAGGCGATGTTGATCACGACTCCACCGCCGGCGCGCCGCATGGGCTCGAGACAGAGCTGGGTAAGCAGCGTCGGTACCGCGCAGATTGAGGTCCAGGACTGCGTTCCACTCTGCGCGTGGCGAGAGCGGGAACTGGTGGTCTCCGGTGCCCCAGCCGCCTGCGTTGTTCACGAGGATGTGAGGCCCCCCTTGCTTCTCAGCCCTGGCCGCGGGCGCCCTTGATCTTCGTGGCTCGCACAGGTCGCCCAGCACGGGCCAGGCGTATCGGCCCTCGCGGCACCAAGGCGGCCACGACTCCCGCTCCGCGCAGCATCGATGTCAGCGATCAGGACGTGCGCTCCGGCTCGAGCGAACCCCTGTGCCAGTTCGCACAGGCCCGCACCAGCACCCGTGATGAGGGCGATCTTCTCGTCGATCTTCGCCCGCAACTCCTCGCTAGCCGATGCCCGCCTCGATCCGACCCTGAACATACGGCCGCGCACCGAACAGACCGCTCCCTGAGGACCTGCTTGTGGGACGTTCGGCGCGAGCCTCGGGGACGTGGAACTTGTCCCAGGTGTGCAGATCCACCGAATGGAAGTCGGTCTGCTTGGTGCTGTTCGGCCAGCATCCGGATCGCTGGACGTTGTTCGACTGGCCGACCGGGGCGTAGTCACAGCTGTGGCTCGGGGCCTCGGTCCGGACGCGGCGTGGGCGAGGAGGAATGCGATGGCGATGACGAGGGCGAGGAGCATCAGGCTGATCGGGAGTGCGTAGGTGATCTGGAAGGCGGTGGTGAGGGGCTCCGCAATCGCAGCACGTTCGGCGGGAGTCGTTCGTAGAGGGTCGCGAGGTCGGAGACGCGGGCGGGCAGGTTCAGGGTGAGCCGACCGGCGAGGAGCACCGAGAGTGCGGCGGCTCCGATCGCGGTGGCCACCTGGCTGACGATGTTCAGCAGCGTGGTGCCCGAGGGTGTGTCGTCGTGGCTGAGTTGCCGCGTGGCGGTGGTGATGGTGGGCATCAAGGTTGCGCCGACGCCACCGGCCAGGCTGAGGGCTCCCGTGAGCGCGAGGTAGGAGGTGTCGGGGCCGAGTAGGAGTGCGAACAGGCTGAACCCGGTGACCGATAGAGCGATGCCGGTGGTGACCACCCGGCCCGGGGGGATGCGGTCGATGAGGCGGCCGGCGACCTGCATGCTAAAGCCGGTGGCGACGGCTTGGGGGATCAGCAGTAGGCCAGAGGTGGTGGCGCTCTCGCCGCGGCCGAACTGGAAGTACATCTCGGGGCGAGGATGGCAGATCCGAAGTAGGCGGCCGAGAACCCCAGCAGGATGCCGGCCCCGGCTGCCAGCTCTCGTCAACGCAGTAGACCGACGGCGACCGCGCGCAGGGGGTTGGGGCGGTGGGTGGCACGGTAGGCGAACCAGGCGAGCATGACGGTGCCGGCGAGGGCGGGAACTATGCCGGGCAGGTCGATGTGATGGTTGCTCGCCGAGCCGGGTC